>OY970294.1:0-3753895 GCA_963716125.1 uncultured Flavobacteriales bacterium
GGCATATAATGAACGAGGACAAGCCTTTTACAATGCCAACAACATGGATGCTGCTTTTGTAGATTTGAATAAAGCCTTGCAAATAAATCCTCAATTGCGCTTGGCATTTATCAATCGCGGTAATATTTACATGAGTAGAAATGAATTTGAAAAAGCACTATCAGACTATAATCAAGCAGAAAAAATAGAAGAAGGCGATTATTTATTGTATTCCAATAGAGGAAATGCCTATTCCAATCTTGGTAAAGACAGTTTAGCTTTAAAAGATTACAATAAAAGTTTAGCACTTAATAGCGAATTTGCTGAAAACTATAACAATAAAGCTATTTTATTAGCTAAAAATCAACAATTAGAGGCAGCAATCAAAAACTTTTCAAAGGCAATAGAAATTAATCCCTACTATGAATCAGCCTATAAAAATAGATCTCGAGCTTACATTTTGACTGAAGATTTTGAAAATGGTTTAAAAGATTTGGATCAGATTCAAAAATTGAATCCTATGGAGGAAAAGGAATACTTCATTTATAAAGGTCGGTTTTTGAAAGATGCAGGAGCTTTAGATTTAGCATTAAATCATTTCAATAGCTTAATTGATAAAGATTCTCAGTTTTTAGAAGCAATCTATTACAGAGCAGAGGTTTATGCTGCCTTAAATGATTATCAAAATGCTGTAGATGATTACCTAAAAGTAATTGAGCAAATGCCAAAAAACAGTGCGGCACAAAACAATTTAGGAAATATGTATTACCTTATGAAAGAATACAATAAGGCATGTGATGCCTTGAAAATTGCCACTAAACTTGGCAGTAAAGCAGCTACGACTGCCCTAAAAGATAAATGTAATTAAACATTATTTTATACAAAGCTAACTATTGATTAGATTTGTAGGAATCTCAATAAATAAAAAAAAACGCCGAATGGCCCATAAAAACGGAAAATATCAGCCACCATCACCTACAAAGAATTATTCTAAAGGAATTTTAGAAATATTTAGAAGTGAGCCTAGTAAAATATTCAATTATAAGCAGATATCAAAAAAACTAAATATAACAAAACCTTCTGTTAGAAAATTGATTAGTAAATTTATGTATCAATTAGCTGATGATGGGAAACTAGAAGAAGTTGATTTAGGACGATTTATCATCACAAAGAGAGCAAGAGAAATAGTGATTGGAATTGTAGATATGACATCAAGCGGAGCAGCCTATATCGTTCCTCATGACAATAACTTAGAAGATATTTATGTTTCTTCTAATCACACATCCAATGCATTAGATGGAGACGAAGTAGAAGTAGCTATTTTAAAAGTGAAAAAAAGCGGCAAAGTAGAAGGTGAAATTGTACATATTGTTAAGCGTAATAAAGATGAATTTGTAGGGGTAGTGCAAATGAATAAAAACTTCGCTTTTGTATTACCTGCTGATAGAAAAATGTCGGTTGATATCTTTATCGATAAAGATAAAATGGGCAATGCAAAAGATGGTGAACTGGTTATTGCTAAAATGACTGATTGGCCTGAAGGCGCTAAAAATCCTTTTGGTGTTATTATAAAAGTATTGGGTCAACCAGGTGATAATGACACGGAAATGCATGCAATATTAGCCGAATATGGTTTGCCGATAGAATTTCCAAGGAAAATTATAGAAATAGCCGAAAATTTAGATACTCAAATTACTGAAAAAGATATAAATGAAAGAAGGGATATGCGTGAAATTAGCACTTTTACGATAGATCCTTCTGATGCTAAAGATTTTGACGATGCTCTATCTTTTAAAGAATTAGATAATGGACATTATGAAATAGGTGTTCACATAGCGGATGTTTCTCATTACCTTAAAGAAGGTTCGGCATTAGACAAAGAAGCTTATGATAGAGCTACTTCTGTTTATTTAGTGGATAGAGTAGTTCCTATGCTACCCGAGGTCTTATCCAACTTTGCTTGCTCATTGCGACCCAATGAAGACAAATTATGCTTTTCAGCCATTTTTGAAATGGATCAAGAGGGAAAAGTGTACAACGAATGGTTTGGTAGAACGGTTATTAATTCCGACAAAAGGTTTGCCTATGAAGATGCTCAAGAGAGGATTGAAACTGGCACTGGTGATTTTGCAGATATTATTTTAAAATTAGATGGAATTGCTAAAAAACTGAGAGCAGAACGCTTTAAACATGGTTCAATAGATTTTCATCAATTAGAAGTTAAATTTGAATTGGATGAAAAAGGAAATCCAATTGGTGTATTTTTAAAAGTGCAAAAAGATTCCAATAAGTTGATTGAAGATTTTATGTTACTAGCCAATAGAAAAGTAGCTGCTTTTATTGGCGACAAAAAAGATAAGAAAGCAAAACCTTTCGTATATCGAATTCACGATAGCCCAGATCCTGAAAAATTAGAACTATTTGCTGGTTTCATTAAAAAATTCGGTTATGGAATAGATACCACTTCTCCAAAAGGGGTGAGTAGAACTATGAATCGATTAATGGAACAAATTGAAGGCAAAGGAGAAGAACAATTAATTTCTCAATTGGCAATTAGAACCATGAGTAAAGCCGTTTATTCTACTGAGAATGTAGGTCATTATGGTTTGGGTTTTAAATTTTATTCTCATTTTACATCTCCTATTCGTCGTTATCCTGATGTGATGGTTCATAGATTATTACAACATTATTTAGACGATGGAAAAGCAGTCAACCAAGAAGATTTAGAAGCAAAATGTAAACATGCTTCTGAAAGAGAAAAGTTAGCCGCTGATGCAGAAAGAGCTTCTATCAAATACAAGCAAGTAGAGTTTATGCAAGACAAAGTGGGTGAAATTTTCACCGGAATTGTGTCAGGTGTAAGCGACTTTGGGGTTTTTGTAGAAATAGTTGAAACTAAATGTGAAGGTTTAGTTCGATTAAAAGCTTTGACGGATGATTTTTACTTTTTTGATGAAAAAGATTTTGCTGTAAAAGGTAGAAAAAATGGCAGAGTACTTAGAATGGGCGATGAAGTAACCATAAAAGTGTTGAAAGCTGATTTAGCTAAGAAACAATTGGACTTTGATATGATTGATTTCTAAGAATAAATACCAAATTTCCTAAAAAAATTACCGTTCATCGAAAGAGATAAATTTTCTTTCTATTTCTTATGCGTGCATATCATTTTTATTACTAATTTTGCGCCCCGAAATAGGAAAGTATAGTGTTTGATAAATTAAATATAAAAGAAATAGCTACGGCAGGAATGGTTTTGTTTGCGGTGATAGATATCATTGGATCAGTACCAATCATTATCGATTTGCGTCAAAAAGTTGGAAAAATCAAATCTGAAAAAGCCAGTTTTGTTGCCCTAATTATCATGATTCTCTTTTTATTTATTGGAGAATCTATTTTGAATATTATCGGAATAGATGTTAGCTCATTTGCTATCGCAGGTTCTTTTATTATTTTCTTTTTGGCGTTAGAAATGATTTTAGGTATTCGTTTATATAAAGATGACTTACCTGAAACTGCATCAATTGTTCCGATTGCGTTTCCATTAATTGCAGGAGCGGGCACTATGACTTCCTTATTGTCTTTAAGAGCAGAATTTGCAACAATTAACATAATTTTTGCAATAATCATCAACATTATCGTTGTATATATCGTTCTTAAGTCATCAACGTTAATAGAAAGAGTGCTAGGCCCAGGCGGTATAGCTATTCTTAGAAAGATATTCGGAATAATTTTATTGGCAATAGCTGTAAAGTTATTTCGCACAAACATGGGGGTGTAGTTAGGTTAATATATTAAGTGTAAGTGTAAATGATTAAATAGTCGCAAATTCCCCCAATTTGCGACTATTTTTTTGAGAAATATTTTACCTCAGTTTAGTTTTTCTTATGAACTCAGGTTATTACATTTGTGATATATTCCTCTAAAAACATAAGTAATTGGCAAATCT
This sequence comes from uncultured Flavobacteriales bacterium, assembly GCA_963716125.1. Classification (GTDB taxonomy): domain Bacteria; phylum Bacteroidota; class Bacteroidia; order Flavobacteriales_E; family Vicingaceae; genus Acidiluteibacter. Next base: position 3,926 of record OY970294.1, read on the forward strand.
TTTCAAAAATAAATTAGATCAAGAAGTGAGAATTGGAAAACCAAAATGGTTAAAATCCAAAATCTCATCAGGAGAATCTTATCGAAAACTGAAGCATATAGTAGACGAAAATAAGCTACATACTATTTGTCAGTCAGGCAAATGCCCTAACCAGGCAGAATGTTGGGGAGCAGGAACTGCCACTTTTATGATTTTGGGAAATACGTGCACACGTTCTTGTCAATTTTGTAATGTGGCTACAGGAAAAGGGGAAGAATTAGACCCTTTTGAGCCATTAAAAATTGCCAAATCAGTGGAAATGATGAAGCTAAAACATTGTGTAATTACATCAGTTGATAGAGACGATTTAATAGATGGTGGAGCCAATGCTTGGAAAAAAACCATTGATTTAATTAGAAAATATAATCCAGAAACAACTATTGAAACCCTTATTCCTGATTTTAAAGGAGAGTGGGAAAACCTTCAAATTGTGATTGATGTAAAGCCTGAAATAGTTTCGCACAATATTGAAACCGTTGAAAGAATCACAAAAGAAGTAAGAGTGCAAGCCAAATATTGGAGAAGTATTGAAGTTCTAGATCGACTAAAAAAAGGAGGAATAAACCGAACCAAATCAGGCATAATGCTTGGACTTGGTGAAACGAGATTGGAAGTCATAAAAACGATGGAAGATTTAAGAATGGTTGATGTGAATATTCTTACAATTGGTCAATATCTGCAACCAACAAAAAAACATTTGGCAGTAGCCGAATTCGTTCATCCTGATGTTTTTGCAGAATACAAAGAAGTAGGCCTGAGTTTAGGGTTTACACATGTAGAAAGCGGTCCTTTAGTAAGGTCGTCTTATCATGCTGAAAGACATGTTTAAATAATGATCAATCGCTCCAGCTTTTCCAGAAAATTTTTTTGAACATCTTGAATGCTAACTTCTTTACCTAATTCTTTTGCTAAGGATGTAACTCCTTTGTCTGCAATGCCACAAGGAACAATATGCTCAAAATAAGACAAATCTGTATTGATATTAAACGCTAAACCGTGCATGGTAATGCCTCTACTTATTTTAATTCCCACGGCACAAATTTTTCTTACCTCTTTAGTTCCTGCACCTAACCAAACACCGCTTGCGTCAGAAATGCGTTCTCCTTTAAGCCCATAATCTGCGATACAATCTATAACAGCTTGCTCTAAAATTTCCACATACCTGCGAACACCTATATTAAAATTTTCTATATCAATAATGGGATACACAACCAATTGCCCAGGTCCGTGATAAGTTATATCTCCTCCCCTATTCGTATTTACAAAAACCGCATCAATAGTTTCAGGCTTTATTTTTAGGTTACTTTCATCTCCAGATTTACCTAAGGTGTAAACATTATAGTGTTCTAAAAAAATAAGAAAATTATCTGAATTTAATCCTTTTGATTTCGCATCTAATTTATATTGAAATAATTGCTCTTGAAATTTCAACATATTTAAATACTCTGTTGGATTAAGGTAAAGCAAATTAAAGTAAGAAGGAGCTAAAAACATAAAATAGAAACAGTGAAATTTGAAAGTACAAAAGTAGTACCGATAATACGTTTTAACTAAAAAATTTAAAAGTAGAATCGAATTTTTAATAGATAAATTGATAGAATTATGACTAACTTTAAATCTTAATGAAAACAAATTTTAAATTTATTATCTTTTTACTTTACTTGTTTGCTTGGAATTTACTTCACGCTCAAGAGACTTTTGTTGGCCCATTTTTGCAAATTCACATCAGTAGCCCAAGCAATTTAGATAGTGATAATTACACCGCTCAAGAGTATTTAAATCCCGATTATAATACTTCTGTCGAATATCAAAGTAGTCCAGGATTTTCTTTGGGCACATCAGTGCAACATACCATTTCTGAAAAACTATCATTCTATGTTATTCCGGCTTACACATTAATTAATTTGAAAATGACTAATGATATCTTTCAAATTGATAATCAGAAAGTTAAAAATCTTACAAGTATCGATAAACAATATAAATTATCCTATATAAGTACCTCATTAATGATGGCCTATGCCAATAAAGGTTGGAAAAAGAATTCATTGCTTTTAAAGTCAGGATTTGCATTTCATTTTTTAGCTAATGAAAACTACAGTTCAGAACCCAATTCAGTGAGCAGAGCAAATTTTAGCTCCTTTTACGCAAGTTTTTTGGTAGAAATAGGCAGTCGTTTTATACTTAAAAATAATAAACCTCTTGATTTAACTTTTGTGGTAGATGCTGATTTAACAGGATTTGAAGGTGGAAATGCCAATCAAGAAAGACCCAACCCTAATCCTGCTAATATTTTTACTGCTGGAATGCGAGTTCATTACTTTCTCTTTAATTAATTTCGCTCCATGGCAGAAATTACAATTTACACGGACGGTTCAGCAAAAGGTAATCCAGGACCAGGTGGTTATGGTATTGTACTTTTATCAGGTAAATTTAGAAAAGAAGTTTCAGAAGGCTTTAAACATACTACCAATAATAGAATGGAATTATTGAGTGTAATTGTAGCTTTAGAAATGCTAAAAATAAAACCCAGTAATGTTATAATTTACACAGATTCTAAATATGTAGCAGATGCAGTAGAAAAAGGTTGGGTTTTTAATTGGGCAAAAACCAATTTTAAAAAGAAAAAAAACAGCGATTTGTGGAAACGTTTTTTACAAATTTATCCCGTTCATAAAATTAAATTTAAGTGGGTAAAAGGACATGCAGGAAACCCTTTAAATGAAAGGTGCGATCAATTGGCAGTAGCTGCCTCCAATAAGCCAAATTTAACTGTAGATGAATGGTTTGAAAAGGAACAAAAAGAGGCTAACAGTAATTTATTTTCAATCTAAGCTTATGCTTGGAGAGACGATCGTGAATTTTAAGCTGTCCGTCATCAAAATTTCAAAAGTGAATTGCTGATTATAAATCGGCTCAATTTCATCTCTAAATACTAAAATTGCTTGAACGACAGGATCATCCCAACGACTATCGAAATTACTTGATTTTGGCAAGTCTTCAATTTTAATAAATGATCTTAAATATCCAGGTTGTACATAAAATAAATCTGCCAAATTAGAATTGGGAGCATAAATAGCTGTATCAGTTTTTACGGTATCATTACTAAATATTTTAATGTCACTTATTTTATGTCGAAATCCAATTGGAATAGTTGGCTCACTAGCATATAATTGCCCTCCAAAAGTTAAATGATTATTTTGACTAATCAATTTTGTAACAGTTGAATTACTATCTGCTAATATTTCAAAACCGATAGAATCTGAACTGCTACTTGGATTATTGTTAATTAAATATATTCTATTAAATTCTTCTACATAAGTACCTATATTTAACTTAAAGCGTTCAACTTTTAAATAAGAGTCTAATATTTGTTCCTCCTTAACACATGCAAAAGGGAGTATTAGTAAAATACCAATCAAAATAATAAACTTTCTATTTGTCAAAGTGTTTGTCATAATTTTTTAGAATCCAAGATATTAAAAGTAAGAATTAATTTGTTGATTCAACAGGCTTAATTAGTTTAAAAAATATCCCTATTACTTCTTCTCAAAGATATTTATTTTATAAGCTATTTCAGAATCTATTTTCTACTTTGTGTGTATCTTACGGTCAAAAAACTATATGATGGAAATGAAAAATAAAGTAGCCTTAATAACAGGAGGAAGCAAAGGAATTGGATATGGTGTGGCAATGGCTTTATTGCAACAAGGTGTGCGCGTAGTTATAACAAGCCGTTCATTAGAAAATGCAGAATCAGCAGCAAAAGAATTATCAAAAATAACCTCTGCTGAGGCAATAGGAGTAAAAGCTGACGTGCGTAATTTCTCAGACCAACAAGAAGCAGTTAAAATCACAATAGAAAAATTTGGACAATTAGATTATGTAATTGCCAATGCAGGCGTGGGTCATTTTGCTAATATTACTGAATTAACTGAAAAAGAATGGAAAGAAACAATTGACACCAATTTGACGGGAGTGTTTTATTCTATTAAAGCTACGGTGGAAGAACTGAAGAAAACGGAAGGATATTTTATAAGTATTTCAAGCCTTGCAGGAACTAATTTCTTTGCAGGAGGAGCTGCTTATAACGCCAGTAAATTTGGACTTACAGGATTTACTCAAGCCATAATGCTTGATCTACGTCAATCTGGAATAAGTGTTTCTACCATTATGCCTGGTTCCGTATCTACTCATTTTGGAGGTAATGATCCCGAGCTGAATGAGAATAAAGAAGCTTGGAAAATTCAAAAAGAAGATATTGGTGAATTAGTAGTTGATTTGTTTAAAATGAATAAACGTGCCTTACCGAGCAAAATTGAAATACGACCTGCACAACCTCCAAAAAAATAGATGATTAAATTAGAATTAAAAATAAGAGCAATGAAAGAATAGTTTAGGTTCGTTGGGTGCAACGATCCTAAACTTGAATATCTGCTTCCTCCGTTCCCAAGCAATTACATAAAGTTTTTTAATAAAAGGTTATAAAATAATCTCACTGTAAATGGAAAAAAATATAACTATAAAATAAAAAAGATTTTGATCCTATTATTTCTAATTCTTTGGGGTATATTTTGCATATTTATACTAAATGTTTTGGATAGCTTTAATCAACTTAGTATTCTAAATGCATTTATATTCTCTGTTATTGGAATTTTAGGAGTCGGATTAATTGGAAAGAACAGCTGAACTTTATATTTACCCCTGTTTCCAAAAAATTTCATCACGATTATTCTTTAAATTGACTTTTTACTTTCACGACTTTCTAATTGAAATGATTTAATATAAGATTTCTTTTTCTTTTTTGTTCCTAAAATTTTGGAATCAGCAGGATTATTCTTAAATACTTTTACAACAATTGTATCATTAACGAAATAATTATTTCTAATATTTATATAAAATACCTCTTCCCCCGAATACTTTACTCCTTTATAAACATACTTGTATCTAATTACTTTCTTATTATTACCTAACCCAAGGTAAGACAATTCGATGTTATCAATAATTCCATAAACTAAAATATCTTTTTTAGTTTGACAACTTAGATAAGTTAATAATATACAACAAAAAAATAGCCATTTTTTCATTCTCATAACTTACTGCTAATTAAATAATAAACTCATCTATTTTAAAACAATTCGTTGTTTTACCTCACTCCAAGAACTTCCACTTTCAGGATTATCATTATGGCTAGCTAATCGTTCATCTAAAATATTTTTATGAACTGAAGTTAAGGTGGCATGAGACTTCTCATTACGCAAAGCTCTGATTTTGTTAATTGTTTTCTCATCCGATAATTGAGTCAACCATTGAATTAAATCCAATTTTTCAGCTTTAATGTCCATATTATTTAAAATTGATGCTATCAAAGATAAGTTTTCTAAATTAAATCTTAGAAAAAAGGGATGATTTTAAAGATACTAATTTAAAACTCAACCAAGCTTTTGCTAGCAGTATCTAGAAAAGAATGAATTATTTGTAGTAGTTTATAGAATAACTCTAGGAGGATTGAGCGAGGTAAGTATTTTTAAAAGTGCTTTACTATTTTTATACTTATGTAATTAAAGATTGGAATTATAAAAAAGCAATAAAAGATTGTTTACTAATGAATAAAAGTCACAAAATCTATTTGTTTAATATTTCGATAATTTTCTTTCCAACCTCTATTGTTTTAAAAATTAATTTTTTAGAAACAGGCAATTCAGAAATACACATAATCCCTTTTTGTTTAATAACTTCCATTTCTAAATATTCCAATTGTGTTGTGTAATTCATAAAGTCATTTGAAATTTTTTCTTTCAATAAATTTTTATCATTTCCTATTATCCTAAATTTACTGCTGAACTTTTTGTTGGATGCGAAATCGATATCCTGATGAATTATAGAATCAATTATTTTATCAGTTAGCGTTTCAGGCTTTAAGTAAAATCCTTTAGAATCCCAATTTAAATTAAACATTGCAAATATATGTATTGAGTTAACTTCTCTATCCATAGATCTTCCTTCAGAATGAATTGCGAATTCATTAAAGGTTTTAACCTCTATAATTTTTAAACCATTATAATTTTCTATTCTGAAACATCTATTGATCCTAAAAGAATCAAACCTTTTGAATATTGTAAATTGTTCTAAACCATTTGGTATGGAGGACGCAATTAAATTATTATTTGTAAATTCAAACATATTGACGAGTGATAATTCTATAATAATGAGATAATTAGTCCTATTAAAAGTAGAATTGCCAATCCCAAATAAATATTTGAATCCTCTGGAATTCTATATTTGGAATCTTTGTCCTCTCCATATAATTCATATGTAAAACTATTTTTAAAACCTTTTACAGTCCATTTTACAGAAGCACCTATAATTGCTAACAAAATTCTCATAATTTTATAAATACCGTAAATTAAAAGTAATAAATAATCTCTGCACACCGTTTTCGACCAATATCATAGTATGTTTAATTATTAATTTAATTGTTACAAAATTAGCTGTAAATTGCTTTCAACGGAATTAAAAATGTAAAATCATTTCAAATCTACTTCAACCTTCTTATTTTTACCCTTTCTATTAAAATTGAATTGAAAGATGAGATGGATTGTTTCCTTTTTAGTATTTGTTTGCCTAATTAATTTCTCATCTGCTCAAACTACCTTTCCCACCAATGGAAATAGAAATCCCAATCATAATTATGTGGCTTTTATCAATGCCAATATAACTACTCAGCCAGGAGAGTTAATCAACAATGCCAAATTACTTATCAAAAATGGCAAAATTGAGGCAGTTGGTAAGGATATTTCTATACCAAAATCGGCTGTGATTTATGATTTAAAAGGAGCTTTCATCTACCATTCTTTTATTGAGCCTTATTCTGATTATGGAATTGATTTGAAAAATGAAAAATCAAGAGGTAGAAGTGTGCAAACAGATAGTCAGAAAAAAGGAGCTTACGATTGGAATGAGGCTGTAAAATCTGAACTAAACGCCAAAGAATTATTTTCTATTGATAAAGATAAGGCAAAAATTAAGACCGTTGCAGGGGAAAATAGGTTGAAATTATTAGCAAATTAACACCTAATATTTTGTTATATAGATATTTAAGTCGTATATTTATTGCATGGAATTACAGAAACAACCTACATTGGCAGACACAATTTGTGATTTGCGAGCAAGAAAGATAAAAAGGACTTTTTTTGGCCAAATAAATAAATTAATCGATTGGGATGAGATAGAAAAGCTAATAGGTTCAGATTATACTAAAGGGAAAAGTGTAGTTGGCAAACCCTCTTATAGCGGTTTATTATTATTTAAAATGTGTCTTTTACAAAATTGGTATGGATTGAGTGATTACGAGGTAGAAGACAGGTTGAATGATAGTATCTCATTCAGCTACTTTTGTGGAATGAATATAGATCAAGTTGCTCCCGACCATAGTACTTTGAGTAGATTTAGGACCGCCCTAACGAAAACAAAAACCTTTGAGAAACTTTTTCGCATAATTAATGCACAATTAGAAGCACACAATATCATTGTAAAGCAAGGAATTATTGTGGATGCAAGTGTGATTGAAACACCACTTCGACCAAAAGGAAAAACGAATCATAAGGTAACTGAAGATCGAACTGATGAAGAAGTAAAAGTGAAAAAAGAGTATGCAGAGAGTGTAGACAAAGATGGGACGTGGTTGAAAAAAAGAGGAAAGTATCATTTTGGTTATAAGAAGCATCACGCTACAGATCAAGAAGGAATGGTAATAGGAGTATTAACCACTACGGCAAGTACAAACGAGATTGCCAATTTAGAAGAGGTGTTAGATACAATAAATATAGATTTACCCAAAGGCATTCCTTTAAAAGCGGACAAAGGTTATCAATCAAAGAAAAATGTGGAGCTACTAAAAAAGAGAGAGTTTAAAAATCATATTCTTAAAAAGGCATTAATAAACAAGCCGTTAACTTATTGGGAGAAAAAATTCAATAAATTAATAGGTAAAACAAGATTTAAGGTAGAGCGGACTTTTGGAGGAATAAAAAGATGGTTTAACGGAGGAATGGCGAGATATAGGGGAATGGAAAAAATGCATACTCAGAACTTGATGGAGGCAATGTGTTATAATTTGTATCGAAGTCCGGGGATAGTTACGTCTAATTATAAAAATTAACGGAAGAACAGCAAGAAAATGAACTATAAAGACAAGAAAAAGAACTAAAAATCACATCATATGACAAAAATTAATTGAAACTACTTCTAAAAGTTAGATTTGAATTATTAATTGGGTTTTGCAACGGTCTTAAATTTTAAGAAAAAACGGATTTGGTTTAGTTGCCACTCAAAACATGGACGGTATTTTTAGAGGAACTTCAGCATTAGTGAGTCTGACAGATGAATCTGATAATAAAGCCATCAAAAAAGGAGAAATTTTTACAGCTTACTCATTTGATAAAGGGAGTTCTAATCAATCTTACCCTACTTCTTTGATGGGGATTATAGCCTTAATGCGTCAAACTTTTTATGATGCAAAATGGTATGAAACATCTGATAAAAAGGAATATAACATCAGTTTAGAGCGCGTCAATACTTATAAAGATTTGCCAAAAATGATTGCGGTTCAAGATTACCTATCTGTGGCGAGAGCAAATAAAATTGCAGATGAATTTGGATTTAAATTTATTATTAAAGGTGGAGGAGATGAATACAAACGCATTGATGAAATCGTAAATACAAAAAGTGCGTTTATTTTACCTTTAAATTTCCCTAAAGCTTATGATATTGAGAATCCTTACGATGCATTAAATATTAGCTTAGCAGATTTAAAGCATTGGGAATTAGCACCATTCAATCCTTCTATTTTAGCACAAAATAATATAATGTTTGCGTTTACTAGCACAGGTTTAGAAAAGCCTGAAGAGTTTATGAGCAATTTTCAGAAAACAATTGCTGCAGGTTTGCCAAAAGCAACTGTTTTAGCTGCCTTAACGACCAATGTAGCTCAAATTTTACAATTGGATTATACCGATGGAACAATTAAAAAAGGAAATGCTGCTAATTTTATTATTTGTTCTGCACCAATATTTGATAAGCAATCAGTTATTTACGAAAATTGGGTAGAAGGTGAGCAATTTGTTATTCATAATAGAAATACGATAGATTTAAGAGGAACTTACAGTTTAAATATCAATACAGATTTACAATATGGTTTAATTATAGAAGGTGAAGTCAATCAATTGAATGCCAAAATTAAACAAGCAGATTCTACTATAAAATGCAGTATAAATTTGAATGGAAATCAAATTACTTTGAGTTTTATTTCAGAAGCTGCTAAATACAAAGGTTTAATTCGTTTAAGTGGCCATATTAGCGATGAAAAAAGCAGAATTTGGTCTGGTAATGCCACGGTTAGCTCAGGGGACTGGTTAAAGTGGGTTGCCATTAAGAAAGGGGAATTTAAGCAAAAACCTAAAGTAGATTCCTTGCAAGTTTTGACAAGAGGAAATATATGGTATCCTAATATGGCTTATGGATTTGTAGAAAAGCCTCAAGCTAAGAATTATCTGATTAGAAATGCTACCGTTTGGACCAATACGGAGAAAGGGAATTTACAAGAAGCTGATGTATTGATTCAAAATGGAAAAATCTATTCTATAGGAACTAAAATAGATTTAGACATCATTTTTCCAAAAAAACGTCCTGAAATTGAAGAGTTTGATGCTAAAGGAATGCACTTAACGGCAGGAATTATAGATGAACATTCACACATTGCAATTAGTAGAGGAGTAAATGAAAGTGGACAGTCTAATACAGCGGAAGTAAGCATTGCCGATGTCGTTGATCCAGATGATATTAATATTTACCGACAATTATCTGGTGGAGTGATTGCTTCTCAATTATTGCATGGATCTGCAAATCCAATAGGTGGAAAAACTGCTATAATCAAATTGAAATGGGGTACATCTGCCGAGAAAATGAAAATTGACTCAGCTGATGGTTTTATCAAATTTGCTTTGGGCGAAAATGTAAAACAATCGAATTGGGGAGAGAAATTTACAGTTCGTTTTCCTCAAACAAGAATGGGCGTGGAGCAGCAACTGTATGACGATTTTTATCGAGCAAAGGAATATCAAGACACTTGGAAAATATACGATGCAGGAAATAAACGTGAGAAGCGATTAGTAGCTGCACCGCGTAACGATTTAGAATTGGAAACGTTAGGTGAAATTTTGGATCATACAAGATTTATTACTTGTCATTCTTACATTCAGTCAGAAATAAATATGCTGATGCATGTAGCAGATTCTATGGGTTTTAAGATAAATACTTTCACCCATATTTTGGAAGGTTATAAAGTAGCTGATAAAATGAAAGCTCATGGTGCATCTGCAGCTACTTTTTCAGATTGGTGGGCGTACAAATTCGAAGTAAAAGATGCCATTCCTTATAACGGTGCTATCATGCATAAAAAGGGAATTACTACTGCATTTAACTCGGATGATCCTGAAATGGGAAGAAGGCTAAATCAAGAAGCTGCAAAAGCGATAAAATATGGCGGACTTTGTGAGTTAGAAGCATTTAAATTTGTGACCTTAAATCCTGCTAAAATTTTACATTTAGATAAGAGAATGGGCAGTATAGAAGTGGGCAAAGATGCAGACATTGTGCTGTGGACTGATAATCCACTGTCTATTTATGCTAAAGTGAGAAAAACGATAATAGAAGGTGTTTGCTATTACGATTCTGAACAAAATGATGCATTGAAAAAAGCAGCAGATGCAGAAAGAGAGCGCTTAATCAACAAAATGATGGAAGAGAAAAATAAAGGTGGCAAAACGCAAAAAATAAAAGTGAAAGGAAAGCAAAACTATGAATGTGATACTTTTGAAGATGAAGGACATGATGGCTTTTAAAAATATTTTATTAATTATTTCGATTTTATTTTTGCTGCCTGCTACTGCACAAAATAAAAATGAAAAGATTTTGATTATTGGAGCCACAGCCCATATTGGCAACGGCGAAATAATTGAGAATGCTGCTATTGGAATCAATGGAAATACAATTGATTTGATAATGAGTGCTAAAGATTATCGGTTAGACAGTAGTCTTTACAGTAGAATTTTGCATTTTAAGGGCAGCATATTTATCCAGGGTTTATATCTGCCAATAACACATTGGGATTAGTAGAAATTAATGCAGTACGTTCAACTAGAGATGAGAAAGAAGTAGGTAAATTCAATCCACAGATTAGAAGTTTAACGGCTTATAATACTGACTCTAAAATTATTCCAACTGTTAGAACAAATGGAGTTTTAATTGTTCAGTCAACACCACAAGGTGGTAGAATTTCAGGAACTTCTTCAATCTTCAATCTAGATGGTTGGAATTGGGAAGATGCTGTATTAAAACAAGATGATGGAATACATATTAATTGGCCATCAGTTTATCAATGGAAATGGGTAGATGGACACAGAATTTTTGAATTGAATAAAAATTATGAAAGCGAATTGATAGAATTGCAAAACTTTTTTAAAAATGCTTTGGCTTATTCTAAATCAGATTTCATTTTAGAAAAAAACTTGCGCTTTGAGGCGATGAAAGCTGTTTTTAATGGAGATAAAAGAGTTTATTTTCATGCCAATTTAGCAAAAGAATTATCTGAAGCCATTTATTTTATCAAGCAAATGGACATTAAAAAGCCTGTTATTGTGGGAGCCTATGATGCCCCATTAGTGGCTGATTTATTGGTTGATTATAATATTCCTGTTGTTCTTAGACGTGTTCATGAATTGCCTGTAAGAGAGGATGATGATGTCAACTTACCTTATAAATTACCGTACTTATTGAAAAAAGCAGGGGTTCAATTCTGTTTGCAGAACGATGGAAGTATGCAAGAAATGGGAACTCGTAACTTGGCTTTTTATGCAGGAACTGCTGCTGCTTATGGTTTAACAAAAGAAGAGGCATTAAAAAGCATCACCCTAGATGCTGCAAAAATTTTAGGAATTGATAATCAAGTTGGTAGTTTAGAAGTAGGAAAGTTGGCGACACTATTTGTCTCAAAAGGAGATGCCTTAGATATGAAAACCAATCAACTGTGCATTGCATTTATTGAAGGCAAACAAGTTGATTTAAATAATTCACAAAAAGAATTGTATCAAAAGTACATGACTAAATATGGGTTAAAGGAGTAAATTATTTACTTTTTACCTTCTACTACCACTACAAATTCACCTTTACTGACATGGTCAGTGTAATATTGGGCTAATTCAACTAAGGTTCCTCTTACTGTTTCTTCATGCATTTTAGTTAATTCACGTGAAACTGATACTTTTCTGTCTTCGCCGAAATACTCCGTCATTTGCAATAAAGATTTCACGATTCTATGCGTTGATTCATAAAAAATAATCGTTCTTTCTTCTTCTTTTAATTGCGTTAATCTACTGTGTCTTCCTTTTTTGTGAGGTAAAAACCCTTCAAAGCAAAAACGGTCGGATGGAAAACCAGAATTGACTAAAGCAGGTACAAATGCAGTAGCTCCAGGCAAAGTTTCTACTTCGATTTCTGCGGCAACACAAGCTCGAACTAATAAAAAACCAGGATCAGAAATTCCAGGTGTTCCTGCATCAGATATCAAGGCTAAATTTTCTCCGTTTTGTAAATGTTCAATCACTTTTTCAACAGCTTTATGCTCATTATGTTGATGATGAGGAATTAATTTTTTTTGAATATTATAATGATTTAAAAGTCGAGATGAGGTACGGGTATCTTCACATAAAATGGCATCTACTTCATTCAATACCTTAATACTCCTAAAAGTCATGTCGTCTAAATTTCCAATTGGAGTAGGTATTAAATAGAGTTTTCCCATTAAACGAAGGTAATAAATTACGCTTATGAAACATTAATTGACTAATTAAATTATTCTTTCAAACTTTAATGGTTATTTTGTCCTAAATTAATTGTTATGGCTGAAATGCTTTCAGTAGTCATTATCACCTTTAATGAAGAAAGGAATATTAAACGATGTTTGGAATCTATCCAAGATATTGCTGATGAAATAATTATAGTAGATAGCTATTCAACAGATAGTACTAAAGCAATCGCAGAAAAGTTCGATGTTAAATTTGTTGAACAAAAATGGTTGGGTTATAGTGAGCAAAAGAATTTTGCAAATAGTTTATCAACCTATTCCTATGTTTTGAGTATTGATGCAGATGAAGCGCTAAGCAAAGAACTTACAGCAGAAATTTCACAATTAAAATCAAAAACATTTTCAGGAGTTTATAGTTTTAATCGACTAACGAATTTTTGCGGAACTTGGATACATCATTCATCATGGTATCCAGACAAAAAAGTACGTATTTTTGATAGAAGATCAATTAAATGGGAAGGAGCAATTCATGAAAAATTGAACCTTGAAAATCAAAAAGTAACCCATTTAAAAGGTGATTTATTACATTATTCCTATTATACCATTGAGGATCATTTAAAGCAAATTGAAAAATTTTCAACTATTGCAGCTATTGAATTACATAAAAATGGACATCGAGGTTCTAAATTTAAAGCAAATTATAAGGCTCTTGCTAAATTTATAAAAATATATATACTTTTTAAAGGTTATAAGGATAGAGAAGCAGGACTAATAATTGCAAAAAACTCTGCTTATGCAGCTTATCAAAAGTATTATAAATTGAAAAAACTAAACGATGGTCAATCAATTTAAAATTACAAAACAGCCTTTGAGGGTGTTACACATCTCCTCTGCTTTATCTTGGAGAGGAGGAGAACAACAATTGGCTTACCTCTTTGATTCGCTTGATAAATTGGGTATTTCACAGCTAATCTTATGTGCAAAAGATTCAGAAATGGAAACTTATTGCAAAGAAAAATCATGGAATTACGTTAGTCAAAAAAAAGTATCAGGTTTTGATATTTTCTTTGCAAAAAAAATAAAAAGCATTTGCAAAAAGATGGAAGTTTCTTTGATTCATACTCATGATGCCCATGCACATACATTTGCTATCTTAGCTACTACTCTTTTTAAAAATAAAACTCCTTTAATTGTCAGCAGAAGAGTAGATTTTCCAATTCAGAAGAGCAAATCATCAAAATACAAGTACAATCACCAAAGTGTAAAGAAGATTGTTTGCGTTTCAGATAAAATCAAAGAGATTATTGCTATTGATATTCAAGATAAGTCTAAATTAATCACTGTTCATGATGGCATAAGTTTATCTCGTTTTAAAAATACACATGTGTCAGGTAAATTAAAACAATTGGTTGGTGTTACAAATCAAATCGTGATTGGAAATACCTCAGCATTAGCCGATCATAAAGATTATTTTACATTTATTGATACTATAGAAAAGGTAAATGAAAATAGAAAAGATTGCCATTTTGTAATCATAGGTAATGGACCATTGGAAGATGAAATAAAAAAATATGCTAGTAACAAGGGAATTAAAAATTTAAGTTTTTTAGGTTTTAGAACTGATATTCCCGAAATATTTGGTGATCTAGATTTGTTTATGATTACTTCCAAAACAGAAGGACTAGGAACTTCTATTTTAGATGCATTTGCGTGCAAAGTTCCTGTTTTAGCAACTGCTGCTGGCGGAATTCCTGAAATTGTGATTGATAATAAAAGTGGACTACTTTGTCCAATCAAAGATTCGCATTGCTTATCAATTAAATTGAGTTTAATTATTGACGATAATGGTTTAAAAAAGAAATTGATTCATGGTGGAAATAAAATCTTATTAGCTCATAGCGAACTAATAACAGCTGAAAAAACATTAGCGGTTTATCAATCCATTATTTGAGTTTCTTTTTACTTAAAAGTAAGAAGGAATTGAAAAATGCAAAAAATGTAACACCTGCCTGGGTTTCTATAGTATCTTCATTTATCATAGAAAATAAAGCTATGGCAAGAAAAATGAAAAAATAATAATCTTTACTTCCCAATTTACTAAATAAAGGATAGGAAATAGAAAATAAGATGAGTAAAAATCCAATAATTCCAAACGTAGCCCAAAAAGTAAGAAATTGATTATGAGCCCTTAATCTTAATTCCGCAGGAATAGTAGGATTGTATTTATCGTAACTTTTTTCAAACTCATTTTTGATATCGCCTGTACCAGTTCCCAACCAAAAATTATCTTGAATGACCAACCAAGCTTGTTTCCAATAAACAATTCTTGCAGCAACTGAATGCCCATTGGCCCCCAATCCTTTATAGTAATTATCAATCTCCCATATAATTTTATCAATCCTTTTGAAATAGGGTGCTTTTAAATATTTTACGTTGGCAATTCCATTTTCAATTGCAGCAACTTCATTTTTATTCAAATGAGTTACAGCTGCTGAATCTTTTCTTTCTCCTTTCGAAGTCAAAAATCGTATTAACGTCATGAAAAGTGGATTCCCTTTTTTATCTAATTCCTTATATGGAATATCTCCTACTTTGTTCCATTCTCTTTCTAATTCATTATAAGCTATATTACTATAAATAAAATACCCATTTTCAGTGTATTTATTTTCTATTCCAGTGGTATCGTTATTGAATGATTCTCCACTTTCGCTTTTTTCATATAAGATTTGATTTGCTTTGGGATAAAATTCATATTTATTAATTCTTGAGATAACAATAGTAATAGTTGTAATCAAAAAAAGACTAAATACAGATATGGAAACCACCTTTTTAATAGAGTTTTGAATTCTACTAAAATAATAAAGTAAAACAAAAGGCAATACAAGTGAAGTAATTATAATGCCTGAATAGGATTCCAAAATAAAGGTGAAAATAAAGAACCAAATGGCTAAAATTCCATAAGCAGCTTTTGACCAAGACTTATTTTTATAGAAAAGATAAAGTGAAAAGAAAAAAGAAAGACTAATCAATAAGCTGAATCGGATATGACTAATGTTAATTGCTAAATCCCGTTTATCGTAAAAGTTAATATTTTCAATTTGTAAATATTTATTGAAGCTTACTAAGGTAAAAACAGCTACCGAAAACAAGAAAAATTGTATTAACCATTTAAATTCCTTCTTGCTATACTCAATTCCGGATGAAAAAACTATTGGTAGAAATAAGATGGGCAGCTTGATCTTTAAATCCTTTATAGCATACTCAAAATCAGATGTCCATAATAAGCCTAAAAGATGAACAGCAAAAAGTAAAAAAAGTGCTAATGCAGTTTTATTGTTTATAAACCGCTTTACTTTTGTTGCTAAGTTCCATTCTAAAATCCAATTCCCAAACAAGATTAATTGACCTAGACTCATCAAAAAATTAGACCATGGCAAACCAAAAATAATTACCATTGTCCCCACAAAATAGATTATTTTATGGTTAAAATACTTCCAACGAAATAGACCAGTTTGCAAGATGAAATTTAGTTATTTGTAGAATAAGTGCCTTTCAAAATACTTTTATACGTTTCTTGATTAGAAAGAATTTCAATCGCCTTATTTACCGTTGGATCATTATTTAACGATGCTTGAATTCTACCTTTTTGATAATAATACCTTGAAATGATTTCATTTTCCAGTATTTCTTTAATCTCATCTTTAAACTTCATTAAATCACTACTTTTATCTAATATAAGTTTTTCAGATAGCTTATTATATTCTTCATCGGCCAATTGAAAGTATTTTTCTTTCTCAGCTACTTCTTTTAATTTTTCTAACTGTCTTTCTGTTTCCGTTTTATAATCAATATCCTTATCAGATAAATATGCTACAAACTCTTGATAATCTTGATCAGAAAGGTGAAATTTTTCTGCTTGAACTATTTCCTTATGATTTAATTTGTATTGAGTGGCATAATCAAATATGTAAAAATGACTTATTAATACTGCTGTAATATTGCTTAAAGTTCTATCATCCGTTTTTATATCCGGATTAATCCCTTTTCCATCATAAACTATTCGATTGTTTTTCAAAGTTTTAAATGCTCTAATTGAAGAGTCTGCCACAATCGTTGCTTTGCCTTCATCTGTTCGGTGTTCATAATCTATTTTTTGAATACATCTGCCACTAGGTATATAATATTTAGCTACAGTCACTTTCAGTTGAGCATTGTAACTTAAGCGTCTTGTTTGTTGAACTAAACCTTTACCATATGTTCTATCGCCCACTATTACAGCACGATCTAAGTCTTGCAAAGATCCTGAAACAATTTCAGAGGCTGATGCTGAATGACCATCAACTAAAACAATTAAAGGAATCTCCGTATCTATTGGCACATTTAAAGTTCTATAGGTAGCGTCCCATTCACTCACTTTACCTTTAGTTTGAACCACCATTTGACCTTTCTCTACAAAAGCATTGACAATATTGATAGATTGATTTAACAATCCGCCTCCATTTCCTCTTAAATCAAAAATAATAGCTTGTGCTCCATCTTTTTCTTTTAAATTCTTAAGTGCATCTATCACTTGATTACTAGCCGTTTGTGTAAAACTATTCAATTTGATATAACCTACCTTATTATTCAACATACCTGCATAAGGAACATCATCAATTTTAATCTCTTTTCTCACCAAATCTATAGTCAAGTTTTCTTTTTCACCTGGACGTTTTACCTCTAATTTAACAGTAGTATTAGGCTGTCCTTTAAGGGCATCACTTATTTCAGAAGTGTTTTTCCCTTTCACCCCTTTACCATCTACTTTTATTAAAACGTCTCCAGCTTTTAAACCTGAAGTTTGGGCAGGAAAGCCTTCGTAAGGTTCTGAAATCACAACATTATCTCCTTCTTTATGAATTAATGCACCTATTCCACCATACTGCCCTGTGGTCATAAATTTATAATCCTCAATTTGAGACTCAGGAATAAAATTAGTATAAGGATCCAATGATTTTAACATCGCATCTATGCCAGTTTTCATCAGTTCACCAGGCTTCGTTTCGTCTACATAATAGGTATTTACTTCCTTATACAAAGTTCCAAAAATGTCTAAATTCTTAGAAATATCAAAGTAATTATCTACAAATCCGTAAGATAAAAAAGCCGTCGTAGAAATGGCTAACGCAACAAATATTATTTTTATTTTTTTCATATTAAAATTTAAATTTCTCAGGTACAGGATCATATCCATGTCCGCCCCAAGGGTTACAGCTCAATATTCTTTTAGCTGATAAATAAAATCCTTTAAAAACACCGTGTTTTTTGAAGGCATTAACACTATACTCCGAACAAGTAGGGGTATATCTACAATTTGCACCCAACATTGGTGAAATAGCATATTGGTAGAATCGAATTAAAAGAATAAAAAAACGGCTAAAGATTTTATTCATATAGCTTATTAAAACGCTCTAAAATTAGTATTATTTTAGTGGAGATAATATTAAAATCAAGTTCATTTGTCGCAATATAGATAAAAGCAATATGCAACTCTTTATTCTTTGCCTTTAATAGATTGAGAGTAAAAGATTTATTAAGTCTATAAGCTTCTTTACTGCGTCTTTTTAGCAAGTTTCTATCTACTGCTTTTTTAAACTTTTTTTTAGGAATACTGATCAATACCTTAATTCCAGCTTGTATATTTTCCGTTTCTTTCTCTTTATACACTACTTTAAAGGGATATTCTAAAAAACTATTTCTGGATTGAAAAATAGTTTCAATATCTTTTTTGCTGTGTAAACGTTCTTCTTTTTTGAATGAAGCTGACATATGGTAAAGAAACAAAAAAGAGGCAAGTCAAAGACCTGCCTCTTTCAAAAAATGTTCTATTATTTATTTTTTATTTGCCTTTTTTAAATATTGCTCCAGAGCCATTGTCATAGAAGGTGCTTCAGGCTGTGGTGCCGCAATATTAATTTTTAAACCTGCACTTTCGGCAGCTTTAGCTGTAGTTGACCCAAAAACTGCAATACGCGTATCATTTTGCTTGAATTCAGGAAAATTTTGAAACAATGATTTTATTCCTGCAGGACTAAAAAACACTAAAACATCATAATTAACATCTGCTAAATCAGACAAGTCACTACATACCGTTTGATACAAAGTAGCAGAATTATAATTAATGTTATTCTTGTCTAATAATTCAGGGATATCCGGTTTTAGAATATCTGAACAAGGTAATAAATACTTTTCTGTTTTATGTTTTTTGATCAAATCCATTAAATCAGAAAAAGTTTGCTTTCCATGAAAGATTTTTCTTTTTCTATAGATCACATATTTTTGCAAGTAATAAGCGGTAGATTCCGAAATACAAAAATACTTCATGGTATCAGGCACTGTAACTCTCATTTCTTCACAAATTCTGAAAAAATGATCCACGGCATTTCTACTTGTGAAAATAATAGCTGTATGGTCCAATATGGTAATCTTTTCTTGTCTGAAATCTTTTGCAGCCACACCTTCTATATGTATAAATGGTCTGAAATCAATTTTTACTTTACACTTATCAGAAAGGTCAAAGTAAGGAGATTTATCAGTGTCGGGCTTTGGTTGAGAAACTAAAATAGTTTTTACTTTCAAGTTTATTAGATTTTTTAAGTTAATATCTTATTGCTAATTAATTAGTTAATTAAGAAAATAAAATTTTTGAAACAATTATTAACGGTAAAATTTCGAGGGTGCAAAGATACAAAAATAAATGAATGAATTTAACGTGATGGGAAATTCCTATTTGTATCCCTTTTAAAATTCTAATTAATATAATTGCTAAAAGAATAAAAGTAGCTATGCTTAAAGAAGTTGCTTGATATTTTTCAATACCAAATACAGAAAATATGACAAACGGAAGAATAGCTAACGCAATCATTTTATTGTGCAACAAAATATTAAAAACATATTCATCAATTAAAGATTTTATTCCTAGTATATATGATAATAGTTTATGAATCAATATTTTAAGTAAATATATGACGGCTATAACTACATTACAGATTAAAAACAAAGAAAATGGAGACCATTTTGTTTCTATATTTAGTAATAATGCTATTTGAACTAATAACAAAGAAAAGGTTAATTGCCATGCTAATAATAAAAATATATTAGCTCGATGCGTATATATTTTTTCATTTCTTGTAATTTGAACTGTAAACTTTCTGCTAAAAAATGAACTAATATATTCATTAAATCTCTTTCTATTAAAGGCTCTTGTAAATCCAATTAGTAACAAAATAAAAAGGATGACATAAATAGGCCAACTGAAGGAATAAGGACTTTTAAAGGTTTTTGGCTGAAACAATTCAGGACTTAGAGTTTCGTAGTTAATTTGTCCTAATTCAGAGAGTTGATTGGTCTTAATTGATAGTTTTGATTGAATAGCAAATAAACTATCCGCAGTTTTTAATGAATCTAACCTATACTGAACCAATGCACTGTCAATTTCTTGTACTACTTCAATCGACTCAACTGGGGTATAAATTTTTGGTTTAGGGGTAGTTTTTTTAACTGTTTTTTTTACACTGTCCTTTTTAATCGTATCCACAGCTTGAATGCCCAAATCCTTTGTGGTATCAATCACAAAAGGAACTACGGTAGAATTAGAATCTACAAGTTTTTGGTCAATCATAGCATTTTAATATGATGACAAAATTAAGATGTTTTTTATTGCTTTAGTTTAAAAACTCTTTTAATCATTAACAATTTAATCCCCTCCATTCAGGGTTCAGTTATTCTCAAGGATTCATAACATATTTTCTTAGTGAGATTCGATACTAATTAGTGATGAACAGCGTCTACCAGATATTTTGAGTGAAGCAATTTCAAAAAAATTTAGAAAAGAATTACCATCTAAAAATTAAATAAGTTAAAACTTTCCAAGATTTAATAATCTAATACAAGTTTTAATATAGATTGATTAATTTTGAATAAAATATCAAATAAATTTATGGCAGCAGATCGATTTCAAGCACCAGATTATTATCAATTGGATGACCTTTTTACAGATGAACAAAAATTAGTTCGAGATTCAGTAAGAGAGTATGTTAAAGCAGAAATTAGTCCAATTATTGAAGAATACGCTCAAAAAAGTGAGTTCCCGAAGCATTTAGTAAGCGGTTTAGCCAATATAGGTGCATTTGGCCCTTATATTCCTGAGCAGTATGGTGGTGCAGGCATGGATCAAATTACTTATGGTTTAATTATGCAAGAATTAGAGCGCGTGGATTCTGGTATTCGCTCCGTAGCCTCCGTGCAAAGTTCTTTGGTAATGTATCCTATTTGGAAATATGGATCAGAAGAACAAAAAAATAAATTTTTGCCTAAATTAGCTAAAGGTGAAATGATTGGTTGTTTTGGACTAACTGAACCTGATCACGGATCTAATCCTAGCGGTATGATTACCAACTTTAAAGATAATGGAGATCATTATATCTTAAATGGTGCTAAAATGTGGATTACAAATTCTCCAATTGCCGATGTGGCAGTTGTATGGGCAAAAGATGAAGCAGGTAGAATTCATGGTTTGCTAGTAGAGCGACGAATGGAAGGCTTTACAACTCCTGAAACTAAAGGAAAATGGTCTTTGAGAGCTTCTGTTACTGGTGAATTGGTTTTTGATAATGTGAAAATCCCAAAAGAGAATTTATTGCCAGGAAGATCGGGTCTAGGAGCTCCATTAAGTTGTTTAGATTCAGCTAGATTTGGAATTGCTTGGGGTGCTATTGGTGCTGCAATGGATTGTTATGATTCTGCATTGAGATATTCAAAAGAGCGTATTCAGTTTGACCAACCTATTGCCTCCTTTCAATTGATTCAGAAAAAATTAGCGGAAATGATCACTGAAATTACTAAAGCTCAATTGCTCACATGGCGCTTAGGAGTTTTGAGAGAAGAAGGTAAAGCGACTTCTCCACAAATTTCAATGGCGAAACGCAATAATGTGGATATGGCTTTAAAAATAGCTCGTGAAGCACGTCAAATTCATGGAGGTATGGGTATTACTGGAGAATATTCTATTATGCGTCATATGATGAATTTAGAATCTGTAGTCACTTATGAAGGAACTCACGATATTCACTTATTAATTACAGGAATGGATATTACCGGAATCAGTGCTTTTAGAAATGATGGAAAATAATTAATCACCTTGATATAAAAAAAGGGCTTTCTTTAATTAAAGAAAGCCCTTTTTTATGATGCAATTAGCAGTTAATGAGCATCAATTACTGCTATCCTTTTTACAATTCTTGTTTTATCATTGGATATCACCATAAAATAGATACCGCTATTAAAACCACTTAAATTAAACTCATAATTTTGATTATTAATTTTTTGAATGGAATTTAACGTCATTTCTGCACCCAAAATATTTACCAAATTAATGCGGTAATCTGTCAAATTAAAATCTCCATCTACTTTTAATGTCGTTTTGCCATTGGTAGGATTTGGATAAATAACCATGTCGGCTGCATTCAGACTTTTATTTTCAATTGAAGTGACAAAATCTTGTGTTACAATTACCATTTGTGTTGGTGCATTTGGAGCACTTACAAATAATGTGTCTTTACGCAGACTGTTAAAATTATCTGTAATAGCGGTTAAAGTAATTACGGTATTAAATGAACCAGTTGATGGAGCAATACTTAACCAATTACTTTGATTACTAATACTCCAATTGGATGCGTTCCCTAAAACACTAAAATTAGCTTTACTGTTAGCAGCTCCAGCAATTAAAACATTTACTTTATTGACTCCCAATGAAGGTGTAGCACCCAACTGAATCACATGGACTATTTTATTAGACAATCCTGTTGAGCTAATAACCACATCACCACTTCTACTTTGAGTAGAAAGATTTGCACTACTAGCTTGTAAATTTATCGTTCCATTATTATTTCCAGATGTTGGCCCAATTAATAACCAATTTAAACCTTCTTGTGCTGTCCAAATACTATTAGAAAGTACATTTATTATATTCGTACTTCCTTGAAATTGAGCTAATATAACAGTATCTGCAATAGTTCCAATATATGGCCCACTTCCATCTAATTGATTAATAATAATTGTTTTAGGACTAGTACCAGGTGTTAACGCTGTGGCAGTTATGGTTGCTGACCTCACATTTCCGGTATTATTAGTTGAATTTGTACTAATATTCACTTGAGCATTATTAATTCCATTGGATGGATTCACTGTCAACCAAGTAGGAATTCCACTTAATGTCCAACCCACATTGGAGCTTACTAAAAAGCTATCTAAACTACTTGCAGCGGGCGATAAAGTAATCACTGATTTAGATAAAGTTAAAACGGTATACACTCCATTTTGTTGAATAACTTCTAGAGAGTCAATTACAGTATTTGTATTATCAGTGGCATATAACCATGCTGTTCTACTCGAACCAGAAGTGTTATCTGCAGTCGTAGTTAATAAAATGGCTGCATTATTTGTCCCATTTTTTGGATTAAAGCTCAACCAATTTCCTCCTGTCTTACTTATTGTCCAATTGACATTAGATTGTAAGTTTACAGTTGTATTATTACCACTTAAAAAACCCAACGATACCGAATTATTGGCAAAATCTATAAAATTAGATGTATTACCCAATTGTATCACAACTATTGAATCAACATCTGATGAGGAAGTGGAATTACACCATATTTTAGCTATCCTACTATTAACGCTTGTATTTGCTGAATTTGCAGCTGCAAATGAATTCGCGTTTCCTGTTCCTGTTATCACTCCAGAAGTTAACCAATTGGCGTTATCAGAGACTGCCCAAGATAAATTGGTAGTGATACTAAATAATCCTGATGCATTTGCTAAAGGACTTAAAATAATAGTATCAGGATTTAATTGAATTCCTGCTGAATTTGATGTGGTATAAATAGCTGACCAGCCTGCTGCATTAACAGAACCATTGGATGAAAAATTTACATATAAAGCCGAACCACTAGAGTTTATAGTTGGTATGGTACTTAAATTTCCACTAAAAGTTCCCAAAACTGTTGATGTGGCATCTATTCCATCGTATACGGTAACTACATCGTTGTTTACTTCTGTATTAAATGTTGGAAAATCCAACGCAATAGAACCTGCTCCACTTACTTGAATTAACCAATTACAATTAGAATTGTCTTGATAATTTGTTGGTCCACTTCCATCTGAGAATGATCCTGTAGGCGTGGTTAGCGTTTGTAATCCTGTGCAATAAACAGCTGAACTTGTTGTATAAAATGCATCCCAACCTTGGAAATTAGTATTAACATCAGTCGTAAATTCTACTAGCATAGCTCCACCTGTACTTGTTAAAGTTGAAGGAATAACATTGCCTGAAAATGCTCCTAAAAGCGGTGCTGAACTTGTCGTTCCATCATAAACTCTTACTAAATCAAACCCTAATTCTGTATTGAAACTGGTAAAGTTTAATTGGACTGCTTGATTATTTGCAGGTTGTATTAACCAAGAACAATGGGTTGTATCTTGATATAAACTAGTTCCGCTACCATCTGAAAATGAACCACTGTTAGCAGTTAAATTAGTGGTTCCACTGCAAAATCTACTCGCTCCTACTGATGTGTAATTAATTGTCCAACCTGTATTTGTAAAGGAAGAATTAGTGGTAAATACCACAAACATTTGACCTGAGTTGGCAGTAATTGAAGGAGGTAAGGTAGAACCACTATAACTACCAATTAAAGGGGCTGAAGCTGAATTACCATCATAAACAGAAACAAAATCTGCATTAATTTCAATATTTAAAGCCATAAAATTAGCAGTAATGGAAGAAGCGTTTGGTGGCGCTATCAGCCACTCACAAGAAAGATTATTGCTATAATTTAAGTTTCCACTACCATCTGAAAAAGTACCTGTAGGAGTAGTCAAATTAGTTAATCCACTGCAAGTAGCGCCAGGTGCAAATGTTGTATAGGTGGCATCCCAGCCTTGCAATTCGCCGCTATTATCTGTTGTAAATCTAACTAACATTGAATTTCCAGTACTTGTTAATTGCGGTGGCAATGAAGAGCCTGAAAAAGTTCCAAGAATTGGAGAATTTATTGTACTTCCATTATAAACTACTACTCTATCGAAAATAGTTTCCGTATCGAAAGCTGAAAAATTTAACCGTATTAATTGATTATTAGTTGGTTGAATTAACCATCTACAATCTCTATTTGCTTGATAAATACTAACTCCACTACCATCCGAAAAGCTACCGCTATTTGTAGTTAAGGTAGTTGTTCCAGAGCACTGCACAGGAGGAGGTATAATTGAACTATAGCTTATTGCCCATCCTTGAGCGGTTCCACTTGCATTGGTTATGAACTCTACAAACATACTGCCTGCATTGGCAATTATGGTTGAAGGTAAAGTGGTTCCACTATATGTTCCAATTAGTGGAGCAGTTGCAGATGTTCCATTGTATATTTTTACTACATCAGTTCCCAATACTGTGTTTAAGGCAGTGAAATTTGCTGTGATAGCAGATGCTCCTGTGGGTTGAATCAACCAAGTGCAATTTAAATTATTAGAATAATTGTTGGAATTACTTCCATCCGTAAAAGAACCAGTTGGATTAGTTAAAGTTGTTAGACCACTACAAGTTGGCGTTCCTCCTGTAGATGAATAAAATGCATCCCATCCTGAAGCGGTAATACTACCATTCGTTATAAACTCTACAAACAATGCACCTCCAGTTGAAGTAATAGTTGCAGGAATTGTTGTACCACTATAAGTTCCAATTAAAGTAGCTGTTGATGATGTACCATCATATACTTTTACAACATCATTTGCAGCTTCTGTATTGAATAAAATAAAATTTAAGGTAATTGAACTTGCTAAAGGTGGTTGAATTAACCAACTACAATTTTGATTGTTATCATAATTCGCTGTATTCCCACTTCCATCATCAAATACACCCGAAGCTGCAGATAATAATGTTAATCCAGAGCAAGTGGCGGCACTTGTAGCACCGCTTCCTAAGTCAAATTTAATAGAGTCTGCATTCTCTACAATGTTACTTATTCTTAATCCTGAATTACTTAAGTTGTATAATCTTGAGTTTGGATTAGTAGTGCTATCGAAAGATGTTTTATTGGTGCTACCAGGAAACAAATCACCAGCATCACCTCTATTGGTTTCATTATCTAGTCCATTTAATCCATCAGCTTCTTCAAGGTCTACCATTTTCATGGTTTCGTCTTTATTACTGGTTTGATTGGTATTGATGTGCCAAATAGCCAATCCATGTCCTGGTAACATACTGTCTTTGCCAACATTTTGTCTATTTTCAATCAAAAAATATTCATTGGGAGCAGGTGTAGTTATTTTATAAACTTCGTTTAAATTTACACTAGCAGGTTTTAAAGAAAAGGCTCCATTAGTGGAACTGCTGAGTGTTGTTGGAGTTATCCAACCTAATTTTTCTTTTGACCAAGCACAAAAACCTCCTGGTAAATGCTCTCCTCCAAGCCAGCCTCCGCCGCCCATAATTCCCCAATTACCAATACCTTCAGAATCGCCATTACTAGCATCCGTATCATATAAATCCGACAAATTAACGTTGTGCCCAAATTCATGACAAAAAACCCCTATTCCTACTAATCTAGGAGTAGTTAATGTCCCTCTAGTTTCAGGATTTATCATATAATCATTGATATACTTTCCATCGTAAGTAACAGCTCCTCCTCCAGGCACTGATGCTCCTCCGTTTAATACCCATCTGTGTGACCAAATATGTCTATTGCTATTTGGTATAGGCGTTTCAGCGCCAGGTCCTGCATGAATTATCATAATTCCATCTACATTTCCATCACTATTATTATCATATAAGGCAAAGTTTGTCCCATCTGCTTCAGCTGCATTTACAGCCTCTCTTGCCAATTTTGCAGCTCTTGCTGATCCCGCGCTATCGGAATAATAAGCGTAATTATTTTGTGCCGTATACCAACCTTTTACATCTACTGTTATGTTTAATTGACCAAATGAACTTTCAGCATAATAGGAACTAAAGCTTCCTTTCCCATTCGCATGATTAGGGTTGTTGAGTAAACTTTGCAAATCACTTTTTAAATAAGTGCTTGCTAAGTCAGGAAATTCTATTAATAATGCTAACACTTTTACATTTCCTGTAGTAGGATATGATTTATTTCTATTCGCAGTGTAATTAAGGGGATTATTTTTTATATTTTGAATTACTGGCTCTAAAGATTTTGAAATGGCACTTACAATTGACATTTCATTGGTCAATCTATCTTGTGGATTATGCGCCAAAATACCAGTACTCACTAAATCATTTCCAATTTTGGTAGCATACTCAAAATTATCATTAACTGTAACAACTGTATATCCATCAATGGTTTCAGTCCAATGGTGCAGCATGTTTCCTTTTCGAACTACTGTTACTATTTTTCCATCGGACTGTAGAATGTCCATAGGAATGTTAGATGCTATACAATTGCTTGATTCATAAGCGTTTGTGTGATTTTTTTGAGCATAAGTTGTTGAGAAAGCTAAAAAACTAGCTAGAAATAATGTAAAAATATTTTTCATAATTGAGTGTGGTTGTGTCTTTACAGACGCTTTCATTTTCAAATTCGTTGCCTTAAGGCCTCTAATTTACCCAATTATTTTTATCGACAGTTATTTTTCTTTCACTGTTTTTCTCTCAAAGTATTTTTGATTTCTATTAATTCTTTCTGAAGCTCCATTACACTATTGCCTAAATGATCTCTGCTTAAGTTGGGTTCAGGCATTTCAGAACTGATATAATTTACAAATTTCCACATTTCAACTATTTCATTCACATGAATTTCATAAGGTTTATATTCTGGATTAGTAGAACATAATAGAAAAGTTTGATTTTTATGAACTTGATTGTAAACTACTTTAAAAACTACACCATCATCTTGTGTTACCACTATATATGGATAGCCATTTTTAATCAATTCCCAATTTTGAACAAATTCTCCAGTTACCCAAGATTTATTAGAAACCGGCGGCATAGAATCACCACTAATTTGAAAAGTACGGTATTTTTTATTTCTTGTCAAAAAGGGTAGTTGAAATGTAGGCAACACTTTTATAAAATCAGGATCTGAGAAACCAGTAGTGTAACCAGCCTTTGCCTTTACTGGTACTAATTCTATATTTTCTTCGTTTTCATTATTGACAGTAGTTGCTAAAACACGTAATTTGCTTCCTGTAATATCTATATCAAACCCCTTTTCTAGTTGACTCATGTACATTTCTGAAACACGTGCTAACTCCAATTTTAAAAGCTTGTCTGTGCTGATTTTAAAGTATCCTGAAAAAGCCAACAATGTTTCAAAATTTGGTTCTGAAGTTCCTAATTCGTAACCACTCAATGAAGACCTTTTGATATTTAATTCTTGGGCTACATCTTCTTGAGAGCGCTTTCTTCGCTTTCTGAGTAATTTAATATTTGATCCAAAATACATAAGCTAAAAATTATTGTAAAATTACTATTGACTAAATTATCGACTAAATATTGACATTATTATTGTCAAAAGTAATAAATATAATTTAATTAACAAGTAAAAAAAGCAATTTGAACGATAAATAAAAATTTTAGTCACATGAACTTGAAATCCTATTAGCGTGAATTGAAAACATTATTATTGTTTGCAATGAAAAATTAAATTATAGTCTGATTTCATTAACTTCGCATTCTAAATATTTAAAATATGTACGACATTCTTTTACCCCTTCACTCCTTATTGAGATATGTGATTTTAATTTTATTAGTAATCACTATTATTAAATCATTTATCGGCTGGTTTGGCGGAAAAACATACACCAATGGTGATGACAAATTAAGTTTGTTTACCTTTATAGGAGCTCATACGCAGTTGTTGATTGGTTTAATCATGTATTTTATGAGTGATGTTGTAAAAGTAGGCCTTAGCGATATGGGCAGTGCAATGAAAGATCCTGCTTTGCGCTTTTGGACGGTAGAGCACGGTTTGTCTATGATTGTTGCAATTGCTATTATTACTTTAGGTAGAATAATGAGCAAAAAAGGAACAACTGATGCGGCAAAACACAGAAGAATAGCCATCTATTATTTATTAGCATTAGTATTGATCTTTTCAGCTATTCCATGGCCATTTTCAGCTGTAGCTCGTCCTTGGTTTTAAAAACTAAATTTATTAGATGAATTTACATGATACGATTGAAAAGAAAGATGAAACTGCTGTTTTAGTTGGCATTATCACGCAAGAGCAAGACGAAGCTAAAATAGAAGAATATTTAGATGAATTAGCCTTCTTAGCTTTGACTGCTGGAGCAACGGAACATGCACGGTTTACTCAAAAAATAGACAGTCCCAATCCGAAAACATTTGTTGGCTCAGGTAAGCTAGATGAAATAGCTGCTTACGTTAAAACACATGATATACAGATGGTTATTTTTGATGATGAATTAAATCCTTCTCAAATTAGAAACATCGAAAAAGCATTAAATGTAAAAATTCTCGATAGAAGTAATTTAATCTTAGATATTTTTGCAAAAAGAGCTAGAACGGCAGAGGCTAGGACTCAAGTGGAATTAGCTCAATATGAATATCTTTTACCTCGTCTTACTAGAATGTGGACACACCTTTCTCGTCAGAAAGGGGGAATTGGTATGCGTGGACCAGGAGAAACAGAAATTGAAACTGATAGA
This sequence comes from uncultured Flavobacteriales bacterium, assembly GCA_963716125.1. Taxonomy (GTDB): domain Bacteria; phylum Bacteroidota; class Bacteroidia; order Flavobacteriales_E; family Vicingaceae; genus Acidiluteibacter. The sequence goes on from OY970294.1 coordinate 33,540, forward strand.
AGGATTATTAGAGATAAAATCTCTTTATTAAAAACCAAACTAAAGAAAATAGACAAACAAAAGGCGACTCAACGAAAAGGTCGTGAGCAAATGATTAGAGCGGCTTTGGTGGGTTATACTAATGTGGGTAAATCAACTATTATGAATATGTTGACTAAGTCTGATGTATTTGCCGAAAATAAACTGTTTGCTACTTTGGACACCACGGTACGTAAAGTAGTAGTTGGTAATTTGCCTTTTTTATTATCTGATACTGTTGGTTTTATAAGAAAATTACCTCACCATTTAGTCGATTCCTTTAAGTCAACCTTAGATGAAGTTCGTGAAGCTGATGTGTTAATTCATGTGGTGGATATTTCGCATCCTAACTTTGAAGAGCACATACAAACGGTGAAAGAAACACTCAAAGATTTAAAAGCATTGGATAAATCTACCATTATGGTATTTAATAAGATTGATGCTTTTACTTATGTCAAAAAAGATGAGGACGATTTAAGTCCGATGGAGAGAGAAAATTACTCTTTAGAAGAGCTAATGAAAACTTGGATGGCTAAAGAAAACTATCCATGTATCTTTATTTCGGCTGCTAAAAAAGTAAATATCGATAATTTGAGAGACCTATTATACGAAACTATTAAAGGTCAGCATTTAAGAATTTATCCTCACCGTTTACTTTATTAAAAAGATAACTATTTGCGATTGAAATCGCAAAAAGTCGTATTTTCTTCATAATAAATCGAATCTTGATTATCTCTTCCTAACTAAAAGTCTGTAAATCGGTCAATTTTTTATAGACTCCGTTTTGTGCAATTAAAGATTCGTGGTTACCTCTTTCGGCAATTTCTCCATCTTGCATCACTATTATTTCATCTGCATGCTGTATAGTTGACAATCTATGTGCTATTACAACAGAAGTTCTATTTTCCATCAATTTATAGAGTGCATCTTGAACTAGTTTTTCAGATTCAGTATCTAAAGCGGAAGTAGCTTCATCCAAAATCATAATTGGAGGGTTTTTATAAACTGCTCTAGCTATGCTAATTCGCTGTTTTTGACCGCCAGACAATTTACCCCCACCATCACCGATATTGGTAAGATAGCCGTTAGGCATTTTTTCAATAAATTCATGTGCATTGGCAATTTTGGCAGCTTCTATCACATCTTCCATTTTAGGATTTTCAACTCCTAACGCTATGTTGTTAAAAATAGAATCATTAAAAAGGATGGATTGTTGAGAAACAATTCCCATCAAGGCTCTAACATCTTTCAATTTGCAGTCTTTTAAATCTATACCATCAATAAATATGTTACCTGAAATAGGATCATAAAATCTTGGTAACAAATCAACCATGGTAGATTTTCCGCCACCGGATTGACCTACCAAAGCGATAGTTTTTCCCTTTTCGATGATTAAATTGATACCTTTTAAAACTGTTGTTTCTCCATAGGCAAAAGTCAGGTTTTTGTATTCAATGGCTTGATTAAAATCAACTTTGTCTACAGCTGTTTCTTTTTCAACTATTTTATTATCAGCCTCTATTATCGTATCAATTCTTTCTGCTGAAGCAGCCCCTTTTTGCAAATTATTATAGGCAGTTGACAATGATTTTACGGGATTCAACAACTGAGAAAAAATAATAATGTATCCAATAAAATCTCCTCCTTCAAATTGAATTTCAGGATTTAAAACCATATTTCCACCATACCAAACCAAAGCTACCATCACTAAAGAACCCATAAATTCGCTTAACGGTGAAGCTAAATCTCTTTTTCGGTACATGCGTAATTGAATCTTACTATAGTCACCATTTGTTTTATTAAAATTCTGATTGGAAGCCGTCTCAGCATTAAATGCCTTTAAAATTCTCAAACCTGTCAATGTCTCCTCTACATTAGAAAGCAATTCACCCATTTTGATTTGCAATTTGGAAGAAGTTCTTCTTAAGCTTTTGCCAATTCTCCCAATTACTAACCCACTAATTGGCAAAAGAATAAATGCGAACAAAGTTAAGCTTGCATTCATGTTAATCATCACCACCAAAGATAAAATAATAGAAATTGGATCCCGAAATAACATCTCCAAGGATTGCATAATAGACCACTCTACCTCTTGCACATCACCCGTAATTCTGCTGATAATATCTCCTTTTCTCTCCTCAGAATAAAAAGATAATGGTAGTATCAATATCTTTTTAAATATCGCTTTCCGAATATCTTTAACCACATTGATTCTGATAGATGCAGTAAAAAACATAGCGAAATAAATAAATATATTCTTAAGCAAAAACAATATTGCTACCGAAACACATACAAAAAACAAAGCACCTTTTTGTCCATATTCACTAATAAACGGTTGCATTTGATAATTAAAAATTGCTTTAAAATAATCTGCATTTAATGCAAATTCAGGTTTTACGGTAATAGCTTCTGCCTCGCCAAACAATAAATTAAGAAAGGGTATAAATGCTAAAAGCGATAATAAATTGAAAATAACTGCCAATATATTGAAACTAACACTCGTTAAAGCCGTTAATTTATATGGTTTGATATATTTTGCAATTTGCAGTAAACTTTTCATTTTTATTTATTTTTTAGCAATTTCCAACTTTTATAACCAAAAAAATGCTTTCCATTATTTAAATATCGCTCTAAAAATGAAATAATTCTATACTTTAAACGCTCATGCTTGAATAAATCACGATCGGGTCTTTTTCTATTTTTATAATTGAGTTGATTTCCCCAATGAAAATCTTTCATCTTTTCTTGCATCACTTTTGGATGATTTTCTTTAAATATCAGCAAATGTTTCAATGGACCATAATCAAAATAATCTTTTTGATCTTTATAAGTTTCAGCCATTGTTTTATCGTCCTTATAGGCACTATCCATTGCCTTTTTTTTACTTTGCATATAGTGCGGAGGCCTTACCCATCCGTAATGATAGATATATGCATCCACTTTTGCAACATGGATTAGTTGTACATTTTCAGTGGTTCGATAATTAATCTCATCAAAATTTTCAATTCTTCTGAAGGATTGCGCATCACCAAAGGAATGAATATTTGATCTATTACGTACTATTCTCACTTCATTTTGATACCATCCATGATGGTTGATAATATGTTGATAATCACCAAAAAAATGTTTGTATTGAAACAAAAGTCCATCAACTTCCTTATCATTCAATAGTTCCAAACATCGATTTTTGATGACTGGCAAATACTTTTCATGCACTACCTCATCCGCTTGTAAATAAAACAGCCAATCTCCTTTGCAATGAGACATGGCAACATCTGTTTGATGAGCATATTCCATTCCATTAGGAAACTTTTTTAAATCCCATTCTGTATGAATTATCTTAATTTTAGGAGATTGTATACTTTCTAAAATTTCTAATGTATTATCATCTTCATCTCCTTTACCTAAAGCAATTACAAATTCATCTACTAGTGGCAAAATAGACTCAATAGACTCTTTAATCGGATAATATAGTTTGGATACGTTCCTTGTAAAAGTAAATCCGCTTATTTTCATTAAAAAAATTCAAAAAGAGATTAAAATTCAAAGTTATTCATTCCTTTTTAATTGGGCTCTATTACCGATTACTCATTTAATGTAGTGGAAGTAAATTAAATTATTTTCATAATGTATCGGCATTTACAATTGTATCGCCCTCTTACAATTGGTTTAAGATATATTTTCAAATTTAAATTGTATTCCTTTTTACTTTGATAACTTTGCACCATGGATAGCTTAAGACAAAGTAAGGTTTCAAGACTTTTACAAAAAGAGTTGGGGGACATTTTTATCAAAGAATTTCGCTCAGGACTACCTGGAATTATGATTTCTATTACACAAGTAAGAGTTAGTCCTGACATGGGTTTGGCAAAAATTTACGTGAGTCTTTTTCCTGTAAAAGATAAGAAAGAAGCGATTGAAAATTTACGCAAAAAAACTTCTGAAATTCGTGGTTATTTAGGCCATAGAGTTGGGAAACAATTGAGAATTATTCCAGGATTGATGTTTTATTTGGACGATTCATTCGATTATGCAGAGAAAATCGATCAGCTTTTGAAAAAATAATGAATCTTTTAAACCTTAAAAAACACGAAAACGAGGAAGAAAAAGTATGGCTCGGTCAGCAGATTGGGCGCTCTACTTTTTTGAGGCGTACTTTTCATATCATTTCTAATTATTTGATATTGAGAAGTTGGTATATCCGTAAAGAAATCAATAGCTGGTCTAGAAAAGCACCAAAAGAAGTCAATATTTTAGATTCCGGTTCAGGATTTGGCCAATGTGCATTTTATCTTTCTTCTATTAATTCAAAATGGAATATTTACTCTCTAGATATCAATAGAGATAAAGTATGTCTTTGCAATAGCTTTTTTAACGAGATTGGAAGACATAATGTAATTTTTAAGACTGTTGATATACAAGAATATAAAGCAGAAGAAGCCTATGATTTAATCTTATCTATTGATGTTTTAAATTATATCGAAAATGAAAAAATTGTTTTAGACAATTTATATGCTTCTCTTAAAACGAATGGAACGCTTTTAATTTCCGTGCCGACCAACTATGCTAACATTGATGCTTTTCCTATTCGAAGTCAAAAATCTACGATTCAACCTGTAAGAAAAGGTTATAAAAAGGAGGAATTAATTGAATTAATCAAACAAAGCGGATTTGAGATTCAACATGCTATTTATACTTACGGTAAAGCAGGGAAAGCGGCATATAATTTATCCATTTTATATCCTTTGAAAATGTTGGAGTTGTCTAAAATATTCCTTTTGATTATTCCTTTTTATCTGATTATATTTTTACCAATCTCTTTGTTGTTAAATGTTTATGATTTGAATGTTCATCAAAAAACAGGTGAAGGTTTGATAGTGAAAGCAAAAAAGAAGTAAATTCGAATGCTGAGAAACCTAATTAATTAGTGAAACTACCTTTACATATCGCCAAAAGATATCTTTTTTCGAAAAAATCGAAAAATATTATCAATATAATTTCCTGGATTTCTATTATTAGTATAGGAATAGGAAGTATGGCGCTTATCGTTGTTTTGTCTGTTTTTAATGGATTACAAACTTTGGTAGAGTCAATGTATGAATCTTTTGATTCTGATTTAAAAATTACAGCTCAGCATGGCAAAACAATAGGTTTAGATCAATTTCCTATGGAGGAAATCGGAAATCAAGAAGGAATTATTGATTACACCAAAGTAATAGAGGAAATTGTAGGTGTTAAATACAAAGACCAACAAATTATTGCCACTTTAAAAGCCGTTGATGATAATTTTATCGAAATGTCTAATTTGGATAGTATTCTAATTGACGGAAGTGCAATTTTAGAAAGTGGAAAATTCAATTATGCGGTTGTAGGATACGGAATAGCTAGTAGAACAGGTTTGTATTTACAAGAAAACTTACCTTTAAATATTTACATTCCTAAAAGAGGAAAAATTTCAAATCTCGATATTGGTTCGGCTTTTAAGTTCAAACAAATAATGCCATCTGCTATATTTTTCAATTCTCCAGATTTTGATAATAAATATATTATTGTGCCTTACCGTTTTCTGGAAGACGCCTTAGAATACAACAATTTGGCGACCGCTATTGAAATAAAATTAGCTGAGGGTATAGATATTGTCCCATTTCAAAAGAAATTAAAAGTAATTTTAGGAGAAAACTACAAAGTAACCAGTAGATATGAAGCCAATGCTTTATTGTACAAAACCAATCAAGCTGAAAAGTGGGTCACCTTTATGATTTTGGCTTTTATTTTAATTATTGCAGCATTTAACATTTTAGCTTCTCTTACTATATTAATTATCGATAAAAAAGAAGATATTAAAATTCTTAGAAGCATGGGTGCGAGCAAGAACCTCATTAAAAAAATATTTTTTACAGAAGGCATTTTAATCAATTTGATAGGAGCTGGTGGCGGATTATTATTGGGAACTTTAATCTGTTTAGCTCAAATTAATTTTGGTTTACTCAAATTAGAAGGCGGAATTGTAGAATTTTATCCTGTTGAAATTCAGGTTTTTGATTTTATTTTGATTTCCTTTACTGTGTTGGTAATAGGTGCCCTTTCTTCTTATTTTCCTGTGAGGATTTTAACTAAGAAATTGCTCTAAAGATAAAAAGGTCGTCGAGTGCTGCCGTTAGGAAGTGTATCGAAACGCCTTTTATTCTACTTCGAACATTATTCAAAAGTATTTATTCATTCAAAAGAAAAATAAAACAAGGTTACGTTAAAACAATTGAATTCGCATAATGCTCTTTAATAGCTTCAAAAGTTTCAAAAAGTCCTGCTTGTTCATCTAACGTTACCAGCTGCATTCTGTATTCCTTAAAATGTGGAATTCCTTTAAAATAATTGGTATAATGACGGCGCATTTCCATGATTCCAACACGTTCCCCTTTCCATTTGATAGACATTTCTAAATGCCTTCTGGCAGCTTCTAAACGCTCATTAAAAGTGGGGCCGTCCATATTTTCACCTGTTGCTAAATAGTGTTTGATTTCTCTAAAAATCCAAGGATAACCAATACTTGCTCTCCCAATCATCACACCATCTACACCATATCTCTCTTTGTACAATTTGGCTTTTTGAGGTGTATCAATATCTCCATTCCCAAAAACAGGAATCTTCATTCTGGGATTATTTTTTACATCGGCAATCAAACTCCAATCAGCTTCACCTTTATACATTTGCTTACGAGTTCGTCCGTGAATTGAAATGCCTTGAATTCCCACATCTTGTAGTCTTTCAGCTACTTCTACTATATATTTTGTTGATTCGTCCCAACCTAAACGAGTTTTTACAGTAACTGGCAATTTGGTAGATTTTACAATCTCGGCAGTCATTTTTACCATTTTTGGAATGTCTTGTAAAATTCCTGCACCCGCTCCTTTGCAAGCCACTTTCTTTACAGGACAACCATAGTTGATATCAATAATATCAGGGTTTGCAGCTTCTGTAACTTCAGTTGCCATTTTCATAGACTCAATATCGTTTCCGAATATCTGAATTCCAATTGGTCTTTCATATTCAAAAATATCAAGCTTTTGCACACTTTTCACAGCATCTCTAATCAACCCTTCAGAAGATATAAACTCAGTGTACATCAAATCTGCGCCTTCTTCTTTGCACAATGCACGAAAAGGCGGATCGCTTACATCTTCCATTGGAGCTAATAACAATGGGAAGTCACCAAGTTCTATATTTCCTATCTTTGCCAAATTATTTTTTTACAAAATTACTAATTCAATAATTCTAATTTGAAAACATTTATAGATATCCTTTCAAAGTTGCTCATTCTTTTAGGTATTTGTCTTTTATCAGTAGGAATATTCTCTGCCATATCCGTATTCATAGCTTCTTTTATTTACGATATTCCAATGCAGGAAATTCAACTACTATTTAGTGGAACACCTAGTGGGAATGAAATTAGTATATTAAAATTCATACAGTTATTCAATTCAATAGGATTATTTGTACTTCCTCCCTTTTTATATTTAATGTATCAAAAAGAGAAACCATTAGAATTTCTAAACCTTAAAAAGAAAGTTGATTTCAGAACAATTGTTTTTTTGATTCTAATTTTCTTTTTATCCATCCCATTGATGGAATACCTAATCTCTTTTAACAATAAATTGGTATTACCTGAAAGTTTACATTCAATAGAAGTGTGGATGCAAACTGCAGAAAGCAGAGCAGCAGAATTAACCACTGCATTTTTACAAATGAATGGCATTAGTGATTTAATAATCAACTTATTTATTATAGCCGTAATACCTGCCATAGGAGAAGAGCTTTTGTTTAGAGGTGTACTTCAAAAACAATTGGGAAAATGGACTAAAAATGGACATTTAGCAGTATGGATTGCCGCATTTTTATTCAGTGCCATTCATTTACAGTTTTATGGTTTTTTACCTAGATTAATATTGGGAGCTCTTTTTGGTTATTTTTATTTGTGGAGCAACAATTTATGGGTGCCTATCATTGCACATTTTATCAATAATGCCACAGCTGTTTTTATCAGTTATTATTTAGGAACAGGACAAACGGACATACCTTTAGAAGCAATGCAGCGTGAAGGAAGTGAAATTTATTTGATTATTTCTATTGTTATTTTAGGTTTGACGATAAAGCGATTTAGAGAGAATCTTTTGATGGGTGGCAAATTGTAAATGAATCAATTTAACAATGAATTAATGTAACAATTGATTATTGTAACATTCAGGTAATGAATTAATATTGCGAAAGTAATTATAAAATAGTTTTATTTAATTTAGACCTAAAATACGGATAGGAGGTATTCTCCAAAACGGATAGGCTTTTCGTCATATCTACCTATTAGCCAACAATAAAAATCATGTAATGAAGTAATTATTTACTGTGCAATCAGATTCAAAGAAAAACAATGAGTAAAAAAATATCTCTTCAAGACAGCAACTCTAATCCAAATATTCTTTTGGAGATAAAAACATTGATTGAGCAAAGTAAACAAGAACTTGCCACCTCAGTTAATGCAGCCATGAGTATGTTATATTGGCAAATTGGTAAACGTATTAATGATGAAGTTTTAAACAATAAAAGAGCGGAGTATGGAAAGCAAGCCATCAAGCTATTATCCGATAAATTAATTATTGAATATGGCAGTTCTTTTTCTGAAAAGAACATAAGAAGGATGATGCAATTTGCTGAAGTTTTTCCATCAAAAGAGATTGTCGTATCAGCGATACGACAATTGAGTTGGACACATTTATTAGCAATTATTCCTATCACAGACCCCTTAAAAAGAGAATTTTATATTGAATTATGCAAGATTGAAAAATGGAGTGTAAGAACTTTTAGAGAACGAATAGATTCAATGCTATACGAAAGAACTGCCATAAGTAAAAAACCAGATGAGACTATAAAAAACGAATTAGAAACACTAAAGAGTACACAACAAATAACACCTGATTTGATTTTTAAAGATCCTTATTTTTTGGATTTCTTAGGGTTACACCATTCCTATTCTGAAAAGGATTTAGAATCAGCAATATTAGCTGAATTACAGCAATTTATTATAGAATTAGGCTCAGATTTTGCATTCTTAGCGCGTCAGAAGAGAATTACAATAGATCAAGAAGATTATTACATTGATTTGCTTTTCTTTCATAGAAAATTAAAACGATTAGTGGCAATTGAACTTAAATTAGGCAAATTTCAAGCGGCAGACAAAGGACAAATGGAACTCTATTTAGCCTGGCTCAATAAATATGAAGTAGTTGAAGGTGAGAACTCTCCATTAGGATTAATTTTATGTGCCAGCAAAAATGAAGAGCATATAGAATTGATGCAATTAGAAAAAAGTAATATCAAAATAGCAGAATACCTAACTCAATTACCTGACATGAAACTTTTAGAAAACAAGCTCCATCAATCTATAATACAAGCCAAAAATAGATTAGATCAAAAAGAAAATTAACAATGCAACAAATTAACATACTATTTTACGTACTAGGTTCTTTCTTTGGGATAGTGGACAATAAAATTGCAGCTGATAAAACAACTGTTATCATACATCCCCAAAGTCAGGAAATAGAAATTATTCAAGAAGATTTATTTACAATAATTCAATCAGAAAAAGATACATTTTTAGTCATAAAACAATGGAATAATATAATTGAAGGCGAAAAAGTTGCTTGGACAAATGAATTAGAAAATTTTACATCAAAAAATCTAACTATCAATAAGCAGAATGATCGAATTCAACCACATTTAAAACTTTCATATTCCAATGAGAACGAATTAAGACTTTTTGGAATTTGGTACAATATAGAAAAAAATCAATTTTCAATTAATCAAGTACCCAACGATAATATCCAGACCAAAAATGGAAAATTGAATGGTAATTATTGGGTTTTTAATGGTGATAGCACTTTTAGTTTTACAATTGAACCCTTTTTGCAACTGCCTGATATTTATCAAAAAAACAAATTGCCAATACAAGATCTATTTAAAGCAAATTAAGGTGTAAATGGATACTTTTCTATTGCGAAATATTCAATTTCAAATGTCTCTCAATTTGAAAAAATCGTTACCCTTTTAATACTAACTTTCAATAACAATAAAAGATTTCTAAGCTGTTTTAATTCTCTAACTTTGCAAAATGCTAATAAAAACAGCCGAATTTGTTATAAGTAATACTCGAATTGATTTGTGCCCTGAGCCCAACAAGCCAGAATATGCATTTATTGGTCGATCAAATGTGGGTAAATCATCTTTAATCAATATGATTACCAATCATAAAAATTTGGCTAAAACATCAGGAAGACCAGGTAAAACTCAATTAATTAACCATTTTATTATCAATGATGAATGGTTTTTGGTGGATTTACCAGGATATGGTTATGCTAAAGCTTCTAAAAAAGCAAGAGAGCAATGGGACAAGTTTATAACCCGTTATATGCTCGAAAGAGAAAATCTTTTATATGTTTTCTTATTAATTGACTGTAGAATTCCCGCTCAAAAAATAGATTTAGAATTTATGGAATTCTTAGGTACTAAAGGCATTCCATTTATTATCGTATACACAAAGATGGACAAACTCTCTAGTTCAGCTTTTAGCAAAAATATAGCCGCTTATAAAAAGGAGTTATTAAAAACTTGGGAAGAGCTTCCACCAATAATTTCTACTTCCGCGACTGCAGCTAAGGGAAAAGAAGAAGTTCTAAATATTATCGAACAAACCAATAAGGATTTTGTAGCCAAATAGTTCAATTTATTTTTGTTGAATAAAAATCAATTGATGGAAACGACAGAATTGATCAAGTAATTTTAAATTTCAATAAGGTAAGTGTAAGTGATTTTAAAGTAAGAAACAGATAAATTCTGTGAAAAATAACTTTAATAATCAAAATCCATATTTCCACTTGCCCTTACTTCTTTGTTGGCAAAGCCTCCAAAAAAACCTAAATCACAAAAAGATAACTTAAACTCCCCATTGGGTTTTTTAACAAAATAGAGTTCTTGATTTTCATAGCCTATATATGTTCCTGTACTTAAATTTAAAATTAGCCTAGCATTATGGTCATCTGTACCTGTAATAAACTTTCGAGTCTTCTTGGGTAGGCTATCCAAATAAAAAGTAACCCTAAAACTTGCACCACTAGATAGCTCATATTCATTAATTATAGGTCCAGAAGCTGCGTCAAGACTAGTATAAGATAAACTAGCATCATTGGCTCCTAAACCTGAAATGGCTGTAAAGTTTACATAATTTTCAGCAACCGTACATGGCAATATAAGTGCAGGACAAGGATTACAATATCCTCCACAATCGGTATTTAATTCTCCCAATTTTGGTTGAAATCTTCCATCATAGCAATGATTTTTTAAATTTACATATCCATTAATTGCATTAAACTCCATATTGCATTGTGATACTTCAACTGTAAAACCTCCATCTTCGGTAAACATGGTAAAAATTTCTTTCGATGTATTTGAGATACCATAATACTTTGATACAAAACTACCTCCAGGATGAATGGTGTCACTTAAAATATTAGTATTGTACCCAAAAATTACTGTTAAGCTATCAGATGGATTATTTATTACCACATAAGCAGTATCACAATTAAATGGCTTCTCCTCCGCAAATTTCTCACAACTACTGTTTGTAATTAAAATCAAAGAAATTAACATTAATACAAACCAAGATTTTTTCATAGTATATTTTTTTACAAATAAATTAAAATAAATTGGATAAATACAATCTATTAATTCCAAATTACATACAAAAAACATTTACTCTTAATTTCATTAGTAATTTTGAAAAATAAAAACTAGAGTTATGGAAATTAAAATTTGGTCAGACATACGATGCCCATTCTGTTATATCGGTAAAAGAAGATTGGAAGAAGCTTTGAATGGTTTTGAACATAAAAATCAAGTGAAAATTAGTTGGAAAAGTTATCAATTGGATCCCACTTTAGTTACTCAGCCTAAATTAAATACATTACAACATCTCGCTGAATCAAAAAATATAAGCGAAGCACAAGCCAATGAAATGGTGAATCATGTTGCAACAATGGCGAAAGAAGTGGGATTAGAATTTGACTTTAAACATGCTGTTGTTGCCAATTCTTTTAACGCACATCGATTATTACATTTCGCTAATAGCCAAAACAAAGCAGATGAGATAAAAGAAGCCTTACTAAAAGCTTATTTAATTGAAGGTAAGAATATTGATGATTTGGAAACCTTAATTAAGATAGCAGAAAACAACAGCCTAGACAGTAAAAAAACTAAAGAAGTCCTAGATTCTGACGAGTATTCTTATGAGGTTAAACAAGACGAAATGGAAGGAAAAAATTTAGGTTTAAGTGGTGTTCCATTTTTTGTTTTTGATATGAAATATGGCATTTCAGGAGCTCAACCTTTACAAGTTTTTAAAGATACTTTGAAACAAGCTTGGGAAGAACAAGGAAAATAAACTTATTCTTCCTTGCTCTTTTTACTTTTTAAGCGCTTGGCATCTTTCAAGCTTTTTTGCAGCATCCACTCCAATTGACCGTTTACGCTACGAAACTCATCATCTGCCCATTTCTCAATTTGTTTGAAAATTTCAGGATCAATTCGTAATGCAAAAGATTTTTTCTTAGCCATTAACTATTAATTTAAAGATCCCGCATTTACAATAGGAATTGCTTCTTTGTCACCACACAATACTACCATTAAATTACTAACCATAGAGGCCTTTTTATCGTCATCAAAATCAATAATTTTATCTCTAGATAATTGGTTCAAAGCATCTTCTACCATTCCAACAGCACCTTCTACAATTTTTCTACGAGCGGCAACTATTGCCACAGCTTGTTGTCTTTTCAGCATGGCACTTGCAATTTCTGGAGCATAAGCTAAATAACCAATTCTAGCTTCCATCACTTCTATTCCTGCCATTGCCAACCTTTCAGTTATCTCATTTTCAAGTGCCTCATTAACTTCATCCATACCAGAACGCAAAGTCATTTCTTTTACTGTTTCATTTTCATTAAAATTATCGTAAGGGTATGAACCTGCTAATTTTCTAACTGCAGCATCAGTCTGAACTCTAACAAATTCTTCATAATGGTCCACATCAAAAGCAGCTTTATAAGTATCGCTAACTTTCCAAACAGCAATTACATTAATCATAATTGGGTTTCCTACTTTGTCGTTTACTTTTACTCTTTCACTGTCAAAATTTCTCGCTCTCAGCGAAATACGCTGCTTAGTGTAAAATGGAATTGCCCAATGAAATCCATTTTCTCTCACTGTTCCTTTATATGCACCAAAAAGAACTAAAACTTTAGATCCGTTGGGATTAACTGTAAAAAACCCAGGTAAAATAAATAGAATCACAGGAATTAAGGTTAAAAACCAAGGATTTTTTGTTGTGCCAAAACCAACTGCTAAGGCAATAATTAATAATAACAGCACTACGAATGCTAAATACCCATTTGTTACTTTAATATTTTTTTCTTGTCTCATAATAATATTGATTTGATATCACAATGATACGAATAATTTTATAAATAAAAACTCCTTTGTCTTTAGTATTTTTGCAATCAATTAGAGATAAAGCAAAACAATGGATTATAATTTTCGAGAGATTGAAGCCAAATGGAGAAAGTTTTGGAAAGAAAACAAAACTTATCAAACTGAAAAAGATTCCAACAAAGAGAAATTCTATGTGTTGGATATGTTTCCCTACCCTTCTGGAGCGGGTTTGCATGTAGGGCATCCACTAGGTTATATCGCTTCCGATATTTATGCTCGATTTAAAAAGCAAAAAGGATATAATGTATTGCACCCAATGGGCTATGATGCTTTTGGTTTGCCTGCTGAACAATATGCGATACAAACAGGGCAACATCCAGCTATCACCACAGCTGCAAACTTAGAAAGATACAGAGAGCAATTGGATCAAATTGGATTCTCTTATGATTGGGATAGAGAAGTAAGAACTTCAGATCCTAATTATTACAAATGGACACAATGGATTTTCTTGCAATTATTTCATTCTTATTATAACACTGAATTAGAAAAAGCAGACGACATTAAAAATTTGGTTGATCTGTTTAAAAAAGAAGGAAATGCAACTGTAAATGCACATTCTTCTCAAGAAGAAATATTCTCTGCAGACGAATGGATTGCAATGAATGAAGCCGATCAGCAAGCCATTTTAATGAATTACCGGTTGACTTATCTTTCTGATTCATTTGTGAATTGGTGTCCTGCATTGGGTACTGTTTTAGCCAACGACGAGATAAAAGATGGTCTTTCTGAAAGAGGTGGACATCCTGTAGAACGCAAAATAATGCAACAGTGGAGCATGCGCATTAATGCCTATGCCGAACGATTGTTGACGGGATTAGATAAGATTGATTGGTCAGAAGCGATTAAAGAAATTCAACGCAACTGGATTGGCAAGTCGGTTGGTGCTTTGGTGCAATTTGATATCGACCAACACAAAGAAAAGATAGAAGTTTTCACTACTCGCCCTGACACTATTTTTGGGGTAAGTTTTATGGTTTTAGCACCAGAACACGAACTAGTCAATCATATAACTACTGCAGAACAAAAGGCAGCTATAGAAGCTTATCAAACTAAAGCCGCAGCTCGATCTGAAAGAGAAAGAATGGCAGATGTAAAAACTGTAAGTGGAGAATTTACAGGCGCTTATGCAAAACATCCATTTTCAGGAGACTTGATTCCTATTTGGATTGGCGACTATGTATTGGCAAGCTACGGAACTGGGGCTGTAATGGCTGTTCCAAGTGGTGACCAAAGAGATTGGGATTTTGCGACTAAATTCAAATTGTCGATTCCTGCTGTAATAGAAGGACAAGATATTTCTGAAGGAGCAGACGCCAATAAAGAAGGAGTTATTTGCAATTCAGACTTTTTGAATGGTTTGCCAGTTAAAAAAGCCATTGCCAAAGCCATTGAAGCAATGGAAAATAAAGGCATTGGCAAAGGAAAAGTCAATTATAGATTGAGAGATGCTGTTTTTAGTCGCCAGAGATATTGGGGTGAACCTATTCCTATTTTTTACAAAGATGGAATTGCCACTGCCATGGATGAAAGCGAATTGCCATTAAAATTGCCTGAAGTTGACAAATACTTACCGACTGAAGATGGTGAACCACCATTGGCAAGAGCTGAAAATTGGAAAACTAAGGACGGTCATCCAATTGAGACCAACACCATGCCAGGATGGGCAGGCTCTTCTTGGTATTTTGCACGTTATTTAGACCCAAATAATTCCAATGAATTTGCTAGTAAAGGCGATTTAGATTATTGGCAAAATGTAGATTTATATATGGGTGGAGCTGAACATGCAACTGGTCATTTACTATATGCTCGTTTTTGGACTAAATTTATGTTTGACAAAGGATTATTGCCATTTGATGAGCCATTTAAGAAAATGATTAATCAGGGGATGATTACAGGGAATAGTAAGTTTGTTTATCGAGATAAAATCGATGGAAGATTCTACTCAAAAGGTTTAATAAATGATAAGGACCTTACAGCTATTCATGTTGATGTTTTAATTGTAACAAACGACCTTTTGAATATTGAGGAATTCAAAGCTTCAAGAGAAGAATATGCCAATGCAGAATTTATTCTTGAAGATGGGAAATATATTTGCGGTAGCGAAATTGAAAAAATGTCAAAATCCAAACTAAATGTAGTCAACCCTGATATCATTATTGATAGTTACGGAGCTGATACTTTGCGTTTGTTTGAAATGTTTTTAGGTCCATTGGAGCAATCCAAACCATGGGATACGGATAGTATTGAAGGAGTTCATCGTTTCTTGCGTAAATTCTTGAGAATGTTTCACGATGAGGATAATAATTTTTCAGTAACTGATTCTGAACCCAATAAAGATGAGCTAAAAATCTTACACAAAACCATCAAAAAAGTTGAAGAAGACATTGAGCGTTTTTCTTTCAACACGGTTGTTAGTGCTATGATGATTTGTGTGAATGAGTTGAACGATATCAAATCCAATAATAAAACAGTCTTAGAGCAATTGGTTATTTTGATTGCTTCATATGCACCTCATATTGCCGAAGAACTGTGGCAAAAACTAGGGCATCAAGAAAGTGTTACCAAAGAAGCATTTCCAAAATTTGAAGAAAAATATTTAGTTGAATCTTCCCATAAATACCCAGTTTCTTTTAATGGCAAGATGCGTTTTATATTAGAATTACCTTTAGATTTGAGTAAAGAAGAGATTGAAAAAAGAGTAATGGCACACGAGGAATCTCAAAAATGGTTGGAAGGTAAAACTCCTAAAAAGGTTATTATCATACCGAAGAAGATCGTAAACATAGTAATCTAATACTAGTTAAAATGAAGTTGATAAGCAATTGGCATAAATTTTGGGTATTCATTGGGAAACAAATAACAATGAAAAAATTAGTCGGAATATTAATCATCACATTTTTCAGCAGTTTCTATGGTTTTACCTATGAATTCAGCTCAAAATATGGATAGAGAACCAATAGATAGCAGTTTATTTAGAGATTTGAATCAACAAAGCTTTAAAGCAGGTGAAGTTTTAAAATATTCACTTAATTATGGTTGGATGACTGCTGGAGAGGCTACTTTGGAGGTTAAAAATACTTCTCAAAAGATTAATGGTAGAGATTTATATCATATTGTAGGAACCGGTAGAAGTGTCAATACGTTCGATTGGTTTTTTAAGGTTCGTGATAAATACGAAACTTATATGGATGTAGATGGAGTGTTCCCTTGGTTATTTGTAAGAAACATAAACGAGGGCGGATACAGTAAATCTCAAAATTATCAGTTTTTTCAACATAAAAAAATGGTAAAAAACGAGAAAGATGAAGAATATAAAGTACCTATGGGAGTGCAAGATATGTTGTCTTCTTTTTACTATGCTCGTACATTAGATTTTTCAAATGCTAAAAAAGGTGATGTTTTTACTATCCCAACTTTTGTTGATGAAGAGTATTTTGAATTGAAAATTAGATATGTAGGAACTGATAAAGTTAAAATTAATAAAGGCAAATTCAATTGTTTAGTATTTAATCCTGTTTTACAAAAAGGTAGAATTTTTGAAGACGAAGAAGATCTAACTGTTTATATTTCAAATGATAAAAACAAGGTTCCAGTATTGGTAAAAGCCAAAATATTAGTAGGGTCTATCCGAATGGAGTTAGATGATTATAGCGGCTTAAGCCATCCTATTGCTAAGGATTAGTAAATTATACATCTACCATCACAAAGCTTCGTGAAGATGTCTGGAATTTGCATTAATACTATGAATCTATATCAAAACATCTTTAATTAAAAAGCAATCAGATTTGCTTCACAATGCTTTGTTTATAATTGATTTTCTTTAACGTTTTGTAATGCAATAAAGAAAGTATTTTTGTTCCAATACTAATATTGGGATGGAGAAAAATACTTATTCATGAAGAAAAAATTTCGACTATTTAGTCGTGTCCTAACATTATTGTTAGCAGTTACTGTTGCACTTTTTATTTATCAAAGCAAGCAAGTTACTGCAGAAGAAGGCACTGTTGAAATAGCTCCATTAGATACTTTAAAACCTGAACCAATTGTTGAGTTTGGGATTATTACCGATTCTTTCAACATTATTAGAGGTGAAATTCAACGCAATGAGTTTTTGAGTAATATCCTTTTGCAATACAATGTTGATTATACAAAAATAGACGAATTGGCAAAGGCATCAAGAGACGTTTTTGATGTAAGAAAAATTGCAGTTGGAAAACCATACACAATTTTGCAGTCTAAAGACAGTTTATCTAAAGCCCATTACTTTATATATCAGCCCAATGCTATTGATTATGTGATTTACAGATTGGATGATAGTGTGCAAATTAGTTTACATCAAAAACCTGTAGAAGTCATTGAAAAAACAATGGGTGGAATTATTAATTCTTCTTTATATGAAAGCCTGCAAGATGGTGGCGGAAGTCCTTCTTTAGCTATTGAAATGGCTGAAATTTATGCTTGGGCAATTGATTTTTATAGAATTCAAAAAGGAGACTTTTTTAAGGTCGTTTATGATGAAAAATATGTAGACGGTGAATTGGTAGGAATAGGAAAAGTTAAGGCGGCTCAATTTCATCATTACGATGAAGATTTTTATGGTTATTATTTTGAAACCGATTCTATTGGAGATTATTATGATGAAAATGCAAAAAGTTTGAGAAAGGCATTTTTAAAATCTCCGCTTAAATTTAGTCGTTTGAGTTCTAGGTATACTATGCGTCGATATCATCCAGTTCAAAAAAGATGGAAGGCCCATTTAGGTACTGATTATGCTGCACCTACAGGCACTCCAATTATGGTAACTGGAAATGGAAAAGTGATTGCTTCAGCCTATTCTAGGTTTAATGGAAATTATGTAAAAGTTCAGCACAATAGTGTCTATACCACTCAATATCTGCACATGAGTAAAAGAAATGTAAAAGTGGGACAGCGTGTTCATCAAGGGGATGTTATAGGTTATGTTGGTAGCACTGGATTAGCCACAGGACCGCATGTCTGTTATCGTTTTTGGAAAAATGGCAGTCAAGTGGATCATTTAAAAGAAAAATTTCCTCCTGCTGAGCCAATTGCTGAAAAAAGTCTAGCTTCTTTTAAGATTTATATGAATGATATGAATCAAAAAATGGAAAAAGTTAAATTAAAAGAAAAAGAAGAACCCAACTTATTGAGTACTGTTCAATAAAATAGAATGTAATTTAATGGAAACAAATGCTTTTCGAACAATATTTCCAAAATTCATATCAAAGTTTTCTATTGCCCATCAAGAGAAAATTTTTTTAATAGGCTCATGTTTTACTGAAAATATATTTGAAAAACTAGCCAACAATAAATTTCAATGCTTTAAAAATCCCTACGGTATAATTTATCATCCATTGGCTATTGCCAAAACTTTGAAAGAAGTCATCACCCAAAAAAATTATACAGAAAATGATTTATACAAAAACAATGATTTATGGCACAGTTGGAATCATCACAGTTCGTTTTCAAATGCTGAAAAAAGTGAAACACTGCAATACATCAATTCCAAAATTAAACAAGCACATCAGCATTTAAAAAATTCTAAACACCTCATTATTACCTTTGGCACAGCTTGGGCATATCAACTTAAAGAAAATCAAGCATTGGTGGCTAATTGTCATAAATATTCTGCTGCTACTTTTGATAAAAAATTGCTAAGTATTGAAGAAATAAAAACTGAATTTATTGAACTTTTAAAGCAGTTAAAGAAATTTAATCCCAACCTCAACATTATTTTTACCATTAGTCCAGTGCGACACATTAGAGATGGATTTAGAGAAAATCAGTGGAGCAAAAGTGTTTTGCAATTAAGTGTACAGCAGTTACAAGCAGAAAACTCTAATTTAGGGTATTTTCCATCTTTCGAATTAGTAATGGACGACTTGCGTGATTACCGATTCTTTAAAGACGATATGGTTCATCCTAATGCTGTTGCCATTGATTATATTTTTGAGTATTTCAGCAAAATTTACTTTGATCAAAATACAATAGAATTGAATAAAACCATTTATCAATTGAATTCTGCAAGTTTACACCGACCTTTTCAACCACGATCCGATGCACATCAAAAATTTGTAAAGAAAACACTTGAATCCATTCAGGTATTAAACAAGAAACATTCCTATTTAGATTTTCAAAAAGAGATCCAATTACTCGAATCTCAATTATTGAAATAAGGTTTTAAAAACATTGATATTTTCTTATTTCAGATAAAACTGCTAAATAAGATCAATTTGTTGACTCTATTTTGATATTTTATGCTGAATAGAGTCAAATACTTGACTTTAATTGTTAATTTTGATTTCAAATTAATTCATAATGTTAAAGCAAGTTTCAATTATTCAAGTTCAAGATAGAATCAGATTTGAAAATCCATGGTGGATTGATCATCAAATTGAGAAAGATTTTGATGAGATGCCACGCCGATTATATTTTGAGTTATTCAAACCTATTGTTTACGAAAAAGAAATTAGAAGAGCTGTGGTGTTAATGGGACCAAGAAGAGTGGGTAAAACAGTTATGCTTCACCACTTAATTGAGGATATGATTCAAACTAAAAAAATGAATCCCAAAAAAATCATATTTATAACTATAGAAAATCCAATTTACAACAATATAAGTTTAGAGGACTTATTCAAATATGCTAAAGAAGCTACAGGAATAAATGATAAGGACAATTGGACTATTATTTTTGACGAAATTCAATATTGCAGAGATTGGGAGGTTCATCTTAAATCTTTGGTAGATAGCTACAGACAAGACAAATTTATAGTTTCAGGATCAGCTGCTGCTGCCCTAAAGTTTGCTAGTAACGAAAGTGGCGCCGGAAGATTCACCGACTTTATCTTACCTCCTTTAACCTTTCATGAGTTTATTTCATTAAAAGGTTTGGATGATTTAATTGTTCCAATCGAATTAAAATGGCAAGATAAAATAACCCAATTCTATAGTTCTAAGCATATTAATGAATTAAATAAACACTTTATAGATTATATAAATTTTGGAGGTTATCCAGAAGTAATTTTTTCTTCCATCATGCAGTCAAATCCTGGAAGGTATATTCGTCATGATATTGTAGATAAAGTTTTATTAAGAGATTTGCCTAGTTTATATGGAATTGGAGACACCAGAGAATTAAATTCATTGTTTACTACTATTGCTTTTAATAGCGGTGGGGAATTTTCTTTGGAAACATTAAGTAAACAATCTCAAGCACCTAAGAACACCATTAAAAAATATTTAGAATATTTAGAAGCTGCTTATTTGATAAAAATAATTAGAAGAATAGATCAGAGTGGAAAACGCTTCAAACGTGATAATTACTTCAAAATATATTTAACTAATCCATCTTTGAGAAGTGCTTTATTTTCACCAATAAATACTTCCGATGAAATGATAGGCAATATGGTTGAAACTGCTATTTATTCACAATGGATGCATAGAGATTGGTTTACACCTTGGTATGCCAGATGGGGAAATGGTGAAGTGGATATGGTGGGATTAAGTGAGAGTAATCTTAAACCTACTTGGGCTTTAGAAGTTAAGTGGTCTAATAGATATTTTAATCATCCGAAAGAACTTAAAAGCTTAATAAAATTTTGTCATGAAAATGATTTAGAAAGCCCATTAGTAACTTCCATTGATAAAGAGGGCGAAGTAAATCATAATGGGCTAACTATCCATTTTTTGCCAGCTGCTAGTTATGCCTATACGGTTGGCAGAAATACATTGAATATCAAGCTAAATATTAGGTAACTAATTGTAAATTGTATACTATTTACTCTTTCTCAATATAAACAGAACTAGCCTGAACTGTTGGCATAATTAAAATATCATTAATATTTACATGAGGCGGTCTTGTGGCAACAAACCAAATGGTTTCAGCTATATCTTTAGCGTGCAATGGTTCATAACCTTTATAAACCTCAGCAGCTCTTTTGGAGTCTCCATGAAAACGAACCTCTGAAAACTCAGTATCAACTAAACCTGGGCTGATGGAAGAAACTTTAATCCCCTCTTTTAATAAATCAATGCGCATAGATTTGGTTATGGCATCAACAGCACGTTTACTAGCACAATAAACATTTCCATTGGCATACACTTCTTTGCCAGCAATAGAACCAATATTAACAATATGTCCATTTTTATTGGCAATCATCAAAGGTATGACACTCCTAGAAATATATAATAATCCTTTGACGTTGGTATCAATCATTTTATCCCAATCATCTATAGATCCATTTTGAATGGGATCTAATCCACTCGCTAATCCTGCATTATTGACCAAAATATTGATTGATTTCCAATCTTCAGATAAAGAATGAATGGCTTGCTCCACTTCTTTTTGGTTCCGTACATCAAAACACAGTGTTTTTACTTTTACCCTATAATCTTCCTGTAATTTATCAGCTAATTCTTTTAAGCGATTATTTCTTCTTCCTGTGATGATTAAATTATAATCTTGTTTAGCAAATTGTATAGCTGTGGCTTCTCCAATACCTGAAGTTGCTCCTGTTATAAGAATTGTTTTTGTCATTATTTAGCTAATTTTTATAAAATTTTTTTATCAAAATATTGAGATGAATCAATATCTTAAAATGATTGATTTACAATTTCAAAGATAAAAAAAAGACTGCTCTCCTTTGCAGAAAAACAGTCTTTAAAACTAAACTAATCAATTATAAAAAGCGGATGTATTATCTTTTTAAGGTGATAGCACCTTTCGTATTTTTTTCAATTCCATTCAGTGAGTATTTAACAATGTAGAAGTAAGTGCCTTCAGCTGCTATGCTTCCATCAGCTCTATTGCCATCCCAAAAACCATAGCTGCCTGTCCAATTGTGAATTTCTTTCGCCGATTGATCAAAAATGCGCACTTCTAATTGATCAAAATCAGCATCAATCCTGAAAATATCATTTGCTCCATCTCCATTTGGAGTAAATATATTAGCGATAGTTGGCAAAACACTAATATTTTTAGTTGAGCTAACGGATTTATTATTTTCGTCTGTAATAACCAATTCTAGTTGATAATTACCAACTTTATCTATCCTGTAATTATCTCTTTGGTTATTACTTATAATTTTATCGTTCAGTTTCCATTCATATTTAAGTGCAGAAGTAGTACTGTTAAATTGGATATCTAATGGACCATTTCCTTCTGTTTTATTAATCAATATTTCAGCCTTCAGAGGTGTTGGTGTATCCTTAATGTCACTACTATTTTCAGAATTATTAGTGGTAACTTCCTTATTACTATCAATCGCTTTAGCCGCATTGTTACTTACAGTATTTTCAGTGTTCTCCGCAGTTTTTTTCGTTTGACTGTTAGAATTTGCAGTCTTTTCAGCATTTTCAGCGCTAATTGGAGTGCTAATTTTAACTTCCTTCTTCTTGGTTTCTATTTGTGATAATTGTTTATCTCTTTGATTGTCAGATATTTTATTCTCTTTTACCTCAGCAATTACATTGCTTTTTGTTTCAACAATCGCATTATCGTTTATTTCTTTTTTGGTTTGTATTTCTCCATTGATTTCAATCTCAATAGGTTTTTCAACTAACTCTGTTGATTTTTGAGTAGTTTCTTCATCTTGATTGACAAATAGATAAGTGCTAAATGATGCTACACCAATAATAGCGGCAACAATGGCTATTTTAGCTCCAATACCCAAACCAGCTTTAGCAGCGGTTGCTGCAGTTGCAGCTCCTGCTCCTGTACCAATTGCTGCTTTAACCCCAGCCCAAACTTCAGGGCCTGCTGCCTTCTCAAAATTTTGAAAAGAGTCTTGAAAAACTTTTTCTATGTTATTCTTATTTATATCCACTTGATTCTAAGTTTAATTCTTCTAATTTCTTTTGTAAATATGATCGGGCTCTCGAAAATTGTGATTTTGAAGTGTTTTCAGAAATACCCAACTCCACTCCTATTTCTTTATGCGTATAACCTTCTATCACATAAAGGTTAAACACCGTTTGATAACCCGCAGGCATAGATTGAATTAATGCCAATAAATCATCAGCAGCCAAACCTTCTATGATTACCGTTTGATCCGCTAATAAATAATCGACATCATCTACAGCCACATGAAATTTTTCATGTTTTATTTTCCTTAAATAATCCAAAGCGGTATTTACCACTATTCTTCTCACCCAACCTTCTAAAGAACCTTCGCCATTAAAGCTTTTCAATTTTTTAAACACTTTAATAAAAGCGTCCTGCAAAATATCTTGAGCCTCTTCATAACCTTTTGTGTATCTCAAAGTAACACCCATCATTTTTGATGAGAATTTTTGATACAACGCCTCTTGAGCTTTATCATTCTGCTTTAAGCAGCCCTCTATCATCTCTTCTTCTGTCAAATAAGTCTCAGGCATTCTCAATCAGTTATACTGCATTTAATAGATGCAATTTATCAACGAAAAGTTGCATCAACATCTATAAATAAATTAATTTCTTGATATTTTTATCCGATAAAATCGAATTTATTTTTTTAAAGCTTTAGCTAAGGTAAAAGAAAAAGTAGAACCTTTCCCTAGTTCACTTCGCACATTGATAGTTTGTTTGTGTGCTTCTATAATATGTTTAACAATAGCTAAGCCCAAACCAGAGCCACCTACATTTCGAGCCCTACTTTTTTCTATTCTGTAAAATCGCTCAAATAGACGTGGTAAGTGTTCAGTAGCTATTCCTTTGCCGTTGTCAGAAATTTCGATTAATATATTTTCATCAAAATCAAAAAACTTAACTTCCGTTTTACCTTCTTTTCTACCGTAATAAATAGAATTAATAATCAGATTAGTAACTACTTGTGAAATCCTAGATGCATCAGCATACACCATTTGTGGCTTATCTTCTAATCTTTTGACTTTTAGTTTAATATCTCGTTCTTTTGCTTTAAATTCTAACGAATCACACACTTCTTCCACCAATTGATAAATATCAAAGTTAGTCCAATTGATTTTTAATTGAGAAGCTTCTAATTTTGAAATTTCATCTAAATCATTGACCATATCAATCATCCTATCAACACTTTTCTCAGCTTTTTGCAAATAACTCAGATTGATTTTTGGATCTTCTAAACCACCCTCTAATAAAGTTAAAACATAGCCTTGAATACTGAAAAGTGGTGTTTTTAATTCGTGTGAAATATTTCCAATAAATTCTCTTCTAAACTTTTCTTGATCTGTTAATCGTTCAATTTCTAATCTGTTTTTTAAATCCCATTCAATCACATCTTTTCTAACTTCACTTAAGATATCTTTATCCAAATCTAGTTCAATGCTACCTTGTTTTCTACCCACCTTAAAATTATGAATTGTTTTATATATCAATCGGATGCGATTATCTATAAAATTTTTAATCGCCCAATTAAAAATAAAATAAGAAGAAAAATAAGTAACAATGAATGTAGTGATTAAAATCCACCAGATAAATTCATCCGCTAAACTATAGGTAATGGTAATTAAGGCAGTTACAATAAGTGCAACAAAAAAAGAAATCCTTTTGGAAAGCGCCTTGGGAGTACTCGTATTCATATAGGAAAGGTAAGAAAAATAATATTCCTATACTTCAAATTTATAACCGACTCCTTTAATAGTAGAAATATATTGGTCTCCCAATTTTTCTCTCAATTTTCGAATGTGAACATCTATAGTTCTATCGCCTACTACTACTTCTCCACCCCAAACAGTATCTAAAATTACTTCACGGGTAAACACTTTTCCTGGTTTAGACATCAATAAGGATAGCAATTCAAATTCCTTTTTTGGTAAGCTATATTCAATTCCTTCCTTGCTCATATTGTACTTTTCCCGATCTATAGTAATGCCGTTTACTATAACTCCACTAGTTTCATTTTCTGTGTTGTTATAGCCTTTTCTTCTTAAAAGAGCAGTTATTTTACTGATTAAAACTCTCGGCTTAATGGGTTTAGTAATATAATCATCAGCTCCGGCATCAAAACCAGCTATTTGAGAATAATCTTCTCCTCTTGCAGTTAAAAATACAATCAGCGTATCTTTAATGGATGATATTTGTCGTATTTGATGACAGGTTTCCATCCCATCCATTTCTGGCATCATCACATCTAATATAATCAGATCGGCTCTCATCTTTTTTGCCACTTCTATGGCGTCTTTTCCATTAGAAGCCGTTTGCACTTCAAACCCTTCCTTTTTAAGATTATATCCTATAAATTCTAAGATGTCTTGATCATCATCAACCAAAAGTATTTTTTCTAAACTCATCTATTCTTTTAAATTTTTCGACTTCACAAATCTAAGTCTTTGATTATTCGCTTATGTTAATTTAAGTTTAAATAATGATGTTTTAATTCAAGGGTAAAGATAACTCAATACTTAAGTGTTTTTTCTAATTAAAAACTTATTTCTCGATAACATTAAGTTAAGATAGCCTTAAATGTTTAATAACGGTTAGCTTAAGTTAAAGTAATAATGTGCGCTCATATTTGCATCATCAATTTAAAAATGAATTAAACAAATAAATTAAAATGAAAAAACTGAAACACATTAAAAATGCATTATTTGCAACAATTTTGATAGGAGCTATCTCGAGCTCAATTACTTCTTGTAAAGACAAACCAGTTGATCCACCAACACCTCCAGATGTTGTAGTGAAGAATGCATGTGGAAATCCTTTAGTTACTATTAAAGCAGATATTACCACAAATACTACCTGGAAAGCTTCTAACATTTATGTTTTAGAAAATAGAATAATCGTGAAAAATGGTGCAACTTTAACTATTGAAGCAGGTACTATTATTAAAGGTGGCTCCGGTTCTGAAGCGAATGCAAAACCATTAATTATTGCACAAGGTTCTAAGCTTATTGCTAAAGGTGAAATGAGTAATCCCATTATCTTTACTTCAGCATTGGATGATATTTGTATCGGTCAAAAAGTAGGTTCTAACTTAAGCAATGATGCCAAAGGTTTATGGGCAGGATTAATTATTTTAGGAAATGCTCCTATTTCTCCTGCTATAGGAACTACTGCAAGAATAGAAGGTATTCCCGCTTCAGTTGCCGAAGGTATTTATGGAGGTGCTAACCCTACTGATAATTCAGGTATATTAGAATATGTTTCTATCCGTCATGGTGGTGTTGAATTAGTGCCAGGTGGAGGTAATGAAATTAACGGTTTAACTTTAGGTGGTGTAGGTAATGGAACTACTATCAACCATGTTGAAATAGTTGGAAATTTAGATGATGGTATCGAATTTTTTGGTGGAACTGTAAATGTTTCTAACGCATTAGTTGCTTATCAAGGTGATGATGGTTTCGATATTGATCAAGCGTATTCAGGAACTATTTCAAACATTGCTTACCTAGCAGGTGCAGATTCAGATCACGCATTAGAAATTGATGGGCCAGAAGGAACTGCAGTTTCGCCTAATAAATTTACAATAGATGGCGGTAAACTAAAAGGAAATGCAGGAGAATATGCTGATTTTAGATCGGATGCTAGAGGTACAGTTA
The DNA here is from genome assembly GCA_963716125.1 of uncultured Flavobacteriales bacterium. GTDB lineage: Bacteria > Bacteroidota > Bacteroidia > Flavobacteriales_E > Vicingaceae > Acidiluteibacter. Next base: position 60,660 of record OY970294.1, read on the forward strand.
AAAATTTATATTTCTTTGGTTTTGATGCTGCTGCAGACGTAGAATTAGATAATGACCAAGTTTCAGCTAATTATGCTAACGGTGACTTACTAATGCAAGGTTGTGTTTTTAATGCTCCTTCTTCAGTAACTCTAGCTGATATTTCTGCTGATAAAGCTACAACTCCTCCTACAGGTTTTGATTTTGATGTAGAATTTGCTAATGACAACAACACTTTAGGAACTACAGCTCCTTCATTTGACAAAACACAATTTGTAGGTTGGACTATGGCTGATAATAAGGGATTGTTAAGCGACTTTTAACTGAATGTTAAGAACATTATATTTATGTAAAGAAAGCCCTCTAAGCCTTGTGTTTAGGGGGCTTTCACTTAATATTGCAGTCTCAAAAAAGAGTAAAAATGAGATTAAAAAGTGTTTTTTATTGGCTGATTAACCTGATGTTAATTGGAAATTTAAGTGCTCAAATGGGTACGGTAAGAGGAACTGTTTTAGATGACATAACAGGAGAAACTCTTATTGGAGTTAATGTATTGGTGGCTGGAACTTACACTGGCGCATCCACAGATCTGGATGGTAAATTCAGTATTCAATTAGCCCCAGGAACTTACAAATTAGAATGTAGCTATATATCTTATGCCAAATTAGTGGTAAGTGAAGTTACCATCAAAGCCAATGATGTTACTTTATTAAATAATTTAAGATTAAAACAAGACGCTATTCAAGCTGCAGAAGTAGTGATTACGGCTACAAGATCACGGAATAATGAAACTGCAATGGCTACCATGCAAAAAAAATCTGCTAATGTAATGGATGGTATTTCATCTCAAACTTTTAAAAAAGTAGGCGATGCAGATGCAGGTGCAGCCATTAAAAGAGTCACTGGTGTTTCAGTAGAAGGCGGAAAATACGTTTATGTGAGAGGATTGGGAGATAGATATACCAAAACTACTTTAAATGGAATGGAAATTCCAGGTTTGGATCCAGACAGAAACTCTATTCAATTGGATATATTTCCTACAAATTTAATTGATAATTTATCAGTTTTTAAAACCTTTACGGCCGATTTATCTGCTGATTTTAGTGGAGGTTCTGTAGATATTGTCACGAAAGATTTCCCAGATCAAAAGAAATCAAGTATTTCTGCTTCATTGGGATATAACCCTGCAATGAATCTAAATTCTAACTTTTTAAGCTACGAATCTAGTGGAGCCGATTATGTTGCCTTAGGCGCCAACTCAAGAGCTATTCCTATCGATAGAAATATTGATTTAGCAGGAATGCAATATATTAATCCATCAAGATTAGAAAACTTAAGCCGTCAATTTGATCCCATTATGGCGACCTCTAGAAAAACTTCTTTATTAAATACTTCCTTAGGTTATAATACAGGCAATCAAATCAATAAAGAAAATTATACATTAGGTTATAACATTGCTGCCAACTACAGTGTTTCCTATAAGTATTATGATGATTTTATTATTTCTGAATATGCTACAGATGCAGATAGAGATAAAACACAATTAAGATTGGTAAAGAAAGATGAAGGGGAAGTTGGACAAGAAGAAGTTTTCTGGAGTGGCTTTTTGAGTGGCTCTATTAAAAAGAAAAATTCTAGTTTATCGCTGGCATTAATGCATTTCCAAAATGGTTTGAAACAAGCCTCCTTATTAGATGCAATTGAAACAGGTTATCCTTCTAACCAACCTTTAGAATTACAAAAGCATGTATTGTATTACAATCAAAGAAGTATTTCTAATGCGCTATTCACTGCAAAGCATTATATCAGAGATAAAAATATAGAAATTACATTGAAATCATCTCCAACTTTGGCTTTAAATAAGGAACCTGATTTTAGACAGACGGTATTTGCGATTGATCAAGGAAATGTAAATATAAGCGGTGGAAATGGTGGTTTAGCAAATCGTATTTATAGAGATTTGCAAGAAATTAGTATTGGCAATAGATTGGATGTAAAAAAGACATTAAAAATATGGAGTGGAGAAGATGCTGTAATAAAAGTAGGTGGAGCATACACTTATAAAAACAGAAATTTCGATGTGATTAGTTATCGATTAGAAGAAGAAGGTGGAAAAAGAAATTACACTAATCTAGACCCTAATGAAATATTAAGCGATGGTAACGTATTTAATGCACAAACTAGAAAAGGTGTGAGAGTGGAAGGTGTGGAACAAGCGAATAATGTTTATACATCTAGATCAAATAATATCGCGGCTTATGCCTCCGGAGAAATTCCATTATCAAATATTTTTAAGGTGATTGGAGGTTTAAGAATAGAACAATTTTCTATTTTTTATACTGGCCAAAAACAGGTAATTACTAATCCAACAACAGATATTTTTAATGATGATAAAGTATTGGATGAATTGAATTTTTTACCTACAGCAGGAATTATTTATACCGTAGCTGAAGATATGAATATTCGATTAAATTATTCTAAAACCGTGGCTCGCCCATCATTTAAAGAAAAATCAGGTGCTGAAATTATTGATGCATTAACAGGTCGTTCTTTCTTTGGAAATTTAGATGTGAAACAAACCAACATTACCAATTATGATGTGAGATGGGAGAAATTTTTTAAAGGTGGTGAATTAGTTTCTGTAAGTGCATTTTATAAGAATTTTATAAATCCAATTGAAATTGTAGCTTACGATCAAACTGCTCCTTCATCGGTTACACCAAGAAATTCAGCTGAGGCGAATTTATATGGAATTGAATTAGATGCTCGGAAAAATCTTGATTTTATCCATTCAGATTTATCCAATTTTACAGTAGGAGCTAACTTTACTTATGTACAATCAAGATTAGATCGTAAAAAGATTTTTGCGCCAGGACCTGATGGTTTGATTGGCACAGAAGATGATTTGTCTGAATATGATGAAAGAGTTTTAAATAAAAGAAATGGAGAAACAATTGACCAATACAGAACTTTACAAGGACAATCACCTTATGTGGTAAATGCTTTTATAGCTTACAAAAATGATTCATTGGGTGTTGAGATTAATATGAGTTATAATGTTCAAGGAAAGCGATTGGCTGTAGTAGGAATCGCAAGAAATCCAAATGTGTATGAGCAATCATTTAACAGTTTAAATTTAAAAGCTACCAAAACTTTTGGAAAAGAAGATAGAGTGAATATGAGTTTAACAGCAGCTAACATTCTAAACGACAAAAGAGAAAAATTCTATGAAGCTTACCAAGCAGACAGCCAAATTTTTTCAAGCTTTTCTCCACAAAGACTGTTCACTGTGGGATTTGGGTATAGTTTCTAAGATAATGATTTTATTTATATAGTAAAGTAATTGAGCTTATTGGACAGATTTAAGATTTTTATCTTAATCCGTTAAATTAACAAGTGATGGAAAGCCACTCGTTTCAAACGCAAGTTTGTGACCGTAAAATTCCAACTCCAAAAATAGCTGTATTAAAATTAAATGTGATGTTTGGACGAAAAGTTTCGTTATAACATTTTTCGGTGTTGATGTTTAATAAGCCGATTGAGGATACATAATTTAGTGTGTATGGAGTGCATTTATTGAACCATCATCGATCCAAAACTGAGTTCCTTTGGGTGCTGTGGTAGTGGTATCCTTAGGGTTTGGTGTTACCGGTTTTGTGTCACTTTCTTTATCTCACGAAATGAATCCTATGGCTATAAAACTAAATAGCAGTAAACTTGATAATACTTTGTTGATTTTATTTTTCATATTAATTTGATTGATGGATTTATAAATCAAAGTTAATGGCTCAACGATTTTATAAAATATGGCAGGTGACGTATATTACCTAATCAAACTTTTAATACTTAGAAAAAAATAGAATATCAATTATATTTGTTGCATTTTACTTATTCAACGCTTTATTTACCTCATCCAATATCGTTTTATTACTTTCCTTTTGTTTAATTTCTTCTAAAGCGGCATTCAAATCATTTAGGAAGGACTGGTTGGTGCTCTGTATAATTTTATTTTCAGCGCTGACAATACCATCAGGTGTGTTATCTACTTTTTTTGAAATTTTTGAAATTCGATCTGTTGTAATCTTCTTCATGTTGATGATGGAATTTACAGCAACAGAACGCATCCACCATGCATTTTCATTTAATGCAGAATTCATAAAAGTTGGTAAAGCCACTTTCATTTCTTCAACTTTTTGCAATTGAATGTATTCTCCATAAGCTGCTAAAACGCCATACTTATCAAATCCACTTAAATTGCTCATGGCTGTTTCATAAAAAGTCTGTTTGTTGGCATCATCAGAGGTAGCGTAAATATCTGCTACAGTAGATAAAACATCAACATTGTTTAATTTTTCATAAGCAGATGCAGCTTCCATTCCTTTATCAGGATCAGATAAATAAATGGATTGTAATGCCGAAGCTAATACTACATAAGAGGAATCATTTAATGCATTTTGATAAACACTTTCTAACGTTTTATCCTCAGGGAAATATTCTGATAAATAGCTAATGGCATACGCTCTAACTGTAGAGTTATCATCTTTCTTAGCCAACTTAATTAATTTGGCTTTGGTTTTATCTGCCTGTTGCTTGACAACATTTTTTAAATTATCCAATGCAATTAATCGAACAGCCCAAAAATCGTTGTCTAAAGATTGTGTAATTAAATCAATCCCTAAGCTATCTTTTGAATCTTTCAATGCTAATATAGCTTCCGTCTTATCCATAAATAAAGGTCCCTTTTGATAAAGATTAATCCATTCTGAAATATTCTTCTTTTTATCGTTTTTTTCACATAAAAGCATCTTTTCTGCATCAAAATTGACTAAAATTGGCTTTTTAGCGCTTTTAAATTCAAAAATCTCTCTTTCTTTAGTAACCGTAATTTCATGTCGTTTTACTTCTCCATTTTCAGTATAAACATCTACGCTTACTGGTAATTTATATAAAGGAGTAGATTTTAAATTTTGATTTTGCTCTACCGTCAAAAGCACAATTCCTAAATCACTATCATAAGCAGATTCAATCTCCAAATTAGGATGACCAGATGACAAAAACCATTGATTGAAAAACCAGTTTAAATCTTGACCACTTATTTTTTCCATCGCCAAACGCAAATTATGAATCTCAACAGATTGATATTTATTGTCTTCTAAATAAGTTCTTAATCCTTCAAAAAACACCTCATCGCCTAAGTAATAACGAAGCATATGCAAGATTCTTCCACCTTTTGCATAGGTATGATTGTCAAACATATCTTCTTTGTTGACATAATTGAGTCGAATCATATCCACTTGCTTTCTTTTGGATTCTCTCAAATAATTGAGTAAATCTTCATAAATATGATAATCAGCCCACATTCTACCATCGCTATGCTCTCTCCATAAATACTCTCCATAAGTTGCAAAAGATTCATTTAAAGGTAAATTAGACCAAGATTCACACGTTACTAAATCACCAAACCACTGATGAAACATTTCGTGGGAAACTACATCTTCAGCCGAATTATCAATTAAATAACGACTATCACCTTGTGCAAATTCACCAAAAAGAACAGCAGTTGTGTTTTCCATAGCACCTGATACATAATCTCTCACAACTATTTGATCAAACTTTTCCCAAGGATATTCTACACCTAATCTTTCAGAGAAAAACCCTAACATATCAGTAGTATGAGGAAATATTTCTTTGGCATACTGCTCATATTGCGGCTCTAAATAATAATTGACGTCAATGTTTTTATATTTATCTTTTGTTATTGAAAAATCTCCAACCGCCATCATAGCCAAATAAGGTGCATGAGGTAAATTTTGTTTCCAATAATCAGTACGCGTTCCGTTGCCATTTTCTGTTTGAAACATCATTAATCCATTAGATAATGTAACATATTGAGTATCCACAGTCATGTATATTTCTTGAGTCATTCGCTCGTTTGGAGAATCTATAGTAGGAAACCAACAAGAGCTTGCTTCCGTTTCTCCTTGAGTCCAAATCTGTTTAGGTTTATTGAGCTCTTTTCCTTGTGGATTTATAAAATATAACCCTTTATCAGATGTAATGGCTGAACTTCCACCTACTTCTAGTTCATTTGGTTTAGCGATGTATTTGATAAAAATATTGTAAGTATCGTTTCGGCTATACATTTTGCCTAAATCTATATGTAGCTTCTTTTTGTCTTTGTAAGTATATTTTAAGGGAACTTCAACACCTTTATCTTCTAAACGAACAATTTCTAAAACTTCAAATCCTTTAGCATCTAGTGTCAATGAATCTGTAGGTAAAAAATAAGGCTTTAGCGTAAGTGTAGCATTTCCGTATAAATAGGTTTTTTCCCAATCAAATTTTACATCTAATTTGGTATGAATTAAATCGTTAATTCTAGTATTGAAAGCTTGATATTTTAAAGGTTCGGATGGCAAAACTACCACCTCATCTAAATCTACCGTTTCAACTTTTTGCTCTTCTTTACGGAAAATAGAACAAGAAAATAATGAAACACTTAATATAATGGATAGGGAGATTCGTTTTATCATGATTGAAAATAAGGGTTAAATTAAGACCTCAAAGTTGCTCAAAGTTTATTGAAAAACAAACAAAAATAGGATTGAGCACTAAAAGAACTAAAAAAAATTTACCTTTGTTGTATGTCACAAGAATTAGTCATTAAATCAGAAAAAGATAAATCCTACAAAGCTCAATTTGAGGGTAATGATTTTCAAAGCGGATTATTAAACGGAAATGCATTTGAATGGGATCTTGAAAAAATCAATGATAGAAAATTTCATATCATTAAAGATAATGTTTCTTATCGTGTAGAAATGCTTTCTGCTAATCATTCTGAAAAGTCTTACTTTATAAAAGTAAACGGCAAAAAATTTAAAATGCAATTGCAAGATCAGTTCGATGCACTGTTGAAAAAGTTGGGCATGGAAGATTTGAATGATTCAAAAGTGACTGAATTAAAAGCTCCAATGCCAGGTTTAGTGATTGACATAAAAGTGGAAGCTGGAACAGAAATAAAAAAAGGAGATACTTTGATGGTTTTGGAAGCCATGAAAATGGAAAATGTTTTAAAATCGCCAACTGATGGCGTAATTAAATCAATAGAAATTGAAAAAGGAATAGCTGTAGAAAAAAATCAAATTTTAATAACATTCGAATAATTAATTAATAATCAAATAAAACTATATACATTATGAATAAGAAAATTTTAAAAGTTAGTTTGATCGCTATGTCTGTTTTTTTAGCAGCATGTGGTGGTAATGCGAATCAAACTGATGAAAATCAAACATCAGACACACTTTCTACCACAGATATGCATGAAGGGCATGACCACGATAACGATCATGGAGATATGCAAGACATGCAAGAAGCGGGAGGATTAAAAATTTACAAAGCTGAAATTGTAAAAGAATTTCCAAATGCTAAATTGACGTTAGACTCGCCTAAGGATGATGCTAAATTAAAAGCAGGTGAAAATCAATTTGACTTTAGCGTTGCTGATTATGAATTGGCTGTTCAAACAGAAGGTGCTGATATGCAACATTGTGCTAATTCTGAAAAAGGGCAACACATTCATTTCATCGTTAATAATGGCCCTTATAATGCAGAGTACAATGCATCTTTTAAAGGTGAATTAAGCGAAGGAAACAATGTTGTTTTAGCATTTCTTTCTCGTTCATATCATGAAAGTATTAAAAATAGCACTGCTTATGTATTGAAAAATTATAAGGTTGGAACTGCAACTGATGATTTTGATATGAATGCAGAGCATTTATTCTATAGCCGTCCAAAAGGAGAGTACAGTGGAAAAGACGCACAAAAAGTATTATTAGATTTTTATTTAATCAATACCGATTTAGCTGCTGATGGCAATAAAGTAAAAGCTGTAATTAATGGAACTGAATTTATTTTAGATAAATGGGAACCTTATTTTATCGAAGGTTTACCTGAAGGTGAAAATACTTTCAGATTAACTTTAGTTGATAAAGACGGAAACATGGTGCCTGGTCCATTTAACGATTCAGGAGATAGAAAAGTAATGATCAAAAAAGAAATGGCTAGCTAAAATAAGGCTATTCAATAAATTGAAACCTCCTAAGATTTTATTTTAGGAGGTTTTTTTTTGTTTATCATCTGTTTACTATTTAAAAAAATCTCACTAACTTTATTACCAATTTTGAATTATAGAGGGATAAATTATTTCAGCCTTCTTATCTAATTGATTCTGATCTAAATTTTTAAGATAAGAGTAGCTATGAGAAGTCATATTATAAGACACTAAATCATTAATTGATTCTATATGAATAGTATAAACCATAACAATTCTATAAGTTTGAAAAATAAAATCTCTATTTCTTATTTCATCTAAAGGGTTAGTATCAAAACGCTTTAAATCTCCAATCATGCTTCTTTTAAAATTTACTGAATTATAATATGATATATTTACTAATTGACCTCCTTTATAATACAAAGATAGAGGATCATCTTTTTTTTCAATATTTGGATTTTCTGTAAAGTATAAATAGTCAATACTTTTTGTTAACTGAGATTCATTTCTAATCTGTTGAGTTATTTCAACTATAAACCCTTCTTTTAAAGATAAACAACTATCTATAGATTGAGAAAAAGATTCAAAAAACAGGAAGCTAAAAATAATATAAATGAATATTCGTTTTTTCATGTTTACGTTATTATCTAAGGTCTAAGGTCTCTCTACTTCCACCCAATCTCCGTGTTCTTTTATCAGATTGATTAAAGCATCAACTGCTTCATTCTCATCAATATTTTTACGAACAACTTCCTTTTCCTTGTATAATGTAATTTTTCCTACACCTGTTCCTACATATCCGTAATCTGCATCTGCCATTTCACCAGGACCATTCACAATGCAACCCATAATACCAATCTTTACACCTTTCAAATGATTGGTTTTGGCTCTTATTTTGGCAGTAGTTTCTTGTAAATCGAATAAAGTTCTACCGCAAGAAGGACAAGAAATATATTCAGTTTTAGATATCCTAGTTCTTGTAGCTTGTAAAATTCCAAAGGCTGTAGAATTGATTAATTGTTTTGAGCAGCATTCGGTAGCATCTATCCAAATTCCATCTCCTAATCCATCAATAAATAATGCGCCTATATCTGTAGAAGAATACAATTGAAATTTATCTTCAGTTAATTGATTATAAGATCTTTTAATAATTACAGGTGTTTGGCATTGTTCATTCATCAATGAAATAAACATTCTGCGCTGTTCTGCCATTCCGTGTTCATTATTGGTCTCAAAAACCAAAACTGCAGTGGGATCATTTTCTACCGTATCAATAAACAGTTCAGATAATTCTTCAATTCTAACACAAATAAAATTGAGTTTTGGCGAATAAAAATCTGTTTCTAAATATTCATCTACCGTAAACAATGGAAACAAACGTGGTTTTTCTGTATCTTTTTGCCAATTAGTAGCTTTGGTAATCATTCCCAATGTACCTGGAATCTCAAAATTGATAGAATTGTCTCCAACAAAAACATAATCGCATGCCATATCAGAAATATTCCATTTATCTAAATTAACAGAATAATTATAGCCTAAAGGAAACAAACTTGCTGCTGTAATTTTTTCTCTTTCACCTAAATCTCCAACAACTACAGGATGATGCTTACCACCAATATTAATTACTTCACGGCTGTGTCTTCGATTGTATTCATACGGATTAATTGGGTTAACTTCAATTTTTGGAATGGATTTATGTCCACTTCTATTTTGATATCGATCCACCAAGTTACGAGCAACAGGTATTTCAGCTTCAGGCTCTTCCGTTAACGAAACTCTCACAGTATCTCCAATACCATCTTCTAATAAAGTTCCTATTCCAACTGCAGATTTTATCCTGCCATCTTCACCATCTCCAGCCTCTGTAACTCCCAAATGCAAGGGATAATTCATGTTTTCAAGATGCATTTTATGCAATAATAACCGGTAGGCTTGTACCATTACTAACACATTACTAGCTTTCATAGAAAGCACTATGTTTTTAAAATCATACTCTTCACAAATTCTTAGAAATTCTAATGCAGATTCAACCATTCCAAGTGGTGTATCTCCGTATCTACTTAAAATACGGTCGGATAAAGAACCATGGTTAGTTCCAATTCGCATTGCAATGCCTTCTTCCTTACAGATTTTAACTAAAGGTGTGAAACGTTCTTTTATTCTAGCAAGTTCCTTTTTATAGGTTTCGTCTGTATAATCTATGTTTTCAAATTTCTTTTTGTCGGCATAATTACCCGGATTTACTCTTACTTTCTCTACGATTCTTGCTGCTATTTCAGCAGCATTGGGTGTGAAATGAATATCGGCAACCAAAGGTGCATCATAACCTCTAGCTCTCAATTGATTTTTAATTTCTCTTAGATTTTCTGCTTCTTTTTTGCTAGGGGCTGTAATTCTAACATATTCACAACCTGCATCTATCATACGAATAGATTGTTCTACAGTAGCTTCTGTTTTCATCGTATCTGTAGTGGTCATTGATTGAATCCGAATAGGATTTTTTCCACCCAAAGGAACATCTCCAATAGTAACTTCTCTACTATCTATTCTTTTGTATTCAGTTAAGCTAAAGTTATATTGCTTGTCCAGCATTTTTTGATCATTCATAGTTTTTAGAAAATCTATTTCTTTTTCAAAATTAACATTTTGTATTCCTTATTTATTGTTTTTGAGTATTAAAAATCTGAAACATCCTAAATTTCATAGACAATAACGGACTCATTCAACTATAAATGTATTCAACTCAAATATAATATTCCTCCACTTATCAAAAGTTATTTGATATTTCGAACTAATAATCAGCAATAACCGTAGAAATACTACCAACATTAATTTAAGTATGATGCAATACAAAATGAAAGAATACATTCAAAAGAATAAGAATATAGCCAATATTATTAAAGGAAGTCTAAAGATAAACTACCGTCCTCTTGCTAATACTGCGCTTTATGATATTTGTGATTTAAGTGGTTCAATATTAAAATCAGGCAAGTTTGAGGAAGGAAATACTTTTGATATATCCTTTTTGAGAAGAGGAATGTATATGCTGTATATTATTGATTGTGATAAGGTTTTAAAAGAAAGATTTAGCTATAGCTAGATTCATCCAAATAAAATAATTCAGAGATTACTTTATCGGCAATGTTCATCCCCATTGAATTGAGCTGAAACCCAACTTTATTTTTTGTAACAAATGACTCAATATGATTGAGTTGCTTTCCAATCGAATGGATATATTTTTCATCAAAATTCTTTTGAATATACTCATAATTCACTCCCCATTTTGTTCGGAGAGCCGTCATTAAATATTCATTAAATCGATCGCTTTCTTTCAGTATTTCCATTTCATAATAGGTCACATCTTCGTTTACGCCTTTAATATACTGCGCATTATTTCTAATGTTCCATTGTCGACTTATCCCATCAAAAGAATGAGCCGATGGCCCAACTCCTAAATATTTAGCAGCCTTCCAATAATTAGTATTGTGTTTAGAGTAGTTTTTACTTTTAGAAAAATTAGAGATCTCATATTGCTCAAAACCATAATCTTTAACCATCTTCTTCAACATCTCAAAATGACGAATTGATTTTTCTTCATCCAAAGGTTTGTACTTCCCTTTCAGAATAAAGTTGCTCAAAGCAGTCTTGTCTTCCACTGTAAGACAATAAGCCGAAAGATGATTAATGCCAGAATTTAATGCTTTCTCAATATTTTTTTGCCAATTCTCATCTGAAAGTGTACTTCCTCCATAAATTAAATCAATACTCAAATCTTTAAAACCTTCTTCAAGGCAATTATTGATAACAATATTAGCTTCTTCAGCATTGTGAGCCCGATTCATATATTTTAAATCCTCATCAAAAAAAGATTGAATTCCAATACTTAATCGATTAATTCCAGACGCTTTAAGCTCCTTTATTTTTGATATTTTCAAATCGTCAGGATTGGCTTCTAAAGTAATTTCAACTGTTGAACTGATTTGAAATAGCTTACCTATTTCAGATAATATAGATTGTATTTCATTAATATCCAACAAAGAAGGAGTTCCTCCCCCAAAATAAATTGTTTCAATTATTTCATTGTTCAGATATTCCTTTCGTTGATTCAACTCCAATAAAATAGCCTCCACAAGTGCCGACTTATTTTTTAAAGAAGTAGAAAAATGAAAATCGCAATAATAGCAAGCTTGTTTACAAAAGGGAATGTGAATGTATATTCCTGCCATTTTGGTTGGTGAGTTTATTTAAAACGATTCTGAAAGTAGTTCCTTTATCTATCTCAGTTTGTTTTACAAATATTTTTCCTGAATGATAGTTTTCAATGATTCTTTTGGTCAAAGATAAGCCTAAACCCCAACCTCTTTTCTTAGTTGTAAACCCAGGTTCAAAAATGGTTTTTTTCTTGCTTTTTGACATTCCTTTTCCACTATCTGTAATATCTATATAAACATATTGAGTTTGATCAATTACGTTAATATTAATATTTCCATTGCCTTCCATAGCATCAACCGCATTTTTAATTATATTTTCCAATACCCATTCGAAAAGTGGAACATTTAAGGATGCAATAACCTCATCTTTATCAGAAGTAGTGTATGAAAAGATTACTTTTTTAGAAACTCTTGATTTTAGATAGGATAGAGAATTTTCTATTACTTCATTTAAGTTTTCTTGGTCTAGTGATGGAACTGATCCAATCTTAGAAAAACGCTCAGTTATAGTCTCTAATCGCTTCACATCTTTGGACATTTCATCTAAGGTTTGCTCATCTACCTTTTTCATTTTTAGCACTTCAAGCCATGCTAAAAGAGAAGAAAGCGGTGTGCCTAATTGGTGAGCCGTCTCTTTTGACATTCCTACCCATACTTGGTTTTGCTCCACTTTTCTAGCTGTGCTAAAAAGATAATAAGCAATCAATAAAAATAGACCAATAATACTTATTTGAATGTATGGATAGATTTTTAATTGCTTTAGTAGATAAGAATCAGCATAATAAATATAATTAATATCTCCATTTCCAATATTAATCTCAATTGGTGTATTTTCCGCCTCCATCTCTCTAATTTTTTGATGGATAAAATTAGAATCTTTTGATTTAGTGGAATCTATATTTCCATAAGCGATAACGTCCTTTCTAGAACTATCCGTATAAATTACAGGAACAGAAGCCGAATTTATAATAATATCAGAATTTAATGATGCTATCTGATTTTGAAGTACATTTCGCAGTTCAGAAAAAATCTTAGATTCTTTATAATATAAAAAATTCTTGTCATTTTTAGAAAATGCAATTTCAATCGGAGTGTTTTGAGCTTTAAGCGCCCTTAACTCAACTTGCAATAAGTGGGTGTCTTTGATAATAGAGTCAGCAAAATTTTTAGTGGAAATAACTTTGCCATTTTTATCCGTTAAAATTACTGGAATATTATTATTACTGAATAATATTTGAGTGTAAAAACTCAAGTCTTCATCTATATCTGACGTAATTACTCTTTTATTAGCCTCACCCCAAATTTCTACTCTTTTTCGTTCTTCTTCTCCTATTTTATAAAAAAGTTCATTGGTATAATTCACCAATTCAGCCTTTTTCACAATTGCTTCAGCCCAAGATTTGACTTTTAATTTTTCTTCGGATGCAATTTTATTCACCAATATATTGGTGTACCATAATGATACAAGAATGATAAGAGCTGCAACTACTGCAAGACCGTATTTCCACCGCTGCTTTTTTGAATATATGTTCAAATTCTCTTCTTTCTAATGTTCATAATTGACGAAATAGCCTTTCAATTAGTTGTCTTCAACTATTTATTTTTCAAATTCATCTTTATTCGGTTCTGCAATTTTATCCATAAATTTTCCAAAACCACTTTTTTTCTCTTCTTTCTTCTTCTTTTCTTCTTCTATTGTATTGTTTCCTTTATTAGAATTAGACTTTTTCTCTTCTTCCCATTCCATTTCAAATGGCGATTGATTGTTTGATTTTTTTGGAATACTATTAAGGGTAGTATCTTTTTTAAATAGAACCAAATTCTTCTTTTAATAAAGATTTTAAAACCTTCTTTTCTTCCTTAAATTCTTCTTTCCAGTAGGTTTTTAAAGCATCTAAGTCATAACTAATAATTGGATTATCTACCGTTCCAGTCATTTTTATAAATAGTTGCGTTTTACCTAAACCATCATCTTCTATTCGTCCAAATTCTGATTGTTGACGCCGCGCTTTCTTCACTTTATTCCCTAGAATATCATCCAACATTAATCGAATATGATAGTTGATTTCATTGTTAAAAGTATGACTCCCTTCTAATCTCAAATTTAATGCTGAGGAATTAATATCAAAAGCTGGAATAAATATTCTTTCATTTTTTATGACAATTTGATTACTTAAAGTTGCAAATTTAATATGCTTTAATTCGCTCAAAGATATGTAATTAGACAATGATTCTAAAGGCGAGAAATTGATTAATTCTCCTTGGTTTATTTGTAAATCCGCTTGAGCTTCTATCGATTTAGGGTTTAAGTTCAGCGACTTATCCCATTCAGTATAGATTTGCAATTCGCAATTGGCTATTCCTTTTAAATTTTCAGAAGTTAAAGTTTGTTGCCCGAAATTTCCAAAATCATTAAATAAATCAGTAATCGATATTTCATTAAAACGAGCATTGGTAGAAATAATTACTTTGTCTTTTGCTTTAGCATTTACTAATAAATTACCTTCTGCCTTTCCTTTCATTGTGTTAAAAGAAACATTTGTGGCTCTTAAAACTTCATCTTGTAAACTAAATGACCCCTTACTTTTTGAAAAACTAAATTTTCTAAAAGATAAGCTATCTATTTGGCTATCTAAATAAACCTTCAATAATGGTGAGAAGTTTAATCGATAAGTAGAATCTGAAGTCGATTTATCATCCGTTAAAAGTAATTCATCCAAAAAGATTCTTTTTGACCTTAAACTAGCATCAACATATAATTTCTCATTATCAGAAAATAAATAGGAAATTAAATTTTGGAATAATCCATTGATTAAAAAGTCACTACGGGATATATTTCCATTCAAATTATAAGCTCTAATATCATTATTTTTTATTTCTAATGTTCCACTTATGTTATTGTAAATTTGAGGTTTGCCATTCACTTTAAAATTAACTCCCAATAAAATAATCTCACCCTGGGTTTTTGCTTTTTTCCAATCGTCTAAACTCAACTGACTTAAATTTGCAACTCTGCCTTCTGTCTTTAATTGTACATTTACTTCGCCTTCAGCATTTTCAATTTGCTTATACTCCATAAAGGCAATCAATTCATCCAAATAAAGCTTTAAATTGCCATTAAATTGAAAAAATGGATCATTAAAGTCATTAATTTTTAATGCACCACTAATATTTCCTTTCCCAAATTTTGCATTCAAATTAGAAATAGAAACAGTAGATGTTCTTAATGAATTTTCTGCACCATTATTGTAATTTCCATCCAATGAGATTTGATTTAATGCAATGTTAGAAGCTTGATGGATAAAAGAGGCATCATTTACAGAAAAGTTAAATTTCAAGCTTGGACTTTCCAAATCATTTATATTTCCCTTAATCAGTCCATTCAAACTAATATTTCCATCTATCTGATAAGACTCAAGAGTATTTTTTTGCTCTTCGGTTAATAAATTTATCAATTGCGGCATTTCTATTGATTCACTCTTGATGGTTATATCAGTATAAAATGATTCAGAAGAGTTTTTAAATCCTCCATTCAATAAAAATTGAAGTCCACTGTAATTCAGCTTAGCATTTTTAAAAGTGTAAGCTTCCTTTTTTGTATCTACAGATAAAACTGCACTGAGTTTCATGGATTGATTTTGACCAAAAATTGTTGTGTTTTGTCGATAAGTATTTAAATAAGTGTCAGATTCAAAATTTAAATCAAATTGATCAGCAGTAAACTCTCCTTTTAAGTTAAGATGGTAAAATCGATTACTAAAAAGTATATTTTTTGCATCATTGGTATATTTAAAATCTACATTTTTGAACTGAACTGCTTTCAAAGAAATATTAATTTCTTTAGAAGTACTCCCAGAAGTATCTTCTTTCCAAAAAATATAATTCTCTTCGCCAAACTTATCAATTTCAAGATTTACACTTCCTTCTTCAAAACTTAGTTCTTTTAAAACGTACTTTTTATTAATCAATTTCCATATATCAAATTCCATGAAAATGGATTTCATAAAAAATAAAGTATCTTTCTTGGTTGACTCTGAAGCACCATAAGCCAAAACATTTTTAAACTCTAAGGATGCGGATGGAAATCTTTTAATAAAACTAAAATCAAGCTGCTCTACTTTAATTTCAGTTTTTACATATTTATTAACTGAATTTACTGCATACAATTTTACCTCATCCTCAAATAGATATGCCAAACCAATTGCCAAGCCTATTAGCGCGATAAAAATGATAAGAATACGAATTGCGATTTTTTTAATTCGTTGCATGCTTGTTTAACGAAAAGGCTCTAGTTTAGCACTGCGTTGATAATAGTGTTTTATAGTTTGGTTGGATTTGAACAAAGCGCTCCAGAGCTCCCGCAACAACTATCTGCTTTGCGAAAGCAAGGGTAATATCCTTGTTTGATTTTATTTTTTCTTTTATAATATGCCAATTTAGGTATTGTTGCAGGTATTTAGTAGACACGCCCCAGAATGTATTTCCAATCCACTTCTTTATTTTATTGTGCGTTGAGTTTACATGCTGTACATGAAACGCTCCTTTTACTCTTTCTCCCCTGGAAACATTTACCGGATGAAACTCAATTTTGGTGTCTTTAGCGAAGCCTTTATAACTGTGGTGAGAATCACTACACAAAATTGTGCTCCCTTTTTTTATGCGATTGCCAATAGCATTTTTAATATCAATCTTTCTAATCCGTCCAAGTGTAGCTACACTCAGATTTAGCATTGACTTTCTGTCTTGAGTCACGATGACCGCAACCTGATCATTGCTTACACCCCTTTTGCTTGACTTACCGCCTCTTTTCCTTGGTTCTCGATTTTTAACCTTCATCCCTTTTTCAGATTTGAGGAAAAAGGTCTCATCACTTTCTGTGATACCAATGAAGGGCTCTCCGTCATCTGCGTCAACTGAAGACAATATCTTGTGGCGCCAATCAAAGGCTGTTTTCTTATTAATACCCAAAATCGAAACAATTTTGTCAAGAACTTTTTTCTTCAACCATTAGTTTAAGATAATCAACAATCTTGTCTTTTCTTTGCAGCCCTGCCATCCAAGTACCTGTATACTCCGTAAAACTTCTTTGGCAAGACTTGCATTTGTAGCGCTGTGCTCCTTTGTCAATCCCAAAACGAACATACTTAGAATGAGAACAATGAGGACAGGCTCCGAGTTTGTTATTAAACTCATGCTGACGTGAAACAATCGCAGACAGGTTAATCTCTTTAGTTGAATCTTCAATCTCCTTCAACAAACGCTCACGTTGTTTAATTGGCAGAGAGAGTATTTGGTCTTTAAGCTTTTCTGTTTTCATACACACAATATACAAATAATAGCTGAATTAAACTAGAGCCAACGAAAATTAAATTAGCTTGTTGTTTTAGATTTTGAATTGGGCAATCGCATCAAAATGTTTAATTCTTCTTGAGTTAAATGCCTCCAAGTTCCACGAGGTAGATCCTTTTTGGTTAAACCTGCAAAATAAACCCGATCCAATTTTGAAACTTCGTATCCTAACTTATCAAACATTCGCTGAATAATTCCATTTTTTGAAGAGACTATTTCTATTCCTACTTCTTTTTTATCATTACCTACATAGACAACTTCTTCACATTGAGATATTCCATCTTCAAGCTCTACACCTTCCACTAACTTTTTCATATCATCACCATGCAATTTTTTGTCTAATCCTACATGGTATATATTTTTCATTCCATTGCGAGGATTATTTAGTTTTCTGCTCAAATCGCTATCATTGGTTAATAACAATATACCTGTAGAAGCTCTAGATAATTTTCCAACAGGCGCAACCCTTTCTTTACATGCTTTTGATATTAAATCAATTACAGTTTTTCTGCCTTTAGGATCAAATTCTGCACAAACAAAATCTTTCGGTTTGTTAAGTAAAACATAACGCTTGGTATCTTTTTTAATCTTAGTTCCTTCATAGCTAACTTCATCACCTATCATCACTTTAGTACCCAATTCGGTTACTACTTTTCCGTTGATAGTTACTGTACCAGCGATAATTAAAGTATCTGCATCTCTTCTTGTTGCTACTCCTGCATTGGCTAAATACCTATTTAAACGAATTCCTTCTGCCTCCGTTCTTGGTCTATTTGGAGCAGCCTTTTTAAATGGCGTAGGATTTCTTCTGCCTTTATTAAAAGGTTTTGAATCAGTTTTAGGCAAAGAATCTTTAGTGATTTTACTAGATTCATTTTTTGTCCTAGATTTTCCATCTCGCTTTCCTTTTCCTTCGTTTTTGGCGTCGTTTTTTCTCATTTGTCCTTGAATTTGGTAACAAATTTAGGTATTAATTGATTGCTTCCATTTATAAGGTAAAAAGAATTAAAATGTTTGATACTAAATCGTTTTTGCTTGAATCCTATTGTTTAGATTCTACATTTTCATTTTCTAATGCTTCATACTTTCTTTTTAGAAATCCTTCTTCTTTTTCTAAAGCATTAAACTCTTTCATCAAATTGCTAATGGTGTCCTCAGGTATTTGAAAAACATCCAATAACATCAAACCATCCAAGGCATCAGAAAATTTTGGATCAACATTAAATGCCAATACCTTAGCATTTTGCTTCAAGTATTTTTTAAATAAAACAGGAATTTTTAAATGCTGTGGTTCTATATCTTCAATAAATTTATCTAGTTTTTGTAAATCATCTTCTGTAAAATCAATTACATTGTCTAGCTCTGATTGGTCAATTTTGACTTTGAATTCATTGCGAGCCTTCACTTGATTCGCTAAATCTTCGTCATAATAATAGCGTTTTAAAAATTCTATCAATAGACTTTTAGAGAAAGCTGAAAATTCATTACTTATACTAACTGGACCGGTCAAATAGCGATAGTTTTCGTTTTTTAGTAGAAAAAAGAAGATTCCTTTCCATAATAAAAACAGTGGTAATGGTTTTTTCTGATATTCAGCAATGATAAAGGATCTTCCTAAATCAATAGCTTGTGAAAGTATAGGGTTAAACTGATCCGAAAATCGGAACAATTCATTGATATAAAATCCACTACGACCGAATCGAGCCATAATATCTTCTCCTTTTCCTAAACGATAACCTCCCGCTATTTTTTTTGTTTCTTTATCCCATATAATTAGATGATGGTAATATAAATCATATTCATCAGTATCTATTTCCTTATTGGTTCCTTCACCTATTTCTCTATACGTTATCTCTCTTAAACGTCCAATTTCTCTAAGAGCATTTGGTATATTTGGCGCTGATGCGCAATAAATTGAAAAGTTGCTTGAATCAAAAAGGTGTTGTTCTTCATCTAAGTTATTGATTTCACTTTCAATCAATTCAATAGGGGTTTCAGAAATGATTTCTTCTTGTTTTTGTTTCCTTTTTAAACTAGTATGAAAGAATTTTTTAACTTCTATACTAGAACCTAAACTATAAGTTTTTGTGCGTAAAAATCTTCCAAACTGATCTAGACTTTCAAATCCCTCTTGATCCTTTATAGGAATTACTGATCCAATTCTTACTTCAATTGTTTTATGTTTTTTGTTTAGTACTTCTGAGGGTAATTTGGCTGTTTTTATTTTTGGGGCAACCTTACCTAACAAATAGAATAAATTAGAGTTGGTACCTTTAAAAAATACGGGAACAATGGGAACTTTTAGTGATTTAATAAACCGAATACTCGTTTCTTCCCATTCTCTGTCTTGAATTTTTCTATTGTGATAAGTGGAAACTTCACCTGCAGGAAAAATACCCAACGGAAAACCTTGATTTTTATGAGCAATGGCTTTTCTAACACCAGCTAAATTAGGCTTTTCGTCTTTTAATTCTTCAAAAGGATTCACTTCAATGAAACAATCTTTTAAGGGCTCGATTCTTTTCAAGAGAAAATTTGCTAATATCTTATAATCAGGATATTTACTTTGAAAAATCTTTAATAAAATTACACCATCTATTCCTCCGTAAGGATGATTACTAATAGTTATAAAAGAAGAATCATTTGGTAATTTATCTAAGTCCGCTTGATTGAATTTAACTTCAATCTGAAGAATTTCTAATATCCTATCAATAAATTCAATTGGTTTATCAGAGTAGGCATCTTTATACAATTGATTGAATTCATCAAATTTCAAAATTTTCATAATCAGCGAAGAAACTACATCAGCTGTTAGATTCGTCAAGCGTAATAATTTGGAAATATTTTCTTTTTCAATCAGCTCTTTCTTCATTATAGGGCAATTTGAAAGCTCCTTGCTTTCTCTCAGTTTAGACTACTAAAATAATCAACTATTATTGATTAGAAAATTTTAAAATAAAATAAATCAATAATTTCTTGTCAACCAACTCAAAACTAATCGTCCAACAAATCTCTTTCAATATCTAAATTTCTTAAGGAAGGAGAGATTGCAGCAGTCGTTCCTACTATTCCCAAAGTCATTAATCCTCCAAATACTACAGCAGAAACAGTTCCCATTAGTTTGGCAGTAACACCACTTTCAAAAGCACCCAACTCATTGGAAGAGCCTACAAACATAGAATTAACAGAAGATACTCTACCACGCATAGAATCAGGAGTTTTAAGCTGTAAAATAGTTTGTCTGATAACAACACTTACACCATCTGTAACACCCGAAAAGAATAAAGCAACCAAAGAAATCCAAAAAATATTGGAAAGTCCAAAAACAATAATACAAATACCAAATCCGAATATGGCTAAAAGCAATTTTTTTCCTGCATTTCTATTTAAAGGAAAATAAGCAACTATCATCATAGTTAAAAAAGAACCAACAGCAGGTGCAGCCCTTAAAATTCCAAAACCAGTAGAGCCAACTTTTAAAATATCTTGAGCAAATATTGGCAACAATGCAACTGCTCCGCCAAAAAGAACAGCAAACATATCCAAAGAGATAGTGCTTAAAATTAGTTTATTTTTGAAGACGAAATTCAAACCTTCTTTCAAACTTTTACCAATGGCTTCTCCTTTCTTAGTGTTTAAAATTGGCTTTTTTTCTATTTGAAATAAGAGTATCAAAGCAATTATTGCGAAAGCTACGATCACTAACATGCTCCAATGAACACCAACCCAAACAATAAAAAGCCCTCCTAGGGCAGGACCCATCATAGATCCCATTTGCCAAGCTGAACTACTCCAAGTTGCAGCATTTGAGTAAAATTCTCTAGGAATTAATTGAGAAAAAGTGAAAAGATAGTTGGGCCAAAGAATGCTCTAATAACACCACCAAAAAATACCAAAGTATAAATTAAACCAATGTGCCAACTGTGGGACAATTGTTCTGTGATGACTGGCCAAGTAAGAAGAAATAAACCAAAACTAATGCATAAAAAAGCTGAGATACAAATGGCAAATAAGTTCCTCTTTTCCCATTGATCTACAAAATGTCCGGCGAATAAGGATAAAGAAACAGCAGGAATTACCTCCATTAAACCAATTAAACCTAATGACAAAGGATCTTTAGTTAAGCTATATACTTCCCATTCAATAACAATAAACTGCATAGCCCAGGCAAAGACAAGCGCAAACCTTAGAATGACAAAAATTCTAAACTCTTTAAATTTTAGTGCTCCGTACGGATCAGGTTTGGATGTTTTGCCCATAAAGTGCCCAAAATTAGTTATTGTTTGTTCGTGATGACCTAAAAAGATGATTTATTCACATTAAAAAATGCATTTTGAAAAATATTATTCCTATAAAATTTTGTAATATTGCACACCCAATTTTTTTGGGCTACAGTATTTCAATGTGATTGAAATACTTTTAAATATATAATTGATCACATAGCCTGCCTGTCGGCAGACAGGCTCTCCCGAAGTTTCGGGATGGTTAGAGGTCTGACAAAAGGGGCCCATAGCTCAGTTGGTTAGAGCACCTGACTCATAATCAGGTGGTCGCTGGTTCGAGCCCAGCTGGGCCCACTTTAATTAGAATCCTCTGTAATTCATTTTACAGAGGATTTTTTTATGGAATATACTTCCGATTGATTATCAATAAGAAACAAACTATTATTATTTATTTTTAAGCAAACTTAATTAAGAACTAACTATTTTTAAGTTTTTTGATGTTTTCTTAAAAATAGATTTACATTTTTAAGTTTTCTGATGTTTTCTTAAAAATTGAGTACTTTTACTTAAGTTTTCTTATAAATATTAAAAATGAAAAAGTTCATATCAGGAAAATATATTAATCAAGGTTCTTATAAAAGTTTTCAACCAGAGCATATTAATCGTGCTTATGTGGTAGATGATATGGAATTACTTAACTTATTAGGACAAGCTGATAGACAAATGGGTAGATTGGATATGTATTCAGAATACATTCCAAATATTGATTTGTTTATCAGTATGCACATTTTAAAAGAAGCAACTCAATCTAGTAAAATAGAAGGAACTAAAACAAATATAGAAGAGGCTTTATTACAAAAAGAAGATATTTCGGATGAAAAAAGAGATGATTGGGAGGAAGTTCATAACTATATTAAAGCATTAAGCCTAGCAATTAATAAACTAGACGTATTGCCATTTTCATCAAGACTAATAAAGCAAACGCACAAAGCATTGTTAAAAGGAGTTAGAGGTTCACACAAATCGCCAGGTGATTATAGAATAAGTCAAAACTGGATTGGTGGGGCTACCCTAAAAGATGCTATTTTTATTCCTCCAACTCAAGATACTATTGGAGATTATATGAGTGATTTAGAAAAGTTTGTTCATGATGAAACCAACTTTTTACCACATCTTTTAAAAATTGCTTTAATACATTATCAGTTTGAAACGATTCATCCTTTTTTAGATGGAAATGGACGTGTAGGACGCCTATTGATTACTTTGTACTTAGTAGATAAGAAAATATTGAAAAACCCCATTTTGTATTTGTCCGATTATTTTGAGAAGAACAGAACACTTTATTACGATAATTTAATGAGAGTGCGCAAAAAAAATGATATCAATCAGTGGTTTAAATTTTTTCTAGTAGGCATAATAGAAACAGCAAAAATTGGAATAGCAACTTTTGATCAAATTTTGAAGCTTCAAAAAGAGATTGAAATTAAGTTGCAAACCCTTGGTCCACGATTTCATAATGCACAAAAAATACTAGAGTATTTATATCAAAGACCCATTATTGACGTTCAGAAAGCGAGAGAAATAACTGACTTGTCGCTACCATCTGTTTATAAATTACTTGCAAAATTGGAGGAGTTACAAGTAATTGAAGAAACTCCAGTTAGTAAAAGAGGCAAGCAGTATATGTTTAAAGATTATATGAAACTATTTGATTAGTTATGAGAGTAATAAGAAAATAAAATATTGAAAGTGTTGAAATTGATGGATATATTTATGAAAGTGACACAAGTAAAAGTAAAATAGATAGGCTCTAGTTTAATTCAGCTATTATTTGTATATTGTGTGTATGAAAACAGAAAAGCTTAAAGACCAAATACTCTCTCTGCCAATTAAACAACGTGAGCGTTTGTTGAAGGAGATTGAAGATTCAACTAAAGAGATTAACCTGTCTGCGATTGTTTCACGTCAGCATGAGTTTAATAACAAACTCGGAGCCTGTCCTCATTGTTCTCATTCTAAGTATGTTCGTTTTGGGATTGACAAAGGAGCACAGCGCTACAAATGCAAGTCTTGCCAAAGAAGTTTTACGGAGTATACAGGTACTTGGATGGCAGGGCTGCAAAGAAAAGACAAGATTGTTGATTATCTTAAACTAATGGTTGAAGAAAAAAGTCTTGACAAAATTGTTTCGATTTTGGGTATTAATAAGAAAACAGCCTTTGATTGGCGCCACAAGATATTGTCTTCAGTTGACGCAGATGACGGAGAGCCCTTCATTGGTATCACAGAAAGTGATGAGACCTTTTTCCTCAAATCTGAAAAAGGGATGAAGGTTAAAAATCGAGAACCAAGGAAAAGAGGCGGTAAGTCAAGCAAAAGGGGTGTAAGCAATGATCAGGTTGCGGTCATCGTGACTCAAGACAAAAAGTCAATGCTAAATCTGAGTGTAGCTACACTTGGACGGATTAGAAAGATTGATATTAAAAATGCTATTGGCAATCGCATAAAAAAAGGGAGCACAATTTTGTGTAGTGATTCTCACCACAGTTATAAAGGCTTCGCTAAAGACACCAAAATTGAGTTTCATCCGGTAAATGTTTCCAGGGGAGAAAGAGTAAAAGGAGCGTTTCATGTACAGCATGTAAACTCAACGCACAATAAAATAAAGAAGTGGATTGGAAATACATTCTGGGGCGTGTCTACTAAATACCTGCAACAATACCTAAATTGGCATATTATAAAAGAAAAAATAAAATCAAACAAGGATATTACCCTTGCTTTCGCAAAGCAGATAGTTGTTGCGGGAGCTCTGGAGCGCTTTGTTCAAATCCAACCAAACTATAAAACACTATTATCAACGCAGTGCTAAACTAGAGCCTATAAATATTATTCTCCTTCAAAACATAACATTAAAGCTGTAATTAATAGTTATTTATACGCATCACACCCATTTGAGTTAAATGATGTTCTTGACAGCAATGGGTTGTTTTCCATATCAAACGAAAATATTTCAATAGACGAATACTACTCTTTTTTTAAGAATAGGTCATCGAGAAAAGTAATAGATGAGATGTATCAACGTGATATAAAAAATAACTTTAGAGAGTATTTAAGTTGGGAGTGGGAATTATTTTCAAATATAATAGGAATTATTTCTCTAAGTGGAAATGAATATTGCCCGCTTATGTGGCCACATTACACATTAGAGACAGGTTTTCAAATTAAGTTTAAAACGGATACTTTACTTTCAGGAATAAAAAATAATTTAAAAGGAAAAGAATACTTATTTAGTCTTAAGCCAATAAACTATACAGAAAAATTAAAACCGATTGATTTTTTAAAATTTCACAGAAGGATGATTCCTTTTCATTATATGATGAATATCAAAAAAGAAAATTGGAAGTATGAAAATGAGTGGAGAATAATAGTAAGTAAGCCTAATATGGGGATACCATATAGTAAAGCGGGCTTATTAATTCAATCTGATCGAACTAATGATGAGAAAAAGAGACGAACAGAATATAACTTCAATTCAATTATAGAAATAGTTTTAGGAAATAATTTTTTTACTACTGCCAATTATAAAATTCAACATAATATTGATAAGTCAACTTTTACAATTGAACCTAAAGTAAATAAAATCAATAAAAATGGATGTACGAGATTAGAATTTTTGAATTTCTTATTTTTAAAATTTAAAGATAGAATATATTATTCAGGAGAAAGGTATGATGATTCAGGTGGGGAACTAGAAATTAAAAGATCGAAAGAGAGATTAGAAATAAAAAAATTAAGTAGAACGAAATTCGAGTTTAAAAAAACTAATGAAATCTCATAAATAACGATAACAACAAAAATACTCTTCCTAAAAAAGTATAGAAACAAAAAGAGCCACACTTTACAGT
The DNA here is from genome assembly GCA_963716125.1 of uncultured Flavobacteriales bacterium. Taxonomy (GTDB): domain Bacteria; phylum Bacteroidota; class Bacteroidia; order Flavobacteriales_E; family Vicingaceae; genus Acidiluteibacter. The sequence continues at coordinate 86,377 of OY970294.1, forward strand.
GCAGCTCTATTGCTCCTCCTCTTGGGCTTCCTCCTTCGTTCAGTGCTACGAAAATGCTTCGAATTACTAATCACTGCGGCGGATAAACTCAACCAAGGACCCTTCCCGTCCCGAAGCTTCGGGATATCGGGATCAGATGCTCTAACCATCCCAACCCACAGAAATTATTTTTTCAATCAATTTTCTGCTTTTTTGTCTCTTTATATAAATCTCAGCTTTGGATGACAAAGTAGAGTTTTCAAATTCAATTACTTTAATTAAATCCCATGGCTGACCTATTTTAGTCCAAATTTTATTGAATTCTGAATTGTGAAATTCAAGCCTTTTATCTGGATTTTCAGTTTTCCCGACATAGTACTTGTCAATACTCTTAGAATAAAGAATGTATACAAAATGTGGTGTCATCTTTTAGTGTTGTAAAAAATAATAGAAACAAAAAGAGCCACACTTTGCAGTGCAGCTCTATTGCTCCTCCTCTTGGGCTCGAACCAAGGACCCTCTGATTAACAGTCAGATGCTCTAACCAGCTGAGCTAAGGAGGAATTTAATTCCATTCATTATTTCAATCTTCCTCCTCTTAGGGCTCGATCAAGAACCCTTCCCGACCCGAAGATTCGGGAAATCGGGATCAGATGCTCTAACCATCCCGAAACTTCGGGAGTGCTAAGGAGGAATTTAATTCCATTCATTATTTCAATCTTCCTCCTCTTAGGGCTCGATCAAGAACCCTTCCCGACCCGAAGATTCGGGAAATCGGGATCAGATGCTCTAACCATCCCGAAACTTCGGGAGTGCTAAGGAGGAATTTAATTCCATTCATTATTTCAATCTTCCTCCTCTTAGGGCTCGATCAAGAACCCTTCCCGACCCGAAGATTCGGGAAATCGGGATCAGATGCTCTAACCATCCCGAAACTTCGGGAGTGCTAAGGAGGAATTTAATTCCATTCATTATTTCAATCTTCCTCCTCTTAGGGCTCAATCAAGAACCCTTCCCGACCCGAAATTCGGGAAATCGGGATCAGATGCTCTAACCATCCCGAAACTTCGGGAGTGCTAAGGAGGAATTTAATTCCATTCATTATTTCAATCTTCCTCCTCTTAGGGCTCGATCAAGAACCCTTCCCGACCCGAAGATTAGGGAAATCGGGATCAGATGCTCTAACCATCCCGAAACTTCGGGAGTGCTAAGGAGGAATTTAATTCCATTCATTATTTCAATCTTCCTCCTCTTAGGGCTCAATCAAGAACCCTTCCCGACCCGAAGATTCGGGAAATCGGGATCAGATGCTCTAACCATCCCGAAACTTCGGGAGTGCTAAGGAGGAATTTAATTCCATTCATTATTTCAAAAAACTTATTTAATTGTTCTAAATAAGCTCCCTTTCAGAATAAATTCAATCTTTATTGCGATTGGGGGTGCAAATTTATATAAAGTTTTTAATTAAACAATATATTTGTAGAAAATTACAAAAAAAAATAATTCATGAGTTTATTAGCTATTGGAACTGTTGCCTTTGATGCAATTGAAACCCCATTTGGAAAAACAGATAAAATTCTTGGTGGTGCAGCCACTTACATTGGTCTTGCAGCCACAAGATTTGTTAAAAAAGTAAACATTGTTTCGGTAGTAGGAGGAGATTTTCCTGAGAGCTATTTAAATATGATGCAGAAAAAAGGTATCAATACCGATGGAATTGAAATCAAAAAAGATGGTAAGACTTTCTTTTGGTCTGGTAGATACCACAATGATATGAATACACGAGACACTTTAGATACCCAATTGAATGTTTTAGAGTCGTTTGAACCAAATGTACCTGAAGAATATAAAGATTGCGAGTTTTTAATGTTAGGAAATCTTGATCCAGATATTCAACGACAAGTAATTGAAAGCTTACCTAATAGACCAAAATTAATTGTAGCTGATACAATGAATTTTTGGATGGATATCAAATTAGATGCTTTGAAAAGAACGATTAAAATGGTAGATGTTTTATCTATTAATGATGAAGAAGCTAGACAACTTTCTGAAGAGTATTCTTTAATTAAAGCTGCTCAAAAGATTATGGCAATGGGCCCTAAATATCTTATTATTAAGAAAGGGGAACATGGAGCATTATTATTTCATAAAAATGAAGTATTCTTTGCACCTGCTTTACCTTTAGAAGAAGTTTTTGATCCAACAGGTGCTGGAGACACTTTTGCAGGTGGTTTTATTGGGTATATTGCTCAAACCAAAGATATTTCATTTGAAAATATGAAAAGAGCTATTATTTTTGGAAGTGCTTTAGCTTCATTCACTGTAGAAAAGTTTGGAACAGAAAGATTAGAAAACTTAAAAGAGAATGAATTGGACAATAGAGTTCAACAATTTATAGATTTAGTTCAATTTGACATTGAATTAGATAACAGCTTATAATTTTACACTAAACGGCTTTTGTACTATTTACAAAAGCCGTTTTTCTTATTTCTTTTTATTCTTTTCTGCTTCCAAAAGCTTATCAACTTCTATGAGTTGATTATAAAATTCCTCGCCATATTTAGTGATGAGTGGCCCTTTGAGGAATCGAAACACTTTCACATCTAACTTACTACCACATTCACAGGCAGGTTTGCATAAATCCCATTGGTGGTAATTTAGTGTTTCATGAAATTTTAATTTTGAAATTCTAATTGGGTACAAACTGCATGATTCAGGTTTCTTCCAATCAGTTTTACCTGCATTGTAAGCTTCTTCCAACCCGCATTTTGCTATTTCATTTTCATCAAAAGTGGTAAAAGCACATTCTTTACCCTCAACTAAAGTAGTAACATATTCTCCATCGTAATCTACTGTAAAAGCCCCTTCTTTTTCTATAGCTTCTATGCCTTCTTTTCTTAAAAAAGGTTTTGCTGTTTCGTAAGCCTCAGTTATTTTATCGATCTCATCTTCTTTTAGTGGAGCTCCAGAATCACCTTCTACACAACATGCTCCTTTGCACGCATTCAAATCACAAACAAATTTCTTTTCAAAAAGCTCTTCTGAAAGCAATATATCATCAACCATTATCATACTGCAAAATTAATAGAATTTATGCTGCTAAATACTATTTTAAATTAGTCCCTTTTTGAATTATCCATTACTTTTGCGCTATGGCAAATAATAGTGAAGATCAGTTTAAAAATATCATCGCTCATGCGAAGGAATATGGCTATATTTTTCAATCAAGTGAAATATATGACGGACTCAGTGCTGTTTATGATTATGGACAGAATGGAGTAGAACTAAAAAAGAACCTTAAAGAATACTGGTGGAAAGCTATGGTTCAAATGCATGAAAATATTGTTGGAATAGATACTGCAATATTTATGCACCCAACTACTTGGAAAGCTTCTGGTCATACTGATGCTTTTAATGATCCATTGATTGATAATAAAGTATCTAAAAAAAGATATCGTGCCGATGTTCTGATCGAAGAATGGGTTGAAAAAATCCGTCAAAAAATTAATAAAGAAGTAGATAAAGCAGCTAAACGCTTTGGTGATGCTTTTGATAAGGCTGAATTTTTAAAAACAAATCAAAGAGTTTTAGACAATCAAGCTAAAATTGATGATGTTGAAAATCGATATAAAACTGCGATGGACAATGAGAATTTGGCCGACGTAAAACAAATCATTATTGATTGTGAAATTGCAGATCCTGTAAGTGGTTCTAAAGATTGGACAGACGTTCGTCAATTTAATTTGATGTTTTCTACTGAAATAGGTTCAACTGCTGAAGGAGCGAGTAAAATATATTTGCGCCCAGAAACTGCGCAAGGCATTTTTGTTAATTTCTTAAATGTGCAAAAAAGTGGTCGAATGAAAATTCCTTTTGGAATTGCTCAAATAGGAAAAGCTTTTAGAAATGAAATTGTTGCTCGTCAGTTTATATTTAGAATGCGTGAATTTGAACAAATGGAATTACAGTTTTTTGTAAAACCAGGGGAAGAAATGAAATGGTACGAATACTGGAAAAAGGAACGTATTAAATGGCATAAAGCAATTGGATTTTCAGAAGATAATTATCGTTTTCATGATCATTTAAAAATGGCTCATTATGCCAATGCTGCTTCAGATATTGAATATAATTTCCCTTTTGGATTTAAAGAGTTAGAAGGAATTCATTCCCGCACAGATTTCGATTTAAAGCAGCATGAAATTCACTCAGGTAAGAAAATGCAATATTTTGATCCTGAAATAAACGAAAGCTATATTCCTTTTGTTGTTGAAACTTCAATTGGATTAGATCGATTGTTCTTAACTATCCTTTCTGAAGCCTATCAAGATGAGCAATTAGAAGATGGAAGCAGTAGAACTGTTTTAAAAATTCCTGCTTTCTTGGCTCCTGTTAAAGTTGCTGTTTTACCATTGACAAAAAAAGATGGTTTACCGGAAAAGGCTAAAGAAATTTTAGATGATTTAAAAATGGATATGATTTGTCAATATGATGAAAAAGATTCAATTGGTAAACGTTACAGAAGACATGACGCCATTGGAACTCCTTTTGCCATTACAATAGATCACCAAACCTTAGAGGACAATACTGTAACTGTTAGAGATAGGGATAGTATGACACAAGATAGAATTGCTATGACAAACCTATCTTCCTTCTTAGATAAGAAAATTAATATGAAGTATATTTTAAAGAATTAAATTTGATTATAAATCAAATTTAATTCCCTGAGCTAAAGGCAAATCATTACCATAATTAATGGTATTGGTTTGTCTTCTCATATAAGCTTTCCAAGCGTCAGATCCTGATTCTCTACCGCCACCAGTTTCTTTTTCTCCACCAAAAGCACCACCTATTTCGGCACCTGAAGTACCTATATTCACGTTAGCGATTCCACAATCTGAACCATTTTGAGAAAGGAAAATTTCCATTTCTCGCATATTATTTGTCATTATAGCAGAAGATAGTCCTTGAACAACACCATTTTGCATCTCCATTGCTTCTTCTAGCGTGCTGTATTTCATAATATACAAAATAGGAGCAAAAGTTTCATGCTGCACTATTTCCCATTCATTTTTTGCTTCTGCAATAGTAGGCTTAACATAGCAGCCTGATTCAAAACCTTCACCATTTAATAGACCACCCTCTACCAATAAATTTCCACCTTTATCTTTTACTTTTTGAATCGCAGTTTGATACATTTTTACAGCCTCTTTATCGATTAGTGGCCCTACATGATTATTTTCGTCCAACGGATTACCAATTTTTAATTGTTGGTAAGCATTGGCTAATTTTTCCTTAACAGTATCGTATAAACTTTCGTGGATAATTAATCTTCTTGTAGAAGTACATCTTTGTCCGCAAGTACCTACAGCTCCAAAAACCATTGCAGGAATACACATTTCTAAATCAGCAGATTCGGTAATAATAATTGCATTATTACCACCCAGTTCTAATAAAGTTTTACCTAATCTTTTACCTACTGTTTCGGCTACTACCTTACCCATTCTAATAGAACCTGTCGCTGAAACTAATGACACTTTCTTGTCAGTGGTCATCATCTCACCTACCTTATAATCGCCATTAATCAAACAGCTAATTCCATTTGGTAAATTATTTTTAGTTAAAATATCTGCAATTATATTTTGACATGCTACTCCACATAAAGGGGTTTTTTCTGATGGCTTCCAAATACACACATCACCAGAAATCCAAGCTAAAGCGGTATTCCAGGCCCATACAGCGACAGGAAAATTAAATGCCGAAATAATTCCAACTATTCCCAAAGGGAGATATTGTTCATACATTCTATGCTTTGGTCGTTCGGAATGCATGGTTAATCCATGTAATTGACGTGATAAACCTACAGCAAAATCACAGATGTCTATCATCTCTTGCACTTCACCTAGGCCTTCTTGATAAGATTTTCCCATTTCATAGGAAACTAATTTGCCTAATGCTTCTTTTTTCTCACGAAGGGATTCACCAAATTGACGAACTATTTCTCCTCTTTTTGGTGCAGGAACATTACGCCACTCTTTAAAAGCTTCTTCTGCTTTGACAATTACCTTTTTATATTCTTCTGCTGTTGTAACTCCAACTTTACCAATTAATAAACCATCAACAGGAGATGCTGATTCCAATGGTTTCTCATCGTTATCATACCATTTGTTACCAATGGCAGTTCCAGCATTCATGCTTTTTAAGCCAAGGCGTTTCAAATCTTCAGAAATATCGGTTATAGAAGGACTCAATTGTACAGACATATTATTTTATTTAATGTCTAACAAAGGTAACATTTCAATTTAGATTCACCGAATTTTTAGCCGATTAAACAATCGATGCGTTAAGGAAGAATGTCTTTATGAGTATGCTGCAATTTAAAAACTTTCATCTCTAATTCAGTCAGCCTTTTTTCCATCTCTTTTATATTACCTATCGAGCTTTTATCCATTAAAAGACTACTATTATCTTCAGTAAAGAAATTAATCAAAGGAACATTAAAATAGGCTGAAATATCCTTTAATATCCTTGTATTAATATCAGGATTTTTAATGATATCGTAAATTGCTTGTCTTGTTTTTCCTAAGTGAGTTGATAATCCTATTTTAGAAAAGTTTGGGCTAGAATTAATCAAAAAATCTATTTTCTGTCCTATGTGCATACTGTTGATTTTTTAAGCATTTTAAAAATTAAAATACGATAATAAATAATTACAAGAGTGATTTATAAGCAGGCAATTTAAAAAGTATGGGGATTAAATAAGCAATTATTCCACAATGATTACGGAATGATGGCTTACTTCTTTTTTTAATTGGTTAAAATTTATAAGCTAAACCAATGCTTAAAACTTCTTTAAATTGAGTTCTAGGACCTACTTTAGTAGCCAACCCTGCTGCATCTCTATCTACTACAATATCAATATCATCGTCGTAAACTAATGTTGCAGAAACGTTTGCAGTTAAAAACTTATTAACTTTCATCGCTAAGATAGTTTCCCAATTTACATCAATATTTTCTGGGTTATTGCTGTAATTAGAAAACAATTCCAATTTAGATTGTAAATTAACATTTTCAAAAATATCCTTGATAAATTTAATCTTTACATATCCACCAAATTCTGATCTTAATTTTTCACCTGGATCAACACCAAAAGCACCTGCATTTGATAAAACACTATCAGTTACAATAGTAAACTTTCCTGTAATTGGTGATACATACAATGAAAACATATCAGAGGGCTTGTAATCCATACCCAAAGATGCAAGTACATAACCAGGAGCCAAGAAATCTGAAATTTTTACAGAATCGTCCGGGTAATTATAACCTGGTGCAAATTGAGATTTGAAATTTAACAAAGCAGTATAATACCAATTTTTAGAAGCTTTTCGACCATACTTAGAGGTAAAATCTATTTTATCATCGCTTTTTCTAAAGTCTTGACTACCTTGTTGAATAATTCCATAACCTAAATCTAAGTTATTTTCCCAACTGTGAACTCCTTTTTGGTAGTTTGCAAAAAGATTTAAGAACCCATTAACAGCAACTGAACTTTGACCACCACCGGCCCAATTATTTAAAGAAACTTGTGCAAAGCTTAAGGATACGATTCCTCCTTTTTTCCAACTAGTGTCGGCGGCAATGGTATCTTGCGCATAAGTATTATTAATTAGTAATCCTAAACCGATAAGAATAAGTAATTTTATTTTTTTCATATTTTATAAAGTAAGTTAGTAATTCGATAAATAGTTTTCAAAATTGGTTGTTCCACACTGCGAAATAAATAAAAAAGGTATAGTATCTTATCTACTTTTCGCTTAGTGGTTAAAAAGTACCAATCAGAAGCAAAAATATAGCATTAAAAGTACAAAAAAAACAGATTAATAGAAATTTTAATGAATAGATTACCCTTTATTGTCACAATTCTTTTTATAATAATAGCAATTGATATTTATGTTTACAGCGGTTTATTAAGCCTTTTAAAAGGAATGGCGACTATCAATAAGTCAGTAATTAAATATGGTTTTATTGCGTTTAGTTCACTAAGTATTTTATTAATCTTACTTTTTGCTTTTAATTTTTTCGAAAAACTAAATTATATTGCCAGGACATTTATTTTCACAGCGATTTTTATTGTTTATCTGTCAAAATTATTTTTTGTCATTTTTCTTTTAATAGATGATTTAGTTAGATTAATTAAATGGACAGGAAGAAAAACAAATATTGTAGAAACTCCAAGTACTGAATATCAATCTAATAACATAAGTCGATCTAATTTTATTTTAAAAAGCGGTATTATTGTAGCAGCATTGCCAGTAATCACTATGTCTTGGGGAATTATTTCGGGTGCACATGATTATAGAGTAAGAAGAATAAAGTTGCCACTCAAAAATTTACCAAAATCTTTTGAAGGTTTAAAAATCGTGCAAGTTTCAGATATTCACTCAGGAAGTTTTTGGAATAAAACAGCTGTTCAAGGTGGTGTAGAAATGATTTTAAATGAAAAACCTGATGTCGTTTTCTTTACAGGAGATCTAGTTAATAATCAAGCAGATGAAATGAAAGATTGGATTAAAACTTTTTCTAAGATTCAAGCACCATTGGGAGTTTATTCCACTTTAGGAAATCATGATTATGGCGACTACGTCAGTTGGGAAAGTCAAGCAGCTAAAGCAAAAAATTTACAAGACTTAAAGGACATACAGAAGGCAATGGGTTGGAAGTTGTTGATGAACGAAAACCATATTTTAGAAATTGATAATGAAAAGATTGCAATAATAGGTGTTGAAAATTGGGGGGCGAAAGCTCGTTTTCCAAAGTACGGTCAATTGGCTAAAGCAATGATTGGCACAGAAAATGTAAGAACTAAATTGCTGTTATCTCATGATCCAAGTCATTGGAAAGCTCAGATTTTGCCATTATTTCAAGATATTGATGCTACTTTTTCAGGACATACGCATGGAATGCAAGCAGGAATAGAAGTGAAAGGATTTAAATGGAGTCCTGTACAATATATTTATAAAGAATGGGCAGGATTATATCAAGAAAATGGGCAATATTTATATGTCAATAGAGGTTTTGGTTATTTAGGATATCCTGGTAGAATAGGAATACCGCCAGAAATAACTACAATAGAATTAACAAAAGCATAAATAAAATGAAAAAAATCATCCTTATTAGTTTATTAGCAATCATAATGATGGCTTTTAAAAGTGATACAAAAGCCACTTTAATTATTACTATTTCCAATATAGAACATAATGAAGGTAATATTAATGTAATTGTTTTTAAAGGAGCTGACGGTTTTCCTAGTGATCCTAAAAAAGCAGTTTACACCAAAACTTTGGCTGCTAAAGGCTCAATGATTATTTTAAAAGTACCTGACCTTAGCTATGGCAGTTATGCGGTAGTGGTTTTACATGACATTAATAAAAATGGAAATGCTGATAAAAACTTTTTAGGAATACCCACTGAACCTTTTGGATTTTCAAATTACACGAGCATCACACAAGGAAAACCAAGTTTTGAGGAAGTTTCTTTTAATGTAAAATCTCCTCGTAAAGAAATAACTGTAGAGTTAATAGAGATTTAGTCCTGATCAGTTTCTTTACTTTCCTTTTTATCTTCAAAGGGCAAGGCTTCTACTTCATTTTCTAACTTTGGACCATATATAAACGACATATCATCCACAGGTTCTAATCTTTTTCCGCTAGCAACTAATGCAACTGCCATAATAATACAGCTGATAATTATGGAGTAAAGTAATATTCCTGAGTCAAAATTATCTACTTTAAATTCTTCAGGAATAGCAAAGAAAAGTAATATTGTGATCAAACCTCTAGGTGCTAAAAATAGCTGAGGCAAAATATCTTTCTGTACGAAGATTTTGATAACAATAAATCGAATTACATACAATCCTAAAAGTATTAAACCACTTATCATAGCTACTTCTAGATTAAACAAGGATTTCAAAGTAATGGTAACTCCAAATAATACAAAGAAAAAAGTTCTAATAACAAAAGCGCTTTCTATTGTTACCAAATGAAAATCTGTGGAGACCTTTTTTAACGACCCTTTGTTTATCCATTTTTTCATAAACCCTCTAAAGAAAATCTTATAATTATTTAAAACTAAACCAAATACTAAAATGATAATCAATGAAGACAAGTGGAATAACTTACCTACTGAATAGAGCATCAACAATACAGCAATAAGTAGAAATAGCTTAACTTGCGAATTTAGTTTTTGAAAAATCAATACTAAGGCGTAACTGATAATTAATGATAATCCAATTGTAATACCAATATTGCTAACTACATCAAATATAATCAATTTAGTACTTTCAGTTTCTGCGTTTCCAATTAAAAAGTAAAATAACAAAATACCTAAAATGTCAGAAAAGGTACCTTCATACACCATAAATTCTTTTTTGTGCTTACTTAACCCACCTACACTTGGAATAATAATAGCACTGCTCATTACTGATAACGGAACTGCATATAGAATACTCGTAAACATACTTTCTATCAAAAAATAATTGATAATATATGCCAATAAAAAGGTGGAAGCAATTAATGAAACTAAAGCAACAGAAAATGATTTCCAGATAATCGGCCATTTTTCTTTGGTCAGTTCTAAATCCAAGGCTGCTTCTAATACAATCATTATCAACCCTACAATTCCTAGCAATTCTAAAACATTAAATAATTGTGCTTCAGGAACTTTTAAGCCTATAAAATCCATTCCTTGCTTGGTTAAAATCCCCAATATAATTAACAGAAGTACTGAAGGGATATTGGTTTTTTGAGATATAATATTGAAGAAATAGCTTAATATAATAACTAAACTAATTCCTATAATGGCAGTATATGGATCTATAATATTCATAAAGTTTTTAAATCTTAGTTGTTTTCACTACTTGTTAAATCAGTGTGTATATCGTTGTAAATATTCTTTGCTAAAATAGGAAAATAAGATTTAGTAATAATATCAATATCATTTTCAGAAGCAGGGAAAAGTGAAGAGGAAATTCCTTTTGATAAAACATCACCATCAAGTGTGAGTAACGTGTAGTGTACTTTTATTTCTCTTTGGTATTCTTCTCTTTCCATTTTAGAATATATCTCATATAAATTCCTAAACTCTAGTTGGTTGACAAATAAAAAAACCTCAGCCTTAAATTGCTTATTTAAGCTATCTAATAAATTTTCGTTGGTTATCTCAATGTCCATAAACCTGTCTTTTGGTGCATCTTTTACTACTAATTGACCACCATAATTGTCTTTGTTATCTCTATTTGGTTTTTTGAATGCTTTGCTCAGTTTATCTTTTATTTCTCCATCTTCTATAACCGCAGTTGCTTTAGGATTATCTACATATTTTAATTTTCTAGAGGTATAAATATAAGTAAGGTCTTGCTCAATATCCTCATCATCCATTAAATAAAAAGATAACACATTGTACTTTTTACTAAACTCACCGTACAAATATTTGTCAACTGCAATCGCAAATTTTTCCCTCAATTGATCGCCATTCAAGTTATTTTTTTCTCCTATAGCTCTATCAATTTCAGAGATATACATAAATGGTTCATTGGGTATAATCAGTATAGATGCCTGATCGTTTAAAGAGCCACCTCTATATTGCAAAGTGCCACTTTGTGAAAGTGCTACAAAAGAAATGAATATTGAAAAAATGAATAAGATTGATTTTTGCATAATGGATTAATTTTAACCAAAAATACAGTTAACTTCACTACACTAAGGCTAGACAAAATATCTTTTAAAACAATTTATTGTTAAAAAACTTATTGAAATAAACGTAAAATATCATTTCCGTTTGCAATCAGCATCAAGCCCAAAAGAATCACAAATCCAACAATTTGCGCGTGTTCTAAGAATTTTTCAGACGGTTTTCTACCACTTACAATTTCTACCAATAAAAACAAAACATGTCCACCATCCAAAGCAGGAATAGGCAATAAATTCATAATTGCTAAAATGATAGAAAGGAAAGCTGTAAAACTCCAGAAACGTTGCCAATCCCACTGAGGAGAAAAGGCTTTTCCAATACTGATAAAACCACCTAAAGATTTATAAGCTTCCGTTTCAGGTTGAAAAATTAGTTTTAATTGCTTTATATAATTTTCAAAAGAATCATAAGCTTTGTTGACCCCAGCAGGAATAGACTCTAGTAAACCATACTCTTCTGTGGCAAAAGTTATTTGCTGATCAATAGGAACAATAGAAAAACCCAATGTCCCATTTTCTTTAACCGTTGCATTTAATTCTTGTTGAGTTCCATTTCTGTCCACTGTTAAGCTTACTTCTTTAGAAGGATTAGCTTTTAAATATTGCACTACATCTTGAAAATAAGGAGTTTCATTATTATCAATGGCTACAATTTGATCACCCGATTTTAAACCAGCTTCCTCAGCTGGCGTATTCGGCATTACCTCATCTACTTTTGTAAGAATAGCTGGTTCGATGAAGGTTTTTTGATTCTTAATTAATTTAGAAATAGTTCCATCAGGTAATTTCACATCCTGCTTTTGTCCTGCTCTTTCTACCGTTACAACTTTAGCATTATTGATAAGAATATTCATTTGAATATCACTAAATTTTTCAATTTTTTCTCCGTCAACAGCTAAAATTTTATCACCACTTTTGATACCCATTTCCACTGCTGTGGTATCTGCATATACGCCATATGTCAAGCTATCGTTTGGAATGTATTCATTTCCCCAAGTAAATAAAACACCAGCGTAAATAACCATTCCTAAAATTACATTTACAGTAACTCCACCTAACATAATAATTAATCTCTGCCATGCTGGTTTAGATCGAAATTCCCATGGTTTAGGTTCTTCTTTCATTTGTTCCTTATCCATAGATTCGTCTATCATTCCTGATATTTTAACGTATCCACCTAAAGGCAACCAACCCACACCATACTCAGTATCACCTTTTTTAAACTTAAAAAGTGAAAACCAAGGATCGAAAAATAAGTAGAATTTTTCAACTCTAGTTCCGAATAATTTTGCTGGTATAAAGTGGCCTAGCTCGTGAAGTATCACTAAAATAGATAAACTTAGTATGAGTTGTGCGGCTTGTATGAGTGCTTCCATTTTTTTATTTAATCAAGCGCGAAATTACACATATTCAAATGTTCTAGACGAATTGAATTGAAAATCATGTTAATTTTTTGAGAAGTTAGAATTTAGACCTTAGACCTTAGAAAATTAACATGCTGATTATATTATTTTTGTGCTTTAAGTATTGATTTTACTTTTTAATAAATTCTAAAGCTAATCTTCGGTTTTCTTCATTCCCTTTTGATTAAAAGTATGCTATTTACAACAACAAACCTGTAAGGTTTAGTAGTTGGATCCTTACTAAATCTTACAGGTTTGATGGTTATAATATTAAATTTCAATAGATTAATGCAATCTAATTGATGATTTATTTCTTAATAAACTCTAACGCTAATCGTCTACTTTCTTCATCGCTATTGACATAATCTTCTAAGGTTGGAGATTTTACAAAGGTAGCTTTCGCCATGCACTTTTGGTTGATTTCAGCAATTTCTAAAAATCCAATCCGATCTTCCAAAAAAGCTTTATTGGTAATTTCATTGGCAGCATTGAGAATGCAAGCGGCATTTCCACCTCTATTCATGGCTTCATAAGCTAAATTAAGGTTGTAAAAAGTTTCTTTATCAGCTTTCTCAAAGGTTAACTGAGGATAATCCATAAAATTGAATCGCTCAAAATTGGAAGAAATACGCTCTGGATAAGCCAAAGCATATTGTATCGGTAATTTCATATCTGGCAAACCCATTTGAGCTTTCATACTGCCATCTGTAAATTGTACAATAGAATGAATAATAGATTGAGGATGAACAATCACATCAATTTGATCAGCTTTTAACTGAAACAACCATTTCGCTTCAATTACTTCTAAACCTTTGTTCATCAAAGTAGCAGAATCAATGGTGATTTTTGCTCCCATCTCCCAATTGGGATGCTTGAGAGCTTGAGCTTTCGTTACTTTGGCTAACTTTTCTTTAGACCAACCTCTAAATGGTCCGCCAGAGGCTGTTAAATAAATTTTTTCAATAGGATTGTGAAATTCACCTGCTAAACACTGAAAAATAGCTGAATGTTCAGAATCAACAGGAAGAATAGGAACTCTATTTTTGGCTGCCAATTGGGTAACAATATCTCCTGCTACCACCAATGTTTCTTTATTGGCCAAGGCAATGGCTTTATTGGCAGCTATGGCTTTCATCGTAGGTTTTAAACCTGCGTAACCTACTAATGCAGTTAGCACAATATCAATCTCTTCCATCTCGACTACTTGCTCCAAAGCAGCAGCACCAGCGTATGTTTTAATTTCATGACTCCAAAGGGCATCTGCTACTAGTTGATATTTAGATTCATCACAAATAACTACTGCATTAGGTTTAAATTCTAATGCTTGTTGAATCAACAATTCAGCATTAGTATTTGTCGTCAAAACTTCAACTTGAAATCTATCAGGATGATTTTTAATTACATCTAATGCTTGCGTACCGATAGAACCAGTAGAACCTAAAATGGCAATGTGTTTTTTTCTTTTTTCTTCCTCACTATTCATAAGTAGCAAATTTGATAAAAATGATTTAACAATAGCTTAATAATCCTGTCTTTATTTTGCAGCGATAATGTGATTGGTTTTAAAAATAATCTAAAAGGATTGACTTATCGTAAATTGATTATGATTAATTTCTGTGAAAAAAATCTAAGAGTATTTGTTTGTTTGATGATATTGTTAATAATGAACATTTTAATCTTAAATTGTGGCAGCATATAAAGTAAGGCTTTATTTCTATACTTTTTTTAAAAAAACTATATTTGGACTTCAAAACAAATCCATTCCAAATGAAAAAAATAAATACAATTGCAGCTGCAGCTCTGATAACGGTCTTTTCAGCTTGTAACAATCCTTCCGAAAAAAATGAAAATCAAGAAAATGTAGCGGATACATTGAGTCAAAATGTAGAAGATTTAGCTCCTGTAAGGCCTGAAATATACGCTAAAGTTAAATTAACTACTGACTTAAGTAATTTAAGTGAGAACGATAGAAAAGTTATTCCATTATTGATACAAGCTGCGCAATTGATGGATCAAATTTTTTGGAAAGAAGCAATTCCCGAAAATATTCAAATAGATGTAGAAAAATTGAGTGCTAAAGAAAAGGAGTTTTATAAATTGAATTATGGTCCTTGGGACAGATTAAATGACAATAAACCTTTTATTTCAGGAGTTGGCGAAAAACCAATTGGAGCTAATTTTTACCCAGCTAATTTTCAAGAAATTGATTTTGAGTCTATTCAGGCAGAAGATAAAAAAAGTTTGTATACTATCATCCGTTTAAATGAAGATGGAACTTATAGAACTATTCCTTATCACCAATTTTTTGAAGAACAAATGCAAGCTGCAGATTTATTAGATCAAGCAGCAGAAATTACTACCGATAAAGAGTTTAAAAATTATTTGACTTTACGCGCTAAGGCTTTGAGAACTGATAAATATGATGAGTCAGACAAAGCATGGTTGATGATGAAAGACAATACTTTAGATTTTATTGTTGGACCAATTGAAAACTACGAAGATAAAATGTATGGTTACAAAGCTGCTCATGAAGCTTATATTTTAGTAAAAGATAAGAAATGGAGTGAGAAATTGGCAAAGTATGTGGCTTATATGCAAGAATTACAAAGTAATTTACCTGTTGAAGCAAAATACAAAGCAGAAAAACCAGGTACAGATGCACAATTAAATGCTTATGATGTAATTTATTATGCAGGAGATTGTAATGCTGGAAGTAAAACCATTGCAGTTAATTTACCCAATGATGAAGCTTTGCAAAAAAGTTTAGGAACGCGTCGTTCTCAGTTAAAAAATGCCATGAAAGCTAAGTTCGACAAAATCTTAATTCCAATTGCAGATGAATTAATCACCGAATCTCAGCGTAAAAACATCACTTTTGATGCTTTTTTTGCCAATACCATGTTTCACGAAGTGGCGCATGGATTAGGAGTTAAAAACACTTTGGATGGAAAAGGAACTGTGCGTGAAGCTTTAAAAGAAAAAGCATCTGCCTTAGAAGAAGGAAAAGCGGATATTTTAGGCTTATATATGATTACTCAATTATCTGACAAAAAAGTATATACCGACGGAATACTAATGGACAATTATGTAACCTTTTTAGCAAGTATTTTTAGGTCTGTTCGTTTTGGAGCTGCTTCCGCTCACGGTCAAGCCAATATGGTTCGTTTCAATTTCTTTAAAGAAAAAGGAGCTTTTACAGTTGGTGAAGATGGTAGATATGCTGTTGACTTTGAGAAAATGAAAACAGCTATGAATGATCTTTCTGCTTTAATTTTAAAATTGCAAGGAGATGGAGACTATGATGGAGTTGTAAAATTATTAGATGAAAAAGGTAGTATTGATAGTCAGCTGCAAGCAGATTTACAAAAACTGAATGATGCTGGTATTCCTGTAGATGTTTATTATGAACAAGGAGTAGAAGCTTTGGGATTGTAGCATTTAATTACTTCCATAATTTTTAAAAAGGTTCATATAAATATGAACCTTTTTTTTATTTAATTTTAATTTAACGTTATAAGGATAATAAAATCGAGAAGAAACCCTTAAATTTGCGGCGTTAAAAAAAATTTACTAAAACATTAATTATGAAAAAAGTACTACTTATTTTGGTCGCTTTAATTGCCACCACCTTCTCATCAACCTTAAAAGCACAGTGTAATGACTTGTTTTTCTCAGAATACATTGAAGGCTCTGGAAACAACAAAGCACTAGAAATTTATAATCCTACATCGGCTCCAATTAGCTTGTCTGATTATATCATTTATAGAAATAACAATGGTTCATTAACTCCAAGTGATTCTATAAAAAGTAATGCAGTAATCAACGCAGGTGATGTATATGTCATTGCAAATCCAACTGCAAGTACACAAATATTAGCCGTTTCAGATACCACACATACCATTACATTTTACAATGGTGATGATGCTCTATTTTTAAAGAAAATTAGTACATCAGATACTTTAGATATTATTGGAATTATAGGTGTAGATCCAGGTTCATCTTGGGCGGTAGATACTGGCGCTACTGCTGAATATACTTTAATAAGAAGAGATAGCGTAAACAAAGGTCAAAAAAATTGGACAATTGGATCTACTGAATGGTTGGTTTTTCCACAAAATATGTCTGATTCATTGGGAAGCAATACCAATTCTTGTTTTGTGGGTGTGGTAGCCGTTTCAGTTTTGATTGATTCTATTGTTGATAATACTTGTTTTGGTTTAAATACAGGTGCTGCAAGAGCTGTAGCTTCAAATGGAGCAGCTCCTTACATATTCAATTGGTCTAATGGATTTATAGACACTACGAGTGGTAGTTCTGTAAATACTTTATTGCTAGCAGGCAAATATTTTGTTACTGTAACAGCAGCGGGAACTTCTGCAATAGATTCAGTAATTATTGGTCAACCTGCAATGCCCGTTACTATTAATTTAGATTCAATCAGAATGATTAGTTGTAATGGCAAGACAGATGGTTATATTCGTGCTTCTGTCATGTTTGGAAATGGTCCTTACACTTTCAATTTAGGAAATAAAACTACTTTCTCATCTGTCATTGCTAGTCAAAGTTTTGAGTTAGCTGCAGCCAATTGGAATTATACTTTATCTCCTGCAGTTTATAATACAGATGGTGATAGCTTAATTGCAGATGGTTCTGATGTGTGGGACACTATTGTTGGTTATAACAATTCTATAGATACTGCTTCTAACGGAGTTTACTTTTTCGGTGGAATGGATTTAGACAATCCAAATGGCGGTTCTTCTGCTTATCACGAAATTATTTTTGATACTTTAGATGTTTCAGCAATGAAAAATCTTGAAATTTCATTTGATTATTTTACGGAAGGCTTTGATGGCTCTGATGAAATCGAATATTTAATCAAGTTTGATACTACTTCTACTGCTTCACCGGTTAGCTTGGATAAAAATACACTAGCTTGGACAAACGTAAATGTGATGATTCCTGACTCAGCTCAAGAAATTATATTTATGTTGAGAGCTAAGCAAAATGGTACGGATTATTTTGGCTTTGACAATGTTAGGTTATATGAGCACAGCACATCTTTTGATAGTCTTCCTTCAGGCTCTTACAATTTAATTGTTATCGATAAAAATAATTGCTTTGGGGCAGATACTTTTTTAATCGTAGAGCCTGATACCATAAGTATTACCGGTGTTATAACTAATGAAACTGTTGGAAACGATGGCGCAATAGATTTAACTGTAATAGGTGGAACAGCACCTTACGCTATTCTTTGGAATGATTCTTCTACAACACAAGATATTGATAGTTTGGTAGGCGGAACGTATACAGTTTCAGTGACAGATGCTAACGGATGTATGAATTCAGCATCTTTTTCAGTGATTAGCACTGTTGGTTTAGAAGAATTGAATGTATTGAATCAAATTACTATTGCTCCAAATCCATCGCATGGTATAATTCAATTAAATGCTATTTCACAAGGAAATATTCAAGTCAACTTGATGGACACCAAAGGAAATACAATTTCAAACCAACTATGGAATAGCTCTTCAAACGCTCAATTGAATTACAGTTCTATTGCAGAGGGATTGTATCTAATTAGTTTTACTAATAATCAAGGACAAACAGCTACAAAAAGATTTGTGAAAAGATAGTATTTAGCTAGTTCAAAAAAATATAAAACCTCGTTTTGGCAATGCTAAAACGAGGTTTTTTTATACCTTTATCCAAAACAATTTGAAATGATGATGAGATTAACTAAAGTAATGCTATTTATTATGATTTTAATCGTTCAAATTTCCTGTGGCATTGGACAGAATAAAAATAAAGAATTAAGTGATCATCAATATACTAATGAATTAATTCACGAAAGTAGTCCCTACTTATTACAGCATGCACATAATCCTGTCAATTGGTATCCTTGGGGAGAGAAAGCCTTACAAAAAGCTAAGGATGAGGAGAAACCAATTTTAATAAGCATTGGATATGCTGCTTGCCATTGGTGTCATGTAATGGCAGAAGAAAGTTTTGAAGATTCGACAATTGCAGCAATAATGAATGAGAAATTTATTTGTATCAAAGTCGATCGTGAAGAACGACCTGACATAGATCAGATTTATATGGAAGCAGCCCAATTAATTAATGGGAGAGGTGGTTGGCCGTTAAATGCTTTTGCCTTGCCGGATGGAAAACCATTTTATGCTGCTACTTATTTTCCAAAAGAACAATGGAAGCAATTATTGGAAGAGGTTTCAGAAGCTTATACAGCTAACAAATCAGAAATTGTAGCACAAGCCGAAAAGCTAACTAAAGGAATAAATGCTTCAAATAATTTTAATACAAAGAATCAAATTGATACAGAATTTACTAAAAAACAATACGATAATTTGTTTGAAAGTTGGTATTCTTCAATAGATTACGATAAGGGAGGTTTTAAGGGTGCACCAAAGTTTCCATTGCCAATAGGAGGTCAATTTTTATTACAGAATTATTATTTAAATGGAAATAAAGAAGCATTAAAAGCTGTTGAGGTTACATTAAGCGAAATGGCTAAAGGAGGAATTTATGATCAGATTGGAGGAGGGTTTTCTCGTTATTCTACTGATGAAAATTGGTTTGCTCCTCACTTTGAAAAGATGTTGTATGATAATGCTCAATTGATAAGTTTGTATGCTAATGCATATAAAGTAAATAAAAATCCATTGTATGAAAATGTAGTTCGTGAAACTATGGAATTTATTGAAAGAGAATTAAGCAATAATAAAGGTGGTTATTATTCATCACTAAATGCTGATAGTGAAGGGGAAGAAGGAATTTATTATGTTTGGACGAAAGAGGAAATTTTAAAAATTTTGGGCAAAGAGCAATCTGATTTACTATCAAAGTATTATAATGTTACTACTAATGGCAATTGGGAAAAGGGTAATAATATTTTGTATAGAGATAAATCTTCTGCTGAATTTGTAAAATCAAATAAATTGGATTTAGAGAAATTTCTGCAACAAATAAATGTGTCGAAAGAAGCCTTATTCAATGCTAGAAATAAAAGAATTAGACCCTCAACGGATGATAAAGTTTTAACATCATGGAATGCATTATTAATGAAAGGATATTTAGATGCTTATTCGGCTTTTAACAATCAAAAATTTCTTGATTTGGCGATTAAAAATGCAATTTTTATCGAAAATAATTTATTAAAAGAAGATGGAAGTCTTTTTAGAAATTATAAAGATGACAAGGCAAGTATTTCTGCTTTTTTAGATGATTATGCTTTATTAGCAGATGCCTACACAAGTTTGTATGAAACTACTTTTGATATTAAATGGTTGAATTTAGCAAAAAAAATAGTGGATTATTCAATACTTCACTTCAAAGAAGACGATAATGCATTTTTTTACTATACCTCAAAGTTAGATAACGCTTTAATAGCGCGAAAAATAGAAATTGCTGACAATGTCATTCCTTCTTCTAATTCTGTAATGGCAATAGTTCTATTCAAACTATCAGTTCTTTTTGAAGAAGATAAATATATGAATATTAGTAAATCTATGGTTAGCCAATTAAGTAAAGAAATAGAATCTGGAGGTGTTTACTATGCCAACTGGGCACAATTGATGGGGATAATGGCTTATGGGAACTTTGAAATTGCCATAATGGGTAAAGAGTATCCATTTAAGAATAAAGAATTGCAAGCTAATTATTTGCCAACTTCTATTTTTATGGGTGGAATCAAAGAAAATCTACCTTTATTGGAACAAAAACTAATGGATGATAGGACTATGATATATGTTTGTGAAAACAAAATGTGTCAACTACCAGTAGAAAATGTGAGCGATGCATTGAAGCAAATTGAAAAGAATAAATAAAAGTTATGTAAGCTCGCTGACAGTCCATTAAGGATGAATATGCGTACATTTTATAAAAATGTAATGCCATGAAAAATTTACTTTTTAATATGATATTGATTGTGTTAGTTTCTTGTACATCGCAATCTACCAATGCACAGAATAAAACTAATCCCAATAATCAAGACGAAGAATTAGGGAATGTAAGTTGGTATAGAGATTACGATGCTGCCTTAAAGCTTGCTACTGAAAAAAATAAAGCTGTATTGATATTGTTTCAAGAGATACCTGGTTGCTCTACTTGCAGAAATTATGGTCATCAAGTACTTACACATCCTTTAATGGTTGAAGGCATTGAAAATCTTTTTGTTCCATTAGTGATACATAATAATAAGGGAGGAAAAGACAAAGAAATTTTACAGAAATACGGTGAGCCTGCGTGGAATAATCCAGTAGTAAGAATTGTTGATAAAAATGGGAAGGATATTGTAAAGAGAATTTCAGGAGATTATTCTACCATGGGACTTTACAATGGAATGATTACTGCCTTAAAAATTCAAAATAAAGAGATTCCGAAATATTTTCAATTGTATGGTGAAGAAATTAAAGCCTCAAATAATGAAAATGTAAAGGAGAAAACGTATCAAATGTATTGTTTTTGGACTGGTGAAAAGGTATTAGGAGATAAAGAAGGAGTTCTTGAAGCAAACGCAGGATTTGCAAATGGTTCTGAAGTAGTCAAAGTGAAATATGATATTAATAAAATAAGCGAAAATGAATTAGATCAATATGCAACTAGTGCTAATTGCAAATCAGTTTCAGCTGCCAATTATTCATTTGCAAAGAAAGATCATTTATATTATTTACAACATTCGGATTATAGATATATCCCTTTATCCAATCTACAAAAAACGAAGATCAATAGCGCCTTGGGAAATAATACCGATGCTATCCAATTTTTAAGTCCCAAACAATTAAAATGGTTAAAAAGCATCGATAATTCAACAAATGAAAAGGCTTTATTGTATGTTATGAATATAAATGACGCTTGGAAGATAAAAAAGTAGGAACTGATTTTGTTAATTCTTTACTATTTTTACCTGAACGATGTTATCAATTATATTCCAAAATAATCAGGTGTTATACCAATTAAGTTTTTTAATGCCGCATATAAATTTTTTTGAACCATTTTAAAAACGTAGAATTGGTAAATGCCGAACAGTAAGATAAGGAGCAAATGAGGAACGAAGTGTGCGACATTAGATTACTAAATCGGTATTATTCCTAAGATATAGACGTTTAGCGCAATTAAATTGGACTATTACGTATATGTAATTGGCATTACAGATTCAAATTTTCTGCATCAACCATGGTTACCCACTTTTTCATTTTCTTTTGAATAACTCTAAAGTGATGCGTATCCTCTTCTGTAATTATTGTAATGGCTTCACCTGCTTTTTCTGCTCTACCAGTTCTACCAATTCGATGTATAAAATCTTTTGGAGATCGAGGCAATTCATAATTAATCACATAAGGTAAAAATTCAATGTCAATTCCTCTTGATAACAAATCGGTGGCAACCAATACTTTTAGTTTGCCATTTTTAAATGACTGAAGAGCGTCTTTTCTAAATCCTTGACTCTTTTTAGAATGAATAGCTGCTGCTTCTATTCCGTTTTTAGTTAATTTATTAGCAACTAAATCAGCTTGATAAACCGATGAAGTAAAAACTAATACCTGTTCCATTTTGTACTCGTCAATCAAGTAACGCAGTAAAGGGCCTTTTTTCTCTTCACTGACTTTATAGCCTGTTTGAAGTATAAAATCAATGCTCTCCTTTTCAGGATGAACATCAATCGTAATAGGATTATTTAGAACTAACTTTTCTATTTTCTCAACTTCGGGGCTTAAAGTGGCAGAAAATAGAATATTTTGACGTTTTTTTGGTAAAAAAGTGAATATTTCATCAATTTCTTTTCTAAAACCCAAATTAAGTATTTTATCGGCTTCGTCTAAAATTAGCATTTCCACCTCAGAAAGTGAAACTGCTTTGGATTGTACCAATTCTAATAATCTACCAGGAGTGGCAACTAAAACATTGACTTTGTATAAAGCCTTCATTTGAGGATTAATAGAAACTCCACCATAAACTGCTAAAGATTTAAAAGAAAAAGGAATTTTGGAATTTAATTGGTGATAAACGTCTTGTACTTGTATGGCTAACTCTCTTGTTGGAACTAAAACCAAGGTATTTATATTCCTACCATTTTGTTCTTCTTTATTTGCTAAATTAATAATGCTTGGCAAAGCATAAGCTAAGGTTTTACCAGAACCAGTTGGAGCTATTCCCAACACATCTTTTTTCAATATTATTGAAGGAATCGCCTTTTCTTGAATAGGATAAGGTTTTATAATATTTAGTTGTTCTAAAGTGTTGACTAAGTAATCAGGAATTCCTAAAGTAGAAAAAGACATAATTGTATATTTATGAATGGCAAATGTAGGTCTTTGTAAAGATTATTTTCCTACAGCTATTTGATTGGTTATTCTCAACAATTCTATCTCAGCAGATTTAGCATTAAAAAGTGCTTCTAAATACCTATTTTCTGCATTGGCAGATGAAATTTGGATGTCTCTTAAATCAAAAGAGGAAATTCCACCAATTTCATAATTTTTTAGTGCAATATTCAAATTAGACTTAGCCAATTCTTTACTTTCTCTTTCAAACTCAATTTGCTTTAAATTGTTGAAATACAATTGATAAGTCACGTAAAAATTACCTATTAAAGTATTTTTAAATCGCTCATATTGTATATTTTCTTGTTCGAGATTCAATTTAGAAATTTGCTTTTTTCTATTGATGGAAGAACCATTAAAAATTGGAATACTAGCCGAAATACCATAAGTAATCCCTTTAGTTTGATTGGATTGAACAAAACCTGCTTCAGAAGTGGATTCATTATAACTGTAAGCGGAATTTAAACGAACAGTTGGCAAACGATTAGCACCTATTTCTTTACTTTCATATTGAGCTACTTTTATATTTTGCTCCATCAATTGCAAATCTGTATTTTCAAAAAGTTTACTTTTTAATGTTTCATATGCTAAAGGCTCACCCATTTGAGTTGTATCAATAGTTCTAAAATCAGTTTCAGCACTTCTAGCCATTAATACATTCAAATTTGATTTTAATTCTCTGATATTTTGTTCTTGACGAATCAATGAAGATTGGTCACTGTTGTAATCAACCTTCGCTTTTGTTAATTCAATATTGGAGATACTTCCCAAAGCATTTTTGGTTTCTGCTAATTCCACTCTAGCTTTAGAAACTTCAGTAATATTTTGATAGACTTCTAAACGCTTTTCCTCTAATGATAATTGGTAGTAAGTCATCAATATGGCTGAAACAGCATTCTGAATATTCATTTTTAGACTTAGATCAGCAGAACGTTCCAATTCATCCAATTTATTCTTGGTGATAAACATTTTTGTTCCATCAAAAATAACCCAATCTAATTCTACCGCTGCATTCAAATTGGTTGATTTAGCGCCTTTTCTATTGATGGATCCTCCATCGCTAAATTGCAATTTCGCATCTTGTTTGGCTCCGTTATAGCTTCCAACAGCATCAATATTAGGCAAAAAACCTGCCTCGCCTAAGGAATTATTCTCTTGAAAAATTTCTTGATTCTTCAAAGACAATTGAATGTTATAATTGTTTTCCAATCCAATTTTTATCGCCTCTTCTAATGCCAAATCACTTTGTGCATTGATAGTTGTAAATCCACAAAGTAGAAAAAATAAGAAGGCTATTTTTTTACATTTAATATTCATCATCTACTTTATGTTTTTCAAGTTTATCAGTTGGGGTAGATATAAAAGTGTACATCGCAGGAATAATGTAAAGTGTTAATACAGTTGAAAAAATCAAACCACCAACTACTGCAATTCCCATAGATACTCTGCTTTCGGATCCTGCACCTAAAGCTAATGCAATAGGTAAAGTTCCTAATATGGTAGAGAGCGAAGTCATTAAAATAGGTCTGAATCTAGCTGCTGAAGCATCAATAATAGCATCTCTCACACTTAAATTAGCTTCTTTTCTTTGATTGGCAAACTCTACAATCAAAATACCATTTTTGGTCACCAAACCTATCAACATAATAATTCCAATTTGACTAAAAATATTTAGCGTTTCACCAAAAAACCAAAGTGATAAAACAGCTCCCAATAATGCCAAAGGAACGGTAAGCATTATAGTAAAAGGATCTTTAAAACTTTCAAATTGAGACGCTAGAACTAAATAAATTAACACTAAAGCCAATAAAAAAGCAAAAGCAGTACTGGATGAACTTTCTGCAAATTCTTTAGAACTTCCATCTAATGATGTTGTAAACGAATCATCTAAAACCTCATCGGCTATACTTTCCATTGCTTCTATTCCTTGGCTCAATGAAAAACCATCTGCTAAACCTGCAGAAACTGTAGCCGAAACATATCTATTGTACCTAAATAATTGTGGAGGTGTACTTTCTTCTGAAGTCTCTACTAAATTATCCAAGCGGATCATTTTATCAAATTTATTTTTGACATAAATATCACTGAGGTCACTAGGTTCATTTCTATACTTTCGTTCCAATTGACCAATGACTTGATATTGTTTTCCGTCCATTATAAAATAATCATACCGCTGTTCACTCAAAGTTAATTGAAGTGTTTGTGCAATATCAAATACCGAAACTCCTAATAATTGCGCTTTTTCTCTGCTAATTTGAATGTTCACCTCAGGTTTGTTGAACTTCAAATTTAAATCAGTTACTTGAAAAACATTGTTACTTCCTGCCTTTTGCATAAAAACAGGTAAAATTTCTTTTAATTTTTCAAGATTTTGAGCTTGAATAACAAATTGAACAGGCAATCCACTTCTCTTATTACCAATAGTTTGTTCTTGCGACACAAAATTTCTAGCACCAGGCATAGTTTTCAGAATTGCAGAAAGTTCATTTGCAATTTGTTGCTGACTTTTTTCTCTTTCTCCAGCTTCTGTCAATCGCAATCGAATAAAAGCTGTGTTGGTAGAGGAAGATGCACCGAAACCTGGAGAAGTAACACTAATAATACCGTTTCTTTCAGGAAAGCTATCCTTGATAACATCTACAACATTTGTGGTATATTCAGACATATAATCAAATGTAGAACCTTCAGGAGCAGTACTAAAAACTCTAACATTTCCTCTGTCTTCTAATGGAGATAATTCAGAGTTTAACTGATTTCCAACAAACCAAATCCCAAATAAAGCGACTACCATAAATACAACAGCAATCCATCTATTTTTTAAGAATCTTGATAATGAATTGGCATATCCTCTTGATAAACTGTTGAAATATTCTTCCGTTTTATTATAAAAATTACTTTTCTTTTTCTCCTTTTTCAACAATTTAGAAGAAAGCATTGGCGTTAAAGTCAATGCAATAAAAGAAGAAATAATTACCGCACTGGCAATTACAACCCCAAATTCTCTAAATAAACGACCAGTTACCCCTTCTAGAAAAATTACTGGCATAAAAACCGAAGCTAAAGCTAATGTGGTAGCCACTACAGCAAAGAAAATTTCTTGTGCTCCTTCAAAAGCTGCTTTACGAGCTGTCATTCCTTCTTCTATTTTACTATAGATATTTTCTAGTACTACAATAGCATCATCCACTACCAACCCAATAGCTAAAACAATTCCTAAGAGGGTTAAAACATTTATAGAAAAGCCAGCAATGTACATCACAAAAAAGGTTCCTATTAATGAAATAGGAATTACAATCACCGGAATTATGGTAGTC
Organism: uncultured Flavobacteriales bacterium; assembly: GCA_963716125.1. Taxonomy (GTDB): domain Bacteria; phylum Bacteroidota; class Bacteroidia; order Flavobacteriales_E; family Vicingaceae; genus Acidiluteibacter. The sequence goes on from OY970294.1 coordinate 113,157, forward strand.
CTCCAATCTCGTAAGAAAACAAATATCACAATTATAACTAATGCAAATGCTAAGTAAATAGTTGATTCAACTTCATCAATAGATGCTCTAATGTAATTTGTTGTATCAAATCCAATTCCTGTTTTAATATCAGCAGGTAAGTCTTTTTTGATTTGTTCCAATCGTTTATAAAACTCATCCGCAATCGCAATATGGTTAGAGTTGGGCAAAGGAATAATGGCATTTCCAACCATTGGCACGCCATCTCTTTTTAAACTGGTTCTTTCATTTTCAGGCCCTAAAGCTGCATAACCAATATCTTTAAATCGAATAATTTTTCCATCAACTTCCTTAACTACCATATTGTTAAAGTCATCCTCGGTAGTTAATCTTCCTAAAGTTCTTACGCTTAATTCTATATTATCACCTTCTATTCTACCTGAAGGTAATTCAATATTCTGACTCAATAAGGCAGTTCTAACATCTAATGGACTAAGCTGATAAGCTGATAATTTTAAAGGATCCATCCACAAGCGCATCGAGTACTTTTTTTCACCCCAAATACGAATTTCACTAACACCTGAAATTGTTTGCAGACGCTCTTTAAATGTTTTCTCAGCTATTTCCGTTAATTCTAAAAGATCGCGTTTTTCCGATTGAATATTTAAGAAAATAATAGGATCTGAATCAGCATCTGCCTTTGAAACAATGGGTGGATCAGCATCATCAGGTAAATCTCTTACTGCTTTAGAAACTTTATCTCTTACATCATTGGCGGCATTATCTAAATCTACCTCCAAATCAAACTCTACAGTAATCGTACTTCTACCATCTCTACTAACTGATGATAAGGTACGAATACCTGAAATTCCATTGATAGATTCTTCTAGAGGTTCAGTAATTTGGGTTTCAATAACATCGGCATTAGCACCTATATAATTGGTAGAAATTGTAATTATTGGAGGATCAACTGAAGGATATTCTCGAACTCCTAAAAAATTGAAACCAATAAAACCAAATAATAAAATCACAATACTAAATACTGTGCTTAAAACTGGTCTTCGTATGCTTATGGATGATAAGCTCATAGGAAATTATATTATATATTTAATCGATTTTCTTTGATCCGATTACCATCGGATTTATTTTTCTTATTTGTACGTTTTGACCATCTCTTATTTGCAATAGTCCATTTACAACAATAGTGTCTCCTGCACTTAACCCTTCAGTAATTTGAAGTACGTCAGATTTCCTAATACCACTGCTAACTTGTTGTGTTTTCACAATTCCACTTTTATATACAAATACGCTTTTACCTTCTGAATTAGGAACAACTGCTTGATTTGGAACAACAACAGCATTCTCAAAATCCTTAACTGCAACAGTAACTTTAGCAAAAGCCCCTGCAACTAAATCATCCGTATTTTTATATTTAGCTCTAAAAGTTAAGCTCCTAGTGCTTCTATCAATTTGAGCTTGTTTAGCATAAATTATTGCTTTTCTAATTTTCTCTGAGCCTGAAATAGTAAATGAAACACTATCTCCAATTTGAATATTATTAGCGTATTCCTCTGTCACCGAAAATTCTATCTTCAATTGAGTGTTGTCTACCAAAGTAGCCACCTTAGAGTTGGCTCCTATATATGCACCAGGACTAACCCATCTCAAACCAATTGTGCCACTAAAAGGAGCAGAAATTCTCTTTTTGGAAATAGAAGAATTTAAAATGCTTTGTCTTGCTTTAAATTCTTTTACGGTCAATTGCACATCTTCGAATTCACTGTCACTCAACCCTTTTTCCTTTAAAATAGCTGATGCTCGTTTTTCTTTCTTTTCTGCATTTTCTAATTGAACAGTTATCAAATTTCGTTCAGCAATTAAATCCTTTACTTCTAATGAAACTAAGGTTTGCCCTTTCTGCACTTTTTGTCCTTCTTCAAAATAGATTTGATTCACTATTCCAGCACTTTCGGTAGTTAGCTCTACTGATTCATTTGCTACAATATCTCCTGAAACCGTTAAGTTTTGTTTTAAGTTGATTAATTGACTAACAGAAACATCCACCAAAGTTTGGTTTCCACTTTTCGCATTAGAATTCTCCTTTTCTTGTGAACCGCATCCAAAAAGCAGAGGGATCATTAACAATAATATTTTATTATATATGTTCATATTCAGTTGTTTGATTCTGTTAAATTTTGATTGATTTGCTCTGAAACTTTCAAAAAGGTAATCCACTCATCAGCGCTGATATTGTTTTTACAAGTTTCATCCAATTGCTGATTAATGACTTCTAATTTTTGAGTTTCTATTTCCCCTTTTGTAGTTAAATGCAGAAAATTTATCCTTTTATCTGATTGGCATTTAACTTTTTCAATCAATTTCTTTTCAATAAAATAATCGATATTTCTTACCAAAGTAGCTTTATCTATAGAAAGTTGTTCTGAAATTTCTTTTTGAGTGATAGCTTTTGATGACCTTTTAATAATGTAAAGAATTGGAAAATATCTACTTACCGTCAACTCATCACATTCATGGCTTAACCGAGCATGATAATTTTTCTTTAATAAGGTAAGTTGCCTTCCCAAAAATGGTTTCTGATTATTCATTTTCAATTTTTAAGAAAGGCAAAAGTACACTAAAAAATATTAGTTGGCAATGCAAACTAATGTACATACATTTACTAGGTAAATTTAGTTAATTTGCGAATTTTTCTTAACGTTGGATAATATGATATCTAGGTCAGAATCATCTCTTAATCGTAGGTAAATACCACTACCATTTTTGGCAATAGCTTTCAGGTTTTTTTCAGTCCATTTATCATTTTTTATACCAATTACGGAAATAGAGATACCTTTTTCTGCACCTTTTTTAATTAATCGAGGTGTTCTCACATTTTTTTCTCCAATATTAAAGGCACCATCCGTTGCTAAAAATATTTGATTATTTCCATTTTCTATAAAAGCCGATTTCGCAACTTCGTATGCCTTTGCAATTCCTTTGTTTCCCGATGTGTAGCCACTAGCTGTGATAGTATCAATTATACTCATAATTTGTTCTTTATTATTAGCCGAAGTGGGTGGCAAAATCAAATGTGCGTCGCTGTCATAAGTTACTACTGATATCTTATCAATTTCACGCAAAGGATTTAACAATTCATACATGGATTTTTTGAGCAATTCTAATTTTTCATCCTTACCCATAGACATAGATGCATCAATTAAAAAAACAATATTATTGGACGCATAAATATCTCTAGCTAATTCATCTGCTCTAGTAGCAATAGGAATTATTATAGGCTCTTCCGTATCGTTAATTGCATCTAGACTATCCTTTTTTGCAGTTTTACTGACCAATGGTTTTGGCACAATCACTTCTGATACAAAATCTGCAGTTTCCGAATCATCGACTTCTAAACCCACATAACTAACAGTTAAGGAGTTATTATTCATTAAATTGACAAAAGAGCTTTGAATCACTGATTTTTCTTGTGGAATTCTAGGTAACATGGGGTTGATTGCAGCTATTTGATTAAAATCGGGGCAATCTTGCAATAAATTTCTAGGAACAATTTGAACATCACCCTTAATCTGAATAGAAGTGGGAACTTCATTAGAACTAAAATACAATTGAATTTCCTTATTGAATTTTCCCTTTTTATTTGGCTTGTATTTAAATCTAATAATTTGAGCTTGATTTACTTCGAAAGTTTTAGAAGTGTATTTCACATCAAAATCTTCTATTCCGTCTATTCGTAATAAATAAACTTTTTTATCTGTACTATTCGTGATATTAATATCCAATACCTCATCATTCAATTTTTCAATAAGGCCTAAATCAAATTCTGATTTATTCATTAAATCTTGCGAAAACACAAATAAAACTCTGACAAATAAGGCAATAAATAGAGTTGCTTTTAATTTCATAGGATAATTTTTTCAAACATTATACCAAGTTTCATTTTGGTAATTGATATTTTATCATAGCTTCAGCTATTTGTCGGTCATTAGATAAGCGAGGCAGTTTATTCTGTCCACCTAATTTACCAATTGTTTTCATATAGTTTTGAAATGCATTTTTTTCAACAGAGGTAATTTTTAATTTTTGAAGAATGTGACCATCTATTAAATCAGCATAATATGAGTTTCTTTTCTGAACTTCCTTATCCAAACAATTAATAAAATCGTTTAAATTTTCGGGAGACTCTTTAAATTCTATAAACCATTCATGGAAAGGCAACTCGCCTTCTTCAGGATTTACTTGTGGAGCTAAATGAAACTCATTTACATTAAAATCAAATTGATTCAATGCAGCTTCCATTGCGCTTTCTACTTCTTCTCCAATTAAATGCTCGCCAAATGCAGAGGTAAAATGCTTGATTCTACCACTAACTATGATTCTATAAGGTTGTAAATTGACAAACTTAACTGTATCTCCAATATTATATCCCCAAAGTCCTGCATTGGTATTTAAAATTAGCACATAATTAACTCCAATTTCTACCTCTTTTAGACTAATTCTCTTCGGATTATCATCAAAAAAGGTATCTGCTTTTACAAATTCATAAAAAATACCAGCATTGATATTTAAAAGCATACCATCTTCCTTTTGAGAATCTTGATAGGCTATAAATCCTTCAGATGCAGGATATAATTCAATAGAATCTACTTTTTTCCCGATTAACTTTTCAAAAACTCCTTTATATGGTGCATAATTAACTCCACCATAAATAAAAAGTGAAAATTTCGGAAAAATATCTTTGATATACTTTTTGTTGGAGATTGCTAATAATCGTTCAAAATACATTTGAACCCACGGAGGAATACCACTTATTAATGACATTTTTTCGTCAATGGTTTGCTTAGCGATGGCATCTACCTTTTTCTCCCAATCATCAATACAGTTGACATCAAAAGTGGGCATTCTATTTTTTTGTAAATAATTGGGTACATGATGAGCTACAATTCCCGACAATCTTCCTACAGGTATTATTCCAGTTGTATCTAATTCAGGGCTACCTTGTAAGAATATCATTTTATAGTTTACAAATTCGGTATTTCCAGTTTCTGCTATGTAACACAAAATGGCATTTCTTGCAGCATCTATATGATTATGTATAGACTCTGAAGTAATAGGAATGTATTTAGTTCCTGATGTTGTTCCTGATGTTTTACAAAAATAAATCGGCAAACCTTTCCAAAGAATATCTTTTTCTCCTTTTTTAATACGTTCTATATAAGGCTTTAGTGCCTCATAATCTACAATTGGAACGTTCTTTTTAAAATCATCATAAGTCTTAATTTTTTCAAACTGATGATCTTTTGCGAAAGCAGTATTCTTAGCACCTTTTAATAGCAGTTGCAGCTGATTTTCTTGAATTTCAATAGGGTTTTGACTCCATCTTTTAATTTTTGCCACTTCTATTTTTGCAAAAGGCTTACTTAAAAATGATTTTAGTCCCATTTTATTTCAAATTTATATATTCCTCAGGATTAATGGCTTTTCCTTCATGCCATAACTCAAAATGCAAATGAGGTCCATCTGTTAATTCACCAGAATTACCAATGATGGCTATAGCATCACCAGCTTTCACCTTATCGCCCATTTCTTTCATCAACACAGAATTGTGTTTATAGGTAGAGACTAAATTATTAGCATGCTGAATACTAATAACATGACCTGTTTCAGCTGTCCATCCTGTAAAAATAACTACCCCATTTAATGTGGCTTTTATAGCTTCGTTTTCTGGTGCAACTATATCTATTCCAAAATGACTCTTTTTAGGTTCAAATTTGCCCGTAACTAATCCATTTAATGGAGAAAAGAAATAGGTACCACTCAAAATATCAAAATCTTGAGAAGATTTATTCTTATTAATATTAAAAGCATCTTCTTGTTCTACATAATCTCTAAAAAGTGAATCTTCCTTAGAAATTTTTCGTGCTGCTTCATCATATTGGGGCTCCAAAGCACTGTCGGAAGCTAAAGTATCTTGAGGTAATTTACCTTGCATTATCAACCTTAAATTACTTAAATAATGCTGTTTTACATAAATATCTTGTTCCAAAGAATCTACTCTCAACACCATGGTTGTTAAGTTTTGTCTTAAATTAACATCGGTGTAACCAGGAATAAATTCTCTTAAAGGAGTAAAGGCGATTAAAATGGTAACGAGGGTAATCAATAAAAAAGAACCAGAAATAAAAAGTATAAATACATTCAGAGGAGTTAATCGCAAGGATAACTTTTCCTCAAATGAAGCGTCATTTAGAATTACCAAACGATACTTATTTTTTAAACGTTTTAAAAAGCGTTTTTTCTTTTTATGTTCCTTTTTTTCTTCCATTTGGTAAATAATTTCGCAAATATCCGAATAAATGTGCTTAATGATTGCGGCTAATCTTTTAATTAAAATGATTATATTTAATTTAGCCATCTTTTTAGAAAGCAAGCAATAATTTAAATATAAATTAGTTTGTTGCTTTACTGATTATAACGGGAAATTTTAGTGATTCAAAAGAGAAATATATTTTATAAGTTTTTAACTTTATTCGCTGTCATATCGATAGTTGCTGTAGGTTGTTCTACCAAAAAGAACACCTTTATGAGCAGAAACTATCACAATATGTTGGCGCGATTCAATGGTTATTTCAATGCGAGAGAAATAATGAAAGAGGAGCGAAAAAATTTACTACAAAATCACCAAGAGGATTATTCGCAAATCTTACCTATATTTATTTATCCTACTGAAAGTCAGTCGAAATCAATGATACCTCAAATGGACGTAATCATTGAGAAATGCTCTAAGGTAATAGAACGACACAGCATTTATAAACGTAAAAAAGAACACGTAAAATGGATAGATGATTGTTATCATTTGATTGGCCAAGCAGAGTTTTACAAAGGCAATCTAGTTTCAGCTTCTCAATCTTTTTTATATGTTTATCAGGCTTTTAAAAAAGAAGACATTCGCTATGAAGCCATTTTATGGGAGATTAGAACTCAAATCCAACTAAAAGCTTGGGATAAAGTAGAAACTTACTTTCAATTAGTGGATAAAGATGTCTCCTTTCCTAAAGACTTAGAAGGGTTGTATAATGCTATTTATGCAGATTATCACATCAAGAAAGATCAAGATTTTGACAAAGCAATTATTCGATTGGAAGAGGCTGTTAACCTCACCGATGATAGAGATGATAAAAGACGTTATACATTTATACTAGCGCAAATTTATCAGAAAAAAAGCTATCGTAAAAAAGCAAATGATTTATATGCAGATGTCTTAAAATTACGTCCTGATTATATCATGTCTTTTAATGCAAAAATAAATAGAGCCATAGCATATGATGTGGCATCCAATTCGGCTGAAGATATAATTAAACAGCTGAAAAAGATGCTTAGAGATACCAAAAACACTGATTTTTATGATCAAGTTTATTATGCATTAGCTGAATTAGCTATCACTCAAGGAGATGAAAAACAAGGAGTAACATACTTAAAAAAGTCTGCTAAAGTGAGTACTTCTAATGTGAAGCAAAAGGCTCTTTCCTATTACCGCTTAGCTGATATTTATTTTGCTCGCCCTGATTATATAAATGCACAGTCTTATTATGACAGCACTACTATTTATCTACCACCAGAACATCCAGATTATTACAAAGCAGATGAAAAAAACAAAAGCTTATTAGACTTAGTTAAGAACTTAAAAACAGTTCAACTGCAAGATAGTTTGTTGAAAATTTCTGCCTTGAGTGAAAAAGATCAAAAGAAATTAATCAATGATTTAATTAAAGATTACCAAAATGAAATTGAACGAAAAAAGTTAATTGAACAAAATGCTTTATTAGCAGCACAATCCAATGGCGGCAGAGTAGCTATTCCCGGTGGAAGTAGTGAATGGTATTTTTACAATCCTACTTCAATGGCTTTTGGTCTGTCAGAATTTATGCGAGATTGGGGACAAAGAAAATTAGAAGATAATTGGCGTAGAAGCGATAAACAAGCTACATTTTCTAACAATACTAATGATGATAATACCGGAATTACTCAAAAACCCTCAACTGATGGATCCACAACAGCCAATGATGATAGCGGCTCAGACCCTAAATTAGATCAGGATAATTATCTAAAAGATATCCCTAATGATTACAATGATAAATTAGCAGCACACGGTAAAATTGTTCAAGCACTTTACAATATTGGTTTTATATTTAAAGAATCATTTGAGAATTATCCTGAGGCTATAAAGTCATTTGAGCGAATTGTAGATCAATACGATACCTCTTCAAAGGTTTTGCCTGCGCATTATCAATTATACCGTATTTATTTAAAACAAGAGGAAAAAGAACTCGCTCAAGTTCATAAAGATTGGGTGTTGGAGAATCATCCTTTTAGTGAATACGCTTATATCATTAAAAACCCCAATTACAACAAACAAACACAAGCCACAAAAGAAAAAATAGAGTCCTTCTACAGTGCTACTTACAAACTGTTTGAATATGGTTTGTATAATGATGTGATTTCTTCTTGTGAAAAAGCAGACAGTATATTTAATAGTGATCATTTAGGTTCTAAATTTGATTTTTTACGAGCTAAAGCTATAGGACATAGCCAGTCTGTTGAAAATTTTAAAATAGCATTAACTGCTGTTATCAATGAATATCCTGAAGATCCTGTAAAAGAGAAAGCACAACAAATATTAGATTACATCAACAATAAGAAATCTACTGTTGCAAAAGTGGAAGAAAGTAAATATAAAGTAGATGATGAAGTGCAGCATATCGTAATTATTCTACTCAATGCAGAGGAAGCTTCGAATACGGCTTTTAAAAATAAAGTCTCTCAGTTTAATGCGCAGTATTTTAGAAAAAAAGAGCTTTCCATATCTGATGTTTTATTAGGTGAAAATCAAAATATGTTGATGGTAAGATCATTTAGCACTAAAGCAGATGCGCTCAAATATTATGATGTTTTAACAACAACTTCCGAAATGGCGGCAAAAATTAAAGCCAGAACTTATGTAATTACAAATGAGAATTTAAGGGTTCTTTTTCAAGAAAAAGACATTGAGGAATATAAGAAATTCTTTACAAAAAACTATGTGCAAGCATAGTTTTTATAGTTTGCAATAGCATAAATCTTATATTTGTCAAAACCTATATTTAAATGTTTAAAAAATCTATCGAAAATATGGCTAGGAATAATGAAACAGATACTTCATCCATCAATATTATTAGACAAGGTACGGAAATAGTTGGTGACATCAGTTGCAAAGGAGACATCCGAATTGATGGCAAATTAAAAGGAACTCTTAATTGCGAAGGTAAATTAGTTGTAGGAGAAGGCGGAATAATTGAAGGTACAGTGCAATGTAAAAATGCCGATATTTCAGGAGCTCTTAAAGTAACTATCACTGTTAAAGAATTGTTGAGTTTAAAAACATCCTCTAATATAGTTGGAGACATTATAACCAATAAATTACAAATAGAACCAGGTGCAAACTTCTCAGGAAACTGCAAAATGGGCGCAGTAGTTAAAGGATTGGATAATGGCAACGAGCGAAAAGAACAAGAAAAATCAGCCTAGTGGGTTTCTAAAATATGCAGGAATCGCCAGCTCAAATGGCTGTTTTTATCTTAATCGGCGTTTTTGGCGGCATTAAATTAGATGATTATCTCAATATGAGTTTTCCTGCATTTACATTGGCAGGTTCAATGTTGGGAGTTGGAGCGGCATTGTATTTTTTTATAAAAGATGTAAGCAAATAGTTGATGAAGAAATTTTTCCTTTTAATTGCAGCCCTTACCGCTATTTTGATAGTTGCTCAATATTTTATTTTCGATGTCCTACAAATTCCTTTCTCTAATTTGTATTATATTTTTTATGGGTATTTATTTGTTATCACCTTATTGATTCACAAATTATTAAGCAGTCAAATTAATAAACGTCCACAAGCTTTTGTTACCTATTTTATGGGTGCAATGTCAGTAAAATTGTTTCTATCTCTTATAATAATGTTATTCGTTTTATGGTTCAACAGAGAAATTAAAATACAATTAGCCGTAGTCTTTATGATATTATATTTGGCTTACACCTTTTTGAGTGTAATGACAATTCTACCTAAACTTAAGAAATAAAGCCTAATTAATAATTGTAAGTTCTTGATTATTAATGTAAAGTAATTTGCGTAAAACTGAAAATTTGTTTATTAACAGTTTTTTGAATCGTAAAATTACTGCATTACTTCTTTCAAACTGACTTATTAATTTTTTTATCTTTACTTATTCCAAAACTTTCGAACTTACTTTTTTTAAAAAACGAATTTCAAAACCCATCGCCTATACCATCAAGGTTTTATCTATTAACCTGAGTTCGGTTATTCTTAAGGATTCAGAACGCCTTTAAATAGTGGGATTCGATTAAAATTAGCGATGAAATAGCAAGCTATTTCAAGGAAATTTTAAGAAGAAGATTACTGTTTTAAAGGTGGAATAATACCGATTTAGTAATCTAATGTCGCACACTTCGTTCCTCATTTGCTCCTTATCTTACTGTTCGGCATTTACCAATTCTACGTTTTTAAAATGGTTCAATAAAATTTATATGCGGCATTAAAAAACTTAATTGGTATAAGTTAAAACTTTCCCAGAAATGAATATCACCTTGTATATTGTAATTTCTGAAAATATGAATTTCTAAATAATAATCAAACTCAGGTTAATAGTTTCTTATATAATTGAAAATTAGGCTTTTTTTTAGCTTATAAAACCTTGAAGATTTTTCCTGATAAATGATTTATCCATCTCCCAATATTTTCTCGCTCAGGAATGGCTTTTAAATTTATAATTGACTTATTAAAGTATTGCGAAGCAATATACCATTGTTAAATTGCTACATTAATTCATCATTACAATAATTCCGATAGCTATCATAACTAATGCTTCTGTACTCAACAAAATCGATGAACAGCTAAAACGAAACAATCTCTTATTTTTTTTCATTTTTATTTTTCAAATTCTTAATTTATTCATTACTTTTGCAGTCTTAAAAATAAGACCTTCAAACGGTAAAAAACAATGGAGTTTAAGTCTAACGCAATCAAGCTTTTAATAAAGAAAAGCATCTTAGTTTTAGTAGGTTTCCTCGCTTTAAATTCTGTGAAGGCAAGTTCTTCAGAGGGAGAAAAAGGTGGTTTTAAAGCTGGTGAAATGATTATGCATCACATTGCTGATGCACATGAGATTCATATTATTGGTGATATCAACATCTATTTGCCTGTTATTTTAAAGACAAATGAAGGATTTAAAGTTTTTTCATCTTCTCATTTTTACCACAATGAAAAGCATGCTGAAGATACAGCAGGCACTTCTACTCATTATTATGAGCACGATGGCTTTGTGATGGTTCATGAGCACGTTTATTACCTTGCTGAAAATGGTGGCTTAATATTCGATGAAGAAGGAGAAGTTGCAAATAATGCGGTAACCTTAGACTTATCTATCACTAAAAATATCGTTGGTATTTTTGTTACTATCTTTATTATGTTCCTTTTATTCTTTACAGTAGCTAAAGGTTACAAGAAAAGAGGAATTGGAGCACCAAAAGGATTGCAATCATTTATGGAGCCTTTGGTTTTATTTATTAGAGATGAGGTAGCTCGTCCTTCTATAGGTAAGCATGCCGATCGTTTTATGCCATTTTTATTGACGGTATTTTTCTTTGTCTGGATTAGTAATTTATTAGGGTTGGTTCCATTTTTAGGTGGATTGAATATAACAGGAACATTGAGTATTACTATTGTTTTGGCTGCAGTTGTTTTTGTTATTACCACTATCAATGGAAATAAAAATTATTGGATGCACATATTATGGCCTCCAGATGTGCCAGTGCCAATTAAATTGATTTTAGTACCTATTGAAATAGCAGGTATTTTTATCAAACCGTTGGTATTAATGGTGCGATTAACTGCAAACATCACAGCTGGTCATATTATTATTTTGGCTTTTGTAGCTTTGATTTTTATCTTTGGTGAGCAAAGTGCCACCGCAGGATATGGAATTGGAATTGGTTCTACACTATTTATGGTGTTTATGAACTTTATAGAATTGCTTGTAGCATTTTTACAGGCATATGTGTTTACTTTATTAGCTGCCATCTATTTTGGTGCAGCAGTGGAAGAAGCACATCATTAAATTGTATTTTTTTTATTAATTAATTATATAAATTCTACAAAATGGAATTATTAACAATCTTATTAGAAGCGATGTCTGCTGCAGGTTTAGCTGGAATTGGTGCTGGAATTGCTGCAATTGGTGCAGGTCTAGGAATTGGTAAAATTGGTGCTTCAGCGCTTGAGTCTATGGCTCGTCAGCCTGAATCTACTGGTGATATCAGAGCGGGAATGATCGTTGCAGCTGCACTTATTGAAGGTGTTGCGCTTTTTGCAGTTATCGTTTGCCTTTTAGTAGTATTAGGCTAAAAAGAATTGAAGTGAGTACTTAGCGGTTGGCTAAGACTCACTTTTATTTTATTAAAAAAAAGAAACATTTTTAAATAAAAGATATGTTATCAGTAAGTTTTGGAACTGTAATTTGGACAACAATCGCCTTTTTGTTGGTGGTTTTTATCCTAGGTAAATTTGCTTGGCCTTCTATTTTAAATTCTATCAAAGAAAGAGAAGAATCTATTGAAGAAGCATTGAAATCGGCTGAAAAAGCTAAAGAACAAATGCTAGAGTTGAAAGAAGGTAACGAAAAGTTATTGGCTGAAGCTCGTCAAGAAAGAGATGCTATGCTTAAAGATGCGCGTGAAGTGAAAGATAATATCATCGCTGAAGCTAAAGATAAAGCTGGTGCAGAAGGAGAAAAAATGATCGCTGCTGCTAAAGAAAGCATTAAAAACGAAAAAGCTGCTGCAATTACTGAAATTAAAGCTCAAGTAGCTGAACTTTCTGTTCAAATTGCTGAGAAAATATTGAAAGCTGAATTGTCATCTTCTGACAAACAAAATCAATTTATTGAAGAAGCAATCAATAATGCTAAATTAAACTAATATAGCAAAAAGCAGAAAAGATGAAACAACCTAGAGTAGCTGCAAGATATGCAAAATCACTAATGTTGATGGCCAAAGAAAAAACGGCTGTTGATAAGGTGTATGCAGATATGCAAATGATTCATAATTTGCTGATTGAAAGCAAAGATTTGGCTTTAATGTTGAAGAGTCCTATCATTAATGATGACAAGAAATCAGAAATACTTAAAAGTATTTTTGACGGAAAAGTAGAGACCCTTACTTTTGATTTTATTCAATTGACAGTGGCTCAAAGTAGAGCATCAGTATTGGGCGAAATAGCTGAAGCGTATGTTAATCTTTTCAAAGCTGAAAAAGGTATTGCAACTGTTCATGTAACTACTGCTGAAGTATTAAAAGCTGATATGAAATCTAAATTGATTGAAAAAATCAAAAATGATAATCAGTTGAATCAAGTAGAAGTAGTGGAACATGTTGATGCATCAATAATTGGTGGTATGATTCTGAGAATGGATGATATGCAATTAGATGAAAGCATAAAAGCACAAGTAAATAAAATAGAAAGAGAATTTCTAAAAGCATAAATTAGAGTATAATAAATAAATTATAAAATGGCTGAAGTTAAACCAGCAGAAGTTTCTGCAATCTTAAAACAACAATTAGCCGGATTTAAATCCGAAGCCGATCTTCAAGAGGTAGGTACAGTATTACAAGTAGGTGATGGTATTGCCAGAATTTACGGTATGTCTAAAGTACAAGCTGGAGAGCTAATTGAATTCGATAATGGATTAATGGGTATTGTATTGAACTTGGAAGAGGACAATATTGGAGCAGTACTTTTAGGTTCGTCTTCTTTAGTAAGAGAAGGTGACACAGTAAAAAGAACTGGTAGAATTGCATCTATCAAAACAGGCGAAGGCATGTTGGGTAGAGTTGTAGATACTTTAGGTGCTCCTATCGATGGTAGAGGACCAATACAAGGTGAAACATTTGAAATGCCGATTGAAAGAAAAGCACCAGGTGTAATTTATCGTCAGCCTGTTAGTGAGCCTTTGCAAACTGGTATCAAGTCTATTGACTCCATGATTCCTGTTGGTAGAGGACAAAGAGAATTGATTATTGGTGACCGTCAAACTGGTAAAACTACTGTAGCGATTGATACCATTATCAACCAAAAAGAATTTTATGACAGAGGTGAGCCTGTTTACTGTGTGTATGTAGCTATTGGTCAAAAAGGATCAACTGTTGCAGGTATTGTAAAAACTTTACAGGATGCAGGAGCTATGGCTTATACGACTGTTGTTGCTGCAAATGCTTCTGATCCTGCGCCGATGCAGTTTTATGCTCCATTTACAGGAATGGCAATTGCAGAATATTTTAGAGATACAGGTCAACCGGCTTTAATTGTATTTGATGATTTATCAAAACAAGCAGTTGCTTACCGTGAGGTTTCTTTATTGTTGAGACGTCCTCCAGGTCGTGAGGCTTATCCTGGTGATGTATTTTACCTTCACTCAAGATTATTAGAGCGTTCTGCAAAATTGAATGCTTCTGATGAGATTGCATCTCAAATGAATGATTTGCCTCCTTCATTAAAAGGAAAAGTAAAAGGTGGTGGTTCTATTACAGCATTACCAATTATTGAAACTCAAGCGGGTGATGTTTCTGCTTATATTCCTACCAATGTAATTTCTATTACAGATGGTCAAATTTTCTTAGAGTCGAATTTATTTAACTCAGGTGTACGTCCTGCAATTAACGTAGGTATTTCGGTATCACGTGTAGGAGGAGCAGCTCAGATTAAATCGATGAAGAAAGTAGCAGGTACTTTAAAGTTAGATCAAGCGGCTTATCGTGAATTAGAGGCTTTCTCTAAGTTTGGATCTGATTTGGACGCTACTACTAAAGCGGTAATTGAAAAAGGTGCTAGAAACGTTGAAATTTTGAAACAAGCTCAAAATGCACCGATGACAGTTGAAAAACAAGTAGCTATTATTCACTTAGGAGTTAAGGGATTATTAAGAGCTGTGCCATTGGATAAAGTAAGAGAGTTTGAAAGTGAATTCTTGGATTTTTTAGATGCAAAACACAGAGATACATTAGACGCTTTGAAAGCTGGAAAATATACTGAAGCAGAAATAACTGTTTTAGAGAAAGTAGCTAAAGATTTAAGCGCAAAATATAATAAGTAAAAGCAACTCAAAAGTCGAAAGGCTTTTGGTTGAATTTGAAAGCAGATTATGGCTAATTTAAAGGAAATACGAAATAGGATTACTTCTGTTACATCTACAAAGCAGATTACTTCTGCTATGAAGATGGTTTCTGCCGCTAAATTGAAGCGTGCGCAAGATGCCATTACACAGATGAAACCTTATGCAGGTAAGCTGAAAGAGTTATTGGAAAATTTATCAGATAGTACTGATGGAGATCAAGATAGCCCTTATGCAGCTAAAAGAGATGTGGAGAATGTATTGATTGTATCTATTAATTCAAATAGAGGTTTGGCAGGAGCATTTAATGCGAATGTAATCAAAGCGACCAATAAATTTATTAATGAGAGATACGCTGATAAAAAAGTAACAGTTTTATCCATTGGTAAAAAAGCAGACGACTTTTTTAAGAAAACAGAATATAACATCAAAGGAACTACCTTACCGAACAATCTAAATTTGGTGTACGATGATTTATCTTTTGATAATGTAAGTAAGATTGCAGAATCAGTAATGCAGGCATTTAGATACAAGCAATTTGATAAAGTATATATGATATACAACGAATTTATCAATGCAGCTACTCAAAATGTGGTAACAGAACAATTTCTGCCTATTGAGCCATCTGAGGATGAAACGAAAGATAAAAAGACAACTAATACTGATTTTATCTTTGAACCAAATAAAGAATTTATAATTACTGAATTAATTCCTAAATCGTTAAGGATACAATTCTATAAGGCTTTATTAGATTCTTTTGCTGCAGAGCACGGAGCAAGAATGACAGCAATGCATCAAGCGACTGATAATGCAGCTACTTTGATTCACGATCTAAAATTGGTTTACAACAAAGCTAGACAAGCGTCTATTACCAACGAAATTTTAGAAATTGTTGGTGGAGCAGATGCCTTAGACGGTTAAAACCATTCAATTATACTAGAAGGTCTTTTGAATTCCGATAACTATTGGAATTCAAAAGACCTTTTTTTACTGGCGAAAATTTGGAGGTATAGTAGTTTTATTTCTTATCTATAATAATACCAACTTCCATAGCAAAATTTAAAGGATCAGCTGGCATATCATGTTCGATAAGGTAAGTATATTGCCCACTTTCTTCATACATTTTATTAGGTTCTACTAAATGCTCACTATCCCAAATATCATAACCAGCTTCACCTATATATTCTCCACTGGCATCTCTAATTTTTAAAGAATAATTAAAAGTTTTTTCCTTTCCGCTAGGACTAATTTCTTTTACTTTCACTTTTGCTTCTCGAAATTGATATCCATTTGCAAATCTAAAAGTCAAACTCATTTTGTATGTTTGATTTGTTTCTTCTATAGGTACTTTAAACTCTATTACATCTTTTTTTAACCATTCTATATCCGGAGATAGTTTTTCGTGTTCTTCATATATTCTGCCTTCGGGCTGACAGGAAGAAAAAACTAAAGCTATTATACTAATGCAGATTAAATATTTATTCATTTTACCTTATTTTTATTTATTTAATATTATTCCGTCAACACCAATTTCTTAATTTGATTTCCAATTCGTAAAATATAAAATTTTAAATGAGTTTGGCAAGTAAGCTATTCATTTAAAGACTTCAATAGTTCCATTAAAATCTTATCACTTAAGCTTTCCTTATCTGATTTATCATATATAGACAATAAATAAACGGTTGTTTCAGAAATTACAATGTTTGTAATCAATCTTGCACCTCCGCTTTTACCTCTTCCTTTAGATTTTAAGGCGAGACGAATTTTATAGCAATTTTTACCAAGTGCTTTACCTTGTTTAGGATTGATTTCCAAACTCTCTACCAAGGCAGAGAAATCAGTTTTTAAAGAAGGATATTTTTTTGCTAGCTTTTTAAGCTCTTTTTAAAACTAGGAACAGCAATAATATTAAAACTCATTAAACAGTTCTTTGGCGGGAATACCTTTTAATTTACCTTGTTTAATTAAATTTAATTCTTCTACCGCTTCTTGAATATTGCTGATGAATTCAACTTTTTCATCTGAAAGCTTTTTTACCGTTATAAAATTTAAATTATTAAGCAATTCCATTACAAAATCAACTTTACCATCTTTTATTTCCAATAATACTTTCATGATATACTTTTTAAATTAAACTTCAGTCATCAAACAAAGTTAATTAAAATTTGATCATCAAAATTATCATTAATTCTTAGACCTTTATATCATTCCGTCAAAACCAATTTCTTAATTTGGTTTCCAATGCGTAAAATATAAATTCCTTTTTCGAATTGACTTAAATTGATTTCTTGATTATTTTGAGTTAATATTTTATCCACAACCAATTGGCCTTTTATATCGAACACTTTTAAGGTTTGATTGATATCAAATTGACCATTTCCATCGGTTTTACTCTGGACAGGAAAATTAATAATGAAATTTCCTCTACTAGGATTGGGATAAATATTAAAGTTGTTTTCTAGATTGTATTTTTGGATATTAGTACTGATATAATTATAACAAATTGAAGTATCTATGCAATTATTAAGTCTTAATGCAACAGCATAATTGCCATTAGAAGCAGGAGTAAAAAATTGACTAGTAGCACCAACAATCGGAGCATAATTACTATCACAATTGAGCCACTGATAGGCATCACAAAAAGAATTACTAGCAATAGAAATTCCAAAAGATGAAATAGTTGTATCAATATTTGAAATATATACTTGCATTTTAATGCTACTATCACATCCCATAAAGTTGGGTATAGTATCAAAATAAGTACCTGATGTAGACCAAGATTTATTACTATAAGGAGATTGATATACGCCACAGGATGTATCTTTTCTAGTAAAATAGGTAGAAAAGCATTGTTTCCATTTTACTATAAAACAATCATCATTACTATAATAAGGATGAGCAACTAATTGATACAATGAAGAATCTCCTGTAACATTAATGGAATCTTGAAAACTACCAGTCATAATTAAACTTAATGAGTCTCCAAATGAAATATTTTTAGTATAATATTTACCATTACCCCCAAATGTTCTTCCCCACAAATAATTTCCTGAAGAATCATATTTTGAGACTGCATAATCTAGTGAACCTTTTGCATTGTATAAATCGGTAGATGCAGTTAAATCTAAATCAATCGAGTTTTTAAAATCACTATAAATATATACACTATTCCAATTATCTGAAATTATATCATCAATAAAAAAATTGTTATAGTTTATACCAGTTTGATGTACCCACTCAAAGTTACCATTGCTTTTCATTTTAAGAATATACTGTTCAGTAATATTCAATCCTGTTGTTAAATTGTTAGCCGATGAACTAAAATCAAAATCAACTCGACCTAAAAATTCGCCTGACATTAGAATATTGTTGGATGGATCACACCTTAAAAGTCTGGGAACTATAAAATTAGGAGGCATTATATGATGCCAAATTAAATTGGCATTAGGGTCCAATTTTAATAGTAACCCTCTTTCCGTAGTAAAATTAACATTGTTAACTCCCACACTTGGATCAATATCAACAGTACCTTCCACTGTACCATACAGAATTATATTATCTGCATGATCAATCAAAATTTTATAGGGGATACACTTACTGTTTACACCGTCTATCTTCTTAGCCCATTGAAAGATTCCATTTGAATTCCATTTAAAAATTGCAATATTTTCTTGACTATTAGTTTCAAGATTATAAGTAGCATTAGAATCAGGATTAAAATCAACCGTATCTGTAAATGTGCTGACAAAAACAATACTGCCTTGTGAATCAATATCATAATTTGAAATTTTGTAAAAATTATTGCCCCCTATTACACTTGCAAAATTACCTGCAGTATCTAATTTCAATAGAAATTCATCAGGTCCTTTAGTATAAGTTAAATTAAATACTTTAATTCCGGGATCAAAATCTATTGTCCCAAAAAATAGTCCACTCACATATAAAAATCCATGATTATCTAAACTAATTTTTGTACCTCCTTCTCCATTAATATCTCCAATCCGTTTCGCCCAAATCAATTTTTTTTGACTATTGTATTTTGCAATAAAAATATCTGCTTGTCCAATTGAATTCAAAATATTAACTCCAACTCCAGGATCAAAATCAAAAAAACTCTCAAATTCTCCTGTAATATAAATATTACCTGTTTTATCAGTAACCATAGATTGAATCCGATCATCTCCAAAATCACCCATACTAAATGCCCAATCAAAAGTTTGAGCTTTAATGTTAAATGTAATGTATAATAGCAAGAAAAATGTTAGAAGATATTTTAGATTTTTCATAAAAGAGTAAATTAAGGTTTAAAATTAATTAGGAAATAAAAGTAAGTAAAAAACGTTTCCCTTAATAGATTAAATATCTAAGTAAATAAACTCTTAATTGTTATAATTACTTTTGTATTCATTAATTGTGATATTTGAATATAATTTAGAACTTTATAATAAGCTATTGCATAAATTGCAAATCGTGTTTTAGGACTTCATTATAAGCCTCTGTTTTTACTGCAAATCGCGAGGATTGCATGCCGAAGGATTGCAAATCCTTCGGAGCAGATTGCAAACCTTTCGGAGCGATTTTTTAGACCTTAATTATGAAAATAAACCAATTAACAAATATCATATACTTTGCTGTCATTAGCCTTGTATCATGCACCTCCTATTACAAAGTAGTTTTAAATGATAATAACTCTGCAATAGTTGAATCTGTACTACCCTATGGAGATAAAGAGGTAAAAAAATTTACTCAATCTAAATTGATAACTATACTTGATACTACTGATGAATATAAATTAAAATTTAGAATAAGTGTTATTGATTCATTAGGTAATTACTTACAAGGTCTTCCATTTAAAATAATTAATTTCAAAACGAGAGCCGATACATTATTTATATTGACTGATAATACCTTAGATTCCATAAACACAAATTTTCATTGGTCGCATTTAAATTTGGAAATAAAATCAGATAGGGAAATTAATATAGTTCAATCAGATAAAAAGTATGTTACTATAGTAGATACAAATTCGATTAAAATATTAATGACAATAAGACAATTAAAAAAACAAGAAAAAGGCAAGATAATAGTTAAACTAACTAATTAGAAAATGGTTTTATAGATTACAACGCCGCTACATTTTCTGCTACGAAGGGTATGTCTGACCGACCCGAAGGATATAAATATTTTAAAAAAAGAAGAATGCTCAGTATTATGTTACCCTGCGGAATATTTATTAATTATATTAGCTGTGTGAAAAATATGATTTTAGTATTTCATCATAAGCTTTTGTATATCTTGCAAATTGCTAGTATTGTATGCCGAAGGATTGCAAATCCTTCGGAGCAGAGAAGGTTTTAATTATGAAGATTATAATAACTATTTAAGAGCACACGAGAACAGGTCACTTCCAACAACAACGTAATATGGGATTTGCGAATTTTTACGGAAGAACTTTAGGTGAATACTTTAAAGTAGGGTTTAATAACGTATATGGAACATCAGGTACGTTGGAGTATGAAGCGGATAGATATTTTTTAAATAGAATAGGATACTATTATCATAATGGACATAGATATGCACGTTAGAATAAAACCTTTATTATTTTTTCTTTTGGTTATTTGTATGGCATTAAGCTGTGATATGCCTAGTGTAATCGTAATTGAAAACAAAACTAATTCAAATGTAATTTATAAATATTATGAAAAAGTTCTGGACAACAAAATAGATACAGTAAACATTGAACTTTCTTCATTAAGTGGTAAAAACAAAGTCGAGTTAATTTTTGGTTTCGGTCAAATGTGGACAGATGAACGAATAAAAGAATATCTTGATGCTGTTTTATGTATTGAGTTAATGACTTTTAAAGATACTATTTTATTAAATGATAAAGCCGAAATGTTTAATTACTTTAAGGATAGACGAAAAGGTTTGTTTAAACAAAAAATTAAAATAATTTTCGAATAGTTAGATTTCAGGGCGATATCATAGCCCTTCAGATTTATCGAATTCTTTTAGTACTATTGCCATTAATAGATACGACGGCTCTTATTATCCCAGACCCCAGCTCCGTCGTATGTTATTTTTTATAGGATGCTCCGCAGGCATTTCCTCCTAACGGCCAGGTGCAATCCTGCGGAAATTTATTTGTTAAAACTTAATTTCACAAGCGAAACTTCAGTCTAGAAAGACGCTAAATAAATATGTAATAACCGAAGGTTTAATAATTTTAATAAACGAAGAATGCTCCCCAATTCTTCCCTCCTAGCAGCTGACGTAAGTAACCAAGAATAAATAAAACACCTAAAATTTCATGACCTTATTTATTTTATAAATTTCTAAATATTAATTTAGCAGTTCATGAAATCCTCAAAATATTTAGTGCTCACAACCTTGCTTATTGCCGGTGAAAGCATTTTCTTGCTTCCATTTGTTATAGCTCGAATATTTCGACCGACTTTTTTAGCTGTTTTTGAAATCAACAACCTACAGTTGGGCAGTGCATTTTCCGTTTATGGCATTTTAGCCATGGCATCTTATTTTTTGGGAGGACCTATTGCCGATCGGTTTTCGCCCAAAAAGTTAATGGCTTTTTCGCTTTTAGCTACTGCGATAGGTGGAGTAATTATGACAAGCATTCCTTCTATTTTTACATTAACCCTACTATATGGATTTTGGGGAATTACCACTATTTTGCTGTTTTGGGCAGCCTTTATTAAGGCTACTAGAGCCTATGGCGGTAAAAAAACACAAGGTTTTGCATTTGGTTTAATTGATGCCGGCCGTGGATTATTCGCTGCTATTTTAGCTTCAATTGCCGTTTTTGCTTTTGATTATTTCTTACCGACTAACGCTGTAGCGGCAAGTAAAGAAGATTTATCTAGTGCTTTAAGTAGTATTATTTTAATTTTTTCTTGCATTACAGCCGCAACTAGCGTTTTGGTGTGGCTTTTTATTCCAAAAACCTCCAAAGAACAGCAATTAGAATCGGAGAAAATTTCTTTAGAAGGCATAAAAAATGTAATCAAAAGAAAAGCAGTTTGGCTGAACTCCATAATTATTTTGTGTGCCTATGTGGCCTATAAATGCACCGATGATTTTTCGCTTTTTGCAAGCGATGTGTTGGGTTATAATGATGTGGATGCCGCCCACATAGGAACAATTTCGTTTTGGTTGCGACCAGTTGGAGCATTGGCTGCAGGCTATTTGGGAGATCGACTTAGACACTCTAAAATGATTTATATTTGTTTTTTGATTATTATTTTGGGTAGTTTGATAATAGGTTTCAGTAGTTTATCGTCAATTACAGGTACTTTTATTATTCTCACCATTGCTATAACTAGTCTAGGTATTTATGGACTCCGGGGCCTATATTTTGCCTTGTTAGAAGAAAACAAGATACCGTTAATCTATACAGGAAGTGCCGTTGGTTTTATTTCCTTTATTGGCTATACTCCCGATGTATTTTTTGGTCCCTTGATGGGTTATGTATTGGATAGTTCACCTGGCGCAGAAGGACATTACCATTTATTTTTAATATTAGCTATCTTTTCAACGATTGGTTTAATAACTGCCCTAGCACTTCAAAAAATTAATAAGAATTAATCTAAAATTTAAAACAATCCATTCACTTTAAAAGGATTATTAATTATCTTAGCTGTATGAAAATTATGATTTTAGTATTTCAGGATAAGCATTTGCATAAATTGCAAATTGCTAGTAATGCATGCCGAAGGATTGCAAATACTTCGAAGTGGGGTGTCACGGACTAAAAGTCCGCGCTAACAGAAATACAAATTAGCATACCGAAGGATTGCAAATGCTTCGAATCTGTAGCAGATTAAACCTAGAATGTTCCGCAGTCATTCAACTCATAGAATAAGCTGCAATTAAAAAAGATTGGTTTAATTATTGCCAATCCTTAAAATCATACATTTGAGTTCATGTTTAGCAAATCTAAATTTAATATTTTTCTTTCTGTAATAGCAGTTTTACTGTTACTTTTTCAGTTGTTTCCATCTGCTACTTTGAGTGATTTAGTAACGAATTACCACATCAAGCACGCAGAAGAAAAACTAATTGATTTAAAGAAAGAAGCTCATGTCGAGTTGGATTTTTTAATTCATCAATTAGCTGAACAAAAAACAAGTAACAAACAATTCTTATTCAACCAATTTCAACCTAAAAATGAATTAATTAGCTATTTTGTTGTTCAAAACAATCAATTAGTTTATTGGTCAGATAATACAACCCCAGTAGATTCTAGTAGTTGGAATAGTAAAATAGACGAACAGTTAATTCAGCTAGAAAATGGATGGTATTACTGCATCAAAAAAGAGCTAAATGACCAAATTGCGATTGCCAATATCCTAATTCAAAGAAATTACCGCCACAACAACAATTACCTCAACAATCAATTTACTTTAGATCAACAAATTTCAGATAATTACAACTTTACTACTGAAAAGTCCAAAACGTATCAAATGAATGATGAAAGTGGGAAATTCCTCTTTTCATTTGTACCTAAAGACAACAACCAAATCATATCATTGGTGGTGCAATATAAAACGTTTGCATTCTTTTTGCTTTTAATTATTGGTGTATTGTTCTTAATTAGCGCAGTAAAATCTGAAGCAAAATACAGTGTACTCATCATAGGATCATTATTTATTTTAAGATTTGTAAGTGTTTATTACAAATGGCCATCCTATTTGTATTTATCCGAACTTTTTAGCCCTAAAATTTTTGCCTTAAATGCATTTTTCCCAAACTTAGGGGATACCATTATCACCATAGTTTTGATATTTATATCCAGCTATATTTTATCCTATCCGCTCAAGAAAATAAGGTTTGAAAAGTGGAGTTTTTATATAAGTATTATTTTACTTTTTGCCTTTACTTACTTCACTACTTCAATGATTAGAGCATTAGTGATCAACTCTACCATTAGCTTCGATCTCAATAATTTATTTAGCCTAAATGCATACAGTTATATCGGCCTTTTGCTGATAGCCATGCTTTTTGCTGCTACATTTATTTTGGCCTATCCTGTTTTTAAAAATAGCACAAAATCGCTTCAATCAATCATTATCAGCATTTTAATTATTGGATTGGTCAATTATGCCATTCAATATTATATCGGTGAGCGAAATATCACTTTTATCAATTGGCCCATTCTTTTGTTTATTTTTCTCAGCTACAACCAGAAAAAGTATCAAGCTCATTTTAATTTAAGTCGATCTTTATTGTTGATTGTATTTTTTGGTATTATTTCTTCTTACATTTTAATCCACCAATCCGCTTTAAAAGAAAGAAGAACAATGGCATTGATTGTTCAGAAATTAGCAGAAGAAAAAGATCCAATCGCTGAATATTTATTTCTAAATTCAATTGCCCAAATTAAAAAGGACAGAGATTTTAAAAAACTCCTACCAACATATTGGCAAAATGCAGATTCTATCAATAATTTTTTGAAAGAAAAGTATTTTGGTAGTTTTTGGCAAGCATATCAAGTTCAATTTACAGCTTGCTCCAATAGTGATACCATATTGGTAAAACCAGATAATATTGAGGCTAATTGTTGGAGGTTTTTTGATGATAGAATCGCTAAAGAAGGACAATTTACTGATCATCCTTCTTTGTATTTGATGCAATCGGATGCGGGAAGAATCTCTTATTTAAGCAAGGATAAAATAGAATGTGCAAATGGAGATTATCTATTGTTTACTGAGTTTAATAATAAGCGATTAAATCAAAATAAAGGATACCCCGAATTACTCTTGGATGATAAAGAAATTAGCAGCTTAATTGATTTAGATAACTTTTCCTTTGCTAAATATGAAGAGGGCAAATTGGTGAATACCATTGGAAATTACTCGTATTCATCAGTCATGAAAATGCCTAAAATAAAAGTAGGGTCATCCCAAAGAATTAAAGTGGAAGATATAACTCATCTGGTATATAGACCAAGTGGAAATACTATCATTCTATTGACTTCCAAAAACAATGATTTATTAGGTGCTTTTACGGCATTCTCCTATTTATTCAGCTTTTTAGGCTTGTTTTTCTTTATCTCAGCAGTAGGCTTTAAATATTTTCCGCTTCGGATTCGATGGAAATTGCAAGATTTTACTACTAAAATACAATTGTTTATAATATTTATATTATTGATTGCTATAGGGTTATTTAGTGTTGCTTCCACCTATTATATAAAAAAGCAATACGATGCCAAAAACAAAAAGAATATCTCTGAAAAAATTCGATCGGTATTAATAGAGGTCAATCAAAAGTTGGGTGATGAAAATGAATTGAGCCCTTCCATGCAAGATTATATGACGTATACATTGATTCGTTTTTCTAATGTATTTTATACAGATATTAATTTATACTCTATTCAAGGTAAATTGATTGCAACTTCTAGACCTGAAATTTTTGATATTGGTTTTAAGGCTCCTTTAATTGATCCTATAGCTTATAAATCAATGGCAGTCGATCAAAAGCAAATTTTTATTAATC
Organism: uncultured Flavobacteriales bacterium; assembly: GCA_963716125.1. Lineage (GTDB taxonomy): Bacteria > Bacteroidota > Bacteroidia > Flavobacteriales_E > Vicingaceae > Acidiluteibacter. The sequence continues at coordinate 138,884 of OY970294.1, forward strand.
AAGAGCATATCGGCAAACTCAATTATTTGTCGGCTTATGTGCCGTTTATTAATAACGACAATAAGGTATTGGCATTTCTCAACTTACCTTACTTTGCAAAGCAAGATGAGTTGGAAGAAGAAATTTCTACCTTTTTGGTGAGTAGCATCAATATTTATGTAGTCATCTTTAGTTTCGCTTTGATTTTATCTGTTTTCTTTGCCAATTATATTTCCAAGCCTTTACAATTGCTAAGAGAAAAATTGGCTAAGGTAAATTTTGGTTCGTCCAATGAGATTATACAATGGGAAGGAAACGATGAAATTAGCAGTTTGGTAAAAGAATACAATCGTATGGTAGTCAAATTGGCTGATAGCGCTGATATGCTAGCCCGAACTGAACGAGCAGGTGCTTGGAAAGAAATGGCGAAACAAGTAGCCCATGAAATCAAGAACCCACTAACTCCTATGAAATTAAGTATTCAGCAGCTGCAACGTGCTTCTGCAGATCATGCTGATAATTTAGAGGACCGTATAAAGAAGACTTCTGAAACGCTCATTCAACAAATTGATGCTTTATCGACAATAGCTGGTGAATTTTCTAACTTTGCTAAAATGCCGGAAGCAGTTAAGGTTAAATTGGATTTTATCCCAATCCTAAAAAATGCTATCGGTTTATTTGACGAGAGCGAATCAGGCAATATTCAATTGCAATCAACTATAGAAAAAGCATTTATTAATGCAGATAGTGATCAACTGTTGAGAGTATTCAATAACATTATAAAAAATGCAATTCAAGCCATTGATGAAGATAAAAAAGCTGAAATCATCATCACTATTGAAGAAAAATCAGACAGTTATCAAATTTATTTTAAAGATAATGGATCAGGTATTGCTGAGCGAGATTACGATCGAATTTTTGTTCCCAATTTTACTACCAAAGGAAGTGGTATGGGTTTAGGCCTTTCTATTGTTAAGAATATAGTAGAGACTTCTGAAGGAAATATTTCATTCAACAGTACGTTAGAAAAAGGAACTACTTTTATACTTCAATTTCCGAAAGCAAATTGAGATATAATCAATACTTTTGATAAAAAAATAAGAGATAATGCCTAAAAATATAATTATAGAAAGAGATGGTTCTGTAGAGATCATTACTATCAACAGAGCTGATAAATTAAATGCTTTAAACAAAGAAACAATTACGGAGATTGGCGACGCTATTATCACAGCAGAAGCGAATAAAGAAGTGACAGTAATTATAATTACAGGATCTGGCAATAAAGCATTTGTTGCAGGTGCCGACATTTCAGAATTTGCTAGTTTTAATGGATCTGAAGGTAAAGCATTGAGTATGCACGGTCAAAACAGCTTATTTAATGTGGTAGAAAACAGTAAAAAACCAATTATAGCGGCAGTTAATGGTTTTGCCTTAGGTGGTGGATTAGAATTAGCAATGGCTTGCCATATTAGAATTGCATCAGACAATGCAAAAATGGGTTTACCCGAAGTTACTTTGGGAGTAATTCCTGGTTATGGTGGTACACAACGTTTAGCGCAATTGGCAGGAAAAGGAAAGGCTTTTGAATTGATAACTTCTGCTGAAATGATTGATGCTGAAGAAGCTCATAGAATTGGATTAGTCAATCATGTTGTTACTCAAGATGAATTGATGGACAGAGCCAAAAAGATGGCTCATAAAATTTCAAGAAATTCTTCTGTAGCTATTTCTAAAGCTATTACTGCTATTAATGCAGGTTTTAAGGATGGTACAGATGGTTTTGAAACCGAAATGCAACAATTTGGGGAATGTTTTGATTCTGCAGATTTTAAAGAAGGAACACAAGCATTTTTAGAGAAAAGAAAACCTAATTTTTCTGCAAATTAATTGTATGAAGCATTAAATTTTAAGGCTGAATTTTGATAAATCCATTAAAAAAATTAGCAGGTCAAACAGCCATTTACGGTTTACCAAGCATAGTTGGCAGACTGTTGAATTATTTATTGGTTCCCATCCATACTGCAGTTTTTCTCCCTGAACAATTTGGAGTAATTACCGAAATGTATGCCTATGTCTCTTTTTTAGTGGTTTTACTCACTTATGGAATGGAAACGGCTTTTTTTAGATACATATCTAAACCTGATGAAGATAAAGCTAAAATATTCAGTACCACAGCTTTTTCTTTAGTAATTAGTACAGCTATTTTTATAGTGGTGGCTTCCTTGCTTTCACAGCAGATTGCTAATTTTATTAGTTATCCCAACAATAAAGAATATGTCATTTGGTTTGCTATTATTGTAGGATTAGATGCTATTTCCTCTATTCCATTAGCAAAATTAAGAGTAGAAAATAAAGCTAAGACCTTTGCCATGGTCAATTTGGCTTCAATTTTTATAAATATTGGGTTGAATCTTTTTTGGATTGGCTATTGCATTCCTGCATATCAAGAAGGAGTTAGTAATATTTTTACTGAATATTTATTTACACCAGCTATAGGAGTTGGTTATGTGTTTATTGCCAATTTATTTGCGTCTATTTTTAAATTCGTTTTATTAAGTCCTACTATTTTTAGGGTAAAGTTTTCTATTGATAAAAAACTACTTCTAAGGATGTTATCCTATAGTTGGCCTTTGCTTATTGCCAGTTTAGCTATAATTGTCAATGAAAATGCAGATAAAATAATGCTCAAATGGATGCTTAAAGATTCACTGGGTGTTGATGAAGCTACGAGCCAAGTAGGTATTTATGGTGCGTGTTACAAAATATCTATCATCATCAGCATATTTATCCAAGCATTTAGATATGCCGCCGAACCTTTCTTCTTTAATCAATCTACCGAAAAAAATGCAGGTGATTCATACGCCTTAGTCATGAAGTATTTTGTGATTGTTTGTTCGGCTATTTTCCTTGGCGTCATGTTATACATTGATATCATTAAATATTTTGTTCAAAATAAAGATTATTGGGTTGGTTTAAATGTTGTTCCTTACTTATTGTTTGCTAATATCTTCTTGGGAATGTTTTACAATCTTTCTATTTGGTATAAGTTAGGTGGCAAAACCCGCTATGGCGCTATTATTTCAGTTGTTGGTGCTATAATTACTATTGTTCTGAATTTTATATTAATTCCTATAATTGGTTATTTAGGTTCTGCTATCACCACATTGATTTGTTATGGTTCTATGGTGCTTATTTCTTACTATTATGGGCAGAAGTATTATCCTGTAAATTATCCTGTTGGACGGATTTTAATGTATCTTTCATCTGCCTTTATTCTCTATTTTATAAGCATTCAAATCAGTTATACAAATATTTATATGCAACATGTCATTAATGCTATTTTCTTCTTAGTTTTTGTTGCTTTGGTTTACATTTTAGAAAAACCTAAAAAAGTTCTAATTTCGTAGCAAATTTGATGAACTATTAACGAGAATAGAATTCTCAAAATCACTATTGTTGGATGAAGATAAAAATTGTCAATCACTCCCAACACGCCTTACCTGAATATGGCACTAAAGCTGCTGCAGGCGTGGATTTAAGAGCGAACATAGATACACCAATTAGTTTAAAACCATTAGAAAGAACATTGGTTCCTACTGGTTTATTTATGGAAATTCCTGAAGGGTATGAAGCACAAGTGCGCCCAAGAAGTGGATTGGCACTCAAAAAAGGAATTACTGTTTTAAATTCACCTGGCACAATTGATGCAGATTATAGAGGTGAATTGAAAGTAATCTTAATCAATCTTTCCAATGAAACTTTCGTAATTGAAAATGGAGAACGCATTGCACAAATGGTCATTGCAGCTCATGAACAAGCTGAATGGGTTGAAGTGAAGCAGTTAGAAGAGTCTGAAAGAGGTCATGGTGGATTTGGAAGTACTGGAGTAAAATAAAATAAGAATTTAAAAGAAAAATATAAATGAAGATTATCGTACCTATGGCAGGAATTGGAAAAAGAATGCGTCCGCATACTTTAACCATTCCAAAACCTTTACTACCAATAGCAGGAAAACCTATTGTACAAAGATTAGTGGAAGACATTGCAAAAGTTTGCGCTGAACCTATCGATGAAATTGGTTTTATCATTGGTGATTTTGGTGAAAAAGTAGAAAAGCACTTAATTTCTGTTGCAGAAAGTTTAGGAGCCAAAGGTCATATCTTTCACCAAGAGGAAGCATTGGGAACAGCACATGCTATTTTGTGTGCACAACAATTATTGGATGGTAAAGTAGTAGTTGCTTTTGCAGATACCTTATTTCGCGCAGATTTTACTCTGGATGATTCTAAAGATGGCATTATTTGGGTTCAAAGTGTAGAAGATCCTAAAGCATTTGGTGTAATTAAAGTAGATGATAATAATATCATTACAGATTTTGTTGAAAAACCTCAAACTTTTGTCTCGGATATGGCAATCATAGGAATATACTATTTTAAAGATGGTAATAATCTTAAAAATGAATTGCAATATTTGATTGATAATGATATTAAAGATAAAGGTGAATATCAATTAACCAATGCTTTAGAAAACATGAAGCAAAAAGGGGTACAGTTTTCTCCTGGAAAAGTAGAAGAATGGTTAGATTGTGGAAATAAAAACGCAACTGTTTATACCAATCAAAGAGTATTAGAGTTTTTAAAAGGTCAAAATATAGTTGCTAGTTCAGCTACAACGGAAAATACTGTCATTATAGAGCCTTGTTACATTGGTGAAAATGTAAAAATTAGCAATTCTATTGTTGGGCCTCATGTTTCAGTGGGAGATGGTACGATAATTGAAAACTCTATCATAAAAAACTCAATTATCCAAACCAATAGCACCTTAAAAGGAGTTCAATTTGATAATACAATGATTGGGAATCATGTGTCGATAGAAAATAAATTAAAAAGTTGCAGTATAGGCGATTACAATGAATTATAAATTAAAATATCAATTAATCTTTTGTTTTTTGGCTGTAGGAGTATTTTTTACTTCTTGCCAATCTTCTCAAAAAGTAGTAGCTAAAAATGAAGCTTCTAAGGCCGATCAATTGGATGAAAGAGGCAGAATAGATTTTGAACAAACTTTTATTGAGGCAGCGAAAGAAAAAATATTGGGCAACAATGAAAAAGCATTGAGCTTGTTTTCAAATTGTATTCTAAAAAGCCCTTCAGAGCCTGCTCCTTACTATGAAAAAGCTCAAATATATGCTCAAATGGGTCAGCTTGATAAAGCTTTTGAATTTTCTAAAAATGCAGTTGATAGAAACAAAGATAACTATTGGTACTCTTTGTTATATGCTAAGTTAGCACTTGAATTGAATAAAGTAGAGACCGCTGAAGCAATGTATAAAAAATTAATTGATCAAAAACCTTATGATGTTGAATTAAGATATGAATTAGCAGGCATCTATTTATATAACAATAAACCAAAAGAGGCTTTAAAAGAATTAGATCATATTGAACAATCTCTTGGTACTACTGAAGAAATTTCTATTCAAAAACAAAAAATTTATCTCAAAGAAGGCGAAATAGAAAAAGCTGCTGCTGAAATCCAAAAGCTGATTGATGCCAATCCAAATGAAATGAAATTTTATAGCATTTTAGCAGATACATATATGGTAAATGGCAAAGAAAAAGAAGCCATGGAAGTCTATGAAAAAATGCAAAAGTTGAGTCCTGATGATCCGAAAGTGAACATTGCAATGGCTAACTTTTATCGTCAAAAAGGAAAGGATGAAGAGGCACTTATGCATCTCAACAAAGCTTTTTCTAGCACTGATTTAGATGTGGATAGCAAAATTAAGGTTTTACTGGAGTATTTTGTGGCTTCTGAAACGAATGAAAAAGCAAAAAAAGAGGCGTTAGAACTTTGTAAAACTCTGGTAGAAACTCATCCTGATGATCCTAAAACGCATGCCATGTATGGTGATTATTTATACCGTGAAAAAGATTTAGATAAAGCTTCAGAACAATATTTTATCACCCTGAAATTGGATAGCAGCAGATATGCTATTTGGAATCAATTAATGGTAGTAGAATCAGAAAGAGGTGAAAATAAATCATTGCAAAATGTGAGTGAGAGAGCATTAAATCTTTTTCCTAATCAATCAGTAGCCTACTTCTTTGCAGGTTTATCTTCTTTTCAATTAAAAGATTATGATAAGGCAATTGATTATTTATCTGTAGGTAAAGATTATGTATTGGATAACAAAGCTTTAAAAGCTCAATTTTATTCTAGTTTGGGAGATGCCTATTATGAAACGAAAAAATCAGATAAAGCCTATAAAGCTTATGATGAAGCATTGAAAATAGAACCTTCAAATGTATATGTATTAAACAATTACAGCTATTATCTATCCTTAGATAAAGATAATTTAGACAAAGCTGCTGAAATGTCTTTTTTATCGAATAAAATCGCCCCAAACCAATCTTCTTTTGAAGATACTTATGGTTGGATACTTTTTCAGCAAGAAAAGTACAAAGAAGCTCAAGAGTGGATTGAGAAAGCATTAAAAAATGGTGGAGAAAATAGCGGTGTAATTGTAGAGCATTTAGGAGATGTGGCTTTTAAATTAGGAGATGTGACTAAAGCACTAGAGCTTTGGAGAAATGCAAAACAGCTAGGAGATACTTCCAATCAAATAGATAAGAAAATAAAAGAGGAACAATATTTTGAGTAAACAATTACTTTATATCATTTTAAGTTTAACTATAATTTTCAGTGCTTGTAAATCTACTAAAGTTTCAAAAAAACCTTTAGAAGGTAAGAAAACTGTTTTTTTATTAAATCAATTGAAAGCAAACGAGGTTGATTTTAAAACTTTTTCTGCTAAGTCTTCCATTTCTATTGAAAGTGAAAAAATGAATAATTCATTTAAGAGTACGATTCGTATCTTGAAAGATAGTGCCATTTGGGTGTCTGTTACTCCATTGTTTGGCATTGAGTTGGCTCGTATTTTATTGACTAAAGATTCCTTAAAAGTAATTGATAGAATCAATGCAGAATATTTTATGGGAGATTATGATTATTTCTATAAAAAATATAAAGTTGCTCTTGATTTTGAGACAATTCAAGCAATGTTAATTGGAAATAGAATCCCATTTGAAGAAGATGAAAAGTTAGATTTTTCTATAGACAATGAGCGGTATTATTTAGGAAATACTAAGAAAAGAAAAGTAGTAAAAGCCGAAAAAAAGCCGAAAAAAATTGAGAACGAAGAGGTTATCAGCTTTTGGTTGAATCCTACTACTTATAAAATTGAAGAAATGTTGATTAGTGATTTAACTAATTCTAGATTTGTGAGAGCTAAATTTAAAAATCATTTATTGATTGATGAACATTTGTATCCAACTAATTTGAATTTTGAATTAACAGAAAAAGAAAAGAATAAGGTAGAGATAGAATATTCGCGCATCATTTTAGATAAACCGATTTCATTTTCATTTAATATCCCGACAAAATATGAGCAGGTATTTTATTAAATCTTGTTTAGTTTTTATTCCCATTTTTTTATTTGCTAATCTATTATTAGGGCAAAGTAAAACGGATTTGCAGCAAAAAAAGAAAGAGCTGCAGAAGGAGATTTTATTGACCAATAAATTATTAGATGAAACGGCTCAGAATAAGAAATCTTCTTTAAATCAATTGGTGCAATTAAATAAAAAAATTGAAGCCAGGGGTGAACTGATTTCTACTATGAATCAAGAAATTGAATTGATAGACCAAAATATCGCAGAGAATCAAAAAGCATTGGATTCTCTTTCTTCCACTTCAAAGATTTTGAAAGACGAATATGCTCAACTTCTTCAATCTGCCTATAAAAATAGAAGTGCTTATGATCAAATGATGTTTGTATTTTCAGCAGAGAGTTTTAATCAAGCCTACAAACGCTTAAAGTATTTGCAACAATTTACATCTTACAGAAAAAATCAAGTAGAGAAAATAGAGAGTACTCAAATAGAAATTAATAATAAGTTGGCCGAATTGGAAGCCATAAAAATGAGTAAACAAAATTTATTGGGTTCTGTTAAAAATGAAAACGATAAATTAGGAAGTGAAAAAATTCAGAAAGAAGATGTTGTCAATAAATTACAAGGAAAAGAAAAAGAGCTCAAGAAGCAATTAGCAGAGAAAAATAAAGCTTCTCAAAAACTAGACAAAGCCATTGAACGAATTATTGCCGAAGAAATTAGAAAGGCAAGAGAAGCTGCAAAAAAAGCAGGGAAATCATCCGAAGGTTATCCTTTAACACCAGAAGCAAAAGAATTATCTAATTCATTTACAGCCAATCAAGGAAAATTGCCATGGCCTGTTTTACAAGGTATTGTAACAGAAAAATTTGGTGAACATCCTCATCCTGCTTTGCCAGGTGTCAAAGTTCAAAACAATGGAATTGATATCAGCACCACCAAAGGATCAGTTGTTCGAAGCATTTTTGATGGTGAAGTAACTGCTGTTATTATTATACCAGGAGGCGGAAAAGGCGTGATGATTCGTCATGGTGAATACTTATCAGTTTACACTTATTTTAAAGAATTGTATGTGCAAAAAGGGGACAAAGTAAGTACCAAACAAGATTTGGGTATCGCGGTAACGGATGATGAAAATAAAACAATCTTGCATTTAGAAATTTGGAAAAACACAACTAAATTGAATCCTGAAAGCTGGATATTTAGAAAATAAATTGGATAAAAACAATATATTTTCGAAAATGAAAATAAAACTATAATTTAGTAAATTGTTTACTAATGATTTGACAACTAATAATTATCAATATAGAAATATGGAATTCCCATTTAAACAAGCCCTAAAAGCTCTTATATTTACTTTTTCTCTTGGTATTTTCTCATTTTTTAATGCCCAAGGACAAGTTGCCGAAAGCATTAATTACCAAGCTGTAGCAAGAGATGCCAATCAAAATATAATTGCTAATCAAACGATAACAGCAAAAATCGGAATTATATCATCTTCCACTTCTGGTGTTTTAGAATATGAAGAAGAGTTTAATACAACCACCTCTGCCTATGGTTTATTTACTTTAAAAATTGGAAAGGGTTCACCTACAGGCAATGGTTCAAAATTGACTTTCTCAGATATTGATTGGGCGGCTAACACGCATTTTTTAAAGGTAGAATTAAAAAATACATCAGGAACTTATGAGGATCTAGGAACCACACAATTATTATCCGTTCCTTATGCCCTTTATGCAAAGAAATCCGGAAATGGTGATGGTAAAAATAGTTTAACATCTATTGAAACAGAACCAAATGGAGGTAATTGTGCCAATGGTGGAAGCAAAGTGAATGTAGGTTTAGATTTGAATATGAACGACACTTTAGAGGCTTCAGAGATTCAATTAAGTTATTTTGTTTGTAATGGTTTAGCCGCAACGGCATTGAAAGCCGGAAATGGAATTCAAATTTCGAATGACACCATTATTAATCTTGGTGATCTTTCTGAATTAAACGAATTAATTGATAGTATAGTCTTAAATAACAGCAATTTACAAATTTATGAAAATGGGAATCTTCAAAGTATTAATTTAGATACATTAGGAAATTACAAAATAGCTACTATTCAAAATATTATTGCTCTAGATTTTGATACAGATAGTATGAACGAGCGCATTTCATCCATGCAAATCATCAATGATACGTTAGTAGTAATTGAAAATGACTCTACTTTTATGATTTCTTTGAAAAATATAAACCAAGCGGCGCGAACCTCCTTACAAAGTCAGATTACTACAAATTCTACTTTCATCTCTAACCATATAGTCGGTGATGGGGATTTGGATAGTACCAATGAAAAAATAAGCAGTCTTACTATTTTTAAAGATACCTTGATAATCAATGAAAACGGTATACTTTATAAAGTGAATTTAGATACATTAGGAAATCAAGAGCGTCAATTAATTCAAGATGCTTTAAATGCGCATATTACAGCGGATAAAGATATCAGTAAAACGAATGAGCTGATAACTGCTATTACCTTAAATTCATTTGGAGAATTAAAAATATTTGAGGGAACCAATAGCAAAACCATTAGTTTAGATGCATTAAATACTGATAGTCAAACAGTTTATTTATCAGCTCTGCAAGACTCATTGTATATTACCAATGGAAACGCTGTATTATTACCAGATCCATTTACTGACAATGAAATAATTGATTCAATGAAAATTAGCGGGAATAACTTATTAATTTATGAAGGAGGAGCTGTAAAAACTATTTCACTCGCTAAATTTAATAATTTAAAAGGAATAGGAATTACAAATAGAGTTCCTTTTTATATCAATTCTGATAGCTTAATAACTAATAATGAGTTTACTTGGAACAATGGAAATAAACGCTTAGGAATAGGAACAAATGCGCCCACAGCAAAATTGGATGTGAGAGGAGCAATAAAAATTAAAGATGCAATTGCAAGTCCATCCGCGGGAATGATTCAGTGGACAGGATCAGATTTTCAAGGATATGATGGATCAAATTGGGTCTCATTAACTACAGGAGTAGTAAATACTTGTCCTGTAGGTATGACCTTGAGTGGAAATATGTGCATAGAAACAAATGAAAGGGTCGCTGCTACTTGGTTTGTAGCTGCTTCTACTTGCAATGCTGCTGGTTATAAATTACCATCATGGGCAGAATGGTTTGGCGCTATGGACAACGCTACCTTAACTGGAGAAACGAACAATTGGGAATGGATTGACAATGCAACTATTGGAAATGCCGGAATAGTTGGAAATGGATCTCTAAACTCCATTAATAATGTTGCTCCCACAGTTTCAAATGCATATAGATGTATCATTTACTTAAAATAATATTGATTTATAAATAGTTGTGATAAAAAAACCCATTATATTATTCATTTTTAGCATCATTTCGACTTTTGGAATAAGTCAAAATGTGTTGGAACGATCTGTTGTTGCAACTAGTGGAGATAATAGTAGTTCGGCCAACTTTAATATTAGTTATACCATTGGAGAGGCGGCAGTAAATTCTGCGCAATCAAGTGGGTATTCGTTATCAGAAGGGTTTCAAAAAGCTACTTCTTTATTAATCTTTGATCCTTTAACATTTGATATTGAAATTATTAATCAAGACTGCGATAAAACCAACGAGGGCTCAGCAAGTATTACTAATATCAAAGGTTGTTTAGCTCCATATACCATATTGTGGGATAATGGAAGTAGTAACACAGTAGTAGATAATTTAAGTGTAGGTACTCATTCAGTAACTGTAACAGCATTTAATGGATGTAATTTCACCAAAACTTTTGAGATAAATAACGGAGAAAATGGTGAATGTGATGTAAAATTTTACAGCGGATTTACACCCAATAATGATAAAATAAACGATTGGTGGATTATTGATAATATTGATAAATTTTCAGCTGAATACTTTGACCATATTTAATAGGTATGGTGATATAATTCAGCAATTTGAGAACTATAATAATTCAACCGTAGTTTGGATCGGAGATGATAAAAATGGAAATATGTTAGCAGATGGTACTTATTTCTTTGTTTTTGAATCGGATGGTTTTACTAAAAAAGGCTGGGTAGAAATTACAAAATAGATGAAAAAACTTTTACTTTATATATTGATTTTGATTTCGTTGCCCATATTTGCGCAACAAGATCCTCAATACAATATGTATATGTTTAATCCATTAGCTATTAATCCTGCTTATGCAGGAAGCAGAGATGCATTGTCTATTGCTGCTATTCATCGGTCACAATGGGTTGGTTTTGAGGGTGCTCCAACTACTCAAAACTTTGCAATCCACTCTCCTATCGCTAATAATAAAATGGGTGTGGGTTTACAAATATTAAATGATAAAATAGGACCCAACAATACTTTAGCGATATCAGCTGATTATGCCTATAAAATTAGATTTGATAAAGGAAATTTAGCGTTAGGATTAAGAGGAAGCCTTTATAATTATCAGATAAATTGGAGTGAAATTGAATATAAAGACAGCAGAGACAATGCGAATAAAAGTGGAAAAGAATCTTTTATGATTCCCTCCTTTGACTTTGGGATGTATTACAGCACTGCAAAATCATATATAGGAATTGAGGCTGCACACTTATCACAAGGACAAATTAATTTAAAAGGAAATACAGATATTATAAACAATACTTATCAGCAAGAAATGCAATTGACTTTAACAGCAGGTCATGCATTTAAAATCAATGATAATGTAGTTTTTAAGCCTTCCATACTATTTAGAACCAATCAATATGCTAATTTTTTATTAGATATCAATGCAAGCGTATTATTAAAAAATAAATTGTGGGTTGGAGCATCTTACAGGAAAAATTATGGTGTCGCAGCCATTTTTGAGTATTATATTACGGAAGAATTTAGAGTAGGATATTCTTATGATTTCCCTTTGAATAAAATTGCTACATCTACCTCAGGGTCACATGAAATATTTTTAGGATTAGATTTGAATATTTTTAAATCAACCATGATATCTCCTAGGTATTTTTAATTTTTGAAGCAAAAATGAATAGATTAAAAATAGATATTTTAAAATTTAAAAAGACAAACTGTTTAAACAGAAAGTATTTAATACTTCTTTTATTCATTGGTTTGTCATTTACTTCTATTGCACAAGAAAAGAAAGCAGATAAACATTTTAGCCAATTAGAATTTAAACAAGCTGCAGAAGCATACGAAAAAGCACTAAAGGACGATCAAAATAATAACTTCTTATTATATCGAACGGCGGAGAGTTATAGAAAATTAGATAACTATTCAAAAGCAGAACAATATTATTCAAAAATTAGTTCTTTTGATGAACTGCCTTCTTCAGCGCATTTATATTACGGACAAATACTTAGAGTGGCTAATAAAACCACAGATGCTAAAAAGCAATTTCAATTATTTGCCAAAAAGAATCCAAAAAGTTTAATAGGTAAACTCGCTTTACAATCTATAGAGAATGTACAAGAATGGAATAATCAAAGTCGTTCCTTTACCATAGATACTATTAGTGGTATTAACACTTCTTTTGCGGAGTTTTCTCCCGTTATGTTTAAAGACAATTTGGTGTTTGTGAGCGATAGAGGAGTTGATTACAATGGGGCTAAAAAATTTAATTGGAATGAAAAGCCATTTTTATCTATTTATAAAGCGAGCAATGTAGGAGCCAATAAAAAATCGTTTGCAGATATTAAAGACTTTTCAAGTAGAATTAATACCATATATCATGATGGCCCAATAGCATTCAACGATGATCAAACAGAAGCATATTATACGCGAGTTTCTGATAATAGCAAAGGAAAATTATTCATTCATAAAATGAAAATTTATACCTCCAAATGGGATGGAAAAACTTGGATAGATGAAGAATTATTGCCTTTTAATTCCGATGCTTACTCGGCAGGGCATCCATCTTGTTCGCAAGATGGTAAGCGTTTATTTTTTAGCTCGGATATGCCAGGAGGGTTTGGTGGAATGGATTTATATTATGTTGTGAAAGGAAATGGAAAATGGAGTAAACCTATCAACCTAGGCAAAGGAATTAATACTGCTGGAGATGAAGTATTTCCATACTTTTTAGAGGATAAGTTATACTTCTCCTCCAATGGTCTTTCAGGTTATGGAGGTTTTGATATTTTTGAAACCTATAACATTGATAGAAGTTGGACAAAACCAATGAATTTAAAATCCCCAATCAATTCATCTACGGATGATTTCGGAATTTATTTTATCAATGATAATGAAGGATATTTCTCTTCTAACCGATACGGGGGAAAAGGTTTGGATGATATCTACTATTTCTATACCATATCTTCATTATATACTGATTCAGTTGCTATTAGTGGTATTTTTGAATATAAAAATCTGCCTCAAGATGGCGTTAAACTAAATCTTATAAACGAAGAGGGATTAGTAGTACAGGTAGTATATACAGATAAAGATGGATTTTTTAAATTTAACAAATTGCCTTCCGACAAGGATTATTTTGTCAAATTAGATGCCTTAGATGATACTAAATATCCTAATGCTAATATGTTTATCACTAATTCAAATGGAGATAAGTTAGCATTGATTAATAAATTAAAAGATGGCTCGTTTAAATTTAAAACGCTTGATTTAGAAAAAATTACTAATATGGGTTTGCTTTCTGAAGATGAAACAGTGATAGCCAACCTTAATATTGCCGGGCAAATATTTAAGAAATTACCAGGCGATTACACCAATGGCATGATGGTCTATTTAATTGACGATTCGGGTATTATATTAGATTCTTCTTATGCAGATGAATTTGGAAAGTTTAACTTTAAAAATCTTCCACCTAATCAAGATTATATCGTTAAATTAAAAGAGGAAGATACTGATATTAAATTCGCTATCATCAATAAAGATGGTCGAATAGTTGACTTTCCAAAGCTAAAAGGAGAAAATCAAGCGCTCATCAAAAAAGATGTATTAATAGAGCCGAAACTAATTAGAAATAGCGAATTAGATAAAGCATCTATTATTGGTTTGGTAGAAGTCTCCAAAAATAGAATTGAAAACATGAAAATTCATTTGCTTAATATTTATGGTGATACAATCGCCACTACCTACAGCAGCGAAAAGGGTGAATTTCAATTTAACAAATTAGCTTTTGAAGAAAATTATATAGTACGTATCAGTGAAGATAATCCCGTAGGTTATAAAGATGCAAAACTATACGCCATCAATACTTTTGAAGAGAAATTATTCTTGATTGATCGATTAAAAGACCAAGATTTTGTTTTCAGAACACTTACATTCGACCAATACAGCACTGTGCAACTCTACACAGATATTGACGAACTTAATTATGTAAGTTTATATGGCAATGTATATGAAAACAAACCAGGTGATTTACAAGAAAAAACTAAAATGATTATTTATGATGAAAAGGATAATATTAAAGGCACAACTACTTTAGTAGGAGATGGTTCTTTTGAATTTCATAAATTACTGCCCAATGAAAAGTATAGTTTTAAATTGGTTAATCCAACCAATAAAACTTTATCGCTTGTATTACAGGACAGAGAAGGTAAAACCTTATTAAAAACCGATCAAAACGAAGCCAATACTTTTTCTTATCCAGTTTCAACCGCAATTTTAGCCACTTTTGAAAAAGATGAATATGAAGGGCAAAATATTTCGAATTCTAAAAATATTTCAACAATTTTCGGTCAATTATACGATAAAAACTTAAACGACTACCGCAAAATTAGTCGAGTATATTTATTAGATGAAAATGGAAATATAGTAGATGTAGTTTTCACCGATAAGTATGGTAGGTTTAATTTTAAAAAGCTAGATTTAGATGAAAACTATAGCTTTAGGCTGGACGAAAAAAGTGATGATTTAAATATGGCACTTTTTGATTTAGACTTTCAAGTAATTGCTAATGGAGCTAATATTGGTGATGGTATAATTTCATTTAATATGGAAGGAATCAAAAAGGCCAAATTGGATGAAGAAAATGCCGAAAGTAGCACAACACAAACTCAATTTCTTAAAAATAATGTGGAAGAAATTGAAATTAAATTAGATCCTGATTTTAAAGGTTATTTGAATCAATATGTAGTTTATTATGATTTTGATAGTTACGAAATAGAAGATTCAGAGAAAAGACAATTGGATAATTTAGCTAATAAATTATTGAGGCAATCAGATATAAAAATCAATATTATATCCTACACAGACCCTATTGGATCAGTAAAATACAACCAAAAACTATCAGTTAAGAGAAGTGAAGCTGTGGAAGAATATTTACTCAAAAAAGGAGTTAATAAAAATCAATTATCTATTGAAAATGGTAACGACAAAAATCAATTATTTGGGGTAAATAGTTCTGCTAGTTTAAGTGACATGGATAAAAATAGAATCAACAGAAGATCAGAATTTAAGATAAAGAACTAAACGTAATATTTTGGGTAAAATAAAGCATCTTTGGATAAACATTATGGCATGCTTTGCTGTACTTTTTATTTGCCATAATGTTTCAAGCCAAAATATTAAATTCCAACACATCACCACTTCCGATGGTTTAACTCAAAGTGGAGTTCGTGCTATTTATCAAGACCATACCGGTTATATGTGGTTTGGTACATTAAGTGGATTAAACCGTTACGATGCCTATTCTATTTCTAATTATATTGATGATATCAATGATTCTAATACTATCGCCAATAATAGTATTCATCAAATTACACAAGACAAAGAAAACATAATTTGGATAAGTACAGATAAAGGGATTACATCTTATAATCCTATCAATGAAAAATTTACGAATTATGCCATTGATTCCGTTTTAAGCGAACTTCTACCAATTAATCAATTGATTTTAATAGATAGCGCTACTATTTTAATGTCTACCACTAAAGATTTGGTAATATTTAATCCTATAACTAAGATTTTTAAGAATATCCCATTTAAAGAAATTGAAAGATCCAATATTCTAGCATTAAAACATTTTGAAAATAAAATTTTTATATCTACTAAAGAAGGTCTTTACAATATTGTTTTTGAAAAAAATTCCATGAAGCTTCAAAGCTTAAATAGCTCCATCAACGAACCTATTTTAGGGTTTGAAGTTCATCTTAAAAAGTTATATGCTTTTTCCAAACAATCCATATATCTTTATAATTCAGCGCATCAAT
Source organism: uncultured Flavobacteriales bacterium (assembly GCA_963716125.1). Classification (GTDB taxonomy): domain Bacteria; phylum Bacteroidota; class Bacteroidia; order Flavobacteriales_E; family Vicingaceae; genus Acidiluteibacter. The sequence continues at coordinate 155,508 of OY970294.1, forward strand.
TGGAAGTTTTTAAAAGCTTAAAATCAAATTTAAATGAAATAAACGGCGTAATTTCTACCATACATTTTGACCATAGAGATGTACTTTGGATTGGCACACAAGTATCAGGATTGTATAGATACAACACAAACAATGGATTAATTGATAGGTTTACTCACTCATCTAACCTTTCTACCTCAATAAGTTCAAATACCATCATGAGTATTACATCCGATCAAACTGGTATTTTATGGGTAGGTACGCGATTGGGAATAAATATTTTTGATAGTGAACGTCAAAATTTTAATCACTATCAAACTATTGTTGGCAATGAAAAAATAGACAACAGTAAGGTTTGGTCAATATTTAGTGAAAATAACAACGAAGTTTGGATAGGTGGAGATAACGGTTTATCAAAAATTCAAAAAAGAAATAATGCGATAGAAACCTATCGCCCAATTTTATATGGCAACCATGCTAATAATGGTATATATAGTATCAAAGCAGCTTTTAATGGGTTTTGGGTAGGAACAGAAGAGGGATTACAACGATTTGACAGTATTCAAAAAAAGTTTATTCCTATTCCTCTTAGCGAAAGTGTCAATAAATCAAGAACATATTGTATTAAAGTATTAAAGGATGGACGCGTATTTTCTGGCAACAGACAAGGACTATTAGAAGTTAAAAAAAATGGATCTATGTATTTACATAGAGATTACTCCCCTTCTTTGAGTAATAAAAATAAAGCAAACATTTTTAGATGCGTGGCTGCTAACAATGATTCTCTCTTATGGTTTGGAACTGAAGAAGGAGTAGTGAGTTTTTCTCCTTATACCTATGAATTTAAAAATCGAATCCATCAAGATGCGTTTAATGATAATTTTATAACCTCTTTATGGCTAGACAAACAAGTTTTGTGGATTGGTACCCGCTCTGCAGGAGTTTATCAATACAATATTGAAAAAAAGAGTATTTCCAATATATCAGAAAAAAATGGATTAGCAAATAATGCTGTAAATGGATTATTAGAAGATGAAAATGCTAATTTATGGATAAGTACTAATAAAGGTCTGAGCCGTTATCAAATAGGTGATAAAATAATAAGTAATTTCACTGAAAGTGATGGCTTGCAGAGCAATGAATTTAATTCGGGTGCTGTATTCAAATCAGCTAATAACGAGTTATACTTTGGAGGAATTAATGGATTTAATGTATTTCTTCCTAACGAAATAGGCAAAAATAAGTATCCGCCGAAAATGGTATTTACTGCTTTTAACCTGTTCAACAAAAAGGTGCCCATTAGCAAAGATGGAATTTTAACCAAAAGCATATCAGCTACCAATCAAATTGATATAGATTATGACGAAAAAGTAATTTCTTTTGAGTTTGCAGCATTGCACTATTCTAATCCTAAAAAAAACCAACATGCTTATAAATTAGAAGGCTTTGATAAAGATTGGGTAAATATTGGGAATACCAGAATAGCAACATACACCAATTTGAATGCGGGCAAATACACGTTTAAGGTTAAAGGAAGTAATAGTGACAATGTATGGAGTGATCCTATCGAAATAAGTATTACCATTCACCCTCCATTTTGGGCAACATGGTGGTTTCGTATCATTTTTATCTTTGGAGTTTTAGGATTTATATTCTATAACTATCAGAATAGAATAAAAAGAATCAGACGACAAAAAAGGTTATTGGAATCTCAAGTAAAACAGCGAACAATTGAAATTATTAAACAAAAGGAAGAAGTAGAAATACAAAAAAAGCTTTTAGAAGAAGAGAAAGAAAAAACAGAGAAACTACTATTAAATGTATTGCCAAAAGAAACCGCAGAAGAATTAAAAAATAGAGGAAGGGCGAAGGCTAGAAATTATACACAAGCAACAGTTATGTTTGCCGACTTTGAAGGTTTTACCCAATTGGCTGAAAATTACAAACCTCAAGATTTGGTAGCCCGATTGGATCGCTTTTTTATTAAATTTGATGAAATCACAGAAAAATTTGATGTAGAAAAGATAAAAACAGTTGGTGATGCCTACTTATGTGCAGGCGGATTACCGATAAGAAACAAAAGTAACCCGATTGATACTGTATTGGCAGCCCTACATTTTCAAAAAATTGTAGCAGATGAGCGAGAGCTGATGATTGCCGAAGGTAGAGAGCCTTGGAAGTTAAGGGTTGGAATCCACACTGGAGAATTGATTGCAGGAGTTGTAGGAATTAAACGATTTGCATACGATATATGGGGTGATACTGTAAATATAGCTAGTAGATTAGAGACTGCTTGTGAAACAGGTATGATAAATATTTCAGGAGCTACATACGACGCTGTTGTCGAATTTTTTGAATGCGAATATAGAGGAAGGATTCCAGCTAAGAATAAAGGTGACATTGATATGTATTATGTTCATCGAATTAAAGCAGAACTTTCCGAAAATGAAGACGGAATAAATCCAAATGAAGCCTTTGAACACTACGTTAATTTAAAGCTTTACAGTAATATCAATTATAGAAATGCTGAAAAGTATATTATTAAGCGATTAAAAGAAGACCTACCAGAAGGATTAACTTATCATGGAATTCATCACACAAAGGATGTTTGTGAAAGTGTAGAACGTTTGGCGATTTGGGAAGGTATTAGAGGCGAAGATTTATATCTATTAAAGACAGCTGCCTTGTTTCACGATGCCGGCTTTGTAGAATCATATGAAAGTAATGAACCTATTGGCGCAAAAATGTCAAAAGAAATGCTACCTGATTTTGGATATACAAAGGAGCAAATAAATAAGGTAATTCATTTAATAGAAGCTACAAAATGGCCACACAATCCAAAAACGCATTTGCAAAAATTAATGTGTGATGCTGATTTAGATTATTTAGGAAGACCAGACTTTTTTCAAAAAGCAAGTACTCTTAGAAAAGAATTGGAGCGGTTTGGCAAAATAAAAACTGAAAAAGATTGGGATGAATTGCAAGTTAAATTTTTAAGCGCTCACAAATTTTTTACAAAATCTGCCATTTTAAGAAGAGCTCCAGAAAAAGAAAAACACCTTTCAGAACTTAAAAAAATACTAAGTAAACACGACGAAATAACTTAAAATACAGTTAAATTAAAAAAATGTTTCGAGGAATGTAATTTTTTACTAAATTAGTAGCTTGAAATTAATGCGATTTTATTTTGTTATTAAATAGAAACGTTTTATTATTGCATATTGAAACCCAATCTTTATTTCAAAAGGTTAATTATGAAAAAGAGTCTTATTATTAGTGTATTATGCCTTATTCTTACCGCACATGCTAGTGCTGGTATGCTTATTTTAGAAGGTAATTACCAAGGAAAAAACGTTTATGTTAAAAACTCATTTGGTGGAGCAGGAGTTGGTTTTTGCGTTTATGAAGTAACTGTAAACGGTAAAATCTCTACCGATGAAGTCAATTCTACTGACTTTGAAATCGATTTTAACAATTTTAACCTTAAAATGGGTGACCCAATTGTTGTTAATATTAAGCATAAAGATGATTGCGATATTAAAGTTTTAAATCCAGATGTTTTAAAACCTAAATCGACGTTTAACACGAAAGATATTCGTTACACTGCAGATGGAAATTTAAAATGGACAGCCAGCAATGAAACTGGTGCTATTGATTACACAGTTGAGCAGTATAGATGGAATAAATGGGTAAAAGTTGGTGAAGTAAAAGGAAAAGGTACTCCAGGAGCTCACGAATATAGTTTTAAAATTCAACCTCATTCAGGTATCAATAAAGCAAGAGTGAAGCAAATAGATTTCACTGGGAAACCAAGATATTCTCCAGCAGCTGAAGTTCAAAGTTCAGGTTCACCTATTTCTTTAGATGGTAAAACTAAATTTAAAGATGAAATAGCTTTTATGGGTGGCGAAACACTTTATGAAATTTATGATATCTACGGAAACATCGTAAAAAGAGGATTTGGAGGCAAAGCAGACATATCTACTCTAAATAAGGGTAAATATTACTTAAGTTACGATAACAAAACAGAAACTATTTCAATTAAATAATTGATTTGCAAATTATAACAAAAGCCTTCTCAGTAAAACTGAGAAGGCTTTTTTATGGCGTATAATATGAGAAAAATAGAACACATAGGAATAGCAGTAAGTAGTATTGAAGAAAAAGCTAAACTCTACGAAACTTTGTTTAACACCAAAATTTATAAAACTGAATCTGTAGAAAGTGAAGGAGTAAAAACTGCCTTTATGCGAATGGGACAAAGTAAAATTGAATTGTTAGAAGCAACCGATCCTTCTAGTCCTATCGCAAAATTTATAGAAAAGAAAGGAGAAGGAATTCACCACATTGCATTTGATGTAGTTGATATTGATGCAGAAATTAATCGCTTAGAAAATGAAGGCTTTCAACTTATTCATAAAGAAGCAAAGAAAGGTGCTGACAATAAATTAATCGCCTTTCTGCATCCCAAATCGAGTGGTGGAATGTTAGTTGAGCTTTGTCAAGAAAAAAGCTAGTAACCTCTATAATAAAATAAGCCGAGGTTTTCACCTCGGGTTCTTCTTTGCAAATAACTTGAGTTCGATTATTCCTATTTTAAATCCAATTTAGCAGTTCCAATTTCATAGTCTTCTGCATAAATGGTAAGATTATAAATTCCTGATAAAAACGTTTCATTCTCTCCTTCTAAAGCAAAATCCAAACAAACTTTCATAGCTTCATTCTTATAATTTACACTTTGCTTATCTGAATATACGCCTTTTTGACCTTCAAATTCAAATCTATATTCATCACTTTGTCCTTTAGATAAAATTTTTCCATCAGGAGCAATTATTCTCAAATAAAGGTTCATTTTTCCTGTTGATGTAATCTTATTTTCATCAATATCAAAACATGCTCTAATTTTATCAGATTTGCTTGCCCTATCGGTCTCCTTCCCTGTCATATCTCGCTTCACTTTAACGCCATAAGCTTGAATATTTCTAGCTCTCAATCTGGATGCTGCGGCAACTTTACTATTTAAGCCTTCATTTTTCTCTACTAAAACTTGATTATTTTGACGCTCTTTGGTTAAATAGGTTTTAACTTCTGTGTTTTCTTGTCGAAGGCCTACGTTTAAAGTATTCAAAGAATCAATGGTTACAACGTAACCTTTCATAATAGTTCTCAAAGTCTTCGTTTCCTTTCGCAATTTATAAACGGCATAATCCTTATCTTTTACTTTATTTAAAAGATCTTCTATTTCATTTTTTCTATTGGTCAATTCAGCTTTCATTGAATCATTATCGGTTTCCATGCCGTCCATTTCATCCAACATTTCTTCTAACTCGGCTTGCATTTCAGTTCTCTCATCATTGAGCACTTCAATCTCTGAACCTTTAGTAGAATTTTGATTTCTTAATTCAAAATATTGCCATAATAATATAGCACATAATAGGGCTAAAACAATAACTAAAAAAATTAAAAAGTTATTTATCTTATTGTTTTTATTGTCCTTAACTGATTCTTCCATGAAAGTTGATTATATTTATTGAACGAAGTCAAAGGTAATTTTATTTTGAAGTCAAAAAAAATATCAAAAGGTTTTTTATTAAAAGGAATTAACAATTTGTTTTTTCCTAATAACTGTGCTGCGTGCAGTAGGAATTTATTAAAAAATGAGCATTTAATATGTCTCAAATGTCTTGAAAAATTACCTTATACCAATAATCACTTGGTAAAAGAAAATGAAATGGAAAAAATCCTTTGGGGAAGAATTTCAATTGAATCTGCCTATGCCCTATTGTATTTTTTAAAGAAAAGTAAAACACAATCTATATTACATCAACTTAAATATAAAGGCAATAAAGAAATAGGAGTACTTATGGGAAATTTATTGGGTGAAAAACTTCAATCCATACAAATTAAGGATAAAATTGATCTCATTCTCCCCTTACCCATTCATCCGCTCAAAGCTTTAAAAAGAGGATATAATCAAAGTGATTTTTTTGCTCAAGGGTTATCTGAAAGTCTTCATATAGATTGGGATGATAAGGCTATTATTAAGTCTATTCATACAGAAAGTCAAACTAAAAAAAACAGATATAATCGTTGGCAAAATGTAGAAGAAACTTTTGAAGTCACTAAAAGTGAATTTCTAAAAAATAAGCACATTTTATTAGTGGATGATGTGTTGACAACAGGCTCTACATTAGAAGCCTGTGGACAAAAATTACTAAAAATAGAAGGTGTAAAAATTTCTATAGCTACAATTGCTGTTACTGTTTAATTGTTTTTTATCTTCGTTAAAAAATTAATGGAAATAATAGAAACAATTAATCCAATATATTTATACACAATAAGGGTGCTATCCCTTTTAGTATTATTGCTTTCTGCCTTGCCATTAGTTAGAAAAGATTATTGGATTTTTAGAATCTGTGAATTCCCAAGGTTTCAGAAGTTAATCATCAATCTCCTATTTCTTACACTCTATTTATTTTTTTATAAGCTATTTGTACAAATAGATTTTGTAATTATTGGTTTGCTTATTATCAACTTTTTTTATCTTACTTATCAGGTATATCCATATTTACCCATTGCTAAGAAACAGGTAATTGATGCGGATAAAAATCAGAAAAAATCAATTTCTTTATTGGTTAGTAATGTATATCAATACAATAGAAAAAGTAAAAAACTTACCGATTTAGTTCAAAAAGAAAAAGCAGATGTGGTTATTTTACTTGAAACAGATCAATGGTGGAAAAATGAATGTTTGACTGCATTTGGAAATCAATACAAATACCAATTACTACAAGATCAAGAAGATACTTATGGGATGCTATTTTTTTCAAAGTTTGAATTAGAAAATCCACAATTAAAGTATTTAATTTCAGATCATATACCGTCTATTGAAACTAATTTAATTTTAGAAGATAATAGAAGAGTGAAATTATATTCTATTCATCCTGAACCACCAACTCCCACTCAAAGTAAAACTTCTACAGAAAGAGATGCTGAAATTTTATTAGTAGGAGATAAAGCTAAAAATGATAAATTACCTGTGATTGTTGCTGGAGATTTGAATGATGTAGCTTGGAGTTTTTCTACTGATTTGTTTCTGAAAACAAGCGGATTATTAGATGCTAGAAGAGGTAGAGGCTTTTACAGCACATTCCACGCTAAAAATCCATTTTTTAGGTGGCCGCTAGATCATGTATTTTGTTCGGAACATTTTAGATTAGTCAAAATTAAAAGAATGCCTGCTATTAACTCAGATCATTTTCCTATTTATATTGAATTGTATCTTAGTGAAGAAAAGGAAAATGGAGACAAAATGACGGCTTCAAAAGAAGAAAAAGCTACGAAGCAAGAAAAAATACAAAATGGTAAAGATTTAAATGATTAGTAAACAGATGCAATAATTCCTTTATTCTGATTGTTTACTTTTGTCTTTTAAAATATTAATAAATGAGTGAAACCTTAAGTATCGACATCAATTTGTCAAAAACACAAATTTATGAAGCATTAGTTCCGCAAATAAAGGCGTTAATTAATGGTGAAACTGATACCATTGCAAATATTTCAAATATAGTAGCGGCTTTAAAGCAAACATTTGGCTTCTTTTGGGTTGGAGTTTATTTTGTAAAAGATAATGAGTTGGTTTTAGGCCCATTTCAAGGACCGATAGCTTGCACTAGAATAAAAAAAGGAAAAGGGGTTTGTGGTACCGTTTGGGAAAAAAGACAAACAATAATTGTAGAAAATGTGGCTGAATTTCCAGGTCATATTGCTTGCAATTCTGCTTCAAAATCTGAAATAGTTTTGCCTGCCTTTAAAAATGAAGAAGTTTTTTTAGTTTTAGATATTGATAGCGACCAACTTTCTGAATTCGACTCAACTGATAGAAAGTATTTAGAAGAAGTAATTGCAATTATTCAAGAAGTTATTTAAAAAGAATGGTATACAAAAAAACGATATATTTCTTTATTATACTCATTTTATCTGCTTGTGCTCAAGTGGTATCTCCTACTGGTGGTGAAAGAGATACGGAAGCACCAAAAGTTATAAAAACTACTCCTAATGCGGCAAGTACCAATTTTAATGTAAAGGAAATAGTTATTGAATTTGACGAATATATTCAATTAGCCAATTTAAGTGAAGAATTAACTATTTCTCCACCTATGAAGAATAAACCAGACGTACTTCTGAAGGGAAAACAATTGATTATAAAAATAGAAGATACTTTATTAGAGAATACAACCTATAGTATCAACTTTGGAAATGCCATTAAGGATAACCACGAAGGGAATATATTAGATGGTTATAAATATGCATTTTCTACTGGCGATCAAATTGATACACTGAAAGCTAGTGGACTAGTTTTAGATGCTTTTACACTTGATCCAAAAGAAAAATATACAGTGATGCTATATGCCAATCCTTATGATTCAATTGTATATAAGGATTTACCAAGGTATATTAGTAGAACTTCAAAAAATGGTGAATTTACTTTCGAAAATATCAAAGAAGGAGAATATCTCCTTTTTGCATTAGACGACAAAAACAGAAACTCACTTTTTGATTTACCCAATGAAAACATTGCTTTTCAAAATGATTTAGTAAGTATAAAAGGGGATGTTTCCAATTTGAGAATTTATAGCTTTTTGGAAGATAAAACAAAACAATTTTTAAAACAAGGTAACTATAAGGATGGAAAATTAATTTTGATATTCAACAAACCAACTGACTCTGTTACTTTAAACCCAATAGACGCTAATTTTAAATACGATTGGTTCAAAAAAGTCAGCAATGAAAAAGGGGATACCATTCAGTTTTATTTTCTGATTCCCGACAGCACTACTTTTTCTTCTGAAATTATTTTAGATGGCAAAGTTTCTGATACCTTGAAATTGACTGTTAATATTCCAAAAGATATTGCTAGCTTATTAAGCATCAAAAATAATATTCCCTTTGGTCAATTCAATGTAAGTAAACCACTTATATTAAATTTTACGCGACCCATTGATACCCTTCAAAAAGATAAAATTGTGGTGTTGAAAGATTCGATTAGCCAAGAATTTAACCTCAGCTTTATTGATACCTTACACACTAAATTAAAGTTTGATATCAATATAAAAGAAGAGAGTAATTATGAGATTTTAATTTTGCCAAGAGCCATCACAGATATTTACAATAGAACCACAGATACAATTAGCTCTAAATTTACAACAACTTCTTATACCGATTATGGAAACTTGGAAGTCCAAATTTCTAATCTGGATAGTAATTATAGCTCCAATTTTATCCTTCAATTATTATCGAAAGATAAAAAAGTGGTTCAAGAAAGAACAGTAGAGAATAAAGAAATAGTTCAGTTTAAATACATAGAACCTAACTCCTATTTATTAAAAGTAATTTTTGATGAAAATAAAAATGGCAAGTGGGATGTAGGAAATTTTTGGGAGAAAAAAAATGCAGAAAAAGTAGCACTTTACATAGAAGAATTAAATATTAGAGCAAATTGGGATAAAAAAATCAATTGGCAAATAAAATAACATTATAAATAACAGCATATGAAAAGATTATTAACTGGGACTTTACTATTAGCAATAATAGCTTGTCAACCAAAAACAGAAGAAGAAACTCAAAAAGTAGATAAAATAACTACAGAAGTAGATTCTTTTTTAAATGGTTACAACCAAAAATATCAGGAGTTATATTATAACTCATCAAAAGCGCAATGGACATTGAATACACATATAGTGGAAGGAGACACTATTACTTCTAAAATAGCGGAAGAGGCTGATAGTCTATATGCTGCATTTACAGGAAGTGAGGCAAATATTAATGCATGCAAAAATTATTTAGAACAAAAGGATAAGTTGAACGATTTGCAAAAAAGACAGTTGGAAACTATTTTATACAATGCCGGAAGTAACCCTGCGGTAGCCGGCGATTTGGTTCAAAAAAGAATTAAAGCTGAGAATAAGCAAACAGAATTGCTTTTTGGATTTGATACTCAACTAAATGGAAAATCAATTAGTGGTAATGAAATAGATGATATTTTAAAATCATCTACAAATTTGGTGGAACGTCAAAAAGCTTGGGAAGCGAGTAAAGAGGTAGGAACAACGCTTAAAGATGGCTTAAGTAATTTACAGGATTTGAGAAATAAGACTGTTCAAGCATTAGGATATGAAGACTATTTCGACTATCAAGTTTCGGCTTATGGAATGAGTAAAAAAGAATTGATGGATGTTTGTCAAGACATGATAAAGGATATGTGGCCATTGTACAGAGAGTTACATACTTGGGCGAGGTATACTTTAGCTGAAAAGTACAAGCAAGAAGTGCCTGATATGTTGCCGGCACATTGGTTACCAAATAGATGGGGACAAGAATGGGGAGGATTGGTAGAAATAGAAGGAACAGACTTGGATAAAGTATTAGAGCCTAAAGGTGCTGAATGGATTGTAAAAGAAGGCGAAAACTTTTATAAAAGTATAGGATTTGATGCATTGCCAAATTCATTTTATGAAAAATCTAGTTTGTATCCAGCTCCTAAAGATGCAGATTATAAGAAAAACTCACATGCATCAGCTTGGCATTTAGATTTAGATAAAGATGTGCGTTCATTGATGAGTGTGACACCTACCACAAGATGGTGGGGAACAGTTTTACATGAATTAGGACATATTTATTACTTTATGGAATATTCCAATCCAGATGTGCCAATGGTTTTAAGAGAAGGTGCTAACAGAGCTTATCATGAAGCAATGGGAAGTTTAATAGGCTTGGCGGCTATGCAAAAACCATTTTTGGTGGATAGAGGCTTAATAGATAGCACTGTAACTACAGATGCTACTCAAACTTTATTATCTGAAGCATTAGACTTTGTAGTTTTAATACCTTGGGGCGCAGGTGTAATGACAGAGTTTGAGCACGACTTATATGCTAATAATTTACCTAAAAATCAGTACAATAAAAAGTGGTGGGAATTGAAGAAAAAATACCAAGGAATTGTTCCACCGACTGAAAGAGGGGAGGAATATTGTGATGCAGCGTCAAAAACTCATATTAACAATGATGCGGCACAATATTATGATTATGCTATGAGTAATATTTTATTATTTCAATTTCACGAGCATATTGCTACCAAAATTTTAAAGCAAGATCCTCACGCAACTAATTATTATGGAAATAAAGAAGTAGGTGCATTTCTTAAAAAGCTGATGTATCCTGGCGCTACTGTAGATTGGAGAGTACATTTAAAGGAAAACTTAGGCGAAGAAATGTCTGCTAAGGCAATGGTCAATTATTTTGCTCCATTAATGGACTATCTGAAAAAACAAAATGAAGGCAGAAAATATACTTTGCCTGAAAATATTTGATTAAAATCAATAAATAATGGGTGCTAAAAGCAATTGATTACCCATTACTTATTAGATTTGTTAATTGGTTTTCAATAGATTGTGGCGAATATTCAATGGTTAAAATTATTTAAGTCATAAAATCACGTGATGCAATCCCCCAGTTCCCGCGCGATTGCATCGCGTGATAGATAAAAGTTAATTTAATCCTTCACTCAAAGATATTTATTTTAATTCAACAAATTGGTTAATTTAGAAAGCAATAGAATGGATTGTCAGCTTTATTTTCTTATAACCAATTCATTCAAAATAATACCCGTTCTTCCTTTTCACCGCAGAGGCGCAAAGAACGCAAAGACATTTATCTTTATAAATTATACATCTGCCTTTCTAAGGCTACAAAAAGAAGTTGGATTAAAAATTAAAAACCACCCAATTCCTATTAAAATAAAAACTACATCCCAAGGATCAGCAATAAAATTATTCGACAATAAAGGCAGTAATCCTTCTGAAAAAGCAATTAATACGATGGCTGAGATGATGACTTCTATCAGTTGGAAGTGAGCTTGATTAAAAAATAATTTTCTTTCATATTGCATAATTGGTACTGCTAAAGCACCCAAACAAAAAGGATCTAAATAGGCATCTAAGATTGGGAGATTAATCTGAAATCCCTTTTGTATAATTTGGTGTACAAGGAATAAAATTGCAGGTAAAAGAAAGCTATAATTTATAAATGCTTTTTTCATAAAGCCATTGCAATAACAAATAAAAAAATGACAATTAATACTGGACTAAAAATGACGAGCAAAATTATTCCAGCGAGTCGAATTCCAATTTTCTTAAAAATTGTAAGCGTTGAATCCTCCTCTTTTATTTTGGCTTTTTGGTTCCACCAATCAAAAATATCTTTTGCGCCTGAAGCAGCTTTTGGTTCTTTTTGCTGATCGTTTTCCTTTTTAATATCCATTCCTTTTGCAAACAAAGCAATTTTTAATTTAACAAGTGTCAAATGATGCTTAATACATCAATCCAAATAACCATAATGGAATTTTTTTACCTGTAGATAATTCTAAATTATCCGCGGCTATAAATGCATTTTTTACACCATCTATTTGTTTGAATTTTTTATCTTTCCCTCCTACTTCAAAGGTGTATTTATAATCTATCAAAAAATCTCCTTTTGGCGGGCTACTTAATTCGTGCGCTACTTTCAACTGATTGAAAAAGAAAGTTTCTCTAGCATTGCCTATGGCTAATGTATCAGATAATGCAAAAGCTTGATTACTATTATTTAAATAAATTTTTTCGGGCTTATTTAATTGACTCATTCCTTTGGTACTGCTGTATAATAATTGAATTAAATCTGCTTTTTCTAACAATCTCAAATAACGCATAAATGATTCTCTCGAAATACCTACTTTTTCGCTCAGTTGTTTTACATTTGGTTTAAAAGGAACTAATTGAGAAATAATAGCCAACATTTTTTTGATATTGTGAACCGCTGAATAATCTATAGCATGTACCACCGGAATATCTACTTCAATTATGGTATTGATAATCTGTCTAATTTTTTGGTGGTAATTATCTTCATCTTCCATAAAAAACGGATAAAAACCGTTGCTTAAATAAGTTTGAAAATGTTGCAGTGGCTTAAATTTTAGATTTAATTCTGATGCAATTTTTTCATGATTTTTGATGATATCCGTTAGTTTTAATACTGATATTTTTGTCTTAGTTTTTAATTGCAAATACTCCCGAAACGACAATCCATTCATATTGTAAAATAACGCTCTTCGACTTAAATCGCCTTCAGATTTTAAAATTTCTGTGGTAGATGAACCTGAAATTCGCAATTGCAATTCAGGTAAATTGTCATAGATATTTTTGATTGCGAGAGACCAATTTGGATATTTTTGAACTTCATCTAAATATAAAATTCTTCCTCCTTTTTGAACATATTCCTCCGCAAAATCAACTAAATCATGCGTACTAAAATAAAGACTATCTAAACTTACATAGGCTGCTTGCTGAACAGGTAGATTTAAGCTTTTTAGATGCTGAATAAATAAGGTTGTTTTACCTACTCCTCTTGCTCCTGTTAATACCAATAATTGTGTATTCCAATTGATTGTATTAAATATATACCTTTCAAAATCAATATCTAATCGACTTACCTTTCGTATTGACCAATTTAAAACAGATTCCATTATATTAAAAATTAAGTATAGAATTCAGTATTCTGTCAACTCTACATTACAAATATACTATTTTTTGTCATGCTGATATAACAAATTTAATCAATTTTGTAATATTGAGTTTACATTTTTAGTGTAAATTGCGATTTCTATGTTGCAAAATTACTTAGATCGGTATAAATAACTCCATTGAAAGTAGAAATTCATTTATTAATTTAGCATTTTAGAATAATAATGATAGAGAAAATAGAGAAGTCGAAAAACATTATATTTGATTTAGGAGCTGTTATTATCAATATCAACCCTGAAAAGGTGAAGCAATTGTTAAAAGAAATAATGCCTATTGAATTTGATAACAAATATGAAGCACTTCAAAAAAGTGGAATTTTTGAAGCTTATGAAATCAATGAAATTAGCTCTAAACAATTTATAAAAAGGGTAGAAAAGATTTTTGACAATAAAATCTCCGAATCACAAATTGAAAGTATCTGGAATGAAATGCTTCTAGATATTCCTGCGAGAAGAATAGAAATACTGATAGAGCAAAAACATAAAAAGAATACTTTTTTATGTAGCAATACCAATGAAATTCATATTAATACCATACGGAGATATTTAAAAAATAGCTTTTTTATTGATGGATTAAAACCCCTTTTTAATAAAGTCTATCTTTCTTATGAATTAGGCATAAGAAAGCCAAATCCTAAGATATTTGAATTAATTTTAGATGAAAATAACTTAAAGGCAGAAGAAACACTTTTTATAGACGACAGTGCAGAACATATTGATTCAGCTGCTTCATTAGGAATAAATACAATACATTTAACAGCTGATATCACTTTAGAAAAACTATTTGAAGTATGAAAATTAACGGTAAACATCAACGTACTATATGGTTAGATGATAATGATGAAAAGATAATTCACACATTCGATCAACGGTTATTTCCTCATGAAGTAAAGATTTTTGATGTAAAATCATCTGAAGATGCTGCAACGGCTATTAAAGATATGATAGTGAGAGGTGCACCCTTAATTGGAGCTATGGCAGCTTACGGAATATACTTAGCAGCTGTAGAATACAAAGGAAATGATCTGAAAAATTATTTAAATCAACGTTCAGCATATCTCAATGAAACACGACCTACAGCAGTCAATTTAGCATGGGCATTAAAACAGCAAATGAGTTTAATTAAAAACCTAGATGCTCAAGATGAAATTATAGAAACTTTATTTAAAGGAGCTAATAAAATAGTAGAAGATGATGTGGAGATTTGTAAGACTATTGGAGAGCATGGCTTAAAATTAATTGAAGCACTTTCAAAACAAAAAGGAGGCGAAACCGTTAATATTCTAACCCATTGTAATGCAGGATGGTTGGCATGTATCGATTGGGGAACAGCAACATCCCCTATCTATCAAGCACATGAAAAAGGAATTAAAGTTCATGTTTGGGTAGACGAAACAAGGCCTAGAAGTCAAGGTGCAAACTTGACTTCCTTTGAATTGAATGAACAAGGTGTACCACATACGTTAATTACAGATAATACCGGCGGGCATTTAATGCAACATAGTATGGTAGATTTAGTAATAGTTGGAACAGATAGAACTACAAGAAGCGGAGATGTAGCTAATAAAATAGGCACCTATTTAAAAGCCTTGGCTGCTTATGACAACAATGTTCCATTTTATGTGGCTTTACCATCTACTACTATTGATTGGGAAATTAGCGACGGAGTAAAAGAAATTCCAATTGAAATGCGCTCTGAAAATGAAGTAAAATATGTAGTAGGAAAAGGTAAAAATGGAATGGAAGAAGTATTGATTTGTCCTGAAACCACGCCTGCTGCTAATTATGGTTTTGATGTAACTCCTGCTCGATTAATAAAAGGGTTAATTACAGAAAGAGGTATATGTGAGGCCAATGAAATAGGATTATTAAAATTATTTCCTGAACAACAAAAATTGAAAAGATGATAGATGAAGGTTATATAAAATTCAATATCAATTGGGAACAAAAAGAGAATAACTTTCCTTATGATATCTTAGATTTAATGGAATGGCGTGATAAAATGCACGAAATGAAATTAATCGGTCATTACGAAGAGCATAATGTAGGGTTTGGAAATATCAGCGAACGATTTGATAACTCCAAAAAGTTTATAATTTCTGCCACCCAAACCGGCGACATCTATCCTATTGAAGAAAAGCATTTTACTACTGTAACTGATTATAATATTGAAGAAAATACAGTTTGGTGTAAAGGTCCTTTGAAAGCTTCTTCCGAATCGATGACACATGCAGCCATTTATGAGTGTGACAAAGGAATTAGAGCTATTATTCATATCCATCACCTTGGCATGTGGAAAGAATTATTAAATGAAATTCCTACAAGCGGTGCAAATGTGCCATATGGCACCCCTGAAATGGCAAATGAAATAAAACGACTTTTTAAGGAGGAAAACTTAGGTCATAAAAAAGTTATGGCAATGGCAGGGCACGATGAAGGAATTATAGCTTTCGGAGCCAATTTAGATGAAGCTGCTCAAATAATTAAAGAATATTATAATGAATTTAAAGACAAAGCTTAAAAGAATGCTCTCAATGACATTCCACCTGAATGTATAGTGTTTAAATCTTTTGATTTTCTTCCATTATAATTAACACTCAATTGCAAATTATTCGATAGATTTTTTTGCCAATTTATACTCCATGTAGCATTGCTTCCATCTTTTAAACCATCAAGCATCTCATAAGCCAGTGCACTATTTGCAGGACTGTTATAAATGATATTAATGTATCTAATTTCTAAGGATAAGTTTCCTTTACCAGCTTTACTATATTGAAATTCTGTGCCAATAGTTCTATTAAAAGTTCTTTCTTCACCCAATAAATTTTCCTTGTCTACATACTCCCCAAAAAGACTAATACGATATTGCACACCCGATTGATAAGTCAATTTGGGCTGAGCTTCGTAACTAATAATTTGATAGTCTCTATTGGCAAAAAATTCAGAATTATTTTTCTTTTCATTATATGCAAAAGTGGTATTGATGGTTAATGTATTTGTCAAATTATATCGACTTCGAATTTCTCTATTAATCACTTCTCTACTCTCAAACCCATTAGTTAATAGATTTTTGCTTTTGTTGATTTGATAAAATAGATCTGTTCCAAACTTAATACCCAACCTATTAATATACAAAGTATTAGAAAGTGATGAGTTGACCGTAACCAATGAAGTATCTGCTACTGAAGTTACAAATGGATTGTAAATATCATCGTCGTTAGCCGTTTTTCTTTCTACCCTATAAGTTGTTTTATTAGATAATTTTGAAACCAAATTGAGTAAGCCTTTCCGGTTACTTAAAAAGACTTCAGGTTTTATAAAAAGTATTTCATTAAATTGATTATTGAAAACTTTGGTGTAATTATTAGTTGGGGTAAAAACTCTAATATAATTAGCTTGAAATGAATTGTTTTTACCTGCTACTTCAAATTCATTTAATTCTTTAATTCCGTTATTGTTATAATCAATCCAAAGATAAATACCCTGTCCATCACTTACTTTTAAATAAGAGAATTCACGCTTGTTCTCTAATCCTGAACTGATCTCATAAAAGGTGTTAGAACTAATAAATCCTTTCCATAATTTTAATGCATAATCCAATCGACCAATAATCGTATTTTCAGCTTTTACTTTACTTAGGTTACTATCTAAATTTTGTAATTTTCTATAGATCGCTTGTCCTTTTAATCGACTAGCAGGATTTTTTGCTAGTAAGAAAGCCAATTTAAAATCTTCTGCTTTATTGGCTAAATCCAAATCTTCTGTTCGAGCCAAATAATCATATCGTTGACCATAACTAATTTCATAACTATTGGTAGTAGTATCTGCCGTTTTTACAAAAACTCTCCACTCTAATTTATTATTGCTATTCGCTCCTATCTTATTACTATCTAAATTATAAACTGCTTTTTCTTGATCTCCATAAATTCCTACTATAAATGGTTTAATATCCTTGGTGATAGTAGTATAATGTCTTAAAAAATTAGAATTAATCAAGCCTTTTGTGGTCAAATAACTACCATTTGATGTAATTTTATAACCACTCTGAGCATAATTAGCATTGTATGCATGTTTAATACCTTCGTAATCATTTTGGTTGATAAAAGTTCCTAATTGATAAGTCAAACTACCTTTATCGCCCAACTCTAAACCAGCATAAGCATTTCCTAAATATTGATTTCCTGATAATTGCAATGTGCTAATATTCCAATCGCGTTCAAACTCTACATCTCTATATCTTTCAATTGGATTAAAATATGAGCCTTTTTGTTCATAATGAAATCCGCCTAAAAAGCTAATTGCAGCCTTGTTTTCTTTTTTAACGATAAGTGATTTATGATCTAATTTTAATTCAATCCCATAACCTTGGTCATTATTATTATCTAAATTTGAAAATGTATTAATATCTCTCTGACTTACAGCTCCCTCAAAACTTAAGGTTGTTGTTTCTCTAATTTTATAAGTGCCTCCAAAAGTTGCCATTTGAGTCTTTTTTGGAGTAATTAGTAATACAAAAGGGATATAATTTCCTTGTCGAACACCTAAAATTGGAGCCACCCATTTAAACACTTTTCCGTTTGCAGCGCTTTGAATACGAACATAATCTCCTTCACCAAAAGGCACTTCTGAAAAATTAACTCTAAATTTTGCACTATCCGGATTTATAGAATATACTAAAATATCTGCAAAGCCTAAACTGTCTATTTTTTTATAAAAAACCTGATCCGCTTCAAACTGAGCTACTGTATCAATTCCTGAAATCAAAGCTTGATTCACATTGTCACCAATAGCATTCAATAAAATTTTATCTTCTTCGCTTAGTTCTTGTAAAAGTGGTTGTTGTTTATTGTCTTGTTCTGAATATATATTCAACCGCAATTCCAAATTCTTTTTACTAAAAGTATTATTAGCATAAATAAGCGAACGAGAGTAATTTCGCTCTGAATATTGAAATTCAACGATAATTCGGGCATCTTTAGTAATTAACTGATTGGGAGTGAAGGTAATTTCAGCAGAATTATAATCAATTATATAGTCGAAATCTTGTCCTCTTTTAAGTAATTTTCCATTGACATATACTTTTTCAGTTCCTGATAGAATTATTATAAAAGTTTCATTTTCTGCCCCACGCAATCGATAAGGCCCTTGATTTCCTTCTGTTCCTATGCCTCCATTAGCTTGCCCACCATTCAGCACATTTCGAGCGAATTTTCCTTTTGAGATAGCTACACTCAATTGTGAATTCATTACCGCTCTGTTTTCAACTTTTTCATCTATTTTTTTATCTAGTAGAAAATGAGTTTTAACACTTCCACCTTGTAGTTTTTTATCAAAACTCAAGAAATAACTTTTGGGTCTTTTAATTCTAAAATCTCCAGCGGTTAACTCAAATGTTTCGTTATAGATTTGAATAAAAACTTGATCAAACTCCCTCAATTGTTGTGTATTCCCTTCTGCTTGTATAGGAATATTGTCATCACTTATGGCAGCCCTGATATTTATATCATCGGTTAACTTACCGGAGAGCTGTAAATCTAAATTAGAATTAACGGCCAAATTTTGATTATTCCCAAAAGTGATTCCTCTAGAAATGCTTCCACTTTTATTTAGTCCTCCTAAATCAAAAATTTCTTTTTTATTTTCTTCAGGTTTGATAGAATAAAAATCGGGTAAACCGGGATCAATTTGCTCTATTTTTTTTGCATCTTTCCGATAATATTTTTTATTAAAGTCAAAATCAATGAATCGATAAACTACTTCAAGGTTTTTATTGAGGTATTTTTCTGATTTAAAAGTAATTTTAGCTAACACATAATTTAAATCATATTCATTACTGTCCAATACTATTCCATCAATTTTAAGGAGCTCACTGTTGGCAACTATTGGCAGAGAATCTATGCTAAGAACAAGTGAATCAATCAATAGAGATTTTTTCCTAAGGGTCGTAAGATCTTGAGCTTGTAGGCATACAAACGACAATAGAAATAGAAAAATAAAGGATAAATATATTCTCAAGATGGGATTGACCTTTTTTCTTAGTTCAAATAAACGGAAAAATATGCTTTTTAGTGAGTTTGTAACTGATATAAGTTTTCAATTCCAAAAATAAATGCAGAATTTCACCTTTCAAAACAAAAGTAAAAATAGATGAAAAGAATTATTTCATACAATGTCAACGGAATAAGAGCTGCCATGAAAAAAGATTTTGTGGGTTGGTTACAAGCTGCAAATCCTGATATAATTTGTTTGCAAGAAACTAAAGCACAAGAAGATCAAGTAGAAACAGAAGAATTAAAGAAATTAGGTTATCATCTCTACTGGTATTCTGCGCAGAAAAAGGGATATAGTGGCGTCGCTATTTTTACAAAAGAAAAGCCTTTGCATGTTGAATATGGTATGAGTCATGATTTGTATGATTTTGAAGGAAGAGTGTTACGAGCTGATTATAAAGATTACTCAGTAATAAGTGTTTATATGCCTTCTGGAAGCAGCGGAGAGGTAAGACAAGAATTTAAAATACAATGGTTGGAAGATTTTCAAAATTATATTGATACACTAAAAAAGAAAATCCCCAACCTGATCATAGTAGGTGATTATAATATTTGTCATAAGCCGATAGATATCCACAACCCATTGAGAAATGCAAACACTTCTGGATTTTTGCCTGAAGAAAGAGAGTGGCTAAGTCAGTTTATTGAAAGGGGATTTATAGATACTTTTAGGGAGTTTAATCAAGAACCACATAATTACAGTTGGTGGACTTATAGAGCAGGTGCTAGAAGTAAGAATTTAGGTTGGAGAATTGATTATCAAATGGTAAGCAATAGTTTGAAAGATAAATTAACTAGAGCTGCAATTTTATCAGAGGCCAAGCATTCGGATCATTGTCCTATTCTTTTAGAAATAGATTATTAAACTAATTAAAGTTGCGCTGTTTAAAACTAATTTTAGGCATAGATTCTGTATCGAAATAAAAATGAATATTTGTATTTAATTATAGCCCATAACCATGAAATTGAAGAAATTATTTTTACCCGTTGTACTTATAAGTTTGTTAGCAGCATGTGTCCCTGCTAAAAAGTTTGAAGAAGTAAAACAAAGACAAGTAGCTTGTGAAGACCAAAATGCTAAATTAAAAGAGCAAACAAGAGAACTCCAAGAAAAAATCACGGAAGTAGAGTCTCAATTCGAAGATTATGAAAAAAGATTAACTGGTTTATCAAGAGATACTACAGTGCAAGGAAAATCTTTGAGAATAATGACTAAAAACTATGATCAGTTAAATGAAACATACGATTTGTTGTTAGAAAAAAATAGAGATTTATTAGCTGGAAACGCAGCTGACAATAAAAAGCTATTTGGTAATTTACAAGAGACTCAACAAGAGCTTCAAAAACAACAAGATGCATTATCAAAATTAGAAGAGCAACTAAAAGCCAAAGAAAAAAATCTAGCTGAATCGAATGAAAGTTTAAAACAGAGAGAAGAAAAAGTTAAGGAGCTTCAGTCTATTTTAAATGAAAAAGATTCTATGGTTAATGCCTTGAAATCTAAAGTTCAAGATGCACTTTTAGGTTTTGAAAATAATGGATTGACTATAGAAACTAAAAATGGTAAAGTGTATGTTTCTTTAGACGAGAGCTTATTGTTTAAATCTGGTAGTTACTCAATTGATCCAAAAGGTAAGGAAGTTTTGAAAAAGTTAGCGAAAGTATTGGAGCAAAATTCTGATATAAACGTTTTAGTAGAAGGTCATACAGATAATGTACCTTTAAAAAGTAGTGGTCCAATTGCTGATAATTGGGATTTGAGTGTAAAAAGAGCCACTTCAGTTGTAGAAATTTTAGTAGATAATAGCAAAGTTGATCCTGCTAGATTAACTGCAGCAGGAAGAAGTGAATATGTTCCACTTGCTTCTAATAAAACGGCTGAGGGAAGAACACAAAACAGAAGAACTGAAATTATTCTAACTCCTAAATTGGATGAATTATTAGAAATTTTAGGAAACTAAAATAAAAGATTTAACAGGAACAAAAAAGCAGTGAGGTTTTCTCACTGCTTTTTTTGATTTTAAGCTTTCTCATAAAATTGCAGTCCAATTATATCAATATGTTTTATGAAATGCAGATTAGTAATTTTATCATAAATTGAAATATCGAATTTATAGGGCAACAACAAGTCATCTAAATCAAATTCAATTTGATTGAGCAAAGTAGAATCAATATTTTTTCCCAATAAAGACAGATCTATATCTGAAGCTGATTTAAAATTACCCGAAGCCCTTGAACCATAAATTAGAACTTTATCTATTTGTGGATATGTACTAAAGACTTTTCTTATACTTTCAACAACTTCAATATCTAATCCTGATTTTTTAATGATATTATTTACCATTATTTTTCAGTTTTTTTAGTTGTCATCTTTTTTTGAAAATCAACAAAAGCAGGATAATATTCCTTTAATGTTTTGGAATAAATTTCCTCCGCTGTTTCTTCGTTGTAGGTATGAGATGTTTTATTTCTACTTCCTATCATATCCATCCAAACTTGACCATCAGATATTAATTGTAGTTGAAAGGCTTCTCTAGTTGCATCTCTGCTACCGCCAACAGTGTTATTGCCTTGATAAGCAGCATAATCTTTCATAACATTCCAAGCTAACTCATGCGTATACTCAAATCGCTGAATTATACCTTCCTTTACTATTTCCTCCAGAACTTGTGCTGAATTATCATTATCGATTTTTCTGGTAGAATTATTTTCAATAAACTTAACCGCTTCAGACATTTTATCTAAAGCTTTTAAAAAATTAGAGAATCTTAATTCCCATCTATTTGGCTGTTCCATTTTTAATTTATCGATTATTATTTTTCAATTCCATATATAAATACGTCCATGCCTTGAAACTCTGTTTCAAATAGAATTTTCATACCATTTTTTACTGCAACATTCATTGAGTCAATGTTCTCTTTGTGTATTATTGAAATTATTCTGTTTTTAGTTACATTTTCAAAACCAAAAAGCCTCATTTGTACGGCTGCTTCTGATGCATAACCTCTTTTCCAATACCGAGGTAGAATGGAATAACCAATTTCGAACTCTTCTTTTTCATTTAAGATTCTAGGAATTATTCCACAAACACCAATTAACTCATTATTTTCTTTTAGTTCTAAAGCTAAGAGCCCTAAATTATCATTTTCATATCTTTCTAATTGTTTTTCAATCCACTCTTTAGCATGAATTTCAGCACTTTTTGAGAGGTCAAGCCCCAGAAATCTGAGTCTATCATTATCTGTAAAAAAGTCAGTCCAAATTTCAATATCATCAACACTCAACTTTCTAAACTTCAATCTTTCTGTTTGTTGATTAAAGTAATTCATATTAAAATTATCCATCAACTACAAACTACCCGTTCTACCACCATCCACTGGAATGTTTATTCCATTGATGTAACTTGCAGCTGGAGAAGCTAAAAATGCTGCGGCATTGGCTACTTCTTCTGGCTGCGCTACTCTATTCATTGGCACTTGTGCTTCCATTCCTTTCATAACTTCATCTTCGCCTTTTCCAGTTTTTTTAGCTTTATTACTCACTATTTGTGATAATCTTTCGGTGGCAGTGGCTCCAGGCAATACATTATTAACCGTTATTCCATATTTTCCCAATTCATTTGCCATTGTTTTTGACCAGTTTCCTACTGCACCTCTAACGGTATTACTTACTCCTAAACCTGTCAGTGGAATTTTTACAGAAGTAGATATAATGTTGATTATGCGGCCATAACCACTATCTATCATACCTTGCTTCACTGCTGTAGCCAATATATGGTTGTTAATTAAATGCATAGAAAATGCACTTTCAAACTCATCTGTCGTTGCATTTTCAATCGGCCCAGCTGGTGGCCCTCCAGTATTGTTAATTAAAATATTGATGGTTTTTCCACCTGCTAAATAATTATCAATCGCTCTTTTTACTTCTGTAGATTGACTAAAATCTGCAACTATATATTCGTGTTTTTGACCTTTATCACTATTTAATTCTTTTAAAACTGTTTTTAGTTTCTCTTCATTTCTTGCTAAAAGAGTAATATTAGCTCCCATTGAAGCCAATTCTTTGGCAATGGCTTTTCCTATTCCTGCTGTACTTCCGCTTACTAATGCTCTTTTGTTGGTCAAATCTAAATTCATATCTTTCTTTTTTAAAGGTCTAAATTAGCTAAAGCAATTTTAATCTCAAATTTGTTGAATAGCTTTGTAGAAGATGAAAATCTTATTACCTTAGAAGTTCAATTAAAAAATATCAAATCATGGCAATCAGAAGACCTTTTAATTTTAAAAAATGGATTGACGAAAATCGTCATTTATTAAAACCACCAGTTGGAAATAAACAAGTATATGAAGATGCCGAATTTATTATAATGGTCGTTGGTGGACCTAATGCACGCCAAGATTATCATTGGGAAGAAGGGGAAGAGTTTTTCTATCAGTTGGAAGGGGACATTATTGTTAAAATTCAAGAAGATGGAAAAGCAGTAGAAGTGCCCATTAAAGAAGGAGAAATTTTCTTATTGCCTGCTAAAGTTCCACATTCACCAATTCGCTCTGAAGGTTCCATAGGTTTGGTTATAGAACGCAAGAGAACCAACGGAGAAAAAGATGGACTGCTTTGGTTTTGTGCTAATTGCAATAACAAATTATACGATGAGTATTTTGTACTAAATAGTATCGAAAAGGATTTTATTCCTGTATTTAAAAAGTTTTATGCTTCTGAAGAATTGCGTACTTGCAATAAATGTGGTACAGTAATGGAAGTGGACGAAAGATTTTCATAAAAAATGGCAGAGCTGCTCACAATAGACATTCACACTCATATTTTACCTGAAAATATCCCCAACTTTCGTGAAAAGTTTGGTTATGGAGGGTTTATACATTTAGATCATCACAAACCTTGCTGTGCACGGATGATGATGGACAATAAATTTTTTAGAGAAATAGAAGATAATTGTTGGTCCGCTGAGGCACGTATGAAAGAATGTGGTCATCATCACGTTGATGTTCAGGTTTTATCTACAGTTCCTGTTATGTTTTCTTATTGGGCAAAACCTCTTGATTGCCTAGAAGTTTCTAAATTTTTAAATGATCACATTGCAGAAATTGTAGTGCGTTATCCTAAAAGGTTTATTGGACTAGGAACAATACCGATGCAAGATCCAGAGTTGGCAATTGAAGAGTTAAAAAGATGCAAGGAAATAGGTTTAGCAGGCATTCAAATTGGGAGTCATGTCAACGATTGGAATTTAAGTTCGCCTAATTTATTCCCAATTTTTGAAGCAGCTCAAGATTTAGGAATGTCCATTTTTGTGCATCCATGGGATATGATGGGGAAAGATAAAATGGAGCGTTATTGGTTGCCTTGGTTAGTAGGAATGCCAGCAGAAACTTCCTTAGCCATTTGTTCCATGATTTTTGGTGGTGTATTTGAAAAATTACCCAATTTAAAGGTTGCTTTTGCTCACGGTGGTGGTTCTTTTCCTTCAACTATTGGTAGAGTAGAACATGGGTTTAATGTTAGACCCGATTTATGCGCGGTTGATAACAATATAAACCCTAGAGAATATTTAGGAAAGTTTTATATCGACTCCTTAGTGCATGATCCTAAAGCATTGGATTTTGTGATAGAAACAATGGGTGAAGATTTTGTCGCATTAGGGACAGACTACCCTTTCCCTTTAGGAGAATTAGAACCAGGAAAATTAATTAAAGGAATGAATTATTCGGATCAATTAAAAACTAAATTGCTTTCAGATAATGCTTTAAATTGGCTTTCCTTAGATAAGAAACAGTTTATTTAATTTCCCTATTGTCTGATTAAATTAATATGTTAAAAACATTTACTCAATTTTTTGATTTATCATTTTTTACTTTTTGGTGAGCAAAAAGTAAAGCAAAAAGCTCAGCCGTTATAAAAAATAAAGACTATCATCAAATTACTTAAGTTCAGCCGGATGATCTTCTCGGTCCACCTTCGAAGCTTTCCGGTTTCTCTAAAGTAATTCTTCAGCTATTCTTTATTTTTTATAAATGGCAGTCCTTTTAAAATAAAATCATCAATAAAATGATTGGATTAATTTATAACGTATTAATTAATAGAATTTAACTTTGACAGAAATTTATTTTTAAATTAATAATTTAGTTTTTATCAGACATCACTGATTTAATTTGTTTGAAAGAGCGTTAAAAATCAAATTAATCAAAGGGGAAATAAGATTTAATCTTAACTTTGCCCCTCATATTTTTTTAGGGTGCTAAATAGCAATATTTAATGAGCGATTCAATTAAACACGAATGTGGGATAGCCCTTATTCGACTTTTAAAACCTCTCGACTACTACATCAAAAAGTACGGGACTGCGACCTACGGAATAAACAAGCTATATCTTTTAATGGAAAAACAACACAACAGAGGCCAAGATGGTGCTGGAGTTGCTAACATTAAATTTGATATGAAACCTGGGGATCGCTATATTAGTAGACATCGTTCTAATAGCAATCAACCCATTCAGGATGTGTTTGATAAAATTAATCAAGGCATACAAGATGTGTATGATAAAGATTCTGAATTGCTCAACGATGTGCAATGGATGAAAGAGAATGTTGGCTTTACTGGTGAATTATTCTTGGGTCATTTGCGTTATGGCACTTTTGGAAGAAATAGTATAGAAAATTGCCATCCATTTTTGCGACAAAACAATTGGATGACACGTAATTTAGTGGTTGCAGGTAACTTTAACTTAACCAATGTTGACGAATTGTTTGATCTTTTGGTAAGTATTGGTCAGCATCCAAAGGAGCATTCAGATACTGTAACGGTACTTGAAAAAATAGGTCATTTCTTAGACGAAGAAAACAATAGATTATTCAAGGAATATAAAACTTTGGGCTATGGCAATGAAGAAATTTCTGCTATGATTGCCAAAAAGTTAGATGTACAATCTATCTTACAAAATGCTGCTGAAGATTGGGATGGCGGATATGCAATGGCTGGCTTAATTGGTCATGGAGATGCCTTTGTATTGAGAGATCCATCTGGCATCCGTCCTGCTCATTATTATCAAGATGATGAGGTGGTAGTAGTTACATCAGAAAGACCAGTTATTCAAACGGCTTTTAATGTTCCTTTTGAATCCATTAAAGAAATTAAACCAGGTCATGCTTTAATTATCAAAAAAGACGGAACAGTTGCAGAAAAAATGGTGAGAGAGCCATTAAAAGAAACCCAATGTTCTTTTGAAAGAATCTATTTTTCAAGAGGTAGCGATACTGATATCTACAAAGAAAGAAAAGAATTAGGAAGATCTATAACACCCGAAGTTTTAAAAAGTATTGATTATGATTTAGACAATTCGGTTTTTTCTTTTATCCCAAATACTGCTGAAACAGCTTTTTATGGAATGATAAAAGGAATGGAAGATTATATCAACCAAAACCAATTAAAAGAATTAAGAGCTTTAGGAGCAGATGCTACAGATGAACAAATCACTAAAGTTTTATCCAAAAGAGCTAGAGCAGAAAAAATAGCGATTAAAGATGCTAAATTGAGAACTTTTATTACCCAAGATAGTGGAAGGGATGATTTAGTAGCCCATGTTTACGATGTAACTTATGGGGCTGTTGTAAAAGGCAAAGATAATTTGGTGGTTATTGATGATTCTATTGTTAGAGGAACGACTTTAAAGCAAAGTATATTTAGAATTTTAGATCGATTAGGTCCTAAAAAAATAATCATAGTTTCTTCTGCACCACAAATTAGATATCCTGATTGTTATGGTATTGATATGGCTAAGTTGGGCGATTTTATTGCTTTTAATGCGGCTATTACCTTATTAAAAGAAAAAGGGAAAGATGCTATCATTACTGATGTATATAAAAGATGTAAAGCACAGGTAAATTTGCCAAAAGAGGAAATTCGCAACTATGTAAAGGAAATTTATGCACCTTTTTCTGCTGAAGAAATTTCTAAAAAGATTAGTGAATTGCTTCGACCAAAAGAAATTAATGCAGAAATCGAAATCATCTATCAAACTATTGAAGGCTTGCATGCTGCTATTCCTAACCATAAAGGAGATTGGTATTTTACAGGGAATTATCCCACACCAGGAGGAAACAAAGTGGTAAATAAAAGTTTTATCAACTATGTGGAAGGGATTGATGAAAGAGGGTATTAAGATTTAGTTTATTTAAAGAATAAATAAATATTTCAGTTTTCCTTGTATATTTGCGCACCTCATCGGTCTATAAAAGTCATTTTAGACTGATTTTCACAGCATAAACATCTACACCTGCTTATTTATAGTATTATTTGAAATGAAGATGTTGCCAAACGATTATATTTTAGTTAAAGAGTTGTACCATACTTTTATCTTTTATAGCAAAGAGTATAATTGTATAAAAGTGAGCTTTCAACCTTCAGCAGTTATTGAAAAAGATCAAGCTGAAGAGATTATAATAGCTATTCATGACTTTGCAAAAGATAACAAAAGTTATTTGCTAGTGGATGGAATGGGAGATTTTATCAGTGTAGATAATTCTGCTATGAAAGCATTTTCTTTGGCTAGAAACAAAAAGCATGTTTCCATTGCTACTGGATTAATCGCAAAAGGATTAGCAAGTAGAATGGTCGGCAATTTTTATATTAATATTCACAAGACGAAATCGCATACCAAATTATTTAAAACAGAAGAAAAGGCTTATAATTGGTTATTTAAGCAAAAATAATAAGGCAATTATTGCTTCATCAACTTTCTATTTGCTGTTCCTTTTTCGTTTTGTACTTTCAATAAATACACTCCATTTTTTAAATCACTTATATCCAACTGATAACTTGATTTATAAATAGGTTGAACTATTCTTTGAATTAATTTACCATCTAATGATAATACTTCAATCATTTGAATTTCTTCTTGATCTTTAAAGCTAATTGTTACTTGATCAGCAGCAGGGTTTGGGAAAACTTGCAATGAAGCATTCTTTTTTTCCAACTCATCTAAACCAACAATGATTGCATCACAACTATCTCTATTTGGATCTTGATAAAACCCAATGGTACTATCTTGATAACATCTTAAACCGCCTCTAGGATCATTATCTCCCCAAGGCGTAAAAAAGTATAACGCACCTAAACCTTCTACAGCTTTATCCTCTAAATAAATTCCAACATTGTTTGATTTGAGATGCTGTACCTTTCTGCTTACTCCGTTGATTAGCATACTGCTCACAGAATCAATGGTCACTGTAACAGGAGAATAGGTATTATCATAAAAAGTATAGGCATCTCCTTTATTTAATGCAAAATTATACAAAGTATCTCTCATCATAGTAGAATTACTATCCAAATAGAAAAAATAGATCACTTGTCCATCATTTTGAATATAATGATATTCTGTAAGCGTTGGAGCCCCATTAAAATTGTATTGTATCTCTTCTAATTTTTGACAAGCAAAACTATTGATGTTGGTATCTTTTACTGTTTCAAGTGTTGCATATAACCTATCGAAAGGGCCAACACCATTTATATTATAATGCCCAATGGCTCCTACTTGAGAGTAATTTTGGCTGAATGCGCTAAAGCTGATGATAGCTACGGCAAAAGAGAATATTAATTTTTTCATAATTTATTGTTTTAGGATTTTACTGTAATAAAATTGATTATTCGTTTGAACTTTTAAATAATAGATTCCTTGAGTGAAATTTTCAATATGTATTGAGTTATACTTATTTTGTTGATGTCTAGTATCCAAATTATACACTTCTTGACCTTTTGAATTATACAATTTAATATTTATTTGTTCTTCTTTTAAATTTGGAATAGTAAAACTAAAAGAGTTTGAAGTAGGATTTGGAAAAACAATTAAAGGTGCATTTTTATTGTTCACTTCATTTAAACCAACTGTTATATCATGCAGCCTAATGATAGGTTGACTGCGTTGACCATCCCATTTTAAGAAATTGCCGACTACATAATATCCTCCTTGAGCTGAGGGGATTATTTTATTGACATACGCATGAATTTGTAAGGAAGGCCATGCTCTGCTGCTATCTGGCCCAACTCCTGTAAAGTATTGCGGTTCAATATTACCGAAAGCATCAGTTTTGACAATATCAATTTTGTTATATCCTTGATAATTTCTAAAATCACCCCCTATTAAATATCCTCCATCTGTAGTTGGAGCAATAGTAAAAACGTGCATCGCATAACCTCCACCACCAAAAATATCAGAAGTATCTCTTATGCCATTTTGAAAATTAAATGTACTGTCTATACTGCCATCTGAGTGAAGTTTAACGACGTGATAAAAACGAGAAGTATCTCCTGCTAATAAAAATCTACCTATAATAAAAAAACTGCCATCAGATTCCACCTGAATAGGTCTAAAGTAGGAATTTGCATAAACTGTTGATAAAGGCGATTTAAAAGTAGTATCCACTTCACCATCTAAAGCAATACGAGCTAAACCATCAATGGCTTGGTTATCATAAAATTTAAAATAAATGGTTGAACCATAAACTAAAAGCCGATTGCTATCATAAGCCAAGAAGCCTAATGGTGGATAAGAATCGGCATCTTTAGTATAAGTACTATCCCAATTGCCTTGAGGGTCTAATTTTACAATATACCGATGCGGAAAAGTATCTTGACCACTGATAATATCACAACCGCCATTATTCCCTTGAGGATTAGAAAATAATGAAGAACCATCTTTAAAAAAGTAAGGGTAATTTGATGATCCACATCTTATTGTTCTTCTTCTGTTTAAGCGCCAATTCAGGTTGGAAATATTACCAAATGTATCTGCACGCCAGACACTTCTTCCATTACAAGATATAAAAGTAGTATCATTAATAGGAAAAAAAGTGGTGCTTCTATCTCCAAAATCTCCTCTAAATTGTTTATTAAATTCACCGTTATGAAAAAGGCTGATATGCCCACGATAATGAATACCATTAGCAAAATGATAAAAAGTGCCAGTTAAATACAATTTATTATTCAATTCGAAAATATCGTTAATTTGACCACCATCATATAAATCACTAAAATCAATGGAAGATTGAAAGGAAGAATCAATAGAAAAAGGTGCAATCTGCCCTTTTAGGACAGATTGCACCATGAATAAAAGAAATATATACACAAATTTTTTCATCTTAATTTTGCATTATAATTTTTCCTGTTTGGAGGACTTTGTTATCCAAATATATTTTAAAGACGTCAAAAGCCTAAATCTCGTTGATTTAACTTTAATAAAAGTACTCAAAAATTGGATAATTCCAAATAAATTTGTTTTGTTGTCTTTTAAACTGGAGGAAATTTAGTTTTTAAAATAAGCGGTTTCTATTCACTACTTCAATTTTTAGGTTGAATACTAGCCCATTCAACAAATTTAAAATCTCGAATTGAAATGTGGTCTCCGTCCAATTTGGAGTAATCTAAAATCTTTAAAACAGCCACAATTGGGTATTTGTTTTTGGTATGAATTAAACCTTTATTTGAGATCCATTATATCCATATTGAGTTTCTTCTAATTTTTGACAAGCAAAACTATTGATGGTGGTATCTTTTACTGTTTCAAGTGTTGCATATAACCTATCGAAAGGGCCAACACCATTTATATTATAATGCCCAGGCTCCTACTTGAGAGTAATTTTGGCTGAATGCGCTAAAGCTGATGATAGCTACGGCAAAAGAGAATATTAATTTTTTCATAATTTATTGTTTTAGGATTTTACTGTAGTAAAATTGATTATTCGTTTGAACTTTTAAATAATAGATTCCTTGAGTGAAATTTTCAATATGTATTGAGTTATACTTATTTTGTTGATGTCTAGTATCCAAATTATACACTTCTTGACCTTTTGAATTATACAATTTAATATTTATTTGTTCTTCTTTTAAATTTGGAATAGTAAAACTAAAAGAGTTGGAAGTAGGATTTGGAAAAACAATTAAAGGTGCATTTTTATTGTTTACTTCATTTAAACCAACTGTTATATCATGCAGCCTAATGATAGGTTGACTGCGTTGACCATCCCATTTTAAGAAATTGCCGACTACATAATATCCTCCTTGAGCGGAGGGGATTATTTTATTGACATACGCATGAATTTGTAGGGAAGGCCATGCTCTGCTGCTATCTGGCCCAACTCCTGTAAAGTATTGCGGTTCAATATTACCGAAAGCATCTGTTTTGACAATGTCAATTTTGGTATATCCTTGATAATTTCTAAAATCACCCCCTATTAAATATCCTCCATCTGTAGTTGGAGCAATAGTAAAAACGTGCATCGCATAACCTCCACCACCAAAAATATCAGAAGTATCTCTTATGCCATTTTGAAAATTAAATGTACTGTCTATACTGCCATCTGAGTGAAGTTTAACGACGTGATAAAAACGAGAAGTATCTCCTGCTAATAAAAATCTACCTATAATAAAAAAACTGCCATCAGATTCCACCTGAATAGGTCTAAAGTAGGAATTTGCATAAACTGTTGATAAAGGCGATTTAAAAGTAGTATCCACTTCACCATCTAAAGCAATACGAGCTAAACCATCAATGGCTTGGTTATCATAAAATTTAAAATAAATGGTTGAACCATAAACTAAAAGCCGATTGCTATCATAAGCCAAGAAGCCTAATGGTGGATAAGAATCGGCATCTTTAGTATAGGTACTATCCCAATTGCCTTGAGGGTCTAATTTTACAATATACCGATGCGGAAAAGTATCTTGACCACTGATAATACCACAACCGCCATTATTCCCTTGAGGGTTAGATAATAATGAAGAGCCATCCTTAAAAAAATAAGGATAATCTGTTGTCCCACATCTTACTGTTTTTTTTCTATTTAAGAACCAATTCAGGTTTGAACTATTCCCAAATGTATCTACACGCCAGACACTTCTTCCATTGCAAGAGATAAAAGTAGTATCATTGATAGGAAAAAAAGTGGTGCTTCTATTACCAAAATCTCCCCTAAATTGGTTATTAAAATCACCGTTATGAAAAAGGCTGATATGCCCACGATAATGAATACCATTAGCAAAATGATAAAAAGTGCCAGTTAAATACAATTTATTATTCAATTCGAAAATATCGTTAATTTTACCACCATCATATAAATCGCTAAAATCAATGGAAGATTGAAAGGAAGAATCTATAGAAAAAGGTGCAATCTGCCCTTTTAGGACAGATTGCACCATGAATAAAAGAAATATATACACAAATTTTTTCATCTTAATTTTGCATTATAATTTTTCCTGTTTGGAGGATTTTGTTATCCAAGTATATTTTATAAATATAAGAACCATTTTCCAAATTAGAAAGATTTATTTGAATGTTCTTTCTATTAAAAGAATGATTCAAAACAGATTTCCCTTGAATATTGAAAAGTTCTAGTTGAAATTTTTGATCATCAGATTTAAATTTTCCATTAATAGATAGGTTTAGAAGATCTTTAACCGGGTTTGGTGCTAACACAACTTTAATGTCATTATTTATTGCAACATCTGCATTACTTTTAGCAACATACACTCTTCGATGACCTTTTCTAAGTAGTGGTTGTTCATTGGTTGGACATTCTCCATATCCAAAACAAAGAATATTTTGAGCCATAGTTGAAGATTTTCCTGTTTGATTTTGAGCTAAAACTCTAAGTAAACTCAAATCTGAACTATCCAAATTCAGTATTTCTTTGCCATTTTGATTGAGATTTTTTCTCAATTGAATATACTGATCTAAATTATTGTGTTCAGCTTGTAAATCACTACTTAATTCATATTTACTTTGAATAGTGATAAGCATGGAATTTGCTTCAATAAAATTATTCTCGGCTAAAGCTAATTCGACCAATTGATAATCACTTGATAAACTTTTTCTTGTTGAAAGTATGCTTTTAACACTATCAATTTGATTGATTGAATCTGTCATATAATAAGTTATAAGCTTATTGGATAGTTTACCCATATTGCCATTTAACGCTCCAAGTTCATTTTCTAAAAGCGTTCTTGGTGTTTCTGCATCCCAATTTTGATAAATAAGCTGTACAAAGCTAGCGGGTAGTGGGTTTGGAATTTCATATTCCACATAATCTAAATAGGCTTCATTTCGAGTAGCATCTACATTCGCTAATGAAACTTCCAATAAAAAAGCATCTGTTAAAATTCCTGTTCCCGCTGCTTCCCAAAGTGCTTGTTCTGATAAATAAGGTGCTTGATTCATCAAATCATTTCGCATTGTTTCTGCTTCACTGCTCCAAGTCATGTTGATGGCTTGAACTAAGGAATCTGTATTTCCATTATCTATCACTTGGTAATAATTATACAATGCTGCATCATAAGTAGTACGATCAGTATAAAAATCTGAAGTTGCAGAATTCAACGTCATTAATAATGGAGAAAATGGCCAATAGTCTGATGGGCAACTATTAGATTGACTCACTTGATTAGTTATTATTAATCCAGTTGTATTATTTATTGGTTTATTCGCAGCAAGATTATAATTGTAGATCATCGCATTTTGACTATAGGTTACTATATGATTGCTGCTAGGAGAAGTCGAAAATGTATTGCCTGCTGCTAGAGGAGGGTTAGCAGAACCTTGAAATACTCTTATTCCCTGATTTTTTACTACGACATCATTTTGATTAGGAACTGAATTGAAATTACATAAAAACTGAAGACCCTCATAAGAATTAGCAAAATTAGCATTAAGTCCTACAAATTGTTGACCAATCTCTGTATTTTTTATAGTGTTACGATAAGTTTGATTGGCAGTAGATCCTGATTCTTCAATATTAATACCAATTACAGGTAGTACAGGGTTATTCTTTCCTTCAAATATATTTTCTTCAATAGAATAACCAGACGATTCAAAAGATTTTAAACCAAATTGTTCATTGCCATAAATTCCATTATACCCCTGTTTCAATAAGCCACCTGTTAAAACGGTATTTTTTGTAAATTTAAAATTATTAAGATTATTAAAAGAGGCAGCCAAAGTGTTATCTATAAAATTAACATCATAAACTCTCACCGTATTTTGTGTACCTGATCCCATTGCATAGATACCTTGATTAAAATTTTTAAAATGGGATGCTGTATAGTAAGAAGAAGGGCAAGGCTGACCTTGCAATAAAGGTTGTGGATAACTACAATTTGAACTTACATTGTAACCAGCATCAATTGAAAAAATCCCATTTCCATTATTCACATCAAATTGATTAAATCCACTATTGTCTTCAAAATCACAACCTGAAAAGGAAACTCCTTTTACATTCCACAAAGTAACAAATGCAGTAAAATCGTTAGGAGTAGTTATTTTATTATTATTATCCACAATAAAATTACATTTAGTAAATCTACTATAGTTGTAAAAATTGGGATATGCCATAAATTCTACTGAACGACGACAATTTAAAAATGTAGCATCTGAAGCCTCAATTAATCCTCCCATACTATTCCAATCTCCACTTTTCCATATAGTAATACCATTTCTAGCATATTCAATCAAAGCTCCATTCTTCAATTCAACTTTACCTTGATAAATTGGATTTGCTAATGGTTGTTGATTTAGTGAAGAGTTTCCCCAAACTTTTATACCACCCCAGAATTCTGAGCTTTCAGTAGTTATTGTTCCTCCATCAACTATCAGTTTAGCACCAGGTTTTACAATAATTTTGCCATTTTTGGGCATTATAACCTTACATTTAATTGTTAAGGAATTTCCTGATTGAATTACAATATCACGATAAAATTTGGTATTAAAATCAATTACTTCATTTTGAGTAATTGAAATAAAATTATAATTTGCTGTAGGACCATCTAACCCATTATTAGGAGAAGGATCATCCTCTACAAAGGTTCTCATGTTAGTTAATGCTAGCGCTCTATGCATTTGAGAAATATTTTTTGGAGTAAGGTAATTTCTAGCACAAATACCACATTGGTTCATAACTTGGTTTTCACAACCATTACAATGCCCTAAAGCAAAAGAGTGACCCACTTCATGCAAAATTGATCCTGCTGAATTATTTACTTGCCATCCACGTACTGTGCTCCAAGGCACTCCATTATTTGGGGCATAACAATTTTTTGCCCAATAGTACTTTGAGAATGCATCAGGATAATGGATTCTACTCGATCTGTCATAACCTGAATAAGATGGAAATTCTGAGCAAGCAACTGAATATGCAGCCGACCCAGTAAAATTGCAATTGTTTAGATGAAAATTTTTATTATAATTGGTTGCACCTTGACTATAATAAATGTTTACACCTCGAGGTATATTTGGGTTATTAACCACCTGACCATCAATTGTGTTTAAATACCAACTGTTACTTGGACATTTATAAGAACCATTATCATTATCATTATTCCATCCATAAGTATCCTGAATGTAGATTCTATTAAATTTAAACCGTATTCTAGTGTCTGAAATGTTATTAGAGCCTGAATAACAGTTAGAGTTTGTAGGATAGTTTGTCGCACAATTTTGATCTGGAGATGTGGAAAGGTTTGCTAATCTCTGATTAACGTTATTTTCAATATCCGTCCAGAATTGATCTTCATCAGTATTTCCTTGTTGAAAATTGCCTGTACCATCATCTTTTTGTAAAAAAATCATATTAATATTTACATATTTGATAGGTTCATTTAAATCAGGTTCCCAAAAAGTGAAATCATTGTATAAACTTGAATTAATTGCACAAGAACCACTTTTGTCTGTATTTTCAGCTGGTGGATTTCCCATATTACACTCGTATCCACTACCATTTCCATCTTGTGAAAATGAGTAGGACGCAAGAATCATTAAACTAATTGTTAAAATTTTCTTTTTCATAATATTTTGTTTTACATTTGACTATAAATTATTTATCCAAAGATGTAACAATAAATGTTAAATTGAAAGGACAAAACAGGCTACTATTTATACAATTTTGAACCCCAACTAAGCAAAATGAATATACCACTAAGCCACTCTATTAAAAATACAAGAATCTTGTTAGGCTATTCTCAAATTCAAGTAGCCGATTTGACAAAAATTTCAGAAAGTTCATATAAAAGAATTGAACAAGGGTCTCGAGAACCAAGCTCTAGCGAATTGGAAAGAATAGCAAAAGCTTTTAATCTCTCAACTGAATCATTAAAAATGATTCATGGACCAATTATATTGTCCGTATTTGATAAGGTAGTTCATATTCATAGACGAGTTATGGATTGCTGCGATGATATTAAAGAAACAGATATTGAAGCTACAACAGACCACATATCAATTCGTGAAATTGTAAATCAAATAAAGAAAAATAAAAGCTGATTTTTAGAAAACTACATTTCCTTCAATTTTTAGGTTGAATACTAGCCCATTCAACAAATTTAAAATCTCGAATTGAAATTTGGTCTCCATCTAACTTGGAGTAATCTAAAATATTTAAAACGGCTACAATTGGGTATTTGTTTTTAGTATGAATTAAACCTTTTCTTTTTGCTTTAATTGCCAAAGTATCATATTTACTGTTCTTATCTGAATCAAATAAACTAATGATATAAATGGCTTCTTCATTGTTTAAATATACTTTTCGTTGGATATAAGCCAATTGATCTTTTACGGCTGTAGGATTGTATTTATTCAACGCGTGCAAATAAAAATATTCTTGGAAATAGGAGTTGATAGCACCTTCATCAAAAGAATCACCATTAATTCGTAAAGTCCATCTATTTTTCTCTTCATTGATGGTTTCTCTATAAACTATTCTGAATGGCAGTTCAATCGTTAGGTTTTCCCAATTGTTTTGAATCAATTTAAATCGGCTCATTCTCAAAGCGGTAATCAATACAATCAATGCTACAATTAAAAATGAAAGCCCTATGTTATTAAATGCATATTCTATATTGAATTGATAGCTTAGAATGATAAATTGTAGGATAAAAACAAGGAGATAGTAAAAGATTAACCTCCTACTTACTTTTTTAGGATTGATGACTATTTTATGATCGAAAAAGTTAGAGTTGTTCAATGCATTGTTTAATATTTGAGCAAAAGTGGAAACACCAAACAGGAAAAATAATAAGGTAATAACCACTCCATTGGCAGTACTAATTCCTGAATACATCAACCAAAAGTCATAAAAGCCATGAGCAAAAGAGGCCAAAATAAAAAATAGGATAAGTGTTTTAATTCCATGCTGAGCTCTTTTATACTTAAAAAGCACTATTCCATAGGCTGTTAATGCAGTAAAAAGCATGTGTCCAACACTAGACAAGATGGCTCTACCATTTATAATTTCAGCTCCAAAATTATTAAAGTACTTAACGTTTTCAAAAGCAGAAAACCCCAATGCACCCACACACATATAGGCTATGTAATCAATTGGTTCATTGATTTCTTTGCGGAAGAATAGCAGCATTATTAAAAATGGAATCAACTTGGCAAGTTCTTCTAAAACACCAATTTGAATAACGCAATACAAAAAATCATTGAGAAAATGCCCATTGAGTCGCCAACCTATATCAGTAATAAATAGTTGATGCAATCCAAAAACGATATAAACTGAACCACAACCTAATAAAAAGGCGATTATGAAGTACTTTAAGTCTTCCTTTTCGTAAATATCGATTAATCTGTAATAATCAACCCAAATCCAAGCAATGAAAAGAGCTACTAAAGCATAGATGTAAAGCATGTTGCCTATAAAATAATTAAGGCATCAAGATAGGAATAATTCTTTTTGTAAAATGAGAAGAATGCTACGAATCCACTCCGGCGGACGAATGCACGAATGATTTTAAAAAGAAAAGAGAATTTAATATAACAATTAGTAAATTGTTATATTAATACATTTTTACATTAACCTCTTAAACAAAGGCACAGTACTACAAGGCTCACCATACATAATAACCTTAGCAAAAGGAAGCAATAAATTAGTTAAACTCACATACACAGAAGCTGGAATATCTTTATCTCCGCAACCTTTTATTACCATTCTGCCATCTTGATATTGAGAAAAGTCGATTTGATTAAATTGATTGAGAAACAACTCTTTATTCAACTCATCTACGCTACCAAAAATTGTTTTTTTAGCGAAAGGTTTTAAGGCAATTGCTAGTAGCATATACGCCCAAGTAGGCACAATTGCATCTACAGAACAATGAATAGCCACCAATTTATCTTGATAGATAGACCAATCATTGGTTTTAATAAATTCACGAAAATCTTTTTCTTTTAAAGCGATTTCTTGCCAAAGATTTTGTTTGATATCATAGAAAACTCTTTCACCTTCTGTATAATAATCTTCGAGGTTAAAAGTAATGATGCCACTTTTGGCAACTCTATTTACAATTTCTTCAGCCATGGTTTTATAAAAATCCCAATTCTAATTTAGCTTCCTCGCTCATCATATCTTTTCCCCAAGTAGGTTCCCAAACGATGGTTACTTTTCCTGTTTTAACAGTCCATAAATCAGCTACTTTTTGTTCCACTTCGTTAGGCATTGATTCAGCAACAGGACAGTTTGGAGAAGTCAAAGTCATGTCAATATTCACATTGAATTCATCATCTACTTTTACCTCATAAATCAAACCTAAGTCGTATATATTTACAGGAATTTCAGGGTCATATATCGTTTTTAAAACTTCAATGACTTGATTTTCTACTTTCTTTGGGGTAATATCTTGTATATTCTTTTCCATTTTAATTTTGTGTTTTGGCTTGAAAAGCTAAAGCATACATTTTCATTTGTTTTACCATGCTAACCAAACCATTTGATCGAGTTGGCGAAAGATGCTCTTTCAAACCAATTTTATCAATAAAATAAAGCTCATTTTTAATGATTTCTACAGGACTTTGATCGGAAACCACACGAATCAATAAAGCTATAATTCCTTTGGTGATAATAGCATCACTATCAGCTGTGAAAATCACTTTATTATCATCCAATTTAGCATCCAACCACACTTGACTTTGACAGCCTTTAATTAAATTTTCTTCTTTTTTTTGAGTGGCATCAATCATTGGCAATTCTTTTCCTAAACTAATGATATACTCGTATTTATCCATCCAATCTGAAAAAATGGAAAACTCTGCTATTATTTCTTCTTGTTTGTCTATAATTGTCATTACTTCAACATTTTAACAGCTCTTTTCAAAGCTATTAT
Organism: uncultured Flavobacteriales bacterium; assembly: GCA_963716125.1. Taxonomy (GTDB): domain Bacteria; phylum Bacteroidota; class Bacteroidia; order Flavobacteriales_E; family Vicingaceae; genus Acidiluteibacter. The sequence continues at coordinate 195,302 of OY970294.1, forward strand.
CATTTTATCTACTTCATCAATTGTATTATACATTGCAAAAGAAGCTCTTATTGTACCTGGAATTTTATAAAAATCCATTAAGGGTTGTGTACAATGATGTCCAGTTCTAACTGCAATTCCCATTTGGTCTAATATCACACCCACGTCAAACGGATGAGTTCCATCAATCAAAAATGAAATAACACTTGCTTTGTTTTCAGCTTCTCCAATGATTTTTAATCCTTCAATTTTCAATAATTCTGTAGTCGCATAATTAAGCAATTCCACTTCATGCTGATGAATTTCCTTCCAATTGAGCGAATTTAAAAAATCAAAAGTAGCACCCCAAGCTACGCCTGCAGCTATATTTGGTGTTCCTGCTTCAAATTTATGAGGAATTTCATTGTAGGTTGTTTTCTCAAAAGTTACAGTTTTTATCATATCTCCACCACCTTGATAAGGAGGGATTTCATTTAAAAAAGCCTCTTTTCCATACATAATTCCAATCCCTGTAGGCCCAAACATTTTATGAGCTGATAACACATAAAAATCACAGTCTAAAGCTTGGAAATCAATAGGCATATGAGGTACGGATTGAGCTCCATCTACAATAACCTTTGCTTTATGCTGATGTGATAATTTAATAATTTCTTCAATAGGATTAATAGTCCCTAATGCATTTGAAATGTGAGATATGGAAACTATTTTTGTTTTAGAATTTAATAATTTCTTAAATTCTTCCAATATAATTTCTCCTTTATCATTGATAGGAGCTACTTTCAAAATAGCCTTTCTATCATCGCAAATCATTTGCCAAGGCACTATATTAGAGTGATGTTCTAAAGTGGAAATGATTACTTCATCGTTCTCATTCAAGTAGTGTTTGCCTAAAGAATTAGCCAATAAATTAAGTCCATCGGTAGTACCTTTAGTAAAGATGATCTCCTCACTTTTTGCTGCATTGAAATATTTCTGTGCTTTAACTCTTGTGGCTTCATAAGCCGATGTAGCTTCTTGGCTCAACGAATGCACTCCTCTGTGAATATTTGAGTTTTCAAAACTGTAATATTTTTCTAGAGCAGCAATCATCAATTGTGGCTTTTGAGCAGTTGCACCATTGTCAAAATAAACCAATTGCTGCCCATTCACTTTACGATGTAAAATGGGAAATTGATTACGCAATGCTGAAATATCTAAAGCCATTTTTATTTTTCTAAAGCTGTTTCTATTTTATTTTCAATTTTTTCTTTCAATTCTGTTATGCCAACATGATTCAAAACATCAGTGGCAAAAGCATTTAGTAACAAACGAATAGCTGTATCTTCAGAAAGACCTCTAGCTCTTAGATAAAAAATAGCTTCATCATCAAGCTGTCCAATTGTACATCCGTGGCTACATTTTACATCATCTGCATAAATTTCTAACTCAGGTTTTGAGTTTATTGTTGCATCATCCGAAAGCAAAACATTGTTATTTGCCTGAAAAGCATTCGTTTTTTGAGCATCTCTATGCACCATCACTTTACCATTAAAAACAGCTGTTGCATTGTCAGAAATAACACCTCTATACAATTCATGTGATTCACAATGAGGCATTAAATGATCTACTCTAGAATGATTATCAACCAATTGCTTTTTTGTAGGCATGTAAAACCCATTTAAAGAAGTGTAGCAATTTTCGCCATTTACCGCAATATTCAAATTGTTTCTAACGATATCACCGTTAAAAGTAAAAGTATTGATCGTAAAACTTCCATTTTTGGCTTGTTCTACTTGATCTGTTGCAATATGAAAAGCACCTTCATTTTCTTCTTGTATTTTATTGATTTCAATAATCGCATTTTCAGCTGCAAAATATTCATTCACAGCATTGGTAAATGATCCATTTCCATTGATGGTATGGTAAGAATTAATCACTTTACCTTCGCTAAATTTTTCAGCGATAATTAAATTTCTAGGAGATGAAATAATCTGATTTCCATCTATCAAATTCAAAATATGGATAGGTCTTGCTGCTTTTTTGCTAGCTTCAAAATATATAAATGCTCCATCTTGATGATAAGTGGAATTGATATTCGCAAAAATCTCCTCTTTAGAAATATGCTGATTGAAATACTTCTCAAAAGCTGCAGCATTTTCAGCTTTTGCTTCAGAAAGTGCTTTAAATTGCACGCCTGAATTAGCTTCTAAATTTGATAAATCTTTTCTGTAGAACCCATTTACAAATACCAATATATTGGCATCTAAATCTTTAATCAAATAGGGTTGTATGTCGATTGCTGCATTAGATTCCTCAATGCGATAGTCTGCATTTATAATTCTATTAATACGTGTATATTTCCAATATTCCGTTTTAGAAGTTGGAAATTCTAGTGTTTTTATTAAAGAAAAGCATTCATTTCTCACAGATTTGGAATAATCTGTATCGTAACTAAAGTCTTGCAATTCAAAATGAGATAGAAATTTATCTTTAGTTGTCGTTGTTAATGTTTCGCTCATTATTCTATTTTTTTAGAATGATCAATTAGGCTTCTATGGTTTGTTCTTTTTTCAACCAATCATAACCCTTTTCTTCTAGCTCAAGAGCAAGTTCTTTAGTGCCTGATTTAATAATTTTTCCATTATACAAAACATGTACAAAATCTGGAACAATATATTCTAACAATCTTTGATAGTGAGTAATAACAATGCTTGCAGTTTGCGGAGATTTTAATTTATTAACTCCGTTGGCTACTATTCTCAAAGCATCAATATCTAAACCTGAATCAGTTTCATCCAAAATTGACAGTTTTGGCTCTAGCATTGCCATTTGAAAAATTTCATTTCTCTTTTTTTCACCACCTGAAAAACCTTCGTTGACAGATCTTGAAGCCAATGAACTATCCAATTCTACTAAAGCAGATTTTTCTCTTACTCTCTGTAAAAAATCTTTCGCAGGCATTGGACCTTCACCTTTGTATTTTCTTATTTCATTGATAGAGGTTTTCAAGAAATTAATATTACTAACTCCAGGAATTTCTACAGGATATTGAAATGCTAAAAAAACACCTTCTCTTGCTCTATTTTCCGCATTCATTTCCAATAAGTCTTTACCTTCGTATGTTACTTTTCCTTCAGTAATTTCATATTCTTCTCTTCCTGCCAAAACCGATGCTAAAGTACTTTTCCCTGAGCCATTTGGACCCATTATAGCGTGCACTTCACCTGCTTTTACTTCTAAATTAATTCCTTTTAATATTGGCTGACCTTCTATTGAGGCATGTAAATTTTCTATCTTAATCATTTCTATATACTTTTAAGGCTATTAACCTACTGATCCTTCTAAACTAATTTCTAATAATTTTTGTGCTTCTACTGCAAATTCCATTGGTAATTGATTCAAAATTTCCTTACAATAACCATTTACAATCAAACCAATAGCAGTTTGTTCATCCATTCCTCTTTGTAAACAATAGAAGATTTGATCTTCTCCAATTTTAGAGGTGGTTGCTTCATGCTCTACTTTTGCAGATTTGTTGCCCACTTCAATATAAGGGAATGTATGAGCGCCACATTTATCTCCCATTAAAAGGGAATCACATTGCGTAAAATTTCTAGCATTGGTTGCTTTCTTACCAATTTTTACTAATCCACGGTAAGAGTTATTACTCACTCCTGCTGAAATTCCCTTAGAAATAATGGTACTTTTCGTATTTTTTCCAATGTGCAGCATTTTAGATCCTGTGTCTGCTTGCTGGTGATTGGCAGTAACAGCTACTGAATAAAATTCACCTACAGAATTATCGCCTTTCAAAACACAACTTGGATATTTCCATGTAACTGCAGAACCGGTTTCAACTTGAGTCCAAGAGATTTTTGCATTTTTCTCACACAACCCTCTTTTGGTTACAAAATTAAAAATACCACCCTTTCCTTCTTTATTACCAGGATACCAGTTTTGAATAGTAGAATATTTAATTTCGGCATCATCCAAAGCAATTAGCTCTACTACAGCAGCATGCAACTGATTTTCATCACGCATTGGAGCAGTACACCCTTCTAAATAACTGACATAACTACCTTCATCTGCAACTACTAATGTTCTTTCAAACTGGCCTGTATTAGCTTCATTAATTCTAAAGTAAGTAGATAATTCCATTGGACATCTCACTCCTTTTGGGATATAACAAAAGGAACCATCTGTAAAAACAGCTGAATTCAATGCTGCATAAAAATTATCTCCTTTTGGAACTACAGTTCCCAAATGTTTTCTAACTAATTCAGGATGCTCTTGAACAGCTTCACTAAAGGAGCAAAAGATAATTCCCAATTCAGCCAACTTATCTTTAAAAGTAGTTTTAACTGATACAGAATCCATTACGATATCTACCGCAACTCCAGATAATACTTTTTGTTCCTCTATTGAAATCCCTAATTTCTTAAAAGTATCCAACAATTCAGGATCAACTTCATCTAAGCTATCTAATTTTTTCTTTTGTTTAGGAGCTGAATAGTAATGTAATGCTTGAAAATCCGGTTTTGGATATTTTATATGAGCCCAATCGGGCTCTTCCATTTCCAACCAAATTTTAAGAGCACTCAATCGGTATTCCAACATCCACTCTGGTTCATTCTTTTTAGTAGAAATTAATCGAACTATATCTTCATTTAAGCCTATTGGAGCTTTGTCAGATTCGATGTTGGTATAAAATCCGTACTTATACTCACTCGAGGTAATTTCCTCTAATAATTCATCTTCTGATGCCATATTGTTTGTTTAATTTTTGGGATTAAATAGAAAAACTTTCGCCACAGCCACAAGTTCTTGAAGCATTAGGGTTGACAAAACTAAAGCCTTTGCCATTAAGTCCTCCACTATATTGTAATTCAGTACCTAATAAATAAAGCATGCTTTTTTTATCTACCACCACTTTTACGCCATTGTCTTCAAATACTTTGTCGTTATCGGTTAATGCTGAGTCAAAATCTAAGTTGTACATTAATCCAGAACAACCACCACCTTTAACACCCACACGAACAAAACTGTTGTTAGATTTGCCAGTTTCGGCAAGCAAAGCAGCGATTCTTTCTTTTGCATTATCGTTTACTTTTATCATTGCTTGATTAATTTTACTGCAAAGTTACCTATCTTTATTTAGATTTAATCTAAATAACAAGAAAAAATATACCACATAGAGGGTATATGATTCTATGTTAAAATAAACAGTTGAATAAGGTAGAAAGTTTTAGCTTTTACTAACTTTGCAAAATGGAATTTGAAGAGAACAACAACGAACCAACACATTTGGGCGAATTAGGTGAATTTGGATTAATCAGTCACTTAACTCAAAATATTCAAATACAAAATAAATCGACTCAACTAGGAGTGGGAGATGATGCTGCAATTATTGCTCAATCAACTAAGTTGGACACGTTAGTTAGTACTGATATGTTGGTGGAAGGAGTACATTTTGATTTGTTATATACCCCTTTAAAGCATTTGGGATATAAAGCAGTTGTTGTCAATCTATCGGATATTTATGCCATGGGTGGAATTCCTAAGCAAATTACAGTTTCTATAGCCGTTTCCAATAAAATGAGTGTGGAGGCTTTAGAAGAATTTTATGAAGGTATTCTTTTAGCTTGCGATTTCTATAAAGTTGATTTGGTAGGAGGAGACACCACCTCTTCTAATTCAGGATTAATAATAAGCGTAACTGCAATTGGCGAAGTAGAAAAGAATAAGGCGATTAAAAGAAGCGGCGCTAAAGAAAATGATTTGATTTGTGTTTCCGGCGATTTAGGAAGTGCGTATATGGGATTGCAATTGCTAGAGCGTGAAAAAAGAGTTTTTCAAGAAAATGCTGAAATCCAGCCTGATTTATCAGGAAAAGATTACATATTGGAAAGACAATTAAAGCCTGAAGCCAGACATGACATTATAACTTTATTAAATGAAGCAAAAATTCAACCCACTTCCATGATTGATATTTCGGATGGATTGTCATCTGAAATTTTACACATCTGTGAAAACTCAAAAGTAGGTTGTGCTATTTATGAAGAAAAGCTACCTATAGATCCAATGACAGCATTAACGGCTGAGGAATTTAACTTGGATCCAACTGTTTGTGCTATGAATGGCGGTGAAGATTATGAATTGCTTTTTACTGTTCCAATAGAAGACAATGAAAAAATCTTAAAATTAAAAGGAATTAGCGTGATAGGTCATATTACTGAAGAAAATTCTAATAGAGTGTTGATTACTAAGGGAGGAATTGCACAACCTATTGTTGCGCAAGGTTGGAATCCGATTTTGAATCAGGATTAAAATCTACTTCGGTCTGCAAAACAATACCGTTTCAGCTGCATAAATAGATGCATGACCTAGGTAATATTGATAATCTAAATCTAGATCATCTATTTGCTTAATTATTCCAGTAAAATCATTCATTCCATGATAAATAGATATCGCTAATTTTGGTCTAAAACGCTTTAAAGTTTCCTTAGCTCCTTCTATTGTATAAGGTTCTGCTCCTTCAATATCCGTTTTAATAAAATCTACTTTTTGAATATCATATTGATTCACAAAATCATCTATAGATATTGTTTTTTTAGTACCTTCAGATCCAGTAAAATCATCAAAACTTACTTTGCTACCACCACCCTTATCCACATAGTAAATCGTTTTATCTGATTTATCCCAGAGTGGTCTTTCAACTATTGTAATTCTATCTTTTAAACGAAGATTTAAATCGAGGTTGCGATGAAATACTTCAATACTGCCAGGGATAAACTCAAAAGAATAAACCTGCCCTTCACTGCCTACCTCATCTGCAAAATAAAGAGCCGTATCTCCAAAACAACCACCTAAATCTAAAACAGTATCACCATTTTCTGCACCAATAAAATCATCATTTGTGATAAAGTGTTTGTAATGCTCTCTCAAAAAAGAAGTGTAACATCCCAATTCACTATAAAATAGCTTTATGTCTTTGTTGTATTTATTTAAATCGTAGAAATGAATCTTATAAGGTGGAAAATCTAAATTAATGACATTAGCATCATCTTTTTGAGCAATTAATTCATCTAAATCTTTCCAATAATTGGGAGTGTGATAAGGTAGTTTTACTTTAGTATAATCCATTAAATAATAGGCAATCAGTAAAACCAATAAATCTTTGGATGCTTGATCTTCTAATTTATCGTAGAAAGAATCTAGTTTTTCGAGATACTTATCCATTCCAAAGCCCTTCCCCAAGAAGATCTTTTTATAAAAGTAATCACTACTAAAAAGCACTTTAAAAACAGGAGGCGTGAAAAGAATTCGCTTGCCAAAGTTTAGTGCTTTTCTTTTAAAGCTTCTGTGTTTGCCATGACCTAAATATTCAAAGTTGTCGGTATAATAATTGGCAGATTGTTTTATTAATTCAGCTTTAAGGAGCTTGTCAAATTTCATTCTTGATTATATTGGGATAAATGATTCTATTTTGGCAAATATAAATAAATAGATGGGGTGAATGTGAAAATAAATAAGGTTATTAAACCAATGAAAAACTTATTTGACACACTTTAGATGAAATAATAAAGTTTTACCAATCCGCTGGGTTTGCAACCCTGCGGTACATTAAAAATTTTATTCTTATAGAAATCAATTATATTCATTTATTTAACGGTTTTAACAATTTGGGTTAAACATACTACTTCTTCTAATAGTATCAGCTCTGTTTCTGCATAATTTGGCGCTGATGAATATAACCAATCTTCAGCTCTTACAACAAAGCCAGCTCTGACAGGATTTTGATGAATGTAATTTATTTTTTCCCATGTAAAATTTTGACTATAAAGTTCAATAGCATGATTCCCATTTTGCCACACTTTGTAAGTTTTGTTCTTAGGATCATCTGAACCTGCTTTTTCAAAAATAGTTAATAACCAATCTCTTCTACTTTCATTTCCATTTAAGATTTCTGAAATCATTGCTTTTGATGTAAATTTTTTAAAATCTCTTATAGTATCTTTTAACTGAAATGGTTCATTACAATTTACTATCAAATGTATATGATTGCTCATTATACAAAAAGCATAAACATTCAACCCTTTTGATTTTATACAATATCTCATAGAATTTATGATAATATCTCTTTGTTCTTTACGGCTAAATATATCAATCCATTCAACAATTGTAATTGTCAAATAGTAAGAACTATTCTCTTTTATTGTATGTTTTACTCCTTGTCTGATTAATCAAAGATAGATAATTATGGCTATTTTTATTAAACCCGGTAATTGATCGATGCTAAGGTGCTAAAAATAAATCACAACAGAAAAATATCTCACTAATGATAAAAAGTAGTTTAAAGAATATTCCGCAGGGTTGCAAACCACTGCGGAGCATCTTACGTTTAACAACATTCTTAATTTCATTCACTTATGAGCTCGAAAATTAATAAGAAACAGACATAATATTGAAAGATTAATTAATAGTAAAGCGCTAAAAATAAATTACAACAAAATAATATCTCACTAATAATAAAAAGTAGTTTATAGAATATTCCGCAGGGTTGCAAACCACTGCGGAGCATCTTACGTTTAACAACATTCTTAATTTCATTCACTTATGAGCTCGAAAATTAATAAGAAACAGACATAATATTGAAAAAATAATTAATAGTAAAGCGCTAAAAATAAATCACAACAAAATAATATCTCACTAATAATAAAAAGTAGTTTATAGAATATTCCGCAGGGTTGCAAACCACTGCGGAGCATCTTACGTTTAACAACATTCTTAATTTCATTCACTTATGAGCTCGAAAATTAATAAGAAACAGACATAATATTGAAAAAATAATTAATAGTAAAGCGCAAAAAATAAATCACAACAGAAAAATATCTCACTAATGATAAAAAGTAGTTTAAAGAATATACTGCTCCGTAGGGTTTGCAACCCTGCGGCGGACGAGTGCAAGCCTGCGGCGGACGAGTGCAAGCCTGCGGCACTTTAAAATTAATTTTATAACCTCAAAAATTCTACTGAATTATAGAAATATTCTTTTGCATTTTCTTTTTTAAGATCTTTTTAATGATAACATTAGCAAACAAAGTAGATAGGATAATCAATGCTCCTAAATAAAAGCCAGGTGACATTTTTACTGCTCCGTAGGGTTTGCAACCCTGAGGCAGACTCGTGCAACCCTACGATACTTTAAAATTAATTTTATAACCTCAAAAATCCTACTGAATTATAGAAATATTCTTTTGCATTTTCTTTTTTAAAATCTTTTTAATAATCACATTAGCAAACAAAGTAGAAAGGATAATCAATGCTCCTAAATAAAAGCCAGGTGACATTTTTTCTTCTTCTCCAAAAATTAAAAACGCTAAAATAATTCCATAAATTGGTTCTAGGTTGATTGTTAAACTTACAGTAAAGGGAGTCAATTCTTTCATTACTTCTACTCCTACTACAAATGCAAAAGCAGTGCAGATAACTGCTAAAATCAGAATGTAAAATAAATCAGATCCACTCAAAATAAGCTCAGCAGTACTTGGAAATCCTTTAAAAAGTAAATACAAACTCACTGCTATAAAACCACCACCCAATTCGTAAAGCGATATTTTTTGTGAATCATATTCTTTAATTAATTTTCCATTAATAACCGTAAATAATGATGCTAAAAATGCTGATATTAAGCCTAAAATCAATCCAATCTTATTGTCTATTTCAAAACGAAAAATAAAATATAAGCCTACTATTGCTGCTCCGCCCAATATGATTTCATACAGTAAAATCTTCCTTTTAAAGAAAATAGGTTCTATAATACTTGTAAATAAAGAGGCTGAAGAAAGTGCTGCCAAAGTGATAGATACATTTGATTGTTTGATGGCTTCAAAAAAGAAAATCCAGTGAGCTGCAATTACCAAACCTGTTAAAGTAGTTTTCCAGATTCCACCTTTTTTCATTTTTAAAGTGGCTCTTGTAAAAGAAATATAGGCTACTAAAATTATAGTTGCAATTCCCATTCTATACCATACCAACAAAGAGGAATCAATTGTAATGAGTTTTCCTAATATAGCTGTGAATCCGTATATTAAAACAATCAGATGTAGTAGCAATAAATTTTTGTAAGGCAGTAATTTAGCTTTCATTGGTAGTTAAAAAGAAGCTAAATTAAATTCAAATCTTTACAAATTAGCTTTTGTGCACTTATTTATTCGACTTAAAAGTCAAATTGCATAATTTATAGAGAACTCTAGCACCTACATTTTCATTCCAATCGGAGTCTTTAGCCGGACTAACTTCACATAAATCAAAGCCAATAATTTTTTTATTGGATTCTGCCAATAAGTTAATTAGATGGAAAATTTCGAAGAATTGAAAACCTCCTGCAACTGGAGTTCCAGTATTTGGACATAAATTAGGATCTAATCCGTCAATGTCAAAACTAATATACACTTTATCAGGAAGATTCATAATAATTTCACGGCATTCGTCTTCCCAGGCTTTTCCAGAATAATGAGCTGCTTTTAAATCCCAATCAAAAAAAGTTTTAATTCTATTTGGATTTGAATTGATTAAATCTACCTCTTCAGGACAAATATCACGAATACCAACTTGCACTAATTTTTTGACATTTTCTATTTTTAAAGCATTGTTAAAAATAGAAGCGTGAGAATATTCAAAACCTTCGTAAGCTTTTCTTAAATCTGCATGTGCATCTATTTGTAATACACCAAATTCATGCTTTTCTGCCAATGCTTGCAAATAACCAAAAGGTGTACTGTGGTCGCCACCTAAAATACCCACCAACTTACCTTGATTCATCCAATAAGTAGTTCTTTCTTTTACCCAATTGTTCAAATTAGCAGATGCAGTATTTATTTTTTGCAAAATTTGCTGCATTTCTTCCGAATCATCCAAAAAGTTACCATCTTCCAAAAATTGAATATATCTTTCTGAATCAACTCTTAAAGTGGTGCTTTCTTTTGCAATTTCACTAGATATGGCATCCATTGCAATGCCATATTTCCAAGCATCTTTAAGGTAAGGATCAAAAAAGTCTAATTGTAAAGAGGCCTCTAAAATAGCTTTTGGGCCTTTGGCAGTGCCGGCACAATAAGAAGTGGTGACATCCCAAGGAATTGGAATAATCACCACTTTTGCATCTTCTAATGAATAAGGAAAGCCGAAAATATTTCCATTCTCAACAGCTACACTATTGGGATTAAAATCGGCATATTTTTCAGTATTGGTCATTAAGAATTTAACTTTCTCTTAATGAATGTTGGCAATGCAAATGCACCAACATGAATCCCTTCATTATAATAATTCAAATTATGAGTTGCTGCAAATTTTTCAGCTTTATCGGCATCAAAATTTTTGGTTGGATGTAATCCACCTTTTGTTGCTAATTGAAAACTCCAAATACCTGTTGGATAAGTAGGAATGCTAAAAGTAAAGCAATGAACAGCATCTTTATCAAATACCTTTTTTAGTTCTTGATTCAATTCTACAAAAACTTTTTCATTAAACATTGGAGACTCACCTTGAGCTACCAAAATACCTTTATCATTTAAAGCTTTATGGCAGTCTTTGTAGAACTTAGTGGTAAATAATCCTTTTGCAGGACCTACTGGATCAGAACCATCCACTAAAATTAGATCATAAGTGCCGGCTTTGGCATCAGCTACATATTTAATTCCATCACCAATAATTAAATCTAATTTTTTATGACCAAAAGCTGAAGAAAGCTGAGGTAAATGTAATTTAGAAGCTTCAATAACAGCTTCATCTATTTCTACCATTGTTACTTTTTCAACACTTTCATGTTTTAATACTTCTCGAATAGTACCACCATCACCACCGCCAATTACTAGTACATTTTTAATGTTTCCATGCGCCAACATTGCTGGATGTGAAATCATTTCATGATAATGTGTTTCATCTTTTTCAGTACACATAATCATATTATCGATGGTCAACATTTTACCGTAAGCATAAGTTTCTAAGACTTTTACCTTTTGAAATTCAGTTTGTTTCTCATACAAAACTTCACCAGTATAACGAATAGACAAGCCTTGATTATCATCTTTATCCGTAAACCATACATTCCTTGTATATTTTTTTGGATTTTGTCTTTCCTTAGCTTCTGTTCTCATGGTAGTAAGATCAAACTCGATTCTTTCTAACTGATCTACAGAACCACGACGCATTTCTAAAGCTGAATAGGAAGTAGCCTCAAAAGCTTTTTTCAAATAATCAAAAGATTTCCACGGGTTAACCTCATCACCACAAGTAAATAAATCTACTGCAGCATATTGATATTCAGGCCATGTATGAATAGCTAAATGACTTTCTTGGATTACTACTACACCACTCACTCCATAAGGTGAAAAATGGTGAAAAGTTGAATTAATTACTGTTGCTCCAGCTGTTTCTGCAGCCGATACCATACTGTTTTCAATTGTAGAAACTTGATTCATAATTTCAGGTGTACAACCAAAAAATTCAACCAAGATGTGTCTTCCTAATGCGCTCATTATATTGTTATTTCTTTAAATTTATTTTTAAATAGGGGACAAAGTTAGATAAAATCTCAAATTAAGCACTTATATCAGTGCATAAAGTATCGGTTTGCTCGGAGTTGCATCATTTTCAAAAGGTGCAATTTGTAAATTAAGCAAATAAGAACCATCTTTAATACTGTTATTTACATAAATAAATTCAGTGATTGTTCGTTTTAAATTTGGTTTTTCAGGGTAATTCCAAAATAAATGATGTGCTGCCAATATTCCATTGTCTTCTTCTCTATCTACAGAAGGCAAGTCGATTAAAATATGTTCCACTCCTTGATTTATTAAATACTGAACAGCATCCGTTGTCAAATAAGGTGGATTAGTATTACTATAATTCCTATGCAATTTTGTTTCATCATTTGGAAGAGTTCGTATGACTATCGCTTCAGTTTTAGTAGATCCTAATTTTTCCTCGATTCTGCTTTTTGTTAAAATTAAATCTCCATTTTCTGTCGCTTCAGGTTGAACAGTAATCAATTCGGCCAAAAAGAAAAACTGTTTTAAATTTTGATTGATACTGTTGAATTCTTCACTAATATGGCCCACACATTCTGTATGCGTTCCATTGCCATGAGGATTGAAAAAAATAGTATTGAAATTAACAGCGCCACCCAATTTTACACTTCCTGTAAATTGTTCATTCAGTACAGGTTCTATTTTAATAGGATCAACATACCAAGCAGAAGCTGCATTCTTATCTGCTTTTAACGGCATAGAAATATCAATGGGTTGAGATAAATCAACTTTAAAAACTTTTCCTTGATGTGTAATTTCTGCAAGCATATTTGATGTTTTACAATTTTGTGAATTCTCTTATCATTTGTAATAATTGCAAAGATAGTAGAGAGTTTTAAAATACGGTCATCATTCCGATACCTTGTGAGAGACATATTTTTTCGCTTTATGAGATGCCTTATTTTAAAAACCGTTCTACAATACTCTCAAAAAGCATCGTATCTTCATAAAAAGGCATATGTCCAACATCTTCCAAAATTTCTAGTTGACAATTATCTGGTAATTTAGCTTGCTCTTTCAAACTTTCAATTGGAATTAAGTTGTCTTTTTCTCCAGCTATAATTAATACAGGATATGGAGCAAATTTTAATATAATTTCTCTTTCTAATCGATCTCGCATTCCTGATAGAGCAGCAATTATACCTTGAATTGATGTGTTATTGGCAACTTTTTTTGTTTTATTAATGGCAGCGGTTTGTTTTTTATTTTTTGTGTAAAAAAGTGCTGGAATTGCCGATTCTATAAAAAGTGCTTTTTTAGTTTTTACTAATTGCATAGCTTTCGTTCTGTCTGCTTTTTTTGAAGTAGAATCTGCACTAGCATGACTGCAAACTAAACTCAAAGAATGCATTTTATCTGCAAACCTTTCTGCAAAGGCCAATGCCACATAGCCTCCCATTGAATGACCAACCAAATGGCACTTTCTCTTGTTGAGATGATGCATGAGCTCATTAACTAAATCTGCCATTAATTCCATACTATGCGCATAACCCAAACATGGCGATTGACCATGACCAGGCAAATCTAGCGCTACAACCATATATTTATCTGACAATCTATTTACTAAAGATTTCCAAATACGGTGATCTTCTAAAAACCCATGGATTAAAATAACCAAAGAACCTTTTCCTTTTTTGATGTAAGAAAAGGGTTCATTTTTAAAATTAAATGTTTTCATAAAAAAAAGGAGTATAAAAATATACTCCTAAAATAATTTTTAAATAACTTTTTTATGATTTCATAGCAGCTTCAACATCCTCAGCTTCAATAGGAATATGAGCCATTAAATTTTCCAAACCATTTTTAGTAACCAAATAATCGTTTTCTAATCGGATACCTAAATTTTCTTCACGAATATAAATGCCTGGTTCAATTGTAAATACCATTCCCTCTTCAATTGGATCTGTCCAACTGCCCACATCGTGCACATCTAAACCAATGTAATGAGAAGTTCCATGCATAAAGTATTTTTTATATGCCGGCCAATCTGGATCTTGATTATCAATTTCTTTTTGAGTTAATAAGCCCAATTTAATCAATTGTTTTTCCATCAAATGACCCACTTTTTCGTGGTAATCAGGTAAAGAAACACCAATTTTAAGCATTTCCTCACAGCCTTTCATCACATCTAAAACTGCATTATATACTTCTTTTTGGCGTTTTGTAAATTTCCCATTTACTGGAATGGCTCTAGTTAAATCAGAAGCGTAATTACCATATTCAGCCCCTATATCCATCAAAATAACATCACCATCCTTGCATTCTTGATTGTTTTGCACATAATGCAACACACAAGCATTAAAACCAGACGCAACAATTGGTTCATAGGCAAAACCTCTTGAGCGATTTCTCAAAAATTCGTGCATCAATTCAGCTTCAATATCAAATTCCATCACACCAGGCTTCACAAACTTCAGCACTCTGTCAACACCTTTGGCAGTAATATCACAAGCCTTTTGCATCATTTCTATTTCTACTGGCTCTTTTACGCTTCTTAAATAAGAGACTATTGGTGCCGAACGCTCATAATTGTGAATAGGATAAGTTTTCATACACCATTCTCTAAATCTATCTTCTCTTGTTTGCACAGGATTACTTGCACGTAAATGCTCATTATCGCTCAAATAAATATTTTCTGCCTCAAAAGCCATGGTCTGAAAAACTTTTTCAAAGTCTTCCATCCAATAAACAGTTTTGATACCAGCGGTTTCAAAAGCTGCTTCTTTCGTCAATTTTTCTCCTTCCCAAATAGCTATTGCATCACTGGTTTTTTTCAAGAATAAAACCTCTCTATTCTTTTTGATTGGACAATCAGGATAAACCACCAAAATAGAATCTTCTTGATCTACACCTGACAAATAAAATAAGTTATTATTCTGCCTAAAAGGCATTGAACCATCTGCATTGGTTGGCATTATATCATTAGATGTAAAAACGGCCAAACTGTTTTTCTTAAGCTGTTTTACTAATTTAGATCTATTTTTGATAAATAATTTTGAATCGATAGCTTTATATTTCATTCTCTTATTTTTTTCTTTGATCCACAAAGATAGAAAAGCAAAAATTAACGGAAGATTTTATGCGTTAAAAATTTAAAATAGAACATATTTTTATGTCCTTATTAAGAATCCATCTAAATAGTGTAATTAACCGACTGAATATTGTTAAAAAAGATGATTAGGATTTAACTTCGCATCATTAAATAAAAATTAATCAAAAACAAAGTTTCGTATGAGCGAATCAAAAGGTTTAATCAAATCGCACATTGTCAAGAAATATTGGATGGCATTGACAGGTCTATTTCTAATAGTATTTCTAACAGGACACTTAGCGGGAAATTTACAATTGTTTCAGACTGGTTACCACGGTCAATTGCAGTTTAATGAATACACCGTATTTATGACCACTAATCCGGCTATTAAAATATTGTCCTATTTAACCTATTTCAGTATTATTTTTCACGCAATAGATGGGATAGTAATAACGATTGCCAACAAAAAGGCGCGTCCACAAGGATATGCGAAAAATAAGCCTGAGAAAAATTCTATGTGGTCATCTAGGAATATGGGAATTTTAGGAACCATTATACTTGTTTACATAGTAGTTCACATGCAGAATTTTTGGTATATCCTTAAATTTGGCAGCACACCTTATATGATGAACGAAGCTGCTACAGCTCCTTTATTAAAAGATGGAAGAGCTATAGAAGGTGGAATCATAGATAATGGAGATATTATGCTGAATGGAGCAAATCTTGGCCCAGCCATGAAAGATTTATATAGCATTGTTATAGAGAGCTTTCAAAATCCTATTTTAGTGATTTTTTATGTACTTTCGATGATGGCACTTGCTTTTCATTTATCTCATGGTTTTAAAAGTGCTTTCCAATCTTTAGGTTTAAATCATCCTAAATACAATAATATCATTGCCAAAGCAGGTTTAGCTTTCGCTATATTAGTACCTACTATATTTGCCTTAATTCCGATTTTCATCTATTTTAGTTAATCAGGATATTAAACCACACAAAAGAATTGAAAATGAAATTAGATTCAAAAATACCAGAAGGTCCTTTAAAAGATAAATGGACAAATTATAAAAATAACATCAACCTTGTAAACCCTGCCAATAAACGTAAAATTGATGTTATAGTTGTTGGAACAGGTTTAGCAGGTGGTTCGGCTGCAGCTACTTTAGCAGAACTTGGGCTACAATGTGAAAGCATTTTGTTACCAAGATTCACCACGAAGAGCACACTCAATTGCAGCTCAAGGAGGAATTAACGCTGCTAAAAATTATCAAGGCGATGGAGACTCTATTTATAGATTATTTTACGACACTATTAAAGGTGGCGATTACCGTTCAAGAGAAGCAAATACTTATCGTTTAGCAGAAGTTTCTGCAAATATTATCGATCAATGTGTGGCACAAGGTGTTCCTTTTGCAAGAGATTATGGTGGTTTATTGGACAATAGATCCTTTGGTGGTGTATTAGTTTCAAGAACTTTTTATGCTAAAGGTCAAACCGGACAGCAATTATTGTTGGGTGCTTATTCGGCTATGAACAGGCAAATTGCAAAAGGTAAAATTGAAATGTTCAACCGTCATGAAATGCTCGATGTTGTTATTGTTGATGGAAAAGCAAGAGGAATTATTGCTAGAAACTTAGTTACAGGTGAAATTGAAAGACATTCTGCTCATGCTGTTGTTAGTTGGGTTCAGGTGGATATGGAAATGTTTTCTTCTTATCAACCAATGCAATGGGGTCTAATGTAACAGCATCTTGGAAAATACACAAAAAAGGAGCATATTTTGCAAATCCTTGTTATACTCAAATTCACCCAACTTGTATTCCAGTTCATGGCACACAGCAATCTAAACTGACTTTAATGTCAGAATCATTGAGAAATGATGGTCGAATTTGGGTTCCTAAAAATATTGAAGATGCTAAAGCGATAAGAGAGGGAAAGAAAAGCAGCGAGAGATTTAGCAGAAGAAGATAGAGATTATTATTTAGAAAGAAGATATCCTTCTTTTGGAAACTTAGTTCCTAGAGATGTAGCTTCAAGAGCCGCAAAAGAAAGATGTGATGCAGGTTTTGGAGTTGTAAATAATGAAACCAATGAAGGTGTATTTCTTAGATTTTGCTTCTGCCATACAAAGATATGGTAAGGAACAAGCACATTTAAAAGGAATTCACAATCCTTCAAGCGATGAGATTGAAAAGTTAGGAAAAGATATAATTGCCTCTAAATATGGCAATTTGTTTGATATGTACAAGCAAATTACTGCTGAGAATCCCTATGAAACACCAATGAAAATTTATCCTGCTGTGCATTATACCATGGGTGGTGTTTGGGTGGATTATAATTTAATGACAACTATTCCAGGTTTATATGCTATTGGAGAAGCAAACTTTTCTGATCACGGTGCAAACCGACTAGGAGCTTCTGCATTAATGCAAGGATTAGCTGATGGTTACTTTGTTTTGCCTTATACTATTGGTAATTATTTAGCTGCTGATATTAGAACAGGCAATATACCAACCAATACGCCCGAATTTGATGAAGCAGAAAAGCAGGTTACTGAGAAGATTAACACCTTAATCAACAATAACGGAAAGCATTCTGTAGATTATTTCCATAAACAATTAGGCCACATCATGTGGAATAAAGTAGGAATGTCTAGAAATACTGAAGGTTTGAAAGAAGCTATTTCTGAAATTAAAGCCTTACGAGACGAATTTCTGGAAAGAAGTTAAAGTTCCTGGAACTGCAAACGAACTAAACCAAGAGTTAGAAAAAGCAGGTAGAGTAGCAGATTTCTTAGAATTAGGTGAATTGTTTGCAAGAGATGCTTTAGAGAGAGAAGAATCTTGTGGTGGTCATTTCCGAGAAGAGTATAGAACGGAAGATGGTGAAGCTTAAGCGAGATGATGAAAAGTTTACTTTCGTTTCAGCTTGGGAATACACAGGTCAAGCCATCTGAGGCAATCTTGCATAAAGAAGAATTAATTTTTGAAAATGTAGAACTTAAAAACACGTTCTTATAAATAATATAGATTATGTCTACGGCAAAAAGGAATTGAATATAACTTTAAAAGTTTGGCGTCAAAAAAATGGCAATGCTAAAGGAAGCTTGGAAACTTATCCGTTGAAAGATGTTTCTCCTGATAGCTCTTTCTTGGAAATGATGGATATCTTAAATGATGAAATCATTATGAAAGATGGCAAGTCCAGTTGCTTTTGATCACGATTGTAGAGAAGGAATTTGTGGTTCTTGTTCATATGATATTAATGGAGAGCCTCATGGTCCTGCAAGATTGGTAACAACTTGTCAATTGCACATGCGTTAATTTAAAGATGGAGAAACTATTTATGTAGAGCCATTTAGAGCTAAGGCTTTTCCAATTATTAAAGATTTAATAGTTGATAGAAGTTCTTTTGATCGAATTCAACATGCAGGAGGTTATATTTCGGTAAATACTTCAGGAAATACACAAGATGCTAATCAATTCCTATTAAAAAAGAGAATGCTGATGACGCATTTTATGCTGCAACTTGTATTGGTTGTGGCGCTTGTGTAGCGGCTTGTAAAAATGCTTCTGCCTCTTTATTTGTGTCTGCAAAAATTTCTCAATATGCTTTATTACCACAAGGACAAGTAGAAGCAAAAGATAGAGTTTTGAATATGGTAAAACAAGCCGAAAAAGAAGGTTTTGGACCTTGTTCAAACACTGGAGCTTGCGAAGTTGAATGTCCTAAAGGAATTTCATTGGAAAATATTGCAAGAATGAATAGAGAGTATTTGTCGGCAACTTTAACTACAAAATAAAATATTTTAACTTAATTTTAAACCCATTCCCAAGTTTCTTGGGGATGGGTTTTTTTGTGCTTAATTTTGAATCTCCTATAATTTTAATATGCCAAATTACAAACTCTCCGTACATTCAAAACTTCCAAAAGTTGGTCTGACCATTTTTACCAAAATGACTCAATTAGCTAATGAGTATAATGCTATTAATTTATCTCAAGGATTTCCCGATTTTCCATGTGATCCGAGATTAATAGAATTGGTGAATCAAGCTATGAAAGTGGGTCATAATCAATATGCTCCAATGGCTGGAGTAATGGCTTTGAGAGAGCAAATTGCTATTTTAGAAGAAGAATTATACAGCGCTCAATACGACCCAGAAACTGAAATTACAATTACTTCAGGTGCTACTCAAGCCATTTATACCGCAATTTCATCTGTCATCAATGAGGGTGATGAAGTTATTATTTTTACCCCTACTTATGATTGCTATGAGCCTGCTATTGAATTAAATGGTGGCAAATCGGTTTATGTACAATTAAATGCTCCTGATTATCAAGTAGATTGGGATCAGTTGAAGAAGTTGTTTAATCAGCAAACGAAGATGATCATCATTAATTCACCACACAATCCAACTGCAAGTATTTTGAACATGCAGGACATGGAAAAGTTAGAAAAACTGCTGAGTGGGACCGATATTATTGTCTTATCTGATGAGGTGTATGAACATATTATATTTGATGGATATGAGCATCAATCTGTTTCTCGTTTTCCAAAATTAGCCGATCGTAGTTTTATCATCTCCTCATTTGGAAAAACATTTCATACCACTGGATGGAAAATTGGTTACTGCTTAGCGCCTAAAGAATTGATGAAAGAATTTAGAAAAGCGCATCAATACACGGTTTTTTCTGTCAATACACCTATGCAGTATGCTTTTGCAGAATATTTAAAAGAAAAAAGAACCTATTTAGAGCTAAAATATTTCTACCAAAAAAAAAGAGATTTCTTTGTAAATGCAATGAGTAGCAGTAGATTTGTATTGCCTCCCTCGGCTGGAACTTATTTTCAATTAATGTCTTACGAGGGAATTAGTGAAGAAAAAGATGTTGATTTTGCAGTGCGATTAACCAAAGAAGTAGGAGTAGCATCCATCCCTTTAAGTGTGTTTTATAACATCAACAACGACCAAAAAATGTTGCGTTTTTGTTTTGCCAAAAACGAAGAAACATTGTATAAAGCTGCTGAGATATTAACCAGAATATAAGCATGGATCAATTAACCATTTCATTAGTTCAAATTAATCTGTATTGGGAAGAGAGTAAAAAAAATATTGAACACATAGAGGATTTATTAGCAAAAGAAAATCCGTCAACTGACCTTATTCTACTTCCAGAAATGTTTAACACAGCTTTTTCTATGGATTCTAAGTCATTGGCTCAGAATATGAATGGAGAAGTAGTGCAACAATTGAAAAAATGGGCAAATACCTATCAATGTGCTGTTGTAGGAAGCTTTATTTGCGAAGAGAAGGGACATTTCTACAACCGTTTGTTATTTGTAGAACCCGAAGGAAAAATTCATCAGTACGATAAACGTCATTTATTTAGGATGGCCAATGAAGATCAATATTTTTCGAGTGGGAAAAAAAGGCTTGTTGTTGATTATAAAGGTTGGAAAATTCTACCCTTGGTTTGTTATGATTTAAGATTTCCAGTGTGGAGTAGAAATCAGTTTCAAACCAATAAAAAAGATATATGTGATGCAGAATATGATTTGATGCTTTATATTGCCAATTGGCCAAAAGCGAGAGTGAATGCATGGGACAAATTATTATCAGCTAGAGCAATAGAAAATCAAGCTTATGTAGCAGCCGTAAATAGAGTAGGATTAGATGGCAATAAAATTGAATACAACGGACATTCTACCCTGATAGATGCCAAAGGAGATTATATAATAGAGCCTATTGAAAATACAGCGAGTGTTACAACAATGACTATATCAAAAAAGGAATTAGAGGCATTTAGAAAAAAATTTCCAGTAGGAATGGATTGTGATTCGTATAAGATTTACTAACCCTACTTCCCATTAAAATCAGACATTACTCTTTGAATCGCATTGGTAGAAAAAGCTTGAATCATTTTTACGGTTTGATCCAATCGTTCAGGTAAATCCAACGCTTGATCTTTCGTCCATTCACCAAGCACATATTGCACTTGCTGACCTCTACCAAAATCATTGCCTACTCCAAATCGAATACGAGGATAATTTTGGGTTCCTAAGGTTTCAAAGATACTTTTTAAGCCATTATGGCCACCATCACTTCCTTTTGGTTTTAAGCGTAATACGCCAAAATCTAAAGCAATATCATCTGTTATAATTAGTAAATTTTCAATTTTAATTTTTTCTTCTTGCAACCAATAATTGACTGCTTTTCCACTTAAATTCATATAAGTAGAAGGCTTTAAAAGAATAAGGGTTCTTCCTTTGTGTTTAATTTCAGCTACGTCACCATAACGAGCAGTAACAAAAGAAGCATTGAACGCAGTCGCAACTGCATCCAATGCTTTAAAACCTATATTGTGTCGAGTATTTTCATACTCAGAACCTATATTTCCTAAACCTACAATAAGGTATTTCACAAGAGAGTGATTTTATTCAGCCGTAGCTTCTTCAGTTTTAGCTTCAGCTCCTTCTTCACCTTCTACAACTGTTCCTTCTTCACCTTCTGCTTCCTCTTCTTCTTCATCCACAGCAACTCTAGAAGTTTTAACTGCTACAACTACTGCATTAGGAGTATCTAAAAATTCACAACCATTAATGCTAATGTCTTGAACTTTTATAGACATACCAATTTTTAATTTGGTAATATCCACTTCAATCTCATCAGGCATATCATTTGGTAAAGCTTTCAAAACTAATTTTCTTAGTTTATCACTTCTTTTACCACCATTTTTGATACCAATAGAACTACCAACAACTTTTACAGGGATACCCATAATAATTGGCTTATCTTCAAATACTTCATAAAAGTCAATGTGGATTGCTTTATCAGAAACTGGATGAAATTGTACATCTCTTATTACAGCTTTGATTTTTTTGCCATCCATGTCAAGTTCTACAATGTGAACTTCAGGAGTATTGATTATTTTATCAAAAGCAATTTCACCAACAGTAAAGTTGATGTTTTCTTTACCACCATAAAGAATAGCAGGAATATTTCCGTCTTTTCTTAATTGGTTTAAGGCGCTTTTGTTTCTTACTTCCACTCTTTTAGAAGCTTTTAACGCTACTGATTTCATTCTATTATATTTATAAAAACGTTTATACTAATTTAAAAAATAAAATAACCACTAATTGATTCGTAATTGTGAACTTTATAAATCACTTTTGCGAATAAATCAGAAACGGTTAATACTTTTATTTTTGCACTTTCTTGCTTTAATGGAATTGAATCTGTTACGATTAATTCCGTCAGCTTTGAATTTTCAATCCTTTCATATGCTTGACCTGATAAAATGGCATGTGTACAAAAAGCTCTAACGCTATTTGCACCTTTTTCCATCATAATATCGGCAGCTTTAGTCAATGTTCCGGCAGTATCAATCATATCATCTACCAAAAATACATCTTTACCTTCTACATCACCAATCAAGAACATTTTCTCAATTTGATTGGCTTCTTTTCTTTGCTTATAACAAATTACAACCTCAGTTTTCAAATGTTTCGCATAAGCATAAGCTCTTTTAGAACCACCCATATCTGGCGATGCCATAATAAGGTTTTCCAAATTCAAACCTTTAATAAAGGGAATGGAAATCGCAGAAGCAAACAAATGATCTACAGGGACTTCAAAAAACCCTTGAATTTGATCTGCATGTAAATCCATCGTCATTACACGAGTAACACCTGCTGCAGTCAACATATTGGCAACCAACTTAGACCCTATCGGAACCCTTGGTGAATCTTTTCTATCTTGACGCGCAAAACCAAAATATGGAATTACAGCTACAATTCTTCTAGCAGAAGCTCTTTTAGCAGCATCTACCATCAATAACAATTCAAATAAATTGTCGGTAGGTGGAGGAGTACTTTGAATGATAAAAACATCTGCTCCCCTAACAGACTCTTCCAATGATGGTTGAAATTCGCCATCGCTAAAAGTGTTGATAGAAGCTTTACCTAAATCTACGCCATAATTTTGCGCAATTTTTTCTGCTAAAGCTTTAGTGGCAGCACCTGAAAATATCTTTACTTTTGAAGACATTGTAATATCCTATTTTTTTTGGTCGTTAAAAGGGGGTGCAAATTTATTAAATTAATCATAGCTTCACAATAGAAACATGTAATGTTTATAAAATAAATTCAAAAAAGATTTTAAAGAGTCAAAAGTAATGAATAATTTTGCATTCTCTTTAATGAAAATTAAATGAGCCCGGATGGCGGAATTGGTAGACGCGCTGGTCTCAAACACCTGTGCCTTCGGGCGTGCCGGTTCGACTCCGGCTCCGGGTACAAAAGCAGAGTGAGAGAGCAGAGTGAGAGCGATGAATTCTCACTTTGCTTTTTCTTCACTCTCACTCTCTAACTGCTGTTAATATGTTTGACTTCGAAAAACTACATGTTTACAAAAAAGCAAAGCTTTTCAATTCAGAAATTCGAGCTCTTATTCATCATAAGAAATTTGATCGAACAACCAATGACCAACTTAGAAGAGCTTCATTTAGCATTGTACTTAACTTAGCTGAAGGCTCTGGTAGATTTTCGAGAAAAGATAGAAGAAATTTCTTTGTTATCTCTAGAAGCTCTTTATTTGAGGTAGTTGCCATTTTAGATATTTTAAAAGATGAAAACTCTGTTTCACTAGAGAAATATAATTCCTTTTATGAGCAAGCTGAAGAACTTTCTAAAATTATTTTTACAATGATTAAAAATCTTACCGACTAGAAACTATTACAGTACGTGAGTCTTGAGCAAGACACTCACCTCTTATTGATTACTAAAAAAAATCAAGGAATCTTTCTTGAAGTTGATATGCCGGTTCGTCCCGACACTTCGGGACCGGCTTTAGGTACAAAAAAAGCTTTTTGCTTTTATATTGAAAGGCTTTTTGATTAAGGAGCCAATTCTCTCCGTCCCGAAGAGTCGGGACCGGGTACAAAAGCAGAGTGAGAGAGCAGAGTGAGAGCGATGAATTCTCACTTTGCTTTTTCTTCACTCTCACTCTCACTCTCTAACTGCTGTTAATATGTTTGACTTCGAAAAACTACATGTTTACAAAAAAGCAAAGCTTTTCAATTCAGAAATTCGAGCTCTTATACATCCTCGTTATCGCGCGATTGCATCGCGTGATTAATTGGTCATCAATTTAACCCATTCGCGCGGACGTCTTCGTCCGTGTGTATATTTTCTCAGGACTTGAAGTCCGTTAAATGAGAAGTCCACCAAGCAAGTAGACCATTTATATGTTTTTCATTACAGTACCATTACCAAGGCTTCACCTTAGATATTCGTATGCGTTTATCAAAAATTATTCCTAATTTAGTTTCGCCAAAAGGCGTAACTAGTTCGCCGAATAATGGCGGAACAAGCCCTGATGCGACTTATATTTTTAATATAATGTTAAACGATTCTGAAGGAAGACATATTAGTGCCACAATAGGGTCAGAACCTGTTATAGTAACAAGCCCGAGTTTAGGAGCTAATGCTTCGGAAGCTGCTATAGATATGGCTGCAGATAAACTGTTGACATTTACTTTTACAGGCTCTGCGTTACAAGCTATGGCTACCAATGGTAAAGTTGTTTTAACCATTGACGCTGCACAAAATCCTCAATCCCCAAATGTGGGTTTTACAGTATCTAATATTCATATAGACCAGTACAATGCCAATGTAAATACAACAATGGCAATGAGAGTTGGAGGGTATAAGTATGGGTTTAACGGTATGGAGAAAGATGATGAAATCAAAGGAAGCGGAAATAGTTATGATTTTGGAGCGAGAATGCTTGATGTTAGGTTAGGGAAATTTTTGAGTGCTGACCCCTTGGCAAGTTGGGCACCGGGATGGAGTCCTTATCGTTATGGTTTTGATAATCCTATCAATTGTACTGATCCAACAGGTTTGTGGGAAGATCATTGGCAAGTAGATGATGATGGAAATGCAACTCTATTAGATACAGAAGGAGATGATATTTATGTAAATGACCAATTATTATCTGATTTTGATTTTACAGGTAAAGAAAGTGCTCTATCTTCTATTGGTACATATTATCACAATCAAGCGGGAGGAAGTTCATTATTTAATGATAAAATTTCAGTGCTTAATTATGAGAATTACTCTTTAAGTGGTTCAAGCAATTGGGGTTTAGATACCAAACCTTACAATGGACAGTCTGCCCCAAGAGCGTTTGCATATTCGTCAAAACAATATGGGACTGCTGATGATCGAATAGTTCTTCCTACTGATGGAGGTCATGTTTCTACCCTTCTAAATAATAAATTCAACTTTCAAAGTATTCTTTCTCATGAAGATATACACTTAGGACAGCCTTTAGATAAATATAGTTTTTCAGAGTACGGGACATATTTTGAATTAGATGCTTATAAAGGGCAAATGCAACATTCTTCTTGGGGAAATACAACGGGTAGTTTTAAACGAAGTATGTTATTGAATGCAAACGATTATCTAAATAACTTAGAGAATAGTGGTAATACTGCTATTGAAAAAGCTTATCTAAATTATAAGGGTTTCTTTAATTCAGTAAAATAATGATGAAAGGGTTTTTAACGTTTCTTATTTTAGGGTTAGTTTCTTGCGGGACTTCCGCAACTGATAATACTGAATTTCAGAATTCTGAATTAGTTAGTGTAACAAAAGTTAAGCAAGAAAGCAATGAGGGTATAAGAACTATGATAGTCTTTAAGGATATTGAAAACAAGCAGATAGACCATTCATTTACTCCGCCTTTGAAATTTAATTCTGCAGAAGAAATTTCAGAAATAGTAATAAAGGAATACGTGCAAAGAAGAGAAGTAGACCGAAAAGGTAATAATGAGATAATCAACTTACAATTCAATGTTTTTAAAGCTATTTCAATTCAAGAATTGAACTTTATCGCTAAAAAATCCGAGGAGTTGGTTAAGCAAAAAAACAATACTTTTTCGGGAGACTTATTTATTTACTTTTATTACTCTTCTAAAGGAGATGAATGGTTAAAAGTACCAATGCTAGCTCCGCAGGATGTTCTAAAAAAGTAGGATGTGCTCCGCAGGCATTTGCAATCCTGCGGTAAAATAAAGAAGAGAAGAAAGCCAACTTAAGGATTGGTTTTTTTATGGTGTAGGCTGCAAAAACAATATTGTTAACTAATTCTTCACTAACTTTATTACCCGAAGATTCTCCTTATTTTGAAGCGTAACAAAATAAATGCCTTTTGAATAATTAGATAAGTCTAATGCTATTTGTTTTGAATTTACATTTGAAATTTGTTGAACTAATTGTCCATCAATGCTGTTTACCTTTAGGTTGACATCTAAATGATTACTCCCTAAATCGATAGTCACTTTTCCATTGGTTGGGTTGGGATATAATCTTACTGCACTAAACTTATTTTCATGCAAACCAACTACAATCATATTATAGCATTGAGAAGTATCTGTACAGCCATTTTTACCAACAATTACCGCATAATTTCCAGTAGTTGTTGGATTAAAAAATTGATTATTTTGTCCAGCTATTGGAGCAAAATTATTAGTACAATCTACCCATTGGTAGCTTGCTGAAAAAGCATTAGCAGTCAAACTATTCGATAAAACGCTTACACTTGTATCTACTTTTTTAACAGTTAGATTAATAGTAATAATACTGTCACAATTGTTTGAATTGGATATTGTATCATTATAAATTCCAGAATTTATCCAATTGTACATACCACTTGGAGAAATATAATTGAGACATACAATGGGAGAGATTGTATCTCTTGAATTATTTACAGTAAGATTAACTGTTATTACACTATCACAGCCTGTTGCATTGGGAACTACTTCTTTGTATATTCCTGATTTATTCCAAATATAATTACCACTAGGAGAGATAAATTGGTTACAGACTGTTTGTGAAAAAGTAGCATAAGTAGAAGAGGTAGAATCACAAAAAGATATCACAATTGAAGCACCAAAAGGCACTTGAATTAAACGACCTAAAGGATCACCAATTCCTATTGAATTTGTATCGACCATACTTATATTATACCCTATACGTGTCATTCCTACGTAATTTAACATATCATTGCCTTTTTGAATCCAAACACTTCCATTCCATTTAAAAACTCGCACTCGTCCATTGCCATCACCAGGTTCACCTATTGCAATTGTATTAGAGTCGGGCATACTGACACCCGAACCTAAAAAATAACCTGCAGAACTACCTTTTATATCAATTCCTTTTTGTATCCAAGAAGTGCCGTTCCACTTATAAATTATTGTTCTTCCTGCACTATTACCGTTCGAATTATTGTTATAAGGTGTACCAATAGCAAGAGTACTAGAATCTGGCATGCTTAAAGCACTTCCTATTTGATTATTACCTGTACCACCATCAAAATCAATTCCTTTTTGTATCCAAGAACTTCCATTCCATTTATAAATTCTTACTTGACCAGAATTATTCCCATTTCCATCATTATTAGGAGCTCCTATTGCAATAGTGTTACTATCAGGCATGCATACTACCATGCCAGATGAATCATTTTTTGCTTCTCCATCAATATCCAAACCTTTTCTAATCCATGAAGAACCATTCCATTTGTAAATTCGAACATGTCCAGAGTTAATTCCATAGCCATTGTTATTAGGTGCTCCTATTGCTACAGTATTGCTGTCCGGCATGCTAACAGAAACGCCAGAGTTATCATTTGCATTTTCACCATTGATATCTAATCCCTTCTGTAGCCAAGCTGTTCCATTCCATCTATAAATTCGAGTATGACCAGAATTATTGCCATATCCATCATTATACGGAGCACCTATTGCAACAGTGTTGGCATCAGGCATGCTAACAGACGAACCTGATTGATCATCAATAGCTTCGCCATTTATATCAATTCCTTTTTGAATCCAAGAAAGACCGTTCCAATTATAAATGCGCACATGTCCTGATTTATTGCCATTACCATCGTTACGAGGAGCTCCAATAGCCATTGTATTAGCGTCACCCATACTTACAGACCAACCTGAAAAATCATTAAATATTTCTCCATAGATGTTTGATCCTTTTTGTGATTGTCCTAATAATTGTATGGAGCTAATAATTAAAAGAGTGCTTAAAGTGATAATTGCTTTCATAAAATAATGTTATTTAGCTATTTTGAGATAGTTTTGTTTTTTCTTTAAAGTAGTTTGGTGATTGTATTTTAATACTTTATATATTTAACTCTTCACCAACTTAATTACCCGAAGATTCTCCTTATTTTGAAGCGTAACAAAATAAATTCCTTTTGAATAATTTGATAAGTCTAATGCTATTTGTTTTGAATTTACATTAAAGATTTGTTCAACTAATTGTCCATGAATACTGTTCACTTTTAAGTTGACACCTAAATTATTGCTTCCTAAATCAATAGTTACTTTTCCATTGGTTGGGTTGGGATATAATCTTACTGCACTAAACCTATTTTCATGCAAACCAACTACTATCACATTATAACATTGAGAAGTATCTGTACAGCCATTTTTACCAACAATTACAGCATAATTTCCAGTAGATGTCGGTCTAAAAAATTGATTATTTTCACCAACTATTGGAGTGAAATTATTAGTACAATCCACCCATTGGTAGCTTGCGGAAAAAGCATTTGCAGCCAAACTATTCGATAAAACGCTTACACTTGTATCTACTTTTTTAACAGTTAAATTAATAGTGATGATACTATCACAATTTTTTGAATTGGGTATTGTATCATTATAAGTTCCTGAATTGATCCAATTATATTTAGCACTTGGAGAAATATAATTGAAACATGCTATAGGTGAAATTGTATCATTTGTGTTGTTAACGGTGAGATTAACGGTTATTACACTATCACATCCTGCATTGTTGAGTATAACTTCCTTATAAGTACCTGATTGAGCCCAAAGATAGTTGCCACTTGGTGAGGAATATGGATTACATACTGTAGGAGAAATTGTAGAAGTAGTAAGTGTATTACAAAAAGTAAACACTTGTGTAATTTTACCCATTCCTGGAATAAAAGTTCGCGTCCCGATTCCAACAACATTAGTGTCTGGCATACTTACATCTGTCCCAAAACTACCACCAATTACTTCACCTTCAATATTAATCCCTTTCTGATTCCAAGTAGAACCATTCCATTTGTAAATTTGAACATAACCTACTTGTGAACTACTCGCTAAACCATATGGAGAACTTACTGCAAATGTATTAGAATCAGCCATACTTACAGAAAAACCCAATTGAGTGTTAGCTGTATCACCTTCAATATCTATACCTTTTTGAATCCATGCATTACCATTCCATTTATAAATACGTACAAGACCGGCATCAGGTCCATTTCCATTATTTCTAGGAGTTCCAATTGCAACCGTATTTGAATCAGACATACTCACTGGTTTCCCTGTATTTCCACCCCCAACCATTCCATCTAAGTCTAACCCTTTTTGAATCCATGCATTACCATTCCATTTGAAAATACTAACAAATCCTGGATTATTAACATTTCCATAAAGAGCTCCAATAGCAACAGTATTAGTATCGGGCATACTTACAGACCAGCCAAGTGAAAATGACAAATTTCGTACAATATCTATACCCTTTTGAATCCAAGAAATGCCATTCCATTTATAAATACGAACAGTACCATAACCACCAATAGCACCTATAGCACCAATAGCAACTGTATTCGAATCAGGCATACTTATAGAATAGCCTGATTTGTCATTTGCATTCTTTCCATTAATATCTGCTCCTTTCTGTATCCACGAAACTCCATTCCATCTATAAATACGAGCATAACCCGGATTTATACCGCTCCCATTTTGTTCTATCGCACCAATCGCAATAGTATTGCCATCTGACATACTTACAGACCTTCCTAATAAATCATTAGCGTCTTTCCCATTAATATCCTGACCTTTTTGATTCCAATACAAGCCATCCCATGTAAAAATTTTTACTAAACCTGCATCTTGTTTATAAACTGTGCCATTCGAAATATCGTAGCGAGGTTCTCCAATGGCAAGGGTATAAGCATTCGGCATGCTGATGCTGCGAGTAAAATTTCGAGTGCTATATGGTGTAAGTATATCTAAGCCTTTTTGACCTTGAGCAAATAAAGAGATGGAGCTTTTTAATAATAGTGGGATTAAGAAGTATAGTGCTTTTTTCATGGGTTTAAATTTTTACATGGCTAAATTAAGGTAATTTATTAATTTTACTTAAAATCAAATTCATAAACATCTAAAGTTTAACATAATTATTTTTATGGTGTAAAGTGGGAATATGAATAATTCATGAATTCAAAATGAATATCTTTGGTTAAAGTATTCAATATTCTTTCTAAGAATACGATGTATTCGCTAAGGAACGGGGAAAAATTTTTGAGATTTATTTCTTTAACTAATAATTAATGTGCTTATATTTGCAACTAAATATAGTTACACTCGTTTATGAGTAAAAAGAGGAAATTAATTGAGCGTTTTTTGAAATTGCCTAAAGATTTTCATTTCGATGAAGCATTGAATCTTCTAGGTTATTTTGGATTTGAAGAAGTTAAAAAAGGAAAAACTTCAGGTTCAAGAGTAAAGTTTGAAAATGCAGTTGGTGTTCTAATTATGCTTCATAAACCACATCCAAGTTGAATAATGAAGCACTATCAATTAAAACAAATAAAAGAAACGTTGGAATTATGAATTATTTAGAGTACAAAGGTTACAGCGGTAGTATTGAATACAGCAAAGAAGATGGATTGCTTTATGGTCAAGTATTGGGTATTAGAGGTCTTATTTCTTACGAAGGAGAAACAGGCAAAGAATTAGAATCGGATTTTAATGAAGCAATTAATGTTTATTTAAAAGATTGCAAATCAAAAGGCAAAACGCCTGAAAAAGCATTTAAGGGAAGTTTTAATGTCCGAATCCCATCCACATTACACCAAAAGGCAGCTTTATTAGCAATGGAAAGTAAAGTGTCTTTAAACAACCTTGTTGCGGAATCAATTCGTATTAGAGTGATGAAGGGTGCATGATGAAAATAAGAATCAGGAGAACATATTCAATTTTAAGGTTTGCTATCTAAAATTATACTTCAAATTCAAAATGAATATCTTTGGTTGATGTATTCAATATTCTTTTCTAAGAATACGATGTAATCGCACAGGAATAGAGAAGTTCAAAATTATGGCAGAGAATTTTCCAAAAAAAATAATAGATGTGCTTTACAATGAAGTAAAGCAAGTTATAGAAGAATCAAGAAATTCCGCTTATCGGGCTGCCAACTTTGCTATGGTACAAGCCTATTGGAATATTGGAAAATTAATTGTTGAGGAAGAGCAAAATGGAGAACAAAGAGCAGAATACGGAGAAGCTTTGTTAGAGGAACTATCAGAAAAACTAACTAAAGAATACAAAAAAGGATTTAGTAACCGAAATTTAAGACATATTCGACAGTTTTACAGAACATTCCCAAAATGGAACGCAGTGCGTTCCGAATTGAGTTGGACACATTATCGTTTGCTTTTAAGTGTTGAAGATGAAAATGCTCGGCAATTTTACTTGCAAGAAGCAATTGACTGTAATTGGAGTACAAGAAGCCTTGAACGACAAATAAACAATCTTTATTATCAGAGAATGGTAATGAGCAGAAATGAAAAAGGAGTTAAAGATGAAGCCATTCAAAAGACCAATCAAGAAAAAGCAAGCGACATTATTAAAGATCCTTACGTTTTAGAGTTTTTAGGCTTAAAAGGTAATCCTAACTTTAGAGAAAGTGAGTTAGAACAAGCTATTATTGACAAGTTGCAAGATTTTTTATTAGAACTTGGTAAGGGCTTTGCTTTTGTTGGCAGACAACACCGATTAACTACCGAAACAGGCAAGCATTTTTACGCTGACTTGGTATTTTATAATTACATCTTGAAATGTTTTTTAATAATCGATCTTAAGACAACAGAATTGAGCCATCAGGACATTGGACAAATGGATATGTATGTTCGTTATTTTGAAGATAAAGTGAGAAAGGAAAACGACAATCCAACCATAGGGCTAGTTCTCTGCACTAAAAAAGACAGCACCGTTGTAAAGTACAGTCTGCTGAACGACAGCAAGCAAATTTTTGCCTCTAAATATATGACCTACTTGCCAACAGAAAAAGAATTGAAAAAAGAAATTGAAAGAGAGCGGAAAGCCATTGAAATGGAAAAGAAATTGAATAAATAGAATCAGGAAAAGGAATATAAAAATTGTAGCTTCTTATTTAATAGATAATTGCTTCGCTTTATTTTTTAAATAACTAATATTTATCAACTAAACTCTTTTTATTCATAAATATTTTTTCAATGACCTAAGTTAATAACATCTACAACAAGTTGATCATCAAAAATATCATAAATGACTCTGTAATTCGCTACACGAATACGATAACCATCGCGACCTCTTAGCTTTTTATATCCATTTGGTCTAGGATTATCGGAAAGTTGATAAATGGCTTTCTTTATTTTAGTATAAAATGGTTCATTTAAATTTTTCAAAGTTTTTTAAGCCCCTTTCCTTATAAAGATTTGATAAGTCATTAGTTGTCATTTCGTTCCTTATCAATCATTTTAATTGCTTCATCAATTGGAATTGATGATTCATTAGATGCTTTCACTTTATCATAAAGTTTAATATCTTCAAACTCTTCTAATTCATCCATCATTTTATTATATTCTTTTATGGGAAGAATTATTGCTAGTTTCTGACCGTTATTATCTGTTATAAATTGAGTTCTCATTTTCTTGTTGTTTTTTTGCCAAATGTTTAATAAAATTTTACACTATTAATCATTTCAGATTAAAGAAATCTAATAATTGGATGTTTGTAGAGTTCTTGCAAGCACCAGACAGTTTATTAATTCTTAGATAAAATTAATAAATTTAACCCAATTTAAACCTTCACTAATTAAATAAATACAGTACGCTTTTAGTTTTATCAACACGTTCGCACGGACGTCTTCGTCCGTGAAAGTATTTTCGCAGGACTTTCTTATCTGTCCGACAGGCAGGCAGTCCTTATTTATGTTTATTTACCATAAAACTATTCCCTTGCAATTACACCTTTCTCTCGCATTTGCATCATGTGATTAATTGGTCATCAACCTAATTCCGCTAGAATAATATAATCCCTAAAGCTAAACTCTTCTGGGGTTTTTAAATTAATAATTTCTTTGTTCACTAAGCCGACTTCTTTCTACATCACAAAGACTTTTTATAATTACGATTATCGACCCATTTAAATTTCTTTGCAATCCCTGAGATTTTCATTCTCTTTGCAAAAAATTTCAATAATGAATAATGTCCTTTTTACACTCGATTTATTAGGAACATTTGTGTTTGCTATTTCAGGTGTTATTTCTGCTGCCAATAAAAAGCTAGATCTTTTTGGAGCCTTATTTTTAGGTTTTATAACAGCAGTGGGCGGCGGTACAGTGCGAGATTTATTGTTGGGCGTTAGTCCTGTGAGTTGGATTACTGATACTTACTATTTATTCATTATTATTTTGGCAGTTACAGTAACTTATATTTTCAAAAAACAAGTGCTGAAACTAAGAAAAACACTCTTTTTCTTTGATACTGTCGGAATTGGTGTATTCACTATTTTGGGTTTGCAAAAAGCACTAATATTAGACTTAAGTCCTATTGTAGCTGTAATTATGGGAACTTTTTCAGCTGTTTTAGGTGGCGTCATCCGAGATACTTTAGTGAATGATATTCCCTTAATATTTAGAAATGAAATCTATGCAACCGCCTGTTTGATAGGTGCTTCATTTTTCCTTTTACTCCAATATTTTTATCCAAACTTTGAACTAAATTCAGCAATAACCATCTTGCTAATTATTACCATTCGGATTCTTTCTGTAAAATTTAAAATTGGTTTACCGAAAGTGAATTAATAACCAGGATAATTACAAATAGCCTTCGAATCACAGAATGGAAGTCCCGTTCAAGCGGACGTCTTCGTCCGTGCTTATATTTTTGTAGGACTTTTAGTCCGTTTAATATAAAAGTGGCAGAATGCTACTCATTCTAAATGAAAGAGAGTATGTAATGAATATAAATAATTATCTTATAATCAAAAACTTAAATTCTGAGCAAACAGGTTAAAATAGATGATAATAGCTCTATTTAATATAAACCGTTTTTCTGTTGACAAACTCCAAAATACCGTCTTCAGAAAGCTCTCTGCCATAACCTGAATTTTTTGTACCTCCAAAAGGTAATCTAGGGTCAGATTTTACTAATTCATTGATAAAAACAGCTCCATCTTCTATTTCTGAAATGTACCTTTTTAATCGATCCGGATTTTTAGAAAAGATACTCGCTCCTAAACCAAATGAACTGCTATTGGTAATTTTTATGGCTTCATCTTCAGATTTAACCTTTATAAAAGTAGCAACTGGTCCAAATAACTCTTCTTGATAAGCACGCATTTTATCGGTAACATCTCCAATAATGGTTGGTTCAAAATGAGCCATTTTTCTCTTACCACCTAAAATAAGTTTAGCGCCTTTATCCAGAGCATCTTGCATTTGCTCCTCTAATTCTTCTGCTAAATCTGCTCTAGCCATTGGTCCTATTTCAGTAGCTTCATTCATTGGATCTCCAATTTTATAAGCTTTCACTTCTTCCTCAAAAGCTTTTAAAAAATCTTCGTAAACAGATTCAACAACTATAAACCTTTTGGCTGCAATACAACTTTGACCAGTATTTTGAAACCTTGCCCAAGCTGCTGTCTTTGCAGCCGATTTTATATCTGCATCTTCAAAAACCATTAAAGCATTGCTTCCTCCTAATTCTAATACAGATTTTTTTAATTCTTCTCCAGCTTTCGATGCCACCGCTTTACCAGCTGCTTCGCTACCTGTTAGTGTAACCGCCTTAATACCTTTATGTTCTAATAATTTTTCTATTTGCTTTCCTTGAGCGATTACCGTCTGAAAGGCTCCCTTTGGATAGCCTGCTTTATTAAAGATTTCTTCCAATAATAGTGCACTTCCGCATACATTGGAGGCATGTTTTAAAATAGCCACATTGCCTGCCATTAAAGCTGGAGCTGCAAAACGAAACAATTGCCAAAAGGGATAATTCCAAGGCATTACTGCTAAAACACAACCAATTGATTCGTATTTAACAAAACTTTTAGTGGCATCTGTTGCAATAATTTTATCACTCAAAAATTGCTCAGCATTTTCAGCATAATATTCACAAACCCAGGCGCATTTTTCCACTTCCCCCTTTGCTTGTGTAATGGGCTTTCCCATTTCTTTAGTGATGATTACTGCGTATTTTGCTGCGTTTTCTTTTAAATCTTTCGCGACCTTTTGCAACAATTTTGCTCTTTCAGAAAATGTCGTTTTTTTCCAACTTTTATATGCTATTTCAGCATTATCAACACTTGTAGCCAGCTCTTCATCAGTGAAATAATTATATTCTTTAATGACTTCTTGGTTATACGGATTTAAACTTTTAGTTGTCATAAATATCTATTTTAAGAAATGATAGCAGCTTTAGAATGCCAGTAGTTTTTAATTTTTTCAATGGTATCTACTAAATCATTGTAAAGAGATGGTTTTGTGAAAAATGTATTGCTGCCAAAGTTATATGATTCAATAACATCTTCTTTAGCACTTGAAGTGGTAAAAATTAAAACAGGAATATGCTTTAATGCTTCGTTTGATTTGATTTCTTTTAAAGTTTCCCAACCATTTTTTTTAGGCATATTTAAATCTAAAAAAATAAGACTTGGTTGATCGATAATTCTATTATTTAAATAAGTCATCAATTCTTCCCCATTATTGAAAAAATAATGATTCCCTCCCCAATTATTGTCATTTAATGCATCTTTGATCAGCATCCTATCGTCTGCATCATCATCTGTAATTAATAAATTAATTGCAGGCATTTCTCCAATGTTTGCCATTATTTTAGTTTAAGTTTTATAGCTTTAAGTCAAAGATAATGCAATTTTGATTCTACTTTATTGTTTAATATGTTAAATAAAATATAAATGGAACTATCTTTGATAAGTAGATTTTTAAATTAATAAATATGAAGTCCATAACCAAATTTTTATTTCTTCCAATACTATTATTCCTCACTTTGCTAGCATGGAAAAATTATCAGGGAAACTCAAAAGAACTCATCGTGTATAAGCAAGGAAATGACTACAAAAAGGAATGGAAAAAAGTAGATAGCCTTATCAATATAGGATTAAATAAAACTGCTGCTGAATCTGTAGAAAGCATACTAACCTTGGCCGAAAAAGAAAAAAACTTCAATCAAGTTTATAAAGCTACTATGTTTGTAGCAGCTCTAAGTCAGTCTTTTGAAGAAGAAAGTTTTGAAAGCACTATTCTTAAATTTGAAAAGAAAGTTCAAGATGGTCAATATCCTATAAGTAATATTTTTCATTCTGCATTAGGAACAATCTATCAGAACTATTATCAGCAAAACAGTTGGCAATTTAATCAACGGACAGAGCTTTTTGACCAACCAAATGAGGACATTAAAACATGGGATTTAAAAACTATTCTCAAAAGAATTCAATTTCATTATGATCAATCGCTTAGTAATGAAGATCAATTAAAAAGAACTCCTATTAATTATTTTGAGCCTATCTTAGTCACTAACATTTACATTGATGAAGAAGATAACGCCGTACAACCCTATTTATATGATTTATTAGCTCGAAGAGCTGTAAATTTTTATGCTTCAGGACAAGCTACTTTGCCTGATCCAATAGAAAGTTTTGTGGTAGATGATACTGCAATTTTTGCTCCTGCTAAAGATTTTGTTCAACACTCTTTTCAATCAACTGACACCTTCTCCACTCAGTGGAAAGCTTTAAAAATTTATCAAGATTTACTTGCCTTTCATAGTAAAGAAAAAAATATAGCAGCAAAAACAGATATCGACTTAATGCGATTGGAATTTGCCAAATCTTATTTTGAGGGAGAAGAAACAGATCAAAAATATTTAAGTGGTCTTAAAAATTTACATGAAACACTTATCGGAAATAAAGAAGCAGCTTTAACTGCTTATAAAATAGCAGACCATTATTCCCATATTTATACGGATCAAGACACTGCAAATCGATGGAAAATAAAAGAAGCAGTAGAAATGTGCGAAAAGTTTGCAAAACTATATCCTAAAACTTTAGGAGGAAATCAATGTGCTATTTTAGCTCAACAGTTAACCGCTACAAAATTTAGCATTGATATAGAAGCTGCTTTTTTGCCCAATCAATCATTCATATTTAAAGCCGGATGGAAAAATATGGATCAAATTTATTATAGAATAGTAGTTTCCCCCTTTCATTTTCTAAAGGATGATAATTACAATTGGGAAGAGAAAAAGAAATTAATTCTAAATGCTGAGGTTGTAAAAAACGGAGAACTTGAATTTAACAATGAGGGTGACTTTAGAAAACATTCCACAGAGTTTGTAGAAGAAGGTTTAAAAACAGGACAATACTTATTAATTGCTTCTCCAGACCAAAATTTCGGATCGTCTTCAGGCTTATATTATGCTCAATTTTCAGTGAGCAATTTGAGTTATATCAAAAGAGCAAATCTTGAAAAAGGAGGGTTAGATATTTTTGTTTTAGATAGATCCTCAGGGCAAGCAATTAAAGATGTTCAACTAAACATTTATAAGAGCGACTATAATTACAATGATAATAAACTGATTTCTAAAATATCAACCAACGAAAATGGTTACGCTTACGTTTCTAGTATCAATGAAGGTTATATTTTCATTGTTTTCAAAAAAGGAAATGATAGTTTATTTCAAGCAAGGGAATATTCTTACTATAATTATCGTGAAAAGAATAATCGAACAATAACTCAACTTAGTTTTTTTACTGATCGCGCTATTTATAGACCTGGCCAAACAGTTTATTTTAAAGGAATTGTATTAGATAAACAAGATAAATCAATCCAGATTAATCCAGATTTTCAAACCGATGTGACCTTAAGGGATGCAAATTATAAAGAAGTTGCAACGCAATCCATTAAAACGAATGCTTATGGATCCTTCAGTGGAAGTTTTACTATTCCTCAAGGCGGTTTAACTGGAATGTATCAAATAATTACCCCAAATGGATCCGCACAAATTTCGGTAGAGGAATACAAAAGACCGCAGTTTGAGGTGGCAATTGATCCCATAAAAGGGAGCTACAAGCTCAACGATTCCGTTAAAATTAATGGGAAAGCAATCAGTTATGCAGGTGCTAATTTAACAGATGCAAAAGTAAGTTATAGAATTACTCGCAAACAATATGTTCCTTATTATGGATATTATTACCGATCATATCTTCCTCCTTCTGCCAATTCTGAAGCAGAAATAGCACAAGGAACAATCCATACAGATAAAAGTGGCCAGTTCGAATTTGATTTTTTAGCAAAGGCCGTTAAAAGTAAATTTTCAAGCACGTTTATTTATACTATTGATATAAGTGTAACAGATATTAACGGTGAAACTCAGAGCAATTCAATTAGTGTAAGTATTGGAGATATATCGTATCAAATATCTATTAATTTAGACAGTGAAGTAGAAGTTTCTGATTTGAATAAACTATCTATTAAAGCGACTAATTTTTCAATGGAAAAAGTGGATGCCACTTACACTTTGAAATTAGAAAAGCTCAAAAATCCAACAGCTGTATATAAAGACAGGTATTGGGAAATGGCGGATAGTATTGCGTACAATAATGAAGATTTCAGAAAAAAGTTTCCTCATTTAGCCATTTCTAATAAGGAGTTAGTTCCTGAAGAATGGAAGGTTGAAAAAACAATTCTAAACAAAAAAGGGGAGGCAAATAAACAATTAGACCTTGCCTTTGAAGAATTAGAAAGTGGTTATTATGCTATTCATATTGAAGCTACTAATAAAGCAAAAGAAAAGTCGGAATTGACTCAATATTTTGTTGTTTACAATCTGAAAGATAAAATTCCTGCAAAATCAGAATTCTTTTGGTTCAAAAATTTAACTCCTACCGCAAAAGTGGGTGAAAAGGCTAAATTTTTAATTGCTTCTAAGGCAAAAAATGCAAGAATACTCTATGAAATTGAAATAGATGGCAAATTAAAGAAGCAAGAATGGATTTCATTAAATAATGAACAAAAAATTATTGAAATAGATGTAAATGAAGAGCATAGGGGTAATTTTGCTGTTCATTTAAGTATGATTAACAACAATCGTAAATATATTTCAAAGTTGAATTTTAATATTCCTTACACCAACAAACAGCTGGATGTGAAACTAAGCACTTTCAGAAATAAAACAGAGCCAGGCAATAAAGAAAATTGGACGCTAACAGTGAAGGATATAGATGGAACTGCTATGCAATCAGAAGTATTGGCAAGTATGTACGATGAAAGTTTAGATCAATTTAAAGCCAATCAATGGTCTTTTAATCCATATAAATATAACTACAGCCGATTGTATTGGTATACAGATAACTATTTCAAGGTTGCTTATACACAAGCAATGGATTTTAATAATAATGGTTATGCCGCTTTTCCGAATAGAAATTACTATCAGCTCAATTTTTTTGGATTTGAAAATCAATATGGTAGTTATCGTTACAGAAATGCTAGCATGATGAGTATTGATAAATCTTCGGAAGCAAATGAAGATGAAATGGCAATGTCAGCACCAATAGCAGATGCTGGTGTAGAAAATAAAAAGAAAGATGCCCCTGCAGAAGCTAGAGAAGCAGCTCAAAGCGATGAAAGTGAGATTGAAAATGTACCTAATAACACTTCTATTCGTACAGATTTTAGAGAAACTGCTTTCTTTTATCCTCATTTGGAAACAAATGAAGATGGAAAAGTAGATTTTAGTTTTACAATGCCTGATGCGTTGACCCGCTATAAATTTATGGCATTGGCTCACACCATGGATTTGAAAATAGGCTCAACTTTAGAAAAAATTGTGGCTCAAAAAGAGTTGATGGTAGTGCCTAATCCACCACGATTTTTTAGAGAAAAAGACACTTTAATTTTCTCTGCAAAAATTTCTAACCTAAGTGAAGAAAAACAATCTGTTGATGCTACTATAGAATTTTTTGATGCTTTAAATATGAGAGCAATTGATATTTTAATTAATTCAGATAAAAGTCAAATAATACAAGTAGATGCCAAAGGAAACAGTGTAGTTAAATGGAAAATTGCTATTCCTTATGGTTTACAGGCATTAACTTATAGAGTTAAAGCAGAAAGCAAAACACATGCTGATGGAGAAGAAAAAATGTTGCCTGTGTTGACCAATAGAATGTTAGTAACAGAGTCTTTACCCTTACCCATGCGAGGAAAAGGAAGTAAAACTTTCACTTTTGAGAAATTAAAAAATAACGTTTCTAAAAGTTTAGTACATGAGAATTTTGTAATTGAATATACTTCCAATCCTGCTTGGTATGCCATACAAGCTTTGCCGTATCTAATGGAGTATCCTTATGAATGTGCAGAGCAAACTTTTAGTAGAATGTATGCCAATAGTATTGCCTCTCATATTGCCAATTCTGATCCTAAAATTAAAAGGGTCTTTGAAATATGGAGAGATTATCAGCCGGATGCATTGCTATCTAATTTGGAGAAAAATCAGGAGTTAAAAGCATTGGTAATTGAAGAAACCCCTTGGTTGAGAAACGCCAAAAATGAAAGTGAAAGAAAAAGAAGATTAGGCGAATTGTTCCAATTAGATAAAATGAAAAACGAATTGGATCGAAGTAAAAATAGATTGCAAAAAATGCAATATGCTAATGGTTCGTGGCCATGGTTTGATGGTATGCCTGAAAGCAGATACATCACCCAATATATCGTGAGTGGATTTGGCCATTTGTATCATTTAAATGTATTGGATAAAAATGATGCTGAATATCAATCAATTATTAATAAAGCTGTACTTTATTTAGATAATAAACTGAAAGAAGATTATGATTATTTGATTGAACATAAGATGAATTTAAAGGATAAACAGCTTAATTCTTTTCAGATTCAATATTTCTATGCGCGTAGTTTTTTCAAAGAAGTTCCAATCAATAAAAACAATCAAATAGCGTATGATTACTATTACAATCAGGCTAAAAAATATTGGTTGGATTACAGTTTACAACTAAGAGGAATGATAGCTTTAGCAGCTCAAAGAGCAAAAGATAAAACAATAGTAATCACTATTATGAAGGCTGCAAAAGATATTGCCATCAACGATGAAGAAATGGGGATGTATTGGAATAAAAATACCTTAGGTTATTCTTGGAATCAAGCTCCAATAGAAACGCAAGCATTGATGATAGAAGCTTTTGATGAGGTTTTAAATGATGCTGAAAGTGTAGAAAATCTTAAAATTTGGTTATTGAAACAAAAGCAAACGCAAGATTGGAAAACCACTAAAGCGACTGCAGAAGCTTGCTACGCGCTACTATTAAAAGGTACTGATATTTTAACAACTGAAAATACAGTAAAAATAGCAGTAGGAGATAAAATTTTAGACCCTAAAAATGATAAAAGTATTCAAACAGAAGCTGGAACTGGTTATTTCAAAAAATCGTGGAATGGTGCAGAAGTGAATAATACAATGGGAAATATTACAGTAACTAAATCGAATGAAGGTGTAGCATGGGGTGCTGCCTATTGGCAATATTTTGAGGATTTAGATAAAATTACTGCTGCCAACACTCCTTTGAGTATGCAAAAGGAATTATTTATTGAAAGTATTACTCCTTCAGGCAAGAAGTTGAAGAAAATTGAAAACAATAGTCCAATTAAAGTGGGTGATAAAATCATAGTTCGAGTTGTATTAAAAAGTGATAGGGATATGGAATATGTTCACTTAAAAGACATGCGAGCTTCGGGAATGGAACCATTAAATGTAATTTCATCTTATAAATATCAAGATGGGTTAGGTTATTATGAAAGTACAAGAGATGCTGCAACTAACTTCTTTATTGCTTATCTAGCTAAAGGAACTTATGTATTTGAATACGCTTTGAGAGCTAATATTTCAGGAAATTTCAGCAATGGCATTGGTCAAATTCAATGCATGTATGCTCCTGAGTTTACTGCTCACAGCAATGGGGAACGTATTGTGATAGAATAAGTTTGATTTTATAAATTATGCGTTATATTTGTAAGAAAAAATTAGCAAAATGAAACGAATTAAATTATTAGGAATCATTGCTTTTTCAACTTTACTAACGGCTTGTGGTGGAAGTGAAACAGCAAAAGAAAATACAGAAGTAGCAGAAACCACTGAAGTAAGTACAGAAGGAATGCAAATGGTTAATTTAAGAGATAACGGTTTTGAAGGTGCCATTTATATCCCTAAAGATTTAGGCGCTCAAGAAATCACTAGAACAGACTGGGGAAGCGTGAGAATAAAAGCAGGTGATCATTTTGGTATTGAAATACAGAATGAAGCGATTAGTTTTGATATGAAAACCTCAGAAATTCAAGATAATCAAGTATATAAAATTGATTTTATATCTCAAGAGCCACCATTGTTGTTTTGGAAAAAATCATTGCCAGACGGCAGCTTAGAAGATGAATATCAATTTTTCTACACCTATCAAGAAGGTGGAATGAATATTGAAATCAAGAGTTTTGATAGTGAAATTTATAGCAAGAGTGATATTGAAAAGATGATTGCATCTGCAAAAACATTTAGTCACGAGAAATAATATCACTTTCTTAAAAGCAAAAAGCCCATCCGCCTGAGGCGGATGGGCTTTTTAGTCTATAAATTTTGTTACCCAAATGACTCAGGAACAAATTCTTGAGTTGGATTGGTAATAATTACCGGAATCTCTTCTTTATTACCAATTACTTCTTGTTCACCACCACCTTTAAATAAGTCTGGTAAAATACCACCTTCTTGGCTGTTTACGATAGCAATAATATCTGCATTAACCTCTTTAGAGTAGTCAATTACTTGTTGTAAATAATTAGTGGTAGAAGGAGCTACTTCTACTACATAAGAAATTTTTCTTTCGTCTAAATAATGCTTCGCAAATAGTAATTCACGGTTTACTTTATTTCTTAAAAACTCATCTGATTCATTAGATGCAAAAATGTGAACTTGGCTACCAAAGTGCCGAGCGATACTTGCAGTAATAGAAAGCTTTTGTTTGGTCTCTTGAGCAAATCGTATTGGAAGTACAATTTTCTTATACAATCCTTTTGCATTTTTACGCTGAACGATTATAAAAGGTACTTTTGAGTGATTGATTACTTTTAAAGCATAACTACCTGTTATATGTTGAATCCCTTTAACTCCATGGGTTCCCATTATAATAAGCATAGCGCCAATTTCTTCCGCAACTTGTGAAATATCTTCAAAAATACTACCCTTCTTCACTAAATATTTAGCGGTTACACCATATTGAGCATATGTTTCTTCGCATAGTTTCTCTAGTTTCTGCTTAGCATCTTCCGTAGCTTTTTGACTTGAAACTACATGAAGTAGATAAATTTCACCATTAAAACTTTTAGCGACCATTGCAGCATGATTAATTGCTGTGTTAGCTACATCAGTAAAGTCAGTAGGAACTAGAACTCTATAAATTGTTTCACTCATTTTTATTTATTTTTGTAAGACATAGTTTCGAATCAAAGATAATTATATTCTTTATGTTATGAAATTTAAATTCAAAAATTAAGTAAAAAAGCTTATTTTTTTAACGTTTGCATAAAAAAAGACCCTTACTCTAAATAGAATAAAGGTCTTTTCTGTTAAAAACACACATTGGTTAAACTAATTTAGTTTTTGAATTTTATCGATTACAATACCATTTCCATC
This sequence comes from uncultured Flavobacteriales bacterium, assembly GCA_963716125.1. Taxonomy (GTDB): domain Bacteria; phylum Bacteroidota; class Bacteroidia; order Flavobacteriales_E; family Vicingaceae; genus Acidiluteibacter. The sequence continues at coordinate 239,726 of OY970294.1, forward strand.
TTTGGATTGAATAGAAATTAAATACATTCCATTAGTTTGATTACTCAAGTCAAATCGTTTGTATACTGTTTGAGATTGAACCAATTGAAAAGTTTCAGTTTGTATGACCTTGCCATCTAAACTTAGTATTTGCAAATTGGCTTCTCCACTTTTTTCAGATGTCAATTCAATATTAATGAAATCAGAAGTTGGGTTAGGATAAAATGAATAATCAATTTTAATTTGATTTTCTTCTATTCCAACAGGCAAAATATCACCTTGTTGAAATCCTTGATTCAAAATAACCGAACCGCTTGTTTTTGTTTGAGTGATTGCTTCTCCTACAGTTGAGTTTAATTTAACTCCACTAGCTGATTGGCTAGCACCTGCAGAAGCTATCACACTTCTTTCTAAACTCTGAGCTTGCAGTAATGTGATGGAACACATCGCAATCAAACTCAAAATTATTTTATATATAGTTTTCATAATTTCTTATTTTAAGTTGATATTAAGGTTTTCCGTATACTACTATCATAAATTGAGTAGCTTTTACAGTTGAAGGATTTGCTGCATCTCTAATTTGAACTTGAATAGTTTTTGCTGTTGAATTCATTGTACCCACACCTGCTATTTCCCCGTTACCAATACTTGTGAATGGTGTAACAACTACTGCAATACTTCCCGTCCAACCTTTATCAAGAGTAACTGTATAAACTTTAGTTGTTGAATTATAAGCAGCACTAGCAATTCCAAATTCACTTTGAATTACTCCCAATGATGAAATATTTCCCCAAGCCAAAGGAACAGCTTCTGCATACAATGTTCCTGTAGCGGGTGTTGCTGTAGTTCCTAAACTTTTTACTTTTACATCCTTAAACTCAGCTGAACCATCAGTATTAATTGCTGCTTCAATAGTGTTGCCTCTTTGAAATTCTATAAACTGAGCATTGTCTGGGGCTGCTGTTTGCACTTGTAATGTCAATAAGTCACTAGCAGAAGCTATTGTAGTTGCTGCGATTTCTACTTTTTGAAGAGCTGTGTTTGTGTTTTCATATTGAATTCCACCTCCAGAAATACCTTTAAAAGGTACATTTAATGCATAAGGAACAGATTCAAGATCCTGAGTTCCCATGTTTACATATCCACTTCCTAAATCTATCTCTACTTGTAATTTTTCTGCAGTTGCGTTTGTCCAATCTACTGCTGCAAATGTTCCTGTTACCGGAGTACCATCTCCAATTACTACATTTACAATTCCTTGTGCATCACTGTTGATACTTAGATGTTCTTCTACGTATCTATTTATCGCACCTTCTTTAATTGTAAACTTTAAATCTACGTTTTGATTAGCGACAATAGCTCCTGAGCCATTACGAACCACTGCTTGATAATTAATTCCTTGTGCGTAGGTTAAGGATGTTATTCCTACTAATGCAAACAAAAGAATTGTTGCTTTTAAATTGTTGTAAAACTTTTTCATGACAAATAATTTTAATTAATAGTAAAATTTATTATCACAAAGTTAATTTGCAGTTTCAAGAAAAAACTAAGGGTATTCCCTGATTTTTCATTTATACATACTTTCCACTCATCATATCTATTTACCATTAAACATAATTTTATTTCAGTATTCTAAAAACCACTATATTAGTGCAATTATTAAAAAATTAAATCAGATGAAAAATAAAAAATTAACTAACTTATTCTCAGTTGTTTTTGTATTGTTTGTTTTCGTTTCGTGTCAAACAGAAGATAAAAAAGCAACAAATGAATCAGAAAAAAATTATGAAACAGTTGAAAATGATCCTACCAATACAAGGATATACACTCTTGAAAATGGCTTAAAAGTTTATTTATCAGTAAATGAAGATGAGCCAAGAGTTCAAACATCAATAGCAGTGCGTGCGGGAAGTAAAAATGATCCTGCAACAGCAACTGGTTTAGCACACTATTTAGAACATATGTTGTTTAAAGGAACAGATAAATACGGCACATTAGATTACTCTAAAGAAGGCCCATTGCTTACTGAAATAGATAGTTTGTATGAAGTGTATAGAGGCACAAAAGATGAAGCTCAAAGAACTTTATTATATGCTAATATTGATAGTGTTTCTCAACTGGCTTCTACATTTGCTATAGCCAACGAATACGATAAAATGGTTTCAGAAATGGGCGCAAAAGGAACCAATGCATACACCTCACAAGAAAGAACAGTTTATGTAAATGATATTCCTACGAATCAATTAGATAAGTGGTTGGCTGTGGAAGCAGAACGTTTTAGAAATCCACAATTAAGACTATTTCACACTGAATTAGAGGCTGTTTATGAAGAAAAAAATAGAACGTTAGACAGTGATTTCAGAAAAGCTTTCGAAGCATTGATGAGCAATTTATTTCCTACGCATCAATATGGCCAACAAACCACTATTGGAACGATTGAACATCTTAAAAATCCATCATTAACAGAAATTAAAAAGTATTTTAATACATATTACGTTCCTAATAATATGGCCATTTGTATCGCTGGTGATTTTAACCCTGATGAATTGATTGAAAAAATTAAAGATAAATTTGGAAGTATGGAAAGAAAGGAAGTTCCAACTTTTGAAGTTAGTCAAGAAACTCCTATTACAGAAATAATTACGAAAGAAGTAAAAGGGCCAGATGCAGAGTTTATGTATTTAGCTTATCGCTTTGATGGCGTAAAAAGTAAAGACGCAGAATTGATTCAATTGTGTGATATGATTTTAGCAAATAGCACAGCAGGATTAATCGACTTAAACTTAAATCAACAACAAAAAGTATTGAATGCGAGCTCATTTACTTATATTTTATCTGATTATTCTGCACACATGTTGAACGGTAGCCCTAAAGAAGGACAGAGTTTAGAAGAAGTAAAAGATCTTTTATTGTCTCAAATTGATAGTCTTAAAGCAGGAGCTTTCCCCGATTGGTTGCCTGAAGCTTGTATCAATGATTTGAAAATTAGTAGAATCAATCAAATAGATTACAATAGAGGAAGAACAAGCATGATGATTGATGCATTTATTCAGAAGAGAGATTGGAAAGACCAAGTAAATGAGATTGATGCATTAAAAAAGTACAGTAAGGCGGACATTGTACAGTTTGCAAAAGAGCATTACAAAAATAATTATGTCGCTGTTTATAAAAAAACAGGTAAAGATGAAAATTCTCAAGAAGTGGTGAAACCAAAAATCACTCCTGTACAAGTAAATAGAGATGACGCTTCTCCATTTTTGACTGAAATAACAGGGATGAAAACAAAAGACATCGAACCTAAATTTTTAAACTTCGATAAAGATATTCAGAAGGGAAAATTATCAAATGGTATCCGTGTTAATTCAGTAAAAAACGAAAATAATGAGTTGTTTAATTTGTACTATGTATTTGACATGGGAACCAATAACAATCTAAAGTTAGGGTTAGCTTTAGATTATTTACCATTTTTAGGAACCTCAAAATACAGTCCATCCGAAATCCAACAAGAGTTTTATAAAATTGGTTGCAATTTCAATGCTTTTGCTTCTAACGAAAAAGTGTATGTAACCTTATCAGGATTAGATGAAAACTTTGAAGCAGGAATTCAATTATTTGAGCATTTACTCAATGATGCTAAAGCAGAAGATGAAGCATTAAAAAGTATGGTTTCAAATATTTTAAAGAAGCGTTCGGATGATAAATTGTCTAAAAACATCATCTTATTTAATGCAATGGCCGATTATGCCAAATATGGCAGCAATTCTCCTTTTAAAAATATTTTATCAGAAGTAGAATTAAATGCTTTAAGTTCTAGCGAGTTAATCGATTTAATTCACGGATTAGAGGGATTTAAACATCATGTGCTTTATTTTGGACCAAAGTCTGAGAATGACTTAATAGCCGCTTTAAATAAGGAGCATAAAACCCCTAAAGTACTGAAAGAAATACCAAAAGAAAAGGAGTTTATAGAAGTAAACAATGATAAAACGCAAGTTTATGTGGTGGATTACGATATGAAACAAGCTGAAATTATGATGCTTTCAAAAAAGGAAATGTATAATCCTAAAACAGTAGCAGCAGCTGCAATTTACAATGAATATTTTGGTGGTGGCATGGGTTCTATCGTTTTTCAAGAAATGAGAGAGTCTAAAGCCTTAGCGTATTCTGTATATTCTGTTTATCAATCACCTGCTGATTCAGCAAAAGCTCATTATGTAATGGCATATATAGGAACTCAAGCTGATAAATTGAAAGAGGCAATGGCAGGAATGACAGATTTGTTGAACAATATGCCAGAGTCAGAAAAAAGTTTTGAATTGGCGAAAAAAGCTGCTTTAGAAAAAATTAGAACAGAAAGAATAACCAAGGCCTCTAAGTTGTGGAATTATGAAACGGCTTTGAAAAGAGGCTTAGATTATGATATTCGAAAAGATGTTTATGATGCTATTCCAAACATGACTATGGCTGATTTAAAGGCTTTTCACGAAAATTATATCAAGAATAGTAAGTATACCATAATGGTAATAGGTAAGAAAAGTGGGCTAGACATGAAGGCCCTAAATAGCTATGGAGAGGTGAGTTATTTAACTTTGAAAGATGTATTTGGATATTAATTGATCAAAAATTTTGGGTTTTATCCCGCAATAAAATAAGGCAAATGCCCTATTTTATTGCGGGATATTTTTTTTCAATATTGTAAGATATTTATAAACTATAATAAGATGAAAAAAAGAATTCAAAAAATGATTTTATGGAGTGTAATTTTAGGTTCAACTGTGTTCGTAGCTTGCGAAAAAGATAAAGAAGAGCCCAAAAAGTCAACGAACACGGCTTGTAATGAAGGCAATTTTTGTATGATCTATGACGGAGCTCAAAAGTCAGGTAATGCTACATTCAAAACTTTGACAAATGGTAAAAACAGAATCTATTGGGAAAATGGTTCAAATGCCAACTTTGAACAAGTTGAATTAGATTTAATTGGTTCGGGTATAGGTGATTATATAATAGATACAACAGGTGCTAATGGAACGGCTGAGTTTGAATTTTTCTCTATAGCATCAGGTGTAACTGATGGTGTAAGTGGTAAAGTAACCATTACTAAATATGATCCAAATGGTAGTGGTGTAAGCGGAACATTCTCTGCAACTACAGACAATGGTAAATTAGTGACCGATGGTAAATTTATAGATATTAAATAGTTACTCTATTTGTAACTGCTATATAAATGTTGTTGTGAAATAAATCTCTACCTTGCATTGGATTTTAAGATAGAAAATTATGAAGTACAACAACATTTTATTAGCAATATGCATTGGGTTTGGGTTCACATTCAGCACAAACAGTTTCTCTCAATGTATTTCGGACACTAATAATATTTTTGAGTTTAGCTATCAATCCAAAAAATATGAAATAGTAAAAGAGAAATTAAATTGGATTAACGCTGCTGCTTGTGCTGCATCAAGAGGTGGAAAATTAACTGAAATAGATGCGCAACAAGAGCAGGATAGTATCTTCTATTATGTTAATCAGGCAAATATTACTGCAAGTCAAACTGTAGCTCCTGATGGTGGGGGAGCATCTTATTTATGGATTGGAGGGAATGATTTGAGTACAGAAGGCGTTTGGATATGGAATGGTGACAATGATAGTAGTTTTACACAGTTTTGGCAAGGCACTAAAACAGGGTCAGCTGTTGGTGGACTTTATAATAATTGGGGAAATGAGCCCGACAATTTTAATGGGCAGGACGCATTAGGTCTAGCATTTACTAATTGGCCACTAGGTGTAGCTGGAGAATGGAATGATGTGGATGAAACCAATCTATTGTATTATATAATTGAGTATCCATCTATTTCAACTTCGATCAATAAATATAAAACAACCATAAATTTTAAATTATTCCCAAATCCTGCACAATCTATTCTAACGGTGGAAATGAGCAAACAGTCTTCTAGTTCAAGTTTAGAAATCTATAATTTATTAGGTAAGAAAGTAAAAGATAATGCTATTAATCAATTTCGAACTACCGTTGATTTAAGTGATTTAGAAAGTGGTGTTTATTTTGTAAAAGTAATTAATACCCTAGATTATAGTCAAATGCAAAAATTGATTATTGAAAGATAAAATGAGATGATTTTTTAATTCTGTAAGTTCAAGTCATAAATGCAACTTTTTCGTTAAACAATAATTGGTTCATTATAAAGATAGAAGTTTCGTAAATCCATTTATTAAGAATCCTAACCTTTTGATGTATTAATTTTTGCTTAGACTATAAATTTTTAATTACTTTTCTTTCAGAAAATCCCTCAATATATACTGCAATATTCCTCCATTTTTATAATAGGCTACCTCAATTTCAGAATCTAATCTTGCTTTGGCTTCAAATTCAATTTTCTCTCCTGATAATTTTTCGGCTGTTACTTTAATTACAGAACCAGCTTTAATATCGTTTATTCCTGTAAAACTAAATTTTTCATCACCTTTTATGCCAAGACTTTCCGCATTTTCGTTGTTCATAAACTTCAATGGCAATACACCCATTTGCATCAAGTTACTGCGGTGAATTCGTTCAAAACTTTCAGCCAACACCACTTTAATGCCCAATAAAATTGTTCCTTTAGCTGCCCAATCTCGAGAAGAACCACTGCCATAATCTTTACCTGCTATTACAATCAATGGCGTTTTATCTTTCTGATATTTCATTGCCGTATCATAAACCGTGAGGGTCTCATCATTTGGAAAATAAGTAGAATAGCCCCCTTCTTTGTCAGTAATCTTATTTTTTATTCTCACATTGGCAAAAGTTCCTCGCATCATCACTTCGTGATTTCCTCTTCTAGAACCATAAGAATTAAAATTTCCTTTTTCTACACCATTGTTGATCAGATAGTTTCCTGCAGCCGAATCAGCGCTAAAACCACCTGCAGGTGAAATATGATCGGTGGTAATTGAATCACCAAGATAAAGCAAAATCCTAGCATCTTGTATATCTTCCAAGGCTTCTGGTTTTTCACTTAAGTCTTTAAAAAATGGTGCTTCTTTGATATATGTCGAATCATTTCCCCATGCATAGTCTGTTCCTTCAGCTGTTGGAAGTTTTTGCCACTGCTCTTCTCCATCAAAAATGGTATCATACACATTTTTAAAATCATCAACTGTCATGCATTCTTCAATGGTTTTATTAATTTCTTCTTGACTTGGCCAAATATCTTTTAAATAAACTGGTAATCCATTAGGATCATAACCTAACGGATCATTAATTATGTCAATATCTACTCTGCCAACCAATGCATAGGCAACCACCAACATAGGAGACATTAAAAAGTTCATTTTTACTTGAGAATGTACTCTTGCTTCAAAATTTCTATTTCCAGATAAAACTGAGGCTACTACCAAATCATTCTCCACCACAGCTTGAGCAATATGTGGAGGTAAAGGCCCGCTGTTGCCAATACAAGAAGTACAGCCATAACCAACCGTATGAAAACGCAATGCATCCAAATCTTCTGAAAGCCCTGAGCGGTTTAAATAATTAGTCACTACTTTTGAGCCTGGCGCCAAACTTGTTTTAACCCAACTCTTAGTTCGCAACCCTCTTGCAAGAGCATTTCGAGCCACTAATCCTGCTCCAACCATCACAGCTGGATTGGAAGTGTTGGTACAAGATGTTATTGCAGCAATAACTATACTACCATCACTTAAATGATAGTCTGCATTTTTAAATTTAATGTTAACTGTTCTCAAACCATTTTCAGTTTCCACTACAACACCGGGCGTGCTATGATCTTCTTTTGTTGCATATTGAGTTCCAGAGCCCCCTTCTTCCAACCAACGATTTTCTTGTCGTTCAGCCATTGGAACATATTCTCTTTTAAACTCCTCTTTCAATAATTCAGCAAATTTCTTATCCAAATCTTCTGCAAAAATTTTATCTTGTGGTCTTTTAGGTCCTGAAACAGTTGGTTTTAAAGTATTCAAATCCAATTCAACCACCTCTGTATACTCTATTTCTTCTTTTCCTGTACGCCACAATAAATTTTCATCACAATATTCTTTCACCAACTTTCGGTGGGCATCCGAACGGTTGGTCTTTTTCATATAGTCCAAGGTTTGTTCGTCAATAGGAAAATAGGTAACTGTACAGCCAAACTCAGGAGACATATTAGAAATTGTAGCCCGATCGGTAACTGTTAAGTGATTGAGTGCATCTCCAAAAACTTCCACAAATTTTCCTACTACTCCAACATCACGAAGTAAGCGAGTGATGGTTAATACCAAATCAGTTGCTGTACAACCTTTGGGTATTTTTCCCGATAATTTTAAACCCACTACTTCAGGACAAGCAAAATAAATTGGTTGGCCCAACATAGCTGCTTCTGCTTCAATTCCGCCAACACCCCATCCTACTACACCAATTCCGTTGACCATAGGTGTATGGGAATCTAATCCAACTAGACTATCAGGAAAAGCCCAACCATCTCTCTCCATTACACCTTTCGCTAAATATTCCAAATTCACTTGATGACAAATTCCCATTCCAGGAGGCACAACTGTAAAGTTATCCAATCCCTTTTGTCCCCATTTCAATAGCTTATACCGCTCACTATTCCGCTCGTACTCCTTTTCTACATTCTTTTCTTTAGCATAGTCTGTACCAAAAAAATCAACTTGTACAGAATGGTCTATAATTAAATCTACAGGGATTCTAGGATTAATTTTACTTCCATCTCCACCTTTTCTAATTATTTCAGAACGCAAAGAAGCAATGTCAACTACGGAAGGTACTCCTGTAAAATCTTGCATTAAGATTCTAGCTGGCTTAAAAGGAATTTCTTTATTTTCCCCTTTTGACTTCCAATTCTTTAAAGTGTTTAGATGATCTTCATTTACTGCAAAGCCATCTTGATGACGCAATACATTTTCCAGTAAAATCCTGATTGAAAAAGGTAGTCGATGAATATTTACCCCTTCTTTTTCTAATTTTCTTAGCGATGCTATTTTTTGATTCATTTGGAAAGTTTTTAGATTATGTCTTATGATAAAGGTAATCCCTTTATCGCTATAATTCCTAATAATCCAAAAAAGATAAAATATTCTTAATACAATTCGAAGAAATACAACAAATTTAATTCCTACTAATTGTGCTATATATTAATTAGATTAGAATCTCTGTTATTTAGCGTTTAAAAACTCCAATTCCTTTTTTAAATCCTTTGTGGTGGTTTTAAAAAATTCCAAATTAATTTCTTCCTTGCTAATTATAATCTCTTTTTTAGCTAAATAAAGACCATCGGGCTCAGCTTTAAACGCAATAATCCAAGCTTTTAAATTCTCAGGGAAATTTAATGCCTGATAATAATTTTCTTTAAATGAATAAATAGGTGCAATTACATCATAATCAGTAAAAACTAATCTAATACTAATATTAGGTGAAGGAGTTTCATTGATAATAAAATTGACTTTTTTTAAATAGTTTAATTTTGAAAAAACATCAATATTTTTCCATCCAACACCGGTAAAGCTAGCCATGTAGTAATTTAAATTAAAAGCTAAGTTTTTTTGATCAAGCGGGTCTGTACTCATCAACTTTTTCTCAATATCTTGTTGTCTTTCTAATTGAATAGCTGCTTGTAATTCTCGTTCTGATGTTACATTATATTTTTCAAAAAGTTCCTTCTTTTTAATTTCTCTATAATCCTCTATATTTGAAACATTGTACTTTTTAAATTCTTCTTGTAGCATTGCATCTTTTAAAGCATTCTTATTAGAAATATTATACAACTGCATTAAGCTGTCTAAAGCGTTACATGAATTAATTTCTTCAACAAAAGTACTGGTGGTATTTCTTGGTGTATTTTTCTCTTTTCTAAATATCCTTTTGATTTTACAAAAAAATAAAGGGCACTTTTCTTCTTTGATTCTATTTAAAATTGGATAATAAATATATTCTTCTAAGCATTTGTATAAACCTTGGTTACCAATAAATTGTAATGTCGAATTATTTAATTCCCAATTAACTAGACCACTATGTGAATCATAATCTCCATCAAAAACTTGTGCATCATAACGTAAACTATCCGTAGGAATTAATACAGTGTAGTCTTTCACTAATTCATATTTGTCAGAATCTTTTATGTCTAATTTAAACATGCCATCTGTTTCTAATAGATTACCATCAGACATAGTTGTTAGATTATACAACAGCATATCTACTTTATTGTATGCTTCACTTAGCTTTAATTCAACACATTCTTTAATAGTATCTCCATTTTTATGCATCAAAGAATAGGCTTTGAAATGAATTATAGTTCCCTTTTTGCCATATATTATGGTATCTCTATTGTTATCAATACAAAATTCTTGACCTTTTGGTTGAATAGAATCCAATAGCCAATTGCTGGTAATTGTTTCTGATTTAGTGCTAATTGTAGAGTTATTCTTTCGGATTAACTCTAGTTCTACACGCCTATTGTTTTTATCTAATGCTGTTGTGTTTTTTAAGGGTTGGGTTTCTCCAAAATAAGATACTTGAATTATCCCTTTTGAAATTCCGTTTTTCTCTAAATAATTAGCTACTGTTTCAGCTCTTTTTCGAGATAATTCTAAATTGTATGCTGCTAAACCTACCTCATCGGTATGACCATTAATATTTATTTGACTCAGTTGATTTTGATCAACAGATTCTATATAATTGTTTAATAACTGAATTTGTGACTTATCTAATTCATATTTATTTAACTCATAGATTAAATCAAGATTCGTTTTTTGACCTCTACTAATTGCAGAAATACCTACTAAAAATACTATTAGTAAGGTTCTTATTGAAAATAGCGAATACAAGTGTTTTGAGCTCATTACAAGATTGAACGTAAAATTTTACTCTTTTATTATATAGTTATAGCTAATAAAAACTGTGTTTCAAAATTGAAATTTGGAATTTCTTGACACAAGAGTAATAATACCCATATTCTAAGATTAAATTTTCAATTGAAAACTTATCGATTATCTCTTTTTCGGTCTGTATACCAAAGATAATTCTAAAGCTCCTTTACCACCATTAAAATCATTTAAAGTAGATGTAGTAATGTCATAATTGATAGCAAACATTAACTCTTCATAAGTGATACCTGTCATAACAATTAAAGCATCCTTATTTCTATAAGACAATCCTAAATGAGCTTTGGTATTTGTTCTTTTAATATGGTAATTCCCAATAGCTCCTATCATCAACTCTTTAGCTTTTCCTTGATATTGGTACATTCCTCTTACATCAATTTCTAATTGAGTGTTTACATCCATTTTTACACCAGGGTTTACAAAAAATCTTCTAGGTAATCGTGAATCATTAGTTGCATTGCCTAATAAGCTCTGTTTAGGGCTGTTGATATGAAAAACGCTTACTCCTAAATATGGATGAAATTGATTGCCTATATCTGTCCATTCATAATATATACCCATATTGACTTCTGGAGATAACTTACTCAATTTATTAAAGTTTTCATTTGATGGTAGGGCAGAATTAAATCTTCCATCATCATATTGACTTTCAAAAAGCAAATCCTCATTGTTGATGTTTTTATAGGTTGCACCCAACTGAATCCCCACTGACAAAAGATGTTCTTTTTGATAAGGATCAGTAATTTGATAAGCAGCAGACAACATGATATTAAATGCATTATATGCTTTTGCTCCATCAAAATTAGTGAAATAACCTCCAACTCCCAACCTTTCATTAAAAGGCATTTCATAGGACAAACCAAAAGTTGTAAATGGTTTATTGGAGAGTGGTCTCCACTGATTTCTGTATTGTGAAGCTGCTCTATACTTATACTTAGTAAATTGACCCGTTAATGCAGGCTGATTCAAGGGTATCATTGCATCATAATTACTAAAGTGGTAATCTTGAGCAAATGCACCCATTGGTAAGCAAAGTAATATTAAAATCTTGATTGAGTTTCTATATCTATTTTTCATAATTATCTAATTATTGATACGCTACCATTTTTTTCATAAACTTCCCCTTCTGTGGTGATTGCTTTCACAGTATAAATGTAATCACCTGCATCTTGAGCTTTACCTTTCCAAGTTCCATCCCATCCAATATCTGCTCCATTGGAGTTGAAAATGAGGTTGCCCCAATTGTTATAAACTTTAAGGTCTACAGATGTAAATGGGCCTCCTAAAACGAATAAAACATCATTTTCTCCGTCTCCATTGGGTGAAAACCCTGTTGGTAATTGTGGAGGAGTAGATTGTGTCATTCTCACCACTATACTTTTAGAAGCTGTATCTGTACAGCCAAATGTATTGGCAACAACTTGAATTACGTTGTAAGTTCCTTCATTGGTATAAGTATATTGAGGAGTTTGTAAAGTAGATTGTCCAAATCCATCACCAAATCTCCAATCCCAGCTAACTGCTCCTGTTGAAACACCACTAAAGGTTACAGGCTCGCCTACCTCAGCAATAGTTGGTGTAAAACCAAAGTCTGCTTTAGGGCCATCATTAACTAAAATAGTTTTAATGATTTTACTATCACACCCTAAGCTAGAGGTAACTATCAAGGTTACATCATATGTGCCAGAAGCTGCAAAAATATGTATTGGGTCTTTTGATGTAGAAGTTCCACCATCTCCAAAGTCCCAGCTATATGCTGTGATTGTTCCAGCTGTAACTTGTGTGCTGTCTGTAAATCTTACTGGCTTGCCCTTACAACTTTCATTATAAGTATAATTCACAATAAGTGGAGTTACTAAGCTAATCACCATAGAATCTTGAACAGGAGAACAAACAGTATTACCTCTACTTCTTAAATAAAGCGTGATAGAACCTGCAGCCAAATCTGAAGTGCTTGGTTTGTAGAAAGTTGTTAAAGCTGTATCATTTGGTGCAAAAGTTCCTGTACCATTTGTAAACCATGTTCCACCCAATGCATTGGTAACATTTCCTGTTAATGGAATAGAATCTGCAAAAGCACAAATTTGAATGTTTGAGCCTGCATTTACTACAGGAATTGGTTGGATAGTCACTCTCATAGTATCTTTTCCTTGCGTACAGCTTCCATGATCTACAGAGTTCAATACAATATTTACAAATCCATTGGCTATATCAGTAGCACTAGGTGTATAAATCGCATTTAAAACGGTATCTGCTGGAGAGAAAGTTCCTGAACCTAATGTTCTCCATCTACCAATAGATGCTCCACCTGAAACCAAACCATTTAAATTAACAGCTGGTGAAGAAGCACAAACCACTTGGTCTGAACCGGCATCTACAAAAGCAGAATTACCAAATGTGATTTTTACTGTATCTCTCTCTACCCCACAACTTCCATTATTGGTTGAAGTTAATATTAAAAATACAAATCCAGTTGTTGTATCTGCATTACTAAAATTATACTCAGCAGTCAATAAGGAATCATTAGGTGTAAAAGTTCCTGATCCTAATGTAGTCCATTTACCTGTAGACGAACCGTTACTTACGCTTCCATTTAATTGTGTAAATCCTGCAGTAGCACATACGATTTGATCATTTCCTGCATTGACAACAATTCCTGAACTAATATTTAACCTTATTGAATCTATCACTGCTAAACAGCTTCCGTTTGCGGTAGTTGTAAGGGTCAACAATATTGATCCATTCGCAATATCAGCAGCAGAAGCGCTATAGATAGCATTTAAATCTGTATTATTTGGAGCAAAAGTTCCTGTTCCATTTGTTGTCCAAATGGCTCCTAAAGCTCCACTTAAAGTCCCATTTAATTGCAATGTTGGATTAGTTCCGCAAATAGCTGCAGATGGCGGTCCTGCATTAACTGTAGGTGCAGGAGAGAAGATAACATTTAATGAATCAGCTGCTAAATTACAACTGTTAGTTGCTTTTAATTTCAATCTTACTCCACCTAAAATAGTATCGTTAGAACTTGGTAAATAAGTAGCAGTTAAAACCGTATCCGAAGGAACAAAAGTTCCTGTTCCTGTGGTTGTCCATCTTCCTTTAGATGCTCCTCCACTTATAATTCCATTCAAAACTACATTGGCGTTATTAGCACATAATGTTTGGTCAGGTCCTGCATTTACTGATCCTGTTGGGAATATATTAATAAAAATAGTATCTGCTGTAGGTAAACAATTTCCAATACCTGTAGCTGATAAGATTAAACGAACTTGCTGAGCTACTGAATCTGCTGCACTAGCCTTATATGTTGCATTTAAAGTATTTGCATTTGGTAAAAATGTACCACTGCCATTAGTAGTCCAAACTCCTGTGGTAGAAGCTCCTGTAACTGATCCTAATAATGAAATATTTAAATTAGATGCACAAATAGTTTGATTATTTCCTGCGCTTACTACAGGTGCAGGAGTTATTGTAACTCTTATGCTACTTGTATCCATATCGCAACTATTTGCAGTAAGAATTAATTTAACAGATCCTAAACTAATATCGTTAGCACTTGGAACATAAGTAGAAGTTAACAATGCATTGTTTGGTACAAAAGATCCAGTCCCTGTGGTTGTCCAAACACCAGTCGTAGCTCCTCCACTTACAGATCCATTTAAGTTAACATTAGCATTGTTTCCACATACTGTAACATTTGAACCTGCGTTTGCATTACCTGCAGATAAAATAGCCACGTTTAATGTATCTGAAACTGCAATACAGCTTCCATTATTAGTAGATTGTAAAATCAATTTTACATTCCCTGCAATTGAATCAGCTGAACTTGCTCTATATGTAGCATTTAAAGCTGTATTATTAGGAATAAAAATTCCAGAACCTGTAGTTGCCCATATACCTGTATTGGTGCTTCCCGATACTGAACCAGATAATATTACATTTAAGTTATTGACACAAATAGTTTGATCGACACCTGCATTTACTAAAGGTGTAGGAACTATTGTTAATGTTAAACTATCGGTAACTGAATTACAGTTTGCATTTCCAGTTGTTGTTACAAATAGTTTCATTACTCCAGCAGCAATTTCAGCTGTTGTAGGCGTATAAGTTGGATTTAAAGAAGTATTTGAAGGATTAAAAGCTCCTGCACCTCCACTCCATACTACACCAGTTGCTAAAGTTTTTGTTGCAATTAAAGTTGCAATTGGATTATTAGCACATGTCGTTAAATTAATTCCTGCATCAACTGTAGGGGAAGGCGTAAAAGTAACTTTCATTGTATCATTAACAGCCAAGCAAGAACCATTTCCAGTCGTTGTTAAAGTTAAAACCAAAGATCCACTTAAAATTTCACCAGCTGTTGGTGTATAGACCGCATTTAAAGCATTTGCACTAGGAGTGAAAATACCTAAACCACCGCTCCATTGACCACCTGATGCATTATTAACCGAACCTATTAAATTTATATTTGCATTATTTGAACAAACTGATTGGCTCAAACCTGCATCTGCAATAGGTTTAGGATTAATATTGATTGTCATTTGATCATTCACTGCTGCACAAGTTCCATTTCCCGTGGAAGTTAATGTTAAAGTAACAGTCCCAGCAGTAATCTCAGTTGGAGTTGGTGTATAAACAGCATTCAAATCTGTGTTAGATGGATTAAAAAATCCACTACCACCACTCCAAATTCCACCCGTAGCATTGGTAATAACACCTGCTAAATTTACATTAGGATTGTTAGCACAAGAAATAGCATTTGGTCCTGCATTTGCAGTAGGTAATGCATTAAAAGTAATTTTAATATCATCAGTAACAGGTGTACAATTTCCATTTCCAGTTGATGTTAATGTAAGGGTAACTGAACCAGCAGTAATTTCTGCTGGAGTGGGAGCGTAAGTAGCTGTTAAGGAAGTAGCTGATGGGCTAAAAGTTCCACCGCCCCCTGTCCAAGCTCCTCCAGTTCCTGCAACTGTTACACTTCCTGAAAGTGCGAAAGAAGTTGTGTTAGCACAAACTGCAAAATCAGTTCCTGCATTCACTACTGGAGCTGGTGTATAAGAAATATCTACTGTGTCTTTTACAGCTGTACAAGTTGAGTTTCCTGTGGTAGTAATGATTAAACTTACTGACCCATTTGCTAGCTCTAAAGCCGTAGGAGTATAAGTTGTATTTAATGAAGTAGAATTGCTAAATAAACCTAATCCTCCACTCCACTGAACACCAGTAGAAACTGTTTTTGTTCCTACCAAGGTAGCAACAGCATTATTTGCACACAAAGTTTGGTCTGATCCTGCACTAACTGTAGGTGAATTAGTATATGTTATTTTTACACTGTCAATAACCACTTTACAATTTCCGAATCCTGTTGTAGTCAATTTTAAAGTAACTGAACCTGCGGTAATTTCTGCTGTAGAAGGAGAATAAACTGCATTTAATGCAGCAGTACTTGGTGTAAAAAATCCTCCACCACCACTCCAAACACCACCAGTAGCATTTGTTACAGATCCACTTAATGTGATATTTGGATTGTTTTTACATGCAGTTCTGTCCAAACCTGCATTTGCAATTGGTTTTGGAGTAATTGTTATTTTTAATGTATCGCCTACTTGCAAACAAGTACCGTTTCCTGTTGTTTTAAGAACCAATACAGCTTTTCCTGCTGTTACTTCAGTAGATGAAGGGGTGTAAGTATTCACTAAAGTAGCTCTACTACTTGCAAAAGTTCCTGATCCACCAGTCCATGTTCCACCACTAGCAATAGTTACTGCACCATTTAAACTAACAGCTCTATTATTTTCACAAACTGTTACGTCTGCACCAGCATTAGCAGTAGGTGCGGTAGAATAATTAATTCTTACTGTATCTTTTACAGGATTACAATTATTGTTTCCAGTAGTTGTTAAATATAAGTCTACATAACCCAACCCTATATCTGCAGCAGTTGGTTTATAAGTTGTATTATTTGCAGTAGCATTAGAGAAAACTCCTAAACCACCACTCCATTGAACACCAGTTGCAATTGTTCTTGATCCATTTAAAGTAGCTGTAGCATTATTAGCACATAATGTCTGGTCTGCTCCAGCACTAACTGTAGGTGAGGTTGTATAAGTAATAATAACACTATCTACTTCAGGATTACAAGTTCCATTTCCATTGGTTGTTAACTTTAATTTTGCAAACCCAACTAACAATTCAGCTGCAGAAGGTGTGTAGTCTGCATTTAATGTATTCGTATTAGGTGAAAAATTTCCTGTTCCTCCACTCCATACACCACCAGTAGCTCCAGTAACAGATCCACTTAAAGTAACTTTTGAATTGTTTTTACAAGCAGACTGATTTGATCCAGCATCTACTATAGGAGAAGGTGTTATTGTTATTGTGATATTATCAGTAACAGGATTACAAGTTCCATTTCCTGTTGATGTTAATGTTAAAATAGCAGTTCCTGCAGTTATTTCAGCTGCTGAAGGTGTATAGGTCGTTATTAATGAAGTATTATTTGGAGAATATGATCCTGAACCACCACTCCAAATTCCACCTGATGCAATTGTAACTGTACCAATTAAATTTACATTGACTTTATTCTTACATACACTAACATCTGCACCAGCATCTACAGTTGGAGCCGGCGTAATATTTAAATTCATAGCATCCGACACAGGAGTACAGTTTCCTGTAGAAGTTAAAACTATTGAAACTGCTCCTGCAGAAATATCAGCAGGGCTGGGCACATATTGCGCATTTAAATCTATATCCGAAGGTATAAATTGTCCTGAACCAGAAGTCGTCCACATACCAGTAGTAGTTCCACCACTAACTGCTCCTCCTAATTGGAAAGTATCGTTGGCACATACAGAACTATTAACTCCAGCATCAATTACAATTTCAGAAGCAAATTCTGAAAAGAATCCGTATCTACAACCAGAACTTCCACCACCATTTATAATTGCTAAAGAAAAAACATCAGATGAATTGGTAATTAAATGAGCCGAGTTTACTGGTATTTGAGTTGTATTAAACTGTAATCTTGCGGCTTTCCATTCGTTTGCAGTTCCAGGTACGAACTTAAATAAGCTGGTATCTATTGTAGCAGTTCCTGCACCGCTCACTGTAAAATCTCCCACAGCAGCCGCTCTAACCAAAATATTCAAAAAGAAACTTTCTGATGTAGATCGAGTGAATGAAATCTGCTCTGAACCTGCACAACCTAAAGGAGGTAAAATTGCTTGTCCTTCTTCACAACCAAATCCTGTAACATGAGTTACATATGCAGGCTTTGAAGTTTCAATAAATACACTATTATCTGACGATGCTGCCAAATAATCCATATCATATCTAAAAGTTTGACCTGCAAATAAAGTTGCCGCAGGAGTTGGCGAACCATCAAAATAAACTTTTGTATTGTTTTGAGTAGCTAATATAAATACGCTTTCATCTCCAGTATTATTCAACTGACCTTTAACTGCAATATATTCAGTTCCCACAATTTTAACAGGTACAATCTGATCTCCCATTAAATCATAACATGAGCCAGAAGGATTATGTCCTGAATCATCTTTTATGGTAACAGCAACATCTTTATCTGAAAGAACAACTGCTCCTGAAGGATGATTAACAGGTAGTTGAAAATTAGTTCCTGTAAAACCACATGAATAAGTTTGACCTTTTTGTAATGTGATTGTAAATGGAGTTAATGCCGGATGACCATCCACTGCAACAGGCGAATAAATCATTACAGTAGTATTATTTTCAGTTGCAACGATATCAAATGATGCAAATGCTCTATCGGGAGCTGCAAAAATATTGTTGTAGAATGGTGCGTGATTTTGTAATGGAATATAAAACTCTTGACCTAGCGAATTTTTACCTTTTAAAGCAAAAATATCAGTGTTATTAGTATTACTTACCTCATAATAAGCCGTTATAGTAGCAGTTGAGGTGATTCTTAATCCTGTATTAACAACTATGTTGGTTGGTCGAGTTTCTAAATCAGCTATAAAAGCACTTAAGTCTTGTTGACTTGAACCATTAGCAGGAATAGTGACTACTATAGGAGTAAAACCAGCATTTGCAGGTTGATCTATAGTTACTGTAGCTGCAGTCCCAAATGTAGAAATGTTTAAATAAATTGGAACTCCTCCAGGTGCATTGTGTAATGCTGTGATATCTGGTGGTGCAAACCAAAATTCTGTTCCACTTTGTGCTTTGGCAGCAAAAATGCTAAAAACTGTTAAGATAATCAGTAAAACTTTTTTCATAATATGAGTTGAAATAAATGGAGATTAAGAGTTAGTATGTTGATTTTGATAAAATTAAAAGTGTTTTTCGCGCTTTTATAATCTTTTGATTAATAGTATATTAAACTTCTACGAAAATAGATTCTAAAAGGTTACCGAAAAGATGTATTTGGAATGCTTTTTAACAATTTGATTGTTAATTAAAGAAATTCAATGAATTAAAATAACTTTATAGCTTTAACCAATTAGAAATCATTTGTTCTCCAAAATCTGTTAAAATAGATTCAGGATGAAACTGAATTCCAAAAATAGGAAGTGAATGATGTTTAAAAGCCATAACATTTTGTTCAGAATCTACAGCAGTAGCATTTAAACTCTTGGATAAATCAGTTTCTTTGATCACCCATGAATGATATCTTCCTACCTTTATATATGTAGGAAGATTTTTAAATAATTCATCCTGATTTAAAATTTCAATTTCTTTCGCTTCACCATGAACAACAGTAGGCAGGTTAGATAAAGTTGAACCAAAATATTGAGCTATAGCTTGGTGACCCAAACAGACTCCTAAAATATTCTTTGTGTTGGCATATTTTTCAATGATTTCCATCAATTGGTTAGCTTCATTTGGTAAACCAGGACCTGGAGATAAAACAATATGAGAATAGCTTTGTATAGAATCGAGATCAATTTCATCATTTCTGATAACATCTACCTCAATATCAGATAATTTTTCAAGATAATGAACTAAATTGTAAGTAAACGAATCGTAGTTATCAATTAATAAAATGCGCATTATCTAAAAATAAAAGTCCTACTCCTTTTTATAGGAATAGGACTTGGAGAGGTCGCGGACGGATTCGAACCGCCGTGGAAGGTTTTGCAGACCTCTGCCTAGCCACTCGGCCACGCGACCCTAAAAAGGAAGCACAAAATTAACAAAATGTTTTTGAACCTCCGCTTATTTGACTTATTTCTCTAAAATAACAGAAACTTTCTCAACTTCTCCGCCCAAAGGTGGATTCAATTTACTTACTTTCAGTCTTATAAATGAAATACTCCTCAATTCATCGTAAAGCTTATCAATAATTCTAAAACCCAAATGTTCTAGTAATTTAGAGGTAATGAACATTTCTTTTTTGATGATTTCATAAACTTTTTCATAATTGACAGTTCCATCTATATCATCATGTTTTTCAACATCAGTTGAAAAAATAGTTTCAAATTCAATATCGACCATAAATTGTCCACCTATTGTATTTTCCTCTTGATGATACCCATGATGGGCAAAAAAAGTCATTCCTTCAATACAAATCTTATTCATAACATTTAAAATTTATTTAAAGCGGTCTCCATTCTATTTAAGCTTTCCTCTTTCCCTAAAAGCGATGTAACTTCAAACATGGAAGGCCCCATTCCTAAGCCAGTTATCATTAATCTAAAATTGGGAAGTGCTGCACCAATACCAACACCTTTAGTTTCTAAAAAAGATTTGAATTCAACTTCAATGTTTTCAGCTTTAAAGTTATCCATTTGTGTTAAAATATCGCGCCATTCAGCCATTAATTTTGGAGTTTCTTCTTTCCATTTTTTTGAAAGTGTTTTTTCATCAAATGTTGTAGGAGCTTCAAAAAAGTACATTCCTTCACTTAAAATATCTGTAATAAATGTAGCTCGCTCTTTCATCAATCCACTCACAGCAGCCAAATAATTCAAATCATCTGCTTTGGAAAGATTCATTTCTTTAGCTTTTGGCTGTAATTTTTTAGCCAAATCCATATTGTCAGTATTTCTCAAAAATTGTTGGTTGAACCATTTGGCCTTATCAGGATCATATTTTGCACCTGCTTTCCCTACTCTTTCAAGAGTAAAAGTTTCAATCAACTCATCCAATGAAAACAATTCTTGGCTTGTACCAGGATTCCAACCTAAAAAAGCTAAAATATTAAGAAACGCCTCTGGTGAATATCCTTTTTCTCTATATCCTGATGATATTTCATTCGTAGCTGGATCTTTCCATTCGATTGGAAAAACAGGAAATCCTAAACGATCTCCGTCTCTTTTGCTTAGCTTTCCGTTTCCATCTGGTTTTAAGATCAATGGTAAATGAGCAAAATCAGGCATGGTATCTTCCCATCCAAAAACTTGATATAAATAGACATGCAATGGAGCTGATGGCAACCACTCTTCTCCACGAATTACATGCGTAATTTGCATTAAGTGATCATCTACAATATTGGCTAAATGATAAGTAGGCATTCCATCCGACTTGTATAAAACTTTGTCATCCAAATTAGTAGATTGAACCAAAACCCACCCCCTTATCAAATCTTTAAATTTAATTTCTTCATTTCTCGGTATCTTAATCCTAATCACATAGGGATCTCCATTTTCTAATCGCTTTTCTACCTCTTCAGTAGAAAGTGAAATAGAGTTTTTCATATTAGAGCGTGTAATATGATTGTATTGAGGAGCTGCAACTCCTGCAGCCTTCAAATTTTCACGCATTTGATCTAACTCTTCAGCTGTATCAAAAGCATAATACGCATGCCCAGATTCAATTAATTGATCGGCATATTTTCTATATAAATTTTGCTCTTTCCTTACTGATTGCTTGTAAGGCCCTAAATCACCTCCAAAACCTTGGCCTTCATCAGGAACTAAACCACACCATTTTAATGAATCAACTATATATTGTTCAGCACCCGGTACTAATCTAGTTTGGTCGGTATCTTCAATTCTCAACAGAAAATCACCTTTGTGTTTTTTTGCAAATAAATAATTGTACAAGGCAGTTCTAACGCCTCCCATATGTAATGGGCCAGTTGGACTTGGTGCAAATCGAACTCTAACTTTTCTATCCATTGATTTTAAAAAACTTTAATTCTAAAATAAGTGTGCAAAGATAGTCTATTCATTCTTTTTTTAAGATAATTTGAAGGCTATATTGTTTCTTTAGAAATGTCAAAATTTTTTAATCTTAACAACTCACTCAATAAATCTCATAATTTTACGTAATTTTCTATGTTCTTATCCTTACAATAAGGATGTATAGTTCAATTGACCCAAATGATAGAAAATAATTACCATATACTCTTAGAAAAGCTCGATAAATTTATACGAAAGTATTATAAAAATCAGCTAATTAGAGGTATAATTTATACCTTAGCCATTTTGTTGGTTAGTTTTATTGTATTTACTACCTTAGAGTATTTTGGTCGTTTTGGAAATACTTTTAGAACTATCCTTTTTTATTCTTTTGTTATCATAGCACTATTTATAATCATAAAAATGGTAGCTATTCCACTTTTTAAACTCTTTAAGTTAGGAAATATAATTTCGCATAAAGAAGCTGCCAAAATTATTGGAAAACATTTTTCTTCCATACAAGATAAGTTGAATAATGTACTCGAATTAAATAATTTGCAAAATGAAAGTAGTCAAAATATCCATTTGATTAAAGCGGGAATTGATCAAAAAATAGTAGAGCTTAAACCTATTCCTTTTACGAATGCAGTTGACCTTAAAGCTAATAAAAAATTTCTTAAATACTTAATTATCCCATTTATAATTTTGGTTTTAATCGGATTAATTAATCCTGCCATTTTTAAAGATGGAACACAACGTTTAATAGCGCATAATAGTGATTTTAAACCAATGGCTCCTTTTAATTTTGAGATTTTAAATGACAATTTAAAAGCCATCAAAAATGAAGATTATGAATTGCAATTAAAATTAAGTGGAGATGTAATTCCCGAAAAAGCATATATAGAATTTAATGGAAATTCCTATTTACTGCAAAAAAAGGATAAGCTGAATTATTCTTACACCTTTAAAAATATCCAGAAAAATATAGCTTTTAATTTTGCTGCAGATGGTTTTTCATCTATCAATTATGAACTGAAAGCTATTCCAAAACCCCTTTTGGTCAATTTTGAAATTTCTGTGGATTATCCTGCTTATACTGGTATGAAAGATGAAATTATAAAAGATATTGGCGATATCAATGTGGCTGAGGGCAGTGTTTTAAAGTGGAAATTTAAAACTGTTTCAGCAAAAGATCTTTATTTTTTAGTTAATGACAGCAATATTTCTGTGCAAAGAAATAATGAAGACGAATTTGCAGTAAATGCACAAGCAGATAAAAGTTTCAATTATCAAATTGCCACTTCCAATCAGTTTATTTCCAATAGAGATACTCTAAATTATTCTTTATCAGTTATCCCCGATCAATACCCTACCATAGAAATAGAGCAAAGACAAGATTCTACTCAACTGAAAGTTATTTATTTCAAAGGTTTAATTAAGGATGATTACGGCTTTAATGGATTAAATTTTATTTACCAATCCACAAAAGACAGTAAAAAAGAACGAAAATCTATTCCCATTAATACTTCTCTTAATCAGCATCAGTTTTATTATGTGTGGAATTTTAGCGAGTTTGATTTAAAAGCCGGTGATGAAATTGATTACTATTTTGAAGTTTATGATAACGATGGTGTGAACGGCAGCAAATCTGCTCGAACTCAAAAAATGCAATTTAAGGTACCTACAAAAGATGAGTTGGCAGAAAAATCGAATCAAACCAATAAAGAAATCATAGCAGACTTAGAAAAAAGTATTTCTGATGCTAAAAAAATGCAGAAAGACATAGATAAGCTAAACAAAGCTATGTTGGACAAACAAAAGCTAGGCTGGGAAGAAAAAAAGATGCTGGAAGATATTTTACAATCTCAAAAGAAACTTCAAGAAAAAATAGAAAAAACGAAAAACGAAAACAAAAAAAATAATAGAGAACAGGAAGAGTTTAATCAATTAGATGAAGACATTTTAGAGAAAAAAGCCAAATTAGAAGAGCTTTTTGATCAATTGATGACTGATGAGATGAAAAAGATGTATGAAGAGCTTCAGGAAATGATGGAGGAACTCAACAAAGATAAACTCAAAGATCAATTGGATAAAATTGAAATGAGTAATGAAGATTTAGAAAAAGAATTGGATCGTTCGTTAGAGATTTTTAAGCAATTGGAATTTGAACAAAAGCTTAACGATACCAAAGAAAAATTAGATGAGATTAAAAAGAAACAAGAAGAGCTAAGCAAAAAATCGGACGATAAAAAAAGTGACAGTGAAGAACTAAAAAAAGAACAAGATGAATTGAATAAAGAATTTGATGAGTTAAAAAAAGAACTAGACGAACTAGAGAAGAAAAATGATGAATTAGAAACTCCCAATGAATTAGAAAGTACTAAAGAAGAACAAGAAGCTGCAAAAGAAGAAATGGAAAAGAGTAGTGAAAGCTTGAGTAAAGATGATAAAAAGAAAGCATCAGAATCTCAAAAAAGTGCTGCAGAAGAAATGCAAAAAATGTCGGATAAGTTAGAAAGTTTGCAAATGGGAATGCAATCTGCAGGCAATGCTGAAGATATGGAAGATATAAGAGCATTACTTGAAAATTTAATTCAACTATCGTTTGATCAGGAGGATTTGCTAAAAGCTGTAAAAAGCACTAATAGAACTGACCCAAAATTTGTACAATACAGTCAGCGTCAAAAAAAGATGATAGATGATTCAAAAACGATTGAAGATTCCTTATTTGCTTTGAGCAAAAGAGTAATGCAATTATCCACAACTGTAAATCGTGAGGTGAGTGAGATTAAAAATAATATGAAGAAAGCAATGGGCTTTTTAGAAGATAGAAATTCTACCTACGCCGCATCCAATCAACAATTTGCTATGACTTCTATCAATAATCTTGCATTATTACTAGATGAAGCCCTACAAAATATGCAAAAGCAAATGCAACAAGGTAAAGGGAGCTGTTCTAAGCCAGGTGGAAAAGGTCAAAAACCTTCTGCCGCTCAGATGAAAAAACTCCAAGAACAACTCAACAAGCAGTTGGAAGACATGAAAAATGGGATGGATAAAGGCAAAAAGCAAGGAGATAAAAAAGGAAATATGCCAGGAACCAAACCTGGGCAAGGAGAAGGCGGAATGAGTAAAGAAATGGCTCAAATGGCTGCAAAACAGGCAGCTATTAGAAAAGAACTTCAAAAAATGCAAGGAGAGTTGGATAAAGAAGGCAATGGTAAGGGTGGAAATTTGAAAAAATTATCTGATTTAATGGAACAAACTGAAACGGATATCGTAAATAAGAACATTACGCAACAAACTTTAAACAGACAAAAGGATATTCTAACAAGATTATTAGAATCTGAAAAGGCTGAAAGGGAAAGAGACAAAGACGATAAAAGAGAGTCTAAAGAAGGGAAAGAAATTCCCAATCGAAACCTTAATGAGTTTTTTGAGTATAACAAGCAAAAAGAAAAAGAAGTGGAACTTTTAAAAACATTACCACCCAACTTTCTGCCTTTTTATAAGAATAAAACAACAAATTATTTTGAAAATATCCAAAAATAGCCCTCTTATAAGTAAAGAGATTAAATTGCCGACTCAGTCTGATAGTATCTCTTTAGTAGAAAAGCATATAGATGATTTATGTGCCGCTTATAACATACCAGATAAATGTTACGGGAATATGTTAATTTCTGTAACTGAAGCTGTAAATAATGCTATTATTCATGGCAATAAAATGGATGAAACCAAATCTGTTATTATGAATATGATTTCAGATGATACTACATTAAACTTTGAAATTATTGACCAAGGGGAAGGTTTTGATTATGAAAATTTACCTGACCCAACCGATCCTGAAAATATTGAAAAAATAAATGGTAGAGGCGTATTCTTAATGCAAAACCTTTCAGACAAAGTTGAGTTTTTTGATGAAGGTAAAAAGGTAAAACTTTCTTTTAAAAATGCACTCATTGAATAATCAAATAGAAGAAGAAATCAATTTTCATTTTGAAGGCATTTCTTCTTTTTCTTTTTCTGAATACCTTCCCGAATGGATAAAATCAACCATTCTTTCCGAAAATAACCAAGTAGGTACGCTCAATTATATTTTTTGTTCAGATGATTATCTTTTAAATCTCAACCAAGATTATCTGCAACACGATACCTATACAGATATCATCACTTTTGATTACACAGAGAACAAAATTATAAGCTCAGATATTTTTATAAGCATAGATCGTATCCAAGAAAATAGTCAAACTTTAAACACTCCATTTATTGATGAATTGGAGCGTGTTTGTATACATGGAATTTTGCACTTATGCGGTTATAAAGACAAATCGAAGCAAGAATCTGAACTGATGAGAGAAAAAGAGGATTTTTACTTAAATTTGCGTCCCTTTTAGATTAAAAGGTTTCACGTGAAACATTATGATGAATAAAGAATACGATGTAATAGTAGTTGGTGGTGGTCATGCAGGTTGCGAAGCGGCAGCAGCAGCCGCAAATATGGGCTCATCCGTATTATTAATCACTATGAATATGGGCACCATTGCTCAAATGTCATGCAACCCGGCAATGGGCGGCGTTGCAAAAGGGCAAATAGTTCGTGAAATTGATGCAATGGGTGGCTATTCAGGAATTATTACGGATAAAACAGCCATACAATTTAGAATGCTCAATAGAAGTAAAGGACCAGCCATGTGGTCTCCAAGAGCGCAAAGTGACAGATGGCTATTTGCACAAGAATGGAGATTAATGTTGGAAAATACGCCAAATCTAGATTTTTGGCAAGATATGGTCAATGGACTTATTGTGGAAAATGACCAAATTAAAGGCGTAAAAACTTCCTTAGGAATTAACTTTTATGCAAAAGCGGTTATCTTAACCAATGGAACTTTTCTTAATGGATTAATTCATATAGGCGAGAAAAACTTTGGTGGTGGGCGAGCAGCTGAAAGAAATGCAACAGGAATAACTGAAGAGTTAATCCAATTAGGTTTTGAGGCAGGCAGAATGAAAACCGGAACACCGCCAAGAGTGGATGGAAGATCTTTAGATTATTCCAAAATGGAAGAACAAAAAGGAGATGAAAATCCATCTAAGTTTTCTTTCAGCAATAAAACAGAAGCATTAAAACAACAAAAAAGCTGTTACATTACCTACACCAACGAAGTAGTTCACGATATATTAAGAGAAGGTTTTGATCGTTCTCCCATGTTTAGTGGTGCTATTGAAGGAACAGGACCAAGGTATTGTCCATCTATTGAAGATAAAATAGAACGCTTTTCGGATAGAGACAGACACCAATTATTTATAGAGCCAGAGGGATGGAATACCATAGAAATCTACGTGAATGGATTTTCTACCTCATTACCATTAGATGTTCAGGAGAAAGCCATGAAACAAATAGTTGGTTTTGAAAATGCAAAAATTTTCAGACCAGGTTATGCTATTGAATATGATTACTTTCCACCAACGCAGTTAACGCATTCACTTGAAACAAAGTTAGTTAAAGGTCTATATTTTGCTGGACAGATTAATGGAACCACAGGATATGAAGAAGCAGCATGTCAAGGAATGATGGCAGGAATAAATGCAAGCAGAAAAATACAAGAAAAGGAAGCATTTATACTAAAAAGAGATGAAGCTTATATTGGAGTATTGATTGACGATTTAATTACAAAAGGCACAAAAGAGCCTTATCGAATGTTTACTTCAAGAGCAGAATATAGAATTTTATTACGTCAAGATAATGCCGATATTCGATTAACTCCAATTTCTCATGCAATAGGTTTAGCAACCGATGAACAATTAGAAAAAGTTGAAAATAAGAAAATGCACATCAATCAACTTTTGAAATCACTCAATAAATTGAGCATTTCTCCAGAAGAGACTAATGCCTATTTAGAAGAATCGGGAACTGCACCCATCAAACAAAAAGTAAAAATTGATACCATTGTAAGTAGACCACAAATTAATATAAATGGTTTAGCTGAGAATATATCTTCAGTAAGAGAGTTAATTACCAATGAAGAAATAGCTGTGGTAGAGCAAGCAGAAATACAAATAAAATATCAAGGCTATATAGACAGAGAAAAAGAGATGGCTGATAAAATGGGAAGACTTGAAGATGTAAAGTTGAGCGACACCATCGACTATAAAAAATTCCAATCTATCTCCACAGAAGCTCGAGAAAAACTAAATCAGATTAGACCATCAACTCTAGGTCAAGCTAGCAGAATAAGTGGTGTATCTCCATCAGACATCTCTGTTTTAATGATCCATTTAGGAAGGTAAATTTATTGTTCCACGTGAAACATTTAATAAATAATGAACGAAATTAAACAGTGTCCAATATGTAAAGGAGAGCAAACCTCTCCTTTTCTTGTTTGTAAAGACAACACAGTAAGTAAAGAAAGCTTCAATATTGTAGCTTGTGATAATTGCAATTTTAGATACACCAACCCTATTCCGACAATTGAAAAAATAGGGGAGTATTATAAATCTGAAGAGTATATTTCGCATAGTAATACTTCAAAAGGAATCGTAAATAAACTCTATCAGATCGTAAGAAATATTACTCTAAAACAAAAAGAGAAAATGATTTCTGAAGGAAAACAAAAAGGTAGATTATTAGATATCGGTTGTGGAACAGGTGAATTTTTGAATTATTGCACACAAAAAGGATGGAACACTTTAGGAATAGAACCAGATGAAAATGCAAGAAAACAAGGTATAGAAAATTATTCACTAGATATAAAAGAAGAAGTTTTCTTAAAAAAAATAGCAGCTGATACGATTGATGTAATTTCTATGTGGCATGTTTTAGAACACGTCTATAATTTAGATGAGAGAATAGAAGAAATAAAAAGAATATTAAAGCCTGATGGAACATTATTTATTGCAGTTCCAAATTGCGATTCTTTCGATGCAACTTTCTATAAAGAATTTTGGGCGGCATATGATGTGCCTCGACATTTATACCATTTTAGAAAAGAAAATATAAAACAATTAATGGGCAACCATCAATTAAAAGTAGAGGAAATTTTCCCAATGAAATTTGATTCCTTTTATGTAAGTATGCTTAGTGAAAAATATAAGACTGGAAATACAAATTTATTGACTGCTGCCAAAATTGGGTACAAATCCAATCAAAAAGGTAAAAAAACAATGAATTATTCTAGTTTAATCTACAAAATTACAAAATAAGGCGTTTTAAAGGGATTTAAAAGGATTAACACGTAATCTATATAGCAACATAAAATGTATATATTTTGCCTTTAAAACAAAAAAGAAATTATACCATTGTTAATCAACACATTAATAGTAGATTTTACCTCTAATTGATTTTTTAAAATCAAAAGAGCCACTTTAAAATAGTAACAATAACATTCTATTTTAACTACTCAAAAGAAATAGTACTAAACTTAAACTTTTTAGGCATTAAGCCATCCATTCTTGAAAGTACTGTAATTCCATTTGGAGAGGTAAAAAAGAAACTCGGATCAACTGCCATCCTAAAATTATTCTCTTCCTGAATTTTAGCTAATGGAAAAGAAGAAAAAGTGCGATCGGTATAATTAAAACTTCCATCACCAAGGTTTATGGAGGTCAAAAAAGTAGGATACCTTGCTTCCTGTCCAAAAACATCTTCAACTGCTATTTTATTTCCATTTTTGTCAGTCCAATGATACTTAGAAAAAGAAGTAGTAGCAATTGATTCTGTATAATTCCAAATAAGAAGTAGTTGATTATTTACTATTCCATAAGCAAATGATCCCATTTCCATATTTAAATCTCTTGTTTGAAATTGTTGCTTTTTGTCATAAGAGGTCGTCCACGCGAGGTTTCCATTATCCTCAAAAGAAAATAAATTAATACCACCGTAAGTTAATTTATAATCATAAGCCGTTGATTGCCCTGTTGAAGTAGTAATAGGAGTACTTGATTTGTCAAGTTTTTCTGTTAACATGATGTAGCCTCCATTAGGATTTTCTATTACATCTTTTAAAGTATAGTAATCTAAAGTAGCATCTTCTTTAGCGGCTGCTTTCTCATTCATAAATTGACTGAGATAACTAGCTCCCAATGGTTCAACTTTATTTTGTAAAATAGACTTATTATTAGCTTTTAAAAACCAGTTCTTTTGCCAAGAGGTGATATATTTATTTGTGGAAGCTAACAAGCCTAGTCCAATAAGCTCTCCGTTCTTATTAATCATCAGTTGTGATTGGTTGACTTGATTCTCCATCAAATCCAACGCCTCTTGGTAGTGATTTTCGAAACTTAAAGAACTCAGATAATATTTAAACTCCTTATTGCTTATTTTCACTTCTTTGAAAACAAATGCAGCACCCTTATTATTAATAAAAACCTGATTTCTTGGATAACGATCCATTTCAAAATTGAAAGTAAATTCTTTCTCACTTGTTTTGGTAAAATCAGTTGTATTAAAAATACTTAACTTAAAAGATTCCATATTCTTTCTCTCAAAAATGGGTTCTGTAAGAACTGCCACCATTTTACCATTTTCTGAAAGGGCTACCTTATAGGTATTTGATTTTAAATAACTTTCGCCTTTATCTGCTTTAAGTTGAATTTCTTCTCCAATTGGATCACCATTTAGTGTCAACCGTTTTACCCACAGACCATCTTCAACCTTATCTTTATTCCAAGATGCTAGAAAAACTAATATTTCACCATTTCCTAAAATAGTTTTGAAATGTTTTTTAGAATCACCCAATATACCAGAAGATGATTCTATATCTTTTGAAAACAATAGATTAAAATTTATATCATACTTTTCTAAGATAATACTAGGTTGGGTTATTGGTCCAATATCTCTAATTAAATAATGTCCGGTTTCATCTGAACCTAAATTCTGAGTCCAGAAGTTTTGAGGATATGGATTAGTTGTCTCCGGACTGCTTTTAATAGTAATCTCTTGTGAGTTAACTATTAAAAAGGTTAAATTAAAGAGAAAAAACAAACAGAAATTTTTCATTTGGTTGATATTTAATAAAAATAGTTTACTGAAAACAAATAGTTTCCAGTAAACTTAAAAATTATTTCAAATAAGTAAGCTAAAAACCAAACTTATTTGTTTTCTTCTGCCCAAGCGTTATATTCATCAATTACATCAAAGAAATTGATCCATTTATAACCACTTTCTTTATTCGCTACTTTTTTAGCCATTTCTTTGTTATCATTTATCATGTCAGGCATTTTTTTGGCAAAACTCAGGGCAAGCATAGAGTAATTGATTGGCTCTTTAGGATCTTTTGCAATAATAAGTTCAGTCGTATATCTTCTTGCATCAAAATCCATCCAGCTTTCACCGCTTTGTTTACGCATTCCTGCAAAACCATCAACAGTAGAATACCATTCGTACTGGCGAATTGCGCCTTCTTTAACTACTAAATTAAAAT
The DNA here is from genome assembly GCA_963716125.1 of uncultured Flavobacteriales bacterium. GTDB lineage: Bacteria > Bacteroidota > Bacteroidia > Flavobacteriales_E > Vicingaceae > Acidiluteibacter. The sequence continues at coordinate 271,128 of OY970294.1, forward strand.
TGGGTTTGTTAAATAATCCACCGCTATAATTAATAGATTCGTACAATTTGTCAGCTATTAAATACCCTTTAATATCGTCAGCTTTATACTTTTCAGCAGGTTTTTTATCGGTTTCTTTCAAATAAAAATTTACTTTGTTTTGGTTACTATTTCCCATACCCTGAATAGAGGTTCTAGCCAAAGCTTCGATATAACCATCAACAGTATCACCATCCAATTTAATTATATAACCAGAGTATTTTTTACCTATTTGATAAACATCAGGACTCCAATCTACTGATGAATTAATTTGATTCTGAGCAGTTGATAAGCTAACAGTTAAACAAGCTGCCATTGCAATTATGAAATTTTTCATATTAAGAATTTAAAAATATATTTTATTAAAGAAGTCCAAATGTACGCTCTAATATTATCATACCGAGAAATCTAAATAATTTATTTAATTATTGTTGAATTCGAATATGTATTTGGGTTACAAAATCCCCAATAAAGTATTCATTTGACTTCAAATTCCTTGTTGCATAAAGCTATCATTCTTGGCTTCATTATTGACTTAAGTTATTTCCAAATTATTAAACTAAATCATGCAATTAACTTTTACAGCAATTCAAGAAAATAAGCCAGGTAACAAATGGCAAAAATTATTCAATACACATTGGTCAGCTTATAAAAATTGGTTTGCTTCCAAAGGAGCATTCGAAAAAACAGATTTACAAACTTCTCAAAAGGCATTGAAAAAGTACATGCCTCAATTCTACAAAACTTATGAAAAGTTGTGTGAATTGGCAGGAAACAGTACTGATGCTAAACGATTTTTAACTGGTTACAATCCGCCTGCCTATATTTCAGGTTGTTCCCAATTGGTTCTTCAAAAAAATCCACAATTAATAAGAAATTACGATTACCATCCTAATTTAAGCGAAGGAACAATGTTGATGAGCCAATGGCATCAGCAAAAAGTAATAGCTACTGGAGATTGTTTATGGGGTGCAGTTGATGGAATGAATGATAGTGGCATCTGCGTTTCTTTAACTTTTGGTGGTAGAAAAGCAGTAGGAGATGGTTTTGGAATTCCATTTATTTTAAGATACGTTTTAGAATTTGCAACAACCCCTGCAGAAGCAGTTGAAATGCTTGAAAATATACCTTCTCACATGGCTTATAATGTGGCAGTAATGAATAAAAATGGTGAACATAAAACCATTCAATTAGCACCAGATAGAAAACCAAAAGTTTCTGACAGTCCACTAGCGACAAATCATCAAGGAGCAATAGATTGGCCGGAGCATGCTGCATTTTCAAAAACCTTAGAAAGAGAAGAGTATTTAAAGAATATATTGATGGACTCATCTACGAATCAAGAGACTATAGTAAAAGCTTTTTTAGCACCTCCACTTTACAGTATGCGTTATACAGAGGGTTTTGGAACAGTTTTTACAGCTATTTATCGTCCACAAGAAAATTATGTAGAATTAAAATGGCCTAATAACAGCATCCAACAGACATTTGAAAATTTTAAAGAACAACAAATTACTATTACGTTTAATACGAGTAAAACACCTTATTATACTGCAGAAACAAGACCAGACGATATACCAGTTTCAGACAATGAGTGGAAATCTTATGTGGAGTCTTATGGGAATAGCTCATCTATTGATACTTTTAGTATTATCATAGAAAATATGAAATATGTACCTGGTTTTGATAAAGCTAAATTGGATAAAATGTTGGAGAAAGCAAAATCAACTGAGAAAAAACGTGGTGAAATTCCTTGGGAAATATTGGCTGATTTGTGGAGTGAGTTTGGTAAAGGGTTTTAAATAATAAATTACTAAGCTCCATAGGAGCAAAATATTTAATATAACCACTCAAAATTTCGCGCACAATGAGGTTTTGAAAAAAATAATATTGCCTTGCATTCTTCAGCTCCTAGCTCAAAATAGAATCCCAAATTTCTTTCAGAAATTTTAGATTTTTTTGTTTGACTTTGCTTTAGAGTAAACTCAACGCTTGTCAAACAAAAAAATCCAATTTTGCTTCCCAAAATGGGATTAAATCCTCTAGTGACCTCGGAAGGGTTCGAACCTTCAACCGTCAGAGTCGAAATCTGATATTCTATCCAGTTGAACTACGAGGCCATATTCTGCAAATATAAATTAAATTTGAGCAATAAAATCAATCAAAGTGAGTTTAAATTAAATAAATATAGACTGAATGAAAATTATAATTACCTTATTAACAATTAGTTTAAGTATAAATAGCCTCCTTTCACAAGAAGTTGCCTTAGGTAACTGGACTGATCATCTGCCCTATGGAAAAGGTGTTGATGTAGAAATAGTAGGAAATAAAATTTATTGTGCAACTGAATCTGGCTTGTTTTACTACGATAAAAACGATAATTCTATTCAACGTATTAGCAAAGTAAACGGGTTAAATGATGTAGGTATTAAAAATATCAAATATATTGAATTAACTAAAACACTATTAGTTACCTACGAAAGTGGAAATTTGGATTTAATAAAGCCAAATGAAATTATAAATATTCCTTTTATTAAAAACACCAACAATATTGCAGCGAAAGAGATTAATAACATTACAGTATATAATGAATATGCCTATTTATCATGTGGTTTTGGCATAGTTAAACTGAATACCAGACGCGATGAAATTAGTGATAGTTATATAATTGGAGATGGTGGAACATCAGAGGAAGTAAATGATATTCTTATTTACAATGATTCCATATTTGCTGCCTGTCAAAAAGGATTTCGTATTGCTGCTTTAAATTCAAATTTAACAGATTTCCAGAACTGGAAAAAAGTAGGATTTCTAAAAACCGTTCCATATGAAATAGTAGATATGTATAATGGAGATATTTTAACCGTGAGACGTAAGTTTGGAAATAATCAAGACAGCCTATACATTTATAAAAATGGTAATTGGTCTAATTTTAATTTATTTCAAACAGAAAACATTCAGCAAATTAAAAATGAAAATAAGCAATTGATAATTATTGAAAACAATAAAATAAGCTTTTTAGATTCCAATTACACAGTGGTAGCTAGCCTCACTAATTATTTTGGATTAAATGGATTTCAACCTACTAATATCATCTATGATTCAACTATTTCTACCTATTGGATTTCAGACTTTTCTAATGGATTGGTAAGCAAAAACAACAACAATTTTAAAAATTTTAAACCAAATAGTCCGCTATCCAAAAATGTATTTAAAATAGAAGCGCAAAATGGCATAGTTTATACTGTGCCTGGAGGATATGATGGTTCCTATAATTCCTTATTTAATGCCGCTGAAATTGATATTTTAAATAATGGCAGCTGGAAGTATTTAGCAGGTATTAATCAAAACGAATTATATTCTGCTTTCGATTTATCGAGTATTGCTATAGACCCTTCAGATAATCAACATGTATATATTGGAACTGAAGGCAGCGGTTTAATAGAACTAAAAAATAACAATGTTTTTGAAATATACAAAAATTCAAATTCCGGTCTTCCAGGCAGAGACGCTGACACAAATTCAGTCTTAATTGGTGGATCTACCTTTGATAAAGATGGTAATTTATGGATTAGTAATACTTATACGAGCAAAGCATTAACAGTAAGAAAAGCAGACGGAAGTTGGAAAACCTTTGAGTTTCCTAGTAATCAAGTAAATGATTTGATGGCAGCAGACAAAGTTTTAATCAGCGATGCAGGTCACAAATGGATATTATTTGCCAAATCTAGTGGTAATCCAGAAATAGTTATTTTTGATGACAATGGAACCATAGACAATACCAATGATGATCGATCTATTAAATTAGGATCATTAGAAGGAAACGGAAACCTTAAAGGGTTTAGAGGAATCAGCGGCGTAGTTGATCAAGATGGTGAAATTTGGATTGGTACGGATGATGGATTGCTTGTTTTTTATAACCCTTCCAATATTTTTGATGGCAATAAGGATGCCCAACGTATTTTAATTGACCAAAATGGTGTAATTGAAATTTTATTGGAACAAGTTAAAATTTCCGATATAAAAATTGACGGAGCCAATAGAAAATGGATTGCCACAGAAGGACAAGGAGTGTATTTATTATCAGAGGATGGAACAAACCAAATACATCATTTTATCAGTAGAACTTCACCTCTTATTTCTGATAATGTGTATGGTGTTTCTATTGATCAAAGCAATGGTGAAGTGTATTTTGCAACTGAATTAGGAATTGTTTCCTATAAAGGTGATGCAACAGGAGGTTTTGAAGATTTTAGCGAAAGCGTTATCTATCCAAATCCTGTAAAGCCAGACTACTTTGGACCTATTGCCATAAGAGGCTTAGTGAATAATTCCATTGTAAAAATAACAGATATCAATGGAAAGATTGTCAATGAAATAGTTTCTTTAGGCGGCCAAGCTATTTGGGATGGTAAAAATTTTGATGGAAATAGAGTGCAAACTGGTGTCTATTTAGTTTTTAGTAGCTCAGGCGATGGATTTGGTGACATTAAAACTAATGTAGGTAAAATAATGTTTATCAAATAGTTGAATGCAAAACAAAACAGAAGCCATTGTTCTAAAGACATTAAAGTACTCTGAAAATAGTTTAATTGTAAAATTATTTACAAAAGAAAGTGGTTTAAAAAGTTATATTATTGGAATTGGAAAAAAGAACAATTCTAAAAAGAGCTATTTCTTTGCTTTAAACTTGCTTGATGTTGTATCATTTGGCAAAAACAATTCACAAGGCTTAGAACGCATTACAGAAGTTAAATTTGCCCATCATTACACTTCGTTACATACCGACATCATCAAAATAAGTATTATTCAATTTTTGAATGAAGTATTATACAATTGTATAAAGGAAGAAAGTGCCAATTTAGACATCTATGAATTTGTAAAAACGCATTTGCTCTATTTTGATGAATCAAGAACTATAGAGAAAAACTTTCACCTCTATTTTTTGATAAAATTAGCTAAGTATCTGGGCTTTGCTCCTGAAAACAACTATACTGAAAATTCAATTTTTGATTTAATTGAAGCTTGTTTTATTCAACGTAATGCTTCTCCAAATCCATATCTAAATTCAGAATTAAGTCAATTATTTTATAAGTTGAATCAATCTAATATTGATGATATTGACCAAGTTAAAATAAGTACAACCCAAAGAAGGGAATTAATTGTATCTATCTTACTGTATTATCAAATGCATTTGGAGGGTTTTAAAGAAATAAAATCTCATAAAGTACTAGAGGTAGTATTAACCTGAGTTCGATTATTATTCTTGGGAAAGTTATAGGTCTTTAAAATACTGTTTTTAAATTTTCCTTTTGAGCCTGTAAAATAGAAAAACAACCTAAGAAAAAAGGAAAATTGTTAACTATTTATTTCTTAGCATTATTACTGAAAGAAATAGAGTTGGCAAGCGCTTGCATTTCTCTAATGTATTCTCTATGATTAAATTTAGGAGCGTATACAAATCCATATAACCCAATAACATTTTTATTGTCAACACTTAAGGTAGTGTAGTTGACAAAAGAACCTCCCATAAAAATATCTTGCATTTTCCATAAACCACTTAACTTCACAGCATATTTATCATCCATAGAAATCTCTTCTTTCAGTATTGGATATTGCGTTTCTACTGTCATATAGCCTCTGGGTTGTCCTTTTACAAATTGAATATATTCGTTCATTTTGGCTACTATTCGCTCAGCCACAAAAGCGCTATCGTCCACATAAGGATATGTATAAATCATTAAACCTTGCAGCACTTGATGTTCTCCTATTTGTTTATTTTTTCTGATAAAATAAAAATCAGTTGAATCCATAGAAACAAAATAATCTTTAGGAATATCGATCTCAAAACCAAACTTTTCTTTGAAAGCTTTCATTTTATCTGCATCCAAGTTCTTACTCAATTTAGCAATCGCAAGTTCTACTTCATGCTGATTAAAAAAGTCTTGCAACTTATCTTTATTTTTTCTTAAAATGGCAGCAGCTGACTCATCGCTTTTAGCGTAAATAGAAACAACCAATTGATCTTTTGCCCACACGTCTTCTTTTACTTCAACTTTAGAAGTATTTGATGCTTTAATATTCAATTCTAGTATGCTACGCACTGTTCTCAACATAGATGTAAAACCTTTTTGAGGAACGCTAACCACTCTAAATAAAGGTTCGCTTCGAGGAACACCGTAAATTTCTTCTAAAAATACATCTTGAATAGCTGAACCAGTAGCTCCATTTTTATGCAAGGTATCCACTACTATTATCAATTCTCCTGCTTTACCGGTGGAAGGAGGAAGTGTTCTCTCCGAATCATCAATAATACAAGATGATAAAAAAGAAATAGAAACGAGAATTAGAAATAGCTTTTTATACTTCATATAATTATTAGCTCACAACAGGAACTTTGATTTTTGTTCCAGGTTTCAAATGATTAAAATTGAGATTCGCATTCATTTTTTTTAAATCATTTACACTTATTCCATTGTATCTTTTGGCAATATCCCAAAGTGTATCCCCAGGCTGAATCACATGAAATTTATACTTATCCATTTTTACATTGGAAGCCTTTGCCGTTATTGGTTCAGATTTTGGTGCGCTAGAAGAGGAATAAATATTCAACCGATCTCCCGGTTTTAAATTGGTGCTTCTCAAATTGTTCCATGCCATTAAATTACTTACGCTCACATTATATTTTCCGGCTATATATCCTAAATATTCACCGCTTCTAACACGATGAACTATAATACCTTGCTCTACAACCTTTTCATCTTCAATTTTTCCGGCAATACTATCTACAATTTCTTTCTTACGTAAATCAGCATAAATATTGACCTCGTTGGTTAAAAATAAACCTATTTTATCTACAGGCAAACATAATGGTAAAGCTTTATCAGAGATAGGAATTAGTTCATTTTTATACATAGGATTAAAAAAAGCAATGTCTTTTTCAGATATATTAATATAAGATGAAAGACTTTCAAAACTAATTCCATTTTTTATCATCACGGTATCTGTTCTTACACAAAGATGCTGTGGATTAGCAGGATAAATTTGATGTTCTTGAGAATAGTTCATAATATAATTGACTGCAATAAAAGCAGGAACATAACCTCTTGTTTCTCTCGGCAAATAATTGATAATCGCCCAATAATCTTTTTTACCACCAGATCGACGTATGGCTTTATTTACATTTCCTGCTCCTGAATTGTAGGCGGCTAAAACTAAATTCCAATCGCCATACATTTTATACATATCCGTCATAAACTCACAGGCTGCCACAGTAGATTTATAAGGATCCATGCGCTCATCGTAGTAAGAGGTAATATTTAAATCATACATTTTACCAGTACGATACATAAATTGCCACATTCCCATAGCGCCAACTCTACTTTTGGCTTGCGGATTTAAAGCTGATTCTACAATAGCTAAATATTTTAATTCTAAAGGCATATTGTATCTATCTAACACCTCTTCAAACATAGGAAAGTAAAAAGGAGCCATTCCCAATACATTTGCTGTAAGTGTTCTTCTTCTTTCTGCATATAATTTAATAAATGCTTTTACATAATCGTTGTAAGTTAAATCAAATGGAGTGTTTCTATTTAATTTTTCCAAACGATTCATAATAACAGAATCGGGTAAGTTGTCGATTAAAGATGCCTCGGGAGACTGATCTAGAATCTCAAATAAACTAGAATCTACCGCAAAACTTGACATAAATTTTTTGGCAACAATGCTATCTATCATTCTTAAAACAACATCATCAGATGATAATACAAAACTGGTATCAGAGGGCTTAGTAACTGATGGAATATTAGTTGCGTAAATATTTACAACAACAAAAAGAGCAATAAAAAGGAAGCTTAGTTTCTTAAGCATATGAAATAGATTTTAAATTAAAGTAACAACGAAATTTACTCAAAATTGTTACGTAAAAGTCAAGAAAAAAAAGTGGGTAAAATTTAACTTCAAATACACTTATACACTAATGCATGTTGATTAGTTCATTAGAAATTTTTAGAAGACCTAATTCATCAAAAGATTTACCCATTAATTGCAATCCAAAAGGCATTTGGTTAGGTGATTTTCCCATTGGAATGGAGATGGCAGGCAATCCAACCAAATTTGCTTGAACTGTAAATACATCTTCTAAATACATCTCAATAGGATCATTACTTTTTTGACCAATTTTAAATGCTGAATTGGTAGTGGTGGGTGATAATATAAAATCGAATTGGTTTAAAATTTCGTTGGTTTTATCTTTTAATATTCTTCTTACTTTTTGAGCTTTAGCATAATAAGCATCGTAATAACCTGCGCTTAAAACGTAAGTACCTAACATGATTCTACGCTTTACTTCTTTTCCAAAACCCTCCGAACGACTCATCACATAAGTTTCTTCTAAGTTTTTAGCATTTTTACTTCTATAACCAAAGTGAACTCCATCATATCTAGCTAAATTAGAAGAGGCCTCAGCAGTAGTCAATACATAATAGGCAGGAACCATATAATCTAAAAATGGAAATGAAATGGCTTCTACTTGATGTCCTGCATCTTTTAATTGTTGAATTTTAAGTTGAAAAGCTTCTTTAACATCTTTATTTAGTGATGGATGTTCTACACAATCTGCAATATAAGCTAATTTATATTTTTTTGAATTGGGTGATTTTAATTCTTCTAAATAATCGGGGACAATGGAAACAGAAGATGAACTGTCCATTTTATCTTTACCTGATATAACTTGCATAATAGCAGCAATATCTTCTACAGAATGAGCAAATGGTCCTATTTGGTCAAATGAAGACGCAAAAGCTATCAATCCATTTCTTGAAACCCTTCCATAAGTTGGTTTTAACCCAATTATTCCACAATAAGAAGCAGGTTGACGAATAGAACCACCAGTATCAGAGCCGAGTGATGCTAAACATAAATTAGCTTGCACCGCCACAGCTGAACCGCCTGATGATCCACCAGGCACATAGTCATTATTGACAGCATTTTTAACTATTCCATAGGCTGAGTTTTCCGTGCTGCTTCCCATAGCAAACTCATCGCAATTTAACCTGCCAATAATAATGGCATCTTCTTTCAATAATTTATCTACAACAGTAGCTGAAAATAATGATTCAAAGCCTTCCAGCATTTTTGAAGCTGCTGAAACAGTATGCTTTTTATAAACGATATTGTCTTTTATTCCAATCACCATTCCTGCAAGTCTACCTTCAGAACCATTTGCAATTTTTTCATCTACCAATTGGGCTTGAGCCAATGCAGATGCATCAAAAGTTTCTAAAAAAGCATTGAGGTGTTTTTGCTCTTTTATATTGTTTAAGTAATTATGAACGAGTTGAACACAATTAATTTCACCATTTTTAATATCCGACTTTATTTCAGATAATTTGGAATAGTTTTTCAAAAGAGAGCTATTAAAGATTTGAAACTAAATTAATTTGACTTTTTATCGTCACTTTTATCATCCTCATCCTTGTTGGTAGCATCTTTAAATTCTTTAATGCCTTTACCAACTCCTTTCATTAATTCAGGAATTTTTTTAGCACCAAAAAGCAATACTACGATTACCAGTATAATAATGATTTGATTAGGTCCAATAATACCTAAGATGATATTTAAATCCATTTTGACTAAGATTGAGCAACAAAATTAGTAAATTTTACTTCGCTACCACTTGAAATGGATAGTTTTGACATCAGAATGAAAAAATATTTCGATATCGTTATAGTTGGTCAAGGATTAGCAGGCTCTATGCTCTATTATCAGCTTCAAAAAAGAGGAAAAAAAGTAATGCTGATAGATTCCTTTGAAAAGGACTCAAGTACCTCTGTAGCAGCAGGAATTATTAATCATATGGTACTTAGGCGTATCATTAAAAGTTGGAAAGCTGAAGAATTTTCAACTTACAATGCTGCTTTTTATGCAGAATTGCAGCATTTTTTAGGGAGTAATTTTTTTTTCGAAAAACCTTTAATAAAGCTCTTATCCAATCAAAATGAAATTAATTTTTGGTTAAAAAGGTATTCTGAAGAAGAAAATGACGCGTTTATTTCAAATAATATTCTTGATATCTCCTCCAATAAATTTATTAATAGCAATTTTAAAAATGCAGGAAAAGTAAAACAAACTGCTTGGGTAGATACCTCCACTTTTTTAAGTGTATTTAGAAATCATTTAGTAAAAAACAATGCACTTATAGAAGAAAAGTTTGATTTCAATCAACTAATTTTTGAACCTGAAAAATTGATTTATAAAGAGATAGAATGTGATCAGTTAATTTTTTGTGAAGGAGCCAAAGCACAGCATAATCCATTTTTTAATTATTTGCCTTTTAGTTTTGTGAAAGGAGAGTTATTAATCATTCAATCTGATACTTTAAAAGAGGAGTATATTCTCAATAAAAAAATATTTATTCTTCCCATCGGTAATGGTTATTTTAAAGTGGGAGCTACTTATGCTTGGGAAGATTATAGCAATAAACCAACAGAAGAGAAAAAGCAAGAATTGATTAACAGCTTAGAACAATTAATTTTATGTCCTTATGAAATTGTAGAGCATTTGGCGGGAATAAGGCCGGCAGTAAAAGATAGAAGACCTTTAGCAGGTCAGCACCCTAAACATCAGCAATTATATATTTTTAATGGATTAGGATCAAGAGGTTTTTCTATTGCTCCTAAACTTACTGAAGAATTTGTATCACATCTAATTGATGATAAAAAACTAGATATGGACCTGGATATAAAACGCTATTCTGAATATTTTAAACCAAATTAATTTTATCAAACAAGCCTTCTTTGTAAGATCCACCCACTGGTAATTTTGTATCTGCATGATCCAAAATTATATTGGGCATCTCTATTGCTTTTATTTTTTTCAAATTAACAATGTAAGATCGATGAATTCTTTGAAATTCTGCATCAGGAAGTTTATTAGCTATATCTTTCATGGTAGAGTGAATAGTATACTTGTCTGATAAGGTGTGAATAACTACATAGTCTTTCAACGCTTCTATGTAAAGAATTTCATTATTGATAACTTTCAATAACCTAGAATTAGATTTTACATAAATAAAATCTTTATTTTTTGAATTAGAAATAGAGATAGAATCTAACTTACTTTGAGCTGACTTTTCTTTTTCCTTTTCTTTCTTGAATTTATAAAGTGCCATTTCAATAGAAGTCCGCAGATCTATTTCTTTAAAAGGCTTAATAATATAACCATAAGGTTCAGTCAGCTTGGCTTTATTAATTGTATTTTCATCGGCATAAGCTGTTAGAAATACTACTGGAATTTGAAACTTTTCATGTATAATCGCAGATGTTTCTATGCCTGAATATTTGCCTTTCAGCATAATATCCATTAAAACTAAATCTACATTTTTAATACTTTCATCTATCAATCGATCAATTAGGTTTTCTCCTTTTGAAAAAACCTCAACTACATCATAGTCTAATTTAATAAGACTTATTTTAATGTCTTTTGCAACGATTGATTCGTCTTCTACAATTATGATTCTAACTTTTGACATTTCTACAAATATAATCCAAATTTAATCTTTAAGAAATTGAATTTTAAATTCAGCTCCATTTTCAGTACTTAAAAACAATTTTCCGTCGATTTGTTCAACCAAACTATTTATTAATTGCAAACCTAATGTTTCAGTGTTGTAAATATCAACTGATTCAGGAATTCCCTTGCCATTATCACTCACAAGCAATGTTACTATTTTCTTTTGTATAGTTAAAGTTATCTTTACTAAACCTTTTTGATTATCTTCAAAGGCATATTTTAATATATTAGATATCAATTCATTAATAATTAATCCACAAGGTATAGCTAAATCTAAGTTCAAATAAAAATCTTGAATATCAAGCTCTAAGGAAATTCTGTCTTCATACACTTCATAGGTTCTAAATAAGTTTTGGCAGAGATTAGTTATATATTCTGAAAAATTAATTTTAGAAAAGTCTTTTGTTGTATATAAACTTTCATGTATAAAAGCCATAGATTTTATTCTATTTTGGCTTTCTTTTAAAATATTAAGTGTTTGTTGGTCTTTCACATAAGCACTCTGAAGATTGAGAATACTTGATATGACTTGCATGTTATTTTTAACTCTATGATGAATTTCTTTTAAAAGCACTTCTTTTTCAATGAGTGATTCTTTCAGCTTTTTCTCTGCAATTTTCTTCTCTGTAATATCATGCCCAATACCCGAAATTTCATCTACTTTTCCATCTTCTTTTATAATAGGATTTATAAAAATTTCTCTAAAAATAGAGTTGCCTTTTTCATCTTCTCTTTTAATTTCAAACTGTTGTATTTCGCCTTGAAATGCTTTATCAAAAATATCCTTCCAAAAGTTAGCGTAATTTTCGCCGTTATAGCCTACAGATATATCTAAATAACTATCGCCTATAATTATTTTTTTTCCTGTTATTTTTTTAATATCATTATAGTAATTTTCATTGTATGAAGTCAATAAATATTTATTGTTGATCGTAAAGAAATAATGTGAACTACTTTCTATAACAGCCTTTAATTTTGCAGCTTGCTTATTGTTATTGTCTTCTGAAAGTTTTAATATTAATTCATTTTCTTTGAGTTCAGTAATATTTCTACCAATAATCATAATACCTATGATTGCTTTTTTGGTATTGTATAAGTAAGAGATGGATAAAAAACTAATAAAAACAGTTCCGTCTTTACGTTTACAAAGTACTTCACCTACAAATTGATTACTTTCCTCTAAGGTTTTAAAAATTTCTATTCGTTCCTCATAAGATCCAAACAAAACATGCAGACTTTCTCCAATTAATTCTTTCTTCAAATATTGAAATTCAATACTGGCAGCAAGATTAAACTCATTAATTTTCCCTTTTTTATCAGCCGTATAAATCATATCAATAGAGCTTTCTATAATTCCTGCTGAATAAGATTGTGCTACTGTCAATTTATTTTCGATGGAAATTCTTTCTTCAATTTCTACTTTTAGTAATTCATTTGATTTTTCAGCTAATTCAGCTCTATTCTTTTCTTCCTCAATTTGTTTTTTCGTTGTGATGTCTATAAATGATAAAAGAACAGATTCTTTATCTTGAAATTTTATATGATTGGCTCTAAATTCAAAATCTAATATATTACCTTCTTTGTCTTTAACTTTATTTTCAAATACATTTACTTTTTCACCATTTTCTATTTTCTCTACTGCTTCGTGTATAGCTTCACACTCATTATTAACAATCTCTTCTATTGATTTATACATTAATTCAAAAGGCGTTTTATACTTTATAATTTCTAATCCTTTCTCATTAATAAATTGAAGCTTTTTATTGTTCAGTATAATTATACCATAATTAGAGTTATCTATTAAGGCTTTGTATTGTTCTTTACTTTCTTGCAATAGTTTTTCAGCAGTCACCAAATCAGTTATATCTATAATATTTCCTTCTATGTACTCCATTTCCTTCTTAGAATTATAGATGATAGAGGCATTTAAAAACACATGAATAGATTTTCCATCTTTTGTTACTAGTTCTTGTCTTTCAGATTTAACAAAATCATTTTTTACTAATTTATCTATCAAATTTTTTCTTTCTTCTGCAGTTCTATAAAAACTAAATGCATTTTTAGAAGAAATTATTTCTTCTTCATTTTCAAAGGACAACATACTCGAAAAGGCAGAATTACAAGCCAAAATACGACCATCTATACTGCTTCTAAACACTCCAGCCAAGTTTCTTTCAAAAAGTAAACGATAAGTTTCCTCACTTTTTTCTAATATTCGTTCACTTTCCTTTTTGTCTGTAATATCATGCATGGTTCCATATATATGGATTGCAGTATGTTCTTTGTCTAGCTTTACTTGACCTCTAGAATTAATCCATTTTATACTTCCATCAGGGCATACAAATCTAAAATCTATATGATAGGGTTGTTTAGAATTAATTACATATTTAATTGAATTTCTAACGTATGAATAATCTTCAGGATGAACCAACTCTTGAAAATATTGAGGATTTACAACTATTTCGGTACCTTTTATTCCTGTTATAGATTCTACATTTCTCCAAACTGCATCACCACTTTCCAAATCTAAATCCCATAAAATGGTTTTTGAAGATTCTATTGTTAAATCTAATGTTTCTTGCTTTTGTGTCAGAATTAATTCCGTATTTTTTAATTCTGTAATATCCACTATTTGAGCTAAATTCCTAAAAGCTATTCCATTTTCATCTTCTTCTTTAATAACCTTTAAAACAGCATGAATTATTGATCCATCTTTTTTTACATACCTTTTTTCAATATTTATAAAATCTATTTCATCGTTCCATAGCTGTTGATATTCATTATCATTCAATCCCTTGTCTTCAAGAAAAGTAATATTATTAAAATTAATTTCTTTTAATTCTATTTCAGAGTATCCAATTAACTCAATAAAAGCTTGATTACAGTCTAATATTTCTCCATTTTTTGAAGTAATCAACATGCCAAATGGAGCTTTTTTAAATAGATTATAAAATCGTTTTACTGAATTTGCTAATTCATTTTCAATTTTTAAACGATTAGAAATATCTCTTGAGGTGGCTATTAAAACATCTACTCCAAAATATTTTCCTTTTCTGAGAATAACTTCAAAAGGAATAATTAATCCATTTTTTGCTTCAATATTTTTAATAAATATTTGTGATTTATTAGTTTCAAAAACTTCTTTATTTACTTCTATCCTTTTATTAAGCTCTTCATTAGGACTTAAATAAAATACTGTTTTACCAATTATTTCCTCCTTATCATATCCTAACTTTTCTGTTAAAGATTTATTTATATCTATGATTACTCCATAAATATCTTGCACACATATAAACTCTGAACTGTTATGAAATAAATGTTTATAAGATTCTATAATCATTTGATTATACTGATCTTTTAAAGTAATATCGCTGATATCAGTTATTGAGAAAAATAGATATTTTTCCCAATTCAATTCATATTTTTCACATCTTATTCTATAAAAAGTTTCTTCATTTACTTTAATTTCTATTAACTCCTCATTAAAAGGTTTAAACCAATCATAAGGTTTAAAAATTGCAATATTTTTCAGTTTAAAATCTTCTAATTCAGTTTCTAAATAAAAATCTTTATTGTCAATCTTTAAATGTTTTAATAATGAATTATTGATATCATTTATTATAATTTTATTTTCAGAAATCTTAGCTAAAATCATAAAATCTGAGGAGTATTTAAAAAACTGATTAAATACTCTGTTTTTAGTTTTTAACTTAAAAACAGTGTTTAAAACATTAACCACTATAAAAAATGAAATTAATAGTAATAATATATATGTTAATAAGGCTGCTTCAATCCCTACAATTATATCTTTTGAAAAAAATACTAGTGAAAAATAAATAATAGAAAAACTGATATAAAAAAATACAAATTTTCTCAAATTATTAATAGTAAATATCATACATATCATTACTATTAAGAAAACTAAAAAACTCGGACCTGAAAAATTGTTATTATAAAGTATAAATGCAACTGAAAAAGTAGTTAATGAAACATTATAAAAAACAATATCTAAAGCATATTTTTCTAATGATTTTATTACAGATAATAAGAAAATATTTAATCCATAAATACCAGCAATAACAAATTGAATATTACTATTAAAGGTGATTAAATTTAATGAATTAGATATAAATACAATTAACAAAGTAATACACCCACCAAAAAATAAATAAATTTTAGAGTAGTCTAATAATCGTATAGAATTGGATGAAAAAAACTTCATTTTTTCTTAATTTTTAATTTTCTACCATCAATTTTGTATTCTTCCCCATTTTTATATTGTATGGTAATAATAAGGCTTCCATTTTCATTGTATTTTTTCCAGCTACCTACTTTTTCTCCGTAAGCATATTTACCTTCCTCTTTCAATTTTCCGTTGGTATACCACCATTTATGTTTGCCCTTTGGTTGTCCTTCAAAATATTCACCTTCAAAAGTTTTTGTACCATTTATATCAAAGTGTTTCCAAACATCATTTTTTAAACCGTATCTATAATTTCCTTTTTCTATATGATCATTTAATTCATATATCCAATCACCTTCTTTTAAACCATCTATATATTCTCCTTTAGTTATTACTAAACCACTATCGGTTTTTTCAACTAAATTTCCATCTTCAATTCCTCTTCTAAACTCTTCATATCTTAAAGTATCTCCATTATTAAAATACCAAATCCAGTTACCAACTACTTTTCCTTCTTCATTATAACTTCCAACTTGTTCAGCCTTTCCATTTTCAAAGAAGTATTTCCATTGCTCTACTTTTTTACCATCTAAATATTTTCCTTTACTCTTAATTGTTTTATCCATATAAAACTCACTCCAAATTCCTTGCTTTCTTCCTGCAGCATCCATAGTTCCACCTTCTGTCAACAAATTATCATTTTTATAAATAGCTGATAATTTAATTTCTCCAACAGAATCAAATAATTTATACAACCCATCTTTTTCACCTAATGCATTATAAACTATTTCTTCTTTTACTTTTCCATTAGGATAATAATTTTTTAGAATTTCAAAACTCAATTTATTTTCTGATTCATCTTGTTTAACTCCATCAATATACAATTCAGCTTTTTCTAATCTTCCATCAGAACTATAATATTTTAAATAACCATTGAGTAAATCGTTTTTATAAGTCGATTCTATTTTTACTCTTTCATTGGGATAAAATGTTTTCCAAATATTCTGTTTCCTACCTAATTTATCTTTTCTATTTAATTGTTCCTTTTTAGAAATAAATCCATTTTTGTAATCAATTATAGTAATTATTCTTCCATCTTCAGCATATTCATAAGCCTTTCCACTTTGTTTTCCATTTTCAAAAAAAGTTTTAGATTTTAAAAGCTCTTTATTTTTTGCAGGATAATAGGTGTAACTCCAACCTTCTTTAATATCATTTTTGTAATTTTCACTTGAAATTAAATAGCAACTGTCATTAAAAATTTGAGTTAATCCGTTCTTTAAATTATTTTTATAAGTAATCGATTTCTGTTGATCACCAAATTCATTGTAAAAAATCCACACACTGTCTAATTCAAAATTTTTTCGGTTTCCTTCGGATTTTAATAAACCGGTATCATAAAAATTTATCCAATATTTATTTGGTTTTCCGTCATTTAAAGTTCCTTTTGATGAAACTTTTCCATTTGAATGATAAAATACTTTATAATTTTTTGAAGTGCTATCCACCAATCCATTTTGTGCTTGGCTCAAATGAAAAATTGAAAAAATAGAAATGAAAAATATAATTGTTTTCAACATTATATAATAATATTATTTATTTAAAATTTTAAATCTACTACTACTATTAAGGCGTTAACTCTGTTAATAATAATAGTAATAGTTTAGTAATTTTGTCAGTTGTAAAATAGAATGAACACTTTATTAACATCAAATATCTTATTAAAATCTTGATTTATACCATTTATTTAATACTATTAACAAACTATTAATAATGCAAACTATTAATAAATAGTTTAATTTTCAAAAATTATTTCTGTTGGTTTTTAGTTGATAAGTTGAACGAAAATAAAAATTAAAAATGAGTTCAAGTCAAATTTAAGTTTGGTTGCCATTTTATTTGGATATACCAATTTTATTTTTGCTTTTTTATTCAACTTTTAAAGCCACTATTAACACTATAATTGTCAATAAAAAAACAATGAAAAACGTAAAAAAAATAGCAATTGGAGCAGATCATGCTGGCATTGTATTAAAAAAAGTATTATCTGAAGAGCTAAAAAATTTGGGCATAGAATTAAAAGATTTTGGAACTTATTCAGAAGACAGTTTTGATTACGCAGATGCTGCCCATCCTTTGGCCGAAGCAGTGAATAATAATGAATATGATTGTGGCATTTTAATTTGTGGTAGTGGAAATGGTATTGCAATGACTGCTAATAAACACCAAAATATTAGAGCTGCCATTTGCTGGGAAGAGGAATTAGCAAAATTAGCAAGACAACACAATGATGCTAATATATTAGTATTGCCTGCGCGTTTTATAACTGAAGAAGAAGCGATAAAATGTTTGAATAGTTTTTTAAATCAAGCATTTGAAGGAGGAAGACATTTAAGAAGAATTGAAAAAATACCTGTAAAATAATTATTATGAAATACTTATATATTGGACTGAGTTTTTTATTTTCATTAAATATAATAGCTCAAGAAAAAAATAAAATGGCAGTAAAATATGCCAATACTATTACGCAAGTAGAATTGAGTAAACATTTACAAATTTTAGCTTCTGATGAATACGAAGGAAGAGAAACTGGAAAAGAAGGTCAGAAAATGGCGATGCGGTATTTGGTAGAGAATTTTAAAAGTACAGGTTTGGCACCAGGTACTAAAGACTATATACAATCATTTCCCTTGATTGAACAAATGGCAAAGGGGATTGATATAACTGTAGACGGAAAAAAATTCAACTTTGTTGAGGACTTTTTTATTTTCCCATCTATCTTATACCAACAAAAAATTAATACTCAAATTGTTTTTGCAGGTTATGGTATAGAAGATGAAAACTTTAATGATTATAAAAATATAAATGTTGCAGATAAAATAGTTTTATTAGTCGAAGGGAGTCCTAAAAAGGAAAACCTAAATGAAGATTGGGATATTGTAAAAAAGATAGAATTAGCTAAGAAAAAAGGGGCAAAAGCAGTATTTTTAGCAGTGAAAGATTATGATGGAATGGTGAAAAAATATGATCACTATATCAACAGATCTAAAACAGATTTAAAATCAGAAATAGATAGTGCAGGATTTTTGCCTGTTTTTAGAATATCTAATAATTTTGCATCCTATATAAGTAAGTCAGCCGGATTAAAATTAAAAAAATATGTTAGAAAAGAACGCATAAAAGATCAATATCAAACAACTATAGAATTAAATATTGATAAACCTTCAGAAGAATTGTATGGTGAAAATGTGCTTGGTTTTATAAAAGGATCAAAGTATCCCGAACAACTGGTAATTATAACAGCTCATTATGATCATTTAGGAAAAGATGGAGAGGTAGTTTTTAATGGTGCCGATGATGATGGAAGTGGAACTGTAGCACTATTAGAAATGGCAGAAGCTTTTAAACTTGCAGAAAAAGATGGCAATGGACCTTTGAGAAGTATATTATTTATGCCTGTTTCAGGAGAAGAAAAAGGTTTTTTAGGTTCTCAATATTATTCAGAAAATCCTGTTTTTCCTCTAAATACTACAGTAGCTAATCTCAATATAGATATGATTGGTAGAGTGGATGAAGCACATGAAGGAAACCCAAATTATATCTATTTAATAGGTTCGGATAAATTGAGCACGCAATTGCATAAAATTAGTGAACAAGCAAATAAAATTTATACGCAATTAGAGTTAGACTATACATTTAATGATAAAAATGATCCTAATAGATTTTATTATAGATCAGATCATTATAATTTTGCTAAAAATGATATTCCTGTTATTTTTTATTTCAGTGGTGTACACGAAGATTACCATAAAGCAACGGATACTGTAGATAAAATTAACTTTGAAAAAATGGAAAAAATAACCAAATTGGTATTTTTTACTGCTTGGGAATTAGTTAACAGAGAAGACCCAATTAAAGTGGATGTGCACAAAGAATAAATACGCTTCATAACTTAGAAATGAAAAAAGAACTCAATCAGTCCGATATAGAAAAGTGTATTGAAGTAATAGAATTACTTAATATTGAAGGAGGGTTATTTTCTGAACTATCAGAAAATCAGCGAATAAAATTGATGAAAGCTGCCGGAACACTTTCTAGACCCACTAAAGAAGAATTAAATAAAAGAAGAAAAGACACTAAAAAAGCAGCCAAAAGAAAACAATTAGAAAAAGATAGGCATGCGCGCAATAAAACAGGAATAAGAAGTGCAAGAGAGGCAGCCATTTTTGTAGCTCCTAAAATGTTGGGTCCTATCAATCAAACAGAGAGAAACTTAAATTTAAAATCTCCTCGCAACTGTTATGTTTGTAAAAAAATGTACGATAAATTACATCATTTTTATGATACCATGTGTCCTGATTGTGGAGACTTTAATTATGCTAAAAGATTTCAAACTGCTGATTTAGAAGATCAAGTAGCAGTAGTAACAGGTTCGCGATTAAAAATAGGATATCACATTACAGTAATGATGTTGAGAGCTGGTGCTACAGTAGTTGCTACTACTCGTTTTCCAATTGACTCAGCCGAACGTTTTTCTAAAGAAGAAGATTTTGAAAAGTGGGGACATCGCTTACATATTCATGGTTTAGATTTGCGACATATACCAAGCGTGGAGTTATTTTGTAATTATATAGAGCAGAAATACAATAGATTAGATATTCTAATAAATAATGCAGCGCAGACAGTAAGACGACCATCAGGTTTTTATAAGCATTTGATGGATAAGGAAGAGACGCCCTATGAGCAATTGACAAAAAAAGTTAAAGACTTATTAAAAGATCACCAATTTTGTATTGATGAGTTGAGTAAACATTCAGATTCTCTAGTTGAAAATCAGAAAAATAATACGCTATCTGTAAGCTGGCATGGTCCTGATCCTGGCATTGGGTTAAGAGCATCCGCTAAGCTATCTCAAATTCCTTATAGTTTTGATCAATCTTTACAGGCGGAAGAGGTTTTTCCTGTTGGAAAATTGGATGCTGATTTGCAGCAAGTTGATTTAAGAAAAACGAATAGCTGGCGATTGCGATTGGGTGAAATAGAGACACCTGAAATGATAGAAGTTCAATTGGTAAATGCTGTAGCACCATTTGTTTTATGTAATCGGTTGTCTCATTTGATGAAAAAAGAAAATACTGGTTTGAAACACATTATTAATGTTTCAGCTATGGAAGGTAAGTTTCATCGTTTTCATAAAGAAGATCGTCATCCACATACCAATATGGCTAAAGCAGCATTAAATATGATGACCCATACTTCTGCTTCTTCCTTTGCAAAAGATGGCATATATATGAATGCTGTAGATACCGGTTGGGTGACAGATGAAGATCCATTAGAACTATCCAAACATAAAGAAGATGTGCATGATTTTCAACCACCTTTAGATATTGTAGATGGTGCAGCTCGTGTTTTAGATCCACTCTTTGATGGAATAAACACAGGCAAACATTGGTGCGGAAAATTCTTGAAAGATTATATGCCTATTGATTGGTGATAGAACTGTTTGAATTGCAATGAAATAACAAATAAGACTAAAAAATAAATTATGTATAAAGACATTATTTCCTATGAGTTGGCTGAAAATACAACTATAGAGCAACTCCTAAAAATTGCAAAACAAATTGTTAATGATTGGATGAAAGATCAAATTGGATTTATCAAATGGGAAATTCATTCCAATTCCGATGGGAGTTATACTGATATAGTATATTGGAAATCAAAAGAAGATGCGAAAAAGGCGGAGAAGGAAATGGTTAAAATACCAAATGCTTCCGAATGGTATGCTTGTTATAAAGAAGGAACAATAACAAGCAAGAACTTAACTTTGCTTGCTGAATTTTAAATAGTTACTTTTTAACCTCTTTCTCTATCAAAGCTCTCATTTCTTTCACATAATCTTCATAGTAAGTACCTGTGCCTGGTCCGTAAAAGCCAGTATGTATTTTTATAATTTCTTTATTTTTATTTAAAACTATAGCAGTAGGATAAGACATTATTTTATTAATCATAGGTAGTTTATCTTCTGCTTTTTCATCTCTAGTAGCTCCAGCTAAAAGTATTTCATAAGGTAAGTTCAACTTTTCTTGCATTCTTTTCAGATTTTGCATTGAATTTTCTTTGGTTTTTGCTCTTTCAAATGCAAGCGCAATTATTTCTAAGCCTTGGTCTTTATAATCCTTATAAAACTGCTTAAAAAGTAATGATTCATCCATACAATTGGGACACCAACTGCCCATTATTTGTACAATTATTAATTTATCTTGATACTTTTTATCATTTAAACTGACTAACTGTCCTTCCATATTTTCAAATTCAAAAGTAAAGGAAGCGGAATCATCTTTTAAATAGGTCAATGAATCAGGGTTTCTCAATTCAAAAGTGGGATTAATTTTAGCCATAAAAGGCTCTGAAAAATGAGTTCCTGAAAAGAAAGTTCCATCCAATATACTATCCTCAATCGCAGCTTGAAATAGAAAAGCATGAGCTCCGTCAAAAGTGGATAAAAAAAGTGTAGAACCAACTATTTGACCTTCCAAATAGCGATAATCACCTGTTTCTGTTGCAAAAGACCCAGTAACTTTATCTCCATTTTGCTCAAATAAACCTATAGCTTTATATTCATCCTCTGAAAAAGGGCTGAAGGTAACTTCATATTTTTTAGCAACGTTAAATTCAGTAGGTTTTGATTCAGCAAATCTATCATCCTGACCGTAATAAAACTTAACATCAATTACATAATCTGCAGATTTGTAATAATTCACCCAATTACCTTCTAAAAGGCTATCTTTTACTATTTTTAAATGAAATTCTGAATCAAAAATGGGCATTTTGATAAAAACTGAATCATTTTTAAAATAGATTTCTTCCGTTTTTATTTCTTCTTCTGCATTAATAAAAGTAGCAATGGTTTGACTGTCTTTTATTTCAATTTTTACATTAAAAGGAAGCATATGGGAGTTCTGTAAATCCATTTCAGCTCGCCAATTTCCAGCTTTTAAGCTACTTCTATCTACCTCTTTTTTCGAGATACAAGAAAATAAAGTGCTAATAAATAAAATAGAGAATAAAAGTTTATTTTTCATTTGAATAGGATTTTAAAGTGTTTAATCGGATTTGCTCTTTTTCTGAGTTGGACAGCTTGTAATTAAAATTATAAATTGCTCCTTCCCATTCGCCATACATCGGATTTGGTAGTATAATATACTTACTTCCAATTTCTTGACTATATTTATTTAATACCTCTTTTCTTGCTTTTGAATTTTGTTTATCAAAATTACCATTAAAATCTCCTAAGTTATCACCTATATACATTACTACTTTAAATTGGTCTTCCACTTTTGCTCTTCGCTCATCTTTTGATGAACTATTTGTTTTAAAATAAAAATTTTCAAAATTGATTTCTTCTAATCCTTCTTGAGCCAAATTAAGTTGGGTATCCTCTATTTCTTCTTCCATTCTATTGGAAATAAATATAACAGTAACACTTTTTTCTTTTGCATATTTAATAAACTCTAAGGAACCAGGTATCAATTGGGCTTGCTTTAAGGCAGTCCATTTTCTCCAACTTTCAAAAGAATAGCTTTGTCCTGTTTTAATCAACATGGCATTGTAAGGAGAGTTGTCCATTACGGTTTCATCTAAATCCATTACAATGGCCAAACTATTATCTACATCATTTTTTATTATTTTGTCTAAATTCAATTTTGCCAAATGATATGCTTGATAACAAAGAGCTTCATATTCAGCAGACTGTTGCTGCCATAAAACTGCTGAGGTAGAATAAGCTGAGGGATTTTCAATTGCTTTTTTTGTAATTACTTCCGTATTCTTACAAGCTGAAAAGGATAAAATAAAGAGAACAGAAGTGCTTAAAATTAATCGATTAATTTTCATTGAATTTCAATTTTATCACCTAAAAATTTAGGTTTTGTATTTAATATATAGATATCTAAAAGTACTTTAACTCTAGCAAATTTCTCTCTAATTTGAGTTTTAAAGCCATTATAAGCGGATACATCTTTAGCATTGTATCCAATGGCTTGAATACCATATTTTCTGGCAATAAAGACCGCTCTTGCATTATGAAATTTCTGTGAGATAACTGTAAAGTTGCTTTGTCCAAAAACTTCTCTGGCTCTAATCATAGAATCAAAAGTTCTAAAACCTGCATAATCTAAAAAAATCTTTTCTTCAGGAATTCCTCTTTTCAATAATTCTTTTTTAAATGTAATAGGTTCGTTATAGGACATGGTAGCATTGTCTCCACTGACTAAAATAAAATCAATTTTTTTGTTTTTATATAATCTTACTGCTGCATCTACTCTATAGATAAAATAATTATTTTTATCGCCACCAACCAAATATTTACTGGTCCCTAAAAGCACTCCAACTTTGTTTTCAGGTATTTTTTCTACTTGAGAATACAAATAACTTGTTGAAAATTTACCGATCAGAAAATCAGCAGAAATAGCAGCATACATGGCTAGTAAGTAAGTTACTAAAAGAAGGTAAATAAAAAACTTCATTCGATTCGACATGGGCGAACTTTAACAGAGACTATCATCCTACTCTTGGTGGATAGGCTCTTCTTTTTCTACAGATGTAACACCACCTGAAATAATTAATTTCATAACATCTGCCGATTTTGCATGTAATGGTGTTACTGCAGTTTTTGGAACAATAACCACTTCACCAGATACAGCGTATGAAAAAGGCAAATAAACGGCCACTTTCTCATCGCTTAAACCCAAGTCAGATAAATCGTCTTTGGTTACAAAGCCCATTCTTTCTACCAATGGATTATTTTGAATAGTGACTAAAACAGGTTTACTAAACTGTTTTTTACTTCCTACAAATGCGTTCATCAAATCTTTGATAGATGTGTAGATCAATTTGATAAGCGGTGTGCGCATAATTGCTCGCTCAAAAGGACGTAATAAAGCATTTAAATAAGTAGAAAATAAATAACCTACCACCGTTATGAAAGACAAAATAATTAAAAGTCCTAATCCGGGAATATCAATTGGTATTATGCTATCTATTAATATAATAGATTCTATTACTAAATATAAAGTAACAGCAATAGGCATAAGGTAAAATAACCCTTGCAAGAAATATTTTATCAATTGCTTTAACCCTTTATTGGGTCTATATGGTTCTAATTCGTTGTTAGAATCTATGCTCATTATATAATTATTGGTTGTTGTTTAAATAATCTCTTTGAGCTTTGAACCAAAAGATTAAATTTTTCCTTTGCTCCGAAGTTAAATTAGCTTCACTATGAATAATTGAATAAGATTGCAATGGCATTTCTTTTTCTTCTAACATTTCCACTGTTTCTTCCAATTTATGATCTACTTTTTTGAAATCATATTCACCCCAAGTACTAAAATTTAAATGCTTTCTACCATCTTCAATATGATCTTGTAGCCACCATGAAAGAGGAGCTACATTGCTATACCAAGGATAATTAGTTTGATAAGAATGACAATCATAGCAAGCAGACTCAATCAAAGATTGCATTTCAACAGTGGCAATGTGTTTATTGAAAAAATCTGATTTCTGATTGTATTCAGGAACTGATGTATCTATTGTAAAAAATTGCATTATAATTAAAATAATCAGCGCAACTATTGCTATTTTTCTAATCAACATTTATAAATTTAAACTATCCTGAACATCTTTCCACCCACCACCATTGGTGCAGGCAACACTATTTTTATTTAAAAATTTCTCTGCCTCTCCACTTCTGAAACCACTTGCACAACATAAAATAATTGGCATTTTCATTTCTTTAATCTCTTCTAATCTTGAAGGTATATTCTGTAAAGGAATATTAATACTTCCTTTTACATGACCAGCTCTATACTCGTCTCTACTTCTTACATCAATTACTGTTTGCTCCATAATTCTATTTAAAAGTTCAAATTTCGTTATAATTTTCTATTTGCCTATTCGCAATGCCATATCTATATAATTATTAAAATCCTCAGGCACGCTATTATCTTTTTTATCAGCTCTTTTTCGTCCTAATCTTACAAAAACAATCTCCTCAGCAGGAATCCAAGCGATGTATTGTCCATAAATGCCTCTAGCATAAAATACTTGTTTTTCGTTTCTATTTGTCATCCACCATTGATAACCATAATAATCTATAATTGAGCCGCTTTTATCAGTTATGTTTACTGGACTTAAACTTTCTTTCCAATAATTTTCAGAAACAATTTGTTGTCCATTCCAGTTGCCTTTTTGAAGATATAATTGACCAATTTTAGCAAAATCTCTTGCATTGCTGTAAAAACAGCAATAGGCTTTTTCTCTTCCATCTTTTTCGTCTAAATTCCAAAGAGCGTCATTTTTTGCCCCTATTGGTTTCCAAACTTTTTCACTAAAATATTCACTTACTGTTTTTCCTGTTGCCTTATTGATTATAAAACTAAGCAGTAAAGTATTCCCACCTTGATATAAGTAATACTTCCCTGGTTCGTATTTTACTTCTTTACTTACAGTTAATTTATAAATTTCATCTCCGTAATAGGCTTTAGCCATAAAACCAAAGGGATCGCCATAACTTTCTCCAAAATCTATTCCACTAGACATTTGCAATAAATTTTTAATACTAATTTTTGCTTTATCTCCTTTTTTATACTCAGGGATAAAATCACCCACTTTCTGATCGACACTTTTTATAGATCCATCTTTAATGGCTGCACCTATTAAAATACTTATAAAACTTTTTGCTACTGAAAAAGTATTGCTTTTTGTATCAGGGTTAAAATCTTCCCAATATTGTTCAAAACGTATAGAATCATTTTTTATAACTAAAAAAGATACAGTTTCATACTTTTCTTGTATTTTTAATTCTTCTTTACTTAGCTTTTTTTGATTATAAAAAACTGAATTAGGCCATTTTCGCCAATTTCCTGCTTCTACTGTTCTATTTTCAAAAATATCAGATTCAGTGATAGTAGGACCACTTACACCTTTAAGATAGGTATTTGCTACCGCTTTTATTAAGTATGAATTACCAGTAAAAACTAGTATAACGCACAGTGAAGCAACAACTAACACAATTATTGCTATTATTTTTATTACCTTTATCATAGTAAGGCAATTTAAGAAAATTATATTTCAGATAAGAAAGTTTTTAACCCAGTAATTACATCTACTTCTGTAGCGTCTATTTTTTTCATTTCAGCTAAATAAACAGAAACCCAATCGCCCAAATGAATATGATATAGACTTTGAATTAAAGCAGTATCTCCTTTTGAAAATATTTCTATAATAGTAGACGTATAGTTGGAAAAAATATTTTTAATACTATAATCCATACGTTTTGAGTTTCTATCAAAATCACTTGAATTTCTTAGTACTACAACTGCTAAGTTTTCATCTTTTTTTCTCCACCCAACCAATTCATTGTGATTCATTTCAGGTATAGCATGATGCCAACACAACATCTTCGCATTTTCATTAATTTGTTGTCTAAATCGAGTAGCAACTCCTTCAAAAGATGCATCACTATATATAACCGCAGTTTTGTTAAAAAGCTTTTGAGCGATTTCTTTCGCTTTTTCTTTTATTTGCGTCTCCTCTTTATCTAACAAATCAATAGCTGCTTCTACCTCTGTTATTTTATTAGAATCTATTAATTGATACTTAGAAAAAACAAACAATAATTGAGGAAAAGAAAGACCAAAAGCAGCTCTAGGTGGGAAATCAGCAGGAATTTGAATAAAATTATGCTTATTTTTTTGAGCTAATTCAATGAACTTACCTCCTGAACTAATAATTGCAATTTCAGCATCTTTTGCCTTTGCTTGCTCATACATCATGATAGTTTCTTCTGTATTTCCAGAGTATGAACAGCAGATAACTAAAGTGTTTTTTCCTACAAATGATGGGATTTTATAATCTTTATTTACAACAATTGGGAATGTAATTTCTTTAGCCAATAACTGACTAACTATCGTTCCGCCAATTCCTGAACCACCTAAACCACAAATAAGTACATTGTTTATTGGATGTTTAGAAGTGTTGAATTCAACCTTATTTCCAATTTGAATAGCTTGTTTTAAATGGCTGCTAAAGTCAGCTACTAATTGATCCATCATATCGTTTTGATTTTGGGCTTACAAAATAACAGAAAAAATTGATGCTTTTAATAGTCATTTTAGTTCTTATGGCTAATTCTTTACCTTATTTGATATCTTTGCAGCAAAATTTAGAAAAAATATGCACAGAGAACTTAGCGAACAAGAAATAATAAGGAGAGATGCTTTAAAAAAAATTAAAGAATTGGGTATAAATCCTTATCCTGCTGACCTTTTTCCAGTGAATGTGAGTGCTAAAGATATTCACGACAACTATAATAAAGATAAATTATCTTACAAAAGTGTTTGTTTAGCAGGTAGATTGATGAGTACTAGAGTAATGGGAAAAGCATCATTCTCTGAGTTACAAGATTCATCTGGCAGAATTCAATTGTATATCAACAGAGACGAAATATGCCCCGATGAAGATAAAACACTTTACAATGATGTGTATAAAAAATTATTGGACATTGGTGATATCATTGGTGTAAAAGGATATGTATTTACTACGCAAGTTGGTGAAATATCGGTTCATGTGAAAGAATTAGTTCTTTTAACGAAATCTTTAAAACCTATTCCTGTAGTTAAAACGGATAAAGAAGGAAATATTCACGATGGATTTAATGATCCTGAAATGAGATATCGTCAGCGATACGTGGATTTGATTGTGAATCCAAAAGTTAAAGAAACGTTTATCAAACGAACGCAATTGACAAATTCTATGCGTAATTTCTTGAACAACAAAGGATATATGGAGGTAGAGACTCCTATTTTACAACCACTTTATGGAGGAGCTGCTGCGCGACCTTTTAAAACACATCACAATACTTTGGATATGCAATTGTATTTGAGGATTGCTAATGAGTTGTATTTAAAAAGATTAATTGTTGGTGGATTTGATGGGGTTTATGAATTTGCAAAAGATTTTAGAAATGAAGGAATGAGTCGTTTTCACAATCCAGAGTTTACTCAAATGGAGCTTTACGTAGCTTATAAGGATTACAACTGGATGATGGATTTAGTAGAAGAAATGGTGGAAAAAATCGCATTGGATCTTCACGGTAAAACAGAAGTACAAGTAGGAGAGAATGTTATAAATTTTGAGCGTCCTTGGAAACGTTACAGTATGTATGAAGCCATAGAACATTTTACTGGAATTGATGTGTCAGAAATGACAGAAAAAGAAATGTTTGATACAGCCAAAAAACTTAAAATAGAAGTTGACGATAGTATGGGAAGAGGAAAATTAATCGATGAGATTTTTGGTGAAATGTGTGAGCCAAAATTGATTCAGCCTACTTTTATTACAGATTATCCTGTAGAAATGTCACCATTGGCTAAAAAACATCGAACTAAGGAAGGTTTAGTAGAAAGGTTTGAAGCTGTTTGTAATGGAAAGGAAATTTGCAATGCTTTTTCTGAATTAAATGATCCAATAGATCAAAGAGAAAGATTTGAAGATCAGCAAGAGTTAGGAAAAAGAGGCGATGATGAAGCTATGGTTTTAGACGAGGACTTTTTAAATGCTATTGAATATGGAATGCCACCTACAGCAGGTTTAGGAATTGGAATTGATCGTTTATCGATGATTATGACCAACTCAAAATCGATACAAGATGTCTTATTTTTTCCTCAAATGCGACCACAGAAAAAGAAAAAAGTGATTGTGTTAACAGAGGAGGAAAAATCAGTTCAAGACTTTTTCAAAAAAAATCCGAAAATGGAAATAGCATCTGCTAAATCTACTTATCAAGAAAATAAAGAGATAAGTAACAAAAAGTGGGACAGTGCTATCAAAAAATTAAGAGAAGAAGGAATTTTAAATGTTGAAAAGAATTCAGAAGGTATAGTAACAATCAGTTATGTGGAAGCATAAAACAAATTAGATTTTTCATTCATTTTAAGATTAAAATCGCTTTATATATATTTGTTGGATATGGAAATAGAAAAACCAAAAGATATTGCAGTAATTGGAGGAGGAAGTTGGGCTACAGCAATAGTTAAAATGCTGTGCGACAATATTGAAGGAAAAGTGTACTGGTGGATGAGAAATCCTGATAAAGCTAATTACATTAATAAATACCATCATAATCCAAGGTATTTATCTTCTATTCAATTTGATAAAGAAAAAATAGAAGTGAGTACTAACTTGGAAGAGGTTTTAAATTCTTCTAATTGGATAGTAATGGCTACACCTGCTGCATTTTTAGCAGATGTTTTTGATGGAAAAGGAACTTTTGGTCTTGAAAATAAAATTATTTTCTCAGCTATTAAGGGAATAGTTCCTGAATATCATGCAATTCCTGCAAAATATTTTCATAAACATTTTGGAACACCATATGAGCAAATTGGAATTATTTGCGGTCCTTGTCATGCTGAAGAAGTTGCATTAGAGCGATTATCATACCTGACCTTTGCTTGTCAGGATGAAGAAAAAGCTTCTATAATGGCTAGTTTATTTGAATGCAGGTACATTAAAGTTTCTACTTCAGACGATTTATTTGGAACTGAACTTTCCGCTGTACTCAAGAATGTTTATGCTGTTGCCGCAGGTATTTGTCATGGTTTAGGCTATGGAGATAATTTTCAAGCTGTACTGATTGCTAATGCGATACAAGAAATTGAACGTTTTGTAGATGCAGTAAATCCAATTCATAGAGATGTTAAATCCTCAGCTTATTTAGGTGATTTATTGGTAACTGCTTATTCTCAATTTTCTAGAAATAGAACTTTTGGTAGTATGGTTGGAAAAGGCTATTCTGTAAAGTCGGCTCAATTTGAAATGAATATGACTGCAGAAGGATATTATGCGGTAAAGAGCATCATTGAAATCAATCAAAAATTTAATGTAGATATTCCTATTGCTGAGGCTGTTTATAGAATTTTATATGAAAAGATTAGTCCTGCAATCGAAATGAGAATTTTAACGGATAAACTTACTTAGAAGCGTTGAAATGCTTAATAATTAGTTTGGATTTAGACAATCCGATCACTTTTTCTATTTCTTTATCAGTAGCTTCTTTAACCCTTTTTACAGATTTAAAATGCTGCAATAATTCTTTTGCAGTTTTTTCACCTATTCCTTTTATTTGGGACAATTCTGAGTTGATAGCCCCTTTCGATCGCAAATTTCTATGAAAGGTAATTCCAAAACGATGCGCTTCATTTCTTAGTTGTTGGATTACTTTTAAACTTTCGGAAGTTTTTTTGAGGTACAAAGGAAAAGAGTCACCGGGAAAAAAGATTTCTTCTAATCTTTTTGCAATCCCAATTATGGCAATTTTACCTCTTAAATCGAGTTTTTCTAAACTTTTCACAGCGGCACTTAATTGCCCTTTACCACCATCTATTACAATCAATTGTGGCAATGATTCGTTTTCATCTAAAAGACGTTTGTATCTTCTATACACCACTTCTTCCATTGATGCAAAATCATCAGGGCCCACCACGGTTTTAATTTTGAAATGACGATAATCTTTTTTGGAAGGTTTCGCATTTTTAAAAACTACACACGCGGCTACAGGATTTGAGCCTTGAATATTCGAATTGTCAAAACACTCTATATGTGTAGGCAGTTCTGATAAACGCAAATCACTTTTTATTTGCTCTAATATTCTTTTTGTATGTCTTTCAGGGTCTATTCTTTCTGCTTGTTTACGATGTTCTAATCTATAAAATTTAGCATTGCGTTCTGATAATTCTAAGAGTTTCTTTTTGTCCCCTTTTTGTGGAATAGTAAAATAGGTATCCGGAATTTTAATAGTTAATTTTTGTGGCAGTATAATTTCCTTAGAATCAGATTGAAATCTATTTCTCAGTTCTATAATTGATATTGCTAATAACTCTTCATCCGACTCATCTAACTTCTTTTTTAGTTCTATGGTTTGTGCTTGAATTATGGCACCGTTTATAACCCGCATATAATTAACAAATGCATATTTCTCATCACTTTGAATACAAAAAACATCTACATTATTGATGGTAGGACTTACAACTGTACTTTTGTTTTTAAACGATTCTAATGCATCAATTTTCTCTTTTATTTTATGTGCTTTTTCAAAATCTAAGACTTCTGAATATTGTTGCATTAGCTCTTTCATTTGCTTGCTAATTGCTTGTACATTACCTTTTATAATACTTCTAATTTCAGAAATATATTCATTGTATTCAGTTTCATCTTGCATTCCCTCACAAGGGCCTTTACAATTACCAATGTGATATTCTAAACATACCTTAAATTTATTCTTACTTATATTTTCCTCACTCAATAAAAAATTGCAACTTCTTATTGGATAAATGTGTTTTATTAAATCTAATACGGTGTGCATCATTCTAACTGATGCATAAGGACCAAAATACTCAGAACCGTCTTTTATTTTATTCCTGGTGGAAAAAACCCTTGGGAAACGCTCGTTTTTAATACAAATCCACGGAAATGTCTTGTCGTCTTTAAGGAGTATATTATATCGAGGCTGATATTTTTTTATTAAATTATTTTCAAGTAATAATGCATCTAGCTCTGTATCAACTATGATAAATTTAATGTCAGCAATTTTTTTTACTAATACTTTTGTTTTACCGCTTTCATACTTGTCTTTATTAAAGTAGGAACCAACTCTGCTTTTTAAGTTTTTTGCTTTGCCAACGTAAATAATTTTACCATCTTTATCAAAGTATTGATATACACCTGGCTTTTTAGGAGCTGATTTTACTAAAGTTTGTAAATACGCTGATTGCATCATGCAAATTTAAGAAGACTGTTATCAAAATAACTTATTAAAAATAGTTTTTCAAACAATTTAATATTTCTTTTGTTTAACGAGATAACACAACACATCCCAATTTTAAAATGGCAACATATACAATAAAAGATTTAGAAAAATTATCTGGTATTAAAGCACATACTATCAGAATTTGGGAAAAAAGATACGACCTAATACATCCTGAACGGACAGACACCAATTTTAGAACATACAATGACGAACAGTTAAAAAAGATTCTAAACATCTCAATTCTAAATAAATCAGGTTTAAAAATTTCGAAAATTGCCTCCTTAAACAAAATTGAAATTGAAACAAAAGTCGCAAGTCATCTAAACACCGATACTAAAACTGTTTCTAAAATAGATAGCCTGATTCAACCATTAATGGATTTGAATGAGTTCGATTTTACTCAAAAACTCAACGATTTTATTGAAAAGATAGGATTGGAAAAAACAATGATGGAAATAGTCTATCCCTTTATGTCCAAAGTGGGATCATTATGGTTAACCAATACTATTTCTCCGACACATGAGCATTTTGTAAGTCATATAATAAGACAAAAATTAATAGCAGAAATTGATAAAATTGCACTTGTAAAAAAACACGACTTTACTTTTCTTTTATTTCTTCCTGAGCATGAAATGCACGAACTAGGATTATTATTTAGTTATTACGTTCTTAAATCTAGAGGATACAATGTAATTTATTTAGGTCAATTTGTTCCGATAATAGATATCAAAGAAATTTGTAAAAATCACACAAGGATTGATGCCATTATTGCTTCCCTCGTAGTCCCTTTTCCAAAAGGGGAGCTGAAACAATTTATCGAGACACTTTCAAAAATAGCTAAAAACAAAAAAGTGATTCTGTCTGGACAACAAATTGTAAAGGATAAAATAGAATTACCTGAAAATTTTATTAACTTCAATAGTATGCCTCAATTCATTGATATGATAGATTCTAATTCACTTATGAATTAATATTTATATCCTTTTTCAATTCATTTTAAGCTTTTTTAGAATAAATTACTGTGCAAAAAATACATTTTGTTTAATAATTTACTACATTTGTTAAACAAAATAATTAAAGCCTAATAAAATGACTGCTATAGAATTTAATACGCAAATTATATCTCTTCAAAATCCATTGCGATTTTTTGCATTAAAATTGACTGCAAATGATGAAGATGCTAACGATTTAGTACAAGAAACATTTTTAAAAGCATTAAGGTATAAGGATAAATTTGTAGATCCATCTAACTTAAAAGCATGGCTTTACACGATTATGAAAAATACTTTCATTAATAATTATAGAAAAGCATCTAAAAAGAAAACTATTTTAGACAGCACGGATGAAAAGTATTTTTTAAGTAATTCTAAGGAAACAATGCAAGAAACACCCGATTCTGCTTTAAGATTTAAAGAAGTTTCATCAGTGGTTAATAATTTAAGTGATGACATTAGAGAGCCCTTTCAACTACATACTAATGGGTTTAAATATAAAGAAATAGCAGAAAAACTAGACATGCCAATTGGTACAGTAAAAAGTAGAATATTTTTAGCTCGAAAAAAATTAACAACAATTTTAGAAGAATACGCTTAGTTTTGAATTTATGAGCAAACGTATTGCAATAATAGGATCTGGCTTTTCGTCACTTTCCGCAGCTTCTTATTTGGCCAAAGCAGGTTATCAGGTGGAGGTTTTTGAAAAAAATGAGCAGATAGGTGGGAGAGCTAGAAAATTCGAAACAAACGGTTTTATATTTGATATGGGGCCTAGTTGGTATTGGATGCCTGATGTTTTTGAAGATTTTTTTAAAGACTTTGGCAAATCTGCTTCAGATTATTATCAGTTAGTTCGTTTGGATCCATCATATACCATTTATTTTCAAAATGGCGAAAAATGGGATATTCCTGCCAATTTTCAAGAATTTAAAAATTTTATTGAGTCGAAAGAAAAAGGCGCAGCTGCACAAATGGACAAATTTTTAAATGATGCGCAATATAAATATGAAGTAGGAATTCAAGACTTAGTTGGGAAGCCATCATTATCAATTACTGAATTTATAGATTGGAGAGTTATTATTGGATCGTTAAGGCTTAGTTTGTTTTCAAATTTTAGCAAGCATGTGCGCAAATACTTTAAGCATCCAAATATTATAGAATTATTAGAATTTCCTGTTTTATTTTTAGGTGCAAAACCATCAAAAACTCCTGCATTATATAGTTTGATGAATTATGCTGACATTAAATTGGGCACTTGGTATCCAAAAGGTGGAATGCATGAAATCATTAAAGCTCTGAAAAACTTAGCTGAAGAATTGGGTGTAAAGTTTCATACCGATGCCGAAGTTGAAAAAATAGTAGTGGATGATAATCAAAATGCTAAGATTCAAATCAAGGGTAAAATATTAGATTTTGATTTACTTGTTGCAGGTGCAGATTATCATCATGTAGAGCAACATCTTTTGGAGAAAAAATATCGTAAATATGACGATGCATATTGGCAAAATCGAACTATGGCACCTTCAAGTTTAATCTATTATTTAGGATTTAATAAAAAAATAGAAGGCTTAAATCATCATAATTTATTTTTTGATGAATCATTTGCTAACCATGCCGAAGAAATTTATGAAAACCCAAAATGGCCAACAAAGCCTCTTTTTTATGTTTCTTGTCCTTCAAAAACGGATAGCACAGTGGCACCTGAAGGTATGGAAAATATATTTATTTTAATTCCTACAGCGCCTGATTTAGAGGACACAGAAGAGGAAAGAGAAAAATATTTGGATATTGTTTTGGAGCGAATGAAGAAAAAGTTAGGCGTGGATTTGAAAGACAATATAGTATATAAAAAAACCTACGCACATTCAGATTTCATAAAGGATTATCATGCTTTTAAAGGAAATGCCTACGGTTTGGCAAATACTTTAAAACAAACTGCTATATTTAAGCCCTCTATGATAAACAAAAAAGTCAAAAATCTGTTCTATACTGGTCAATTAACTACTCCTGGGCAAGGTGTACCACCTTCTATTATTTCAGGAAGAGTAGTTTCAGAATTAATTGTAAAAACTAATCCTATCTAAATATGAAGGAGATTTACGATAGAGTTTCTTCAAAAATAAGCAAGCAAATTACTAATGCATACAGTACTTCGTTTTCATTAGGTATAAATATGCTTGATAAAAAAATTCATGTTCCTATTTATGGAATTTATGGATTTGTGCGCTTAGCAGATGAAATTGTAGACAGCTTTCATGATTACAATAAAGAGGAATTATTAAAACAATTTAAATTAGAAACCTATAAGGCTATTAGCGAAAAGATTAGTTTGAATCCTGTATTGCATTCTTTTCAATTAGCGGTTAATGAATTTAATATAGAGAAAGAGTTAATTGATGCATTTCTCTATAGCATGGAAATGGATTTAACTCAGGTAGAATATAATCAAGAAAATTTTGAAAAGTATATCTTAGGCTCAGCCGAAGTGGTTGGATTGATGTGTTTGAGAGTATTTTGCGAAGGGAATGAGGAGCAATATCAAGCATTAAAACCATCGGCCATGAAATTAGGCTCAGCTTTTCAAAAAATTAATTTTTTAAGAGATTTAAAGGCAGATTTTAAAGAAATGGGCAGAAGTTATTTTCCAAATGTCAACTTAGAATCTTTTACTGAAGCCTGTAAAAAAGACATAGAAAAAGACATAGAAATTGACTTCAAGCAAGGGTACGAAGGAATTAAAAAGTTACCTAAAAACGCAAAATTTGGAGTTTATACTGCCTATGTTTATTATTTTGCATTGTTCAAAAAAATTCAAGCTACATCAGCTTCAACTATTTTAAATCAAAGAGTTAGAATTCCCAATCGTAAAAAGTATCGATTGTTAATTGGATCATATATCAAACACAGTTTTAAAAGTTTATAATTTGGAATTAGTTCAATACGTTGTTCTTGTTAATCAAGAGGATAAAGAAATTGGGAAAATGGAAAAAATGGAAGCACACCAAAAGGGTTTGTTACATAGAGCTTTTTCAGTTTTTGTATTTAATGATCAAAATGAATTGATGATTCATCAGCGTGCATTGTCAAAATACCATTCAGCTGGCTTGTGGACAAATACTTGCTGCAGCCATCAGAAAGTTGGAGAAAGTAGTATCAATGCAGCTCACAGAAGATTAATTGAAGAAATGGGTTTTGATTGTAAATTGGAAAAAGCCTTTGAATTTACTTACAGAGCAGAATTAGAAAATGGATTGATAGAAAATGAATACGACCATGTATTTATAGGAAAATACAATCAATTGCCAAATATAAATTCCGATGAAGTAAATGACTGGAAATGGATTTCTATTGAAAATCTGAATTTAGAGTTACAATCAAATCCAAATTTATACACCGAGTGGTTTAAGCTCAGCTGGAAAAAAGTTTGTGAAAAACGCTTGGAGTTAAGTTTCTAAACAATTCCTATTTTCTGCTGTTTTAAATAAAAAAACAATATGGCTAAAACGTATCTAGTAGTAGGAGGAACATCAGGAATTGGAAATAAAATTGTAGAAAAATTAGCTCAAGAAGGACATCATATAATTGTTGCATCTCGTGAAGAGCGAAACTTAGAAAATTTTGACAATGTAACCTTTAAACAAGTTGATATCACTGAAGAATTTGAATTAAAGTTGGATCAAGCATTGGATGGAGTTGTTTATTGCCCGGGTTCTATACAATTAAAACCCTTTAATCGATTAAAAATCGCAGACTTTGAAAGTGATATGCAAATAAATGCGTTTGGAGCAGTAAAAATTATTCAAAGTGTTTTATCCAATTTGCAGCAATCAGATCAAGCATCAATTGTTTTATTTAGCACTGTTGCCACTTCGGTAGGTTTATCATTTCACAGTTCAATAGCTATGGCAAAAGGTGCTGTAGAAGGATTAGCAGTTTCTTTAGCATCAGAATTGGCTCCAAAAATTAGGGTAAATGTAATCGCTCCTTCATTAATAGATACACCATTAGCTTCTAAATTATTATCTACAGATGAAAAACGCGATGCTAATGCTGAAAGGCATCCTTTAAAAAGAATAGGTAAAACGGATGATATAGCCGATGCAGCTATTTATTTGTTAAGTGAAAAATCTTCATGGGTAAGCGGACAAGTATTTAACATTGATGGAGGTATGAGTAAATTAAAATAATAAATGGGAAAGGATAAAGTATCAATTTTTTGGTTTAGAAGAGATTTAAGATTAGGTGATAACTGTGGGTTATACCATGCTTTAAAAGGAAATTTTCCTGTTCAACCTATATTTATTTTTGATTCAGAAATATTAGATGATTTAAAAGATAAAGCTGATGCAAGACTAACTTTCATTCACCAACAATTAGAAGAAATTCATCATCAATTAAATGGGAAAAGTAGTTTAAAAGTATATCATGGAAAGCCAAATAAAATTTGGGAAAAAGTTTTGGAAGATTTTGATGTAGCATCTGTTTATACTAATAGAGATTACGAACCTTATGCAAAGGAGCGGGACAAAGAAATAGAAGAGTTTTTAGCAAAGAATAAAGTAGATTTTAAAACATTCAAAGACCAAGTTATTTTTGAAAAAGATGAGGTTGTAAAAGATGATGGCACTCCATATTTGGTATATACACCTTATAGCAGACGGTGGAAATCTCAATTGAAGCCAAATATGCTTGAATCTTATACTTCAGCATTACAATTTGAAAATTGGAATTCAAGCAGTTTTGAAACGTTAAGCTTAAAAGAGATAGGTTTTGAAAAATCATTAATAGAAATTCCAAATGAAAATTTAACAGAACATACTTTAGAGGTGTATGCTGAAGAACGCGATTATCCTGAAAAAGACATCACTTCACGCTTGGGAGTTCATTTAAGATTTGGGACAGTAAGCATTCGAAAAATCATGACTCAAGCCAAAGGCAAAAGTGATGTCTTTATGAGCGAACTGATTTGGAGAGAATTCTTTATGTGTATTTTGTATCATTACCCTGATGCGGTAGATCATAATTTCAATAGAAAATATGATGCTGTAAAATGGAGAAACAATGAAAAAGAATTTGAAAAATGGTGTGAGGGAAAAACTGGCTATCCTATTGTTGATGCTGGAATGCGCGAACTCAATGAAACTGGTTTTATGCACAATAGAGTGCGCATGATTGTAGCTAGTTTTCTGTGCAAACATTTATTGATAGATTGGAAATGGGGTGAAGCCTATTTTGCAGAAAAATTATTGGATTACGAACTTTCAGCTAACAATGGAAATTGGCAATGGGCAGCAGGAACTGGCGTAGACGCAGCACCTTATTTTAGAATTTTTAATCCAACTGAACAAATCAAAAAGTTTGATAAAAACTATCAGTATATTAAAAAATGGGTAAAAGAGTTTGACACAGATGAATATCCTGAACCAATAGTAGAGCATAAAATGGCAAGAGAAAGAGCTTTGGATACTTATAAAAGTGCGTTGAAAAATTGAGAGAGTTAGGGAGCTTTGTACTATATTTTGATGAAATTTGTCATTCAGAGCAGCTTGTCCGCCGCAGTGACTTGTAATTCGTAGCATTTGCAAAGAATTAAACGAAGGAGGAGAGTCGAAACATAGACAAATTAATATCAAATCACTTCAAAATAATCATAATCCCATGATACTTTAAAAATATCACTCTATAATTAACTTACCACTTTCTTTGATAGCACTATTTTTAATCAGACGATAAAAATACATTCCTGCTGCAAAGTTATCTAAATTAATCTGATGAAGGTTAGATGCGCTCAATTGAGTTTTCAGTTGAACTTTTCCTAATACATCTATCAATTCAAAGTTGACTTGCTCATTTTCTTCTACTGAATACTCTAAATTAACGCTGTTTTTAGCAGGATTAGGATAAATGCTAAAATTAACTAGACAATCTTTCACTTTAATTGTAATTTTTCCTCTACTTAATGAAATACAACTATCTTTTAAATTAGCAATATAAAAAATTCGATTCTCATAAAATTTTTCTTTCAGTGAATCTCCTATGAAAAAAGGATCTGCGTCTATTAAATTTTTATACCAAAGTAAAGTGTCGTATGAAGTAAGTTGAGAAGGATAAATTACATTTTCTACTCCATTGCACAACTCATAAACGGTATCGTAGGGATTGGACGGATTGTTAACCTCTACCATTAATGTATCTGAATAATAAAAATCACAAATGACAAAACGATAAAAAGTAGTTTCTAAAGGTTGATGGGTTGCAATTGTATCTCTGCTTAAGGTAAACCAATCAATTTGGTTGCTGCTGTATTGCCATAGTGCATTGCCACGACTGTTCTCACTTTTTAAAGTGATGGTTGTAGCTGCACAAACAGATGAATTGCTTAAACTCACATTTCCAATAGATAAATCATTAAATAACAATGTATCAATAATATTGTTGGTGGTGTCTTCATCTTTTGTCAAATGTGCATAGATTTTTAATCGATAAGCTTGTCCCATTTGTGATAAATCAATAGAATTTAGCGGAATAGTAATACTACTATCTGGACTAAATAAACCTCCATTAAAATTTAAAGTATTATTAGAAAGGTTTTGCTGAAAGTTTTGAACTAAAATCCCATTATTAAATACTTCTGTGAAAAGTGTTAAAGTATCTTCGGTGAAGTTGATAGAATCAATACTTCTATTTTTGATGGTTAAATTCAAATAAGTACTGTCTGTAAAACAAGGTTTATTATTGACAGAAGTTTTACTGCTAATATCAAAATCTTTTGGAATACTATCACAGTGACCTAAATACAAATTATCTATAAAATAATATGTGCCATAATAATTAAGATGAATACCTCCACCTGGTGAATATAAAGTATCAATTCCTAAGGTATCGTTAAAGTTACCCATGGTTAAATAACGTTCACCACCTTGGGCAGTATATGATAGATTAAACTCTGTCCAATTGAGTTTATCTGTTATATAATTAGTGGGTGAAACCAACATTTGTGGGGTATAAGGAAAATTAAGATTATAATTAGATGGAGATGAAATAGCTGTATTGGACAAATAGATGCTCAATTGCCCTCTAGAAGCATGGGTCATAGAATCTGGCAAATTGACATAAATTTGTAAACAGTAAGTAGTATCCTTTATCAATGTTCGTTTTAGACGGCATTGGATATAATCTCTTTGTGCTGGTGGTGTTTTAGCTAATAAGTACATTACCAATCCAAAATAAGAGTTTCCATGTTGAGCATGTTGGTATCCAAAAAAATTCTGAGGAACCGTCCACAAATATTGATTATAGGGGGTGTAATGTTCTCCTATTGAATTATTACCAGATGGTGAAGTCCATTGTTTTGGAAAGGTAAATCCTCCACCATAACTAATAGTATCTTCAAAACTGCCATTGGGTATTAAATTCTGTCCCCAAGAAACTTGGGAACAGAACATAATTAATATAATAATTAAATTTTTCAACTCATTCTATAATTAACTTACCACTTTGCGTAAGAGTACTATTTTTGATTAAACGATAAAAATAAATGCCTTCATGCAAGTTGTTTAAATTAATTTGATGCATATTGCTGTTGTTCAACTGAGTTTTCAATTGAACTTTACCTAACACATCCATCAATTCAAAACTTGCTTCCTCTTCTTCTCCTACTGAATACTCTAAATTAAGTAAATTTTTAGCAGGATTGGGATAAATTGAAAAAGAAGAATTATTTAATCCACTACCACTTCCAACACCACTACTTTTGTTAATAGAACCAATTGTATTTATTAGAGTAGTTAATTCACATGGATTCAAAATAGCTCTCTCTCCTAGAGCTTCTAAAACAAATCGAGCTTGATATACCGCAATTCCATCATAATAAGGACATTTGCCAGCCAATTGGCGAACTGTATTGAGCTCACTACTTGTAAGAACACTATCTGCTTCCTGTTTTTTTAGAATAGGATCCATGAAGTTCAAATTTCATAAAAATAACTGGAAATTTTTAATTTTCTTATTTTGGAGCAACAAATCAAGGGCGTCTCGGTACATCCTTAAAATCACAAGAAATTAAAATAACTTTTTTTAAAAGGACACTCGACGACCTTGATTTTCGGAATCAATTGAAATTGCATTTTGATGAAATTTGTCATGTTGAGCGCAGTCGAAACATAGACAAATTAGTAACGTATTTTGGGGTCATCGTCACGAAACTTCGTGATGACCGGAAAAAAATCACCTCAAAATAACAACACTCCCTTTATACTCCACACCATCAGCTATTACTACATAATAATAAGTGCCATCTTCTAAATTACCACCATCCCAAGGAATGTTGCCTTGCCATGCAGCAACTTCATTGCCCCAACGGTTGAATATAGTGGTGGAGATAGTTGAATCCGTAAGAATTCCATTGTCATCAGAATACAAAAAGAAATCATTGAATCCATCTCCATTGGGAGTAAAAATATTGGGTATGTTGATAGGACAATTATCAATGGTAATAGCAACTTTTCCTTTTTCTAATGAAACACAACTATCAATCATTGACTCCAAATAGTACGTTTGATTTTGAAAAAATTGACTACTTAAGGTATCTCCTGCATAAAATGGACTTACTTCTGTTGGAGACTTATACCAATTAAAATTTTGAACATTATTTTGTTTGGAAGGAATGATAAAACTTTCCAAGCTTTTACAAAAAAGTAAATTAATATCATTTGGTTTTGGTGGATTATTGACTTCTACTTTTAAGGTATCTGAATAATAAAAATCACAAATAACAAAACGATAAAAAGAAGTTTGCAAAGGTTGGTGAGTAGCAATTGTATCATTGTTCAA
The DNA here is from genome assembly GCA_963716125.1 of uncultured Flavobacteriales bacterium. Taxonomy (GTDB): domain Bacteria; phylum Bacteroidota; class Bacteroidia; order Flavobacteriales_E; family Vicingaceae; genus Acidiluteibacter. The sequence continues at coordinate 313,594 of OY970294.1, forward strand.
AGTAATCCAATCCATTTGGTTGCTGCTGTATTGCCACTGTGGTTCTCCATAGCTATTTTCACTTATTAATTCTATTGTAGTGCCTGCACAAATGGAAGAATAACTTACAATTACATTACCCAACGATAAATTATTGATTAGAATTGTATCTAACACATTATTGGTGGTATCTTCATCTGGTTTTAAACGAGCATATACTTTTATTTGATAGGCTTGCCCCAATTGCGATAAGTTTATTGGATTTAGTTGGATAGAAATACTACTATCTTGACCCAACAAATTTCCTTTATAATTCAATGTATTATCAGCTATTTCTTGCTGAAAGCTTTGTACCACGCTTCCATTTTGCAAGATTTCTGTAAAAATAGCTAAGGTATCTATTGTAAAATCAATAGAATCTACACTGATGTTCTTTATTTTTAAATTTAAAATTGTACTATCTGTATAACAGGGAATTTCATGGATATTAGAATTAATTGCTACGTCATAATGTTTTGGAACACTATCACAATGGCTTAACCAGACATTATCAATGTAATAATAAGTATATTTAAAATAAGAAGATTTCCCCCCGTCTTGTAATACTAATGTATCTCCATTATTATAAGACCGAAAATTTCCCATGGTCATATATTGTTCTCCACCTTGAGCAGTATATTGAAAGTTGTACTCTAACCAATTCACTTTATCTATAATATATGTAGTAGGAGAAACAATAATCTGAGGAGTATAATTTAAAACTTCTGCGTTATTAGAACTTATAGCATTAGTTGAAAAATAAATTCCAAACTGTTTTTTAGTTGCCATTTGACAGGAATCTGCTAGACTAATATAAAATTGTAAACAGTAGGTACTATCTTTTTTAAGAGCTTTTTTTAAATGTGCTTGTAAGTACTCTCTAAGTTTAGGTGCTCCATCAAAAACGTATATTGCTAAGCCCATATAAGCAATTCCTGATTTTGGATATTGATTTCCAACAAAATTTAATGGTACTCCTTTTGAAAAAAACCCTCCCGGTTCTCCAATAATAGGATTGCAATTTGCAAAATAGTCAGGGCTCCCTTGGTTAGCATTTGTCCACTCTGTTGGGAAACAAGTCAATGTATCCTCAAAAGAATAATTAGGAATTAAATTTTGTCCCCAAGCAGCTTGGGGACAAAATTTAATTCCTAATAAAAAGAGTAAAATAATTAATATTCTCATTCAATAATTAACTTACCGTTGTAGATAGCCGCATCATTTTTAATTAATCGATAGAAATAAATACCAGTTTTCATATTTTTCAATTGAATGGTATGAAAAGTAGAAGCGTCCAAACGTTCCTTAATTTGAACTTTTCCCATCACATCAATGATTTCTATATTGACAGCTTCATTTTCATTCACTTTGAAGTCAATAGTTACCACATCCTTAGTTGGATTGGGATAAATACTAAAACTTTGGTTGATAATAAATTTATTATTGTTCTTACTATTATTCTGACCAATTACACTTTGAACTCTTTCCACTAACTCACAAGGATTTACTATATTCCGTTCATCAAAAGCATTTAAAATATAGCGGGCTTGATAAACAGCTATGCCATCATAATAAGGACATTCTCTCGCCATAAGACGTGTTTTATCCAAATCTGTTGCACTCAGTTTTAAACCTTGCTCAAATTTTTCTACAATTGGATTCATAATAATGATGTTGGCATCAAAATTAGAATTATTTGTTGAGATGGTGTTTGTGGCATTTAATCCTAAGCTTCTGCCCATAGGTGTCAACTTCATACTATCTGCAAAATGTTTCCATAGTGTAGATGCCATTAAAGCAGAATCTTTTGCTAATCTATAAAAATTCATTTGGTTTTGATACATCAAAGCACTATCAGCAGCGTGAACCATGTACGTCTTTTTACCAAAAGAAGGATTGATAGAACTCCAATTGTTTCCACCAGACTTACTATAATTAGGAGTCGCATTTGTTTTTGGTTTACCAACTTTAGTTCTAGTAGTACAACTATGCCCAATCGAAGTATTTCCTGTATTATCCTTAAAAAATGGATAATAATTAGGACCAAAAGTAGCATGAATATTCAATATTTGAGGATCCAAATTTCCATTTCCACCTTGATTTTCTGTATATAAAGTACACTGAGAACCGTCAGATTTGTCTGAAAAGGTTTTGCTATAGCCATAACTTCCTTCCCATTTATTGTGGCCTGCTACAGTATTATACCCTACATCATCTAAATAACCATTATTAGCCAAAACAAAACCGTAATAATGGTCTTTCATGGTATTGTCATAGATTTCCCCACCAAAATAGTTTTCAGCAGAGAATTTTATACCAACGCCAGTATTTTCAACGTAATTGCAATTAATACCTGTATTGCCTAGATTAACACCAGTAAGTGAATTAATTAATTGAGTTAGTCATTTAATTTCTGTATGTTTATCCCTTTAAAATTGCGATTATGGAACAATTCAAAGGACAAGATATTCTAAACTTTATAAAAGAACTTCCAAATGATGAAGCTTGTAAAGCCTATTTGGCTAAAATAAAATGGCAGGATGGATTTACTTGTAGTAAATGCGGACATACAAAAGGTTGTGAAAAAGCAGGTTATAATTATCATTGTTATGCATGTAATCATGTAGAAAGTGCCACAGCCAACACGCTTTTTCACAAAGTTAAATTTGGGTTACAAAAAGCATTTTGTGTTGTATTTGAAATGAGTACAAGTAGTAAAAGTGTTTCAAGTATACAAATGGGTAAACGATTTAGTATTCGCCAAGGAACAGCATGGTATTTTATGCAAAAAGTACGAAAATCAATGAAAAGTAGCCAAAAATACCCTTTAGATAAAATAATTCATGTGGATGAGTTTACTGTAGGAGGAAAAGAAGAAGGGAAACAAGGAAGAAGTTATGATACGAAAAAGAAAAAAGCTGTAATTGCAGTTGAATTAACTGATAACAACAAAATAAAGAGAGTATATATTCAATCAATTCCTGATTATTCTGCAAAATCATTGACTCCAATTTTTGAAGAACATATTAGTACTTCTGCTAAAATAGTAACAGATAAATGGAGAGGTTATGAACCTTTAAAAGAAAAGTATAATATTGAACAAATCCAAAGTAATAATGGAGCAAATTTCAAAGAATTACACATTATAATTATGCAAGTTAAATCATGGCTCAGAGCAATACCAACTCATGTAAGTAAATGGCATATACAAGCATATTTTGATGAATTTTGCTTTAGGATTAACCGCTCACAATTTAAAACCAATATTTTTCATAAAACAATCAACAGAATGGTCGAAAGCAAACCAATTTATCACTATCAAATAAAACAGACGCTAAGTGTGTAACTCAATTAATTAATTCTATACCAACAATACTCTCATTAGTTTTTGGTTGTATAGAATACTGATTGATATTGTTTTTAATTTTATTTTCAATTACTGTTGCATTACAATTAATAGCTTTTATACCCCAGCCAGGTATAGGTGGGCATGGTGGATATGGATAACAAGTACTTGGAGGTGCAGTTAAATCATTCATATCTTCAATGGTATTGTTAAGGATGTCAATGGCTGTAAAATTAGCAATTATTCCATTTTTAGCATGTTTTATAGTATTATTGGTAATGTTAATAGGTGTTGTATAATAAGTTTGTAAATCATAGTTATCTATATAAATAGCTGCACTATTTGTATTTAACTTATTATTGTATGTATTTACTCCCACACCTTGAAACTCCAAATCCATATAAATATTATCAATAGTAACAAAAGGTGCATTGTAAATATTAAATGCTCCGGGAATATTATAGATTTCAGAAATACCTGCTACACTTAAACTACTAGCAATATTAATATTTCCTAAACTATTGTTTATACGCATAAAAGATCCACCTACACCACTATAATAATTACCTAAGAAATCCTTATTCACTCTAAAATGATCCATCTGAAAGTCAATATCCTTTGTTACTATAATGCTAGTTGAGTTATTAATAAAAGTTTCTTCATCACTTTTTACATATTGAATAGCCGAGTTATCAGTAGTATTTTTTCCAGTTATATTAATTCCATAATGATTTTTAGCAATACCAGGCATATAAAAATCGTTGTAAAAATCCTTGTAAGTATTAGTATATAAATAGACAGATGAATTATTTATTTCTAGATTGCCACCACTACCAAAAAATTCTACTCCGACAATACTTATTAATGGATTAGAAATATTAGAAACTTTATTATCAGTTATTTTAACAGCATTTAATGGGTAATATAAAACGTTGGTGCTACTAATTAATGGAGAAGAACATTCAATCTTAGAATTATTTAACTCAATTTCATTACTAACATTATTATTTGCTTTTACATTTAGCACTTTTTCATTTCTATCAAAATGGACATCTGAAATATAAGTAAAAGGATTGGAAGTTAATACAATTCCATTTTTGCTATTTGAGAATTTTAAATTCTCATTATTCATAAAAGGAGTGTAATTAGCAATGTATAGGCTTGAATTAGAACTGCCAGTAGCATTTACATAAATACCATCCCAAAATTTATTAGGATCACAACTTTTAATAAATCGCTGATAATTGACATTTGTTCCTGTTATTGAAAATTCAGCACCTGAGACTACAATTTTTGCATTTTCACCCATATAAATTTTACAGTCTTTAAAATTAAAATCTTGTTCGACAATAAAAGTTCCTGCTATAAATATTTCTTTATCTCTAAATTGAGTCACAGATGTAGGACTATTAAATGTTATAATGCCTACATTGGTGGGTAAATTATTCTTCACCCAAGCTACATTTTTATTAGGAGGGATAACATATTGAAATTGTGGTTTTGCTAGTACTTGGTCTGTTACTGGAACAACCATTCGGTAAATTCATGGTTAAGGTGTAAGTGGTTGTATTAGTAGGCGAAGCTATTGGATTAGCAGTATTAGGAAAATCTAACCCTGTCGTTGGTGACCATTGATAAGTTGCACCTGGCACAATACATTTTGGTCCTATTGCTTTGGGATCACAACTCACTCCTGAAACATCTTTTCCTGCGTCTAAAGTAATTAAGCTAATTTTATCAATTTGAAAATTTGAATTTGTGATATTATTATGATATCCGAAAAATATAATACGGTCATAATCATCATTTGCAGTAGCACAAAAATCAAATAAATTCCAGTTTCCATTTGTTTGTGATGGTATTACTGAACCTATTTCTTGTTTATTATTCGTTAAGGATAATAAATGAGCTGCTAAATAAGAATTTGAAGAAAAATTAGATAATTCACTGCTTTTTATGAACCAAGCTTTAAAATATGTAGGAGCACTATTTGGTGTTAAATCTGACCGTCTTAATTCAAAAGATAATGAATAATTCTTACCTGCCTTAATATCTACTACATTCCCTAAAACTGCAAAATTATAATTAAAAGGTAAATTACTACTTTTATAACTGAGCATATCTACAAAAGGATTATTTAGGGCTCCATTATTACTTCGATTTGAACCTCGATAAACATAAACATTAGATAAGGCTGAATTATATTCTTCCCAATCACCACATACCTCATTCTTTGAAAATGCATTAGCATGATCTGGATTTTGTTTAGTAGCTGAAGTGAAATCACCATTTTTGATTAAATCACTACAAGGTTGCGGAATAGGATTAGGACAAGGGTATGTATAATTTGAGGCAACCAATAAATCAAAATAAGCAACAGGTAAGCTTGCATTTACATCCCTTTCTACTTTTATCAAATAGAAATTCCCAACTGATAGACCTAATAGCGGTAAATAACCTGCTATATAGGAAGCAGTATCAATAGATTCGGCAAAAAGATCTAAATTTTCACAATCCCCAGCTGCATAAACTCTAATAGCTGAAACGTCCGCATAAGGTGTTTGATTAATATTTAAAATATTAACAAGCATACTATCGTCAGATGCTTGGAATTCAAAATACATTTCAGATTGATTGTTTGAAAATTGAAATTCTTGAGATTCTCCAATTTCAAAAGTTAAAGGATCATTGCAACTTTCGCCATTCTGAGCTTGCAATATATTGTAATTTAGTAGCATAAGCGCTATCAACCCTATACTTTTTAGGGTGTACTTTTTTATATTTTTCATCTTAATAAATTTTTGTTTGAAAAAAAGGATTATTAATTAAGTCTAGCTTTAGGCTTAATCATGCTATATATAAATATTAGCTTTGCCTGAAAAAATTAGCTCTCCCTAGAAATAGAAAATGTTTGAGAATAGGAAATATTTCTTTTGAAAGTAATTTTTCATTTTGGTTAATGAATAAAATATATAGTTGAGAAATTGTAGTGTTTGAAATACTAGGTAGAGTAGGAGTTTTCATGGCAATAAGAGTATTTAAATATTAATCTTAGAGAATAAACTAATGCAATTTAAGAAAGATTTAGTATTACTTCCAAACATTTGTTAATAACTTTTTGTTAAATGTTAAAGAATACTTGATTTTATTGGGTTAACAATCGAAGAAAAAATTAGCTCAATCACCATTTATTTATCAACAACCCTCATTTTATAAATATTAACAATTGGTTCACACTAAATTCTTTAAATTTGTCCTTGCTTTTAAATAGGCAGAAATTACTACATTATTAATTTAAATTATTTATTATGAACAAACGAATACTGAATTGTTCTGCTAAAGGTTTAGGAATTGCATTATTAGCATCATTTATGGTAGCTACTACTTCTGTTTCCGCACAATCTGAATCGGCACACGGACAACAAATTAAAAACAAAACAAAATCAAAGACTTCTAACTTTGATAAAGCAGCTTTAAACACAATTGTATCCATTAATATTGGAGATTCAATTGATGTATTTAATAGCGCAGCTACTGAAGGTGGCAATGCGGGTGTAGCTTACTTAAATGGAGAGTTCTGGGTTTCTAAATGGGCTTCAGATACTTTAATTACAATGGATTCAGCTGGATCTGTTACTTCTATTTTTACTATTCCAAATGTTACAGGTGTAAGATCTATTACTACAGATGGTACTTCTTTATTTATGGGAAATGCTGGAACAAGTATTTTTGCTATTAATCCTGCGACTAAAACATTAGATTCAACTATCACCATTACTGGTACCACTGTAGGTTCTAGAATGTGTGCTTATGACCCTAATGCAGATTTAGGGAAAGGTGGTTTTTGGATTGCTAATTTTTCATCTGATGTTGTATTAGTTAGTAGAAAAGGTGTTGTTTTAACTACCATTCTTGCTACTACACATTTAGTTCCTGCCATTTATGGTGGAGCTGTTGATACAGTTACTCTAGGTGGTCCTTATTTGTATTTATTTAATCAAGGTGCTCCAGGTGCTTCTGAGCAAGCAAGAGTAGATTTTATTTCTATTCCTTCTGGTACTCCAACTGATATTTTTTATACGGTTACTCCTGATATTATTAGTACACAAACTGGTATAGCTAATCCACTAGCAGGAGGGTTATTTATTACAGATAAATACAATAATGGCGTTCTTCAAGGGTTTGGAATTGCTCAAGGTGCACCAGATGTTTTATTTGGTTATGATATCGTAGTTCCAAATTGCTTTAATCCAACTTTGTTAACAGCGACTAATGCAACTTCAACTTCAGTTGATTTAGATTGGACAACGGGTGGTGCTACTACTTGGAACATTGAGTATGGTCCTGTAGGCTTTGCTACTGGTTCAGGTACTAAAGTATCAAATATTACTGCTAAGCCATATACTTTATCAGGTTTGACATCTGGTGTTCAATATGAATTTAGAGTTGAAGACAGTTGTTCTTCAACTGAAATCAGTTTTTGGTCAGTTAAATCTGCTCCATTTTCTTTAGTTAATCCTCCAACAGTAAATGATTTCTGTGCAGGAGCTATTAATCTACCAGTTAATGGAACTTGTGTTCCTACAACTGGAATTATAGGAAATAATCAATCAAGAGCAGCTATTACTTGTGGTGGATTTACAGGTGATGCAGATGATGATTCATGGTATATGTTTGTAGCTTCATCTAATTATGCAAATATTACCGTTGATGGAGGTACATCTGCTTATGATGCAATTTTAGAGGTATTTGTTGGAAATGATTGTAATTCAATTACATCAATTGGTTGTATTGATGGCTCAGTTAGTGGTATTGAATCTGCAAATATTACAGGTTTATCTGTTGGAGATACTGTATTTTTTAGAACTTACGATTTTGGTGTTGGTAAAAATGGTAGTTTTACTGTGTGTGTTACTGACAGCACTATAGTTGGATTGAATGATAATGTTTTGGCTAATGCTGTTAATGCATATCCAAACCCTGTTAGAGATTATTTAACATTAGATTTTGGAACAGAAGAAATTACCAATATCATTATTTATGACATATTAGGTAATAATGTAGATGAATTTACTAATTCACAAAAGCAAACGGTTTTGAATGTTTCAAATTATCAAAATGGAACATATTTTGTAAAACTAATTTCTAAAAATGGAGTGGCTACTAAAAGAATAGTAGTTTCGAAATAGGAGGAATTTAGATAAAATACAGAAAAAGCCCTCATTCCAAATCTTGGAATGAGGGCTTTTATTTTTATATAACTATCTGGTTAACCAAACAATTCTTTTGTTTTCACTTCTCTGTAATCAAATATTTCTTTGAGTTGCTTTTTTACCATAATACTATTTGCTAATCTGCCTAAGATACCTAGCGGCAAAACATAATCAACAATATCAGTCATTTCTACACCACCTTCTATTTTCTTAAAATGATGCTGGTGATGCCAAATTTTATAAGGACCAACCCGCTGCTCATCTACAAAAAATTCTTTATCTTTTATATGTGTTATTTCCGTCATCCAACTTAATGGGATACCTAATATCGGCTTTACCTTATAACAAATAATTTGACCTTCATACATAGTATTCAAATCCACATCATTGAGGATGTCAAATCCCATATAATCAGGCGTTAAAACTTTTAAATTCTTTGGCGATGAAAAAAACTCCCATGCTTCATCTAAGCTTATTGGAAGTGTACTCACTCTTTTTAATTGATGCATTTTTTTAGATATTTGAACTTTAAACAATTGACTTAACTATTTGTTTTAACTTAAAATACAATATGCGAATATTACTTACAGGAGCCAATGGATATGTTGGCAAAAGATTATTACCCATCTTGATACAAGAAGGGCATGAAGTGTATTGTGTGGTAAGAGATAAAGAACGATTAAATATCCATGAGTCTAATCTCGATAAGGTAAAAATAGTAGAGTCGGATTTTTTAGACAAAGAAACACAAGCCGATCTTCCAAAAGATTTTGATGTGGCTTACTATTTAATTCATTCCATGTCGGGAACTTCTGAAGATTTTGCTAAACTGGAAAAACAAGCTGCTACCAATTTTAAAGAGTATATTGATCAAACCCAAGCAAAACAAATTATTTATTTAGGCGGTATTTCTAATGATAAAGACTTATCAAAACATTTAACTAGCAGAAACGATGTAGAAACTATTTTAAAAGACTCAAAAGTACCTGCAACTATAATTAGAGCAGCAATTATCATAGGTTCTGGCGGAGCAAGTTTTGAAATAATTAGAGATTTAGTTGAAAAATTACCAGTAATGGTAGCTCCCAAATGGCTCAACACCAAATGTCAACCTATTGCTATTAGAAATGTGATTCAATACTTGTGTCAAACTCTTTTGAAGGAAGAAACTTACGATAAAGCTTTTGATATTGGAGGACCTGATATTTTGACTTACAAACAAATGCTTCTGCTTTTTGCAGAACTTAGAGGCTTCAAAAGATATATTATTTCTATTCCTGTTTTAAGCCCTAAAATTTCTTCTTATTGGCTTTATTTTGTTACATCTACTTCCTTTCAATTAGCGATGAATTTGGTCGAAAGCATGAAAAATGAAGTAATTGTTGAAGATGATTTGAATCAATTAATACCAATTGAACTAATTAGTTATAAAGAGGCAGTTTCATTAGCATTTAAGAAAATAGATCAAAATATGGTGGTTTCGTCATGGGTTGATTCAGACTTTTTAAACGATAATAATCATCGTTTAAATGACTTTATTGAAGTGCCAAAAGATGGTGTATTTAAAGATATTCAATCATTAAACTTTACAGAGTCTGAACAAGAAAGAGTTTTAAATAATGTTTGGAGTATTGGTGGAGCTAAAGGATGGTATTACGGCAATTATTTATGGAGGATTAGAGGCTTTTTAGATAAGTTAATTGGCGGTGTTGGGTTGAGAAGAGGTAGAAGAAGTCCAACAGATATTTATGCAGGAGATTCATTAGATTTTTGGAGGGTTTTATTAGCAGATAAAACAAATAAACGATTACTACTTTATGCAGAAATGAAATTACCTGGAGAAGCTTGGTTAGAGTTTAAAATGACAGATGGGGACAATAAGAATGAGAAATGCTTGATTCAAACAGCCACTTTTAGACCAAATGGCGTGGCAGGAAGATTTTATTGGTACTTGATGTTACCCTTTCACTTTTTCATTTTTAAAAATATGCTTTATCGTATTGTCAAAAATCCCAATTAATTATTTTTTAATTTCTCCATCTCTTTTTTCATATCTAAAACCATATTTGAAAGCTGATTGACTGAAATAGAATTATTGAAATCCTGATCGGGAAGATCGAAAGAAATATATGCTTTTGCTTTCCATAATTCTATTATTTCGTTAGCAGGAATAGTGTATGGATCATAATTTTTATTATCGGATATTAATTCTAATGCTTCATCCTCTTCAATTTTTGAAACAACTCTTTTATAAACGATGCCATCATCTTTACTAATTACAACATAACATTTACCATCTTTAAGGTGTTTCCAATTTTCTAAGTATTCACCGATGATATATGAGTTGGGAGGAATAGGTAACATGCTATCTCCTTTTATTTGAAATAATCGAAATGTATTTTGATTCCCTAACTCACTAATAGGAAAATCAAAGCTGTTTAAACTCTCTATGTATTCTGCATCAGCATAACCATTTAAATATCCTGCCGCTGCTTTTATAGGTACTACTGTTATTTTCTCTTTTTGGTTTTGATCGACTATAATAGGTAATATTCTCAATTTATTGCCTTCATAATCTACCTGGGTTATCGTATGACTTAGATCAATTTCCAATAAATCGTCCATACTAACTTTAAAAAAATGAGCAATATTTTGGAGAGTTACCAATTTTGGCTCAGCTCTACCTTCTTCATAAGATCCTATAATAGCACGACTTATTCCTATTTTATTAGCGAATTGAGTTTGGGTAAATTTCTTTTGCGTTCGTAAAAATTTTAAATTCGATGAAAAATAATTCATGCTAATAATATTAGTATTCTTAAAATATTAGTATATTTGAAATGTAAATATAAGTAATACTAATAAAATTAGCAACTATGAATGGCATTTATCATAAAATAAGAGGAAGTTATCCTGGATTTATCGGAATAGAACTTCCAAACGAATATGAGGTTTTATTATTGGATGAAGATAACTTTAATCAATATAGACTTCATAAAAATTTCAACGGATTTAGAATGGATGTGAAAGATCAGTATTGTCATTTTAAAAAGCCAGTTGAAGGTTCATGGCATTTAGTAATCGAAGGTAAAAATGTAGTTTTTTCACCAAATAAGGTACATATTATCTATAAAGCAGCATAAAATCACTAATTTCCTTTCTTTTTAGTTCAAGAATGCGTAATTTTTTAGAAAATTATTGAATTATGTTTGGTTTCAAAAAAAACATGAGCATTCTAGATAGATGCTTTAGAATTATTTTGGCATTTGCTGTTGTTTTTATAGGCTTTTATTGGTCGAGTTCTGTATATATAAAAATTACTGCTATCCTTATTGCGGCTTATTACTTATTTATTGCTTTGGCAGGTAGGTCACCTTTTTATAAGTTGATTGGTGCTCATTCTGATGAGCGAATATAAGACCGGTTATTAGATTTTTTAAAGCATTTGATTAATTTCTAATTCAACTTTACAAATAACATCATCCAAGCTAGAGACTAATTTTGCAATTTCCACAAATGATGTATGGGTCGCATTTTTTTCAATTTCTTCTGCCAAGTTAGCAGCATTTAATGCACCATAACTTTTAGAAACGCCCTTTATTTTGTGAGAAAATTCTAAAATTAAGTCAGTATTTTTATCATTTAAACTTTGAGATAGTTGATTAAAGCTAAATAAGAGTTCCTTTTTGAAGATTGGTAAAAGTTTTTTATAGTCAGAAATCTCAATCCCTTTTGGTTTTGTTAGTTCCATTCGGTTTTTTAAAAATGAGTGTTTAGAACTTCTTTCATTTGTTCTAAATCTATTGGTTTATTCATAAATTGAATGACATTTTTATATTGTAAAGATTTGTTTTTGTCTGTAATACTCATGGATGAAGTTAAAAGACAAATTTTTACCAAATTTTTAAATTTCTTAGGAAATTTTTCAAAACCATCAAGAAATTCAAACCCATCCATAACGGGCATTTTTATATCTACCAGTATTAAATTCGGCATCTCTTTCAACCAATTTTCACGATTTTGAATTGAAGAAAGAAAAGCTAAACCATCTTTTCCATTTTTTTCACAATGAATTGTTTCGCAAGCATCAAGCTTTTTTATGAAGTAGGTATTCATATCATTTGTTGCCTCGCTATCGTCAATTAATAATATACTGTTAAGTTTAGTCATAAAAATGCTCTTCAATTAAGTCTTCAATGTCTTCTTTGTCAATAGGTTTTCTTATCTGACACAGAACTCCTGAATATTTATATTCTTTACTTTTGGTAAAATTTTCAATATTTATGTAATCACTTAAAATACATATTACTATGCCTTTTTGATTAGTATATTTATCGTCTAAACTACTATATTTTTCTAAAAATTCAAAACCGCCCATTGTTGGCATATTTAAATCTAAAAAAATTAAATCAGGTATTACAAAGTTATCTTCATTATTTTTAGACAAATATAGTAGAGCATCTTCACCATTATTTTTAGTAATAATTTGATCTGCAATTTCTAAATTTTTTAAAAGTGATGTATTAATTGCATTGGTTGCTTCACTATCGTCTATTAATAGAATTTTTTTTAATTTTTTCATTCTTGTTTTTTAATGTTTATTACAAATGTTGAGCCTTTATCAATCTCACTTTCTACAGTAATGGTGCCACCGTCATTTTCAATAATTTTTTTTGCTAAATGCAACCCAATTCCTGAACCTTCTTTATGGTCATGTATTCTTTCAAATAAACCAAAAAGTTTATTGCCATCTTTATGCAAATTAATTCCTAAACCATTATCTTTTATTTTTATTTTAATGGTGTTATTAGTTTCAAATAATGAAATTGTAATTTTCACACTTTCATTTAGTTTTCTATATTTAAGAGCATTTCCTATTATATTAGTTAAAACACTTTTCATATTTAACCGATTAAAATAAAAAGTATTCTTTTCAATAGTTCCAATCTCAATATGTGAATTATTCTTCTCAATTGGACCTTTAAGTTCATTTAAAATCTCATTGATTAGAAGTCTGAAATTTATTTTCTGTTTTATTTGAGAAGCAGGATCTTTTAACCTTGCCATTTCTATTATACTTAATATCTTTTCCTCTGCTTGCTGTATAGAATCTTTTATCCAATGTATCGACTTTTGAATAACTGGATGCTCAATTAGTTTCTCTTCAGTTAACTCTATTTCGATTATATTTAAATGTCCTTTGATATTAGAAATTGGAGATTTCAAATCATGAGTCGTCATATAAGTGAATTCCTCAAGTTCTTTATTTAGACTTTTTAATTGTTTAGTTCTTCTTTCAACACGATTCTCTAATTCAGCATTTACCTGCTTTAATGCTAATTCTGCTTCTTCTAATTTTGTAATATCTCTCCAAATAGAATTTGTTCTTAAAATTTGTCCATCCTTATTTTTAACTGCAGTAGCACTTAATATGACTGGTATTTTATCACCATTTTTCTTTCTTAAATTTAGTTTGGCATTGGTTATAATTCCTGAAGATTTGAAATCATCTAGAGTTTTAACAATTTCTTCATGTGATTCGAGATGATAAATTTCAAAGATGTGTTTACCAATAATTTCTTCTTTTGTATAGTTTAATTTTTTACAAGTCGTTAAATTACAATCCATAACTAAGCCTGTGGAAGGATCTATTGATGCCATCATATCTGGCGCATCATCATACAAACTTTGGTATCTTTCTTTAGATTGTATCAGCTCTTTTGTTCTTTTTTGAATTTGATTTTCCAGATGTATATTTAACTCTTTTACTGATTTCTCTTTGTTTAATAATTTTGCTTCGTTTTCTTTTTCCTTGGTAATATCTTGAAAAACACCTACTAATTTATTTACGTTATTACCTTCTTGGTAGGCTTTTCCAATACTTCTTACCCATTTTAAATTTCCTTTCTCTGTAATTATTTTTAGTTTCACATCCCAATCGGATGCAGATTTGATAGCATCTTCAACTATTTTGGTAATAATCGGTTTTGATTCTTGATCGTAAAAATTTATTCCATCTTCGAGCGTTGGAATATAATCTTTATTGACTTCATGAATTTTCCGAGTCTGTTCAGACCACCAAACAGTATTTGATTCAAAATTTACTTCCCAATAACCAATTTTAGCAAACTGCTGAACTTGAGACAATAAATCACTTCCTTTTAATAATTCAAATTCTCTATTTTTTTGTTTGGTAATATCTGTCGCAACAATTATTGCTCCATTAATATTATTATTATAATCAAACATAGGTCGAGCATTTACACTGATATATGCTTGATTGATCTTATTTTTAACAAATAACTCAACACCTTTTACTTCTTTTCCTGAAAGGGCGAGTTGAGAAGGCAGATCAGAGGGTTCTAATAGTGTCACTTTATCATTTTGGTAAAAGCCATACTGTTTAATCTTGTCCGCATTATTTAGCTTATTGATTTTAGAACCTATTAATTTATTAGCAGCCTCATTTTGTAAAATTACTTTTCCATTAATATCAAAAACTATTACGCTTTCTATCATTGTTGAAATGATTGAATCTAAAAGCTTAGTTTTATTTTCTAATTGAAATTTAGCATCTTTAGCAATAGTTATGTCTCTGGCAAATGCAATAACCTTTTCTACTCTATTATTTTTATTGAAAATTAATTTAGTTTCTTGGAAAAGCCATATTTCAGATGTCTTTTTATTTAAAACTCTAAATTGAATAGAAGAATTTTTTAATCCTGATTTTAATTGATTGTTATAATAAGTAAGGACTCTTTCTCTATCTTTATTGTGTATTAATTTTGAATAATGTTTTCCAATAATTTTTTCTTGAGAAAATCCTGTTATTTCTAACATTGCATTATTGACAAATTCAAATTCTCCTTTATCGTTTAACTCAAATACTATTTCACCAATATTATTTAGAATAGATTCATATTGAGCTGTTTCTTTTTCAGTTTTGATAATTAGCTTCCTCATTTCCAACTGAGTAATTACTTGCCGCGATAGTGCTCTTAATACATTTTTTTGCTCTTCATTTAGCACTCGAGGCTTATTGTCTATAACGCATAAAGTGCCTAAAGCATATCCATCTTTATTTATTAATGGAATTCCTGCATAAAACTTTATGTTTGGAGAGTTGATAGTTAATGGGTTATCATTAAATCTAGTATCCTCATCTGTGTTTTTAACCTCAAAAATACTTGATTTATAGTTGATTGCATGACCACAAAATGAAATGTCTCTGCTGGTTTCTTTTGCATCCAAGCCATGTTTTGATTTAAACCATTGACGATCATTATCAATTAAAGTGACCAAAGCAATTGGAGTGTTGCAAATTTTTGCTGCTAGTTGAGTCAAATCATCAAAGGCAAGTTCTGATTCTGTATCTAAAATTTGGTAAGAATCTAAGGCTTTCTGTCTTTCATTTTCATTATCAGGGATAGTGGGTTTTGTCATTTGTATAAATGTAATTTAAATTATTTACTCTTTTAATTTTATTTAGACGAATTGTCACTTATCACTGATAAAACAACCCATTTTATAAAATAATGTAATAATTTTAATTTCTAAATTTGCACTAATTGTGTGAAATTACGTTTACAAAAGAAATGTGAAATAATTTGATTAAAAATTAACAAAATAGAGTAAAACCTTTTTTTGGTATTAACGTATTTAATTGTGATAATGAAATATTAAGAACAAAATCTCAAAACTCTATAGACAAATCAGAGATATAAACAGATAAATGTCTATAAATGATAACTTAAGCTAATTTCAACACTCTTTAAAAATTAAATTTGATTCTATTCTTTATTATAACCCCCAAGAATAGATAAATTATTTTTTTAGAAAACTATGAAAAAGTTTATAACACTTTTTATTATTTTATTTAGCACGATTTTATTAACTGCTCAAACGAGGTATTGGGTAGCAAGTGCTACAGCTAATTGGAGTTCAAATAATTGGTCGTCAACTTCTGGTGGAGCGCCCGATGGTAGTGGACCACCCACAACTACTCAAAATGCACGATTTGATGCAAATGGTATAGGAAATTGTAACATCAATGTTCCCAATCCAACTATTACTGATATAATATTAAATGGCTATACAGCTGTTTTAAATTTAAATGGAAGAAGACTTACAGTTACCAATTACGCTAGTTTTTACACAGGAACTATTAATGGTGCAGCTAATGATTCATTGGTAATTAATGGAACTAGTGATGTATATTTTAGAGGAACTACATTTGGTGTAATTGTCAATTCCAACTCAGATAACCTCTATTTAGGAGGTTCTACTTTTAATAAAAGAGTTACTTTAAAAAAGAATGGAAATGGAAGTAACAATGGAGCTGGTGGAAATACATTTAATGCTAAAGCTTCAATAGTTGCTACTGGTAGCGGTTATCTAATGACCGCTTCTGTCAATCCTGATATTTTTAATGGAGATTTATATCTAAGAAATACAGGAACTAACTATATTTATTTATCTAGAATAGCTGCAGGTAATCAATTTAATGGCAATATAGTTTTAAATTCTGCAGCATCTAGTCAAGGAATTTTATTTGGCAACAATGGTGGTTCCGCAACTATGGCAAGTGGGAAACAAATTAAAATTGGAAGTGGAGGATTTACTAATGGCAACTTATACATTTATAATTTTAAACAATTAGGAACCACTGCTCAAAATTTAACCTTGAGCGGTACCTCTAATTTAGTGATTGATAATTGTGTTTGGAATGGAGCAGTTAATTTTTCATCTCCAAGAATTTTTACTTCAAAAACAAGGTATAATTCAACAGCTATACTAACAAAAACCGGAGATGGAAGTAAC
This sequence comes from uncultured Flavobacteriales bacterium, assembly GCA_963716125.1. Lineage (GTDB taxonomy): Bacteria > Bacteroidota > Bacteroidia > Flavobacteriales_E > Vicingaceae > Acidiluteibacter. The sequence goes on from OY970294.1 coordinate 330,991, forward strand.
GCTAGTTCAGGAAATAACTTTTTTGCGGCAGCTACTACCTTAAATAACTCAGGGACCAATTATTTTTTAATGGGTCAAAATAATCCTGATACATTCAATGCAGGTTTGACCATTAATAATACTGGTACAGATAATATGCATATTGCGTATTCTAGTGCTGGAAATATAATTAATGGAAATTTGACCATAAATAATTCAGGAAATTATGTTTATGTACAAGGCAGCGGTTCACCATCTACTGTAATTACTGGGAATGTTAGTTTAACTAATAATGGATCTATATCAAATTCAAATATATTTTTTGTTAGTGTTGGAAATTTAGTCCTTAATGGAAATCTAACAGCTTTAAATAATGGAACAGGATCAAACTCTGATATTTATTTTGCGAATGCTTCATCATCTAATTTAATTTTGAATGGTAATGTTAACATAACAAATTCTGGAAATACCAATTCCAACAATATATTCTTAGGTAATTATGGGAATGTAACATTCAATGGAGACTTAAGTATAATTAATAGTTCTTCGGCTAACAATTCTTACATCTATGCCAATAGATATGGAAATAATATTTATAATGGCAATATAAAATTGCAAGTGACTAATGCGAATGCAGATGGTGTAGAGTTTGGCGATCAAAATGGTACAGGAGTTTTAGCAAATGGAAAAACTTTAACAATAGGTGCAGGGGGATACATAGGAGGAAATTTATATTTTAGAAATTTTACCAAACTAGGAACTGGAGCAGTAACTTTAGTAACTACCGGGCCAACGTTATTTTATTCCATCAATAGTAAATGGGGAGGAAATGCAACTTTTACAGCATCTTCAGTTTTTACACAATATTCTTTATATGCTGGAATTACAAATTTAACTAAGTATGGTGCTATCAATGATGGTTCATCTGGTGGAAATAAATTTTTGGGCACTACAACTATTACTAATAGTGGAAGCGGATATATTAGATTTGCAACTGTTGATCCAGACACTTTTAATAGCGATTTAGAACTATTTTCTACAGGTTCATCAGTTATTTCGTTAGCTCGAAGTTCTAATAATAATGTTTTTAATGGAGATATTACTGTCAATTCAAATAATACTAGTACAGGAATATATATTGGTTATGGAGGTGGAACTTCTACTTTAGCTGCCACAAAATCTATATTTAAAGGTGGTAGTGGTTTTAATTCAGGAGCCCTTTATTTATATAACTTTAAACAGTTAGGAGTTGCCCCAATTAATTTAATATTAACAGGGTCTTCCAATACAAATTTTTTAAACTCAAATTTTGGAGGTAATATAAGTGTTTCCGCACCAAGAATAACTACAACAAATACTGTTTATAATAGAACTGCCAATTTAACTAAGACTGATGCAGGAACAGATTATAGTTATGGTTTTAACCATTTTAAAGGGAATACAAATCTTACAAATACAGGTAATGGATATTTTTATATGGGAAATACCAACCCAGATACTTTTGATCTCGATTTAACTTTAATCAATTCTGGAAATAATAATTTATATCTAGCAGGTAATAGTTTAGATAACTATATTGGAGGAAATTTAATTGCTACAAACAATTCTGCAACAAACAATGGATATTTAAATGTTGCAAATTCTTTAAATTCTTCCATTACCATAGCAGGCAATGTAACCCTTACTAATTCTGGTGCTGCACCTACCAATTACCTTTATTTTGGAGATGGTGGTGATGTAACAGTTGGAGGAAATTTCTCAGCAACCAATTTAACAACAGGAAATAACGGAGACTTTAGAATTGCAAATAATTCTGCTTCAGATGTAACTATTAATGGTACAGCAACTTTTTTAAATGACGGTAACGGAATCAATTCAGATTTTTATATTGCCAATCAAGGAAAAATCACATTTAATGGAGATGTGAAAATGACCAATGCTTCTAGTGCTAGCAATTCTGATATTTACGTTACAAATAATGCTGTGAGCACCGCATTTTTTAATGAAAATATTGTTATTGAATCTACTCATGCTAATTCGGATGGTATTCGATTTAATCAAGGATATACAGAACTTGCTAATGGCAAAACTATTACTATCGGAGCTGGTGGTTTTATTGGAGGAGATTTATATTTTAATAATTTTCATCAATTGGGTAATACTTCTCAAACTTTATTGCCTACAGGAAATACACGTTTTACTAATTATAATAGCGATTGGGGCGGTGATGTAAACTTTAGAGGAGATGGTTTATTTTGTAGAGATACTTATTATAGAGGAACTGCAAAACTTGAAAAAACTGGTTCAAGCTCTGATCAAAGTCAAGGAGGAAATGTTTTTTATAAAAACACCGAAATTACCAATAGTGGAAGTGGTTATATTCTTTGGAGTAATGGGAATAACGATACTTTTAAATTGGATTTAACATTAACGAATTCTGGAAGTAGTATTATTTATTTATTCTACAATAGCACAGATAATTACATTGGTGGTGATTTTACAGTAAATCAAACTACTTCTGGTGGTTCGAGCTCAATAAATATTGCAACTTATTCGACTTCAGCTACCATTGATGGGAACGTTATTCTGAATAACCTAAGTACGGCAGATAATTCAACTATTTACTTTCCCAATAGTGGTAATATCGTTTCTAATGGAAGTTTAACAGTAAATAATAGTCCCACTGGTTTAAGTGGTACTATTTATATTGCCGATGGGAATACTTCTTCTTTAAGCATAGCTGGAATTTCTACTGTTACTAATAACGGAGGAAGTAATACAAAAAGAGTTTATTTAGGTGATGGAGGAGATATAATATTTGGGGATGACTTATTTATTTATAACAACAGTTCTGCTATCAATTCACAAGTATATTGCAATCATAATTCCAATAGTTCTAACTTATATAATGGGAATATAGTATTAGAAAATACCCATGTAGATGGAGATGGAATTTTATTTGGAAACGCCACAGGTCAAGGAACTCTAGCAGCTACTAAAACAATTACAATTGGAGCTAATGGCTTTATAGCTGGAGATTTATATTTGAGAAATTTTACTCAAATTGGGTCAACCGCACAAACGTTGCAGCCAACAGGTACAACTACATTAACACAATACGATTCAGATTGGGGTGGAAATACCGTATTTTCTTCGCCTCGTTTTATAACTAATAGAACACATTATACAGGAACTGCATACCTTGAAAAAAATGGAGATTTTAATGACGCATCTATTGGCGATAATGTGTTTGATCAAAACGTTGATTTAGTAAATTCTGGAAGTGGTTACTTTTTAATGGGGAATGGCAACCCTGATACGTTTAGAGTAGATTTAGATATGGTTAATTCAGGCAGCTATAATATGTATTTGGCCTATAATAGTACTGGCAATTATATTGGTGGAAATATAGATATAACGAATAGCGGCAATGGAAGTAATAGTTTTTATGTTGCTAATGTGGCAGCTTCTTCGTTGGATATTATAGGAAATGCAAACATAACTAATTCTGGTTCGGGTACTAATTCTTATATGTATTTTGCTGATAATGGAGATGTATCTATTGGAGGTGATCTAATCGCAAATAATATTCCATCGGCAACAGCAGGAAATCTTTATATTGCTAATAATAACAATGCATTTATCAATATTAATGGTAAAGCAACATTGAATAACACGGGTACTTCTAACTCTATGTATTCTTACCTTGGCTCCTCAGGGGATTTTAGTATTGGAGGAGATCTGACAATAGTAAATGACAATAGTGTAAATAATGCTCAAATTTCCGTTGCTAACTCATCCAATTCTATTGGTACTATAGGAGGTAAAACTTCTGTACTTAATAAAGGTGCAGGAAATTTAAGACAAGTATATTTAGGCAACTCTGGAAGTATTGATTTTAATGATGATTTAACTATTTCTAATCAAAGTTCTGCTAATAGTTCTCAAGTGTATTGTAATAATGGTACAAGTTCAACCAATAATTATCTCGGTAATATTGTAATAGAAAATACACATGCAGACGGAGATGGAGTATTGTTTGGAATTAGCAATGGTCAAGGAACTTTGGCAGCTACTAAAACAATTACAATTGGAGCTAATGGCTTTATAGCTGGAGATTTATATTTGAGAAATTTTACTCAAATTGGGCCAACTGCACAAACATTACAGCCAACAGGTACAACTGCTTTAACTCAATATTACTCTGATTGGGGAGGAAACACTATATTTTCTTCACCAAGATTCTTCACTCATTTTACACATTATACAGGTACCGCTTCTTTAGAAAAGATTGGACTTTTTAATGACCAATCTTATGGAGGTAATGTCTTTGATGCTTATGCCTTAATTACCAATAGCGGTGACGGATATTTACTTTTAGGAAGTGGAAATCCTGATACTTTTAGAGTAGATTTGGATATGGTAAATTCTGGTAGCTATAATATGTATTTAGCCCACAATAGTGCTGGGAATTATATTGGTGGGGATTTAGATTTTATCAATTCAGCAAACGGTAATAGCCAATGTTATTTTTCAACTTCTTCTAACTCTACCCTTGATATTGTAGGAAATGTAGATATTTTAAACTCAGGAGTTGGAGTCAATTCTTGTTATATTTATTTTGGAAATGAAGGGGATGTGTCTATAGCAGGTAATTTGAACTTAAAAAATGCTACCTCAGGTGTAAATGGAACTATTATAATTGCGAATGGAGCAAATTCTTTTGTGAATGTAAATGGCAATGTAAAAGCTGATGATAATAGTTCTTCTAGTTCAGCATCTATTTACTTGGGAAGTTCAGGAGATATGGACATAGCAGGAAATTTAGATTTTTCAAATGATAATACAGCTAATTCTGTTATACATTCTATTGCAAATAGTAACTCTTCTCTTGTAAATATAGGAGGTAAAACAACTATCATAAATAAAGGAGCAGGAGCAGTTAAAGATATTTATTTAGGGAACCAAGGAGATATAAATTTTGCTGATGATTTGAGTATTTCTAATCAAGCTTCAGCTACCAATAGCAGAATTTTATTAAATTACAATAATAATAGTGAAAATACATATGCAGGTAATATTGTTTTAGAAAATACCCATGTAGATGGCGATGGAATTTTATTTGGAAATGGAAATGGTCAAGGAACTTTGGCAGCTACTAAAACAATTACAATAGGAGCAAATGGATTTATTGCAGGAGACTTATATTTGAGAAATTTTACTCAAATTGGGCCAACATCTCAAACATTACAGCCAACAGGGACAACTGCTTTAACTCAATATTCTTCTGACTGGGGAGGTAATACTATATTTACCTCACCGCGTTTATTTACCCACTATACACATTATTCTGGAACAGCCTATTTAGAAAAAAATGGAGCAATTAATGACGCATCTATTGGAGCAAATGTGTTTGATCAAAAAGCTAATTTAGTAAATTCCGGAAGTGGATATTTTTTAATGGGAAATGGAAATCAAGATACATTTAGAGTAAATTTAGATGTTGTTAATTCAGGAACTAATCATTTCTACTTGGCATATAATGGCGTTGGAAATTATGTAGGTGGAGATTTAAAAATGACCAATACAGCTAGTGGTTCATCAGCTAATCTTTATTTAATGTCTTACACTTCATCTACTTTAGATGTAATAGGTAAAATGCAAGTTAATAATATTGGTTCTGCCAATAGTAATTACGTTTATTTATGCAATGCTGGAACATTGAATATAGGAAGTGATTTGACAATGACGAACAATACAACTGGCACTAATGGTTCAATTTATCTTTCTAATAATAGTACTTCAACTGTAACAATTGGTGGAAATACGATCGCTGATAATATTGGTACAGGAGATAACCAATATATATATCTAGGTTTTGTAGGGAATGTAAATTTTGGAGGTAATTTAGATATTAGAAATACCAATGCAGGCATAACAGGAGTTGTCACGCTTGGAAATAGCACATCATCTAATAATATTATTCCTGGAAAAACTACCGTTTTAAACAGTGGTTCTGGTGTTAATAAACAAGTTTATTTAGGTAATAACGGAGATGTTACTTTTAATGGAAAAATAGAGGTATTAAATAATAGTTCTGCTACTAATGCTCAAGTGTATTTTAACCATGCTTTAAACAGTGCTAATTTTTATAATGATGACATAACAATTGAACAAACTAATCCAATATCAGATGGTGTTTATTTTGGAAATGGAAATGGACAAGGAACATTGGCTAATGGAAAAGTGGTTAAAATTGGAACAAACGGTTTTATAAGTGGGGATTTACAATTTAGAAATTTTACACAATTGGGAGCAACAGCGCAAACATTATATCCAACTGGTTCGTCTTATATAGATCAAAATGGAAGTTCTTGGAATGGAAATGTAGATTTTAAAGCAGCTCGATTTACAACAAGAGAAACCAAGTATAATGGGAATACAATTCTTGAAAAAACAGATGCTATAAATGATTACTCTTATGGAGGTAATACATTTAATGGTATTACAACAATTAAAAATAGTGGAACTGGTTATTTGCTTTTTGCAGGTTCTTATGATGATGATTACAATAATGATGTAACTTATATTAGTACTAACACAGGGCCTTTTTATCCAAATTATAACGCCACTAGTACTTATGCTGGTAATATTAATTGTGATTTTAACAAAGTGGTTACTTTTGGTAATGGAGGTAGTGCAGAGGTAATTATGGATGGAACTGCAGCTCAAAGCATTAATAATATAAATGCGAGTCCTGAAATTCAAATTAGAAATTTTAAAATAAACAATCCTAATGATGAAGTTACTTTAAATATGCCAGTTACTATTTACAGTAGATTGGATTTGACCAAAGGAAATATAAATAGTTCACCAACTAATCTTATCACATTAACTGACAATACGCCAGTAATTAATGTCTCTAATAATTCATATGTGAGAGGACCTTTAGAAAAAATTGGTAATGATGCATTTATTTTTCCAGTTGGAGATAGTGGTTTGTATCGTCCTATAGCCATTTCAGCTCCTTCTAGTGGTTCAGCAAGGTTTAGAGCTACATATTATGAGCAAAACCCGCATCCAACCTATACTTGGAATTCATTAGAAGCAGGTTTAAATAATGTAAGTACAAGAGAATATTGGATTTTAGACAGAATTAGTACTACTAATGATGTCAATGTAACCTTAAGCTGGGATACCAATAGTGGCGGTGTTGGAAGCTTACCTGATTTAAGAGTTGCGCGTTGGGATGGCACTAAATGGACAAATAATGGCAATGGTGGAACCACTGGCACCAATACAAAAGGTACAGTAGTAAGTAGTGCAGCTATTACAAGTTTTAGTCCGTTTACCTTGGCTAGCACAAGCATTGTAAATCCTTTACCGATAGAATTATTATCTTTTGATGCTACAACTACAGAAGAAGTTGTTTTATTAGATTGGTCAACAGCTACTGAAATTAATAATGATTTCTTTACAGTAGAAAGATCTTACAATGGAAAAGATTTTAATGAAGTAGCTGTAGTTAAAGGCGCAGGAAATAGTTTAGAAAAATTAGATTATTCAACTACTGATTATTATCCTTTAGAAGGAATATCCTATTACAGGTTAAAACAAACAGACTTTAATGGAGACTTTAGTTATTCTGATTTAAGAGCAGTAGAGTTTAATAAAGGACTAGTAAAAGGGTTTAAAGTGTATCCAATACCGGTAATAAACAATGAATTTACAATTGAATTTAAAACGGAAGCTTATTTAAGAGTAGAGCTTATTCTTACCGATTTAATGGGTAGAGTTATTTATCAAAAGGAAATAAACAATTCGAATCATAATAATAAATTTAAGGTTATTCCAAGCATTGAAATGCCATCAGGAACTTACATATTGAATGTGATAGGAGAAGGTAAAAATCTAGGACAACAAAAGATTATTGTAAATAGATAAAATATAATTTGATAGTGTTTGTTTGAATTCTTTGAGAATTGAAATGAATAATTTACTCAAAAAAAAAGCAGAAAAACCAATTGGCTTTTCTGCTTTTTTAAAGTTTATTATTTTCTACTTCTAATTAATATTCACTGTACAATTTCCAGTACAATTAGCATTTGTGCCTGTTCCATTATTATTAAAAGTATTAGCCCCTTCAATACCAGCTTTAGTTGAAGGTGTTATTGATGCTCCACCTTCTACAAATAGGCCCCAAGCATAACTATCAGAAATGGTGCAGTTATTCATTATAAAGCTTCCGTTGTTATTATTATTCACAAAAATACTTGAGTAATTATAATAGGAATCTGAACCTCCATTTTTAATAGTTACATATTCAAATTTATTTAATGGATTGTTTGAGTTAATATGCAGTACTTTCCAATAACCTACTGAATTCACTTTTCCTTTAATTGAAATTGGTTTGCTGCTTGTTCCTATTGCATTTATTGAACCATTAGCTTCTACTATTATATAAGCTCCTGCGCCCATTAAAATTTCAACACCTGAGTTTATTTTAAGGTCATTCTTAAGATACGATTTCTCTTCTATAAAATATGGGACATTTATATTTTTAACTTCTTGTGATTGAGTCATATTTGACCCTCCTACACCAATGTAATTATTTGTATTTCCATCACCATAATCTGAAGCAATATCTAAAGAACCTATAAGTGATAATGATAATTTAATTGGAGCGTCCCCGTTATTAGTGAAAGTATTATTACTAAAATTAGGAATAGATGATCCATCTTCCACATCCATACCACTACCCTTACTATTTTTAATGGTTGAATTCATTAAACTAAGTTGTGAGCTATTATTATTATTCACAAATATACTTGCGCTATTATAATAAGTTTCTCCACCTGCATCGGAAATAGTTACATAATTTAATACATTTGCTGGATTATTAGAATTAATATGTAATAAATCCCAAAATCCTGGTGAGGCTGTTTTGCCTCTAAAGGTAATGGGTAATGCGCTAGTTCCATCTGCATTTAGCGATCCATTTTTTTCAACGGAAACTGTAGCTCCTGCACACATAACTATTTCTACTCCAGGTTCAATAATTAATTCTGCATTAACTCTGATATTTCCGCATATTTCATAATCAACACCTGCTAAATGATCTTTTAAGATAGTTTTAGTATTGATATCTTTATCAATTACATTGGAATTGCCTTTAGGATCTCCACCTGGTGGAAAAGGCTCTATTGGTTCTTCTTCACAAGAGGTATAAATAAACGCCATTGCGATAATGCTTAAAAATGTTGCTGCTTTGTTAAATTGCTTTTTCATAATTGTTGTTTTTTTATTTAAATATCTAATTGCAAATCTCTTATTAATAGTAGAAGTATTTTTAAGGGTATTCCCTGAAAAATTAATATTTTGGGAATCAATTATTAACAATAGAAAAAAACTACTTTTATAAAAAAAATGAAAAATTCCTTTTTTCTTGTTTTATCGATAATTTTTATTTTTTCGTGTTCAAAAGAGAAAGATGAACCTCTAGATAAAAACAATATCGAATCAATTTATTTTCCACCTATTGGAAATAATAGTTGGGAAACAACTTCTCCAACTGATTTAAATTGGGATACAACTGCTATTTCTGAGCTGTATACATTTCTTAATCAAAATGATACTAGAGCTTTTATAATTCTTAAAAATGGAAAAATTGTTATAGAAAAGTATTGGGGGAATAATATATTAAATAATGGAACTTTTGATCAAAATTCACAGTGGTATTGGGCTTCCGCAGGTAAAACATTAACAGCTTTTTTGGTAGGTATTGCTCAAGAAAAAACTTTATTAAATATTAATGATAAAACGTCTGAATATTTGGGAAAAAATTGGACATCAATGCCAATAGATAAAGAAGACAAAATTTTAATCAAAAATCAATTAACAATGACCACAGGTCTGGATTATACTAATGGAAATTTTGATTGTACTGATTCAAATTGTTTATCTTATAAAGCAGATGCAGGCACTCAATGGTTTTATCATAATGCACCTTATACACTTTTAGAAAATGTAATTAGCAATTCTTCCAATCAAAGCTACAATGATTTTACAAAGAAAGAGATCAGTGATAAAATTGGGATGGTTGGAAACTGGATAAAATTGGGGTTTAATAATGTATTTAGGAGCACAGCTAGATCTGCTGCACGTTTTGGTTTATTATTATTGAATAATGGCAAATGGGATCAAAAGGCTGTACTTAGTGATCAAAATTATCTAAACGCTATGAAATCTAGCTCTCAATCAATAAATCTCTCTTATGGCTATCTTACATGGTTAAATGGCAAAAAATCAATTGTTTTACCAGGCTCAGAATTTACTTTTAATTTGAGTTTGGCATCTAATGCACCTTCTGATTTATATGCTGCTATGGGAAAAAATGGACAATTTATTAATTGTATACCTTCTTTAAATATGGTTGTTATCAGAATGGGGGAATTACAAGATTCTTCTGCGAATCCAGTTCTTTTTCATGATGAAATGTGGGGAAAAATCAATAAAGTTATAAAATAGAAACTATTAATTTAGCTTTTGAAACAACACTTCAATTTTATCACTATCATAGGGTTTACCTATAAAGCCGTCTACTCTTTTTAATAATTTATAATCTATTTCATCCATTTCCATAATGGATGTTAGGATAACTTTTACGTGTGGAGAATTAGTTTTAATTTCTTCTGCTATATCCTGACCAGATATAAAAGGCAAACCGCAATCTATAATTGCGGCATCTATGTTTGCCATTTCCATTTGAAAATCTCTGCCATCATTTAATGGCACTACTTCAATACCTTTTGCCGAAAGTAAATTGGTTAAGACCAATAAAGTGAGTGAATCATCTTCAATCACCAATACTTTTTTTATTAACGTACCCATATTTATTATACTTTAAAACCCATAAAAGTGATATCATCTATTTGCTCTTCTTTTCCTTGCCATTGCAATAACTCATTGACAACTATTTCTTTTTGAGACTCTATTTCTTTATTCTTCAAAGTAGAGATCAATTGAAATAATCTTTTAGAACCAAACCTTTTTTCTTTTGGGCCACCAAATTGATCAATATATCCATCTGTAAGCATGTAAAAACAATCTCCTTTTTTAATATTTATTCTATGCTTTTCGAAAGATGCATTTCTACTTGTATCACCTATGCTAATCTTAGTAGGTTGATACGTTTTCAAAGTGCCATTGTAATAATACATTTTACTTTTAGCACCTGCATATTCCATGTAGTTATTTTCTAAGTCAACGGTACAAATAGCTATATCCATCCCATCATTAATTTTCTCAGAACTATGCTTTAAAGATTCTTTTACAGCAGTATGCAAAAACAATAAAATCATGGATGGATCTGTAATTCCTTTTTCTTTAATTATATTGTTTAAATGGTTAATTCCCATCATTGTCATAATAGCCCCAGGTACTCCGTGGCCAGTACAATCTCCACAGATTAAAATAAGCTTTCCATTTTTTTTGTTTACCCAATAAAAATCGCCACTTACGATATCTTTCGGTTCAAATAATAAAAAGTAGTCTTTGTTTAAATTGAAATCTAAATCTGTCTTTGTGGCCAAAATAGCTTTTTGAATATATTTTGCATACTCGATACTGCTTACAATTTTATCATTTTGTAATTTGATAATTTTCTTGGCTTTTAAATTTTCATCTGTGAAATGTAAAATTGGGAAATAGCAAATAGTTAAAACAGCCACGATGTTGAGAGAAAATTGAATTATAATTAAGGCATGAGTAACTTCTTGGAAATCAATAGTAATAAAAATCTCAACAAAAGCAGTGAGTGTAAACAACACTAAAAAAGCTCCAAATATCAGCTTAGCTGCTCGAATAGGTTTAAAAATTAAGGCAGAAACAGGTGCTAAAACTGACCAAACAATTACAGCACCCGAGTTAATAAAACCACCATGAAACAATTGAACTAAAGGCGGAAGAAATAATAATAATACTATAAAAGTATTTAATGTAGACTGAAAGTTTTTAGTTTTTGCAAAACGAAAAACAGATACTAAAATTAAAATAGTGGCAACTAGAGGGAAGGGAACTGCTTTATATTGTTTCAAGATATAAAGCATGATTGCCCAAAAAATACTTGCTAAAACTGTCCAAAACAATATCCAGTTCAAGGTTTTAACCTTTAACTTTCCAGTGTCATCCGCATTTTCACGAACACCAATTGAAGAAATGAAAGTTTGAAATTTTTTAAGCATTTACAGTTTTAGTAGCATTAACATGCTTTTATACGCATAGTTTTAAAAAAGGATATAAAAAAAGGCTGAAATCAATTTTGATTTCAGCCTTTTACTTTATAAAATTATATCCTATTGGATACTAATTTTTTGAAAAATATATTCTCCATTTCTAATTAATTTCAAATTATAAATTCCCTTGTTTAATCTAGAAATATCTATACTGTTTTCGTTATTACTAAGATTTATTTGTCCTTCTTTTACTAATTGACCTTTTATGTCAATAATAGAATAAGAATATAAACCTTTAAACGAGTCCTCTATAGTTAAATGTAATATGTTTCGAGCAGGAATAGGATAAACTTTTACGGCCGCATTATTTAATTGATTTTCTTTTATTGAAACACATGTTGTTACCGTAATATCAATGCTATCTCTTGAAGAACAACCATAAGCATTGGTTACTTTTACCCAATAAGTTCCTGAAGAATCAACTACTAAACTATCAGCAGTAGTGCTGTCTTGCCATAAATAGGTAGCTGCTGAATCTAAAGCACTTAATGTAAGTGTTTGGCCTGCACAAATAGTAGTATCCATGCCTAAGTTAACGAGTGGTAAATCTTTTACCTCTATTTGAATGGTAGTGTCTTTAGAGCAGTTTGCACTATCTGCAACTAATTTTATATTAAAAACTCCTACACTGTCCGCACTGATTAATGAGTTGTTGTTAGTGCTAAACAAAACATCATTTTTATACCAAGAAAAATTTACTCCATTAATACTTTGATTGTTGAAGTATATCACATCATTCAAACAAGAGATGGTATCGTTTATATTAAAATTAGGAACTAACTGCGAGCTAGCCGGGCAGCAATCTTTTACATTTACAGAATCATACAATGCATTTACAAAAGTAGCATCTATAAAAGCAGATGCTTTTATAGTATAGTTATTTGATAATAACGTTGGAATCTTCACATTAAAAACGGGATAACTTATTGCCCCTGCACAAATAAAACTTGATGTATAGTTTACATTTATATAAATAGTATCAGTACTAATTGTATAAGTATAACCTGCATTTACATAGTTTATACATCCTAAATAAGTTCTAACATCAATATTCAAAGTATCGCAACTTACTGGAGCAGTTGTTTGAACAGTAATGTTAGTAGCATAAAAAATACCTTGTGCTTTAATACTTTGTCCAGCAAAAATTAGCGAACAGAAAAAAAATAGGGTTAGTGTTAGATTTTTAAATTTCATGGTTATTGTTTTAATTTGGCTTCAAAGATATGCTAATAAAGTAATTGGGCAATGCATTGTATGTTTCTATTTCTTTAGTATTATCTTTACCTTTTAAAAAGATATAAGTATGTCATCAGAAAAATTTGAATCTCAAAAAGCTCCTGAAGCAGTAGGAGCTTATCCTCACGCTAGAAAAGTAGGAAATCTTTTATTTTTATCTGGAGTTGGTCCTCGTGAAAGAGGAACCAAAAAGATTCCAGGTGTAGAGTTGGATGAAAACGGTAATGTTTTGTCATATGACATTGAAAAACAATGCCATTCAGTATTTAAAAATGTAAAATCTATTGTAGAAGATGCAGGCTCATCATGGATGAATATTGTAGATGTTACTGTATTTTTAACCAATATGAAGGCTGATTTTAAAATTTACAATAAAATTTATGCAGAATATTTTGCTGATAATCAGCCATGCAGAACCACTGTAGAAATTAAAAGTTTACCCACTCCTATTGGAATTGAGCTAAAAGTTATTGCTACAATTTAATGCGATTTGTGTATAAGAAATGTAAAAATTGTACACAATATATTTTCATTGGATTTTTTATGTATTAATCTTTAACTGCTAATTCGAACTTTTTAGGCATTTATTTTTCTTTTTCAATTCTAAAAAATCATTGATACATCTACTTTAGAATTGTTAAATTTGTGCTCATTTTAATTATTCCAGATTTTTAGGTTACAGAATGAGTAAATACAAAGAATATAAGCAATTAAATTTGCCCGAAATAGCTTCAGAAGTTTTAAAAAAATGGGAGCAAGAAAATACTTTTCAAAAAAGTATTGATACTAAAGAAGGTGCAGCTCCATTTGTTTTTTATGAAGGACCGCCATCTGCAAATGGATTACCTGGAATTCACCATGTAATGGGCAGAACCATTAAAGATATTTTTTGTAGATATAAAACGCAAAAAGGATTTCAAGTAAAACGTAAAGCAGGTTGGGATACCCATGGTTTGCCGGTAGAACTTGGAGTAGAGAAAGAATTAGGAATCACAAAAGAAGATATTGGCAAATCTATTTCTGTAGAGGAGTACAATCAAAAATGCCGTGAGGCCGTAATGAAATACACTGATGTTTGGAATAATTTGACCAAGCAAATGGGTTATTGGGTGGACATGAATGATCCTTATGTGACCTATGATAATAAATACATAGAAAGTGTATGGTTTTTATTAGCAAAGCTTTACAAAAAAGGATTAATTTATAAAGGCTATACTATTCAACCTTATTCTCCTGCTGCCGGCACTGGGTTGAGTACTCACGAATTGAATCAACCTGGATGTTATAAAGATGTTAAGGACACTTCTGCTGTAGCTCAATTTAAAGTAGTTAATAATCAAATCTCTGAAAATGGGAAATCATTTTTAGAGATTATTAAACCTGAACAAAATAAATTATTTGCTGGTTGTGATACTTGGAATGAAATATTTTTTATTGCATGGACAACTACACCTTGGACTTTGCCTTCTAATACTGCATTGGCTGTTGGTAAAAATATAGAATATCTTGTAGTCAAATGTTTTAATAAATATACAAATATCCCACAGATAGTAATTATTGCACAGGATTTATTGCATAAGCACTTTAAGTTAGCAACTGAGGGGTTTAGTTATATCGGTGAACATATGATTAGCTTAAAGGGAGATTACAAAGATGGCAGTCAAAAAAATTCTTTTTTAATTATTGCTAAATTTAATGGATCAGATTTAGAAGGAATGCGCTATGAGCAATTATTGCCTTATGTTCAGCCAACTGATGGAGATGCTTTTAGAGTTATTTTAGGAGATTTTGTAACCACTCAAGACGGTACTGGTATTGTTCATTTAGCTCCTAGTTACGGTGCAGATGACTTTAGAGTGGCAAAATCTAATGGAATAGGATCGCTTCATTTGGTAGATATGCAAGGACGATTTCTTGATGAGGTAAGTGATTTTGCAGGTGAATATGTAAAAGAACAGTATTTAGATGATGATAAAAAGGCTGCTGATTATAAATCAGTTGATATTAGAATATCCATCAAATTAAAAGAAGAGAATAGAGCCTTTGATGTTCAAAAATACGAGCACAGTTACCCGCATTGTTGGCGAACTGACAAGCCTGTATTATATTTTCCGTTGGATTCTTGGTTTGTAAAAACTACTGCCATGAAGCCTGAATTGATTGCCAATAATAAAACGATTAATTGGAAGCCTGAAAGTACAGGAACTGGTCGTTTTGGTAATTGGTTGGAAAATTTGCAGGATTGGAATTTATCCCGTTCTAGATATTGGGGTATTCCTTTACCTATTTGGCGAACAGAAGACAATGATGAAGAAATAATCATAGAATCAGCAGAGCAATTAAAAACAGAATGCCAAAAAGCTGTAGAAGCCGGATTGATGGATAAAAATCCAATGGGAGACTTTAAAGCTGGTGATTTTTCAAAAGAAAATTATAATTCTTTTGATTTTCATCGTCCATTTGTTGATGAAATCATACTCCTATCAAGTAAAGGAAAGGCTATGAAAAGAGAAGCGGACCTAATTGATGTTTGGTTTGACTCAGGCTCTATGCCTTATGCGCAATGGCATTATCCTTTTGAAAATAAAGAATTGATTGATCAAAACCTTCCAGAAGGGCAAGAAGGCAAGTTTTATCCAGCTGATTTTATAGCTGAAGGTGTAGATCAAACAAGAGGTTGGTTCTTTACTTTACATGCAATTGCTACCTTATGTTTTGATTCTGTGGCATACAAAAATGTAGTTTCTAATGGTTTAGTTTTAGATAAAAACGGTCAGAAAATGTCTAAACGTTTAGGCAATGCTGTTGACCCATTTACCACATTAGAGAAATACGGACCTGATGCTACACGTTGGTATATGATTAGCAATGCACAACCATGGGACAATTTAAAATTTGATTTAGATGGTATAAAAGAGGTTCAAAGAAAGTTTTTTGGCACTTTATATAATACGTACAATTTCTTTGCACTTTATGCTAATATTGATGGCTTTAATTTTTCTGAGGCTGAGGTAAAAAATGAAAATAGAGCAGAGATTGATAGATGGGTTTTATCGAAATTAAATTCTTTAGTAGCTGAGGTGGATCAATTGTACGCGGATTATGAACCAACTAAGGCTACGAGGTCTATTCAAGATTTTGTAACAGAAAATCTAAGTAATTGGTACGTACGTTTATGTAGAAGAAGGTTTTGGAAAGGAGATTATACCGAAGATAAAATATCAGCTTATCAAACATTATACACTTGTTTGGAGACTGTTGCAAGATTGTCAGCGCCTATTGCTCCATTTTTTATGGATCGATTATTTAATGATTTGAATCAGATAAGTAAAAAAGATAAAAATTCATCTGTTCATTTAGCTGATTTTCCAATAGTGGATAAAACTTTAATCGATGAAGACTTAGAAGAACGTATGGAAATTGCGCAGCGTCTTTCTTCTATGATTTTAGCGCTACGGAAAAAGGAACAAATAAAAGTACGTCAGCCACTTCAGCGAATTATGGTACCTATTTTAGATCCTAAATTTAAGCGTCAATTATCTGATGTACAAGATTTAATATTGTCAGAAGTAAATGTAAAAGAGATAGAATATTTGGAAGATACTGCAGGAGTTCTGGTAAAAAGAATTAAGGCAGACTTTAAAAAGTTAGGGCCTAAATTTGGGAAAAATATGAAGCAAGCTGCAGCTGCAATTTCTGCTTTAGACCAAGATCAAATTGCTGAATTTGAAAATAATAATACATTTGAAATTCTTATCGATCAAAAAACTGTAGAATTAAACATTGATGATGTAGAAATAACTACTGATGATATACCAGGTTGGTTAGTAGCTTCAGAAGGAAAATATACAGTAGCTTTGGATATTGATATTTCTGATAGTTTAAAAGAAGAAGGATTGGCAAGAGAAATTGTTAATCGAATTCAAAATTTTAGAAAAGAAGCTGGCTTTGAGGTAACTGATAAAATTAATATCAAAATTGAAAAACATGCTGAATTGGATGAAGCAATAATAATGAATAAACAGTATATTTGTTCTGAAACTTTGGCTAATTCAATTGAATTGGAGGAGGAGTTAAATGGAGATGTTTTTCAAATAGAATTAGACAACAATATTGAGACGAAGGTTTCGTTACAAAGAATTTAAAATAGAATTGAAATGAGTGAAGAGAAAAAAAAATATTCTGACGAAGAATTAAATGAATTTAAGGAGCTAATTAAAGGCAAATTAGAAGAAGCAAGAAAAGATTTAACTAATTTAAAAAATACATTATCTTACAAGGATGATCATGGAACTGATGACACGTCACCTTCTTTTAAGATGATGGAAGATGGTTCTGAAACACTTTCAAGAGAAGAAATTTCGCAATTGGCAATTCGTCAAGAGAAGTTTATTTCTCATTTAGAAAATGCTTTGATAAGAATAGAGAATAAAACATATGGTATTTGCAGAGAAACAGGCAAATTGATACCTAAAGAAAGATTGAGAGCTGTGCCTCATGCCACTCTTACTATTGAAGCTAAAGAAGCTCAAAATAGATAAATTATATAGCTGAAAATAAGTCTATTTTCAGCTATTCCTTTCATAATTATAATTCTATGAATTTTCTTAAGCGTTTTTTTAGCCTTCCTGTTCTGGTTGTTTTATTGGTGTTGATTATCGATCAATGGTCTAAAATTTGGATTAAAACTAATCTATTTTTAGGCGAAGAGTTTTCAGTTATAGGTAATTGGTTCATCATTCACTTTACAGAAAACAATGGAATGGCCTTTCGGCCTAGAGTTGGCAGGAGAATATGGAAAATTAGCGCTGACCTTATTTAGAATAATTGTAGTAGGATTTATAGGGGTGTACTTATTTAAATTGCCTAAATCTACTCCAAAAGGGCTGTTAGTGACTGGCGCACTTATTTTTGCGGGTGCAGTTGGAAATATTATTGATAGTGTCTTTTACGGCGTAATCTTTAATGATAGTATCAATCAAATTGCCACTTTACTTCCTGATTCAGGTGGTTATGCTACCCTATTGCATGGAAAAGTAGTAGATATGCTTTATTTCCCATTAGTTGATGGTTATTTTCCAGATTGGTTACCGATTTGGGGAGGAGAATATTTTCTTTTTTTCAGACCAGTTTTTAATGTGGCTGACTCAGCAATTACAATTGGAATTTTAAGCTTATTGATTTTTCAACGTAAATATTTTAAAGCTTTGTCATAAAAAAAACCCTCAACCTAAGCAGAGGGCAAAATAAAGCTTATAAATTACTTTCTACTTAATAGGCAGTATCAACTTACTTTCACTGTTTTAAAACGAATTATCTCACTATTATTTTTTTCAAAATAATACCTTCCTCTGATATTATTTTGAAAAGATAAACGCCATAGGAAAAGTTGGTTGTATTGATTTCAATCTCACCTTGCATCTTATTTTCATAAACCAATTTTCCATTCAAATTAAATATATTGATTGCAGTTGCTGAAGGAGAGCTAATAAATACGCTTTGATTTTGTTTAACGGGATTTGGAAAAATTTTTGTTTCTAAAATTTCATTTACTTTTGGAACTGTTCCACTTGTAATAAATCCATTATTATATAAATCTTTGATAGTTCTTGCAGCTCTTTTTAAATCGACAACTGACCTCGTAAAAGTCCCATCGTTTAGTGAGTTTTCAGCATATAAATAAGCGATATCCATTTCAATAAATTCTTCTTTTATAAATTTATCTTTTCTAAAAGATGTAATTATTCTTTTATCATCAGGAGTTAAAGGTGAAGCACCAAAGTTATTTATTTCTGTCCAGCCAATATTTGGATTCACAGTAGGATCACCTGGGTAGATATAATTAGAAACAATATTGGTAGCACCGTTAGATTGAAAATAACCATTTCCACCATATCGTAAAGAACTATTATCTAAAAACTTAGACTGCATATAACTATAGTAGTCTTCTAATTTGGTAGGATAATAGGCATAAGGTTTAGTGATATCATTATCAAAAAACATACTATTACTCATTTTTTGATTGAGGAATAAAATTCCTGCCGCAGGAGGAGACGTACCATATCCTTTAAAATTGTTATCGCTATTATCATTAATATCACCATTATATGCATAGGCTAAGTTTAATGAAGTATCAGTCCCCATATAATCATCTCTAGGATTGCCAATATCAAAATCAGTGTACATGCCAACAAAGACATCTTTATAATCTCTTCTCGAGCGATTAATTACTTTTAAATTTAAAAAGAGGGTATTGTTTAATGCTTCATTCGTACTGTTAAAACCATATAACATACCGTGCACTTCCACATTTAAAGCATCATTTTTATCGCCAGTTTTTCCAGCATCATTACAAATAAAATAAATAGCTTCATCTCCTCTAATGTCTGGGTAGTCACCATCCTCAGGTTCGTATTTTTGATTTCCATTTAAATCAACAAATGGAGCAAGTGTCTGCGCGTATAATGAACCTCCGTTAGAAGGCCAATTTAGAATTTCTTCAGGAATTTCATAAGATTTATTTTTATAATTGTTTATATGCCAAAGAATGGTTGACTTTTTAACTTTCCAAACTCTATTCCATAAGGAAGGATCAGATCCACTACTAGTAGCAATTTTTAGAGGTCCTTGAGTAAAATCATTATTTTCTTCGAATAATCTGGAGAGGTAAAGCAAATTAGGCTTATTGGGTAATTTAAAATCAAAATGTCCACCAATCCAAAGTCCACTTAGAAATATAACATGTTTTCCCGAATTTTTTGGAACTTCAAATTTTGCCCGATCATTAAACCCATCATTGAACAAACGACCATCTGAATATACGCGAGCATTTATATTTCCAACAGAAAGATCTTTAAATACTGCTTGAGAAAAGACCATACTCATCTCACCTAAAATAAAAATAAGTGATATGATGACTATCTTTTTCATGTTTTCTCGTGGATGTTAATTCATTTTCGGGCTCTTAAATTACGATAAATTATAATGGCTCTAGTTTAGCACTGCGTTGATAATAGTGTTTTATAGTTTGGTTGGATTTGAACAAAGCGCTCCAGAGCTCCCGCAACAACTATCTGCTTTGCGAAAGCAAGGGTAATATCCTTGTTTGATTTTATTTTTTCTTTTATAATATGCCAATTTAGGTATTGTTGCAGGTATTTAGTAGACACGCCCCAGAATGTATTTCCAATCCACTTCTTTATTTTATTGTGCGTTGAGTTTACATGCTGTACATGAAACGCTCCTTTTACTCTTTCTCCCCTGGAAACATTTACCGGATGAAACTCAATTTTGGTGTCTTTAGCGAAGCCTTTATAACTGTGGTGAGAATCACTACACAAAATTGTGCTCCCTTTTTTTATGCGATTGCCAATAGCATTTTTAATATCAATCTTTCTAATCCGTCCAAGTGTAGCTACACTCAGATTTAGCATTGACTTTCTGTCTTGAGTCACGATGACCGCAACCTGATCATTGCTTACACCCCTTTTGCTTGACTTACCGCCTCTTTTCCTTGGTTCTCGATTTTTAACCTTCATCCCTTTTTCAGATTTGAGGAAAAAGGTCTCATCACTTTCTGTGATACCAATGAAGGGCTCTCCGTCATCTGCGTCAACTGAAGACAATATCTTGTGGCGCCAATCAAAGGCTGTTTTCTTATTAATACCCAAAATCGAAACAATTTTGTCAAGACTTTTTTCTTCAACCATTAGTTTAAGATAATCAACAATCTTGTCTTTTCTTTGCAGCCCTGCCATCCAAGTACCTGTATACTCCGTAAAACTTCTTTGGCAAGACTTGCATTTGTAGCGCTGTGCTCCTTTGTCAATCCCAAAACGAACATACTTAGAATGAGAACAATGAGGACAGGCTCCGAGTTTGTTATTAAACTCATGCTGACGTGAAACAATCGCAGACAGGTTAATCTCTTTAGTTGAATCTTCAATCTCCTTCAACAAACGCTCACGTTGTTTAATTGGCAGAGAGAGTATTTGGTCTTTAAGCTTTTCTGTTTTCATACACACAATATACAAATAATAGCTGAATTAAACTAGAGCCATTATAATTTAATCCTAATGCCAGCATTTATTCCAATTGTTTCAAACTTCTGATTTAAGGGATATTCACTTTTAGTCAAAGAAGAAATATTAGTTTTATACGATGGCTCTATAGTGATGATATATTTTTCAGAAAGTTGATATCCAACGCCAGTTGCAATTTCAAAATTCAAGTGAACACTTGTATTGATAGGATTTTCAGGGCTACTCAAATCTAATTCATTATTTGTACTAAAAGCTTTAATATAACCACTACTTTTCGTTAATATTTCTGCACTTGCACCACCTTTTACGTAATAAGACCATCTATTTAAATCTATTTGATATCCAATAAATAAAGGAACACTGATAAAATGATATTGATTTTTTGATTGTTGAGCAGTCGATTGAATTTCCCGCTCAGTTCTTTCCGTAATGTTATAAATAGGCTTAGGATCACCTGTTGGACCTACTTGGTATCCAATTACAGTAGAATCATATATCGTTTTTTCAGAAATAATTTTATCGAAAGTATAATTGGCTTGCTCATTGATTATACTATACTTAAAACCAGATTCAATAAATAAATTATTAATAAAATAATAAGAAAGTGTCAGTTGAAAATTTTGACCCATCTTTAATGCTTCATTTTCATTTCTTTGTTTTGAATAACTATTGTATTCAGGAAATTTTGCACTTAATTCTTTTGAACTAAAGTCAACTCCTGTTCTAATGTTAAGGAATAATTGATTTTTAAAGTTAATCGTTTTTTTATTATCATTTTTATAATAACTACTATCTAACAACCACAATGGTAAATCATTTCTATTAGCTTGAAAAGAAATTCCATAATTTGGTTGTAATAAATTAAGATTTGATTTTAAACTTAATTTATGATGAGGTGATTCATTATTAGGTTCAACAATTGTATTAAACGTCTGAGAAGATTTAGTTAACTGCTTTTTTGATTTATAGTTATCAGCAATGTTTTGTTGACTTTTCAAAGCATTGATTACTTCAT
This sequence comes from uncultured Flavobacteriales bacterium, assembly GCA_963716125.1. Classification (GTDB taxonomy): domain Bacteria; phylum Bacteroidota; class Bacteroidia; order Flavobacteriales_E; family Vicingaceae; genus Acidiluteibacter. The sequence continues at coordinate 353,556 of OY970294.1, forward strand.
CTTTTTCATCATATAATTGTGCACCATCAAAAGCAGAAATAGATTTGGATAACATTACACCTCTTTTATTCTTGTTTCTTTGTTGGTAAGCAGACTTTTCTAATTTATTAATTTCATTATCAGTAACATGACTTGATTCCGAATAAGCTAAAAGCATTCCATCATAATCGCTATCTGTGTAATATTTTTGATTGATAGGAGAATTAATTTTTTGTTTTCGCTGAGCAATGTTTTGTTCATTTCCTATTTGAGCATTTCCGCCAAAAATAACTGATAAGCTAATGATGCTAAATAAAATAGTAACAAATGAAAAGCTTCTCCAATTCAAAGAGATTTGATTAAGCAAAACATGTGCAAAACTTCTTTCTTGCATTATGTTGTCCCACGAGTCACCTGGGGGCGTTTCTTCATAGCCTTTTAAAGCCGATTGGAAGAGCTCATCGATATGGTTTTCCTCCTCGTTATACATTTGTATCTATATTATATTTTACCAAAATATTTTGAATCCATTTTCTTGCTTTTGACAATTGAGATCTAGAAGTGCTTTCAGAAATGCCAAGCGCTTCGCCAATTTCTTTATGATTGTAACCTTCAATTGCGTATAAGTTAAAAACATGCCTATAACCATCCGGTAACATTTGTATTATTTTTAATAATTCTTTTTCTCTCATATTACTTTCAGCTTTTGGCTGAACAGCCTCTACTTGATATTCTTCAATTCCAAATTGCTCATTTCTAACACTTCCTTTTTTAAAATTATTTAAAGCAGTATTCACCATTATTCGACGAATCCAACCTTCAAAAGAACCATTAAATGAAAACTTAGAAATATTATCGAAAACTTTTATAAACCCATCTTGCAATAAATCTTGAGCTTCAGCTCTGTGCCTAGAATACCGAAGACAAACTGCAAACATAAGACCACAATAACGCTCATAAAGCTCGCGCTGACAAGCTTTATCTTCGTTAATACAACCTCTTATTAGTTCTTCTTCTTGCATAATATATCGAAGGATTTAAAGTATAGACTCTTTTTAAACCCAATTCGCTGCTTGAAGTTAAGAAAAAACTTTTAAAAAATGTATAAAATAAAATTTATTGAGTTTTTAATAAGTCTAAACTAAGCCATTTGAGCTGATATACTCCGCTATTTGAACCGCATTAGTTGCAGCTCCTTTTCTTAAGTTATCAGCCACTATCCATAAATTTAAAGTGTTAGCTTGGCTTTCATCTTTACGAATTCTGCCTACAAAAACATCATCTTTATCTTTGGAATAAAAAGGCATAGGATAGGTATTGGTATCTGTTTGATCTTGTAAAGTAATACCTGCAGTACTGGCTAATAATTTTCGAATATCAGAAAGTTCAAAAGCTTTATTTAATTCTATATTAACAGATTCTGAATGCCCACCCATTACAGGTACTCTAACTGCTGTTGCACTTACTTTTATAGTGTCATCTGCAAGAATTTTATTGGTCTCTTGCATTAACTTCATTTCCTCTTTGGTGTAACCATTATCTAAAAATACATCACAATGGGGAATACAATTTTGGTGAATCTGATAAGGATATGCCATTTCTCCTTTTATATTTTGACTTTCATTTTCTAATTGTTCCACTGCCTTTACTCCAGTACCAGTTATGGATTGATAGGTGGATACAATTACTCTTTTTACTCCATATTTTTGATGCAATGGAGCCAATACCATTACCATTTGAATAGTAGAACAATTTGGATTTGCAATAATTTTATCTTCTGATTTTAAAGACCATGCATTAATTTCGGGAACAATTAATTTTTTAGTCGGATCCATTCGCCATGCAGAAGAATTATCAATAACAGTGGTGCCTGCAGCGGCAAACTTTGGAGCATAGGCTAAGGAAATATCTCCACCTGCCGAAAAAATAGCTATTTCAGCTTTTGCAGCTATAGCATCCTCCATTGAGTGAATAGTATATTCTTTATTTTTAAAGCAAATCTTTTTACCAACTGATTTTTCCGAGGCTACAGGAATTAATTCAGTTAATGGGAAATTACGTTCTGCTAAAACTTTTAGCATTACTGTCCCTACTAATCCTGTTGCACCAACGACTACTATTTTCATGAAAATCAATTTTATTAATTAATTGTATGATTCTACAGTTCAAAAATACTATATTTACTTTCCTTAGATTATTTTTTTTCATGAGAAATAGCAGCATTTTATTTTTTCTGATATATTTGGGCTTATCTTCTCAGATAAAAGCACAATTTGTTGATGATTTTTCAGATGGAAACTTTAACTCTATGCCCAGTTGGATTGGAGAAGCATCTAAATTTGAGATAAATCCTTCCAATCAACTACAACTAAACGATACCTCAAAAATGTCACCTGCATTTTTAAGCACATCATCAACCGCTATCGTTAATGCCTCTTGGGAGTTTTATATTAAACTTGATTTTGCGCCTTCTACCTCTAATTACGCCAAAGTGTATGTAGTTTCTAATAGCTCCAACCTTTTAGCAAATTTAAATGGATATTATATTCAAATTGGAGGAGTTAGTGGAGCAGTTGATGATATTTCGTTATACAGAAAAGATGGAAACACCTCTCAAAAAATAATTGATGGAATAGATGGGCGTGCAGCTACAAATCCTGAATTGAAGATAAAATTGACACGAGATAGTATAGGCAATTGGCAGCTTTTTTCTGATACTTCCGCAAGTGGGTCTAATTATGTTTTAGAAGGCGCTGTTAATGATACTATTTACCAACAATCAACCTATTTTGGTATAGAATGTATTTATACTTCCACTCGTTCAGATAAATTCTTTTTTGATGATTTTGTTGTAAGTGGTCAAATTTTACAAGATAATATTAAGCCAACAATAAATGCAATTAATGTAATTTCAGCTACAAGTTTAGAGCTTCAATTTTCAGAGAATATAGATGCTTTCATAGCTCAAAATATTTTCAACTACTTCATAAATAGTGGAATAGGCAATCCAACTGCTGCAACTATTGTTTCATCAGACAGCTCAAAGGTAAATTTGACTATTGTTAATAATTTTAGCAATGGTACTACTTATCAATTGACTGTAAAGAATATTGAAGATAGAAATGGGAATAAAATAGATTCTTTACAAATCCCTTTTTCATATATTTTGACTGCAACTCCAAACTTTAGAGATGTTGTTATCAACGAAATTTTTGCTGATCCTTCTCCTTCTGTCGGACTTCCTGAAAAAGAATACATTGAAATATATAATGCTTCCAACCAATATTTTAATTTAGAAAATTGGAAGTTATCTGATGGAAGCTCTGTTTCACTTTTTCCTTCTAAAATTTTAGCACCGAACGAATATTTAACGCTTTGTTTAATAACTGATATATCAGCTTTTCAAACCTTTTCTAATGTGTTAGGCTTAGCTAATTTCCCTTCTCTAAATAATGCTTCTGATAATTTAGTTTTAGCGGATGAAATTAGCCAAGTAATTGATAAAGTTAAGTATACTGATAATTGGTATCAAGATAATACTAAGAAAGATGGTGGCTATAGCTTAGAACAGATTAATCCTTTTACACCTTGCTCAGGAATAAATAATTGGAAAGCTTCTGAATCAGTTTTAGGTGGTACGCCAAGCACACAAAATTCAATTTTTAGTAATATTCAAGATACTACACCTCCAAAATTGCTAAATGTGCTGGTAGAAAATAAAGATTCAATCGTTTTAGTATTTGATGAAAAATTGGATAGTATTTCAGTTTTAAATGCTAATTATCAGTTTGAAAGTGGAAATGTAGCTAATATTATTCAAAATATTTCTCCTGATTATTTGAGCGTTCGTTTAATTTTATCTCAAAGCTTAATAAGCGGAAAGGTTGAAAAAATTACAGTAACCAATGTTAAGGATTGTGCAGGAAATGAAATAAACCCATCAACTAATTATTCTTTTGCCTTACCACAATTAGCAGATTCTAATGATATTATTATCAATGAAATTCTATTTAATCCCAATAGTGGAGGAGCAGATTTCATAGAAATTTATAATAAAAGTGATAAAATAATCAGTTTAAAAAATTGGCAATTAGCAAATATTGATGAAGGTATTATCGATAATTACAAAGTAATTTCAGAAGAGAATTATCTTTTATTACCCAAAGAATATTTAGTCTTAACTACTGATGCAGAAAATATTTTAAAAGAATATCCTATGAGTTATTCTGATCGAATTTTAGAGATGAAATCACTTCCATCATTCAATGACGATGCCGGCAGTGCATATTTAATAATGGGCAACAATAGAATATCAGATTACTTTGATTATTCAGATGATATGCACCTTACCTTATTGAAAGATTTAAATGGAGTTTCTTTAGAAAGAATTAGTTTTGAAAGACCGGCCAATGAAAAAGGAAGTTGGCATTCTGCAGCGCAAACGGTAGGTTATGCTACTCCTACTTATAAGAACTCTCAGTATTTTGGATTTGAAAATAGTAACTTCCAGGTTTCTATTTCGCCTGAGGTATTTTCACCAGAATAACGATGGATTTGAAGACTTAATCAGTTTTAACTACCAATTTGACCAAGCTGATTATGTGGTAAGTGTAGAAGTATATGATGCTACAGGAAGATTAGTTAAAAATATTGCGAATAATGTAAGTGTTGGAACTGAAGGAAATTTTATTTGGGATGGAGTTAGTGAACAAAATACCAAAGCTCCAATTGGTGCATATGTTTTACTATTTAAAGCTTTTAATTTAGAAGGCAATACAGAAATTTTTAAGAAAGCTTTTGTATTGGGTGGTAAAATGTAATTCCTTCTAAAAATTGAGAACAAATTTGCCTATTTTTTTGTTTCAATAGTATGAAAGAAAGAGACGAAAGCATTAAAAATTTACGATTAGATCTAGAGATTTCTACTGATGTTTCAAAACCAATAGAAACTTTTCAATCCAATACATTAAGACCTATTTTAAAATTCCAAAATCCGATTATACTTCAATTATTTAAAGATTATTTAAACAAAAATCATAAAACTTTTAAAGCCTTAAATCAAAAAGTTCAGTTAGAAATAATACACAACAGCTTCAAAAAAGATCACCGATTAAAAAGCTTTTTGACCAACATAATTATTAGTTTATTCACAGCAGAAGAAATGGAATTCTATTTGAAAAATACGACCGAAATCAATAAAAGAATATCTTCTATGTTAACGCAAAGAGTGGAAGATCAAATAAGCAGATTAAACATATAAACGCCTATTTTTTAGAGCTTACAGCCGCTTCTTTAAAGTATTTATAAGGAACTAAGAGCATTCCGAAACATTCACCCTCTTGTTTACCTAAGTGTTTATGATGTACTTTATGTGCTTTTCGAATAGCTCTAAAGTAAATATTATCTGTTTTTTTCAACCAACTAAATCGCTGATGAATAAACACATCATGAACTAAAAAATAAGCTATTCCATATAATAATATTCCTAAACCAATGGCTAAGCCAAATTTGAAAATACCCAATTGCCATAGAAAAAACAAACCAGTACTTATAACAGCATAAAAAATAAAATAAACGTCATTTTTTTCAAACCAACCTTTTTCTGGTTGGTGATGATCTTTATGTAAATACCAACCGAAACCATGCATGATATATTTATGGGAGAACCACGCCATAAATTCCATAAATAAAAATGTAAATACCGTTACAAATACATAAATTAATATTTCCATAAGTGCAAATTTACTAGCTTTTAAGATTAAAAACAGAATTTTGATTTGATTGTTTTATTGAAAACAAATATAAATGAATTTAAAACGTATTTTTTTAGTTTGGGCGTTGTTAATGATAATATTGTTAGCTGTTTATGCATTATTTGGACCAAAATCAAAAAGCATAGATTGGAATGATATTACTTATAAATCAACAGAATCGGCTGATTTATTTTTTAAAAATATGCGATCATTTTCATATAACATTGAAAATGATGAAAAATCAAATTGGAGATTGATGAGAATCAAAAGTAGAAATCAGGACAGTACTAAAGCTACTTTAAATTTTTTAATAGTTAATAATTGGTTGCAAGATGAAAATTATATCATTATTGAGCCGAATAAAAAATTGAGTGTTGATGGAACAATTTCACTAAAATGGGAAAATAGTGAGCAAGAAGAAGAAATCATTTTAAATGAATTTAATGCAGAAGCTAATTATATTTTTGCTGCCCGGTTTTATGAACAGCTCACAGCTGAATCAAACTTCTCCTTTTTAAACCAAAAAAAGGAGTGGGAAGTTTTATCATTAGATGAAAAAGATAGAAAATCTCTTAAAAAAACATTGAGTGATTATTTTAAATTGGTTGGCAAAATTCGTTAAGAAAGCTTTTTCTCTTTTGCTATTTACTGTGTTTAAGTCTTGATTTACTGCCTTAACATTTACTTTAAAATCGTTGTTTTATTTAAAGATTACATAACCTATAAGTACTAATTGATATATATTTCAGTCTCACTTTTGCAGTGTAAAAAAATTAAAAATTACACTAAAATGAAAACAAATCAGATTACCTTAAACAAGTTTTTATCAACTCTACTTCTGTTGATTTTATTATTTATTTCTGCCATTAGCACTTTTGGTCAATGCAATAAATTTGCAAAGAAAATGGATGTTTCTGCCATAAAATTATTTGAGAATTGTGAAGGCGTTCAAGCAGCCAAAATGTATCCTGGAGAAAATGCCGTAATTTCGCAGGCAATTAAATCAAACAGCACTTACAGAATTTTGATTGACTCCGATGAATATTTAGGAGAAGTGCAGCTATTAATTGATAAATCAGATAATAGAATTGAAGTAAAGCAAACTTCTACTTATTATGATGTCAAAACTACGGAGGACATGATGGTAATGGTAAAAATAGTAGTTCCCCAAAAAGAAACTTTAAATCAAATCGAACGATCAGGTTGTGTCGCTATCGCTGTTGCAAGCGGAGGAGTAGAAGATTTAGCAGAAGTTAAATAAATTTTTTCAAAACGCCTTTCACTCTTTTAAGGTAAGACTCTCCAAATAAGTTGACATGAACCATTAAAGGATATAGATTTGCAACATCCACTCTTTTTTCCCATCCTTTTTCTAATGGAAATATTTCATTGTAATGTTGGTACAATTTTTTGTCAAATCCCCCAAATAGTAAACTCATCGCAATATCCATTTCTCTATGTCCGTAATAAACAGCAGGATCAATAATAATTGCTTCATTTTTATTAGAAATCAAATAATTTCCCGACCAAAAATCACCGTGTATTAATGATGGTTTTTCCATTGGGAATAGTTGGTCGATTTTTTTATAAATTTTCTCAAAGTATTTTACGAAAGTAATTTCCACTTTTTTATTGTCAAAGGCTAGTTTACACTGATATTGTAGTCGATTTTCTATAAAAAAGTCTGCCCAATTGTCTTTTTTATCATTGATTTGATTAAGTGAGCCGTTATAATTAGAATAATCCAATCCGAAATAAGTTGAGCTATTTTTATGAAGTTCAGTTAAGCTTTTAGCAAAATTAAACCAAAAATTGCCTATTGATTGCCCTTGCTCAATGTACTCTAAAATTAAAAAACAATTATTTTCAAAAACCCCAACATCTACTATTTGAGGAATTTTAAAAGTTTTTGTATTGTTCAATAAATTCAATCCTAGAGCTTCAGTTTCAAAAAGATCTGGGAATTTCCAAGCATTATTAACTTTAATAAAATAACTTTCTTCATTTGATTTTAATATATATGATTGATTAACTGAACCTCCATATGCTTTTTCAATACTTTTTACTAAAAGGTGCTTAGAGAGTTTTTGTGAAAGTACTGTTTGCAAATGTTGAATAAAAGCGTTGGAAAGCATGCAAGAAATTTTTTCAAAAGTAATGGAAGTATTAAAAATTTATAGGCATTATCATTAAATAAATTTCTATTTTTGCAACAGCCAAAAAAATGGGGGATTAGCTCAGCTGGCTAGAGCGCTACGCTGGCAGTGTAGAGGTCATCGGTTCGACTCCGATATTCTCCACAATATAACATCAAGTTCATCGATTCGTCCCGACGCTTCGGGACCGATATTCTCCACAATTTATCATCAAGTTCATCGATTCGTCCCGACGCTTCGGGACCGATATTCTTTATTGACAAGGGGACATGTCCCCTTGATAAAATAACAAAGAAATCAAATCCAACCTTTTATCCAATAATAACTTAACGCAAAATATTCTCTAATTACTTTAATTTCGTATTGCAAATAACTCCATAAGTTATATCTAAGCGACAAATTATCAATTTCATTTTCCCCAATCTTTTTTTTGTCCTTGAGTAATGCTTCATTAGAAGGTGACTCAAATGTTGGTAAACTTCCAACTTTTTTAAAACCTGCTTTTTCAAAAGATAAAATACTCCTCATCATGTGTTCAGGACTTGTAATGATTAAAATGCTTTTATCAGTTTCAATCATTTTTGAAATATTGACAGATTGAGAATGAGTATTGTATCCTTTAGATTCAAAAATTATTCGATTGGAATCAACTCCATTTTTAATAATTTCATCTGCCATTAAATCTAATTGGCTCAACTTTTCATCCTTATTTTTTGGTAAAGCGATAATAAGCTCACTTTTTGGATATTCATTCGCTGCAATAGAGCCATAATACGTTTTTATTAATCCATCTGGGCTTGGCATGCCGCTTCCTCCCATTATTATGATATAATCTGGAGCTTCACTTAACTTTTTATTACTTGCAGAAAGTTGATAGTAAGCATGGTATGGAATACTTGTAAATGCAAGAATTAATAGTAGGAGGAATAAAATTCCTCCTACTATTAAACCTTTTTTTAAAAAAGCAAATGTCTTTTGTTTCACAATTACAAATATAATCTATAAAAACTTGGCATTTTACTGGAAAATAAATATAATTATTCTTAAATTTCGACCTTCAATCATTAAAGTGAGGTTACATTTGCATTAAACTAATTGAATTATGAAGAAAGATAACTTATTGATTTTGTTTATATTAGTAGCAGCTGTTGTCTTTACAGGATGTGAAAAAGATAAAGAATTAGTTCCAAATGCTAAATATATTTCAACAGATACTACTGGGATAGTTGGTGGTTCTGGTGGCGGTAATGGTGGCGGATTACCTTCTGATTTTATGGCACCTACAGTAGCTATGAATAGAGCTGCTTTGTTAGAAAATTTTACTGCGGTAAGATGTGGATTGTGCGCAGACGGTCACGATAAGGCAAAAGCAATAAAATTAGCTTTAGGGGCAAATAAGTTTATTATTTTAGCGGTTCATGGAGGTTCTGATGCTGCAGCACAACCTGGCTATATGGATTTTACAACTCCTTTTGGACAAGCATTGATTACTCAAGCTCAAGTAAGCGATTATCCTGCTGGAACTATAAGTAGAATTCAAGCAGATAGTTTGAGACGATCACCCCAAAAACCAAATGGTTATGCGATGGGTAGAGGTGAGTGGAATGATGCTGCACAAGCTGTATTGGCAATGACTGCACCATTAAATATTGGTGCAAAGGCTACTTTGACAGGTATGGACTTGAAGGTAGATGTCGATATTTATTACACTGAAGAAGAAACCATGACTAACAACATTAATGTTGCTTTGGTGCAAGACGGAATCACCTCAAAACAATCGGGAGGGTCTCCTTCTGTTGGATATTTACAAAATAATGTTTTAAGAGATTTAATTACCGGTCAATGGGGAGATCCTATTACAGTAACTACTAAAGCGAAAGATTTTGTAAGAAAAACCTATAACTATACTATTCCAAATGATTACAATGGTTCTGGAGCCGATGGCGGTGGACCAATTGTATTAACAAACTTAAAAGTGGTAGTATTTGTTACAAGAGGTCAAACTCAAGTATTGAATGTTATTGAAAAAGATATTTAATCAAAAAATTAATTATAATTTTTAAATGGCTTCGGTAACTTCCGAAGCCATTTTTTATATATTTCCTATATCTTTGGAGTAAATACTTTTTACAAACACAAATATGAGTAAAACCGAGATTCTAGTTGTAGATGATGATCCTACATTTTGTTTAATGCTCAAGAGCTTTTTAGAAAAAAAAGGGTTTACTGTCACTGCTGTTTATTCTTCAAAAGAAGCTTTACTAGCTGCAGAAAAAAGCAACTTTAACATCGTTTTATCTGATTATCGATTGCCTGATATGGATGGCTTGGAGCTTCTTAAAGCTTTAAAATCAAAAAAAGTAGTATGTCCTTTTGTGCTGATGACCAATTATGCAGATATTAAAATAGCTGTAAAATCTATCAAACAAGGAGCTTATGAGTACCTTACAAAACCAATTAACCCCGATGAATTACTACTTTTAATAAAAGAGGCGCTTGAAAAAGGAATGGATAGGGATACATCTAATCAACAATCAAGAAAAGAGGTTACTCAAGTTAATTCGTCTCACACCAACTTTAATTATATAATTGGACAGAGTGATTTAGCAGAAAATATGATCTCAATGATAAATTTAGTAGCTCCTACTGATATGTCTGTTATAATAGAAGGAGAAAGTGGAACAGGAAAAGAATATGCTGCTAAATTACTTCATCATAAAAGCAATAGATCTAATAAACCATTTGTTGCTATTGATTGTGGTGCGTTAACCAATGAATTGGCAGCAAGTGAATTGTTTGGTCATGAGAAAGGATCATTTACTGGAGCCATTAATAATAAAACCGGGCAGTTTCAATATGCAGAAGGAGGAACTCTATTTTTGGATGAGATTGGAAATTTAGATTATGAAATTCAAGTTAAATTATTACGTGCTCTTCAAGAAAGAAAAATAAAAAAGCTAGGCGGGAAAGATGACATTTCTGTTGATGTTAGATTGATTGTGGCTACTAATGAAGATTTAAAAAAAGCAGTTGAGAATGGTAAATTTAGAGAAGATTTATACCACAGATTAAATGAATTTAAGATTGAAGTTCCTGCTTTAAGAAATAGAAGCGAAGACATTATGGTCTTTTCTCAAAACTTCTTAGAAGAAAGTAATTTGAATTTAAATAAATCAATTAAGGGATTTGAAGAAGATGTTGTTCAGCTTTTTAAATCTTATGAATGGCCTGGAAACCTTCGAGAATTAAAAAATATGATTAAACGCTCTGTATTATTAGAAATGTCTGATTTAATTTCTATTAAAACTATACCTAATGAGATCAGTCATTCCGAACAAAAGAAAGAACATCAACCTAGAAAGTGTTTCTGATTTAAAACAATTTGCGGAAAAAAGTGAGAAGGAAATCATTTTAAATATTTTAAACAAGAGTAAAAATAATAAAACGAAAGCTGCAAAATTGCTCAATATTGATAGAAAAACACTCTACAATAAGTTGAAAGCTTACAATATCGATTTATAATCTACTCAATTAATTCTTTTAATTGAATTCTTGTTTTTTCACAAATCTTTATGACGTTTTTTAGTTTGGATTCAACTAATTCAGTAGCATCTATTTTTCTGCTAAAACCCTCTAAAAATCTTAAGTCTGATAAAACAACTTGAATGTGAAAATGACTGGCACTTGGTAGCATTTTATGGGCTATTTCACCCATCTCTTTGTAATTCGACTTCTTGAATGCATTATTTAAAAGCTTACAATTATTTGCATTTTCTTTGATAAAAGATGCAATGATTTGTTGAGTTAAAAGCTGATCACCATCTGTGAATAAATCAATTTCTTTTAAATCGTAGTAAAGGGAATTATCTTTTATTAGTTGTTTTTCGATTGATTTATCAAAACCTAATTGAGTGAATAATTGATCAATATCTTTCTCTTTAAAGGGTTTTAATAAGTAAGCATCAAATCCCAATTCTAAATATTTTTTAAGGTTTTCTTCTATTACATTGGCTGTAAATGCTACCACTTTTGCATCGCCAATTAGGTTTTGTTCTTGAATATTTTTCAAAAAGTCTAGTCCATTCATCGGATGCATTTGAATATCTGATAAGATGATATCGTATGAATTAGTCTTCAAAAGGGCTATTGCTTTTTTTGCAGAGTTAGTAGCCATTACTTCACAGTTAAGATGTTTCAACTGAAGTTCAATTAATTGTAAATTGATTAAATCATCATCTATTACTAATATTTTTAATTCTTTAAAATTATATTTTTCAATATGCTCAATCGGCTGAATTGAATTCTTTAATTCAATCATTTTAATTTGCAACTGAAAGGTAGAGCCAATATTTAATTCTGATTCAACTTTAATATCACCTTCCATTAATTGTGCTATTTTTTTACTTATTGACAAGCCTAAACCTGTTCCACCAAATTTTCTATTATTGGAAATATCTACTTGTTGAAAATCTTGAAATATTGTATTTAAGTCTTTCCGGCTTATTCCTATTCCATTGTCTTTAACGGTTAGTAAAAAGATGCCATTTTTTACTTTTGCACTTATTTTTACATTTCCATCAGGACTAAATTTTATGGCATTACCAATTAAATTATATGCTATTTGTTTGATTCTAAATATATCAGTTTGATATAATTTTAATTTATCTATTTCATTTTCAAATATTAAATTTACTTTTTTGTCAACTGCTATTGGTGAAATTCCATTTACCAAAGCATTTAATTCTTCATTAAGGTTGACCGCTTTTTGTTGAATATTGATTTTTCCAGCTTCAATTTTAGAATAATCTAAAATATCATTAACTGTATTTAGTAAGTGATCTGAAGAGTGTTGAATAGAATTAATGTGGGAAAGTTGGTTTTTATTTAATCCTGATTTTTCTAAAAGTTGTCCATATCCAATTATTGCAGTAAGAGGTGTCCTTATTTCATGGCTCATATTGGCTAAAAAATCTTTTTTTGCTTGAGCTAATTGCTCAGCTTTTTTCTTCGCATCTTCTAGTTTCTTTTTATAAATATCTGCTTTCTTTATATCTCTTATTACCCAAACGATAAAGAAAATACACACAGATAACCCTATAAATAATAAAATCAATATTTGATTAGCTGAATGATTGGTTATTTTTTTTGATTGTTGAGAATTGAGAATAGATTGTTCAATTTCTTCTCTTTCAATATTTCCTATTATTGATCTAATTTCATTGATTAATATGGAGTTTTGTTCTAGTAGCGCTAATTCCCTTCTACCTAAACTTTTTGCTTTTTTTGATTCCTCTTTTTCAATATTATCTAAGATATTAGTAACATCTTTAAGCAAACTATCTTCATTATTTATAGTTGCTTTTACTACCTTTTTTAAGGTGTCTTTTCTGATTTCTCTTTTATTGAATAACTTTTTTAGAAATCCTTTTTCGGCTTCTACGGTTCGTTCATTTATAGTTAATATAGTATCCACAATAACACTATCCTGATACTTTGAAACAGAATCTTCAAAAGTAGACTTGATAGCTCCAATAGCACTTTGTTGATTTTTCTTATTATCTATTGATCGTTTTGAAGTTAAAAACCCTTTTAAAAGTTGATTTCTGGCTTTTAAAAGAATTAAAATCGTATCTATCCTATGTCTTTGATCTTTATGATCTAACATATGATTTTTAATATCTAATAAATTTGATTTTAATAAACTATCAGAGGTGGCATAATTATTTAAATATTTTCTTTGATTGGTTAAGCTAAATAAGCGCAGGCTGTTTTCTGTTTCTGAGATTCCTGTTACAATATTATTAAGGTCTAATAATTTATAATTAGGTTTTGAAATTTCAGAAACTGCCTTGGTTAAATTATTAAAATTGGTATATGCAATTTTAATTACAAAAAGCAATGCCACTAAGCTTAAGATAAAGCCGATAGCTACTTTCCATTTGGTATTACTTTTATCTGGCAAAATTTGAAGTTGAGTAAAAGCAGAAAATTACGAAAATCAAGAGGATTAATGTTTTCCCTCTTTAAATTCTCTTGCTTCTGCAATTGGAATTTTTCGTCCATTGTTAAAAGCTACTATAAAAGAGCCTTCGATTCCTTCCTTTAATAATTTATTTTTGAGAATTTCAGCCTCCGAATAATGTTCTTCATTACCTACCAACATCAACGTATAGTCTTCATAATTATATTCTTGTATATTATCAACTGTCAAATATTGAGCAGCCATTTCTGGGGGAACTTCATCTGTAAAAGCCCCTATTTGAACTTTGAAAGTTACCTTACCTACAATTCCTCTTCGTATATTTATGTTATTTATGCTGACTACCGATTCAATAAATTTATTTTTATCGTTTACATTCACAACAAACGCATCTTGATAACCTTCTTCTTTGCTTAAAAAATCAAGTAAAGATTCAGCTTGTTTTTTGTAAGAGAAATGACCTACCACATACCTAATCATACCTGTAGAATCCATAAAAGCATCTACATTTTTTATATTTTTAAATCTATTTAATGGAATTACATCGCTGTAAGTTCCAATTTGAACTCCCCAAAGTGGCGAATTGGTGGTATAGCTAATGGTTTGTGTTACAATATTATCCAAATTATCTTTTTCAGTTTTTTGAAAAGCTAAGATATCTTCTACCTTAATTTGAAAGGAATCTGTATCAGCTGTTATTTCCTCATCAACTACCAATGAATCAATTTCAGAGTTATAAGGACATTTTTCAAGATTTCTTTTTATTTCTCTAATAAAATAGGGATCTATTTTATTGCCAAAATTTTGTAATTTTTTCATTGCAGCTGCGGCTTCATCACATCTGTTTTCGTCAACCAAAGCTGTTGCTAAATAATAATAACTAAGCATTGGAGCATTGGATTCCAAATAAGTAGAAGCATCATATTTTACACTTACATTTTTTACTGCTTTTTCTAAATGAAAGATCGCAGATGGCTTTTTATCACCTAATTCTCTATATGCGGCTCCTAATAAAAAATTATAATTTGCATTCTCAGGATTTATATTATACAAAGTTTCCAAACTAGGCAATGCTTCGTTTATTTGGCGCATTGACAAAAGCTGTCGCGCTTGATTAAACATCTTTTCCTCTTCACTTATCTTTGCTTTTTGAGCCTGTAAGACAAATGGAAAAATAATAAATAAACAGATAAAAAATTTACTTTTCTTCACTATCTTGCTGTTTAATAGGATTTTCTTTTGTGTAATTTAAAGCATCCATCAAAGGAATTTTTTGCTTTTTATTAAATGCAACTACAAATGCATCTGCAGCTCCTAAACGTATATATTCTCTTTTTGCTGTAATAGCTTCTGCGTATGAATAATAAGGCTCAGAAGTTAATACTGAAATATATTTTAAATTAAATACTTGAACATTTCCAAAAACTAAAAAATTTCGAGCAACGTCATCCGGTATTTCTTTCGTAAATGCGCCTAATTGTATTCGGTACTCAACTTTACCTTTGATTTCTGCTTGTATATTTAAATTATTGATACTGACCAATTCATTTGAGTATTTGCTTGCATCATTTACATCTACTACAAACGATTGCGGATATCCTTTTCTAGCAATATATCTTTGAAGTGATTCTGCTTGACTTTTATAAGCAAAATGACCAATTACATATCTAATCCATCCATCATTATCAATAAAAGCAACTACATTTTTTAAATCCGGAAACCTACGTCTTGGAATTAAATCTTTAAAAGCTCCCACTTGCACTCCATATAAAGGCATGTCTGTGGTATATTCTATTTCTTTGGTAACTATAGAAGTAGAGCTGTCTTCAAAAACAACTTCATTGCTTAATACAATATCAACTTTTATTGCTTTTGTTTCTAGGCTATCCACATATTTGTTAATCGATTTTGTATCTGCAACCTTACTCGGAATATTTCCATTTTTACATCGTAATATCCATCTATTTAAACTATTTACATAAAAGTTATCTTTTTCTTTAGCAACGGCATTAAATTGTTGTTGATATTTCTGAGCTTCCGCACAATCGCCATTTTGAGCATATGCAACTGCTAAATAATAAATGGTGAAAATAGGTGTTTTTCTTTCTTCGTAATTTTCAGTATCATAGTTTGTGGTGATACTATCTTGTGCATTCAGCAAATAGAAAATTGCTTTTGGAGGATTTTTTTCTTGTTCTACTAAACAAACTCCTACTAAATAATTTAGATTTCTATTTTCAGTATCGTCTTTTAATAAACGATACAAAATGGGTAAAGCCTCTTTTATTCTTCTATGAAATAAGTGGTTCTTTGCAATATTAAATTCTTTTTTTTCTGCAGAAGGTTGACTATCTTGAGAAAAAGATAATTGCGAAAAGAAAACTAAGATAAAAAAGAGAACTATTTTTTTGTGCATTCTTTTGTAGGTTTACAACAAATGTATTGTTTAAGAGAGTAGGTATTTAAAAAACATCAGTGAACTATTAACTTTAGGTTGTGTAAAAAATTAACTTATTCAATTTGAACCATTTTCATATTATTATCCTTGTGTTTATATCTTTTATTGCGCAATAATGTTGAAATTATTGCTATACCTGCAATTGGCAATGTAATTTTTAAATTCCTATTATCAACTATTGGAGATTCTTTATTAATAACCCTATTTCCTGAGTCAAGTAAGAAATATATAAGTGCAGCCCTAATACTTACCTTCGACAAAAGAATCCATCCATACCTTCTCGTAGGATCAATTACGAAATCAATATCCTTAATCATAATATTTTGTCCATTTACGGCAATCATAGAGTCTGAAATGAAAGTAAGTTCGCCAAAATACCTAGCGTCTGTTTTGAGATCTTTTACACCTATTTTACTACCTATATAAAAATGAACTCTTTTGACTCTTCCTCCTTTGTCTATTGCAAATGAGGTTTGAGCTTCAGTTTTTGGAATTGCTAATAAGATAATTAGCAGTAGCAATATAATTCTAAAATTAACAGAAAGTGAGCTCATATTGTATATTTAATAGGAGGTTAAATTTAATCAAAAAGTACATTTAAAATGCTCCACTCAATTGTATTTAATACAGACATTTTTAGGTTCAGTAAAAAACTCTAAAGCTTCTTTTCCTCCTTCCCGACCGACACCGCTTGCTTTAACTCCACCAAAAGGAGTCCTTAAATCTCTTAATAACCAACAATTTATCCATACAATACCTGCATGAATTTTTTTGGCCACATAATTTGCAGTGGTTATATTATTAGTCCAAATTGCACTAGCCAAACCGTAATTAGTGCTATTTGCCATTTTTAAAACTTCGTCGGTGTTTTCAAAAGGTGTAATGGTAACCACAGGACCAAATATCTCTTCTTGATTTGTTCTGCAATCATATTTTAGTCCTTCAATAACGGTTGGCTGCAAATACCAACCTTCTTTTAAATCACCTTCCAAAATTTTTCTTTCACCACCGCACAAAACTTTTCCACCTTCTTCCCTTGCAAGTTGAATGTATGACATCACTTTTTCCATGTGAGCTTTTGAAACCACTGCTCCCAAATCAGTATCGCTATCCATTGGATTCCCTACTTTTAAAGCCTGGACTCTTTTAATGAATTCATTTTTAAATTGATCATATAACTCTGCTTCTATAAATATTCGAGATCCACACAAGCATATTTGACCTTGATTTTCAAAAGAAGAACGTACTGTAGTTTCCATCATTTTTTCAAAGTCACAATCTTTATAAATTATTATTGGATTTTTTCCACCCAATTCGAGTGATAGTTTTTTAAACATGGGAGCAGCTACTGAGGCTATGTGTTTCCCTGTTTGTGTGCCTCCTGTAAATGAAATTAGAGGTACATCAGGATGTGCCACCATAGCAGCCCCAACTTTTGCACCGTATCCATGTACTATATTTAAAACACCTTTTGGCAAACCTGCTTCTATACAAATTTCAGAGAGCAAAAATGCTGTCATAGGTGTAATTTCAGATGGTTTGGCAACTACACAATTGCCTGCTGCTAAAGCTGGAGCAATTTTCCAACTGAATAAATATAAAGGTAAATTCCAAGGAGAAATGCAAGCTGCCACACCCACAGGGTCGCGATGGGTGAAGTTAATCGCTGTATTTTCCATGCTGTGCGATTCTGAATGAAAATGTAGAATAGCAGTGGCGTAAAATCTAAAATTATGTGCTGCTCTCGGAATATCTACACGCTTAGCTAAACTAAATGGTTTACCATTATCAATTGATTCAGCCTTAGCTAGTTTATCAATATTTTTTTCAATTAATTCTGAAATTCGATACAAAATCTTAGAGCGTTCATCTTTTGAAGTGGTGCTCCACTTTTCAAATGCATTTTTTGCCGCAACTACTGCTTTATTAACATCATTTTCATCTGAATCGGCAATTTTTGAATAAACAGAACCATTTGCAGGGTTATAATTATCAAAATAATTACCACTGCTTGGTGCTGCCATCTCACCATCGATATAATTGTTAATTTTTTGCATTTGAATAAATTTTAAAGCGTAAATGTAATAAATATCACTTCTAATCAGAAAAGGAAACATCAATAATTAGAAGTTCTGAACTATGTTTAGATTTTTTGATAGTGAAATCACAATTCTAATTTGTCGATTTTTATTTTAAATCTAAAGATTGTATTATTCAGCTATGTTTGTATGTGTTAAACTCCTTCATTTGCTGTTAATTAAAGTTAACGAGTTAAAAAAATGTATCTTCCTTCTTTAATTTCGTAGAAGTGAAAAAGTCAAAATTTTTAGTCTTAGTTTTTGCCACTTCTTTAGTGCTTTTAGGTATTTTGATGATTCAAGTTTATTGGATTAGAAACGCGATAGAATTAAGAAGAGAAAAATTTGATCAAACCGTGATGGAAAGTTTGGAGAATGCTCTTTTTAAATTAGAAAAGAAAGAAGCTATTACCCAAGTTAGTAAAAAATTCAATCAATCAAATTCATCTGATTTAAATCTCTATTTGCAGCAATCAGTAGATGAAGATTTAAACGCAGCTAATGATTTTTCTGAGAGTTTTATGCGACCAATCATCAGTCTAGATTCTTCAGGAAGAAATCCAAATCAAGAACAGTTTAGAATTGAATTTCCTGGACCTTCATTCACGGATTCATCTATGTTTATTATCAGAAAAACTCAAAAAAGAGTTTTACGCACGGATGAAGTTTCAACATCGCTCAAAGAAGGACTTTCCACGACTCAAATACGCGATAAATCTATTTTGGTAAATGATATTGTTAATGAATTAGCTTTCATTAGCATAAAAAAAAGCGCTTCTGAAAGAATTAATATCAACACGTTAGACTCAATTGTAAATGTTGAGCTTAAATCAAATGGAATAATTGCAGAGGCAATTATAGATATATTAGATGCAAAAAATAAAAAGCTTTTGGTAAACACCAATAATAGCTGGACAAATGAGTTAATCAAAACCAATTATAGAATTGATCTCTTTCCAAATGAGTACTTATTAGACACCGATTCTTTGTTGATTTTATTCCCCAATAGAGCACAGTATCTACTCAAAAAAATGTGGCAAATACTGTCATTATCGATTATTTTGATTGTTATTTTAATAGCTATTTTCTTTTTTGCTTTGAGTACTATTTTTAATCAAAAGCGAATTTCTATTATCAAAAACGATTTTATAAATAACATGACACATGAATTAAAAACTCCCATCTCCACCATTTCTTTGGCCTGCGAAGCACTTTCTGATAAAGATTTAGGATTAGATGAAAAAAGGAGAAATACCTATGTGAAAATGATCAATCAAGAAAATAATCGTTTGGGATTATTGGTAGAAAACGTACTGAAAAGTTCTATTTGGAACAGTTCAAACTTTAATCTTAATCTTGAAAAAATAGATTTAAATTCTGTAATTGAAGAAGTTACAAAAAGTATAGAAATTCAGGTTAATAAAAAGAAGGGAACGCTAACTTCAGCATTAACAAGCAAAAATTGTTTTATTTTAGCGGATAAAATACACATTACTAACTTGTTGTTTAATTTGTTAGATAATGCTATCAAATATTCGAAAGAAATTCCTGATATACATGTTTCAACAGAAATAATAGGCACGAATGTTGGCTTGACTGTAGAAGATAAAGGAATTGGAATTTCGAAATTAGATCAAAAGAAGATTTTTGAAAAGTTTTATAGAGTTCCAACTGGAAATCTACACAATGTAAAAGGTTTTGGATTAGGATTAAATTATGTACAAGAAATAGTGGAAAAACACAATGGAAGAATTAACTTCACCAGCAAATTAGGAGTTGGAAGTAGATTTATTGTGCAAATTCCTCTTTTAAATGATTAAATATGAAAGAATTAAAAGCAAGTATTTTGTTAGTTGAAGATGATGAGAACTTAGGTTCTTTATTATGTGAGTACCTTAATGGTAAAGGGTATGACACCATTTTAGCCAGCGATGGTGAAAAAGGGTTGAAAAAATTTTTGAATCAAACCTTTGATTTATGTATCTTAGATGTAATGATGCCGGTTAAAGATGGCTTTACATTGGCTAGAGAAATCAGAGAGATCAATACGGATGTCCCAATTGTATTTTTAACAGCTAAAAATATGAAAGAAGATACTTTAGAAGGGTTTGAAATAGGTGCAGACGATTATATTACAAAACCTTTTAGTATGGAGGTTTTGATAGTGAGAATTAAAGCCATTTTGAGGAGGACGAATGAAGGACTATCTCAGGATAAAGATAAAACAGATTTTAAAATTGGAAGTTTTGAATTTGATTCTGATAGAAGAGTATTAAGTCGTAAAGGAGTTGAGCCTGAGAAATTAACTTCCAAAGAGAATGATTTGTTAAAATTATTAGCTTTGAGTGATGGTAAGATTTTGGAAAGAAAATCTGCCTTAATGCTTATTTGGGGTGACGATAACTATTTTAACTCTAGAAGTATGGATGTTTACATTACCAAATTGAGAAAGTACTTGAAAGATGATGATGATATCGAAATTATCAATGTACATGGTAAAGGTTTCAAGCTTTATATCAATCATGATAAAAAGAAAAGGAAATGAATATATTAGCACTGACAGATTTTTCTAAAAATGCAGAAAACGCATTGGAATTTGCATTAGAATTGGCTTTAAAAAATAATGCTACTATTTCTATATTAAATTGTTTTAGCCTACCTTATTCTAAATCAAATGTGGTTGTATCCATTTTAGATTTATTAGAAAAAGATGCGGAAGATGGTTTAAAAACTGTTCAGGAGAAAATAAAATCAAATCCAAAATATAAAGATATCACGATTAAAAGTTATGCTCAAATGGGCGTGCTTAATCTGGTGGTTAATGAAATTTCAAAAAGAGAGAAATTTGATTTAATTGTAATGGGTACTAAGGGACTTAGTGCTTTTGAAGAAATTTTTGTTGGAAGTAATACCACTCAATTGATAAAATCAGCTGCAATACCTATTTTGGCAATTCCTGAAGATTTTAATTATCAACCTTTTAATAACATTACTTATGCCTCTGATTTATTGCAACTTAAAAAGATAGAATCTTTAGAGTTGATGAAACAAATTGCTATACTTTATGAAGACAAAGTAAGTATATTGCATGTTTCAAAAGAAGGGAATAAAATTGGAGAAACAAAAAAATCTGTTTTAAGTAAAATTCAAAATTATGGCTCTAGTTTAGCACTGCGTTGATAATAGTGTTTTATAGTTTGGTTGGATTTGAACAAAGCGCTCCAGAGCTCCCGCAACAACTATCTGCTTTGCGAAAGCAAGGGTAATATCCTTGTTTGATTTTATTTTTTCTTTTATAATATGCCAATTTAGGTATTGTTGCAGGTATTTAGTAGACACGCCCCAGAATGTATTTCCAATCCACTTCTTTATTTTATTGTGCGTTGAGTTTACATGCTGTACATGAAACGCTCCTTTTACTCTTTCTCCCCTGGAAACATTTACCGGATGAAACTCAATTTTGGTGTCTTTAGCGAAGCCTTTATAACTGTGGTGAGAATCACTACACAAAATTGTGCTCCCTTTTTTTATGCGATTGCCAATAGCATTTTTAATATCAATCTTTCTAATCCGTCCAAGTGTAGCTACACTCAGATTTAGCATTGACTTTCTGTCTTGAGTCACGATGACCGCAACCTGATCATTGCTTACACCCCTTTTGCTTGACTTACCGCCTCTTTTCCTTGGTTCTCGATTTTTAACCTTCATCCCTTTTTCAGATTTGAGGAAAAAGGTCTCATCACTTTCTGTGATACCAATGAAGGGCTCTCCGTCATCTGCGTCAACTGAAGACAATATCTTGTGGCGCCAATCAAAGGCTGTTTTCTTATTAATACCCAAAATCGAAACAATTTTGTCAAGACTTTTTTCTTCAACCATTAGTTTAAGATAATCAACAATCTTGTCTTTTCTTTGCAGCCCTGCCATCCAAGTACCTGTATACTCCGTAAAACTTCTTTGGCAAGACTTGCATTTGTAGCGCTGTGCTCCTTTGTCAATCCCAAAACGAACATACTTAGAATGAGAACAATGAGGACAGGCTCCGAGTTTGTTATTAAACTCATGCTGACGTGAAACAATCGCAGACAGGTTAATCTCTTTAGTTGAATCTTCAATCTCCTTCAACAAACGCTCACGTTGTTTAATTGGCAGAGAGAGTATTTGGTCTTTAAGCTTTTCTGTTTTCATACACACAATATACAAATAATAGCTGAATTAAACTAGAGCCAAAATTATTTAAAGCCAGTAGATACTCAAGTAATATTTGAAGACACAAATGATATCGTCGACGGTGTTTCTTCATTTTTAAAAGGAAGCGATTTGAATTTGTTGGTCATGGTTTCAAGAAAACACAGCCTGTTTGAACGCATTTTTTCTGGATCAAACACCGAATTATTGAGTTATAGAACTACAGTTCCTTTGCTTTCTCTACCCGATTTAAAATAAATTTTTATAAATAGATTCTCTTAACTCTCTTTTGTAGTTTTGCAATTGAAAAATCTTATTTGTGAAGTCGATATTTTCATCACCATTTATTTTTCTATTAGTTGTTATTACTTTTTTAAGTCTTAGCTCATGTTCTAATGGAACCATTTTTTCAAAAAGAGGAAATGGAGTAGTAAAAAATGCGCCAACAGGAAAAGATGAAACATCTAAATCAGGATATTTTAGCAACTCTTATAAAGGAAAAAGTAGGGGTGCTTTAAAAAAATACAAGAAACGCAAAAACAAAAAAGTTAGCTCTAAACAAATAGAAAAAAGAAATAGAAAAAGAAATAAAGCTGCAACCAAAAGAATAAAAAGCAGTAGAACTATAAAAAAAGGGCGTATTAAATCTTCGGGAAGCAACTTTAAACGAAATAGTCGTAACGGTGGAGGGAAGAAAAATAAGGATCTATTTAATACACGAAAAAAATAATTGGCATTACATTTGCCTAATGGCTTTCTAAATTCAATTAAATTACTACTTTAGAGGTCTGAATGAAATATATTTACGATAGTTTGAAAAAACTGATATTCATATTTTTATCTTTTACACTTATTTTTTCCTTTGGATTCATTGGGCATAAGCAGCCTAAAGTGGATACCAACGCAAAAATTAAGGCCGTTTTTTTATACAATTTTACAAAGTATATAGAGTGGCCAACCACCTACAAATCAGGAAATTTTGTAGTTTGGAGTTTTAGGTGGTAACAGTTCGCTTTATAAGGAACTATCCATCATGTCACGAACCAAAAAAGTGGCTAATCAAGACTTTGAAATTCAAGCATATAAATCAATTAGCGAAATTGATGATAAAGTACATATTCTTTATGTACCCGATGATGAATCGCCTAAATTGAAAGAAGCGATAAAAAAATTAACCGGCAAAAGCACATTAATAGTAACCGAATCTCCTGGATCGAGTACACAAGGAGCAGGAATTAATTTTGTGATTGTAGATAATCGACAAAAATTTGAATTAAACAAGTCAAATGTAGAAAGACAAAACCTGAAGGTGAGTAAAAGTCTTGAAGATTTGGCATTAGTTGTTAAATAATTATGAAAAAGCTATTCTATATAATTGTTTTTCTGATGCTTGGAAGTGTATCGTTGCTTTACGCACAAAACAAATTGACCTATGCAGTTCAAGCGTTACAAAATGGCGATTTGAATAAGGCGCAAGAATTAATTGATGCAGCAACGGAAGACACCCTATTTTCTAACGATTCCAGAACATGGTATTATCGTGGATTTATATATAAAGAATTGTATAAGCAAAATCAAAAGGATAATAAAATTTCACCATATAGAAATACAGCTATAGAATCTTTTAAAAAAGCATTTAATTTAAACAACAAGGAAGGAGAAATTTTTGAAAGCACTAAAAAGAATTTAATTTATCTAGCATCTACTATTTTTAACGATGCTGCTATTTCATTTAATCCTTATGATTATCAATTAGCCATCAAAAATTATGATACTTATAAGGAACTTATGAGATTTGTAGATCCCAATGTAGATTTTACGGAACGAGATATTCAATTTAAATTAGCATTGGCTACCACTTACACTCAAATGGCAGCCGGGGATACAAGTAATTCAGAGGAAAGAATGGAAAAGGTATTAAATCTATACAATGAAGTTTTGGCTGTAGATTCTAATAATGTGAGTGCTAATTACAATATGGGAATTTTATATTATAACAGAGGAGTAGAGATTGTTAATAATATGGATTATAGTGCTGATCTAGTGGATTTAAATAAAATACAAGAAGAAATCTATACCTTACTAAGAAAATCACTTCCTTATATGAAAAAAGCTTATGATTTAAATCCGAATAGAAAGGAAACATTAATCGGATTACAGGGTATTTATTACAGTTTGAATGATACAGATAAATCAGAATCTTTTAAAAAGAAATTAGAGAAAATCAAAGAACTTAAAGAAGAATAAATCCCAGTCTAATCGATCAGTAAAAAATGAATTTTAGATTTACAATTGGACGTAAAATTGGTTTTGGTTTTGGGATTTTAATTCTCTTAACTTTAATTATTTTTGCGACAACTTATTTTAGATTACAAGATTCAAGAAGCTTAAATGACCGAATTAATAATATTTACAGTCCTACTTCTGCTAGCTTACAAGAATTAAAATTTTCTATTCTAGAAAGTTCATTACTGATTTCTAAATGGCCTTCTTATCCTAAAAGTGATGAGCCATTCAAAGAAAGACTAATCGAAATTAAAGAGAATACTTATCCTCAATTAAAAAATCAATTAACCGATTTGTTAGAACAACAAGCTATATATTCGGATGATAGTTTAGCTAAAATTTTCTCTGATATTGATTTGTTATTTGTTTATTATCAGGAGCTTCAAGATATTTTTAATTCAATGGAAAGTTATAATGACCCACAAAATTTATTTTTAGCAGAATACATGGTTGGAGAAGGGGGAGACATTGATATCCAACTAAAATTAGTTCTAGAGGAATTTGATAAGTTGGTTTTGCAACAGCGGAAACAATTAAAAGCACAAATTGATGTAATGACTTATTCTTTTGAGGATTTGCAGAATTTGGTTAAATATTTGGGAATATTTTTAGGAATTGGAGGTATTTTAATTGCAATCTATACCACAAGATCAATTGTAAAACCGGTTAAGAATTTACGTGAGGTTTTAGTTAGGCTAGGTAAAGGTATTTTTCCTGATAAGAAAATTAGAGAAGGAAATGATGAGATTGGCGATATGATTGGAGCCATGAATAATGTGGTAGATGGATTAAAACGAACGAAAGATTTTGCCAATGAAGTAGGGGTAGGAAATTTTGGTTCTGCTTATACGCCATTGAGCAACAGTGATCAATTAGGACATGCATTGCTAAAGATGCGCGAGGATTTAGCAGAGAATGAAAGAAAATTAGAGGATAAAGTAACTCAAAGAACTGCTGAGGTAGTTAAACAAAAAGAAGAAATTGAACAACAAAAATTGCAGATCGAAGAATACTATGTTCAAGTAAAAGACAGTATTAATTATGCTAAAAGAATTCAAGAAGCAATATTACCGCCTGAAAGGTTTTCACAAGAATTGCTGCCTGATTCATTTATTTTTTATAAACCGAAAGACATTGTTAGTGGAGATTTTTACTGGATAGAGCAAGCCAAAGAAAAAGTATTTTTTGCAGCTGTAGATTGTACAGGTCATGGAGTGCCTGGAGCATTAATGAGTATAGTGGGACATAATAACCTGAAGAATGCTTTACGCAAAACTAAGGGTGAAAATCCTGCCATCTTATTAGATGAATTAAATAAGGGTGTTTCAGAAACATTACATCAAAAAGAAGATGGTTCATCCAATAAAGATGGAATGGATATCTCTTGTTGTTCAATTAATTATAAAACATTGGAGTTGGAGTATGCTGGCGCTTATAATCCATTGTATATTTTAAGAGATGGCAAAATTGATCAGTATAAAGCAGATAAATTTCCGATTGGATCATTTTTAGATGGTAAAAAACTTCATTTTAGTAATAATAAAATTCAATTGCAAAAAGGGGATATAATATATGTATTTTCAGATGGTTATCCCGATCAATTCGGTGGCGAAAAGGGAAGAAAATGATGTATAAAACTTTTAGAGATTTATTAATAAAAAATCATCGTTTGAGTATGCAAGACCAATCAATTAAATTGGAAAGCTTCTTATCAAAATGGATGGAAAAAGAAGAGCAAGTGGATGATATAATAGTGATGGGGATTAAAGTGTAAGATGAAAAAAGATATTGAGATACCTGAAGTAAAAGGAGTTTCTGTGGCAATTATTCCCGAAGGGGAAGGAGATGCAAAAAGTTGGTATGTATATTTAATCAACGAGAATAAAACTGAAATGACGAATATATTAGTGAGCTCTAAAGGGTATAAAAATGCGGAAGATGGTTCTACAACCAAAACCACTACCCTTAGGCATATGATAGGCACTTTACCTGCCAATAGTTTTGCTAAGATTGAATCTATTATTGAAGAAGTATTTGAATTGAATAATCAATTTTGGGTAAGCTTTCAAATGGAAGGGAAAATGTTTGACAAGAAGTATGTTTTCTTATCTGAAACGATTCAAGAAAAGTACTTTAACAATGTGCCACTAATTAACCAAAAAGGAGTTTTGATTAAATAAACAATTAGTTTTCTATTAATTGTATTTCAAAACATTTATCTTTATACCTTTATAATAAATCAAATTTGATTTTTTATGTTGGATACCATTAAGCTTGAGAAAATAATATTTTTAGATATTGAAACGGTTCCCTTGTTTTCAAAGTACCAATTACTATCCAAAAAGTGGAAAGAATTATGGGAGAAAAAAGCACAGTATCTAGTTCAGGAAGAGCAATCCGCAGAAGATATTTATCAAAGAGCAGGAATTTATGCTGAATTTGGGAAAATAATATGTGTATCTATAGGAATCATTAGAGAAATTGAAGGCAAACAAGTTTTTAGAATCAAATCTTTTTATGGCGATGATGAAAAAACATTATTGGAAGAATTTAGTGAAATGTTAAGAACACATTTCAGATCGTCTGATTATTTATTATGTGCCCACAATGGTAAAGAGTTTGATTTTCCCTATTTAGCACGCAGAATTTTAGTGAACGATTTAAAATTGCCGTATTTATTGGATACTGCCGGTAGAAAACCATGGGAAATTCAGCATTTAGATACTTTACAGCTTTGGAAGTTTGGCGATTACAAACATTACACCTCCTTAGATTTATTAACTACATTATTTCATATCCCTACGCCAAAATCTGATATTGATGGCAGTGATGTAGCACGCCTTTATTGGGAAGAAAAAGATTTAGATCGTATTGTAGAATATTGTCAAAGAGATGTATTGGCAATAGCACAATTACTACTCAAATACAAAGGAGAAGCATTGATTGACTCAAAGTCAGTATTTATAACAAATCCAACTATAAAATAGTCCAAAATTATTTTATATTGTGATGTGTTAAATGCCGAAACAGATAGAAAATAGTACAATGAGTTGAAAGCGAAATTGTACTATATTGAAATCGTTATCGGTATTATATCTTAAGTACTGAAGGAATATAGTATTTTTGACTTCTTTAACTGATCGCTCAACTATGATTAAATTATCACAACTTTTCTTATTCTCTACTTTTGTTTTATTAGTTTCTTGTAATTTGCCTAGTAATGAAGATGATAGCCCAAGAAAAGAAGGGTTTGTTTATTTGGAAGGCAAAGAGTTTATGTTAGATGGTGAAAAGTTTTTCCCCATTATGATGAATTATATGTTTGATATGAGAGAAATGGATGGAGAAATATTTTTTGGACCTAGTAACTCATATGACTCATTGTATATTTACGAAGGAAAAACAAAAATAGAGATTCAAGAAAGATTGAGAGTACACTTTCAATTAATCAAGGAGTTAGGATTTAATACTATTAGATTAGTGGGCGCAATTTCGGAATCTTATACAGATGAAACAGGTGAACTTTTAATATCAACAATTGATGAATCAGAAAATAAAAATTATGAAGCTTTTAAAGGGAATGAAATTAAGTGGTTTAATTCTATGCATGAATTAATTTCAATTATAGATGAATTTGAGTTAAAAGTTATGTTTCTATTTCCCAAACCAATGGCAAATATGAATTTTAATGTAAATAGATTAGAATTTGTTGAGGAAGTTTTGATTCATTTTAAAGAAAATACAACAATTTTTAGTTACGACTTTTTTAATGAACCAATTTATTTTGATAAAAGTGAATTAAAAGATGGAGAAGACAAAAGAAGATCAAAACAAGAAGCTTATGAAATAGTAAATGCATGGAAAGAATTAATTGATGAACGAGCCCCATATCATTTAATGACAATTGGTTTTTCAGAACCATTGGAAGTTTTTGAATGGGATCCTTCTATTTTACCTGTTGATTTTGTTTCTTTTCATACTTATAATCCATTGAGAGTTCCAAATGAAATTTATTGGTGGAGTAAGTATGTCAATAAACCATGGATGGTTGGTGAAACTTCATTGCCTGCTGACAATGATTCTATAAGTTACATCGAACAAAGACAGTTTTTAATAGAATCTTTTAAAAGAACTGTAGATTGTGGTGGAGCTGGATTTGGCTGGTGGCAATTTCAAGATGTGCATTGGGGAGATAATTATGAACACAATTATACAGCATTATTGAATCATGATGGAATCACTAGACTAAAGGATACAAGTAAAGTAATTTATGGAGGTATAAAACCTGCTGCATTAGAACTGAAAAACATATTACTTTATAAAGGAAGTGGAAAATGTGACTGTATGAATAATTACTTTAATATGATTGGTTATCATAATATAAAAATAAATGGTAGAATAATCGATGAAAGTGGTAAACCTATCGAAGGGGCTGTTATTAGAGGGTGGACAATATGGTGGGGAATTGGAGCTAATACTTTTACTGATAAAAACGGGGAGTTTAATTTATATTCAAATGATGAATTTGTTCATTTTGAAATTTCTGCACCTGGGATGACTAAAATAAAGTTTGATCATAGAGTAAATTATAATAACAAGGATAAGGAAGCTAGTATGTTTCAAACATTACAAAATAAAGAATGGGAATACCATAATATTCATTATAAATGGTTTTTGAAAAATAATGACACAGATTCAATTGTTGAAAATGAGCCATATGTTTTCAACTTTAAAGAAAATGCATTTAATCAATATCAATTCTACGGCTCTTTAGGTACCAGAATGTTAAAGACCTTAGATTTTGTAAAAAAATAATTTTGAAAAATTTACTACTTCAGTATAAAAATCTAAAAACAGAATTTGAATCCAAAAATAGCACGTTCGTAGCTGTTAATGGAATTAGCTTTGAATTGAATAAGGGTGAAATCGTAGCGATTGTTGGAGAGTCTGGCTCAGGTAAGTCTGTTACTTCACTTTCTACCATGCGTTTAATCTCCAAACCTGGGAAAATTAGTGGAGGTGAAATAATTTATACTTCTAAAAATAACCTTACTCAAGATTTATTGAAGCTTTCAGAGAAAGAAATGAGAGCTTTAAGAGGTAATAAAATAGCTATGATTTTTCAAGAGCCTATGACCTCCTTAAATCCTGTTTTTAAATGTGGAGAGCAAGTTTCCGAATCTTTGATGCTACACCTCAACTTAGATAAAAATCAAGCTAAAAAGAGAGTGATTGAGCTTTTTGAGGAAGTTTTATTACCTAGAGCAGAAGAAATATATAATAGCTATCCACATCAAATTTCAGGAGGGCAAAAACAACGAGTAATGATAGCGATGGCTATAGCCTGCAATCCCGAAATTTTAATTGCCGATGAGCCTACCACAGCATTAGATGTAACCGTTCAAAAATCTATTTTAGAATTGCTCAAAGGATTGCAGCAAAAACATAATATGGGCATTATTTTCATTACCCATGATTTGGGAGTTGTTGCTGAATTGGCTGATAGAGTAGTTGTAATGTATAAAGGTAATATTGCAGAAGAAGGAACAGTTAATGAAATTTTTAATCATGCAAAACATCCTTACACTAAGGGATTATTAGCCTGTCGTCCACCATTAAATCGTTTATTAAAGGGTTTGCCAACTATCAGTGATTTTATGAAAGTGGATGTGCAAGGCAATTTTAAATCTATTGACTTAACAGTTGATCAGGTACTTAAAAAATTAGAAATTTCTAAAGAAAGTAAAAAGCTTGATCAAGATAAGATTTATCAAAATAAGCCATTATTAGAAGTAAAGAATTTAAAAGTTTATTATCCAATAGAAACATCCATTTTAGGTAAAGTAAAAAGGGAGTTAAAAGCTGTAGATAATTTAAGCTTTGATGTTTACCCTGCTGAAACTTTGGGTTTGGTGGGAGAATCTGGTTGTGGTAAAACAACTTTAGGGCGCGCTATTTTACAATTGATTAAACCAACTGATGGAGAAGTGTGGTATAAAGGGAAAAACCTTTGCGAATTAAGCACTTCTGAGATGAGAGAGATGCGAAAAGAACTGCAAATAATTTTTCAAGATCCTTATTCTTCATTAAACCCAAGAATGAGTATAGGCGAGGCGATTAAAGAACCGATGACCGTTCATGGAATTGGAAACTCTTTAAGCGATCGAAAAGAAAAAGTGATTCAATTATTGCAAAAGGTTGGTTTAGAAGCTCATTCATATAATCGTTATCCCCATGAATTTAGTGGAGGGCAACGACAACGAATTTGTATAGCAAGAGCTTTGGCAGTCAACCCAAAATTTATTATTTGTGATGAATCCGTTTCAGCTTTGGATGTTTCTGTTCAGGCTCAAGTACTTAATCTATTAAATGATTTAAAGAGAGAAATGGGCTTTACTTATATTTTTATTTCTCACGATTTATCGGTTGTTAAATTTATGTCCGACAGAATGATAGTAATGAATAAAGGCAAAATTGAAGAAATAGGAGTAGCAGAAGATATTTACGCCAATCCACAAAAAGAATATACTAAGAAGTTGATTGCTGCTATACCAAAAGGGGAGGTCAAAAATGAGTAAGATTTCTTGGAGTAAATTTGCCATAATCATATCTCTATTAGTTGTTATAAATAATATTTTTCAAAATAAATATTATAAAGAAAAATATGGAGTAATAGCTCAGGATGTTGTGTTTTATTATAGCTACCTTCCATCGTTCTTTATTTATAATGATATGACCCTTAATTACGGCAATGTTTTAGATAAAGAGACAGAAGATTACTATGTATGGTATACTACGGGGCCTAAAAATCAAAGAATAATAAAAACGACAATTGGTGTTGCATATTTATATATGCCTTTCTTTCTTATTGCTCATCAATATGCGAAAATATCAACTTATGAATCAAATGGATTCACATTACCTTATAAATTTGCCATACAGTTTGCCGGCGTTTTTTATTTGCTTTTAGGATTAATTTTTCTAAGAAAATTTCTATTATCTTTTTTTAAGGATTCAATAGTTGGAATTGTTTTACTTTTAATAGTACTAGGTACAAATCTATTCAATTACTCTACTTATGAAGGGGGTATGAGCCATGTATATAGTTTTTTTCTATATTCTCTCTTTCTGTATTTATTAAGAAAATTGGAATTATTTCAAAGATCAAAACATTTAGTGTTAATTGGAATTATATTAGCATTAATGATTTTAATAAGGCCAACAAATATATTAGCTATATTAATTTTTTTATTTTGGAATGTTAAATCGCTTGACGATTTACGAAAAAAAATTGCTTATTTATTTATTAATTATAAAGCAATTGGACTAGCATTATTAGGTGCATTTGTAATTTTCTTACCCCAATTCCTCTATTGGAAATTTATTTCAGGAAGTTGGATTTATTATTCATATACATCAGAGGAAAATTTCTTTTTTACAGATCCCAAAATTTGGAAAGGAATTTTTGGTTTTCAAAAAGGATGGCTTATTTATACGCCAATTATGCTGTTTTCAATAATTGGTATTTTTTCTAAATCTATAAAAATTAAAAAATACCGAACCGCAATTATTTTTTTTCTTACTATACAATTATATATCATTTTTTCATGGTGGTGTTGGTGGTATGGTGGATCATTTGGAATGCGTCCTATGATTGATTTTTATCCTCTATTAG
This sequence comes from uncultured Flavobacteriales bacterium, assembly GCA_963716125.1. GTDB lineage: Bacteria > Bacteroidota > Bacteroidia > Flavobacteriales_E > Vicingaceae > Acidiluteibacter. The sequence goes on from OY970294.1 coordinate 386,109, forward strand.
CCTTTCCGTTGTGCGTTTTTATTGAGAATGTTTTTTCAAGTCCAATTAGAAAAACAATTACTATTATTGGCACATTATTTTTTATTTGTTTAAATTTATTTCAGACTTGGCAATATCGAGAAATTATACTTCATTACGATGGAATGACAAAAGATACTTATTTTTTAATTTGGGGTAAAACAGTTCAACCGGAAGGGTACTGGGAAACTTTAAATATTCCAGATTATGAGGCAGCTAAGAAAGGAGTAAGATAATACTATTAAAATTTATTATAAATGAAAATTGCTGTAATAATTCCTGCATATAAAGTAAAAAATCAAATAGTTGAGTTAGTTTTATCAATAGATAAGGCTGTTAAAATTATTTACGTGATTGATGATTGCTGTCCTGATGGGAGCGGCAAATTTTTACAGGAGAATATTAAAGATGATCGATTAAAAGTTCTTTTTCATGAAAAGAATCAAGGAGTAGGTGGAGCAATGATAACAGGATATCGCCAATTTCTCAATGATGAGCAAGCTGATATTGCAGTAAAATTAGATGGAGATGGACAAATGAATCCATCTTTAATTAAATTCCTTGTAAAACCAATAGTTGAAGAAAATGCTGAATATGTTAAGGGGAATCGGTTTTTTAATATATCAGGTTTGCATAGTATGCCTAAAACGAGATTGTTTGGAAATAGTATGTTATCATTGATAAATAAATTTGTAAATGGTTATTGGCACATTATGGATCCAACCAATGGTTTTACAGCTATTCATAAAAGTACTTTAGAAAAATTAGAATTGTCAAAAATTGATAAACGATATTTTTTTGAAAGCGATATGCTTTTTCGTCTTGGAATAAATAGAGCTATTGTAATTGATTTTCCTATGAATTCAGTTTATGATGAAGAAGAAAGCAATTTAAAAATAAGTAGAATTCTGTTTGAATTTCCTCCTAAATATTTAGTGCGGTTTTTCAAGCGGATTTTCTATAATTATTTCCTAAGAGATTTTAATGCCGGCACTATACAGTTATTTCTAGGAGCGATATTATTTACTTTTGGCTCTGTGTTTGGGCTCATTAAATGGATTCAAAGTATAAATACTGGGATAGAAGCTACTGCAGGTACAATAATGTTAGCTGCTTTGCCCATTATTTTAGGATTTCAATTTTTGTTGGGATTTTTAAATTATGATATACAAGATAATACGAGAACAAAGTAATCTTGACTCATATTAAAAGGTAGATTTTTTTATGCTTCAAATAAATCCTTAACAACTCAATAGGAGTTTTAAACAAATAGGAAAAAGAAATTTTCGATTCCCCTTTTTCTTCCCATTTTGATAATGGAATTTCAATAATTGGAGTTTTATTGGAGGTGTAAAACTTCGAAGATTTTAAACGGAAAAGCAATTCCACATCAAATAATCAAGTCCTAATAAATTTATCCTTAAACAATTCATCAATTGCTCCTTTTTTTAGCATTTTGGCATCACACGGGGTATCATATACAGGAATTTTAAGCATTTTACTAGCCACTGTTGCGAAAACTCTCCCAAAATAATGTCGATACCATTTTCTCTCAATTTGTGTTAATCCTAATAATTTAACTCTGGGGCCTAAAATAAAAATTGGATTTTTAAGTTCAATTTGTTCAATAAAGTTATAAATTTCTTCTAGTGGTGTAGCCAAATCGGCATCAAAATAACCAACATAATCAAAATTGGCATCTTTGGAATGTAACATTGCTAACCTCACAGCCTCAGCTTTACCCACATTTTGTTTTAAATCTAAAGTTAACATTTTTATATTCAGTCTGTAATTGATTTAAAATGCCAATGGTGTTGTCTTTACTGCTATCATTTACTATTAGGAATAGAAACCCTAACTTATCATTTTCAAAAAACCTATAAACTCTTTTACTGGAAATCTATTTTCTTCATTGTAGCAGAGGATTATGAGGAGAAATTTCATTTGACCAATTTAAGAGACAAAATTAAATTTATAAAGAATTCTAGATAAATAATAAGTTTATTTGCTATTCAACTTTAATTTAAAATGAAAAAGGTAATCCATTTATTGGGCAAGTATGAGAGTCTAATTTTTTTAATATTTGTAATACTTAATTCTTCACCTATCTTAATTGGAAAATATTTTCCTACAATGGATGGGGCTGCACATCTATATAATGCACAAATAATCGAAAAGATTGTATTTAGTCCCTCAAGTTTTTTTACTGAATTCTTTCATATTAACCATGAAATTATTCCTAATTGGCTGGGACATTTTTTATTAGTTGTATTTAATCTTATTTTTCCAGAATTTATTTCTGAAAAACTCCTTTTGTTAATAATCTCTATCGGAATACCATTTGTCGGTAGAAAAATAATATTACATATAAATCCTAATAACAGTTTAATATCTTTTTTGTTATTGCCTTTTGTTTTTTCAACATCATTTATATTAGGATTCTATAATTTTTCTTTAGGTGTTTTGCTTTTCTTATGTACTTTATATTTTTGGATGTCTGTAAAGGTTAAAGTCTTAAAATTTTACCATCTTTTTATACTATCAATATTGTTACTATTATTATATTTCGCTCATGCTTTAGTTTTTCTAATTACACTCTCTGGTTTAGCACTTTATTTATTTTATAACTTTATAATTAAAAAAGACAATAAAAAATTTAAAAAAAATATTCTTTTTCTTTTAATTGCTTCTATAATTCCACTCATCTTTTTTGCTAATTATTCTTTGAATAGAAATGTTTTAAAAGAATCAGAGTATCTTGAAACAAGTACTTTGACAGAACAATTAATTTCAATGGATACATTAATAGGTTATAATAAACCAATTGAACAAACCTATCTAAATATATTATTTTTGTGTGTATTTTTTCTTTTTTCAATTCAATTTTACAAAAGATTTCAGAAAAAGAATAAAAAATGGATATTCACTGACTATTGGCTAATTTTTAGTGTTTGTATTTTAATTGGATATTATCTTCTTCCGAATTCTGGTGGTGGTGCAGGATTTATTTCAATGCGTTTGGCATATCTATTTTTTATCTTAATTATTATTTGGATATCATCACAAGAAAAAATAAACAAAACAATATTGGCATTGATAGTAGCTTTAAATTTATATGGTAGTTTTAAAACTATTATCTATTACAATAATGTGGTAAAAGATTTAAATACAGTCGTTCATTCTATAGAAGATTTATCAAATAAAATTCCTGAAAAGAGTATTGTTATTCCTTTTGATTTTTCTAATCATTGGATAATGAATCATTTTTCAAATTACCTTTCTGTCAATAAAGAGATTTTAGTATTGGAAAACTATGAAGCAAGCTTATATTATTTTCCCACTCAGATGAATATGAAATCATTCCCAAATGCAGTTATTAAAGGAGCAGAACTCAATAATTGTCCTAGCTGGTTAAGGAATTCAAATAATTCATTTGAGATAGCTAAATATATTTTTATTTTGGGTGTATTAAATAATGCTAACCAAAATTGCATAAATGAATTAACAGGTAATTTGGATTTAAACTATAATTTGGAATTTAAGAATAGTCATTGTAGCCTCTATCGTTTAATCGACTAGTTACTTAATTAACCAATATTTAATAATGCAATATATAGCTCTAAACCCATCTTTCCATCCTATTTTTTTACCTTCTTCATAGGTTCTACCATAATAAGAAATACCTACTTCATAAATACGAATTTTTGGAATTCTTGAAAGTTTTGCAGTCACTTCAGGTTCAAATCCAAAGCGTTTTTCTTGAAGATGCAAAGATTGTGCAATCTTAGTATCTATTAATTTATAACAAGTTTCCATATCTGTTAAATTCAGATTGGTAAACATATTAGAAAGTTTGGTTAAAAACTGATTTCCAATAGAATGCCAAAAGAATAAGATACGATGAGGATTGCCTCCTATAAAACGAGATCCAAAAACAACATCGGCATTGCCTTCAACTACTGGTTTTAATAAATCATTGTATTCCCTAGGGTCATACTCTAAATCGGCATCTTGTACAATTAAATAGTCTCCGGTAGCTATAGAAATAGCTTTATGAATAGCTGCTCCTTTTCCTTGATTTGTTGTTTGACTAAAAAGTTGAATACCTAAATTTGGATTTTGTTGAATGTAGTTCTCAATAGCATTTACAGTATTATCTGAAGAACAATCATTTACAATTATAATTTCCTTTTGAAAGTTATTCAATAATTGAACATCGCGCACTTTATCTAAAATTAAATGGATAGTACGCTCTTCATTGTATGCAGGTATTAATATGGAAAGTTTTTTCATTTCTTTTTAAATAATCGAATCTCTAAATCGTCAATTTCAAAATTTAATTGATTGGGATTGTAAACATAAACTTTTAATTTATCGTTCTCGAACCTTTTGTCTGGTAAAGCTATATAATGTACATGATTTTTCCACTGATTACTACCTATTAAATTTATTGGAATAGGATTATAATAGTAGCAAATTTTATCGTTTTTGCTCTTAAATTCTATTACAATATTTGCTGTAGCATCTTTATCTTCTTGATAAAGTGTTTTTAAGGCAATAGACATTCCATTTCTAGCTTCTTGATTTTCTCCCGTTATACCTTTTATGAAATAAGCCGATGAATAAAGTAGGTCTTCTGTAAATTGAAATGTCGAATTTATACTGTCATTTATTGATTCAATGGAATAATTCTCAAAGTCTTTCAAAAAAACTATTTCATTTTCGTAACTGCTTGAATCATTAATTATAGCCTCTTTGAATGCATCATCACCTCCATTTGGTAATAATAATTCTTGATTTGAACCATCTAATTTTAAATAATTGCTAAAAGCATATTCTTTGGAAATATTTGCCATACCCCAAACCCATTTATTGATTTGTAAAACACGGATAATACCTACACTTGCTAAAGATATGGATAAAAGGATAGTAATATAACCAACGATTTTATATTTAAAGTTAATCGCTTCTTTTAATAAAAAACCAAAAGGAATAGCCAAAATAACTTGGTATTCTGTGAAACCTCTGTTTCCAAAATTAGAACCATACCAATAGTTACTCCAACTTAAAACTAACCATATATGAAATATTGAAAATATGATAATTGGAACGCTATAGAGTTGTTTTTTAATTAAAAGTAGAACTATTCCTAAAATTCCAATAATTGCCGCTGGAAAATGAAAAATCCAACCTGCTTTCCACCCAAAAAGTCCTTTTACAAAATGAGGTTGAAGAAAGTCGAACCATTCGCCATTATAACTGAAATAAAACAACCTATTTGTTGCAAATTGCCAATACAATAATTGGGGAAGACTCACTATAATTGCAGCCAAAATCATAGTAAGTATATGTCTATAATTGCCTTTCCACCAATTGAGTTTATCTTTAAATCTCAAACCGTTATAACCTACTCCCCAAAAAGCTAAAAGTATAATAAGAAAAATGGAAGAAGGTCTTGTAACAACACACAAGGCGTATAATCCGCCTATAATTGCACTTAAATTTTTAGTTGGATTTTTTGTCCATTTTATAATTAAAAGAAGGAATGAAATGTAGTAAAAACTCAAAATAGGATGAGCAATTAAGGGAAAAGATGCAAAATAGTAAAAAGAATTAGTGCCAACAATTATGCAGAAAAGAGTAATTGAAGTTACCAAATCTGAGAAAAAGTGGAGTAATAATCTTCTTAATAAAAAGATTGAAATCAATGCAAAAGCCAAACTCCATAAAGAGATGACAATATGGTATGGTCTACTAAAACTGTTATATTCTTTACTACTAAATGATAGAGCAGCTTTTGTAATTAAATATGGTGGTAAGTAAAACATAGCAACACCCATTGGATACATAATTACTAGTTTTCCTGATGGAGATTTATGGACTTGATAAAAAGCAGGTGAGGGTTTTTCAGTATCGTAATATTCTTTTGTTTTCTCTAAGGTAAGTAGGTCTTGATTGTCAAAAACTGCCGGAAGATAAAGATAATATCCAAAATTATCCCAGGTAAAACTCTCTGCTTTGGGCTCATTATCCCATTGATTATAAGAAAAGTGCTGAATTAGTATAAAAATTGAAATAATTCCACAAACAATTAAACTAAAACGATTCGAAGACTTAAGTAAATTTCTCATTTTCGTTATTTCTTTTCAATTAAAGGTAATGTAATCTCCAACTTGCTTAATGTTTCTTCTATCACTTTAGCGATGCAATAATCTCGGTAAGTTCGGCTGTCTACAGGAATGATGTTCCAAGGAATCTTGCTGTTGTTGATAGCATATTCGTAAGCATCCATATATTGAGCCCAATGTTTTCTTTCTTCCCAATCTGTATCGTTGTGTTTCCAATTTTTTGCAGGATCGTCTATTCGTTCTTGCAGTTTTTCTAGTTGCCTTTCGGGTGAAAGATGCATATAAAATTTAAGAATAATGGTATTGTTGTCAAATTGCAATAATTCTTCAAATTGATTGATGGCAGCCATCCTTTTAGTTCTTTTCTCAACATCTATCCAATTATGAACCTTTTGAACTAAAATGTCTTCGTAATGTGATCGATTAAAAATTTGAATTCTACCTTTTTGAGGTACATTTTGATGAATTCGCCATAAAAAATCATGTGCAAATTCTTCTTCAGTGGGTTTTTTATAAGAAGATGCACTTACACCAACTGGGCTGCATTTTTTAAATACTTTTCTAGTAGCTCCATCTTTTCCACTGGCATCCATTCCTTGAAATACAATTAATAAACTTTTTTTGCCCTCGGCATACATCAAATGCTGCAATTGAGCAATTTTTTTAGTTAACTCCTTGGTTTTAGATTTAATTTCAGATTTATTATAATCCTTTGGTGGCTCAGTGGTAATGTCAGAAAGCTTTATCATAAGTCACTATTGTCAGATTAAATTATTAGCTAAAGAAAATTTTCATTTTTTTATTCTTTTCTTCACTTTTTGGTGAGCAAAAAGTGAAACAAAAAGCTCAGCCGTTATGAAAAAAAAAGACTATCATTGAATTACTTAAGTTCAGTCGGATGATCTCCTAGATCCATCTTCGGCGCTTTCCGATTTCCCTAAAGTAATTCTTCAGCTATTCTTTATTTTTCATAAATGGCAACTCCTAAAGAATAAAAACATCAATTATAAAAATAAATTTATTTATATCATATTGAATAACAATCCTTAAATTTGATTATTATCTATTTTCAATTCCATCCTAAAGTTTTTTAACGAACATCACTAATCATAAGAAAATTTAGAATTATATTTTCATTTCAGGGATTTCACCTTCTACAATTAACGTACCTTCGGTTAATGCAATAATTTCTTCTACACTCACTCCAGGAGCTCTTTCTTTTAATTCAAATCCTCTTTCTGTTACGTCAATAACTGCCAAATTGCTAACAATTTTCTTTACACAACCCACACCTGTTAAAGGCAAACTACATTTTTTTAACAGTTTAGATTCTCCTGCTCTATTGGAGTGCATCATTGCAACAATAATGTTATCCGCAGAAGCAACTAAATCCATTGCACCACCCATTCCCTTTACCATTTTGCCAGGTATCTTCCAATTGGCAATATCTCCTTCTTGAGAAACTTCCATAGCACCTAATACAGTCAATTGTACTTTACCACCTCTAATCATTGCAAAACTTGTAGCAGAATCAAAAAAAGCAGAACCTGGCAAGGTTGTAATAGTTTGTTTTCCTGCATTAATTAAATCAGCATCCACGTTTTCTTCCGTCGGGAAAGGACCCATGCCTAATAATCCATTTTCTGATTGCAAGGTAACATCAATTCCATCAGGTATATAATTAGCCACTAAAGTTGGAATTCCAATTCCTAAATTGACATAAAATCCGTCTTCTAATTCTTGAGCTATTCTTTTTGCTATTCCGTCTTTATCTAACATGTATTTTAATTTAACAATGATTTAATGTACCAATTAATCAATGTAACAATTATTTAATATAATAATGAACCAATATAACAATTCATCAATTATTTTCATTGATAAATTAAAGAATTACGCAGTAATTCGCCACTGTTACATTGTTTAATTATATTCATTGCTACATTAATGAATTGCATAGCAATTTTTAATTGTTACATTATCTTTTTTTTAGAGCTTGATAAAATCTTATAAATTATTAAACCAATCTCATTTATTTGTAATTCCAATTTTTCTTCAAACGGATAACTCTCTGATTTTTTGCAAAGTGTTAACCAATATTTCGTTTCTTCTACCTCTTTAGCTGCAATTTTCACTTTATGAATAAAATCTGCTTTACTCTCGCAATTCTGAGCTTCATGCATATTAGCACCAATAGAAGTGCCTGATTTAAGTAATTGTCTAGCAATTATATATTTTCTCTTTTCCTCTAACAATTCAGCAAATAGAATAATATTTAATGCAAAATCTATAGTTTTAGAGATAATCACATTTTCCTTCATATTTACTAATTTATCAATAAACCAATGTAACAATTATTTAATGGAATAATGAACCAATATAACAATTCATCAATTATTTTCATTGATAAATTAAAGAATTACACAGTAATTCGTCATTGTTACATTGTTTAATTATACTTATTGCTACATTAAAGAATTGCATAGCAATTCGTCATTATTACATTGCTTTATTAATTAAATTGTTACATTAAAAAATTACGTAGTAATTTGTCATTGTTACATTGTTTAATTATACTTATTGCTACATTAAAGAATTGCATAGCAATTCGCCATTGTTACATTGCTTTATTAATTAAATTGTTACATTAAAAAATTACACAGTAATTCGTCATTGTTACATTGCTTTATTAATTAAATTGTTACATTAAAAAATTACACAGTAATTCGTCATTGTTACATTGCTTTATTAATTAAATTGTTACATTAAAAAATTACGTAGTAATTTGTCACTGTTACATTGTTTAATTATACTTATTGCTACATTAAAGAATTGCATAGCAATTCGTCATTGTTACATTGCTTTATTAATTAAATTGTTACATTAAAAAATTACGTAGTAATTTGTCACTGTTACATTGTTTAATTATACTTATTGCTACATTAAAGAATTGCATAGCAATTCGTCATTGTTACATTGCTTTATTAATTAAATTGTTACATTAAAAAATTACGTAGTAATTTGTCACTGTTACATTGTTTAATTATACTTATTGCTACATTAAAGAATTGCATAGCAATTCGTCATTGTTACATTGCTTTATTAATTAAATTGTTACATTAAAGAATTACGCAGTAATTCGCCATTGTTACATTGCTTTATTAATTAAATTGCTACATTAAAGAATTGCATAGCAATTCGTCATTGTTACATTGCTTTATTAATTAAATTGCTACATTAAAGAATTGCATAGCAATTCGTCATTGTTACATTGCTTTATTAATTAAATTGTTACATTAAAGAATTACGCAGTAATTCGCCATTGTTACATTGCTTTATTAATTAAATTGCTACATTAAAGAATTACGCAGTAATTCGCCATTGTTACATTGCTTTATTAATTAAATTGCTACATTAAAGAATTGCATAGCAATTCGTCATTGTTACATTGCTTTATTAATTAAATTGTTACATTAAAGAATTACGCAGTAATTCGCCATTGTTACATTGCTTTATTAATTAAATTGCTACATTAAAGAATTGCATAGCAATTCGTCATTGTTACATTGCTTTATTAATTAAATTGTTACATTAAAGAATTACGCAGTAATTCGCCATTGTTACATTGTTTAATTATACTTATTGTTACATTAAAGAATTGCATAGCAATTCGTCATTGTTACATTAAAAAATTACGAAGTAATTTTTTTTACAGTTCTCTGCTCTATTCTTTTCTCGTAATTTTTGCCTTCAAATATTCTATGTATAAAAATACCTGGAGTGTGTATTTCATTAGGGTGTAATTCGCCTGGCTCTACTAAATGTTCCACTTCAGCAATTGTAATTTTACCAGCAGTTGCCATTACAGGATTAAAATTTCTTGCAGTGCCTTTAAAAACTAAATTCCCTTTGGTGTCACCTTTCCAAGCTTTTACAATTGCAAAATCAGCAACTAAGCTATTTTCCAAAATGTACATTTTACCATCGTACTCTCTTGTTTCTTTTCCTTCAGCTACTTCAGTTCCGTAACCTGCAGGAGTGTAAAAAGCTGGAATGCCGGCGCCACCAGCTCTACATTTTTCAGCCAAAGTGCCTTGAGGAGTTAATTCTACATCTAACTCTCCACTGAGCATTTGTCTTTCAAACTCATCATTTTCACCAACGTAAGAGGAGATCATTTTCTTGATTTGTTTATTTTTTAATAATAAACCCAAACCAAAATCATCTACTCCTGCATTATTAGAAATACAAGTTAAGTTGGTAATATTTACTTTTTTTGAAAGTGCTTCAATACATTTTTCAGGAATTCCACAAAGTCCGAAACCCCCTAACATTAAAGTCATTCCACTTTCAATACCGTTTATAGCCTCTTGGGCATTTGCTACTACTTTCTCTATCATTTTGAAAAATCTATGTTATCTGATTCATTAAAGTTAGTTCCACTATTTGTTTCGTCACAATCTAAATCTAAATTAGCTGCATTTGCAGGTCTTTCGAATGCATTATTCTTAATTCCTAAGGTGGTATCAGCTAATACTTTCTTCATATAATATCCCCAAATTGGCAATGCTGTATTTGCTCCTTGTCCATCTCCAGTTCTAGAAAATCGAATACTTCTATTATCAGCTCCTACCCAAACACCGGTTACTAATTCTGGAACTATTCCAATAAACCATCCATCTGAATTATCTTGAGTAGTTCCCGTTTTACCTGCTATTGGTCCTTTAAATCCACCATATTCATGACCACTAAAACGTAAACGAATTCCGGTTCCTCCAATACTTTTTTTCTTGAATTTATTATAATTAGAAGAAGTAACTCCTTCCATTAATTTTAGCATAGTGTAGGAAGTTATTTCACTCATCACTTCTTTAGTGTCAGGAATAAAATCCTTAATTACATTACCATCTTTATCTTCAATTCTAGTAATGTAAATTGGCTCCGTGTAAATTCCTTGATTGGCAAAGGTTCCAAATGCTCCAACCATTTCATAAACAGAGAGATCTGCTACTCCTAATGCTAATGAAGGAACTGGTGCTAATGGACTTTTAATCCCTAAACTTCTGGCAATTTTTACTACTCTTTGGGGTCCAAACTTTTTCATGACGTATGAAGTTACCGTGTTCATTGAATTGGCCAATCCATACTTTAAAGTCACATTATATCCATAATCATTTGAACTGTTGGAAGGAGTCCAATCTTTTAACAATCCAAACTCACCTTTTTTGAAAGTTACTTTAACATTTGGAACTTCATAACAAGGTGAGTATCCTTCATCTATAGCCACAGCATAAACAAAAGGTTTAAAAGTTGAACCTACTTGTCTTTTCCCTTGAATTACATGATCATAAGCAAAGTATTTGTTATTAATTCCGCCTACCCAAGCCTTTATATAGCCAGTATGTGGATCCATAGACATTAAGCCAGTTTGTAAAAAACTTTTATAGTATCGGATTGAATCCATTGGGGAAAGTACGGTATCAATTTCACCTTTCCAAGAAAAAACCTTCATTTTGGTTGGAGTATCAAATATAATCGCAATACTATCTTTAGGAATTACTCTAGATTTATGCAAACAATCTTCTGCTTGGCATTCCCAATATGCTACACCATTTTCTCTACCTTTTTTTACATAATCCCCTCTTCTACCACAATTAGCACATTGGTTTCCAATTAAAACATTGTATCTCTCTGTTCTTTTAACAGAAGTTTGTAAGATTTTATCAACATCCTCATCAGAAACTCGCCAATCAAATGGATTCTTCTTCTTTTTCTGTAAATCTTTAAAGAAATCTTTTTGCAATTTTTCACCTAAATATTTACTCACTGCCCATTCAGCGTAAACTTGCATATCATAATTTAAAGTGGTGTATATTTTAAGACCATCTTTATAAATATCATAAGGTTTGCCATTTGCTTTTTTATATTTTAACTCACCTGTGGTAGAGTCTATTGCACTGAACATCTTTTTGAGATCAGAACGTAAAATTTCTCTAAAGTAAGGAGCAATTCCTTCTTTATGATCTACTCTTTGAAACTCTATTTTTAAAGGTTTGGTTTTTAAAGTATCATAAGCCGCTTTATCCAGTACATTATTTCTATTCATTTGATAAAGCACTACATTTCTTCTATGCGTAGTTGTATCAGGAAATCGCAAAGGATTGAATAGAGCAGGATTTTTAAGCATTCCTACCAGTAGTGCAGATTCTGTAATATCTAAATCTTTAGGAGTTTTATTGAAATAAACAGATGAAGCAGATTTAATACCAACAGCATTGTTAACGAAATCGAATGTATTTAAATACATTGCAATTATCTCTTTTTTAGTATATTGCCTTTCTAATCTAACAGCAATTACCCATTCCTTAAGTTTTCGCATGACCAACTGAAACTTGCTTAAATCATTTCTAGGAAATAAGTTTTTGGCTAATTGTTGTGTAATAGTACTTCCACCTCCACTGCTACCTGTTTGACCTGTTATTAGGCCTACAAAAACTCTTCCTAAAGACCTGAAATCAATGCCTGAATGCTCTTCATATCTTTCATCCTCAGTGGCGATTAAAGCCTGAGCGATATAAGGGGAAATATCTTCGAAATTGACATTTGTTCTATTTTGATAAAAATATTTCCCTAAAACTTTGCCATCGGAGGTAAATACCTCTGAAGCTAAATTACTTTTAGGATTTTCTAATTCCTCAAATGAAGGTAATTCACCAAACCATTCGTGGGCGGTTCCATAAATTAAACCAGCAAATAATCCAATAGGGATTAAAATAACTAGCCAGAACGCTATTATCCAAAACCCAAAACTTTTTTTCTTTTTTACTACTTTTTTCTTTGCCACTTTATTTATTGATTATTAGAAATTTTTTCAACTCTTACACCAACATCTGTGATATATTTTAGTTCTTTATCACGCATAGCCTGCTCTAGTTCAATAATATATTCGCCACTTGTAGGAAACTGCACACCTTTTTTATACAAAAACTGATGTTCCCATAAGTCTCCTATTCCTTTTCCAAGCCATTTGCCTTTAGCATCTGCCAAAATAAATTCTGAGGTATCCCTAGCGTACTTACCATCAGGACTTTTTATTTTGCTAAAAAGGTAAATATTCCGGTAAGGATATTGACCTGAATTTCTCAAATTTATGAAAATAGAATAATATGCCAAGGTATCATCGATGGCAATATCAAATTTAGCAATTTGCGAGCGTTCCCATTGTGCATCTTTCATAGCTAGATTGGTCTCAAAAACTCTATTTTGATCACAGGAAACTGTGCAAAGTCCTAAAAATAATACGATGACAATTAGATTTCTCATTTATTCTTGAGGCTTATTAGGATTGTTTTTTGGTCTAAATGGTTTCTTCTTTTTCTTAGGTTTAGCAGAAGCTTCAATAGTGTTTTTTGATGCCTCTACTTTAGGTGGGTTAGCTGCCTGATTAGGATTTCTTTTTTTCTTCTTTTTCTTTTTTCTATGTTGTTGTTTCTGACGATCAAATCGAGTTAAATCATCTTGACCTACAACATTAGCATAATCAGGTTCAGCAGTTTCTATCACTAAATTCTCCAAATCAATTAGCTCTGGAGGAGTATTACCTTTTACATTTATAGCAATAATTTCCTGAACCCTAATTAAATCTAGTTCAATAAATTTATGAGGTTCATCAAAGTAACTGTACCACATTTTATTACCAAAGATGTCCATTTTTTGATAAAAAGCATCACCTTTAGCTGTTTTTAGCTTCTTTTTTGTGTCTGGAAATGATTTTAATTCATCCATATAACCATCTAACTCATAGTTTAAACAGCATTTTAATTTTCCACATTGCCCAGCTAATTTCATAGGATTTAACGATAATTGCTGGTATCGAGCTGCTGAGGTAGATACTGATCTAAAGTCAGTTAACCAAGTAGAACAACATAATTCTCTTCCACATGAACCTATTCCACCTAATCTTCCTGCCTCTTGACGCATTCCAATTTGTCGCATTTCTATGCGAACTTTAAATTCGTTTGCCAGCTCTTTAATCAATTCTCTAAAATCAACTCTTTCTTCTGCAGTATAATAGAAAACAGCTTTAGACATATCTCCTTGATATTCTATATCACTTATTTTCATTGATAAACCTAGTCTCAAAGCAATTTTTCTAGCCTTGTACATGCCTTCTTTTTCTAAAGCCTGTCCTTCTTGCCACTTTTCTATATCGCTGTCTTTTGCTTTTCGATATACCTTTTTAATGTCTTCACCTTTTCCAAATACTTTTTTCTTTTGCATTTGAATTCGCACTAATTCACCGCATAGTGCAACCACACCAATATCATGGCCTGGCGAAGCTTCAACAGCAATTACATCACCTACAAAAAGGCTTAGGTCTTCAGAATTTCTGAAAAATTCTTTACGTCCATTTTTAAATCTAACTTCTACTATATCAAAAGGTTTTTGGTTGTTTGGCATTTCCATATTTGCCAACCAATTAAATACGTTTAATTTATTACAACCACCGGAACTACAAGTTCCGTTATTTTTACATCCCCTTGGAGTTCCATCTTCTGAAGAGGAGCAACTTCCACATCCCATTTCTTATATTTTTTATAGTGTGATCCGCCTTTAAAGGCTGGATTCCGATACTTATCGATTTTTTTATTCTTTACAAATTTACATTTTTGGTTCTTAATAGTTTGATGACATTCACTGAAAGGTTGAAAAATACTGTTTTGGGGTTGGCATTTCGCTCAATATGATAATGAGATTTATTGATTAAGTCCATTAATATCATAATATTATGACTATGAATGTAGGGAGAAAAACTTTCTAAAAAAAGCTTTTCTTCTTCACTTAATCGCAATAAGCTATCATCAGCATAATTTTTGATAATTGATTCACGCATCAATCTTAAACAATACATTAAAAAGGTCTTACGCTCTTCTCTACCCATTCCACCGGCTGAAATTTCCTCTACCCAATCTATAATTGGTGGTAATTTACCTTTAAAGCAGATTCTCATCCAGTTTTTAAATGTGTCAAAATAAAGAGATTTATTACCGCCTTCTTGCACTAATTTTTTGGCAATATTGAAATTGCCCTCACTAAAGGCGGCTATTTGATCAGATT
Source organism: uncultured Flavobacteriales bacterium (assembly GCA_963716125.1). Taxonomy (GTDB): domain Bacteria; phylum Bacteroidota; class Bacteroidia; order Flavobacteriales_E; family Vicingaceae; genus Acidiluteibacter. The sequence continues at coordinate 401,372 of OY970294.1, forward strand.
TTTCTTTGTCTAAACCATCCTCCTTTTGAATAAAATCAGAAAGCGATTTTAAATCAATCGAATTAAATTTTATTTGTTGGGTTCTAGATAGTATAGTTTTTATAATAGACTCACTGTCATCTGATAAAAGTAAAATTAATGTTTTTGGTTCAGGCTCTTCAATTAGTTTTAATAATTTATTAGCCGCATCAGTATTCATTTTTTCAGCATGCCATATGATGACAACCTTATATTTAGCTTCAAAATTTTTATAAGCCACAGCTTTAAGCAAGTTATCACTATCTTTTACATATATTTTAGCTTGCTTATTTTCAATATTTAAGTGAGAAATCCAATTGTTAAATTCTAAATAAGGATGTTGTAAAAGTGCTTCACGCCATTCAGAAATATAATCTAGACTACAGGGTTTGGCTTTTATCTTGCTAGACGTCGCTACTGGATAAGCAAAATTTAAATCAGGATGGGCTAATTTTTGGAACTTAATGCAAGAAGCACATTTTCCGCAACTATCTATATCAGATTGATTTAAACAGTTTATGTATTGTGCATATGCGAGTGCCATTGGTAAGTTTCCTGATCCTTCGCTACCAGTAAATAACTGCGCATGACTTATTCGACCTGATTTTACAGTTTGAATCAAACTTTTCTTAATCTCATCTTGTCCTACAACTTCACTAAAAAGCATGATTTTTTTGTTGACTAAATTAAGGAATGATGCTCAATTTTCATATAATTTTCTAGGTAATTTAGGGTTATTTTTCTACAATGCGTAACATAATTTCTAATTAATTTGGGAAATGTTTTAGCTAATCAATTGATTCCTAGTTTTGGAATAATATTAGCCTATTAATAAATAAATATTCAACTAAAAAATACAATTATGAGTACTGAAATAAAGAATCAAGTAAAGGAATTAGGAAATTTAGTAGCTGATGGATATAATGGATATCATACAGCTGCAGAAAACGTAAAAAATCCTGTATTGAAATCTATGTTTGGAGATTTGAAAGTTCAAAAACAAAATAACTTAAAACAACTAGATGATTCTACCATGAAGGATTATGAGTTTTCTGTGAATGATAATGGAACTGCAAAAGGGTTTTTCCATAGAACATGGATGAATACCAAAAGTGCATTTACCAATAACGATAGCCAAATTGTTAGTGAAGCTATTAGAGGTGAAGAAGAAGCTTTAGAAACGTATCAAAAAACGTTAGATAAAGATGTTTCTACTAATTTAAGATCTGTAATGAATGAGCAGAAAACTGGTTTAGAAGCTTCTATTATTAAATTAAAATCAATAGAGAATACATTAAAGTAATTCTCTTCTACATATAATTTTAAAAGAGATAAATATCAAATATTTAGATATTTATCTCTTTTTTTATTTTGCTGTGTAAATGTGGAGTATTAATTTTACTTCCCAAATCTAATTTCAAAAAAATGGAAAACATTGATAATTATAATTTTAAAGGCAAAAATACTTTAATCAGAGTAGATTTTAATGTGCCTTTAAACGCTTCACATGAAATTGCTGATTATACAAGAATTGATGCTGCGATTCCAACTATTAAAAAAGTTATTTCTCAAGGAGGAAAAGCAATTTTGATGTCGCATATGGGTCGTCCTAATGGTGAAGTGAATGAGAAATTTAGTTTAAAACACATTGTTAAAGGATTATCTGAGAAATTAGAATTGGATGTAAATTTCTGTGATGAATCTATTGGGGAAAAAGCCGAAAATGCTGTTCGGAATTTAAAAGACGGAGAGGTATTGTTATTAGAAAACTTGCGTTTTCATAAGGAGGAAACGAAAGGGAATGTTGAGTTTTCTGAAAAACTTTCAAAATTAGGAGATGTTTACATCAATGACGCTTTTGGAACAGCGCATAGAGCTCACGCTTCTACTACAATAGTTGCACAATTTTTTCCGAATGATAAAATGTTTGGATATGTAATTGAAAAAGAGCTAATAGCTGCCAACAAAGTATTGGATTCTAAAGAAAAACCTGTCACTGCAATTATGGGAGGAGCTAAAGTATCAGATAAAATTTTATTGATAGAAAAACTATTGGATAAGGTAGATAATTTGATAATTGGTGGAGGAATGGCCTATACTTTTTTCAAAGCAATGGGTGGTCAAATTGGAAACTCATTGGTAGAGGCAGATAAGTTAGATTTGGCTCAAAAGGTTTTAAATAGTGCCAATGAAAAAAAGGTAAAAATTTATTTGCCTCAAGATTCAAAAGTTTCCAAAGCATTCACGAATAGCGCTGAAACAGATTTCTCAGATAATATGGAAATTAGAGAAGGTTTTATGGGTTTAGATATTGGGCCTAAAGCAATTGAAGAGTTTACCAAAATAATAGAGAGATCTAAGATTGTATTATGGAATGGACCAATGGGAGTATTTGAAATGTCAAATTTTGAAGAAGGCACAAAAAATATTGCTCAAGCAGTTGCCAATGCGACTAAAAATGGAGCCTATACTTTAATTGGTGGAGGAGATTCTGCTGCTGCTGTTAATAAATTCGGCTTTAACAAGCAAGTAAGTTATATCTCTACAGGTGGTGGAGCACTTCTAGAATATATGGAAGGAAAAGTTTTACCGGGAATTAAGGCAATTCAGGAATAGAGTCAGAATCGAAATAGGGGATATGTTCTTTTATTTCAAGATTTTTTAATAAAGGAAGGATTTTTGGAGGAACTTTTTTAATTGGTTCATATACCAAAGATTCTTCCTTTATTTCTGGAGGAATAATATTAAAAGTATCTCCTAAAATAGAGCTACAATAAATAATAACGCTAATTATTAAAGCTACTTTTAAAAAGGAAAACAAAGCTCCTGCCAACTTATTGACTAAACCTAATGCAGCTAACTTTAAAACTTTTTCTAAAATCTTTGCCAAAAAATGAATCCCTATAACTACCGCCAAAAAAGTTACAATGAAAGAAATTAATGGTAAGGCCTCATTTTGAATAGTTAGATATTTTTTTAGCAAATCTGCGGCAAAATATGAAAATTTGAAAGCTATATATATTCCTAATATTAAAGAAATTAACGAAGCAATTTCTAGTATAAAACCTTTTCTAAAGCCTTTAAATAAGGCCCAAGCTAATGGTATGCAAATAATAATATCGAGGTAATTCATAAACTTTTGCTAAACTATTAATTAATTTTACAATCTATGGATAAAGAGTTCGAAAAAAAATGGAAATTGGTTGCAGAAATAGTTGAAAACCGATTTGGAGGAGATGTGGATATGCAGAGTTTACTATTTTTAATTGGCGTTCAAGAGTTAGGTCATGGATTTAAGAAATTTTCTAAAGATCAAAAGTTGGATGTGATTCACGTAGCAGTTTGCACACTTTTAAGTAGATATGGATATTATAAATTTACTGGAATTGATAAGGATGAATGGCCACATTGGGACAGTACAGAGAAATTGCCCCATTTAAAAGCTTCTCAACAAACAGCTTTGATGAAACAATCTATTGTTGAGTATTTTGAAGAAAATAACTTGATCTAATTTTAATAATTTAAAATCATTGTTCTTCTTTCGAAATTCTTTTTACTTTTCTGACGTTTTTCTTCTAATTTGTATGTCACAAGTTTAGAAGCTAAAGTATCACCTAAAGAATCAAGTCTAAATACCAAAACATCAACTATTACCGTATTTGGAAAAGTTTTAGAATAAATACCTAAATTGTCTGTAGTTCCTTGATCTAAAACGTCAGGACTAGTTAAAAAAGGATCTATTTCATTGGCGTAAACAAAAACATTAAAGCCTCTGGCAGCTGCGCCATTCATTCTTTCTACTTTTAATACTAAATCTGGTTCTACTTCTTTTTTACAAGCAGTTAAAATAACACTTATAGTAAGGAGAACTAGACAAGTTCCGATAATATTTTTAATAACTTTGTTCATTCTTAAATAATTCAGATATTTTTACAAATATAAAGATAAGCAATTTGAAACAATACAAATATATAATTTTAGTCGTATGTCTTGCTTTTTCTGTGCGTATTTCTGCTCAACAGCTTGTTTTAATTGAGACTACATTAGGAAATATGACTGTAAAATTATATGATGATACACCAATTCATACCGCTAATTTTCTAAAATTGGTAAAAGAATCCTATTATGATAGTACTATATTTCATAGAATTATTAAAAATTTTATGATTCAAGGCGGTGATCCACAATCTAAAACAGCATCGATGAAAAAAGTATTTTCTAACGGTGGACCTGGATATACCTTGGAGGCAGAAATAAACGAAAAATATATTCATAAAAAAGGAGCATTGGCTGCAGCAAGACAGCCAGATAATGTTAATTTTTATAAAAAAAGTAATGGTTCTCAATTTTATATCATTCAGGGAAGTATTTATCCGCGGAAATATTTGTCTGCAGTAAAAAATGATAAGAAGATTGAATATACCGAAAATCAGAAAAAAATATATGAAACTATAGGTGGTTCACCTCATTTAGATGGAGGATATACTATCTTTGGGGAAGTAGTGAAAGGATTATCAATAATTGATAAAATTGCATCTAATGCTACCAATAGTAAGGATCGACCTCTTACGGATATAAGAATACTAAAAATGACGATTTTAAATTAATTTGGATGCTAAATAAAGTGAAGGAAATCCTCGATGAGGTAGAAAATTTTAATAGTAAAGCTGCTCAAGAGATTGAAGATTTTAGGATTAAGATATTAGGAAGTAAAGGAAAAGTGAAAGCCTTATTTGATGATTTTAAAAATGTTCCCAATGAGCAGAAGAAACAATTTGGACAAGCTTTAAATGAATTAAAAATTAAAGCACAACAAAAAATTGATGAATTAAAAACGGCTCAAACTTCTTCAACTACAAAATCAGAAACTCATATAGATTTGAGCAGACCTGTTTCTGAGATGGAGTTAGGCGCTAGACATCCTTTATCATTGATTAGAAATCAAATTATTGAAGTTTTTAATCGGATTGGGTTTAGCGTAAGTGAGGGTCCTGAAATTGAAGATGATTGGCATAATTTTTCAGCTTTAAATTTTCCTGAAGAGCACCCTGCTAGAGATATGCAAGATACTTTCTTTATCGAAAAAAATCCAGACATTGCCTTGCGAACGCATACTTCTTCAGTGCAAGTGAGAATAATGGAAAACTCTAAACCACCTATCAGAACGATAAGTCCTGGAAGAGTTTATAGAAATGAAGCTATTTCGGCTCGTGCACATTGCTTTTTTCATCAAGTTGAAGGTTTGTATATCGACAAAAATGTATCTTTTGCAGATTTAAAACAAACTTTATTATATTTTGCTAAAGAAATGTTTGGTGAAGAAACCGAAATCAGATTAAGACCCTCTTATTTTCCTTTTACTGAGCCAAGTGCTGAAATGGATGTAAGTTGTAGCATTTGTAAAGGAAAAGGATGTAATGTTTGTAAATACACCGGCTTTTTAGAAATTTTGGGCTGTGGTATGGTTGACCCTAATGTATTGGAAAATTGTGGAATAGATAGTAGTATTTATTCAGGTTTTGCTTTTGGAATGGGCGTAGAACGTATCGCACAATTAAAATTTAATGTCAATGATTTACGACTTTATTCTGAGAATGATGTTCGTTTTTTAGAACAATTCAAATAAAATTATAAAATCTAAAAGCATTTAATTACCTTAGAGCAATTAATGAGTACTTCCGAAAATATTATGCACGACGAAAGTCAATTGGTAAATCTGCTGCAAAGCAGAAACAAGGAAGGTATGAACTCTTTATACGATAATTATTCTCATTCTCTTTTTGGAGTTATTTATAAAGTAGTTGATAATCAAGAGTTGGCTGAAGATGTTTTGCAAGATTGTTTTGTGAAAATATGGCAAAAAATTGATTCTTATGATAGTTCAAAAGGAAGACTTTTTACTTGGATGCTTAACATAGCAAGAAATTTAGCAATAGACGTAAGACGTTCAAAATCATTTAAAAAATCTCAAAAAGTCCAGAGTATAGATAATGACGTATATAAAAACTCAGCGCAGGTTGAAGCTATCAATGTAGATACAATTGGAATTACGGAAATAGTTGAAAAGCTCGATGAAAAATATAAAGTTTTAGTTGATTTGGTTTATTTTCAAGGATATACTCAAAAGGAAGTTTCGGAAGAATTAGAAATACCTTTGGGAACTGTAAAAACAAGAATTAAATCAGCCATGAACATTTTAAAAGAAATAGTGAATTAAAAGAAATTGGAAAAAGAAACATTCATATCTACTGGTTTGATAGAACTATATGTTCTAGGAGCTACTTCTGCTGAAGAAAATACTTTGGTGGAGCAGATGTTGGTGAAATATCCTGAACTCAACTTAGAAATAGTTGCTGGTGAAAAAAGTTTAATGAAGTATGCGGAGAGTCAAGCTCCAAAGCCATCATTAAGTGTTAAGAATTCTATTTTTGAGGCGATAAATAAAGAACAAGTAAAATCTGTTAATAAAGAAGAATCTAAAGTAATTCAATTACCTGCTAAGGAAGAGTCTAAAACCAATTGGTTTACTTCATTTATGGTAGCAGCTTCATTGTTTTTATTAGTATTAAGTGGCGTTTATAATTATATACAATATCAAGATTTACAAAAGGCAGAAGATCAAATAGCTGCTTTAAATACTGAGAAAGAAGTTTTAGCTAATAATTTGGATACTTATAAAGCGTCCTATGAAGTTGCTCGAAATAAAGTAGCCATTTTAAATGATACTGCTAATGTTACTATTCCTATGAAGGGTTTGGAGATTTCACCTAATTCATTAGCCTTGATTCATTGGAATAAACAAACCAATGAAACATTTATAGACATTGCTAGTTTACCTGATGCTCCAAATGCCATGCAATATCAATTGTGGGCAATAGTTGACGGCGTTCCTGTAGATTTAGGAGTTTTCGATAAAAATGATTCAGAAGGAGCTTTACAAAAAATGAAAACTGTGAAGAATCCTCAAGCCTTTGCTGTTACCTTAGAAAAAGAAGGTGGAAGTGAAAGTCCGACTATGGAAAAAATGTATGTAATGGGTAAAGTGTAAGAATTTTTTTCTCTTAAAACTTCCAATCATACTCATCCAATTCCGACAAGCAAGCAGTTAATAAATCAATACTACATTGAATATCGCTTTTATCAGCCATTTCAATTACTTGATGAATGTGTCTTGTAGGAATAGAAACTGCACCAGAAATAGCTCCACCTGCATTCATTCGTTGAATTCCTGCTGTATCAGTTCCTCCTGCTGGTAAAATTTCATTTTGCCATTTTATTTTATGCTTATTGGCTACGGATTGCATGAATTTTACCATTCTATAATCACAAATAGTAGAAGAATCCATTATTTTTATTGCAGTTCCTTCTCCCAATTGGGTCACCATTTCTTCTGGCTTAGCTCCTGGTACATCATAAGCAATAGTAGTATCTAATCCAAAACCAAAATCAGGTTGAATATCTAAAGCTGAAACATTTGCTCCTCTAATTCCTACTTCTTCTTGAACGGTAAAGACGCCATAAATATCGTAAGGCACTTTTTTATCCTTTAGTTTTCTTAATGTTTCTATCAAAATAAAAACAGAAACTCTATTGTCTATTGATTTGCAATTCACACAATTGCCCATCTCCATTAATTCACTGTATCGAGTAACTGGATCACCAACATTAACAATTTTTTCAACCTCTTTTTTGGGCATTCCCAAGTCAATAAAGTAGTCCGTAATTTTTGCGCCTTTCGTTCTTTCTTCTGGAGACATTACGTGAATAGGTTTGCTGCCCATTACACCCATCACATCTTTTTTGCCGTGTATGATTACTCTTTGAGAAGTCAAAGTCTTCGGATCAAATCCACCTAAAGGATGAAAACGCACAAATCCTTTATCATCAATATAATTTACAATAAAACCAATTTCGTCCATATGAGCGCCAACCATAACTTTTTTGTCTGATTGCCCTTTTTTAATGGCATAGACATTTCCCATATTATTGATTTTCACTTCATCCACCAAAGGAGTAATTTGTTCAATGACAAACTCTCTAATTCTTTGTTCGAATCCAGGGGCACCTGCTATTTCACATATTTTCTTTAATAATTTGGTATTGATTGCCATAAGTTTATTTTTTATGTTTTTTATTGCTGATCTGCACGTCAAGTGGCAGGAATTTTTTTCTATATATTATTTCTAATCCAACCATCCAAAGCAAAAATAAGCATAAGAAAAGGATTCCACTTTTGAATGGATCCCATTGAAAAAACTGAGTGAGTAAATTGTTCTGGTTGTAAGTTCCCCCATCAAATGCTTTTAAAACAACATCTTTAAAAGGAAAACTAGCTTCACCGTTGGGCGACATACGATCAGGCACTAAAAATACTTGCGTAATTTTTGCTGACCAATTGTGTAAAAAGCTAATCCCTAATATTAAAATTAAAATCCATTTGGCTTTAAACTGATTAAATACCAAAGAGCTATATACGACTATTAAACAAGCTATTGCTAATAAGTATCTAGGTCCCCAACTATATCCTCCCCACCAAATAAAATACGATGACACTAAAATAAAAAATGCAGCTGAAATTAGAGTAACAGGATCTTTATAGATACTTAAAGTTTTTTTACGCCAGCTACCAATAAAATAAAAAATTATAGCAGGACAATAAAAAAGAATACCCATATATGGACTGATCAATAAACCTAATACAGAATCAACAGTAGGATGATTGAAGCCATAATTTTGTTTAATTCCTTTACTAAATGCTTCGTAATCGGTAAAATAAAAAATAAATTCCAGTGGATTACCTGTAGTATAATAATTATACCATGCCATTACTAGAACGGCAGGAATTAATCCTACACCAAATTTTATGATAGGTTGAAATGCTAATTTCTTATCATTTAGAATGTGATATAATGGAATCAAAACAAATAACAAACCAAAAGTATATTCGCATAAAAACGCCATCCCGGCAAATAATCCTGAAAGCAACGGATTTTGTTTGGTTTTTAAAAAGTATACACTCAAAACTAAAAAGAATCCTGCTAGAATATGATTGAAAAAAGTACCATTAAATACAAAAATAAAAGAACCGAAAAATGCTAATAGAATTAGAGTGGGTTTAAATTTATAATCATCACTTATTCCAAATGAAAGTAAAATTAATAATAGGAATGGGATACTTGAAGTAAGAACAGATCCTAAAAAAATAATGGAAGAAAGTTGTAAAAACCATTTTGGAGCACCTTGCATCTCTTTTTCATCATAACTCCATTCGGAGAGACCTATAGTTTCAGCAAATTCATAAAAGGGGATAGTGATTAGAGTAGGTAAGGGAGCTTTATCAGAAAAATATTTATCATTGACCTTACTTTTATCCAAACTTAGTTGTTCATACTTAGTAATTTCTAATGTTTTTGATTCATTATAAGTAAGCACAGGCAAAGCCCTAGAAACTGGATTTGGAGTATGCCAAATATCTACGAAATAAATAGAAAAAATAAAAAGACCAACTATAAAGTAGCCATAAAAGAGAGGATTTTCTCTGAATTTAGATGTAAAACTCATAAATAGCAATCAAATAATTTTCTATTTTAAAATTTAATCAACGTAACTCAATCGCAACATATTAGATTGACCTTTTTCAGCAATTGGCATACTGGCTAAGTTAATAACTAAATCCTTCTTTTTAACATAACCAAACTTCTTCAAAAGGTATTTGATGTCAGCTACGGTATGATCCGTACTTACAAATTTATCATAATAAAATCCTTTAACACCCCAAACTAAACTTAAAGTATTTAGTAATGAATGATTTCCTGTAAAAGCATAAGTTCCTGCCTTTGGTCTATAACTAGAAATTTTAAATGCAGTATAACCTGAGTGTGTCATCGTTACTATTGCTTTAGCATTTACTCTCAAGGCTAATCTACTTGCATTAAAACAAATTGAATCTGATATAAAACGTTCATCTACTACAGACTCAGGAGGACTTTCTTGATGGTAAATACTTTCAGATTTTTCCATTTCAATGATAATTTTAACCATTGATTGAATCACTTGCAATGGATAAGCACCTACTGATGTTTCTGCTGAAAGCATTACAGCATCAGCTCCATCCAAAACAGCATTGGCTACATCGTTTACTTCAGCTCTTGTAGGGCTGATATTGGTAATCATACTTTCCATCATTTGAGTGGCAATAATCACTGGTTTAGCTGCTTCTAAACACTTTTTAACCAATAATTTTTGAGCCAATGGAACCTCTTCCATAGGAATTTCCACTCCTAAATCACCACGAGCCACCATTAAAGCATCTGTTCTTTTAATTATATCATCAATATCTTGCAAAGCTTCAGGTTTTTCAATTTTCGCAATAACTCTCGATGTTTTTCCTTTAGATTTGATAATGTGTTTCAATTCTATAATATCTCTAGCACTTCTTACAAAAGATAAACCAATCCACTCTACATTATTTTCTAATGCAAATTCTAAATCTTTTTGATCTTTTTCAGTCAATGAAGGCAAAGAAACTTTGGTGTTGGGCAAATTCACTCCTTTTTTAGAAGATAAAACACCACTATTGAGAATTTCTGCCACTGCTTCATCTTTTCCATTAGTTGATACAATTCTCATGGCTAATTTTCCATCATCAATTAAGATGCGCTCATCTACAGATACATCTTTAGGAAATTCAGCATAATTGATATGAACTTTTGAGGCATTTCCAACAATTTTTTTGGTGGTAAATGTAATTTTTTGACCGGCTGTAATTTCAACAGAACCGTTTTCCATTTCACCAATTCTAATTTTTGGTCCTTGTAAATCTGCTAGAAGTGCGGTATGATAACCATTTTCTTTATTGATTTCTTTCACTCTCTCGATCACCTTTATGTGGTCATCATAACTTCCATGTGAAAAATTTATTCTACACACATTTACACCTGCATCAATTATTTGCTTCAACATTTTTTTTGAAGAAGTTGCAGGCCCGATGGTGGCTACGATTTTTGTTTTTTTATCTATTTCCATAATTTTTTTATCTAAAAGAGTAAGTTACGTTTTGATTTTAATTGATTTACATCAATTTTATATGCTTTTAAAATAATATTTATTTTATTCAGCTTTTCTATTATTTCTTTTTCATCTTTTTCCCTGATTTCACCTCTTAACATTAAGAAATAATCCATCATTTTTTCTTCTGACACTAATAATCCTTGTGTACTTTTATTGGATATGACATAATATTCTAAATAATTCTCTTCATCTTCAAAACTATAAAAAGAAAAGGTAGCTACAATTTCTTTATTTTTTACTTCTAAATCATCCTCTTTTATAAAATCAGTTTTTAAACTTCTATCTAACTCAAAAGTTAGTCTATAATCTTTTGAATGACAGCTTATTCCAATCAAACTAAATGAAAAATCATCTTCTAAAGATAAGGTTAGTTTTTTCATGAAAAGGAGAAATTATTTATTTTGTAAATTTAATGATTGTATTTCAGTCACAAAATACTCAATAATAAATTAAGGTTAAAACTTAAATCCTCTCTCAAAGAAATTTTGAGAAGCTAATTGTTCTGCTTCTTTTTTAGATTTGCCTTTTCCTTCACAGATGGGTTTATCATTTATAATAATAGTGGCTATATAATATCGAAATGCCTCATTTTCTATTTCTTGAACACCAAAATGGATTTCTTTTTTTTCTCTTTGAGCAGCAATAATTAGTTTGCTTTTGAAATCAGTTTCAGCATGAATGAGTTCTTCCAAATTTACATGGTCACTAATAATTTTCTCCACGACAAATTTTTTGGTTATTTCATAACCTTTATCCAAATAAATTGCGCCAATCAATGCTTCCAAGGCATTTCCAAATACAGATTTTGAATTGATTACACCTTCAGAAATTTCTAAGAAGGTATCAAGATCTAGCTTTTTGGCTAAGTCGTTTAAAAAATTACGACTGACCAATTTTGAACGCATTTTAGTTAAAAAACCTTCATCTTTATAAGGAAATTTTAAAAAGAAATACTCAGCAATAATTGCATCTAAAATAGCATCGCCTAAAAATTCTAATCGTTCATTGGAATTTTTAAAACCATTTTTATTTTCTTCAGCTGCCGATTTATGACGAAATGCTTGTTCATACAATTCAATGTTTCCTGGCAAAAATCCAAGAATCATTTTTAAAGTTCGATACTTACTTTTTTCCGTTAGAAAGTAAAATCGTATACCTTTAAATAAGCTCAATTAAGCGTTATATTTTTTGAATATTGCGGAAGCATTATGTCCACCAAAACCAAAAGTATTGCTTAAAGCAGCATTAACAATTCGTTTTTGTGCTTTATTGAATGTAAAATTCAATTTTGGATCAAAAGCCGGATCATCTGTAAAATGATTAATCGTAGGCGGAACAATATCATTCTGAACAGCCAAAATACATGCAATTGCTTCAATAGCTCCTGCTGCACCAAGTAAATGACCTGTCATAGATTTTGTTGAGCTAATGTTTAGGTTATAAGCATTGTCTCCAAAAACTTGTTTTATTGCCTTAGATTCGGCAATATCTCCTAAAGGAGTAGAAGTACCATGAACATTTATATAATCAATTTCTGACGCTTGCATTTCAGCATCTTCCAATGCATTTCGCATAACATTTAATGCACCCAATCCTTCTGGATGAGGAGCTGTAATGTGATGTGCATCAGCAGACATACCACTACCTGCTACTTCAGCATAGATTTTTGCTCCTCTAGCTTTTGCATGTTCGTATTCTTCTAAAATAAGTGCACCACCACCTTCACCAAGTACAAAACCTTCCCTATCTAAATCGAAAGGCCTAGATGCTGTCTTTGGATCGTCGTTCCTTGTAGAAAGTGCATGCAAGGCATTAAATCCACCTACACCTGATTCATTTACTGCAGCTTCAGATCCACCTGCAACAAACATATCTGCTTTACCCAAACGGATATAATTAAAAGCATCTATAATTGCGTTAGTAGATGAAGCACAAGCAGAAACAGTAGTGAAATTAGGCCCCCGGAAATTAAATTTCATAGAAATATGTCCGGAGGCTATATCTGCAATCATTTTAGGAATGAAAAAAGGGTTGAAACGTGGAGTTCCATCTCCCAAAGCGAAGTTAGTACATTCGTCTTGAAAAGTTTTAAGCCCACCAATACCTGCACCCCAAATTACTCCAATCCGATCAGGGTTCGCTTTTTCTAAATCCAATCCACAATCAATTACCGCTTGTTCAGCAGCAATTAGTGCGTATTGAGCATATAAATCTAGCTTTCGATGATCTTTTTTCTCGAAATAATTGTCGGGATCATAGTTTTTGAGCTCACAAGCAAACTGAGTTTTAAACTTGCTAGCATCAAACTGTTTGATAGGAGCAGCTCCACTAACACCATTGAGCAATGATTCCCAGTATTCTGAGATATTATTGCCAATAGGAGTAAGCGCTCCAAGACCGGTAACTACAACTCGCTTTAATTCCATTCTAAAAGAATAAATTATTTTGCATTCGCATCAATATATGTAACTGCGTCTCCTACAGTTGCAATTTTTTCTGCTTGATCGTCTGGAATTGCAATATTGAATTCTTTTTCAAATTCCATAATTAATTCTACTGTATCCAAAGAGTCAGCACCCAAATCATTGGTGAAACTTGCTTCGTTAGTAACTTCGTTTTCGTCAACTCCTAATTTGTCAACAATTATTGCTTTTACTCTTGATGATGTATCTGCCATTTTTTTTTAGTTTTAATGTTTTAACAAGCTGCAAAGAAAAAAGTAATTCAGCCAATATCAAAATTTATTTTTATAATTCAGGGGTAATATACGACAATTTCTTTTAAATCTTTTCTTTTTATTCTCGGAACTTTTACGTCATCAGCTGGATAGCCTATGGGAATCAATAAAAAAGGTTTTTCATTTATAGGTCTTTTTAACACTTCTGTTAAAAAGTTTAAAGGACTAGGAGTATGGGTTAATGTTGCCAATCCTGCTTGATGAGCCGCAGCAATTAAAAAACCTGTGGCTATGCCAACTGATTCATTTACATAATAGTTCTTGCTTTTTTTATCATCTTCTAAACTGTAAGTTTGCTTAAAAACTACAATTAAATAGGGAGCCTTCTCTAAAAATGGTTTTTCCCAGTTGGTATCAAATATTTCTAAATCTTTCAACCATTCTGCACTCATTCTGCCATTATAATTTTCAAACTCTTCCTTTTCGGCTGCTTTTCGTATTTGTTTTTTAATTTTTGGTGATGACACCACGCAAAATGTCCAAGGTTGTTTGTGAGCACCTGATGGGGCAGTAGATGCAGCTTTAATTAAATGATCGATAATTTTTTGATCTACCTTTTTGTCTGAAAATTCTCTTACAGTTCGGCGTTTATCTAATAAATTAAAAAAATCTTCACTTTTAAGTATCATTTCCGATTCAGAGTAATTTAGAGGTTGATATGGAATAAAATCTGCATTCATTTTTATTATTTTAGATAAATCTAATCAGAAAAGAGCTAACTGAACTATTAAAATGAACTATTTTTGTAAAAAAAACAATTTTGAATATTGCAATTTTTGCTTCAGGTACTGGCAGTAATGCCGAAAAGATAATGGAATATTTTTCTGATCAGGAGAAAATAGAAATAGGCTTGGTTGTAAGTAATAAATCTAGTGCTGGGGTTTTGCAAATCGCTAAAAAGCATCATATAAAAACAAAAGTACTTAGTAAATCCGCATTTGAACAAACTACAGAAATTATAGATTGCTTAAAAAATGCTTCTATTGATTTTATTGTTTTAGCAGGATTTTTATTAAAAATTCCTACTGATTTAATCAATGAGTTCCCTAACAGAATAGTAAATATTCATCCTTCATTATTACCTAAATATGGTGGAAAAGGAATGTATGGCAAATTTGTTCATGAAGCAGTTTTAAGGAATAAAGAATCAGAAAGTGGAATTAGTATCCATGTGGTCAATGAAAATTTTGATGAAGGAAGAATTATTCATCAAGCTAAAGTGCATTTATCTAATAGAGACACGTTGGATAGTATAACTCAAAAAATCCAAGCACTAGAACATTCCGTTTATCCTAAAGTAATAGAAGAATATATCACATCTTTTAACAATTAACATGAACGACCCAAGGTGCTTATTAATCAAGCATTCTTATTTTTACAAATTCTATGGAAATAAAATACGATAGTCATTCTAAACAATTGCGCTACGACAAGGCTTATTTAAAGATGGCGAAAGAATGGGCAAAACTTTCTCACTGCAAAAGGAAACAAGTAGGCGCTATTATCGTTAAAGATAGTATGATTATTTCCGATGGGTATAATGGCACTCCAACTGGTTTTGAAAATTGTTGTGAAGATGATAATGGAGAAACCCAATGGTATGTGCTTCATGCAGAGGCTAATGCTATTTTAAAAGTTGCTAAATCGGCTAACAATTGCAATGGAGCTACTTTGTACATCACTTTATCCCCATGTAAAGAATGTAGTAAACTGGTATTGCAAGCAGGAATAAAAAGAGTGGTTTACACCACGGCTTATAAAGATAATAACGGATTGTCCTTCTTGAAGAAATCAGGGGTAGATACGGTTCAAATTTCAGATTTAGATTAATAAAAGAATGAAAAAAATATTTATTTTCTTACCTATTTTATTGGCGCTCACATTAGTGGGAGGAATATTTTTAGGTAAAAAATTAGCTGTTAATCAGCTGTCTCATCTTCCTTTCGATTTACAGTTAAAAGGCAATAGTAAATTAAATCAGGTCATTAGTTACATTGAAAGTGATTATGTGGACACCATTACGGATGAAAAACTGATTGAGAAAACGATTACGGAAATGTTACAGACATTAGATCCGCATTCCTATTACATACCACCTCAAGATTATCATGCGTTAAATGATCCTTTAGAAGGGAATTTTGAAGGAATAGGTGTTGAGTTTAGAATTACCAACGATACCATTATGATTGTAAATCCTTTAGGAGGTGGACCATCAGAGAAGTTAGGAATTATGGCTGGTGATAGAATTATTAAAGTAGATTCTAAATTAGTGGCAGGAACTGGAGTTGAGAATCAAGATGTGATGAAATTATTGAAAGGTAAAAAAGGTACTAAGGTAAATATTTCCGTTTATCGACCTGGAAAAACCAAATTGATTGAATTTACAATTACCCGAGATGAAATTCCATTGCACAGTGTTGAAACTTTTTATATGTTAACTGATAAGATTGGTTATGTAAGAATTAGCCGTTTTGCAAAAAATACACATGAAGAGTTTGTAGAAGCTACTTCTCAACTAAAGTCTAAAGGGATGGAAAAAATTGTGGTAGATTTAAGAAATAATGGTGGTGGATTTTTAACTTCAGCCACAGATATTGCTGATGAATTTCTTTCTAAAGGGGAAATGATAGTTTACACAAAAGGGAAATCTAGACCTAAAGAAGACTTTTTAGCTACAGCAAAAGGAAATTTAGAAAAAAATAAGGTGGTTATTTTAATCAATGAAGGTTCAGCTTCGGCAAGTGAAATATTAGCTGGAGCCTTGCAAGATAATGATAAAGGTACAATCATCGGTCGTCGTTCATTTGGTAAAGGTTTAGTTCAAGAAGGTATACAATGGCCTGATGGCTCTGCTATGCGTTTAACAGTTGCTCGATACTATACACCAACTGGGAGAAGCATTCAAAAACCTTATGATAAAGGATTGGATGCATACAATGAAGAAGCTTATGATAGATATGCCAATGGAGAAATGCAAACTGCAGATTCGGTTCATTTTGCAGATTCATTAAAATATAAAACGCCCAAAGGTAAAATTGTATATGGTGGAGGTGGAATTATGCCTGATATATTTGTTCCTATTGATACTGTTGGTACAAGTGATTATTTTGGAATTTTAAATTATAGAGGATTATTCTATCAATATTCATTTGAATATGTTGATCAACACCGTCAAGAACTAAATTCAACATATCAATCTGCTGATAGATTTCTTAATAATTTTAATATATCAGATAAGATACTTGCTGATTTTGTGAAATTTGCTGAAGATAAGGAGGTTAAAAAAGATGTAAAAGGTTTAAGTCAATCTAAGGAACTAATAAAAAATAGGTTAAAAGCTATAATTGGCAGGAATTTATATGGAGATGACGTGTTTTATCCAATTGTCAATAAAACAGACAATACAATAAGTAAGGCAATTGAAGTATTAGAAGCAGCTAAATAATTTTAGGCAAAAAAAAACGACTCAGCTTAGCTGAATCGTTTTTTAAAATGATTGATTTGGCTTGATTAGTTATCAGTAGCCTCTTCGATTTTGTCACCAGTACTTTCCATTGTAGAATCTACTGCTTCCATAGATTCTTCAGTACCTTCTTGGATTGCATCACCTGCATCATCCATAGACTCATTCATGTCGTCCATCATTTCTTGAGCATCTTCTTGTGCTTCAGTTTCTTTGTTTGCGGTATCACAAGAGTAAAATCCCATTGCTGATACTAAAATCATTGCTGCGAATAACTTTTTCATTATAATTTGTATTAAAAAACGGTTAAAAAATTTTTGCAAATATAGATAAATTAACAAAGCGACAAAATATTTGTAGGTAATATAGTTTTCTTAACTTTTTATTGTCTAGTCAGATGCTTATCTTTGGTAGAAATATAATTATAAATTTTAAAAACGATATAGAAATGGCTTTCGAATTACCAAAATTACCATATGCATACGATGCTTTAGAGCCTCATATTGATGCACGTACAATGGAAATTCATTATACAAAACATCATAATGGTTATACCACAAAATTAAATGATGCTGTTAAAGGCACAGATTTAGAAAATGAATCAATAGAAAATATTTTAAAAAATATATCAAAACATTCTTCTGGAATCAGAAATAATGGTGGTGGATTTTATAATCACTCCTTATTTTGGAAGATTATGTCTCCAGATGGTGGTGGAAAACCAAGTGGAAAATTATCTGATATGATTAATGATGCTTTTGGATCTTTTGATAAGTTTAAGGATGAGTTTTCAAAAGCAGCTGCTACTCAATTTGGTTCAGGTTGGGCATGGCTATGTGTAGCTAATGGAAAATTAAAAGTTTGTTCTACCCCAAATCAAGATAATCCATTAATGGATGTTGTTGATTGTGATGGTACTCCAATTTTAGGAATCGATGTTTGGGAACATGCTTATTATTTAAATTATCAAAACAGAAGACCAGATTATATTGATGCATTTTTTAATGTAGTGAATTGGTCACAAGTAGAAGAAAATATGAATAAGGCTTCCTAATTGAAAAAGGATTTTTTTAAAATTTTGCTCATCTTAATTGGGCTAATTACAGCAGGTAAAGTTTATGCTATGCCTGCTGTTTCTATTTCATACCAACAGTTTAAAATAATTGAAAATGAAATAGAAATTTTAAATTTGAATGAAGATTTAGAAAATTTGGTAGAATTGGAATCTCCCAATTTTACTAACATTAAATATGAAGTTAAAAATAAGAAGTTAAAAGCAATCCTCTTGGGAATAACTTTGGGTCATTTTGGAGTTCACCGCATTTATTTAGGGACTGATGCTATAGTTCCTGTGGCATACAGTATCACGCTAGGAGGAGGGTTTGGTATATTGCCCTTGGTAGATGTGATTACGTTGATTGCTACCAAAGATATTAGCAAATACGAGAACAATGATAAGATTATAATGTGGCTTTGATTTTAATTAATTGAAAACCAAGTATTTTTCAATTAAAATCTAATTAAGTGAGGAAAATTGTGAAGAATTAAGATGCAAGATTTTAGACTTTAGCGCATCTAATTTCTAACGTCTTTTTAAATCTTACTCTACCGTTACCGATTTTGCTAAATTTCTTGGTTGATCCACATTACACCCTCTCATCACTGCAATGTGATAAGACAATAATTGTAAAGGAATTACCGTAATTAATGGATCAAAGAAGTCATCTACATCAGGAATTTCTATTACGTGATCGGCTATTTCTTTTACAGCTTCATCCCCTTCAGTCACAACTGCAATAATTTTTCCGTTTCGAGCTTTTACTTCTTGAATATTGCTCACTACTTTTTCGTAAGAATTTTTACGAGTTGCTATGGCAACTACAGGCATATCTGCATCAATCAATGCAATTGGGCCATGCTTCATTTCCGCAGCAGGATATCCTTCTGCATGAATGTAGGAGATCTCTTTTAATTTTAAAGCTCCTTCTAAGGCTACAGGGAAATTGATACCTCTTCCTAAATATAAGAAGTTGCGCGCATCTTTATAAATTTCTGAAATATATTCTACTACAGCATTAGTCTCCAAAACTTTTTCCACCACATTTGGTATGTCGTTGAGTTGTAATGATAACTCTCTATATCTACTTTCACTAATGCTTCCTTTTTTCTTTGCTAAGGTTAACGCAATTAAAGCTAATATAGTTACTTGCGCTGTAAAAGCTTTGGTAGATGCAACACCTATTTCAGGTCCTGCATGTGTATATGAACCTGCATCTGTAGCTCTAGCAATACTTGAACCCACTACATTACAAATTCCGTAAATTAATGCGCCTTTTTGCTTGGCAATTTCCAAAGCAGCCAAGGTATCTGCAGTTTCTCCTGATTGAGAAATGGCTATAACTATATCATCTGAATTGATAATTGGATCTCTATATCTAAACTCCGAAGCATATTCTACTTCTACCGGAATTCGAGCTATTGATTCAATCATGTATTCTCCTACTAAACCCGCATGCCAAGAAGTTCCACAAGCCACGAAGATAATACGTTTCGCATTCATAAAACGCGTCTCATATTCTTCTATTCCGCCCATTACTACATTGCCATCAATAGTATTTAACCTACCCAACATACTATTTCTGATAGAAGTTGGTTGTTCGTAGATTTCTTTTAACATAAAATGCTCATATCCACCTTTTTCAATAGCTTCTAATTGCATTTCTAATTCTATTGTATTGGCCGTTTTTTGCTGATTTCTGATGTTGGTCAACTGAATTTTTTCGCCTTTTTTAAGTACGGCAATTTCTTCATCTTCCAAATACAAAACATTTTTCGTGTATTCTATGATTGGCGTAGCATCTGAAGCTACATAGTATTCATCGTGTCCAACACCAATTACCAACGGACTACTTTTTTTCGCAACAATTAGTGAATCAGGTTCGTCTTTGGATAAAATAACGATTGCATAAGCACCAATTACTTCTTTCAAGGCTAATTGAACGGCTTGTAATAAAGAGCAATTTTCTATTTTCTTTACCTCTTCTATCAAATGAATTAATACTTCCGTATCAGTTTCACTATCAAACGAATGACCCCTATTAATTAACTCTTTCTTTAAAGAAGCATAATTTTCTATGATTCCATTGTGAATTATAGCTAAATTTCCATCTCCTGATAAATGTGGATGTGCATTTTGATCGTTAGGAGCACCGTGAGTAGCCCATCTGGTATGTCCAATTCCAATAGAAGAGGCTTGCTCCTTCCCTATTGTAAATTTCTCTAATTCAGATACTTTTCCCTGTTTTTTATACAAGTTAATTCCACCATTTAGCAAGGCAACACCTGCACTATCATATCCTCTATATTCTAATCTTCTTAAACCCTTTATTAATATTGGGTAAGCTTCTTTATCTCCTACATAAGCAACAATTCCGCACATAGTTCTAAAATTTAATCGGTGGTTGAATAGGTCAAATTTAATTTAATTCCTTCTAAATTATTCAGCTGTTTTTTAATTAACACTCTGCGTGCATTATTAGCAGCTCCAGAGGGAACTAAATATAAGCCATAATCTTTCCTATTCTTATTGATAATCTGATGAATATGGCGAGTGATATTAAATTTATATTCTTTGGTGGTGGCATTATAATTTCCATCAAAATAGTCTAAACTTAAGAAATAATCAGGTAGAAAGATTCCTTGACCATTAGAATCTGCAGCAACTAAAAGCAATTTAGTTGGCAACCCAAATTGACTATAAGTTCCATCTTTTATAGGTATCACCATTTCAGCTTGGTTAAATATATATTTAACGGAATCTGAAAAGTTTTTTAAATAAGGGATTTGTATCCATGTTTTAACTCCTGACATGGACTGAACAAAAGTAAAAGTAGTATCCATGATAGTATTATCCAATGCCTTTTCAGCAAAAGAACCGGTGTAATCATGTTTAAAATTAGCAAATCTCTGAGCAGTGGAAGAAACCGTAAAACGGATTGATTTTTTTACTGATGGGCTGACATTGTTATCCGTGTAGTAAATATACAAGCCTGATGTAGATGAGTTAAGCTCAAAATAGCTAATAGCCCCTTTTGGTAAAAGAGTAGAATTTAAGGCAGTTGGTTTAATATAAACTCCCTTAAAAAATGAACTAAAAGATGCTTTACTTGAATAAGTTGCGCTTCCTGACTCATTTAAGAATCTAGTTCCTAGATTATTATCTAATTGAATTCGGAGCTGAGCTGTACGTAATGTGGTATCTACTAATACACTATCAACGCTGGGTATAAATGTTTTAGAGCCTAAAGGCATGCTACTGTAATCTAAGGAATCTTTAGAATAATAAACTTTACTTTCATCGAAACTTTCTGTTACTTCGAAAACTTCAAATGTTTGTTGATCATTCGTTCCGTAAATGGTATCGTATTTTAATACAAAAACAACGGAATCAACGCTTAAATTAGCAGAATTTCCAAAATCTAAATTACTTCCTACCATCTCTATTTGTGTAAAGTAAGAAGCTTTTGTAAGTCCAAAAAGTGAATCCGCAAACTGACCAATTAAAGCTTTAGAAGTTTTGCTGGTAGATATAGAATCTTCGTTTACCGTTTTTGAATAGATAGTGGAGGTATCACTAAAGTAAATTTTAGAGGTATTTTGTTCAAATTCAGGGTTTATCTCACCATCTTTCTTACAAGATTGCAAGTATAATCCTAAAAAAAAGATAGCGGAAAGTAAACTAACTTTCCGCGATTGAGCTTTTGTAAATATGTTATTTTTCATTTATTCTGCTAATACTTCTTCTTCAGTCAATATTTCATCGTAAAAGTCCGAAAAAGTTTCAATATAATTGTCTTCCGATTGATATTCTAAGTAAGGTTTACCTAAATCTTTAGTAAATTTAACATACTCTTTATCTGTATCTTCAGACCCAATTATAGTAGCATCGGACCACGTAATAGCAGCTTTAGTGATGTTTTCGTGTGTTGGATCATTGTATAATTTTAAATCATCTTCTGAAAGTCCATCCATCAAAGCTTTTTTAGAAAAATTTTGATTTAAACTGTCTTTAAAATTATCAGCGTAAGCAGAATATACAACTTTTGTATTTTCAAATAAGGGCTCTTCTTTATAAGATGTTTTTAAGAACATAGGAATTAAACTAGTCATCCAGCCGTGGCAATGAACGATATCTGGTGCCCAACCCAACTTTTTAACAGTTTCTAAAACGCCTCTACAAAAGAAAATAGATCTTTCGTCATTATCTTCGAAGAAAGTACCTTTTTTATCTTCAAAAATGGCTTTTCTTTGGAAAAAATCTTCGTTGTCAATAAAATAAACTTGCATTCTAGCAGGTTGAATAGAAGCTACTTTGATAATTAAAGGATGGTCATTATCATCTATAATTAAATTCATTCCTGAAAGTCTAATTACTTCGTGAAGTTGATTCCTTCTTTCATTAATGTTTCCAAAACGAGGCATAAAAGTTCTAATTTCTTTGCCTTTTTCTTGTATTCCTTGTGGAAGTTGTCTTCCAATTTTTGAGATTTCTGTTTCTTCTGTGTAGGGATTAATTTCTTGAGAGATGAAAAGGACGCGTTTCTTATTCATAAAGGTTAGATTAATTAACAAAAGAGAAGTACAAAAGTACGAATTTTATTGCGGTTTTTCAACTATGGTATAGCTCAACAAATTTTCTTTCTTTTGCAATGAGTTAATTTAAATCTATTTAATTAACAATAAATGATAAAAGAGTTTACTTCTGCAGAACTATTAAATAGTTTTATATTAGAAGAAAAAAAGAAGGGCAAACAGATTGGTTTTGTGCCAACTATGGGGGCTTTGCATGAAGGTCATCTATCTCTAATCAAGCAATCCTTGAAAAATAATGACTGGACAGTGTGTAGTATTTTTGTTAATCCTAAGCAGTTTAATAGTTTAGAAGATTTAGAAAAATATCCTAGAACCGAAAAATCAGATATAAAGTTGCTTGAAAAATATCATTGTCAAATTGTATTTATTCCTACGGTAGATGAGATATATCCACCTGAATCGAATAAGAACATTTCATTTAATTTTGGGGCATTGGAAGAAGAAATGGAGGGAAAGCACCGTCCTGGTCATTTTAATGGAATGGCAATAGTCGTTAAAAGATTATTTGATATTGTATCACCCACTAATGCTTATTTTGGAAAAAAAGATTTTCAACAGCTGATGATTGTTAAAAAGCTGGTAGAAATGGAAAAATTAGCCATTAATATAGTCGGCTGTGAAATAAAAAGAGAAGAAAATGGCTTGGCGATGAGCTCTAGAAATAAACTTTTAACAGATCAAGAAAGAGCAGATGCTGCTATTATTAATCAGCAGCTGCAATATGTTGCTAAAAATTATCACGCTGATCAAGTGGAGGAACTCATAGAATATGCAATAAAAACCATTAATTCTTTGCCATCTTTGCAAGTAGAATATTTAGAAATTATGGATGCTAGAGACTTAAGTAGAAACAAAGTATCAAAAAAGGACTTTCAGCCTCATATTTTTACAGCAGTAAGAGTAGGAAATATTAGATTGATAGACAATTTGCCGATAAATGTTTAATTTTGCGCCCTTATGCAAGTACAGGTTTTAAAATCTAAAATCCATAGAGTTAAAGTGACTCAAGCGGATTTAAATTATATAGGCAGTATCACTATCGATGAAGATTTGATGGAAGCTGCCAATATGATAGAAGGAGAAAAAGTTCAAATAGTGAATATTAATAATGGTGAAAGATTAGAAACATACATTATTAAAGGTACAAGGGCATCTGGTGAAATTTGTCTCAATGGGCCTGCGGCAAGAAAAGTGGCAGTAGGTGATATTGTGATTCTTATAACCTATGGGATTATGGACTTTGAAAAAGCGAAACAATTTAAGCCCACCGTTATTTTTCCTGATGAAAATACCAACCAACTAAAAAAATAAATTTGAAAAAATTCATCTTCTCCTTTTTAAAAATAGGTCTTCCTTTAGCTTTTGGAATTTTTTTAATTTGGTATGTATTTAATGGATTGACAGAAGAAGAAAAAAAGCATTTATATTTCTCTTTTAGTCATGCCAATTACTTCGTTGTTTTACTGTCCATTTTTTTCGGAATCTTAAGTCATGTTTCACGTGCTATTCGATGGAAATACACCATTGAGCCTTTAGGAAAAACTCCTGGTTTTTGGAATAGCTTTTTTGCAGTGATGATTGGTTACATTGCTAACCTTGCATTTCCGAGGTTGGGTGAAATTACTAGGCCTGGTTTGTTGGCAAAGTATGAAGGGATTCCATTTAATAAACTTTTAGGAACAATTGTAGCTGAGCGTGTTGCAGACTTAATCATCTTAATGGCAATTACCGCTACTGTTATATTTATAGAATTAGATCAATTGAGAGAATTATTGAAAGAAACTATTGCTCAAGGCGGAGATAAATTCTCGATACAGAATTTAATTATTTTAGGTCTTATAGCTATTGTTGGAGGAACGGTTTTCATCTTATTGATGGTTTCTAAATCTAAAAATCCATTTTTTGCAAAAATCCGTGAATTATTTAAAGGAATTTTAGAAGGTGTCAAATCAATTGCCACCATGAAGAAAAAAGGACTTTTTCTTTTACATACCTTATTTATTTGGGTGATGTATTTAGCTATGTTCTATGTTTGTTTCTTTGCATTAGAAGACACTCAAGATGTTCCATTTGTTGGAGTTATGGCTGCATTTGTTTTAGGCGGTTTGTCCATAGTTTTTGTGCAAGGCGGAATAGGTGTATATCCTATTGCAGTAATGAAAACTTTAATGATTTACGGTGTTCTAAACACATCTGCATTAGCTTTAGGGTGGATTATTTGGACGGCTCAAACGGTAATGATTATTGTTTTAGGTGTAATTAGTATCATATTAATTAGACAAATAAATAAGAATAAAGATGTTGTCACAAATTGATATAATTCAATCTAAAATCAGGACTATTGAAGATTTCCGTCCAATTTTGAATACTTGGAAATTTAAAGGAGAAAAGATAGTTTTTACCAATGGCGTTTTTGATATTTTACATCCTGGGCACATTGATTATCTTGCGAAAACAAAAGATTTAGGGACAAAGTTAATTATCGGATTAAACTCAGATAAATCTACAAAAATGCTCAATAAAGGCGTCAATAGACCTATTCAAGGTGAAGAGAATAGAGCTTTTTTACTAGCGGCTATGCAGTTTGTTGATGCTGTTATTATTTTTGACGAAGAAACACCTTACAATTTAATTCAGAAAATTGTGCCAAATGTATTGGCCAAAGGAGGAGATTATAAAGTGGAACAAATTGCAGGTCATGATATTGTTTTAGCAAATGGAGGAGAAGTGAAAATTATTGATTTTTTAGAAGGTCACTCCACTACATCCATTGAGCAAAAAATAAAGAATTTCAAAGATTAATAGACCTAGATTTCGGCTCTTTTTTGTAAATTCGTAGAGTATATTTCAAAATGTATTTATGAAAACACAGCTAAGCCTCTTTTTTTTACTCATTACTTTTTTTGCTTTTAATCAAAATAAGAGCACTGATTTACAACTTATATTGTCGCAAGCAAAAGCTGATTACAATCAAAAACAGTATGAAAAGGTAGAAACAGAATTAGATGAGTCTTTAAATCAATTTGATGATAATTACGAATATGTCAAATTATTAGCAGATGCAAAGCATAAGTTAGAAAAGTATGAGGCTGCCGATAAATTATATACAGATGCCATCCAACTTAACAAGGAAGATTTTTCTGTTTTTTTTAATCGTGGAGCAGCTAGAATATTTTTATTAGATTATAAAAATGCATTAAAAGATTTAAATATTGCCATAAAAATGTATCCTGACTCTGCTGAAATGTATTATTATAAGGGTTATGCCGAAGCTAAATTGTTTAAATACAACGATGCAATAGTGAGTTATAATAAAGCAATAGAATTGAAGCCAAATTATGCAGCTGCTATTTATAACAGAGGAGCGGCTAAAGGAGAGTTAGATGAATTTGATGCAAGTATGGCTGATTTTAATACCGCTTTAGCTTTAAAACCTGATCTGGATGATGGATATTTAAATTTAGCTTTAGCCAATTTAGGTCTTGAGAAGTATCAAGAAGCTATAGATGGCTTTGATAAAGTGATCCAACTGAGGGATAAAAATTTAGCCAAAGCCTATTTTTATAGAGGCGAGGCCTTTTTTGAATTAGATAAAAGAGAAGAAGCTTGCGCAGATTATAATCGATCTATGAACTTAGGTTATGAGTCTGCTAAAATCCGACAAAGAAATCTTTGTGGCAGCAAGAAAAAAGATAAACGATCAGATATAGATATCATATTTTAAATCAAATCATTGGCTAAATTAAAGAAAGCATTTTTTTGTCAGAATTGTGGGGCACAATCGCCCAAATGGGAAGGTAAGTGTCAGACTTGCGGAGAGTGGAATACCTATGTTGAAGAAATTATTGAGAAGGCATCTGAAAGTAATACTGTCAAATCTTTGATTACTTCTAAAAAGCGGTTGAAACCAACAAGGATTTCAGATGTTACTTTTAGTGAGGAACATCGCTATCCATTAAGCGATTCTGAATTAAATAGAGTTTTAGGTGGAGGCCTTGTAGCAGGATCATTAATTCTATTTGCTGGAGAGCCTGGTATTGGTAAATCTACTTTGCTATTGCAGTTGGCTATGCAAATGAAGGGTATTCGAATCGTTTATATTTCGGGGGAAGAAAGTGAACAGCAGATTAAAATGCGAGCAGAACGGTTAGGTTCATTAAATGAAGAATGCTATTTGTTTACGGAAACTTCCATGCAGAATATAATGATTCATTTGGCTGAATTAGAAGCTGATATTGTTATTGTAGATTCCATTCAAACGATACATACTCAACTCATAGAATCTTCGGCAGGAAGCATTTCACAAATTAGAGAATGTAGTTCTGAGTTGATGAAATTTGCTAAAGAAACTGCTACTCCAGTTTTCTTAATTGGTCATATTACAAAAGATGGTAGCATAGCAGGCCCCAAAGTTTTGGAACATATGGTAGATGTGGTACTTCAATTTGAAGGAGATAGAAACTTTATGTATCGTTTGTTACGAGCTTCTAAAAACCGTTTTGGCTCAACCAACGAATTGGGAATTTACGAAATGAATAGTAAAGGGTTGAAAGTAATAGACAATCCTTCAGAATTATTAATTGGAAATAGAGAAGAACAACTTAGTGGTTCTGCTACAGCAGCTACTGTTGAAGGAATTCGTCCCTTATTAATCGAAGTTCAAGCCTTAGTGAGCACGGCGGCTTATGGTACACCTCAAAGATCATCTACAGGTTTTGATTTACGAAGATTAAACATGCTCTTAGCAGTTTTAGAAAAACGTTGTGGTTTTAAATTGGGAATTAAAGATGTGTTTTTAAATATTGCAGGTGGTATAAGAGTAGATGATCCTGCAATTGATTTGGCAGTTATTTCTGCTATTTTATCTTCTTCAGAAGATATTCCTATTCATGCTAAATATGCTTTTGCTGCCGAGGTAGGTTTATCTGGAGAAATAAGACCTGTGAGCAAAATAGAACAACGCATATTAGAAGCTCAAAAATTGGGATTTGAAAAAATTGTTATTTCTAAATACAATCGCAAAGGCTTAGATCAAAAAAACTATCACATTGAATTGATCTTTGTTGCTAAAATTGATGCTGTTTTTGAAATTTTATTTGGTTAATAATGATAGCTAAAATTCCTTATTTGGTTAAAAAGTATTATCCTAATTTGATTTGGGAAATACCTACCGAAAAAAAAGAAGTTTTTATCACTTTTGATGATGGACCCATCCCTGAAGTGACACCTTGGGTATTAGAAATATTAAAAAAATACAATGTAAAGGCTACTTTTTTTTGTATTGGAGAGAATGTTGAAAAACATCCTGAAATTTTTCAACAAATCATTAATGATGGGCATGCTGTAGGTAATCATACTTATAATCATATAAAAGGTTGGCAATATAATGACGAAGAGTATTTAGAAAATACCTTAAAGGCTGCGCGTTTAATTGAGTCAAAACTTTTTAGACCGCCTTATGGCAGAATAAAAAAGTCTCAGATTAAATTATTGCAAGAAAATAATTTTGAAATAGTTATGTGGAGTTCTTTAAGCGGTGATTACAATAAAAATAGAAGTGCTAAACAGTGTTTTAAAAACATCAAAAACACGCTGAAACCAGGAGGAATTATTGTATTTCATGATAGTTTGAAAGCTGAAAAAAACATGAAAGTTACGTTGATAGAAACTTTAGAATATTTAAAAAAGGAAAATTATACTACTTCATTAATTTCATAATAATTTTATTCAGAATCCTTATCTTTTAAATTACTCAATAACTATCTTCCCTCCTCCGTTAATTCTTCGCAAACCAAATTAGCTAAAGTACTAAAAAGGCTAGAAAGTTATGAATTACAAGTTACTTCGGAGGGCAAGATTTTTCCAATATTAGTAATCTATTCTATCACAACCTTCAATACCTGCTTATCTCCTTTACCTACAATAGTGATAAAATAAACCCCTGCTTTATGATTTTTAAAATGCAACTGCTGTTGCATCAGATTTTCATTTAGTTGAAAAGTTTGAACTACTTTACCATTTATATCTATTAAGTTGGCTATACTGCTCAATGGTTTACCTATAAGATTGGTGAAGTTTTTGGCAGGATTGGGATAAACTAAAACGCCTTTTTCTGCTTTTATAAAATTATTTTTAATACCTACAGGCAATTTTTTATTGCAAGGCAAATCATAACGGGCTATAAACACATCATTTTTTCCTCTAGCGATGAGGGTATCTCCTGCTACAAAAAGTGTATCATTAAAATATCCTGCAACAATAATAGATGAATCTATAAAAGTGAAATTGGTAATACCATCATAAGCTCCTAAAGTATAAAGCATATCTTCACACAAATAATTTCCTTGACGGTCAAATAAGGCAAAGAAATTATCGGAGTTTCCCAATTGACTTTTATCAACACTTTCCATATAATCATTGGTGCCAGAATACGTCATTTTTTCATTAAATCTACCACCTACTGCCATAAAATCTTTGTTGGCTGCTGTTGAAAAATTCCATGAAGTCATTGCATAAGTACCAGTGTTGTGCCTTAATCCTATCACATTTCCAGTAGATGCATCTAATAATAACAAGGCACTTTCTTGTGAAGTATTACTTCCTGTTTTGTATTTTTGAGCACCAAAATAAACAGTATCAACAGATGATGAAGTAAAATTAATTGCTGCAAATACGGTATCTCCCAATACAGCACCATCATAAGCTTGATCATAATAATTTTTTGAACTTAAATAACTCCATTTGTATTGGGCTAGCGAATCAAATGCTAAAACATAAGTATTCACAAAATTTGCTGTATCTTTAAACAAAGTATCATTACCAACTATTAAAAAATCTCGTTGAAAGGCTCCAATAAAGTAAGAATTTCCATTATCATCCATATCCCAACTAAAAACTGTTGGTAAATTAAAATAATCTTTAAAAGGATATCTTTTAACATCGATATAATTGCCATTTTGATCAAAGCGTGCAATGTGATAGACCGCATCTATCGTATCTTGATTAAACAATATAATATTTTGTCCAGGAGATATTAATACATTTAGTTTTTTTGATTTATCTAAATAAATTTCTCCTCCTACATCTATATAGTAATTACTCAATGAATCAAATCCATAAGGTTTGTGCCATAGCAAATTGCCTCCTGAATCTAATTTAGCAGCATATGTTCCAAGACTATCAAATGAAATAGCAGTATTACTAAACGTATGTGCAGGTCTTTGTAGATTATAGTATAAACTTCCCGTAACGTATATATTCCCTTCTTTATCTACCTCCATAAAACCTACTCCGTCAGAACTACCTCCTCCTGCATAATTGTGCCATAAGTTTTTACCTTGAAAATTATACTTACCTACCCACATATCCTCCTGACCATAATTATATAAAATAGGTAAAAAATTAGAATCGTATTGTATATTGCCTGCACTGTCTCGTACATAAAGATCCTCTACTACTCCCGCAACATAAATATTACCCCACTGATCAGTTGTTATACTATGAATACTTTCTTCTCCTGCATCACCATGACTCACTGCCCATTGCCAACCGCCTTGTGCAATACATAAATTAGAGAAAAGGATTAATATCAGAGTTTTTATTAAATTTTTCATAGTAGTTTTATTTATTGACGATTAATCTTTTGATGATTCTTTTCTCCATTTGATTGGTCTCCTTATTTAAGGCACTCAATTCTATAATATACATCCCAGAAGGATAATTAATAAGAGAAACTTGTTTGCTTCCTAAGCTATTATTTACTTCTAACTCTTCCACCAAACTGTAATAGTTGTTGAAGATTCTTATTTTAAGGACGGATGTATTTAAATAGGGTTGCCATGCTATTTGCACATGATCATTTGCAGGGTTTGGAATAATAGAGAAATCATTAAAATTGAATGATAAATATTTTTCAATAGTAGATGTTGAAGTATTTTTGCTTTAAAGATTGAACTTGGTGTTAGATCAGTTTTTTAAAGGATTTAAATAATCTTACAAAAGTAGAAAGAGATTACTCCTTCTCCTCTTCTTCCTCTTTTTTTGGCTTTTTCTCTTTTGGTGCGTTGTTGGGTTTATCCGGAAACCTTATTCCAATCATTAATTCATGTGTGCCTGTGCTGTATTTAGCAATGCTAGATTGGATAAAATCATAAGAATAGCCCAATGAAAAGGTTTTATTTAAAGTTATTCCGCCTACTAAAGCTACGGCATCATCTTTTCTGTAAGAAACCCCAGCCCAATATTGATTGTCATAAATAGCTCTCAATGTTCCTTCATATTGCACCGGAATAGGATCTACATATTTTACCAATACAGATGGTTCTATCTGAATTTTATCTGCTACATCGAATTTATATCCTGCTACAGCAAAGTAATGATCTGCTATTCTTCCTTTACCTTTTTCAATGGTTTCCTTAAATTGTATTTTGCTCTTAATTAATTGAGGTGCTGAAGCACCAAAATAAAATTTATCGCTGTATAAGTATAAACTAAATCCTGCATCAGGAATCAAAGTAGATCGCAAGCGATCTACGGCTATATTATCATTTGGATTTTCAAAAACTATTTCACTGCCATCTATGCTGTATTGTAATAATCCTCCGTTAATTGCCATAGATAGATGCATATTATCAGCTATTTGGATATGATAGGAGTATGCTAAACTAAAACCTGTTCGTCTTGTTGGACCAGTTACATCAACAAAGATATAACCACCAATTCCCATTTTTTTAGTTTGCAATGGACCATCTACACTTAGTGTAAAAGTTCTTGGTGCATCTGTTATTCCTTCCCATTGATATCGATTATTTGATCTCGCTTGAAAATAATTTTTAGATCCTGCTATAGCAGGATTTATAATAAATTCGTTCAGTTGATATTGCGTATATTGAGGCAACTGTTGTGCAAATGATGTTACACAAAAACCAAAGATTATCAGAAGGGTATATATTATCTTTTTCATCGTTATCTCATAATAGTTATTGGTCCAGTAAATGGGTCGAATCTATCCGTTTTTAAATCGATGATATAATAATAGGTTCCCACAGGAACTGGTTTATTATCATACTTTCCATCCCAAGGTATTTTATAACCTACAGATTCAAATAAAATTTCTCCCCACCTATTAAATACTTTCACTGTAGTGTTAGGGAAATCTTCTATGAAACTCAAATTCCAAACATCATTTACACCGTCTCCATTTGGAGTAAATCCTGAAGGGAAGGTGATAGGTTCTTCGTACAATACACGCATCGTATCTGATGACATACATCCATTGGTATCTGTTACAAATAGCGTGTACGTTCTTGTAATTCTTGTATCAGATCTTGGATTGGCTATAGTAGAATCATTTAAATTAATACCAGGCTGCCATAAATATGCGAAGGTGTTATTAGCACCATTAATGCTAATTTGAGCGATTTCATCATCGTAAATTCTTACATCTTTACCTGCATCAATAAATGGGTTAAAGAGAACTGTTACTGTTTTAATAGCGGTATCAGCACATCCCATTGCATTCATCGCAATAAATGCAAATTGATAAGTCCCTTGGCCGTCTTACAAAACTAAAGTTAAGATTATTAGTTAATAAGGTATATGATGGTAATTCATACCAAGCTGAAGTTACGTCATTGCCTAATGTTGTTCCTCTTAAGTTGATAAGTGAATTTTCACAAACCACTGTATCCACTCCTGCAATCGCAACTACCGTATCTTTTGCACCTATTAAAACTGAATCTACAAAAGTACAATTGGAAGCATCTGTAATAGTTACATAATTATATCCAAAACAAAGATTAGTTACTGGATTAGTTGTTTGTCCATTTGACCAAGTAAAAGTATAAGGGGCTTTTCCTCCGCTGACACTAATTTCTGCAGCACCATCACAATCGTTACTACATCCTGTATTTGTTGTATCAACAATAGATACTACAATCGGAGTAGGACCAACTATTGAAATTGTTTGTTGTGCGCTACATCTATTGGCATCAAATACAGTAACGGTATAAGTTCCAACACAAAGATTCTGTGCAGTGTTACCTGATTGAGTAGCAGGATCATTCCAAATAAAGGTGTAAGGTAATGTTCCGCCATTTGCATTTACTTTTATTTCACCATCACAATCATCTAAACAATTGACTTCGGTGATGTTTGGTAATGTAAATGTAATTTCAGGGTTTTCAAATATCTCTATGCTTTCATAGTACTTACATCCATCAGGAATACTGGTTAATTCTAAAATATAAACTCCTGCACATAGCCCCATTGCATCTGTATTTGCCGGCGCTACTGCAATATTATTAATGTCTAACCATTGAAAATCAACTAAAGTGCTTGAAAGGTTTGATGTTAAAGTCCCATCGCATGAACCATTACAACTGACATCAGTTTTAGTAGGTTGAGGATCAATTGGAATAGAGGTGTTAGATATAGAATAATTAAAACGAATCGTACAATTATTAGCATCTGTAATATTTACAAAATAGTTTCCTGCACAAATATTAGTTACAAAATTAGTGTCGGCCAAACTGACTGGTCCCCAATTAAAAGAATAGGGAGCTTGACCACCACTGACATCTAAGAAAATAGAACCATCACAAGGGAATGTATTACACGTCACTGAGCTGATGGTAGCACTAACTAAAATTGGGTCTGGAGCTGTTATTATAATTTCTGCGGTTCTCATACAACCATTGCTATCAGTAATTTGTACATAGTAGGTGCCACCGCAAAGGTTACTTAAACTATCTGTTGTTGCGCCATTATGTGGCCAATAGAACGAGTAAGGTGCAGTTCCACCAACTGGCACTACTGAGGCTGTTCCGTCGCAACTATTGCTACAGCTCGCTCCTGTTGTAGTTATTATTTCAGAAGTTGGTCCTCCATCATTGTTGATCGTATAATTAAACGTTTTAGAACAACCATTCGCATCTATTACATCTACAGAATATAATCCTGCGCATAAATTAATAGATCTTAAGCTATCTGAACCTGTCGACCATAAGATTGTATAGGGTGCAGTTCCTCCACTTAAATTAAGAATTGCTTCACCATCACAAATTCCACAAGCTGCATCAGTAGTAGCGAAACTTGCCGTAATTGGTGTGGGTGTATTGATAGTATATGAAGCGAAAGTCTTACAAAGGTTTGCGTCTGTAACTTCTACAGTATATCTTCCTGCTGATAAATTAGTAATATCTTGGAAAGTAGATCCATTTGGTGACCAATTATAGCTGTAAGGAGGGGTTCCACCGCTTACAGAAATAAACAAGGCTCCTGAATTATCACCGACACAACTAATAGTATTTAAAGAATCAAGAACTACTAAAGCACC
Source organism: uncultured Flavobacteriales bacterium (assembly GCA_963716125.1). Classification (GTDB taxonomy): domain Bacteria; phylum Bacteroidota; class Bacteroidia; order Flavobacteriales_E; family Vicingaceae; genus Acidiluteibacter. The sequence goes on from OY970294.1 coordinate 435,647, forward strand.
ATTTTTATTGGATAAATTGTAGGTAAATATTCTTGAGCAAGCATTTGAATCTGTAATTCTTACAAAATAAGTTCCTGCCATGATTCCACTAATTACAGTATTTGTTTGCCCTACAATTGGACTGTTAAATCCATCGAACCATTGCAGGCTATAAGGGGATATTCCACCTGCAGGCACTACTGAGATACTTCCATTTGAAATACCACAATCTGCTAGAGTTGCGTTAAATGTCGCTGTAATAGGAGTAGGCGCACTAATTATAACGGTATCTGAAATAGAACATAAGTTTGAATCACTTACGGTTACAATATAAGTTCCAGCACAAGTGTTAAAAATACTGTCTGTTCCTTGACCGCCACCTGGGTTAGGAGACCAAGAGTAAGTGTAATTTCCTACACCTCCTAAAACAGTCACTTTTGCTGTTCCATCACAGTTGTTGGCACAGCTTAAATCAGTTGCACTTATCGTTGTTGATAATTGAGCAGGAGCATTTATACTTACACCTGATATAGTTATACAATTTAAACCATTTGTTACTTGAACATAATAATTTCCTTCACAAAGATTAGTTGCTGTAATTGTAGTTTGTCCAATAGGTAATGCTGTGTTTGCATCAAACCATTCCACAGTACAATTAGGAGATGTACAATTAAAATTCGCTGTTGCAGTTCCATCACATAAGCTATTACAACTTATATCGGTTGAACTAATAGCTACCGTTTCACCACCAATATTACTAATAGGAACAGTAAATGATTCAGTACATCTTGAATTAGTATCTGTTACTTGAACTATATAAATTCCTGCACATCTATTGATAATTGTAGAATCAGTCGTATTAATGGTATCACCATTCATATCTAACCACAAATAACTGTATGGTCCACTACCATTTGGAGTAACTGTTGCTGTTCCATCACAACTATCGCAAGTAGCTAAAGTGGATGATGTAATTGCGCCAAAAGGTAACTTTTCATTGACTGTAAAGGTGTCTATTAAAGTACATCCGTTTGAATCAGTAATGGTTACACTATAACTTCCTGCACATAAATTAGAGATAGTGTCTGTTGTTGCAGAAGTTGACCATAAATAAGTATAAGGAGCAGTTCCGCCAGTTGGAACTGCAAAGGCAGCACCATCACATGATCCAAAACATGAGGCATCTATTGTTCCTATATTTGATGCAATTGGAGTAGGTTCTGTTATTATAAAACTAATAGTTGTATCACATAAACTCGCATCAGTAATAGTAACGTTATATGTTCCTGCACATAAATTATTTGCAGTGTTGGTTCCTTGTCCGTTTGGTGGAACTGGATTCCAGATATATGAATAACCACTTCCAATGCCACCACTTGGATTTAAAATAATACTTCCATCACAAACTGCATTACAAGTAGCATTGGTAATGGAATCATTAGGAATAATTGGTGAATTGGGAGCAATATTAAAACTAATAGTGGTATCACAGCCCGAGCTATCTGTAATCAAAACACTAATTGGACCGGCACATAATCCTGAAACACTATCAGTTCCTTGTCCAATTGGAGGATTTGGAGACCATAAATAAGTATACGGAGTAATTCCGCCAATAGGATTCACTGAAGCTGTACCATCACATATTCCCAAACAACTTAAATTAGTAGACTGAGGATTTGCTACAATACTACTTTTACTTCCAATGGTTACACTAGTTGTAAATTCGCAACCTACACTATCTGTAACAGTTAAGCTGTAAATTCCTGCACACAAATTGTTTAATGTATCATTTCCTTGCTGTGCAAATGGTGGTGCAGGACTCCAAATGTAATTAAATGGTGCTTTCCCACCTCCACTAATGGTAGCAATCACAGAACCATCACAAGAGTTGTTGCATGATTCATCTATTGAAGCTATGGATACAGTAAAACTAGATCTTTGGATGACATTAATAGAGCTGTTAATAGAACAACCGTTGCTATCTGTAATAGTTACAGAATACAATCCGGCACATAAATTAGAAATTGTATCTGTACCTTGTCCTGAAGGGCTGCCTGACCATAAGTAAGTGTATGGAGGAATTCCACCACTTGGGCTTACAAATACTTTTCCATCACAAACTGCAACTGTATCACAGCTCAAATTAATTGCTGTTATGTTAGATACCAATTGACTAGGACTTGTGATAATTATTGTATCTAAGGTTTTGCAACCAAAAGTATCAGTAACTTGAACAATATAAACTCCTGCGTTCAAACCAGTTGCTGTATCTGTTGTTTGTCCAATTGGAGTTCCTATATTATTGAACCAAATTACAGTACATAAATTTGAATCGATACAAGCTGAACTCACAATTCCTTGTCCGTTCATATTTCCAAAACAATCAATATCATTTGTTGAGGTAGTGATAATCGGCCCATTGTTGTCATTTACTATTGCGGTAGTAGTGTCTCGACAACCATTGGTATCTGTAGTGATTAAATTATAAATTCCTGCGCACAAAGCTTTTGCTGTATCTGTTGTTTGACCGATAGGTGCAAATAAGTTATCAAACCATTCAAAAGAATAGTTGGGTGTACCACCATTTGCAGTAGCTACTATCATTCCGTCACAAACAGAACAATTAGAATTGGTAGAAACTGTGCTAACATTTATTAATGCTGGAGTAGTAATGATATAATTAATAGTGGTGTCGCAGCCTAAAGAATCTGAAATGGTTACGCTATAATTTCCTGCACATAAATTACTAATTGAGGAATCACTTTGACCATTGCTCCATGCATAAGTGTAAGGAGGAGTTCCTCCACTTAGGTTATTGATCCCTATAAAGCCATTACAATCGTTGAAACATAAATTACTGACAATAGAATCTGTAAAGCTAAGAGCGCTTTTAGTATTTATTGTTATAGAATCTGTGATGGAGCAACCATTTGAATCAGTAATGATTAAAGTATAAACACCTGCACTTAAATTTTTAATTGTGTCTGAGGCACTGGCATTTGACCAAGCATAAGTGTAAGGTTGAGTTCCACCAATAACAGTTGCAAATGCAGTACCATCATTTACACCGCTACAGTTAATATCTTGTTTTGTAAAGCTTAGTTGCAATGGTAGTGGTTGTGTGATAGTAAAAGAAGTATCATATAAACAACCTACAGAATCAATTATTCTTAAACTGTATATACCTGCTTTTAAACTATCATTAAAACTAGTAGTATCACCATTGCTCCATATGTAAGTATAAGGATTTACTCCACCTTTTGCAGTGATAGAAATAAATCCATTTGAATCACCGTTGCACAAAATGTTTTGAATAGAATCTACATCTAAAGCTATTGACCCATTATTGAATATTTCTGCACTATCTAAAAGTGTACAGTTATTTGAATCTGTTATTGTTACATAATATTTTCCTGAAGATAGTCCAGTTAAATTTTGAGTAGTAGCAGTATTTGACCAATTAAAAGTGTAAGGTGGAATTCCACCAAAAACATTCAAAGTAATTGTTCCATCAGGAGTTCCATTACAGCTAACATCAGTTTTAATAATGGAGTCGGATAATATTGCAGGTTCAGTAATAGTGTAATTTAATGTGGTATCACAGCCGTTAAAGTCTGTAATTGTTAAAGAATAAGCACCTGCACACAAAGAATCTATAAAGTTAGTAGTATCGCCATTGCTCCAATTAAATGAATAAGGCATTGAACCACCGTTTAAAGCTAAAACATAAATAGAACCATTGCAACTACCAAAACATAAATCATTATTGATAGAATCAACTAAAGTGAAAGGAGAGGGTTCTAAAATTTGAACAGAGTCAATTTTGGAACAACCATTTGAATCTGTAATAGTTACATAATAAGTACCACCACTTAAATTAGTAAGTGTATCAGTAGTTTGAAGATTTGACCATAAATAGGTGTAAGGTGGAACTCCACCATTAGCAGTTACTACAGTGCTTCCATCGTTTGCTCCATTACAACTAACATCTGACTTAACGAAACTTGAATTAATAATAGGTGTCTCAATTATTGCAAATGATGTATCTTTAGAACATCCATTTGAATCACTCACTGTTACAGAATATGTTCCTGCAACTAAATTATCAGTAAAATTAGTGGTATCACCATTACTCCAACTATAAGAATAAGGAGTTTTTCCTCCGTTTGCACTAATTGCTATATATCCTGAAGAATCACCATTACACAATATGTTTCTGAGTGAATCTAATTGAATGTCTACTAATGCACCATTAAATATTTCTGCGCTATCTGTAACGCTGCATCCATTACTATCAGAAATAGTTACAAAGTATTTTCCCGGAGTTAATCCACTAATATTTTGGGTTGTATCTAAGTTAGACCAACTAAACGAATAAGGAAGTGTACCGCCATTAATCAATAAAGAAATTGTTCCATTTGCAAAACCTCCACAAATTTCATCTGTTTTAGTAACAGTAGAAGTTAATAAATTAGGTTGATTAATATTGTAAATTAATGTAGTATCACATCCATTTATATCGGTAATTGTTAAGGTATAAGTTCCTATACATAGTGAATCTATTGAATTGGTAGTGTCGCCAGTACTCCAATTAAATGAATAGGGAGCGGTGCCACCATTTAGTGAAGTAATTGAAATTGAAGCATCACATTCACCAAAACATGAAATATTTAAAATAGAATCTGTAAAATTTAATTTATTTGGTTGATTGATTGTAACCGAACTAACGACAAAACAGCCACTAGAATCAGATACAGTAACTGAATAGTTCCCTGCACTTAACCCATTGATAACAGCTGTAGTTTTTGCATTCGACCAATTGAAGGAATAAGGAGGAGTTCCACCAATAGCTGTGACCGCTGCTACGCCATTATTGTCTCCATTACAAAGTACATCTACTTTGTTGATATTCGCAATTATTTGATTGTTTTGGTTAATAGTAAAAGTGCTATCACCAAAGCAACCATTTGCATCAGTTATGGTTACAGTGTAAGAATTAAAGGTTAAATTATTGATACTATTTGTAGTTGCTCCATTGCTCCACAAAAATGAATATGGCGCTGTTCCGTTTAAACCAGAAACACTTAAAAACCCAGTAGAATCACCAAAACATTGCACATTACGTAGTGAATCCAACTGAACACCTACTTGCAATCCATTAACAACAAAAGCTGTATCAATAAAGCTACATGAATTTGAATCTGTTATAGTTACAATATAGGTTCCTGCCATTAAACTATCAATGCTTGCTGTTGTATCAGAATTAGACCAACTATAAGTATATGGTGATGTACCTCCTGTAGGATTTGCAGTAATAATTCCATCAGATAAATTATTACAACTTGCATTTATAATGTTAAATGAATTAGAAATAGCATTTGGCTCAGAAATAGTAACATTTGCAGAAGTGCTACAGTTATTTGCATCAGAAACAATTACAGTATACATACCAGCTTGCAAATTCATTTCAACCGACATAAAACCACCGCTACTCCAACTATAAGTGTAAGGAGAAGTTCCACCAAATGCAATTACAGCTGCTGTACCATCATTTCCTCCAAAACAACTTACATTGTTTATAGGCACTGCCAAAGCAGTTATCCCTGTTGGATCTACCAATGTAACCGATGCTGTATCAAAACATAAATTTACATCTGTAACTGTAACAAAATAAGTTCCTGAACCTAAGGAGGTTTCTGTAGCTAAACTACCACCACTACTCCAAGAATAGGTATAAGGAGGGTTTCCGCCACTTCCACTTGCTGTTGCACTGCCATTGGTAGCAGCTACACAACTTGGATTGGAAGAAGATATAATACTAGCATTTACAGCAGTTGGTTGATTGATTATAATACTTGTAGAATTTACACATCCATTTGAATCTGTAACAGTTACGCTATATGTTCCTGCTGCTAATCCCACTGCTGTATCATTGGTTTGTGCATCTGACCATAAATAAGAATAAGGTGTTTTTCCACCTGTTACCGCTACCGTAGCAGATCCTTCAATACCATTATTACATAAAGCATCACTTATTACAGTTGCGTTTAAATTTAATGGTTGAGGAGCGAAAATAGTATCTCTAGCAATAGCCGTACAATTTTTAAAATCTGTTACAGTTACTGTATAAATACCCGCAGTTAAACCTGAATTTACAACTGTTGTAGGTCCATTTGACCAACTATAGTTATATGGAGGAACACCACCTGAAGCACTTACTTGTGTGGAACCATTCATCAAACCAAAGCAACTCACATCTTGATGATTAACAATGGATGCAATAAGTTGAGTTGGAGAAGATATTATTATTTGATCCACCACAGAGCAGTTGCCATTATCTGTTACAGTAACAGAGTAAGTTCCTGCCGCTAACCCGGTAGCTGTAGCCGTAGTTTGACTGTTTGACCATAAATAAGTATAGCCAGGAGAACCGCCTGATGCTGTAACAGTGGCAGTACCATCTGCAGATCCAAAACAATTTTCATCAGTAAAAGCTGTGATAGAGGCTGATAGAAGTGGAGGATTAACTAAAGTGGTATTTAATGTTATAGCACAAGAATTAGAATCAGTAATTGTTACCGAATAAGTTCCTGCAGTTAAATTTTTTATCGTGTCAGTAGTTTGTGAATTTGACCACAAATAAGTGTAAGGAGTTTCTCCACCGATTGGATTAACTGCAATTATTCCATTAGCATCACCATTACATAATGGATTAGAAATGAATGAGAAATTAGCAGATAATGCTATTACAGGTTCTATAATATTTACTGTTTGAGATTGAAAACATCCATCCACATCTGTTACTGTTACAGAATAGCTTCCAGGGCACAGGCCACTAATTCCTGGCGTAGTAGGGCCAGTAGACCAAACATAAGTATAGCCACCTGCACCACCAGTTGGAGCAGCAGTTGCTGTTCCATTGCAATCACCTTTGCAAATTACATTGGTAGGTGTAATATTAGGATTAATTTGAGTTGGCCCACCTATTACTACTGTATCCACATTCATGCAGCCATTAGAATCCGTAATGGTCACCCAGTAAGTTCCCTTACATAGAGAAGAAATAGATTGAGTGGTAGCACTATTAGACCAAAGATAACTGTAAGGACTTCCCACTGTAAAAGGAGTTCCGCCAATTGGGTTTGTAGTAGCTGTACCATCACAAACTCCAAAACAAGATACTTTTGTATCAATAATATTTGCAAATATTGGATTGGGTTCTTGTACATTGATAAAGAAACCAATAGTAGTTCCATCACTTATATCAAAGACTCTTAATAAATAGGAACCAATACATAAATTTCTAGCTGTATCTCCAACTACTGTTGGATATCCGGATCTTTTCCAAGTAAAAATATAAGGGCCACTGCTAGGTTTAGATCCTTTAATAGAGTCTATGTAGGCAAAACCATTACAAATACCATTACAAGCGGGATTAATAATAGTTACAAATGCCTGAATAGCAGATTTGTTTTGATTTCCTGTGCCTCCCTTTTTCGTTGGAATATCTGCATAACTTAGTTTGGAGGTCATTCCTTCTTGCAGTATTATTTTTTCATCTTTTATATATAAAGATCTATTGTTTGCCACAATTTCTTTTTCAACATATAAATTGGCGGAAGTGAAAGAGATGTGTTTTTGGGCAGGAGTTAAAAATTGATAGGATTCAGCTGAGATATCAAAATTTTGAGCAGATATTTCACCTGAAAAGTGATTTATTTCTCCTAAAATGGCTAAATCAGAGTTTAAATTAACTTTAACAGTTGATTTAATTTCAATTGCGGAAGCAACGTAGCTTTTGTTAAAATCAATAAAAATAGGTTTGGAATTATTTATGGTAATTTTTCCTGCATTTAAGATAGTTGTATTGGCAGTTAATTGAATATTACCTGAAATGATTAGATTAGCATTCTCTTTTCCAATAAAAATAAATTTAGAATTATCTTGAACGGATAAATTTTTACAATTGGCTTTATCAAAAGAAATGCTTTGATTGTCATAATTTCCTGATGTGAAAAATACATCATCTTTTGAACTAGGAACAGAATTAGCGGACTTTCCATTTTCAGAAAAAGACCAATTAATGGGATTATTCCAATTGCCACTTTGACCGATCCAAAAATAATCTTTTGCTGTTAAAATGTTGGATATCAACAAAAGGAAAGACAGAAGCAATAAACTAGAGTAAAATTTCTTCATTGGGACATATGAGTAATTACTTTCAATAAACATTGGTTTTTAATCGTCAATAGATGCAAAAAGAACCAAAAATGTAATGGCAAACTTAATCATTGATTAACAATTAATAACAAATATATGTATTTCTGCAAGCTTGCAAGCAAAAAAACGATTAACTTATCTACATTCCAATACGGAAAACTTATTGGTATGGTTGCTTTTATTATTCAAATACTGGACAAATAAATTTTGAGTAATTGGCTTTATTAAAACAATTGCTGTACCCAATAATAATTTCATTGGTTGCACCTATTGCTATTTTGTTAGGTATAATAGGATATTCAAAAGAATAACCCACACTAAAACGGTCTAATATTTTTACATTTACAAGTGCTTGCAATGAACCAATTGATTTAATTCCAGCACCAATGGCAAATAAGTTATTGTATTCAGCTGTAAAATTTAAATCAACAGTTGGATCTAATAATGGCACTAATCTCACTAAGGTGGATGGCATTAATTCCCAATCATTATATTCAAATTTCTTATATGCAGCCAAAAATAGATGCTGTCGTAAACCCGCATCTTTGCCTAAGCTGCCAAAAACTTGTGTGTAGGATTGAAACATACTTGCTCCAAAACCAAAACTTTCTGTGTAAATAAAAAGGCCTGGAGCTATATCTGGAGCTACAATAGCACTTCTATTTTTAAAAGCTGGATCTATTGTGCCACTTGGCAAGCCATTATCACTGATACTCACTTGTTGCATGCCCACAAACATTCCTAATGACATTTTATACTTTCGCCACAAACGTAAATGAATAGCGTAACCTAATTTCAGATAATTATTTTTGAAATTTCCAACTTCTTGATTTTGAAAATGTATTCCAACTCCGTGTTTTACAAAACTATTTCTTTTGCTGCGATTGATTAACATGTTATAGCTAAGCATAGTAGAGGTTGGAGCGCCTTCTATTCCATTCCATTGTGCTCTGTAACCTACCAAAGCTGAAGCACAACTTCTCAAGCCAGCTACTGCAGGATTGATTGAGTATGGATCAATAATATAATTGCCAAATGTATTAATTTGCTGAGCATATGAAATACTACCCAACCCAATAAAAAATGAAAATAGTATTTTTTTTATCATCTAAGCAAAGTTATAAATCCTGTAAATGAACCTGATTCACAAGCAGTTTCTGCATTTATAATATAATAATAGGTGCCATCGGTTACCTTTATACCAGTGCTTTTACCATCCCAAGTTTGATAATTAAAGGTGGAATTAGTCTTGAAAACAGTAGTACCGTATTGATTGATTATCAGCAAATCAATTTTAGTGATGTTAGCAGATATAACCATTTTTAATTCGTCGTTAATACCATCAGAGTTTGGACTAAATGCTTTTTGTATAGCCACTTCAGACTCTAAAGATTTATTGGGAATTACAACCAAATTAGTATCTAGGCACCCATTCCAATCTCTTGTCAATAATCGGTATGTCCCTTCTTTGAGATTGCTAAAAGTTGATTGACTTGTAAAATTAGTATCCTTAATGGCATACATATAGGGCGCTTCTCCACCGAAAGTGCTATTTATTGAAATTTGACCAATAGTTGAATTGCAAACTGTGGGAATTATTTTATAATTCGTTACAATTATTGTAGAATCACAATTCGCAAGTGCAGTATTTAAAAAGCAAAATGTTAAAATAGAGTATATTATTATACGCATTTAAGTTATTTTTTAAAAACATAATAATAGAACTATTTTTTTAAAGACGCAAATTTATATTATTGAATACTGCTCCCGTTTGAGTTTAATTTATCAGGCTGAATAAAACTTAGCACACCTTCTTCATTTTCAGACATTAATATCATGCCATTACTTTCAACTCCTTTAATGTTTCTTGGCGCTAAATTGATTAAAACACTTACTTGTTGTCCAATAATATTTTCTGCTTGGTACGTTTCTGCTATTCCTGAAATAATCGTTCTTTTTTCAAAGCCTAAATCAACTGTAAGTTTTAAGAGTTTTTTCGTTTTTGCTACTTTTTCAGCTGCCAAAATAGTTCCAACTCGAATGTCCATTTTTGTAAAATCTTCAAATTGAATTATTTCTTTTGAAGCTGGAATACTCTTGTTTTCTTTCATTTTCTCTGCTTTTTTATTATTCAGTTTTTCAATTTGTTCTACTACAGTTTGGTCTTCAATTTTTTCAAATAATAAAGACACCTCATTAATGGAATGATTGTCTGCCATTAGATCCATTCTACCTAGGTTATGCCAACTCAATTCTTTAATATTCAGCATATTCTGTAATTTCTCCGAACTAAAGGGCAAAAATGGTTTAAAGGCAATACTCAAATTGGCAGCTATTTGCAAAGCTATATTTAAAATAACTTTTACCTTTTCCTCATCGGTTTTAATGAGTTTCCAAGGTTCAGTATCTGCTAAAAATTTATTTCCCAATCGGGCAATAGCCATTACTTCATTTTGAGCATCTCTAAATTGAAATTGACTCAACTTTTTATTGACTGATTTTATTAGGTCATTCAATTGAATTTCAATTGAATCGTATTCTTTAATTTTAGTATCGATTGCGGGAATTTTGCCATCATAATATTTTTGAGTCAAAACAAGTGCTCTATTGATAAAATTGCCATAAATGGCTACTAATTCTCCATTGTTTCTTGCTTGAAAATCTGCCCAAGTAAATTCACTATCTTTAGTTTCAGGAGCTATGCTGCATAAAACGTATCGTAAAACATCTTCTTTTCCCGGGAAATCTTCTAAATATTCATGCACCCAAACTGCCCAATCTCTCGAGGTAGAAATTTTTCCACCTTCTAAGTTTAAAAATTCGTTGCAGGAACATTAATAGGCAGATTATAATTTCCTGCTTCTTTCAATAAAATGGGAAAAATAATACAGTGAAAAACAATATTATCTTTTCCTATAAAATGTACCATTTGAGTAGATTCATCTTGCCAATAATCTTCCCATTTTTTATTATTGTCTTTTGCCCATTGTTTAGTGGCTGATATATATCCTATAGGCGCATCTAACCATACATACAATACTTTACCTTCTGCATCTGATAAAGGAACTTTTACACCCCAGTCTAAATCTCTTGTCATAGCTCTAGGTTGCAAACCATTGTCTATCCATGATTTACATTGCCCAATAACTTGATTTCTCCACATCTTTGGATCATGATGGAATTTTCCGTCCAGTTTTCCATCTTCTACCCATTCTTTTAACCATGCTTCATGTTTTTGCATGGGTAAAAACCAATGTGTTGTTTCCTTTTTTATAGGTGTATTCCCACTAAGCGTCGATTTTGGATGAATTAAATCATCAGGATTAAGAGTAGAACCACACTTTTCACATTGATCACCATAAGCACTTTCAAAATTACAATTGGGACAAGTACCTATAATATATCTATCAGCCAAAAACTGATTGGCTTCTTGATCATAATATTGTTGAGTAGTTTTTTTCTCGAAGCTACCTTTAGCATCTAAGATTTTAAAAAAATCTTGTGCCGTTTCATGATGCAATGCAGATGATGTTCTATGATAAATATCAAAATCAATACCTAACTGTTTAAATGATTTTTCAATCATAACATGGTATTTATCAACTACTTCTTGAGGATTAATTCCCTCTTTTTTTGCGCGAATAGTAATGGCGGCACCATGCTCATCGGATCCACATACAAAAGCTACATCTTCTCCACTCATTTTTAAATAGCGCGCATAAATATCTGAAGGTAGGTAAGCTCCTGCTAAATGTCCAATATGCAAAGGGCCGTTAGAATAAGGTAATGCAGCCGTGATAAGATGTCTTTTTGGTGTTTTCAAACTATTTTTAGTTATTTGTGGATGACAAAGATATTTACAATAGATGACTAAGCCAACTTCAAAATACTAAATTTGAAAAATGAAAAAACCGCCTTATTTAAAAATTGGTGATACTATCGCAATAGCTGCAACAGCAAGAAAAATCAGTGCTGCTGAAATAGAACCTGCAGTTCGTTTTTTTGAAAGCTGGGGACTGAAAGTAAAATTGAGCCAATATCTTTTTGCTGAGCAACATCAATTTGCTGGAACCGAAGAAAAAAGAGTTGAAGCCTTTCAAGAACTGCTTGATGATATAAATGTTAAAGCAATTGTCTGTGCTCGAGGAGGCTACGGAACAGTGCAAATCATCGATCAATTAGATTTCAATCAATTTGCAAAATCACCAAAATGGATTATTGGCTACAGTGATGTCACTACTTTGCATGCGCATATCAATAAAAACCTTGGAGTAGAAACGATACATGCTACCATGCCGATTAATTTTCCAAAAGATGGTATCGAGAATGAATCATTAAAAACTTTGAAAGCTGCGGTATTTGGTAAATTAGAAAAATATAGTTGGGAATATCACTCATCTAATCAGTTAGGACAAACAAGTGGAGAATTAATCGGTGGAAATCTTTCTATTTTATATAGTTTAAGTGGCACCAACTCTATGTATGACAAAAAAGATAAAATCCTATTTATTGAGGATTTAGATGAGTATTTATATCATATAGATAGGATGATGATGAATTTGAAAAAATCAACTATGTTATCATCTATTAAAGGATTGATTGTTGGAGGAATGTCTGATATGAACGACAATACAATTTCATTTGGGCAAACTGCTTTAGAAATAATTCAAGATAGAATGAAAGAATATCAAATTCCTGTGGCTTATAATTTTCCAGCAGGGCATTGTGAACCTAATAAAGCGTTAATTTTTGGAAGAAATGTAACCTTTATAGTTATGAAAGAAGGCTCACACATCTATTTTTAAAAGGATTGATAACCCTTTGGAATTTTAAATTTTGAACCACTAATTATTTGTGGTTCAATTGATAAAACTTTATACTCAATTTGTAATTCTCTGTTTAAAGTATAGTAATTTGCTTTAATTGGCATTACATTTTCAGCAATTGGCAATTGTAAATATAATTTTTCTATGTAGTTTAAATTGGGTAATAATTGCAGCATTTGATAATAGAAATTGTAGTTGTTAATGGCTAAGTCATAAGTAACCGTTCTACTTAATTTTTCTTCTACTACTTTCCATTGATTTACAGCTGAATTGAAAGCGCTATCAATTTCTATCTGTTTCAAAATGGTATAATCATAGGTAGTTGGGTAAGCAGTATTTTTAGAAATAGGCATGTAAATTTTTCTTTCTTTACTCATTATAAAAGAGGTAGAAGATTTAAAATCCATCAGAATAATACTCTTTTTATTAGGGGTTACTTTATTCCATTCTTCTATCCTTGCGCTGTCTTTTTTTAGATAGACATTTCTATAGATTAATTCATTACCATTTTCAATAGAAAACGAAATAAGACCTTCAAAACTACTTTGGCAAAAGCTAAAATTGAAAATAATTAGAAAGAAAAAACTGAGGAATGTCTTCATTTAAGTAATTTGAGCGTAAATTTATTACAAAAACCATACAAATTATGGCTGAACACAATGAAATAGGAAAAATTGGTGAAGAAATAGCTCAAAAATTTGTTGCAGATTTGGGTTATAAGATAAAAGCTGTTAATTGGCAATTTAGAAAAGCTGAAATTGACATTGTATGCAAAGATAAGGAGTTTATTGTTTTTGTGGAAGTTAAAACAAGAACTTCCAGGTATTTTGAGAATCCAAAAGATGCTGTAACTATCACCAAGCAAAAAAACATCATTCGTGCAGCTCATGCCTATATAGAAGAAAATAATATTGATATGGAAGCTCGATTTGATGTCATCAGTATTTTATTAACCTCTAAAAAACCCGAAATAGAGCATATTATTGATGCTTTTTATCCGTTAGTATAGCATAAATAATTGTGTAAAAAACCCTATTAAAAATCCAGCGTAAATTTCTGTTGAGTTATGCGCTTTCAATTTTAAACGCGCTGTGCCTACTAAGCCACTTATAATAATAACCGCTGAAAAAGTAGAAATCAAATCTGTATCTGTTTTTAATATCAATAGAATTAACATTCCAGCTATTCCGCCCAAGGAAAGTAGATGTGCACTCAATTTTATTTTTATATAGGTTGCCAAAAGCAATATAAATATTGAAATAGCTGCTGCTAGCGTAAAATAAAGTAACAAACTATCCATATTCCTTTGAATAAATATCCAAATACTTAGCGAAAACATCAACAGTGTAAATAGATATGGCCATTTGCGCTCATCTACATGCTTCATTTCTAATGAGCTAATTATTCCCCTTCTTTTTAGCATCCAGCTAAATAGAAGTGGCATTATTATCGTGTTGGTAATTAAAATAAAATAGACATAATTCTTATAGAGATCTGAATATCTGTAATTGTAAATAGTAGCACTATTAAAAATGATAAACATTCCTAAAAGTGGCATAAAAATAGGGTGGAAAATACGTGAAAGAAGATTTGCTAGCCAATTCGGCATATTAAAGCTCCTTTCTTAATCGTGCTACAGGAATATTCAGTTGTTCACGATATTTAGCAACAGTTCTTCGTGCTATATTATAACCTTTATCTCTCAGCATTTGAGAAAGCTTCTCATCTGTAATCGGTTTTTTCTTGCTTTCTGCTTCAATAAAGTCTTGAAGTATCTTCTTTACTTCTCTAGTACTCACCTCCTCACCGCTATCGGTTGATAAAGATTCAGAGAAAAATGATTTCAATAAAAATGTACCGTAAGGAGTATCTACATATTTGCTATTAACCACTCTTGAAACAGTAGAAATATCCAAATGAACCATGTCGGCAATGTCTTTTAGAATCATTGGCTTCAAATTAGTTTCATCACCATCCAAAAAGTATTCTTTTTGATAAGTGGCTATGGCTTCCATTGTATTTATCAATGTACCTTGGCGCTGTTTGATGGCATCTATAAACCATTTAGCACTATCTAACTTTTGTTTTACAAATTGAAGTGCCTCTTTTTGAGCTTTATCCGTCTTTTTAGATTCAGAATAAGCTTGCATCATATTTTTATATTCTCTACTTACCTTAAGATCAGGCGCATTTCTTCCATTTAGAGTTAATTCTATTTCGCCATCTTTTAAAGTTAATCCAAAATCAGGCACAATTACCTGTACATTTTTTACTGATTCATTAAGAGAATTACCAGGTTTTGGATTCAGTCTTAAAATTTCATCGATTGCAATTCTTAATTCATCATCAGTTATCTCGATACTTTTGATGATTTTTTGATAGTGTTTTTTGGTAAATTCCTCAAAATACTCTTCTAATATATGAGTAGCTAACACAATTGACATTTTATTTCTGTCTTTGCGATGGATTTGAATAAGCAAACATTCTTGCAAATTTCTTGCGCCAACTCCCGCAGGGTCTAACTGTTGAATTACTCTTAAAATTTTTAAAAGTTCTTCTTCAGTAGTCATTATATTTTGAGTAAATGCCAAATCATCTTCTATAGCATTTAATTCTCTTCTTAAATATCCTGAATCATCAAGGCTTCCAATTAAATGCTGACCAATTTGAAATTCTTTTTCAGTTAATTGCTGCAGAGATAGTTGCAATTCTAATCGTTCATGAAAAGTCTTTCCACCACTTAAAGGAATTTGCTTTTCTTCATCATCTCTTCCTTTATTGCTTATATTATACTTATAATCAGGCGTTCCATCGTCATCCATATAATCAGAAAAGTCAAACTCTTCTTGAACATCGGTGGCATCATCGCGCTCTTCGTATTCTTCTTTTGTTTCTTCGTATTCTTCGTCATTATCTTTCCCTTCATCCAACGCAGGATTTAACTCTAGCTCTTCCTTAATACGTTGCTCTAGGGAAACTGTAGGCAATTGAAGCAGTTTCATCAGCTGTATTTGCTGTGGAGAAAGCTTCTGAAGCATTTTTTGTTGAAGAAACTGTTTTAACATCGAAATTATAGGTTAGAAATCGGTAATAAAGATAGGTAAAATTTAAAATTCAGCACTCTTTGGTGTTCTTGGAAAAGGAATAACATCTCTAATGTTCCCCATGCCGGTTACAAATTGTATTAAGCGCTCAAAACCAAGCCCAAAGCCACTGTGAGGAGCCGTTCCAAATTTTCTTAATTCTAAGTACCACCAAAGCTCTTCCTCTTCAATATGCATTTCTTTCATGCGTTTTTGGAGTAATTCTAGTCGTTCTTCTCTTTGAGAACCTCCAACTATTTCTCCAATTCCTGGAAAAAGTATATCCATAGCTCTTACTGTCTTTCCATCTTCATTTTGACGCATATAAAAAGACTTAATCTCTTTAGGGTAATCCGTTAAGACTACTGGTTTCTTAAAATGTTTTTCTACTAAATATCTTTCATGCTCTGATTGTAAATCGGTTCCAAAGCCTTCAATTAAATATTGAAACTTTTTCTTTTTATTGGGGTTTGAATTTCTTAAAATTTCAATTGCTTCTGTATAAGTTAAGCGCTCAAAATCATTATCAACAACAAATTTTAATTTCTCAATTAAATCCATTGGTTGACGGTCTTCTTGCTTCTTATTTTTGTCCTCGTCGATTATTCTATCTTCAAGAAATTTTAAATCATCATAGCAATTATCTAATGCATAAGAGATTAAATATTTTAAAAATTCTTCAGCTAAGTCAATATTGTCTTCTAATTCATTAAAAGCTACTTCTGGCTCTATCATCCAAAATTCAGCTAAATGACGCGTAGTATTAGAATTTTCTGCTCTAAAAGTAGGCCCAAAAGTATACACTTTTCCTAATGCCATAGCTGCTGCTTCTGCTTCCAATTGTCCTGAAACAGTAAGGTTGGTTAGTTTGCCAAAAAAATCTTTTTTATAATCTATTTCGCCTTCTTTGGTTAATGGTGGATTTTTTTTGTCTAAAGTTGAAACATTAAATGTTTCACCTGCTCCTTCAGCATCTGATCCTGTAATAATTGGAGTATGAATATTATAAAACCCATTGGAATTAAAAAAATTATGAACTCCAAAAATTAAAGCATGTCTAATTCTACTCACCGCACTAAATGTGCTCGTTCTAAATCTTAAATGAGCGTTTTCACGCAAAAATTCTAAAGAATGTTTTTTTGGTTGTAAAGGGTATGTATTCGCATCAGCTTCACCTAAAACCTCAATAGATTGGGCTTCAATTTCGTATTTTTGACCACTTCCTTGTGATTCTACTAATTTTCCTTCTACCTTTATACAAGAGCCAGTAGTTACTTTTTCCACAGAATCTTCCCCTAGTACATTTAAATCAACTACCACTTGTAGGTTATGTGCTGTGGATCCATCATTTACAGCAATAAATGCTACATTTTTGCTTCCTCTTTTGGTTCTTACCCACGCACTTAGTTTTATTTCAAGATTTGCCTGATCACTTTCCAATAAACTTTTTACAGTACTTCTAGCCATTTTAATCATATAAAATTGTCATTTTTTGAAGCCTTATCAGCTATTTGAACAAAAATGCAAAGAAAAGGTTTTTTTACTAATAATTAATGCATAAATAGATATTTAGGGATAGATTTAAAATGCATTTTATCTCTTTTGCATCGCTCTAATTATTTTTTATATCGCACTTATATAATTGACTATGTGATTTTAATAAATATTAGGAAACATTTATTACAAAAAACGTTTCCTATGATCAAAATGTTGTATAGTTTTGCACCCTCAATATGGAATCAGGAGAAAAAAATATTTTGGAGGACATTCGTCAACTTTTTATCAGTTATGGTATTAAAAGCCTGACAATGGATGATATTGCCAAAAATCTAGGAATTTCTAAAAAGACACTTTATATCTCTTTTAAAAATAAAAAAGATGTAGTGAATAAGGTGACTAAGCATCAAATAACTTGTGATCAATGTGATGTAGAATCAATCAGCCAAGAAGGAGAAAATGCTATTGACGAATTGGTAGGAGTAAGTAGGAAGCTGAATGAAAAATTTGCAAAAGGACATCCATCTTTACTTTATGATATTAAAAAATATTATCCATTAGCTTGGAAAAAGATTACTGAACACAAGGAGAAATTTGTTTTCAATAAAATAAATCGAAATATTGAAAGAGGTATGAAAGAGGGTTTATATAGAGAAAATATTAAGCCTCAAGTAATTGCTAAGTCATTTTTAGTAATGTCTGATGCCATGATGTCCAATAAATTAGCTTTTGAAGGAGAATTTAGTTTTATGGAATTGCATCAAGAATTAATGCGTTATCATATTCTTGGAATTGCAAATAGTAAAGGTAGAGCTTATTTGAAACAGAAATTTAAAGAAGAAAATTAATAATAAATACAATAAAGGATGAAGCTTTTAAAGCTAGGAACACTATTTTTTATTTGCCTTATAATGAGTCAGGCAAAAGCTCAAGACACTGCCAAGGTAATGTCTTTTAGTTTGAAAGAGGCACAAGAGTATGCGGCTACAAATAGCTACCAAACTCAATTGGCATTAAAGGATGTAGAAAAATCTAAGAAAAAGGTGCAAGAAACCATTGCCCTTGGCTTACCGCAAATTAATGGATCAGCTGGATATAATTATAATATAGAATTGCCAGTTACTGTAGTCCCTGCTCAATTTTTTGATCCATCAGCACCTGCAGGAACTTTTTCTTCTTTAACATTTGGTACTAAGCAAACTATGAATGCAGGTATTTCTGTTAATCAATTGATATTTGATGGTAGTTATATTGTTGGATTACAAGCTTCTAAAGTTTATAAGGAGTTGGCTATTAACGATCAAGTTAAAAGTGAAATTCAAATTAAAGATCAGGTAACTCAAGCGTATGGTGGAGTTTTGGTCGCTGAAAGAAATGTTATTATTTTAAATGATAATTTAAAAAACATTGAAAAAACGGTTGGAGATAATAAAGAATTATATGCTAGTGGTTTTATTGCAGAACAAGATTATGACCAATTGAAATTGCTGCAAGCTCAAACAAAAAATGCCTACAATAATGCTAAACGTCAAAAAGACATTTCTAAAAACATGCTCAAATTTGCGATGGGTATTGAAATAGTTCAACCCATTGAATTGACTGAAAAATTAGATGAAATAGCTACATCGGTAGATGCAGAAGGTTTATTATCAACAGAATTTGATATTGAAAAACACATCGATTATAAAATCATAAATACGCAGTTAGACGCTGGAAAATTGCTTTGGAAACAACAAAAATCTACTTTTTTGCCAAAATTGTCAGCGGTGTATAATTTTCAATACAATTCATACAGTCAGGATTTTAACTTTTTTAGTGATGCAGAATGGTTTCGTTCACAATTTGTTGGTCTAAATTTAAATGTTCCTATTTTCAGCAGCACTATGCGATTAGCAAAAACTCAGCAAGCTGAAATAGATTATGACAAAGTGAAGATTTCTAAAACCCAAGTAGAAGAGAACATCAAGTTGAATCTTGAAACTGCACGATCAGATTATGCTTTTGCTTTAGATCAATATACCGCTCAAAAAGATAATATGGAATTGGCCCAAAAGATTTTTGATAAGGAACAAATTAAGTACCAAGAAGGAATTTCGTCAAGCTTAGAATTAACACAAGCCAACAATCAATTATTAAGTAGTCAAGGCGATTACTTAAACTCAACTTTACAATTAATTTCAGCAAAATCTAAATTAGATAAGGCATTAAATAACTATTAAAAACGATGAAAAAATTAAAATTATTAAGCTCATTAGTTCTAGTCTTAACCATTTTCTCTTGTGGCGGCGGTAGCAATAAATCAGTTGATGAGATGGTTGCAAATAGTAGCTTGGAAGAATTAAGAGCAAAAAAGGATGAACTAAGTGCCGAGGAGCATACTTTGGCTGCTGAAATTGAGAAATTAAATAAGGCTATTGAATCAAAAGACACCTCAAAAGTATTTCCTTTGGTTACTTCAATAACGATTAAAGCTGAAAAGTTTAATCATTTTACAGAAGTGCAAGGAGATGTGGATACAAAACAAAATTTAGTTTTATATCCACAGTTTTCAGGTGTTTTAAGAAAAGTTTATATTTCAGAAGGGCAGTCAGTTAGAAAAGGACAATTATTAGCAAGTATTGATGATGGTGGTCTTTCTCAGCAACTTAATCAAGCCCAAATTCAAGCTGATTTATCTAAAACAACTTTTGATAAACAAAAGAAATTATGGGACAAAAACATTGGATCTGAAATGCAGTTTTTGCAATCAAAAGCGAATTATGAGGCACAAGAGAAAATGGTTAGTCAATTAAAATCTCAGTTATCGAAGGCCAATATTACAGCTCCTTTTAGTGGTGTGGTAGATGAAATTATGGTAGATGAAGGTAGTGTTGTAGGTCCAGGACAAGCTGGTGTGATGAGAATTATCAATTTAGATCAAATGTTTGTTGAAGCACAAGTACCTGAAAAATATATAGAAGCGGTTAAAAAAGGGAAGCAGGTTGAAGTGGAATTGCCAGTTTTATCAAAAACATATAATTCTAAAATTAATGTAGCTGCAAATTACATCAAACCCGAAAATAGATCTTTTAGAGTAGAAGTTTTATTAGACAATAAAGATGGTATAATTAAGCCTAACATGAATGCCAAACTTAGAATAAACGATTATACTTCTGACAGCGCACTGCTCATTCCATTAAATATCATTTCTGAAAACTCTGATGGAGAAAAGTATGTATATGTTGCTACTATGGAAGCAGATAATATTGCCAAAGTAAAACAAACGATTATCAAAACAGGAAAATCGCAAGGAGAAATGGTTGAAGTCTTAAGTGGGTTAAAACCGAATGATGTTGTAATTCAAGAAGGTGCAAGATCAGTATTGGATGGCCAAAAAGTAAAATTATTAAAATAATTCTCAGATGAGTAACGAAAAAAAGAAAGCCGAAAAGGAATTTAGTATATCATCTTGGGCAATTGATAATCAAACAATAATTTATGTAATTATTGCTTTGCTTTTAGTGGTTGGATTATCAGCTTACTCCAATTTACCAAGAGAGAGTTTCCCTGAAATTAAGGAAACTAAAATATACATCAGTACTCCTTATCCTGAAACACAGCTGAAGATATTGAACGTTTAATCACAGACCCTTTAGAAGAAGCCGTAGAAAATGTAAGTAATGTGAATGAAATCACTTCAACATCTCAGCAAGATTACGGAATGATTGTAGTTGAATTTGATGAAGAAATAGAGGTAGAAAGTGCTAAACAAAAAATTAAAGATGAGGTTGATGCAGTAAAAGCAGGAGAAGATTGGCCAACTTTTAACGGAGCAAAAGTAGAACCTAACGTTTTTGATTTGAACTTTTCCGAAGAGGTTCCTATTTTAAATATCAACATATCAGGAGATTATCAAGTAGATCAATTAAAAGATTTTGCGGAAGAATTGCAAGATAAAATTGAACAATTGCCTGAGATTAAGAAAGCTGACATTCGAGGAGCACAAGAAAAAGAAGTAGAAGTAGCTGTTGATGTGTATAAAATGATGGCTGCTAAAGTTAGTTTTAGTGATATCAGTCAGGCCATTTCAAATGGTAATATGACCGTTTCTGCGGGTAAGTTGGTGTCCAATGGTCAGCAAAGAACGATAAGAGTTTTAGGAGAAATTGATAACCCTGAGCAACTTAATAATTTTGTTATTAAGTCGCAAGGTGGAGCAGTTTATTTAAAAGATGTGGCTGATATTCAGTTTAAAGAGGAAGATAAAACTACCTATGCTCGAGAAAATGGCGAAAGTGTTGTAATGCTTGATGTTAAGAAAAGATCAGGTAAAAACATGGTTGACGCTGCTCAAAAAGTAAATGAAATTGTTCAAAATGCTATTGAAAATGATTTGCCAAAAGATCTGAAGGTTTCCATTGCAAATGATGCTTCACAAAAAACTATCAATCAAGTTAATGACTTAGTTAATAACATTATTTTTGGTATTATACTAGTTGTATTTGTTTTGATGTTTTTTCTTAGGATTTAGAAATGCACTTTTCGTGGGATTTGCAATTCCTATGTCCATGTTTATTTCCTTTATTATAATAGATGCATTAGGATTTACATTAAACACAATGGTACTTTTTGCCTTAGTAATGGGTTTAGGTATGTTGGTGGATAATGGGATAGTAGTAGTAGAAAACGTCTACCGACTCATGGAAGAAGAAGGGATGAGCCGAATACAAGCCGCCAAGCAAGGTGTTGGTGAAATCGCATATCCTATTATTATATCTACTGCAACTACTGTAGCTGCATTTGTTCCGTTAGGGTTTTGGCCTGGTACTATTGGGCAATTTATGATGATTTTCCCCATTACCTTGTCCATTGTTTTAGGCTCATCACTTTTTGTAGCACTATTAATTAATTCTATGTTAGTTTCTAGATTGATGAGTGTAGAAGATAAAAGTTTACCAAGGAAGCAATTGATTAAAGTAACTGCAGTGTTATTAGTATTTGGAATAATTATTATGTTTTCAAATTCTGCTGTGAGAGGATTAGGAACTTTAATGATTGTTACTGCAATTTTTATGTGGTTATATAAGTATTTCTTGATGGATGCAGCAGCTTATTTTCAAAGAAATACGTTAGTAAAATTAGAGAATGGTTACAAAAGAGCTTTGGCCTTTGCATTAAGAGGTAGGAACGCTTGGTTCTTTTTAATAGGAACGATATTATTGCTTTTTGTGTCTTTTATCTTAGTAGGAGTAGCAGCACCTAAAGTAGAGTTCTTTCCTGACAATAAACCCAATCAGATTATAGTTTATATTGAATATCCTGAAGGTACTGATATTGAAAAAACGAATGAAATCACAAAGTCAATAGAAAAAAGAGTTTATTCCGTTATTGATGCAGATGAATATAGATTCGAAGACAATAACTTTATGGTGGAATCTGCTATAGCACAAGTAGGTGAGGGCGCCGGAAATCCGTTTACCGATGGAGGTTCGCAAGCAGAGATGCCGCAAAGAGGAAAAATGACCATCTCGTTACATGAATTTAAATTTAGAAGAGGCAAGGATTCAGAGGTATTGCGACAAAAAGTGCAAGAAGTTTTGAGAGATGTTTATCCTGGTGTTGCTATTACAGTCGAAAAAGATCAGGCAGGTCCGCCCGTTGGATATCCCATCAATATTGAAATAAAAGGTCCCGATTATGATCAGCTAGTTAAAACAGCTGAGCAAATGAGAGGATTTATTAAGTCTCAAAATTTATCAGGTATTGAAGAGTTGAAGATCGATGTCAATAAAAATAAACCTTCAATGCAAGTCATCGTTGACCGTCAAAAAGCTGGTGAATTAGGTGTTTCAGCAGGTCAAATTGGAAATCAATTGCGTCAATCGATTTTTGGTGAAAAAGCAGGTGTTTATAAAAAAGATGGGGACAATTATGATATTTACGTTCGATTCAATGAGGAGAATAGATACAATCAAAATGCTTTATTTAATCAAAATATTACATTTCGAGATCAAGCAACTGGAAAAATTAAAGAAATTCCTGTATCGGCTTTAGCAACTCAAAGAAATTCAGCATCTTATAGTGCCATTAAACACAGAGACTTGAGACGAGTTGTGACAGTTTATTCAGCAGTTTTGCCTGGTTATAATGCCAATGAAATTGTAAACAGATTACGGACTCAACTGAAAGATTTTGAATTACAAGAGGATATGGATTATAAGTTTACAGGAGAAATTGAGAAGCAAGAAGAAAATATGACATTTTTGTTAGGCGCTTTGGGAACAGGGTTAGCAATGATTATTTTATTATTAGTGCTTCAATTTAACTCTATTTCTAAACCTTTAATTATCCTTTTAGCAATATTATTGAGTTTTATTGGGGTATTATTAGGCTTGGTTATTTTCAATATGACTTTTGTAATTATGATGACGATGATGGGAATTATTTCCCTCGCCGGAATTGTGGTAAACAATGGAGTCGTCCTGCTCGATTATACAGAAATATTAGTAGATCGTAAAAAAGAAGAGTTAGATATAGATGCAGATAAGTTTTTACCAAGAGAAATGATTTTTGATATTATAGTTCAGGCTGGAAAAGCGAGATTACGTCCAGTATTGTTGACGGCAATTACTACTGTATTAGGTCTGATTCCACTTGCGATTGGATTAAATATTGATTTCTTTGGATTATTTACCAATTTCAACCCTGATATTTATATGGGTGGTGATAACGTAATATTTTGGGGACCATTAGCTTGGACAGTAATTTTCGGATTAACTTTTGCGACCTTTCTTACATTAGTGATTGTGCCAGTAAGTTACTATTTAATTCATCGATTTAAATTAAGGATTTTTAAGAAGAGATTATATAACATTTCCGAAGATTAAGCGTTCATATTAAAGGTTAATTATACCTATTGTTAAAAGATAGGTTTAAGGTTTTAGGTTTGGTTGGAGGGCTTGACTCTTAAGTGAGTTAAGCCCTTTTTTTGAGTAATTCAATCTATTTACTATTTTACCAAAGTCGAAACAATATTTTATTACATTTGTTGTTAAGATAATTCTCCCTACAATAAAGTATTTATGAGTGAATTTAAAGCAGGCGAACTACTTGATAAAGTGATCATCCCTTCTGATTTAAGAAAATTAGATGAAACCGAATTAAATCAACTTTCTAAAGAGTTAAGACAATATATTATCGATGTTGTATCCGTTAAGGGAGGTCATTTTGGCGCTAGCCTTGGTGTAGTAGAATTGACTGTTGCTTTGCATTATGTATTCAATACCCCTTATGATCAGTTGGTGTGGGATGTTGGTCACCAAGCTTACGGGCATAAAATATTAACAGGAAGAAGAGAAATATTTCATACCAACAGAATTTATAAAGGAATAAGCGGGTTTCCAAAAAGATCTGAGAGTGAATATGATACTTTTGGAGTCGGTCATTCTTCTACTTCAATTTCTGCTGCTTTGGGTATGGCAGTAGCCTCTCGATTAAAAGATGAAAGAGATAGACAGCACATTGCAATAATTGGCGATGGTGCCATGACAGCAGGTTTGGCTTTTGAAGGTTTAAACCATGGAGGAGTGGAAGATTCTAATTTATTGGTCGTTCTCAATGACAATTGCATGTCTATTGACCCCAATGTAGGTGCGCTAAAGGATTATTTAACAGATATTACTACTTCACATACTTATAATAAAGTAAAAGATGAGGTTTGGACTTTGCTAGGAAAAATTAGCAAATTTGGACCAAATGCTCAATCTATTGTTCAGAAAATTGAAAACGGAATTAAAGCAGCTTTATTAAAACAAAGCAACTATTTTGAATCTTTAAATTTTAGATATTTTGGACCAATCGATGGGCATGATGTCGATCATATGGTGAAGGTTTTAAAAGATTTAAAAGATATTCCTGGCCCTAAAATTTTACATATTGTTACCATGAAAGGGAAGGGTTTTAAACCTGCAGAGGAAGGAAGCCCGACCAAATGGCATGCACCTGGATTATTTAATAAAGAAACTGGAGAAATTATTAAAGTTACTCCAAAAAGCCCTCAGCCTCCTAAATATCAAGATGTATTTGGGCATACTATAGTAGAGCTAGCCGAAAAAAATGAAAAAATAGTTGGCGTTACGCCTGCTATGCCATCAGGAAGTTCATTGAATATAATGATGGAAGCAATGCCAACTAGAGCTTTTGATGTAGGAATAGCCGAACAGCATGCTGTTACTTTTTCGGCAGGTTTAGCTACCCAAGGATTAGTTCCTTTTTGTAATATCTATTCTTCTTTTATGCAGCGTGCTTATGATCAGGTGGTTCATGATGTGGCATTGCAAAAATTACATGTTGTGTTTTGTTTAGATAGAGCAGGTTTTGCAGGTGCAGATGGCCCAACCCATCATGGTGCTTTTGACATTTCATATATGCGTTCTATTCCAAATATGATAGTAGCTTCACCAATGAATGAAGAAGAGTTGCGCAATATGATGTTTACGGCTCAAGAAAAAGATCATGGTCCTTTTACTATTCGTTATCCTAGAGGTGGAGGTGTAATGCCCAATTGGAAAACACCTTTGAAATCTATTAAAATAGGTCAGGGCAGAAGAGTAAAGAATGGAGATGATATTGCTATTTTAACAATTGGTCATATAGGTAATTATGCTGTTGAATCATGTGAAATATTAGATAAAAATAAAGTAAGTGCGGCACATTATGATATGCGTTTTGCAAAACCCTTAGATGAGTTAATTTTGCACGAGATATTTGGTAAATTTGATAAAGTAATTACTGTAGAAGATGGCTGTTTGATGGGAGGAATGGGAAGTGCTATATTAGAATTCGCTGCAGACCATAATTATAAATCACAAATAGTTCGTTTGGGAATTCCCGATGTATTTATAGAGCATGGAGACCAAATGGAACTGCATAAGGAATGTGGATTTGACCCTCAAAGTATTGCTAAAAAAGCAGCGGAAATGGTTGGCACTCATTTAGTTTCAGCTACTGCATAAATTCTATTTATATTTACAAGCTTTGCCTACAACTATACGAAATTGTCAATTCTCCATTATCAATTGCTCTTCACAATTTTCCTGACTTCAACCCCTTCTTCTCCAAAAACTTTTAAAAAGTAAATTCCGTTTTCAATGGACTCTAGATTTATCTGATTCACTTTATTAGCATAATTTTTTATTAAACGACCTTGTAAATCAAATAAACTAATTTGATTAATTTTCTGATTAGGTAACCATTCTAAGTTGATTATAGCATTAGTAGGATTAGGGTAAATAGTATTGAGATATTGAGTCTTTTTATGGAGATTTTTATCATCTAAACCAACACCCGTATTCAAACCGTGAATTTTAATAATAGGTTGAGTAGGTTTTCCATCCCAATAACGCCAACTACCTCCTAAATAATAACCTCCATTGATAGAAGGTATAATTTTATGAATACCTGCTGCACCATTTCTTCTAACTGAACTATCAGGTCCAATTGATGTAAAATATTGAGGTTCTACTTTACCATTTGAATCTATCTTGGCTATTCCATTTTTTGCATAACCTTGATATTTATTAAAATACCCTGCAACTAAGTAACCTTTATCAGGCGTTTTTACAATTGAAAGCACATTGGAGCCAGCTATTAGAGTGCTATCAATTGGTCCTCCAAAATTCATAAAAGTAGTATCTAAGGAACCATCAACCTTCAAACGAATTAAAGAAAACCATTGACCAGGATAATTTTTTAATTGAAAATTACCACGTATCAATATTTTACCATCAGACTGCACCAATTCGGGATAAAAGCCGCCATTACCTGGATTAAAAATACTTATAAAAGTAGTATCTAAATCACCGTTCAAGTCTGTTCTACAAATACCATCAATAGTAATTCCTTCATAAACAGTAAATCTTCTTGGTAAACCGTAAATTAAAATTTGATTACTATCATAAGAAAAGAAACCTGTAGGATAATCATTCATAGTATGATTAAATGTACTATCGTAAATTCCTTGAGGGTCAACTTTTACAATGTATTGATGTGGTAAGGTATCACCCATATATTTAGGGTTGCAATGATTAGTTGAAGCTTTTCCATTTGCCATTAATGCCGATCCATCTTTAAAAAAATAGGGAGAATAACCTCTTTTACAAGGAACACTTTTAAATAAATTCCAAAACCAGCTAGTCTTCGTTATTTCTCCATTGTATTTTCTTTGATAAAGAGAGGATGGTCCTAAAGAAATTAAAGTGGTATCACTTATTGGAAAAATTCTTAATAAATCTGAACCAGAACTACCATCATAAAGATAACAAATTGATCCATTAGATGTAAAGCAAACATTACCATCATACCTTTTGCCATTAAATATTCGATTAAAATCACCAGCTAAATAAATTTGGGCATTTTTAGGATTTTCCCATACATCATTCACACTTCCACCCCCGAAAACTTCTAAACCGGTAAAATCTAAAGTAGGAGAAAATGATGAATCAATAGAAAAAGAAGGTTGAGCCATAAGCTCAACCTTCAATCCAATATTAATAGTGATTATAATATATTTAAAACAATCTCTCATCAATGTTTCACAATTAATTTTCCCTTAGCGATACTATTGTTATTGTCTATCACTTCGTAAAGATACACCCCATTTTTTAAATGATCGACTTTAAACTGATTGGAGTTTCCTACAAAGCTTTTTTCAAAAACAGTCTGTCCTTGTAAGTTTGTAATTTTTATTAAATTATTTCCTTCATTTGAACTATTATTCCTTTCAACAGAAAAAGCTGAACTCATTTCTGAATTCAGCTTTTTTATTAATAAGATCAAATTTTTTATTCTTCCATCGAACCTGCTTCCTTCAAAACAAAAGTTTCCATAAATTTAGTGGTGCATTCACCAGCTAAGAAGGTTGGATCTTCCATCAATTGATAATGAAATGGAATAGTGGTTTTAATTCCTTCAATTACATATTCACTCAAAGCACGTTTCATTTTCTTAATAGCTTCTTCTCTTGTTTGAGCTACAGTTATTAATTTTGAAATCATAGAATCATAATTGGGTGGTATCACGTAGCCTGCGTAAGAATGTGTATCTACTCTCACACCATGTCCACCCGGGGCATGATATGTAGTAATAGCACCTGGGCTTGGTCTAAAATTATTATAAGGATCTTCTGCATTTATTCTACATTGAATGGCATGCATTTGAGGTTCATAATTTCTCCCAGAAATCTTAATACCCGCAGCTATCTTTATTTGCTCTTTAATTAAGTCAAAATTAATAACTTCCTCTGTAATGGTATGTTCTACTTGAATACGCGTATTCATTTCCATAAAATAGAAATTTCTATGCTTATCAACCAAAAACTCTACTGTTCCGACACCTTCATAATTTGCTGCTGCAGCTGCTTTAATGCCAGCTGCGCCCATTTTCTTTCTTAATTCGGTGGTCATAAAAGGAGATGGAGTTTCTTCTACCAATTTTTGATGTCTTCTTTGAATAGAGCAATCTCTTTCAGACATGTGGCAGTAATTACCAAATTGATCTCCTGCTATTTGTATTTCAATATGACGAGGCTCTTCAATAAACTTCTCCATATACATGCCATCATTGTCAAAAGCAGCCTTTGCCTCTTTTCTTGCCGAATTCCATGCTTCTTCTAATTCATCTTCACTTTTCACCATCCGCATTCCTTTGCCACCACCACCTGCGGTAGCTTTTATCATAATAGGATATTTTATCTTTTTGGCAATTTTTTTAGCATCTTCCAAACTTTCCAATATCCCTTCTGAACCCGGTATACAAGGCACTCCTGCTTTAATCATAGTAGCCTTTGCAGAAGCTTTATCTCCCATTGCTTCAATCATCTCTGGTGAAGCTCCAATAAATTTGATGTTATTTTCCTGACAAATTTTTGAGAACTTAGCATTCTCAGACAAAAATCCATAACCAGGATGAATAGCATCTGCATTAGTGATTTCAGCAGCAGCTATAATATGTGTCATTTTTAAGTAAGACTCAGAACTTGGGGGAGGTCCAATACAAACAGCTTCATCAGCAAAACGAACGTGTAAACTATCTGCATCTGCAGTAGAATAAACCGCTACTGTTTTTATTCCCATCTCTTTACAAGTTCGAATAACTCTTAGCGCAATCTCTCCTCTATTGGCGATTAGTATTTTCTTAAACATAATGTTTTTTTTATTCATAAAATTCGATAGCTATCGGATTAAAACTTAAGTCAATCAATAATTAACTAGGATCAATAAGAATCAAAGGTTGGTCGTATTCTACTGGTGTAGTATCATCTACTAACACTTTTACAACTTTGCCTGAAACTTCTGCTTCAATTTCATTAAATAATTTCATCGCCTCGATGATACATACTACATCACCTGCTTTAATAGTATCACCCACTTTTACAAACTGAGGTTTGTCAGGTGAAGAACTTCTATAAAAAGTACCAATCATTGGCGATTTAATAGAAACATAACTTTCCTCTTCTTTTGCTGCTTTCTTTTCCTCTGCCGAAGGACCATCTGGAGCCGGTGCTGCTTGAGGTAAAGCCTGAGGTTGAGGAGCATATTGTGGTTGAACCATTTGCGGTTGAGCCATCATTTGTTGAGGCATTAAAGCTGATTCAGCCATACCTCTTCCTTTTTTACTTGAAGGCGTCTTTATGGTGATTTTGAATTCTTTGTCTTCAATTTCTACTTCGCTAACACCCGACTTAGCTACAAATTTTATTAATTCTTGAATTTCTGAAATTTTCATATTTCTTTACTTTTTTGGTTGATTAAAGATATAAAATAATCTGTCATATTATTTATTAGAATCGTAAGCCCATTTTAAATAAATAGAGCCCCATGTAAAACCACCACCAAAAGCTGATAAAATAATATTATCGCCCTTATTTAGTTTATTTTCCCATTCCCATAAGCATAAAGGAATAGTTCCATTGGTAGTATTACCATATTTTTGGATATTTAGCATCACTTTTTCATCACTTACTCCCATTCTTTTGGCAGTAGCATCTATAATTCTTTTATTGGCTTGATGCGGAACTAACCATGCTACATCATCGGCAGTTAAATTATTTTTTTGCATTATTTCAGCTGAAACATCTGCCATATTGGTGACAGCAAACTTAAATACTGGCTGTCCTTCTTGGTATACAAAATGTTCTTTTTGGTCAACGCTATCATGTGATGCTGGTTTTACCGATCCACCTGCTTTTTGGTGCAAATGAACTCTGCCAGATCCGTCACTTCTCAAAATAGAATCCTGAATGCCCATTCCCTCCTCATTTGGCTCCAACAATACAGCTCCTGCACCATCTCCAAAAATAATGCAAGTAGTTCTATCCGTATAATCGATTATCGAAGACATTTTATCTCCTCCTACCACGATTGCTTTTTTATACTGACCTGATTCTATGAATTTTGAAGCTGTCGCTAAAGCATATAAAAATCCTGAGCAAGCTGCACCTAAATCAAACCCAAATGCATTATTAGCACCTACTTTATCGCTAATGATATTTGCGGTAGCAGGAAAAACCATGTCTGGCGTAACTGTAGCACAAATAATTAAATCAATTTCTTCCGCTCCGATACCTCTTTTTTGCAGTAATTGTTCTACTGCTGGTACTGCCATATCTGACAAACCTTTTCCTTCCCCTTTTAAAATCCTTCTTTCTTTGATACCAGTACGACTTAAGATCCATTCATCGGTAGTATCTACCATTGTTTCTAGAATCTCATTCGTAAGCCTGTATTCAGGAGTAAAACCTCCTATAGCTGTAATAGCTGCTCTTACTTTAGTCATTTGATAATGCTAATTAGTTGGGTTGTAAATTTGCACAATAATCACGCAATTTAAACCAAAATTGAATAAAATTTGCTGTTTATTTTAAAAAAATTCTTAAAAAGTGAAATTTCAGTCTTTTTTTAATCAAAAATTAAAAACAACAAAAGGTCAAACGACAATATGCGAATGACCTTTAATATGGTTAAGCTAAAAACTAAATGAATATTTTAATTTCAAGATAATTAATCTTACCATCAAAATGAATTCAATTAGATAGCTAGTTCTTTTTCTAAAACAACCTTTCCTTTGTAATACAATTTGCCTTCATGCCAATGCGCTCTGTGATATAAATGAGGCATTCCAGTTGCTGTACAAGTTGCTACAGTTGGCTTTTCAGCTTTATGATGCGTTCTCCTTTTATCTCTTCTTGTTTTGGATATTTTTCGTTTAGGATGTGCCATTGTTATCTATTTTACTATTTGTTATTTATTTAAATTTTTTAAAGCATCCCATCTAGGATCATGCTCTTCATTCTTTTCTTCTGTAATATTTATTTCCTCCAGCTTTTTAATAACTTCAGGATTGCAATCTTTTTTACTCTTATGCGCCTTTTTAATTGGCAACGCTAAGTGGATATTTTCATAAACCAAATGCGTTAAATCTAACTCTTGTTCATTTGGTGAGAGGTAAATAATATCATCTTCCTCATCATTTAATTTTTCGGTCACTTTAACAATGTAAGCTACATTGCCTTTCATATTTAATTTTAAATCGTCTAAACAACGATCGCAAATAGTCTCAATATGACCTTTATAAGTTAAGTCAAATTGAAAGAAACTAGGTTTTTTTTCAAACTCTATTTTTATTTCAAATTCTCCTTTTTCAATCAATGAATTTTCAAAATTCTGAAAGAACGTATCTCCAATGGAAAAATCAAATTCATGAATTCCATCTTTTAAACCCTCAAAAGGAATAATTATTTTATCTCTCTTCTTCAATCTCCGCTCACTTTTTAAAGGGCGTCAAAGTTATTAATTTATTTTTGAATATCAAGGGGAATTATTTGGATAAATTTCTTCCCTTTGAGATGGGTAATGGATTTTTAGTTATTTCAGCATGTTGCGCCCTATTTTTATGAATTTCAATGGCTTTGTAAATAGCATTTCTAAAAGAAGATTCATCAGCCATATTTTTTCCTGCTATTTCATAGGCAGTTCCATGATCTGGTGAAGTTCGTATGATCTTTAAACCTGCAGTAAAGTTAATTCCATTTCCAAATGAAAGTAATTTAGAAGGAATTAAACCTTGATCGTGATACATGGCCAAAATACCATCAAAATTTTTAAAATTTCCTGATCCAAAAAATCCATCCGCCGCATATGGGCCAAAGGCTAAAATATCTATGTGCTTCGCTTGATTTACTGCAGGGATTATAATTTTTTCTTCTTCATCGCCCAATAAACCATTGTCTCCTGCATGTGGATTTAATCCCAAAACAGCTATTCTAGGTTTTCTAATCCCAAAATCTTCCATCAAAGATTTTTGCATCAAAATTATTTTCTTAAAAATCCCTTCAGTTGTTATTTTTTTCGACACTTCTTTTAAAGGAATGTGCCCTGTAACCATACCAATTCTTGCTACATCACTCACCATAAACATTAAAACGTCTTCCGATTCGTCTTTCTGCATTAAATATTCAGTATGCCCAGGAAAATTAAATTCGTCCGATTGAATATTATCTTTATTGATTGGTGCCGTTACCAAAACATCTATTTCTTTATTAATTAAATCTTCCGTCGCTTTTTCTAATGATATAAATGCATATTTGCCAGCTTCCATGCTCACAGATCCTAGTTCTACATTCACATCGTCGGACCAACAGCTGATCATATTGGGTAATTTATGAGATGCTTCTGACGCTGAATTTATTTTATTAAAACCAAAATTTTGAATATCTAATGCTTTTTTATGGTAATTAAATAATCTATTCGATCCATAAACTATTGGCGTACATAATTCTAAAATTCTATTATCTAAAAGGGATTTTAAAATTACTTCTATTCCTATACCATTAAAATCACCTATTGAAATCCCTACTTTTATCAATTCTTCTCCCTCCTTATGCATAATTCTATATTAGATTTTATTAAGCCTTTTAAAAACACAAAATTGGTATAATAAAAGGCTTTTAATTCGTAATTTTGATAGTCAAAGTTAACATAAATCAAACCAATAACCGAAATTATTGTTAATTGGAAAAATAGATCGATGAAAATAAAAGAACTTTTAGAGAAAGCCTTAAATTTTGAATTTTTAAGTATTGAAGAAGGAATTTTTTTGTTCCATAATGCACCCACTGCCGAATTGAGTTTTGTTGCCAATGAAATGCGTAAAAAACACAAAGGAGATTCAAATAAAGTAAGTTGGATTATTGATAGAAATGCCAATACGACCAACGTTTGCATTGCCAATTGTAAGTTTTGCAATTTTTTTAGAATTCCTGGGCATGAAGATGCTTACATTACATCTATCGGTCAATACAAGCAAAAAATTGATGAAATGATGCGTTTGGGAGGCGAACAATTATTGTTGCAAGGTGGTCATCATCCTGAATTGGGCTTAAAATATTACACAGAGCTTTTTGCAGAATTAAAAAACTTGTACCCCAACTTAAAACTTCATGCATTAGGGCCTCCCGAAATTGCACACATTTCAAAGTTGGAAGGTTTGTCGCATACAGAAGTATTAAAAGCTTTGATGACTTCAGGAATGGATTCTTTGCCTGGTGCTGGTGCTGAAATATTAAATGATAGAGTTAGGAGATTAATATCCAAAGGAAAATGCAGCGGTAAAGAGTGGTTAGATGTTATGAGGGCTGCCCATCAGCTGAATATTACAACTTCTGCCACCATGATGTTTGGTCATATTGAAACTATTTATGAAAGATTCGAACATTTGGTATGGTTGAGAGAAGTACAAAATGAAAAACCTGAAGGAACCAATGGCTTTTTAGCATTTATTCCTTGGCCTTTTATGGATGATGGTACTTTGCTAAAAAGAGTAAAGGGTGTAAGTAATAATGTAAGTGCAGAAGAATACATTAGAATGATTGCACTTTCTCGAATTATGTTACCTAATGTAATTAATATCCAAGCATCTTGGTTAACTGTTGGTAAAAAAACGGCACAAATTTGTTTGCATAGTGGCGCCAACGATATGGGATCTATTATGATTGAAGAAAATGTTGTTTCTGTTGCAGGTGCACCACATAGATTTACTGCCGATGGAATTCAAGATGCCATAAAAGAAGCAGGCTTTATTCCACAGTTAAGAACTCAAAAATATGAAGATAGAGCATTGCCAAAAGATATCGAGCAACAATTAATCACTTATTAGCGTCTAGTAAATATGTTGAAAAATTTTAAAGGATATACGTTACTTCTATTGCTGTTTGCAACAGTTAAACTGTTTGCGACACATAATAGAGCTGGCGAAATTCTTTTTAAACATATCAGCGGACTCACTTATCAAATAAAAATAGTTACCTATTCCGACCCTTCTTCCACAGCCTCTCTAAGAAATACCATAGAGGTTTGTTGGGGTGATGAACCAGTGTGCTCCGAGAGTACTAATACTACTTTAACTAGAGATAGTGTGATAGGGATTAATCAAAATTATCAGAAAAATGTATGGTTGGGAACCCACACTTATAATGGTCCTGGTTCTTTTATTATTTCTATTGCCGATCCTGCTAGAAATGCGGGCATCAATAATATTGCTAATTCAGTTTCTGTTCCACTTTACTTAGAAAGTCTTTTAAGAATAAGCCCTTTTCAAGGATTTAAAAATGATTCTCCCATTTTGTTGAATTATCCTATTGATAATGCGTGCTTTAATCGATTATTTGTACATAATCCAGGAGCTGTAGATCCTGATGGCGATAGTTTAGCTTATGAAATACAGCCAAGTAGAACCACAGGTGGTTTATTAGCTGATGGCTATTTTTTCCCACCTGCTTCCAATTCTATAACGGTTGATCCAATTACCGGTGACCTAATTTGGGATATGCCTTCGCAAATTGGCAGTTATAATGTGGCTATAAAAATAAAAGAGTACAGAAATGAAGTTTTAATTGGATATGTCATTCGAGATATGCAAATTGATGTTTCTCCTTGTTCTAATAATCCACCAATTATTGTTACCAAAGATAATTACTGTGTGGAAGCAAACGATTTTCTATTTTTTAATGTCAATGCTTTTGATACTGATCCTAATACATCTGAAAATAAAGTTACGCTTACAAGTACTGGTTTACCCTATTCATTAAATCCCAACGGTGCATTCTTTACGAAACCGAGTCCTGCCTCAAATGTTAATGGCACTTTTTCGTGGTTTACGAGTTGTTCTCATGTTCGATTTAGACCTTATAATGTATTATTTAAAGCCACAGATAATGGAAATCCAGAATTAACTGCCTATAAAACTTCTACTATTTCGGTTATTGCGCCTGCGCCTAAAAATTTAATGGCGATAAAGGATGGTATTAATGCGCAAATTACATGGAATGAAAGTATTTGCAAAGAAGCTATTGGGTACAAGATTTATCGCAGAATAGACTCTTCAGGGTTTATTCCCGATAGTTGTTTAACTGGTGTTCCTTCTAATATTGGTTATACATTAATTAAAACGATTAACCCTATTACTATTACTTCCTATTTGGATAATAATAATGGTTTAGGGCTTATACCTGGCAAAAAATATTGCTATTTAATCATTGCTTTTTTTGCTGATGGAGCAGAAAGTTATGCTTCTAATGAAAGTTGTGTGGCTTTGGATAAGTCTACCCCAATTACTACCAATGTAAGTGTTGATTCTACCAATGCAATAAGTGGTGTTATCAATTTAAAGTGGTCTAACCCAGATTCAATTGATGGGGTACAATATCCTGCACCTTATAGATATTTAATTGAAAAGCAAATTAATGGAATTTTTGTTGCTATAGACTCAACCAATTCACTGCAAGATACTTCGTATATTCATACCAATGTAAATACAACTGCAGGAAATAATATTTATAGAGTTACATTGCTAAGTTTAGGAAATGCAAGAGTAGAAGTGGGTAAATCTTATCCTGCTTCCCAATTGTTATTGTCTACTGCTTCAGCTGATCAAATAATTAATTTAAGTTGGAATGCATCAGTGCCATGGGATAACTTTGAATATATTATTTACCGTAAAAATTTAACAAGTAATCTTTTTGATTCTATCGGAACCACAATGCAAACTAATTATGCTGATAGTTTCCTTAGTAATAATCAAGAATATTGTTATTTTGTTCAATCATTAGGGAAGTACAATCCTTCTATTTTTGTAGATACTTTATATAATCTATCACAAATTAGCTGCGCTATACCTAAAGATGATATCGCTCCTTGCTCACTTTCAATTTCAGAAAATTATGATTGTTTAATAGGAACTTTGGATTTAAACTGGCAGTTAAAAAATTGTTTAGACAATTCAGATATTGAATTATTTAAAATTTATAGAAAAGATTCTATCAATGGAATTGTGTTAATACAACAAATTAATAATTCAAACCAAAGATCTTTTAACTTTACTATTGATATTTCTAAAGCATCCTTAGCAGGTTGTTATGTAATTACTGCGGTAGATTCTATCGGAAACGAAAGTGAGCTTTCTAATGAAATTTGTATAGAAACTTGTCCTGAATATAAGCTTCCAAATGTGATAACACCTAATGGAGATGGACAAAACGATTTGTTTAGACCTTTTCCTTATCGATATGTAGAACGTATTGAATTAAGTATTTATGATCGATGGGGAGTGTTAGTTTTTAAAACAGAAGATCCGGATATCAATTGGGATGGGACTCATGATTTTTCTGGTGAATTGGTTACTGAAGGTGTCTATTTTTATGTTTGTAATGTCTATGAAATTCGATTGGAAGGAATAACAGTCAAAAATTTAAAAGGAAATATTACAGTGCTGGATGCCACAGTAAAAGGATTTAAAGATTAAAGATGTTTACAGGAATAATTGAAGAAATGGGATGTATTACATCCATTCAATCGCAAGATAAAAATACTACTTTCGAAATTGAAGCAGCTTTTACAAATGAATTAAAAGTAGACCAAAGTGTTGCCCACAATGGCGTTTGTCTCACCATAGAAAAGTTGAATGCATTAACCTATCAGGTTACTGCTATTCACGAAACACTCCTCAAAACAAATTTAGGAAGTTGGAAAGTAGGTGATATCGTAAATTTAGAGCGTTGCATGCGCATGAACGGTCGTTTGGATGGACATATTGTTCAAGGTCATGTAGATGGAAAGGCGAAATGTATTGACATAAAAAATCAAGATGGCAGTTGGGAATATACCTTTGAAAACTCCGAAAGCCTTCAACTAATCGTTGAAAAAGGCTCGATTTGTATTAATGGAGTTAGTTTAACAGCATTTGAAGTGGGAAAACATACTTTTAAGGTAGCCATCATTCCTTACACTTATGAGCATACCAACTTTAATAAATTAACAATAGGGGATCAGGTTAATTTAGAGTTTGATATTATTGGCAAGTATGTTATGAGAATGAGAGCCTTTGAATAAAATGTTATTGATTAAAACAATTGCTTCGCTATATTCCTTACAGCAGTAGATTTCCCCATAGTATAAAAATGAATACAAGGAACACCGAACTCTTTTAGTTCTGCACATTGTTTTAAAGCCCATTTTTCACCAACTAATCTTACTTCTTCATTACTTTCACATTTTTCTACCATTTCAGTTAATTCTTCTGGTAAATCAATATGAAATAATTTAGGTAAAATCTGCAATTGCCTTTTTGTAGCAATGGGCTTTATACCGGGAACTATTGGCACATTTATTCCGTTTTCCTTGCAAATTTTTACAAAATCGTAAAACTTTTGATTGTTAAAGAACATTTGAGTTACTACATATTCAGCACCTGCTTCAATTTTTGCCTTTAATTTTGCAATATCTTCTTTCATATTTGGGGCTTCCGAATGTTTTTCTGGATAGCCTGAAACACCTATACAGAAATCTGTTGTGGAAGCATTTTCAATATTTTCTTCAATATATAAGCCCTTATTCAAATTAATAATTTGTTTCACTAGGTCTACTGCATATTCATTACCATCGGGTTCTGCTACAAAATATTGTTCTGTTTTAATCGGATCTCCTCTTAATGCTAAAACATTATTGACACCTAAAAAATTTAAATCGATTAAGGCATTTTCTGTTTCTTCTCTACTAAATCCCCCACATATTAAATGGGCAACAGATGGTGTATGATATTTATTGCTAATTGCAGCACAAATACCCACAGTACCTGGTCTTTTTTTTATACTAAATTTTTCTAAATATCCTTTCTCTCTCTTTTTATAAATAAACTCTTCCCGGTGGTAAGTTACATTGATAAATGCAGGTTTGAATTCCATTAAAGGGTCAATTCCATCGTAGATAGATTGGATACTTTTACCTTTTAAAGGAGGAAGAATTTCAAAAGAAAATAGAGTTTTCTTTGTATTCTTTAATAATTCAGAAACTTTTACTGGTTCAATCATAGAGGTGCAAATATAAAAAACCTCTCTCTGACATCATTCGTCAAAGAGAGGTTTTTTTTAAAAAATAATTTAATAGATTATAGTTTTACAAACTTTTTTGTAACTACTTCTAAATTAGTTTTAATGCGAATAAAATAAACTCCGCTTTCTAATTCTGTGACGTCAAAATTATTTTCATTAATGTAATTAGTAACAATTTGACCATTTAAGTTTAAAATTTCAACTTCATAATATTTTTGAGAATTGCTAAAAATAATATTTATATTATTTCTTACGGGATTTGGTGATATATTAAATGCTAACTTACTATCATCAATTATATTATTTGGATTTGATTTTTTGAAATAACCAAAATCATAATAAGAAGTTTTATAATCCATAGTACTATAATCATCCTTTTCACTAATCCATGCTGGGAAAGCGGTATTATTTGTTTGTTCTGCTTCATGACGTCCAGCTATAGCAGGGATAGTTTGATTCTTGTCATGGTAAAAATTAACATTATTAAATTTTCCAAATAAAGTATATACTCTAGAGAACATAGAGGGTTTGTTTGTTAAACGAATATGAAATATTTCTTCTTGAAAATTTTGAACTCCTGGCACATATGGAGGATTTGCAAATGTTGGATTTGATTGAAAAGCTACATGGCATTGATCTCCACCATACGAAATTACAGGTTTTGAACTTGTAGTTTGGTAGAACACATTTGATGATGAATTATAATGTGTTATTTCCTCTAGATCTATGGTCCATGTCGGAGCAGAATGGGTTGCATAATATATTTCATGATAACTAGAACTCAATTCTACCACTGCTGCAAATTCAAGAGAATTATAAAAACCACCTGGAAGGTAAAATGGTGCTGCAATTCTAGGTTTATAAAATTTACCATTATTATATTTAGCAAAATTAGATATGTTTCTATTTTTTGATGTAAAATATATCATATTATTACAATTTCTTGAACCGCCTTGTGATACCCAAATATATAAACTTTGCATAAAATACCATTCGAGTCTACTTGTATCTAGGCAAGTGATACTTACAATTCCATCACCACCATTATCTCCAATAGATATATCAGGTTCAATATATTTTTTGCAATCTTTTGCAAATTCAAATGGTATAAGTGGCATAAAATAAACATTACCTGCATGTGCAAATACTCTTCCTTTAAGTGAATAACAAATGGCAATATTGCCTATTCTGTTTATATCAATATTTGGATAAGCACTCAATTTATCGCTGCTAAGTGTAGTTATTAATCCTGAATAAATACCTGTAATATTGAATTTTAATCGATGATAAATAATACCTGAATTTTCGTATACGGCAAAGATTTTAACGTCTGAATTACCATTAGATGTAATTGTTGGTTCTATAACTACATCAATATCTTTTGTTCCTTCCGGAAAATAATAATGATAATCTTTTCCCAAATAATTTACAGAAAGTCTAGGGTTATCGCCATCATTTACAAAAGCTTGAATTCTATTGCCATTGAAATACTGTACGTCGGTTCCTGTATTTTCTACATTACTAACATTAGGATTACTAGCTGGAGCTAAATTATTTACAATTTTATCTGGATAAATTGCATAATTAGATGTAATAGACAAAATGGTTGCTTTTTTTAGCTTACCTTTTTCATGTGGACAAAATGGTTGCTCTATTTTTTCCTCCTTTTGTTCTTTCTAAACTTATTTAATTTACTTTTAATTTATCAAATAAAACGGAGTTAGGCTCTGCTGGAGAGCAACCAAGCAAGGGATATATTTGATGGCTGACAAAAATGTCAAATCAAGAGGCTTTTATAAGTCTCTTGATTATTTTTAGAAGCCTTTATGCCTTCAAAAACTCATCTATAAATTTGATTTTTCTTGCTTTTGATAAACCATTGTGATTTCTCATTTTGTTCTTCAAATCTGAAAAATGTCCATCAATTGAATTAGTTGTGTTTGGTATATTTAATTCATAGTATTCATACCAAGTAAATAGCCATTTGAGATTTGTTTTTAAACTCCTACAAGCACTTCTAAGCCGTTTATGAGTATAATAACTTTTACCTGTTTCTAGATTAATTGTCCGTTCCTTTAAAAAAGAATCCCATTTTTCAAACCACAAATCTAAACCTCCTTTAAAAGACTCTTTATCTGTCTTTTTTAAAATACTAACAAGTTCTTTTAACTCGATAGATGCTTGTATTTTAGGGTTTTTAGTTATATATCTCCTTATTATAGCAACTTGATGAAATTGACACATTTGAACCGGGATATCATCGAATAGCTGCATTAATCCGCGTCTACCATCACAAACAATACCTAAAACTTCGTAACCTAGTCTTATTAGTTCAACAATTCCTTTTTTGTATAAATAATTGCTCTCCGATCTAACATAGTATTTAAGTAAATTTTCTTTTGTATAGGCATCTTTAAATAGCATCAAACCAAAATTTCTGCCCCAATAAGTAGTATCCATCAGTACCACTACTTTTCTAGGATATTTTTTAGGAATGTCTACTTCAATCAAATCTATTTTACGCTGAATAGTTTTTATGGAGCACTGATATTTCTCAGCTAGTTGTTTGTACGTCTGCTTTCCTTTTGTGTATTCATCCCAAATCTTCTCAGGAGTAATGATATTTCCTCCAGTAAAATAAGTGTTACAGTGCAAGCATTTATATCGCTGTTTTCCGAGTCGAACACCATATTTTCGAGTAAATGTCTTTGCACAATTTTTGCATTTTTTTTATTCATAACCTTTCATTAGCTCCAAAGCTAATCAGGAAAAGGTTTTCAAGAGCTTTTATCAACCATTTTGTCCATTAACCCCATAATTATAATCATAAGCTTGAGAAAAAGCATATGAAGTATAAAATAAAACGGATAAGGAAAGAATTAATTTTTTCATGATAAAAAATTTAAGTTTAAGAGAGTTTAATTAATCCAAAGATAACATTAAAGTTTGTTAAAACCTAATTATTGTCAAAAAAAAAGACTGCTAAATTTTAGCAGTCTTTAAAAAATGTGTATAAAATTTTTATTTTATCACCGTAATTGTGCCTTTTTGAACTGGCATACTTGGTGTATTTAAATCCAATACATAGAAGTAAGTTCCCGCTGATTCGTCTTTGGCAGACCAATTGTTTTTATAATTGGTTACATCTAATACTGTTTTACCCCATCTATTGTAGATTGTCAATTGATTTCCTGGAAATACATCTATTAAACCTAAGTCTAAGAAATCATTCATTCCATCATTGTTAGGAGTAATTACATTAGGAACTATAATAATGGTTTCGCAAATTGGTGAGATACCTGCAGGGCCAAATTTACAGTTGCCCTCAATTTTATCAGGTACATCGCTATAACCTCTTACATATAATTGTTGCACACCTAAGTTTTTCTCCACATAAGTAATCAAACCTAAAA
Organism: uncultured Flavobacteriales bacterium; assembly: GCA_963716125.1. Classification (GTDB taxonomy): domain Bacteria; phylum Bacteroidota; class Bacteroidia; order Flavobacteriales_E; family Vicingaceae; genus Acidiluteibacter. The sequence goes on from OY970294.1 coordinate 478,083, forward strand.
CACTTGGATCACCTATATCCGTCCAATCAATTCCATTTGAGCTTACTTCATAACCTTCTGCACCTGCTAAAGTGTTCCACAAGTATTGTTTTCCTTGTGCAGAAACATTACCGCAGCTAATAATAGGAGGAGGCAATTGACCGATTACATTTACATAGATGCTATCCGCTCCTGAACAACCGCTTACTGAATTGGTGATGTACTTATACCAACCGCTTGAAGTAATCATTAATCTATCGGTGCTATCATTTACTAATGAATCATTAAAGAACCAAGCAATTGTATGATTACTATCTAAACTATAATCATAACCTGCATATAATTCATATTGATTTCCATTACAAAGGGCTACAGAATCAGGCCCTAATTCTACATCGTATGTTTTAATTCGGTTAACCACAAAGGTATCTCTAATAAAACAAGGTGGAATGGATACATTAAATACATACGTACCATTTTCAAAGGTTTGTAATTCTTTCTTGGTACTTACTAAATCGCCTTTAGGTAATTTATACCATCTAAAAGTACCATCTACAGCTCCTGAATCGCTTAATGCAGACATATCAATTAATGGATATGGTCCTAATAATCCACAAAATGCAGTGTCGGGAATTTCAACCAAAGCTGTTTGATATTCGGTTACTAAAACTGAATCATAAGCTTGGCAACCTTTATAATTTAAGAACACACCCCAATACCCTGAAGTATCAGCAATTTGTGTATAAGCATTTCCTACAGTATCTTTTACACCTGCTATAAGTTTTGTCCACACATAATTATCAGCCCCTGGTACAGGAGCAGTTAAAAGTGGCGCTGGATTTTCTGGATTACAAAATTCAATCTCTGGTCCTAAATCAATAATTAAGTTATTTTTTACCCAAATATCAATCACTGTAAACTCAGGAATACTCAATCCACAATTGGTTTTTAAGGTATTAAAATCATCTCCTTTTTTGATGTATAATTTTACAATTTGACCATTGGTAGGTAAACCAAGAGGTTCAAATAATTTTAAACGAATATTTTGAGTTCTTAAACCTTTACAGCCATCTGTAGCATAAGCTGAATCAATGGCGTAAATAGTTGGAGGATTAGTAGTGGAGTCAGTAATTCTAAAATCTGATCCATTAGGTTCTAATGACTTACACGTAATGGCAATATCCATTGGAATATCAATGTACCAATCGGCACAATTGGCAATTATTAAGTTAGGATTATTACCTGGATAATTAATCCCAATGGTATCGTTGTAGCCACTCCAGTTTCTAAACTGTGGAATAGAGTCATTACAAAATTCTCCAAAAGCCATACGCAAATCACGCATCGTGGTTCCTCTAAAAACTTTTTTACTTTTTACTTTCACTATTCCATTGACTGTATCTGTCCATAAACTATCTTTCCATTCTTCCACTTCATAGGCAAAAGTACCTTTGAAAACCAATGTAGGTGTAAATCTCATAACGCCAGTTTGCTGATTAATTTTTACTGGACGATTAAGCACCGGGATAGGATCATTTCCGGTATATCCTAAAGCATAATTTACTTGTGAAACTACAGTTCCATTAAAATCAAGTGCTGAAGTTACACGGTAAGCCAATGAATCTCCATCGGGATCTGTGGCACTTAAATCAAATTCATATTCTCTGCCCACACAAAATGAATTTACTGGTTCATCGTTGTTAAAAACGGGAGAATTGTTATAATAAACACTATTGGGATTTTCAAAAAAAGTAGGATCCCAAGTATTAATACTCGTATTGTTGAAAGTATTTTGCACATAGAAAGTACCTTGACCATTAATATTATCATTACCTGGTCTTGCACTTACAGCCCAATAAACTGACCAAGAATCACAAACGCCGGGCAAATCAACAGTATCTCTGTATAAATACTCTTCTGTACAAGGTTTGTCTTCATCCAAGATACAATTAGCACCTTTTTTGATACCACCTCCATTTCCATTCAAAGTATCACCAAGATATGGACCGACAAATCCGTTATTAAAAACTCCATAACAAGGAGAAAAGAATTCAAGCTTTGTTTGATCATTCGGAAAACTATTGAATCCGCTTGGAGCCCCCACTCCATCACAGTCTCTATAAAATCTTATGGTAACTTCTATTCTGTTAGGGTTTAAAGTATCAATTTGCCTCACTACAATGTCGCCGGCAGCAACGTGAGTTGCTTTAGTTTCTGATACATTGAATGCGGTAAAAAACAGCATAAATGTGATAATAGGAAGGAATAATTTTTTCATGGTTAATTGTATTTGGTTCTTCTATAAATTTTAACGAGAAGCATGTAAAGAAAAGTAATTTTTTTCAAACTTACAAATTCTATCTTTTTTGGCTCTCATTTTCATTGACGCGAATCTTATTTTTTTAGTTGCATCATTAAAAAGATATTTTTTGAATCTTCTTTTGGTTCAGGCAAAAAACATAAATTTGCGCTCAATTTAGGATTAATATGGATCACATTCGAAATTTTTGTATCATTGCTCATATCGATCACGGTAAAAGTACCTTGGCAGATCGTTTATTACAAACTACAGGTACTGTAGACGCTAGAGATTTGCAAGCGCAGACCTTAGATGATATGGATTTGGAACGTGAGCGAGGCATTACTATTAAGAGTCATGCTATTCAAATGGATTATGAATTTGAGGGTAAAACATACACGCTAAATTTAATTGACACTCCCGGTCATGTCGATTTTTCGTACGAAGTGAGTCGTTCTATTGCTGCTTGCGAAGGTGCCTTATTAATAGTAGATGCTGCTCAAGGTATTCAAGCTCAAACGATTTCTAATTTATATTTAGCCTTAGAGCATGATTTAGAAATTATTCCTGTTTTAAATAAAATAGATTTGCCATCTGCCAACCCCGAAGAGGTAAAGGATCAAATTGTAGATTTAATTGGTTGTAACAGGGAAGATATTATTGCAGCATCAGGTAAAACTGGCTTGGGAATGGATGATATTTTAGAAGCCATTATTCATAGAGTTCCTGCTCCAGTAGGCAATCCAAATGCGCCATTACAAGCTTTGATTTTTGATTCTGTATTTGATTCCTACAGAGGAATTAATGCTTTCTTTAAAGTTATTAATGGAGAAATCAAAAAAGGCGATAAAGTAAAATTTGTCAATACTGGAAAAGAATATGATGCCGACGAAATAGGAACTTTACGACTGAAACAACAACCCAAAAATATAATTAAAACTGGGGATGTTGGTTATATTGTATCAGGAATTAAAGTGGCGAGAGAAGTAAAAGTAGGCGATACTATTACTACTGTAGATAATCCTTGTGATGTGGCAATTAAAGGTTTTGAAGATGTGAAGCCTATGGTTTTTGCTGGTATTTATCCTGTAGAAACTGATGAATATGAGGAATTAAGAGATGCAATGGAAAAATTGCAACTCAATGATGCTTCTTTAACTTTTGAGCCGGAGTCTTCTATGGCATTGGGTTTTGGTTTTCGATGTGGATTTTTAGGAATGCTTCACATGGAAATTATTCAAGAACGTTTGGAGCGTGAATTTGATATGTCTGTTATTACAACAGTTCCAAACGTATCCTATAAAGCTTTCTTAGTGAGAGAGCCTGAGACAGCTATTTTGATTAACAATCCTTCAGATTTGCCCGAAGCTACTATTTTGGATAGAGTAGAAGAGCCTTTTATAAAAGCTCAAATTATAACTAAAGCCGATTTTGTAGGTACTGTTATGAATTTGTGTATCAACAAAAGAGGAGAATTAAAAAATCAAGTGTATTTAACACCTGAACGAGTAGAATTGACCTTTGAAATTCCTTTGGCTGAAATTGTTTTTGATTTTTACGATAAATTGAAGACCATTTCAAAAGGATACGCTTCTTTTGATTATCATCCAATAGGATACAGAGAGTCTAAATTGGTAAAAATGGATTTACTCCTTAATGGTGATCAAGTAGATGCTTTATCGGCATTGATTCACAAAGACAAAGCCTTCGATTTGGGTAAAAGGATTTGTGTTAAACTAAGAGAATTGCTTCCGCGTCAGCAATTTGATATTGCGATACAAGCAGCAATTGGCGCAAAAATTATTTCTAGAGAAACTGTAAAAGCTCTTCGAAAGGATGTAACTGCCAAATGTTACGGGGGTGATATTTCTAGAAAACGTAAATTGTTAGAAAAGCAGAAAGCGGGTAAAAAACGTATGCGACAAATTGGAAATGTGGAAGTTCCACAAAATGCATTCTTAGCAGTTTTAAAATTAGACGATTAAAAATAAACTTTATTCCCACTTATTGTAACTTTTTTAGTTGTTCATTCGTTTTACTTTAAGAAATTGTTGTTAACTAAATGAATAGGTCAGAATACAATAAAAGTGTTTCACTATATTCCGATAGCATTTATCGTTTTGTGCTTAAAAATCTTAGAGATATTGAAAAATCTAAAGATGTAGTACAAGATAGTTATATGAAGTTGTGGGATAAGAGAAATGGTGTTGATTTTGAAAAAGTTAAATCCTATTTATTTACTACTGCGTATCACACCATGATTGATGGTATTAGAAGAGATAAAAAACAAAGTCCTATTACGGATTCAGATTTTAATGATTTTTCTCAAACTAATTCCTATTCAGATCATAAAGCCATAATCGATGAAGCAGTTTCTCATTTATCAGAAATTCAAAGAAGTGTTATTTTACTAAGAGATTATGAAGGATACTCCTACGAAGAAATAGGAGAAATTTTGAGCTTAAATGAATCTCAAGTAAAGGTCTATATTTTTAGAGCCCGTAAATTTTTAAAAAGTTACTTAGTTAGTTTGGAGCATATTTTATAATGGAAGCTATTAATTTATATAATTATGAAGTTTATTTTATCGATTTTTTCGATGGGAAACTCAACGCGCTTCAAATAGATGAATTGATGTTTTTTTTGGAAAAATACCCATTAAAAAAAATAGAATTTGAAAGTTATGCTCCCATCAACTTACCAATAGATGAAATAGAGTTTACTGAAAAAAATAGTATTTATGATGGCGAAATATCTAAAAACCAAGACATAAATCAATTTAATTATGAAGATTTTATCATCGCCAAAAACGAAAATTTAATTTCTATTAATAATGTTGAGGTATTAAATGGGTTTATTAAATCAAATTCTCTTTTTCAAAAAACAGATCAGTTGTATGCTTCCACACTTCTTTCAAAAGATTCAATTGTTTTTCCCGACAAAGAAAAATTATTCAAAAAGGTTTCGGTAGTGCCTTTGCTAGCCTATATAAGTGCAGCTGCAGCTATTTTGATTTTAATATTTTTAATTTATTCGCCTGCTGCCAGCTATAAACCTAAAGAAATTGCGCATCTTGAATTTGAAATGCCTTTAAACAAAAACCTTAAAAAGCAAAAAGCAGTAGTAATTCCTGCAGACAAATTGAATAAAGATGAAAATACAGCAGTTGAAATGAAGGCAAATAGAAAGTCATTGACTAATCAGCCTTCAGATGATGCAGTTAAAAACAAAAAAGATTCAAAAAGCGCTAAAACAAGCACTGATTTAAAATTAATCGCTTCTAAAACGAGTAAAGAAGATGCTAAAGAAGACATACCATCTGGTATCGTTCCCATTACCACTATAGCAGAAACTGACCCAATTAAAAAAGCTGAAATAGATAGAATTAATGATTCTATTATTGGAAATTCAGTTTTTAAAAGATTAGGAAAAACGGAGTTAGTTGCAATGGGAAATGCTGAAATGGAAATGATAGACGATTTGATAGATGCAGATGAGATGGTATGGCGAGAAACACCTCAAGAAAATTTAAAAATGGAGTCTGTTTTAAATAAAGGAATCGAATATGCTTCTCTTACAGAAGCTGCAAAAGGTTTTGCAAAAGTAGAATTATTAAAAAATAAAAGTTTGATTGAAGTCTTGGCAAGCGAAATCACTTCTTCAACTAAAAATAAAGTAAAAGTTACTGCTAAGCAGGGATTGAATAAAAAGGTAGAAATGTTTGCTTTGGAAATAGGAAATTTTAGTATCTCAAAAAAGTTTTGATCTTTGCTGTAACAAAATTTCATGCTTATTCGTCATATTTAAAACCATAAAAATCTAAAAAGATGAAAAAATTAACAGTATTACTAGCAAGTGTAATTTTCACAACAGGATTATTCGCTTCTGGAATGGACACCACAAAAATAAATGTGAAGGATGCAAAAATTTTAATTGTAAAATCGGGAGATAAAAAAGAAATCAATTTATCAGATTCATTAGTGCCAAAAAAACCAAAAAGAGAAAGTCACTGGGCAGGATTTGATATTGGAGTTAATGGATATTTTAATGCAAATGGCTCACTTAGTTTAGATAAGAAGAATGAGTTTTTGGATTTAGATTACTCAAAATCAATATTAATCAATATTAATCCATTTGAAAAGTACATTCCAATAAGCGGAGATAGATTTGGAATCTTAACAGGTTTAGGATTTCAATTTACCAATTACGATTTAGACAGTGATAAAAGATTAAGAGAATACAGAGATTCTATCACTGCCTATAAAGATACAATGAATATGGCAACCGTAAGTAAAAATAAATTGAAAGCTACTTATTTAACTTTGCCTATTTTATTTGAATTAAATTCAAAGAAAGGTGATAAAGGGTTTCATTTTGCTGCAGGTATGCTGTTTAGCTACAAATTAGGCTCTAAAAATAAAATGAAATATACTACACCATCCGGAGATGATAAAAAAGATAAATATAAAAATGATTATAACTTAAGTCCTTTTGGTGCTGCAGTTACCACTCGATTTGGTTATTCATGGTTAAATCTTTTTGCTACTTATAATTTAACAACTTTGTTTGAAAAGAATAAAGGGCCTGAATTGTATCCCTTTACTGTAGGATTGACATTGTTAGATTTTTAAAATAAATCAATCATAAACCATAAAACCATTCGTTATTTTTAACGAATGGTTTTTTTATGACCTAAAGAGGCTTTAAATTTAAATTCAAAATCGTAAAATTGTGCTTATGAAAGATAAAATAGATTTACTGGATCAGAAAATTGCTGAGGCAAAACTAGGTGGTGGAGAGAAAAGAATTGAAGCACAGCACGGTAAAAATAAACTAACCGCTAGAGAAAGAGTTCATTTTTTAATGGATGAAGGTTCTTTTGAAGAAATTGGGATGTTAGTGACACATAGAAGTAACAATTTTGGATTGGACGAACAAGTTGTTTTAGGAGATGGTGTGGTTACAGGATACGGAACCATTCACGGAAGATTAATTTATGTTTTCGCTCAAGACTTTACTGTTTTAGGGGGTTCATTGGCAGAAGCTCATGCTGAAAAAATCTGTAGAATAATGGATTTAGCTATGAAAAATGGAGCTCCAGTAATTGGGTTAAATGATTCAGGAGGCGCTCGTATTCAAGAAGGAGTAGTTTCATTAGGTGGCTATGCAGATATATTTTATAGAAACACGAAGGCGAGTGGAGTTATTCCACAGCTTTCAGCAATTATGGGGCCTTGTGCAGGCGGAGCTGTATATTCTCCAGCATTAACAGACTTTATTATGATGGTAGAAAACACCTCTTATATGTTTGTAACAGGGCCTAATGTGGTAAAAACGGTTACCCATGAAGATGTAAGTTCAGAAGAATTAGGCGGAGCATCAGCTCATTCTACCAAGTCGGGTGTTACCCATTTTACTTATGCCAATGAAATAGCTTGTATCAATGGAATGAAGCAATTGCTATCGTATGTGCCTCAGAATTGTGAAGAAGACGCTCCATCAATACCTTATGAAACTAAAAAATCTGAAAAGAGAGAGAAATTAAAATCTATTATTCCTAATAATGCCAATCAACCTTATGATATTAGGGAAGTAATAGAAGGCGTTATAGATGAAGGTAGTTTTCATGAAGTTCATAAAAACTTTGCAGAAAATATAGTCGTAGGTTTTGCTCGATTAGCAGGAAAATCAATTGGTATTGTGGCGAATCAGCCTGCATTTTTAGCAGGAGTTTTAGATATAGATAGTTCTACTAAAGCCGCTCGATTCGTACGATTTTGTGATTGTTTCAATATTCCTTTATTAGTTTTTGAAGATGTTCCTGGATTTTTGCCTGGTACAGATCAAGAATGGAATGCAATAATAACCAATGGAGCTAAATTGTTATATGCTTTTAGCGAAGCTACAGTTCCAAGAATTACCGTAATTACTCGAAAAGCTTATGGTGGGGCTTATGACGTAATGAACTCTAAACACATAGGTGCTGATATGAATTATGCATGGCCATCAGCCGAAATTGCTGTAATGGGAGCAAAAGGTGCCGCTGAAATAATTTTTAGGAAAGAGATTGCCTCTGCTAATGATAGCGAAGCCAAATTAAAAGAAAAGGAGCTTGAATATTCCGAAATGTTTGCCAATCCTTATAATGCAGCTGCTAGAGGGTATATAGATGAAGTGATAAAACCTGAAGATACACGTGAAAAATTAATTAAGGCTTTTAAAATGTTGGAGAATAAGGTAGATTCATTACCAAAGAAAAAGCACGGTAATATTCCTTTATAAGAAATTATTTTTTTCGGTATAATATTTGATTAAAATTTATAAAATTAAAATCATGAAAAAAATTAAGCTATTTAGTCTATTTACAATCGTTCTTATTTCATTATCATCCTTTGTGATGTATCAAACATTAGAAATTGGATCAAAAGCGCCAATGACTGATGTAAAAATGAAAGATGTCTCTGCAAAAATGCTTAGTTTGAATGATGTAAAAAAAGAAAATGGGCTTTTAGTAGTTTTTACTTGCAATACGTGTCCTTTTGTGCTTTCTTGGGAAGATAGGTACAATCCATTATACAATTTAGCTGCTTCAAAAAATATTGGTGTAATCTACATCAATAGCAATGAAGGAAAGCGTGCAGATGATGATTCATTTGAGGAAATGAAAAAACATGCATCGGCTAAAAGTTTTAAAGCACCTTACGTAGTGGATACGGATTCAAAAATGGCAAATGCTTTTGGAGCAGTTACTACACCGCACATTTTCTTATTTAATAAGGATATGAAATTGGTTTATAGAGGAGCAATTGATGATAATTATAAGAGTGATAAAGATGCTGATAAACATTATTTAAAAGATGCTATCAATAATCTTTCTTTAGGTAAATCAATTAATCCTTCTGAGACCAAAGCTTTGGGTTGTAGCATTAAAAGACCTTAAGAATGCTCCTTATTTTCAATCCATTCCCCTCTATGCGGTTTCAAAGCATCTCTAACTATGGTTAAATTTTCTTCTGAAACATCTACATATGCAATACAGTGCATTTCATTGATTATTTTTTCGCCAGAATCGAAACATTCAATTTTATTTTTGTCGACAAACTCTTTCAAGTGAATGGCGTGATGCTTCGCAAAGCCTTGTGAATCAATACCTTTAAAATCCCATATCATTCTAATTGTTCTCATATCAATTGGCTAAAAGCATATTTTTATGAAATTCTGTTATAGAAAGCGTGTGTACATAAGGATATAAAAATACATCACGAAAACTGGAAGTGCTTTTGTATAAGGTGTGGTGAGTAATTTTAGTGAAACCATCGGCAGTTGATTCCATTTTAATCCATTGTTTGCCTTGAGTTTTACCGCCATTCACATAACTATATTCGATTGTATTTTCTTTTTCAGAAATATTAGTTAATTCAAAAGCAACGCCCAGATTAAAAATTCCTCTTAATAATTTTAAATTCACAAAAAATACTTGCCCAATTTCTGCTCCATCATAAGCATCATTTTGATACATTGTTTTATTGGTAAATTTTGAAATTAAACAACCAAATTTTACCATTTTACCATTCCAAGAAATTGCAGGACTTGTAGATTTATATTTTTCCCAAACTTCAGCAAGAGGTTTTTTAATCAAATAGGTTTGGGTGTGTTGCTGATAAGAATTTTTAAGATCTTCGGAATAACTTCCTTTTATATCAGAAAACTCAACCACATTCATTTCTTCTTGATGCAAAATATATTGCCTAACTTTTTTATAAGCTATTTTTGAGAGTTCAATATCTTTTAAGGAAGACTGACCGAAACTCGCAAGTACGAAAAAGAATAAAACTACAGTGAAAAATGACTTCATGATGTTTTTAAAAGAGGCACAAGTTTACAAAAAATAAAAGACTCGGTGAGAAATTTTTTAATCTCCAACAAGTGAAGCAATTTTGGAGCAATTAAATAGGATGATACTTCCAACGGAAAAAACCTTGCAGGTTTAGTAGTTGGGATTATACTAAAACTCGCAGGTTTAGTGGGGCATTAAATTGAAATTTAATGAATTATTAGAAATATAAAACTAATTCTAAAGCTTTTTATAAGTTAGTTTATATTTAACAAGATGATACTTCCAACGGGAAAAACCTGCAAGATTTAGTAGTTGGGATTATACTAAACCTTGCAGGTTTAGTAGGCCATTAAATTGAATCTCAATGAATTATTAGGAATGTATTTATCATTTTTTTTTGCATCAGTATACTTTCAACTGATTTGTTTTACATTAAACAAGATGATACTTCAAACTGGAAAACTACAAGGTTTTATGAATTAAATTCATACTAAACCTTGCAGGTTTAGTGGGGCATTAAATTGAATTTCAATGAATTATTAGAAATATATTTATCATTTTTTTTGCATCAGAATACTTTCAAATGATTTGTTTTATATTAAAATATAATGATACTTCCAACGGAAAAAACCTACAAGGTTTAGTAGTTGGGATTATATTAAACCTTGCAGGTTTCATAAAGCATTAATTTGAAATTCAATGAATTATTAGAAATATAAAACTAATTCTAAAGCTTTTTATCGGTTAGCTAAATTTAGAGATAATGATATTTCCAACGAGAAAACCTACAAGGTTTTATGAATTAAATTCATACTAAACCTTGCAGGTTTCGTAAAGCATTAATTTGAAATTCAATGAATTATTAGGAATGTATTTATCATTTTTCTTTGCATCAGTATACTTTCAACTGATTTGTTTTATTTTAAAACAAGATGATACTTCCAACTGGAAAACTACAAGGTTTTATGAGTTAAATTCATACTAAACCTCGCAGGTTTGCTAGGTCATTAATATGAAATTCAATTAATTATTAGAAATATAAAACTAATTCTAAAGCTTTTTATCGGTTAGCTAAATTTAGAGATAATGATACTTCCAACGAGAAAACCTACAAGGTTTTATGAATTAAATTCATACTAAACCTTGCAGGTTTAGTGGGTCATTAAATTGAATTTCAATGAATTATTAGAAATATATTTATCATTTTTTTTGCATCAGAATACTTTCAAATGATTTGTTTTATATTAAAACAAGATGATACTTCCAACGGAAAAAACCTTCAAGGTTTAGTAGTTGGGTTCATACTAAACCTTGCAGGTTTAGTGGGGTATTAAATTGAATTTCAATTAATTATTAGGAATGTATTTATCATTTTTTTTTGCATCAGTATACTTTCAAATGATTTGTTTTATATTAAAATATAATGATACTTCCAACGGAAAAAACCTGTAAGGTCTAGTAGGTATCGAATTAACATCAGTTAATCTTCATCGATAATGGATTGCAATAATTTTTCATTAAATTGTCTACGTTGATGAACGAACTTAAAATTCTCTAAATCTTCAAATAGTTCAATAACCTCTGGTCTACAAACGATAGTTTTTTTTGTTGAGGTGATACTGGAATAAGAGGAATATTTCGCATTCTGAAAATCATCGTAAAATCCATGTAAGCAAGGATTTAAATGAACATAAATTATAACATTTTTCAAATAGATTTCTGTGTCAATTTCTTTCTTTTTAAAATTTCTAGTAAATAAATTTCCATTTCTATTATAACTTAAGTTGATAGATTTAGTATAAGAGTTGAATAAATTACTAAACTGTTGGCTTATTAGTTTGGGTATGATAGATGAGTTATTTTTCTGTAAATTATTAAAATGCAATATTTTGTCTGAAAAAAAGTCATTTAGAGTTGAGTCAGCTTTAATTCTCAATACAAAATGAAAGTGAGTCGGCATTAAACAATAGGCATAAATATCTGCAATAGACGAGATGTATTTTTTAAATTGGTTGAGAAAGTATTGATAATTGCTTTCCTCTTTGAATAAAATTTCCCGATTATTTGTTCGGTTGTACACATGGTAGAATTTATCTGCTTCCATAAAGCTAAAATTAATAAAACTAACCGTTTGTAGATAATTTATTGTAAAATAATGATATAACAACGGAAAAAACTTACAAGGTTTAGTAGTTGGGATTATGCTAAAACTCGCAGGTTTTCTGAGCCATTAAATTGAAATTCAATGAATTATTAGAAATATAAAACTAATTCTAAAGCTTTTTATCGGTTAGCTAAATTTAGAGATAATGATACTTCCAGCGAGAAAACCTACAAGGTTTTATGAATTAAATTCATACTAAACCTTGCAGGTTTAGTGGGGTATTAAATTGAATTTCAATGAATTATTAGAAATATAAAACTAATTCTAAAGCTTTTTATAAGTTAGTTTACATTAAACAAGATGATACTTCCAACGGAAAAAACCTACAAGGTTTATTAGTTGGGATTATACTAAACCTTGAAGATACTGGGAAAGTAAATTAGAATGATTTCATTTCCTTTATTCTGTATTTTTTTTCTTTTTACTTATTGTATTTTGTTTCTTTGCAAAAAAATAAAGAATGCAAGTTTTAATTTTAGGGTCAGGAGGTAGAGAGCATGCTTTTGCCTGGAAAATAGCTCAAAGTAAATTATTAAAGCAATTATATATTGCACCAGGAAATCCTGGTACAGCTGATTGTGGTGAAAACGTTAATATTTCAGTAAATAATTTTGAGTCAATAAGAACATTTGTAATAGAAAAGCAAATAGATTTAGTAATAGTAGGGCCTGAAGATCCATTGGTTAATGGAATTGCAGATTTTTTTGAAAACGATTCAGAATTAAAAAATGTTGGGTTAATTGGGCCGCATAAAAATGGCGCCCGACTAGAAGGAAGCAAAGATTTTGCTAAAGAGTTTATGCTAAAACACGAAGTGCCAACAGCTGCTTATAAATGTTTTGGTGAAGGTGAAGTAAAAAAGGCTCATCTATTTTTAGAAAATTTAAAAGCGCCTTACGTGCTGAAAGCGGATGGATTAGCTGCAGGAAAAGGAGTTATTATTTCAGAAAGTTTAGCAGAAGCTAAAAAAGAAATTGCTGAAATGATAAATGATAAAAAATTTGGTGTAGCTAGTGCCAAAGTGGTAATTGAGGAATTTCTAAAAGGCATTGAAATGTCAGTTTTTGTAATGACTGATGGAGAAAATTATAAAATTTTGCCGCAAGCTAAAGATTATAAACGAATAGGAGAAGGAGATATAGGACTAAATACAGGAGGAATGGGAGCAGTTTCGCCTGTGCCTTTTGTGGATAATACTTTAATGCAAAAGATTGAACAGAGAATAGTAATTCCATCGGTTAATGGGCTAAAAAAAGATGGATTAAAATTTAAAGGATTTTTATTTATTGGGTTAATGATTGTAGATAATGAACCATTTGTTATAGAATACAATGTAAGAATGGGCGATCCTGAAACTGAAGTAGTTTTGCCAAGAATTGAATCTGATTTATTAGCCCATTTATTAGCTTTATCCAATGGAAACATTGCTAAAGAAGACATAAAAGTTAGTGAAAAATCTGCAACAACCATTATGTTGGTTTCAAAAGGTTATCCTGAGGCTTATGAAAAAGGAAAAGTGATTAGTGGAATGGAGAATACTAAAAATTGTATCTTGTTTCATGCTGGCACTAAAACAGAAAATAATCAGTTAAAGACAAATGGAGGAAGAGTAATGGCAATTACAGCCTTTGGGAATAATTTGAAAGAATCCTTAGCTTTATCATTTGATAACGCACAACGAGTGATGTTTGATGGAAAGAAATATAGAAAAGATATTGGTTTTGATGTGATTGATAAATAAAAAAGCCCCTAAGTTTAGGAGCTTTTCAATTATTCTATGCTGCCATCTTCTTTAGCCTTTTGCCTGTATTTACTTAATTCCATTAACCAGTAAACTAAACAACCAATAATGATTAAGACAAATATAATATTAGGGATATTCCCTAAAGGTGGCAAAATTTTAAAAGTGGCTTCTAATAAATCACCTAAACCGTAAACTATTTCATTCCAAGTCATAATTTCTTCAATAATATTCGGTACAAAAATAAAAATAAATACCTTTAGAAAAAAAGCTTTTACAAGAAAATAAAAAGAATGATTTTTAATTTAATCAAATCACGTCAACCACTCAGTTATATTTTATTTCCTTTATTGGTTATTTTTCTATGGCTTCCTGCCTTCTTAAGTGAGCATGCAGAAGAGTTTAATAACTTGATGCCTCTTTATGAAATGTTGAGAAATGTTATCGGTCAGAATCATTTTGTTTCCCTATGTATTGGCATTTTAATAATTGTTATCGAGGGTTTTATGCTAAATGCATTGATTGATCAACATAAAATATTGCCCGAACGAAATAATTTGGTAGCCTTTTTTTATGTAATTCTTTGTAGCAGTCATACCGCCCTTTTATTTACCAATCCCATCATTTTAGCGAATTTATTTTTGATTTTGTCCTTGGGTCAACTATTTAAAATGTACAATCAAAAAAATGTTTTAGAAGAAGTTTTTTATGCTACTTTTTTTGTCGCAATAGCCACATTGTTCTACTTTCCGTCCATATTAATCTTTCTTTTAGTTTGGATAGCTTTTAATATTATTAGACCTTTTGAATGGCGTAATTTTATTGTTTCATTGTTGGGTATTTTATTTCCTTTAATTTGGTTAACTGCCTACTATTTTCTTTCAGATCAATTAGATGAGTTTTATGCAAAGCTAGATGTAATCAATAATTATTTTTCAGACTTATCTATTTCAGGCTTTACCTATGTATTAATTGGATTTTTAATTGCTATCGCCATTACAGCATTTAGTTCCTTAATTAAAGGATTGAGTAAAAATACGGTTCGTGTAAAAAATTTATTGCGAATTATCAGCGCATTTTTTGCCTTGAGCATTCTTTCATTTTTCTTAACAGATAGAGATTATTTTGCTACTTATCTATTTACCTTAATTCCGTTTTCTATTTACACGGCTAATTATTTTGATTATTTGAAAAAATATTGGTTGGCAAATAGCTTAATAATTCTGTTATTGGCATTAATTGCAATAAATAACTACAGATTAATAGGGATGTTTTGAATTAGCCTTTGATGCTTCCAACTTTTAGATTAATTTTGCCCTTCATAAAAATCAGAACAGATGAAATTTGGTGTTATTTCTTTTTCCTGGATCCAATTGTGATGCAGATATGGTGTATGTTTTAGAAACGCTTTTTAATAAAGAAGTAGTTAAAATTTGGCATAAAGACACTGATTTACAGGGTGCCGATTTTATAATTCTTCCCGGTGGTTTCTCTTATGGAGATTATTTGAGAAGTGGTGCTATTGCTAATTATTCTCCTATTATGGCTGAAGTAGTAAAGCATGCAGAGAAAGGTGGTTATGTAATGGGAATTTGTAATGGATTTCAGATTTTATGTGAATCTAAATTATTGCCTGGTACATTATTACACAACAACAATCAAAAATTTATTTGTAAAAATATTTTTCTAAAGGCAGATAATAATGCTTCTATAATTAATGCATCTATAGACACGAATCAAGCATTAAAAATTCCTATTGCACATGGAGAAGGAAGATATTATGCTGAGAAAGAAACTATTCAACAATTGAACGATAATAATCAAATATTGTTTAGATATTGTGATGAAAATGGAAATGTAGTAGATGCTGCTAATCCTAATGGATCTTTAGAAAATATAGCAGGTGTTTGCAACGCCAATAGAAATGTATTTGGAATGATGCCTCATCCAGAAAGAGCTGCAGATTCTGAATTAGGAAATACAGATGGTGCTTTGCTATTTGAATCAATCTTAGGTTTAGTGAAAGCTTAAGATTTATAAAAATTCATCTCTTCAATATATTCAGCCACTTTGGTTGGCATATAGTGATTCACTTTTTTGCCTTCACTAATAGCTTGACGTATAAAGGATGAACTTATTTTCATAATAGGGGCTTCTGCATAGGTAACTTTGAAATGCTTTCTTAATTCTCCTCCATCATTCGATTCTAATCTTGGATAAACATAAATCTCATGATTATTTAAGATTTCTTCATGATTTTTCCATTTATGAAAGGAATTGAGATTGTCGGCACCCATAATTAATGCAAATTCATGCATTGGAAATTTTTCTTTTAGATAAACTAATGAGTTGGCTGTAAAATTGGGCTGAGGTAATTTAAATTCTATATCAGAAGCTTTAATTCTAACATCATCACCAATAGCTAGGTTAACCAAATGCAATCGATCATAATCTGCTAACATAGATTCCTTTTGCTTGAAGGGATTCTGTGGAGTTACCACCATCCACAATTGATCCATATCTGTAAACTCTACCATGTAATTGGAAATAACCATATGGCCAATATGCACCGGATTGTAAGTGCCAAAAAATAAACCTATTTTCATTTATGTTAAAAATTCATTGACCAATTTCTTTGCTTTGTCCACAGCTACTTTTAATTGATCGTTTAAAATTATTTCATCAAATTGATTAGCAGATTCTAATTCAGTCTTAGCTTTGCCAATTCTACTCGCCAATCGCTCTTCAGTTTCTGTAGCTCTACCTCTTAGTCGAGCTTCCAACTCTTCTAGTGATGGAGGCATTACAAAAATAGCTAATGCCTTATTACCAAAATACTTTTTTAAATTTAATCCGCCAACAACATCTACATCAAAAATTACATGATGTCCTTCTCGCCAAATCCGATCAATTTCTCTTTTTAAAGTGCCATAAAAATGATCTTTATAGACTTCTTCCCATTCAATAAACTCATTGCGAGCTATTTTGTTTTTAAAATCTTGAATACTTAAAAAATAATAGTCTTTAGCCTCTTGTTCGCTCACTCTTTTATCTCTTGTACAGGCAGACACAGAAAATCTCAAGGAATGATTTTCTTCCAACAATCGTCTCACTATTGTTGTTTTGCCAGCTCCTGATGGCGCTGAAAATATAATGCACTTTCCTTCTTGCAATGTTAAAGCGTATTTAAAGTTTGTTCTTTTATCTTTTCCAATTCATCTTTCATCATCACTACCAATTTTTGAATGTTGACATCGTTTGCTTTTGATCCAAGGGTATTTATTTCTCTCCCCATTTCTTGGCTGATAAATCCTAATTTTTTTCCTTGCATATCGTCTGCATTCATCGTTTCTAAAAAGTAATTACAATGACCTCTTAGTCGTACTTTTTCTTCAGTTATGTCATATTTTTCAAGGTAATAGATAAGTTCTTGTTCTAATCTATCTTTATCATAATTGTCAGCACTTAATAAATCTTCTAATTGTTTAGCAATTCTTTCTCTTACAACAATAATTCTATTATCCTCAAAATCATTCACCTGATTTAAAAAAGAAGAAATGTTATTAACTCTGAGTTTAAATTCATCTTCTAAAACAACTCCTTCTTGATTTCTAAACTCCATTAAATTTTCAATGGCTTCATCAATCGTTTTTTCAACCAAATGCCACTCATCATCACTGGCTTCTTTTGCCTCTGAGCTCATTACATCAGGTAATTGGCAAACTAAACGTATCAAATCAGAAGGCTCATCGTGATGAACTTCTTCTTTTAAAGATTTTAAAGTTGCATAATGCTCCTTGAATATCGCCTTATTAATTTTTAATTTAGAAACTTCCTCTTGATTTTCATACATCACCATTAAATCTATCTTTCCTCTTTGTAGCTTAGCACTTATAGCAGAGCGCAACGCTAATTCTTTCTCACGATAGATAGAGGGTAATTTTATATTTAAATCTAAGCCTTTGCTATTTAGAGATTTAATCTGAACGGTAATTTTTAAGCCATTTAAATCATTGGTAGCTTTACCATATCCAGTCATTGATGCAATCATAGTTATAAAAATTAAGGTGTCAAAGGTAACATTTATCTAATTGAAGTTCTAATCTAAGTTGAATCAATAAAGTAAAATAGGTGTAGAGAATATGGAAATCTGTAGAATTTGATGCACAATGTTGATTTGCAGATGGTTTTATTCTGTTAAAAAAAATAAAAGTAGTAGATTAATCCTATAAAAAGGGTAACTTTGCGCTTCAAACTTATTTTAAACTAATAATTTAACATTATGAAAAAACAATTTAGAAAAATTTTACCATTTGCTTTTGGTATAGCTATGGTATTTACTGCTTGTACGAAAGAGGGTGATGTAACTACTCCTGCAGGAACACCTACACCAGATGTAACAGTTACCATCGGTGGTGAAAAAAATATGGAAACATATTCTGTTAAACAAGGTAACGGTGTTACTATTGATTTAGCTGCATTGAGCGCTTCAGGCGGTGGTGCTAAATTGAATACTATTAGCATTGATCAAAATGGGCCTAATGCTTTAGCAGGAGGAACCTCATTTCCTTTTGTTTCTGCAGAAAATAATACATATGATTTCTCAACAAATGCTGAACTTAATATAAAAAATGCTGAAAATGAGAGTTTAAGTCTTACAGGTACTTTTACTACTATTACTTCTACTTTAGGAACTACTACCTATAAAGTTAAAGTTACTGATAGAGATGGCGTTAGCTTTACAAGAACTTTTAAGATTGAAGTTTACACTACTTTTGCTTCCACCAAAACTGGACAAATTTATCATATTTCAGGTTCTGAATTAGGTAGTTATGATTTAACTAATGATGCAGGAGTTAGTTCAACAAATGCTGGTAATGCTGATATCTCTAATACTGATGCTGCAGGTTCTGCTTTTACAGG
Organism: uncultured Flavobacteriales bacterium; assembly: GCA_963716125.1. Taxonomy (GTDB): domain Bacteria; phylum Bacteroidota; class Bacteroidia; order Flavobacteriales_E; family Vicingaceae; genus Acidiluteibacter. The sequence goes on from OY970294.1 coordinate 497,026, forward strand.
AAGCTTTAAAGTAGGAAATCTTAATTTGTTGACGAATATCGTTAAAGTTCCTGTTGATGGATACGATTATGATAGAGCTTCAAAGCAAGAAGCTGCTGATGTTTATGCAGCTGGTACTCCTATTAGAAGTATTACAAGTCCTAAGAAAGATGATTTATACATCTTTAACTTAGCTAATGGTGATCTTGCAGTTGTGAAAATTACAAGTGTAGTTCCGGGTGACAATACGTGTAATTGTAATAACAAAGGAATAATGGAATTTGAGTACATAAAAGATTAATATTTTAGTATAAAATATTGAATTGATAAGAGCCAAGTAGATTATTCTACTTGGCTTTTTTATGCTTTATATTTTAGTTGTAGATGGTGTCTTCTTAGGCTTTCTGCTTACTAAAAATACACCTGTAAAAATAAGCAAAGCAGCCACAATTTTTAGTAAGTTCAATTGATCTTGGCCGATTATCAGTGCTACTATAGTTGCTACCACAGGTTGAGAATATATATAAATGCTCACCACTGATGGATTTACTATCTTAAGTGCATAAATATTAAATAAATAGGCTAAAAAGGTAGTGAAGATAATTACAAAGAGAAAAACTAGCCAAGTGGTACTTTCAAAAGTTTGCCAACTGATCCCATTAAATTGATTGAACCCAAAAGGAAAAACAAATATAAAACCAAAAAGAAAGACCCATTTAATGACTGTAATGGGTTTGTATTTATTCATTAATGGTTTCACTAAAACCAAATAGATAGCATAAGAAGTGGCATTTATAAAAATAAATAAATCCCCTATAATCGTACTTTCGCTAATCATTAATTCTCGATTAAATAAAATCAAGCCTGCTGCACCCACCAAGCCTAAAAATATTCCTCCTATTTTAATGGCACTAATGCGCTCTTTTAAAATTATGGCTGACATAATTAAAACTAAAATGGGGTTACAAGTCATTATAATTGCTGCATTGATAGGTGTTGTGATATTTAAGCCGTAGAAAAAGCTCAATTGATTGCCTGCTACACCAAAAGCACCACAAATTAACAATCGGAGATAGTCTTTTCGTTCTATTTTCTCTGATTTTACAAAAAGATGCAGCGCCCAAAATAGTAGCAATGCTCCTAATGCCCTGCAAAATATAAATCCAAAAGGCTCTATATAGGATGGCATTATTAATTTGGCTACTGAATAATTTACTCCATAAATCAGATTGGCACCTAAAAGTGCCAAATGTGCCGTAACTATATTTTTCAAGATGGGTTAATGGTTGAAATGGCTTTTTCTATCGTCGCTTTTTGATTGCCAATGAATATTTCTTTATCAAATACAATCACCGGTCGCTTTAAGAAAGTATATTCTTCTAAAATTAACTTTTTATAATCTTCTTCAGTTAGTTTTTTGTTTTTCAAGTCCATAGATTGATATAACCGTGCTTTTCTACTGAACAAGGCTTCGTAAGAACCACTCAATTTTTTCATTTCTGATAGTTGCTCCGCACTTATTTTATTAGTTTTGATATCTTGTAATTCAAATAGGTCAATTAAAGGCAATTGTTTTATAATTTTAGCACAAGTATTACAACTAGATAAATGATAAACTTTTTTCATACTTCTTTAAAATTTAGAAGCGCAAAAATAGATTTTAATTGTAAGGAATAAAATTATGTCCGAAAATCATAAAGCCTTAAAATTATTTTCTCCTGCAAGGATAGCAATAGCTATTTTATTAGGTTTGGGGGCGGCTACCTATATGGTTGTTAAAAGTTTTGATGTCAAAGCTTTTGAAAATGTGAATTGGACTTGGACGTCTACCTTTTGGATTATTGTAGCCATAATAATGATGGCCACTAGAGATTTAGCATATATGTATCGAATCCGAGTACTTACCGATTATAAAATTAATTGGCGAAATAGCTTTGATACCATTATGTTGTGGGAATTTGCTTCTGCAATAACCCCTTCTGTTGTTGGTGGTTCGGCTGTGGCCGTTTATATTGTAAATAAAGAAGGAATAAAAATAGGAAGAGCCACAGCAGTAGTCATGATTTCCGCACTTTTGGATGAGTTATTTTATATCATTATGGTTCCTATTATTATTTTATTAGTGGGCACTGTATTACTATTTCCTGTAGAAATGGAGAAGACAATTTTTGGAATAACTTTAGGGACAGAAGGCATTTTTATAGCAGGATATTTATTTATCCTATTGCTGACATCTATTATCACTTATGCGGTATTTTTTAGGCCAAGAGGTTTTAAATGGATTTTATTGCAAATTTTTAAATTGCCTTTTTTAAGAAAGTGGAGAAACAGTGCCTCTGAAACAGGCGATGAAATAATAGTTACCTCTAAGGAGCTTAAAGGCAAGCCATTTTCATTTTGGTTTAAATCTTTTGGAGCTACTTTAGTAAGTTGGACAGCAAGATTTTGGGTAGTCAACTTTATTATATTGGCTTTTGTTCCTGTAAATGAGCATTTATTAATTTATGGCCGGCAATTGGTGATGTGGGTAATTATGTTAATTAGTCCTACACCGGGTGGTGCAGGAATTGCAGAGTTAGCTTTTTCAGGATTTTTACGAGATTTTATTCCAATTGGATTGATAGCAGCACTAGCTTTATTATGGCGTTTAATTAGCTATTATCCTTATCTATTTATTGGTGCATTTTTATTGCCTCGATGGATTAAGAAAACACATGGAAAAGGATAGTCGGAAAGAGAAATAGTATAGGTTAATTATATAAAGATTGATTAATTTCGACCATAAGAAAGATTAAAAAAAATAAAATAATGTCGAAGGGGGAAATGAAATTTGGAACAAAAGCAATTCATGCAGGAGTGGAGCCCGATCCTACTACTGGTGCTATTATGACTCCAATTTACCAAACTTCCACCTATTATCAGGCTTCACCAGGAAATCATAAAGGATATGAGTATTCACGTTCTGGGAATCCTACTCGAACTGCTCTTGAAAAGAATCTAGCGGCTTTAGAAAACGGAAAATTTGGGTTGTGTTTTTCAAGTGGTGTAGCTGCAATCGATGCGGTGTTAAAAACACTCAAAGCAGGTGATGAAGTAATTTCTACTAATGACTTATATGGAGGATCTTATCGAATTTTCACTAAAATATTTGCAAATTTTGGCATTAAGTTCAACTTTGTAGGTATGAATGATATGGCTGAGGTAGACAAACAGATCACTTCTAAAACTAAAATTCTTTGGGTAGAAACACCAACTAATCCAATGATGAATATTATTGATATTAAAGCTGCTGCAGAAATTTCAAAAAAGCATCAATTGACTTTGGTGGTCGATAATACATTTGCATCTCCCTATTTACAAAATCCATTGGATTTGGGTGCTGATATTGTTATGCATTCCGTTACAAAATATATTGGAGGTCATTCTGATATAATAATGGGAGCTTTGATAACTAAAGATGAAAAGATAGCGGAGCAATTGTATTTTATTCAAAAAAGTTCAGGAGCTGTTTGTGGGCCTCAAGATTGTTTTTTAGCATTGAGAGGAATCAAAACATTGCATTTGCGAATGCAAAGACATTGTGAAAACGGAGAAAAAATAGCACATCACCTTAGAAATCATAATAAAGTAGATAAAGTTTACTGGCCTGGATTTGAAGATCACCCTAATCATAACATAGCCAAAGCACAAATGCGTGCTTATGGTGGTATGCTTTCATTTACAATAAAAGGAAACAAAAAAAAGGATGCTTTTCAGTTTTTGTCTAGTTGCAAAGTAATGACTCTGGCAGAATCACTTGGAGGAGTAGAGTCACTTTTGTGTCATCCTGCCACTATGACTCATGCTGCTATTCCTCAATCAGAAAGAGAAAAATTAGGAATTTTAGACTCATTAATACGAATGAGTGTAGGAGTAGAAGATGTGGAGGATTTAATAGATGATATTGATAATGCTCTTAAATTAATTTAATTATTTAATCGATGAAAAATAATCGTTTTGCTGTAATTGGTCTAGGTCAATTTGGAAATGTAATTGCTAGAAAATTATCTAAAAGAGGCGCAGAAGTAATTGCGATAGATAATAGTGAAAGTAATATTGAAGATATTGCCGATGACGTAGCCCTTGCTATTTGCATGGATGCTACCGATAAAAAAGCATTGATGGCTCAAAATATTCAAGATGTGGATGCGGTAATAATTTGTATTGGTGAAGATTTTGAAGCCTTATTATTATGTACCGTTTATTGTCAAGAATTAAAAGTAAAGCGATTAATATCGAGAGCTAACGGAACGCAACAAAGAAGAATTCTGGAGAAAATGGGAGTGGACGAAATTCTTTCTCCAGAAGATGAAGTAGGTAAAGTTGTAACAGAAAGATTGATGAATCCTTCAGTAGTTTCTGTTTTGCAATTGCCTGATGATTATGAAATTGCAGAAATAAAAGCGCCAAAAGGTGTTTTAAATCGCTCATTGCAAGACATTGACTTACGAAATAAATACAAATTAAATCTCGTAACTATTAAACGAGAATATGAGGTCAAATCGGAAGACGGAGAAAATGTGTTTGATCAACATATTATTGGAGTGCCTACTCCTGAATCGGTAATTTATGAAACGGATACAATCGTAGTTTTTGGAACCACCAAAGAAATTGAAAGATTTATAGACATCAATCAATAATATGAGATACATATTTATAACAGGAAGCAGCAAGGGCTTAGGCAAATCTCTTGCTGAACTTTTTTTAAAGCAAGCCAACACAAAAGTGATTGGTTTTTCAAGAAATCAAAGTATTACGGCAACTAATTATGAGCATTATGCTATTGATATGAGTAATGAAAACCAATTAGATGAATTAGAGTTAATAAATATAAATAATGCGGATGAGTTAATTCTAATCAACAATGCTGGTCAATTGGATCCTGTAAAAAAGATTGGTAATTTTTCTGTAGTGGACATACATCGTCATTTAAAATTGAATGTGATGGGTCCAATGATTTTTACCAATAAATTCATTGAAAAATATCAAAATATTAATTGTAAGAAATTGATACTTAATATAAGTAGTGGTGCAGGAAAAAATCCTATTGAAGGTTGGGGTGCATATTGCAGTGGTAAAGCTGCGATAGATATGTTTTCAAAAGTTACAGAATTGGAGCAAAATGACTGTAAATTTCCCATAAAGTCCATATCCTTATCTCCAGGAATTATTGATACGGATATGCAAGAAAAAATTAGAGAAAGCTCACAATCAGACTTTAAGGATGTAGAGCGATTTAGAGACTACCATAAAAATGGAAAATTGCAATCTAGTATTCAAACTGCGGAGAAAATTATTAGTAATTTAGTGTCTTTTTATACCACCAAAGAGGTGTTATTTTCTATTAGAAATTTATGAAAATGTACAAAACAATATTTTTATTTGGAAGCTTTTTACTTTTTGGATTTAATTCCTTTTCACAGGAAGTAGATCCTTGTTCTACAGATTTAATGGACAGTATATACAAAGCGAATCATCCGGAAGAACGATGGATGATTGAGCAGGCAAAAAATAGCTTAGATCAAAAAAGCAAAGCAATGGAGAATGCTCCAAGCTCTGAATCAGCAGCAGAGTATACTATTCCTGTTGTTTTTCATGTATTGCATCAAAATGGATCTGAAAACATATCTAATGAGCAAGTATATAATGCAATAGATGTAATAAATGAAGATTTTAGAAAATTAAATTCAGACACGACTGGTATCGTAAATGCTTTTAGAGGAATAGCAGTAGATACTAAAATTCAATTTGCTTTAGCTCAAAAAGATCCCAATGGAAATTGTACCAATGGAGTAGATCGAATTTTTACGAATGAAACTAATTTAGGTACTAATGCTTCTAAATTAAATCAATGGCCAAGAAATAAATACTTAAATATTTGGGTGGTTAAAAAAATTAGTAGTGGAGCAGCTGGTTATGCCTATTATCCTTCAAGTACCGTTTTTAATTCTTCAATTGATGGCATCGTTATTTTAAATGGTTATGTAGGAAGAATAGGTACAAGTAGTGGTCGAACGGCTCGCTCATTAACACATGAAATAGGCCACTGGTTAAATTTAGCTCATCCATGGGGAAGCACTAACGATCCTGGTGTTGCTAGCAACTGTAATACGGATGATGGCGTAAGTGATACACCCAATACTTTAGGCTGGAGATCGTGTTCCTTAAGTGGAACCACTTGTGGCTCATTAGATAATGTTCAAAATTATATGGAATATAGCTACTGTTCTAATATGTTTACCGCTGGTCAAACAATTCGTATGAAAACGACATTAACTAGTAGTATAGCAGGTAGAAATAATTTATGGTCAGCTTCTAATCTTATTGCAACTGGCGTAAATGCACCGAAAGTTTTATGTGCTGCAGACTTTAAAGGTGATCAATTGATGATTTGTGAAGGGGATACGGTTATTTTCTCGGATCTTTCTTTTAGTAATGTAAGTAGCCGATTATGGAATTTTGGAAATTCTTGGCCTCCATCAGGTACCCAATCGCAGCAGTTGGTAGTTTATCCTTATGAAGGGATTTATAATGTGAATTTAAATGTTTCAGATGGAAACATTAATCTGACAGAAACTAAAATGAATTACATTACTGTACTTTCTAATTTAGCAGATTATTTAGCAGATAATTTCTCAGAATCATTTGAAAATCAACAATTTTTTGACACTTCGTATATTCAACAGAAAGATTTTTATGGAAATGGATTTACCATTACTCCCGATGCTGCCATTCAAGGAAGTAAGAGTATTCATTTCAACAATTTTGTCAATAATAATGGTAATCAAAAGGCAGCTTTTATAACTCCTGCTTTTGATTTTTCACAAATGACTAATCCTAAATTAAAATTTTCCTATGCTTATGCTAAAAGGAATACAAATGGTGTTAATAATGATGAGTTTAATATTTATTCATCAGATGATTGTGGGAAAACTTGGACATTAAAATTTGGGCTAACGGGTGGTACAATGGCTACAGCTAGTCCAACCTTTATGAGTTTTGTTCCATCTTCAAATAGCGAATGGCAAACTTTCAACATCCCATTGGGAAGTGTGAGTTCAAGCAATGTTCGTTTTAAATTTGAATTTAAAGGAAATGATGGTAATAATTTTTATATAGACGATATTAATATAAGTGGTTTGCCTGTTTCAATAGCAGAAAATATATTAAATGATAATAATGTTAATTTATTTCCCAATCCGACTAAAAATGGAAATGTTATAATTCAATTTAATAAACAAATTAAATCTGAATCAATAAGCGTAAACGTATATGGAATGAAAGGTGAAATTATTCATTCAGTACAATCAAACAATAATCAAACAATTGTAGTTCCTTCAGCTAATTTTAGAAAAGGGATTTATTTAGTTAAAATAATTATGGACGGTGAACAATTAACAAAAAAATTAATTGTTCAATAAAACAAAACAAGAAATGAATAAATTTTTCAAACAAATCTTTGTAATTGGTTTAATCGTAGCTTTTGGACAGTTAAAAGCTCAAGAATGTGGAACAGATAATGCCATTTTAGAACAATTGATACAGGATCCGGCGATGAAAGCAAAAATTGATAAATTTTATGCGCAGGCTCAGAATAATCCAAATATGTCAAAAGCAACTAAGATTATTATACCAGTTGTAGTTCACGTAATTCATAGTAATGGAATTGGGAATATCTCTTTGGCTCAAATTCAAAGTGGGATAGATGTTTTAAATACCGATTTTAATAAATTAAATGCTGATACCTCTCAAATTAGACCAATTTTTGCTGGACTTGCAGACGCCGCTGACATTGAATTTAGATTAGCTCGAAAAGATCCTAATGGGATTTGCACTGAAGGTGTTAATAGAGTTAATTCTTTTTTATCATATAACAGCAGAGACGAAGTTAAAGCCTTGGGACAATGGGATGAAAATAAATATTTTAATGTATGGTTGGTCAATTCAATTAGTGGTGGTTCAGGTGGAGGAACAGTCGTAGGTTATGGTCAATTTCCTTTTTCTACTACTTCTGCAACCTTAAATACTTATGGAATTGTTGTTAGACAAGACCAATGGGGAACTATAGGAACTGCAGCTGGCGGTGATGGAAGAACTGTGACTCATGAAATAGGGCATTGTTTTAATTTGCTGCATACGTTCCAAAGTGGTTGTGGTAGCAACTGTATCAATAGTGGAGATAGAATATGTGATACACCACCTGCTTCCAATTCAACATTTGGGTGTAATAAAACTAACAATACCTGCTCAAATGATGCTACAGGTTCAAGTTCAGCATTTTCAACAAATGTTCCTGACATGTTAGAAAATTTTATGAGTTATGATGATTGTCAATTTATGTTTACTCAAATGCAAGTTAATGTAATACGGTCTGTTTTAAATAATAGTTCTTATCCATGGTTAATTAGTCTTGTTTCTTCATCAAATTTAGTGGCCACTGGCACCAACGATGGTTATGTGCCCCAAAACTGTAATCCAATTGTTCATTTTGAAACACCAAATGATATTGTTTATGCATGTGTGGGCGATACGGTAACTTTATTAGATAATTTTACTTATAATGGAGCAGTAAGTTCTTACAATTGGAGTTTAGTAGGAGCAACACCTGCTACTTCTTCTAGCGCAAACCCTCAAGTGGTGTATAATGCAGCAGGAGTTTATGATGTTAAATTAACAACTAGTCCTGGCAATTCTACTCAAACCGCACAGAGAAAAATAGTGATTACTGATGGCAATTCAATTTCATATACAGGGGTTAGTTATGTAGAAAATTTTGAATCCCCATTGAGATTTTTTAATGAATATACTGTTGAAGATCCAACAGGCTTTAGCAAATGGGTGCAAAGTAATATTGCAGGATATAATAGCTCATCTAGTGCTAGATTGAATAACAATGCCAAAGCTGGAACAATTTTTACTCAAGCTAATGGGGAGATTGAATCATTTGTTACCCCAGCTATTGATATGTCAAATGTAGTTAACCCTACCATGACTTTTCAAATAGCCTATAAAAAACGAAGTAATTCTTCAAGTGATTACATAGAAATTTTTACCTCTTTTGATTGTGGTAAAACTTGGAACGCTAGATGGTCATTTTTGAATAGTGCTATGATGAGTGTAAGTTCGATAGGTCAGCAAGATTTTGTTCCAGCTTCTGCTTCTGATTGGAAACAGTTGACGGCTTTATTTCCCGGTGGCGTTTTAAATGGTCAAAGCAATGTAAAATTTAAAATCAAGTTTATCTCTGGTGAAGGAAATAACTGTTATATCGATGATTTAACGATTAGTGGAGCAGTAGGATTAGATGAAAACTTAGCTCATAAAATAGGATTAAGTATTTATCCAAATCCAACCAAGGATGAAAGTGTAATGCAGTTTAATTTAGAGCAAGCTTCTACAGTTTCTATTGATGTAATGGATGTAAGTGGTAGAAAAGTTAGTCAAATTGCCAATAAGACTTTGAATAGTGGGATGCATTATTTAAAGATTAATAGCGAGCAATTGGACGCTGGAATCTATTTTGTTCAAATGAACATTAATGGAGAAAGAGCTGTTAAGAAGTTGGTGGTGGAGTAAGTGATTCTCTATTGAAATACAAACAAAAGGCTCATGATTTCATGAGCCTTTTGTTTTAATGAATCAAAGCTCGTCTTCTCGGAAATAAATTATCCATTAATTGAAAATATCTTCTCTTGGTAAAAAATAGAAATTTTGTTGAATTAAAATTTAGCTTCCATCCATTAGTCCATGAACCACTCCATTCAAAAGTAGGTTTTATACTTAATGAATCCTCTTGCTGAAAGTGTTCTTGAAAATTAATGGAAGAATTGGATTCCAACTTATCCAATAGTTTTTTCGTATCCTTATATTGCCATCTTGGATATAGTCTATATCTAATTGTCTTTTTATTTAGTGTTTCGAAGCTTTGATATGAACCAATTGTTCGAGAAGACTTTTTTTTCTGATATGCATTTAAAGAATCTTTTCTATTTTTTAAATGACGAAATTTTGGATATAGAATATAATTAGCTAGGGAATCTAATGTGGAGATAGAATCCTTTGTATATCTAGTCTTTTTATAAATAAATTGCTCGCTGGAAAGCACCATTCTCTTTCTATCATCATAATTGGCATGCAATGAGTTGTTTGATTTTACAGTCTTTCTTTTTGGGTAAACAATTCTTATTTTAATTACATTATATGGATAGTAATACTCATCCCAATAAACATAAAGATCCTTTAAGTTAGGATTGTCAGGGAAAGTAATTTTTAAATTAACATAAGAGTAAGGTATTTTATATTCAAAACGCCCCTTTTCATCTGGTGTTATTATCACATTATTAGAATCACCCCAGATGTGAGATGTAACAATATACTTTGGGGTTTTTTGAAAATATCCAAAATCTAATTTGGCTTTGAATACTTTTTGAGCACTTGTAATACAACTCAACAAAGCCATAAAAATAAGAAGTAAACTATTTTTCATATCAAATAATTTTAAGCATTGAATCGCTATTTTAAAAAAGACAAGTTTAAACAGACATTCGTTGTTTTGCATCTGAATTTTTTTAGGAATTTTTTAGAATGGAAAGCTCTCTTACTTTTTGATTTACTTCTAAGTTTTTTGGATTAATAGTTTGATACTTTTTATACCATTCCAATGCATTTTTTATATCTTTTTTGAAAAAGTATAAATTGGCTTGATTTAGAGTAAGATTCAAATTGTCAGGGTAAATATTTAATCCGTGAGAGTTGATTTCGATTGCTTCATCCAAATTTCCCCTTAAAGCCAAGTTTCTTACAAGAGGTTCATAAGCTTCTATGTAATCAGCTTTTACAGCAATGACAGTTTTAAATTCTTGAATTGCTGATGCAGTATCTTTTATTGCAAGATTTAACCATCCTAAATGATAATGAGGGTCTGCATAATTAGAATCAATTTGGATAGCTTTATTGTAATAAAGTTTGGCTTTTTTATAATCTAAAAATACTCTAAAATGAAGGTTTGCAAGAACAGTAATTATAAACTTATCTTCGACCATTGCAACAGATTTCTCGAGATGATTTAACGCTTGTTTACCACGATTAATTTTTTGTTGATCAGAGGAAAGTGTTGGAATTTCATTAATCATATCTAAACTTACAAGTGCCTGCAGAGTAGCACTGCTTGGCTCTTTAATGACATCAGCACTAAAAAGAGTTCCTTTATTTTTCCATTCTTTATTTCTAGCTTGAATTATAAAAAAGGAAATAAAAATATAAACGAATAGGATAGACCTTGAAATCAGGAGCCGATATGTAGAATTAAACTTTAGGAAAAGTTGATAAAGTCCAAATCCTGCTAGAATTACAAAACCGAGGGAGGCAACTGTTACAAAACGATCGGCAACAATACCTACCAAAGGAGTCAGCCAATTTAGAAGTGGCAATAACCCACCTAATAATAGAATACCTCCAAAAGCGATGGGGTTTCTATTCTTTAAACCCATTAATCCAATTACAATTAATCCTAAAATTATTGCGAGTGCAAGTATACTAGCAAAATCATATCCTTCAAATTGGATTGTATTATATCCATAATAAGAGACTAATTCAGAAGGAAATACTAATTTTTTAAAATAAAACCAAGAAGAATGTAATGCTAAACTGAAATGGTCAACGGAAACAGATGGATCGAAAAGAGGATTTTCTATCAATCCATAGAATCTAACATTAACTGCTTCTTTTGTTAATTTTCTTATAAGTTTAAGGCCGATAGGTGTTATAATAAGCAGACCAATAGCGATAAGAAGCGACTTTAATTTAAATTTAGGATGAAAAAAGATGGCTGTTGGAATTATTCCAAGAAAGATTAATCCAGTTTTTTTACTCAAAATAGCCGCCAAAAAACATAGAACAGCGGGAAAAATAAGCCACCACTTTCTATCTAATGATTTCAGCCAAAGCCATGTAGATAAAAGGCTAAAGTTGAGCATTAAAAGCTCATCACGACATTTTACATTATTTACAATTTCACTGTGAATGGGAAGTACTAAAAAGAGTAGAGCAATTGCTAATGTTACTCCAAAGTTGGTTTGAGGAAATAATTGAAGTAAAAAAAATAGAAATAAAGCACAACCAAAAAAGTATAATAATATATTTATGGTGTGACTTGCAATAGAATTTATTCCAAATAATTCGTTTTCGATTGCAAAGCTTAAAGTGGTTATTGGTCTATAACCGTAATTATAATCGGCTTGTTTAAATGTATTTTCAGTAAAAATGGCCGAAAAGTTAGAAAGTCCGTTTGTTGCATTTTTGTTATTAGTATAGGCAATATCATCATCTAAATTATAATCATTATTGATGGAAGAGCCGTAAAATAAGAAAGATAAGAAGAATAATAGACCTATTGATAATTGAATTGTATTTTTTGAAATGAGCTCATTATTTTGAGAAAATAGATTCTTAAAATTCATTTTACTAAAGTATAAAAAGAAATCTTTTCTTTGAAAAAAAATAGAAGTATAATAATGACCTATACCTTAGATGAGCTAAGAGCGATTCCTGTGTTTTTAATAGTTGGAAAAGGACGAAGTGGAACCACTTTGTTAAGTACTATTTTAGATAGTCATCCTGAGGTTGCATCAGCTACCGAATCTAGATTTGTATTATTGATTTGGCAAAAATATAAATCAATGAAAAGTTGGAAGCCTGAAAATGCTGAGACTTTTTACGAAGATGTAATGAAAGATTACAACGTTAAATATTTGTGGGAAATAGATAAAGTTGGATTTATCAATCAATTAAAATCATTGCCGGAAAACACGCAAATAGAAGATCTGATTAAATTGGTGTATTTATTTAGAGTTTCAAGTTTTCCAAAAAATAAGATAAAATTTATTGTAGATAAAAATCCTGTTTACACGATTTTCATTCCTAAGCTAAAAAAAGTATTTACTACAGCTAAATTAATTAGAATTGTTAGGGATCCAAGAGATAATGTAGCCTCCCATATTAAACATACTCCAAAAAATGCCTCTTTTATAGCTTATAAATGGAGTGAATATAACAAGTTGATTGATAATTTCGAGGAACAAAATCCTCGATCGTTTTTAACCTTGCGATTTGAAGATTTGATAACTGATAAAGCGTCTTTTTTCTCGGAAATTGAAAAATTTACTAAAATTCAATCTCTTTTAGGATTAGAAGAAAAAAGAATAGGGTATAAAGATCAAATTGAAAGTAAATTTAATGATCGCTTAAAAAATCAACACCAAGCATCTTTAAAACCATTAGATGTAAAAAAAGTGGGTCATTTTAGAGATAAATTGACCGACAATCAAATACAAAAAATCGAGAATATTTGTTTTCCTTATGCCGAAAGATATGCTTATAAAAAAGCAATGCCTGTTCAATCGTTTAAAATACTAAATAGAATTAGCAGTTATATAAAATATCAAATTCATACAGTAAGCAGTTTGATATTATATAACTTACCTTATTGGATGATTATTCCATTGTATGATTTTTTTCTAAAACACATTATGAAACGTATGAAAAATAAAATTGACCAAGTAATTATCAATAATGAAAAGTAATATACATTTTGTAGTTGGTATTTGGCGTTCAGGAACTACTATGCTTCGTGAAGTGTTGGACATGAGTCCTGAAGTTAAAAGTTTTCCGGAACATTTTGTGCTATTAAATCATTTAGAGCAAGCGAATAACTTTGATGAAAAGCAAAAAATGAAAATGCTAGAATCAATTATTGCTGATCAAGATTTTTTGCATTTTGCTAAGCCAAATATTGAACGATTAAAATCTAATTTTTTATTAGCTGATAATTTTGAGGAAGCAATTCATGCAACCTATCAAAGTTGTTTATCAATTGATGAAAATCCTTCAATATTAATTGATAAAAATCCAATTTACAGTTATTATTTACCTCAAATAATGTCTCATTTTCCAAATTCTAAATTTATTTGGATGCTGAGAGAACCAAAAGATAACTGTATATCAAGAGCGAAACATAAAATTCAACACTTTGCCAATTACAGTTATTTGGCTAGTTGGTGGAACTACACGAATCAATTAATTGCCAAACAAGCGGCTAAATATCCTGAACGTTTTTTAATGGTGCATTACGATGCAATGTGTGAGCAGCCTGAACAATATACAAAACGGATTTGCGAATTTTTGAACATTCCTTATGATATAGAAATGCTAAATTTCAGGAAGCATAAGGACGAAAAAATAAGTGCTTATTTATCCGCATTAGAAGCAAAGGAGGGAAAGTTAGACCCTGCCTATTTAAAACAAAAATATGCCATGTGGGAAAATTTGCAAAAACCCATCAATACCTCTAAAACCAAACAATGGGAAAAGGAATTGACAATTTCTCAAATTAGAGCTGTTGATAATTTGAGTAAAGAGTATTATCAAAATTTAATAGTTGGAAATTTTCAAACTAATCCAAAAAGCTCATTAATTTGGAGCAGTTTAGTAAGTCTTAGCTTAGAGAAATTAAAATGGGATATTCGCCGAAATGTTAAATCTTAAGCCCAAAATAACTGATTTACACGCAGAATGCATCTGGCAGAAAATCGAACACTACTCCAAAGTATTTTTTTAGTCCAAATGGGTAAATTTCTAACTTTTGGAAAATTTTGAGTAATTAATTGCCAAGCTAACCCATTCAAAACTTTACCACAAATTTCTATTTTTCGATTGATAAATTCAGGACGAATGACATCAATTAAAAGGACTAATCTTTTTTGATTGGTTAAATTTTGAGCTTCGTGAATTTGTGCATCATTAAATAAGAGCGCTTTTCCTTCTTCCCATGGCCTCGTTTCTCCTTTTACGGTAAAGGCACATTTCGGCAAACCCGAAGGTACAACAATTGGAAAGTGAACTCTAATAATAGAATTGGTGTCACCGTTATGCGGTTTTATTTTACTATTTGGATCTAATTCTGAAACAGAGAAAGAGATTATACCGGGAATTTGCTTGGCAATTTTCCAAGTCGCCTTAAATGGAGTATGTTTTTTTCTAAAAAAGTAACCCCAAAAAAGTAATCCTTCCGTTTTCCAACTGTTAGATTTACTCAGTAAATCCTTATTAAAGTAGGGTTTAAGTTGATTGTTTTCAACAAAATAAAGTGTTTCTTTTTTAATGATTTCAAAATTATTTTCTAATAATTTGATCCACTCAAAATCTTCTTTGGAGTAAAATCCTGGTTCATCAAGCAAGTATGGTTTTAACGTATAAGAATACCAAATATCACTTTTTTTCATCCGTTCTATTTTTTATCAAAAATTGTGGATGCTGATTCAATAGCTTATTCTGTCGATAAATATATTGTGCAATAATTCCTAAGCCAAATAGAATTAAGGATGCTGAAAAAAGGATGGAAACTGCAACAGAAGTAAAGCCCAATTGCGCTCTAAAAAACACTTTTTTACCGATAAAGAAAATTCCTGCTAAAAATGAGATAAAGCTGCCAAAGATACCAACTCGAGTAAGGAATTGAGCAGGAAAGGAAGAGTAAGTGAAAATAATATTGAAATAAAGGCTCAATAAATTTGAAGGTCGATAGGTCGAGGTTTTATTGGATGTATTGAAATTAATGGGAAGAAAAATGACATTCTTGGTGTACCAAGCTAAAATTTCATCAATAAATACAAAAGGTGTTTTATGATTTTTCAGTTGAAGGTAAATATCTTTTCGAATTAATCTGAAAGCTGAACCATTTCCATATCCTTCTGAAAATAATTGTGTTGACTTTTTAAGAATTCTGCTGATGCCTTTTCTAAAGCGGCTTTTATCATCATTTGCTGGAACTCCAAAAACAACATCTACTTGAGATTTTTCAAAAGTTTCAATAAGAGTTTTAATTTCTTCTATTGGATGTTCAAAATCATCGTCCATTGTCAACAAAAGCTCGCCACTGGCTTCGGTAATACCTGCTAAAGTGGCACTGTGTTGTCCTGAGTTTTTAAATAAGCTTAGGCCAATAATGTTACTATATTGTTTGGCTTTATCTTCTATAATCTGAAAGCTTTTATCCTTACTACAATCATCTATTAAGATAAGTTCCCAACTTTTAGTGCTCAGATATTGATTGGCTTCCAATTGATCAATAAGGGCTCCAATACTACTTTCTGCTTCAAAAACAGGAATCACAATGCTGAGGTCTTTTAGTATCATGGAAAAGCTTTCTTTAAAATTCGATTATAAATTTTTTGTTTGGATGCTGGAATTAACTCAACAAGATTTCTTGCATATTCCTCCTCATTAGGGTTGAAAAAGATATCGTTTTCTGTCAAGGGCTCATTTACATTAAAATCTTCAAATTTAAGGCGTTCTATTTTTTTTCTATATACCGCATAGTCCTCTTTAGTTTGCTCCATCCATATTACTTGATTATTTTCATGAATTCGATCAGCTATTTTATAGCCCATAAATTCATTGTAAGCTATAGCTTGCTTGTTAGATTTCAATACTTGAGCATAGTTTTTTTCAAATCCATTAATCAAAAAATTCCAATCATTTAAAATGATAGATGCAGTAATTGAAGTTTCGTAATTTCTATCCTCATTCCACACAAATATGCCTCCTTCAGATGATTTATTTACAAAATCTATGTTTTTTCCATTGATTAATCCAATTGCTGAATCATTTTTATAAATCAAAAAATAAAAATGTTTGATACTTCTAACTTCTTTAAACCATTCTAGCTGTTGCTCACGAGTAATTTGTTGGCGATGAATCATCTTATTTTTAATTATATCGGTATTCCGATATTGGCGAATCAACTCCAAATCTTCTCGTTCCACTTCTTTTAGTTCTAAACCGTATTTTCTAAGTATCATATTATGCTCCTTGCAATAAAAACCCACCATCCATGGTTAATGTAATTCCATTGATCCATCGCGCGGCATCCGAAAGTAAAAAGCAAGTGGCTTGCGCTAAATCTTCAGACTCGCCTGCTCCCAAAGGATATTTCGCAACATGTTCTTCCATAGATTCTTTTGATCCACGTTCAATACCTTTTTCGTACATCTCTGTTTTTACCATGGCAGATGCAATACAATTACATCTAATAAGTTTATCTTTCAGCTCTAGCGCTAATACTTTGGAGTATGTTTCTAATGCAGCTTTACTTGTAGTGTACATGCTGCCACCAATGTATGGAAATTTTGCAGATATGGAAGAAATAAAAACAAATGCCCCATTTCTATTCAGTTTTTTCTTTTTGATGAGATGAACACTTAAATTTACAGCTGCAAAGAAATTGATGTCCCAGGTTTTCATCATTTTTTCTTTTTTCGCAAATCGAATAGGGTAGGTATCCAATATCCCTGCAGAGTAAACTACTCCATCTATATTTGGAATTTCAGAAATCCAACTTTCTAAAGTATCCTCATCACTTATATCACCACAAAAATGATGATGTTTTTCTGAAATAATTTCAACATCTCTTCTAGAGTTGGTATATATTTCTGCACCTGAAGCAATTAATTTTTTTGCAACAGCATAACCAATCCCACCAGATACTCCAGTAATTAATATATTTTTGCCTTTAAAATCATAATTGGCAGCTTCTAATATTCGATTGGTTTCAAGCATAAAATGTCCTTTGTATTAATAATGCAACTGCCCCACGATAATCCTACACCGAATCCACATAAAAGCATTTTTTTGTTTTTGCTCTTCTCTGTTAATTGATCACAAATAGTCAATGGAATGGAGGCAGAACTTGTATTTCCATATTTAGTGAGAGAAAATGGAACTTTATCAACGTCTATTTTCAATTTTTTTCTAATCGTATCTATAATTAATTTATTGGCTTGATGAAAAATAAAATAATCAATCGCTTCCTTAGATTGATTTGAATTCTCAAACAATTGTGTTATATTTTTTGGTGGTTCTTTTATAGAAAAAGAAAATACATCTAATCCATTTAATTCTAAATCTCTTGGAGCATGATTAATTCCATGACCAAAGTTTTTGACCACAGTGGTTTCATCATTTAATTGATTTCTTGCACCTCCATCACGTATGATAATCGCTTCAAATCCTTTCCCATCATTTTCGAGGTTAAATGGTATTTCTTCAGCACCTTCTTCATAACTAATTGCTGTTGCAGTAACTGCATCGCCAAATAAAGGATAAGTGCTTTTGTCTTCGTAATTTGCCGAAATAGTAGAGATATCACCACTTATTAATAATCCCTTTTTTAATTGACCATTTTGAAGAAATTGGGCAATTACAGAAAGTCCGTATACATAACCTGAGCAACCTAAACCTATATCGAATGCCATACAAGATGCAGGCAATCCTAGTCTACCTTGTAAAATAATTGCGGATGAAGGTAAATAGTAATCTCTTGATTGAGTTACTAAAACCAGAATATCTATTTCTTCTTTTTTCCAGCCTAATTTTTCTATTAGTTCATTGGCTGCTTCTCTCCCAAATCTACAGTTGTTACTCCAAACTCAGCATGTCTTTTTTCTTCTATCCCTGTAGTTTTTATTAAAAAATTACGTTCGGCTTCAGTTAAATAGTCGTAGTCTTTGTTGTGGATTGTTTTATTAGGAACTACACTACTAATACCGCTAATTCGAATATTTGGGATAGTAAAAAATGCCATTACACTTCCTTAGATTCAAAAAGGTTATATAAATCTTGAATAGTTTTTGAGTTACGTAACTCTTCACCAGTTAAACTGATGTTGTATTCCGACTCAGCCAAAGCCATAATTAACAAAGCGTGCATACTTCCCCAATATTCAGTTTCTGCAAGGGGTGCATTTTTATCAATTTCAATAGAGTCATCAATTTCTAACGTTTCTCTAATGTTATTTTCAAATTCTTTCCAATCCATTTATTTTGCTATTTTAAGTTTCCCAAATACATCCATTCCAGCTTAAACCAGTGCCAAAAGCTGCAATTAATATTTTCATACCCGGTTTGATTTTATTTTGTTTTTTAAGGTTGTTTATTAAGATAGGAATAGTAACTCCTACTGTATTTCCGTAATCAGCTACGTCAATTACAACTTTTTCAGCAGGTAATTTTGCAATCTTAGTCAGATTTTTTAATATAAACCCATTTGGTTGATGAAATAGATATAAATCAATATCATCTTTACTCCAATTGTTTTCTTCTAAAATAGAAGTAATCATTTTTGGAATTCGGTCTAATACAAATCTAAAAACACCTGCTCCTTGCTGATAAAATTTACCTGGAATTTGCTTCTCACCAAAGTCATTGATAAAAGGTAAAAATGAATTTTCGTTTATTGGATTCCTAAAAAATCCATCTTGAGTTATAATTTTATCTTTTTTGTCTCCATCATTTCCAAAACGATAACTGTGAATTTTTTCTGAGTCAGACTTTTCTATAATATATGCTGCTGCTCCATCTCCAAATATAAAACGATTAGATTTATCATCCTTATCAATCATTTTTGTTAAGGAAGAAATGACAACTATTAAAACCTTAGAGGCAGCATTAATTGTTATTAATCCATCGGCAACAGCCAGTAAATAAATATAACTGCTACAACCTTGCAAAACATCTACACATCCAATATCTGTTCTTAAATTTAATTTTGCTTGGAGCACACCAGATGTTGCAGGGTTGTAATAATCCCTTTCAGGTGAACAAAATAAAATGTAATCAATCTCTTCTATTAAATTAGGATGAGTTTGCAATAAATTTTGAGCTGCCTTTAAACCCATATCCATAGAGCGTTCTTCATCTCCGATGATATGTCTTTTATCCACTCCTAGTTTAGACCACGTATTATTTTTTCTTTCCTCAGGAAAAATTTTGAAAAAATCTTCGTTGTTCATTACTTTTTCAGGGAAGTACAGAGAAACTTCAGCAATTTTAGACATAGATATTTTGATGTATATTGAATTATAGGCTAAGGTATAAAATTAAATTGAAAATAATTGTTCTTTAAGCGTCGAAGTGGTGTATCTTAGGGATAATTTTATAGTTTTCAGTAATACTTAATTTGATTCTATTTTTAAAAAATCGAAAGATAATATGCCTTATAAAGATATAGAATTTCTTACATCAAATGGAAAGCTTGTTGTACGGACTTATTTGGATAAAAAAAGTTTTGATTTGTCCAATAATCATGACAAAGGTATTGAAATGCTGCAACAATACGTTGATAAGAATATTTCTAAAATTGAGCATAAAAACTCTGGGGCTCCTTTTATAAATAATTTTAGTGGTAGCATTTCCATTTCTCATTGTAAGAATTTGTATGCACTGTATTATTCAGATACTAAAGAGCCAATTGGAGTTGATGTTGAGCGTTTAAATCCAAATTTAAAGAAGATAAAAGATCGTTTTTTAAATACTGTAGAACTACAAAATTTTAATGAATTGACTGATGAATTGTTGCATTTAATTTGGTGTGCTAAAGAGGCTGTTTTTAAATACTATGACGGAGATTTTGCGGAGTATTTGAAAAGTATAACCGTCTTAGAAATAAATCCAGAAGGACAAATAAAAACCCAATCCAGATTTGGGAAATTAACTTGTAATTTTAAAATATTAAATGATAATGTATTTTTGGTTTGGGTATAATATTACGCCGTGAGAACTTATAATGCCACTAACTTTTCGCGAAAAAGCTGTTCACTTCTTTGATTACTATATTTTGGTCATTTTCAGTTAATGAATAGTATAAGGGTAACCGAACAAGGCATTCTGTATATTTGTCAGTGTTAGTTAAATTTCTACCATCATGTTTATCATTAAAATAGGGGCTTTTATGCAAACTTAAATAATGAAAAACAGCTGATATATTCTTTGCTTTTAAATGTTTAATCAATTGTGATCTTTGGGATTTATTTTCACAAACTAAATAAAACATGTGCGCATTATTGGTAGCATAATCAGGAAGAGTAGGCAAACTCACCCCAAATTTTTCAACAATATTTTTGAAGGCATCAAAATATCTGTTCCACAAAAGTTTTCTTTGAATTTGAATTGTATTTAAATTTTCTATTTGGGCAAATAAAAATGCAGCGGTTATATCTGATGGCATAAATGATGAGCCCAAATCAACCCAATTGTAACTATCTACTTTACCTTTAAAAAATGCAGAACGATTGGTGCCATTTTCCCAAATTACCTCCGCACGATCAATAAACTTTTTATCGTTAATGGCAAGTAAACCGCCTTCTCCAGAAATAATATTCTTAGTTTCATGAAAAGAAAATGCAGCAAAATGACCGATGCTTCCTAGTGCTTTTTTAGTGCCATCAGAAAATGTATAGTAATTATCAATAGCTTGAGCTGCATCTTCAATTACATAAATATTATGTTTTGATGCTATCTGCATGATTTTTTCCATATTGCAAGCAACTCCTGCGTAGTGAACTGGCACAATTGCAACTGTCTTTTCAGTTATTAAATCCGCTATTAAATCTTCATTGATTGCTGGATGATCACTTCGGCTATCACAAAAAATAATTTTTGCACCTCTTAATGCAAAAGCATTCGCTGTTGAAACAAATGTGTAGCCAGGAATAATTACTTCATCTCCTTCTTTTATGTTTAATAAAATGGAAGCCATCTCTAGCGCAGCAGTGCAAGAAGTAGTTAATAAGGCTTTTTTAATTCCATATTTTTCTTCAAAAAATGTTTGACACTTTTTGGTGTATTTCCCGTTTCCTGATAGATGACCTAATTTTGCAGCGTCTTCTATATAGGCTGTTTCGTTTCCTATAAGAAAAGGTTTATTAAATGGAATTGGCATATAAATAATGCAATAGTTGAAATAAATTAATCATTTACAGCTTACATATTAATTTCGATTGCTATCTCAACCAATCGCTCTTTTCAATGAATTATTCCTGAAAACCAATCAACATAGTTACACAGCCTAAACCCACTAAATCATTTTCTGATTCCCTTTTTGGAACTTCTATTTTTACAAATAATTCTTGGCTCGTTTCAGCTTTAAAATCCCAATAAGTTACATTTTCCTTTACGACATCACTGAATAATTTCTTTTTATTTTTATCAAATACAGTTAAACTTACTTCCCCTAATAATTCAGAAGAACAAGTTAATAATCTATATTTTAGACCGGCAGAAAAGCTTACTTGTAATTCAGCAGATTCACCTGGAGCTAATTTAGCTGCATTGAGTTGTCCATTGCTAATAAATGGGTTGAGCGCATGCAAACAATTATTTTTAGTAAAAGATTTACATTGACTAGGGGCTATAGTATATGCTGCTAAAAAACAGACTAATAATAATATTTTTTTCATAATTCTATTGATTTACAATTTGATTTCTTAGGTTCTTAACTTTTTCTTTGATGCTTTGAAATGTACTATCATTCAATATAACACTTTCGTTAGATGTTGATCCTAAAACCATCATATCACCTTCTTTTTCCATTGTTGCTTCGCCTGCATCAGTATCTGAAATTTGTGCAAAAATATCCGAAAGACTTTTTAAATCTGCTGTGATTTCTTTTTGGCTATTAAAATTTTGATTTTCGGCTAATTTTATGATTCTTGAAAGTGGTTCTTTTTGATCTTTAATAATTCTTTTTAAACCATCGTTATCCGCTGATGAACTAACCATATTTGTGCCTAAGTATAAGCCTTCTATCCAGCCGCCAATTACTACCAAAGCAGAATTTTCACCTTGTTTATTTTCTTTAAAATAAGTATCCATGTCTAAAAATGAATCTGCAATTATAGAAACAATAGAATCTTTATTTTCAACGTTAGATTCCAATCTATTCACCATTTTCTCATCAAAACCTTGACCAATACCTAAGTTATCGCTCAATTTTTTGCAAACGGCCATATATTGGATACTTTCTTGTGTTTTTTTGAAAATACCTGTATAACTTAAATCTGCACCATAAACACCTAAAATTAAAGCTCTTTTTTCAGAATCTTCATATTTATTAACTGCATCTAATGCTAATAAATGAGTTTTGTCAAAATCAATTCCTTGGATTTTGAACAGCGTACTCAATTCCAGTGGTGAAGGAACCGCGTAAAAAATATCAGTTAATTCAATAACTGCCGAAGTGTCATTAACCATTTCGGTAGCTGACTCTTCTTGCTCTTCTTCATGTTTGGTAACACATGCGCCAAAAAGCGAAAGAGCAATAATGGATAAAGCGATTTGTTTTTTCATCTTAATTAATTTTGTTCAAATATATAAAAACTATACAATTATATTTAATGTGCTGCCAACCAATTTTCAGCATTATTCATTTCAATAGTTAAAGGAACGGATAATTTTACTGCATTTTCCATTTTTTCTTTAATAATAGGTTGAATAATTTCTAATTCTTCATTCAATACATCAAAAACCAATTCATCGTGAACTTGGAGTAATAATTTGGATTTTAATTTTTTATCATGCATTTCTTTATGAATATTAATCATAGCAATTTTTATAATATCAGCCGCAGAACCTTGTATAGGTGCATTAATAGCATTTCGCTCCGCAAAACCTCTCACAGTTGCATTGCTAGCATTGATATCATTTAAATACCTTCTTCTTTCCATAATGGTTTCCACATAGCCTTTTTCACGCGCCATTTCTATATTGTTATCCATATAAGTTTTAATTTTTGGATATTTTTTGAAATAATTTTCTATTATTTCAGCAGCTTCCCCTCTCGGAATATTTAATCGTTGTGATAATCCAAATGCAGAAATACCGTATATAATACCAAAATTGACCATCTTAGCTTTACTTCGCATATCTCTATTAACCTCTGAAAGCTCCACTTCAAATACTTTTGCGGCAGTAGCGGCATGAATATCTTCCCCTTTTTTGAATGAATCAATCATACTTTCATCACCACTTAAGGCAGCGATTATGCGCAATTCTATTTGAGAATAATCTGCCGCAAGTAGGGTGTAATTTTCATTTCTAGGAATAAAAGCTTTTCTAATTTCTCTGCCTTTTTCAGTACGAATTGGAATATTTTGCAAATTGGGATTGGTAGAACTCAATCTACCAGTAGCTGCAACTGTCTGCATATAGTTAGTGTGCAATCTTCCTGTTATTGGATTAACCAATTCTGGTAAAGCATCTACATACGTAGATTTTAATTTTTTTAATGATCTGTACTCTAATACAATTGCTATTATTTCATGTTTATCTGCTAGTTTACTTAAGGTATCTTCCGACGTTGAATACTGACCGGTTTTCGTTTTTTTAGCTTTTTCAACAATTTGCATTTTATCAAACAATACTTCGCCCAATTGTTTTGGCGAATCTATATTAAAATGTTCACCACTCATTTCGTAGATTTTCTGTTCCAATTCAATCAAATCTTTTCCCAACTCTTTAGAAAATTCTTTTAAGGCTTTTATATCCAATTGAATTCCTTCATTTTCCATATCGGCCAAAACCTCAATTAAAGGAATTTCAATATTATTGAATAGATTTTGCAAATTTAGTTTAGAGAGTTGATGTTCGAATAACTCTTTCAATTGAAGAGTGATATCTGCATCCTCGCCAGCATATTCAGCTACTTTAGCAGGATCCATATCCTTCATATTTAATTGATTTTTACCTTTTTTACCAATTAAAGATTCAATCGAAACAGTTTGATAATGTAAATAAGTTTCTGCTAAAAAATCCATTCCGTGTTTCATGTCAGGTTGCATCAAATAATGAGCAATCATCGTATCAAATAACTTTCCTTTAAACTGAATATCATATCGTTTTAAAATAGCTAAATCATATTTTAAGTTTTGCGCTACTAACTCTTTATTTGAATCACCAAAAATTTCTTTGAAAATAGCTACTTCTTTTTTTGCTTTTTCATAGTCAGCCGAAACTGGAACATAAAATCCTTTATGTTTTTCAATTGAAAATGCAATTCCCACTAATTCTGCTTCTTGAGGGTTTAAGCCTGTTGTTTCTGTATCAAAACAGATGGTTTTTGCAGATTTTAATTGAGTTAATAATTCTTTTTTGAGAACTTCAGAATCGATTAATTGATATTCGTGTTTTACAGATTCAATGGTTTGATATTCTGAAGGTGCATTTTCTTGAATTTGAGCTTCTGTAACGCTTCCAAATAAATCCATTTGGCCATTTGTGTTTTCAGTAGCTACCGCTACTTCCTCACCTAAAATTCTTTTGCTCAACGTTCTAAATTCTAGTTCAGCAAAAATTTCAGTCAATTTTTCCTTATCCATCTCGCCTCGAATAAGTTTATCTTCTTCAAATTCAACAGGAGCATCTAAAATTATAGTGGCTAATTTTTTTGACAAAAGTGCTTGCTCTTTATGATCTTCTACCTTTTCTTTCATCTTGCCTTTAAGGTCGGCAGTGTTTTCCAATAGATTTTCAATACTTCCGTATTCTTTTAAGAACTTTTTTGCAGTTTTATCACCTACACCCGGTATGCCTGGAATATTATCTACTGCATCCCCACACATTCCTAAGTAATCTATAACTTGTAGCGGATCAGTTATTTCAAATTTTTCACAAACTTCCTTTATTCCCCAAACCTCAGACTTATTGCCCATTCGAGCAGGTTTATACATAAAGATATTATCAGAAACCAATTGACCAAAATCCTTATCGGGAGTCATCATATAAGTCACAAAACCTTCTTTTTCTGCTTTTTTTGCCAATGTTCCAATTACATCATCTGCTTCAAAACCATCTGAAAATAAAATAGGAATATCAAAACCTTCAATAATTTGTTTAATGAAAGGAATGGCAGACCGAATATCATCTGGCATTGCTTCCCGATTGGCTTTATATTCAGCATATTCTATATGTCTTTCGTGGGTTTATTGGTGTCAAAAACCACGGCAATATGCGTTGGATTTGTGTATTGACTAAAACATCCCAAAGGGTATTAGTAAATCCTTAAATGGCAGATGTGTTTTGTCCTTTAGAATTGATTATTTGATTTTGACTTAATGCAAAATATGCTCTATAGATCAGTGCATAAGCATCTAAAACATACAGTGTTTTGTCTTTTGACATTGTTTTGATGTTTATCTTTAATTAGAAACAATGAAGATACGTAAAAGCAACGCTTTTTAAAAATGAAAATGAAAAATAATTTGAGAAAAATGAAGTAGATTATTTTTCGTTCAAAACAGTGGCTAACACAACTTGACCAACAGCTTTTAAAGTATTTTTATCAATTACATTCATATTATCATCATGTGTATGCCAATGCGGCGCAAAGGCTCCTGTAGCAGCATCATACTGAATAATATCTATTGATGGGATTTTTGTAATTCTATTGACATATAAATGATCATCCTCTCCAACATGAGCAGTTTCACGAAAAGGGAAATAATTACTGTAACCCAATTCTGCAGCTACATTCCATACTTTTTCTACCACAGCAGGCGCATAATACATAGAAATAGCTTCTTGCGTAAATACCGCATTTTGAGCACCTACCATATCTAATAAAATACCATATTCTGCTTTATAATTGGGTTGATGTAAGTTGTTTGCCCAGTATTGACTTCCCAAACACCAAGTGGCTTGTTTTGGATTTGGAGTTCCTTGAGGTTGTCCATAATCCTCTGCGTCAAAAAATATAATATCCACACCCACTTCAGGATTTTTAATGTTCAATTGTCGTGCTACTTCTAATAAAATACCAACACCACTTGCTCCATCGTTGGCTCCATCAATAGCCTTATTTTTGTCTGTATCATCTTGATCTGCAAATGGTCTAGAATCCCAATGAGACATTAATAAAACTCTTTTGTTTTTTTCAGGAAGATAACTTCCTATTATATTTTGCATATTCAATTTAGTGCCATCAAATGCAGTTACAACAGCAGCTTGAACGGTTACTTCTGCGCCAAATCTAATGAATTGACTCTTTAGGTATTCGGCAGTTGCTTTATGAGCTTCAGTATTCGGAACTCTAGGTCCAAAATTAACTTGATCAGCAACAAATTGATAAGCTGAATCTGCATCAAAAGCCGGTGGTAAAATAGTAGCTTTAACTTCTTTTTTTGGGCTATTGTCAGCTGTATTTTTATTCTCCTCTTGCGTCTGACAACCTGTAATTGCTACAAGTAGTACAATTGCTATTAATTGTATTTTAGTTTTCATATTCCCAGCTAGCTCCATCTTTACTATCTTTTATTTGGATGTCCATTTCTTTCAAACGATCTCTAATTTTATCCGCCATGACAAAATCTTTGTTTTCTTTGGCAGCAGCTCTAAATTCTAATATCATTTGCATAAGATTGTCTGATATATTGTGTGTGTCGTTTTCATTTTTCGCGCTATTTTCACTTTTCAAGCCTAAAATATCAAAAGTAAAAAGCTGCACTAATTCTTGAAACTGTTTTAAATCTTCTTGAGTTAAGGAAGCTTTTCCTTCCATCATCAAATTTATATGCTTCACAGCTTCAAATAGATGTGCAATGGCGATTGGTGAATTAAAATCATCATCCATTGCCTCATACAATTTTTCTTTTAATACATTTACCTCAAAACTTGACTGATTAGAAGCTTCCAATTTTGGTAACATTTCAATGGCTTTCATTAATCTTTTCAAGCCTTTTTCAGCAGCAATTAAAGCTTCATTGGAAAAATCTAAGGTACTTCTATAATGAGATTGAAGAATGAAAAACCGTATCGTCATAGGAGAATAAGCCTGACTTAATTGATGATTTTCACCACTAAAAAGCTCGTGACAAAAAATACCATTTCCAAGTGATTTTCCCATTTTTTGTCCGTTAATAGTTACCATATTATTATGCAACCAATAATTGGCAAAAGACTTTCCGGTGTTTGCTTCAGCTTGTGCTATTTCACATTCATGATGCGGAAAAGCATTTTCTAAACCTCCACCATGAATATCAAAATTATCTCCTAAGTATTTTTGACTCATTACTGTACATTCTATGTGCCAGTCCAGGATAACCCATTCCCCAAGGAGATTTCCATTGCATTAAATGACTTTCATCTGCTTTTTTCCACAATGCAAAATCAAGTGGATTGTTTTTTTCAGATTGAGCAGCTAAAGTTCTATTGGCAGCGCCTTCCATCATTTCCTCTATCTTTCTACCCGACAATTTACCATAATCATGTTCTTGGTCATAAGCAGTCACATTAAAATAAACAGAACCATTGACTTCATAAGCAAAACCTTTCTCAATGAGTTCTTCGATAGTCTCTATTTGCTCTGGAATATGTCCTGAAGGTCGTGGTGATATATTTGCACGTAAAACATTTAGAGCATCCATGTCCCTAAAGTAGTTGTACATATATTTTTCAACTACTGCCATTGGATCCACTTTCTCTAAACGAGATTGTTTCGCAATTTTATCATCGCCCTGATCGGCATCATCTGTTAAATGGCCTACATCAGTAATATTCTGAACATATTTAACTTGCGGATAAATATGATTTAAATATCTATAAATTAAATCGAAAGAAACATAAGATTTAGCATGACCTAAGTGAGCATCCCCATAAACGGTAGGACCACAAACATATAATCCAATACTTTTAGGATTAATGGGAACAAATTCTTCTTTTTTTCTACTTAAGGTGTTGTAAAGACGAAGCTTGTTAGACATGGAAAAATAATTTCTGTTAATGCTATTTATTCCTTGCAAAAGTAGGAATCAAAATACAATTATTTATCAGTAATTACGCCATCACCAATATATCTGCCTTTCTTGAAAATTTTAATTCTCACTACTAGCCCATTGCTGTCGTAATCGTACACTTTTCCTTCTATAAAACGGTAGTTTTTAAACTCCCCATCTTTAGATATTTGCATATTGGGATTATATAATTTGTAATAACCATTACCATCAAACCTTCCATCATTGGATTTATCTCCTGAACCAGCCTTTACATTAACACTTGGGGCGTCGCTTATTTGCTGATCTAATGGACTTTTCATAGGAGTCTTTGGTGCATATTCTGCATAAGAATTTTTATCCATGGTACCATTGTTGAACTTTCTAATGCTCATAATATCACCATTTTCATAATATTCTTTTACTTCGCCACTTTCTTGTCCATCGTTCCAACTACCAGTTAACTGCAATTGCCCGTTGTCATAATAGTAGTTTTGAGTGCCTTGTCTTCTTCCCGAAGGCTTAAAACTAAAGTCTTGTTGAATTTTTCCGTTGGGATGATACCTTTTAAAATCGCCTGTATTTTTAGTATTGGCCCATGTTCCTTCTTCTTGTAAGGTTCCATTTTCATAATATAACCTATACGGCCCATTTGGACGACCACCAACTAAAGTGATTTGAGATTTTAATTCACCTGCTGGGTAATACATTGTCCAAAGACCTACTTTTCTGCCATCTTTATAAAGCCCTTCTTCTTTTGTTTTTCCTGAATTGTATTTGACAATCCATTGACCTTGTTTATAATTTGAGGCATCAACAACATTTACTTTTTCTCCATTAATGGTTTCAAATGTTTGAGATGAAACCGTTATTGAAAATAATATGGATAAAAAGAGAAGAAGACAATTTTTCATGATTGATAAAATTTTATAACATTAGTTTTCTCTACAGCAAAACTTAATTAGAGAGTTGTTGGAGCATATCTACGGACATTTTTTCTAAATCGTATTTAATTTTCCAGTCCCAGTCTTTTTGAGCATAGGAATCATCAATGCTAGATGGCCAACTTTCAGCGATTTGTTGCCTAAAATCGGGCTGATAAGTAATCTCAAATTCTGGAATAATTTTTTTAATTTCATTTGCTATTTCAGCAGGAGTAAAGCTAATTCCACCTAAATTATAACTGCTCCAAATGGTTAATCGTTTTGGGTCTGCATGCATTAATTCTAATGTTGCCCTTATGGCATCTTCCATATACATCATAGGTAAAGCGGCATCTTCTTTAAGAAAACACTCATACGACTTACTTTTTAATGCTTGATGATAAATATCTACAGCATAATCAGTTGTGCCACCGCCTGGTAATGTTTTATAACCTATTAATCCTGGATATCGAATGCTTCTAACATCAACTCCAAATTTATTATGATAGTATTCACACCATCTTTCACCTGCTAATTTACTAATTCCATAAACCGTAGTTGGATCAGTAGTGGTATGCTGAGGTGTATTATCTCTAGGAGTATTTGGTCCAAAAACAGCAATTGAGCTCGGCCAAAAAATACGCTGAATGTGTTTGTCTTTTGCAAGATTTAATACATGAAATAAGCTATCCATGTTTAATTGCCAAGCAAATTCAATTTGTTTTTCTGCTGTAGCAGACAATAAAGCAGCTAAATGATACACATCAGTTATTTGGTATTTCTTTACAATTTCAAACATTTTATCTTTATCCAAAGCATTTAAAATCTCAAACGGACCATCTGAATTTTCATCCATTTTTAAATCGGATGCAACAACATTTTGAGCCCCATATTGTGCTCTTAAATTAAAAACTAATTCTTGCCCTACTTGTCCTAAAGCTCCTATAACCAATATCTTTCTGTCTGCCATTCTATTTTTTTATGCCAAAATTATAGATTTATAATTAGCTTATACGCAAATTATCAATTTATGTTTTCACAATTATTTTTGCACTATTTTGCTAGGAATTCACAACTTTAATAAGTCATAAGGATTGGTTAATTTTGTAGTGTTTTTTTTAATGATTTATACAATGACTCTGTTTAATAAATACGACAAAAAAATACTGAAAGAGAAATTGATGCAAGAAAGTTTTAAGCGCATCACCATTTCTTTTTACCGATATGTAATCATCAATTCTCCCAATGAATTAAGGGATGAGTTGTATGCTGAATGGGATAATCTCCAGGTTTTTGGAAGAATATATCTTGCTAAAGAAGGGATTAATGCCCAAATGAGCATTCCTGAGCATAACTGGGATGAGTTTATGCTCCGATTGCAAGCTAGAAAGTATTTTGAGAATATGCCCATCAAAAAGGCAGTTGAAGATGATGGAAAATCATTTTACAAATTAAAAATAAAAGTTCGCAATAAAATAGTAGCAGATGGGCTTGATGATGGAACATTTGATGTTACCAACGTTGGTCGACATTTATCTGCAAAAGAATTCAATGAAGCGATGGCAGATCCCAATACCATATTGGTGGATATGCGCAATCATTATGAGAGTGAAATTGGCCATTTTGAAAATGCAATATGTCCTGATGTGGATACTTTTAAAGATGAATTACCTGAAGTAGAAAAAATTTTAGCGGGAAAGGAAGATAAAAAATTATTATTGTACTGCACAGGAGGGATTCGTTGTGAAAAAGCTTCGGCTTACTTTAAGCACAAGGGTTTTAAGGATGTAAATCAATTACATGGAGGTATTATTGATTACGCTCGCCAAATAGAAGCAGAGGGTTTGGAAAATAAATTCAAAGGCAAAAATTTTGTTTTTGATGAGCGTTTAGGCGAATCTATTTCTGATGAAATTATTTCTACCTGTCATCAATGTGGAGACTTGTGTAATACTCATACTAATTGTGCCAATGATGATTGTCATTTACTTTTTATACAGTGTGACAAATGTGCCGAAAAAATGGAAGGATGTTGTACACCTGAATGCAAAGAAATTGCTAACTTGCCGATTGAAGAGCAGCGTGCGATGCGAAAGGGAAAAATTAAAGAAAATGCGCATGCAGTTTATAAAAGTAGGCTGCGACCCAATTTAAAAAACGTTAATAATCAGAATAGGTTGAAATAATTTGACTATATTTCGTACCCAATAAAAACTTAAATATTATGCCATTTTATCACAAATTAGGAAAAATTCCGCATAAAAGACATACCACTTTTAAAAAACAAGATGGGAGTTTATATTATGAACAATTATTTGGTACTGAAGGATTTCACGGTATGTCGTCTTTGATGTACCATGTTCATAGACCTACTATGGTCAAAGAAATTTTAGGTGCTCAAAGATGCAATGCCAAATGTAGCGGTTGAAAAAAATATGAAAGCTCGCCGTTTATTAGGATTTGATGTCAAAGCCGAAGGAGACTATATAGACAGTAGAAAACCAATGATGGTTAATAATGATATTAATATTGTGCTAGCTGCTCCAAAAGAATCAACAAAAGATTATTTTTATAAAAATTCAGATTCTGATGAGGTAATTTTTATTCACAAAGGAAAAGGTAAGCTAAGAACTCATTTAGGAAATATTGATTTTACATACGGCGATTATTTAGTTGTTCCAAGAGGAATGATTTATAAAATTGAATTTGATACAGAAGATAATAGATTATTAATTGTTGAGTCATTTACTCCAATTTATTCACCCAAAAGATATAGAAATGAATTTGGTCAAATGCTTAGAACATTCTCCTTATTGTGAAAGAGATATTCGAACTCCTCAAGATTTGGAAACACATGATGAGAAAGGAGACTTTTTAATTAAAATTAAAAAAGAAGGTATCATTTACGATTATGTATATGCTTCACATCCATTTGATGTAATAGGGTGGGATGGTTATAACTTTCCTTATGCGTCTTCCATTCATGATTTTGAACCCATTACAGGTAGAGTGCATCAACCACCACAGTTCATCAAACAGTTTGAAGGCACATGATTTTGTAATTTGCTCCTTCTGTCCAAGGATGTATGATTATCATCCTGAATCTATTCCTGCACCTTATAATCACAGTAATATAGATTCTGATGAGGTTTTATATTATGTAGATGGTGATTTTATGAGTAGAAACGACATAGACGCAAGGTCAGATAACATTGCATCAAGGTGGAATGCCTCATGGGCCACATCCTGGTGCTTATGAAAGAAGTGTAGGTAAAAAAGAAACTGAAGAATTAGCCGTAATGATTGATACATTTAAACCTTTAAAATTAACCGAAGAAGCTTTGATGATTGATGATGGAAAGTATTATAAGAGTTGGATACATTGATGAATAGTTGAATTAGTGAATAAGTCAATGAGTGAATAATACAATGATTTAATATTAATAGCTTGAGATTTATACGGCTAAATTGAGATAATGACATTAAGAAAAGAAAAATAAGCAATTGGGAAAGACATTAGAATTTAGACTTTAGAAGTTTTTTTCACTGAAAAAGACAGTAATGTAAAATGAACCACAGGTATAAAAATTTAAAAATTTGGGAATTGGGGATGGATATTACTGATGAAGTTTTTGATTTATTAAAAGAATTTCCTCAGGATGAAAAATACGGTCTTATTTCACAAATAAGTAGATGTTCAGTTTCAATACCAAGTAATATTGCAGAAGGTTCTGCAGGAACAGATAAATCTTTCTCTAATTATTTAAGTATTGCATTGGGTTCTTCATTTGAATTAGAAACACAACTAATTATATCATTAAGAAGAAAATATATTTTAGAAGATAAATTTAAAAAAGTAGAAAAAATGATTCAAGAATTTCAGAAAATGGCAATAGGCCTTAGAAAAAAATTATAGTAATATTTCTAAGGTCTAAAGTCTAATGTCTAAGTTCTTATTAAATAAAAAATATGGAAAAGAAAGAAATTAAATCCGTTGAATACGGTCTAGAAAAAATTTTTGAAGGAGCGCAAGATTTCTTGCCTCTTATTAGGAACAGATTATGTAGAATTTTATGTTGGAAATGCAAAGCAGGCGGCTCACTTTTACAAGACTGCTTTTGGTTTTCAGTCGCATGCCTATAGAGGATTAGAAACTGGAAGTAAAGATTCTGTTTCTTATGTGTTAACTCAAGATAAAATCAAACTGATTTTAACGACTCCTTTGAGTTCTAAAAATCCTATCAATGAACATATTGTAAAACATGGAGATGGAGTAAAAGTAGTGGCGCTTTGGGTAGAAGATGCAAAAAAATCGTGGGAAGAAACTACTAAAAGAGGCGCTAAATCTTACATGGAGCCTACTGTAGAAAAAGATGAGCACGGTGAAGTTGTTCGTGCAGGAATCTATACTTATGGAGAGACGGTGCATATGTTTGTAGAGCGTAAAAACTATAAAGGACAATTTTTGCCTGGCTTCGTAAAATGGGAATCTGATTATAACCCTGCACCAACTGGTTTAAAATACATAGACCATATGGTAGGAAATGTAGGTTGGAATGAAATGAATACTTGGGTTAAATGGTATGAAGATGTGATGGGGTTTGTTAACTTTTTATCTTTTGATGACAAGCAAATCCACTCTGAGTATTCTGCTTTGATGAGTAAGGTAATGAGTAATGGAAATGGACGTATTAAGTTTCCAATCAACGAACCAGCTGAAGGTAAGAAGAAGTCTCAAATTGAAGAATATTTAGATTTTTATGAAGGCCCTGGAGTTCAACATATCGCTGTAGCTACTGATGATATTATTAAGACAGTGAGTGATTTGAAAAGCAGAGGTGTAGAGTTTTTATCTACTCCACCAGATGAATATTACAGAGCAGTACCTGGGCGTTTGGAATCTTTTAGTCATGAGTTGAAAGAAGATATAAAAACATTGATGGGACTCGGTATCATGATTGATGCTGATGAAGAAGGATATTTGCTACAAATATTTACAAAACCAATTGAAGATAGACCAACGCTTTTCTTTGAAATTATTCAAAGAATGGGTGCTAGAGGTTTTGGAGCAGGTAATTTCAAAGCTTTATTCCAATCAATTGAAAGAGAGCAAGAAAAAAGAGGAACTTTATAAAAGCACTTTTCTTTAAAATAAAAAGACTTCGAGAAATCGAGGTCTTTTTTTGTTTTAAGTTTATTAAATAAAAAAAAGACCGCAAAGTTTGCAGTCTTTTTTTGTTTATTTTATAAATCTGATTACTTATAAACAGATTCTTTTTTGAAATGCTTCGCCAATAAATAATAAACTACAACTCTGTACTTACTTTTATTAGATCTACCGTATTTTTCAATAACAGCATCAATAGCTTTATCTAAATCTGCACTATCTTTTAATCCTAATTTTTTAATTAAGAAATTGTTTTTTACAGTAGCTAGTTCTTTTTCATCTGAACCTGAAACAGTAGCTGCATCAGCATTATAAATAGATGGGCCACAACCAATAGTTACTTTTGTTAAGAAATCCATGTCAGCTTTTTCGCCACATTTGTCTTTTAAATCTGCTGCATACTTTGCAATTAAATCGTCTCTTTTACTCATGAGAATATATTTTTTTGGTTAAATAAATCGGTTACAAGGTACAAATTTATAGATAGAAATGGAAAATATAATTCGATAGATTGACATACTTTAACGATTACATCGTGTACACGACAATTTAATTTTTAAATTCACCAAAATTTTCTATCTTGTACATAAAATTCAGAAGTATGAAAACCTATTTTTTACGATTTATTTCTATCAGTTTAATAGTATTTTTAACAGCATGTAGTTGTTTAAAGTCAACTGGGCCAACTGTAGAGAAGCAGCTAAATATAGAAGCATTTACATCTATAAATTTGAGTAGTTCTGCCAAAGTAATATTGAGTCAAGGAAATGAGCAGACTGTAAAAGTAAAAGCTCCACAAGATGTAATAGATCAGTTGAACACAAAAATTAGTGGAAACGAATGGGATATTGAATTAAATGAATGTATTGAGTATAATTCTGAAATTCTTATTTACATCACTCTACCTGTTATTGAAGATTTGAGTATTCAAGGGTCTGGAAACATAGAAAGTGAAGGAGAATTAAAAACTGAAGATTTAGAAATAGATATACAAGGTTCAGGAAGTATAAAATTGAATGTGGTAGCAGAAAGTATTGAGGTCGACATTCAAGGTTCTGGAAGCGTTTATTTAAATGGAAAATCTTCTGATTTAGAAGTAGATGTGCAAGGTTCAGGAGATTTAAAAGCCGCTAAATTATTGACCATGGAAGCAGATGTAAGCATCCAAGGATCAGGAGATGCAGAAGTGAATGTCAGCAAAAGTTTGGACGCTAGCATACAAGGCAGTGGAGATATTTTGTATTCAGGTAATCCTGAGGATATCAAAATTAGCAATCAGGGCAGTGGAGAAGTAAAGAATGCAAGGTAATCGCATTCAGTTTAATTTTCCTTTTTCGGTTTAACTGTATTTAAAAATAATTCCTTCAACTGAGCATCTGCAATAGCCGCCGGAGCATCAATCATTACATCTCTTCCTGAATTGTTTTTAGGAAATGCAATGTAATCTCTAATAGATTCTGTACCACCGAAAAGGGCGCATAATCTATCAAACCCTAAAGCAATACCGCCGTGAGGAGGAGCACCATATTCAAAGGCATTCATTAAAAATCCGAATTGAGATTTTGCTTCTTCTTCAGTAAATCCTAAAAGATCAAACATTCTCTTTTGTAGGTCTTTATCATGAATTCTAATAGAACCTCCACCTATTTCTACTCCGTTGATAACCATATCGTAAGCATTGGCTCTAATATCGCCGGGAGCTGATTGCATTTTTTCTAAATCTGCTAATTTAGGGGCAGTAAAAGGATGATGCATCGCATGATATCTATTGCTTTCTTCATCCCATTCCAACAATGGAAAGTCAACCACCCAAAGTGGAGCAAACTTACTGTTGTCTCTTAGGTTTAATTGCTTACCCATTTCCAATCGCAATTCACTTAATGCTTTTCTCGCTCTATTGGTTTCGCCTGAAATGATCAATAGTAAATCATCAGGTTTAGCCTCCATTTTATTGGCCCAACTTTTTAATTTTTCTTCATCAAAAAATTTGTCAACCGAAGATTTAAAACTTCCATCAGAATTAACCTTCACATAAACTAATCCTTGAGCGCCAACTTGTGGTTTACGAACAAAATCAGTTAAGGCGTCCAATTGTTTACGGCTGTATTCAGCACAACCTTCAGCACAAATACCTACTACCAATTCGGAATCATCAAACACTTTAAATCCTTGATTTTTAGCTAAATCATTTAATTCTACAAATGGCATTCCAAATCGAATGTCTGGTTTGTCGTTTCCATACAATCTCATGGCATCATCATAAGTCATTCTTTCAAAATCTGCAATTTCGATTCCTTTTACTGATTTAAAAAGATGTTTCATCATCCCTTCAAAAGTGTTGAGAATATCTTCTTGCTCTATAAAGGTCATTTCGCAATCAATCTGCGTAAACTCAGGCTGACGATCGGCACGCAAATCTTCATCTCTAAAACATTTTACAATTTGGTAATACCGATCATAACCTGCCACCATCAGCAATTGCTTAAAAGTTTGAGGTGATTGAGGCAATGCATAAAATTCATTTGGATTCATACGAGAAGGAACCACAAAATCTCTTGCTCCTTCAGGTGTAGATTTAATTAAGTAAGGAGTTTCTACTTCAATAAAATCCTCATTGTTAAGAAAATTCCTAACTTCTTTGTTGATTTGATGTCTTAATATGAGTTTGTTAGCAACAGGCTTTCTTCTCAAATCCAAATAGCGATATTTCATTCTTAAATCTTCACCACCATCTGTATCATCTTCAATCGTAAATGGAGGAGTTTTTGAAGCATTTAAAATTTCTAAATCATTGACTTCAATTTCTATTTCACCAGTGGGAATATTTTTATTTTTGCTACTTCTTTCAATTACTTTACCTTGCACAGAAATAACAAACTCTCTTCCTAACTTTCTAGCTTTTTCGCAAAGTTGGGAATTGGTTTCCATGTTGAATACCAATTGAGTAATGCCATATCTATCTCTTAAATCAATAAAGGTCATACCGCCTAAATCTCTCGATTTTTGTACCCA
This sequence comes from uncultured Flavobacteriales bacterium, assembly GCA_963716125.1. Lineage (GTDB taxonomy): Bacteria > Bacteroidota > Bacteroidia > Flavobacteriales_E > Vicingaceae > Acidiluteibacter. Next base: position 534,737 of record OY970294.1, read on the forward strand.
ACCACATAGTTTAACTTCTTTATCTAAGTTATTTATGTTTAATTCTCCACAAGTATTTGATCGTAACATCTTATAAAATATAAATATTTCGCGAAATTAGTAAAGGCATCTTAAATTAGCTACAAATGGTCTGCTTTAATTAGTTTTGCCAAAAACTCAAAGAATGGAACTGTCTGTATTTTCTGATGAAAGATTTATGAAAGAGGCTTTTAAAGAAGCTCAAAAAGCTTACGAATTGGATGAAGTTCCTGTAGGTGCAGTAATAGTGTTTCAAAATAAAATTATTGCAAGAGCGCATAATTATACAGAACATTTAAATGATGTAACTGCCCATGCAGAAATGCAAGCTTTCACAGCAGCAGCTGATTTTTTGGGAGGCAAATATTTGAATGAATGTACGTTATATGTTACATTAGAACCATGTGTGATGTGTGCTGGTGCTGCTTTTTGGACTCAAATAGGGAAAATAATATTTGGAGCAGCTGATCCAAGAAGAGGTTATAGAAATGTAGCAAGTTCAATTATTCATCCTAAAACGGAAGTTTTAAATGGAATAATGGCAGAAGAATGCGGTCGAATTGTAGTAAACTTTTTTAAAGAAAAGAGGTAAGATGATAAAAGATTAGACCTTTGCAATGTTAGTGGTTAGACTTTAGAATATTTAATCACTTAGTAATAAGTGTCTGTCTAAATTAAGAATGATTTAGAATTTAAAGTGACAATTAAGTAAATGTCTCAATGAGATTTTAAAGAATAGAATACTTTTTTGATAATAAATAGCTAGAATAGAATTTGTAAAGGGTATTATTTTTTCTTTTGAAGCTTTGAAGCTTTGAAGGCTTTGTTAGCAAATTTTATAGCTTCTCTTCTAAAATGAAAAGAGAAAAGGCTCCATTCTAAAACAGAACCTTTTCATACACTAATTAACCAAACCAATATTAAAATTACAAATGAAAACATCTATAATTTGATTATTAGGATGTAAAAATTATGCCAACCAACTCTATTCCTTCCATTAGTTGTTATACTGCTCTTTGCAGATATAATGACCTAATATATCGAATAGGAGTTGATAATTAAGATACACAATTTGCAGTTTTTATTTCACAGTCTGTGGCCATAAAATAGAATCAATAAAAAAGCAGTTTATGATTAGCTTTATTCGTAAATTTGCAATCCGAAAAATATAGTAAAAATTAAAAACATTATATATGTATCCAGAAGAAATGGTGGCACCAATGAAAGCCGAATTAACTTCAGTAGGATTTAAAGAATTAAAAAGTGCAAATGAAGTTGACCATGCAATCAATGCAGAAGGAACTACTTTAGTTATGATTAACTCAGTATGTGGCTGTGCAGCAGCAAATGCTAGACCTGCAGTGAGAATGGCAGCAAGTAACAATAAGAAACCTAACAATTTAACAACTGTTTTTGCAGGAGTTGACACAGAAGCGGTAGATCAAGCAAGAAAACACATGTTGCCTTACCCTCCATCATCTCCATCTATAGCATTATTTAAAAATGGAAAGTTAGTTCATTTCATAGAAAGACATCACATTGAAGGAAGACCTGCCGAAATGATTGCAGAGAATTTGACAATGGCATTTGAAGAATATTGTTAAGAAAAAAATGTTCGCTTTCTGAAAGCTTTAAAGGGCTTGATTTTAGTGAATTTGAAGGCAAGTTAAATAATTAACAATTTATTTGTTGATAATACTTGTTGGAGAAAAAAAATAATTCTAACTTCGCAGCCCCTTTTTGGGAGATTGTGCTTATAAACAATAAAAAGAATTTAAAGTGAATACGCTAAGTTATAAAACGGTTTCAGCAAACAGTGCCACAGTTAATAAAGAGTGGTTATTAGTGGATGCAGAAAATGAAACATTAGGAAGATTGGCATCTAGAGTTGCTAAATTAATAAGAGGTAAACATAAAACCAATTACACTCCTCACGTAGATTGTGGTGATAACGTTATTGTTATTAATGCAGAAAAGATACGTTTGTCTGGTAATAAAATGGATGATAAAGTTTACATTACTTATAGTTTGCACCCAGGTGGACAAAAAGTAAGATCTGTTAGAGATATGTTGGTTAAAAAACCACAAGCAGTAGTTGAAAACGCTGTGAGAGGAATGTTGCCAAAAAACAGATTGGGTAAAAGTTTGTTCAACAATCTTACTGTAGTAGTAGGAACGGAGCACAATCATGAAGCTCAAAAACCGAAAGAAATTAAATTGAACACAATTAAATAATCCTATGGAAGTAGTAAATACACTAGGTAGAAGAAAAAAGTCAGTTGCTAGAGTTTACCTTTCAAAAGGTAAAGGAGCAATTACTGTAAATGGAAAAGATTCAAAAGAATATTTTCCAACAATTGGACTGCAATATAGATTGACACAAGCCTTTGCTTTAACAGATACTAAAGATCAATATGATGTGAAAGTAAATGTGAATGGTGGAGGTATTACTGGTCAGGCAGAAGCGATTCGTTTAGGAATTTCTAGAGCATTGGTAGAAATTGATGCAGAAAACAAACCAGCTTTAAAAGCGGAAGGTTTGATGACAAGAGATCCAAGAATGGTGGAAAGAAAGAAACCAGGTCAGAAAAAAGCAAGAAAGAAATTCCAATTTAGTAAGCGTTAATATTACAGCTTACATTGGATTTATTAAAATATTCAATTCACCTTTAAGTAGGTGTTTAGTATCTAAATTGCAGAGACTGTTCCTCAGGGCGCTACTCTGCAATTGCTTTAAATGAATGTAAACACTATAAAAAATTTTAAAAAATGTCAAAGACAGATTACAAAGAATTATTAGAGGCAGGTGCTCATTTTGGTCACCTTAAAAGAAAGTGGCATCCAAAAATGGCTCCATACATTTTCATGGAGAAAAACGGAATCCACATTATCGATTTGAACAAAACGGTAGTAAAATTAGATGAAGCAACTGCTGCATTGAAGCAAATTGCAAAATCAGGTAAGAAAATTTTATTTGTTGCTACTAAAAAGCAAGCAAAAGACACAGTTTCAGAAGCTGTTAAGCCAACTGCAATGCCTTATGTTACTGAAAGATGGCCTGGAGGTATGTTGACTAACTTTGCTACAATTAGAAAGGCAGTTCGTAAAATGTCATCTATTGATAATATGATGAAAGACGGTACATTCGATGTATTGTCTAAAAGAGAGAAGACTACAGATCAGTCGTCAGAGAGCGAAATTAGAAAGAGATTTAGGTTCGATTTCTGATTTGAATAGATTGCCTTCTGCTTTGTTTATTGTTGATATCAAAAAAGAACATATCGCAGTAGCTGAAGCTAGAAAATTGAATATTCCAACATTTGCAATTGTTGATACCAATTCAAACCCTGAATTAGTTGATTTTCCAATTCCTGCAAATGATGATGCTTCTAAATCAATAGGCAAAATCATGGAAATTGTTACAAAAGCTGTCAATGAAGGTTTGGCTGAAAGAGCTGCGGATAAAGAAAAAACAAAGCCAAAAGCTGAAAAAGCTGCTGCGAAAGATAGCGCAAAAGAAGTTAAAGCTGAAAAGCCAGCCGACGCTAAAGCTGTGGCTGACAAGCCTGCTGACGCTAAAGCTGATAAGCCTGCTGACGCTAAAGCTGACAAGCCTGCTGAAACTAAAGCTACTGCTGATAAAGAAGATAAGGCGGAAGCTTAATTAATATAATCATTAACTATAAAATAATATATAACCATGGCTACAATAACTGCTGCTGAGGTAAATCAATTAAGAAAACAAACCGGAGCTGGAATGATGGACTGTAAAAAGGCATTAGTAGAAGCAAACGGAGATTTCGAACAAGCAATTGACGTGTTGAGAAAACAAGGTCAGAAAATTGCTGCAAAAAGAGGTGATAGAGATGCAAACGAAGGTTTAGTAATTTCTAAAGCTACTGCTGATAACAAAAAAGGTGTTATGATAGTAGTTAATTGTGAAACTGATTTCGTTGCAAAAAACGATGATTTTGTTTCTTTTGCTACTCATATTTTAGATGCTATTATCGAAAATGGTTCTACTTCTATAGATGCTGCAAAAGCTTTAACTTACCCTGGATCTAAATTAACTATTGGCGAAAAAATAGTAGAAGAAATAGGTAAAATCGGTGAAAAAATCGATTTATCAGCTGTTGAAGTAATCGAAAGTGATATGGTAGTTGCTTACAACCACCCTGGAAATTCATTAGCTTCTATGGTGGCTGTTTCTAAATCAGGAGATGCTGAAGGCGAAGCTGCGAGAAATGTTGCAATGCAAGTTGCTGCAATGAATCCAATCGCTTTGAATGATGAGGGTGTTGATAAAGAAACCATCGAAAGAGAATTAGAAATTGGTAGAGATCAAGCACGTCAAGAAGGGAAACCTGAAGAAATGATTGATAAAATTGCTCAAGGTAAATTGGGTAAATTCTACAAAGAAAATACTTTGGTGAAACAACAATATATTAAAGACAACAGTATGACTGTGGAAGGCTATTTAAAGTCTGTCAATAAGGATTTGGTTGCCACCGACTTTAAGCGTATTGCTTTAGGATAAACATATTTTTAATAAAAAAGAGAGAATTTTTTAATTCTCTCTTTTTTTTGCCCAAATTTTTGATTTTTAGTTTTTATTTATTTCGCATAAATTTACAGCATGATTTACAAAAGAATTCTTCTAAAATTAAGTGGTGAATCTCTAATGGGAGAGAAACAATTTGGAATTGACCACAACATATTGGCGCAATATGCCAAAGAAATTAAGGAAATAGTAGAAGCCGGTGTTGAAGTAGCCATAGTAATTGGTGGTGGAAATATTTTTAGAGGAATTCAAGCCGCTGAAGGTGGAATGGATCGTGTGCAGGGAGATTATATGGGAATGTTGGCAACCGTTATCAATAGTATGGCTTTGCAAGCTGCATTAGAAGAAGCGTCGGTTTATACTAGATTACTTACTGCAATAAAAATGGAGCAAATTGCTGAACCATTTATTAGAAGAAGAGCTATAAGACATTTAGAAAAAAATAGAGTCGTAATTTTTGGTGCAGGAACAGGAAATCCATATTTTACAACAGATACTGCTGCAAGTTTAAGAGCTATTGAAATTGAGGCAGATATAATTTTAAAAGGAACAAGAGTAGATGGGATTTATGACAGTGATCCTGAAAAGAATCCAAACGCTGTAAAATACGATAAAGTAACATTTAGTGAAGTGTATGAAAAAGGCTTAAACATTATGGATATGACAGCGTTTACTTTATGTAATGAAAACAAATTGCCGATTATCGTTTTTGATATGGATACACCGGGAAATTTAAAAAAGTTGCTTTTAGGTCAAGAAAAAGTGGGTACTTTAGTAGAGTTTTAGAATAGAATATATCATGGAAGAAGAAATTGAATTAATATTAGAAAATGCCAAAGAGCTGATGCAGAAATCATTGGATCATTTGGAAAATCAATTATTGAAAATTAGAGCAGGAAAAGCCAATCCATCTATGTTAGATGGTGTATTGGTAGATTATTATGGATCTAATACTCCTTTGGCGCAGGTGGCAAATGTGAGTACACCTGATGCACGTACGTTAAGTATCCAACCTTGGGAAAAAGGTATGATTGAACCTATTGAGAAGGCGATTATCAACTCTAACTTGGGTTTAAATCCACAAAATAATGGAACTAACATTATGATTAATGTTCCTGTTTTGACGGAAGAAAGAAGAAAAGGACTGGTAAAACAAGCCAAAGCAGAAACCGAAGATGCTAAAGTAGGTATTAGAAATGCTCGTCGTGAAGCCAATGACGAATTTAAACGATTAGAAAAAGATGGTTTAGCCGAAGACAGAGTGAAGGGTTTGATGGACGAAATCCAAGAAATGACAGATGATGCCAGCAAGCGAATTGACAATCATTTAATCACCAAAGAAAAAGATATTATGACGGTTTAATAACGGTCTTAAATAATATAGAAAGCCCTGTTGTTGATTCAATGGGGCTTTTTTGTGGAGTAGTTATTTTTCAAATTATTAGTTTATATTTGAGGACATTTGATTTTATAATATGGATATAATACAGAGTATCGAGTCCATACATTTTAACCATTTAACAAGCAAATGAAAGATGCTTTTCGCAAGCTTAAAATAATTGAGACACTTTCAATCGAACTTGAAATTCAAAAAAATGACTTTGTTTCCAAGCTTAGAGATAATGTAGACCAAGGAGGAACTAGCTTTCTTTCAGATGCGTGGGATATATTCTCAAGAAGTAAAAATGAGTTTAAAGGTGAGGTAAATACACACTCATTTAAAATTAAACGTAAAAAGAAATTTTTAGAAACAAACTATAATACTGCAATTGCAACAGGTACCTATTATCAGAAAGAAAATATTTTATTTATAAACTCAGAAATCAATGGTTTTCATAAAATATTTATCTTCTATTATATTTTCATCATATTCTTTTATCTTATTTTTTTCTTTGGATTCGCTTTTTGGAATGATGATCAAACACAAAATCTCAATCTTTTCTTTATGATTTTCATAATTATTCACGGGTTTTTTATGATTTGTTTTCCTATCTATTTAATGAGACGTTCTGTCAAAAGGTTAAAACATGATTTAAAAAGAGAATTTTTTTATTTAACTAAATAAAATACAATTTACAACTATATCTATATTTACTACCTTAATTTCGTTCGGCGGAATTTATAAATCAAATCTTAATTAGCCTTTTGTGTTATTAAAAATATTTTAGCAGTTTTTCTAATATAACATTCTATAATGGGTCTTGACACCCTTTTTATTACCTAATATTTCTAAATATTTAATTAAACTTATTTTAATTAACTCCCCAACTCCAACGTTTTTAAATCTCCATTTGGAGCAATTAAAATTACTTTTTTCAACAGGTATAACAGCTAGCACTGCCGCTTTTTTTAGTGAAATAACTAATTGAGATGTAATAGACAAAATGGTTGCTTTTTTTAGCTTACCTTTTTCATGTGGACAAAATGGTTGCTCTATTTTTTCCTCCTTTTGTTCTTTCTAAACTTATTTAATTTACTTTTAATTTATCAAATAAAACGGAGTTAGGCTCTGCTGGAGAGCAACCAAGCAAGGGATATATTTGATGGCTGACAAAAATGTCAAATCAAGAGGCTTTTATAAGTCTCTTGATTATTTTTAGAAGCCTTTATGCCTTCAAAAACTCATCTATAAATTTGATTTTTCTTGCTTTTGATAAACCATTGTGATTTCTCATTTTGTTCTTCAAATCTGAAAAATGTCCATCAATTGAATTAGTTGTGTTTGGTATATTTAATTCATAGTATTCATACCAAGTAAATAGCCATTTGAGATTTGTTTTTAAACTCCTACAAGCACTTCTAAGCCGTTTATGAGTATAATAACTTTTACCTGTTTCTAGATTAATTGTCCGTTCCTTTAAAAAAGAATCCCATTTTTCAAACCACAAATCTAAACCTCCTTTAAAAGACTCTTTATCTGTCTTTTTTAAAATACTAACAAGTTCTTTTAACTCGATAGATGCTTGTATTTTAGGGTTCTTAGTTATATATCTCCTTATTATTGCAACTTGATGAAATTGACACATTTGAACCGGGATATCATCGAATAGCTGCATTAATCCGCGTCTACCATCACAAACAATACCTAAAACTTCGTAACCTAGTCTTATTAGTTCAACAATTCCTTTTTTGTATAAATAATTGCTCTCCGATCTAACATAGTATTTAAGTAAATTTTCTTTTGTATAGGCATCTTTAAATAGCATCAAACCAAAATTTCTGCCCCAATAAGTAGTATCCATCAGTACCACTACTTTTCTAGGATATTTTTTAGGAATGTCTACTTCAATCAAATCTATTTTACGCTGAATAGTTTTTATGGAGCACTGATATTTCTCAGCTAGTTGTTTGTACGTCTGCTTTCCTTTTGTGTATTCATCCCAAATCTTCTCAGGAGTAATGATATTTCCTCCAGTAAAATAAGTGTTACAGTGCAAGCATTTATATCGCTGTTTTCCGAGTCGAACACCATATTTTCGAGTAAATGTCTTTGCACAATTTTTGCATTTTTTTTATTCATAACCTTTCATTAGCTCCAAAGCTAATCAGGAAAAGGTTTTCAAGAGCTTTTATCAACCATTTTGTCCATTAACCCCTAATTGAGGATTTTTAATCATGTTGTTGATTCAATGGGGCTTTTTTGTGCAATTGTCCTTTTTGTTAAATTTAAAATATATTTGTTTATCACATATGGCAAATAATGATACTCAAAGTGTTTTGATATGAATTTATGAATGTCAAATTAGTTTGAGCATCATTTTTCTTTAAATATGATTGTCAAAGGCTGTTGATAATAAATTATGATAATCAAGCAGCTTTGACTATCATAAATTAGCTATTTTTATACTCAAAGTTGTTATGTAGGCTTCCCATTTTTAGTACGGTTCTAAATTATAAATTATTAGTTTATATTTGAAAAACTTTGATTTTATAATATGGATATGATGCACTGAGTGTGTTATATCCATATGTTGTGGTGCATTGGAGAATTAGACATTATTATTAATTTATAACAAGTTGATTTAACTTCTGACAAGTGAAACGATTTTTTTTATTTCTTGTATTTACTACTTTTATTTTAACAGTGTATTCTCAAAATACTGACAAAAATAAATGTGAATCTATAATACTTGACCACAGCTTGTTTAATAAAAAGACTGACTCCTACAATTTTGATATAGTTACAAATAACATAGTTCACAACATATTAATTTATCAGATAGAAAATATCAATGATGTTATTACAGTTGATGAAGATTGTCTGACTTTTAGAATTAGTTATAGTTGTGGTTGCGGAAGTAATGAAAAAAAACTTGTTTCAAATGGGCAAATTTTTAGAGATAATCAAGGAAATATGTATTATGAGATTAAGCTACTTTTTGTAAACCAAAACAAAGGCTGTAAAGCACTTTGCCATGACAAACTTTCATTTGACATTTCAAGCTTAAAAAGCAATACAAAAGTTGAACATTTAAAATTTCAAGGTTTTGACAACCTAATAAAGCTTTAAAATCAGTATTTTTTTCTACAATTCTGAAAATTTGCACCTGCCAAGCATTTTATTAACTAATGGACTGATTACAAAACCGATATTCGGGTTCTGCAAACTTGCAGCTGCAAAGCATTTAATTGACTAATGACGGATAAACTTCTTCATAATTTGACTGAGAAACTTATTTAAGGTAGATTTTGAACAAACAAAATCGCAAACTTTTGTATTTCAATTTAGTGCTTAGTTACTGTGTAAATGGACTGATAATTTGACTCGAGTGTTTTCTTGTGAGTACCTGACTATGAGAACAATAACGCACCACAACATTATATAAAACTCATTGGGCGTCAGTAGGTTAGGGTGTTTTAGTGGTTGTCTGAAACTCCACAAAATCGCTATGGCGATTTTATACTGATAGAGGAATTTATAAAATCGCCAAGCGATTTTGCTAATTAGTAAACCGCAAAGTTTATCTTTGTCTAAAGCCCAACGCTTTTTATATTAAGCGTTAGCAAAAATTCGGTACGGTAGGTACGGTAAAGGGACATCCTTTACAAAGTAAAAGGGACATAGTTTACACTTATGAGACGTATAATCTGAACATCAATACAGATTATTATGCCTTGGAAAGTAACAACAACTATGGAACAAAAATTAGAATTTATCAGTGCATGGCGAACTCAGAAACACACCATCACAGAATTATGTAGAACATTCGAAATTTCTCGACCAACCGCTTACAAAATGATTGATCGGTTCGAAAAATTTGGAATAGAAGGACTTTTAGATCGAAAGAAAACACCTAAGAGTCACCCTAACAAAACACTTGAAAAAGTAGAGCGAAACATCCTTAATTTAAAGGAAAAATATCCTCGTTGGGGAGCCAAAAAGATAAGGGTACTATTGTTTAAAAGCTGTTTGGAGGAAGATATTCCATCAGTGGTTACTGTTCATAATATTCTGCATAAAAATGGACTAGTTAAACCTCAAAGGCGTCATAAAAGAGTAAAACCAGTCTTTCCCATTTTTGACCCAAAAGAGTGTAATGAAATTTGGAGTGCAGACTACAAAGGAAAGTTCTATATGGGCAATAATAAATACTGCCATACACTTACAATTGCGGACTCAAAAAGTAGATTTTTATTTGCTTCAAAAGGCCATTATCATGAAAATACAAAATTGGTAAAGGCAGAGTTTACAAGGGTTTTCAGAATATATGGTATGCCTAAACAAATACATACTGATAATGGAAGTCCATTTGGATCAGTGCGAGCAATTCAACGATTTACTAGACTTTCATATTGGTTTATAGAACTTGGAATAATGCCAGTGTTTTCTGATCCTGCACACCCAGAACAAAACGGAAGACATGAACGAATGCACAGAGATTTAAAAGCTGCTTGTGCAAAACCTTCAGCATACGATTTGAAGAGTCAACAAAGACGTTTAAACCATTTTATGAAGGAGTTTAATCACGAACGACCTCACGAAGCTTTAGACATGAAAACACCAGGAGAAGTTCATAATTTTTCAACTAGACCATTCCCAGAAAGAATACCTAAATTTGAATATGACTCTGACATGAAAGTTCAGATTGTAACACAAAACGGTGCACTTAGATGGGCTACTCATTATTGGGTGTATATTACAATAGCTTTAAAGGGTAAATATGTTGGATTAAAACCTATGGGAAATGGAATTTGGAGAGTATATTATAGAAACGTATTTTTAGGTTTCTTTGATGAATTAAATAAAAGAGATAAAATTAAATCAATAAGGTTATGTCAAAACTTAGTGTAAAGCATGTATCTTTAACTTTGTAAACTATGTATCTTAACGAACATTCACATTAAGAAATCTCAATTAATTTCTTTCGCTAACGCCAAATTTTTTGAGACCGAAAATGGGTAAATTAGTTGTTTTTTTAAAAAACATAACTAATTGATTTTTAATAACTAAATTGAGCGTTAGTCAGAATTTGAAAAAAGACAATGACAGAGAAAATAATTCTATATGCGATAATTGGAATAGCGGTTTCGACAGCACTTGCATTTCTAACCAAGTCGACAGGAAAGTCCATTGCTACTGACGAGAGTGGAAAGTTCAATATAAAAATGAACAAGTTTTACGGCATTATGGGAATAATTAGTTTGGTTTTCGGGTTGTTATTCCTGATTTTCCTTCCATTGACAACTGAACCTAATGACAGCGGAATTTGGTTCATAGTTATTCTAATGCTACTGATTTTTTGGGGTGCAGGAATTCCGTGTTTAATGTATTACAAAAATCATAGAGTTTCATTTGACGATAATTTAATTGTTGTGACAAATGTTTATGGAAAAGTAAAAGAAATCAAATGGTCTGATATTTTGAATATTAAGTTCAAGGTTTTTTCAGGTCTATTGGTTTTAACTACAAAAAACGAAATTATAAAAGTTCACCAGCACTTAGTTGGACTCTCTAAATTTATTGAAGTGATTGAGAACAAGACAAAATGGACTCGCAAAGAATTGAAAATACCAATTGGAAAATAAAAAACGACACCACAACATCATATAAAAATCATAGGGCGGCAGCGGGTTTCGAGAGGTTTTTGGTTATCTGAAACTCCACAAAATCGCTTTGGCGATTTTATACTGAAAAAGGAATTTATAAAATCGCCAAGCGATTATGCTAATTAGTAATCCCGAAGTTTCGGGAGTAAAGTTTATCTTTGTCTAAAGCATGTATCTTTAACTTTGTAAACCATGTATCTTAACGAACAATGATAAAATTGAAATTTAAAAGTTTACTCCCTTTATTATTGTTAATAATAGCATCTTGCAACTCATCAAATAAGAAGGTTCTCTCAAAACAACCATCTTATGAGGAGGCAGCAATCGAATATCTTTACAAAAGTCTTTCTGAGACAAACGAAAAAGTGGGCGAACTTTGTTTACCCACTTTAAGAAATAACATATTGCTAGAATCAAACGTTTGGATGACTGATTTATATTTATGCTTTAAATATAATGAGGATACAACAATGATTAATTTGTCTTCAAAAGAGATTAAAGGTGAGAGAGTTCCAAACGAGGTTAACAAATATATTCCTATAAATAAGGTGTATAAAGATTCTAAAATTTGCACAAATAAAAATAATATTAGGACAGTTCGTTTTAAATCTGCTACTTACCTAAATGGTAAAGTTTATGTAGAAATAGTATTAACATCAAGAATTGAAAATGCAGGTGAATCAATATGTTTTGAATTTAAAGAAAACGATTTTACTGTTCTCAATTCCTGTGTTAGTACTTGGGTTGTTTAAACAAGACTAACTCCCCAACTCCAAAGCCTTAAAATCTCCATTTGGTGCAATTAAAATTACTTTTTTCTCTAGCTTCTCTTTTGGCTCTTCTTTAAAATCCATTGTCAGTTTTAATTCATAAAGTACTTGAATAACAGGCTCCACAATTAATGGGTTGAGTACAAAATCAAACTCTTTATTGATTACAGGCTGATAATATTGTGCTTCATCTTTGTCTGCGCTTTTAACAGCAGTACTCGATTTTAGCTTCAGAGAATTATTATCGTAAGCTACGCAGTTTTTGTACATTTCAGTGGGGTAAAAGACTCTAAATCCATCAGAAATTTTCTTCTCTAAGTCATTTAAATCCTTTTTAAGAATAGATTTGTAATGACTCAATCGCACCTCCAAAATTTCCCTAGATTTTTTTAGCAACGCCAATTTTATTTTTTCAATTTCTGATGAAAAATAATCAACGCGAACTAAGTTGTAGATTTCTGCATTGGCACAAATACTTATTATTTTACTCAATTGAGAAGGATCTTTATAATTGATGTGTAGGTTCTTTTTCAATTCAAATCCATCTGGAATTTCATTGTAGGTGTTCTTGCTAAATAACTTTCGCTCTAAGGAGTAACTGTAAACAGGCACAAAACTGACCATGTCAACGAAAAGCGAAACGCTATCCAACTTATTAATTTGAGATAATACAAGGTTTAACCTTTTATTGAACAAAGAATCTACTTCTACAGCAGTAATTCCTGCCTGAGATAAACTGAAAATTGCTACATAATTGTCTGCCTTTAGATTTGCCATTCCTTTAATACTTATCGCGAAATCTGTAGTATTTGGAATAGGAACATTAATGTTATTTTCCTCAAATTTAATTATTTGTTGATAATTTACATTTCCAGAAACTTGAGCGTAACTATTATGCATTAAGATACATAATGTGATAAATAATATATTTTTCATTTTAATAGCTTTTTTTTAAAGATTTTCTAGATTTAATTGTTCCAATATTAAGGTCATCATCACGAAGCTTCGTGATGCCCTTAATATCGGAGTTGTTACAAAGGTCGTCGAGTACTCCGATTTTCTCGGAGTGTACCGAGACGCCCTTTGTTTAATTAAAACTCAAAATGCTTTGCTTTTGCTTGCTTGGAAATAGCACTCAACATAGCGTTGTCTAACATATTATTGCTCGCATTTTTAGATTGCTCATTACTTACAAATTCACTTCTTTTTTTACCTAATTCGCTAATTTGTTGCTGTATTTTAGCTCTTTCAGCAGATTTTACCTTAATATAAGCTGTTTTTTGTGAACTTGACATTCCTTTCATTTCTTCATTTAGTTCAGTTTCAGCTACCTCTTCCACATTAAAGTTTTTATCTTTTGCCGCGTCAACTAAATCCCAAGAATCATTTTTATAAACCGCTTTTGATTTAGTAACCGTTCTGCTTACTTTGTTTTGAAGGCCATAACTTTCTGCATTGGCATCTTGCTCCAATTGCTTTTCTTTTTTCTCACTTCCTTGGCTGCCATAGTAAACATACGTATCATTCAAATCATCATTTAATTGGGCAATTTTATCGTCGTAAGGAGAGGCGATATAAACTGTTTTAGAATTCTGACTAATGCTCATATATTCACCACCAGTTAAGGTTGCACCTGTTTTCCAATACGAATTGATGCCTTCTTGAAAATCACCACAATAAATGGTATTCACTACTACTTTGTTTTGAGATGCTCTTTTGCAAGCACTTTGATATGAAACTGTTCCTTGGTTAAAAGGCTCATTTCCTGCTATAAAAATGACTTGTAAATCCTCACTGCTTTCACTCCATTTTAATTGATCTAAAGAAGTAGTAATTACTTGTCCGCAATATTCGTCTCCGCCATTGGTGGTCAAAGAAAATAAGTCTTCAGAAATTTGATCTAAATCTTGAGTAAGCGGAGTTACTAATCGTATAAATCCTTCAGCTTGATTGAGATTGTTATTTCCATACTCATACAAGGCAATTTCTATGGTTGGTCGTAAATTATCGCATTTAGCATCAGCTAATTTATTGACCATTCCCCATAATTGTGATTTTGCTTGATCTATTAATCCATCCATGCTTGAGCTGGTATCTAATATTAAAGCCAGCTTTATTTTTTTGGAAGGATGTCTATCTTCTGTTGGTAAAGGTGCAGGAGTTGAATTAATAGGAAAGGGATTACTGATGGATGCCTGATTTGCATTTGGAGCAACTAATTGTGCATTGCAATCTGATTGACAACTTATTAATCCCATTGCACTTATTGATGCAATCATAAATGTGTGTTTGATGTTTTTAGTATTCATAATTTCTATTTTTTAATTGATATTAACTTGTTTTTAGAATTAAATCCGCTGCTAAAGTAGGTCGTATTTAAAGCGTTAAAAAGCTACACTTAGGCAAATAGGGTTTTCACTGAGTTAAGTGATAGCTTGAATGAGTAAAGTCAAATCTTTTGTTATTGATTTGATGTAAATAGGAGTGAAATCAATGATAGAGCGATGTATGAGTTAAATTTTGTTGGTAAGTTTACCATCACAATGAAGTCAATATTTACATTTTTTCTGTTTTTCATCTATATCCATCAAGCCAGTTTTGCTCAAGATGGATCTAAGAAGAAAACCTATTCTAGAGCTCAAAATGGAGCTGAATATATTATTGAGGCAGAAAAACTGTCATCATCAAATCCTGCTAAGTCTATTGAGTTATTACAGCAAGCTTTAGAAATAGCGATTACAACAAAAGACTATTATACAGAGGGTGAATCTTACGCTCTATTAGGAAAAATCAATACCAATGCGCAACAATATGATTTGGCAATTAATTATTATAAAAAAGCCAAAACAGCCTTTAAAAAAGGCAATTATGATCGCAAATTATTTCTTGTAGATACTGCATTAGCCAATGCTTTAAAAGAAAATAAGCAATATGAGGAAGCACTTAGTTTGTACGATATTTTATTAAATCGTGCGATAAATGAAAAAAATATTGAGAACCAGATAAGTGTTTACAGAGCTAAAGCTGAAATACTTAAAAAGACATTTGAGTTTAACAATGCTTTGAATAATTTGAAAATAGCAGAACGGCTTGCAAAAAATCTAAAATCGGGTGAAAATATAGGTGCTGCTATTAAATTAGAAATAGGAGAAATTTATGAAAAGCAGTCGAAAAATCAACAAGCACTAAAAGAATACAATGCATCTGAACAAATTTCTCTTTCTCAAAATGATAAGCAAGGCGTACTCAACTCTTATTCAAAACAAAGTAAGCTATTAGAAAAAGAAGGGAGAAAAAAAGAAGCAGTAGATAATCAGCTAAAGAGTTTAAATTATTTGAATCAGGGGAATACTGCATCCTATGAATTAGATGAACCTGCTGAAGAAGCTGAAATGGCAGAAGTAGTTGAAATGAAATCAAATAAAGTATTAGATAAATCTAGAGCTGAAAGTCAATTAAATATAGAGATAGGAAGGAATTATATTGATTTGAATAAAAGTGAAACAGCCATTGGATACCTAAAAGATGCGATAAATATCTCTTCAAATAGTGGAGCATTAGAGGAGCAAAAGGATGCTTATGGCTTGCTATCTGATGCTTATTCTAGAATTGGAAAATTTACCGAAGCTTTAGAAACGTATAAAAGTTACGTTGGCTTGGTGGATTCTATTTATCAACTAAAAGAAGCACAAATTACGGCAAGTTTAGAACTAAGTAAGGAGTTAGGACAGCGGTTGCAAAGGATTAATAGTTTAGAAACAGATAAGGAACTGCAAGAGAAAACGATTGAGTTATTGGAGAGCCAAAGAGTAGTGGATGAAGAAAGCAATAAACGTTTAAAGGTCATTCTTTATTCACTGTCTATCGGTCTGATTTTATTGTTGTTTTTGCTTTATTTTATGCATAGAAATTCGAAACAAAAACGCATGACCAATCAACTATTGGCACTTAAAAATTTAAGGACTCAAATGAATCCTCATTTTATTTTTAATGCGTTGAATTCTGTCAATAATTTTATTTCTCAAAGTGATGAACGGTCTGCAAATCGTTATTTATCAGATTTTTCTAGATTGATGCGGTTAGTTTTAGAAAATTCAGAACATGACTTTATCCCACTTTCAAAAGAGTTGGAAATATTGAATTTATACATCGGTTTAGAGCATTCAAGGTTTAGTGAAAAGTTCGATTACCAAATTGATATTGATCCTGATTTGGAGATAGAGAATTATCAGATTCCACCAATGATAGTTCAGCCTTATTTAGAAAATGCTGTTTGGCATGGATTAAGGTATCTAGATGGAAAAGGTAATTTGAATTTGCGAATTGATAAACATCAAGGAGCGTTAAGAATTATAGTTGAAGATGATGGAATCGGAAGGTTGAAATCCAAGGAAACTAAGACTAAAAATCAAAAAAGTAATCAGTCAACCGCAATGAAAAACATTTCAGAGCGTTTAAAAATAATTAATGGTTTACATCAATCTCAAGTGAGTGTCAATATTAGTGATTTAAAAGCAGATGGTAGCGGAACTAAAGTAGAAATACGCGTAGTAGAAAAATAGAAGATGGAAAAGATAAAGGCTATAATTGTTGAAGATGAACGTGCTAGTAGAGAAGCGCTGACCAACTATTTGACAAAATATTGTCCTGATGTTCAATTGTTGGATGCCGTAGGATCTGTAAAAGAAGGTTTAGAAAGCATCAAAACCCACCAACCCAATCTTGTTTTTTTAGATGTAGAAATGCCTTATGGCAATGCATTTGATTTGTTAGAAGCGGTAGAAGAAGTAAATTTTGAGACCATATTTGTAACGGCATTTAGCCATTATGCGATGAAGGCATTAAATGTATCTGCCTCTTATTATTTATTGAAACCTATAAATATTGATGAGTTGATTCAAGCGGTGCAGAAGGTGAAAGAAAACTTATCTTCATCTAATTGGCCGAATCACACAAGTATTTTAGTGGAAAATATTCACAAACAACACAAACAGAATCATAAAATAGTATTGCCTTTAATTGATGGTTTTGAAGTGGTAAAAGTAAAGGAAATAGTACGCTGCAACGCTGAGGATAACTATACCTGTTTTTATCTAACAGATGGCACAAAACGTTTAATCTGCAAAACATTGAAGTTCTATGAAGAGCTATTAAGTGACTTTGATTTTATACGCGTTCACAAATCTCATTTAGTCAATTTCCATCATATTACTAAATACCACAAAGGAAAAGGCGGAGAACTAAGCCTTTCAGATGGTTCTATGGTAGATGTTGCCCCTTCAAGGAAGAAGGATTTGTTGGGGTATTTTTAATTTGAATTGTTTTTTTTTCAGATCTTTTAGAACAAACAAATAATAAGATTATCCGCTCACACTAAAAAATAAATACACAAAAAAAGGCTGTCCTAATGAACAGCCTTTTGTAATAAATTTTATTAACTACCTAGAAATAAACACTTAAATTAAAGGTTCCTAATTGAGATGTTTGAAAGGAAGTACTATTAGGAATCAATTTTGATTCAACTGTATAAACTCTTCCTAGCTCATAGGTTTCATATGTTCCCATTTGTTCTGAAGTAAAACTCCCATAAATAAATAGGTTAAACTCAGCTCCAATAGAAATATTTCTTGTAATAAAAAAATCTGCTCCTGCATATAATCCTGTACCATAATGGATTGTATTTCCACCTTTAGTATCTAAAGTTCTTTGAGTTGCATTTATAACGGTGCTACGACTGAAATCATAAGTTGTAGGAGTTTGATTAGTTAAACTAAAAGCATTACCATACGTGTAGGTTGCTTTTTGGTGAATATAGGCTGCAAATACTTCTGCACCTCCATAACCTTGCATTCTCCATAAATTTTTTCGTTTTTCTAATCCTATACCCAACTCATAACGACTGTTACGTCGTTTAAATTCATCTACCGTTTTTTCATATAATAATGGATCGTTATTAAACGGATTGCCAATATTTGCAACATCATCATAAACGAAACGACGGCTCGTAGAATTATTTACACCTATACCGAGTCTTATTCTTGTAGCAACATTGTCAGTTAAAAAGTACCTACCATATATTGTAGGGTTAACTGATACTGCTGTGGATGATGGATCAACCATACTATTTGAAGGAAAATTAGTTCTACCGTTAGAACTAAAACTATTTCCTATAAATTTAATCATGTTGGACATGTCTAATCCCAAAGAAAAATTACCTGCTTTTGGAAACAATTCTGAATGATCTTTCTTAACTTCTTGTTCTTGACCAATTAGCATTGGTGATATTAACAATAGAGATAGACATACTGTAATAAACTTTTTCATCTTTATTTTATTTACTTATATATTAATTAAAAAGTTAATTAGTCTAAATCTCTTACAAAAGAACCTTGAACATATTCATGCTCTTTGTTTTCATAATCTACGAAATATAAATTATCGCTAACATTTAAGTCATAAACGTATAAATAGCGCTCATTTAAAATAATATTTTCTAATTGAAGAATTTCTTGACTAGAAAGTTCAATAGACGCTGTACCATATTTAACTAATGGGATATCAATACTATACATTCCATTGCTTGTGGTGGTAACCGTTTTAGTTTCTTTGTATTCTTTATCTCCAAATTCATTTCTAGAAACAATTTTTACTCGAATAACCGTTCCGGCAGGAACAGAAGCAAATATAGCTGTGTCTGGTTGATTAACTCCTGCTCTAATTCTATATGCATATGAAAGGCTACCCTCATACTTTATCGAAGTAGTTGGGATAAAGCTATCTGAATTTGGATCAGTTGATGTGGCTTGATATTCTAATGAACCAAGGTCTATCAACTCATTAGAATTACCTGTTCCTAAACCTGAAATTGTTTTGTTAGTTAATTCGAACAATGAGGTTACTTTAGAAGTATCTGTTACTCCTACTTCCTCAATTACTGTTGAAGTAAAACTTTCAAAAGAAAACGTGGCGCTCACCCCTTTTGATACTATAGGAACATCTATAGAGAATTTACCATTCGCATCTACAGTTGTTTTAATAATGTATTTTTCACCAGAGTTGTTACTTGAGTTATAATTTGAAATAGGTATTGAAACCGTAACTGATAATCCTTGTGGTGCATTTTCTAACGAATTATTCGTTTTATCTAATTCTGCATAGACATCACCAACTACAGTAACTTTTGCTAATGAAGAAATATTTAGTGGTTCAGAAACTTCATATTTTTCACATGAAGTAAAAGTAAACACCGGAATTGCTGCTAAATAAAGAAGTAATTTTTTCATATACATTTAATATTTTTTGGCAAATATATAAAGATTGATTCATTTACCAAGCATTAATTTAAATTAGAGTATCTGTACCGCCCTTAAAGTCAATTTGAGATACGGAATTCGAACATTTTAAATCAATAAAAATTAAAGATTCTAATACGTACAAGATTAGACTTATTGCTTTAGGCACTTAATAAATTCCAATAAATGCTTATAAGTTAGCGCGGACGTCCTCGTCCGTGAAAACAATGACCTGAGGACTTTTAGTCCGTATGCAAGAAATCAATTGGATAGAATAAGTAATTTCATTTAGAAATAGAAAGTTAGAAAATTCAAATTCGTATTTACTGAAATTTGATTAGTTTTCATCCATGAAATCCTCCTACATTCTTCTCATACTTTCAATTTCTATTAACTATAAAGTTGATTTATTTTAATTTAAAAGCAATTATGTAAACTTTATAGTTGATTGATGATATTTATAACTATCTTTACATAACCAAATGATTTTTATGAGCACTGAAAAAGAAATCTCAACATTTTTAAAGGAATTTAAGGAGAAAATGAGATTTTGGGATATTCTTTTTTGAGATGAAAGAGGTAAAAACACAAAAGCCCTTATTGATTTGGAACTTCGTCCAATTGATCGGAAATCTGTATTGGAAGCATTAAAGATTGAGGATTATAGTCAAGGTCCAATCGAAGAAAAGCTTTATGGAAGTTCTGATATGTGGGTTTTTGGGAAAACGATAAAGAAAAGAGAAGTTTATATTAAAATAACTATTGGAGCTCATGGAAGTAGTGTTATATGTATATCCTTTCATTTAGCTGATTTTAAAATGCAATATCCTTTAAAATTAAAGATTACGAAAAGTCCAATTACAGGTAATGAAATGATTTTGACAAAGGAAAAAAGGTCAATAAATTTTAGAAAAGTATCATTTCAAGTTATTTTTCATTATTTCAGATGTGAAGATAGTGGAGAGCAATTTACAACAGATACATTAGATGAGTTGAATATGAATCAGGTATATAATCAATACCGTGATTTATTTAATATTCCCTTTCCTGATGAAATTATTAGAATACGTGAAAAGTATTATTTGCCGGCCACCAAAATGTCTGTTATATTAGGTTTTGGTACAAATAGTTACCGACAATATGAGTCTGGAGAGATGCCAAGTGTTTCTAATGCTAGACTAATACAAATGATTGATGATCCCAAAAAATTTATTGCATTAGTAGAATTGTGTGATTTATTGGATTCTAAAATGAAATTAAAATACATTAATGTAGCACAAAGTATTGTTGAAGATAGAAAACGTAATATCTTTAAGTTTAACTTAAAAGAATATCTGTTAGGAGAGCATTTAGCAGATGTTTACTCCGGTTATAGAAATCCAAATTTTGAAAAGTTCACTGAAATGGTCGTGTTTTTTTCTGAAAAAATAGAACCTTATAAAACAAAAATGAATAAGCTTTTATTTTATGCAGATTTTTTAATGTTTAAGCAAAGTTGCTTTTCAATGAGTGGGGTAAGGTACAGAGCGATAGAGATGGGTCCTGTTCCAAATAATTTTCAAAGTATATTTGAATATTTAGCTAATAATGATATTATTGACATTTGTTATACTCAATTTCCTAAAGGTTATACTGGGGAACAATTTAAAGCACGAAAAGAAAGAATCTTTAATTATAAATTGTTCACAGAATTAGAGATGAGTGTCTTAAACAAAGTAGCAGAGGTTTTTAAAGAATCAAGTACAAATAGCATTATTGAAACAAGTCACTTGGAAGAGGCATGGAAAAAAAATGAAAAGAATAAAAATGTTATCAGTTATAATTTTGCTTTCGATTTAACCCAAATATAAAAATTATTTAAAAGTAATTGGATTAGATAGATTTAACACCCTCGAGGAAAAAGGATTTGAGGAGTTATTTTTATGAAAAATAAAGTTCTATTAAACTAACCTACTTTTTGTGATTTTTTAATGGCACTGATTTTAATTGTATTAAAATCAAATTAAAATAATGTCTATACTTACAGTAAGATATAAATCAAACTACTATGAATAAATTATATGTAATAATTGGAGTCTTATTGTTAGTTGCAAGCAGTCAACTTAGCTTGGCTCAAAATGCAAAACACTCAGATAATGAGGAGTTAAAAATAATGTATGTGAATGATCAATCAGATAGAAGAACAGATAATATTGATTGGAAAATAGTTTCTGAAAAAGACAGAACTAGAGAAGCTAGAGTAGATGAAATGGCAAAAGAAGATTTGCTAAAAACTTCTACTGATTATTATAATGCGGCTATGATTTATCAGCATGGTAACGATACTATTTCTTCTAGAAAGGCGGTACAAATGATGCGAAAAGCAATAGAATTGGATAGTACAAGAAACAAATGGTTATTAGCAGCTGCAATTGATCGAGATTTAATGCGAAGAAAAGAGGCACAGATTTACGGAACGCAATATATTAATTCTGGGCAAGAGGCTTCTTGGGCATTGTATAAAATAGACACCACCAAAATAACTGACAAAGAACGAATGGAGTATGGTGTGGAAACTTTAGTTCAGCAAAGAGAAAAAGAGAAAAAAATGAATAAAAAGAAGCTTTCTGAAATGATGGACGAAGGAAAAAGTATTTCAGAGATACTTGAATTTTTAAAAGAGGAGGAGTTGTATAAGTCTGAATACGACCTCTCTGAAAGTGCTATTAATCAGTTTGGCTATCAATTATTAAAAAAAGGAAGAAAAGAGGATGCTCTTATGGTTTTTCAAACCAATGTAGAACTTTATCCTGAAGGATATAATACTTATGATAGTCTAGGAGATGCTTTATTAAAAATGGATAAGCAAGATGAGGGATTAGAAGCCTATAAAAAATCATTGGAATTGAATCCTGAAAATAAGAATGCCGAAATTATTTTGTTGAAGTTTGGGAGTAAAAAGTAAATGGAGATTAACTTATAGGGATTAAACAGATTGGTAATATTGGCTTTCCTTAATACTTTATATAGTTCTTGGATTAATTTGCTATTGATTTAAAATTGGTGTAAATTTACATCAAAAAAAGAAATGGCAAGACAAAGTATTTCATTTACAGAACCAAATGATGAATGGTTAAAAACGCAGGTAAATAATAAAGAATATTCTAGTAAGAGTGAATTAATCAATGATTTAGTGAGACAGGCTAGAGGTCAACAAGCTCAAATTGATTGGATAGCTTCTAAGTTAGAAGCAGCAGAAAAAAGCGGATTTGTGAATCAAAGTAAAGAAGAGATTTTAGCAGAATTTAAAGCTGAAATTAGTGTTTAATTATAAAATTAGTAGCAAAGCAAAAGAAGATTTAAGAAGAATTTATACGTATGGAGTATCCAAATTTGGGATAAAACAAGCAGATAAATATTTTAATACATTTTTTGAATATTTTGATATAATTGCCAAACGTCCTTATTCATTTGAATCTGTTGATTTTATAAAAAAAGGGTATAGACGTTGTGTCTGTGGTTCGGACAGTATTTACTATAGAATTAATAATGGAATAGTTGAGGTAATGGCAATTATCGGAAGACAAGACTTGAGTCAAGTACTTTAGAAAAAATTACATATTAGTCTCCAATGAAATTCAGCTAGCACGAACCTCTTTGTGCGTCAAACAATTAACTGAGGACTTTTATTCCAAATGTTAGATTAGGTAAATAAAAAACAGCATTTTAGAATAAATGCTATATTTGAATTATGCCTACAGTTTTATTTATTTATGGTTATCGATTTTTCTTTTACAGCAATGAGCACTTACCAGTACATATTCATGTTGAAAAAGATAATAAAACTGCTAAATTTAATTTAGAAGGTTTTGAACCTAGCTTAGTTTATTCAAGAAGCTTTAATTCTTCTGAATTAAAAGAAATTCGTAAATTAGTGGATAATAATATAGAATTATTTAAAAATAAATGGGATGAGTATTTTAGAGATAAATAAATCAAAATTTGCTACTGATCTATCCTTTACAGATACAAAAATGATTGTTCTATTAGAAGATGGACGTGAACTTTCTGTTCCTTTAGAATGGTTTCAAAAGTTACGAAATGCAACAAAAGAACAATTGGAAAAGTGGCGTTTTATCGGAAAGGGTGAAGGTATTCATTGGGAAGAATTAGATGAAGATATTTCAGTTGAACATTTATTAGATTAAATTTATTGAGTTAGTCATTTAATTTCTGTATGTTTATCCCTTTAAAATTGCGATTATGGAACAATTCAAAGGACAAGATATCCTAAACTTTATAAAAGAACTTCCAAATGATGAAGCTTGTAAAGCCTATTTGGCTAAAATAAAATGGCAGGATGGATTTACTTGTAGTAAATGCGGACATACAAAAGGTTGTGAAAAAGCAGGTTATAATTATCATTGTTATGCATGTAATCATGTAGAAAGTGCCACAGCCAACACGCTTTTTCACAAAGTTAAATTTGGGTTACAAAAAGCATTTTGTGTTGTATTTGAAATGAGTACAAGTAGTAAAAGTGTTTCAAGTATACAAATGGGTAAACGATTTAGTATTCGCCAAGGAACAGCATGGTATTTTATGCAAAAAGTACGAAAATCAATGAAAAGTAGCCAAAAATACCCTTTAGATAAAATAATTCATGTGGATGAGTTTACTGTAGGAGGAAAAGAAGAAGGGAAACAAGGAAGAAGTTATGATACGAAAAAGAAAAAAGCTGTAATTGCAGTTGAATTAACTGATAACAACAAAATAAAGAGAGTATATATTCAATCAATTCCTGATTATTCTGCAAAATCATTGACTCCAATTTTTGAAGAACATATTAGTACTTCTGCTAAAATAGTAACAGATAAATGGAGAGGTTATGAACCTTTAAAAGAAAAGTATAATATTGAACAAATCCAAAGTAATAATGGAGCAAATTTCAAAGAATTACACATTATAATTATGCAAGTTAAATCATGGCTCAGAGCAATACCAACTCATGTAAGTAAATGGCATATACAAGCATATTTTGATGAATTTTGCTTTAGGATTAACCGCTCACAATTTAAAACCAATATTTTTCATAAAACAATCAACAGAATGGTCCAAAGCAAACCAATTTATCACTATCAAATAAAACAGACGCTAAGTGTGTAACTCAATAAATTAATTTAAAATTTGACCTGTTTGCTGTTGCCTCCTTTTGCATTAAATAATTTTCTGTGGATTGTCTTATTCGTAAATGAGTTTAGAACTCATTTATTTACTTTAATAAAATGATTATATTGAAAGTATCTAAAGTATTAAATAGATGGGAATACAATCAATAAAATTAAATGTAGTTCAAAAAATACTATCAATTGAACAAGAATCTGTTATAAAAAAAATTAATGAAATTTTAGAAAACGAAATGATTGTTGGTTATACTGTTGATGGAGACTCCCTAACAAAAAAGCAATACAATCAGCGTATTGAATTGGCTGAAAAACAAATTAATAGCGGAGAAATAATCAGCCAAGAAGAATTGGAAAAACAATCTGAAAATTGGTAAGTAAATCTCCAAATATAATTTGGTCGAATCAAGCTAAAAAATCTTTACGTAAAATTTTTGATTTCTATAAATTCAAACCTTTACAAGGTGCTAAAAATGTAAAGAATGATATACTTTCTAGTCCAAAAACAATATTTTTCGCAAAACAATATCAATTAGATGAAATCAACCCTAATTTATAGGAGGATAATTGTAAGAGATTACAAATTACTTTATAAGGAGGGAAAAGATCGGATTGAAATAGTTGATATCATCTGTTGCAAACAATCTACTTTAAAGCAAAAAAGACCATAAATGGGAAGTTTTATTTTAATAAGATATGGGTTAGCGCGGAAGTCTTCGTCCGTGAAAACAATGACCTGAGGACTTCTAATCCTTATGCAAGAAATCAATTAGATAGAATAAGTAATTTAATAAAGAAATAGAAAGTTAGAAAATTCAAATTCGTATTTACTGAAATTTGATTAGTTTTCATCCATGAAATCCTCCTACATTCTTCTCATACTACTTCCTCAAGAAATTCAGGCTAAAATTGAAGAAATAAGATCCACTATCTCTTTAGAATTTCCAATTATAAGTGAAGCATCTCTTCCACCACACATCACTTTATTACCTGCTTTTAAAACAGATGATAGAGGGATAGAAACTTTTATAACTAATTTGAAATCTTATTTAAAGGATACTCAAAAATCATCAATTACAATTTCTACGAATAATTTTATTGTTTTGCCTAATACAAACCTTAGTGTTGATTTAGAGAAAAATGAGCAATTACTTAAATTTAGAAATGAGCTGAAACTTTGGTTGATATCTCTAAAAATTACTCAACAAAAAAGGGAAAAGTATCACTATGCTCCTCATATTACTATCCGTAACAAATTCAGTAAGAAGTCAGATTTTAGAACAGTAGTTAAGCAATTTCAAACAAAAAAATTTAAAGAAAGCTTTGGTTTGAATGAATTGATTTTGTTTGAAAAAACTGATGAGGTTTGGGTTAAAATAACACAATTTAAACTTTAAGCCCAAACTTTAGTTCCTTCTGAGCAGTTTTTACAAATATCTATGTTTTTTCTACCTTTTAATAGTTGCGATCTAAATTTTTGATAGGCTTCGCCTTGCCAAATATTTTGAAAGGATGCGTTCTTTAATTCACCTAAACGATGAGTAGCATCTTTATCAAAACAACAAGGAACCACTTTCCCATCCCAAGTAATAACACAAGAGCTCCACATTTTCCAACACTGGTCTTCTAAACTGTTTTTTATGCTGTATTTTCCGTCTGCTTCTTTTTGATAGCGGGAATATTTCTGCTGATCGGGAATTAAATCATTTCCATTTTCGTAATCGTAAACTTGAGCGGTTTTAAGTTTAACAGAATCTACGCCTAATTCCTTACCCAACTTTTTAACTTCTTCAATTTGATGTTCATTGGGTTTAACTACCAAAAATTGAAACATAACATTTGGCGTGGAAGATTTAAGCTTCTTCTTCCATTTAATAACGTTTTTTGTTCCTTCAATTACTTTACTCAATTGGCCGTTTTTACGATAACTTTCATAAACTTCTTGAGTGGTTCCATCTATGGAAATAATAATTCTATCTAAGCCTGATTCTACTGTTTTACGAGCGTTTTCATCGTTTAAAAAATGTGCATTGGTAGAAGTTGCGGTATAAATTTTTCTTTCGGAAGCATATTTTACCATTTCCAAAAAGGAAGGATTTATATAAGGTTCTCCTTGAAAATAAAAAGTAAGATAAAGTAAATCTTTTTCTAATTGATCGATAATACTTTCGTAAAATACAGGCTTTAAATTACCAGTTGGTCTAGTAAAATACTTTAAACCGCTAGGACATTCAGGACAACCTAAGTTGCATGCAGTGGTGGGTTCTATGGAAATACTGATGGGTAATCCTTTTTGATTGGGCATTTTTTTTACTTTACTCCAATAAAAACTGCCCCAAATCTTAGCAATATTCCATATCTTTCGGCTACTTAACTTCGAAAGTAGATTAAATGTATCTTTAGTGTCGATTAACATTACGGCGAAGTTACACAAACAAAAATTTGAACGCTTTTACTTTATGAATTCTTTCCCCTTGAAAAATTATATTTTATCTTTTCTCAGTTTATTATCTTTTCAGATATATGCTCAGAACATCGAGATTTCAGGTACCGTATTGGATGCCAATTCAAAAGCTCCATTAGCATTTGTAAATATTTTACTTAATGGGTCCAATTCTGGATTTAGCAGTGATATTGATGGAAAATTTGATGCATTAATTAATAAGGATACTGATTTTTTGCTTTTTACCTCTATCGGTTACGAAAAGAAAAAAGTAGCAACCACTGAAATGCAAAAAGGCATCAAAATATTCTTAAAGCCTGTTGCAGTAGAAGTTGGGGAAGTAAAGGTGATGCCCGGTGTAAATCCTGCTGATATTATCATGCAAAAAGTAATCGATAATAAGGATAAAAACAATCCTGAAAAAGCCACTGAGTTTTCCTATGATTCTTATAATAAACTAGTTTTTACAGTAAACCCAGACAGTGTGGCAATGAAAGTGGAAGCTCAAAAAGATTCTATTGAAAAGGATTCTAATTTAATATGGACGGCTGATTATATATCTAAACAGCACATTTTTATGATGGAATCAGTTAGTCATAGAGATTACATCAGCCCTGAAAAAGATAAAGAAGTGATTTTGGCGAGCAGAGTTAGTGGTTTAAAAAATCCTGAATTTTCTATGATTGGCACACAATTACAATCGTTTTCTTTTTACAATGAATATGTTGAATTGATGGATTATAAGCTGCTGAGTCCTATTTCAAAAGTGGGAGTGAACAGCTATTTATTCATTTTAGAAGATAGTATTATAGAAAACGGAGAAATGTATTATTTAATTTCTTACCAACAAAAGTCAGGTAAAAATTATAATGCTCTAAAAGGACAATTAACTATTCATAAAGGAGATTGGGCGATTAAAAATGTGATTGGTGAGCCCAAAGAGAGCGGTGGTTTGGATATCAAAATTCAACAATTGTATGAGAAAGTAGATGGGCAATGGTTTCCAATTCAGTTGAATAGTAATCTAACATTTAAAGGTATAATAATAGATCAATTTCCGCTTTATGGTATTGGGAGGTCATATTTAAAAAACATTGAATTAACATCCAAAAGGGATAAAAGAAATTTTGACAAAGTAGTACTAGAGTTAGATCGAAAAATAAAACAAAATACAGATAGTCTATTAGCAAAGTTTAGAGTAGATACTTTGGATATTAAAGATGAAAATACCTATCATACAATGGATAGTATTGGTGAAGCAGAAAAATTGGATGAAAAACTAAAACTGTTCCGAATCTTTGCCACAGGAAAAATTCCTTTAGGTCCTGTAAACATAGACGTGGGCTCCCTGGTAAATTACAATAATTACGAAGGCTTTCGATTGGGAATAGGAGCAGAAACTAACTATAGAGTGTCTGAATATTTTAAATTATCTGGTTACTATGCTTATGGTTTTAAAGATACGCATTCCAAATATGGAGGAAGCATAGCTTTGCGTCCGTCGTTAAAGGAAGAAACCGTCTTTTCACTTTCTTATATTAATGATGTGAGAGAAAGAGGAGCTCAAGCTTTTGACAAGGAAGACATCAAATTATTTTCAACCGAGAGTTTTAAAAATTTTTACATTTATCAGATGGATCAAATTCAAAAAATTGAATTTAAATCTGATTTTAGGGTTTTAAAGTATGTAAAAGCTAGTTTGTTTGCTAATAAACAATATTTTAACCTCACCAATAATTATAAATTTAAAGTGCCTATTTCTGATAATGCGAATTTAATTTATTCTAATTTTCAGTTGACCGAAGTTGGGATCTCAGGACGGTTTTCATATGGTGAAAAGTTGATGGAGATATTTGGGACAAAAGTTTCTTTAGGCACTAAATATCCAGTTGTTTACTTTAAATATGCTAGAGGTTTGCTGGATGTAGATGGAGATTTTGATTACAATAAATTAGATATACGTATAGATAAAACATTTACAATTAGAAATGCTGGAGAGACATCCGTAAGATTGCAGGGTGGAATGATAGATTCGCCATTGCCCATTACCTATAATTATACTGCTTCAGGAGTAGATAGAGGTTTTCCTATTGAAGTGGCCAATTCTTTTCAAACAGCTATGCCCAATGAATTTTTTCACAGTAGATATACCAATTTATTTGTAACCCACAATTTTCAATCCTATTTATATAAAGGAAAAAGATTTCAACCTGAATTGGCTTTGCATACTGCAATTGGGTTTGGAGATTTCAATCAAAACCTTTATAAGCATGAAGGGATCAGTTTTAAAAGTATGGAAAAGGGTTATTATGAATCTGGCTTATCTATCAATAATCTTTTGAACGGAGGAATTACTAAACTAGGAGTAGGAGCATTTTACAAATATGGATTTTATGCTGCTCCAAGTTTTAAAGATAATTATGCTATTAAATTAAGTTTAAAAATAGGGCTTTAACATAAAAAATCCCATCACAATTGACTTGGATGGGATTTTTATAGTTTATTAATTTAAATAATTCTTATCTATTCTGTTGTTGTATACCTGCATTAAAATAAGGGGAAATTCTATTTTGAATTTCTTTTTGTGTCGCCTCATCTTGTGGATACTGCTGATTAACCATTTGATATAATCGCTGCATGATACCCATCGCTTGTTGACTATCTTTTGAAAAAGCACGTTTCAACTCTGGACTTAAAGAATTGTAATATTCTATTTCTTTAGCGCTGATATCCACCAAACGCTTTGTAATAGCGTTCGCTTTTTCGTTTTCTCCAAGTTTATAGTAATTTTCAACTAAGAACATTGTGAACACATCAAAAGGAACAACATCATCAGGCATTACTTCAAAAGATCTGTCTAAAGCTTTTAGTGCTTTGTCATTTTTTCCTTCTTCTATTAGTTGACTCGCCAAACGATTGAACAAAATACGGAAGCTCATGGTCATTCTCATATTGGTTTCATCCATATAAATGTCCTCTTTACCCATATTTCCCCATTGAAATTTATTCATGACGTTGTCATACAAAATATCTGTATCAACGAATCCTGGGTTGCCATCGGTATTTTCAGATTTGATAGGTACTAAACGGTAAGCCATACCTTCTTGTCTAAAGTAATTTTCTAATCCAATATAGCTATCAGGACCTGTAGTACTTGCAAAATAAATTGGACGTTCCCAACCAAAAGTGGCTAATAAATCCAATACAGCTAAGTCATTTTTAAGAATATAACTTCCTTTGATGTTCCATTCTACAAAGTCTACAATTTTATCTGCATCTTCTTTCTTAACGGTACCATTTGCAATTACTTTATTCTTATCAACTTTAAGCTTCAACTTTTTAGTTGGCATAAAGTTAATACTCTGTCCATTTCCTACAGGTACTTTAGTTTGTGGATTGTCAGAAATAATAAATTCAATAACTTTTGCAATATCAGTATATCCAGTTAATTCTTTTCGATCTACCACAGGAACATAATCATTGGTTCCAGTCCAGTAATTTTTTGGAGAAATACTCAATGGAATAACTTCACTATCGTAAGCTTTTCTTCTCATTTGTTCGATGTACCAATCCATGTTTAATAAACTCAAATTGATTACTCTCACATCTGTTCTATACTCTTCCACTTCTTGCACATACCAAAGCGGGAACGTATCATTATCGCCATTGGTAAAAAGAATAGCATTAGGAGCACATGAGTCTAAATAGTTTTTTGCAAAATCTCTACCTGTATATCTTTTAGCTCTACTGTGATCATCCCAGTTTTCTTTTGCCATAATACCTGGTACAAGAACAAGGCACAATCCTGAAGCTAATATTGGCCCTAAAGCACCGCTCATTTTCTTAGAAATGAAATCAGAAATTGCCATTACACCCAAGCCTATCCAAATAGCGAACGCATAGAAAGAAGCTGCATACGCGTAATCTCGCTCTCTAGGTTGCAGTGGATATTGATTTAAGTATAAAACAATTGCTATTCCTGTAAAGAAAAACAGCAATAGAACAATCACTCCATTATTTTTATTCTTGCTAAACTGGAAAAATAAACCAATTAAGCCTAAAACAAAAGGAAGCATATAATACTTATTATTGGCCTTATTTTCAGTAATAGATTCAGGTAGTGCGCTTTGATTTCCTAATCGAATTTCATCAATGAATTTAATACCTGTTATCCAGTTTCCATCACGCACATTTCCATGACCTTGCGTATCATTTTGACGACCAGAGAAATTCCACATAAAATACCTGAAATACATCCAATCAATTTGATAACTGAATAAAAATCGGATGTTTTCCATAAAGGTTGGCGTATTAATAATGGTTTGTTTACCATTATTATCAACCGTTTGAATAGGTTTACCTTCAAATTTAGACCAACGTTTGTATTGAGTTACCCTTGGAGCTTCCGTATTCCACATTCGAGGCAATAAAGTCTTGAATCTTGAATCGTAGTTAGGAACTGAATTTTTACGATCATCAGCTAACACATAAATACCTTCATCTGTGTCTTTAATATAAAGGGGATTTCCATCACTATAAGGAGTTTGTCTATCTAAAGGGCTATTAAATGAAGGGCCATTAAACAATGGTCTATCTCCATATTGCTCACGATTTAAATACGATAAAAGCGTAAATGCATTCTCAGGATTATTTTCATCCATTGGAGGGTTAGCATTCGAACGAATAACAATCGAAGCAAAAGTGGAATAACCAATCACAATTACGGTAAAACATAGAACAGCTGTATTCCAAATCGGTTTGTTGTTTTTCTGAGTATAGTATAAACCATAAGTAATTGCACCAATGATTAATATAATATAAATGAAGAATCCAGTATTAAATGGTAATCCCATTCCATTGGTAAACATTCTTTCAAAAAGCGTTGCACCTTTTATTAAACCCGGTATAATTCCATATTGAACAAAGCCCAAAATTAGAATAGAGATAACTGCTGCATAAATAACTCCCTTACGATTAACTTCAAATTTCTTGAAATAATAAACGAAAACGATAGCAGGAATAGCCAATAAGTTCAATAAATGGACTCCAATGGATAAACCCATTAAAAAGGCAATCAATACAATCCATCTTAGGTTATGTTTTTCATCTGCTACACTTTCCCATTTCAAGATAGCCCAAAAAACTGCCGCTGTAAATAAAGAAGACATGGCATATACCTCACCTTCAACTGCTGAGAACCAAAAAGAATCAGAAAAAGTATACGCTAGTGCGCCCACTAAACCACTTCCTAAAATGGCATACATTTTAGAGTTGGTCATTTCACCTGATTTATCTGCTATTTTTTTACCAAAATAGGTAATTGTCCAAAATAAGAACAAAATAGTGAACGAACTTGAAAGTGCAGAAACAGTATTTGCCATCATTGCGGCATTAGTTGGCTCTGCAAACATCATAAAAAATCGCGCAATCATTGCGAAAAAAGGAGCACCTGGAGGGTGACCTACTTGCAATTTATAGGCAGTTGCTATAAATTCTCCACAATCCCAAAAGCTTGTAGTGGGTTCAATTGTAGATAAATAAACAATAGTAGCAATTAGCCACGTTCCCCATCCGAAGGATAAGTTTAATTTTTTGAAAGTATTCATAGTGATATTTTTATCTCAAAACAGATGCGAATTTAAAGATATTTGCGCAATCTTGACGAATGAAACGAAAATGTTATAAAATTATTTTTAAGAAATAGAAATTATTATTAATTTTGTCAACTCTTAACAAAAAAGATTGCCCGATGGTGTAACTGGCAACACGTCTGTTTTTGGTACAGAAGAGTCCAGGTTCGAGCCCTGGTCGGGCAACCAATAGAAACCTCTCAGTTAGAAATGACTAAGAGGTTTTTTTGTGTTATAAAGTTGGACAAGGCGAGAAGTTTATGCAGAGTGAGGCACGAATCGAAGTAAGCCCTGGTCGGGCAACCAATAGAAACCTCTCAGTTAGAAATGACTAAGAGGTTTTTTTGTGGTATAAAGTTGGACAAGGCGAGAAGCGCTGCACTGAGCATTTGTCGAAGTGTTTATGCTGAGTTAGGCTAGATAAGAAGTACACCTTAATTTCAAAATATCTATAGATATTCAATGTATCAATAAATGACAAAAAAAAACGATACAAAAAAACGATTCTTTCATTTTGAAAGAACCGCTTCTAAAACAGGAAAACAATTATTAATTAAGGGGATTTTTGTTCTTTTGGTAGTGTCGGTAAATGGCTTCTTCCAGATTATTTTTTAAATTTGGAATCGTAATATTTTCTCTATCAATTAGTAAAAAGTCATTTATCAAATTTGGATTGGCCTCAATCTCTTTTTTTGAATTGACTACTAATATAATTTCAGCATTTGGAAATTTTCTTTTCAATGAATTTTGGTTCAACAGCTTATTTCCAATTATTAAACTAGAATTTATAAAAATGATATTGACTTCATTACTATTAATATGATTCAAATCATTATCTAAGTTTAAAAATTCGCAATCCAAACGATCCGCAAAAACTTTATTTTCCAAAATAAAATGAAGTACTTTATCATCATCTAATTGTTGTACTTTAATTTTCTGTGCCATACATTTGAATTTTTATCAAATTTAGGAGTAAAGCACATGAAGCTTAATTTTTTTTCGATAAAACCAAATATTTTCTAGTTAAGCGTTACATATTCCACTAAGAGAGTAAAGAATAAAAGGCTTAACAAAAGCTTAATTACAAAATGATTGAAAATGAAATTGCATCTTTGCAAAATAGTAAGTGAAAATGTTAAACAAGCACCTCGTATTTATTGGAATTATCCTTTTGTCAATTAGCAGTTTAAGTGCTCAAGAGATAGGGATGCGTGAGCTTTCCAAAAATCAAAATAAACTTAAATATGTCTATGATTTAAAAATAGACGATGATGGGCTGTTACAAATAGCCTCGGACAAAGGTTTGTTTATGTATGATGGTTTTCAATTTAGTGAAATTGATATCAAAACCAAAGCTGAAAATAATTTTGTTTCAGCAATTACCAAAGGCAGAAAATCTGATTTAGTAGGGTTTTTCAACGGCAGCATTAATGATGTTAAAGGAAAAAAAATAGACCTTCAAATTAAAAGTAAAGTAGTAGCCATTATAGAATTAGAAGGTCATCATTTTGTTTTTGGTCAATATGGAACTATTTATGAGTTAGATGCTAATTATGAGGCCATAGATACTACTGTATTAGCAAAAGAAATACTTGTAAATGAAGTGCAAATTCAACATGGATTAATTTACATAGCTACCAATAAGGGTTTGTATGTTTATAATTTCAGATCATCTAAATTGGTTTTAAAGAAATTTCTTTTTCCAAATGACAATATTAGAACTGTTTATGTCAACAATAGAATTTATGCTGCTACCTCCAATAAAATAAAACACAGTAGTTTGATGATTGGTGAGATGGATGAAATCGACATTACTCATATTATAAAAGGGGAGATTAATGCCATAGTAGTGGAAGGAAATAGGATTTTAATAGGAACAACAAAAGGGCTTTATGATGCATATACTTTTGAAGATTCTTATTTTTTGGCAGGTAAAAAAGAATACGAAAATGGAACTGAATTTAATGTGACCAAATTGTATTTTTCAAAAAATGGAGACGTCTTTGCAGGTACTTACGGTTTAGGTGTTTGGGGTATTCCTTCACCCACTTTTTATTTTATACCAAATACTCAAATAGATAATTCTAAAATTAATTGTATCAGTCAATTTAATGGAATGACTTTTCTATTTGGTGGAAATAACGGAATTAGTACTTATTCTGGAGGTATTCGTTCTGAAGAGGAATTTATGGCTCTCAACCAATTAAAAGGAAAGAAAGTAACCGCTTTAGCGGCAAATTCTAGCGGAACTTATATCGGAACTGAAGCGGCAGGATTATGGCTGCTAAAAAAGGATAAATCAATTCAACTAATTGATGCCAAAATAAAATCTATTGAAGATATAGCCACTGATAGTAGTGCAAATATTTGGATCAGTACTTCTTTTGCTGGTTTATATTGTTACAATGGAAGATCTACCATTCATTTTTCTGAGAATAGTAATTTGATACGTAATGATTTGTCCGCTATTGAATTAAATTACGATAA
Source organism: uncultured Flavobacteriales bacterium (assembly GCA_963716125.1). GTDB lineage: Bacteria > Bacteroidota > Bacteroidia > Flavobacteriales_E > Vicingaceae > Acidiluteibacter. The sequence continues at coordinate 570,147 of OY970294.1, forward strand.
ACTATGGTTTGTCAACGGTGATGACGGAATAGGATTTGTTGGTTTAGATGATAGTGTGGTTACTATTCCTGCTAATGTACCTTTATTAAAATACATAGACTTTAAAATTGATAAAGAAGGAGAAATATGGGCAGCTACTGAAGGTGACGGATTAATCAATATTAGCGGAAGCAATTATTCATTAATTAATCTTGAAAAAGTTTCAGGTACTAATTACAGCAATTCAATTTTAATTGACAGCAAACAAAATATCTGGTTAACCAACCAAGATGCGATTTTAAACTGGAAACAAAACGAAGAATTAAGTTCTGTTCTTTTGGGCGAAAATTTTGAATTGATTTTTAGAAATAGAGCTGCTTATGCAATACCAAGTATTGATTGGTTAATTTATGGAACTGAAAGTGGTATTCTCTATTTTAATACCAGTTTAATTAAAAAGTATAGCAACAAAGATTTCTACTTTGAGATCAATAACGTTCCCCATTCGGTTGATGAAGAGATTGTTTTGAACTTTTCAGATCAAATTGATTTGAATTTTAGATACTCGGATATAGTTAACAATGCTTTATTTAAATACAATTATCGCATTTTACAAAATGATACTTCTTGGATTTATTTAGAGAAAAATTCAATGACCATCAATAATTTAAGTTATGGTGATTATGTATTAGAAATAAAAGCAGTAAATGATGATGGATTAGTTTATAAAACAAACAGAATCAATATTAATATTCAAAAACCATTTTGGTTGCAATGGTGGTTTATTGCGCTGATAACCTTAATCGTTTTAATCACTTTAATTTTATTGATTAGGTATAGAATCAGAAAGTTAAAGCATGGAAACTTACAACTTCAAAAAATTGTAAATCAAAGGACTGCTGAAATAAGCCGAAAAAATAAAAAGTTGGAACAGTTTGCTTATGCAGTTTCTCACGATTTAAAAAATCCTGTTATAAATATCATAGGATTGATAGATTTACTAGATCAGAAAAAAGCCGTTAAAGACAGAGAGGCTTTGAAGGTTTTTGATATGTTGAAATACTCATCAACGCAACTAGAGAAATTAATTAAAGGTTTAGTAGAGTTGTTAAGAGTCAGAAGTGAAGGGGAAGTGGAAATCGAAGAAGTCTTTTTTAATGAAGTGTTTGAGGAAGTAAAAAGTGCTATATCCTTACAAATCACTGAAAGTAAGGCTACTATTCAAACCAATTTTTCTGCTTTAGAAAGTGTTGAATACAACAAAACGTATTTACACAGTATTTTCTATAATTTACTTTCCAATGCTATCAAATACAGAGATAATTATAGACCACTTGTGATTTCTATTCAATCTTTCAAAACAGAAATTTCTCAGGGGTTTTACATTGAAGATAGTGGTTTGGGAATGGATTTAGATGTCAATAAAGATAAGTTATTTAAGATGTTCCAACGTTTTCACGACCATGTTGAAGGTACAGGAGTTGGATTACACCTAATTAATGAAATAGTAGAAAGTCAAGGTGGAAAAATTGAGGTAGAAAGTCAACTGAGAGTGGGTACTAAGTTTGAAGTGTTCCTTAAAAAAGCGAATTAATTCAGATAATTATTTTTATAAATATATTCTCGAACTTCTTTGAAGTTTTCAAAAACTTTTGATCTTAATTCTTGAAGATTTTCCAATTGATTTGTTTTGATGCTGTTTTCAATGTCACTTGCTGCATTTGCTACTTTTAGCGCACCTATAGTTAATGAAGAGCCTACTATTTTATGCGCCAATCTACTTGAACTGTCTAAATCATTTTTTTCAATTGATTGATTCAAAATTTCAATGTCATTATTTACATCACTGATGTAAATGGTTAAAATTTGAGCAATCAATATTGAGTCAAAATCAGAAAGATGAGATAAATCTAAAATGGACAATTTATAAATATTTTTTAATAATGTATTCTACTTTTTCTTTCGTCAAAGGTTTATTGAGATGTTCTAATACTCCTAATTTTTCGGCTATTTTCTTTTCCTCTTCTAAAGTGCTGCTTGTAAGCATAGCTATAACATAATTAGATGAATTCATGACATTTAGCTTTTTATAAGTTTCCATAAATTCAAAGCCATCCATAACGGGCATATTAATATCTAAAAAAATTAAATCTGCAGGTGTTTCATCGCCTTCATAATCTGTAAAATAATCAATGGCTTCTTTGCCATTTTTAAAAGATAAAATATTTTTTGCAACATTCATCTCTTTTAAAAGACGCTCGTTGATAAAATTAGTTACATAATCATCATCAATGAGAACAATTGTTTTAAGCATCATTATCTAATTATTATAATAAATTAATTCTTTCATAAAGCTCTTTTTTATTTGATCTGCTAATAGGAAATGATTTTGTTTTTATTACCACGATATTCTCTTCTATTTTTTCAATATGGTTTAAATTAACTATATAAGATCTATGAATTCTACAAAAACCACTAGAAGGTAATTTTTCTTCTACTTTTTTCATCGTTATGTTTACCACATGTTTTTTGTCATCAGTGTGTATAATTACATAATCGCCCAATGATTCTACCCAATTGATGTCGGTTAGGTTCAATTTAACAAATGCAGAATCAGATTTCACAAAAATACTTTGATTGGAAACTTCGCTACTACTTTTTGTGCTAGATTTTTCTTTACTTTTTATCTTGTTGATTGCTTTTTGCAATCTTTCAAATGAAAATGGCTTCAATAAATAATCCGTAGCTGAGGTTTCATAAGCTTTTATTGCATAGCTTTTACTAGAACTTATAAAAACAATTTGAGGATCACCATTAAGGATTTCTAAAAATTCAAACCCATTCATTTCAGGCATTTCTATATCTAAAAATAAAATATCAACTTCTTGAGTGTTTAATATTTTAAGTGCTTCAGTAACTTTTTCGCAAGAAGCAACAATTTCAAGAGTGCCTGTCATTTCGATCAGTTTCTCTAATGCTAGTCGGCTTACGTTATCATCATCTAATATTAGGCACGTCATCTTGGTATGTTTTTTGGTTAACTATTTTAAAATATATTATATTGCAACTATATAAGGAGCATCACGTATAATTTGCAACAAATTTAATTCATTATTTCGCATGACAAAATTTTCATTAAAAAAACTATTACTTCTTTTATTTGTATGTGCTTCATTTTCGGTGAGTGCGCTTAACCATAGCGCTTTTACTAATTTATTAAGCCAACATGTTAGTGATAAAGGTACAGTCGATTACGAAGGATTTAAAAAAGATAAGGTTAAATTGAATGAATATATAAAAATTCTTCAAGATAATCCACCTCAAGCTAATTGGTCAAGTAACGAAAGTATGGCCTATTGGATTAATACGTATAATGCATTTACTATTCAATTGATAATTGATAATTATCCTGTTAAAAGTATTATGAAAATTAATGGAGGTAAGCCATGGGATTTGGCTTTTATTGAAATTAATAATAAAAAATATACGCTTAATAATATTGAAAACGATATTCTTAGAAAAGAGTATGATGACGCTCGTATTCATTTTGCCATTAATTGCGCTTCTATTTCATGTCCTAAATTGGCCACCAAAGCTTATGAAGCAGTAACCTTAGAAAAGCAATTGACGGAGAGTACAAAAGATTTTATCAACAATACATCTAAAAATAATTTGAGCCCTACAGTGATAGCTGTATCAAAGGTTTTTGATTGGTTTAAAGATGATTTTAAATCCTATGGAGGGATTATTCCGTTTATAAATAAATACAGTAATATCAAAATTAATTCAAATGCTGGTGTTACTTTTAAAGATTATAACTGGAATCTCAATTCGTAATATGACCAACAACTCTCTAATAATTTTTATAAAAAATCCTGAAATAGGCAAAGTCAAAACCCGACTTGCTAAAACAATTGGAAATTATAAAGCCCTAGAAGTCTATAAATTTCTACAAATGAGAACGCGCGATGTGGCATTAAATGTCAATGCAAATCGTTTATTATTTTATGCAGAAAATATCCAACAAAATGATATTTGGGATTCTAATAATTTCAATAAATTGGTACAATCGTCAGGAGATTTAGGAAATAGAATGGCAGATAGTTTTCGATATAGTTTAAAAACAGATTCAGAAAAATCCATTGTAATTGGCTCCGATTGTTATGATTTAAGCAGCGAAATGATTCAAACTGCTTTTGAAGAATTAGATGAATTCGATTTGGTTATTGGGCCTGCCAATGATGGTGGATATTACTTGCTAGGGATGAAGAAATTATACACTGATTTATTTGAAAATATTGCCTGGAGCACTGAAACCGTTTTTGAAAGTACAATTCAAAAAGCCAATCGTTTAGGCTTGTCTGTAAAGGTTTTAGAACAGTTGATTGATATTGATACAGAAGAAGATCTAAAAGCAGTTTCTTTCGATATGTCTTTAGTTTAATTTCATAAAAAAGTAGACCTTCTAAACTATGTTTTGGCTTTAAAAACTAATTTTGAAACCTTAACTTTACACCGATAATTATCGGATAAAAAAATCAAACATAATTTAATAATGACATTAGATCAAATAAAGGAAGCGAGTAATTTTATAAAATCCAAAGGTGTGGATGAACCAACTTTTGGAATAGTTTTAGGAACAGGTTTAGGTAATTTAGTGACTAAAATTGATTCAATTACAGAAATTGATTATGCAGATATTCCACATTTTCCTGTTTCCACAGTAGAATCGCATCACGGAAAGCTAATATATGGAACAATAGAAGGAAAAAAAGTATTGGCAATGCAAGGTAGATTTCATTATTATGAAGGCTATAGTATGCAGCAAATTACTTTTCCTATTCGAGTAATGAAACTTTTAGGAGTTCAGAAATTATTAATTTCTAATGCAGCAGGTGCCGTAAATCCCAACTTTAAAAAGGGAAGTTTAATGCTGATTGATGACCACATTAATATGTTGCCTGCGAATCCTTTAAGTGGAAAAAATTTAGATGAATTAGGACCTCGTTTTCCTGATATGAGTCAGCCTTATGATAAGGAAATGAATAATTCGTTGAAAGATTTATCTAAAGAATTAAATATTACTTTGCATGAAGGAGTTTATACACCTGTAGCTGGCCCAAATTTGGAAACAAGAGCAGAATACAGATATTTGAGACAAATAGGAAGCGATGCTATTGGTATGTCAACAGTTCCTGAAGTGATAGTTGCTAATCATATGGGGCTTCCATGTGTTGCTATTTCTGTATTGACGGATGAGTGTGATCCAGATAATTTAAAACCAGTTTCTATAGCAGAAATTTTAGAGATAGCTGGAAAAGCAGAAAAAGATTTGACAAAATTGTATGTAGAATTGATCAAACGAACGAATTAATTCGAATAATATTTTTCAATAATTTTTAAAGCCGGCTTGTTTTGAGGAGTAAAACCACTATTCTTCATTCCGCCGGCTTTTTCATTGTAATGAAACCACTTCCATAAAAAACCACCTGCAATGTATTTCTTATTCCAAAAGGTATTGTAAAAAGCTTCCATAGCATTAGATTGGATTTTGAAATTAGCGCCTTCTTCTAAGGAAGATTCCCATGGTTTACGAAGCGCAAAATTCATGCTGCGATAACCATACTCAGTAAATAGAATTTCTTTGTTTTGAAGTTTTGAAAATGCAGCTAGTTTTTCTTCAACTGCTTTTAATCCCTGAAATATATCAGATTTAGAAGGGTTTTTTAAATCTGAAACAGGAAAATAAGCATCAATTCCTATAAAGTCTAACTTTTCCCAAATAGGAATTTTTGAATATTCATCCCAATTAGATGCATAAGTGATTTTACCTTTATAAATTGATTGGATAGTATCTATTAATTGAAACCAATAATCTGATCTTTTTTCAATAAAGCTATGCATTTCAGTACCTATACAAAATAATTCAACGTTTTCTTTTTCAGCAATCTTGGCAAAATCTAAAATATAAGCGCTGTAATTTTTTTCAAACTGAAGCCATAAACTGTCCGTATCAAATTGAATGTGACCAGTAAATTGACCATCCATTAGCCAAATTTGTGATTTTAGCATCACTTTTAATTGTTGTTTATGTGCCATTCTAATGGTTGCAATAGTTCCATCTAAACTTTCGCCCCACCACTGTCTAGGAGAATTATAATGGATATCTGTTTGAATTCCATCACCATAATTAAATGCAAAAGGCATAATAGCAACACAATTGGCAGAGGTAGCTATTTTTAATGTTTCAAATTCGATTCCTGAAATAGAATCAGCAGGAGCCACAAAACTTATTCCGTTGTAGCGCGTATGATGAGGTGCTGTTGAATGACAGCTTATAAAAAGCGCAAGCACTAAAAAGAAAATTAAAACCTTAAAATAGGGAAGTATTGATTTGCTCATGTGCTATTACCTCAATGGTATGTGAATTATTTTTATAATATTTGTAATTAATTTAATCAAAAATACATTTTTAATCACTGTAAAAGAATAGAATATGAGGCAAATAAAAATCATTACTACTTTATTTCTTATTATTTCCTTGTTGGCGTGCAAGTCTAATCAATCAGCAACTACCAGTAAAGTAAATAGCAAAGCACCATCTTGGGTTAATCTAAAGCCCGTTTCTGTAAATGATTATATAGGTGTTGGGGGAGTTTCAAAAGAATTAAACTACGATTATAAAGACAAAGCAAAGGCAGCTGCTTTAGATAATATGGCGAAGGATATCAATGAGCGGTTGACCTCAAATGCTTCAAAAGAGATTCCAGGAAACAAAACGATTAACCCTAATTCTTATCAACCAATTTTGATAAATTCTAAAGAATTAGAGGGTTATGAATTGAAGGAACAGTGGGAAGATAGAAAGAACTATTGGGTGTACTATCAAATTTCAGAAAAAAAAGTGGCCGAAATTCTAATTAGTAAAAAAGAGAAAGCAAAAGAAACTGCCTTAAATGAAATTGATCTGGCAAAAGAAGCAGAAAATAAGAGGGATGCCAAAGCTGCATTTGACCATTATATTGATGCGTACATTTCCATTGCTAATTATGGACAAGCAGCCTTAGAGGTGACAAAGAATGGGGAGATTATTTTTTTAGATCAATATATAGGCGTTAATTTTCAACAGTTATTATCTGATATCAAGTTAATTGATAAAACAAAAAGTAAGGTTTTTAGTACTGCAAAAGGAGTAAAGTCTGAAATTATTTTTGAGGCAAAATATAAAAATGCTACTGCTATCAATTTGCCTTTTGTTTTAAAATATTATGATAATAATATGCGCCAAGAGGTAAAACTAAAAACAGATGCGCAAGGCATGATGAATTATTTGCTAATGGCAGGGCAATTAAATATCGCTGAATTTAATGGGGAAATAAGTTTGAATTTATCGGAGTTAATAAAATTTAAGAAAAATCAAGAATATCTGCAGCAGCAAGTTTTTCAATTTGTTAGACCATCTGCGAGAATTAAAATTCCATTGACCAATAAATAATATTTTTCAATTATCGATATATCCTTCTTTCGTGCTGCGATTTTGGTATATTTATCGATATTTGTTGAGCTAATTGAACTCTAGAGTTTACTTTTGCCAATACATGCTATTACAATAAAAATATGTGGGAAAAATTTGCTAGTCAAATTCTTAGAAAAAGACATCTGATTATAGTTGTAATGACTGTAATAACTCTCGTAATGGGATATTTTGCATCCAAAACGCATATGTCTTACGAATTGGCGCAAATGCTTCCGGAAACAGATAGTACATATATTGAATTTGAGCAATTTAAAGAGCAATTTGGGCAAGAAGGTAGTATAATGGTTTTGGGAGTGGATGACCCTAGAATCTACGAACTAGAAAACTTTAATTATTGGTATGAGCTCACATTTTCACTAAAAGAAGTAGTAGGAATTCATGATGTTTTGTCTTTGCCTGCAATGATAAACTTGAAAAAGAATTCAGAAGAAAAAAAGTTTGAGCCATTTAGAATTTTTCAACAAGAACCAAAATCTCAAAAAGAACTAGATAGTCTGCTTAAAGTAGTTCATTCATTACCCTTTTACGAAGGATATTTATACAGTGCAACCAAAGAAAATTTTTCTTTAATGGCGCTAACGCTTGATAAACAATCATTAGACTCAAAAGATAGAGGCGAATTGATGAATGAGATTTATCAACGAGTTGAAAAGTTTGAAGAAGAATCAGGAATTGATATTCGTTCTTCTGGTTTGCCTCATATCAGAGCCAATAATACCACCAAAATTAGCCAGGAGATAAAATTATTTATTGTTTTAGCTATATTGGTTACAGCTACTATCTTATTGTTATTCTTCCGCTCCTTCAAAGCTATGTTTTTATCCATGACTATTGTAATGGTGGCTGTGGTTTGGTCAGTAGGATTTTTGGGGATATTTGGTTTTGAAATCAGTATTTTAACTGCTATTATTCCTCCCTTAATCATTGTAATTGGAATTCCCAATTGTATTTTTATACTCAATAAATATCATCAGGAATATTTACATCATGGCAATCAAATCAAGGCGTTAAACAGAGTTATTTATAAGATAGGAAATGCCATATTTTTAACAAATACGACCACATGTTTAGGTTTTGCAACTTTTATTTTTACACATAGTGCCATTTTAGTGGAGTTTGGAATTATAGCCTCCTTGGGAATACTTTCTGTATTTATAATGTCTATCACCTTGATGCCTATATTTTTGAGTTTTCAAAAAGCACCAACTGCAAGACATACCAAACACTTAGAAAGAAAATGGGTGCCTGCAGTTGTTAATCGTCTATTGAATATTGTTCAAAATCATCGTAAAGTAGTTTATATAACCACATTTTTAATTTTTTGTACTGCCATATATGGTATTACTAAAATAGAAGTTACCGGAAATATTTCAGATGACTTACCTAAACATGACCCTGTTTACCTTGATTTAAAATTCTTTGAAAATGAAGTAAATGGAGTTTTACCACTTGAGGTAACGGTAAATACAGAGAAAAAAGGCGGAGTTTTTAAATTATACAATTTAAAAAAGATTGATAAACTTCAAGATTTGTTGCACGAATATCCTGAATTTTCAAAATCATTATCAATTGTTGATGGACTAAAATTTGCCAAGCAAGCTTTTTATGGTGGAAGTAAAAAACAGTATAAATTATTTAATTCTCAAGAACAGTCATTTATAGCCCCTTATTTTACTGGTGCTGATGAAAATAGCAAATCTTTGCTGAAATCTTATGTAGATAGTCTCAATCAAATCACTAGAATCACCGTTCAAGTAGCTGATGTTGGAACCAATAGGATGGAAGCTATTATGAATGATTTGCGACCAAAAGTGGATTCAATTTTTCCCCCGGATAAATACAAAGTTTCACTTACTGGTACCAGCTTCGTTTGGCTTAAAGGAACAGATTATTTAGTTAAAAATTTATTTATCAGTTTGGGAATTGCTATTATTTTAATCGCAATTATAATGTCAATCTTGTTCTCATCTATTAGGATGGTACTTTTAAGTTTGATTCCCAATTTATTGCCATTATTGACAACTGCTGCCATTATGGGATATTTCGGAATTCCAATTAAGCCATCAACTATTCTTATTTTTAGTATTGCTTTTGGTATTTCCGTCGACGATACGATTCATTATCTAGCAAAATATAGGCAGGAACTCAAATCTCATTCTTGGAACATTAAAGAAGCAGCCTTATTAGCACTTAAAGAAACTGGGGTAAGTATGATTTATACTTCTATTGTATTATTCTTTGGATTTGGAGTATTTGCAGCTTCAGAATTCGGTGGAACGGTTGCCTTAGGAATGTTGGTTTCTTTAACCTTATTGATCGCTATGTTGTCTAACCTTATTTTGCTTCCATCGCTTATTCTGAGCTTAGATAAATGGGTAACTACCAAGGCTTTTGAAAAAGAATCGATGGTAGAAATAGTTGATGAAGAGGAAGATATTAATTTAGATGAACTTGAAATTGGTTCACATACAAGAGATTAAAAAATGAAAGGAATTATTTTAGCTGGAGGATCTGGCACTCGTTTGCATCCATTAACCCTTGCAGTGAGTAAACAATTGATGCCTGTATATGATAAACCAATGATCTATTATCCATTGGCAACATTAATGAGTGCGGGAATTAAAGAAATTTTAATTATTACCACACCACATGATAGTACTTCATTTAAAAAATTATTGGGTGATGGGTCACAATTCGGTTGTGATTTTCAATTTGCTGTTCAAGAAATTCCTAATGGTTTAGCGCAAGCATTTGTGATAGGCGAAAAATTTATTGGTAAAGAAAGTGTTGCACTTATTTTGGGAGATAATATATTTTATGGCAGTGGATTAGAAGAAAATTTACAAGATCATTTGAATCCCAAAGGTGGAATTGTATTTGCGTATCATGTTTCTGATCCGGAAAGGTATGGTGTAGTTGAATTTGATAAAAGTAAAAATGCATTATCAATTGAAGAAAAACCAAAAACTCCAAAGTCAAATTTTGCAGTTCCAGGTTTATATTTTTATGACAATAGCGTTATTGAAATTGCCAAAAATCTAAAGCCTAGTGCGAGAGGTGAATATGAAATTACAGATGTTAATAAAGAGTATTTAAAACGCAAAGAATTGAAAGTAGCCATTTTAGATAGAGGAACGGCCTGGTTAGATACTGGTACATTTGATTCTTTAATGCAAGCTGCTCAATTTGTAGAAGTAATAGAACAAAGGCAAGGATTGAAAATCGGTTGTTTGGAAGAAGTCGCATTTAGAATGGGCTATATTGATGAAAAACAATTAAAAACTTTAGCCGAGCCGCTTGTTAAAAGTGGTTATGGAACATATTTAATGAATCTGACGAAAGACTAATAATGGCAACACAAACAATACTAATTACCGGTGGAGCTGGTTTTGTGGGCAGTGCAATGGCTATAAAATTGGGTGCTGATAAAAATAATAAAATCATAATAGTTGACAATCTATTAACTGGTGACGTTAAAAGAGTTCCCCAACAAAGCAATGTAAAGTTTATTAAAGCAGATGTTAACAAACTGGATGAAATTTCATCTGTTTTTTACGCTTTCCCTTTCGATTATGTTTTTCATTACGCAGCAGTAGTAGGAGTTAAAAGAACTATTGATAATCCTATTATGGTATTGGATGATATTACTGGAGTTAAAAATATTTTGAACCTTTCAAAAAACACAGCAGTTAAACGTGTTTTCTTCTCTTCTTCATCTGAAGTATATGGCGAACCTGTTGAAATGCCTCAAAATGAACTAACCACTCCATTAAATTCTAGGTTACCCTATGCGATTGTAAAAAATGTAGGCGAAGCATTTTTAAAATCTTTCAAGAAGGAATATGACTTAGATTATACCACCTTTCGTTTTTTCAATACTTATGGTCCTATGCAAAGCAAGGATTTTGTGATTAGTAAATTTATAGCCAAGGCACTAAAAGATGAGGATTTAACTATTTACGGTGATGGAAGCCAAACAAGAACTTTCTGTTTTGTAGATGATAATATTGATGCATGTTACAATTCATTTATCAATAAAAAAGCGGTAAATGATGTGGTGAATATTGGCAATGATAATGAAATTACAGTTTTAGAATTAGCAAAAACCATTATTAGATTGAGTAATTCTAAATCAAAAATTGTTCATTTACCTGCATTAGAAGAGGGTGATATGACAAGAAGAAATCCTGATATTGGGAAAATGAAAAAGTTGTTAGGCCGAGAATTGAAAAGCCTAGAAGAAGGGCTTCAAAAAATAATAGATTATCCAAACTATATTATTCAGTAATGCTTTATTTCAAAGAAGCTTTTCAAGAAATTGAAAAGTATTTAAATGCACAAAAGTTTGAAGGAAAACCTTCAGAGCTATACGAGCCAATTGCTTATAGTATTGCTTTGGGTGGCAAAAGATTGAGACCAGCTATACTTTTGATGGCAGCTGAAATTTTTGGTGCTAATAAGGGAGAAGCTAAAAATGCTGCAGTAGCCATTGAATTATTTCACAATTTTACTTTGGTCCATGATGATATCATGGATGATGCTCCTATAAGAAGAGGTAAGCCGACTGTTTTTAAAAAATGGAATAGAGATATTGCTATCCTTTCAGGAGATGTGATGTTTGTAAAAGCCATTGATTATTTTTTAGAAATAGCAGATGCAACAAAGCTAAAAACGATACTAAAATTGTTTAATAAAACTGCTGCAGAAGTTTGTGATGGTCAGCAATATGATATGAATTTTGAAAGTATAGAAAATGTTTCTATCCATGATTATATTCATATGATAGAGTTAAAAACAGCGGTACTTTTAGCTTGTTCATTGCAAATAGGAGCTATTTTAGGTGATGCTTCAGAAAAAGATGCACAATTGATGTATAATTTCGGGAAAAATATCGGAATAGCTTTTCAATTACAAGACGATTATTTAGATGCTTACGCCAACCCTGAAACCTTTGGGAAAAGAGTAGGAGGAGATATTATTGCCAATAAAAAAACCTATTTATTGTTAGAAGCCTTGAATCTTGCTGATGAACAACAAAAACAAGAATTAGAATTCTGCTTGACACAATCAATTGCAGATGATGAAAAAGTGAACCGAGTTAAAACCGTTTATAATCAACTAAAAATAGCAGAACGAAGTCAAGAAAAAATGAAAATTTATTTTGATTTAGGAATAGTTGCATTAGCTCAAGTAAGTATTGATTCAGACTTAAAAAAACCATTGATTGCTATCGCTGAAGAATTGATGATGAGGGATATATAATTTGAGATTTTAGACTTTAGAAGTTAGACTTTTGCAATTCATTTCTATATAAGTCTTACATTATTTTGAAGAAGAAATGATAATTTTAACTAAAAGTTATTCTGTTAAATTAGGATCAATGAAAAGCGAGATTTCTACATTCATTATTTTGCTTTTTTTATCTTTTTCCCTTTCTGCACAAGAGAAAACAGAGAGAATTTTTTTTCAGATAATGAAATTGTGGTGATGTATGGCATAGGAAATTATCAAGGATATGACGATATACCTAGAAAAAATAAAGAATCCATTTATAAACTAACCTCAATAAATGGAATAAAATTTAATCAATTAAATTTAGGTGTAGGGCTTAGTTTAGAAAAATGGAATACCGATATTCTTTTTCCTGTTTTTGTTTCTACCAAGGTCTTTGTATTAAAAAGGAAAAATTCTCCTTTTCTGTTTGCCAATATTGGATATACAATCGCTAAGCGAGATAGTAATCTTTTTGCAAATGTAGAAAATGGCAATTTATTTGTATCTTATGGTTTGGGGTATCAATTTAGAATTACTGATAAATTGAGTTTGTATTCTAATGCAAGTATTCTTCATCAAAAAATGAATTCTAGTTACACCAGATTTAGGAATCCATACACTACTTATAAAGAAGAGTATAGGGTTTTGTGCGATTTTTTAAGTATTTCAATTGGAGTTGAGATTTGAATGTTTGTTCAATTACAAATAATAATTTTAAATGATAAATAATTTATTTTTAGGGTTTAAAAAGATTTGAAGAATGAATTTTTTGAAAATAGATTATGATAAAAGGGTTTTTGGTCTAGATATTTTTAGGGCAATTGCTATACTTATTGTTTTAAAGGATCATGGTGGCATTATTTCAGGAGATTTATTTGATAACATTCCTTTCATACCACTGATAGATGGGGTTGAATTATTTTTTGTTTTAAGTGGTTTCTTAATTGGTTCAATATTAATAAAGATGCTAGAGAAGGATAAAAAATTAAATTTATCCTCAATTAGCCATTTTTGGAAAAGAAGGTGGTTTAGAACCTTACCTAATTATTATCTGATACTTTTTGTAAATTTTTTATTGGTAAAATATGGATTTATAAATGGTGATATAGAGCAATTTAATTATAAATTTATTTTCTTTTTGCAGAATTTTAATAGCGGTTTTGTTGATTTTTTTTGGGAAAGTTGGAGTTTATCTATTGAGGAGTGGTTCTATATTATATTACCTTTAGTTATTTTAGTCTTTAGTTTCTTCTTTTCTAAGAAAAAGACTTTGTTGTTTGCCATTTTAAGTTTACTTATTCTGCCACTAGTTTATCGAATAAGTATCTCTGGAATGGAAGTAGATCGGTTTTGGTTAGATGTCAGTTTTCGTAAAGTGGTATTGACAAGATTGGATGCTATTATGTATGGAGTATTAGCTGCTTATGTTAAATTTTATCACTCTGATTTTTTTGTGAAAAATCGGAACATCATGTTTATTTTAGGAATTATAATTATTTGTATCAATATATTTCTTCCTAATCAACCCAATGATTTTTATTGTAAAACCTTCTTCTTTAGTGTGCATTCATTCGGAGCAGCACTTCTTTTAGCTCAAGCAGATAGTATTAAAAAGTTCAAATATAATTTTATTGGAAAATCAATTACTATTATTTCAGTAATTTCATATTCTATGTATTTGGTTAATTTAGCACTTGTTGCACAAGTGATTGAAAAGAATTTTCCACCTCAAACTAATATAGAAAAACTATATATGTATATTGTTTTTTGGTTTGCTACAATTTTCATTTCAACCTTATTATATAGATTTTATGAAAAGCCATTTTTAGATTTAAGAGAGAAGAAGTTTTTTAAATAGAATTATTAAGAGTTAAATATGTTGCATTTAAGGGTTGAACACAGCAATTGTTTAATTGTTACATTTTTAAATGTCACACCTACAGTGCTTTTGTTATTTGTTTTAGCTTTTTTTATTAATTTGACTTTCCTATAGAGCTATAAAATAATTGTAATTTGACAACTGAACTGATTTTATTCTTTGTCTGCAAAAGCAAAACCATGGAGAAATATACCTAATTCATTAATTACCTGTTTAACTTATTCATTATTTGACTAATTCATTAATTGACTGATTCATTTATTAACTTATTCATTGATTGACCGATTGACTTATTCATTTATTGACTCATTGTTTCAATGTTCCATTAATAAAGTGCCTGACTAACTTATTCATTATTTGCCTGATTGGCTGATTCATTATTTGCCTGATTGATTTATTCATTAATTGACCGATTGACTCATTCATTAATTGACTGATTCATTTATTAACTTATTCATTGATTGACCGATTGACTTATTCATTTATTGACTCATTGTTTCAATGTTCCATTAATAAAGTGCCTGATTAACTTATTCATTTATTGACTGATTAACTTATTCAAAATAAATTTCTAATGTCTAAAGTCTTCTTCATCATACAACTCCTCCAATGCCTCTCTTAGCTTGCTAAACTTAAACTTAAATCCATTTGCTTTAATTTTTTCATTAGAAATTCTGCTACCTTCTAATACCATTACAGCTCTTTCTCCTAATATAATTTTCATTACAAAAGCAGGAACATTAGGAGCCCAATATGGTTTGTCCAATACTGATGCTAAAGTCTTTGTGAAAGTTGCATTGTCAACCTGTTCATCGGCTCCAGCATTGAAAGTGTCGTTCAATTTATTTTCCATGGCATGGATAAAAATACCACATAAATCATCAATGTGTATCCATGGAATGTATTGTTTTCCATCGCCTAAGGGAGATCCTACACCCATTTTTACTGGTTTTGCCAATTCTTTTAATGCGCCTCCATTGGTAGAAAGTACAATTCCAATTCTTACAATAGAAGTAGGAATGTTTAAGGAACGAATTTGATGCGCTGCATTTTCCCATGAAACACAAGTTTTAGCTAAAAAATCTGAACCAGGATTTTCATCTTCTAGGTGAATATGGTCCGAAGTTTTAAAACCATAAAATCCTGATGCAGAAGCTGAAACTACAGATTGGAAGTTTATTTTTTTATCTTTCATCAAGTCAAATAAAAAATCAACAGAGCTAGTCCTACTTTTTATAATAACTTCTTTGCGTTGATCTGTCCATTTTTTATCGGCAATTCCTGCACCTACCAAATTGATGAGGTAGTCGTATTTTTCAACTTTTTCGGTATCAATGGTTTTGTTTTTCAAATCCCAGACGATGGTTTCAATTTTATCATCCGTAGCTTTAGCGTAAGAGGGTTTGCTCCTACTAATATGTCCAACTTGATATCCTTTTTTTAGTAATATTTCTGTCAATCTAGTGCCAACTAATCCACTACCACCACTAATTAAAACTGATTTTCCTCTCATAATTGTTTCTTTCTATTAAAACAAGCATCTTTGTAATTGGTTTACATTTTTTAAAATATACTTAGTATTCAAAGTAAATGCTTCCTACACTTCAAAACATAGATAGCTATAAAGGTAATACCGATTTTTTAAAGTTGACGAAATCTCAGATAGAAAAAGATTTTGATCGAATTGGAATAGAATTAGAAGAATTAAAAAATCAAATTACTGCTTTTGAAGATTTTCTAGACTGGTTAAATCCCACAATCAATCGCTTGTTAGAATGCCATTCTGAGAAAATTTTTGCGCTTTTTTACTTAATAGATATTCCTGAAAAAGCAATTAGGGCTGTTTTGGATGATTTTAATAGCCAATCGGTGTCGGTTGATGTTACAAAACTCATTGTGGAACGTGAATTATTAAAAGTGCTAACAAGAGCATATTTTAGTAATCAATTGTAAAGCCTGAGCCTGTCCAATTGATGAATAAATAAATATCTACTTTGATACTTATTTATTCTTTAATTTTGAGGTGTTCAACCATTCTAAAAGCTATAATGGATAAATTTTCTTATCTCAGTAATGCAGATGTATCTGCAATCGACAAAATCTATCAAGAATATATGAAAGACCCTAATTCTGTTGAAGATGGATGGTCTAAATTTTTTGAAGGTTTTGAATTTGCAAGGAAAAATTATGAAGAAGATTCCGCTTCTTCTTCCACTTCTTCATCACTTAATTTTGATAAAGAATTTAAAGTTATTAATCTCATTAATGGATACCGTATTAGAGGTCATTTATTTACCAAAACAAACCCTGTAAGAGAAAGAAGAAAATATTCGCCAACGCTTGATGTAGAAACTTTTGGATTAGAGCAATCTGATTTAACTAAAGTTTTTCAAGCTGGAAACGAATTGGGGTTGAGTGGTGCTACGCTTCAAGAAATTATTGATTTTTTGAAAGAAACCTATTGTCATTCCATTGGTGTTGAATACATGTACATTCGCCATCCTATGAAATTAGAGTGGCTTAAAAGCAAAATGGAAGGTAGCAAGAATAAAAGCTCATTTTCAAAAGAAGAGAAAACTCATATTCTTCACAAATTAAATCAATCGGTTGTTTTTGAGCAGTTTTTGCATAAAAAATTCGTCGGTCAAAAACGATTTTCATTAGAAGGCGGTGAATCTTTAATTCCTGCCTTGGATGCCGTGATTGAATATGGTTCTGAAAATGGTGTAGATGAATTTGTTGTGGGAATGGCACACAGAGGTCGATTGAATGTTTTGGCAAACATTTTCAATAAAACCTATGAAAATATTTTTAGTGAATTTGAAGGCAAAGAATACGAAGATAATTTATTTGATGGTGATGTAAAGTATCATTTGGGTTACTCCTGTGATATTAAATCAGATAAGGGTAGAGATATTAAATTGACTTTATCTCCAAATCCGTCTCATTTAGAGGCTGTTGATCCTGTAGTAGAAGGTATAACTAGAGCCAAAGTGGATAATTATTTGAAGGAAAATAGCAAAATTGTTCCTATTCTTATTCATGGTGATGCTTCCATTGCCGGCCAAGGTGTTGTGTATGAAGTAATACAGATGGCTTCTTTAGATGCTTATAAAACCGGTGGAACTTTACATATAATCATCAATAATCAAATTGGATTTACAACCAATTATTTGGATGCTAGATCGAGTACCTATTGTACAGATGTAGCAAAAGTTACTTTATCACCTGTTTTTCATGTAAATGGCGATGACCCTGAAGCAGTGGTTTATACCATGAAATTGGCGTTAGAATATCGTCAAAAGTATAGAGCAGATGTTTTTGTAGATTTATTATGTTACAGGAAATATGGTCATAATGAGGGAGATGAGCCTAGATTTACACAACCTTTGTTGTATAAAGCTATTGCAAAACATAAAAATCCTCGCGAAATCTATTTAGAGAAATTAATAGATCAAAATGTATTAGACAAGGAAGCTTCCAAGCTAATGGAGTCTAAGTTCAATGATATGTTGCAAGATCGATTAGATGAAGCCAAGCAAATTGAAAAGGCAAGTATTACTTCTTTCCTAGAAAAAACTTGGGAAGGAATGCGTGATTCTAAACCATCTGATTTTGAGAGTTCTCCTGATAGTGGGTTCGATAAGAAAAAGTTGATTGAAATTGGTAAAAAGATATCTACTCTTCCCGATGATCTTAATTTCTTCAAGAAATCAGAGAAATTGATAGGGGAGCGCATGAAAATGATAAGCGAAACTGAAACCATCGATTGGGGAATGGCTGAATTATTAGCCTATGGTACGCTAGTGAGTGAAGGCTTTCCCGTTCGTATGACTGGGCAAGATGTGGAAAGAGGTACTTTCTCTCATCGTCATGCAGTTATTAAAGTAGAAGATTCTGAGGAAGAATATGTTCCTTTAAATCACATAAGTAAGAAGCAAGCACCTTTTGAAATTTATAATTCTTTACTTTCTGAATATGCTGTTTTAGGCTTTGAATATGGTTATGCAATGGCTACACCGAATGGATTAACTATTTGGGAAGCTCAGTTTGGTGATTTTAATAATGGGGCGCAAATTATCATTGATCAATTTTTGAGTAGTGCTGAAGATAAATGGAAATCGCAAAATGGTTTGGTATTATTATTACCACACGGCTATGAAGGTCAAGGAGCGGAACATTCTAGTGCGCGCTTAGAGAGGTATTTAACATTGTGTGGAGATGATAATATGCAAGTGGCTAATTGTACCACTCCTGCTAACTTCTATCACATTATGAGAAGGCAAATGAAAAGAGATTTTAGAAAACCATTAATTATTATGACGCCAAAAAGTTTGTTGCGCCATAGTAAATGTGTTTCAAAATTAGATGAGTTGGTCAAAGGGAAATTTCTAGAAGTAATAGATGATGCTGATGTAAAAGTAGCTGATGCTAAAACAGTTGTTTTTTGTAGTGGTAAAATTTATTATGATTTAATCGAAAAAAGAGATGAATTAAAGGTAAATGATATTGCTTTTGTGAGGTTAGAGCAATTCTATCCTTTACCTAAAAAGCAAATAGATAGTATAATTAAAAAGTACAAAGAGGCAGATAATTTGCTATGGGTACAAGAAGAACCTGAAAATATGGGAGCTTGGGCATACTTATTAAGAAAATTGGGAGATACAAAATTAAAATTAATCTCAAGAAGGGATAGTGCAAGCCCTGCCTCAGGTTCATCTAAAGTTTTTGCTAAAAGACAAGCAGCTATTTTAAATGAAGTTTTTGAATACAGTTTAATAGAACAATAGAATATTATTAGATAAATATTATGGCATACGATGTAAAAATACCTTCTCCAGGAGAATCAATATCAGAAGTTGAAATAGCTTCATGGACAGTTGCTGACGGAGATTATGTAGAAAGAGATGATATAATTGCAGAAATAGATTCAGATAAAGCGACGCTTGAATTGACTGCTCCAGAATCTGGAGTGATTTCTATTAAGGCAGAAGAAGGTGATACAGTAGAAGTGGGTCAAGTAGTAGCAGAAATAGATACGGACGCTAAAGCACCTGAAAAAAGCAAATCTGATAAAAAAGAAGATAAAGATGATTCTAGCACAAAAGATGATACAAAATCTAAGGATGCTGAAAATAAAAAGGAATCGAAAGAATCTAAAGAAACAGAGAAAACAAATACACAAAATAATTCATCTCATGCAAGTGGACATCCATCTCCTGCAGCTCGCAAGTCAATGGATGAAAATAATATCTCTGCCGATCAAGTGAAAGCTACTGGCAAAGATGGTAGAATTACCAAACAAGATGTGGTGAGTGCTATGGCAGCAGGAATTTCTTCTGATGCAGCCCAAGGTTGGGGTGGATCTAGAGATACGAATCGTGAAAAGATGAGTAGCTTGAGAAGAAAAATTGCTGAACGATTGGTTTCTGTGAAAAATGATACGGCTATGCTGACTACTTTCAACGAAGTGGATATGAAACCCATCATGGATTTAAGAAATAAATACAAGGAACAATTCAAAGAAAAATTAGGTGTAAATCTTGGTTTTATGTCATTCTTTACGAAGGCAGTAACTGAAGCATTAAATCATTTTCCGGCAGTTAATGCCATGATTGACGGAGAAGAAATAATTTTTCATGATTATGCAGATATCGGTATTGCTGTGAGTAGTCCTAAAGGCTTAATGGTACCAGTCGTAAGAAACGCAGAGCAAATGAGTTTGGCAGAAATAGAAGCTGAAATCAAACGACTAGCTTTAAAGGCAAGGGATGGAAAGATTTCTATTGATGAAATGACTGGTGGAACATTCACCATTACCAATGGTGGCGTTTTTGGCTCTATGATGAGTACGCCAATTATTAATCCACCTCAAAGTGCTATTTTAGGAATGCATAATATTATTGACAGACCAGTAGCTATTGATGGAAAGGTAGAAATTAGACCTATGATGTATTTAGCACTTTCTTACGATCATAGAGTTATTGATGGTAAGGAATCTGTCAGCTTTTTAGTTAAAGTGAAAGAGATGATTGAAAACCCAACTCAAATTATTTTTGGTGGTAAAAATCCTGAAGAAGTATTGTTGGGACTGTAATAACTCACAAAGAACAATGGAAAATTAATTTGGTTTCCATTAAGAGTAGCTATAATTTAGAGTTCTAAATACTTTGAGTGGCTTTGCAACTTTTACAAGATAGCCTTTTAGGATTTCACTCAAATTTATGTAATTGCTAAAGAAATTTTAAAGAAAGGGTTCGTTTTAAAGACGACTTTTTTTTTTATTCTGATTATTGAAAGAAGTAAAATGATAGTTTGATAGCCCAGCTATTAAATTCATTATCTTTAAAGGATACAAATGTTCCAGCATCCATTAAATAAAAAATATTGGTCAATGAAATTCCAACTTCCGAAAAATGGATATTTCTATCTGAATATAAATAACCAAACTCCAATTTCTCATCCAATTTTGTTCGGTTTAATAGCGGTAAATACTTTAGTAGGATATGGTCATTTTCTATTGAAAAATGACCTTCTACGTAATAATCTTTTGTATTAAAAGCATAATAATCAAGTAATCTAAAACCATTTATTTTAGGATTGTCAATTACAAAAGTTGGAGCTGTATTAAAATTTTGATAATCCGCAAAGTAAATTGATTTTGAGGCTAGAAATTTTCCTCCTTCAAAATAGTAATTTACCTTATCTAATAAATATAAAGGAAAGCTTTGTTGAACTGAAAAATGGATGACATCATAGTCTGATTGACTGTTGAACACACCTTTTATTCCTTTTCTGTAACCAACGCCAAATGTGGGATAAGTAGAGCTGAGAAGAATTTTTCTATTGTCTTTAAAAGTATAATATTGTTTTGGAGTCCATTCTATTTTGGCTCTAAAAGTAACGGCAGTATTATTTTTTACCAAGTTGGGATTATTAGCTACTTCTTCATTTTCAGGAGTGTTTGGAGTGTATTCTCTATTGAGAATGTCAAAAAGCTTAAAATCTGAATTATTAGATAATGCTATTCGATTGGCATATTCCCCACCTAAGCTAAAAACTAAACCATTAATTATATCTATTTGATGATCTATTAAAATATAATCTTGTTGATAGAGCTTTTTAACATTTCCTGTAAAAAAAGTGGTTGAAATGGTATTAAGCCGATCGGAAATAGGATCTGTTCTGTTAAAGCCAATTGTTTTTCTGCCTCCGGAGATATTAATTAGACCTCTTTTTTTCTTGTTGTATTGTGATTCAATCTCCATTCTTGCAGTAAAGGTTTTCCTTGCGACGGCATAACCCACTATCGGCGAAAATTGAATGTATTTATCTTTTCGGTTTGTCCATGTATAATCAAAAATCGTTTTTTCTGGAGCAAATCCATCCACGGTGTTGAAGTAAGGCCAAAGATCAACCAATAAGCCATTTGGTTCAAATATGTGTTTTTTATTTTTGCTCGTTAAAGATCCATTAAAAATAAACAGATCTTTAATAACGCTTTGTTTTTTGATGTAGCGGCTAGCTTCACTTTCAATTTTATTAAGTGAATCTATGGCTTTGTAAACTTTTACTTCTTTTTCAGAAAGCGGAATTTTACGCAGGGATTTCCACAAGCTATCCGATATTTGAAATGCGCTATCCTTATATTTTATATCATAATTTATGTTTACTTCCAACGACTTAGTGGTATCCATTTTAGCTAACTCTTTGCGTTGTTTTTTAATTAATCGAACGAGTTTAAAAGTTTCACGATTGTTTAAATTTTCTTGTAATATTATTTCCTGAATTTTTTTTGCAGCCTTGCTACTTATAGTTTTTTCGATACCTGAAGTTGAAGCAGTGGATAAAGAGTCGGAGGATTCGTCATTAATTGAATTATTTAAGCTCTTTTTTATTTTAGAATCAATAATTGGATTTGTTTTTACCTTCGTATTATTTAAGGTTGCTAAATATTGTAATTGTAGTTGAAGTCCTAATCCTTTAACAGAAACTCTGACATTATGATTGATAGGCATCCAAATAGATGGACTAATTTCACTGAAATATTGTTTGTATTCTACTTGAACCAACTGTTGTTGAAGTGAAACATTTATACTGTTTAAATTCCACAGTCCATCATTGAGATACACAAATCCCTTCATCAAATCTGTACCTTTTCGTTTAGGGATTATTTCGATTTTATGGACCTTTCTATTATTCTCAATATAATAGCCTATATATTTAAAGTTGTATACTTTGAATGAATTTCTATTGAATGGATTAATGATATCTTTTCCACCTAAAGTATAAAAGTTAAGTTGAATGTAGGCTAAGGTTGATTTTGTCGTGTCTTTATCCTCAGTTTTTTTAGCAATTATCTTTTCTTCCCTTGTATTTGGCTTGTTATAAGAATAATGCAAAAAAGTTTCATTTATATCTCCAGTAGGAATTTCCGCCAAATTTTCCTCTTCGGCAAAAAGTTTAACTAAACTAGGAACATTGTCTGCTACATAGAAACTTCTTACATATACATCTGATTCATAATTAATTATTTGCTCTTTATAATATTGTGCCATTACGATAGCTTTTCGAATAATATTATAGGCAGGATCTTCCGTTGTTGAGTTTAAGTCGGAATCAGATATTTTATAAGAAATAGGCTTTAATTTAATCTGAAGGTTTTCCGAGTTGGATTGGGCATTTGCAGTAATAGATTTAAGATAAAAGTCTTGAGATTGAATAGACAATTGATATTGACCGCATTCAACATTCATTAAAAATTCACCTTCCATATTCGCCATCGAGCTAACGGCAAGCTCAGTTATGTAAATATTGGCGTAGGGAATGGGATTTCCATCTTCGTCGCTTATTTTTCCTTGTATTCTACAATTGTTTTGTGAAAAAACAGCCATAGAGATAAAGGAAAAGAAAATTAGAATGAATGCTTGCTTCATTTATATATTTAGACAAAGAATAGACGAAATTACTGTTTTTGATGCGATAGTGATACCTATCTTAAAATAAATCTTGCAATTATAATGCCCTAAAGTAAGTTAAGTCTTTTAAGCTTAAATTATTATTATTTCGTTCAAAAGGATTTGCAATCTTTCGTTCTTATACTATTAGAGATTTGGCCTATTTACATAAGCTTATAATATAAATTATTGCTTCTAATTCCGATAGCTATCGGAATTAGTCTATAATCTCTTCTTTCTTCTTTTTATTCGCAAAACTCAACACAAAATATCCTAATAATCCTGCGATAACCGAAGCCAATAATATTGCCATTTTGGCTTGTTCTTTTACAATGGGATCATTAAAAGCTAATTCGGATATAAAAATAGACATGGTGAATCCAATACCAGCCATTAAACCAATTCCTATCATTTGAACCCAATTTACGTTGGGAGGTAATTCTGCAATTTTTAATTTGATTAATAGGGCAGAGAAACCAAAAATTCCTATCGTTTTTCCTAAAATTAAGCCTAAACCTATACCTAAGGAAACCGAACCCAATAGGGATGACATTATTTCTGCATTAAATTCTAAGCCTGCATTACTCAGTGCAAACAACGGTAAAATTAAAAATGCAACAACAGGATTTAGAGCATGTTCCATTTTTTGTAATGGTGTCATAGCTTGGCCTCTTACTGTTTGTATTTGTTCTAAAATGTCCTGCTGCTCTTCCGTTACGAATGTGCTATTTGTTCGTTCTGCATTTCTAAAACGGTTTAGCAGTGTATCTAATCTTTTTATAAATAGACTTTCATCTATTTTTGCTCTAGCCGGAATAGCTGCTGCAATTAAGACTCCTGCTAAAGTAGCATGAACACCTGATAGTAAAAAAGCAACCCATAAACCACAAGCTCCAATAATAATATAAAAACTGCTCTTTCGAATGCCTAATAAATTACCAATAATAAGAATTAAGAAAAACAAAGCTCCCCACTCTAAGAAATTAACATATAAGTTTTCAGTGTAGAAAAATGCAATTACTAAAACTGCACCTAAATCATCAACAATAGCTAAAGCAGTTAAAAACACTTTTAATGCTAATGGAACCCTTTTTCCTAACAAACTTAAAACACCTAATGAGAATGCTATATCTGTTGCCATTGGCACACCCCAGCCTGATTCTGTTGATGAATCATAGTTAAAAAATAAGTAGATAATTGCTGGAACTATCATTCCACCCAATGCAGCTGCAATAGGTAAAGCAGCTTTTTTTGGCGAGGATAAATCCCCTGCCATTATTTCCCTTTTTATTTCTAAACCAACTGTAAAAAAGAAAATTGTCATCAAACCATCATTAATCCAATAATGCAGACTTTTTTCTAATGTATAACCTCCTAAACTTATTCCAAATGTGTTTTCCCAAAGGTGATGATAGCTTTCTGCATCAAAAAAATTAACCCAAACTAAAGCTATGATAACAGCGATAAATAAGACAATTCCTGAAGAGGCTTTATTTTTCAATAAATTATCTACAGGTTTTAAAAGAAAATCAATGGGTGCTTTTTTGTTCGGTTTTAAGAAATTCAATTACTTAGTTTTTAAATGGAAAATAAATATCTAACCTTATAAAATTATAATACTATCAAATGAATGCTATAAAATTTATGGTTGAATCAGCATTTTTTGATAATAAATCTGATTGGAATTGGAAGCGTCCTTGCTTTTAATTGATAGTATAATTTCTTGTGCTTCAATAGTTGAAAGATTTAAAAGGATTTGATGTTTTCCTTTAGAAAAAATTCCTTTTTCATAAACAGCCAACTGTTGACCTAATAAATTTTTAACTTCAATAGTGATTGGGCTAGAATTTTCTAAATTCAAATCAATATGGATGTTAGAATTTTTATTGATAGGATTGGGATAAATTTTTGCAAAATTA
The DNA here is from genome assembly GCA_963716125.1 of uncultured Flavobacteriales bacterium. Lineage (GTDB taxonomy): Bacteria > Bacteroidota > Bacteroidia > Flavobacteriales_E > Vicingaceae > Acidiluteibacter. The sequence continues at coordinate 595,692 of OY970294.1, forward strand.
TTTTCAATTTTGCCCTCCTTAAGATTAGTAAATGGACTTACATTTATATAATTAGTATAGGTGGAATCTACTTGTCCAAGTGCATTAATAACCGTAAAAGTTACTGTATATAAACCTGGTAGATTAAAAACTACATCCGGTCGTGGAGAGTTGGCGGCGCTATTATTTACAAAACTCACGGTATTAGGACTAAATGTATAGTCGTAAGCAGTGTTTCCTAAATCAATGACATCAGCAGTAAATTTAACTGTATCCATTAGTTGTGCAACATTAGTTTTATTTGCAGACATAATAGGTTTAGGGCTTAAATCGGTACTCACAGCTCTTGGATTGTCTCTATATTGCAAAGTAGTGGCTACAAATTCATCATTAATTATGGAGCCATAAACTTTCATAACAGGTAATTTTATTCCTTTTGCCAACCATTGATATTCTCTTGTAATATTTGGAAAAGCAAAGCTTTGACCTGTCGCATTGATAGAATCTTGCGAAACTAAATCTGTTTGTATGCGAATGCAATTGTATGTTCCATAAGGCGTGGTAATACTTCCATATCCATCTACTTGATTAATTCTATAACCATCAGAAAAATAAGAAGCTAAAAAGAGAACACTTGCATTAAATTTAAAAGTAGAGCTGTCTCTGTCATTATAATTTAATGGAAATTGAAAAACTTCATCTGCGTCTGTAAAGGTATTGGCAATATTAAAAAAACCATACTTCGCTCCTAAACCATTTCTTAAGAAAGCAGAAGAATTGCTTTGATAAAATTCATATACATCTGTTAATTCGTAAGTTCCATAACGTAAAGTATCAGCCCGTTTTTTTCCAAAAAATCCGGCTGAGAAATTGGAACTATAAGGGGTTTGAGATTTGGGAAGAAAATTTTCAATACCCTGAACTTTTGGTTGAATAGAAGCAAAATTCCAAACAGCATTTGCTCCTTTTATATTAATTTGACTTAGAGCAGTGGAATCAATCACGGCTGCACTGAAACGCAAGGTATCACCAGAAACAGGCATATCTGAACTGTCAATGCTTATTTGAGCATTTAAACTTAAGCCACTTATCAATATTAGGGAACAAATAATATTTTTCATAATTTATTTTTTAACCGTTAATAGCTTCTACCTCTTTTACTTCAGGCAACATATCTCTCAGCATATTTTCAATACCTGCCTTCAATGTCATGGTAGATGAAGGGCAACCACTGCAAGCACCTTTTAGCACCACTTTTACTTTTCCCTCCTCAAAAGAATGAAAATGTATCGCTCCACCATCACTTTCTACAGCAGGTCTTACATATTCATCTAATATTTCTGCAATTTTAGCATCTAATCCTTCTAAATCCTCTTTTGCAGGTACTTGAATAGAAGTGCTTTCAATGTTTTCTTGAATAATACTTTCTGTCTTTGGAGCAACTTTCGGAGCTATTTGAATTCCATTATCTTGATTTAATAAATCAGAAATAACTGTTTTTAATTCTAATAAAATATCATCCCATTCTACAAAGTCTTGCTTGGTGATACTCACAAAATTACTAGCAATAAAAATCCCTTTTACAAATGGGAAAGTGAATAATTCTGTTGCAAACTCAGATGACTTAGCTTCATCTGAATGATTAAATTCATATACATTTCCATCAACAATTAAGTATCGGTTGGATACAAATTTCATGGTAGCAGGATTTGGGGTACTTTCTGCATATATATTATGTGGGGCTAATGTTGTTTTACTCATTATTAATTATTGATTTTAGCATTCGTGAATCTACGAATACATAATTTTAAATTTTTACAAAGGTATTAAGAAAAGCTTAGTTTCTTTGCTATATTAGTCGCGTATAAAATTAAGATGAAATGGCTTTGATTAAAAAAGTGCATAATATTGCACCAAAATTTGGGAATGATTGCTTTTTGGCAGAAAACAGTACAATTGTTGGCGATGTAATTATGGGTAATGAATGCAGTGTGTGGTTCAATGCTGTAATAAGAGGAGATGTAAATTATATCAGATTTGGAGATAGAGTAAATGTGCAAGATGGTGCGGTTATTCATTGTACCTATCAAAAGGCACCTACTAACATTGGAAATAATGTTTCTATTGGTCACAATGCATTAGTGCATGGTTGTACTATTCATGACAATGTTTTGATAGGAATGGGATCTATTGTAATGGATAATTGTGTGGTTGAAAGTAATTCAATTATTGCTGCTGGAGCTGTACTTTTAGAAGGGACTCATGTTAAGGCAGGTAGCGTATATGCAGGTGTGCCAGCAAAAAAAGTAAAGGATGCTGATATTAAATTAATAGAAGGAGAAATCAATAGAATTGCCAATAATTATGTAAAGTATTCTTCTTGGTTTAAGGAAGAATCAAATTGATGATTAAACAGTTATGCGAATTGATTTAAAATAAATGCGATTAATATTGCGACTCCAAAACTTATTAAAATAATTGCCTGCCAGTATTGTGCTAAAATTCCTGTTGATGAAGTATTTTTTCCTGTTTTAAACTCATTCTTCTTATAAAAGTAAATAATAACTCCCATTGAAAAAAGAAAAGTAATGGCGCTCACTATAATTATCCAACTTTCCATAAAACAAATTGGCTCTAGTTTAGCACTGCGTTGATAATAGTGTTTTATAGTTTGGTTGGATTTGAACAAAGCGCTCCAGAGCTCCCGCAACAACTATCTGCTTTGCGAAAGCAAGGGTAATATCCTTGTTTGATTTTATTTTTTCTTTTATAATATGCCAATTTAGGTATTGTTGCAGGTATTTAGTAGACACGCCCCAGAATGTATTTCCAATCCACTTCTTTATTTTATTGTGCGTTGAGTTTACATGCTGTACATGAAACGCTCCTTTTACTCTTTCTCCCCTGGAAACATTTACCGGATGAAACTCAATTTTGGTGTCTTTAGCGAAGCCTTTATAACTGTGGTGAGAATCACTACACAAAATTGTGCTCCCTTTTTTTATGCGATTGCCAATAGCATTTTTAATATCAATCTTTCTAATCCGTCCAAGTGTAGCTACACTCAGATTTAGCATTGACTTTCTGTCTTGAGTCACGATGACCGCAACCTGATCATTGCTTACACCCCTTTTGCTTGACTTACCGCCTCTTTTCCTTGGTTCTCGATTTTTAACCTTCATCCCTTTTTCAGATTTGAGGAAAAAGGTCTCATCACTTTCTGTGATACCAATGAAGGGCTCTCCGTCATCTGCGTCAACTGAAGACAATATCTTGTGGCGCCAATCAAAGGCTGTTTTCTTATTAATACCCAAAATCGAAACAATTTTGTCAAGACTTTTTTCTTCAACCATTAGTTTAAGATAATCAACAATCTTGTCTTTTCTTTGCAGCCCTGCCATCCAAGTACCTGTATACTCCGTAAAACTTCTTTGGCAAGACTTGCATTTGTAGCGCTGTGCTCCTTTGTCAATCCCAAAACGAACATACTTAGAATGAGAACAATGAGGACAGGCTCCGAGTTTGTTATTAAACTCATGCTGACGTGAAACAATCGCAGACAGGTTAATCTCTTTAGTTGAATCTTCAATCTCCTTCAACAAACGCTCACGTTGTTTAATTGGCAGAGAGAGTATTTGGTCTTTAAGCTTTTCTGTTTTCATACACACAATATACAAATAATAGCTGAATTAAACTAGAGCCAACAAATTTAATAAAAATAGATTGGTCGATTGCTTAAAATTGATATTTGTAAATTATTTACTGATTCGCTTCTTTTTTATTAAAAAATTATATCATGAAGAAGCAAAACCTCTAACTTCTATGCTCTAAAGTTTTACCAAATCGCAGCTTTTTCCAAATTGATTTTATCTGGAAAGAAAAAACGGGTACTTTTTTCAAATGAGGCAGTATAATCGGAAACGTAAAAATGGTGATTTTCTAATTTGCCTGTATTTAATAAATTAGCTTTAGTCAATAAATTTTTTATATGAGCACCTACAATGTCAGCTGAATCTATTACACTTACCTTATCTTTATAAAAATGATTGATTTCATCTTTTATTAAGGGATAATGGGTACACGCTAAAATAATTGAATTGATATTTTTTAATTTTTGATCATTGAGATACGATTCTAAAACAGTTCGAGAAATTTTATCGTTGATAAAACCTTCTTCTATCATAGGGGCTAATAATGGAGTAGCCATAGAAGATACATCTAAAGTAGGATTAATTTGATTTAACTTCTTACGATAAACTCCAGTTCTTATTGTTCCTTTGGTTCCAATAATGCCTACATGGTCATTTTTTTTAGAATGTTCATTTACATATTCAATAACAGGATCAATTACATTCACTAAAATAGCTTTATTCCCTACTGCCTTACTTACTTCTTTCCAAGCAATAGAGGAAGCAGTGTTACAAGCTATTACAATTATTTTACATTCTTTTTCTAATAAAAACTTAGCAATTTCAACTGAATAGTGTTTGATGGAATAAGGCGCTTTATCACCATATGGCAAGTGGGCAGTATCACCAAAATAAATAATTTGCTCATCGGGCAAATGTTTTTTAATGGCACTTGCAACCGTTAAACCGCCAATACCGGAGTCAAAAACTCCAATGGCATGATGAGATAATGTGTTTTTAGTTTTCAAATCAAAAAAAAAGGCAGTTCCCAATCCCCAAGAATCTTGGGGAGGGGACTGCCTAAGTTAAGTATTTTTCTAATTATATTAATCCAAGTTTCTTTTTCACTTTACTCATGATATCTTCCGACTCTTTTGAATAAAGTAATAAACCTGCACTAGAATCAAAGATATAAGTATATTGTCCTTCTTTGGCAACTTCTTCAATAGCAACCTTTACCTTAGTTATAATCGGCTCTAATAAATCAGATTCTTTTTTAGCTAAGTCTTCTTCAGCACCAGATCTAAATTCTTGAATTCTGCTTTCCATATCACGAATTTCATTTTCTTTAGCCTTTTTTATCGGCTCGGACATATTCGGAGAGTTGGTTTGATAATCGCTATACTTTGTTTTTAATTCTGCCGACATTTTTTGCAATTGATCTTCTAATTGAGCTTGATAAGCTGCAAAATCTTTTTCTGCTTGAACTTTTTCAGGCATTACTGATAAAATATCGCTAGAATTAACATGACCTAATTTTTGAGCATAACTTACACTTGCTATAGTTATAAGTGCTATTAATGTAAAGATTTTTGTGAATTTCATTTTTTAATATTTATTGGTTTATTGAATTGATTTTAATTTTGAATTATCTTCCACTTGCAGGACTATAACCTAACCTTTTGATGACATCATCGCTTTTGTCATATTTAGGATTGGTATAAATTAATGTTAATGCACTCGCTTTATCAAAAACGATGGCATACTGACCTATATTGGAAATTTCTTTTACTGCTTTGTAAATTTCATCTTGTATTGGCTTAATTAACTCTTGTCTCTTTTTAAACAAATCGCCATCTACTCCAAATTTAGATTTTTGAAATTCTTTTGCATCTTGCTCAGCTTTAATAATTTCTTCTCTTCTTTTGTTTTTCATTGCATCTGTTAAAAGAATCTCTTCTGCTTGATAATCTTTGTACATTTTATCAATAGACGAATATTTTCTTTCCACATCTTGCTGCCATTGTTTCGACAGATTGTCCAGTTCAGTTTGAGCTGTTTTGTATTCGGGAATATTTTCTAAAATATATTCCGTATCAATGTAGGCAAACTTTTGTGCATACATACTGCTAAGCCCTAGACCTAAAAACAGTATTAAAATTCCTAACTTTTTCATCTTTCCTAATTTTTTAAGGTTAAATAAATAATTTAGATTGGTACGAAATTAACATTTTTCTACCAACCATTTAAGCTACCTCCAATTGTAAAGTGAAGTTCGGTTCGCTTGTTTGGATCAGTTCTGCCGGGTATGTCATCAAATCGATAACCATAATCCAAACCTAACAATCCAAACATTGGCATAAAAATCCGGATTCCTACGCCTGCAGCTCTTTTTACTTCAAATGGTTTAAACTCACTAAAAGTAGCCCATGAATTACCTGCCTCTACAAAAGCTAAGCCATAAATTGTAGCCGAAGGATTTAATGATACTGGATAACGCAATTCCATCGTGTATTTACTTACTGCAGCAGCACCTGTGGTAGGTGATAAATCTCCATTTCCATAACCTCTAAGGGCAATAATTTCTCTACCATCTAATGCAAACCCACTTAAGCCATCACCACCTAAATAAAATCTTTCAAATGGCGATTGACCCAATTCTCTATTATATAATCCTAGGAATCCAAAACCCATTTTTGTGTTTAAAACTAGGTCTCCAATGATAGATGTAAACCACGAAGTATTAAATTTCCATTTGTGATACTCTATGTATTTATATTTCTTTTGCGGTGATAAGGTAGCGTAATCTTTATCAGCACCAAGTAATGAATAAGGTGGAGTAAACTGCAAACTCAGTGAAGTTTGACTTCCTGATCGTGGATAAATAGGTGCATCAATAGAATTCCTAGACAATATTGTTTTAAAACTTAAGTTGTTAGCATAACCATTAGAGAAGATAAAGCTTGTTGCATAATTATCTAAGGTATAATATTGATAGGAAGTTTCTCCATAGAATGTAAAGAAATCATCAGGTACTTTTAAGCGGGTTCCAAAACCTACTGAAGCTCCTGTAATATAGATAGCTTGTCGGCTAGGATTTTTAATTTTTGAACCATCTTCTAAACGAATTTGTTTGTCTAAACCATTGGTTTGTACAGAACGATAAACACTAACACTTAAAGAGTTAGGTTTTCTTCCTCCCAGCCAAGGCTCTGTAAAAGAAGCATTGTAGGATTGATAAAAACGTCCATTTGACTGCGCTCTTAGGCTTAATTTTTGTCCATCTCCGGAAGGAAGAGGTTGCCATGCTCCTTTTTTAAAGAAATTTCTAGCAGAAAAGTTATTAAAAGAAACTCCCAAGCTTCCTACTACTCGGCCGCCGCCCCATCCACCTGATAATTCAATTTGGTCAGAAGGCTTTTCTTCCACTACATACTCAATATCAACTGTTCCATTTTCTTGATTTGGCACAGGATTTACCCCAAATTTTTCAGGATCAAAATAACCCAACTGACTCAATTCTCTTTGTGTACGGATAATATCGGCTCTGCTAAATAAATCGCCTGGACGTGTTCTAATTTCACGCATAATCACGTGATCATTAGTCTTAGTGTTTCCTGTTACAGTCACTTTATTAACAGTAGCTTGCTTGCCTTCTCTTAATCTAATTTCAAAATCTATAGAATCATTTTTAATTCCTACTTCCACTAAATCGGGCTGAAAAAATAAATAACCTTGGTCTAAATATAAAGAACTAATGTCTCTCCCGCTAGGGTCGCTATACAATCTTTTATCTAATAATTCTTGATCGTAAACTTGACCTTTATCAATATTTAAGATCTTATCCAACTCATCGTTGGTATATTTAGTGTTTCCAACCCATACAATATCACCAAAATAATATTGTTTACCTTCCGAAATATTTAGCACTAATTCAATATGTTTTCTATCTATTTTATAAAAAGTATCTGAAAGAATTTTTGCATCTCTATAACCCAATGAATTGTATTTGGCTATTACAGCTTTTTTATCTCTTTGAAAAGCTGCTTTAACTAATTTGGATGTTTTAAAAATATTATACCAACGCTGTCTTTTAGTATCTTTCAAGGCTTTTCTAATTTTTCTATCAGAAAGCGCCTCATTTCCATTAATAATTATTTCTTTTATCTTTACTCTTTCACCTTTATCCACATCAATGGTAAGCATTATACTGTTACTGATTGTAGTGTCCACTTCTTGTTTTAGATCTACAGATGCATTCAGATATCCTTTATCGATATAATAGCTCTCAATAGTTTTTTGAGTTTGTTCAATAAGGTTTTGAGTTATTAATTTACCTCTAATTAGTTTAATATCTTCTCTTAAAGTTTCTTGCTTTCCTTTTCTAACTCCTGTAAATTTAAATTTGGAGAGTCGTGGTCGTTCTTGAATATAAATGTCTAAGAAAATTTTACCATCAATTATGTTCTTGGCTGATATTTTAATATCGGTAAAAAGGTCTTGTTTCCAAAGGTTCGTAATCGCTTTTGTAATTTGATCGCCCGGAATTTTTATTTCTTTTCCAATTTCTAATCCTGCAATAGCTCTTAGGGCGTTACTATCAAAGTTTTTTGCACCTGAAACGCTAATTCCACCAATAATATAAGTTCTTGGCGAAGAATAATCAATCGTTTCTAGACCATTATTGGTAGAAATTTGCGCCCTTATTATAAAACTAGCTGCAAAGAGGAATAAAAATAATAAAGACTTTTTCATGAATTGGGTAACTTTTCTAATTGTTCACTGATTTTACCAAATCTTCTTTCGCGCAGCTGATAGCTTATTATAGCTTCGGCTAAATCTGCTTTTCTAAAATCAGGCCATAGAGTAGGTGTAAAATATAATTCGGCATAAGCAATTTGCCACAACAGGAAATTACTTATTCTACATTCTCCACTTGTTCTTATTAATAATTCAGGTTCAGGAAATTCTGAAGTGCATAAATGATCATTAATTGTCTGTTCAGTTATATCCTCAGTTTTCAATTCACCGCTTTCCACTTTTTTCGCTATCTGTTTGGTTGCTTCAGTCAGCTCCCACTTAGCACTATATGACAGCGCTAAAATTAAATTTAAGCCACTGTTATTTTTTGTTTTCTCTATTGATGCATTTAGTTCTTTGATACAACTTTTTGGTAAATTTTCAATATTACCAATCGCATGCAAACGAACATTATTTTTATTAAGCGTTTTTGTTTCTTTACTGATAGTACTCACCAATAAAGTCATCAAAGCGGTAATTTCTGCTTTTCGCCGATTCCAATTTTCAGTAGAAAAAGCATATAAAGTCAAATAATTAATTCCAATTTCTGCAGCACCTTCTGTTACTTCACGCACCGATTCTACACCACTTTTATGGCCAAAAACTCGGGCTTTTCCCTTGCTCTTTGCCCATCTGCCATTACCATCCATGATGATAGCAATGTGCTTAGGTAGTTTATTTTTATCGATGTCTTTAAAGCTGTTCATTCAAATAGTGCTGCTAAAAAATGCTTGCAAATATCCAATTATTAGTTGGCAATTAAAAATTAGAAGGGCAAAAGCTTCTCTTTGTTAATCTGTAGGTTAGAGAAATGCCGGCAATTGAATACCAATCATTGTCGTATTCTTTGCCATTTTCGTAGTTTAACCTTTTTGTATTTTGATTGGGTAGTCCATCTATATCGTCCACAAAGGTTTTTCTAAATCCCCATTCTGCAGACATTCCCAACCTTCCTATCAAATTTAATTTAAATCCAACACCAAAGGGAACTGCTACAGACCAAACAGCATCATCTGATGGTCTAATTACTGAGCTATCTTGTAATGTTTCGGGATTATATCTAAAAGTAGAAAGCCCTACAAAAATATACGGACTAAAAGGGTAAGCCGGATTTCCAAGCTCATATTCCATAAAATTAAATTCTATTTGTCCAGTAAATTCTAACAATTGAGATTTAAATTCAGCGACTCTTTGCTGCCCAAACTCCAAATCAGCAATAACATCGTTTCCTTTTAAGGAGCCAAGGCCAAGCATTCCTTTTAACGCATATCGTTTATTTAAGTTATACCGGTAAATAAGTGCTAGGTGCAATCCACCTGCCTTAGTGGTCATGAGTTTTTCAGGATTTAATTCTCCATTATAATTTGCAAGACCTCCAAAAATGCCAAATTCAGACATTTTCTTCTGTGCTTGAGAAAATAAAAATATAAATAGAAAAAATAAGCTTAATAAAAATTTCATGCTACAAATGTCGTAAAAGCACTTAACGTAGTAAAGAAAATTTTATTATTAAAATTTAGGACGACTTCTTCGTCTAACTACTAATTTTCTAGTTAAAGTAATAGAACCTGTCATAAAAGAGTCATTATTAGAAGCATCTCCTCTAATTTGACCTTCATCACCGTTTCCGCCACCACCTTTCACAGCCAACTCTCCTGCTAGTGGACCGTATGCGTCTATAATTTTTTGAGTATCATAGTAAGTAGTACTCACATCATCCAAATAATCATTAAAAGTAAAATGATGTAAAAACTCTAAACCAATACTCCAATATCTATCTAATTGCTTAGAAACTCCAATTCCCACTGGCAAAACAAAAGTTGTTCTTTTATATTTTTCAGGTCTGTCACCCAATCCTTGCCCTTCAGTGCCAAGCGGTTGCAAAGCATACCATTTTCCATCAAGCTCACCTTTTGGATTGAAATACATAAAACCAACACCTGCCATAAAATAAGCGTCCAGTTTTAAATTATTTTTACCTCTCACACCTTTTAATCTGTAGGTGCTTCCTCTAGTACTTTTTAAGAAATAAAATTCTCCCAATAAACGAGCTTCTATAGTACTAGATCTAAAATTTAAATTTCTCTGGTTTCTGAAAAACTCAGTGGTTTTTGAATCATCTCCCTTAATAAGAGCGTATTGCAATCCTACTCTAAGGTTAACTCTTTCAGCAACTTGATATTTAAATCCTCCCATAGCTGTAAATCGAGTAGATGCGAAATCTAAATCTGTAAAATTATTTACTCCAGGACCGTTTCCACCTCCCAAATCACCTAAAAAGTTGGTCACTCCAACTCCAAATGTAACTTGTTTTCTGTACCTTTTCCACATTTGCGCACTTAGTAAAGTGGGCAGGAATAAGGTTAATAAGATAATAGTATACTTTTTCATAATAATAAAGTCTGTGCAAATATAAAAAATAAGTCTTATATTCAAATGAAAATATTCGACTAAACACAATTTTTTAAAGATAACTTATTTATTTCGTCTGTCTAAACCCCAATTTAGTTTATTTCTCAAACTTGAAATAAATGATTGATTCGGCAATTGTACAATTAATAATTCATAATCTGCTTTTCTCAATACTATTTTATCTTCTATACTCATAATTTTTGATCTTGAATCTAAAGCAATTAAGCATTGATTGGCTCTGCTTTCAATCGTTATGGTTAAAATAGATGAATCTGAAATAATAATAGGACGAACATTTAAATTGTGTGGAGCAATAGGAGTTATTACTATATTTCCTGTTCCAGGCATAATGATTGGTCCACCACAACTTAAGGAATAAGCTGTTGAACCTGTTGCTGTAGATATTATTAAGCCATCTCCCCAATAAGAATTGAGGTAAGCATCATCCATGTAGGTGTTTATGGTAATCATACTGGAGGTATCTCGTTTTACAATGCTCAATTCGTTCAATGCTATGTTTTCATCGTTGAATACATTTGAAGTAGTGTTTACTTCTAGTAAAGTTCTTTTTTCAGCCTGAAACTGATTATTGATTAAACAATCAACGGCATACTCCACTTCATCCGTTTGTGTGTTAGATAAAAATCCTAACCTACCTGTATTTATTCCTAAAATTGGAATTTTTGAGTCTTTTACTAATGTTACTGTATCCAATATTGTTCCGTCACCACCTATTGAAATAATGAAATCTATGTCTTTTTGAAGTTCAGTTCGATTGCTAAAAGAAGGATAAGCATCAATATTTTGAATAAATGGACGAAGTTCTTCTTTAAAAGGATTGTAAATACTCACTTCAATTGCTTTTTCTGACAAAATTTTAAAAAGCTTAAATACATCGTCCTTATATAAGTCAACTAAAGATCTACCGTAAATTGCTACTTTCATGAGTTGAAAAAATTTATATCGGAGCCACAAAGTGAATAAAAAACCCTGATTCTCCCAATTTATTTACTGAAAATTCAGTTCTTAAAACCATGTCATAATAGGTTACAAAATCGAATGAAATTCCGCTTCCGAACAAAAGTTCATTTGCCAAATTGTTTTGAGGATATCCTACTTTATCTTCTACATATCCAAAATCAGTAAAAATACTGGAATAGATGGAGAAGTGCATTTTACTGAATTTTTTCAAAGGTATAAAACTCATCCGAAAAATACGAGGTCTGAAAATATTATATCTTAATTGAAATTTGCTAATTCCAATATTTTGACCATCAACTATATAATATTCATATCCTCTTACACCGCCTCTATATCCTAAGCCATTTTCAAGAAAGTAAGGAGTTTTTTTACTAAAAGAAAAAGCGGTTGCTACAGAAGCCGCAGCAGAAAACCTTTTTGAAAGCTTAATATATTTTCTATACTGAAATCCGGAATTGATAAAATCTAAATCGCTATTTAAAATGCCTAAACCATATTTATGAATGTCAATACTTAAATAATGTCCTTCTAAGGGATAGCTTTTAGAGTCTCTTCTATCTCTTGTAAAATAATAGGTAAGACTAAAATATTCTGTTCGAGATTTGTTGGCATCTAAGTATCTAGGATTTAATTGCTGAATGGTATCGGATACAGAAACTTGATTATAGCTTAAATTAATGGTGTGGCGATTAAATATTCTTCCCCTGTACTGAAAATCAATTCCTGCATGCTTGTTTTGAAAGGCATATTCATCTTCATCTTTGTATTGTAGCCTTTTATTATCAGAACTCGAATAAGGTATTTGATGTTTACGACTATAAGAGAAGGAAGCACCTAAGCCTAAATTTTTTGCTTTATTTATATAAGGAAAGGAGTAAGAAAGTCTAACTTTTTCTTCATATCCTAATTGTAGTGTAAGTTTTGCAGTTTCATTTCTACCTCTCACATTTTGTAAAGTTGTGTATATGCCATAATTAATCCTACTATAATCTTTCGTTTTCCACCAAGTATTAAAGTTGGTATCATCAATTTCTAAAATAGGGAAGGGGAAAAAATACCATCTTTCCTCTACAAAAATATAGATATCTATAAAATTTTGATTCTCTACAAAGTTGATAGAAGTATAATTAAATAAGGAAGTGTTTAGAATATTTTTTCTTGATTGTTCGAGTTCTTTGGTCAAATTTCTACCAAAAATGGTATCGTTTGTATTTAAACTCAACTCACGAAGAATAATAGCCCCTTTCGTTTTTTTATTTCCTATGATATGAATTTGTCCAATGGTATAAACTTTGTTGGAATCAATACTTAAGCTATCGTTTTTCATTTTGTCCAGTTCGCTTGCTTGTCCATAAGAAATAAGAACAGTAAAGAGAAAAACAATTAATAGTAAACAATGTCGCTTCATTTATATATTCAAATAATGCATAAAAGCATTATACCTGGTTTTTAAATCATCATCGGCATCACTTTTATGAAAAGACGCCACTACATTGTATTGATATCGCATAAATGTTTGAAGAACACCACTTAAATCTTCACGATTGGTTTTGATAGTTATTTCTAACATGGTGCTATCTGGTTTAGAACGAATATAAGTGCTTAAAATCCGAACTCCATTTCCTTCCACAATATTCGCAATTTCTATTAAGGAATAATCAGCGCTATTTATCTCTAATTCAATAATTCCGCCTGGCTCTTTAATTGCAGCTATATTAGATATTTTATGTATAAGTGTAGTTAGACTGATACTCCCTAAATAATTATTTTGCGCATCTAATACTGGTAAAATAGTCAGTTTTAGCTCACTTATTTTTTCAATAACTGAGTAAATATGCTCATTACTAAATATAAATGGTTTTTCTAATGACAATTCATGACTTCCTAAAGCTTCATTGGGCGTATTGGCATCTAAAATATCGTTTTCACTTACCAAACCCAAAAATTCATTATGATTGACAATTGGTAATTCGTTCACTTTAAATTCTTCCATCCAATCCAAAGCTTTTGCTCCTGTGTCAGAAGTTTTTAAGGGAGGTATTTCATCTGTAATTAAGTCGATTGCTAACATATTTCTAAATTCATTTAAAACTTAAGAGGTACTAATTTTATAAGCCTTAATTTTGTTATCAAATTAGTACAATATTACAATTATTTGATGAGCCGATTAAGTGTAAACATTAACAAAGTTGCAACCATTAGAAATGCTAGGGGTGGCAACAAGCCAAATTTAATAACATTTGCAATGGATTGCGAAAAATTTGGTGCTCAAGGCATCACCGTTCATCCACGACCTGATGAACGTCATATACGCTATAATGATGTGTTGGAGTTGAAAAAAGTTGTTAAAACGGAGTTTAATATTGAAGGATATCCTACCAAAGAGTTTATGGATTTGGTATTGAAAGTAAAACCTGAACAAGTAACCTTAGTGCCTGATCCACCTGATGTTTTAACTTCAAACGAAGGCTGGGACACGGTGAAAGAAGAGCGGTTTTTATCTGAAATAATTACCGAACTAAAAAATAACAATATTCGAACGAGTATTTTTATAGATACCAATCTTAAAAATATAACAGCAGCTCCCAATTGTGGAACTGATAGAATTGAATTTTACACAGGCCCTTTTGCAGAATTATTTCCAAAAAATCCAAATTTAGCCATTGAGCCATACATTGCTGCAGCAAATTTAGCCTCAGAATTGGGCATGGGTATTAATGCAGGCCATGATTTAGACTTAGAAAATTTACATTTTTTTAGAACAAATATAAAAGGGTTATTAGAGGTGTCAATTGGTCATGCCTTAATTTCTGATGCCTTGTATATGGGAATCGATAATGCAATAAAAGCTTATTTAAAAGAATTAAATTTTTCACATCAAGATATTTAAGACATGGAATTGAATTTTAAAAAAGTTGGAGAATCAGGCAAAGAATTAGTAATTCTTCACGGATTATTTGGCTCCTTAGACAATTGGATGACTTTGGCTAAAAAGTTTGGTGAAGATTATCAAGTTTATTTATTAGATCAACGAAATCATGGACAGTCAAATCATAGTGAGCAATTTGATTATCCAATTATGGCAGAAGACTTAAAGGAGTTTATTAAAAAGCATCAATTGAATCAACCACTGATTTTGGGTCATAGCATGGGTGGAAAAACAGCCATGCATTTTGCTGCAAAATACCCAGAATTGTTATCGAAATTGGTAATAGTTGATATTGCGCCTGTTAATTACCCAGTACACCATCAAGAAATTTTGAATGCCATGAAAAAAGTGGATTTTGATGCGGTAGAAAGACGATCTGATGTTGAAGATGTTTTAAAAGAAGATATTGAAGAGGCCGGAGTAAGGCAATTTTTATTAAAAAATTTATATTGGGTAGCAGACGGTCAATTAGATTGGCGCTTTAACTTAAAAGTCTTGTCTGAAAATATTGAAGAAATCAGTGCGGGTATGCAAATTACTCAAACTTATGAAGGGTCAACACTATTTTTATCAGGTGGAAAATCCAACTATATTATAGAACAATATCATTCAAAGATTTTTGAATTTTTTCCTAATGCAACTATAAAAACAATCCAACATGCAGGACATTGGGTACATGCCGAAGCTGCCGACGATTTTTATATAATTGTCAATAGCTTTTTAACCGATTAATTCATTGAAATTGTTATTGATTTAATTCTTATTTTTGATTTCCAATTTAAAAATTAATTCTGCATGTCTGATAGCCTAGTTGTAATACCAACATACAACGAAAAGGAAAATATAGAAAAAATCATTCAAAAAGTTTTTTCGTTAATTAAAGAATTTGATATTCTGATAGTTGATGACGGATCACCTGACGGTACGGCTAATATTGTGAAAGACCTTCAGCTTAAATTCCCTAATCGCTTATTTATAGAAGAAAGAACTGGAAAACTAGGCTTAGGAACTGCTTATATTCATGCTTTTCATTGGGCACTGAAAAAAGAGTACGAATTTGTATTTGAAATGGATGCAGATTTTTCTCACAATCCTAGAGATTTGGTCAAACTATATAATCACACTATTTCTACCAAGGCAGATTTAGTTATTGGCAGCAGATATGTAAAAGGAGTAAATGTAGTTAATTGGCCAATGGGCAGAGTTTTAATGTCTTATTTTGCATCTGTTTATGTTCGTTTTGTCACCAAAATGCCGGTTCATGATGCTACTGCAGGATTTGTATGTTATCGCAGAAGAGTGTTAGAAACAATTGGAATAGATAATATTAAATTTAAGGGTTATGCTTTTCAAATAGAAATGAAATTCAAAACTTGGAAGCATGGATTTAAAATAGAAGAATTTCCTATCATATTTACAGACAGGCAAGAAGGGAAATCAAAAATGAGTGGTGGAATATTTAAAGAGGCGCTTTTTGGTGTAATGGGAATGAAAATTAAAAGTTGGTTTACTACATATAAACAAGCAAAATAATGTCGAAAAAGATTTTAATCAAGAATGCTACTATCGTTAATGAAGGCAAAAAGTTTAAAGGTAATGTACTGATAGAAGGAGAATTGATTAAGAAAATTTCTGAGGATGAAATTTTAGATAAAGCAGATCAAGAAATAGATGCCAAAGGTATGTTGTTAATGCCTGGTGTTATCGATGATCAAGTTCATTTTAGAGAACCAGGATTAACACATAAAGCTGACATTTTTCATGAGTCAAGAGCTGCTGTGGCAGGAGGAATTACTTCCTTTATGGAAATGCCCAATACGGTTCCTAATGCTTTGACTCAAAAATTGCTTCAAAATAAGTATGATATTGCAGCCGAAACTTCCATTGCCAATTATTCTTTTTTTATGGGAGCTTCTAATGATAATTTGCAAGAAGTTTTAAGAACTGATCCAAAAACGGTTTGTGGGCTTAAAATTTTTATGGGCTCATCCACTGGTAATATGTTGGTAGATGAGAGAGTTGTTTTAGAGCAATTGTTTAAAGAATGTAATTTATTAATTGCGACTCATTGCGAAGACGAAGCAACTATCAGAACTAATACTTCTTATTTTAAAGAAAAGTATGGCGAAGATTTACCTATAAAATATCATCCACAATTACGATCAGAAGAGGCTTGCTATAAATCTTCCTCTTTAGCAGTAGAATTGGCGACTAAATACAACAGTCGATTGCACGTTTTACATATATCTACTGAAAAGGAAACACATTTATTTAGAAATGATATTCCTTTGAAAGATAAAAAGATAACAGCAGAAGCATGTATCCATCATTTATGGTTTACGGATGCAGATTACGATAAATTTGGAACATTAATCAAGTGGAATCCGGCTGTAAAATCAGCTAAAGATCAAGAGGGAATCTGGAAAGCAGTTTTAGACGATAGAATTGATATTATCGCTACCGATCATGCGCCTCATACCATTGAAGAAAAGAACAACACTTATTTTAATGCGCCATCGGGTGGGCCTTTGGTTCAACATGCTTTGGTAGCCATGTTAGAAGAACACAAGAAAGGTCGAATTTCTTTGGAGGATATGGTTCGTAAAATGTGTCATGCACCTGCCGAATGTTTTCAATTAGAAAATAGAGGGTTTATTAAAGAAGGTTATTTTGCAGATTTAGTTTTGGTTAATTTAGATAGCTCTTGGACAGTTAGCAAAGAAAATATATTGAGCAAATGTCAATGGTCTCCATTTACAAATTACACTTTTAGTTCGTCAGTGGATACTACATTTATCAATGGCGAAATAGCTTATAAAAATGGAAAATTGAATGATTCAGTTCGTGGAAAGCGTTTAACCTTTGATAGATAATATGAAAAGATTCATTATTTTACTCTTTCTATTCTCTGCTTTTTTTAGCTGCAGTAATCCATCAAAACCTGATTATTTATTACCAAAAGAAAAAATGGTTGAGCTGATGACGGATGTGCAAGTTGCAGAAGCCTATATTAAATTAAAATTTACCATAGTAAACGATACCATTCAAAATTCGGATAGTATTTATGCATCAATTCTGAGTAAGCATGAGCTAAGCAAAGCTGTCTATGATAGTAATTTTGCTTATTATAAAAGAAATCCGGAGCAGATGCAGGCTATTTATGAAGATGTACTCATTGCTTTAAGTGCTTTAGACGCAAAAAATGAAGCAGAAAAGAAAAAAGATCCTGTAGATAGCACCTTAAAAGAAGATCCTGTGTCACCTATTGACACTGCTCAAATAAAAAGCCGCGGTTTTTTGAAGCGCAAGATTTAAATCTTCAAATTCAAAGTCAAAAGTGTTTTTAATTTTTGAATTGTCATAGCATTTATTGCCATATGCTGCCCTTAAACTATCTTTCGTTAAAACAGCATTCGTCTTGAAGATTTTACTTTTTAAAGTATCAAAAAACAAAACAAATTTACCTAAAAATAAGGGAGCTTTTTTTTGTGGTGGTTTTACTTTTAATGCTTGAGCCATTTGAGTAAATAGGGTTTGAAAACTTATGTTTTCTCCATTTGCAATGTAGCGTTGATTATTCGAATCCGATTGTAATAATAGAATAATCAGTTTGACAACATCGTTAACAGAAATAAAACCATTACTACCTGTGCTATAATATTTTAATCCGTTGTAAATACGGTTGAAAAGAGCAGGACTTCCATTGTTCCAATCTCCTGGGCCTATAATGGTAGAAGGATTTATCACATTCACATTTATTCCTTCTGCAGATGCTCGCCAAATTTCATTTTCAGCATAATGTTTGCTGATTGAGTATGTTGAGGTGGTTTTAGTTTTTATCCAATCATGCTTTTCGGTAATACATTCATCATTTTTTGCATCACCCAAGGCAGCTACTGAACTTATATAGACGATTTTTTTTACGTTCGCACTTATACAAGCATTAACCAGATTTGCAGTTCCCTCAATGTTTACTTTTTTTACCCATTTCGCGTCTTTTGTAGCAAATGAAACAACTGCTCCACAATGGATTACTTTTTGCACACCTTGCATAGCATCGTCTAAGGAGAAAATATCTAATAAGTCTGCTTTGAACCATTCTATTTGATTAAAAATAGCTTCTTTTCCATACAATGAAAAAATGTATTTTGCTTTCTTTAAGCTGTTTTCATCTCTGTAAATTGCTCTTAATTCTTCTTTTATTTCACGATTAAGTGCTAATAAAAGATGAGCTCCCACAAGTCCACTGCCGCCAGTTATTAAAATCATGCTGCAAAATTAATCAAATTAATGCGCTAAAATATCCAAAATTAAGAGCAACATGAATTTGAATTATTCCTTTTCATAAGGTTATATTTGCATAAAATTGAAGCACAAATGAGTTTTGTAAAAGAATTAGAGTGGAGAGAAATGCTTCACAGTAGCATGCCTGGTGTAGAAGAGCATTTAGCTGAAGAAATGAGAGCGGCATATGTTGGTATTGATCCTACAGCAGATTCGTTGCATATTGGACATTTGGTAAGTGTAATGATGTTGAAACATTTTCAAAAAGCAGGACATAAACCAATTGCTTTAGTAGGTGGTGCTACAGGAATGATTGGTGATCCATCAGGAAAATCAAAAGAACGTAATTTATTGGATGAAAAAACGTTAAGACATAATCAAGAATGTATTAAGAATCAATTATCAAAATTTTTGGATTTTAAAAGTAATGAACCCAATGCCGCAATAATTGTAAATAATTACGATTGGATGAAGGAATTTACATTCTTAGATTTCATTAGGGATATTGGTAAGCATATTACTGTCAATTATATGATGGCAAAAGACTCAGTAAAAACGAGATTAACTGCTGAAGATGCAGAAGGGATGTCGTTTACAGAGTTTACTTATCAATTAGTTCAGGGATATGACTTTTTGCATTTATATCAAAATCAGAACTGTAGTATTCAAATGGGTGGTTCTGATCAATGGGGAAACATCACTACTGGTACAGAAATGATTAGAAAAATTGGAAATGGAAAGGCATTTGCTTTAACTTGCCCATTGATTACCAAGGCAGATGGCGGAAAATTTGGAAAAACAGAGAGTGGTAATGTTTGGTTAGATCCTGAGAAAACTTCTCCTTACGCTTTTTATCAATTTTGGATGAATGTGTCGGATGAAGATGCAGTGAAATACACCAAAATTTTTACGCTTTTTACAGAAGATGAGATTGAAAAAATGCGAGCCGAACATATAGAAATGCCTCATTTAAGATTGTTGCAATCTGCATTAGCTAAGGATATTACTATAAGAGTTCACTCTGAAGAAGATTATAACAATGCGGTAGCCGCCTCTGAAATTTTATTTGGAAAATCGACGACGGAAGATCTGAAAAAAATTAGCGAAAGAGATTTCCTATCTATTTTTGATGGTGTTCCACAAGCACAAATTGATAAAAAGATTCTTTTAAATGGGGTAAGTATCATTGAGTTATTAGCAGATAAAACAGATATGTTTTCTTCTAATGGTGAAGCTCGTAGAATGTTACAAAGTAATGCTGTGAGTTTAAATAAAGAAAAAGTGGATGAAAATAAATCAGTGAATCAAAGCGATTTACTATTTGACAAGTACATTATCATGCAAAAAGGAAAGAAAAATTATTATTTAATTCACTGTAGTTAGAATGAGGAAGCTGTTTATATTCCTATTTTTTGTTCAAGCTACAATTGTTTTTGCCCAAACGCAGAAACAGAAAGTTTTGGTATGTTTTTTCAATGATTTAAATTTTGAAACAAAATATCCATCTACTAAAATAGCTGAGATAAATAAGATGGAAAGCAATAATATTGTAGATTCCTTGCAATTTACATTTATGAAAGGCTTGCAAAAAGTAAACAGTGAAACATTTGAGTTTATTGCTTTAAAAGACTTTGAGAATAACTATTTTGTAAAGAAAGCGTCAATAAATTTTCAAAAGAAACCCATTCATTATCATAGAGATTTAAATAACATTCCGCTAAATGAATTTCAATTTCTATTGAATAAATATGAAGCGGACGCCATTGTATTTATAAACCACTATTTGATAACAAAAGCAAGAGTTTCTGATGAAGCGCAAAGTTTATTTATGCTAGATGCTGCAAGACTAAACGCAAGTGTTTATTTAGATTCAAAAAGAATTAGTTATTCTCGCCATTATATCGATTTTGATATCTACAATTTCGAAATGGAAGAAATTGATTTTACTGGAGATTATTTATTGGAATTTCCACGCTTAAATTTAGATAATTATCAATCTAATGGACTAGATTTTTTAACTTTAGAACGTACTTATCAAATATTTGGAGAACATTTAGTCGAACAAAACTATTTTAAGTAATTTATAACCCTCTTCCACCTACTACTCTCGTTTCAGTTTGAGAATTTTTACTTTTTATAAAATTAAAAACTAAATGTGGTTCCACACCATAACTAGGTTGAATATAATACGTTCCATCTCCATAGGATATTTTACCCATGCCATCCGTCCATTTTTCGGCCAATAGAATATAAGTGCCTGAATTGTCTACATCTCCAAATATTAAAACTTTGGAATCATCAGACTCAAAGCTTACTGCTAATCTTTTATCATCTATTCTTTTAATAACTACACCTAGTGTTCCATCTTCTATAACCAATCTATTGGATTTTGTCACTTCTGAAACTTCTAATTCGCCATTTTGACTCTTTTTAGTTGTTCCTTTAGTGTTAGATTTATAAAGAACCACGGTACCACTTAAATAAAATTGAATGGCTTTTAAATCTTGTTCATCTAAATTATACTCATTAATCAATGATGTATTTAGAATTTGTTTCTGTTGATAACAAGAACTCAACCCTAATATTAATGCTAAAGCTATAAATGTGAGTGTGATATTTGATTTCATAATGTATAATTTTAATCAAACATTTCAATAATCATTCCAAATTATTGAACCAATAAATTGCAACCTCTCAAATCACTTAAATCCATTCTGCCTAAAATTTCAAATTGATTGGATGTGTGCAGTTTACCTAAATCTTGGGTTTCAATAAAAGAACAGGAATAGAGATTAGCCAAATCAATAATATTAATTGCACCAGTTTTACCAACAGCTTCATAAGAAAAGGGGTCATTGTAAACTCTAATTAATATTTTCATCCAAGGTGGACATTTAAATAATTCATTTCTATCCGAATATGCTTGCGAAAGCAATTCAGTCATTCCATATTCCGAATGAATATTTTCGGTAGTAAAGGCGTTTTTTAGTTCTGTATGTAATTCACTTCGAAGCATTTCTTTTTTTCTTCCTTTCATTCCTCCTGTTTCTATGATTATATCATCTGAAAGGTTAATGGAATGCTGAGCCGCTAAATCTAAAAGTGCGAATGAAACTCCAAAAAGTATAATTTTTTCTTTTCTTTTTTTAGCTTCTTTTATATCCATCACTAATTGATTGTGATTGTAAAGGTAAAAACCACCTTTGCCACTTTTTTCTATAAAATTGTTCACCATATAAATCAAAGAAGACCCTTTTCGCTCTAAATATGCAGGTAGTAGGGCAAAAAAAGTATAGTTTTCAATTTTATCATAAAAGTGTTCAAACGCAGTGGTAAAGCTTTTTTCATAAATTTCTATATCTTTTACATAATGTTTAGAAGTATTATTGCCTGTAGTTCCGCTACTTGTAAAAATTTCTTCATATTGTTTCCCAATTAGTAATTGATGAGTTTTGAAAAATGAGATGGGTAAAAAAGGAATATCTTGAATTGTTTTTACATTCGAAATATCTTTTTTAATAAAATCACAATAAGCTTTATAAACTTCTAAATTGTTGTATTGAAATTGAAAAACATCCAATGCAATAGACTCAAAATTATCTTCTTTTGTCTGAAATATTTTATGGTGTAAGTCGTTCAAGAGGGTATTAAATTTGAATCAAGAAAATTACCAATCATTCTAAATTTAATTGATTAATTTTATATTTATTATTGTAATCGATGAAATCAATTTTTAAAAAGAGTATTGTTTTAATTTCTATAGTGCTATTTGCAAGTTCGTGTAAGGAGGAACTAGATTTTCCCTTAGAACCTATTTTAAAATCGAAATCATTTACTATAGTTGGAGATAGCGCACTCAAAGCATTTTGGATTTTTTCATTTACAGATGGTGATGGTGATTTAGGTTCAGATGATACCACAAAAAACTTTTTTCCTAAGATACATTATATCAATGGAGATAGCACAAAACCGTTGACCAGTGCTAGTTTGCCTAAAATTAATACAAGTGGAAAAACAAAATCAATTGAAGGGGAGATTACTCAAACAATAGAAATTGATTTTTTTGAATTAAAAGCTACAGATACGGTTTACATTTCTGCTACGGTAATTGATCAATCTGGTAAGATTAGCAACGAAATTAAAACACCAATATTTAAAATAAAACCGGTGATCTACTTCGAGAATCCTTTTTAGATTTCTCCTGCCATTGCTTCACTCACATTGATAATGTGATCACCAACACGTTCTGCTGAAGAAAATAAATCACTATAAATTATACCACTAGAGAAATTATATTCACCTTGTTCTACATTTACAAGGTGTTCCTTTCTTAGTCGATTTCTAATTTTATTAATTTCTTTTTCTATTTCTTTTGCGTCATCCAATTCCACATTGTCGTAGTCATTATCCAAACCTACCACCATGTGATTAGCTGCTTTTTCTACCTTATCAAACATTTCTTTTAAATTAGCTCTTTGCTCAGGAGTAAACCATATCTTTTTCTCTGATTTTCTTTCGATAGCTTTAGACATTTGGTAACAGACATCGCCTATTCTTTCCAAATCACTAATAATAGCCAACATACTTCTAATACGTTCTGATGCAGAACTATTTAATTCACCTTCAGAAACTTTAGCTAAATAATTAGATACTTCAGACTCAATTCTATCAGTAATCTCTTCGTATTTTTTAGTTCGAGCAAGTAATTTCTTGAATTCTTTTTTATCAGTTTCAACTAATAATTTAGGAATGAATCCAATCATTTTTTTGGTCAACTTACCAAATTTGGTAATCTCTTTTTTAGCTTCTAAAATGGATGCTTCAGTGGTCAGCATCATTCCTGTTCCTATATACTCCAAATGAAATTCTTCATCTAATTCACCTTTAGAAGGAACCATTTTAATTACTATTTTGGCTATAAATGGCACAAATCCAACCATTAGTAAGGTGTTGGTTATGTTGAATATAGTGTGAAATAAGGAGAGTTGTAATTCTTCTTGGCTACTGTTGATGCCATCGACATTAGAAAATAACATATTTTGGAAAGGTTCCCAAATCCATCTCACTAAGTCGATGAAGAAAGGAAAAAGTAATATCATCCAAACCACCCCAAAGACATTGAAAATAAGGTGAGCTCTTGCTGCTCTTTTTGCATGCACATTGGCTACTATTGCAGCTAAATTTGCAGTTATTGTGGTTCCAATATTTTCGCCAAGTACCATGGCAGCAGCTACTTCAAAAGAAAGAACGTTCGTATATAATAAAGTAAGTGTAAGCGCCATGGCAGCAGACGATGATTGTACAATTATTGTCAATATGGTACCAATTAGCACAAAGAATGTTGTAGAAAGAATCCCGTAATCAGTGAATTTCGCTAGAAAGCTTAATACTTCGGGATTTTGATTTAAATCAGGAACTGCACTTTTTAATGCATCTAACCCCAAAAAAAGTAAAGCAAATCCAATTAAAACTTCAGCAAAAGACTTGATGGTGCTCTTTTTTGCAAACATCATTGGGAATCCTACTGCTATTATTGGTAATGCAAAAGCTGAAATTTTAACTTTAAAACCAAAAATGGAAATTAACCAAGCGGTGATAGTGGTACCTATATTGGCACCCATTATGACTCCTATGGATTCAATTAGATTAAGTAATCCTGCGTTGGCAAAACTCACTACCATTACGGTAGTTGCAGAGGATGATTGGATTAAACAAGTGATCAAAAACCCCGTAAATACGCCTAGAAATCTAGTTCTAGTCATACTGCTCAAAATTTGTCGCAGCTTACTTCCTGCAGCTTTTTGAATTCCTTCACTCATTATTTTCATTCCAAAAACAAAAAATCCGAGTGCGCCTAATAAATTTAACGCTTCAAATAATCCAAATTCCATCCTTAAATTGTTTTTACCTTGCTCAAATAGAGTTTAGTAGTTTTATATTTCAAAAATCTTATCTACCATTCAAAGAGAGTACCTTTTTAAATATCCAATGTTAAGCCTATGTTAAGAATTATTTTTTTTACCAATAAAAACTGAACTTACCCATAGAATCAATTAATAGTTGGAATCTAAGCAACTTATAGAGACTTCCTCTATAAAGGCAGCAGGACTCATTTGTAAATTAGTACAAATAATCTTTGCAATATCAGAAGGTTGTATCATTTTATTTCTATCTGCGGTTGGCACATTGTCCCATGAAGATGTATTTACTGATGCTGGGAATATGGCGCAAACTTTAATGTTATAAGGTCTTAACTCTTCTCTAAATAAATCGTTCATGGCTTTCAATGCATGCTTTGAAATGCTGTAAGCTGCTGCTTCTTTTCTAATTTTTTTTGAAGTAACAGAACAGATATTGAAAATATATCCTTCTTTTCGACTTTTAAAGCTACTGCTAACAAATTGACTTAATTCAAATGCGCACAATACATTCGTATCGAAATTTACAAGGAGATTTTCTGAGGTTTCATTTTCTATGCTATCGGTTGAATATTGACCAAAATTATTAACTAATATTTTAATATCTTCTTTAAATACAGCTATTTGTTGTATTAAATTTTGTCGTTCTTGTTTATTTTCTAAGTTGCACTGGATACAATTTACCTTGTTATTAAAAAGTTTTTCAACCGATATTTTTAAATTTTCGAGATTTTTTTTTGAGCTAGAAATGGCTATAATATCATAGCCTTCTGATGATAAGGCTTCTACTGTTGCTTTGCCTATTCCTTTTGTTGCTCCACTAATTATTGCTAACATAGAGCAAAGATAATTTCTAATCATTACATTTGAAACTAGAATGGCAACCAATTCAGAAAAGAAATTTAGAGTTTTAATTTGTCCCTTAGATTGGGGGCTAGGTCATGCATCGCGCTGTATTCCCATTATTGAAGAAATGGATAGAGCCGGCTTTGAAGTTGTTATTGCGGCTGATAGAGCACCGATGCAATTGCTTAAAAATGAATTTCCTGATAAAGAATTTGTATTATTTCCGGGCTTGGAAATTACTTATCCTAAAAAGATAGGAATCGCCTTATATTTACTTTTTAAAGCACCTAAATTTTTGCGTTGGTTTAAAGACGAACGTTTGATGCTAGAAAGTTTTATTGATACGCATCAAATTGACGCAGTGATTTCTGATAATCGATATGGAGTTTATTCCGAAAGAATTCCTTCCATTTTAATTACGCATCAAATCTTTATTCAGGCTTCATTTGGAAAGAGTATGTTAAAGGCATTTACAGCATCGCACGCTGAAAACTTTAAAGAAACTTGGGTGCCCGATTTTGAAGGCGAAGATAACTTAAGTGGAGAGCTATCTCATGGAGAAAATGATATTGAAAATCTTTATTTCATAAACCCACTATCAAGATTTTCAGGTTTTGCAACTGCTAAAGAAGGTAATCGAAGAGATTTGACTATAGTTTTATCGGGGCCAGAGCCTAGCAGAACAGCTTTTGAAGATATAGTGCTTGAACAGATTAAAAATTTTGACGGGAAAGTATTATTAGTTCGAGGCTTAACTACAGATAAGAATAAATTAGATTTAGGAGATAATATTGAGGTAAGATCGTTTCTAACTTCGAAAGAATTGGAAGTAGAAATGGCTAATTCTAAACATATTATTTGTAGAAGTGGCTATAGTTCAATCATGGATTTAGCAGCTTTGGGAAAAAGCGCCATATTGGTTCCAACTCCTAGTCAAACAGAGCAAGAATATTTGGCAAAAAAACTCATGGAAGAGAAAAAGTTTTATTCTCAAAAACAATCAGAATTTAACTTGGCAGATGCAATAGAAAAATCTGAGGATTACCCGGGAATAAGCTACAAATTGAATTTAGACCAATTGAGATTGCGATTGGATGTTTTAAAGGCAGAATTGGGTCAATCTAAATAAAATACACGTTTTACTCGGCTACCTATATCCGTCAAAACTTCATAAGGAATAGTTTGTTCTGCTTTTGCCAATTCGTAAATGTCATTATTTTCTCCAAAAACTACGACCAAATCGCCTTCTTTTGCATTGATGTTGGTAATATTTATCATACACATATCCATGCATATAGATCCAATAGTCGGTGCTAATTGATGATTAATTTCCATCCTCCATTTTCCATTTCCTAACAATCTACTGATTCCATCTGCATAACCAATAGGGATAGTCGCAATTTGACCATCTTGAGGCATAATTCCTTTGCCGCCATAACCAATAAATTCACCTTTTTTCAACTGTTTGATTTGTGAAATTTGAGCCACTAAACGATGAACTGGTTTTAATTGCTTTTTATCTTCTTTTACATTGCCAATGCCATATAGACCAATGCCTAATCTCACCATATCATATTGGTTTTCGGGAAACCTTAGAATGCCAGATGAATTTAAAATGTGACGCATAAAATCATTGCCCAATTGCTGAGTAAGAAATTGACACATTTGGTCAAACTTTTTAAATTGGTTTTGAGTGAAATTATCCATTTGAGTATCATCGCTTGCCACTAAATGAGAAAAAACTGAAACCACTTTTATTCTTTTCTCCATAGTAATCAATTGCACGGCTTCAGCCAATTGCGATTCTTCAAAACCTAAGCGATGCATTCCTGTATCTAATTTTAGATGGATTGGAAATTTTTTATTTTCTACTGCTTTTTGATCTAAAATTTTAATGGTATCGATGAACATTTTAAGCGTACGCAAATTAAAAATTTCAGGTTCTAAATCAAACCTTATGAGGCTTTCAAAGCTTTGTGGTTCTGGATTTAAAACTAAAATTGGAGTTTTAATTCCTTGTTTACGCAATGCTATTCCTTCATCTGTATAGGCAACGGCTAAATAATCGACATTATAATAATCTAAAATATTAGCAATTTCGTGAGTGCCACTACCGTAAGAAAAAGCTTTTACCATCACCATTAATTTGGTGTCCTTTTTTAGGATAGATTTATAGTAATTAAAATTGTCAATCAAATGACTCAAATTAATTTCTAAAGTAGTATTGTGCGCCTTTTCTTGTAATCGATTGGTGATGCGTTCAAATTCAAATTTTCTTGCACCTTTTATCAAAATAGCTTCATCAAAAAAGTTGAGATCCTCAATGTGATTTAAAAAATCATCTGTTGTTTCAAAAAAGATACTTTCTACTTTAAAAAGGTCTTTAAAGTGTTTTATTTCATTGCCGATACCTATTAATCGATCTATTTTATTTCGTTTAATCAATTGTGCTATTTCAAGATACACATCTTTAGGATGATGTGAATTTTGAAGAATATCTGACAATATCAAAGTGTGTTTAGGGTGCTGATGTTGTGCTTTTAAGTAAGTAATTGCAATTTTTATGGAATTAATATCCGAATTGTAGGTGTCATTGATGAGTGTGCAGGAGTAAATTCCTTTTTTCAATTCCAAACGCATCGCAACTGCATTGAGATGCTGCATGCCTTCTGCAATAGTTTTGGGATTTATATTCAAATGCAGACAAACCAAATAGCAATGAATAGCATTTTCTATGGAGGCTTGGTCTTTAAAAGGAATCTCAAACTCTATGTTTTCATTCTTATAAATCCCTCTAATTTTTATACCATTGTTATATTCTTCTTCGGCTATTATTCGCAAATCAGCTTCTGATTTTCTAGACCAACAGATAAGGTTCTTAGCCTTAAAAGTGGCATCATTTTGAATGGTCTTTTCTACTAATTCTTGATCTTTACAATAGCTTAAGGTAGCTACATTTTTAAATAAAAGTAGTTTTTCGCTGAGTATTTGTTTCTGAGAATCAAAATTTTGAGCGTGCGCATTTCCAATAGTTGTAAAAACTCCTATAGTTGGCTGAATCATTCCTTCTAAAATGTTCATTTCATTTGGAGCTGATATCCCTGCTTCAAAAATGGCCAAATTATTTTCTTCATTAAGGTTCCATATAGACAAAGGAACACCAATTTGAGAATTATAACTTTTAGGACTTCTACAAATATTAAATTGATCTTTTAAAATCTGAAAAAGCCATTCTTTTACTATTGTTTTGCCATTGCTACCAGTAATTGCAATAACATTTCCTTCAAATTTTTGTCTGTGATGTCTAGTAATTTGCTGTAAGGCGTTTAAGGTATTTTCAACAACTATAAATGCTGCTTCTACAAAATTGGACTGTACAAAATCTTGATTGGAAATTAAAAATGAACGAACCCCTTTTTCATAAGCATCAGCAATGTATTGATGGCCATCTTGGCGATCTCCAATCAATGCAATAAATAAAGTGTTGTGATAAAATTGTTGGCTTCTACTATCTATCAATAAATAATTAACCTCTTGTTTAGCACCTAAATGAGTGCCATTGCAAAGGGTGTTTATTTCTTCTGTAGAATAGCTAGTATGTACCATAAATCTACTTCGTTTTTTTACTTTTAATCAATTGAGCCTCTACAAAACAATCTCTACACAATGGCTCATAACTATCAGTTTCTCCTAACATTACTAATTTTTCATTGTCTGTAATTCTATGAGAATGATTGGCTAAGTTGCCACATTTTACACAAATGGCATGCACCTTTGTCACATATTCGGCAGTAGCCATTAATGCCGGAATAGGCCCAAATGGTTTACCCATATAATCCATATCCAAACCGGCTACAATAACTCTTATGCCATTGTTGGCTAATTGGTTGCAAACAGCAACTAATTCCATATCAAAAAATTGAGCTTCGTCAATTCCCACCACATTTTCATCATTAATTAAAAGAGGAATATTGGCAGAAGATGGAACAGGAGTAGACCTAATTTGATTGGCATCATGAGAAACCACATCAAATTCATCATATCTGATATCTATCTCAGGTTTAAATATTTCTACTTTTTGCTGCGCTATTTTTGCTCTTTTTAGTCTTCTAATTAATTCTTCTGTTTTTCCAGAAAACATAGAACCACAAATAACCTCTATCCAGCCTTTCTTTTTTCTCGGATTTATAGTATTTTCAAGAAACATTCAATCAAATTAAATGAGATACAACCTATTGTTTACTTTTGCAAAAGTATCATTAAACTTTCTAATTCTATAAGAATACAAAAACAATGAATTTACAAGCCAAAAGAAAAGAACTTACCGAACTGGTTGACAATATTAAAGAACATTCAGATCGCTTGACACATAGCCATACATTGCCAGCTTTAGAACTAAGTGTTTTACTGTCTAAAATTTCTAAGCTGCATGAAGAAATCATAATTTTAAAGTATGAATTAACGAATACAGAGTTTAAAAATGTAGAACAACTAATGGAACGTGCGCCATTAGAAAAAGAAGAAGAAAGAAAAGAAGATTTTACTGCGGCTCCATCTTCTGCTTCAAATGACAAGAAAGATTCGAATGACTGGAAAGCTCCTGATAACAGGCCATACTCCGATAAAGCTTCGGATGACAAGCCTTCCTTTGCTAAAGCTTCGGATGACAAAGAAGAAGTTGGACTTAAGAAAGAGGAGGCATCTTTAAACTTTGAGCCCATGAAAACACAGGAAGAAGAGAAGCATATTATCGACAATACATTTGAAGCGACAGCCAAAGAAACTCCTATAAATATCGATCAAAACTCAGTTGAAAAACAACCATACGAAGTAGATTTTCAAGATTTGAATTCAAAATTATCCACCAAAGAGGATAAAAGTATCGTTGATCAGTTGCAGAAACAACCTATAGCGGATTTGACAACAGCAATTGGTTTAAATGAGCGTTATTTGTATGCCAATGAGCTGTTTGATGGAAAAATGGATGAATTGAGAACCGCTTTAAAAGAGCTGAATTTAAAGGAAACTAAATCAGATGCGTTAGATTATTTTGATAATCAATTGATGCCAAATAATCATTGGGAAGATAAAAATGAATTGGTGAAAGCGCTTCGTTTATTAGTGGAAAGAAGATTTAAATAATTTTCGTCCATAAGGTGCGTTTACCATTTAATTTACTCTTTTACCGATTGTAAAACTATTTGAATCTACTTGAATATTTCAATTAATTTAGTAGATGAATTCTGAAAAATAGAAGAATGAAAAAAACTAAAATAAAATTATTTGGAGTGCTCTTAGCAATGGGTTTTGGCTTTCAAGCTAATGCTCAAGAAAGTAAAAAATGGACCTTAGAAGAGTGCGTTCAATATGCAATTGATAAAAATTTAAGTGTAAAACGAAGCGATTTGAATCTTCAAATTTCAGACGCCAATTTAACGCAATCTAAATATAACGTATTGCCATCTGTAAATGCTGGTGCAACAAATACATATAATTTTGGACAAACAATTGACCCATTTACAAATCAATTCGCATCAAAAACAGTACGATCAAATAGCTTTTTTGTGAATGCCCAATTAATGGTTTTTAATGGATTTCAAAAGGTGAATACCATCAAAGCGAATAAAGATGGCAACTTAGCAGCAGCAGCTGATTTAGAAAAAATGAAAAATGATATTTCATTGAATGTAGCCAATACTTATTTACAAATATTATTCAATAAGGAGTTATTACGAAATGCTGAAAGTCAGATAGGTGTAACTAAATTGCAACAAGATAGAGTGGGTAAATTGGTGGCAGCAGGCAGTCAACCAAAAGGTAGTCTTTACGATATAGAAGCGCAGTATGCGCAAGAAAAATTAAATATTGTAAATGCAAAAAATCAATTAGGATTATCAATTTTAAATTTGAAACAACTGCTTGTCTTAGATTTTACAGAAGATTTTGAAGTAGAAGAGCCAAACATAGAGAAGCTAGATAAATCAGATGTATTATCTACTCCTGGAGCTATTTATGAAAATTCTGTTGCCATTATGCCCGAAATATCAAGTTCTGAAAATAGATTAAATCAAGCTGCAAATAATTTAAAGGTAGCAAGAGGTGGATATTCTCCTCGTTTATCATTAAGTGGTTCTTATGGTACAGGTTATTCAGGAGCAAGTAAAGAACAAGTTGGGTTTATAGATCAAGGATTTGATTCTACTGGAGCTATCGTAAGTGGGACTAATCAAGCAATATTAGCTCGTTCAATTTTACCGATTTTTAATGATAAATCATTTAATGACCAATTAAATGACAACATTAATAGCTCGATTGGAATTAGTTTAAATATTCCGATTTTTAACGGCTTAACGGCTCGAAATAATGTTTCTATTTCAAAAATTAGATTGGAGCAAGCCAATTATGATCTAATAGATGCAAAAAGACAATTGAGGCAACAAATAGAATCTGCTTACTTGGATGCTGTTGCGGCTTTAGAAAAATATGAAGCATCCACATTATCTGTAAAAGCACTCAATGAATCTTTTAAATATACGCAAGAGCGATTTAATGTTGGTTTGATTAATTCTTTTGATTTTAACAATGAAAAAAATAAGTTGATTCAGTCTGAATCTAATTTATTGCAAGCCAAATATGAATATATTTTTAAAACTAAAGTGCTTGAATTTTATCAAGGTAAATCACTCAGCTTAAAGAACTAAATATGAAATCGAAGAAAATATTATTTATTCTACTTGCTGTTGTGGTAGTAATGATTATAGTGGCTGTGGTGGTAAAAGGCGGCAAAAATAAAGGTCTAAAAATTACTACTGAAAAAATAGAGCAAAGAGCTATTGTAGAAGAAGTTTCTGCAAGTGGTAAAATTCAACCTGAAGTTGAAGTCATTATAAGTTCAGATGTTTCTGGGGAAATTATTGAAATGGCAGTAAAAGAAGGTGATTTCGTAAAACTGGGTGATTTGTTATTGAAAATTAATCCTGATCTCGTGGAATCTGCTTTAGGTAGGGCTGAAGCTGCTGTGAATACTTCTAAAGCTAATTATGCCAATGCACAAGCTCGATTAGCCCAATCTAAGGCACAATTTATAAATGCAAAATCATCTTTTGATAGAAATGAAAAGCTATTTAAAGATCAAGTAATTTCACAAGCTGAATATGATAATGCTACTTCTAGTTTTCAAGTAGGCAAAGCAGAAGTAACAGCGGCCGAGCAAAGCGCACAAGCTGCGTTGTATAATATTAAAAGTGCAGAAGCTAGTTTAAAAGAAGCCAAAGAAAATTTGGGTAGAACTTCTATTTATGCACCAATGGCTGGAACGATTATTAATTTAAGTAAAGAAAAAGGCGAAAGAGTAGTGGGAACAGCTCAAATGGCTGGAACAGAAATTTTGACTATTGCTGATTTATCTTCTATGGAGGTCGATGTGGATGTGAATGAGAATGATATTGTTAGAGTGAGTGTTGGCGACACAGCATTGGTAGAAGCTGACGCTTATTTAGATAGAAAATTTAAAGGAGTGGTTACTGAAATTGCAAATTCTGCAAATACTACAGGCACAAGTATTGATCAAGTGACCAACTTTGATGTGAAAATAAGAATAATTAGAAGCAGCTATAATGATTTAATTAAAGGAGATACCACTAAAAATTCACCATTTAGACCAGGCATGTCTGCCAATGTAGATATTCAAACAAAAAGAGTGAATGAGGCTTGGTCAATACCAATTCAAGCAGTTACTACTAGGGCAGATACTACGGAGGACAAGATTAAGGGAGAAGATGATAAGTTAGTAGAGTGTATTTTTATTTTGGAAAATGGAAAAGCCAAGCAAATGAATGTAAAAACAGGAATTCAAGATACTAAACACATACAATTGATGACAGAATTAGATGCAGAGGCTGAAGTAATTGTTGGCCCGTACACTGCTGTTTCAAAAGAATTGAAAGATGGGATGGAAGTCAATAAGGTGGACAAGGAATTGTTGTATGAAAAAAATAATTGATGGCGCTGATTTTATCTTTAGAAACGGCTACTAAGGTATGTTCTGTAGCCTTGCATCAAGAAAATGAATTGATTGCTCTAACAGAATACGATGGAGATTACTCACATTCAGAGAAATTGAATGAATTTATCTTAGAAGTGTTAGGAAAATCGAATAGAAAATTTAATGATCTTGAAGCAATTGCTGTAAGTAAAGGCCCTGGATCTTATACAGGTTTGAGAATTGGCGTTTCTACTGCTAAAGGATTATGTTATGCGCTTGATATTCCATTAATTTCAATAGATACATTGCAATCCATGGCTTTGAAAGCTTTTTATCAATTGAACGATATAAATGCTGTATATTGCCCTATGATAGATGCCCGACGAATGGAAGTTTATTGCGGTTTTTATGATTTCGAACAAAAGTTATTGGTGCCAATTGCAGCTGAAATTATAGTTGAGAATTCATTTGAAAAGTGGAAGGACAAGAAGGTTTATTTTTTTGGAGATGGCGCAGAAAAGTGTTGTGAAACTTTAAAATCAAAAGAAAATTTTATCTACTTAGATCAATTAACACCTTCGGCTAAAGAATTGGGAGAGTTAGCGATACAGAAGATGAATTCGAGTGCCTTTGAAGATGTTGCCTACTTCGAACCATTTTATTTAAAGGATTTTGTAGGAACTAAAGCCAAAAAATTGCTTTAGTTTATTTTACTTTAAGAGTAAGTTCCTCCAAATTAAAAATTGATAAGCAACAACATATTTTTCTTTAGTGAATAAATCAATTTTTTGAATTTGATTGCGAAGGATTGTTCTTGAAGGAAATGAATCCGATAGCTATCAGATTACTTGAAGGGACGTCTCGGTACTTTTCAAATTTTAAGTTATCAAGATAACCTAAAATTTGAAACACTCGACGACCCTTTTTCTTATTCATAATGACATTATAATACCAGAAATCGTCCCGAAGCTTCGTGATGGGAGGCTTTTGTCCGTATTTTCGGAGTTTTCTGTCAATAATTCTTTGAGAGCTTTGTGGTTAAAAAATAGATAGGTTGCAACAGTAGTAAATGTAAATTTTAACCATTAATAATAGGTGTAATCCAACTCAATAATTGAAATTTTTGCAGTTCTATTATTTCTAATTACAACAGCATCCACACGTTGCTTAAAGGTAGCTGAGTAAACCAAAACTGTTTTCTCTATCAATTCTTCCTTTTCTGAATGATAAATATATTCTAATAAATTATCTTCCAATCGATATTCGAAAAAATACCTTCCTTTGGAATTTGAATTGATATTATCCGAGTAATTTATTTCTGCTATTTGATTGTTAGCATTATATTTCCATTCTTTTTTGGAAGTTTTTGCAGTTATGATTAAATCTTTTTCTTGTTTTATCAGTCGTTTATTTTGATCGAAATATAAACGCTCTTCCAAATACGGTCTATTCTCTGAATTGAGCTGCACCCTTTTTACAAATTCACTGTCTGCATATCTTTCCATAAAAATTTCAGAGGCTATGGTATCTGCATTTAAAAAATCATCATATTTAATGGTATATATTCTCTTTACTCGTTTATTTTTATTGTATTGATAGACTGATTTTACAACGTCACCATTGTAATTTTGTATTTTTTCAGAGATTAAGGAATCTGAATTATATTTTTTTTCAATTCGAATGCTATCCTTAAAAATACCTCTACTTTCTTTGTAAACTTCTTTAATAATAAAACCATCTGCATTAAAAAAATAGATTTTCTTTTTATTTTCTCTTTGAATAGTTTTGTTGTCGTATTTTTCTGAATATGTCAGTGTAATACTTTTTATCTGCGCAGATTTTATACGATCTGGATGAAAAGAAACTTCATCTTTGAAATAATTTTCTGTTGGAACTAGAATCTGAGTAAAAGCATCTGAAGAAAATAGGAAAAAGAGTGCAATCAGAAATTTATTTAACATTAGCAGTAAGAAATTTGATTGATTGCTTCTTCTATTTTATCAGTTGGAGCTTGGCAGCTTTTATTTTCGCAAACATAAAACATTGTTTTTTCAATTGCAGTTTTTCCTTTAAATATTTCTAAACCATCTATTGTATTTTTATAAGCAGCTGCCACCACTTTATTTGGACTGTAAAAAGCTAAAAATTCTTGTAGCATTTTTTCGCCGTTTTCTCCAACTATGGCCACTTCATAATAGGGAATAATATGGTGAATTAATAAAATTCCCCAATTGGAAAAAGCGGTTCCATATTTTGGGATTTGATTTACTACATTTTTAAGCATCTGCTCTGAAACCAAAATATAATTCTCATTATAAGTGAGATGTCCTAATTTAAATAGCGCATTTGCCATTACGGAATTGGAGCTTGAAATCACATTGTCCATGATTTCCATTTTCCTTACAATTAATTTTTGATCATTAATATCCGTAAAATAAAACATTCCGCTATTATCATCATAAAAGCTTTTAAAACAATAATCAGTTAAATTTTCAGCATATTTGATCCATTTTTGATCTGTACTACATTCATATAGGTTGATAAATGCTTCTATACAAAAAGCATAATCTTCTAAGAATCCCAAAATAGTAGAATTGTTATTTTTATAATTGTGCCAAAGAGACCCATTTTTATTCAATTGATTCTCAACAATAAATTTTGCATTTTTAATTGCTAAGGCTAAATAATTCTCATTCCCCAAAGCGCGATAAGCATCTAAAAGTGCAGTGACCATCATGGCATTCCAAGAGGTCAAACTTTTATCGTCTAAGCCTGGTTTTTCTCTCTTATTTCTTTCAGTAAAAAGCTTGTGATTTACTTCATGTATTTTATTTTCAACTTCTTCTAAACTTATATTTTTGTCCTTAGCGATTTCTGTCAACTCTTTATTTCTTGTTAAAATGTAGTTGTTGTCTTCCCAGTATCCTTTGCTATTGATGTTAAAGTATTCAGTAATCCATTTGAAATCGTCTCCTAATATATTTTTTAGTTCATCTTCTGTCCAAACATAATATTTACCTTCTACCCCTTCGCTATCAGCATCTAAAGCTGAATAGAATGCACCATTAGTATGCATTAACTCTATTTTTACAAATTCAATACTTTCTTCGATTACCTTTTTATAAAGCGGATTTTTATCAATTTGATAAGCTTTGGCATATAAGCTGATTAATTGGCTATTGTCATAAAGCATTTTCTCAAAATGAGGTATTTTCCAAGCATCATCAACTGTATATCGAGAAAAGCCACCACCAATTTGATCATAAATTCCACCATACGCCATTTTTTTTAAGGTAAGGTCAATATGATTTTTCAGTTCATTTTTTAATGGATGGTCATCTGCTAAAATATAATTCGCATACATCAAAAATTCATAATTGTTGGGCAAAGGAAATTTTGGTGCTTTATCCGGTCCACCGTTGATGGGGTCAAAATTGGCTTTCCAATTTTCAATACATTGAAATATAATATCTTTTGAAAATGATGGATTTTTCTCATTTTTTTCTACCAATTCAGATTGTTGCATCCCTTGTGCTAATCGTTCAGCATATTCAAGCACTTTATTTTTATCTGTTTGATATAGATCATTTAATTGTAATAAAATAGATTTCCACTTTTCTTTTGGAAAGTAGGTGCCACCATAAAATGGTTTTCCATCTGCTAAGGCAAAACAATTGAGTGGCCAACCACCTTGATTAGTCATTAATTGCACAGCTCCCATATATATTTGATCGATGTCAGGGCGCTCTTCTCTATCTACTTTTATGCAAATAAAGTGCTCATTCATAATTTTTGCAACATCAGTATCTTCAAAAGATTCGTTTTCCATTACATGACACCAATGGCACGCAGAATATCCTATACTTATGAGTAAAGGTTTGTCTTCTTTTTTTGCTTTTTCAAGAGCTTTCTCACTCCATGGCAGCCAATTAACAGGATTATGAGCATGCTGCAACAAATACGGACTATTTTCGTCTATTAACTGATTGGTATGTAAATGTTCTTTTTTCATTTTGAGAATTCAATGTACTTTTTTTTAAAAAACAAAGTTAACTATACTGATATCGCTATTTTTGATTCATTAATATTAATTAACTTTATAGCGGTTAAAGATTTTATTTGCATGAGGCAGCTTTATATTCTACTTTTTTTAGTTTGCATTTCCCCATTGGCGAAAGCTACACACATTATTGGCGGTGAGATTTATTATACTTGTGTTGGACCTGTAGGAACAAATAGCACGGAATATGACATAACCATTAAACTTTATAGAGATTGCTCACCGGCAGCTATAGATTTTGACCAAACTATTACGTTAGCAATTTATAACGGAAATAATCCCAATAGAACCACTGAGACATTCAATATTGGTCCTAAATCTATTGTTCCGGTTATTATTAATAATCCATGTGTGGTTAGCTTACCTCAAGTGTGTATTGAGCAAGCTTCATATACCAAGAGAATTACTTTAGTTAACTCGTCAAATGCATATACATTGAGTTATGCTCGTTGTTGTCGTTCACCGATTGTTGATAATTTAGTTTTTCCAGGCACTTCTGGGCAGGGTTTAACAATCACTACTAATATTCCACCTAATGTTGGATGTAATTCTAGTGCCTCTTTCAACTTATTTCCACCCATTGCCACTTGTGCTAATTTGCCTTTTAATTTTAATAGTGCTGCCACAGATGCAGATGGAGATTCATTAGTTTATTCACTTTGTGCCCCTTTCGATGGAGCGAGTTCAGGAAATCCTGCTTCTATTGCTACTCCGCCACCTTATAGTCCTGTAGCTTTTGTTCTTCCTTATTCCGCAACAAATCCACTTCCTGCCAACCCTGCTTTTGCTATTAATTCTCAAACAGGTTTAATCACGGGCACTCCTACTATGATAGGAACTTATGTAATTGGCGTATGTGTTAGTGAATATAGAAATGGTGTGCTTTTAAATACTTTGCGCAGAGATTTTTCAATTTCTACTGCCAATTGTGATTTGCAAATTGTATCAGCAGCTCAAGAGCAAACTTCTAATTGTGAAGATTTAACGGTACAGTTTACGAACAGAAGTACAGGAGCCTCTAGCTTTAAGTGGGATTTTGGAGTTGGAAACACTTTAGCAGATACTTCTCGACAAAGAAATCCAACTTATACCTATGCAGATACTGGAACTTACACCATTACTGTAATTGCAGAACCTGGAGCGCCTTGTGGGGATACTTCTACTGTAGAATTTAGAGTATATGGTGCTTTAAATCCTAATTTTAATGCCGGAGTGCAGTGTATTAACAGCAATTCCTTCAACTTTACCCCAACAGGTGTATATTCAAATTTTGCTACTTTTAAGTGGGATTTTGGCGCAGGAGCTTCGCCACCCAATTCTAACAATAAAACAGTCAACAATGTCAATTTCACTAATCCTGGATTTAATCCGGTACAATTAATTACCAAACAAGGGCAATGTTTTGATACGTTGGTGAAAAATATAGAATTAGCTCCACCACCTCTCGCTAAATTTGGGTTTCTACAATTAAATACTTGTACACCAGCTACTGTTCAATTTAGAGATAGTTCCATTGCAGATCCTGCAGCTGCTGGAATAAGATATTTTTGGGATTTTGGCGATGGAACAACTTCCACTCAAAAAAAC
Organism: uncultured Flavobacteriales bacterium; assembly: GCA_963716125.1. Classification (GTDB taxonomy): domain Bacteria; phylum Bacteroidota; class Bacteroidia; order Flavobacteriales_E; family Vicingaceae; genus Acidiluteibacter. The sequence continues at coordinate 635,101 of OY970294.1, forward strand.
CCTAATAAAATTTATACCAAAGGGGGAACTTACAGTGTTACTTTAAGTATTAATCAAACAAGTAGATGCACAGATACAGTCTCTATTACAAAAAATGCAATCATTCGTGTTTTTCAAACTCCAATAGCAGATTTTAGTATAGTTGGTAAACGTTGTTTAGATGCAAATGCAATCACATTTGATACCGTTGGAAACTTTCCATCTACTGCCACTTTTCAATGGAGATTTGGAAGTGGTGCATCAATCAATACTAGCACAAATCCAACGAATATTGTTTCCTTTAATGCTGCAGGAGTATATAATGTAACCTTAATTGTTCGAAATGGAAGTTGTATCGATAGCATTACTAAACCAGTAGAAATTAAAGGAAATCCAATTGCAAAGTTTGGAATTATTTTAAATAATGACAGTTGCAGTCCCGTTACGGTTAGGTTTAGAGATAGCTCTTATACGGATGCCAATGCTACAGGATATCTTTGGGATTTCGGTGATGGAACTACATCCACCACTAAGAATCCGACTAAGGTTTATACCAAAGGAGGTTTATTTGATGTAACTTTAAGAATAGATCACAAAGATGGTTGCATTGATACTTCTTATGCCACAAAAATAGGTGCGGTAAGAGTAATTGAAACTCCCGTAGTTGATTTTACTATTGAAGGAAACCAATGTTTAGATTCAAATTTAATTGTTTTTGATACCCTTGGAAAATATAAGAGTAATGCCAATTTCTTTTGGGACTTTGGAATCAATGCAGATATTTTAAACAGTAGCCTTCCAAGAAATTCAGTTCATTTTAGCAGTACAGGTCAGCAAACTATACAGTTAGTAGTGGAGCAGGGAGGATGCTCGGACAGTTTAAGTAAAGTAGTAGAAATTTTTGAAAACCCAATAGCGAATTATACATTTTCACCTACGGAAATATGTTTGCCTGATTTTGTGCAGTTTACCGACCTATCTACTTCTGCTTCACCCTTAGAATATTTATGGAAATTTGGAAATGGCGACAGCTCAACATTGAGAAATCCAAGAGTGTATTTTGACAGTGCAGGAACTTATTTTATACAATTAAGAATAAACACCACTTCTCAATGTATTGATACATCATATTTTAGAGTGGATGGTCCACTAAATGTATATCCAACACCTACAGCCGGTTACATTTTGTCTGACACGGCGTTGCCATTAAAAAAGGCAACTTTTGTCATAACAGATACTTCATCAGGATGGAATACAAGAACCTTGTATTTAGGAAATGGCGCATTGAGTTTTGATAGCATTACCACTTACACCTATTTAGAAGCTGGTATTTATGATTTAATACAAATAGCCGAAAATCAATTTGGATGTTCCGACACAATGAGAAACAAACTCAATGTTTTTGAAGTATTTGAATTTATAATGCCTAACACTTTTACACCAAATGGCGATGGAGTTTATGACATGCTGCGTCCTTACACTTGCGGCGTAGTAGATTATAGTTTAACCATTTACGACCGATGGGGATTAGAAAAATTTCAAACCAAAGATTTATTGATAGGTTGGGATGGAACTGTTGATGGCAATAAATCTGATAATGGCACCTATTTTTACATAGCAGTTGTAAAAGATTTTGCAGGCAGATCCCATCAATTTAAAGGAACGATTAGTTTGTTTAGGTGATGGGTAGATTGTTATATATAGAAGATGAGAAACAGCATTGTCCAAAATTGCCTTTTTTGTTTAAATCTATCTGTAACAATGGTAGCGCTCCCACCGCCCAAATAGATATGGCTTCTGATAAATTATTAACATTTACATTTCTTGGAGCAGATTTACAATCTTATGCGCAGAATGGGAAAGTAGAATTATTGATTCATGCACATGACAATCCTCAAATACCTAATAGTGGATTTACTGTATCTAATATTCATATCAATCAGTTTAAAGCCAATATGAGCTTGCCGATTGCGATGAGAGTGGGTGCTGGGTATAAGTATGGGTTTAACGGACAGGAAGTCGATCCAGAGATTAAAGGTTCAGGAAATAGTATTAATTATTTAGCTAGAATCTATGATCCTAGATTAGGGAGATTTTTAAGTATTGATCCATTGACAAAAAATTATCCTTGGTATACGCCTTATCAATTTGCAGGAAATAAACCAATTTGGGCAATTGATGTTGATGGTCTTGAAGAATACATTTATCAATATACATTAGTAAATAATGATGTTGCTCTCTTTAGGATTATTAAAAATTCAGAGATTAAGCCTGTGACAGGGGGATGGGGAGCAGCTGTTTTCAAAACTATAGATAAACGTACAGGAGAACCCATGAATCCTAAAGAATTAGGAATGGTTCAATATCAATATCTTGATGCTTCAGGTAAAGATTTACAGCTCCATAAAACTTTAAACGGAGAAAAGTTTGCAAAAGGAGCAGGAGAAATGATGCCTCTCCATCAGGAAAATTATAATGGATCTATATATATTAGTGCACCTTGGGGTAAAGATGCTAAGGCAGGCGAAGATTATGATTATAGGAGGGAGCCTACAGATTTAGCCGATGCTGCAGCTTTAGAGCACGATAAGAATTATGACAAAGTAGACGCAGCAGGTGTTTGGGATGCTTTAACTAAACCTGAAACTATTCCTGCAGACATTAAATTGTTAGGGAAAGTTCAAACTATCATAGATAATTATGGGAATGACGATTATGTAGATCCTTATACAAATAAACCTATATCAGAACGAACTCTTGATAGGGCTAAAACTATAAAAAATATATTCACACCAATTGTAACGAAAAAAATATTAAATACAATAGAGAAAAAATAAGTTTACATTATAATGTAGGATATTTTTAGTTTATCTAATACTTTTCTGAATTTTTGAGCTTTATATTTTCGTTGGAAAAAGAAGATGTCTCGACTTGTTTGAAGGGGAGAGTCACCATAATCTCCGAAATGTGTTAAAGCAAGAATTGTGTTATCTTCTGATGTTTGTTCAGAATACTTGTACCGATAGACTAAAGTATCTAATTGGTTGTCTATTATATAAATGTATCTAGCATCATCTTCATATCCCGTGCCGTCCAGGTTATAAATTTCCTTAGATGGTATGCCGACTTCATGATCATTTAAAACTAAAGAATCGATTTTACTGCTCAATATATTTCTAGATGCATTGAATTCATAGCTTTCAAGACTTCCCACTCCTCCAGCGGTGAGAAACCAAGGATAAGTGAGAAAGGCAATCAAAATGACAATTAGAATGATAGCTATAGGGATGTATTTTTTTCGTTTCATAGAGTTTTATTTTATTAGATTTTCTTGAAAGAAATCGCTAAATTTTTATTTGGTCAACATGGTATCAATAAGGTTTATACTAAGTGAACGGTCTTTATCATTGAGTTGAGCAATCAATTTTAATTGTTGATTAGCTGCTTTATCTTTAAATATCACCTCTGTAGGTACGTTGCCTTCCAAATGAACAATTTGATCAATAGTGATATTAAAAAGCTGCGTAAGTTTGTCCTTAATAAGAACAGAAGGTTCAAATAAGCCTCTTTCAATTTTATTGTAGTGAGCAGGCTTTAAGTCAATTTCAGCAGCAACTTGCTTTTTAAGCATTCCTTTTTGCTCTCTTAATTTTTTAATGTTCTCTGCTGGGTTCATAGATCAAATATATCCATAAAAGATATTTTAAGCAATAAGTATCTGAATAAGATAAAATAAGATTGCTTAATAGGAGACTAAAGGTTTGCTTTGTAATATCCCTAGCTCCGCTGGATGTTCTGAAAAAGCAGGATGTGCTCCGCAGTGGTTTTCAACCCTGCGGCAAAACAAGTGCAATCCTGCGGCAAAATAAAGAAAAGAGAAAGCCAACTTTAGGGTTGATTTTTTTTATGAGGTAACTAACCCTCGTTCTCGCACGATTGCATCGCGTGATTAATTGGATATAAATTTAACTCTGCTAGAATAATAATTTCTGCATATAGTTAAATACGCGATGCAATCGCTCTGTAACAGAAAAAGTACTAAAAATTTGTTGTTACTTTGTAATTGGATAAAATTGGATACAAAATGGATATACCCAAAAATATAAGTGATAAATTGAACTTTGAAGGTATTGTATATCAACAAATCATGAAACAGTTGAGTGTTATTGACAGTTTTAAAGGAAGTTGGGCAACCATAGAGTTGAAAGATAGTAAGCATTTAAAAGAGCTTCGAAAAATAGCAACTATTGAAAGTATTGGATCATCTACAAGAATAGAAGGTGCAACTTTAAGTAATGAAGAAGTAGAGAAGCTATTAAAGTCTGTAAAAATCACAAAACTAGAAAACAGAGAACAACAAGAAGTCGTTGGTTATTATGAAACTTTACTAATAATATTAGAGAACTATCAGGATATAGAAATTACTGAAAGATACATTCATCAATTGCACAGTATTTTATTAAAACACAGTAATAAAGATCAGAAACATAAAGGTAAATATAAAACACTATCTAATCAAGTTGTAGCAAATTACCCAGACGGAACAAGACGCACAATTTTTAAAACAACGGATCCTGCATTGACAGCCATAGAAATGGAAGCTTTATTATTTTGGTTAAAAAAGCGATTAGGCAAATCTGACATGCATCCTGTAATCACAACAGCAGCTTTTATTTATGAGTTTTTGTCCACTCATCCTTATCAAGATGGGAATGGACGATTATCCAGATTATTAACCACTTTGTTATTGCTGAAACAAGGTTATGAATTTACACAGTATGTTTCATTTGAACATATTATTGAAGAACGAAAAGAAGCTTATTATCGTGCTTTGATGGAAGGGCAGAAAAACCGTTATCAATCATCCGAAAGTATGGAGAAATGGATATTGTTCTTTTTAGAAAGTTTAGTAGAATTAATTAATCGATTAGAGGCTAAATACAAGACTTACAGCAAGTTGAAAGTAGTTTTAAATGAGAGACAACAACACATAATTGCCTTTTTGAAAGAGCAGCAATCTGCTAAGATTAAAGACATTGAAAAAGGATTAGGAATCTACTCTCGAAATACTATCAAAAAAGATTTAGCTTATTTTGTTAATGAAGGAGTTATTATAAAAATGGGAGCGGGAAGGGGAGTCGAATACCATTTTAAAAAATAGAATCATTGAACTTATATTTTCTGCTAATAAATTGGTTCGCGCGGACGTCTTCGTCCGTGAAAGTATTTTTGCAGGACTTTTAGTCCGTTATTATGCTTATTTACTTAAAAAACATCATTTTACAATCATGCGGTAGTGGAGAAATAGCAGAAAATTAACTTCCTGAATAATCGGACAGGCAGGATTTTTGAACTTGAAAATTTCTGCTCCTACCTAAATAATTTGCTACCTAAATTAACTAATTCATTGATACAAAATAGATATCTTTGAGTAAAAAATTTAACTAAATTGTTTTTTGAATTTTAACACGCGATGCAATCGCGCGGGAACGGAGAGGAAGGAGAAAAGGCAGTAATAGATAAAACGGGAAAAATCCCAAATGTTGATGCGGCAGGTAATCCTAAGAATATTTACATAACAGATAAGAATTATAAAACTGCAGGAAGAGCAAAGACGCATAACCAATTACCAAATAAACCTTCTTATAAGGTAGAGATTGATCCTAGTGTGGTTGGACCAACTGAATTTAAAAAAGTTAATTCCTGGGATAATCCTGATTGGGGTCTTGGAGGCGGTAATGAGGCTATTAAAACAGATCCAATTCCTGTTGATAAGTCAAAAATCACTAAATTAAAAGTAGGATAAATGAAATTTCCAGAAAATATTAATATTGAATTTCATAGTGTTTTAGAAATCTATGAAGATATTATTTGCTCAATTACGTTTCAGACTTTTGAAAAGAATGACTTCTCTATCGGTTTCTTCAATGTAGAAAAAGATGGTAGACTAAATATTAGAAAGAAAAGAATCTTGCCCGAAATAAAGGAGTCTGTAGATATGTTTAATTCTGACTACATGGACAGTGCGGATAATTTTACTGGGACTTTAGAAATTACATTTGAAACGAACAAACAATTATATGATAGACTTAAAAGGATAAATGAGTTTTTCCCCAAAAATATGAATAAGCTAGTACCATATTTTAAAGAGACAACAAATAATAAAGTAATGTCAAAATGTTCAATAAGAGTTAGTATTGAGGATAATATTGATATAAAATTACCTAGGTCTTTATTTTGCGATATTACAGCTAATTAATATGGTATGCATGAAGAAGTCTCAGGTCCACGGATGTTCTAAAAAAGCAGGATGTGTTCCGCAGTGGTTTTCAACCCTGCGGCAAAACAAGTGCAATCCTACAGCATAATAAAGAAAAGAGAAAGCCAACTTTAGGGTTGATTTTTTTTATGAGGTAAATCCGTTCGCGCGGACGTCTTCGTCCGTGAAAGTATTTTTGCAGGACTTTTAGTCCGTTATTAGACTTATTTACTTTAAAAACATCATTTTACAATCATGCGGTAGTGGAGAAATAGCAGAAAATTAACTTCCTGAATAACCTGACATAAATCCCAGGTTCGCGCGCGATTGCATCGTGTGATTAATTGTTATAAATTTAACTCTTCAAGAATAATAATTTCTGTAAATAGTTAAATAATTCACTTTTTTAAATTAATCCATTAATTTAAAAAGTACTTATTATTCCAAGTTCAATCGCTCATTTAAATCTTTTACGATTGCAGAAATAACAACTTTAAAATTTTCTGAATTAGCATCTGCCATAGAAGTGGCAAAGCCTTGAATCAATTTTTTATTGCTTTTGTAGCCTGTTTTTAAAACACCAATAGTTCTGCCCGAATGAAAGTCGCCTGCATGGATTTTTTCTCCGTTTTTTAATAACTCATAGCTAACTGCTAAGTTAGTTTGTGCTGGCCCTGCAAAATCACCAAAGGTATATACATAAAAGAAGAGGGCAAAAACTGCTGTACCTTTGCTTACGTAAGGGCCAACTGCGGAAATAGTATCTATCGAAAATATCAATTGATAATTGTCTCCAATATTGTCTAAACTATAATTGCCTGATCTTTCAGATTCTTTTGTGAAGTTCTCTCTAAATGCTTTCTCCCAACTTTGACTGTACATAGACTCACCTTGATAGCACATCTTTTTAGATTCCCATACATTTACAAAAACCAATGGGATTACCCATGCGCTCTGTTTTGAAACACTTGTATATTTAGGAATTGAATTGGATATATTTATTTCTTTTATTGCGATAGAAGCTGTTAAAGTTTTTTCACCTTTTTCAGAGTCCATTATGTAGCTAATTGACTGTTGGTTTACTTCCAAATTTTCAACAATCTTTTTTGTTGATGTACAGCTAGTAGCAATCAAGAGAACAGCCCCTAATAATAGTTTGCTTAATAATTTCATCTATTATATCTTATATATTTTATTCGGTATTTAACTAATTCTTTTTGATAATCTTCTGTTGCCTTATCATACGCCATCTGATACTTACTAACCAAATTATCTATGTCAGTGGAAGATTTTATTTCAAATTTACAATCTGCAGTAAGTAAATATTTAAGGAATAAATAGCTTTCTTCATTATATTGGTCAAACTCATTAATGGCTTGTTGATACAATTGTTTGGATAAATAAAAAAGACCTTTATAAAAATGATGAACTTGTAATGATTCGTCGTGTTTTTGGAAAAATTCAACAATATCTTTATCCTTATTTCGATCAATCAAAAAAACAATATTTGAAGTTTTAGTAGCTTCATCAGCCAAATAATAATCATCTTTTTTTGGTTTTTCAATTTTATCGAAGATGATGTACCTTCTCACAATGCTTTTAATAGCCGAAATATTTCTTTGATAATTAGTTTTATCAATTATATAATATTGTTCTTTAAAGTTGGCTGAAATAAAAGTTCCAAAAAGAAAGGTAAGAAGAAGAATATGAATAAGCTTTTTCAATGATAATATTTAATCATCCAAAAATATACAGTATAGTTCAATAATTTATCTATTGCACTGAAAAATATAACTATTTTCAATCAAAAAGTAAACTTTCTGTTAATGAAGTATTCTTCACTCTTATTTATTGCATTTATAATCTTTACAATAATTAAAATATAATTACGTTAATTAACAAACCAACACCTCCCAATCATGATAAAATAGTACGTATTCACCTTTAATATTTTGTACTATGGAAATTAAAAAAAGTCCCAAAAAGAATTTGGAAAGCAAAAAGTCAATGTTTTTTCAAATAGGTTTAGTCTTAACTCTAGGAGCTGTATTAGCAGCCTTTCAATACAAAACTCCTTACACCATTGTAACATCTAAAACGTATGATTATGCTGATATCATCGATGAAGATATTCCAATTACTGTTTTTAAAAGTGTAAAGCCGATTCCTCCGCTTCCAAAACCACCAACAACTGAGGTAATAAAAGTGGTGGATAATAATAAGCCAACCGAGGTGGATAAGCCTGATGATAAGCCCATTATTATTGATAAGCCGCCAATTGTAATTTTTAATTCGCCAATAGATGATACACCTGACGATTTTCCACCGAGCGCTATTGTTGAGTTGATGCCTGCTTTTCCCGGTTGTGAAGATTTGCGAGGAGCAGAAAGAGATAATTGTACTGCTTCTAAGATGACGGCATACATTGGAGAAAATATAAATTTTCCGCCTCAAGCTAGGGAAATGGATATTAAAGGAACTGCTTATGTTTATTTTGTAATAGACAAAAAAGGGAAAGTTACTGATGCTAAGATAATGAGAGGGGTAGCAGGAGGCAAAATGTTAGATAAGGAAGCCTTAAGAGTGGTAGAAAGCATGCCTACTTTTACTCCTGGTGAGCAAATGGGAAGAACGGCTAGTGTAATTTACAGAATTCCTATAAAATTTGATATAAAAGAATAATCTTAAAAAAAATAGATGGTTATAAAACTATAACCATCTAATTTTTTATTTGCCTGGTTCTTGAACTGGAAAATTGGCTGCAAAATAATTTTTCCATGAATAGTAATTCAAATTTCCATAAATAGTCAATAACACGTTATAAGTTGATTCTATCACTTTTTTTCTATCCTCTCCATTTTGCATATCAACAATTAACTTTATTTGGTCTTTAATTTCTTCATTGGATGAATTAAACGCTTTAAATTCTATTTCTTTTACAAACTCACCTGAAGCGCCATCAACTCTATAAATGATTAAATCTTTCTGTTTTTCGTCCTCACTAAATATATCAGTAGGCACCACTTTCATATTGTACTGCTCAAACTCTAATTTTGATTTCTGTTCATTTTCATCTACGGCAACGTAAAGTATATTGTCTATAAAATCTTCTTCGTTTTCTTTTAGTTTAAAATCCTCTTCTGTATTGAAAAATAGATAACTTTTTCCTCCAAAATAATCACCCACTTTTAAATAGGTACTATCATTTTTACCTCTAGAAGCTATTTGTTGACGATCATAAGCTTCTTCAAATAGATCAGAAACCTTCCCTGATTTTTTATTTTTGATGGGTCTAAAATAGAGTTTATTGGAGCCATCATATAATAAACAACTCAAATCGTAATTGGAATAGGATATCTGTTCTTCAGTAGAAACTGGATCTCCCATTTTAAAATTTCTATTCTCTTTTACAGAATAAATATCTCCAGTTATGTGAACCACTTTAAGATTTTGAGATATAACTAAACCGCTAATGGCTAAGGCAAAAATTAAGATTATTGTTTTCATCTTTATTTATTTTTAATTTTAAATACAAATTCTCCACCCTCATCTCCAAGGCCACTTAGTGGGTTTCCAATAGGAGATTGATTGGTTTCATTTGCTACATTTATTTTAACATATTGTACAATCTCTGATACAGAGAATTCTTCTTTCTTGTTTTTTTCTAAATATTCTACCAAATATTTATTGAATGGACTATGCTCACCTGAAGCGCCATCTGAAACATATTCTAATCTGCCAGAAGCCAATCCCCATCGAGATTTGTATTTGCCAACATTATCCGTATAGCCTCTATTGGTGCTATTAAATAAGGAGCCTGAAAAACAAGCATCTGCAACTAAAAATAAATGCTTGCAGTTTACTTTTTTCATTAATTGTATCATAAAGCTGTTCGGCAGGTAGTCTCCATCTTGTCCTTTTTTAGCATCTACAGGTATCCAATAGCCCTCACCTAAAGTGGCATCGAAATAACCGTGGCCTGAAAAGTAAATGATCACATTATCATTTGGTCCAACGTTGGTTATCAAATTTTTAAAACCATCAATAACTCCTTGTCGAGTAGCCAAACTATCTTTTACTTCTATTATATTGGTTGATTCGAAACCGTATTTTTTGTTCAAAACATTCGCTAAGTTTTCAGCATCTGAAACAGCATTTCCCAATACTGGCCAATATTTGTATTGGTCAATGGAGATAATCAATAAATGATTTTTTCTTTCTAAAGTAAGATCTTCTAAATTAAATTCCTTTCGGATAATATTAATTTTTTTAATAGAAGTATTATTATTGATATCTGTAGACTCTATAACCACATAATTTTCACCAATTGCTAAATTTATTTTTATATCAAAATCTCCAGTTGCAGATAATTCAGCCTTTTGCCCATTTACCTTAACCTCTTTAATTCCCATGTTGTCAATAACTAAGCCTTGTAAATTAATTTCATTTACTGTTACTGAAATGCGATCTTTAGGTATCTTGGGGTTAGTTAAAATTACTTGCGGTGGAGTTTTGTCTGATTTATCTTTAAAATCTATAATAGGAGAAATGTTTAGTGCAGAAGCATTCCACAATTCAACTTTTTTATCATCGTAACCGGCTACAGCAAGAATTTTTCCCGATGGATCTAATTTTACTGATGAAAGTGCTCCCCTGCCTTTTACTTTCTTTTTAAACATGATAGATTTGTTTTCCAAAATCCACAATTCAAACTCAAATAAATTAGTGCTCGCTAAATATTTGCCATCCCAAGAAAAGGAAAGGTTTTCGTATTGCTTTTTACCTGATTTATAATTGAGCTTGTATAAAATATACTGCAGACTTTCATCCGTATAATAAATATTATCTTTTTTATCAGAATAGGCTAAAGATTTTCCATTTTTTGAAAGTGCAAAATCAACCAATCTATATTTAAGTTCAATAGTTCTATCTATTTGTTTTGTAGCTAGATTATATTCAATTATCTTTTTGTTTAAAGCAATCCATAGTTTTTCTGTTGAACTATTATATTCAGCATCAATAATTTCTTCTTTTACGTTAATTTGAGTAGTATCTTCATCTAAAAATAAAATAATTTGGTTTCCTGCTATTAATCCAGCCCCTATTTCATCGTCTTCATATTTAAATATTTTTTTAATAGCACCATTAATATTGTCAAATTTTTTGTTGTAGATATACTTATTACTGTCCAAATCGTAAACAGAAAACTCTTTAATAGAAAATCCTAAAAAATTTCTACCTGAAATTAGAAGCTTAGCAGGAGATAAAAATGAAATTTGGTTGGTGTAGTAATAAGGAGTTTTAAAAACTTTTATGGGTGATTCTGCCTGTTTTAAAAAAACTTCTATTTTATTTCCTGAAGAAACTGCAATTAATTTTCCATCGGGTGAAAATTCCATTGCTGCAATCTTCCCACTTTTAATTTTCATCTCTTGACTCAGTATGACCTGCGAAAAAATAGAGGTAGAAAAACTAATTAGCAATATGAATAGAAATATGTTTTTCATTTTAATAGATTCTATAAATTAAACCAATTTCAAAATGATATGGTTTGTAAGTTTTATAAGCGATGGAATTATTTTTAAAATTAAAATTGGTGTCATCCCTATAGATTTTAAAATCAGCATCATTAACTGTAACTAAATCAGGTGAAAATAAAATCTTACTCGCACTTGCAAATACCGAAAGACGGCTATTTAATTTGTGCAATATACCAACTTCGGCATTTAAAAAAATGCCTGTATTGTCAGGCAAATAGTTTAAAAAGTTATTAATGGAATTTTTGTAAGGTTCATCAAATTTACTACTTACTTCATTTATCCTAGTTTGATAACCAATGGTTGAAGCTAGATAGGGAGAAAAACTATTATTGGTAAAAAAATTATATTTGAATCGAGCTCCTAATTGGAGATCAAAAATCTCAACTTTAGTCACAATGTTTGAATAGTCAATTATTTTTAAAGGGCTATTTTGAACAGTGTCATACTGATAGATATTATTATATTCGCTTCCATAAGATTGATAAAGTAATCTTGAAGTTAAACCGACTGAAAAATTATTAGTGATGTTATAATCTAATTTTAAGGTAAGACCTTTTTCATTATTTTGACCCAAACCAAATACTCCACCAAATGTAAGATCTACTCTATTAGTTGATTGAGCAAAGCTCAATAGATTAATGGAAAGTAATATAAAAAGTAATTTTATCCCTTTTAATTTCATTGTGGGTGGGTTGCAGCGTTAGAAATATAATGTTAAATTATTAGTGAACCTATAAGTTGTAAAGATTCATTTTATTTCTTGTAATTTATATACTAAGTTAATTGATTATTTTAAATTTCTCAATTATAATTTTATACGAGAATTATTTGTTTAGGTTATTGTTGTTGTCCCTTCAGGACTAGACCAATTTATTTTTGTTAAGTAATTAAGAATGTTTTATTCCCATCACACATACATCATCTACTTGTTCGTAATTGCTCAACCAGTTTTCGAACTCTGAAGCTATAAGTTTATTTTGATTTGATAAAGGTTCATTTTTAATAGTAAGAAGAAATTTTTTGAAATTTAGTGACATATATTTCTTGCCTTTTTTTCCTCCAAATTGATCAGCAAAACCATCTGAAGTCAATATAATTTCATCCCCTAGATTTAACAGAATTGAATTAGTTATAAATTTTTTATGATTTTCAAATCTTCCAACTGGTTGTTTTACAGCTTTAATTTCATGCAAACATTTTTGATCATTTTCTAAACAAATACTTTTGTGCTTGCTTTCAGTATTGATTTGATTATGTTCACTAAGAATCATCAGCGAGATATTAGCACCTGAATAAAGCAGCTTGCCTGTAGTTTTTTCTAAACAGCACAAAGCGATGTCCATTCCATCTTTAATTATTTCTTCTCCCTTTTCAAAAGCTTCTAATACTAAATCTGTTACTTTATCAAGTATTTCGCCTGGATCTGTTAGTTTAAATTCTTTAAGTGATCTATTGAGCGCATTTGCACAAACCACACTCACCATAGCGCCAGGAACTCCATGTCCGGTGCAATCGGCAACTGCAAAAAAAACATAAGATTTCTCTTCATTATTAATCAATCTATTGGCTTTTTCAACCCAATAAAAATCTCCTGCTACAATATCTTTTGGTTTGTAAAATATAAAACTGTCAGGAAGCAATTCTGCAACTTGTTTTAAAGGAGGTAAAATAGCACTTTGTAGCCTTTTAGCATAATGTATGCTCTCTAAAATTTCTCTATTTTTTAACTCTACAATCAATTTTTGTTCTTGAGCAATTGCTTGCTCTTGTTTAGAAATGTCTCTTTGCTTCTCCACCTCAATTTTTTGATCTGAAATAATTTTATTGGCTTCTTTTCTTTCTATTCCAACCTTAAAAAAACGATAGGCAACATAAACAGCCCCTAATAGAAATGCAATTATAAAATAGATAATAACATTTCGTTTTTCAATTTCTTCTTGTCTTAGTAATCCTTGTTTTTTATTCTCCGCTTCAATGGTTTCAATCTCTTGTTGTTTTTCTAAAGAATCGAGTTTTAAACTTTGCTTAAAATCATTACTTAATTGAATTTGAGTTATTTTTTTAAGAGTTTGGTCATCTAATAAATTACTTGTAAGTTTTTGATAATCTTTAAGGTATTCTAATGATTTAGGGTAATTTCCTTTTTTCTCTTCAATCTTACTTTGAAAAAGCCTTGCTTGTTGTTGACCTTTCAAAAAATCATTGTTTTTAGCTAAATTATAAGCTATATCAATGTACTTTTTAGCATTTTCATAATTGTTATCTGAAAAATAAGAGATAGCAATATTAGTTGCCAATTGAGATTTCTGATTGCTTTCTTTTGGAGCAATTTTATAAGCTTCCGTATATAAACTTCTTTCCAATTCAAGATTGTTCAATATGCCTGATAAGGTTCCCTTATTATTTAAAGAGGTTACAATTCCCATTGTATCAGAATATTTAATAGCAATATTGTAAGCTTTATCATAATAATAAAAAGCAGAATCTATCTCGAAATTTTTTTCCTTTAAATTTCCATAATTGATATAGTTGCCTGTTAAATAGGATGTATTTAATCGTGAATTAATCTTTATAGCTTCATTTAAAGCATTTTTTGCATTATCATATACATTAAGTTCTAAGTAAATACGACCTATTTGATTTTCTATAACTGCTTTTGTAGAGTCATTTTCTACCTTATTTAAGGCGGATAATGTTTTCGTTAATGCGAGTTCAAAATCTCCGTTTAATAAGGAAATTAAGCCAAGAGTCATATTACTTTCGACTTCACCTTTTATATAATTATTGTCGTTGCTTAGTTGATTGCAATTAAAAGCGATTTCGTAGGCTCTTTTAGTATTGGATTCTGCAATGTTCCAAGCCGTATCATTTTTTTGATCGATGTTTTGTTTGTTAAAAACAGCTTGTGCGAAAAGGGAAGACGAGATGCATAGAAAATAAAAAATAGAAAGACCAAAACTTAGCTTTTTCAACGGATTCATTCTTTTATTATTAACTATTTCAATAATAGATTATTGATGTTTTTTTAAATTAAAATCTAATAACTTGCCCTATTTATTTATAATGGCTCATCAAATAAAAGTAGTAAAAAAAAGCCATTCAGGATTCTGAACAGCTTTATTTAAATTTTTGTGCTTGTTATTCTACAATCATTCCTGCACCTACAGTTTCATAAGTACCTTCATCAATAATTATTACACTACCGGTATTTCTATTTCTTCTATAACTATCATAGAAAAGTGGTTTGGTAGTTCGGATAGTAATTCTACCTATATCATTCATCTCGATATTGGTATCATTTTCTTCACGGTGTAACGTATTGATATTGATTTTATATTTAACGTCTTTAATAATACATCTAGCTTCATTGGTCGTGTGAATGATGGCATATTTTCCACCCTTTACTAATGCTTTTTCATTCAACCAACATACCATAATGTCAATGTCTTGAGATATTTTTGGTTGATTGTTCGTTCTCACAATCATATCACCTCTACTAATATCAATTTCATCTTCTAGGCAAATAGTAACACTTTGTGGAGCAAAAGCTTGATCCAAAGTTCCATTGGCAGTTTCAATGGATTTAATTTTTGTATTAAACCCTGAAGGTAGGGCCATTACTTCATCTCCAGGTTTAAAAACTCCGCCTGCAATTCTTCCTGCATATCCTCTATAATCAGGAAATTCAGAAGATTGTGGACGAATAACTGTTTGAACAGGAAATCTACAATCAATGTGGTTGTGATCGCTACCAATGTGAATGTTTTCTAATAAATAAAGTAAGGTTCCACCTTGATACCAATCCATATTGGTAGATTTATTAACCACATTATCACCATTTAAGGCACATATTGGAATAAAATGAATGTCTTTTACATTCAATTTGGAAACAAAAGCTTCAATGTCTTTTTTAATTTGATGAAATACTTTTTCATCATAATCTACCAAATCCATCTTGTTGATACAGAAAACTACGTGAGGAATTCCTAATAGAGACGAAATAAAAGTATGACGATAAGTTTGCTCAATAATTCCCTTTCTGGCATCCACTAAAATAATAGATAAATTAGATGTGGAAGCACCAGTTACCATATTACGCGTGTACTGAATATGTCCTGGAGTGTCGGCTATTATAAACTTACGTTTTGGAGTAGCAAAATATCTGTAAGCCACATCAATAGTTATACCTTGCTCTCTTTCAGCTCTTAATCCATCTGTTAGCAAGGCTAAGTTAACATGTTCATCACCTTTTTTCTTACTACTTGATTCGATGGCTTCGTACTGATCTTCAAAAATGGACTTTGAATCGTACAACATTCTACCTATTAATGTACTCTTACCGTCGTCAACACTTCCTGCGGTTGAAAAACGTAATAATTCCATGTCTAAATAAGGGTCTTTGCTCATAATTTTTTTATCTATCGGATATAAAATATTCTTGTTAAATTTTTATTTAGAAATAACCTTGTTTTTTTCTGTCTTCCATGGCTGCTTCAGATCTTTTATCATCTGATCTTGTGCCTCTCTCTGTAGCTCTTGTGCTAGCAACTTCTTCAATAATTTTTTCTAAAGAATCTGCGTCAGAAAAAACAGCTCCTGTACACGTCATATCTCCAATGGTTCTAAAACGTACAGTCATCTTTTCAGTTTTTTCAGTGTCCCTTTGTGGTACAAATTCTCCGGTCGACATCACCACGCCATCTCTCATAAAACATTCTCTTTCATGAGAAAAATATAAAGATGGCAACTCAATTCCCTCACTTAAAATATATTGCCAAATATCCATTTCAGTCCAATTACTAATAGGAAAAATTCTAAAGCTTTCACCCATATGTTTTTTTCCATTAAAAATATTCCACAATTCAGGTCGTTGATTTTTAGGATCCCATTGTCCAAACTCATCTCTGTGAGAGAAAAAACGTTCTTTTGCTCTAGCTTTTTCTTCATCCCTACGAGCTCCACCAATGGCCGCATCAAATTTATTATCTTCTACACCTTTTAATAAAGCCACTGTTTGCAATGCATTTCTACTAGCTTTAAATCCTTTTTCTTCAGTTACTAAACCCTGATCTATGCAATCTTGTACGCTTGCTACAATTAGATTTACTCCTAATTTATTTAGAAAATAATCTCTAAATTTAATCGTTTCAGGAAAATTGTGACCTGTATCTACATGCATAAATGAAAATGGAATCTTGGCAGGCCAAAATGCTTTTTTAGCTAAATGTGCACAAACTATAGAATCCTTTCCACCTGAAAACAATAATACAGGGTTTTCAAATTGCATGGCTACTTCACGAAGCACATAAATGGCTTCGGATTCTAATTCTTCTAAATGTGATAAATTATAAGATTGCATCGCTTATCTCTTTTGTATGTTGGATAAAATAGATTTCATTAATTCTTCGGCAGACTCCAAAGGAGTTTTGTCGGCTGTTTTTATTTCAATATATTCTTTTTCAGGCGCTTCAAATGGAGCACTAATTCCTGTAAAGTCTTTTATTTCGCCTTTTCTTGCTTTCGCATATAGGCCTTTTGCATCTCTTTGTTCGCAAATTTCAATGGGCGTATTGATAAATACTTCTACGAAATTTTTGTCTCCAATAATTGTTTTGGCTTGTTTTCTAATTTCTAATGTTGGACTCACAAAACAGTTGATAGTGATAATACCACAGTTCAAAAAAAGTTTGCTGATTTCAGCTATTCTTCTAATATTTTCAGTTCTGTCTGCATCCGAAAAACCAAGGTTATTATTAATGCCTGCACGAATATTATCACCGTCTAAAACTTGGGTTAAATATCCCTTTTGATTCAATAATTTTTCTAAAGCAATAGCTATTGTCGTTTTTCCTGAACCTGATAGACCAGTCATCCAAATAACAGTAGCTCTTTGGTTTAAAAGGTTTTCTTTGTCTTCTCTTTGAAGAATTTCGTCAAAAACCGAAAAAATATTTCTTCCTTCGTCTTTCATTGAGGGCGCAAATTTAAATAAAATAACACTGTAAAGGAAATCAAAATGATAGAATCAAATCCTATTTATAAAGCAGATTATTAAGGGATTATTTATATCTTTGAACTTTAAGTTTTCAGACCATATTATTTTGAAAAAAAATATACAAATACCCGACTTTAAGTTAACTACACCAGTAGATCAAGAAGGAATTTTAGAGCGTTCTGCAAGGTTTCAAAGCAGAAGTATTAAAAATGAGAGCAAAATTGAAGCTTTAAAGTTGGTTTTGAACATGATTGATTTAACTACTTTGGAAGGAAAAGATACCGAAGGAAAAGTCAACCAAATGTGTTACAAAGCCATGCATCCACATGATAATTATGCAGATTTGCCTACAGTTGCGGCAGTTTGTGTTTATCCATCAATGGTGAGTGTAGCCAAAAAAGCAGTAAAGGGTAGTGGCGTAAAAGTAGCTTCTGTATCTACTGCTTTTCCATCTGGGCAAGCACCTTTAAGCACTAAAATGGACGATACTAAATTTGCCTTAGATCAAGGTGCGGATGAGATTGATATGGTGATTTCGAGAGGAAAATACCATCAAGGTGATTATAATTTTGTATTTGATGAAATTGCGACTATCAAAGAAGCATGCGGACAAAAAGCAAGACTGAAAGTAATATTAGAAACGGGTGAAATTGGCACTTTAGATGATGTACGCAGAGCAAGTGATATAGCAATTTATGCGGGAGCAGATTTTATAAAAACCTCCACAGGAAAAATTTCTTCAGCTGCTTCTATTCCTGTTACTCTGACGATGTTGTATGCCATTAAAGATTATTTCTTAAAAACGGGAAATATGATAGGAATGAAACCTGCAGGAGGAATTTCTGATTCTAAATTGGCAATTCATTATTTGGTGATGGTGAAAGAAATTTTAGGAGAGCAATGGTTGTCCAATGAATGGTTTCGTTTTGGAGCCAGTAGTTTAGCCAACGATATGTTGATGCAACTAGAAAAACAAAGAAGTGGAATTTATCAATCAAAAGATTATTTTTCAAAAGATTAATAAAAGATGACAAAAAAGCAAGAAAAAGCTAAAACTAATATTTGGGAATATGCACCTGCACCTGAGAGTATTTCTCACATCCAGTTGAAAGAAAAATATGATTTGTTTATCAATGGAAAGTTTGAAAAACCTTCTTCTGGGAAGTATTTTAAATCAATTAATCCTGCCAATCAAAATAAAATCGCAAGCATTGCGCAGGCAAATTAAAAAGATGTGGATAAGGCAGTAAAAGCTGCAAGAACAGCCTCCGATAAAGTGTGGTCGGTAATGCCAGCTAAAGAAAGAGCTAAATATATTTATCGAATTGCACGATTAATTCAGGAAAAAGCAAGAGAATTTTCTGTAATTGAATCATTAGACGGAGGAAAACCAATTCGAGAATCAAGAGACATTGATGTTCCATTGGCAGCAGCTCATTTTTTCTATTATGCAGGTTGGGCAGATAAATTAGACTATGCTTTTCCCAATCGAAAACCAAAATCATTAGGTGTTGCAGGACAAATTATACCTTGGAATTTCCCTTTGTTGATGGCAGCTTGGAAAATAGCTCCTGCCTTAGCTTGTGGAAATACCGTTGTTTTAAAGCCGGCTGAAACTACCTCTTTAACAGCTCTAAAACTAGCAGAATTAATACAAGAAAGTGGTTTGCCTGATGGCGTCGTCAATATAATTACTGGCGCTGGCAAAGTAGGCGCAGCAATTGTCAATCACAAAGGCATTGATAAAATAGCTTTTACAGGATCTACTGAAGTGGGAAAAATGATTCAAAAAGCAGTTGCAGGAACCGATAAAAAAGTCACTTTAGAATTAGGTGGAAAAGCAGCAAATATTGTATTTGAAGATGCTCCAATTGATCAAGCAGTTGAAGGAATTATCAATGGTATTTACTTTAATCAAGGACATGTATGTTGTGCAGGGTCAAGATTGTTTGTACAAGAATCTATCAAGGATATTTTTATAAAAAAATTGAAGGATAGAATGGAAACGTTAATTGTGGGTGATCCATTAGATAAAAATACGGATGTGGGAGCTATCAATTCTAAAAATCAATTAGAAACAATCGATAAATATATTAAAATAGGAAAAAAAGAAGGTTTAGATTTTTTCCAAACTTGTGTAACTTACCAAAAACTGGATATTTTTGCCAACCAACATTATTTACAGATGTAGCACAGTCGAGCAGATTGGCTCAGGAAGAAATATTTGGACCAGTGCTAGCAGTTCAAACATTTAGAACAGTAGATGAGGTTATTGCAAAAGCAAATAATACGCCTTATGGTTTATCGGCAGGCGTTTGGACAGATAAAGGCTCTAAAGTCTTTAACTTGACTTCAAAGTTAAAAGCTGGTGTAGTTTGGGCGAATACCTATAATAAATTTGATCCAACTTCACCGTTTGGTGGTTTTAAAGAGAGTGGATTTGGCAGAGAAGGTGGATTACACGGTTTATCAGCTTACCTAAAATTCGATTAAAAATGAGCGAAAGAATCAATATTTTGAAGACATATAAAATATATATCGGTGGTAATTTTCCTAGAACAGAATCTGGAAGATATTACAGTCCAACCAATAAAAATGGTGAATCTTTAGGCAATATTTGTCTATCATCCCGCAAAGATTTTAGAAATGCTGTAGTGGCTGCTAGAAATGCACAAGGCGGTTGGAGCGAAAAATCTGCTTACAATAGAAGTCAAATTTTATACAGAATGGCCGAAGTATTGGAAGGCAGAAAAGCGCAATTTGTAGAAGAGTTGATGCTTCAAAATTCAACAAAAAAACAAGCAGAGCAAGAAGTTAACTTATCAATAGATCGATTGGTTTATTTTGCTGGTTGGTGTGATAAGTATCAACAAATTTTTAGTTCAGTCAATCCAGTTGCCTCTTCTCATTTTAATTTTTCAAACCTTGAAGCTACAGGTGTAGTATCAATTATTGCTGATGAAAAATTTTCTTTATTGGGAATAGTGTCATATATGGCACCTATTATAGCTGGAGGGAATAGCTGTATCATTTTAGCTTCAGAAAATAAACCTTTGTGTGCAATTTCTTTTGCTGAGGTTTTAAATAGTTCTGATTTGCCAGGTGGAGTAGTTAATATTTTAACAGGCAAAAAATCGGAATTGATGGAGCAGATGGCTTCTCATATGGATGTAAATGCAGTGGCTTACGCTGGAAATGATAAAGAGGAAATTGAAAAAATAAAATTAAGTGCTATTGACAATTTGAAAAGAGTTAAATGCTTTACTTATGATTTATTGAAAAATGAATCCGATAGCAATCAAATAGAAAATCCATACATTATTAGTGATTTCCAAGAAGTAAAAACTACTTGGCATCCTATTGAAGTGATAGGTGGCGCTAAATCATCTTATTAATCTACAAAAAGAGATAATGACTGAAAAAGAATCAAAAGAATTATTAAATAAAGCAATACAAGCTGCTTATCAAGGTGGTTTGGAGATTTTGGAGGTGTATAATACCGAAATTGCAGTAGAGCTAAAAGACGATAAAAGTCCTTTAACAGCCGCAGATAAAAGAGCACATATTTCGATAATGGAAGCTTTAAAATCTTCAAATATTCCTGTTTTGAGTGAAGAAGGAAAATCAATTCCTTATGAAGAAAGATCTGCTTGGGCATATTTGTGGATCGTTGATCCTTTGGATGGTACAAAAGAATTTATAAAAAGAAATGGTGAGTTTACTGTCAATATTGCATTAATTCATGATGGAAAACCAATTATGGGAATTATTTATGTTCCTGTAACGGATGAAATGTATTTTGGAATGGAAGAATTTGGTGCATTTAAAACAGAAAAATATTCAGAAATGAATGGGCTAAATGATTTAGATAAATTGATGGAGGCATCTAAGGAGTTACCATTAAAAAATAACAGAAGTATTTATACGGTTGTTGGAAGTAGATCGCATATGTCAGAAGAAACCGAAGAGTTTATCAATCAAGCGAAAGCAAAGCATGGAGCAATTGATATTATTTCAAAAGGGAGCTCCCTGAAATTGTGTATGGTAGCGGAAGGTTTAGCAGATGCTTATCCAAGATTTGCTCCAACTATGGAATGGGACACTGCTGCAGGTCAAGGAATTGTAAATGCAATGGGTGGGTCAGTTATAGATCAAACCACCAATAAATCAATGGTTTATAATAGAGAGAATTTATTAAATAATTGGTTTTTAGTTAGCCAATAAGAATAGAATATGAAAAAAGTAGCGTTAATTACTGGAGTTACCGGCCAAGATGGAGCTTATTTGTCTGAATTGCTTTTAAGCAAAGGGTATGAAGTACATGGAATTAAAAGAAGAAGTTCTATGTTTAATACAGATAGAATCGATCACTTATATACTGATTTGCATGAAAAAAATGTAAAATTTGTATTGCATTATGGCGATATGACTGATTCATCAAACATTATAAGAATTATTCAAGAAGTGCAACCTACTGAAATTTATAATTTGGCTGCACAGTCGCACGTAAAAGTATCTTTTGAAATGCCCGAATATACTGCCAATGTAGATGCAATGGGAACTTTGCGAATTCTAGAAGCAATAAGAACTTTAGGCTTAGAAAAAAAGTGTCGTTTTTATCAAGCTTCTACTTCTGAGCTATATGGAAAAGTACAAGAAGTTCCACAGACAGAAAAAACACCTTTTTATCCTCGTAGTCCTTATGGTGTTGCTAAACTGTATGGTTTTTGGATTGTAAAAAATTACCGCGAAGCTTATGGAATGTATGCTTGTAATGGAATTTTATTCAATCATGAAAGTCCTTTAAGAGGTGAAACATTTGTAACACGTAAAATTACTCGTGCTGCAGCTAGAATTAAATTGGGATTGCAAGAAAAATTATATCTTGGGAATTTAGATGCAAAAAGAGATTGGGGACATGCTAAAGATTATGTTGAAGGTATGTATTTGATGTTGCAACAAGATGAACCACAAGATTATGTTTTGGCTACAAATGTTACAACTACGGTAAGAAATTTTGTAAGTAAAGCATTTAAAATTGCTGATATTGATATAGTTTGGGAAGGAAAAGGAGAAAGTGAAAAGGGTAGAAATAAAGCAACTAATCATGTAATTGTAGAAGTGGATTCTAACTATTTTAGACCAACTGAAGTAGATTTATTAATTGGAGATGCATCTAAAGCAGAAAAAGAGTTGGGTTGGAAACCAAAACACAATTTAGATGAATTGATTAATGATATGATGCAGTCTGATTTAGAGTTATTTCAAAGAGATAAATATTTATTAGAAGGTGGACATAAAGCAGTAAATTCGAATGAATAAAAAGGATAAAATATACGTCGCAGGTCACAGAGGTATGGTGGGTTCTGCGATAGTGAGAGCTTTAAAAAGTAAAGGATTTAATAACCTAGCTTTAAAAACTTCGGCAGAATTAGATTTGAGAAATCAAGCAGCAGTGAATGAGTTTTTTGCAACAGAAAAGCCAAATTATGTTTTTTTGGCGGCAGCAAAAGTGGGTGGAATTCAAGCTAATAATATTTACAGAGCTGATTTTTTATACCAAAATTTGATGATTGAGGCTAATATTATTCATGCGGCTTATGAAAATAAGGTGGATAAATTATTGTTTTTGGGATCATCGTGTATCTATCCCAAATTAGCGCCACAACCTTTACAAGAAGATTATTTGTTGAGTGGTGAATTAGAACCAACCAATGAGCCTTATGCAATAGCAAAAATAGCAGGAATTAAATTATGTGAATCATATAGAAGACAATACGGGTGTAATTTTATTTCTGCAATGCCTACCAATTTATATGGACCAAATGATAATTACGATTTAAATAATTCTCATGTTTTGCCAGCTTTATTGAGAAAATTTCATACAGCCAAAGTTAATGGAGACCAAGAAGTAGTGGTTTGGGGATCTGGTAAGCCCATGCGTGAGTTTTTATATGTAGAAGATTTGGCAGATGCTTGTCTTTTTTTAATGCAAGATTATGATGGCGAAGAGTGGGTAAATGTTGGTACAGGTAAAGATGTGACCATTGCAGAATTGGCTCAAACGATTAAAAAAATAACTGGATTTGAAGGAAAATTAGTTTTTGATGCTTCAAAACCAGACGGAACTCCTCGAAAATTAATGAATGTTAGTAGATTGGCAGATGCAGGTTGGAAATATAGTGTAGAGTTAGAAGAAGGAATTAGAAAAGTTTATGAAGAAGTAAAGCAAATGAATTTTAATTAAAATGAAAAGAATTTTTTTTCTTTGTTTCATTTTATGGTGCATAGGTTTATCTGCACAAGAAATTCCTTTAGAAAGAAAGTTTGGTTTAGAAGCAAGAAAACAAATTTATCAATCTGATGCATCTTTCAATTATTCACTAAAACCTATAAATCCGCAATTTCAACAAATTTCTGATTCTGCCAATTTTTATTACAACAGTAAAAGTATTCGATCTGAAAGAGAACGATCATGGGTTAGCAGAAAATTATTTTTTGAGGATTTTGTAAATGTTCAATCAGGAGATTTTTCATTTCAGCTAAATCCTTTATTCTACTTAGAATATGGGTTAGATTCAGAAAGTAATGATTCCTATTATAGAAATACTAGAGGTTTTAATCTTCAAGGAAATTGGAAAAATAAACTGACTTTCACCTCCTCTTTTTATGAAAATCAGGCTGAATTTCCTGCCTTTTTTAAAAATTTTATTGATTCTAATTCTGTGGTGCCAGGTGAAGGCAGGGTTAAGGTGAATAAAAATGTGTACGATTTTGCAATGGCATCTGCTCGTTTGAGTTTTATTGTCAATAAAAATATAATGATTTCTGCAGGTCAAGACAAGCATTTTATTGGCGAAGGTTATCGCTCCATATTATTATCTGACAATGCGTTTAATTATCCATTCTTATCTTTTAATTTCAACGCTTTAAAAAGAAAATTACATTATTCTGTTATTTACAGCAGTTTGCAAAATTTGACAAGAATTCCGGGGTTTAAAAATAATGAAGACTTATTTGAAAGAAAAACAGCTGTTTATAACTATTTGGAATATATTTTTAATCCAAAATTTAGACTAGGTTTGTTTGAATCTACCGTTTCTTTTGATGCTTTAGCCAAAAAAAATTTCAACTCAAGAAAAACACCTGATTACACTTTTTTATCTCCAATTATTTTTAGTCGTTCCGCTATTTATGGAAAAAGTGATAGCCTTAATCAAAGCAATCAAGGTATTAATGTAGCTTATAGACCTTTGAAATCATTAATGTTGTATGGTCAGTTAGCGGTTAAAGATTTTAATTTTAAGTCTGTAGGTTATCAATTTGGACTTTCTTATTATGGAATTGAAGGTTTAACGATTCAATTAGAAAAGAATCAGAGTACTGTGGGATTGTATGGAAATCCAAATTCAAGAGCAGATTTTAACCACTACAATCAATATATGGCACTACCCATGGGAAATAATAGCACTGAATATGTAATTTTATTGAATTACCAGTATAAAAGATTATTGGCTGATTTTAAATATAATACAATAAAAGTAAAAGGTAGTAGTAATTCTATTTACAACACTTTAGAAAAAATTGATTTGGTTGATTTTTCAATCGGATTTTTAATTAATCCTGCTACAAATATGCATTTAAAAGCAGGTTTAATAGGCCGAATGCCGAGCTCCAGTCAATTTATAGCTGTTGGGATTACACCCAGTAATTATTTCCCTACACAATCTACCAATTATCTATACTTAAGTTTTCAAACAGCATTAATTAACCGTTACCGAGATTTTTAACTAATTTCGCCTTTTATAATTGTTATGGAAATAGCTTTAGCTTCGATTGTTTCATTTTTTATAGTGCTTTTAGCCACACCTAGTTATATTAAGGTGGCTAAAATGAAGCATTTATTTGATGAGCCTACAGAAGATAGAAAGAAACATAGCAAAAGCACGCCTTCTATGGGCGGTATTATGATATTTGCAGCTACTTTGTTTTCAACCTTTTTATTCTTTCCAACGGAAGTTATAGGATTTTTGAAATATTTGATTCCTGCTATACTTATTATGTTTTTTGTTGGAATTAAAGACGATATTGTTGGTACATCAGCTATTAAAAAATTATTAGCCAATATGATTGTGGCTTTTATAATGGTGATAATGGCTGAGGTTAAAATTACGAGCTTATATGGCTTGTTCAATATTAGAGAATTACCTGAATGGGCAAGCATTTTATTGTCAGTTGTTACCATCATCGTTGTCATTAATTCTTTCAATTTAATAGATGGAATAGATGGATTAGCTGGTGGAGTCGGATTTATTGCCTCTGCTGCATTTGGAGTATGGTTTTTATTAGCTGGTTGTGCAGATTATGCTGTTATTTCATTTGCTTTGGCTGGTGCACTTTTAGGATTTCTTCGATTTAATTTTTCACCAGCTAGTATCTTCATGGGTGATTCTGGTTCGCTCTTTGTCGGTTTAATTTTAAGTTTTTTAGCCATTCAACTCATAGAATTTCCTTCTGCTGAATTGCCTTCTAACATCATAGGTATTTCTAAGCCTATATTTGCTATGACGGTTTTGGTGTATCCATTATTAGATACGTTTAGAATTTTCATTTACAGAGTTGCCAATAAAAAAAGTCCCTTTACAGCTGATTCTAATCATATTCATCATAGGTTACTTTATTGGACTAAAAGTCACAAAAACACAGCATTAGCGATTTATTCTTTCAATATTTTTTTAATTATAATTCCTGTAATAATGTCAGGAATAAATCCTAGTATTACCTTCTTATCAGTTGCAGTAATTGCATTTGGTAGTTTGTTATTGTTGCTTATTAATAAAACTAAAAATGGATAAGCTTTTTAAAAAGAGTATTCTATTTTTAATTACAATAACAACTGTAAATACATTATTTTCTCAACCACTTAATTCTCGTATTGGACTAATTCCAAATCAAGTACAAAAAATAATTGATTTGGATATGAATTTTCATAGTTCTATCCAGCCTTATCGTTTAAATGATGTTCAACAAATAAAATATTTTCAAGATCAATCTACCCAGGTTGAAAACTTTGAAAGAGCTTTTAAAAGTAATTTATTAGCAATAAAGAATGACGAATGGAACATTTACATGCAACCTTATTTAAATTTCACCTATAATACGGTAGATCTTAAAGATTTCAAAACTGATAATATTTATGGAATTGGGTTTGATATTTCTGCATCTTATTCAGATAAATTAGCTGTCGGAATTTTATATGCGAATCATTTTTCAAAAAATGGTTCGATTTTCAATGATGTATTTAATAAAGGATATTACCCTGGAATGAGCGAATTAAAAAATAGTTCGAATGGCTTGCAAAGAGCTCAGTTTTTTCAAGCCTATTTATCTTACTCACCCAATAAACACTTTAATTTTGAGGTAGGAAATGGGAAGCAGTTTATAGGAGAAGGTTATCGTTCACTTATATTGTCTGATAATGCTAATAATTCGCCTTATTTAAAGTTTTCGACTAATTTTTGGAAAATATCTTACACCAATATATTTGCAATGCAACAAAATTTGGATGCAGTAAGAGTTGGATTAAATACTGGAAGCCCACAAAAATTTAAACGCAAGTTTTCTTCCTCACATTACTTAGATTGGAACGTAAGTAAATGGTTGAGCATTGGATTATTTGAAACTGTTATTTGGAGCGCAAAAGATAGTGTTTATGATAGAGGTTTTGATGTTAATTATTTAAATCCTGTTATTTTTTATCGACCAGTTGAATTCTCTGTAGGTTCTCCGGACAATGTTTTAATCGGATTAAATTATAAAATTAAACTGCTTAAAAATAATTTAATTTATGGACAATTAATGTTGGATGAGTTTCTTTTTAAAGAAATAAAAGCAGATTTTCAACATTATTTTAATCCGCAATCAACAGATAAATTTGGGTGGTGGGCCAATAAATATGCGATTCAGTTGGGATGGAAAACCTATGATCTTTTTAAAGTTAATGGATTAAGTACTCGTTTTGAATTTAATTTTATAAGGCCATTTACTTATGCACATAGCAATCCAGTTCAGTCATATTCTAATGATGGTCAATCTCTTGCCCATCCAAAAGGAGCGGGTTTAGCTGAATTCATTGCCCAATTAAATTATCAAAAAAATCAGCTGAATTATTATTTTAGCTATTTTCATGTCTCCCAAAAATTACCTTACTTCAATGAGGAACAATTAGGAACAAATGTAAATTTTTCTAATAGTTTGCGTCCCACAGAATATGGATATCAAGTTTTTGATGGAACCAATGAATTAATTCAAAACTTTCAAATCGGAGTGTCTTATTATCCGTTAAAAATGAGTAATTTAAATGTATTCTCAGAGTACATTCATAGAAGTTCTTCTGTAGTAAATGATCAAAATTTTATACTCCTTGGAATCCGCAGTCAGCTCTTCAGAACCAATTATGAAAGATAGCTTATCTGTATTCATTTTAAATTAGCAGATTTCTTTCCATTTCACTTGAAATATTTACTAATTTTGACCCCAACAAATCGACGAATTATTTTAGATGAGTTATACTGCAGAAAAAGAAATAGTCCAATCAAACAGCTTTACTACCAAGTTAGTTGATTATGCATTGTTTATAAAATTACGTTTAGCTTCTTTAGTTGTTTTTTCAGCGATATTAGGCTATATGTTAGCAGTGCCTGCTATCAATTGGACTACCTTAATTATACTGACCTTAGGCGGATTATTGGTTACTGGATCTTCTAATGCATTTAATCAAATCATCGAGAAAGATTTGGATAAGTTAATGGACAGAACAAAAAATCGTCCATTAGCCGCTGAGCGAATGAGTTTATTTGAGGCTTATTCTGTGGCTTTTGCTAGTGGAATAGTTGGGATCTCAATGCTTTTTTATTTAAATGTCTTGTCTGGAATTCTCGGAATTTTAGCTTTATTTATTTATGTAGCAGTATATACGCCATTAAAAAGAGTTACGCCTTGGGCAGTTTTTGTTGGAGCTTTTCCTGGTGCTATTCCTCCTATGCTAGGTTGGGTAGCTGCTACAGGTAGTTTTGGATTAGAAGCTGGAATATTATTTGCATTGCAATTTATGTGGCAGTTTCCTCATTTTTGGGCTATTGCTTGGAAAATCAACGATGATTATTTGAAAGCAGGCTTTCGTTTATTACCATCTCCCAATGGAAGAGATCAATTGTCAGCATTTTTAATATTGGTTTATACTTTATTTATGATTGCTAGTAGTTTCTTGCCAATTGTATTTAAAATGGCAGGGTTAGGTGCTGCCATATTCATTGTAATTGCTAATGTTTTAATGCTGATTCCTGCATTAAATTTATATAGAAAAAATTCAATGAAATCTGCAACAAGATTAATGTTTGCATCATTCATTTATATTCCAATTGTGTTATTTGCACTTTATTTTGATAAAATTTAAACCATGATGACTGCAATAGACGCAATAGAACGCAAAACCATTCAGAAAAAAACGATGAAACCCTTGCTTTGGATTGGTATGGTGAGCATAGTCATGTTATTTGCAGGACTAACTTCTGCAGTGGTCGTTAGAAAATCCGATGGAAACTGGTTGGAATTTTATATGCCATCCATGTTTTGGGTAAGTACCATTATAATTATTCTAAGTAGTATTACCATCCAACTATCAGTTTGGTTTGCTAAAAAAGAAAATTTTATAGCTGTTAAAGTTTTATTGGCAACCACTTTATTTCTCGGCATTGCATTTGCATTTTCGCAAGTTGAAGCATGGAGCCAATTAACTGAAGGTCAGGTATATTTTACAGGAAGTAAAAGTAATGCTTCTGGTTCGTTCTTATATGTGCTCACCTTTGCACACTTACTTCATTTGGTAGGAGGTTTATTTGCTGTAGGATTTGTTTTTTTTAAATCTTTAAAAAATTCTTATAAGCCAAAAAATTTATTAGGTTTGCAGGTATGTTCAATCTACTGGCATTTCTTAGATGGTTTGTGGATTTATCTATTTTTGTTTTTAAGTTATATCGTATAAATTTTTATTATGTCAGCTAACACTGAGACATTAGACAACAACAAAGTTTGGGGAGGCGGAAAGTCTCCATTCAACGTCAGTTACGGAAAAGTAATGATGTGGTTTTTCCTAGTATCAGATGCTTTAACTTTTTCAGCATTCTTGATTTCTTACGGATTTATGCGTCATCGTTTTGCAGATATTTGGCCAGTAGCCGAAAATGTGTTTACTCACTTTCCATTTATGCATGGCGATCATCCATTGCTCTACGTAGCATTGATGACTTTTATTTTGATTATGAGTTCTGTAACAATGGTTCTCGCAGTGGAAGCAGGTCAGCGAATGAAAAAAAGTTCGGTGACGCTTTGGATGGCTTTAACCATAGTGGGTGGTCTTATTTTCGTTGGCTCACAAGCTTGGGAATGGTATCATTTTATTCATGGAACGGAAATAGGAGCTTTGCAATTAGCCGACGGAACAGTTGTCCAATGGGTTGATGCAGCAAAAAATGCATTTATTATGCCAGGAGCTACTGAAGCTATAACAGGATCAGATGCAGCTGCCTTGATAAAAGAAGGAACTGAAATTTATGGTGCCAATTTATCAGTAAATGAATACGGTGTTCCGCTTTTTGCTGATTTCTTTTTCTTTATAACAGGATTTCACGGATTTCACGTTTTTAGTGGTGTAATTATCAACCTTATTATTTTTGTGAATGTATTGAAAGGTACTTACGAAAAAAGAGGACACTACGAAATGGTTGAAAAAGTAGGTTTATATTGGCACTTTGTAGATTTAGTTTGGGTATTCGTATTTACCTTCTTCTACCTAGTTTAATTTTTTTGATAACGAATTAATCGGATTATAATGGATTTTGATAGAACCGCAGAATATGCTCATAAACATGACGAAGAGCATGGCAAAAAAGTAAGAAAACACATTTGGGTGGTGTTTTGGATTTTATTGGCAGTTACAGCCGCTGAAGTAACCTTAGGTCTAATTCATGCTGATTTAGGTATTAATTGGGAAATAGTTAAATGGACATTTATTGTATTGACTATTCTTAAAGCATATTACATTGTGATGTCTTATATGCACTTAGGTGAAGAAAAAAAGGCTTTCAAATTAATAGTATTAGTCCCTGTAATTTTCTTTATACTTTATTTGTGTATTTTATTGTTGATAGAAGCTAATTTTGTACATGTTTCTGATGCACTTCCTTTAGAAGGTTGGTAATGAATGAAAATCCAATTTTAAAGAAAGTTCTAATATTAATTGCGATCTTATTAGTTCCTTCTTTACTTTATCTATTCATGAGTACAGGTACCAACAATTTTAGACCCTTATTAATTTATGGGCCTAAAGAAGCTTTGCCTGCCAATGAGAATGGAACAGTTGATACTTTATACCATCACATACCTTCATTTAATTTTACCAATCAAAATGCTGAAAGCTATAGCAGTTCCCAATTAGATGGTAATATTTATGTAGCCAACTTTTTCTTTGCCACTTGTCCTACAATCTGTCCTAAAATGTCAACCAATATGTTGCAAGTGCAAGATAGATTTAAAGACAGAAAAGACTTAAAGCTAGTTTCTTTTACAGTAAATCCTGGGCATGATACTCCTGAAGTTTTAAAAGAGTATGCTCAAAAGGTACATGCGAACGAAGAGAAATGGAGTTTTTTAACAGCACCAAAAGATTCAATTTATAATGTTGCATTTAATGGATTTTTTGTTTCAGCTCAAAAAGATAGTTTGGCGCCTGGAGGGTTTTTACATTCTGGTAATTTGATTTTAATTGATTGGAATGGTAGAATAAGAGGCTATTTTGATGGAACAAGTGTTTCTGAAACCAACGATCTCTTTGATGCAATAGATATTCTACTTGTTGAAAAGTATGCTCCAATGAAAAAGAAGAAATAATGTCTAAATCATCAAATTATAAAGGGATAGTTGTCATTGGTTCTATTCTTATTCCTGTTGTAGTAGCCTTATTGTATTTAATGCCTAAAGAGGGAGCAGACTTTTCTAACTATGCTTTCTTGCCTAAATTAAATGCTGTTATAAATAGTGTTACGGCTGTTGTATTAATTTGTGCTTTCTTGGCAGTAAAATATCGCTCATTTATATTGCACAAACAACTCATGTTAAGTGCTGTTTGTTTGTCTATTTTATTCTTAGTAGGATATGTAATTTATCATGCCACTACACCATCTACACCTTATGGCGGGGAAGGTTCTATTCGTATTGTTTACTTTACTTTTTTATTAACCCATATTGTATTGGCTATTGCCATGGTTCCCTTGGTATTGATAACCTTATCAAGAGCCTTAACTTCAAAATTTGATAAACATAAGAAAATAGCTCGTTGGACTTTACCAATTTGGTTATACGTTAGTATTACTGGAGTTATCGTTTATTTAATGATTTCTCCCTATTATTAATTGTGTTTCATCTTTTATGTGGTTAACTTTGTAGCGATGAAAAATAATCTTAAAAATACAATTATAAAAGGAGCTGCTTTGCTGCTGTTTCTTAGTGTTTTTATTTCGAATTCATTTTCTCAATGCAGCATGTGTAAAGCTGTGTTAGAAAGCAACTTAGAAAGTGGAGATAGTGCCTTAGGAAAAGGTATAAATGATGGTATTATGTATTTAATGGCATTTCCATACCTACTTTTTGGCTTGGTTGCATACTTTTTTTACAGACATCATAAAAAGCAGCAAACAGCTGCATAGCGTTCTTTGATCCAATAATTATTGGATTTAAAATTATACTTATCAAGAAAGGTGGAGGGAAAGGCCCTGTGAAACCTTAGCAACCATCCCGATTTATTCGGGAAAGGTGCTAATTCCTTTAGAATTATAACCGATAGTAATCGGGTAAAGATGAGTCAAAAGATATAAAAAATACAAAGCCCTTTTGACTATATGTTGAAAGGGCTTTTTTTATTGAATTATGAAAATTGAAGATATTTTAAAAGAGAGAATTTTAGTGTTGGATGGTGCTATGGGTACTATGATTCAACAGTATAAATTATCCGAGGAAGATTTTAGAGGTGAAACATTTAAAAATCATCATAAACCTTTGAGAGGTAATAATGATTTGCTTTCAATCACGCGTCCGGATATTATTAAAGCTATTCACGCTGCTTATTTTGAAGCAGGATCTGATATCGTGGAAACAAATACTTTTTCAGGAAATAGTATCGCACAAGATGACTATGAATTGGCCGAATATGTTTACCAAATTAATTATGAATCAGCAAAAATAGCCAGAGAAGTAGCGGACGAGTTTACCAAAAATGAACCACACAAACCAAGGTTTGTGGCAGGTTCAATGGGTCCAACCACTAAATTAGCTTCTATGTCTCCCGATGTAAATAATCCTGGTTTTAGAGCGATAAATTTTGATCAATTAGTAAAAGCTTTCGGAGAACAAGCCAAAGGATTAATAGAAGGTGGTGCCGATATATTATTGATAGAAACTATTACAGATACGCTGAATGCCAAAGCAGCTTTATTTGCCATTGATACTATTTTTGAAGAGAAAGGAATACGATTGCCAATTATGATTTCAGGCACCATAACTGATGCTAGTGGTAGAACGCTTTCGGGTCAAACTGCTGAGGCATTTTTAATTTCTATTTCACATATGCCTTTGCTTTCAGTAGGTTTTAATTGTGCCCTAGGAGCTAAAGATATGCGTCCTTATTTGGCAAATATTGGGAAGAATACGGAATTATTTGTGAGTGCGCACCCAAATGCTGGTTTGCCAAATGCCTTTGGAGAATACGATGAATCGCCTAATCAAATGGGTGGATTTATTGAAGATTTTATTAAAAGTGGCTTAGTTAATATTATTGGTGGTTGCTGTGGAACTACACCCGAACACATTAAAAAAATAGCTGAAATAGCGGCTAAATATCCACCTAGACAGGCTAAAAAGCAAGTCGCAGTTCCTCATTTCAGCGGATTAGAGCCATTATACATCACAGAAAATATAAATTTTGTAAATATCGGTGAACGTACCAATGTGACTGGTTCTAAAATGTTTGCACGATTGATTAAAGATAAAAAATATGAAGACGCTTTAGCTGTTGCCCTTCAGCAAGTAGAAGGTGGAGCTCAGATTATCGATGTCAATTTGGACGAAGGGATGTTAGAATCAGAAGAAGAAATGACTTCATTTTTAAATATGATGGCTTCTGATCCTGAAATATCTAGAATTCCTGTCATGATTGATTCTTCTAAATGGTCTGTAATTGAAGCGGGATTGAAATGTGTGCAAGGAAAATCGATTGTCAATTCAATTAGTTTAAAAGAAGGAGAAGAGAGTTTTATCAAACATGCCAAATTGGTTCGCAAATATGGGGCTGCAGTTATCGTAATGGCATTTGATGAAAATGGGCAAGCAGATAATTATGAAAAACGAATTAAAATCTGTGAAAGAGCTTACAAAATTCTGACCCAAACAGTTGGTTTTGCTCCAACGGATATCATCTTTGATCCTAATATTTTAACGATAGGAACAGGAATAGAAGAACACAATAATTATGCGGTTGACTTTTTTAAGGCTACAAGATGGATTAAGAAAAATTTGCCGGGTGCTTTAGTTAGTGGTGGTGTTAGTAATGTATCTTTTTCATTTAGAGGGAATAATGTAGTTCGTGAAGCAATGAATTCAGCTTTTTTATACCACGGTATCAAAGAAGGGTTGGATATGGGAATTGTAAATGCCGGAATGATTGAAGTGTACGAAGATATCCCGAAGGATTTGTTGGAAAGGGTAGAAGATGTACTTTTAAATAGAAGAGAAGATGCTACCGACCGATTAATGGAATTTGCGGAATCAGTAAAGGGAGATGGCAAAGTTGTAGTGCGTGATGAAAGTTGGAGAGAAGAGTCTGTTCAGAAACGTTTAACTCATTCATTGGTAAAAGGAATTGTAGAATACATAGTGCAAGACAGCGAAGAAGCTAGATTGCAATACGATGAGCCTTTAGAGGTTATTGAAGGGCCTTTGATGGACGGAATGAATGTGGTAGGAGATTTATTTGGATCGGGTAAAATGTTTTTACCACAAGTAGTGAAAAGTGCAAGAGTGATGAAAAAATCAGTTGCCTATTTATTGCCTTATATTGAAGAAGCTAAGAAAAGAGGTGGAGGTACAAAAAAGAATGCGGGTAAAATACTGATGGCTACCGTTAAAGGGGATGTACACGATATAGGAAAAAATATTGTAGGGGTAGTTTTAGCTTGTAACAACTTTGAAGTAATCGATTTAGGGGTAATGGTTCCTTGTGAAAAAATACTGGAAGAGGCCATCAAGCACGAGGTAGATGTGATTGGTTTAAGTGGTTTGATAACCCCTTCACTAGATGAGATGGTTTATGTAGCTACGGAAATGGAACGTTTAGGATTTAAAATTCCTCTATTGATTGGTGGAGCCACTACTTCCAAAGCGCATACTGCAGTAAAAATTGCTCATAATTATAGTCAGCCGGTGGTACATATTCTAGATGCTTCGAGAAGTGTGCCTGTAGCCAGTACTTTATTAAGTGAAAACAAAGAGGCTAGAAAAAAATTCTTATCCGATTTAGATACTGAATACGATCAAGTTAGGGAAGCCCATAAAGG
The DNA here is from genome assembly GCA_963716125.1 of uncultured Flavobacteriales bacterium. Lineage (GTDB taxonomy): Bacteria > Bacteroidota > Bacteroidia > Flavobacteriales_E > Vicingaceae > Acidiluteibacter. The sequence goes on from OY970294.1 coordinate 670,537, forward strand.
TAGGTTGGCACATAAAGAGTATGTTTCTTATGAAGATGCAATTGCCAATAAAACCAAAATAGATTGGTCTAACGAAAAAATAGCGGCTCCAAAACAATTGGGTGTGCATGTGTTGAAAGATTATTCTATTGAAGAAATTTCAAAATTTATTGACTGGACACCTTATTTTAGTGCCTGGGAGTTAAAAGGTAAGTATCCAAAGATATTTAAGGATGAATATGTAGGTGAAGAGGCTAAAAAAGTATTTGATGATGCTCAAAAAATGCTAAAAACAATTATCGAAGAAAAGTGGTTACAAGCCAACGGAGTTTATGGTATTTGGGCTGCTAATACCTCAGGAGATGATATAGAAATATATGGTGAAAAGGAAGGGCAAATTGAAACGGTGTTGCATACATTAAGACAACAAAATAAGAAAGCTGCGAATGTTCCTAATCAAAGTTTATCTGACTTTATAGCGCCCAAAGAAAGTGGCAAAAGTGATTATATTGGTGCATTTGCAGTTACAGCAGGAATAGGTATAGAAAAACATTTGGAGAAATTTGAAGCGGAGCATGATGATTATAATAGCATCATCTTAAAAGCATTGGCAGATAGATTGGCAGAAGCATTTGCTGAATTATTACACCAAAGAGTGAGGAGAGAATTTTGGGGCTTTGCCACCGACGAAAAGTTAGAGAACGAAGATCTAATCAAAGAAAAATATCGTGGAATTCGTCCTGCGGCTGGTTATCCTGCTTGCCCTGATCATACAGAGAAAGCTCTTATATTTGATATGCTTGATGCTACTAAAAATACCGATATTCTGCTAACAGAAAGTTTTGCGATGTATCCCACAGCTGCGGTGAGTGGATTGTACTTTGCAAGCCCACATGCTAAATATTTTGGTTTAGGAAAGATAGGAAAAGATCAAATTGAAAAATATGCTGTTAGAAAAGACATGGATGAAGCAATTGTGGAAAGATGGTTGTCGCCAAATTTGAATTATTGATAGTTTAGTTGATGAGTAACTTGCTGAAAATATCAACTTGTATTTTTTTGGAGTTTAATTGATTGATTTTGGTGGGTTAAGCGAGGTACGTAGACTGTAAGAAAACATTGGTTTTATAGTCAAGAAGCGCAAACTAAGTTTAGACATAAAAAAAACCTCAGAAATTATCTGAGGTTGTTTATTTTTTTTGAGTGCACCATAAATGCAAATGATTAATGGGACACTTATTGCTTGCAAATATACGAATAATTTATAGTTCAATCGCTATATTTATATCCTAATTTACTTGTGATGATGTCCTTTATTACACTATCCCTGCCATTTATTTATAAAGATGTTATCATAGAAATTTTTTAAACCCTAAAGATAAGGATTCGTCTTTGAAATAGAAGTGAACAATACAGTTAGACTCTGTTTCATTCTTTTCATAAAGTTTAGCAACTGTATGTCCTGAAATTTCAGTTATATTACTTATCTTAATGCATTCAATATCAAAAAATTATATCATGATGCCGATCTGAGCAGAAGCATTCTTAAACCACCCCAATAGCAACTAAAAATTGTCAATTGTCCCTTGTCAATTTACAATTACCCAATTTTCCTCTCCAACCAAGCATCCAATATTTGATTAAATTCTTCAGGATGTTCCATCATAGCAGCATGGCCACATTTATCTATCCAAAAAAGCTCTGAATCAGGTATTTTATCGTGAAACTCTTCCGCCACTTTTGGTGGTGTAATGGTATCGTCTTTTCCCCAAATTAAACAAGCAGGCATTTTAAACTTGGTTAAGTCTTTTTCCATATTATGACGAATAGCAGATTTTGCTAAAGCTAAGATTCTAATCAATTTAGAACGATCATTTACAATTTCATGTACTTCGTCTACTAATTCATCAGTTGCAACTGCAGGATCATAAAAAGTAACTGCAATTTTTTGACGCAAATATTCTTTGTCTTCTCTTCGTGGAAAAGAACCTCCAAAAGCATTTTCATACAAACCAGAACTGCCAGTTAAAACCATAGAATGAACTTTATCTGGATTTTTTAAAGAGTAAACCAATGCAATATGACCTCCCAAAGAGTTTCCTAAAATAGTGAAATTGTTGTAGCCCTTAAATTTGATAAACTCTTGAATAAATTTAGCCATTCCGCCAACGCTCGTCTTTAATAGTGGAGCAGTAAATAATGGCATAATTGGCACAACTACTTTGTATTTTTTTGAAAATCGATCAATTACTTCACTAAAATTACTTAAAGCGCCAAATAAACCATGCAAAATAACGATGGTATGACCTTCGCCTTTTTCTAAGTATTCAAACTTTCCTTCTTTGATTATATCGCTCTCGTGACCCATAAAATTCTGCTTTCCCCAAATGTAGGATAAAATTTTTTCTAATCCTTATTTTTTTAGCTGTTCTGTTTTAACAAACTCATGTTGAAAATATTTAGTCTCAATATTTAGACTTTACCACATTAAACTAAACTTTGAAAATTCACTATTTACAGCCATTCTAGGCAATAATACCGCTTTAAAAGTGTTAAAGTTATCAACAAAGTGGTAGAAAGTGGTAGATTGTGGTAAAATCTTCGTTATTTTTACCAACTATTATCACAAAGCATTAATTAGAAGCTATTATGGCAAACTTCATAGGCGAATTTGAGTGTAAGCTCGACCCGAAAGGGCGTTTGATGATGCCTGCAGGTCTTAGAAAACAGTTAGATCCTGCTGCGCAGGAAAGCTTTGTTTTAAATAGAGGTTTTGAAAAATGCTTGGTGCTTTATCCCAAAAATGAATGGGAGCATATTAGTAAAGAAGTCAATCAGCTCAATCAATATGTGAAGAAAAATAGGGATTTTATCCGCTATTTCTATCGTGGTGCTACCGAGTTAGCGTTAGATAGTACCGGAAGAGTGCTTTTTCCAAAACGTTTATTGGAGTATGCGGATGTGGCAAAGGAAGTAGTGCTTTTTGCTTATTCCAACAGAATTGAAGTGTGGGATAAAAAGACATATGATGGTTTGTTGACCGATGAACCTGAAGATTTTGCAAATCTTGCAGAAGAGGTAATGGGAAATAAAAAAGAGGAAGATGGCGGAATATCATAATCCTGTAATGCTTCAAGAAAGTGTTAGTGGTTTAGATATCAAGCCAAGTGGAATATACATCGACTTAACTTTTGGAGGAGGTGGTCATTCCAAAGCGATCTTAAATTTATTAGGTGAAAATGGGAAACTGTATGCTTTTGATCGTGATCCAGATGCAGCAGAAAATCAAATGGATGATGATCGGTTTGAGCTGATTGCACAAGATTTTAAGTTTTTGAAAAACTACTTAAGGTTTTATAGAATAGATCAAGTCGATGGCATATTGGCTGATTTAGGAGTGTCTTCTCACCAATTTGATGAAGCCAAAAGAGGTTTTTCTATTCGATTTGATGGGCCATTAGATATGCGGATGGATCAAAAATCGCCATTGACTGCTGCAACTGTGGTTAATGATTATAGCGAGGAAGATTTGGCTAATGTGCTTTTTCAATATGGAGAATTGAGAAACTCTAGAAGAATAGCACAGATAATTGTAAATGCAAGAACAACAGAAAAAATAAAAACAATTGAAGAGTTGAAAAGGGTTTTGCAACCCATCACTCCGGGTGGAAGAGAGAATAAATTTTTAGCACTAGTTTTTCAAGCTATTAGAATCGAAGTTAACAATGAGTTGGAATCTTTAAAGGCATTTTTAGAGCAATCCATTGAATTATTGAAAATAGGAGGAAGGTTGTCAGTGATAACTTATCATTCATTGGAAGATAGACTGGTAAAAAATATAATGCAGAAAGGAAAATTTAGTGGGGAAATTGAAAAGGATTTTTATGGAAATAAGCTGACTCCTTTTGAATTGATTAATCGGAAACCGATTTTACCTAGTAGTGAAGAAATTGCAGCAAACAATAGAGCAAGAAGTGCCAAATTAAGAATAGCAGAGAAAAAAGAAATATGAATAAGCTTAAGAAAAAAGAAGAAGAGCAAGCGCCAAAACTCAAAGCATCTGAAGGTGCTAAAGGGGTAAAGGATGTGCTGTCCGGAAATTTTCTTGGTGGTAAGAATGTGGTAGCTTCTCTACCATTTATTTTCTTTTTGGCATTTTTAGGAATTTGTTATATCGGCAATGGATACCATGCTGAAAAAACAATTCGGAAACTCTATAAAACAAATAATGAAATAAAAGAATTGCGATCAGAGTACATCACTACTAAATCTGAGTTGATGTATATCAGCAAGCAATCTCAAGTGGCAAGAGCAACTGAACATATTGGCTTGAGAGAATTGATAGAGCCGCCCAAAAAGATACTAGTAGAAAAAAAAGATAAAAAAATTAGAAAGATTGACTGAGTCTAAAGACATACAAAAAGATATCAAATGGCGAGTTTATCTCGTTTATTTTGGGATATGCTTGTTTGGCTTAGCTATTTTGGTCAAGGCGTTGACGATACAGTTAATCGAAGGGCTGAATTGAAAAAGAAAGTGGAAAGCCTCACTTTAGTAGATAAAAGTATTGAAGCAGTTCGTGGAAATATTTATGCAGAAGATGGCAGTTTGTTAGCGACTTCCATTCCTATTTACGAAGTACGTATGGATTTAAATACTCCTGCATTAACCAATGAAATTTTTAATAAGGGAATTGATTCTTTGTCTAAGCAATTGAGTTATTTGTTTAAAGATAAAAGTCCTTCTGCCTGGAAAAGTGAGTTGATAAGAGCGCGTGCTAAAGGTGCACGATATTATTTGATTAAGAGAAATGTAAGATATACCGAATTAAAGCAAATGAAAGAATTTGCTATCATGCACAGAGGTAGGTATAAAGGAGGATTTTTATACATTCAAAAAAATAAAAGAGAACGTCCATTTCAAGTATTGGCTGCACGAACGATTGGTTATGAAAGAGATGGAGTAACTCCTGTTGGATTGGAAGGTGCTTACACTAAAGAACTTTCAGGAATAAATGGTCAACGCTTAATGCAAAAAATTGCAGGTGGTGTTTGGATGCCAGTAGGAGATGAAAACGAAACGGAACCTCAAGATGGATATGATGTTTATTCAACTATAGATATTAATATCCAAGATGTTGCAGAGAGTGCTTTGTTAAGACAGCTTTCAAAGCAGCAAGCAGATCATGGTTGTGTAGTATTGATGGAGGTAGCTACAGGAAATATTAAAGCGATTGCCAACTTAAAAAGAAATGAAAATGGTCAGTATTACGAAGGTTATAATTATGCCATTGGAGAAAGTACCGAGCCTGGTTCTACTTTTAAATTGCCAGCTTTAGTTGCTGCCATAGAAGATGGATATGTGGATTTGGATGATATAGTAGATTGTGGAAATGGTAAGCTAAATATCTACAACGAAACGATGTATGACTCCAATTATGATAAAGGTGGTTGGGGGAAAATTTCTGTTCAAAGAGTGTTTGAAGTGTCATCTAATATAGGAATGGCTAAAATAATTTCAAATTCCTATTCTAAAAATCCTCAAAAATTTGTTGATCATTTGAAGTCTATGAGTTTAGGAGAGCCTTTAGGAATTAGTATTGCTGGAGAAGGTAAACCAAAAATTAAAAATACCGATAATAAATCATGGTCGGGAATTACTTTAGAGTGGATGGCTCATGGATATGAAGTGCTGCAAACTCCATTGCAAACATTAACTTATTACAATGCTGTTGCCAATAATGGAAAAATGGTGAAGCCAAAATTTGCCAATAAGATTACGAAAGGTAGAAAGGTAGTTGAGGAAGTGAAAACAGAGGTGATTAATCCTGCAATTTGTTCTAAATCTACTATTGAAAAAGTTAAGAAAGCATTAGAAGGTGTTATTACAGACGGAACTGCTCATAATTTGAGTAGTGCGAATTATAAAATTGCAGGCAAAACTGGAACGGCTCAAATAGCTAATGAAAGTTATGGGTATAAATATGATTCAAAAGTAAGTTACCAAGCTTCATTTGTTGGATATTTTCCTGCTGAAGACCCTAAATACAGTTGCATAGTAGTAGTTAATGCTCCTTCAAGGTATGTTTATTATGGAAATTTAGTAGCAGGGCCAATTTTCAAAGAGGTAGCTGATAAGGTCTATGCCAATAGTCTTGAAATTCACAAAGAACTTAGTAAGCAAAAATTTATGGCGAGTTCTGCTATTCCTTATTCTAAAAGCGGATATGGAAAAGATGTAGAAAATGTTTTTAAAATGATAGGGGTGGAAATGGAAGATTCTAAAATTTCAAGCGATTGGGTGAGTACTTCTACTTTAGATAACTCTGTAAAACTTGAAAATAGAAACATGATAGACAACTTGGTTCCTAATGTTAAAGGAATGGGAGTAATGGATGCTGTATACCTATTAGAAAATGCAGGACTAAAAGTCAAATTTGTGGGCAGAGGAGCAGTCAAAAATCAATCAATCACTCCTGGAACGAGAATAAGCAAAGGAAGTCAAATTGTATTAGAGTTAACATAATGAGATTACTTAAAGACATATTATATAAAGTAGCAATATTAGAGGTGCATGGCTCTAATGATATTGAAGTAAATGCTATTGCTTTCGACTCTAGAAAAGTAGAGAAAGGAGGAGTTTACATCGCTCAAAAAGGATTGCAATTTGACGGTCATGACTTTATTGATGCTGCTATTACAAAAAATGTTGCAGTAATTGTTTGTGAGGTTTTGCCTGATGAAATGGATCCGAATATTACTTATATAAAAGTAAAAGATAGTTCGGATGCATTGGCTTTTATGGCTTCCAATTTTTATGACAATCCGTCTGAAAAATTAAAATTGATAGGGGTTACAGGTACTAATGGAAAAACCACCACTGTAACTTTATTATACCACCTTTTTAAGAAATTAAACTATAAAGTAGGCTTACTTTCTACTGTTGTCAATTTGATTGACGATAGAGAGGTAAAAGCTACGCATACCACACCTGATGCTTTAAATATTAATAAGTTATTGTCTGAAATGTTGGCTGATGGATGTGAATATTGCTTTATGGAAGTAAGTTCTCATGCAGTTGTTCAAAATAGAGTAAAAGGCTTGCATTTTCAAGGAGGTGTTTTTACCAATATCACCCATGAACATTTAGATTATCACAAGACATTTGATGATTATATAGCTGCTAAAAGACAATTTTTTAACTATTTACCGAAAGATGGTTTTGCCTTAGCAAATAAAGATGATAAACGCGCTGAGGTAATGTTGCAAGAGACTTCTGCCAAGAAAAATTACTTTGCAGTTAAAGCTTCTGCAGATTTCAAATGCAAAATTATGGAGAGCAATTTCACAGGATTGCTTTTAAAATTAGATGACCAAGAGGTGTGGGTTCCAATTATTGGACATTTTAATGCTTATAATCTAACTGCTGTTTATGCTACAGCTATTTTATTGGGACAAGATAAGTTGGATACTTTAACTGCTTTGAGTAGTCTAACTCCTGTTGAAGGTCGATTTGAATATATAAGAATCAATGATATAGCAGGAATAGTGGATTATGCACATACGCCTGATGCATTGGAAAATGTATTAAAAACAATCAAAGAAATAAGAACCGGAAACGAGCAATTAATAACAGTAGTAGGTTGTGGAGGAGATAGAGATAAAGGAAAACGACCGCTAATGGCTGCTATTGCTACCAAGTTTGCCGATAGAGTTATACTCACTTCTGACAATCCAAGAACGGAAAATCCTGCAGAAATTATTGAGGATATGCGTGTAGGAGTTGATCCTGTAGGTAAGCGAAAAGTAAATGCCATCACAGATCGGAAAGAGGCGATAAGAATGGCTTGCTCAATTGCTCAAAATGGTGATATCATTATTGATTGCAGGTAAAGGACATGAAGATTATCAGGAAATAAATGGACGAGCGTTTCCACTTTGATGATATGGAAATACTTCAAGAAACTTTAAACGAATTAAAAGCCTAACTTATGTTGTATTACTTATTTGAATATTTAAATCAACACGATGTTCCCGGAGCAGGATTGTTCCAATACATTACTTTTAGAGCTGCTGCTGCAATTATCGTTTCTTTATTAATATCCATGGTTTTCGGTAAAAAAATTATTGATTACATCCGAAAAAAACAAGTTGGTGAAACCATTCGAGATTTAGGCTTAGAAGGTCAAAATGCAAAAAGCTGGAACCCCAACAATGGGTGGTTTAATTATTTTGGCTTCTATCCTCATTCCAACTTTATTATTCGCAAAACTGCATAATATCTACATTATTTTAATGTTGGTTTCAACAGTTTTGTTAGGTACTATTGGATTTACCGATGACTACATAAAAGTATTTAAAAAGAATAAAAAAGGGTTAGCTGGAAAATTTAAAATTGTAGGTCAAGTTATTGTTGGATTAATAGTTGGCTGTATTTTATACTTTCATGATGATGTTGTTGTAGAAGAAAAAGTCATTTGAGTAAAGATGCTCCGGTACATGTTCAAGAATTAATTCATAACGACATAAATCAAACTGTTTCAGAAAACTATTATTGGAAAGAAACGAAGTCCTTTGATACCACTATTCCATTTGTAAAAGACAATGAATTCGATTACGCGTGGTTAGTCAATTGGATGGGAGATAATGCAATGAAATACGCATGGCTAATCTTTATTCCTATTGTAATTATCATCGTTACGGCAGTTTCAAATGGAGCCAACATGACCGATGGTTTGGATGGGCTAGCCACGGGAACCTCTGCGATTATCGGCGTTATGTTAGCCATTTTTGCATATGTATCAGGGAATACCATATTTGCTGATTATCTGAATATTATGTACATACCTGATTCTGGTGAATTGGTAATATTTATTGGAGCTTTTGTGGGTTCATGTATTGGATTTTTATGGTACAACTCTTATCCTGCTCAAGTATTTATGGGCGATACAGGTAGTTTGGCTTTAGGTGGAATTATAGCAGTTTTCGCCTTAGCAATTCGAAAGGAATTATTGATTCCGATTTTCTGTGGAATCTTTTTAGTTGAAAATTTATCGGTAATGATTCAAGTGGCTTATTTCAAATACACTAAAAAACGGTTTGGAGAAGGTAAGCGGGTGTTTTTAATGGCACCCTTACATCATCATTATCAAAAGAAAGGCTATCACGAATCAAAAATTGTTTCACGGTTTTGGATTATTGGAATTATGCTAGCCATCTTATCCATAGTAACCTTGAAATTGAGATAAAGTGAAAAAGAAGCTAGCCATATTAGGTGCGGGAGAAAGTGGAGTTGGAGCGGCACAATTAGCTTTAAAAGAAGGGTTTGAACCCTTTGTTTCCGATAAGGGAACAATTAAAGAAAAGTATAAGAAGCGTTCTTAAAAATTTGAATATTGAATGGGAAGAGCATCAACATTCTGAAGATAGAATATTGAATAGCGATGAAGTTATTAAAAGTCCGGGGATTCCTGATAATGCACCTTTAATAGTTAAGGCAAAGGAGATAGGAATAGCTGTTATTTCTGAAATTGAATTTGCTGCACGTTATTCAAAAGCTCATTTTACTTGCATTACAGGGAGTAATGGTAAAACCACTACTACTTTAATGATTCATCACTTGTACAAAAAAGCAGGATTAGATGTTGGATTGGCAGGTAATGTAGGCCAAAGTTTGGCTAAACAAGTTGCTGAAGGAGATAAACCCTACTTTGTTGTTGAGTTGAGCAGTTTTCAATTGGATGGAATGTATGATTTTAAGGCTGATATAGCCATTTTGCTCAACATTACTCCAGATCATTTGGATCGATATGATTACAAAATGGAAAATTATGTCAATTCCAAAATGAGAATAGTTCAAAATATGGACGAAAAAGGATTTTTTATTTACTGTAAGGATGATGATTTTATTCCTGAAGCAATTAAAAAAAGAGCAATTAAAGCAAAGCTTTTACCATTTAGTATAAAAGAAGAAATTAAAGAAGGTGCAGCCTAAAACATAAAACAGATCAACTATTTATTAATTTATTTAACCAAACATTCGAGATGTCTATACACGACTTAGCACTACAGGGAAAACACAATTTGTACAATTCAATGGCTTCGGGAATTTCAGGAAGAATTCTGGATTTACGAAAGGAATTGATACGCGAATCATTATCTGATTTTCAAAACATTGAGCATCGCCTAGAGCATGTAACCAATGTTCATGGAATTGAGTTCATCAATGATTCAAAAGCTACTAACGTCAACTCAACTTGGTATGCCTTAGAAAGCATGGCTAAACCTACGATTTGGATTGTCGGTGGAGTTGATAAAGGCAATGATTATTCTATGCTTTTTGAATTAGTAAAAGATAAAGTAAAAGCAATCATTTGCCTTGGAAATGACAACCAAAAAATAATAGAAGCTTTTCAAGATAAGGTAGAAAGAATTGAGCAAGCCAACTCAGCAAAAGATGCAGTGACAAAATCTTATCAAATTGGCTCAAAAGGTGATGTAGTTTTATTATCTCCTGCTTGTGCAAGTTTTGATTTGTTTGAAAATTATGAAGATAGAGGTCATCAATTTAAATCAGCAGTAAGAAGTTTATAAAATAATGCAAGCAATATTTAAAAATCTAAAAGGCGATAAAGTAATTTGGGCATTGGTGCTTTTCTTAGGCATTTTGTCCATCTTGGCTGTATATAGCTCTATCGTTTCTTTGGCCTATAAATATCAAGATGGAAACACAGAATATTTTTTATTCAAACACGGTTTCATTTTGATTGTAGGCTTTGGATTGATGTATGCTGCGCATAAATTAGATTATAAATATTATTCCCGAATATCGCAATTAGCTATATTTGTGGCAGTTCCCCTGCTAGCTTTTACCCTTCTAACAGGTGCAAGTATTAATGATGCAAGTCGTTGGTTGGTTATCCCTGTAATCAATCAAACATTTCAAACCTCCGATTTAGCCAAGCTGGCTTTAATTATGTTTTTAGCTCGAATGTTAAGTAAAAAGCAAGATATAATTAAAGATTTCAATTCGGCATTTATACCGATTTTGTTCCCTGTTTTAATTATCTGCGGACTTATTTTACCTGCCAATTTTTCTACAGCAGCCATGCTTTTTACTACTTCAGTTGTTTTGATGTTTATTGGTAGAGTCAATCTAAAATACATCATTTCAATGATTTTAATTGGTGTCGTATTACTATCTGTTTTTATCGGAATTGTAGTCAACTCAAATTATACAGGAAGGGTAGAAACGTGGAAAAATAGGATAGAAAACTTTATGTCTAATGATTCTGAAAGTAATTATCAGGCCGAACAATCTAAAATTGCTATTGCAACTGGTGGCCCTTTAGGAAAAGGTCCTGGAGGAAGTACGCAAAGAAACTTTTTGCCACATCCATATTCTGATTTTATTTATGCTATTGTAATAGAAGAATATGGAATTTTAGGTGGCTTCGTATTGCTCTTGCTCTACTTAATTCTCCTCTATCGCGGAATTATCATATGCATCAAAGCTCCTCGAACTTTTGGATCTTTATTAGCTATTGGGCTCAGTTTTAGTTTAGTTTTTCAAGCCATGATTAATATGGCTGTAGCGGTTAATCTCTTTCCTGTAACTGGGCAACCTTTGCCCATGGTAAGTATGGGTGGAACATCTATATGGTTCACCTGCTTGGCTATTGGAATAATATTAAGTGTCAGTAGAACGGTTTACGAAGAATCAACAGACGATAAAGCTAATAATAGAGAAAAGGAGGTAGTCAATGCATAATCCTAGAGTAATTATAAGTGGAGGAGGAACAGGAGGACATATTTTTCCTGCAATAGCGATAGCCAATTCATTAAAGAAATTAAATCCTGAGGTAGAGATTCTATTTGTAGGAGCTGATGGTAAAATGGAAATGACTAAAGTTCCTGAGGCAGGTTATAAAATTATGGGTTTACCTATTATGGGCTTGCACCGAAGATTAACTTTACAGAATTTAAAGTTTCCTTTTAAGCTGTTAGCGAGTATGCAGAAAGCTCGTAGAATAATTAAGGATTTTAAACCCGATGTAGCAGTTGGGGTAGGTGGTTTTGCAAGTGGACCAACTTTAAGAGCCGCTATTAATAAAAGAATTCCTTGTTTGATTCAAGAACAAAATTCTTATGCAGGAATTACTAATAAAATATTAGGAAAAAGAGCTTCTAAGATTTGTGTCGCTTATGATGGAATGGATGCATTTTTTCCGATAGACAAAATCATTCTAACTGGAAATCCAGTGCGTCAAGAAGTTGTTAAACTAGAAGGCAAAAAAAATAGAGCAGTAGAGTTTTTTGGATTAGATCCCGAAAAGAAAACGGTTTTAGTAGTTGGTGGAAGCCTAGGTGCTAGAAGTATTAATTATGGCATTGAAGCTATGATTCAGAGGTTTGAAAAAGAAAATATCCAGTTGATTTGGCAAACAGGAAAATTGTTTGCAACAAAAGCTCAAGAATTAGTAAAAGGCAAAGAGAGTTTGGGCATTAAAACCTATGAATTTATAAGTAAAATGGATTTGGCTTATGCAGCTGCAGATTTGGTGGTTTCAAGAGCAGGAGCTATTGCAGTTTCAGAATTGTGCTTGGTTAAAAAACCCTCCATATTAATACCATTGCCATCAGCTGCTGAAGATCATCAAACAAAAAATGCAAAAGCACTCTCTAAACATACAGCTGCTATTTTAGTAGCTGATAGTGAGATTTATAATTCTTTAGAAGATAAGATTTTTAATACAATTACCAATGACGAATTATTAACCAATTTGAGTTTAAATATATCAAAATTAGGAATGTATAATTCGGCGGATATTATAGCAAATGAAGTTTTAAAATTGGCAGAGAAAAAATGAATGTAAAAGAGATACATACCATTTATTTTGTGGGTGTCGGTGGTATCGGCATGAGTGCTCTTGCGCGTTATTTTTTAGCTCAAAAAATCCGCGTCTGGGGATATGATAAAACACCTTCTAATTTGACCAATCAATTAGAAAATGAAGGGGTTCGTGTTTTTTTTAACGAAGATTTAACTTCAATAAAAGAATTAGAACAATCCAATACTTTGGTGGTATATACTCCTGCAGTTAAGTCTGAAAATAAAGTGCTAAATTATTTCAAAGCAAATGATTTTAAATTATTTAAGCGCTCTGAAATTTTAGGAATGATTTCAAGTACTTATAAAACCTTAGCTGTTGCAGGTACGCATGGCAAAACAACTACATCTTGTCTTTTGGCACATGCTTTACAAGATTCGGATGTTCCAGTTAATGCATTCTTAGGAGGTATTTCTCGCGATTTTAATTCCAATTTGGTCTTGAGTGAGAATGCAAAATATTTTGTAACAGAAGCCGATGAGTATGACCGATCTTTCTTAAAGTTGTCACCCGATATTGCTATTATAACTTCCTTAGATGCTGATCATTTAGACATTTATGGTTCAGCGGATGAGATGGTTAAAAATTATCAAGATTTTGTAAAAAAAATTAGACCTGGTGGAATTTTAATTACCAAAGAGGCATTTTTGCCTTATCTAAGCTTTAGAGACGATATTAAAGTTATCACTTATGGATTGAATGGTACAGAAGATTATTCTTTACAGTCATTAGAAGTAAAAGATGCCAAATATCATTTTGATGTAAAATGCTTTAATAATAAACTTCAAAATATTGCATTAGGTTTAGCTGGCAAACATAATGTTGAGAATGCTATTGCTGTTATTGCAGTTGCTGACCAATTGGAAGTTGATTCGGATAAGCTAATAAATGCTTTAGCCTCATTTAAAGGGGTTCAAAGGCGGTTCGATGTACATTTTAGCACTAAAAACCTAGTTTATATTGATGATTACGCGCATCATCCTTCAGAGTTGGATGCCTGCATTCAATCAGTAAGAGAATTATATCCCAATAAAAAAATAACAGCAGTTTTTCAACCGCATTTGTTTAGTCGTACGCGAGATTTTATGGACGATTTTGCAAAAAGTTTGTCTCAAGTTGATGATTTAATTTTATTGGAGATTTACCCTGCAAGAGAAGAAGCGATTGAAGGAATTTCATCTTCTGCTTTGTTAAATATGATTGAGTTAGATAAAAAAGAAGTGTGCACTAAAGAAGAGCTTTTAGATCGGTTAAAATATAAAGATTTAGAGGTGCTTTTAACAGTTGGTGCTGGAGATATAGATCGATTTGTTGAACCTATTAATAATTGGTTAAAAGGTGAATAAAACAACTAAAATAGTTATTTGGACGTTGATGCTGCTTTCTGTAGTTGTCTTGCTAGGCTTTGTCGAAAGGTCTAGGAATGCACAATTCTGTACCTCTATTTACATTGATATTGACAGAAAAAGTCAAAACTTTTTTATTGATGAGGAAGATGTGGAAGCAATTATTCACGAAGAAACGAATACAATTGTAAATACTCCTTTAATTGATTTGAATAGCAACCAGATGGAGTTTCAATTAAACAATCATCCTGCTATTAAGAGCGCTGAAGTGTATAAAAATTTAGATGGAAAATTATCAATAAAAGTAGCTCAAAGAGAACCAATTGTACGAATTTTTTCATCTAATGGAGACAGCTTTTATATGGATAAAGATGGACAATTGATGCCTTTATCTTCCAAATATACAGCACGTGTTTTAATTGCTAATGGTTTTATATTCAGTCCATATAAAACTTATGTGGGTATGGATTTTAATAAAGGTATTAATGATTCTATTGCCAAAAGAACGCTAATAGATGATGTCTATAAATATGCGCAATTCATTAATGATCATTCCTTTTGGAAGTCACAGATTGAACAGTTGCATGTTAATAAAGAAATGGATATAGAGTTGATTCCACGTGTTGGAAATCATAGAATTGTATTTGGAGACGCAACTGATATAGAAAGTAAGTTTGAAAAGCTTATTGTATTCTATAATAAAGGTTTAAGTAAAACAGGCTGGAACGAATACAGTGTAATAAATTTAAAATATGCAGACCAAGTGGTCTGTACTAAACGATAATAAGATGGACTCATTATCAGATATAGTTGTAGGATTAGACATAGGAACCACTAAAATTGTGGCCATGGTTGGTCGTAAGAACGAACACGGTAAGTTGGAGGTTTTGGGCTTAGGAAAATCTGAATCTTTAGGCGTTAACTCGTGGAGTGGTTGCAAATATTGAAAAAACGGTACAGTCTATCAAACAAGCAGTAGGTGAAGCAGAGCAAAAAATCTGGTGTGGATGTTAGAAGTTGTTAATGTAGGAATTGCCGGTCAACACATTAAAAGTTTGCAGCATAGAGGAATCAGAATTAGAAATTCGAATGAAGAAGAGATTTCTCAAGAAGATATTGATTTGTTAATTAACGATATGCTTACCGTTTGGCCACTGTTCCTGGAGAAGAAATTATTGATGTGCTTCCACAAGAATTTATTGTGGACAATGAGCAAGGAATTAAAGATCCTGTAGGTATGTCGGGAATTCGATTAGAGGCTAATTTTCATATTATTACAGGACAAGTGGCTGCAGCCAAAAATTTGTATAAATGTGTGCATAAAGCAGGTCTTGAAGTGCAAGATGTGATCTTAGAACCAATGGCATCTTCAGAAGCTGTTTTAAGCGAAGAGGAAAAGGAAGCAGGTGTAGTTTTGGTTGATATTGGTGGCGGAACTACTGATGTAGCTATTTTTCAAGATGGTATCATTCGTCACACAGCAGTAATTCCTTTCGGTGGTAATGTAATTACAGAAGACATCAAAGAAGGTTGTAGTATTATTAAAAATCAAGCAGAACTATTGAAAATTAAATTTGGTTCTGCCTTAGCAAATGAAAGTCAAGAAAATGAAATTGTTTCTATACCCGGATTGAGAGGTAGAGAGCCTAAAGAAATCAGTATTAAAAATTTGGCTCATATTATTCAAGCAAGATTAGAAGAGATTATTGAAAATATCTACTACGAGATTAAAAACTCGGGTTATGAAAACAAACTCATTGCAGGTATTGTAATTACAGGTGGTGGTGCACAATTGAAACATATTGGTCAATTGTTTGAATACATTACTGGCATGGATACTCGAATTGGTTATCCAAATGAATATTTGGCTAAAGGAAATGAAGACGAAGTTACAAGCCCAATGTATGCTACAGGTGTTGGATTGGTAATTAAAGGTTTTCAAAAAATTGAAAAACAAAAGAATAGAATTAATAAAACCGAAAACTCCGATTCAACTATTAAGGTGCGACAAGGAGATAATACAAAAGGTGGATTTTTTCAAAATATAATTGCAAAAGGAAAGCAATTTTTTGAAGAAGAAGATTAAAATATTAAACGAGACAAAAAATAAAATTAAATGCCTTTCGGCGGGCAAAATATAAAACCATAGCATTATGAAATTTGACTTACCAAAAGAACAATCATCTATTATTAAAGTAATTGGTATAGGTGGTGGCGGAAGTAACGCAGTAAACCACATGTACCATCAAGGAATTACAGGAGTAGATTTCATTATCTGTAATACCGATCAGCAAGCTTTAGATTTAAGTCCAATTCCTAACAAAATACAGTTGGGTGCTACATTGACTGAAGGTCGTGGAGCAGGTTCTAATCCTGAGGTAGGTAAAAACGCAGCCATCGAAAATGTAGATGAGCTAAAGGAGCTTTTTGCTAGCAATACGCAAATGGTTTTCATAACTGCTGGTATGGGTGGTGGAACTGGTACTGGAGCTGCACCAATCATTGCACAAACAGCAAGAGAAATGGGAATTTTAACAGTTGGTATTGTTACTATTCCATTTTCATTTGAAGGGAAAAGAAGAAAGTTGCAAGCTGATGAAGGTTTAGAGGAATTAAGAAATAATGTGGACACTTTACTGATCATTTGCAATGATAAATTACGTGAAATGTATGGTAATTTAAAAATGTCGGAAGCTTTTTCTAAAGCTGATGATATTTTAACTGTAGCTGCAAAAGGTATTGCCGAAATTATTACCGTAGCCGGATACATTAATGTCGATTTTGAAGATGTAAAAACTGTTATGAAAGATGGTGGAACTGCTATAATGGGTTCTGCTAGTGCCGAAGGGAATGATAGAGCATTAACAGCTGTTACTAAGGCTATGGCATCTCCATTATTGAATGACAATGAAATTAAAGGAGCTAAATATATCTTGTTGAATATTACATCTGGAGATGATGAAATCTCAATGGATGAGATAGATGAAATTACGGAATACATCCAAGAAGAAGCAGGTAATACTGCCGATATTATTTGGGGGAATGGATATGATGAAAATTTAGGTTCTAAGGTAAGTGTTACCATCGTTGCAACAGGGTTTGGGTCTAAAACAGCTATAAATCTTCATGAAGATCAAGGAACTAAAAAAGTGGTGAGAAGATTGGACGAAGAAGTATCGACCAACATTACTCAGAATTTATCGAACGAGCAAAAAGTAGAGAAAGAAGAAGAAAATAGCAACGAACCCTATTTAAAGTCTTCTGAAAATCAAGTTAGTTTTGAATTTGAGATTAAAAAACCAAATTTTGACACTCCAAAAAGAAACGAAATTCAAGATAAAAGCATACCTTTACAAAGCGAGGAAAAAGAAATAATCCGACACACTTTAGAGGATGATATGGAATCTACTAACGAGGAAAATACTCAGGTAGAGAACAACAAAAAAACTTTGAGTGATGAAGATCAGATGAAAAGAGCTCAAGAGCGTATTTTTAAGTTAAAATCAATGAATTTAAAAATGAAAACTCCTGGGGGTTTGAATGATTTGGAAAATGAGCCGGCGTATAAAAGAAGAAACATACGTTTGGATTCTACTCCACACTCATCTGAATCGAATGTTTCAAGATATACCCTCTCTGAAGATGAAGAAAAAAAAACGACGTTAAGACAAAATAACTCGTTTTTACACGATAATGTTGATTGATAATTAGTGTTATGCTATTATTGAACTAAGCCACTCAAATTTATTTGAGTGGCTTTTTCCATTTAAAATAATCGATCATCTCTTTTTAGCACAGTTTGTGCAATAGCTTTTGCAACTATAATAAAATATGAAAGATAAACTACCAGAACAAATTAGCAGTTCAACAGAAAGTATTAGTAATTCGCTTACTAATTTTTATGATAAAATAATCGAAATGGTACCAGGTGTTATAACCGCAATCCTTATTGTGGTTATTGGTGTTCTAATAGCCACACTTATCGGAAATTTTAGTAGAAAGCGCATCGCCAAAAGGACTTCTGATCCACTTATGAGTAAGTTTTTGGGAAAAGCGATTAAGATTTCAATTATTTTAATGACTATTATGATAGCTTTACGAGCTGCCGGGTTGGGTGGCATTGCAGCAGGTGTTTTGGCAGCAGCAGGTGCATCAGCAGTTGTTTTAGGTTTTGCCTTTAAAGATATTGGCGAAAATTTTATTGCTGGAATTATATTATCCTTCAGTCGTCCATTTAATGTAAATGATACGGTACAAATCGGAGAAGTATTTGGAAAAGTAAAAGCTTTAGAATTTAGATATACAAAACTCAAAACTTTTGATGGAAAAGACGTTTATATTCCCAATAGTGATGTATTGACTAAGCCAGTTACTAACTTTACCGAAGATGGATTTTTCCGTTGGGATTTTGTAGTGGGAATTGCTTTTGAAGATGATATTAAAGAAGCCAAAAAAGTTATATTGAATTCTTTAAAAACTGAACCCAATGTGGTGGAAGATGAAGAGCATGAAAATTTTGTAGTAGAAGATGAGTTGGCAACCAGTACTGTAAATCTTAAAATTTATTTTTGGGTGGACACCAAAGACTTTAGACGTCAAGCAATGATAACAAAGGGAAATGTAATTCGTTCAGTAAAAGAAGATCTAGGAAATAACGGTTTCTACTTACCTGCTGATATTCAAGAAATTAAATTGTATGGTAAAGAGTCTGATTTTCCTTTGCGATTTGATCAACCTAAAGGAAATCCAACAAATAATGAAGAGTCGAATTCATAGTGCTATCTATTTTTGAATAATTACCTTTGTAAAGATAAAAAATATAAAAATGACTTTAACAGAACAAATCAACAACGATATAAAAACGGCAATGAAGGAGAGAAATCAACCTAAGTTAGCCGCATTAAGAGCGATTAAATCAGCTTTATTGTTAGCAGCTACAGATAAGTCTGCTAATGGCGATCCGGAAGCAGAAGAAGTGCGCATGCTGCAAAAGCAAGTAAAACAAAGAAGAGAAGCTGCTGAAATTTATCAAACACAAGGCAGAGATGACTTAGCCAAAGACGAAATTGATCAAGCTATTATTATTGAAGCATACCTACCTCAGCAAATGAGCGAAGAAGAGTTGGTTAAAGAAATTGCTGCAATTGTTACTGAAACTGGAGCTTCCTCCCCTTCAGATATGGGCAAAGTAATGGGAGCAGCTTCAAAAAAGTTGGCTGGTAAAGCCGACGGTAAAGATATTTCTAGAATAGTGAAGGGTATTCTTAGTAATTCGTAAATCATTGATTTATTTTCAAAAATGAAAAGGATTTAAAAAGAATCGTTTAATTTATTTTTCGCCAGCCAATGTTATAATTTCTTGTTTAAGGGCATCACTTATCCAAACTCCTTTAAGACTTAATTCATTTAATAGTGGTTTTATTTCATGGATTAAACCCTTTGATTTGGATTTTAGCAATATCCCAATTGTTCCTGTGACCTTTAAGTCAGCATGTTTAGCATGCAAACGTCCAATTTTTTCGTCAAGAATAATTATATCTGCATTTAATTCACTTGCCAAAATGATTGCTTCAGCTTCACCTTTATCTAACTCTAAAAAGTATTTTAAAGCTCGTTTATCTTTTATTTCAATAATGTTTATCCATTTAATTTCTAATAGATTTTTGTAAAATTTTTTAGCTTTTCCCGCTTCTATCTCATCAAAAACAGCTGTAGGGATATATATTTCAGAATAGAGCTGTTTTAATAAATCGAGTTGATCTAGCTTTAATAAAGATATTAGGGGAGTAGTATTGGAAACAACCCTAGGCATTTGAAATATCTTTACTCAAATCTGTTCTATCGTAATTGCTAAAAACTGAAACTTTATATTTCGCTAATAAATCTAAGAAATCTAATCTTGACAAGCCTAATACTTTTGCTGCAGCACCTGAAGATACTTTACCTAATTCATAAAGCTTTACCAACGAACTGATTTTTATTTCTAATTCAAAATCCTTTTCATTCAGTTTTAAGATATGAGCCAAAGATGCAGGATATGTAATATTTATTTTTCCTTCCATTTGGTGCGTTTTTACAAAGATAATTAAAGTTTAAATGATAGATACCCTTTTTTTAACTACTTAATTATACCAATTGTGTTTTTTATTAGACTAATAAAAAATACAATTTACAATGCGATGTACTGAGTTTGTCGAAGTAGTTAATGCCTGTCCAACAAGGTTAAGCTAGGTGAACCGAGCATTATAAATAAATATTAACTGAAGGGATAAGAGATTTTCATTAAATTATGTATTAATTTAGTAATTAGTAGCTTGCCAATAATAAGCATTCAATTTCTGATTCATTAGCTCTACTGTTCGCATATGTGATCTACTTACAATGGGAAGCGTTTCGTATGTTCTGGTAAAAAATGGGAAAGGCTCATCCAATTGTTTAAAGTTAGCATCCTTTATAATTACAGCAGGAATATCCATCTCTTCTGTATTGCTAAACTCTGCTATGTAATAGGTTTTAAACGGAAAAGTATCTATTACCGCTAAGTTTTTATTTAAAAGCACCTGACTTAAATCACCAGCTTTAATTTTATCACTATTGCTACTTGCAAAAAAATACACTTTTGGAGCAAAGTTAAATTCTGCAGTAAACGCAGCTATAATCTTTTGGTTTTCTTCTTCTTGTGCCTTTTTAACTTCATGGTATCGATCCATATTTTTCATTTTACGCAATAGCTCTAATTGATTTTCTGAAGTTGATAGGCGCACCAATAAGGCAGATTGCTTTAAATCTTGAATTTGAAAAAGCGCGATATTTTTCTTGCTTTGCGCTATCACGCTATAGCTAATAATAAATGGGATTAAGAATATGATGCTTTTTTTCATGTTGTGAGTTTTTTCTACAATTTTATAGATTATTGTAAACAATATTTTCGGACGATTGTTGTGAACTGCTTTATTATCAATTATTGACTAACTTAGGTCTTTTATTTGCTATATTTAAAGAAATTATAAAAACAAATTATGAAACAATTTAACCAATTTAAAACCAAATCATTTTTTACACTAGCTGTATTAATCGCGTTCGCATTTGGCTCATGTACAATGGTCAAAAGTACAGACGTTAATAATTTTAATAGAGTAAAGTACAATACACATGTGAAGTTAAATAAAAAATCTCAGCAAGAGAAGTTGGAAGTCAATAAAATGGAATCCATCAACAATGCTGATTTGGCAATTATAGAAACTGAAAATAAGCATGAAATTTTAGTAGCTGAGAACAAAACAGAGGTGAAAGAAGTTCAGCCCAAAAAAATTAAAAGGAACAAAGCAATTCAAAACTACTCTTCTGCAATAAATTCAACGAAGAAAGCTTCTAATAGTTCGGCAAAAGCTGTAGAAAGCACTAATTTTATGTTGAATAAATTGCAAGATTTAGTTCCATTTGCAACAGCTAATTTAGAACCTGCACCTGTATCTTCAGATAGTGCTTTGGGGAATTTAATCTGGTTAATTTTAGTAGTTTTATTGGTGCTAATTTTATTAAGTATTTTAGGTGGTTTAGGTGGTAGTGTAATTGGTACTTTAATCGGAATCTTAGTAATATTGTTAATTTTAAGATTATTAGGAATTATATAACAGTCAGTAAATTTTAATAAGTATTTAAAGAGCCCTGGTTTTACCAAGGCTCTTTTTTTTTATATTTAATGAAAATTTTAGATTAAACAATTTTAATTATTTTTAATGAAAGCAATAGTTCTATTTATAGGTACTCTTTTACTTTCCACTTTATTATTCTCTCAGCAAGTGGTGGTAGGAATTGTTAAATCTAAAGTAGATTCATTGCCTTTATCGTTCGCTACTGTTCAACTAAACAACACATCAACTGGGACAATTTCAAACGAAGAAGGAATTTTTAAATTATCTGCCAATTTTAATGTATCAGATTCTCTATCCATATCTTACCTGTCTTTTAAAACTACAACTATTTCAATCAATAGGCGAAATGATACAATTGTAGTTTTTTTAGATGAAAATTCTTTTTTAATAGAGGAAGTTAAAATAATGCCCCTTGATGAAATGGTAATTTTTGAGAAACTTAAAGGATTACTTCAGGTTTATCGAAAAAATAGTGAACCATTTAGTTCTAAAGCTTATTTGAGATTAAAAACGCGCAAAAATTTGGAGGCAGTCGAATATTTAGAAGCACTTTATAATATATCAGGATCAGTTAGCAAAGGACCCACAGAACTTAATTTAAAAATGGGTCAAAGTATTCATGATAATGCAGTAGAATTTTATAATCTTAATATTAGTAATCAGCTAACTAGTGTTAACTTATATAGAAAAAATAAAATTGCCGGAAATTATAATTGGCTTGGAAATTTAAATTTTAATCAGATTCAAAAATTCTATAAGATAGAGAATTATCAGAAAAATAACTCTGATGTAGTCTTAATATTAAAATCCTTAGATAAAGCTTTTTATGATGCTAAATTAATACTAAATAAAGATTTTAATAGAATAAAATCTGTGAGGCTAACTTCGAATTCTCCAAAAAAATTAGGATACACAGCTATTAATAAAGTAGATAGTATTAGTTATAGTAAAGTGGAAATTAGTTTCAATTATATGCCTAATTCTTTTAACTTAAACTATATTTATTTAGATGAAGATTTGAATTACTATAAGTTCAACCAACCAAAAACTACTTATTATACCAATGCATTGATTCTGTTGGATAATCATAATGACTTATTTTTAGATCCATTGGATTATTCAGATGTTATGTTGAGTAATGATTATGCTAAGATTTTGTCTTATGGATTTGATAAGAATTTTTGGAATAGCAACAATACTATGCAAACTACAGCTTCAATAGAAGAATTCATTAAAAAAATTGAGAATAGAAATAGTCTATCCGAAAAAAATAGAAATACTGTCCACTTCTTATCTCTTATTAAATATCCATTAAAAAAGGTAACTAATAAATCTACAATTAGTTGGAATGATTTTGGATTTCAATCTGAAAAGTATGGTATAGATGCAGATTATCTTAAATTATTAAATGGAAATGCAACACGTTCAGATTTATATTTACTCAAATTCAATTATGTAATTAATCCTATTTTGGATGAAAATAATCAATTAAAATATTTTGTAGATGTTTATTTTAATACCACTGAATCGTATTTCTTTTTGGATAGAAATGATGCTATATTGGAGAATATAAACCTTATTAAAGATAAAGTTTATCAGGAAACAATGAACTTAAAAGATCTATTAAATTCTGAACAAAACATTTCAACTGCTAAAGACCATATTGAAAAGTATAACAATAAAATTTATAAAATTACAAATGAAGTGTTTGATGTACAAGTATCAAATGCAGAAGTTGAAGGTGTCCAAAAAGATTCATTAATTGATTATTACAATTTAGGCACTTCATTCCTACTGAGAAGTGAATACGCAAAGGCTAGTCAATTCTTTAATAAAGCCTTGCAGTTTGAAACTTCTGAAACCACCAACAATGTAAAAATTGATTTATATTATAACAGAGCTTTTACATTTTTTAAATTAAATGATAATGCATTAGGTTGTAAAAGCCTTACTGAAGCTGTTTTTCTTGGAGATACTTTATCTAAAGAACTTTTTAATGAGAAATGTTTAGATAAATGATTCACATGTACCTAATAGTCAGATACTTTTAGATCCAAATAGTCTTGTACCCCGCCCGCTAGCGCGGACGTCTTCGTCCGAGCTAGTATTTTTGTAGGACTTATAGTCCGTAGTAGTGGTATGGCTATTTCATATTCATTAATTTATCTATTAAGAACTGTTAATTTATTTTAAAAAATCGGTATCTTAGCTAAAATAAATTTACTCTCATTATGAAAAACTTATTATTATTTACAGTTTTATTCCTATTACTCTTTACTTCTTGTAAAAAAGAAGAACGACCTAAACCAACTGAAAGCTATTACATGAGTGCAGAACTCAAAAGCTATTATTTTTTCCCTAAAGGTTCTTGGTGGGTTTATAAGAGAACAGATACTACTGCTACTATATATGATACCGCTACCGTAGTAAATTCAGTAAGTGAAATGATATTTGATGAATTGGCTCCCTTTGAGTGGGAACATGTAGCCGTTAATATTGAGCATACCCATTATCCCTCTTCACCAAGATCCGCAAGTCCATACTTGAATATATATATACGCAATGATGCCGGATTCACAGATCGTATTTCAATGACATCTCAAGGGAAGTTGTTTAGTTATTTACCTTATTTTTTCTCTGTACCCATAGACTCCCTATCTATGGAAAATAAATCTCATGTACCGAATAGTCCAATACTTTTAGATACTAATGATGTTGTAATTAATAATCAAACTTTTAAATTAGTTGTGCACCTCAAAAATGGCTCAACCGATTTTAAATATGACATTTGGATTGCAAGAAATGTTGGAATTGTTAAATATTTTAATACTGGAGATAGTACTCATTGGGAAGTGGTTGATTATCATATAAACTAATAAAACTAAACATTATGAAAAAGTTAATGAAAATTTTGGTTACAATTATAGTATTCTTTGGTTATCAAATGTCAACCAAAGCAAGTGATTGTTGTAAAAATTTGTTGAACATCGAATTTAAAACGGAGGTGCAACCATTAGGAAATGGAACTTTATCACTCGATTTTTCTGTGAATGATAGTTTAGATGGTTCACCAACTATTCATATTGATTCATTGTGGTATTTTGTAGTTAACAATGAGGAGCTGAATATCAATACAAATACATTAGATACAGGCAATTATAGTACTGGAAACGAACAAATTCATAGTTTAACAATGAATTACGATGCTGTATTAACTCCATTTTTTTTACAAGAGTTGAGAATGTATGTAAAAGTAAATGGCAAAACCCAAATGCATATTGCTTATGTTTATTTTACCGCATGGCAAACCATTGAAATTTTTTCAGAATCAACTTTAGCTAACCAAGACCGATCATGGATTGCACCATTAGATGGAGAAATACCTATAAGAACAACGATAATTCCAGATACTTTGCCTACATATAATGATCTAGATACTACATTGCCAATTTGTTGGAGACAGATTGATGGCTTGGCTTATGAAGTGCCTGTAAATTGTGAAGATGATAATGGAGGAGATGAATTAGCTGGAAAGAATTTTTTTGTTAAAACTTTTAGAGGTAGAGCAAAAGGTAGAGTTACTTATGACTATTATAATGATGAAAATGTATGGGTAGTTTTACCCATTGCGAATATAAGAGTGGAAGCACGATCAGGATTCAAAAATATTGGTGATGGAACAACTGATGACGATGGTTACTTTGATTTTAATTTTGATAGAACAGTTGCGAATACTTCTGGTAATATAGATGTTAAAATAAGGGTTGAAAGTCAAGACAATAGCAATAAAGTAAAGGTTTTAAATAACTTGAAAATTGCGTATAATTTAACTACTTCAAGAAAGAATTTTAATCATCAAGATGGAGATCGCCATGATTTAAATTTTGGAAAAGTAAATGCAGGTCATCATCGTAATTTTCATATTTTTCATTGGGCAAGACGTGCGGTTGATTTCGCTCAGTCAGAACTTTCTGTTTTCTCTGCTATTCCATGGGGAAAATTAATGATATATGTTCCTGATAGACCAAAGACAAATGGGAGTTGTTCCTTTAGACATCTCCCTTGGCCATTGGATCCTATTCAGGGAGTAATAAGACTAATGTCACCAAATTGTCTCACTTCTGAATCAACGACATACCACGAAGTGGGACATTATGTACACTATGCAATTCAAGGTTATTATTGGCAAACTGAGACTGGTGGTACTCATACATTTTTAAATAATAATAAACATCCCAATCAAACAATTACGGAAGGTTTTGCAGATGCATTTGCATTTATAATAGATGCACGATACCATACAGATGATGATGAATCATTTCAATATCGAACTAATCCTGTACACCCTTTAAATAAAAATGCTGATTTTAAAAATAGAATTTTCGCTACTACTCATCCCTTTACCAATGAATTTCTTTTTGCAAAAAGTCTGTTGGACTTATGGGATGATGTAGCTAAATTGGAAGGGTTTGGGGCAATATTGGATATAGATAAGAAAAATGATGTTAATGATAATGGATCTGATGAAGTCAAAATGCAATTTGCTGAGTTGTGCAAGCCTTTTTATTTAAATTATGTGGTAGAAGATGTTGTACAATATTATAATCGATTATTAAACGATCAACCTACTACTTGTGATGATAGAAATAAAATTAAAAAAATGGTAGATGCTAATTTTAGCTTTTCTAATCCAAGTAATTATACAGGGCCAGGTGTGTTGTTTAAAATTAATACAGATGCAATAAAAAGAGATTTAAATACATATCATCGAGATGATGATTTAGAGGATAATGGTAATTCGCCTCAACCTTATTCATATAAATATCGATTTGCTACTCAAAATGAAGTAGATATGCCTTCTCTTTATACTTCAAACAGCTCTTTTAACAATGCCATAGGTTTAGGAAATAATAATTTGAGTGATGATTTAACGATTGAAAATGGAGCAACTTTATACTTCAATAATAATATTCCAATTGGTTATTTAATTGATCTAAGTACCGTACGCCCACCAATTCCAAGCGTTATGACTAGTGATTTTTGTGGCATTAGTTTGCTTATAGAACATCAAGGAACTGTTATAATAGGTGATGGCCAAGTTAATTGTACTGCAGAAGTAACAGCAACAAATAATAGTACCGTTACAATAATGGATGGTGGTACTTTAATAATCAGAGACAATTCCAAATTGATTATTGATAGTGACTCTTGGCTTAATTTCCAAGACGGTGCGTCCATTGTATTAGATGGTCCCAATGCAGTTTTGGAAGTTAAAGGAAAAATTGAAATTGGAGATAATGCAATATTCACATTTACAGGTGAAGGTTATTTGAAAACGGATTTTAATCGTTGTTTAAACTGTGATAATATTATTGCAGCTGTAGGTAGTAAAATACATTTAATTGGCAATGGGCCTAATGATAAAATATTAGAAGTTGCTGATTTATCAAACTTTGAACCTGATGCTACAGTAACGGAGTTTAAATTATTCAATGGTAAAATTGAAATGGGAAAAGATGCTATTCTTCATGTGCGGGATGCAGATCCTGACTTTCAAAATTTAATTATTACAGCTGCTAATCCAAATGAGAAATTTGATCAAATAATGCTAAATGGTAATCCACAAAATACATTTAAAACATAGAAATTAGTTATGCATATAAAGGATTTAATGATCGTCAAATCTATGGTGGAGGTGGTCTTAATCTGTCTAATGTCAATATACATGATTGTGAATATGGAATATATACACATGGTGTAGGAGCTAGACTTGATCATTGTGATATATTGAATAATAATATTGGATGGGAAATGAATTTAGGTGCATCAGGATATCAAAGTTGGATTAAATCTACATTAATTTCAGGAAATTATTTTGGCGTTTATTATACCAGTGGCGGTAGTAATTTATTTATAAAAAATTCTGCAATAAATTCAAATAGCACAGGAGTCCTTTTTTACGGTTCTGGTATATTGTCAGGTAAATGTTCAGACATAAAAAATAATACATCTTCTGGTATATCTATGTGGGAGCAAAGTAGCCTTAATTTTTCTAATCATAGTAATATGAATTTCAAAAGCAATGGAGCAAATAATATTAAACTAAATACAGTGAGAAATCTTTATTTGGATAATGGATACAATGATTTTGAACCTTCCAATGGAAATAAGTCATTTATCGGATTAATTGAAGATAATTCGCCATCATTAATGGGAACAAATACCATTATGGCTGATAATAATAATTGGAATTCTTCAGCTGGTAGTCCTATTAGTGGTACTGATTATATTTTAAAAGTACCAACTCTGCAACCGGATACTAGATATATTGTAGATAACAACCCTTCAATTCCTGATCCACAAGATTGTATTGAAGTAGTGTTGGAAGAAAATTACTTTAAAATGTCTAATAAAGTAAATTCATCTTCGTTCTCCAATAATTACCCAATAATAAATACAGCATATTTTACCAATAGGTCTATTTATGACGCTATTTTAGATGTAAAAGCAATACAATCAAATAAATTTTCTAGTTTGAGTAGTTTGTCTCAAAAAAACGTACAGATAATAGAATTATATAGACAAATACTAACATCACCTATTGATGATAATAATTCTAAAGTTTCTTATTTGCAGACTTTTGCTTTTAATGAAATGAAGAAAATTTATGGCGAAATGATAGATTCAGGAATAGTAAGTAATCAAAAGATAGATAACTACCCTTTTTTAAATCCAACTACTTTAAAATTAAAAGAAGTGATGGATACTTTAGCTTTGTCGAAATATAATACAGGGCACACCTATCAAGAGAAGTTTTATTATAGCATTGAGAAAGCACTTTTATATAGAGGTGTTGGAAGAATTGAGCTAGCTGATTCAATTTTACAAAATACTAAGAGCTTTGTTATTCCATCAGATTCTAGTTATTTGGACAAGTTGAGTTGTAAAATATCTCTTGAAAAAGATTTAATTTTTGGCATTATTGATTACGATACTTTCTTGGCAAGTTTAAATAACTGCACAAATACAACGAAGCAATTAAGACAGAGAAATAATTCATCAATTAATGAAAGTTCTTTAACTCAAAGGTTTAAAATTTATCCTAATCCATCAAAAGGATTAATAAATATAGAATCAGATTTAATTTATGGAAATGAAAATATTAATATGAGGGTTTATAATTCAAAAGGACAATTAATATATAAAACTATCTATACTATAGAGAATCAAAGACTCCAAAGTGTAATTGATTTATCTAATTTTTCTCCTGGATTATATTTTTTGAATGTTATAACAAATACTCATAATTGTAAGCTCCCCCAAAATTAGTACAGTTTAAAAATAGAATTTGTAATTTTAAAACTGTAATATGAAAAAGAGTAAATTTTCCCCGACCCAAATTGCCAAAATTCTAAAAGAATTTGATTTAGGCAAAGATGTAGAAACGATATCTCGAGAGCATGGAGTGTCGAAGCCAACTTTTTATAAATGGCGACAACGATATGGTGGCATGGAAGCTAGTGAGCTAAAGAAAATAAAGCAACTTGAAGAAGAGAACTCTAAGTTAAAAAGGATGTACACAGACCTTGCTTTAGAACTTGATATGGCTAAGTATATTATTGAAAAAAAGCTTTAGCGCCTTGCCACAAAAGAGAGATTGTAAATGAATTAAAGACTATCTATCCAAACGGCACAAGCAAGGCGTGTCGTTTATTGAGGACGAGTCGAAGTAATTTAAATTATCGTAGTATTAAAGATGATTCTTTGTTAACAGATCAGTTAACGCAGTTAAGTATTTTACATCCAAGAGAGGGTTTTTGGAAGTGCTATAACCGTTTACGCAATAAATCTGTTTTGGTAAATCATAAGCGCCTACACAGAGTTTATAAGCAAATGGGATTACCAATGAGACGAAAGGCAAAGAAAAGATTACCTGCAAGAGTTAAAGAGACTTTAGTTATACCAGAAGAATTTAATCAAACTTGGAGTATTGATTTTGTACATGATGTATTAGAAAATGGAAGAAAATTTAGGTCATTCAATGTTATCGATGATTTTAACAGAGAAGTATTATTTATAGAGACAGATTATTCAATCAAAAGCAACAGAGTAGTCTGGGTATTAAAACACTTAATTAATAAATATGGAAAACCTAAAAAAATAAGAATGGATAATGGACCTGAATTTATTGCACAATTATCTCAAGAATGGAGTAAAATGAATCAAATAGAATTTAAATATACCCAGCCGGGTAAGCCAACACAAAATGCATTTATTGAACGATTTAATAAGTCATTTAGAAATGGAGTACTAGATTAAGACCGTTGCAAAACCCAATTAATAATTCAAATCTAACTTTTAGAAGTAGTTTCAATTAATTTTTGTCATATGATGTGATTTTTAGTTCTTTTTCTTGTCTTTATAGTTCATTTTCTTGCTGTTCTTCCGTTAATTTTTATAATTAGACGTAACTATCCCCGGACTTCGATACAAATTATAACACATTGCCTCCATCAAGTTCTGAGTATGCATTTTTTCCATTCCCCTATATCTCGCCATTCCTCCGTTAAACCATCTTTTTATTCCTCCAAAAGTCCGCTCTACCTTAAATCTTGTTTTACCTATTAATTTATTGAATTTTTTCTCCCAATAAGTTAACGGCTTGTTTATTAATGCCTTTTTAAGAATATGATTTTTAAACTCTCTCTTTTTTAGTAGCTCCACATTTTTCTTTGATTGATAACCTTTGTCCGCTTTTAAAGGAATGCCTTTGGGTAAATCTATATTTATTGTATCTAACACCTCTTCTAAATTGGCAATCTCGTTTGTACTTGCCGTAGTGGTTAATACTCCTATTACCATTCCTTCTTGATCTGTAGCGTGATGCTTCTTATAACCAAAATGATACTTTCCTCTTTTTTTCAACCACGTCCCATCTTTGTCTACACTCTCTGCATACTCTTTTTTCACTTTTACTTCTTCATCAGTTCGATCTTCAGTTACCTTATGATTCGTTTTTCCTTTTGGTCGAAGTGGTGTTTCAATCACACTTGCATCCACAATAATTCCTTGCTTTACAATGATATTGTGTGCTTCTAATTGTGCATTAATTATGCGAAAAAGTTTCTCAAAGGTTTTTGTTTTCGTTAGGGCGGTCCTAAATCTACTCAAAGTACTATGGTCGGGAGCAACTTGATCTATATTCATTCCACAAAAGTAGCTGAATGAGATACTATCATTCAACCTGTCTTCTACCTCGTAATCACTCAATCCATACCAATTTTGTAAAAGACACATTTTAAATAATAATAAACCGCTATAAGAGGGTTTGCCAACTACACTTTTCCCTTTAGTATAATCTGAACCTATTAGCTTTTCTATCTCATCCCAATCGATTAATTTATTTATTTGGCCAAAAAAAGTCCTTTTTATCTTTCTTGCTCGCAAATCACAAATTGTGTCTGCCAATGTAGGTTGTTTCTGTAATTCCATGCAATAAATATACGACTTAAATATCTATATAACAAAATATTAGGTGTTAATTTGCTAATAATTTCAACCTATTTTCCCCTGCAACGGTCTTAGATTGTTATCTCTTTGAAACATTAGAAGATGTTAGAAAACAAACTGATAAATGGGTAAAAGACTATAATGAAGAAAGACCTCACGATTCATTAGGAGGTATAAGTCCGTTAATGTATAAAAAACAAAAACTTCTTGGCTTCAGTTCCGCTGCGCTACACTTCAGCCAAGAAGTTTTAATTAATAAAAATAATTTATAATTTAGAACCGTACTAAAAATGGGAAGCCTACATAATGAGTCAAAAGTAATCGTCTTGAATTGATCGTCATTGCCGTTTTTGATAAAATATAATCAGAAAAAATAGCCATTCCCTCCCCAAGAAACTTAGGGAGAAATGGCTATTTTAAATTTTATAAAAATGGTGATGCTTACATCATTCCACCCATTCCGCCCATGCCACCTGGCATTGCTGGAGCTCCACCTTCTTCAGGTATATCTGCTATCACACATTCTGTAGTCAACAACATACTAGCAATAGATGCTGCATTTTCTAGCGCAATTCTACTTACTTTAGTAGGGTCAATTACACCTGCATCAAATAAGTTTTCATAAACTTCAGTTCTAGCATTATATCCGTAATCGCCTTTGCCTTCTCTCACTTTTTGAATCACAATAGAACCTTCGCCACCGCAGTTAGCTACTATTTGTCTCAAAGGCTCTTCAAGCGCTCTTCTAATAATATCAATACCTGTTTTCTCATCTGCATTTTCGCCTTTCACCTTATCTAAAGCTGATAAAGCTCTAATGTATGCAACTCCACCACCTGGTACAATTCCTTCTTCTACTGCAGCTCTTGTTGCAGCCAATGCATCATCTACTCTGTCTTTCTTCTCCTTCATTTCTACTTCAGAAGCAGCTCCAACATAAAGTACTGCTACACCGCCAGCTAATTTAGCCAAACGCTCTTGCAATTTCTCTTTGTCGTAATCAGATGTAGTATTTTCAATTTGAGCTTTAATCTGAGAAGTACGTGCTTTGATATCTTCTTTATTACCTGCGCCATTTACAATAGTAGTATTGTCTTTGTCTATTGTAATTTTATCAGCTTCACCAAGGTAAGATAAATCAGCATTTTCTAATTTATATCCTCTTTCTTCTGAAATTACTGTACCGCCAGTTAAGATAGCAATGTCTTCTAACATTTCTTTTCTTCTATCTCCAAAACCTGGTGCTTTTACTGCAGCAATTTTCAGTGAGCCTCTAATTTTGTTTACTACCAAAGTAGCCAAAGCTTCACCTTCTACATCTTCAGCTATAATCAATAATGGACGTCCTGACTGTGCTGACTTTTCTAAAATTGGTAACAAATCCTTTAGGTTAGATACCTTTTTATCATATATCAATACATAAGGTTTGTCTAAATCTGCTATCATTTTCTCTGTATCTGTTACAAAGTATGGTGATAAATAACCTCTGTCAAATTGCATTCCTTCAACTACTTCTACAGTAGTTTCTGTTCCTTTTGCTTCTTCAACAGTGATAACTCCTTCTTTTTTTACCTTTTTCATAGCCTCAGCAATCAACTTTCCAATTGAACTGTCATTATTGGCTGAAATAGTAGCTACTTGCTCTATTTTTTGATTGTCATCACCCACAGTTTGAGAAACTTTTTTCAACTCAGCTACTATTTCTTTCACTGCTTTGTCTATTCCTCTTTTCAAATCCATTGGATTTGCACCTGCTGCTACATTTTTTAAACCTGCAGTAATAATTGCTTGCGCCAATATAGTTGCTGTAGTGGTTCCATCTCCTGCATCGTCAGCAGTTTTTGAAGCTACTTCTTTCAACATTTGAGCACCCATATTTTCTACGGTATTTTTAAGCTCTATTTCTTTAGCTACTGATACACCATCTTTTGTTACCGTTGGTGCGCCAAATTTCTTATCTATAATTACATTTCTTCCTTTAGGTCCCAAGGTTACTTTAACTGCATTAGCTAAAATATCTACGCCTCTTTTCAGAGCGTCGCGAGCTTCTAAATCAAATGTTATTTCCTTTGCCATTTTCTTTTAATTTTTTAATTAAACTATTGCTAAAATATCAGATTCTCTCATGATTAAATATTCTTTTCCTTCTAAGGTCAACTCAGATCCAGAATACTTACCATAAAGCACATTGTCGCCAACCTTTACAGTCATTGGCTCATCTATTTTGCCATTGCCAACTGCAATAACTTTACCTCTTTGTGGTTTTTCTTTCGCTGTGTCTGGAATAATAATTCCTCCTGCGGTTTTTTCTTCAGCTGCAGCCGCTTCTACTAAAACGCGATCTGCAAGTGGTGTAATGTTTACTGACATATGTATTTATTTTTTATGTTTAAATTGATAATATTGATGAGTCACATTTTATGCCAAGCAGCTAAAAAGCATTTTTTGCTCTCAAAATGACAGTTTCAGAAAAAATTGGACAAAAAAAAGGTGTCAGAAATGACATTCTGACACCTTTTTAAAAGTATTTTTATTGATTACTGAGCTTCTTCGTCAGTAGTATTTTCTTGCGTTTCAGTATTTTCGTTTCCTGGAGTTGGCACATTTTCTTGCATCATAGGTGCTTGCTCTGTTGGAATGATCACTTGATTGGCTTCGTTAGTCAATTCTGATTCGTTTTTTTCTATTACAACATTGTTTGTGTTGAAGGTTGCTGAAATTACACTCAAAACTACCAATGAAATAGCCAAAGTCCAAGTTGCTTTTTCTATAAAGTCAGTCGTTTTCCTTACGCCCATCACTTGATTGGATGATGAAAAGTTAGATGCTAACCCACCTTTAGGGTTTTGAACCAATACTACTAAGATTAGTAAAATGGCTATGATTAAGATTAATACAGATACAATTACTCCCATTATTTCTATTTGTTAAGGTTTCCACCCAATTTATTAATTTGGTTTGCAAAATAAATCCTTTTTTCTGGATATTTCAAGGCTAATTTTTCATAAGCTGAAATTGCTTTATCTATCTTGCCTTGTTGAGCGTAAATTTTTGCTAATGTTTCAGTTACCAAATCATCATTTTCTTTTACACTCAATCTCGCCATATTTACTGGCGAATAAAATTCTTTTTTTGTAGTGATTTGTGGATTTTTTTCAATGAATTGTTCAATAATTTGTGTTTTTTCAGCTTTCGAGTCTAATATTTCGCTCTCCTCAATATCTTCATCTATATGATTTAACCAATCTGAAAAACTATGTGGATTTTCATTAAATCCGATGGCTAATGGATTAGGATTTTTTTTAATTGGCTCAATTGATTCATCAGCTTTAGCTTCCTTGTGCTCTTTTTCATTTGCTTCTATGCTAAATGAACTGTAAATGGCCTCTGTAATTATTTGCTTTTCTAAATCTATTTCAAGAGAATCATTCTCTGCCGCACTGTTTTCGTCTGAAGATTTTTTTCCTGAATTTGTTTTCTGATTTAATTTATCAATTTCAAATTTTAAAAAATTATTCTGAGTGGCAGGCTCAGCTGATTTTTTATCAAGCTCTTCTACTATCTCAATTTCCTGTTCTATTTCTTCTTTAGTGGATATTACTTCTTGCTCTTCTTTATTTGCTTCATAATCAAAATTAAAAGCTAATGCTTCTTTTGGTTTTACTATATCTACCTCACGATCTATTTTTGTAAAAATTAATTGATGTAAATGTTGTCTGTCTGCGGCATAAGCAGCAGCAATTCTCAATTGTTTTTCAAAACCAATTTCTGAAGTATTGTTTAATGCTTTTGCCAAAAGAATTTGTGCTGATTGACAATAAGGGTATTGGTCGACAAAAAACTGCATATTTTCCACCAAATTCTCTTGTGGAGAAGCCGGTCGTTTTAATGCGTTTATAAAGTTATTTTTATTCATTACCAATTGCTTACTGATGCATTAAAAATATCTTGAGTCAATTTTTCATTGATTTCTTCAATAAGTTGATTTTCTACTGCTGTTAAATTTTGGGTAGAAGAAAAATCTTGAAATTGAGTAAATGATCGCTCAAAACTCTGACTTTCGTCTACTGTATTGGTAAATTTTACATTCACCGTCATATTTAATCGTGTTTGTGCAGCAGTTTCATTTCCTTGTATCGCCAAAGGTACAGCTTCATAATTAGTTATAGAGCCTTCAAATCGTAAATCGCCACCTTCTCTTATTAAAGTAAGGTTAGTTTGAGAGATAAAAACATCTTTTAATTTCTCCGTAAATTTTTGACTCACTGTTACTTGGGCTATAGGTGCATAGTTGGGAAACAAGGCGATAGAAACCGTTTTTACTTTTGGATCTATAGATGCTCCCGTAAACGAATAGCACGATTGCAATTGTATGGAAAGTAGTACAATTGTTATAATTGAAAATATTTTTATTAGATTTTTCATGCTTCGCTAATGTCGTATTCTTTTATCTTTCTGTAAAGCGTTCTTTCAGAAATTCCCAATTCTTTAGAAGCATTTTTTCGTTTTCCGCTGTGTTTTTTCAAAGCTCTCTTGATCAACTCTTTCTCCGTGTCGGCTATAGATAAAGTATCTTCTACTTCTTCGTGGTTCTGTTCTTCCGTTTCATAATTGTCATTTTCATCAGCATAATGTTGAATTTGCATCGGAAGCTCATCTGATTTATTAAAATCATCTCCATTGGCATACAGTCTTTGAATAATTTGAGAAGCTTCTTTGTTATCAGCGCTAAAATTTCCATCAGAGTTTAATGCTTTGAAAACTAATTTTTTCAAATCGGTTACATCTTTCTTCAAATCAAACAACACCTGATAGAGAATTTCTCTTTCATTCATTCCTGTTTCATTTTCAGATTTGTATAAAGCAGGTAAGGAACGGCTTTCTATTTCAGGAAGGTAAGATTTTATGGTAAATTCATTGATCTCTTTTTCTTTTTCAATCACCGAAATTTGTTCTGTTACATTTTTTAATTGACGAACATTTCCAGGCCAACGATAATTTTCTAATAATATTTTAGCTTTTTCACTCAATTGAATAACTGGCATACTGTACTTCGCTGCAAAATCTGCGGCAAATTTTCTAAACAATAAATGAATGTCTTCCTTTCTTTCACGCAAAGCAGGAATAAAAATAGGCACTGTATTTAATCGATAATATAAATCGTCTCTAAATTTATTATTTTTAATGGCCTCAGGAATATCTACATTGGTAGCCGCAACAATTCTTACGTTAGTTTTTTGAGTTTTGGAAGATCCTACTTTTATAAATTCCCCTGTTTCTAATACTCTTAAAAGTCGCACTTGAGTTTGCAATGGCAATTCAGCTACTTCATCTAAAAAAATTGTTCCACCATCTGCAACTTCAAAATAACCTTTCCTAGCTTCATTAGCGCCTGTAAAAGAGCCTTTTTCATGTCCAAACAGTTCACTATCAATAGTTCCTTCAGGAATAGCGCCACAATTTACTGCTATGTATTTATTGTGTTTTCTTGCACTTAATTGATGTATTATTTGCGGCATAGCTTCTTTTCCAACACCACTTTCTCCACCTATTAAAACGGATAAATCAGTTGGTGCTACTTGAATAGCAATATCTATCGATCGCATCAATAATGGTGAACTTCCTATAATTCCAAATCGTTGTTTTATTTGATCTACCGTCATCTTAATTGTTTATTGCTTTTCCTAATAAGGTTCCTGTTGTGCAATTTTCAATTATTACATCTATATAAGTGCCCACTTTAAGGTTTTCTTTTGGAAAAACTACTACAGAATTTTGTGGTGTTCTTCCATAAAATTCTTGATCAGATTTTTTTGAAACTCCTTCAATTAAAACTTCTAAGGTTTGACCTATAAATTCCTTGTTTCTTTTATGCGCATTCGCTCTCTGAACTACTATTATTTCTTCTAATCTTCTTTGCTTGGTTGCTTCTGGAATATCATCTGTAAATTTTCTTTCTGCTACTGTATTTGGTCGCACAGAATATTTATACATAAACCCAAAATGATAGGTAACATATTTAAGCATTTCTAAGGTTTCTTGATGATCTTCTTCTGTTTCAGTACAAAAACCACTAATAATATCTGTAGAAATAGCGCAACCAGGTATAATTCTATTAATAGAATCAATTCTTTCTTTATACCATTCTTTAGTATAACCTCTGTTCATCATTTCCAAAATTCGGCTACTGCCAGATTGCACTGGTAAATGAATATAACTGCATACATGATGATATTTTGCAATTACATGCAACACTTCATCTGTCAAATCTTTTGGATGAGAAGTTGAAAAACGAACTCTTAATAAAGGACTAATTTGAGCCACTCTTTCCAATAATTGTGCAAAATTAACACTCAATTGTTGCTCTTCTTCTGATAGATTTTTAAATTCCTTTTTTAATCCGCCACCGTACCATAAATAAGAATCTACATTCTGACCTAATAAGGTAACTTCTCTATATCCTGTTTCAAATAATTGCTTGGCTTCTTGATAAATGCTTTCAGGATCTCGGCTTCTTTCTCTACCTCTAGTAAAAGGAACAACGCAAAAAGTACACATATTATCGCATCCACGAGTAATAGATACAAAAGCTGTTACACCATTTGTAGCTAATCTTTGTGGTATTATATTTTCATAGGTTTCCTCTTTAGAAAGTTGAACGTTTACTGCCTTGGTTCCGTCTGCTATCTCATTGATTAAATTGGGTAAATCTCTATAAGCATCAGGACCTACCACTAAATCAACTAATTTTTCTTCCTCTATTAGTTTGGATTTCAATCGCTCTGCCATACAACCCAAAATGCCAATTTTCATCTCAGGGTTGTTCTTTTTAATCGTATTAAAGTTAGAAAGTCGCTTTCGGATGGTTTGTTCTGCCTTATCTCTAATGGAACAGGTATTAATAAGGACTAAATCTGCTTCATTAAAATCTGTTGTTGTGTTAAACCCATCTTGCGATAATATAGAGGCTACCACTTCGCTATCAGCAAAATTCATTTGACAACCATAACTTTCTATATATACCTTTCTACTAGCCTTTTCTGCTGTTGAATTCATTTCTAAAACAGCTTCTCCTTGTCTAGTTTCATCTATTATATTCTCACCTTCTCTACTCATCTATATCTTTCAGAATTTTGTGAAGCCCAAAATTACTCAAAATTTAAAAGTATGTCAAAATGGCACTCTATTTAAAAAAAAGATTTATGATTTTTTATTTTGATATTTAATTTGTTGATATTTATGTATTTAAATGGTAGGTGTGTAAATATTGATTAGAATACTTTTGTTAACTATGTGTTTTATGATTTTATTTGTATCGAATTATCGATAATATAACAGCTAAAAAACCAAGAATGTCTAAAAATTTAGTAATAGTTGAGTCACCTGCAAAAGCAAAAACAATTGAAGGTTTTTTAGGTAAAGACTTTACTGTCAAATCAAGTTTTGGTCATATCAGAGATTTGCCTGGAAAGAATATTTCAATTGATATTGAAAATAACTTTGAGCCTACAATATGTTATTTCTGACGATAAGAAGAAAGTAGTTGCAGAATTGAAAAAATTAGTCAAGACTGCTGAAATTGTATGGTTTGCAACGGATGAGGATCGTGAGGGAGAAGCTATTTCATGGCATTTATGAAGAAGCTTTGGATCTAGGAAAAGAGTCTGATACCAAAAGAATTGTTTTTCATGAAATTACAAAGTCTGCTATAACACAAGCTATAGAAAATCCTAGAAAAGTTAGATAGAAATCTTGGTAGATGCGCAGCAAGCTCGAAGAGTCTTAGATAGATTAGTAGGTTATGAATTGTCTCCTGTATTATGGAAGAAAATTAAACCATCCCTTTCAGCAGGTAGAGTGCAGTCTGTGACTGTTCGATTAATTGTTGAAAGAGAAAGAGAAATAATAGAACTTTAAGGAGAGACTTCATCTTTAGAGTAGTTGGCTAATTTCTTAATTGACGGAAAAAGCTATCTTAAAAGCTGAAGTTGCCAAAACGATTTAAAGCATAAAAAGATGCAGAAGCAGTTTTTACAAGAATGTGCAACTTCTGATTTTACAATAGCCAATTTAGTAAACAAGCCAGCTACAAAATCGCCAACCGCTCCATTTACAACTTCTACTTTACAACAAGAAGCAAGTAGAAAGCTGGGTTTTTCGGTGGCACAAACGATGATGGTGGCTCAAAAGCTATATGAAGCGGGAAAGATTACTTATATGAGAACTGATTCTGTTAATTTATCGGATACAGCATTAAATGGTGCGCGTAAAGAAATTACTTCAAAAACCTACGGAAGAGAATATGCTCAAACCTAGAAAATATAGCTACCAAATCTAAAGGTGCTCAAGAAGCGCATGAGGCTATTCGTCCTACTGATTTTGGAGTGCATAGTCTAGGAGGAACATCTACAGAAAGTAGATTGTATGATTTGATTTGGAAAAGATCCATTGCATCTCAAATGAGTGATGCGAAAATTGAAAGAACTACAGCAACCATTGATGTCTCTAAGGCAGATGAGAATTTTATTGCCAAAGGAGAAATGATCAAGTTTGAAGGTTTCTTGAAAGTTTATTTAGAATGTACTGATGATGAAAGCGATGAAGAGCAAGAAGGAGTTTTACCTCCAATGAAAAAGGGAGAAAAGTTGCAACTGGAAGAAATTACCGCTACTCAACGGTTTTCTCAACATCCTGCCTAGATATCAAGAAGCTAGTTTAGTGAAGAAAATTAGAAGAATTAGGTATTGGCCGTCCTTCTACTTATGCACCAACTATTTCTACTGTTCAAAAACGAGGATACGTAGTAAAAGAAGCAAGAGAAGGTGAAGAAAGAAAATACACACAGTTTTTATTAGCAGATGGAAAGGTAAAAGAAGATTTAAAAACTGAAATTACTGGTGCTGAAAAAAATAAATTATTTCCAACGGATATCGGAATAGTTGTTACTGATTTTCTTCAAGAGCATTTTGAAGGAATCATGGATTATGGTTTTACTGCTGATGTAGAAAAACAATTTGATGAAATTGCAGAAGGACAAAGAAAGTGGAACAAAATGATAGAAACTTTCTATAAGCCTTTTCACTCTAGTGTAATCGATACCTTAGAAAATGCGGACAGAGCAAGTGGAGAAAGAGAATTGGGTAAAGATCCTAAAACAGGTAAAAAATTAATCGTACGTATTGGTCGTTTTGGGCCAATGGCACAAATTGGCGACTCTGAATCGGAAGAAAAACCTCAATTTGCTAGTTTATTGCCTACTCAAAACCTAGAAACGATCACTTTTGAAGAAGCTTTAGATTTATTTAAACTTCCAAGAGAGGTTGGTGAATACAAAGGCGAAAAAATGATGGCGGCTATCGGAAGGTTTGGTCCTTATATAAGGTATGGAAGTTTATTTGCTTCATTGAAAAAAGCAGATGGCGACGATCCAATGACTATTGATTACGATAGAGCAGTGGAAGTGGTGGAAGCTAAAATTAAAGCAGAAAAAGAAAAGTACATCAAAACTTTTGAAGAAGATAAAGAGGTGCAAGTGCTTAATGGTCGTTACGGGCCTTATATCAAACATGGCAAGAAGAATGTAAAAATTCCTAAAGATAAAGATCCAAAATCTTTGACTTTAGAAGAGTGTTTGAAATTGTCTGCTGAAGCTCCTGATAAAAAAGGTGGTCGTTCAAAGGCTGCTCCAAAAAAGACAGCGGCAAAAAAAACAACCACAGCCAAAAAGAAGCCGGCAGCCAAAAAGAAAACAACTCCTAAAAAGAAAAAATAATGCCGCAATTTGATTTTGTTAAAGGAGTAGAAATTGATAAAATAAACCTCAATTTCGACTATCATCCTGATCAATTGGGAAAGTCTTTATTAATAAGAACCGAAGAAAATAAAAGAGACTTCGAAATTCCAAAAAATGCAAAAGTTGTAATTCTAGGAGTCGAAGAGGATAGAGGGAATCCTCAAAACTTTGGTTGCCTAGAATCGCCTAATTTTTTTAGAACTTATTTTTACCGTCTTTATAAAGGAGCACACTTCTCAGAAATTGTAGATTTAGGGAATATTAAAGCTGGCAATACAGTTAGTGATACTTATTTTGCACTTTCTGAAACACTTTCGGGTTTATTGAAACAAGGAATTATTCCTATTATAATAGGAGGAAGCAAGGATTTGACTTTTGCCAATTTTCAAGCGTATCAAAAATTAGAGCAAACCGTCAATATTACTGCTATAGATTCTGCATTTAATATAGGTATAAGTTCTGATCCGATTTCTTCAAGAAATTATATGAGTAAAATTGTGCTACACCAGCCCAATTTTCTTTTTAATTATAGCAATATCGCTTATCAATCATACTTTGTGAGTCAAAATGAAGTAGATTTAATTGATAATCTATATTTTGATACGTATCGGTTGGGTTTTGTAAAGGCAGATATCAAAGAAAATGAACCTATCATAAGGAATGCTGATTTTATCAGTTTTGATATTTCTGCTATAAAGCAAGCAGATGCGCCTGCTAATATGGCGGCTACACCAAATGGTTTATTTGGTGATGAGGCATGTCAATTAGCTAGATATGCAGGCTTTAGTGATAAATTAACTTCTATTGGATTTTATGAATTGAATCCTACCTTAGATAATAATGGTCAAAGTAGTCATTTATTAGCGCAGATAGTTTGGTATTTTATGGATGGTGTATTTAATCGCAAGCAAGACTTTCCTGCTTGTAATAAAACAGATTACATTAAGTACACGGTGGCAATGGAATCGCAAAAAAGTGATTTAGTATTCTACAAAAGTGAAAAAAGTGATCGTTGGTATATGGATGTTCCTTATCCAAATGCTTCAAAAAGCAGATACGAACGACATTTATTAGTACCTTGCTCCTATAAAGATTACCAAACTGCATGCAATAATGAATTACCAGATCGATGGGTGGCAACCTATAAGAAACTGCAAAATTAATTGCTATTGAAATAAATTTTTTTGAAGACTTTCGTTAAAAAAGTTTAATAACTTATATATTTTGGGTATTTTAGTGCACCAAAATTAACTCATTGACTAATTTTTGAACTATGAAGAAACTGTTACTCATTGCTTTAGTACTTTTAAGTACCGCTTCCTTTGCGCAACAAGACCCGCAATTCACACAAAATATGTTCAATAAACTGGCAGTTAACCCTGGTTACGCTGGTACTTCAAATGCATTTTGTGCAACTTTAATTTCTCGCCAACAATGGATGGGATTTGATGGTCGTCCACAAACAAATTTGTTGAGTTTGGATTATAAAATTCGTCCTTTCGACAGATTTAATAGTGGAATTGGTTTAACTGTTTATCAAGATCAATTAGGTTTTGAAAAAACTATACAAGCCAAATTAGCTTATTCCGTTCATAAAAATATTGGTGATGGTCTATTGTCTATAGGTATTGATGCAGGCATATATAATAAGTCTATCAATGGAGATTGGATAGCAGTTGATGGAAATGGTTTGCCATCTAACGGTAGTTTAGATCCTTCTATTCCGAACAACCAAGCTTCTAAAGGGGTTTTCGATTTAGGTTTTGGAGCGTATTATGTAACTCCTGACTATTACATAGGTCTTTCTTCATCGCATTTAACAAATCCAACTTTAAATGCAAAAGCTGATAACTCTTCTTTTAATTATACATTAGCTCGTAATTACTATTTAATGGGTGGATACAATATTCAATTGTCTAGTCCGTTTGAACTAAAACCATCTATCTTCGTAAAGTCTGATGTGGTGTCAACACAAATAGATGTAAACATGAATGTAGAATGGAATCAATTAATATGGGCAGGTGCTACTTATCGTTTAGAAGATGCTGTTGCAGTTTTAGCAGGAGTTAATGTTCCTGAATTTGCAGGTATCTCTGGATTAAAAGTTGGAGTTTCTTATGATTTCAATATATCTGCTTTAAACAATTACAACAGTGGATCGCTCGAATTATTGGTGAAATATTGTCAACCAATTAAAATAACGCCTAAAATTCAGCGTTATGGAAGTGTTAGGTTTTTATAAAAAAAGTATATCTTTGAAACCTTTTAAAAAAAATAGAGTATAAAATCTCTTAAATGCATGTCTTAATAGTTTTAAGGCATTTAGTAAATAGGAAAAACATGAAAA
This sequence comes from uncultured Flavobacteriales bacterium, assembly GCA_963716125.1. Taxonomy (GTDB): domain Bacteria; phylum Bacteroidota; class Bacteroidia; order Flavobacteriales_E; family Vicingaceae; genus Acidiluteibacter. The sequence continues at coordinate 714,056 of OY970294.1, forward strand.
AGTTAATCATATTTGGAGCAATCGCAGCTTTGTTTTCTTCTTGTTCGCAAGAGAATGGTGAAGTGATAGGCGTACAAGGACGTGAAGAGTTTTATCAACCAGTACCTTATGGTATGTTGTTGATTCCGCAAGGTAGTTATACCATGGGTAATGATGATGAAGACATTACTGGCGCTACTGTATCACAAACTAAGGTAGTTTCTGTTTCAGCCTTTTACATGGATCAAACAGAAATTTCTAATAATGAATACCGCCAATTTGTACATTGGGTAAGAGATTCTATCGCTCGTAAAATTTTGGGTGAAGAAGTTTCTGAAGACTTCCTTTATACAGAAAATCAGTATGGTGAAGAAATTGATCCAGGTATTATCAATTGGGATATGAAATTCAGATGGGATGATGATGAGGTTCGTGAAGCACTTGAGGTAATGTACTTACCTGATTACGAAAGATTTTATGGTAAAAAGGAATTTGATACCAGAAAATTTATGTATGAATATTCTTGGATTGATTGGGAAGCAGCAGCAGCTCGTAAAAATAGAGAACAAGGTAGAATAGATCGTTCTGTATTTATTAGAAAGGATTTCATTAATGTTTATCCTGATACTTTGGCTTGGGTGCATGATTTTACGTATTCGTTTAATGAGCCAATGACTAATTCTTATTTTTGGCATCCTGCTTATGATAATTATCCATTAGTAGGTGTTAGTTGGAAACAAGCGAGAGCTTTTTCTATCTGGAGAAGTGAATTGTTAAACAACTTCTTGTCTCAAAGAGGAATGACTACTGTTCAATATTTTAGATTACCTTCTGAGTCTGAGTGGGAATGGGCTGCAAGAGGTGGTTTGGATAATAACCCATATCCTTGGGGTGGACCTTATATTAGAAATACAAAAGGTTGTTTCTTAGGTAACTTTAAGCCGTTAAGAGGAAATTATGTAGATGATGGCGGATTGTATACGGTAGCTGTTAATGCTTATAACCCTAATGATTATGGATTGTTTTGTATGGCAGGAAACGTTGCAGAATGGACAAGTAATGCATTTGATGAAGCATCTTACAACTTTGCTCATGATTTGAACATGGATTATAGATATGAAGCAAAAGATTCTGATCCTCCCTCATTAAAAAGAAAAGTGATTAGAGGTGGTTCATGGAAAGATGTTAGTTTCTATTTAATGAATGGAACAAGAACATACGAATATCAAGATACAGCTAAATGTTATATTGGATTTAGAAACGTGATGTCCTACTTGGGAAGAGGAACAAACGACCAATTATAAGCATTGAAAAACATAAAAGATTACACTAACTATTTATTATTAATTTTTAATCAAACTACTTTAAAACGATTATTATGGGATTTGTAGAGTTTTTATTTGAAACAAAAAAAGGGAAAAAAATGATGGGCCTTCTTTATGGTCTTGGTGCAGCAGTTGTAATTGTTGGTGCACTATTTAAAATTCAACACTGGCCTGGAGCATCTGCCATGTTGATCGTAGGTTTAGGAACTGAAGCTGTGATTTTTGCAGTATCTGCGTTTGAACCCCCACATATGGAAGTAGATTGGACATTAGCTTACCCTGAATTAGCAGGTATGGATGATGATCAACTAACAAAATCATCAAGAAGAAATATTGGTGGAAGTGGTGATTCAGTTTCTCAAGAAATGGACAAAATGTTAGGTGAAGCTAAAATTGGGCCTGAACTAATTGAAAGTTTGGGTAAAGGATTTAGAAACTTATCTGAACATACTTCTCAATTAAATAATATTTCTGATGCATCAGCTGCAACGAATGAATTTGTAGATAGAGTAAAATCTGCATCTAATAATATGGATGCACTTTCTGATTCTTATTTGAAAGCTTCTGAATCTTTAACTGGTATTTCTGTTTCTCCAGAAGCTGGAAATTCTTATTCAGAAAATTTGATGTCGATTTCTTCTAAGTTATCTGAATTAAATAATGTATACGAATTACAATTGAATGCAGCTTCTGAGCATATGGCTACAACCAACCAAGCTTTTGCAGGTATGAAAGACCTTGTAACCAACTTAAATAATTCTGTAGAAGATACTCAGAGATATAAAGAAAATATTGCTGAATTGTCTAAGAATTTAGGTGCATTGAATAAAGTGTATGGCAACATGTTAACTGCTATGAATGTGAATGCTTAATTAAAATTGAGCTTAATTAATTATTTACAAAACATTTAACACTTAAACGAATATGGCAGGCGGTAAACTATCCCCACGGCAAAAAATGATTGGTATGATGTACTTAGTGCTTACAGCACTTTTGGCATTGAACATATCAAAAGAAATTCTAGAATCATTTGTTACAATTAACGAAGGTTTAGAAAAAACGATTACTAACTTTAAAGATAAAAACGCTGATATGTACAGCGATTTTGAAGGAGCTTATCAAGAAAATCCTACGAAGGTTAAACCTTTTTATGATTCTGCAAAGGAAATACAAATTGCAGCGGAGGAAGCTTCTAATTATATCGATAGAATAAAAATTAAGATTACTGCAATGTTGCAGAAAATGGATACTTCTGAGGTTGTAGGTAAAGACCAGTTTGGTAATGATACTATTATGAACTTGAGTTATATTTCGTCTAAAGATAATATGGATGTTCCAACTACTGTTTTAATTGGTTCGGAACCGGCTAATCCAAAAACTGGAATGTATTCTGCAACTGATTTAAAAGTTAAATTGGAAAACTTTAGAGATGTAGTAGCTTCAAAAGTTGATTCTTCCAATGCAATTTATCAAACAGTATTTTCTACTTTTGATTTTGCAGATAAGAAAGAAGCAGGTGGATCTACTTCTAAATGGGAAACATTTAATTTTTACAGTGTTCCAGCTGCAGCCTCAATTACGATGTTGTCTAAAATTCAAACGGATATTAGAAACGTTGAATCGGATGCAGTAAAATATTTATATTCTGACGTTGATGCAGCTTCTTTTAAATTTAATAAATTAGAAGCAGCAGTAATTTCACCTTCTAATTATATCTTACTTGGAGATAGTTTTAGAGCTACAATTTTCTTAGCAGCAATGGATTCAACAAAAAATCCTCAAATTGTTGTAGGTAAGGATGTTGAAATGAAAGGCGATAGATATGTAAGTAAAGGAGATTCATTAAAAGTAAAAATGAATGAAGGTAAAGGATATATTAATATTCCTACCCGTTCTGAAGGTGAATTTACTTATAAAGGGGCTATTAATTTTGAAGCTCCAGGTGGTAAAATCATTCCTAGAATGTTTGAAACTACCTATATGGTAGCTAAGCCAAGTACAACGATCTCTGCAACCAAAATGAATGTATTTTACATGGGTGTTGCAAATCCTGTATCTATTTCAGCTCCTGGCGTTTCTGCTGAGTCTATTCGTCCATCTATTTCAGGTGGTGGTGGTAGCATCAAAAAAGGTTCTGGTGGAGAATGGGTTGTAAATGTTACTAAGCCTGGTGATGTAAAAATTACTGTTAGTGCTGAATTAAATGGAAAAAACAAAGTAATGGGTGCGATGGATTTTAGAGTTAAACAAATCCCAACTCCTGTTGCTAAAGTATCAGGTAAAACAAGTGGTGCTGTATCTCCAAGAGTATTGGCGGCAGCTTCAGGAATTTATTTGGACATGGAAGGCTTTGTTTTTGATGTTAGAGTAGACGTGATCTCCTATGAATTTAGTTATGTAGTAGATGGATTTACTTCTACTATTAAAGTTAGTGGAGGTTCAGTAACCCAAGATGTTAAAGATAAATTAACAAGAGTTAAAAGAAACACAAATGTGTCTTTTGAAAATGTAAAGGTAAAAATGCCTGATGGAACTACTAGATTTAGTACTCCTGTTGTTTTCAAGATGCTTTAAAACATAAATATTATGAAAACTCATTTAAAAATAGCTATTTCTGCGATTGCCTTTCTGACCTTAGGTTCAGTTAGTGCTCAGGAAAATAATGTATTGGATGGGGTATATATTAAAGAAAATACTCCTACTCGTAAGGTGATTCCTTATACGCATGTTCGTGAAGCAGATGTAATGTATACCAAACGTATTTGGAGAATGATAGAATTGTCTGAAAAGCAAAACTATCCAATGAAATACCCAAATGAACCTATTAACGAATTGGGCTACGTTAGAATGAGTTTAATTGATGTAATTAAGCAAGGAATTAATGAAGGGACTATCGAAGCATACGATGCGGAAGTACCTGGATTTACTGCAAAATTGACTCAAGCTGAAGCTACAGACAAAATGCAATACACTGAAATTGCTGAAGACATGGACGAAGATGGATTTTTAGTTCAAACTGAAATTCCAATTCAATATACTTCTGCCGATGTGAAAAGCTTTTTGATTAAAGAAGATTGGTTTTTTGATAGAGAGCGTTCTGTAATGGATGTTAGAATTATCGGAATGGCGCCAATTTTTCAAGATCCTAAAGACCAATCATTAGTTAGACCATTTATGATTTATTTCCCGGAAGCAAGATATGTTTTTGCTAATGCTGAAGTGTACAATAGAGGTAATGATGGTGCTAGAATGTCTTTTGATGACTATTTTTGGAAAAGAATGTTCAGTAGCTACATTTATCAGGAAACTAACGTTTATGATAACAGAAGATTGGAATCCTATAAAACAGGTGTAGATTTATTGTTAGAATCTGAAAAAATTCAAAATGAGTTGGTTAATACCGAACATGATTTGTGGAATTATTAATTCCTGAATAATAAAATTTTAAAAAATCTCTATTCGTTTTTCGGATAGAGATTTTTTTATGACCAATATTTTGTGTTTAATTCAGAAATTACGGTTGTTGGAATATCATGGCCACCATTAAATTCTATAACTTTAGCTGAAGAAGATTTCTCTTTTAAGTAGTTCTTAAATTCAGCATTAGATGAAGCATTCTTTTCTATAAACTCATCTTTATTTCCATGCACAAAATAGATGTTTTCTGTAAGAAATTTTGGATCATTAAAATGTTCTTTCGCTAATATATTCGACCAAATTATAAAATTATCGACCTTTAAATTAGTTTGCTGATACCATCTGCTTGCAGTAGCAGCTCCTTGAGAAAATCCAAGCACATTTATTGTGCAATCCATTTCAGTGTTTTTAGTATAAGTATCTACTACTTGATTGATGTAAGCAACGTAATCATCTATTTCGTCTTGACGCTCATAAGCCGTCATCCAATTGGCACCAATTCTTCCACTAAATCCTTCTAAATAGAAATGAGACAAACCCTCGGGAACGATAATATAGGATGATGGAAGATGCGTAAATTTTCTAATAAAGTATTCACTGAGGTAACCATAACCATGAAAAACAAGCCAAATTGCTTTGGTTTCTGTATTCAGTTCACCGTAAGTGCTGATATAAGCTGTTTTTAAAACTTTTAGTTTCTCTTTTTTAATTCCTATGTTCATCGAATTCTATTTAATACTTTTGCAAAATGGTTGGAATAAATAAAATTACTTTAAGTTTTGCAGATAGATTCTTATTTAACAATGTTTCCTTCATTATTAATAAGCAAGAACGCATAGGACTAGTAGGGAAGAATGGAGCTGGTAAATCTACCATGTTGAAAATTTTAGCGGGTGAACAAAAGGCCGATGAAGGTAATATTTCCACACCTTCGGATTTTACTTTGGGCTATTTGCCACAAGATATGGATTTTGAAGAAGGAAGAACTGTATGGCAAGAAACAGCAACCGTCTTTGAAAAAATTTCTAGTATTCAGGATAAAATTGAAGACATCAATCATCAATTGGTAGTAAGAGAAGATTATGAATCGGATTCTTATATGCAGTTATTGGATGATTTATCACATTTAAATGAAGAATTAGTATTATTTGATGCTGCCAATGTTGATTCTTCTATTGAAAGATTGCTTTTAGGTTTAGGATTTAAGAGAACTGATTTTGATAGACAAACCTCTGAATTTAGTGGTGGATGGAGAATGCGTATCGAATTGGCTAAAATTTTATTGACCAATGCAGATTTGTTGCTATTAGATGAGCCAACCAACCATTTGGATATTGAATCTATTCAATGGTTAGAGGATTTTATGAAAACCTATGAAGGAGCAATTGTCTTAATCTCTCACGATAGAGCATTTTTGGACAATGTAACTAATAGAACCATTGAAATTACATTAGGTAAAGTGTATGATTACAAAGCGCCTTACACCAAATATATTCGATTGAGAAAAGAGCGCAGAGAACAAGAGATAGCGGCTTACAACAATCAACAAAAGCAAATAAAGGATACAGAAGACTTTATTGATAGATTTAGGTCTAAAGCAACAAAAGCTGTTCAAGTGCAATCTCGTATTAAACAATTGGATAAAATTGATCGAATAGTAATAGAAGAAGAAGATACAGCTGCTATGCGTTTTTATTTTCCTCCTGCTCCAAGAGGTGGTAAGGTAGTTTTGAATGCTGAAAACACAGGAAAATCATATGGAGAAAAGAAAATTTTTGATGGTGTTGATATAAGTATTGTAAGAGGAGAAAAAGTAGCCTTTGTTGGGAAAAATGGGGAAGGGAAATCAACGATGGTAAAATTAATCGTTGGCTTAGAAAAATATACAGGTAAAATTGAAGTTGGACACAATGTTTCTATTGGATATTATGCTCAAAATCAATCAGATATTTTGAATGGAGAAAAAACGCTGTTTGAAACCATTGATGATGAAGCAACTGGTGATATGCGAACCAAAGTAAGAGGTTTGTTAGGTTCGTTTTTATTTAGCGGAGAAGATGTAGATAAAAAAGTGAAAGTACTTTCAGGAGGAGAAAGAGCTAGATTGGCATTTTGTAAATTACTGTTAGCTCCTATCAATTTGTTAATTCTTGATGAGCCTACTAACCACTTGGATTTACGTTCAAAAGAAATTTTAAAAGACGCTTTAAAATCTTATGACGGCGCAATGATTGTAATTTCTCACGATAGAGATTTCTTAGAAGGATTAACCGAGAAGGTTTATGAATTTAAAGATGGATCAGTCAATCAGCATATTGGAGATGTATATGAATTTTTACGTACACGAAAAGTAGAATCTTTTAAAGAGATAGAAAAGGGAGTTGGTTCAAATACTTCAACTAAAAAAGTAGATGTTGCAAAGAAAGAAAACAATGCTCCTGTTGATTTTGCACGCCAAAAATTATTAAAAAAAGAATGTAATTCTTTAAAAAATTCCATTCAAAATTTAGAGAAGAAAATAGCAGAATTTGAGGCTGTTTCTGATAAGTTAAATGAGAAATTGCAAGACCCTGAATTTTATAAAGATAAAGAGCATGATGGTGTTTTAAAACAGTGGCAGGAAAATAATACAAAATTAGAAACTGCTATGGAACAATGGGAAAGTGAGCAAGAAAGCTATGAAAAAAAATCAGCCGAATTGGAACAATTCGGCTGATTTAGTCTTTTTATTAAAAGAAATTTAATTCCCTAATTCCGATAAAAATTTAATTCGCATTAAACGTAATTCTTGTTCAGAATAAACACCATCAAACTCTTCTACTGCATCTTCCATAGAATCAATTTTTGTTTCTTTAAAGTAATCAAAAATTTCATCTTGATATTCCTCATCTAACAATTCTTCAATACAATAATCTAAATTGACTTTAGTTCCCGATTGAACAATGTGCTCAATATCTTCTAAAATTTCATCAACAGACTTTCCTTTTGCAGATGCAATGTCTTCTAATGGTAATTTTCTGTCCACACTTTGAATAATATAAACCTTTAATCCCGATTTATTTACGACAGACTTAACCACCATGTCATCAGGACGATCAATTTCATTCTCTTCTACATATTCTTGGATAGCTTTTATAAATGGCTTACCAAATTTTTCAGCTTTTCCTTGACCTACACCAGTAATGTTGGTCAATTCGGCTAAAGTTATAGGATATCTGGTTGCCATATCTTCCAAAGAAATATCTTGGAAAACCACATAAGGAGGTAAACCTTCATCCTTGGCCACCTTTTTTACTAAATCTTTCAAAATAGAAAACAGCTGATCATCACCTGCACCACCACCAGCTTTTGGGCTGTGATCATTGTCTTTTGAATCGTCATCCTCATTGTATTCATGAGGTTTTATTAAATCAACCTTGCTTGGATTTTTAATAAAATCTTTTCCTTTTTTAGTCACTTTTAATACGCCGTAATTTTCAATTTCTTTAATTATAAAACCTTCTATTAAGCATTGTCTAATCATTGATTCCCAATGCTTTTGGTCGTCACTAATTTCAGTACCAGAACCAAACAAATCATGTGTTTCATGACCGTAAGTTTTGATTTCGCTACTTTCTATTCCGGCAATAAAATTAGAAATATATTTGGCTTTAAACTTTTCTTTTAAATTTATAATTGCATTTAATAAAATAGAAACTTCTACCTTTCCATCATATTTTTCTTTTGGATTGAGGCAATTATCACAATTTCTGCAGTTTTCTTGCGTATATTCTTCTCCAAAGTAGTGCAATAATTGCTTTCTTCTACAAACAGCTGTTTCTGCATAAGAAACAGTTTCAAAAATTAATTGCTTGCCAATCTCTTGTTCTGCAATTGGTTTTCCTTGAAGAAACTTTTCTAATTTTTCAATGTCTTTATACCTATATAAGGCAAAACATTTTCCCTCACCATCGTCTCTTCCTGCTCTTCCTGTTTCTTGGTAATATCCTTCTAAACTTTTTGGTATATCGTGATGAATTACAAAACGAACATCTGGTTTATCGATTCCCATCCCAAAAGCAATAGTTGCTACAATAACATCTGCATCTTCTAATAAAAACATGTCTTGATGTTTTGCTCTAGTATTAGCATCTAATCCTGCATGATATGGTAAGGCTTTAATGCCATTAACTTGCAATGTTTCAGCAATTTCTTCAACTTTCTTACGACTTAAACAATATACAATACCAGATTTGTTCATGTTGTTTTTTACAAATCGAACAATCTGACTACCCGCGTCTTTCTTCGCAACTACTTCATAATAAAGATTTTTTCTATTAAAAGAATCTTTATAAACTTTAGCATCTTGCATCCCTAAGTTCTTCTGAATATCTTGTTGAACTTTTGGAGTTGCTGTTGCAGTTAGGGCTATAATAGGCACTCTATCAATAGCTTCAATAATGCTTCTTAATTTCCTGTACTCAGGTCTAAAATCATGACCCCATTCAGAAATACAATGAGCTTCATCAATAGCCACGAAAGAAAGTTTAATCTGTTTTAGAAATTCTATGTTTTCCTCTTTAGTTAAAGTTTCAGGAGCTACATACAGCATTTTTGTTTTTCCTTCTAATAGATCGCTTTTTACTTTAGCAGTTTCTGTCTTATTTAAAGAAGAATTCATAAAGTGAACAATGCTATCATCCGTAGAAAAACCTCTAAGCGCATCTACTTGATTTTTCATCAAAGCGATTAAAGGAGAAACTATAATTGCTGTACCTTCTAAAATTAAGGCGGGCAATTGATAACACATCGACTTTCCACCACCTGTTGGCATGATTACAAAGGTGTCTTTGCCTTCTAAAATATTGGATATAATCGATTCTTGTTTTCCTTTAAACTTATTGAACCCAAAATATTTTTTAAGCTCTTTGCTTAAATCCACACTTTCAATTGTTTGCATGAAATTGATGTTTTGCTAATTTAAATTACTTTTGCTTTACTAATTTACTACGAAATCTAGTGTAATTTAGACAAATTTTAAAATATTATAAATTTTTTACCTTGAAAACTTCTAAAGAAATAAAAAACATCGCTCAAGTGGTCTTAAAAAATGAGGCAGATGCACTCAGGAAATTAATAGATTATATTGATGATGAGTTTGTTAAATGTGTAGAAGTTATTTATCAATCTAAAGGTAGAGTGGTGATAAGTGGGATAGGAAAAAGTGCAATTATTGCTCAAAAAATTGTTGCTACCTTAAATTCTACAGGAACACCTTCTATTTATATGCATGCAGCAGATGCAATTCATGGCGATTTAGGCAATATTCAACAAGATGATGTAGTTATTTGCATTTCTAAAAGTGGGAATACACCTGAAGTGAAGGCCTTGTTGCCTTTAATAAAGAATTTTGGAAATGTAATTATTGGTTTAACTGCCAATTTGCAATCTACTCTAGCTAAACAAGCAGATTATATTTTGAATGCTACTATTGAAAGTGAAGCTTGTCCAAATAATTTAGCACCTACCACCAGCACTACTGCACAATTAGCAATTGGTGACGCATTAGCAGTTTGTTTATTAGAGTGCAGAGATTTTACATCATCTGATTTTGCTAAATATCATCCTGGTGGAGCTTTAGGTAAAAAACTATATTTAAGAGTGAATGAAATAGCAGAAGAAAACCAAAAGCCTCAAGTTGCCTTGGACACAGATTTGAAAGCAGCTATAGTAGAAATTTCTGCCAATAGATTGGGAGCTACGGCTGTAATAGAAAATGATGTAATTGTAGGTATTATAACTGACGGTGATTTAAGAAGAATGTTTACACAAGTAGATAATTTTAAGGGCTTGAAGGCTAAAGATATCATGTCTGCTAATCCTAAAACAATTTCTGCTGAAAGTCTGGCAGTTGAAGCTTTACAAGTACTTCAAAATAATAATATTTCTCAGATTTTGGTAGAAGAAAAGGGGAAATATGTAGGAATTGTTCACATTCACGATTTAATTCGTGAAGGCATCCTTTGATAGGTGAAATAATCTCTTAAATTTGCCTGCTCATGCAAGAAAAATCATCACCTTACGATAAAGAATTTTCTGAACAATCAGAAATGTCTTTCTTGGATCATTTAGAAGTGCTAAGATGGCATTTGGTACGTTCTACCATTGCCGTTTTATTATTTATGGGTTTAGCTTTTTTTTATAAAAGCTTCGTGTTTGATAAAGTTATTTTAGCTCCGCAACGTTCTGATTTTTTAACCTATCGATTGTTTTGTAAGCTTTCTCATTTCTTAAATTTTGGAGATAAATTGTGTTTTGAGGATATGAATTTTAAGTTGATCAACATTTCGATGTCAGGTCAATTTACAACACATTTAACAGTTTCTGCGGTAGCCGGACTTATTTTAGCATTTCCTTATATTCTAATTGAAGTTTGGAGATTTATAAGTCCTGAACTAAAAAAATCAGAGAGAAATTCTGCTTTAGCATTAGTTTTTTGGGGTTCTGTATTATTTATGTCTGGTGTTTTATTTGGGTATTATGTCATCACACCTTTATCTGTTCAATTTTTAGGAAATTATACAGTAAGTTCTACTGTTGCCAACTCTATTAGTTTAAATAGTTATATTGGCACAGTAACCTCTATTACCATTGCTTGTGCAATTTTATTTCAATTGCCAATTATCGTTTATTTCTTATCAAAAGTTGGAATTTTAACTCCACAAATCATGAGAAATTATAGAAAGCACTCTATAATCATAGTTTTGATCCTTTCTGCAATTATTACTCCTCCTGATGTTACTAGTCAAATTTTAGTTGCAATTCCTTTGATTTTCTTGTATGAATTAAGTATTTATATTTCAAGAATAGTACAAAAGAGACAAGCTAAGGCGGAGTCTTAAATAAAATGAATTTCAATAATTTACCCTTTGTATTTAAATCAAAATTTCTCAAAAATAGAACCCATGAGTGAGCTTGTAAATGAATTTAATGATTATCGAGTTAAAATGAATGAAAAGATATTAGCCGCCGATAATAAGGTGATTAAGCGTTTGTTTAATTTGGACACCAATACTTATGCAGCTGGTGCATTAGATGTAAAAACGAAAGAAATGTTGGGCTTAGTAGCTTCAATGGTTTTAAGATGTGATGATTGCATTAAGTATCATTTAGGAAAGGCTTTTGAAAATGGTGTAAATACTGAAGAAGTGTTTGAAGTTTTTGCTATTGCAAATATTGTTGGAGGTACTATTGTAATCCCTCATACTAGGAGAGCTGCAGAGTATTGGGACGAATTGCAACTACCAGTTTAAAAGTATAAATTTAAACAAGTATATTTACTACTTTTACCTACTTTCAATTTATTAAGATTTGTCGCGGCCTATTTTAAAATTTTCTTTTCTATCATTCTTGTTCATCTTTTTGATAACAAGTGATCTGTTGGCTCAAAAAACTATTGTGTATGGTTCTGTAGTGGATGTTAAATCTAAAGATCCGCTCCCATTTGTCAATATTATATTTAAGAATACAAAAACAGGAACCACCACTGATATTGATGGAAACTACAGGATAGAAACTTATTATGCTTCGGATTCTTTAATGGCAAGTTTTATTGGATATGAGACTTCTACTATAAAAGCAAAAAAAGATGTTTCTCAAGAAATTAATTTTGAACTAAGTACAGGTGGCGGTGTAAGCATTGGTGAAGTGACAGTTCGTTATAAAGGAAACCCTGCAGAAACTATATTAGATCGAGTAGTTGATAATAAAGGGATTAATAATCGCGAAAAATATGATGCTTATCAATATGAAGTATATAATAAGGTAGAGTTTGATTTGAATAATATTACGGATGACTTTAAGAACCGTAGAGTTTTCGATAAGGTGTCATTTATTTTTGATTATGTAGATAGCACATCAGCCGAGAAGGATTACCTGCCTATGTTTATGACGGAGTCCATGTCTGATTATTATTATAGACGAAATCCAAAGGCAGAAAAAGAATATATAAAAGCAACTAAAGTTTCTGGTGTTTCCAATGAAAGTGTATCTCAATTTTTAGGAGATATGTATCAGAATGTGAATGTATATGAAAATTTTGTGAGCGTTTTTGGAAAATCATTTGTCAGCCCAATTGCAGATTTTGGAACACGCTATTATAAATATTATCTGTTAGATTCTATGGTTATTGATGGTAGTTTTTGCTATGAGATAGAATTTGTGCCAAAACAAGTACAAGAACCAGTTTTTTCAGGCAAAATGTGGATTAACGATACCACATATGCTATTAAAAGAATAGAAGCAGGAATTAATGAAAAAGCTAATATCAACTTTATAAATGGATTTAATGTAGAACAGCGTTATAGAAAGGTAGATGGAGAATTTTGGATGTTGCACAAGGATAAATTGGTTGTTGACTTTACACTTACCGATAATTCAATGGGATTATATGGCAAGAAAACAACGACTTACACGGATTTTAAAATAAATGTAATTCCACCTGATGAAATTTTTGATGGAGTAGAAAAAGTAGTAGTTAAGACAGATGCAAACGATAAAACCGATGATTATTGGAATGAAAATAGGCACGATACTTTAAATCAAAACGAATTAAACATTTACAAAATGGTTGATTCAGTAAAAAATGTACCTGCATTTAGAACCTTCTTAGATGTTGTTCAGTTGGTTTTTACAGGGTACAAAGAAGTAGGTTTATTTGAATTTGGGCCTTATTTTAAAGTATATAGTTTTAATAAGGTAGAAGGTCATCGTTTTAGAGTAGGCGCAAGAACGAGCAATAATTTTAGTACACGAATAATGCTAGAGGGATATCTAGCGTATGGGACTAAAGATACTAAAGTAAAATATGGTGGAGAGGTGTTGTATTTTTTAAGTAAAGAACCTCGACATTCTATAAGTGCTAAATATTTTAAAGATATAGAGCAATTAGGCTTGAGTCAAAATGCATTTACTGAAGATAATATTCTTTCCTCTGTATTAAGAAGAAATCCGAACAATAAATTAACAGGAGTGGAACAACTTCAAATCGCAACAGAACGCTTTTGGTTCAATGGATTTTCTACTAAGTTATTGTTGATAAATAGAGTTATGAAACCACTAGGAAGTATCGATTATCTTAGAGAAACTGATGGTTTGGTGGGTCATGTGAATTATCTTAGAACATCAGAGGTGGGTTTAAATGTGCGATTTGCATACCAAGAAGCTTTTGTAACTGGAGAGTTTGATAGAGTAAGCTTAGGAACTACTTTCCCTATTTTGGAAGTGCGCTACGGTTTAGGAATTAAAGGAGTTTTTGGTGGTCAATATGATTATTCAAAACTAGCCCTTTCTGTTTCTGATAACATTAGGTTGGGAACTTTTGGTAGAACTGAGATTAATGTGCAAGGCGGAAAATATTGGGGAACTTTGCCATTTCCACTTTTGGAAATCCATAATGGAAATGAATCTTATTTTTATGATCAAGCAGCATTTAACTTGATGAATTTCTTCGAGTTTATAAGTGATCAATATGCTAGTGTAATGTGGACACATCATTTCGACGGATTTTTTCTAAATAAAATTCCTTTGATGCGTCGATTAAAATGGAGAGAAGTATTTACAACTCGATCTGTAGTAGGAAGTTTGCAAGATAAAAATAAAAAGGAATTGATTTTGCCAAACAATATGTATGAGTTAACAAAACCTTATGCAGAAGTAGCTGTGGGAATTGAAAATATTTTTAAAGTCATTCGAGTGGATGCTCTATGGCGATTAACTTATTTAGATCATCCAAATATTGCTAAATTTGGAATCCGAGGAACATTTGAAATTAATTTTTAGACCGTTAGATGAAATTAAGAGCCGAAAATATAATTAAAAAGTACAAGAAGCGAACTGTTGTAAAGGGAGTTTCAGTAGAAGTGGAGCAAGGCGAAATTGTGGGTTTGTTGGGCCCAAACGGAGCTGGAAAAACAACTTCTTTTTATATGATTGTTGGTTTAGTAACACCAAACGAAGGTTCTATCTATTTGGATGAAAAAGATATTACAGACATGCCCATGTATAAACGTGCGCAAAAAGGCGTAGGTTATTTAGCGCAAGAAGCTTCTGTTTTCCGAAAATTGACAGTAGAAGATAATATCAGAGCGATTCTTCAAATGACCAAGTTGAGTAAGAAAGAACAGAAAGAAAAATTAGAAATGTTGTTGGATGAATTTAGTTTACAACATGTTCGTACTAATAGAGGTGACTTGCTTTCAGGTGGTGAAAGAAGAAGAACTGAAATAGCACGTTGCTTAGCAACAGATCCTAAATTTATATTATTAGATGAGCCTTTTGCAGGTGTTGATCCTATTGCAGTAGAAGATATTCAGGCAATTGTGGCCAAATTGAAGGAACGAAATATAGGAATTCTAATTACTGACCACAATGTACAAGAAACCCTTGCTATTACAGATAGAGCTTATTTGCTTTTTGAAGGTAGTATTTTGAAAGCAGGCACTGCTGAAGAACTAGCCGCTGACGAACAAGTTAGAAAAGTGTATTTAGGAACTAATTTTGAATTAAAGAAGCCTCGTAAGAATTAAGCTTCTACCAATTCGAATTCATAACTTTCCATCAATTTATTTGCCAATAGTTTTTCGCAAGCTTCCTCTACTTTTTTAGTTGCAGCAGCTTTATCAGCAGCATCTATTTCTAAACTAATGTGCTTTCCGATTCTTACATTTTGAATTTCACTCAAATTTAAGTTTTTTAAACTTGATGTTACTGCTTTTCCTTGAGGGTCTAACAATGCTTTTAATGGCATAATATCGATTTCGGCTCTAAACTTCATTTTTTGATCAGGTTATTTATTAGTGATAATAGAATGTACAAAATTAGAATAAAAGGGATAGCTACGAAATAAAATAGAAGAATTAATACAATAGAAATTCCTATAAATATAAATTGGATAGAATTATCCTTCCATTTGAGAGATTTTAATTTGAGCGCAAATAGAGGTAGTTCATTTACCATAAGTAAACAAAGAAGAAATGCTATAATTAGGGTGCTATTTTTATGAAGAATGATATCTAAATAAGAATTTGCAATTGAAGAATCTAAATTGGTAGCTTGCCAGCTGATTAAAGGAATAGATAACCAAAATAAAGCATTGGCGGGAGTTGGCAACCCTATAAATGAAGAAGTTTGTCTTTCGTCCACATTAAATTTTGCTAAGCGATAAGCAGAAAATACGGCTATAATAAATGCAAAATATGGAATGATTGAATCGCTTGGGTAAAAGTCCAATAATAATTGATAAACAATTACAGATGGTCCTACACCAAACGTAACCACATCAGCTAAACTGTCTAATTCTTTACCAATTAGTGAGCTAACTTTAAGTAAGCGAGCAGACAATCCATCAAAAAAATCTAAAAAAGCAGCCACTAAAATTAAAATACTTGCGTTTAATAATTCTCCCTTAAAAGCGAAAACAATTGCAAGACATCCTGCGAATAAATTGGAGGAGGTAATAATATTGGGAATACTTCTTTTAATAAAATTCATGGCTTACAAAAGTAATGATATATATTTGCTGTTTAGCTAAATTTTGTTAGGATTTAATTAGCCAAAGCAACGCTTAATCGAAAAAAGGCGTATATTGAAATATAAATCTATAATTTTGAGTAATAAAATGAGCAAATTGATGTTATTAGATAAATTAAATCACTTTGTTAATTCATTTTCAATATTTATGAATCGAGTAATATTATTTGTTGTAGGGCTTTTATTGATCACTTTTGAATCTTCAGCACAATCAAGAAAATACAGTAATGAATTTTTAAATATTGGTGTAGGAGCAAGAGCCTTAGGTATGTCGGGGGCATTTTCTGCAAGAGCAAACGATGTAACTGCCGCTTATTGGAATCCTGCTGCTTTAACTCAAATGGAAGATAATTTTCAATTGGGATTAATGCATGCGGAGTATTTTGCAGGACTTGCCAAATACGATTATGGTGCATTTGCAAGTAGAATAGATGAAAAAAGTGTTTTTGGGCTTTCTTTTATGCGTTTTGGAGTGGATGATATTCCAAATACCACTAAATTAATTGATAATAATGGTAATGTAGATTTTGATAGAGTAACTAAATTTACAGCTGCCGATTATGCATTTTTTGTTTCGTATGCACGCACCACAAATATTGAAGGTTTAAGTCTAGGTGGAAATGTGAAAATAATTTATCGTAATGTAGGTGATTTTGCAAATGCTTATGGTTTTGGAATTGACGCATCTGCTTTATACAAAAGAGGAAATTGGCTATTTTCTGCTGTTGGAAAAGATATTACTTCTACGTTCAACGCTTGGAGCTATAGTTTGGATAAAGAAACAGAAAAAGTATTCAAAGCAACAGGTAATGAGTTGCCCGTAAATGGATTAGAATTAACATTACCTAAACTGGTTTTAGGTAGTGGTCGATTGTTTTCTATAGGAGATAAATTTACATTTTTTCCTGAATTGGATTTGGAAATATATTTTGATGGAAAAAGAAATGCTGTAATTAGTTCAAATCTTGTTACTATTGATCCAAAATTTGGGATGGAGTTTTCTTATAACCAAATTATATTTTTAAGAGCAGGAGTGGGGAATTTTCAATCCTCTGAAGATGTTTTTGGAAATTCCAAAACTACTTTTCAGCCTAATTTTGGATTAGGTATGAAACTCAAAGGATTTTCTCTAGATTATGCCCTTACTGATATTGGCGATCGCTCGGAAGCAATTTATTCAAATGTGTTTTCTATACGAATTGATCTAAATAAAAAAGACCTGTGATAAAAAGATTATTTTTTTGTATTTATCTCTTTTCTTCGTCTTTTCTTTTTGCTCAGAATTACGGCAATGAATGGATTAACTATGGACAAAAATACTATCAATTCAAAATAGCAGAAGATGGTATTTACAGAATTAATTATGCCAATTTAATCAATGCAGGTATTCCAATTAATACGATTAATCCCAAAAATCTTCAACTGTTTGGCAGAGGGCAAGAAATAGCAATTTTTGTAAGTGGGGAATCTGATAATCAATTTGATGCTATTGATTACATTGAGTTTTACGCTCAAAAGAATGACGGTTGGTTAGATAGTTTGTTGTATAAAGGAACTAAAAATCAGGCTAATCCTTTTTATAGTTTAATTGGAGATACTGCTACTTACTTTATCACTTGGAATTCGGCTACCTCCAATAAAAGATTAACAGAAGAAACAGACATCAACTTTAGTTCTTACACGGCTTTGGAGTGGATCAAAGTAGAAAAAAACGTAATTTTTAAGAATAATTATTTTGATGGAGAAACCTTTTTGCAAAAATCAACTGATCCTTCTTATTCGTCTACCGAAGGTTGGATGAGTTCAGCTATTAACAATACTTCACCAAATGGTCAAAATTTAAATTTTAATATTAATTCGGAGAAAGCTTATATAAGTGGGAGTGCCCAAATACAATTTAGAATAGGTGGGCAATCTGATTTTGCAAATGTTTCTAATGGAGATCATCACTTAAGAATCAGTTTTGCCAATCAAATTATAGATACTGTTTTTGAAGGATATGCATTGTTTGACTTAAATAAGACTTTTAATGCGAGCCTACTAAATTCATTAAACACATCTATAAATATTAAACAAATAGATGATAGAGGAGCAGCAAGTGATAGAACAGCCATAAGTTTTGCGAAACTTCGATACGACCATTTGCCTGATGCAGAAGGTAAAGATTATTTTGAATTTGAAATTTCTGATAATTTAAACGCCTCCAAATCTTATTTTAAGTGGATCAACTTTTCTAGTTCAGCCAATAATTATATCTTAGATATTACCAATCAAAAACGAATTTTGGTAATTCGGCAATCTACTCAATATAGTAGCTTAATCCCTAATGGAGGAGGTGTTAAAAAATGTATTTTGTATGCTGAAAATGCTGTAAAAAATGTTGTAAATTTAGCATCAGCAGGAGAGAATGGATTTTTTAAAAACTACTTGGCAACAATTCCTGATTCAGCTTATTTGATGATATCTCATCCATTATTGGATAATGAAGTACTTAATTACTATAACTACAGACAAGCAAAAGGCTATTACCCATTTGTGGTAAATGTAAACGAATTGTATAATCAATATGCTTTTGGTATTGTACAACATCCTCTGGCAATTCGTAATTTTATTGATGAAATTATTAATAAAAAGACTGCAAAACCAGAATATTTATATTTAATAGGTAAGTCGATTCGAGCCAAGTTTGTAAGAAATAAGAATAGTTTATACAATCAAAATTTGGTTCCCACCATGGGTAATCCTGCAAGCGATAATTTATTGACAGCAGGTTTAGGTAATACTAATGTAGAGGTGGCTATTCCTACAGGTAGAATTTCAGCAAGAAACAATCAAGAATTAAAAGAATATTTAGATAAAGTTAAAGAGTATGAAGCAGCAAGTCCAGCTGCTTGGATGAAATCAATACTTCATTTTATAGGAGGTTTAGATTTATTATCATCGCAAACTTTTGAGAGCTATATGACTCAATATAAGAATACAATAGAGAACGTTCAGTTTGGGGGAAATGTGAAAACTTTTAAAAAAACCACTACAGCACCTATTCAAACAACTTTAGCAGACTCTATTCAAACATTAGTTAATAATGGCACTTCACTAATGACGTTTTTTGGTCATGCTTCCAATTCTGGCGGTTTTGACATTAATATTGATGAACCACAAAATTTTAAAAATTTTGGTAAATATCCTGTTATCTTAGGAAACGCTTGTTATACAGGTGATGTGCATCAAGAAAGGAATATAAGTACTTCTGAAAACTTTGTTTTGATTGCCAATAAAGCTGCAATTGCATTTATAGCCACAGTTGATTTAAGCTACCCGAGTCCATTGAATCAATTTTCTTCACAATTTTATCAACAGATTTCTAAATTGAGCTATGGTAAAAGTATGGCTTATGCAATGCAGCAAGCTACTAAAAATGTGCAATATGCCAATATGCCACCGGAGTTAAGAAGTGTTTTGTTAGAAATGAGTTTACAAGGCGACCCTGCATTGGTCATCAGTTCTTTTCCAAAGCCCGATTATACCATTAGTAAATCATCGATTAGTTTTAATCCAAACGACATAACTACTGATTTAGATTCATTTGAAGTGAAGGTATTAATTCAGAATATAGGTGTAGCGGAGACCGACTCTCTAGGGGTCGAAATAATTAGAAGATTTCCAAATGGAAGAGATACTTCCTATATTTTCAGGATTGAATCAGTAAAATTTCAATCCTTCATTTCTCTAAAATTGCCAATAGATTTAATTCAAGGTGTTGGAGAAAATACTTTTATTGTAACCATAGACCCTTTAGATGAAATTGATGAATTGAATGAACTCAATAATCAAGTGAGCGTGACATTAAATATTCGATCAGGAGATTTGATTCCAATTTATCCTTATAATTTTGCAATAGTTCCCAATCAAGGTATTACTTTAAAAGCTTCCACAGCTTTTGCTTTTGAAAAAGAGAAATCTTATGTGTTTGAATTAGATACTAATGGATCGTTTAATTCAGTTTTTAAAAAATCTACTATCATTATTTCGGCTGGTGGTGTTTTAGAATGGAAACCTACTGAATTGCAAAATATGCCTGACAGCACTGTATATTTTTGGAGGGTGAGTAAAACACCTGACGTAAGTGGTAAATACAATTGGAAAAACTTTTCATTTCAATATATTTCAAATAAAACAGGGTGGGGTCAAGATCATTTTGACCAATTTGAAACTAATTCTTTTCAATTTATTGAGCCTGATTTCAATTTTCGAAGGTTTGACTTTACTGATAATATCAGTCAATTATCATGTATAACTATCGGGAATCCTTTCAAAAACGGAAATATTCTGCCAGTTTTGGACAACATCAAGTTTAGCATTGATAACTTTACCCTAGAACGAAATGGATGTTCAGTTAATCCTGCTTTTATGGTTGTTATCATGGATTCCTTGAGCTTTCAGCCTTGGCAAACTCCTTACAATGGATTGAATTCCAATAGAAATTATGGTCAGTTGAATTTAAATGGAAGCTGTCGTCCACGTTCGGAGAATTATTTTATTTTCCAGTCTAATTCTCCAAGTCAGATGACGGCTATGAAAAACTTATTATTAAATACGGTTCCTGATGGCAATTATATTTTGATTTATAATTGGTTCAATATAAAATACAGTGCATTAAATACGATGGATCCCACCATTCTTCAAACATTTTATAGTTTGGGTGCCAATTCAATTCCTACCTTGTCAGATTCTATACCATTTATATTTGGGGTTAAAAAAGGGGATGTTTCTTCTATTAGGGAAATTATAGGTAATTCGGTGAATGATGAAATTAGTTTAAAAATGAATTTGATAGCTAGTTCAGATTTTGGACAAATTAATTCTCGAATTGTTGGGCCAGCTACTGCATGGGATACTATTGTTTGGCGAACTAAGTCTTTAGAAAAAAACTCAAAAGATAGCTCATCATTAAGTGCTTATGCATTTAAGGGCTCAGAGCTTAATGCTCAGAAAAAAGTGGATAGAATTGCAACTTCCCAAGATAGATATGCAATCAATTCTATAATCGATGCCAGCAGTTTTCCTCTATTGCGATTGGAAATGGAAGCCAATGATATAGCATTGCAAACACCTCCACAGTTAGATTTGTGGCATGTATATTATGAACCTGTCCCGGAAGCGGCTTTAAATCCTTTAAAATTTTATACCGCTAATAGAGATACTTTGGATGAAGGTGATATGCTAAAAATTTCTGTAGCAATTGATAATATTTCAGCTTATGACATGGATAGCTTATTGATTCATTATAAAATATTAAATGCTCAAAATAAAATTATTGATATAGCTTATCCACGTCAAAATCCACTTCTAGCTGATAGCACATTAATTAGTGAGATTAGTTTTTCTACTTTGGGTTTAGCAGGAAATAATAAACTACTGATTGATATAAATCCCAATCAAGATCAAATAGAACAATTTCATTTTAACAATTTGGGTCAAATTAATTTTTATGTTGAAAAGGATAATATTAATCCGGTGATGGATGTTACCTTTGACGGTAGAAGAATTTTAAATGGTGAATTGATTGCACCTGAAGCTGAAATTATTATTCAATTGTCAGATGAAAATAAATTCTTAGCTTTAAATGATACATCTGATTTTGCAGTTTATTTATTAGAACCTGGTAATCAAGTAGAGCGTAAAATTCATTTTGGTGAAGGCTTAAATGGAGAAACGATGGAATTTTATCCTGGTAACATCTCTAATAATAATGCCAAGATTATTTATAGACCTAAAATGTTTTTGGATGGTAATTACCAATTGCGTGCACAAGCCAATGACAAAACTGGAAATTTATCTGGCAGCACTGATTATTTGATTTCATTTAAAATCGAAACCAAGGCAAGCATTACCAATCTGATGAATTATCCAAATCCTTTCACTACTTCTACTCGGTTTGTATTCACATTAACAGGTGTAAAAGTGCCTGATTATATGCAAATTCAAATTATGACTATTACTGGTAGGATAGTAAAAACGATAGATATGGGCGACTTGGGTAATATACATATCGGACAGAATATAACCGATTATGCGTGGGATGGGAAAGATGATTTTGGTGATCGGTTAGCCAATGGAGTCTATTTATATAGAGTGCGCACCAATTTAAATGGACAAAGTATAGACCAAAGAGAGAGCGCTGCAGATCAATATTTTAAAGCAGGTTTTGGGAAAATGTTTTTAATGAAATAATTCTTATTTTTACATACTTTCTTTTTATAATTTTCGTTCTAGATTTTTAAACTTACATCTTTTCTTATGAAAAAATACATTTTAGTTGGCTTGCTTTTAATAGGTAATTTAACTCATGCTCAAAAGAATAAGTTATCATTTGATGGTATTTCTGTCTATTCTGGTTTTTCAACGAGTAATTCTCAATTGTCACAAATAGATGATTTTAAAAAATTAGCTCCTAATTCTACTATCCTACAAACAGACTTCTCCAAAGCGAACTTAAGTTATTATGGTGATGCATTCAATATTGCTTCAGTATTTAATGCCTTTGTTAATTTTAATTTAAAGGACAAAGAAGGTAATCAAGGTGTTTTAACTCCACGATTTAGATTTGGTATTAGCTTTATGCAAAATAATGTTCTACAAGCTAATTATACTATTGAAGATCGATATAGAGTAGATACATTGATAAGTAATAGAACAGGTAAAAGCTATTTTGTAGATTCTACACATAGACAATCGTATGATTTTAATTATCAGCAGAATAATTTACTTTTAGCCGCTGGTTTTATAATTAGCACCAATCAAGAAAGAAGATTTTTTGTTTTTGCAGGTTTAGGAGTTGGTGCAGGAATTTCTTTTCAAGCGAGTACCAATATTAATACTTACGATTCTTATTATATCGAAGATTTATACGGTTATAATGATAGAAATAGATATGAATCTTTTTCTTCAGAGAACTATAAAAGAGAAGCATATGCTAATAAAGCCTCTTTTTCATTAAACTTTAGTAGTCCTTTAGGACTTGATTTTAGAATGGGAAACAACGGAATTTGGAAAAATATACATTTAGTTACTGAATTAAAACCCATGTTATTTGTAAACGATGTACCTGAAGTAGGGACTTTTATTAGCACAGGTTTTATAAATAATTTTGGATTTAGATTTTCAATCAACTAAATTTAATCTACCATCAATTTCTTGGTAACAATACCTTTAGTGGTTTGTATTTTAGTAAAATATAAACCACTTTTTATTTTCTCAATATTTAGTTGATTATCTTTTGTAAAATCACTTTTAATTAATTGTCCTGCTTGATTATAGATTTCTATTTTAAGAATTTGAATAGTTGAAGGTAAAGAGATAGTTACATTGTGATGAGATGGGTTTGGAAAAATAGAAATTTGATTCTCTAAAGTAATTTCACCCAAAGAAGTAACAATATTAGCGCTGATAGGAATACTTAAACTCGATTGAGCACCTGCAATATTGGTATTAAAACTCAGAGTTTCATTGACTGCGCCAAATGAGTTGACCAATAATTGAATGGGGAAAACAAAAGCTTCTCCAACTTTTAAGGTGTCAGAACTACCGAGTTGATTAGCAAATTGTAATTGACTAGTATCGGATAAGATAATGTTAGTTAATAAAATATCTTGATTTCCGGTATTCACTAATGTATAATTGAACAAAGTATCTATGCTCACTGTTCCAAAATTGATGGAAGATTGGGTAACATCCATACTGAAAATAGAAGGAGCTGATGAGTTAACTACAAAATTGGTAATTCTATCAGCCAATTGTGGATAATCTACAAATGGATTTCTATTGCCTTGAAAAGTAAAAATATCTTGATTTCTTTTCGTTTCTATTGTATCAGGTAAAAATGTAGTATGCCACTGTTTGATGATGTTTTGATAAGTAGAAAGATGATTGTTATAATCTTGATAACGAATAACAAAATACAATAAAGCTCTTGCAGAAGCACCCTTTTGTGCGTCCCTTGGTTCAAATAAATTAGAAGTATAAAAAGAACCTCCACCAGTAGCAGTGCCATTAGTTACCACACCAAAGGCACTATTTGATCTTGATGAATTTGAACTATTTGTAGTAGGAAATAAATGATGTAAATCACTACGCATTGGCAAATTGGAACTAAAAAAACCTTGAGGGAAAGTGTGTTCTGTATTAAATTGAGGAGAGGTATTTTGTGCATCTGATCTAGAAGTATAGCCAGTTTTTACAGTTCCAGTATAAATACATTCTAAGGTATTTGTCGTGGCGTTTTGTCCATTAACTTTTTTATTGTCAATTACCATAAACATTTCATCTCTAGCTTCATTGTAGCTTTTGTTGGTTGCCATGCCAGTTGTAATGATATTTTTCAAAGCCAACTTTAATTGCTCTTCTGATGTATTTTGAGAGGCAGCATAATATGTTTTTGAGTAAACTCCTTGTCCAATTAAGTCAACTGAAGTATATCCGCTATTAGCCGTATGCTTAATAAGCATTTCAGAGTTATGAAGTATGTTGTGTGAAGGTTGAAATCTTACCCAAATTGTTTTAGAGCTATTCGCTAAAATTGTAAAATTGTCATTAGCGACAGAAAACGGCGTACTGTTATAAGTATTGTAAAATTTAACCTGATTGACAGTTATATCACTATTGGATGTGTTGGTTAAAATCACAGAAAGACTATCCATTGTGGTATCATTCACTGAGCCAAAATTTAATTGATTTTGATCGACAGTTAATACTTGTGCTGTAACAAAAAATGGAAGTAGTAAAATAAGGGATAAAAATCTTTTCATTGCTTAATTGTTGTTTTAAAAAGGATTAGCTGATATTTTAATAATAAGAATCACAGCATTCGATGCAAAAGTAAATATTAATAACTTTACAGTTCTTTAAAAATATGAAATGGATAGAATAAAAAATCTTTTATTGGCAATATTAAGTGGGGTAATCCTTGGTTTTGCTTGGCCTGAAACGCCAGGAATTACGATTTTATTATTTATTGCTTTTGTTCCACTGCTAATTGTTGAAGAAAATTTAGCCCAACAACCAACCAATAAATCTTTAAGTGTTTTTGGTTATAGCTATCTCACATTTTTTATATTTAATGTGATTAGCACTTGGTGGATTTATTATGCTTCATTGGCAGGAGCAGTTATGGCGTTGCTTTTCAATGCCTTTTTTATGGCAGTTGTTTTTTATTTATTTCATTTTGTCAAACAAAAAGTAGGAAAAAGAGAAGGTTACATTGGTTGGGTATTGCTGTGGATAGGTTTTGAATATTTACATCTCAATTGGGAGCTTTCTTGGCCTTGGTTGACCTTAGGAAATGGATTTGCCAGTAAAATAGAATGGGTACAATGGTACGAATATACTGGTCATTTAGGTGGTTCTGTTTGGATGTTAGTTATCAATATAATAGCATTTAATATTATTCAAAGAGTAGGGATAGAAAAGAAAAAGATTGCCACTCAAACTGGCAGAATTATAGCATTTGTGTTTTTTCTTATTGTCCCAATTATTTGGTCGTATTTAATTTCATCCAATTATAAAGAAAAAGAAGATCCTATTGAAGTGGTTGTTGTTCAGCCGAATATAGATCCATATACTGATAAGTTTGGAGGGATGTCTGAGTCAGATCAAATAGATAGAATTTTTGACTTGGCAGAAAGTAAAATGGATGAAAATACAGAATATGTGGTAGCACCTGAAACTTCTTTCCCGGCAAATTATTGGGAGCATGAACTCAAATTTATATACGGTACTGATCGAGCAAAAATTATGTTGGATAAATTTCCTAACGCAAGTTATGCAGGTGGATTGTCGACTGCTAGATTATACACCGAAGGAGAAAATTATCCTTATACAGCTCAAAAATTTAGGGATAACAGTCCTGGGAGATATGATATTTATAATGCAGCCGTTCAAATTGATACTTCCTATCAATTTCCTTTGCATCGTAAATCTAAATTGGTATTGGGCGCTGAAAAAATGCCATTTAGAAAATATCTCACTTTTATGGGAAGATTATCTATTAAACTAGGTGGAACTTCTGTCTCCTATGGATATCAGGAGCATCCCACAGTGTTTAAAAATAACGAAGGAACTATTGTAGCGCCTGTGATTTGTTATGAATCTGTTTATCCTGAATATGTAGGGGAATATATAGAAAAAGGCGCTCAATTGATATTTATAATTACCAATGACGGCTGGTGGAGCAATACTGCTGGTTATAAACAGCATTTTGATTATGCTAAAATTTTAGCAGTTTCTTATCGGAGAAGTATTGCTAGAAGTGCCAATACAGGTATTTCAGCTTTTATCAATCAAAAAGGAGAAGTGAGTCAAAAAACAGCCTATTGGGAACAAGCTGTAATTAAAGGAAATATCAATAAAAACGATGAACGGACTTTTTATTTAAAGTATGGTGATTATTTAGGCAGAACTGCAGCTTTATTTTCTCTTTTATTACTATTGTTAGCATTCGTTAAAAGCAGAAATAAGACGGAACAAAGACTAAAAATGTAGAGACCTTTCAATAGAATTCTTTAATTTTACGGTCGATATTAAATCGAATAAATAATATTTTAATACAATCAATTTCAATAAAAAAACAAGATGGAAAAATACGATGTAGTAATAATTGGATCAGGACCTGGAGGATATGTATGCGCAATTAGATGTGCCCAATTAGGTATGAAAACAGCACTCATCGAAAAATATAACTCCTTAGGAGGAACTTGCTTAAATGTGGGTTGTATTCCTTCTAAAGCACTGTTGGACTCTTCAGAGCATTTTCATCAAGCAAAGCATGAGTTTACGGAGCATGGTATTGATCTAAAAGATTTGAAAGTGAATTTCAAACAAATGATTGAGCGAAAAAGAGGCGTAGTAGAGCAGACGGTTGGTGGAATTGATTATTTGATGAAAAAAAATAAAGTAGATGTAATTACTGGAGTGGGTTCATTTGAAAGTAAAAACATCATCCAAATAGACGGAAAAGAAAAGAAAAAAATCGAAGCTAAAAATGTAATCATTGCTACAGGTTCTAAACCTAGCACTTTGCCATTTATTAAAATCGATAAGAAAAGAATGATCACTTCAACGGAAGCTTTGGAATTGAAAGAATTACCAAAGAAAATGATAGTGATTGGTGGCGGAGTAATTGGTTTAGAATTAGGATCAGTTTATGCTCGTTTAGGAACAGAAGTTACCGTAGTAGAATATATGGATGGGATCATTCCTACAATGGACACTACGATGGGTAAGGAATTGCAGAAATCTCTAAAAAAATTAGGAATCGAATTCTATTTGAGTCATAAAGTAAAAGATGTTGAAAATAAAGGCAAAGAAGTTACCGTAAAAGCGGATGACAAAAAAGGTGATGAAGTGGATTTAGAAGCAGATTATTGCTTAGTTTCTGTTGGTAGAATTCCTTATACGGAAAACTTAGGATTAGATAAAGTAGGTGTAAAAGTAGACGAAAAAGGTAGAGTAGAAGTAGATGAGCACTTAAAAACTAATGTTGATCATATTTATGCTATTGGAGATGTGATTAAAGGAGCTATGTTGGCTCATAAAGCAGAAGACGAAGGTATTTTTGTAGCAGAAATATTAAATGGAGAAAAACCTCACATTGATTATAATTTAATTCCTGGAGTTGTTTATACTTGGCCGGAAGTGGCTAGTGTAGGGCAAACTGAAGAGGAATTAAAGGAAAGCAAAGTTGATTATAAAGTGGGTTCTTTTCCATTTAAGGCAAGTGGTAGAGCTAGAGCAAGTATGGATTTAGATGGTCTTGTAAAAGTTTTAGCAGATAAGAAAACAGATGAAATCTTAGGAGTCCATATGATTGGACCAAGAGCTGCCGATATGATAGCTGAGGCTGTTGTAGCAATGGAATACAGAGCTACTGCTGAAGATATTACTCGCATGAGTCATGCACATCCAACTTTTACTGAATCATTTAAAGAAGCTACATTAGCGGCTACAGGAAATAGAGCATTGCATATATAAAAACATTATAGAAGAATTGATGTTGATAAGAGTTGAAAATATACATTTTCAACTCTTTCAATTTTAAGAAATAGATTATGAATAAAACTGGAGTTTTAATTGTTAACCTAGGTACGCCGGATAGCCCAAAAGTAAAAGATGTGAGGCCTTATTTAAGAGAATTTTTGAATGATCCTCGAGTAATTGATATTCCATGGTTGGCACGAAAAATATTGGTGAATTTGATAATTGTACCATTTCGATCTTTCAGTTCGTCAAAAATTTACAAACAACTGTGGACTAAAAAAGGTTCGCCACTTTTACTTTATGGAGAAGAAGTGAAAATAATGTTGCAACAAAAATTGGGTGATAATTTCGGTGTGCATTTGGCTATGCGCTACAATAAACCATCCATGGAAAAAGTATTGGGCGAAATGCGCATGGAGAATTACAATAAAATTATTTTCTTTCCAATGTTTCCTCATTATGCATCAGCTAGTACTGGTTCTGCGATTGAAAAAGCAATGAAAATTATTAGCAAATGGTGGGTAATTCCTGAATTAAGTTTTATCAGCCAATATTGGGATAATGAAGGTTTTATTGATGCTTGTGTTGAAAGAGGTTTGCAATATAATCTAGATGAATACGAACATTTTTTATTTTCCTACCACGGTGTTCCTGATCGTCATGTAAATAAAGTTTATTTAGACGGAACTCCATGTTCAGACCATCATTGCGAAGATGAATTGACAGATACCAATAAATATTGTTATAAAGCCACTTGTTTTGCCACTACACGTTTAATTGCAGAACGATTGGGTATTTCAGAAAGTGAATATACGGTTGCTTTTCAATCCCGATTGAATGATAAATGGTTAAAGCCTTTTTCTGATAAAGTTGTAGCAGAAAAGGCCAAAGCCGGAGTTAAAAAAATGCTGGTATTTAGTCCTGCATTTGTTGCAGATTGTTTGGAAACTACGGTTGAAATCGGAATTGAATACGATGAGATTTGGAAAGAAAACGGTGGTGAAAAATTGCAATTGGTTGAAAGTCTTAATGCACATCCTCTTTGGGTAGATGCGATAAGAGATATGGTGGTGGATAGAACCTAATTGATAATTGACAATTCACAATGGACAATTTTTTTATGCTATGCGTAAAAATGATTTTATACTAAACATCTTTTTTTCGCAATTCTTAAAGTATTAAAAAGTTTTAGCTTTTAAATCGTTTTTGGGGGTTAAATTAATGCATAATTTAGAATGGACAATTTTTGACCTTTGAGCTTCCTTAAAAAGATCTGATAGCTATCGAAATGAATAATAATTATATCGAAGCGAAACCTGTAAGGTTTTGTTAGTTTGCTTTAACTATTAATCAGTCAGTTGAGATATTTGCAGGTTAAATCTTGCAGGTTTAGGAGCTAAGGAATCCATTGTCAATTAAATAAGCCTTCATCCCCAAGCAGCTTGAGGACGAAGGGTTTTTTTACTGGTTCGGATAAGCATTTACATCTGCCAATGGAATTTTAGCGCTATATTTTGCATTGATAGCTTCAATAAAAGTATTGGCAACTATTACGTAACCTCTTGAGGTTGGATGAACTCCATCAAAAGAAAAAGCACCACCTGTTGCGAACTTTGTACTAAAAGCTGAGCCATTAAATTTTAAGCCTGATTCTACTTGCATTAGTTTCGCGTTGGCATCTACATAAGCTAAATTGTTGTCTTTGGCTACTTGTTTAATGATATTATTGTAATTGTTAACTGCTGCATTTATTTTATCAATCTCATTTTTTAATAAAGCATATTTACCAGGCATTGGAACTACTGATCCAAAACCAAAACATTTGATTGAATCTTGAGGCGTTCTTAAGGTCAATAATTCACCTGGTTTTAATTGACGGATACTCGGTAAACCATTTCCACTTAAATCTGTCAATGAAGGATCTGCAGTGACAAAATAGTTAGCACCAGCAGTAAATTTAATTTTTCTATGTGTTGCTTCAGGAGCAAAAGCAGGGTTTTGACTAACTACTAAATCTAATCCACCATTGTATTGGGCGTATGCTGCATTTAAAGAATCTGCTTGTCCTTGTCTCAACGGTAAAGCATTAGCAGGAACGGTTGTAAAAAACGGAATAGTAGTAATACTTGGTATATTCGCCACAGCACCTTTAGCTCCATTTTTTGTTAGAGAATCTACTGATCTTTTAAATTCTGATTCAAAAATAGCAACATCTGTTATAGCATCTCCACCTTCTTCACCGCCAGAAGTTGAATATCCTAATACATCGTTGTTTCCAATCCATAAAGTAAAAAAGGTAGGATTAACAGCCATAGCAGCTTGAATCATTGTTTGACCAGGATTGGCAGCAAATCTTGCAAAATAAGGATTTCCTTGTAATGATCCATATCCAACTAAGTTCAATTGGCCAACTCTAGCACCTGGTACACCTATATTATTGTAAGGGCCATCTGTTGGTTGAAGATTTAAAAAACCTGAACCAATTAAAGAATAAGGTGAATCACTTAATTTTGGTGCTAAACTTACTGTTCCTTTGCAGTCTGCTGAAGGTTGCAAAGATAGCGCAGGAACTAAAAGTCCTGTGGATGCTATAATATCTAACCCAGCTCCTTTTTCCCCAGCTTCTCCACTCAAAAACGGCGTTTTGAAATCTCCGCCACCCACTTCTTTCAATTGTTTGGCTAAAATTTCAGGAATAGAATTTTGTTGTCCCTTTAAACTTAGAGCATTGCTTTGAAATCCTGCTGTCAAAGAGTTTCCAACAGCAACTGTTCTACTAAAGTCTGCTGTGCCACCGTTGAATGCAATTTCGTCAAATTCGGGTTCACAACCCACTGCGAAAAGCAATGGTAATAGATATATTAATTTATATGTTTTCATAATTGTATTTTCTTAAAAGTTAAAATGTAAACCGATACCTGGAATAGAAGTCAATGAAGCATATTTACCGCCAAAATTTTCAGGAGTATAACTTGATTCTCTTTCTAAACCATAAATAAATAAGTAAGAAACATCTATTCCAAACTTCTCTGAAGGATTATAACTTAAACCTGTTGTCAATCCTATATTATTGCTGTTTGGTGTTTCGGGAGAAAAATAATCATCCTGAATTGGTGATTGATCGTAATAAACACCTGCTCTTAAATCTAATTTTTCACTGCAAGAATATTGAGCTCCCAATCTAATGATGACAGAATTCTTATAATTACGAGGATTCTTAGAATCTGGAGTTGTTGGATTGGCAAAATCAAAATCTAAAGATTTGTAAGCCTTCCACTCAACGTAACTTTGTTCCAATGAAACTAACCATTTTTCATTAATATGATAAGCTAATCCCAATGTCCAAGTAGCTGGTAAAGGCAATGTAGCATTAAAAGTTGTGTTCGGTAATTGTGTAGCTAGTAGAGGCGATACAGAAAAATTGGCATCTCCATCTTTTAACTTCATATCCACTTGCGAACGGTAAGTAAAACCAACACTAAAATTCTCAGTTGGTTCGTAATACAAGCCTGCATTAAAGCCATAAGCAATGGTGCTACCTTTTAAATTTACCGTATTATCACCAAATGGGGCATCCACAGCTTTATTTAGTTCTACAGATCCTGAAACGATATTTAAACCTGCTCCAATACCTAATTTATCACAAATTTTGTAAGAAATAGTCGGTTGAATAAAAATTGCCCGAAGGCTAATGTCTTGAATAAGTTTGCTGCCACTCCAATCTTTGCCCCAATCAACGGTGCTACCATAAGGCGTGTAAGCAGATAAGCCTGCAGCAAATTTATCGCCTAATTTAAAATTGGCATGTAAATAAAAGGGTGTTCCCAATGGATTATTAGTTCTTTCAGTTACACCATTGTTTTGACTTTGGAAGGCAACTTTTGCTGAAATAAATGAAGCACCAGCTTCAATACCAATTTTATTATCCAAAAAAGTCATTGATCCCGGATTAAAATAAACTGAAGAAGCTCCTAGTTTTAAGGCAGATCCGAGGTGACCCATACCTGTTTGTTTATTTCCTTGTAGGTTTACTTGAAACCCTCCCGCAAACATTAACATCGGTATAGATGTTAAGATGGGAAAAAGCAGTGCTTTTTTCATAATGGATTATATTTTTTATAAATGTAAATAAGTTTTTTTTTATATGCACGCATTATAATTATTTGGCTTATTATTTATAATTATTCTAACTAACTTTGAAGAGTAAAATTTTAGAAATTGTATGGCAAAAGTTGTTGAAGAAAGACGAGAGGTAACTATCGTTTTTGCAGGAGATTCGGGCGATGGAATTCAGTTAACCGGGACACAATTTACCAATACCTCTGCACTTTTTGGGAATGATGTAAGTACTTTTCCCAATTTTCCCGCAGAAATTAGAGCACCACAAGGTACTTTAGCTGGAGTTTCAGGATTTCAGTTGCAGTTTGGTAGCGTAGAAGTTTTCACTGCTGGTGATATATGTGATGTTTTAGTGGCGATGAATGCCGCTGCATTTAAAGTAAATTTAAGTCGATTAAAAAAGAGCGGAACAATTATCGTTAATACGGATGGTTTTAATCCTAAAAATTTAAAATTAGCAGGTTACGATGAAAATCCATTAGAAAATAAGAGTTTAGAAGATTATCGATTGATTCAAATTGATGTTACTAAATTGACTCAGGCTGCATTAGTAGATTTTGGATTAGGTAAAAAAGAGGTAGATCGCTCTAGAAATATGTTTGTTTTGGGCTTTCTTTATTATATGTATAATAGGGATATATCTCCAACAGAAAAATTTATTAGATCTAAATTCAAGAAATCGCAACAGCTGATTGATGCTAATTTAAGCGTATTAAAAGCAGGATATAATTATGCAGATACGTCTGAAACTTTTACATCAAGATATAATGTAAAAGCAGCAGATTTGCCAAAAGGAACCTATAGGAATATAATGGGTAATCAAGCCACCGCATTAGGTTTAATAGCAGCTTCTAAAAAAGCAAATTTGAATTTGTTTTATGGTTCTTATCCAATTACACCTGCGTCAGATATTTTGCATGAATTATCTAAACATAAAAATTTTGGTGTAAAGTCATTTCAAGCAGAAGATGAAATTGCCGCAGTTTGTTCTGTGATAGGAGCATCTTTTGCTGGTGAATTGGCAGTAACTGCTTCTTCAGGACCTGGAATCGCTTTAAAAGGTGAAGCCTTGGGTTTAGGAGTAATGCTGGAATTGCCAATGGTGGTTGTAAATGTGCAAAGAGGTGGACCATCTACAGGAATGCCAACCAAAACTGAGCAAGCAGATTTAATGCAAGCACTGTATGGTAGAAATGGAGAAGCACCTATGCCTGTTATAGCCGCTCAATCACCTTCAGATTGTTTTGATGCTGCATTTGAGGCTTGTAGAGTGGCAGTAGAGCATATGACACCTGTATTTTTATTGAGTGATGGCTACATTGCCAATGGTTCTGAACCTTGGAGTTTTCCATCCTCAAAAGATTTGAAAGATATCAAAGCAGATTTTGCCAAAGAAAGATTAGGAGAGGATGCTGAAGAATTTTTGCCTTATAAAAGAGATGAGCGTTTGGTGAGAAAATGGGCATTGCCTGGCACCAAAGGACTAGAGCATAGAATTGGTGGAATAGAGAAGGAATGGGAAACTGGAAATGTTTCTTATGATCCTGAAAATCATCAAAGAATGGTAAAGGTAAGAGCTGAGAAAATTGCAAAAATTGCCGATCATATTCCATTGCAAAAAATAGATACAGGAAAAGAAAAAGGACATGTTTTGGTGATAGGCTGGGGATCAACTTATGGTGTAATTAAAACTGCCGTTAGAGATTGTATAGCACAAGGTATGGAAGTCAGTCATACACACATCAGATACATTGAGCCAATGCCTAAAAATTTAGGAGAAATCATCAAAAACTTTGATAAAGTGTTGATTCCTGAAATGAACAATGGGCAATTGATTAAATTGATTAGAGATAAATTTTTAGTGGATGCAAAAGGATTGAATAAAATCAAAGGAATACCGTTTGCAACTTCAGAAATAGTGGAGGCAATTCAAGAATTGGCCACTACAAAATAAATTAAAATGAGTACAGAAACTGCTGATATAAAATTAACTGCAAAGGATTTTACGACAGACCAAGAGGTGAGATGGTGTCCTGGTTGTGGCGATTATTCAATTTTAAAACAAGTACAAAGTATATTGCCTGAAGGTGGTATCAAAAAAGAAGATATTGTTTTTATTTCAGGAATTGGATGCTCCTCTAGGTTTCCTTATTACATGAATACTTATGGTATGCATTCTATTCACGGTAGAGCTACAGCCGTAGCAAGTGGATTAAAAATAGCTAAGCCTGAATTGAGTGTGTGGGTTATTACTGGAGATGGAGATAGTCTTTCTATTGGTGGAAATCACTTAATTCATACGATTCGAAGAAATTTTAATATAAATATCTTGTTGTTTAACAATGAAATATATGGCTTAACGAAAGGACAGTATTCTCCAACATCGCCAGAAGGTAAGGTAACAAAATCTACTCCAATGGGATCATTGGATCATCCTTTTAATCCTTTGGCATTGTGTTTTGGAGCTGATTCTACTTTTATAGCCCGAGCAATGGATAGAGATGTGAAGCATTTAAGGGAAGTATTGTTAAGAGCAGATCAACATATTGGAACTTCTTTGTTAGAGATTTATCAAAATTGTAATGTCTTTAACGATGGTGCATTTGAGATATACACAGACAAAGGCAGTAAAAAGGAAGAAGCTTTATTTTTAGAACATGGTCAACCATTAATTTACGGAGCAGATAACGATAAAGGAATTTTATTGGAAAATGGAATTCCTAAGATTGTAAAATTAGACGATGGAAAATATAAGCCCGAAGATTTATGGATTCATGATGAAACTGACCGTTTGAAAGCACATAAATTAACAGCATTTTTTGATAATCCATCTTTAGAAGGGCATTTGCCTAGGCCATTTGGTGTGTTTTATGCAGCAGATAGATATCGCTATGAAGAAGCATTGCATTCTCAATTAGAATTGGCAAAAGAAACGAAAGGAGAAGGCGATTTAGATGCTTTGATGCAAGGGGAAAATACTTGGAAAGTCGGTTGATAATTGATAATTATTAATGGTAAATTGTTAATTATAAATGGTTAGTTTGCAATTAATTAATTGAATTTTTAATGGAATGAAAGCGCTGATTTTTCTATTATTAATTTCGTTCCAATCGTCATTGACTTATTCACAAAGTTTTGGTGAATACATTTCTAGTAATGTGCTTAAAGTAAATGAAGATGGCAGCTTAGATTCTAATCTATACGAAAAGTTCCAAGATTTCAGCTTGATTATGATTGGTGAAATGCATGGCACTAATGAACCGGCTGACTTAGTTAAAAATCTAGCAAAATTAATTTTAATTAAAGAGGAATCAATATCCATTGGGCTTGAAATTCCCGAGAATGAAATGGAAACTTATATTGAATTTCCCTCTGATTCGACTTTATTAAAGACTAAATTTTTCTCCAAACAAAATATCGATGGAAGAAATGGAAAAGCCTGGTTTGATTTAATTCGTTTTTGCAGTTCTCAGCCAAATATAAATTTGTTCTTTTTTGATAATTACCAAGCTATGAACATTCGAGATAGGGATAGCTCCATGTATTTATCTATAAAGAAACAAAAAAGTGAATTGTCAAATCCATTAGGATTGGAATCAAAGGTAATTACCCTTTCAGGTAACATTCACAATTGGTTAATTCCATTCAATAATAAACCTACGATGGGGACTTATTGCAGCATTGATACAAGTTTATTTAATACAGGATCAATTTGTTCCATTAATCATCTTTATTCGGGTGGGACTATGCTAAATAATATTGGTAGTGGACTAGAATTGAGAACAATTCCTTTTGAAGAAAGCGTATATACACGTTCAACTGAATTTAAAAAGTATTTGCTTTTTAATCAAGCATCAAAATCAAAACAATATAATTGCACTTATTTCACAAGATATGTCAGTTATTCGGAAGAATTGAAAATGGATAATTGACAAGGCATAATTTGCTTTTGCGAAGCAAAATAATTGATATTTATTTTAAATAATAGTTTAATAGACAAAATGGTTGATAAAAACTCTTGAAAGCCTTTCCCTGATTAGCTTTGGGGTTAATGAAAGATTGTTATTAAGTAACTAATTAAAATTGTCAATTTTCAATAGCGCATTATCAATTAAAAAAGAAGGTATCTCAATCCAAATTTAAAATTAAAATAATCGTGAAAAACAGCTCTTTGAACGCTGTATTCATTCTCATGATCTTTAACATTGGAGCGATTTACTTTGAGTAATGGTAATGGTAGTTTTCCTAAACTTAATGGTAACATGGCACTTATACCATAATCTACAACTATTCTATCAAAGAAAATTCGTTGTTTACCAAAGCTTATTCCAATACTCAGTAAAGTAATTGGATTATCATATTGCAGGCGTTTACTTATTTCTAAGGTTTCAAAATATTTATCTTGATTGAGTTGAATACTTTTATAGTTTGCGAAAACTCCTAAATACCGCCCATAAGGAGCTATGGAAGTTCTAAACATTCTGTATTCTAATGAGATAGTTTGTACATTTAATTCAGTCTTTACATTATAAGGGATTTCATAATCGCCATTGAAATCATTTTCAATCAATTTTTTATAATCTTTTTGGGTCTTAAAAAATCCATAACTAAATTTTAAGGAGGCTTTTCGCTGGGTAGCATATTCTAAATCAATGGAATATTGATCATTAAAACTTATAAATCCGCTCTCTCCATTTTTATTTGGCCCTCTAAAGGCGGACATAAATTGACCTGAACCTCCTACACTTAGTCTTTTACCCATGTAGCCTGGTGCTTTTTGAGCAAAGGTGGACGTATTTGCTATCAGTAAAAAAGCTATAATCAGTTGAATATTTTGCTTCATTTGTTATATTTTTTTTCTCTTTTTAATTGAAAAAAGGTATCATAAATTTGACTCTTTATAAGGTCTCCATTATCTCTAGTGCTACTAGAAATATCGTCGCTTATTAAAATTTTTCCACTTTCTACATCAACTGCAAATGCATAATAATAAGTTGAATAGTCGGGAGAAATAACAGAGGCCAAATAAAAAGGGAATCCATAAATAGTTAGAATACTCAATGCCAAATAAGCAGGATTAAAATCACTTTTTAGGCGAGCATTTACTAAGCCCATCCACATAAAATTATTGGTATTGTATTTCTCTGCCAACACTTTTATATAAGGATATTGATAAGGAATTAAATCCAATCCATCTTGACGAGAACGTTCTGCGAGCCAATTGGTACTGATTGCGATTTCATTAAAACGTTCTGTTTCAGCATTGGATATGTTTTTCTTCCCTAAAACGCTTACATTCAAATTGGATTCTTTTGCAGCATCAAATACATATTCCCTAAAATCCAATTGACCTTTTTCACTTTTGATGAATTTATTTTGAATCTCTTTTCGCTCATCATATTTTCCATAAAATGGATCAGCTAAAACAATGGTATCAATACCTAAAGAAAGTCCGTATTTTGCGATTCGGTTGGATTTTTTTCGACGTTTTTTGTAGCTAACATATTCTTCTTCTTTTGCTATCTTCGCCTCAAAGGTATCAATAGCCGTTTCAAACTTGCTTACAAAAACTTCATTTTCTAATAAATCAACAAAAATAAATTTGTCGAAATTAACGGCATCTTCTTTTTTCTTTAATTGATTTTTTATCTCTCTTTTTAATTTTAAAAGCTCAAGTCGTGATAGTTGAGTGGTGTCAATATTCGCATAAGGATCATTTCTGAGCTCTTCCTGTTTTTTCAATTCAACTTTCAATTTTTCTATATCTGATGCTGTAAAATAATGGTCTATTTTAATTTTATTATCTTCTGCTAATAATTTAAAAGAGTCGTCTGTCAATTTTTTAATAAACCTATCTCCTGGGAATTCTAATGATAATTTCCAGAGGTAATTAACGGCTATTGCAGAAAGTTCTTCTTCTTCTAAAGCTTTTAAAAGATAATTGATTTGTTGAGATTCCCCTTGAACTTTTGAGTATTTGGATACTACAGAAGAGAATCTTTTATTGTTTTTATATTTGGCAGTAGCATAAAGTGAATAGGCAATGTTGGTTTTAAGAAATTGATTGTTTGGGTATTCTTGTAGCAAAAGATAGCTGTTGTAAATCGCATTGGCGTAATCGCCTTCTGAGGCATAAATGTTGCTCAATTCAAAACGACTTATTTCTCTTATTTTGTCAAATTCTTTTTCAGAAACTATAAACGCTTTCTTGCTTTGGTAGTTAATAGTATCTATTCCTTTTAAATAGAGGGCTTTTCTTTTCTTTAAATTGGGATGTGAACTTTCTGAATCATCGTAATCGTCATCAGCCTCTATTTTAGCTATTTCTTCTAATAAATATTCTTTAGGAAAGCTAAAGTATTTGTTGGTGAGAATGTTATAATCAAAATAAAGATTCTCAAAAGGTGTGTAATTGTATTGCAAAATATCAAAAGTCCCTTTACCCAAAATCAAATCGTAGTCTGTTTCTTTAAAAATTTCTAAACCATCATGATCGGCTTCTATCTCTAAATCTTTAGAATAATTACTTCTAGATAGTAGTTTTTCTTTAAAATCTTGATTTTTATATTGTCCTCTTTCTTTTACAATATTATCCGTTTCAACATA
Organism: uncultured Flavobacteriales bacterium; assembly: GCA_963716125.1. Lineage (GTDB taxonomy): Bacteria > Bacteroidota > Bacteroidia > Flavobacteriales_E > Vicingaceae > Acidiluteibacter. Next base: position 753,103 of record OY970294.1, read on the forward strand.
ACCGTTGATGATGTGATTCTTTTTAAAATGAATCACTTCATGCGAAATAATAAAAGCCAATTCTGCTTCATTTCTCAATTTGGCAATCAAACCTAAACTAAAAAAGATAGCACCTCTATCAGTTGTAAATGCATTGACATAATCGGACTTGATTATATAAAATTTAAGTTTTTTTCTTAGTTCAGGTTCATTTTTCAAAACTACATCAGCTACTTTGTTGACATAATTTCCAATAGGGTCGTTAAAAAGTACATCACCACTTAGCAGCAATTCATCTACTGCGAATGTGCTTTGCAAAATAAAATCTTCTTTTGTTTTTCGGAGTCTTCTTTTGTCTTTTTTTATATCATTTTTTCTCAATTCAAATTTCTCTGCAGATAATCTTTGAAGTTCTTCTGGCAATTTTCCACTGGATTCAATGGGAATATAGGTGCGTTCTAAATTTTGCTGAGCAGATAAGTTGTGAACAGAAAGTAGATAGCATAAAAATGCTAACATTATGGGGATTTTTCTCATTAATTGATTAATTTTTAATTGTATTTTCCGACCAACGGCATTAATCGTCCCATTCCAAATGCTCTTGGAGAAACTCTTAAAATAGGAGGTGATTGATATCTTTTATATTCGCTGTAATTGACTAAACGTAACGTTTTTTCAACTATTGTTTTTTCAAAACCTAAATTCACAATAGAGGTTAGGTTTTTTGATTCTTCTATGTATTGAAATAATATTTTATCCAGCACATCATAATCTGGTAAAGAATCACTGTCTTTTTGATCTGGTCTTAATTCAGCAGATGGAGCTTTGGTAATTATATTTTTAGGAATTATCTCCTTATCGAGGTTGATTTGCTTTGATAACTCATAAACTTGAGTTTTGTAAATGTCTCCAATAACTGCCAATCCTCCACACATATCGCCATAAAGAGTGCCATAACCAACAGCCATTTCACTTTTGTTGGATGTATTTAAAAGAATAGATCCAAATTTATTAGACATCGCCATTAGTATTACTCCTCTAGCTCTTGCCTGAATATTTTCTTCCGTAACATCCATTTTTAGTCCTTCAAATTGTTGACTTAGTGTATTTTCAAAAGAATCTACAATAGATTCAATTGAAATAATTTCATAAGGACTGCCCAAGTTTTTGCAAAGTGCAATTGAATCATCAATAGAATGTTCTGAAGAATATTTGGATGGCATTAAAATACTCCGTACATTTTCTTTGCCCAAAGCTTCTACTGCCAAGGCAAGAGTTAAGGCAGAATCAATTCCACCGCTTAATCCAATTATTGCTTTTTTAAAGTTAGATTTAATAAAATATTCTTTTATTCCTAAAACTAAGGCTTTGTGAATGCGCTCAATGCCATAATTGTCAGGGTGAGACTTATCAGCTATGTTTTTGTGAGATATTAAATCAGAAAACTCAAAATGCTTTATATCTTCTTTAAAGTTGTTGCAAGCAGCAATTTGTTCGCCTTTATTATTCACTATTTGGGAATTGCCATCAAAAATTAGTTCTGCTTGCGCTCCTATATGGTTGACATAAAAAATAGGTAAATCATATTTTTTTGCATTCCACTTTAAAACTTTTTCTCTTCTTTCCTCTTGCACATAAGAAAAGGGAGAAGCGGCTATATTGACTAAGAAATCAACTTTTTGGTTTTGAATAAAATCTAATGGTTCAATAGAATATTTAGAATCACCTTCGATATTCCAAATATCTTCGCAAATGCTTATTGCTATTTTTTTTGATTGGTATTCTACAATGTGTTGTTCTTTGGCAGCTTCAAAATATCTATTTTCATCAAATATATCATAAGTAGGTAAAAGTGTTTTATGATGAACAGATTGAATTTTTTTGTCAACTAGGAAAAAAGCAGAATTATATAATTTTTTGCCATTTTCTAAGCCGGTTTTTGATGGAGATCCAACTATTGCAGCAATCCCATCACAATGTGCAGCTATATTTTGAATAGACCGCTCACAAGAAGTGATAAAATCTTCAAATTCAAGCATATCTTTTGCAGGATAACCACAAACCGCCAATTCAGCAAAAAGGATTAAATCACATTTCTCTTTTTTTGCCGTGTTTATTGCCTCAATTATCTTCTTTTGATTCGCTTCAAAGTCTCCAATGTGATAATTTAGCTGAGCAATTGATACTTTCATGAAAATTAAAAACTTGTTCTTTCGATTTTTTAATGGATGTATTTAGAATATAACCCCAATATTTAAAGCCATATAATTAGATATTGCTTTGTAATCCTCATTATAAATATTTTTATAGCTTTTTCTAGCATCTTTGCTGAAAATATTGGTAATTCCGTTGTTAAAAGTAATGCCACCAACAATTTTGGTATTTCCTGAAATGTTGTATTCTGCACCAATTGCGAAAACTAAGCCGACTCTCAAAAGGTTTAAATCTTCATTAATATTATCATCATTTGTAGTGGTTGTAACTCCACTTCCTCTTGTAGTTGTTGTAGTTTTTGATTTTCCTTGGTAATTTATACCTAGTGCGGTACCAAATTGTCCGTAGTATGTCATATAACCTATTTGATTGGTTTTCAATTTTAAAGTTAAAGGAATTTCTACGTATTTAGCTACTATATCAGCAGTTGAGCTGCTAAAGAGGGTGTCAGCGTTTTTATAATCCAATTTGCCTGCAATTGATGAAGATTCAATTCCTGTAGAAAATGAATATCTATCCGAAATATTAAAATCCATCATTAACCCATAATTAAAACCAAACTTTAATCCATTGTATTCAATGTTCTTGGTAGTTGGTTTTAACCAACCTAAATTTGGAGAAACTCTAAATCCAACCTGAAAAGAAGATTGTGCAAAAATGCCTGTACTAAATATAAGGATAAAGGATAATAGCGTAATCTTTTTCATAATTTTGTCTGTTAGTTTGAATTAATGATTTAATCAATTACAATATTAATGGCTTTTTATTTAAAATCCACTTTTTATACCCTACTTTATTCGTCAATACTCACTATTTGTTTGTTTTCATGTTCCGATTCCTCCAAAAATGTCGATTTGCAAGGTATTGAAGTTGATTTGGAGATCAAAAGATTTGAAAAAGATTTATTTGAATATGCCACTTCAGGCTTGAATATAGATGAATTAAATCAGCTGAAGCTAAATTATCCAACTTTCTATCCTTTGTTTACCAATAATATCATGCAATTAGGTGGAATGAATGATAGTTTAAGCTTATTTAATTACAATCGATTTTTAAAGGATACTACCATTTTAAGCTTATACCATTCGGTGGACAAAAATTATCCTGATCTAAATGCTATTCAATCTCAGTTAAAAGAAGCCTTTAAACATTACAACTATTATTTTCCCGAGAAAAATATTCCAAAAGTGGTAAGTTTTCTTTCTGCTTTTAATTATGCTATGGTAGCAGATGATAGCCTATTGGCAATTGGTTTAGATATGTATTTAGGCGCTGATTCTAAGTATTATCCACAGTTGGGAATCCCTCAATATCGGTTTAAAAATATGACCAAAGAAAAGATAGTTTCAGATGCTATGTTAGCTTGGTTAAGCACTGAATTTGATGAGCCTAAAGGAGAGAATTTATTGAAGCAAATGATTTACTATGGTAAAGTGCAATACGCTTTGAGTTTATTATTACCTAACGAAGCAGTATATTTAAATTTCGGCTACACTGAAAAGCAGTGGGAATGGTGCTTAGATAATGAAAGTAATATTTGGGGCTTTATGATTAATCAGGAAATGCTTTATACTAACGATAATTTTGAAATTAGAAAATTTATAGGAGAAGGGCCATTTACTGCCGGATTTCCTGAAGATGCACCTTCAAAGTTAGGGCAGTTTATCGGCTATCAAATTGTTAGTCAATTTATGGAAAAATCAGATAAAACATCTTTAAATAAATTGATGGAGATGGATGATGCTCAAAATATTTTAAGTATATCAAATTATAAACCAAATAAATAATGGCTGAAAGTAAAAAATCTGAAATTAAGTTTACGGTAACTTTAGATGAAAATAATGTTCCTGAAGATATAAAATGGGAGGCGGAAGGAAGCGGCTCAGAAAAGCAAAATTCTGCCAAAGCTATCATGTTGGCACTTTATGATGAGAAAGAAGAAAATACTTTGCGTATTGATTTGTGGACAAAAGATTTAGTTGTTGAAGAAATGAAGAAATTTGCATGTCAAAACATCATTACGTTGGCAGATTCATTTGCTAGAGCAACTGGTGAAGATAAATATGCCGATGAAATCAGAGAATTTGGTAAAAATATTGCCGTAAAAATGGGCGTTTTAGGGCCAAAAAAATAATATTTCGTTGATTGGTTGTTTATAGATAACAATAATTTTAATTTAGCAGCTTCATCACAATCGTAAAGATGTCAAAAGAAAACAATAAAGTAGCGCGTAAAAGTATTCGTACTTCATACATTTCCACTATAATAAGTATTTCATTAGTACTTTTTATGTTAGGATTGTTGGGTTTAATTATACTCAATGCGCAAAAATTATCTGATCATGTTAAGGAAAATATAGGGTTTAGTATTTTTTTAAAGGAAGACGTCTCAACTGAAACAGCTAAAAAAATTCAAGCAGAATTAGAGCAATTGGCTTACGTAAAACAAACCAAATATATTGATAAGGAGGAAGCAGCTAAATTGTTGAAGCAAGATTTAGGTGAAGATTTTGTTGGGATTTTAGATTACAATCCATTGATGGCGAGTATAGATGTAAACTTAGTAGCAGCTTATGCACATCCTGATAGTATAGGATGGATAGAAAGCAATTTGACTAAAAATACCAACATTAAAGAGATTGCTTATCAAAAAGATTTGATTTCTGCTGTTAATAAAAATGTTCGGAAAATTGGAATTATACTATTAGGCTTCAGTATTTTATTGCTGATTGTGGTCGTGGCTTTAATTAATAATACCATTCGTTTGGCGATTTATTCCAAGCGATTTTTAATCAAAACCATGCAATTAGTAGGAGCTACTGGCGGTTTTATTCGTCGTCCTTTTGTGATGAGAGGAGTGATTAATGGATTCGTAAGTGCATTGATTGCTATTGCATTATTAGCAGTTGTTATTTATTCAGTGATGCAAAGTATGCCTGATATTGTTAATTTAACAGATTATAATATTTATGCTATACTTGCCGTTTCTGTTATAGTTTTAGGAATTTTAATTTCTTGGATATCTACATCATTGGCAGTTAGAAAGTTTTTACGCATTCAAAGTGCCGATTTATATTAAATTATGGAAAATAAAAATACAGATGAATTTGCTTTTGGCAAAAAGAACTACAGATTGTTAATTATCGGAGTAGCCGTAGTTATTTTAGGTTATATCTTGATGTCAGGTGGTGGAGCCGAAAATCCAAATGAGTTTCATTATGATGAAATTTTTAGTCCGATGAGAATTACTGTGGCTCCAATTTTAGTGTTGGCTGGCTTTGTAGTTGTTTTTATTGGCATTATGAAAAAAGCAGATTAATTTCAATTCATTTCGATGACTATTTTTGAAGCTATAATCCTTGCAGTAATTGAAGGATTAACGGAATATTTGCCGGTTTCATCTACTGGACATATGATTATTGCAAGTTCGTTTATGCGAATTGCATCTGATGATTTCACCAAACTTTTCACCATCGTTATTCAATTTGGAGCTATACTTTCTGTATTAGTTTTATATTGGAAACGATTTTTTCAAAGTGTAGATTTTTACCTTAAATTATTTGTAGCTTTTTTGCCTGCAGTCGTTTTAGGATTATTACTCAACGATGTAATTGATGAATTATTAGAAAGTCCAATAACGGTGGCTATCTCTTTAATTATAGGCGGTTTTATTTTGTTAAAAGTGGATGATTGGTTCAAGAAGAATGAAGAGTTCGATAAAGAAAATCCTGAGAAACACACTACAATATCCTACCTCACTGCTTTGAAAATTGGATTTTTTCAATGTTTGGCTATGATACCTGGCACATCTCGAAGTGGAGCAAGTATAGTAGGAGGGATGACTCAAAAGCTAAACAGAAAAACAGCTGCAGAATTTTCGTTTTTCTTAGCCGTTCCAACTATGTTTGGTGCAACTGCCAAAAAATTGTACGACTATTATAAAGCAGGTTTAGAACTGAGCAGTGATGATGTTAATTTTTTAATTTTAGGTAACGTAATTGCGTTTTTCGTAGCCTTGTTGGCAATTAAAACATTTATAGATTATTTGAGCAAACACGGCTTTAAAATATTTGGATATTATCGTATTATCTTTGGTGTTGCTTTGTTAGTGATTCATTTTTTCTTTTATAAATTAAGCATTTAGTGACAGCCGAAGATTATACAGAAGGACAAGTTATATTAATCGATAAACCACTAGAATGGACTTCATTTGATGCGGTAAAAAAAGTAAAAAATAGCCTAAGAAGAAGATTTAATCTCAAAAAATTAAAAGTAGGCCATGCTGGGACTTTAGACCCTTTGGCAAGTGGCTTATTGATTATTTGCACAGGTAAAAAAACCAAGACAATAGAATCAATTCAAATTCAAAAAAAAGAATATACAGGCACAATTACTTTGGGAGCTACAACGCCTTCTTATGATTTAGAAACGGAAATTGATCAACATTTTGATACTTCCGCAATCAAATTGGAAGAAGTTGAAAAAGTAAGAGAAGGTTTTATAGGAGAATACAATCAAATGCCTCCTATCTTTTCAGCAAAAAAAATAGACGGACAAAGAGCGTATGATATGGCAAGAAAAGGAGAAACTCCTAAAATGAACGCCAAATTAATTCATATTTATGCCTTTGAAATAAATACCGAAAATTTCCCAAAAATTTCTTTTAGAATTGAGTGTAGCAAAGGAACTTACATTCGTTCTATAGCGCACGATTTCGGTGAAGCTTTAAATAATGGAGCATATCTATCTGAATTGAGGCGAACTAAAATTGGAGATTATAAGGTCGATGACGCAATTTCAGTGGATAAGTTTTACGAATATTTGTCTGAAGAATAGCTTTAATTTATTTAGAATTCTGATTTTCTGAATTAGGCTTTAAAAAGTTTTTTATAATTTAGAATTAAATAAGTTATATTATATTTCTTGTTTCTTTTTGCACCGCCAAAAAGGAACACAAAAAGGCGTGCCTGCAATTAATCCTCACTTTTTATTTCACAAAAAATAAGTTCGGCAGGATGATCTCCTCAATTCTTCGGAGCTATCCAGTCTCTCTAAGTTTTTGTCTTAAAAAAAGAATGATTAATTGCAATGGCATTTTTCAATTCTATCGAATTGATTTAGAATGCAGCTAAAATTATTCACCAAGATGATGTAAGTTTAATCATATTGCTTGAATTGTATATTTTAACCTTAAAATATAGGTTTTATCAGATGTAACTTTAATCCTGAATTCACTTGAAATTTTCTAAGTTTTAATTATTAACTTTGCCCTCGCTTAAATTGACTCTATCATAAAATAAAATATACATGAAGTTATCACAGTTCAAGTTTGATTTGCCTGAAGAATTATTGGCAGAAAGACCAGCAGTAAATAGAGATGAATCTAGATTGATGGTTATTCACAGAGATACGGGTGAAATAGAACATAAAATGTTTAAAGATATCATCGATTATTTTGATGAAGGAGATGTATTGGTAATGAACGATACGAAAGTTTTTCCTGCAAGATTGTATGGTAACAAAGAAAAGACTGGTGCAAAAATCGAAGTATTCTTGTTGAGAGAGTTGAACAGAGAAAGTTTACTTTGGGACGTATTAGTAGATCCAGCTAGAAAAATCAGAATTGGTAATAAATTGTATTTTGGTGATGATGATTTAGTTGCTGAGGTAATAGACAACACCACTTCAAGAGGTAGAACGTTGAGATTTTTATTTGATGGTTCTCATGAAGAATTTAAAGCAATCGTAGAAAAGTTGGGAGAAACCCCAATACCTAAATATATCCAAAGAGCAGTAGAGCCAGAAGACGAAGAGCGTTACCAAACGGTTTATGCCAAAAAAGAAGGCGCAGTTGCTGCTCCAACAGCAGGTTTGCACTTTTCTAAGAATTTATTGAAGAAATTAGAAATCAAAGGAATTGATTTTGCTTATGTGACTTTGCATGTTGGTTTAGGAACATTTAGATCGGTAGAAGTAGAAGATTTGACCAAGCACAAAATGGATTCTGAAGAAGCTGAAGTTGATGAGACTGCAGTAGAAATGGTAAACAGTGCTAAGAAAAGAAAGAAAAGAGTTATAGCAGTTGGAACTACTAGTATGCGTGCTATAGAGACTTCAGTATCAACCGATGGATTTATGAAAGCACATAAAGGATGGACCAATAAATTTATTTTTCCTTCTTATGAATTTAGTATTGCCAATGTGATGATTACAAATTTTCACACACCTGAGTCAACTTTGTTGATGATGACAGCTGCATTTGGCGGTTATGATTTGATTATGAAAGCATACAAATTAGCCATCAAAGAAAAGTATAGATTTTACAGCTATGGAGATGCGATGATGATTATCTAAAATCAATCATCATTTTCTTATTGAAAATTATTAATTAGGAAAACGAATGTTTATTCAAAGGACGTCTGCCTTAGGCAGATTGTTTCGTTTTTTTCACGGCGAAAAAAATGAAAAAGGTATTTTCAGGGAAGGAAGTCTATAAAAAAGGTAAGGTTATATAATAATCTATATAAAACATCAATTAACTTATCTGAATATAATAGGTGTTAATAGATATTTTCTATAGTTTTATTTGACAACAATGAAAATCAATGAAAAAATATGCTATAATAGTTGCAGGTGGAAAAGGTAGTAGGATGAATTCGACTACCAATGCACTACCTAAACAATTTATAGAAATAGGAGGAAAGCCTATTTTAATGCACACCATCGAACGGTTTTATCAAGCAGATAAAGAAATTATAATTATTTTAGTGCTCCCCAAAGAGCAAATACACTATTGGCAGGAACTTCAATTGAAACATCAATTTGAAGTTCCTATTTCTGTTACATCAGGTGGCGAAAGTCGCTTTCATTCCGTAAAAAATGGATTGAAACTCATTGAAAGTGAAGGTTTAGTAGCAGTTCATGATGGAGTTCGTCCTTTTGTATCTATTACTACTATATTAAAGGGCTTTGAATTGGCGCAAAAAACCAAAGCTGCCATTCCTGTTTTAGAAATGGTAGATTCTATCCGACAAATTAAAGGAGACAAAAACCAAGCTGTAAATCGCTCAGAATATCGCTTGGTTCAAACCCCACAAATATTTGAAATAGAGCTATTGCAAAAGGCATATTTACAAGATTTTGCATCTACTTTTACAGATGATGCCTCAGTGGTCGAAGCAATAGGACACTCAGTCAGTTTGTATGAAGGCAATCGAGAAAATATAAAAATTACAACTCCGTTTGACTTGAAATTGGCTGAGGTGTTATTGGGGGAGTGATTCTTTTTCAAAATATTGCATCTTTGGCTTGCTAAACCTCCAAGGTTTTATTGGCATGTAGTTATATAGTTTGAGGGTAAGAATAGATAACAGAAGAAACCTTGGAGGTTTTTCGTTCACTTTCATGAAATCATTACTATATTATTACACTATGAAAATAATAATTTTCTGTTTATCAATTCTACCATTATTTTATGGTTGTCAGGACTTGGCACTTAAAGAAAAAATCATAGATAATTATTATCTCACAGCGACTGATGTTGGTGAAGATTGTAATTTATCTTACAAAGAACCTGATGAAACCATATATGGTACTGTCGTTGGAGCCACGGTCTTTGCAGTTGGTTACAATGATAGCTATATGATTGTAAAACAACACCCACGAAGTTTTCCAAGCCCACCAGATAAGGGCATTACTAACTATTACATTTTGCCTCTAAAAAACGGAATGGATTGGAGAACTAAGAATGGATTAATAGGTCCATTGACTGCGTCAGAATTTAAAATGAAGCGGAAGGAATTGGACATACCGGATAATTTAACTTTTACTAAAGTGTTGAAAGATTTGGAATAAAGCGGTGGGGTTGTCCATAAGGTTGCTTTTTATGAAATAAATATTTCATTAATAATTAATGAAATATTTATTTATAGAATTGATTGACTCTATAGATAAATTGAGAATATCTTTAAGGTGCTCTAAAATGGCATCAATTTTATAGTAGCGTTCATTGTTTTACTTAAAATTTACTATGCAGTCAATAAGTAAAGGATTAAAAGTAAATTTTATTGTAGCTTGGTCAGCGAATCCTTACTTTTCAATTTCCAAAATGTGTTAAATTGATAATTCAAAATGGGAGCGTTAAAATTAACATACAAGGCTAATTTTCTGGAGTCAAAATCTGATCACCGTGCTTATCAGCAGACAGGTTTGAGGGTGGTGTATAAAGAAATTGGAACTGAAAATCATAACTTTAGGGTGTTATGCAACAACCCCTTTAGCTTTATTGACCCAGATGGGGGGTTTAGCTCTGAATCTTGTGCTGAATGCCCGAATGGACACAAAGATGATGGAATAGACCCAGGCTATCGAGAAGTCAAGGGAGGTTTAAGTGCAGCATTTGATAATTACTCTTCTTTTAGAAGTGATCATATTGCTTTTGAGTATGCTTCAATTAGCAATTATGAAGTTAGGAATAATGTGAAATTAGATTTTAATTCATTGACAGGTGAATACGAAATTTCAAAATTGAAATCTACAACTATTTGGGATTGGACTACTAAAAAATTAGATAGTGATGGGTTTATGGCAGAATCTACTGCAACTGAACGTGAAATTTATTTTTATCAACCTACTGGAACTGCGGCAAAGAGTGATGATATTTTTAGGCAAGGTGGGGGGGCTAGTGGAATTGGGTTTACAACAGCATCTAATATAGTAGGTGGATTCAGTTTAGGAACACTTACTCTAGAGAAAGTTCTTAACTATGGAGCTAATTACTCAGATAATACACCAATAAGTATAAGACAGGCTGCAAAGGAAGTAGCTGCGGGGAAATATTTTAGGAATGTATCTAGAAATTTAGGTCGAATTGGCACTGGTCTTGCTGTTCTTGGAGCAGGTGCAACTGTTTTAGACGGTTTAACTAATCAGAATGGTTGGCAGAATCATCATACAGCTGATTTAGCTATTCAAGGAGCAATTTACGGAACAGCTTTAGCTTTTCCAGTTGTTGGATGGATTGCAGGTGCTGTTTATTTTGCTGCAGATCTAACCACACAATATTATACCGGTAAATCTATTACACAAAACTTATTCAATCCTTGATAAATATGTACAAATTATTTTTTTACTATATGTATAGGTTAATTGAGAAAAGGAATTCTGATGCTAAATTTGCTGCGTCTACATTTGTTTCTTTATCTCAATTTTTACACGTTTTTGTTGTGATTGCGATTATCAAAAAAATATTGAATCTTAATTTAACAAGTTTTAGGTTTGATAATACTTATTTGATTAATAAGCTTTATGTAATGCCTTTATTATTAGTTTGGGTTATCGTAGTTTATATTTTTTTTAATAAGAGATTTGAAATGATAAAAGCTTTTTATTCCAATCAGAAAGTGATTACAACGAAAAATACCATTATTGTTTTATTATTATTAATAATCCCATTGATTCTAGGAATATTATTACTTAAGAAATAATTTAATTACATTTTATAAGGGAGAGTAATTTTTTAGCAATGGAGAATGAAGATTGGGAGCAGAAGGTAATGTCCCAAAGATGGTCTTTCTGAATTCAAGAACATAAGTAATTTAAAAAGAATTTTTAGAAAATGAAATTTAGATTATTATTTAATTTAAAATGAGAGCCTTCAAAAGCTCTCAAATCAAGTCAAAATAATAGTCGTGTTTCAATTGTCGCTTAAAACGGGTTGAATGGCTTGTCAATAAAAGGGTAGAGGTCTTTTTTTGTTGTAGAGATAGAATACCATTTAAAAGACCATTTGGGAAACATACAAGCCACCATACAAGGAGAAAAAAATGGAGAATCGGAGATAAGTTTGCTGAGTATGCAAGATTATTATCCGTTTGGCTCACCTATGCCCGGCAGGAGCATAGCCAATACAGCTGCTTATCAACAAGGCTACCAAGGGCAACAATTAGACCCTGAAACAGGATTTAATGCTTTTGAATTACGGCTGTATGATAGTAGACTAGGAAGTTGGTTATCTCCAGACCCTTATAGGCAGCACCTCAGCCCTTATATGGCCATGAGCAACAACCCCTTCTCTTTTATTGACCCTGATGGGGGAAAAGATAATGGTGAAGGAGGTGGTGATCCTGATGAGAATGGTGGATGGATGACGATTAATGGAAAGCAAGTTTTTGTGTTGTTAGGTGAAGTAAATATTACTGCCAAAAAAGAATCTTATGATTTAAGTACTTTTCCTAACCCTAATGAATATAGATTTTATAAAGATTACAAAGCTGCTGCTGACAATCCGCAAATTTATAGTGACGAACAGTTAAAAATTTTAAATGATCGGCTAGCAAGAGAGAGTTATAATGTAAAAAGAGAGAATTATGGGATGGGTTTTAAAGGAAGTGGGAATACCTTAAGTCGAAATGAGTCAATTGGACTTATTTCTGGTACCGTTCCATTAGGTGCAATAGAATCAGGTGTTATATATGCAAATCGTTCTGCTGAAATTGGAATGTCTGGTAGAATATTAAAGGGTACTGTCAGTGTGCTTGGACACTCATTAAATGCTTTAAGCCTTACGGCTTCTGGATATGATGCAGCGAAAAATTGGGGTACAGATCAAGCAAGTTATTATAATGCTAGAGCTATTGGGAATGGTATTATTGTGGGTCTAAATGCTTTCAATTTACTAGTTCCAGGTCTAGGAACTGGGTTGTCTATTGGAGTAGGTTTTATGGATGCTTATGGTGTATTTGACCCAATTTATCATTTTAATTATAATTCTCTAAAACCTACGGGTGTAAATAATTATAATCCTCAATATAATAAATTGTTAAATCCTTGGGAATCTAAATTCTAGTATATTATGAGATTAAATTTTTATGACATTGTGTTTCATGCTACATACAGCTTAATGAGTAAGCAGACAAAAAATGATTTGCAGTACAATCAGATTATGGGAGTTATTTTAGGAGTTATGTTATTTTGTGTATCTCTGAATTTTCTATTATTAGATATGTTTATTCTATTTGCAGCAAGTAGTACTAACCCTGAAATTAATACAATATATGGGATAGGAATATATTTTTTTCTTTTGATAATTAATTATTTTTATTTTCTTTTGGATAAACGATACTTGAAAATTGATAATTTATTTAAGTTGTTGCCAAGAGAGAAACAAATTTTATACAAATGGGTTTCTTGGTTGTTTATGATTGGAACTTTCTTTGCGATTTTTGTTATACTGAGTTTTAAATATTAAAAATAATTCTATTTATATTTTAGATGAATTTTAAAATTATTTGACTGAAGATTATACTTTTAGAGTGTTAAGCGCTAACCCCTTTAGCTTTATTGACCCTGATGGGTAGTGTCCCAAAGGTAGCTTTTGATATTTTAAAAGATTAGATGTCTTAAAAAGAGTTCTTTGAAAAATTATAGTTGGGTGTAGATTATTATTTAATTTTGAATGAGAGCCTTCAAAAGCTCTCAAATCAAGTCAAAATAATAGTCGTGTTTCAATTGTCGCTTAAAACGGGTTGAATGGCTTGTCAATAAAAGGGTAGAGGTCTTTTTTTGTTGTAGAGATAGAATACCATTTAAAAGACCATTTGGGAAACATACAAGCCACCATACAAGGAGAAAAAAATGGAGAATCGGAGATAAGTTTGCTGAGTATGCAAGATTATTACCCCTTTGGCTCACCTATGCCTGGCAGGAGTATAGCCAATACAGCTGCTTATCAACAAGGCTACCAAGGGCAACAATTAGACCCTGAAACAGGGTTTAATGCTTTTGAATTACGGCTGTATGATAGTAGGTTAGGAGGTTGGTTATCTCCAGACCCTTACAGGCAGCACCTCAGCCCATATATGGCGATGAGCAACAACCCCTTTAGCTTTATTGACCCTGATGGGGGGTATGATGAAGATGGAAATCCACCACCAACTTATGATGATATTGCGAATACTTGTCCAACATGTACTGTAAATGAAATTTTTGAAATGTATCAGAGTGCAAGACAATATGGATTTGTTAATCCTGAGCTTTTGCAACAAATAAGTACTAGCTACAAAAAAACGGGAGAACATGAAGAAAGAGTATATTCTGAGAATAATTCTTCGGTGTATATTTTTACCGTTCATGAATATTCTTCTTTTAGCAATATGAAGATAAATAATGTAACTACGGATAATTTAGATCAAGAGGGTCAAGGCGGAGATGGAACTTTTTGGAGTTCTACTACGAATGTTCTTAGTTTTTTACTTGGAGTAGGACCATCTATAAAATTTTATGGACCTGATTCAGATGAATCAAAAGCAATGAATTATTCCCCAGGAGTGGATCAAGCTGTGGCACTTTATTATAAAAAAGGAAAAGAAGTAAAAGGTATTTATGAATTTAGTCCTAACTGGGAAAACGGAAAATTAGTAAATCTTGATGTAAATTGGACAAGGCATAAGGCTGCTAATTCACCTGTAAGATTCGTTACAGGAGGATATACTTACTGGGTATCAGGAGCTACGGACGGTTCTTTAAATATTATGATTGGTAATCAAATGAGTGCTAATTCATTGTTATTTCACATGGGGAACTATTTCGGAGTTAATATTAATTATCCAAGAATTCCTTCAGGGATGCCACAACCATTGTCGAATACTTATCAATTTTTCTTAATCAATAGACCCGGCAAATAAAATAATTATGATATTAAGAAATTTAGCCATACTGTTAATTATAATAATAACGAGTTGTTCTGTCAAAGAAGATTATGTTGATGGAGATAGAATTCAAGGTCTATACAGAAGAGACTATTATGATAAAATAGAATATATATGCATAAAGAATGATTTAACATATGAATATTTTACAGAAGATTCTATAGTGAATAAAGGGACTTGGGATTATACTTGGAGTAATGGAGTATCAATGATTGGACTGAATGATTTCAATTATAATATGGTTCTAAAGAAAAATTCAAACTACTCAAGTTATACAATGCCAATTAAATATTCACATATGAAAAATGCTGTTTTACTAAGAATGAATCCAGATGACTATTTTATGGATTTTGTTCGTATTGATAGTACTTCTTGCAATATAAAATAATAGAGTTACCTATGATAGGTACTTTCTTTACTTTTTTGTAATACTGAGTTTTAAATATTAAAAAATAATACTATATTCAATACTATAGATGAATTTTAAAATTATTTAACTGAAAATCAAAATTTTAAGATATTATGCGATAATTTCTTTAGCTTTATTGACCCAGATGGTGAAAGAGATTCTACTATTATCTATGAATCTGGCTGTTGTCAAGGGTGCTTTGGTATTATGGAAAAGAAAGAATATTATGATTTAAGTACTTTTCCTAACCCTAATGAATATAGATTTTATAAAGATTACAAAGCTGCTGCTGACAATCCACAAATTTATAGTGACGAACAGCTAAAAATTTTAAATGAACGGCTAGCAAGAGAGAGTTATAATGTAAAAAGAGAGGATTATGAAAAAGATAATAATGGTAATATTGATTGGAAAATGGTTAGAAAAGGTGCTGCTACAACAGCTAGCGGGCTTGTAACGACAGTATTGGGGGCATATGCAGTTTATAGTGGTGTTGGAGTATCTTTTGGTTTATCAGGAATATCATTAGGCATTCCTACAATTGGTTTTGGAGTTACAAAAATAATAGACGGATTTGATGGAGGGCAAAGAAGTGTTCCTGGTGGTCCTTTAGAAGCAACAGATTTAGGTTTTGGAGGTGATGGAAGTTATGGTCAAGTTGGAGATATATTTTCAGGAGGATTACCAAAGACTACTATTCAAGGAATAATCATGGGATATGGAATTTATAATTCAAATATGTTTCAGAGTTTAAATAGTGACGCTTCAAAATTTTCAGGCTTTATTCCGCAACCTGTATTTGCACCTAGAGATAATACAAATGTGGTTATTCCTCCAATAATTTTACCAAAAAATTTACGTTAATTATGAAAGTATATAAATTCCAAAATAAACAACAGGCTAAAGTGTATGCTATTTTTACAGTGATAGGTATGGCGCTTTCAATTATAATATTTTCATCTTTAGATATTTATATTGATGCAAGTATAGCCTCTCTATTAATTTCAATATTGGGAGTAATATCAATTACAGTTTCTATTAAGAATGCAAGTAAAGAATTTGAAGAAATAAAAATAGATGAAAATAATGTAAAACTCTATTTTATTAATAAATTGAAGAAACCTTTAGAAATTCAAAAGTCAGATTTGTATGTTGAAAATATTAAAGAGCAACTAGTGTATAAAAAATTAACAACTTCGGAATTTATTGGTAGGGTTTATAAAAACAGATTAGAAGAGCCTGAGAAGTGGCATCAATTAATCGAATCTTTTAAATTGTTACATTGATTCATTGTTACATTAATAATTTAAAATTAACCATTTACAATTAAAGAAACCACACTTTCTTGCCTCAACCTCATTTCCTCCAAATCCACATTCTTTATCCAATTAACTCCCGGCTTTTTGCCTTTTTCAAAAGAACCAAAAGTTTTGCTGATGTTCAAAAATTCCGCACCATTAAATGTTGACCATTTCAATAGTTCTTGAAGTAAGATGGATGGCTCTGCGTAACTGATGGTTTTAATTTCTTCCAAAACAGATAATCCATAATTGCTTGCTAAGCTATCTGTTCCTATAGTGCATTTTAAATTTCTGGAAGTAAAAAGCTTGAAATTAGGTAGTGTATTTTCAATGTATTGATTGGCTCTTGGGCAAAAACACCAATATAAATTTTGATGATTTTTTATAGCAAATTCAATGTCCTCTTTTGTAGTGAATGTGTTGTGAACCAACATGCAATTGGAATTTTTGGGTAGCATTTTTAAATAACTTACTAAAGAGCTCTGATTTTTGGCTTCCCATAAATCTAAGGATAATCCAAAACCTTGTAGCATTTGTGCTATTTTACCCACTCCTTCTTCATAAAAAGTATTTTCTTCGTTATTTTCTTGATTGTGAATACAAATCGGCAAGCTTTCTAAATGATTTTCTCGAATCAAATTAAATAATTTTTCAGAAACTGAATAAGGACTGTGAGGAACTATTGAGGCGGACAATTTCATCTGCTCCAATTGCTTTTTTAAATCTAGAGCCTTTTCAAAATTTTGACAAGCAGCATCGGGATTAAAACCGAAAAGTTCTATAAATGTGTGATAAAATATTTTGCTATCTGCTTTTTGTTGAAAGCTAGTAGAACCGTTTGAAATATCCCCAACAGCAACTATTCCATTTGCAATCATTTCTGTATCTGCTTTTTGAATAGCTTCTTGCAATAAATTTTCTGAAGCAGTCCTTTTGCTTTGTAATTCTTCTACAAAACCATAAATATGCGTATGTTCTTTTATTTGTCCTTTTAAATGTGACAATTCTAAATGACAATGGCTGTTGATAAAACCAGGGCATAAGATTCCTTCAAAATGTTCTATCTTATCTTTAGGGATGTCATTGTTTTGATTTAAAACCTCCAAAATAGTTCCATCATTATCCACCACTAAAACACCATTTTTGATAGGTTCTTGGGTTATTGGGAAAATATAATCTGCTGTAAGATATCTCATGATTAGTATTTGTGATGACTTCGATTGTCGAAAAAAGCGATGATTTCAATAATATCATCTTTATTACCGAAATAGCTATCAAATGTCGCATATTTCGTTCCTCATCTGCTTGTTTGTAAGCAGCTCGGTATTAACTAATTCTACATTTTTATAAGATTAAATTAAAATTATATAAGGTATTTAAAAATTTAATTGGTATAATTGATAAACAAAGGAAGTTTGAGGTGCAACAACGCATCTTCTCAACTGTTTATGTTTATCAGATGGTGGACAAAGCTTTTTTTGTGTTTTTAGCTTTTTAAGATAGCCCTCAACTTTAGTTTCAAAATCTACAGCTTCTTTAATTGTCCATTTTTTAAGTATTTGCCGAAGAGTCTTTAAATAAGTTTCTTCGGCTAAAGGAGACCAATAGATGAACATTTTATTCATTTTCTATTGAGTATATTATCTACTTTTTGTTGCACTTTATCATGCGGTATTCCTTCCTTATTTTCAAGTTGTTGAATACCTATTTCAATGGCTTCTTTTTCTTTAGTTGAAATGGTATCCCACCAATCTTCATTTCTTCCTTTCAGTGCGGTGAAGTAAGCTTGTACCTTACTAAGAATACTTTCATCTTCTGTCTCAACAACAAGTTTGTGTAAGTAATTTTTTATGTCTGCTGTACTTGTTTTCATGCGATTACATTTTAAATATCATTTGCGACTATCGTTTTGCAAACCTATTTATTTCCAAGTTTGTCATTGCTTTCTTTTAACTTTTTTGAGTAAGTCTTATGTGTGGTGAAGGTTGATAGCTTGCTCTAAAAAGTATTTGATAAGTCTATATCCACAAAAATACGAGAAAATTTTAACTGCTATAAATTCAATAGAAAAATATAATCTGCTGTAAGATATCTCATGATTAGTAGCTGTATAAGCACAAAAATAAACATTAACTTTGCCTTTGAAATGGAGAATAGCAAAAAAAAGAACATAAGATCGCTAAGTGAGGATGAAATTCTTGAATTCTTTACTTCTGTTGGGGAGAAAGCATTTCGTGCCAAGCAATTAAATGAATGGTTGTGGCAAAAAGGAGCACGGTCCTTTGATCAAATGACCAACTTGTCTGAAGGTTTGCGTCAAAAATTACAGGACAACTTTACGATTCATGCGGTTACAATTGCAGATAAACAAATCAGCGCAGACAGAACCATCAAAAATGCCTTTGAATTATATGATAAAAATATAACAGAAGGAGTATTAATTCCAAGTACCACTAGAATGACAGCTTGTATATCTTCTCAAGTTGGCTGTAGTTTAAGTTGTAAATTTTGTGCTACTGGTCGTTTAAAAAGATTGAGAAACATTGATGCAGATGAAATATTCGACCAAGTGGTTCATATCAAAGAACAAGCTGAAAGTCATTACAATACACCATTAACAAATATTGTATATATGGGAATGGGTGAGCCATTGCTCAATTATACGAATGTGTTGGAAAGCATTGAAAAAATCACATCTCCAAAGGGTTTGGGAATGTCGCCAAAGCGAATTACGGTTTCTACAGCAGGAATTGCCAAAGCTATTAAAAGGTTAGGTGATGATGAAGTAAAATTTAATTTAGCTTTATCGCTTCATGCAGCTAATGATGAAAAACGCGATAAAATAATGCCCATCAATGAACAGAATAATTTGGAAGCTTTGGCAGAAGCACTAAAGTATTTTTATGAACGCACTGGGACTAGAGTTACCTATGAATATATTATTTTTAAAGACTTTAATGACGAATTAGAAGATGCTGTTGAGTTGGCAGCATTCTGTAAGCGTGTGCCTTGCAAAATAAACATCATTGAATATAATCCAATTGATGACGCGGAATTTCAGCAGGCAGACACTGCAAAAGTAGATGCATTTGCCGCTTATTTGGAAAGTAAAAATTTGGTGGTCAACATACGTAGAAGTAGAGGTAAAGACATAGATGCTGCCTGTGGACAATTGGCCAATAAAAATGAAGCCGCAGTCCATAAAGTTTTGAAATAAATTTGATTGAAAATCTAATGCTTATTCTGACTTAATTCCCTATTTTTGGTCTCCAATCTTATGCAGTATTCACTCACAAAAATAAAGGCGCCAATACTAGATGAAATGGAAAGTTTCGAAAGTCACTTTCGAGATTCTATGAAATCGCAAGTGCCACTATTGGATAAGATTACACATTATATAATTAAGCGTAAGGGAAAGCAAATGCGACCTATGTTTGTGTTTCTTTCCGCCAAGCTTTTTGCAGATACCACAGAGAAAACTTATATAGCTGCCTCATTGATTGAGTTGTTACACACGGCAACTTTGGTTCATGATGATGTAGTAGATGAATCTTACCAACGAAGAGGATTTTTTTCTATTAATGCATTGTGGAAAAACAAAATTGCCGTTTTAGTAGGTGATTATTTATTGTCTAAAGGATTGTTGCTTTCTGTTGATAACAACGGTTTTGATTTGCTGAGAATAGTTTCTGATTCCGTTCGTAAAATGAGCGAAGGAGAATTATTACAAATAGAAAAAGCTAGAAGATTGGATATTGAAGAGCCGATTTACTTTGATATTATCCGCAAGAAAACAGCTACATTAATTGCTTCATGTTGTGCAACTGGTGCTGCTTCTGTTGGTGAATCGGCAGAAACGATTGAAAAAATGCATCAGTTTGGCGAATATACAGGTATTGCTTTTCAAATAAAAGACGATTTGTTTGATTATGGAAGTGGTGAGGATATTGGAAAACCTGTGGGGATTGATATCAAAGAAAAGAAAATGACCTTACCTTTGATTTATGCATTAAATAATTGCAGTAAATCAGAAAAAAGAAAAGTCATCAATATAATCAAAAATAAAAGTGAAGAAGTAGATAAAGTACAAGAAGTGATTGATTTTGTTGTGAAAAGTGGTGGAATTGAATATGCCACTGAAAAAATGTATGAATATCGAAAAATGGCTTTGGATATTTTGCACCAATTTCCCGACAAGGAAGCTCGACAATCATTAGAAGAATTAGTGATGTACACTACTGAAAGAAAGAAATAAATTCTATACTTTTACTATACAATATTTATATAATTAACTAAATATTAAAAATTTCAATGAAAAATATATTATTTGCATTTTTTTTAATCGCCTTAGTGGCTTGTGGAAATTCTGAACCTGAAAATAATTTGGAAGCTGTAAAAACAGATGCTAAATACGGTGACTCTACTGGTGTTTTTGAAGAGTATTATCCCAACGGAAAAATGAGAATCAAAGGATATTTAACCAATGGAAAACGAGATGGTGTTTGGAATTATTTTTACGAAAACGGTTATACCTGGAGTAAAGGAGTATACAAAAATGGCGTTCGTGATGGCTATTCAATGACTTATCATGAAAATGGAGTAAAAAATATGCAAGGGCAATATAAAGCTGGTGAAAAAGCTGGTGTTTGGAAGTTTTGGAGTGCTGAAGGAGATTTACTGAAAAGAAGTCAACGTTGACGAATAAGTATTTATTGATTTTAAAGGATTAAAAAATTATTGAATTGAATGATTTTTTGTTTCACTTTTTGCTCACCTGCCTGCAGTAGCCAAAAAAACTGCTTTCTGCGGAGGCATGGCAAAAAAAGTGAAGAAAAGAATAAATAAAATCAAAATCCGTATTTTAGCTAAGACAAATAAATAAAATTTTGATTCCACAAGATAAAGTTTCGGAAATAATTGAAGCTTCTCGTGTTGAGGAAATAATTGAAGAGCATGTAAGCCTTAAAAAAAGAGGTGCTAACTTGCTCGGATTGTGCCCTTTTCATAATGAGAAATCGCCTTCATTTACTGTTTCGCCAGCTAAAGGCATTTATAAATGCTTTGGTTGTGGAAAAGCAGGAAATGCCATCAACTTTTTGATGGATTATGAACAATTAAGCTATCCCGAAGCATTAAAGTCTTTAGCAAAAAAATATAATATTGAAATTGAAGAAGAGGAGCTTTCTGTAGATCAGATCAAAGAACTGAATCAAAAGGAAAGTTTATACATTGTTTCTCAGTTTGCTACTGATTATTTTCAAGAGCAATTACATGCTACCGCTAAAGGCAAGGCAATCGGTTACAGCTATTTTAAAGAAAGAGGTTTCAGTGAAGAAACGATTAAAAAATTCCAATTAGGTTACAGCCAAGATGATTGGTCAGCATTTACTGATGCTGCGGTTGCAAAAGGGTATCAATTAGATTATTTAGAATCTACGGGATTAACTATAATTAAGGAAGATAAAAAGTTTGATCGATTCAAAGGCAGGGTGATGTTTCCGATTCACAATATTTCGGGTAGAGTGTTGGGATTTGGTGGTCGGATTTTAACCAATGATAAAAAAGCAGCTAAATATCTCAATTCTCCTGAGAGTGAAATTTACCATAAAAGTAAAGTGCTTTATGGGATATTTTTTGCCAAAAAGTCTATTGTTGCTCAAGATAATTGTCTTTTAGTAGAAGGTTATACCGATGTAATTTCACTGCATCAAAATGGTGTTGAAAATGTGGTTTCTTCTAGTGGAACTTCACTTACAGTGGATCAAATTAGATTGATAAAGCGCTACACACCTAATATTACTATTCTTTTTGATGGTGACACAGCTGGTTTGAAAGCTTCTTTTAGAGGAATCGATATGATTTTGGAAGCTGGAATGAATGTGAAGGTAGTTTTATTTCCTGATGGTGAAGATCCTGACTCATTTGCAAAAGCGCATCGAAAAGAAGAAATAGAAGATTTCATACAAAAGGAATCTAAGGATTTTATCAAGTTTAAAACGGATGTACTGCTAAAAGAAGCAGGGAAAGATCCAATTAAAAAGGCTGGTTTAATCAAAGAAATAGTGGAAAGTATTGCTTTAATACCCGATCCTATTATTCGTTCAGTCTATATCCAAGAATGCAGTAATTTGATGGATATGGAAGAAAAAATCTTGTTGACCGAACTGAATAAAGTTCGAAAAGCACGATTGAGTAAAACCTTGAGTAACCAAGAACGAAGTCAGGTAGAAATAACTCATACTGAATATGATAATTCTGATTCAAATAAAGCTTTAGAATTACCCAAAAAGGATAATTATCAAGAGAGAGACATTATTCGATTAATGATTCAATATGGTTTTCAAGAAGTAGATTTAGAAGTAGATAAAGATGAAAAGGGAGAAGCTATTACAGATAAATTCAAATTGTTAGAAGTAATTATTGAAGATTTAATAGAAGATAAAATTGAATTTGAAGAAGCTATTTATCAAAAAATTTATCAAGAATTTTTGGCAGCCTACAAGGAAGATAATTTGTTAGGGGAGAAGCATTTTGTTCATCATAGTGATAATCAAATTAGATTATTGTCTATTGATTTAGTTTCTCAACCTTACATTTTAAGTGATCAATGGGAAGAAAAACATCATATTTTAACCCACAAGGAAACGGACGATTTGTATAAAACAATTCAATCTGGTTTAAACTATTTTAAATTTAAAAAGCTTTATCGCTTAAAGTTAGAAAAAGAAAAATTACTAATGGAAGCCAATGAAGCAGATCAATATACGGATGTACTTTTGGATATTATTAATATTCAAAACTCTCGAAAAAAATTAGCTCATATTTTAGGAATTGTAATTACAGATTAATGGATATTAAAAACTTTCTAACGGAGTTAAAAGAAATATTGGAGTTCAAAATAATTGAAGTTTCCAACTATACTTTAACACTATATCACCTTCTATTATTTATAGGAATAATAATTTTAATCAAATTGTTAGTTAAAGGGATAGAGTTATTTGTCCATCGAAAAATTAAAGGTAAAAATTGGATTGATGAAGGAAAGCAATTTGCTTTAATGCAGTTGATTAAATACTTTATTTATACGGTAGGGATAGTTATAGGCTTACGTAGTATTGGAATAGATGTAACGGTTTTAATATTTGGATCTACTGCTCTATTTGTTGGTTTAGGTTTTGGTTTGCAAGAGGCGTTTAGAGATTTTGTTTCTGGTGTAATTTTACTTTTTGAAGGTAATGTTAAAGTAGGTGATGTTATAGAGATGGATAATGGCTTAGTGGGAATTGTAAAAATTATAAATCTTCGAACTTCAAAAGTGCGAACTCGGGATGGAATTATGATGGTGGTTCCTAATTCTGAGTTGGTTAATAAGAGAGTAGTTAACTGGAGCAATAGCAATAAATTAACTCGATTTTCAGTTTTAGTGGGTGTGCCTCATGGTATAGATGCTAATTTAATTAAAGATATTTTGCTTGAAGTAGCTTCAAAAAATGATACAATAGCGACAAGAATCCCTGCATTTGTTCGTTTTTCGTGTTTTAATGAAAGTACTTTAGATTTTGAATTGCATTTTTGGACCGAGCAAGTTTGGAGAATAGAAACGACAAAAAGTAATTTGCGTTTCGCTATTTATGAAAAACTGTGTGAGCTTAAAATTCCATTACCTTTTAATCAAATGGATTTGCATATTAAGTCCGATTTTAGAGATCAACAAAATAAGGACTAATATAAGTTTCATATAAAGATAGTATTGCTACTTTTGCCCGAATGAATTTTAAAAAGATAGTTTCAAATGTCCTACTTTGGCGTAAGAGAAATCTTAGTCAAAAACAATGGTTAATGATATTAAGTATTGTTGTGGGGTTTGCTGCAGGAATTGCAACCGTGATCATGAAAAATTTGGTTCATTTGGTTCAATCCCTTTTGACGCATGGTTTTCCTAAAAATTATCACAACTACCTTTATTTTCTGTATCCAACAGTGGGAATTTTTCTTACTATTATCTTTCTAAAATATGTTTTAAAGAAAAAAGTAGGTCATGGTATTCCTGCAACCTTACATGCTATCTCAACAAAAAATTCGCGTATTGAAAAATTTAATATGTATGCTTCTATTGTAACTTCCGTATTTACAGTAGGTTTTGGTGGTTCTGTAGGTTTGGAAGGTCCTTCAGTAAGTACTTCATCTGCCATTGGTTCTAACTTAGCTAGAGCGAGTAAAATGAATTATAAAGCTACCACATTACTTTTAGGTTGTGGAGCAGCAGGAGCTATGTCAGGAATTTTTAATGCACCCATAGCTGCAATAGTTTTTGCCTTAGAAGTGATTATGTTGGATTTAACTGCAGCTTCTCTTATTCCGCTGCTTTTAGCCTCAGTTTCTGCTGCCTTAACTTCCCGCTTTATTGCAGGTGACTCTGTTTTATTTGCCGTTGATATAACAGAATACTTTCAATTAAGTGACACTCCATTTTATATATTGTTAGGGATTTTTACCGGGTTAGTATCAGTTTATTTCAGCAAAATTTATTGGACGATTGAGGATCGCTTTGATAAAATTCAAAATGTCTTTAAAAGGTTATTAATTGGAGGTGGGATTTTAGGAGCCTTAATATTTTTTATTCCACCATTGTATGGAGAAGGCTTTAGTACCATTAATTCGCTTTTGGATGGAGAATTTTTGAATATTTTTAATGGTTCTATATTGTATGAATACAGATATAACGTTTTGGTTGCAATAGGTCTGTTACTCGTAATGATGATTTTTAAAGCTGTTGCAATGTCGGTTACTTTTGGAGCCGGTGGAATAGGAGGGATATTTGCACCATCGTTATTCGTAGGCTCTACCGCTGGTTTTGTTTTTGCCAAATTCATCAACTATTTCAACTATTTTAATCTTTCCGAAAAGAATTTTATATTGGTAGGAATGGGTGGAATTTTAGCAGGAGTTTTACATGCGCCTTTAACTGCATTGTTTTTAATCGCTGAAATTACAAGATCTTATGATTTAATAACCCCATTGATGGTTACCGCTGCCATCAGTTTTTTAACGGCTAAATATTTTATCCCACATTCGCTCTACACCATGTTGCTCGCTAAAAAAGGTCAATTGATTACACATGATAAAGATAAGGCTGTTTTAACATTAATGAAATTGGATGCTGAGGTAGAACGTGACTTTATAACTATTAAAGCAGATCAAAATTTAGGTGAACTTGTTAATATAGTTGCTAAATCTTCAAGAAATATTTTTCCTGTAATCGATGAAAACAAAATGTTGGTTGGGATTGTTCTATTAAACGATATTAGAAAGATAATGTTTGATCCTAAACAATACGAAAAAGTGTTTGTATCTGATTTAATGACCGATTACCCTGATTTTGTGTCCACTTATGACACAATGGATACTGTGATGCGAAAATTTCAGAAAACGGCTGCTTGGAATTTACCTGTTATTGATAATAATCAATATGTTGGTTTTGTATCTAAATCTAAGTTATTTAATGCTTACCGTAAAATTTTAATGGATTTCTCAGAATAAACTCTTTCGTATTTCTAATTTAGTTAACTTGCATTCCATTTAATTTTTAAATATGAAAATTACCAGCTCTTTCATCTTATTATCTGCTTGTTTTTTATTGGGTTGCAACGTACTTGTAGCCCAAACCGAGCTAAAAGGACTTCCCGATGATTTGGAAAACAATAAAATTATTTTCTTAAGCTATAATCCTGTTTCAGTTGATAAATCAGCTGCTACTACCAAAGAAGAGAAATATATCGCATTGAGAAAAGAAAAGCATAATGATGCTACTAAGCAGGCCAACGAATATTTAAAAATGTCAGCCTTAGATTATCCTTTTCGATATGCATTAGGAAATGTAGATAGATATCTGCCACTTGTGAATGCGGGCTATAAATATGTATTAGAATGCAATTGTTTTCACAATGATCGCTTAAATTATCAGCCTGAAGCAGATGTGTTATTACAATATGATTTTTATGTTAGAAATTTAACCAATAATGACGTTTATTTTTTATTCAAATTGGATGAAATGAAAATCTACGATTATCGTTTAATTATGAGAAAGTTTAACAATTTGGTTGCCAATCAATATAATTTGTAATGTAATTTTGCATGCAATAAAAGACTTTATTCCGCTTCATTAAAATGATTAAAAAGACTAGTAAATGCTCTTATTTCCTTCATCTTTTAGGATTTTTATTAATTACAAACTCACTATTTTCTCAAGATAAATTCTCATTCAGCGGAACCATTAAGGATGCTGCTTCAGGAGAATCTTTAATTGGTGCAGCAGTTTATGTTCCAAAAGTTAAAACAGGTATAGCTAGTAATGAATATGGTTATTTTGCTGTCAGACTCCCAAAAGATTCTTATGAAATAAAAATTAGCTTTATAGGATATAATCCTCAAATAATTAATATTAAGCTAGATAAAGATATTACAGCTAATGTAAATTTAGAGTTAGCTTCCACTGAAATTGGTGAGGTACAAATTGTTGGTGAACGAAAGGATAAAAACATCTCAGAAGTAAAGATGGGTTCCAATGTTTTAAAAATGGAAACCATCAAAAAATTACCTTCTTTTTTGGGAGAAGTAGATGCACTAAAAACCATTTCGCTTTTACCTGGAGTTCAAGCAAGTGGTGAAGGTCAAACCGGCTATAATGTAAGAGGAGGAAGTATTGACCAAAATCTAGTTTTGCTAGATGAAGCTCCAATTTATAACCCAAGTCATTTTTTAGGTTTCTTTTCGGTTTTTAATTCCGATGCTATTAAAGATTTAGAATTGTATAAAGGTGGAATTCCTGCTAGATATGGAGGTCGTTTATCTTCTATTTTAGATATCAAAATGAAAGAAGGGAATAATAAACGTTTCAGTGGCGCAGGTGGAATAGGTTTAATTTCTAGTAGGTTATATTTAGATGGACCTATTCAAAAAAATAAAGGATCATTTATGCTCTCTGCTAGAAGAACTTATGCAGATTTATTTCTATTCTTGTCAGATAATGAAGCAATTAATGATAGTAAATTATATTTCTATGATTTAAATGCCAAAGCAAATTATCAGTTGAATAGTAAAAACAGAATTTATTTGTCTGCTTATTTGGGTAGAGATGTCCTAAGTTTAAGCGATCAAATTTTGGTAAATTGGGGCAACACTTCTGCTACATTAAGGTGGAATCACATTTATGGCCCTCGTTTATTTGCTAATCTTACTTTCATTGTGAGTAATTTCGATTATGTTATAGGTATCCCTGATGGAAGTCAAGAATTTACATCAACTTCAAGAATATTGGATTTCAATCTTAAAAAAGACTTTACTTATTATCTTAATCCAAAAAATACACTTCAGTTTGGTTTAGGAAGTATTTTTCACACCTTTAGTCCAGCTAAAATAGAAGCTGCCGATGTAAGTTTTGTCAATAATATAGAATTTCCTAAATCTTATGCTTTCGAGCATCATAGTTATGCTAGTTTAGAGAGTGAAATATCTGCTAGATGGGCTGTTGAGTTTGGTTTGCGCTTGTCTGTGTTTCAAAATATAGGCTCTGGGAAAGTTTATGAATTTAATAAAAGTAATCCTGAAAAATATACACTTGTCGATAGTACTTCTTATAATAATGGTCAATTAATCAACACCTATTCAAATTTAGAGCCCCGATTATCAGCAAGATATTTAATTAATGAATTTTCATCACTTAAAGCGAATTATCAACGAACTGCTCAATATATTCAGCAGGCAGTTAACAGTACTTCTTCTTCCCCTTTTAATACTTATTTCCCTTCATCTCCCAATATAAAACCACAATTGGCTGATCAAGTTTCAATTGGCTATTTCAGAAATTTCAACGATAATAAATATGAGTTTTCTGTAGAAACGTATTATAAATATTTACAAAACGTAATCGACTTTAGAGATCATGCTGAAATATTTTTCAATCAATATGTTGAGGGAGAAGTAAGAACAGGGAAAGCACAAGCTTATGGAGTTGAGTTTTTATTACGTAAAAATAGTGGAAACTTTAATGGTTGGGTAAGTTATACCCTTTCGAGAGCGGAAAGAACTATTCCAGAAATAAATGGAGGGAAACAGTTTTTAGCACCATATAATAGAACACATGATGTATCTGTAGTTTTGAATTATGAATTTTCTAAAAGATGGCAATTTGGTTTGATTTGGATTTATGCTACTGGCAGGCCAATTACTGTTCCAAGTGGAAAATTTGAATATGCAGACACTTATATTCCTGTTTACAGTGATAGAAATGCTGTAGAAATGCCGGCTTATCATAGAATGGATGTTTCAGCAACTTATTATTTTAAGGATAAAGTAAATAAAAAAGGTAATTTTAAATGGGAAAGTAATTTGAATTTTTCCGTTTTTAATGCCTATAATCGTCATAATCCTTTTACTATCAATTTTAAAAGAAGAGCAGGAACTCAAGAAACTTATGCTGAACAAACTTATTTCTTTGGAATTGTTCCCGCGGTCACTTATAATTTTAAATTCTAATGAAGTATTTAATCGTCTTATTTTTAAGCACATTATTTTTTTCTTGTACCGAAGAAATAGATTTTGATCTGAATCAACAAGAGTTTGATCGATTGGTGGTGGAAGGGGAGTTTAGCAATAGAGATAAAGAACATATTATCAAATTAAGCAGAACTACCTCATTTTATGATCCTAAAAACCCTCCTATTGAAACTGGTGCAGAAGTTTTTATTCGGTCATCTGATAATGAAATAATTCCATTTATAGACGGTGGGGCTGGTTACTATGTTTCTGATTTTGCTTCTGGTGAGCTAGGTAAAACCTATACTTTAAATATTAAAACTAAGGATGGAGAAGTATATACTGCTTCTGAGACTATGAAACGAACTTCACCAATTGACTCTATGGCCTCAGAATATGTAAGCATTTTTGAAGATTATAATTTGAATATTTATACCCAAGAGCCGCCTGGAAAAGGAGACTATTATTTATGGCGCGTAAATGTGGATGGAGAATTTGTAAATGATACATTGCGTTTTAAATCCTTGCTAAATGATGATTTTGTAGATGGGGCTTATGTTACAGGTGGTACTATTTATCAATTAAATAAAAGTTGGTTTTTAGATAGAACAGTTAATCCTCCTGTTGAAAAAGATTCTATAATAGTAGGTGTTGAAACAGTTGCTATAACTGAGGAATATTATGATTTTCTTTTTGCAGCATTATTAGAAACAGAATTTAGAGGAACTCCTTTTGATGGTCCGCCTGCTAATGTGCCTGGAAATATCTCCAATGGAGCATTGGGTTATTTTGCAGTAGCCAATGCTTCCAATCGATATGAATTCACAATTAAAAATCAGCATAAATAAAAGGCTATGAAAAGGTGTGCATGGGTTAATGATGATCAAATTTATATAGATTATCATGATAATGAATGGGGAAAACCACTGAAAGATGATTTAAAATTGTTTGAGTTGTTTATTTTAGAAGGTTTTCAAGCCGGTTTAAGTTGGATTACTATTCTAAAAAAAAGGGAAAACTTTCGTCGAGCTTTTGATGGTTTCAACCCTCATAAAATTCTTAATTATGACCAAAAAAAAATAGACGAATTAAAAGAAGACGCCTCTATTATAAGAAATAGATTAAAAATAGAAGCGGCAATTAAAAATGCTATAGCTTATTTTAAAGTAATTGAGGAATTTGGCAGTTTTAGTACATATTTATGGTCATTTGTTAATAATGAAACGATTATAAATCAGTATAAGCTATTGAAAGACGTTCCTACCTCAACTGATGAATCTTTGGCAATGAGTAAAGATTTAAAAAAGAGAGGATTCAAGTTTTGTGGGCCTACTATTTGTTATGCATTTATGGAAGCTGCTGGCTTGGTAAATGATCATACCGAAGAATGCTTTTTATTCCCCAAAAAGTAAATTCAACAGTCTGGCTGGATGAGTTCTACTCAATATGTGGATATATTCAACAAGTAGGAGGTAAGTTTTATGTTTGACTTTTATTATTTATACTCTACTAATCAGTAATTTATATAATATTTTGAATTATATTTTTATTAATGGCATAATATTCACTACCTTTTCATCTACTAACATTAAAAATAAAAAATTATGAGAAAGTATCTGGCAATACTATTATTTGCTTCTATGGCTGTGGCCTGCAACCAAGAAGAAATGAATAAATTGAATCAGCAAAAGGAGGAATTAGCGCAAGAATCAACTGCTAAAGATAGTACTATTAACGATTTGATGGCAACTTTTAATGAAATTCAAGATAATTTGGATGAAATTAAACGAAGAGAAAACTTAGTGGATATCAATACAGATAATGATGCTGAGAGGAGTTTAGGGAAAACGGAGAAAATCAACAGAGATATTCAAAGAATTAATCAATTGCTTTTGGAAAATAAAAAGTTGATTGAAACACTCAATGAAAAATCTAAAAGTTCTGCTGTTAAAAGTGGCGAGCTAAATCGTATGATTGCAAACTTGAACAAAAGAATCAAAGATAAAGATACTGAGATAGCTACCTTGAGAGAAGACTTAGAAAAAATGAATTTTAAAGTAGTGGAATTAAATAGCACCATAGATGAGTTGGCTATTGAAAACATGAAAAAGAATAAAGATCTTGAGCAATCGATTGCTGAAAAAAATACAGCTTATTTTGCTTATGGAACTTATGATGAATTAAATAGCAAAAATGTTTTAACCAAAGAAGGTGGATTTTTAGGTATAGGTAAACAAAAGACGTTAAAAAATAACTTCAATACAGAGTATTTTAGTGTGATCGATAAGTATAAAACGAAATCATTTCTAATATATAGTAAGGAAGCAAAGTTAGTAACCAATCACCCAGAAGGTTCTTATGAATTTAAAGGAACAGATGACCAAGTGGATAGTTTGGTGATTACCAATCCTGATGAGTTTTGGAGAACTTCTAAATATATGGTAGTGTTAGTTGATTAAGTGGATGTTTTTAACTAGTTGCCAGCAGCCAAATTTAGCATTATGAGTATTTTATACTTAGCTAAGTTTGGCTTTGCGTTTTTACAATATTAGTTATTAAGTTGACATATAGCTTGATAAGCCATAAATCCCATTCCTATTTTTAAAGCATTTTCATCAATATCAAATTTAGGATGGTGCACTTTATAAGTAATGCCTTTAGATTCATTGCCAGTGCCCAATCTATAAAAACATCCTTTGGTATGATGGGTATAATAAGCAAAATCTTCTGCTGTCATACGTAAATCTAAATCTACCACATTTTCTTTCCCAAGATATTCTTCTGCTGCTTGATAAGTTTTGGCGGTTGTTTCTTCATCATTGGTCAAAAAAGGATAACCTCTTCTAATTTCAAATTCACATTTTCCACCCATTCCTTCAGCGATAGATTCGGCTAATTTTTTCATTTTTTGATGGGCTTTTGCTCTCCATTCTTCATCCATCGTTCTGAAAGTTCCTTCTATAGTTACCTCTTCTGGTAAAACATTGGTAGCTCCATTTCCTATTATTTTTCCGAAACTCAATACCGAAGGAGTTGTTGGAGAAGCATTTCTGCTTACTATTTGTTGTAAATTAACAATAATGGTAGAAGCCATTAAAACGGAATCAACGGTATGCTGCGGTAAAGCTCCGTGCCCACCTTTTCCAATTGCTTTTATATAAATCTCATCCGTGCTTGCCATATACATGCCACTTCTCAAACCTATTTTTCCGACTTCTAATTCAGGATACACATGTTGACCAATTATAGCTTCCACTTTTGGGTTTTCCAAAACTCCATCAGCTATCATTAATGATGCACCACCAGGTAATTTTTCCTCAGCTGGTTGAAATATCAATTTTATGGTTCCACTAAATTGATCTTTAAGTTCGTTTAAAATTTTTGCAGCACCAAGCATGCAGGATGTATGCACATCATGACCGCAAGCATGCATTACACCTTTATTTTTAGATATATAAGATTGATTACTTTGTTCTTCAATGGGTAAAGCATCCAAATCTGCTCGCAATGCAATTGTTTTTGAAGTAGGGTCTTTACCTTTTATTAATCCAACTATTCCATGTCCTGAAATATTTGCTTTAAAATTGATGCCGTAATCACTTAATTTCTCTGCTACAAATTTTGCTGTTTTTTCTTCTTCAAAAGAAAGTTCAGGATGTTGATGTAAATGATGCCTTATCTTCTGAATTTCTTCAAAATACAACTCAGATTTTTCTTTAATGAGATCAATTAATTCCATATCAGATTATATATCTAAACTTAGGGAAAGATAAAATACCTTATCATCGTTTACAATTCCATTTTCTACTCCCCAAGCCCAATCTACTCTTACAAAATAGCCTAAAACTGTACTTCTTAATCCAAAACCAAAACCACCAACTATGGGATCGTTAATATTAAAAACCTCAACTTTAAATGGATTTGCTTGAATTATTTCCGTGTTTGAAGGACTTCTATCATCAAATGGACTATTGCCTACCCATGCTGTTCCTGCATCGCCAAATCCTACAATTTGAAAGTTTCTAATAAAATCTGATGGGATTGGTTTTCTAATAAAATAAGAGAAAACGGGAAATCGAATTTCAGTATTGATAACAGCAAAACTATTTCCATTTCGAATGTTTTGCAAATGCCCACGCATATTAGTAGCTATAGTTTGGTAGCGGTAATTTTGAGTAAAATCTATTCGAGTGTTTGCAAAATTGTCAGATGTTTTCCACCAATTATCTACACCTCCTAAATAATAGATCAACTTCTCTTTGCCAAAAGAAGTACTTGCCGCCAAACGACTCACAAAAATTAACCCTCTACTTATTTTTTGATAGTTTCGAAAATCCATCCCCAATACAAATAGATTAGCATCTGCTGCATTATCTTTTGAATCGTATGCTTTTTGATAATATTCTCCAAATAATTTGAAACGTGTTCCATATTTAATATTTAAAGCTATATTTCTTGTATTATCAAAAACATAAGCTGCTTTCAAACTTCCCCATGTTTGATTGTCTATTGGAATTTCCAATGCTTGAGTGTTTACAGCTAAGGGTACAATTTTATCATTTCGAACACTAATTGTTCCTCTTAAACTTGTTACTTCGCTAAACGGGTATATTGCGGAAAAAGAACCCCTTAAAGTAAAGATATCACTAAATAACGCGGAGGATTCATTGGATGTTTTTGATCGACTAAAAATATATTCTTTGTCCAATCTATTTTTTAAATCTTGAAAACCTAAAAGATATTCTTTGGTTGGCCCAGAATACCTAAACCCTCCCCAAACTCTATAATCTTCAAAAAGGTCAACTACCCCTAATTTAATAATCGCACCTAAGCCTGGATTTTGATAAGGTCTGCCTGTAAAAACTTGATATTGTCCGGTTAAAAATGAGTTGTTTAATTGTAAGGCAGAGTTATCAATTTTAAAGTTGAGGTTGTAATTTCTCTGATTTCCTAATTCAAATGGCACTTCTACAACAGGAATGCCTGTCTTTCCTACTTCTTCTACTGTGCTTATAACCCTTCTCTTAACCTCTTGTTTGGGTCGCTCTTTGTTAAATTTATAATTCGAAATATCTACTTCTTTTGCAGCTTTTGTTGTCGTTTCCTTTGACTGTAAAATAATCTTAGGATGACTAATTTCTTCAATTGGTTCGACAGAATTTTTCTTGGATTCTTTTTGTTTTACTTTTTTGCGATTATCTGTAGACTTATCAAATGGTGGATAAGGATTATTACTGGATTTGGAAGACAATAAATAGCGATCATTTTCCTTTAAAATCTCTGAAAAGTATTCCCCATCAGCACTTGATTTTTGAAGCAAAATATTGCGATTAAAATTACTTCCTTGTTTTTTAGTGTAATAATAATTGTAGTTGATAATTGTATCTATACTGCTGATACTGCTGTCATATTCAGCTATTACTCTATTGTAAACCCTATTTTCATCCAATGATAAATAGGCGATATTCTCTTGATAGGCAATAGGGAATTTTTCCGATTGGTCTTCAGTGTTAGTAACCTTAATTAATTGAGGATGCTTACTGTTGTAATCATAAACAAATATATTTTTTTCTTGTTGGCGATTTTTAATTTCAGCAACTGTTGTAAAGTCTAAACTATCATTAGGACGATTACTGGCAAAAGCAATTGTATTTTCCTTTATAAAAACTGGCTGAACATCATCGTAAATATCATCAGTTATTTTTTTCTGTGTATTGCCACCAATGTTATAAATGTACAAATCGGTTTGACCTTCAAATACTCCTGAAAATACCATCTGTTTTCCATCTGGGGAATAATCAAATCCTAGAACTTTTTCTAAACTAAAAATAGGTTTTTTGTACAATTGTTTGCTTTCTAATTCATAAGTGCACAATAATATTTGACCTTTTTCTTCAATAAAAAACGAGAGTAATTTTGAAGATGGATGCCAATCAATGATAGGATACGAATAATCTATTATTCGATCTAGTTTATGTTCATCTTTAAAAATTCGCTTTCTTTTATTAGAATTCTTGTCGTAGATAAAAACTTTATATTGACCTCTTTGATTGGTAACATAAGCTATTTTCTCATCAGATGGACTAATTGCCAATTGCTGATAGACTCTGTTTCTTCTAACTTTTAAATCTAACAATTCAACTTTATCCGCATAAGATAATTGTTGTTTGTTCATATATGTTTGTCGGAAATATTCTACCCAATCTGTGGTTAATTTATCAAACGAAAGCCCTGTAACATATAAAATTCCATCTTCTACATCTCTAGTACTTCTAGTCATGTATAAAATGTTGCTAATGGTAGAATTACCAAAACTTTCAGCTATGTAAGACCACATGGCATAAGAAGCTATTTTTGCATCTTCTTGGCTGAGGCGATTAAATTTATCGTATTTATTTTGCTCAATACCATCTTTAATTTGATTGATATAAACTTCATTATTAGGATCTACTAAATATGCGATTAAGCCATTGATATACCAAGACGGCAAACTAAGTAAGGCTGAATTTTTGAGAACATCTTTCCAGCTGCCACCATACATCATCTGATAAATGAGAACCTCTATAATTCCTGCATCAATTTGTTCATTAAATTTTTTGTAATCTCCTTCAAAGTAAATAAATACCTTAGATCCAACTATTCGAGTAACACCTCCAATGTTGTATGATTCATCTATTCCTAAACCGATGTTACTTTGTTTGAAATCAGAATGCTTGTTATAAACGATAAATTGAATTTTTTCAT
Source organism: uncultured Flavobacteriales bacterium (assembly GCA_963716125.1). Classification (GTDB taxonomy): domain Bacteria; phylum Bacteroidota; class Bacteroidia; order Flavobacteriales_E; family Vicingaceae; genus Acidiluteibacter. Next base: position 788,990 of record OY970294.1, read on the forward strand.
CTAAATAATAATCCAATAAAGTTTCTAGTTCTCTTAATCTACTGTTGACATAAGTGGCAGTGTACTTTGCTAAATCTTCTCCACCAGTATAGAAATAGGTTTCATAGCGCTCAAAGCGATAATATTGCCAATCAAAATCTTCATATTGAACTCTGTTTTTACCAAATTCGATATCACTGCCATTATAAAACTGAGCGGAAAGATTTTGAAAACCAACTAAAAGTAATCCAAATAAGAAAATTTGAATTACTTTTTGAAAATCAATATGTGCTTTTTTACTTTTCATCTAGGAAGCATAAAATTAAATAAAAACTATTGAAACCCTTATATTTGTTTTATTAAAATTAAAAAAGCTATTATGAGAATTAAAGTATTCACTTTCAATCCATTTCAAGAAAATACCTATGTAGTTTATGATGAAACAAAAGAAGCCGTGGTAATTGATCCTGGTTGTTCTACAGCAAATGAGGAGAAAGAAATCTTTAATTTTATAGAAACGGAGCAATTAGTTGTAAAACATTTAATTAATACACATTGCCATATTGATCATGTTTTAGGATTGAACTTTATTGCAGCTAAATTCAAATTAGATGCACAAATGCATAAAGAGGACTTAGGTATTTTAGAGGCAGTTCCCACTTATGCCAATATGTTTGGTATGTCTGTGGCTCCTTTTTCTGGAAAAATTCAATTTATTGATGAAGGCGATCAAATCGAATTTGGAAATACTGTTTTGAAAGTTGTTTTTACTCCAGGCCATGCACCAGGGCATGTGATATTTATCAATGAAGAAGAAAAAATAATTTTTGGTGGTGATGTGCTTTTTTATGGCAGTATTGGTAGAACAGATTTACCTGGCGGCGACCATGACACTTTAATAAAATCTATCAAAACTAAAATATTAAGTTTATCAGATGATTATACGGTGTATTCAGGACATGGACAAAAAACAAATGTCGGTTTCGAACGAAAAAACAACCCTTTTTTGAATTAATCCTCCTTAAGAAAGTTAAGGAGGATCAATGTAGCAATTAATTTTAATGTAATAATTTATCAATTAATACATTTGTAATTTATTAGTTTTTTATTAATTGCACTAAGTCGATATAATGAATTGAAGAAGAACGAAGTGAAGGGGCTTTATTTCCCTCTCATATCTACAATAATATCACCACCTTGCCCACATACATTTTGAGGTACATTTGTATTAGCTTGTGGATCATTATATATATCAGGGTCTCTATGATTAGCATCATACCAGCCAATACCCCACCAAAATAAACCCTCTCCGGTTCTATCAGATGGATATAGCCCTGCAGCGGAACCTCCAAAATTAGGACGTATAGTTATGGATGTCGTTTGTCCGTTTTTGAATGGACCAGTTAAGGTTAAAACAGCACCACTATTCATTAAACCAATTAAATACAAAGTATCTTGATTAGTAAATGGACGATCTACTTTTAAAATAACATTGTGAGATGTTTCCACATTTTTAAATGCACAAAAGTTGGTCTTTTTTTCATAAGATGTGCTAAAGTAATCATAGTTATTATGCTTAAAGTCATAGCCTGAATATCTAGGACTACCTTCATATTCAAATTTAAAATAACCGTTGACATCAGTTTTAACTTCTCCTAAATACTCTTCTAATGGCCCTTTCAATGCTCTAAGTGTAATAGCGTAAATTTTTAAATCAAAGTTAGAAGTTGGAATTTTACTACAATCTTCGTAAAAATATCCTTCTATGATATTTGTATTGTCTTTTTTACATGAGAAAAAAGATATAACTATAAAACATATTAAAATATAAATTGGCTTTTTCATAAACTTTATTTCCCTCTCAAATCTATAGTAATATCACCTCCTTGACCGCAAACATTCTGAGGAATGCCTTTTATAACATAAGGTGGAATTTGAAAAGTAGGAATATAGCTTACTTTTTCATATTCTTCAGCTCCTATTCCCCACCAAAATACACCTTCTCCAGTTCTATCCGAAGGATATAATCCCCCCGCTGTGCCACCAAAATTAGGTCGAATAGAAATTGGGATTTTTTGTCCATTATTTAAAGGCCCTATAAGTGTTATCACTAAACTATTGCCAACTGCACCAAAATACAGGGTATCTTGATTAGAAAATGGACGATCTACTTTCAAAATAACATTGTGAGATGTTTCCACATTTTTAAATGCACAAAATTTTGTCTTTTTTTCATAAGATGTGCTAAAGTAATCATAGTTATTATGCTTAAAGTCATAGCCTGAATATCTAGGACTACCTTCATATTCAAATTTAAAATAACCGTTGACATCAGTTTTAACTTCTCCTAAATACTCTTCTAATGGCCCTTTCAATGCTCTAAGTGTAATAGCGTAAATTTTTAAATCAAAGTTAGAAGTTGGAGTTTTACTGCAATCTTCGTAAAAATAACCTTCTATGATGTTTGTATTATCTTTTTTACAAGCATTAGTAAAAAGAGAAGATGATATTAAGATTAAATAAATTAGCTTTTTCATAATTAACTACTTCCCTCTCAAATCTACAACAACATCACCACCTTGCCCACAAACATTTTGAGGAACATTATTTATAACATTAGGAGGAACTTGAAAAGCAGGATTATAACTGATTTTTTCGTATTCTTCTGCACCTATTCCCCACCAAAAAATACCTTCTCCAGTTCTATCCGATGGAAAAAGACCAGCACCTGTACTTCCAAAATTAGGACGTATAGTAATTGGTATGGTTTGACCGTTCGTAAAAGAACCTGCTAATGTAATTACAGTTGCATTACCAACTGCTCCAAAATAGAGGGTATCCTGATTGGTAAAAGGTTTATCCGTTTTTATAATCACATTGTGGGTGCATTTTACATTTTTAAACGCACAAAATGTTGACTTTTTTTTATAAGGTTTTGTGAAATATTCATTTCCGTTATGCCTAAATTGATGAGAAGTAATACTTGGGTCTCCTTCAAATTCAAACTTAAAATACCCATTTGCATCTGTCTCAACCTCCCCTAGGTACTCTTCTTTTGGACCCTTTAATCCATAAATTGTAATAGTGTAGATTTTTAAATCAAAATTAGCAGTTGGTGTTTTATTACAGTCCTCATAGAAATAACCTTCTATAAAGTTAGTATTGTCTTTTTCACAAGCAAATAGAGAAATTGTAACAATACAAAAAACAGATCTAATTAGCTTTTTCATAATTGGTTGATGTATTTAAGAGTGGATACTTTATTATCGATGGTCATTCTCAATAAATACATTCCTATTTTATTAGGAATAGTTATAGTGTATTCGTCAGATGGATTCCAACTCCAATTGTTTTTTTGAATTTGCCTGCCGTTAATGTCGTACAGTTCGAACGTTATTACTTTATTTTTTGGTTCTATCGTTTCAATCTGTAAATATTGCCGTTGACCGTTTTTATACGTCCAATAGGCGTTCACATCTTTTTCTTTATTAGTTGGTATAGGATTTCTACGACGAGGCACAATGGGATTACAACAAATAGGAAAGGGAGTAGTAATATAATTCCAATTTTGGGCTTGTGGGGAGTTGTAAATAAATCCATCAGAAAAATCTCTACCTGTGAAACCATGAGCATAAGGATGGTCTGAAACAAATTCTACCGACTGTTCTGTCGTAAAAGGACTGTCATCAGAAAATGCGCCAGGTTCATTTTTATTAATATCCTTAAATGTTGGATAATTATATGCCGGATTTCTTTCATTGACTAACACATCTATTTCTGCTCTATAGCGGGCAAATGGAAATATTTGGTCTAAATTCTCCAAATACAATTTTTCATCGCCTATTTCTCTATTCAATAAATAGGAAAATTTATCATTATAGCCGGCTAATTCACAGGTTCTATACAAAATAGGATCAGTATCATATTTCCAGTACAATTGAGGGTTGTATTTATCAGAATGAGCATAGTTAGTTAAATTAGTACTTTTATTTTTTGACCTATCAGGCACTGCCAAAACTACATCAGCAGGCGTATTGTTCATCACAGTAGCAGGTGCAGTTATTTCTATGTTAGGGCTTTGCAGACCTGTATAAATACTTCCTCCATAATCTAATGCGGAGCGCATAGGTACAAAGCAAAAGTCAAACCCATCAGATTGTACAATGGCTATAGCTCCTAAAGCGGCTACAAAACCAATGCCTGCTTCACCACCTGCCAACCATTTGCCTGGGCCTAAAGAGATGTTATAATTAAAGGCATAAGCAATTGGAACACTATTAGAAGGCCAGCCACTTAAAGCAAAACCCGGTTTAATGGCATGTATATTCAAATTCATATTACCTCCTGATTCCACATCATACGAATGGATGGAGGCATTTTTATATACAAAAGGAGATAATTTCCCTAAATCCTTAAATTTTACACCAAAGAAAAATAATTTAATTCCATAAAAATTTTGCGTTAGGTTCAGTCTAAAAATTTGATTGGAACTTCCAGCTGAATTCATTTGTAAATCGACAAAATTAAGGGGGAATACATGCCATAACCACCGAGCATAGGTAATGCCATCTACTTGAAAAAATTTATCACCAGGTTCGCGTGGGTCTTCTGTAAATGGGTTTTGCTGTAAAGTACCTGATGCTGAGCCTGAGGATGTAAATACCATTTTGCAATGTTGAGGATAATTACCTAATGCACTTAAGGAAGCCATAAAAGAAACTCTTTCAGGATGTGGAGAGTAATTACTTCCACTTTCAGTACTTACATGGTACATCAACAATTGTTGAGATGCTTTTGTATCTAATAAACCTGCTTTTATCTGTACGTCACTAAAGAACTTAGCTTTTGTTATAATTTTTGCTTTTAAAATATACTCCAGTCTATCGTAAAAATGTTGATATGCTAGAGGAATATTTGCCCCTTGATGAGGAGAATCTAAGGTGATTAATAGTCGTGTAAAATGCAAATAAGAATTAAAACAAGTAGATACGCCAGGGTTATTTTCCCAATACGCCAAAGCATACCGAGCAATAATTCCTCCCATACTAGCACCAATCAAAACCATTGGTTCTTGATTTCCTGAATTCAATAATTCACATTTTAATTCATCCATGTATTGAATTAAATATTGCGCATTGGTGCGCATATCAATTCGGCTATCTTTCCAACTGATGGTATGAAATTCATAACCAAATTTTCTTAATTCATCTATTTGAGTGCTTTGTAATGCTTTATAATATAAATCATAAGCAGTTTGATCTTCTAAAAAATCAAACCCTTCTACTACAATTGCAATTTTTCTTCCATTATTTCCCTCTGTTTCACAAGGAGCAAATTTAACAATGTCTAAGCCTGCCCTATCTATTGGGTCTCCACCAGTTTGAAAAAATCCTTGATTGTCATCAATTCTAATTTTAGCCTTACTAGTATAAATGGGATCTCCGCCTAAAATTTTTGAAAATAATTTTACTGTGATAATCTTTTCACCTACTGTACTATATATCTTAGTGAAATTGTGAGATAAATGAGCGTCAAAATGAACTAATGTATCATTATTTCCAAAATCGATTACAAATTCATACCCAGGATCAATATAATAGTTGGCTGTTCGATTATCCAAAATAAACCAACTTTTATCAATTAAAAAATCAACTACCAATGATTTAGTTTGGCCTGCTAATGGAGCAAAAGACGCAACTTCTCCAAATTGATAAGGTTCATTAGGTCTGCTAGGCAAGTCATACAATGTATTATTCGGTAAATCAAAATCGAAATAATTATTGGTTGTTAGTGCATCAGATTTTAATCTATTAAAGTCAATATGAATTAAACCTAAAGGAATTTCATCGTTATTTTTTACATAATTAAACGCATTTAATCCATATTGCATTACTGGGATAATAGCAGAAGTATCGTAAGCCATATACCTTACTTCATTGTATTGATCTAACCAAATATTATAACCTATCGTGTCATTTCCGTAAACATCATAAAATACAGAAAATTGATTGGTATCAATAGTATGCATTGCCATTTCATACAAAAATTCATTAGTAGTGGCAATGGGATCAAGATTTTCTAGCATATTTCTCAACTAATCATTGTAATATTTATCTATATCAATTGGGTTACTCTGGCTAAAAACTGATAGTGAAGTTGAGATAGCTATTGATAAGCTAAGAATTTTGGGGTAATTTTTCATAGTAATATTGTTTTAAATTATGCCACTAATTTAACAATAATTATTATAAAAATGTAAAATTAAAATTAAATTCGTTTTAATAAATTATGGCTCTAGTTTAGCACTGCGTTGATAATAGTGTTTTATAGTTTGGTTGGATTTGAACAAAGCGCTCCAGAGCTCCCGCAACAACTATCTGCTTTGCGAAAGCAAGGGTAATATCCTTGTTTGATTTTATTTTTTCTTTTATAATATGCCAATTTAGGTATTGTTGCAGGTATTTAGTAGACACGCCCCAGAATGTATTTCCAATCCACTTCTTTATTTTATTGTGCGTTGAGTTTACATGCTGTACATGAAACGCTCCTTTTACTCTTTCTCCCCTGGAAACATTTACCGGATGAAACTCAATTTTGGTGTCTTTAGCGAAGCCTTTATAACTGTGGTGAGAATCACTACACAAAATTGTGCTCCCTTTTTTTATGCGATTGCCAATAGCATTTTTAATATCAATCTTTCTAATCCGTCCAAGTGTAGCTACACTCAGATTTAGCATTGACTTTCTGTCTTGAGTCACGATGACCGCAACCTGATCATTGCTTACACCCCTTTTGCTTGACTTACCGCCTCTTTTCCTTGGTTCTCGATTTTTAACCTTCATCCCTTTTTCAGATTTGAGGAAAAAGGTCTCATCACTTTCTGTGATACCAATGAAGGGCTCTCCGTCATCTGCGTCAACTGAAGACAATATCTTGTGGCGCCAATCAAAGGCTGTTTTCTTATTAATACCCAAAATCGAAACAATTTTGTCAAGACTTTTTTCTTCAACCATTAGTTTAAGATAATCAACAATCTTGTCTTTTCTTTGCAGCCCTGCCATCCAAGTACCTGTATACTCCGTAAAACTTCTTTGGCAAGACTTGCATTTGTAGCGCTGTGCTCCTTTGTCAATCCCAAAACGAACATACTTAGAATGAGAACAATGAGGACAGGCTCCGAGTTTGTTATTAAACTCATGCTGACGTGAAACAATCGCAGACAGGTTAATCTCTTTAGTTGAATCTTCAATCTCCTTCAACAAACGCTCACGTTGTTTAATTGGCAGAGAGAGTATTTGGTCTTTAAGCTTTTCTGTTTTCATACACACAATATACAAATAATAGCTGAATTAAACTAGAGCCTAAATTATTAAACGATATTATAAATAACCCTTTTTTGAATTGATTACATCGTATAATCTACACCATTATAAGTAGGTGCATTGCAATCTACTCCTTTATCTCTCAAGAAATAAAATTGTAGTGTAAATAATATAGGTCGGTAACGGCTGCTAAAATATTGTAGAGTAGATTTTCCATTATCAAATTTATAAACACTCAAAATAGGAGTTTCAATAGATGGGACAACTAGCAATTTTTTGGCAACTCTAAATCCAAAACCTATTTTATAATGCAATTGAGCTGTGGAAGGATTTTGAAACGTTTCTTGATAAATAGGATATGCAGTACTTCTATCTCTATTTTTAATAAAAGTGTAATCAAAATTAACGCCTAATGAGTTGCTAATAAATGCATTTGGAGTATAATTGTACGTATTAGTGGCATTAAAAAATACACCTAAATTATGATCCTTAAAGGTGTTTTGAGACTCATAATATACTTCAGAAAATGGAATAGAGTTATTGCTTCCCTTGTATTGCTCCTCTCCTGTAAAATATTTATAAGATAAACCAAAATCTATGTAATCAATTAATCGAGGATTTTCAAAACTATGAAACCAACCTAAGTGAAGCATAAAACCCAACTTTCCTTTTGGCGCAGCTTGGTAATTATATGTAGTATCTTCTATGGAGAATGAGTTATCAGTCTTACTTCCGGCTAAAGTATAAGTTAAGCCTGGCGCAATTAATAAGCCACCTTTTCTTAATTCTCTATCTAATGGAAAAACATCACCTCTGTTTTTCCTCATTTGTGCTTGAGTAGAAACACAAATTAAAATGCTAATTAGCAATAGGATATGTCTAGTTTTCATTTTGTGATTAAATTTAATGAAGGGGATTTAATATATAACGACAATATTAATTTTTTATTTTTTTGAAAAAATGATGCGTTACACGAATTGCTAACAAAATGGGTCTTAATAAAAGAGTTAAGGGCGTTGATGTTTCCATCTTCTATGGCTCCATAGCCAGAAAGGTGGCGCAGCAATGATATCTTTCTCCAACATTTTAGTGTGAGTTTCGGTAATAAACCCATAATCAGTTTCATTAGGGTTTTCACAGATTAATTGATATCCTGCCTTGTAATAACCTCTTTTTTGTTTGTAAATATTTCCAAAAATGACCACACAATTATTGTCCTTAGCAAACTTCTCTGCGCCATATTGCACACCAGTGTCTTGGTTTAAAAAAGTTAACCAGTAGGCATTTTGATCTTTTCTTGGCGATTGATCGGCACCAAAAATTACGGCTTTAGGTTCAGAATTTTTATCTATCATAATAGATTTTATTTCTGAGTTGGAAAGCATATTCAAACCAAATTTTGATCGGCTATCACGCACTTTATTATCTAAGTATTTATTAACTAAAGGAGTATAAAGCGCAACTGGCTGATGTTTGATTTGTTGTCCTATGGCAACTGCATATAATTCCCAATTGCCATAGTGACCACCTACTAAAATAATATCTCTTCCTTGCTCATAATATGTATTGAGTAAATCGGTATTTTCGTTGATCATTCTTTTCTTAGCTTCATCAGATGAAATGCTGAAACCTTTGATGCTTTCGATTATCAAATCACAAAAATGATGGTAAAACTGTGATTCTATTTTTTTTACTTCAGCTGCTGTTTTGTTGGGGAAAGAGCGTTGTATATTTCCTCTAACCACTTTGGTTCTATATCCAACTATTTTGTATATAACAAAATAGCAAAAATCTGAGAAGATATAAAGTATCCAAAAAGGTAATAAAGAAAGTGGTTTTAAAAAACCATAATAAAGAATCCTGTTGAGCATATAGGTTTATGAAAATTGCGATCAAACAAAGAAACAAAAATTTATTAAATTTCAATTCAATTAAATGTTTGCTTGTTTACATTTGTTTGATGTTAAAATACAAGGATTCTAAAAATTTATTGCAAAAGCTAACCAAACAACAGATTGTTTTGGCTGCGCAAAAATATGAGAAACACTGTATTTTAGATTCTAATAATTATGCTGATCAATATGGTAAATTTGAATATTTAGCTGCTATTGGTGCTGTTTCAGAACTTTCAACCAATAAAAATAGCTTTTCTCAATTGTCAGGAATTTTGGCAAAAAATGAATGGCTTTTTGGAGGTTTCTCTTATGATTTAAAAAATCAATTGGAGGATTTGAATTCCAAACATCCCAATAAAATTGGTTTTGCTGATATTTTCTTTTTTCAACCCAAATTTTTGTTGATTCAAAAGAATAAAGGAGATGGTTTTGAATTGTTACATCATGAAACAATAAATGAATTAGATGGTGAAAAATTTTTATTAAACATTTTAGAATCAAAAACATCTATTTATTATGACTTTCCAAAATTAAAATCTAGAATTGAAAAAAAGGAATATATTAATCGAATTATTGAGTTAAAAAGGCATATTCAAAGGGGAGATATTTATGAAATAAATTTTTGTCAAGAATTTTATGCTGATCAATGTGAATTTAATCCTTATGCTACGTTCATTACTTTAAATCAGGCTTCTCCAATGCCTTTCGCTGCATTTTTAAGGTGGAATAGTAGTTTTTTATTATCGGCTTCTCCCGAAAGGTATATCTGTAAAAGAATAAATAAAATCATATCGCAACCTATCAAGGGAACCATAAAAAGGGGAACTAACAATGAGGACGATGAAGGACTAAAAATTAAATTGAAGAATGATCCCAAAGAGCAGAATGAAAACGTAATGATAGTGGATTTAGTGCGAAATGATTTGTCAAAGATTGCCGCTAGAGGCAGTGTGAAAGTAGAGGAGCTTTTTGGGATTTATACTTTTCCACAATTGCATCAAATGATTAGTACTGTTTCTGCCGATTTAGATAAAAAATATTCTGCTCTAGAAGTTATAAAGGCAACATTTCCTATGGGTTCTATGACTGGAGCGCCAAAAATAAGTGCTATGAATTTAATTGAAAAAACTGAAGATTTTAGAAGAGGTTTATATTCTGGTGCGGTGGGTTATTTTTCTCCTGATGGAGATTTTGATTTTAATGTAGTGATTAGGTCGTTGCAATATAATGCTGATAATAAATATCTTTCGTTGGCTGTTGGTGGTGCAATCACTTCCAAATGTGAAGCTGAAAATGAATATGAAGAGTGTTTATTAAAAGCAAAAGCTATCTTTGATATGATTAAGAAGGAGGCAAATGCTGAATAATTTTCAAAAATATATTAATGATAATCGTTTGTTTGATCCATCAAAAGTTCAACTTCTAGCCGTCAGTGGTGGCGTTGATTCTATGGTTTTGTTGGAATTAATGCGTTTATCAACTTTTAAATTTGCAGTGGCACATTGCAATTTTAATTTAAGAAGTGTTGAAAGTGATGCCGATGAAAAATTGGTAAAAAAATATTGTGATAAATATGCTATCCAATTATTTGTAAAAAGTTTTAAGACCAAAAAATTTGCCTCTAACGAAAAAATTTCTATTCAAATGGCTGCTCGTCAATTGCGATATGAATGGTTCGATGAAATTATTGTAGCAAATCATTTACAAAAAATATTAACAGCTCATCATTTAGATGACCAGGTAGAAACTTTTTTTATAAATCTAATTCGTGGCAGTGGCTTAAATGGCTTAAGTGGAATGCCGACTTCTACCGAAAAATTAGCTCGACCATTAATTCATTTCAAAAAGGAGGAACTGTATGTTTTTGCAAAAGAAAATCAAGTACCTTTTAGGGAAGATGTTTCCAATGAGGATGATAAGTATTTAAGAAATAAAATACGCTTAAACTTTATACCTCAATTTCAAGAATTGAATCCCAATTTTACAGAAAGTTTACAAGAAAGTATGTCTTATATTTCTGAAGCTAAAAATTTATTAGCGGATGCCGTTGATGAATTTATTCAAAGCGCTGTCATTGAGAAAAAAAATCAAAAGATTATTGATTATACAAAGCTTAAAAATTGTCCTGCGCCTCAATTGATTTTATTTGAATTGTTAAGACCTTTTGGTTTTAATACAGATCAAATTAATTCAATTTTAAATACTAATAAGAGTAAAAGTGGAGCTAAATTTTATTCAGAAGCACATATTTTATTAGTCAATAGAGATGAGATTATATTAGAGGAGAAAATTCAAAATATAGATGATGAGGTTATTGAAATTGATCAATTTGAATTTGAAAATGAAAGCCTAAAAGGGAAGATTTTTCCTAAATCCGATTTAAAAATGTTTCCAAACGGAAAGTCTCAAGCAGTTTTTGATGCTGATAAAATAAAATTGCCATTAGAAATTAGTAATTGGAAAAATGGAGACAGTTTTCAACCTTTTGGAATGAAGGGATTTAAAAAGCTAAGTGATTTTTTTATTGATGAGAAGCTATCACTTTTTGAAAAAGAAAAAGTGAAGGTTTTGAAATCTCAAGATCATATTATTTGGGTGTTGGGTTATAGAATAGATAACCGATATAGAGTGGACGAAAATACAAAGTATATTTGGCAAATTGAACTTAAATGAATGTAAAACAAACTATTAAGGCAGAGCAAACTTACTTTGTATTAGGAGGTATTTTTATCGCTTGTTTAGTGAGTGGTAATCTTATTTTTCAAAAATTTTTTAGTTGGAATTTTTTCAATCTTTATACCTTTGAACTTTCTGTTGGGATTTTGCCTTATCCGCTTACTTTTTTGATTACGGATTTAATATCAGAAATATACGGAAGAAAAAGAGCTAATTATGTTGTTATTTCAGGATTGATATCTACTCTTTTTATCTTTATATTGGTTTTATTGGCAGAGGCTGCTACAGCTACTTCATGGTCGCCAGTAAATGACCAAACTTTTACTCACGTTTTTGGATTGACTGGTGTGGCAGTTACCGCATCAATGGTAGCTTATTTATTAGCACAATTTATTGATATAAGAATTTATCACTTTTGGAAAAGTAAAACAAAAGGAAAACACCTTTGGTTGAGAAATAATTTTAGCACTATTACTTCACAATTTGTTGACACAGCTGTTGTTTTGCTCTTGCTATGTTATTTTGAAACAATAGAATGGAATAGATTTAATGACTTATTAATCAATGGGTTTCTTTTTAAATTGCTGATAGCTTTATTAGACACGCCTGTTTTGTATTTATTAGTTTTCTTGTGCAGAAAGTCATTTGGATTAAAAGTAAATCAAGAGATTCACTACAATGCTGATGAAATAGCGAAGTTGAATTGACTTTAATTAAGATTTAAATTTTGATGAAATACGACTTATCAATATCATTTATGTTAAATTTGAAGAACTATTATTAAAAACTGTGCGAATGTTCCGTATTAAACAACTGATCACTACTTTTTTATTTCTATTTGGATTCGTTTTCTCAACTCAGCTAATGGGTCAAATTCAAGATCCTATCAAATGGAAAACGTCAGCAAAAGTTTTAAAAGGAAATGAAGTAGAATTGACAATTACTGCAACAATAGATAGAGGATGGCATTTATATTCCCAGAATTTACCAAGTGATGATGGACCTATTGCAACAGAATTTACTTTTCCTAAATCTTCAAATTATGAATTGATAGGAAAGGTAGTAGAGCCGAAATCTGTCAAGGAATTTGACAAGAATTTTGATATGATGCTTAGCTTTTTTAAAGACAAGGTGAGCTTTGTTCAAAAAATTAGAGTCCTTACTGAAAAAGATTTTAGCCTTACAGCAGAAAGCTATTCTATGGTTTGCAATGATGAAATGTGTTTGCCTCCCGAATCTATAGAGCATGTATTTAAAATAAAAGGAGTAAAACAATCTGATATTTTACCTTCTACTGATCCTAAAATAGTTGAAGAAAAAATAGAAGAAATTAGTGATGAAATAAGATTAGAAGATACAATAGTTGCTGATCAAATAAAATTGACTTCAAATGAGGAAGAGACTATCATCAAAGAGACAGCCGAATCTAAGGGTCTTGATAAGGAGAATAAAAAGAAAGAGAAGAAAGGAGAAGAAGGAACAGGGCTTTTGTCAATATTTATTGCTGGTTTTTTAGGTGGTTTAATTGCTCTATTAACACCTTGTGTATTTCCAATGATTCCTTTAACAGTTTCTTTTTTTACAAAACAAAGTAAGACAAGAGCCAAAGGAATTTTAAATGCCATTATGTATGGTTTATTCATTATATTAATTTATGTGTCTTTGGGCATGATAATTACTGTCTCGATGGGGCCCGATGCTTTAAATTCTCTAGCATCTAATGTATGGATGAATCTAATATTTTTCATTGTATTCATTCTTTTCGCTATCTCATTTTTAGGCGCATTTGAAATTACATTGCCAACTTCATGGGTAAATAAAGCTGATACTGCCTCTGACAAAAGTGGTTGGATTGGTATTTTCTTTATGGCTTTTACCTTATCGTTGGTTTCATTTTCTTGTACAGGGCCTATTATTGGTACTTTATTAGTACAAGCTGCTGTAGGTGGTAATTATTTAGGACCAGCTATTGGAATGTTAGGTTTTGCCTTAGCATTAGCGCTTCCCTTTGGATTATTTGCTGCTTTCCCAGGTTGGTTAAACAGTTTACCAAAATCTGGTGGTTGGTTAAACTCAGTAAAAGTTGTTTTAGGATTTGTAGAATTGGCTTTAGCATTTAAATTCTTATCTAATGTAGATTTAGCTTACCATTGGGGAATCTTAACTAGAGAAGTTTTCTTGGCTATTTGGATTGTAGTTTTCTCTTTGGCAGGATTTTATCTATTAGGAAAAATAAAATTGAGTCACGATAGTGATTTGGCTTATATATCTGTTCCTAGAGTTTTAATGGCTACCTTATTTTTCACATTTGTAGTTTATTTAATTCCGGGTATGTTTGGAGCACCACTTAAAATTATAAGTGGATTCCCGCCACCACAGCATTATAATGAAGGTTGGTCACTCTCTTCTGGAGGTGGAAATACTGCTAATGTTTCTTTAGAAATTATAGAAGCAGGAGCCGATCCGGAACATTGTCCACATAATTTACCTTGTTTTCATGATTATAGCGAAGCATTAGCCTATGCCAAAAAAGTAGAGAAACCTCTTTTAGTTGACTTTACAGGTTATTCATGTGTGAATTGTCGTAAAATGGAAGATAATGTATGGAGTGATCCTAAAGTTTTAAAAGTACTGCAAGACGATTATGTTTTAGTGTCGTTATATGTAGATGATAAAACTAAATTGCCAGATAGCGCTCAGTATGTATCCCCTAAAACTGGCAAAAAAGTAAAAACTATTGGTAATAAATGGAGCGATATGCAGACCACTAGGTTTGAAACCAATTCTCAACCTTTATATGTTTTAATTGATTCTGATGAGGAGTTGTTGGCTGAGCCAGTTGGCTACACACCTGATATTGATGAATATTTTGAATATTTAGACAAAGGAATTAAAACGTTTAAAAAGAAGTAATCCTTGTAAAACATAAATGAAACATCGTGTTAATTTTTAGCACGATGTTTTTTATGCTAACAACAACCCTATTCCTAGCACAACGAGCAAAATTATATTTGCCCATTTGGTATAGTTCCAAAATTTTTCGCTCCTCAAAAATTGAGTGAGCTTTCCAGCTATTAAGCTAATAATGCCAAAGATGATAATTGCTTGCAGCATAAAAAGTAAACCCAAAACTATCATTTGAACTGCTACACTAATTCCAGTTTCTAGGTGAATGAATTGTGGAAAAAAAGCAATAAAAAATAGGGATACTTTTGGGTTTAGCACATTCATCAAAAACCCTTTTCGCCATAATTTCCAAAATGAAAATTTGATAGATTTCTCTTGATTAAAATGTACTTCTTCGTAAGTGCTTTTATAGGATTGGTAAGCCAAATAAAACAAATAGATCGCTCCTGCATATTGAACTATTTTGATAGCTAATTCAGATTTATAAATAATTAACGATAAGCCTGTTGCGGCTAAGGCGGTGTGAATTATTAAACCGCTTACTAATCCAATAGCAATGCTAAAACCAGTTTTGGCTCCTCTGCTTATGCTTTGTGTAATTACATATAATAAATCAGGGCCAGGTAATAAGGTCAATGCGACAGATGCAGCCAAGAAAGACAGCAAAGTAGATAGATCCGGCAATAATTTAAATATTTCCATTGATGTTTAACTAAAGAACGAAAGTAAAAATACTTTTTCTAAAAATTCCTAAGATGAAACGCTTATTCTATCTTTGTGGTAAATTGAGAATAAAAACGATGAATCAAAAAATTATTAAAGAGAACTTCAAAGAGGCGCAAGATATTTTAAATCAGTTTGCTAATGATGCTGAATCTATTGAAAAAATAGCAAATGCTGCAGCAATTATGTCAGATGCATTGAAGGCTGGCAATAAAATTATTTCTTGTGGAAATGGAGGAAGTATGTGTGATGCTATGCATTTTGCAGAAGAATTGAGTGGCAGGTTTAGAAATGACCGTAAAGCACTAGCTGCAGTTTCAATTTCAGATCCGTCACATATCAGCTGCGTAGGTAATGATTATGGTTATGAGTTTGTTTTTTCTCGATATGTAGAAGGTTTAGGGAATTCAGGAGATGTTTTATTAGCTATTAGTACAAGTGGTACTTCTAAAAATGTAATACGAGCCATAGAAGCTGCACAGGATAAAGGAATGAAAGTTATAGGCTTAACAGGCAAAGATGGAGGTAAAATGGCTGAATTGTGCGATGTTGAAATTCGTGCTCCCCATTCTAAATATGCGGATAGAGCTCAAGAAATTCATATTAAAATCATTCATAATTTTATTCAATGCATTGAGCAAATGGTTTAATTCGATGAATTTGAACCATTAAACATATTATAATCTCTGCTTCCCGGTGCTGCAAAAATGAGGATAAACTCATTTTTAGTCCGCACATATTTTCCATCTTTTACGGCAGGTTTCCAACGCATCATTTTTAATATGCGCATGGCTTCTTCATTACAGCCTGCAGGAACAGCTTGGGCAATTTCAAAGTTGGTTGGATATCCATAAGCTTCAACAACAAATTTAATTTTAACAGTTCCTCCAATTTTTCTCTGTAGAGCCACCTCTGGATATTTAAAGTGATTGGCAGCAAACTCATTCATATTTTTAGCACCTATCAATTGGGGTAAACTGTCCAAGTTCTGACTTTTATACACCTTTTGCGTACTATCAACTGCTTTGTCTGTTGGGAAGGGGAGTTGGTCATAATTTCTTGATTTCAATGCTCTTTTATAAACTTTTGGTGAAAAAATAATTCGGATGGCATCATATTTATCCGCTCTAACTAATCTACTAAAATCCTCTTCCCAAACAATTTGCTTGAAAAAGCGGATCGCCTCTTTTTTAAATGCGTCATTGGTAGCGTTAGCAACTTCAAAGGCTGCAATACTTCCATCATTATTGATGATGTATTTCAGATAAACTTCTCCTTCCGTATCGTTAGTATACTGTTCATTAGGATAAACCAATTCGTCTTTTATATAGTCTTTCAAGTAGTCAAATCCTCCTACAGGCTTCGCGTAACCTTCCATAGCCGGAATATGATCAAATTTTTGTGCTTTTAATTGAAAGACTAAGAAAAAAGTGAAGAAGAAAATTATATTTTGATTCATCTGTATATATTATTCAATAAAGGTAAGAAAATTGTTATATTGCTAACTCAATTTAGTTGACTATTATGTTAGTAAAAACTTATGGAAGTGCTGTTCAAGGGGTGGATGCTATCACTATTACAGTGGAAGTTAATGTTGATCAAGGAATTAATTTTCTTTTAGTGGGCTTGCCAGATAGTGCTGTAAAGGAAAGTCAACAAAGAATAGATTCGGCATTGCGCTGTTTTGGTTATAAAATACCAGGCAAGAAAGTAGTTATAAATATGGCTCCTGCAGATATTCGTAAAGAAGGTTCTGCTTATGATTTAACCATTGGAGTTGGAATTTTGGCAGCCTCTGAGCAAATTAAGTCCGATAAAGTTGGCGATTATGTAATAATGGGTGAACTTTCCTTAGATGGAGGGTTGCAAGCTATGAAAGGTGCTTTGCCTATTGCGATTCAAGCCAAAAAAGAAGGATTTAAAGGCATTATTTTGCCGCATCAAAATGCCAAAGAAGCAGCCATAGTAGAAGGTTTGGATGTTTACGGAGCTAAAAATATTATAGACGTTATCCAATTTTTTGATAAGGGAATTGCGCTTGAAAAAATTGTATTAGATATTAAAGAGGAATTTTATAAAAACTTAGAATCTGTTGAATTTGATTTTCAAGATGTAAAAGGGCAAGAGAATATTAAGCGAGCCTTAGAAATTGCAGCAGCAGGAGGTCATAATGTTATTTTGATTGGTCCTCCTGGAGCCGGTAAAACTATGTTGGCGAAGAGATTGCCAACCATTCTTCCGCCATTATCACTCAACGAAGCTTTAGAAACAACCAAAATACATTCTGTCGCAGGAAAGATGGATCATCACAGTAGTTTGATTACCATGCGACCATTTCGTTCTCCTCATCATACTATTTCTGATGTTGCATTAGTTGGAGGAGGTGGTTTTCCGCAACCTGGTGAAATTTCATTAGCGCACAATGGTGTTTTATTTTTGGACGAATTACCTGAATTTAAAAGAACTGTATTGGAAGTAATGCGACAGCCGATGGAGGAGCGAAGAGTAACCATTTCTCGAGCACGTTTTACTGTTGATTATCCTGCATCATTTATGTTGATAGCCTCTATGAACCCTTGTCCTTGTGGATATTATAATCATCCTGAAAAAGATTGTATGTGCGCTCCAGGAGTCGTACATCGGTACTTAAATAAAATCTCAGGACCATTGCTAGATAGAATAGATTTGCATGTAGAAGTTACTCCAGTTCCTTTCAGTAAATTATCTGAGGCTCAATTGTCTGAAAAAAGTGTGGAAATTAGAACAAGAGTTATTAAAGCACGGGAAATACAAATAGAGCGCTATAAAGACAATGAAAATATTTATTGTAATGCTCAAATGGGTTCTAAGCAATTACGTGAAATTTGTAGAATCGATAAAGCAGGTCAAGATTTGCTAAAAATAGCCATGGATCGCCTGGGTTTATCTGCAAGAGCCTATGATCGGATTTTAAAAGTTTCTCGAACTATCGCAGATTTAGAAGGAAGTGAAAATATAGAAACAGATCATCTTTCAGAAGCTATTCAGTATAGAAGTTTAGATAGAGATGGTTGGGCAGGTTAAATTATATGTATTTTTGATTTGAATATTATGTTGCATAAATTCTTAACTTTGAAATATTATGAAATCAATCAAACAAGATACAAACAGCAACGAAGAGCTTGATTTTAAGAATGAATATGACACTATCATAAGAATGTCTGAAAATACTGTAATAGTTGATATTGAATGGACAGAAAATGGAGACTATTTTAAGAAGTTTACTACTTATGAAGATTATACTCCTGTCAAAACATCAAGCAGTACAGAGCTAATATCAAATATTTAGTATGCCAAATTGGAATGAAGTCTTACTTGAAATTTAATCTGAGCAAAGCAACAGCCCAAATGTTAATGCATTAGATACAGTTAGAAGGAAGTATTTAAAGCGTATATCTGATTTGACTGGAAGAAATACTATTGCTTATTATTCGGGATGGCTTCAAAAATCAGGTGCTCCTGACACTGCTGTTAATGATAAAGACAAGTCAGGTTTTATGTTGACAATCAACAAGCTCGATAAGCTGAAAGGTCTTGATCTAGTTTTGCATACTCCAGGAGGAGATATAGCAGCAACAGAATCATTGGTGACTATTTACAATCAATGTTTGGAAAAGATATTCGGGTTATTGTACCTCAAATTTCAATGTCAGCTGGAACAATGATTGCTTTATCTGCCAAGGAAATCTTAATGGGAAAGCATTCTAATTTAGGGCCAATTGACTCTCAAATGGGTGGTTTAGCATGTCAAGCTGTTATTGATGAATTCAAACAAGCGAAGGAAGATGTTAAGAAAAATCCACATTCTGCCGCATTGTGGCAGGTAATAATTGGGAAATACCATCCCACATTTTTAGGAGCTTGCCAACAAGCTATTGAATGGTCAGAGAAAATGGTGGAACGTTGGTTGAAGGAGAATATGTGTTTAGAGAACCCTGAAAATGTTTCTAATATACTTAAAACTTTTTCTGATCATAAAAAACAAAAATCCCATGCGAGACATATATCTAAAAAAGAATGTGAAGCGGTTGGTTTAAAGATTATTTCATTAGAAGAAAATCAGGATTTACAAGATGCTGTTCTTACAACTCACCATGCTTTTATGCATACTTTTTCACATACTGCCTCAGTAAAAATTATTGAAAACCATAATGGGGTTGCATATATTGAAACTTCAGTACCTAGAGGTAATAATTAGTTAATTAGATTTTCTACCTCCTCAGCTTCATAGCCATCAGAACTACAAAAGCAATCATAGGAACTCCGTGCATTAAAGCATCACCCCAATCTCTTAAAGTCATTCCATTTGCACCTCCAGCAATCCATTTAATTTTACCAAATAAATGTGGCTCTGGACTAAATGGTGCTAGACCCACTGCTAAACAGGCTACAATTAAAAACCAGCCAAAATCTTTCTTATCAGTGTTTTTTTCCATCTTTAACAAAAGGATATAATTCTTGCTTTATAAAACTTTCAGGGTATTCATCGTCATCATCAAAACCCAGTTTTATATCTCTACCTTCATAAGGAATGTAATTGGTTTTGAAAATATAATCCCATATACTCAAGGTTAAACCAAAATTGACTCCATACTTTTTATCTTCAGGCAAGTCTTTAGCATGATGCCATATATGCATCTGCGGATTGTTAAAAATATATTTTAAAGGACCTAATCTTACTTTTAGGTTGCTATGATTAAAATGCCCAATTGCCAAAGTAAATATGTCTACAATAAAATATTCTACTAAACCAAAACCTAGCATAGCCAAAGGTATATATTCTATGAATCTATAAACGGTCAATTCTGCCCAATGAAAGCGTAAGTGGGCAGCAAACCCCATTTCTTTTACACTGTGATGTAACTTATGAAATTGCCACAAAAAAGGAACTTTATGCAATAATCGATGTATATTCCACTGTATGAAATCTCTTGCAAGAAATAGAATCCCAAATTGCATCCATAAAGCTAAGGTTTCAATTTTAATAGCTAACAAATTTTTAATTCCAAAAAGGGCTAAAAAATCTTTGAATAATTCTACAAATACATTAGAAACAGAATTGTAAATAATTAAGGAGAAAATAAAAAAGTTGAAAAACATATAAAATCCATCCAGCCAAAAGTCTCTACGAATCAGTTTTTGATTTTTTCTCCAAGGGAAAAAGATTTCTAATAAATAGAAAATGATACTTACTGCTAGTAAACCATAAAAATAGCTATGCCACGATGGGTTTGTGATATCAGTAAATATATAATTCCAATAATCACTAAATCCTTTTAAAAATATGTCGAAATACTTTTCCAAATCTTTATTTCTCTATTTTTTTGCCTTCAGCGTTCCATTGGGTGATGCCACCTTTTAAATCATACACTTCTTGAAAACCTTGTGAATTAAGGTAGGAAGCGGCTTTTCCACTTCTACCACCTGAGGCACAATAAACATACACTGGTTTAGATTTATCTAATTCTGCTATTTTTTGCTCAAAACTACCATCGTTGATATTAATATTGGCAGCGTTACCAATATGTCCACCGGCATATTCATTTGGAGTTCTCACATCTATCAATTGTACTTTAGTACGATCCAAGCCTTTCTCGAAGTTATCACAATCCAATTTTTCGTTGATAATTGAAGTTTGCTCTGTTTGATTAGTAGCGTTTTTCTCTTGTCCGTTACTGCAAGAGGCAAAGGCTAATGATATACTAATTGCTAAAATTTTTATCGTCATAATATTATTGATTTTGTAGTTCTTCTTTTGTTTTTTCTACTCCTTTATAACTGTAGAATAAATTTGCCCATACAATTTTAGAAATTGCAAAAATAAAAGGAGAAAATGCTATTAAAATACCTCCAATAATTGCTACTAAAGTCCAATATTCTAAATCTATATTAAGAAGTAAAGTAGTTAGCCAAACTCCTATCATTACGGTTACACCAATGGAGTAGGCAATGTACATGGCTCCAAAATAAAATCCTGTTTCCATGTGTAATTTTCTATTGCAAACAGGACACCTTTGATACACTGGCGACATGGCAGACAAGTTATAAGGGTTTTTATTTTCATAAAACTCTCCTTCCTGACAATGAGGGCACTTTCTATTAAAAATACTGTATATTTTGGTTCCTTTCTTCAACATAAATTATAAGAATTTACAATTTTCCATACAATCAAAAAGATTTAGAATGGTTCGATCGTTTAAACTATAATTAATATTTCTGCCCTCTCTAAATGATTGCAGAATACCTTTGTCTTTCATTTTAATTAAATGATGAGACAATAAGGATTGCTCTAAACCTGTGGCTTCTATTAATTCTGCAACAGTCAATGGTTCATGCTGCTTCATAATTTTTAAAATTTCTAAGCGCATAGGATGTCCAATTGCTTTTAAAATCTCTGCCATTTTCTCTATTTCTTGAGATGATTTCATTGAATAAAATTAGTAAGTACAAAAATATGAAAATATATTCATATAATAATTCGCTTAACTTTAATTTCATATTGAAGAAAATAATTAAGAATAAACTAAAGTTAAAGAAACATTTAAGTTTAATATAAAGTTGAACTATGTATTGTAAATTATTCATGCTATAAACTTAGAAAAATGAAATATTTATCAAAATTAGTACAATTAGCTCTTATTCATATCTATCGAAGACAATTAGCTCATTTATTTCATAATAGTACTTATTAATTTATTTCAACTTATGAAAAACATTAAACGTGAAGTAGAGGTATTGGTTCTTTCAGATATACATTTAGGAACCAGAGGATGCCATGCAAAAGAATTAATACAGTATATGCAAAGCATTAAACCTAAAGCAGTTATTCTAAATGGTGATATAGTTGATATTTGGCAATTCAAAAAAAGCTATTGGCCTAAATCACACATGCAAGTGATTAAACAATTAACTTCTTGGATGACAAAAGGGGTAAAAATATATTACATTACTGGGAACCATGATGAGATGCTAAGAAAATTTGTTGGTTTTAAGATGGGTAGCTTAAAAATTGTGAATAAAGTTCTGTTAAAATTAGATGGCAAAAAAGCCTGGTTTTTTCATGGAGATGTTTTTGATGTAACTATGCAGCATAGTAAGTGGTTAGCAAAGCTCGGGGCAAATGGCTATGACTTTTTGATTATAATTAATAGGATAGTCAATAGGATATCTGAAAAATTTGGAAAAGGTAAAATATCATTATCAAAGCGCATTAAAAATAGTGTTAAAAGCGCAGTTAAGTTCGTTAATAATTTTGAAAAAATTGCTTCGGATATTGCCATCGAAAATGGCTATGATTTTGTTGTTTGTGGTCACATCCATCAACCCGAGATAAAAGAGATATCTAATCAAGATGGTAAAGTATTATATTTAAATTCAGGAGATTGGATTGAGAATTTAACAGCGTTAGAATATAATAATAAACAATGGAGTTTATACCGATATGAAAGCAAACAATTTTCAGATAGTATGATTCATTTAACTTCCGATGCAGAGTTTAATGATAAACAATTATTTCAAAATTTGGTAGCTGAGTTTAAACTTTTTGGAAATAATAAATTCAACTAAAATGAAAATATTGTATGCTATTCAAGGAACAGGAAATGGACATTTAAGTAGAGCCAAAGAAATTTATCCTTACCTAAAAAGGAAAGGAGAGGTTGATTTGTTAGTGAGTGGTATTCAGTCAGATATTGAGCTACCTTTTCCAGTCAAATTCAAATTTAAAGGAATGTCCTATATTTTTGGTAAAAAAGGTGGAATCGATTATTTTAATACCTATTTAAAAAATCATGTGAATCATTTTATGAAAGAAGTTAAGAGCTTACCAATTGAAGATTATGATTTAATAATTAATGATTTTGAGCCTATATCAGCGTGGGCTGCTTATTTAAAGAAAAAAAATTGTATTAGCCTTAGCAACCAATGTGCTGTATTGTCAAAGCATTCTCCAAAATCAAAGAAAGAAGATGTATTAGGAAAATTTATGTTAAACAACTATGCTCCAACTACATCTCAATATGGATTTCATTTTCAAAGTTATTCTCCACAAATCTATACGCCAATTATTCGTAAGGAAATTAGAGCGTTAAAAGTAAATGATAAGGGGCATTATTTGGTTTATTTACCAGCTTACGATAATGAGAGAATTTTGAAAAAATTAAAACAAATACCGAATACTCAATTTCATGTTTTTAGCAAGCATAGTAAAGATTTTTTTCAAGACCAAAATGTTAAAGTGCAACCTATCAACAATGAAGATTTTCTAATAAGTATGGCTTCCTGTCATGGAGTTATTTGTGCAGCAGGTTTTGCAACTCCATCAGAGACATTATATTTAGGTAAAAAATTGATGGTTATACCGATGAAAGCTCAATATGAGCAGCAATGCAATGCTGTGGCTCTTAAAGGAATGGGTATTAAAGTTGTTCCACACTTAAGAAAAAAATATTTAGAAGAAATTAAAGATTGGATTTTAAACGGGACTGCCATCAAAGTAAATTATCCCAATAAAACTAATTTAATTATTGATACAATTATTGCAAATGAATATCTAAAACAAGATAGTTATTTAGATTACATTATGAAAGATCAATACCAAACAGCTCATTAATAAATGTCTATTTTTAACGACGATTATCCATTCCATTGGGGTGTTTCTACTTCTGCATTTCAAATAGAAGGAGCTTATAATAAAGATGGTCGTGGTGCTTCAATTTGGGACACTTTTGCATCAAAAAAGGGAAAGATAAATAACAATGAAAATGCAAATATTGCATGTGATTTTTATCATAACTATGAAGATGATTTAGAAATTGTAGAGCAATTGGGTATTTCTAACTTTAGATTTTCAATTTCCTGGTCAAGAATTTTTCCTGATGGTTATGGATATGTCAACAAAAAAGGTGTTGATTTTTATAGTAAGTTAATAGATAAATGTTTAGAAAAGGGAATCGAGCCTTGGGTTACTCTATACCATTGGGATTTGCCTCAAAGGATTGAAAATAATGGAGGTTGGACAAATCGCCGAATTGTAGATTGGTTTTTTGATTATGTGGCATTTTGTGTGTCTCAATTTGGAGATCGAGTAAAAAGATGGATGGTTTTAAATGAACCTTTAGTCTTTACAGGTGCAGGTTATTTTTTGGGAATTCATGCTCCAGGACGCAAAGGTTTAAGTAATTTTTTGCCTGCAGTTCATCATGCAGTTTTGTGCCAAGCTGAAGGAGGAAGGATTATAAAAAGTTTAAGAAAAGATTGCTTAGTTGGAACTACCTTTTCATGCAGCCTAATTGAGCCTTATCGAGCAGATTCAAAAAAAGATATTGCCTCTGCAAAAAGGGTGGATGCACTTACCAATCGATTATTTTTGGAACCTGCTTTAGGTTTAGGCTATCCGACTAAAGAATTAGGGTTTTTAAAGAAAATTGAGAAATATTATTTAAAAAATGATGAAGAAAAAATGAAATTTGAATTCGATTTCATTGGGATTCAAAATTATACTCGAGAGATTATCAAATACAATCCATTTATTCCTTTTTTGAAAGCCAGTATAGTTGATGCAAAAAAACGCAATGTAAATCTAACGGAGATGGGTTGGGAAGTTTATCCAAAAGCACTTTCTCAAATGATTGAAAAATTTAGTTCCTATGAAGGGGTAAAAAAAATTATAATATCTGAAAATGGGGCTGCTTTTAAAGATATTTTTTCTAATAAGTCAATAAATGATGTGGAAAGAATTGATTATTTATCTGAAAATATTTCTGAAATGTTAAAATCTAAAAAGTATTCAGAAAAATTAATCGGTTATTTTGTATGGTCTTTATTAGACAATTTTGAATGGGCCGAGGGTTTTCGACCGCGTTTTGGTTTAGTTCATGTAGATTTTAAAACTCAAAAAAGAACTTTAAAATCTTCTGCACTTTGGTATAAAAATTTCATTCAGTCGTATCAGGAAGTTTTAGAAAAGAGTTTATTGACTATTGAAGAGTAAATAATTAGTCGATTTTGTAATATATATTGTTAATGTTTTCTCAAGCAAAGATGTATGGGAATATATTCATGTAAAATACGAAGAGTTTTTCTATTGTAAAATATATAATTATACCAATTAAGTTTTTTAATGCCGCATATAAATTTTATTGAACCATTTTAAAAACGTAGAATTGGTAAATGCCGAACAGTAAGATAAGGAGCAAATGAGGAACGAAGTGTGCGACATTAGATTACTAAATCGGTATTAAACGTATTTCAATAATTATTTTTCGAAAATAGTTCAAGGACGAAAAGCCTTAATAATATTCATTTTTTTAAAAAAAGTTTATAAAAGTTAAAGTTTTATTTGGAGATTTATTTTTTATCTTAGTAATCTGTAAGTTAGTAATTAGTTAAAAATTTCACTTATGAAAATCTCTAAAACCTCAATAAAATTAATAGTTTCAAGTAATTTACTATTAAAAAAAGTTAAGTATTTTGTACTTTTTGCTTTGTTTATTTCTTCTGCAAATATATTTTCACAAAGTAAAACTATAAAGATAGGTCATTTAGCAGACGATTATTACATGGATATGGTTAGTCATAATGGAGTTAACTATGTTTTAGCTGATATTACTACTCGCTTTGATACAATTCTTCATATGGCAGATTCAAATTTTAAATTGAATTGTTTTTTGCCAGCTGTTTTAGCATTCGATGATAATTTTAATTTACTAAAATATTATTGTATTGAATCTGGTATAAATCTATATCCAACAATATATGGACCTGGTAAAATAAAATATGATTCTATAAATCACAGTATATATATTGCAGCTACATTTTTAAATTCTTTAGTTTTCGGGAATGATACTTTATCTTCAATATCAAGTAGTGTTTTTATAGCGCGATTGGATACCAATTTAAATCCGATTTGGGGTAGGAGTAGTGAATGTAATAATCAACAAAATTTTCAAAATATGGAGATTGATGGTATGGATTTGGATGGTTTAGGTAGAGTTTGGATCTCTTTTAAAATTGAAGGCTCTAGTGAACGTGCATGCTTTAATAACACCTTTGTTTATAATCATGCGAATTTAGTTGTGGATAAGCAAGGAGTAATTACAATATCGAATATTTATACACCATCTGCTTTGAAACCTATTCAAAGTATAAAGAGCTTAACAAATAAAAAATTATTGAATATTTCTACTAATTTAATGCAATTAGTAAATACTGATGCAGATACTGTAATTTGGGAAAAATCCATTCCCATGAAAAATGAAAAAAGATATATTGCTACCGATCCTGAGAATGGATATTTTTATGTGATGGGTAGTTCTGATTCATCCCAATTAGTAAAATATGATTTTAATGGTAATAAGATATGGAATAAAAATATTCCATATCTTAAACAAGCTTTGGGTTTAGATATAACTTCTGGTGGCGAAAAAATTTATATTAACGGCTTTGAAGATCCTTATATTCATGGAATATATGTAATAAATAACAATGGCATATTGTTAGAAAATTCTAGATGGGGAAGAAAATTAGATTCTAACTCGATTTATCCAGTATATCCAGAGTTTTCAACACTTAGAGTTGATGGAAATAAATTGAAGCTATTTTGTACAATTTCTAATGATAGTATAGTTTTTGGGAAAGATACAATTTATAAAAATAGTAATAGCCTCGATATTTATTTATCAATTATTGATATTAACACAATTTTCACTTCTTTAAATAAACATGTAGACTTAAAGAATCCATTTAAAGTTTATCCAATCCCGTTTAATGATTTTATTAATATAGAAGGAAATCAAAAAATAGATGATGTTGAAATGTACAATTTAAAGGGACAACCAGTTAAAATATCAAATTCAACCAATTTTAATGCGATTTATTTTCCTCAAGACTTAGAGCAAGGTATTTATCTATTAAGAGTTTTATCAAAAAATCAACAATATGTCTTAAAAGTGGTAAAATAGTTTATTTATTTTAAAACCAATGCTATGAAAACAAAATTCCTTATTCTATTCTTAATTTTCTCTTCACTAACTTATGGTCAAGCCGTAGAAGAAACTTGACCAACTATATTTAATTCTCAAAACGTAAATTATTGGCAGAAAAAAATGGCCTTTTATGATTGGTATAACAGTGTTAAGAATGATTCATTATTAATGGATACGATAACAAAAACTCCAAATTATAAAAAATTTAGAAGATTTGAAGCTATATATGAAAGTCAATTGGATGTAAATGGATCAATGAATAGTTTTTTGAATGAACCATCTAATCATATTTTTAACTATCTTAGTATTCTCGAAACTAAAGAACCAGCTAATATAAACCCAAAATGAAGTTAATTCTACCTCTCCTATTTCTAATTTCTAGTAGTTTGTTCTCACAAACTAAAACTATTGCTTTCGGTGCTGTCAGTGATGATTATGTTTACGATTTTACTACTATTAACAATCAAACTATTTTTATTGGAGAGTTTGGTTTGAATAATGATACAACTTTAACTATAGCTGACTCCAACTATACATTAAACCCTTGTTTTCAACACATTATATCAATTAATGCAAGTAATTATTATAGGAATTCTCTTTGTTTTTTCGATACGTCTGGGTATAGGGCTCAAATTTATGACGCAAAAATAGTTTATGATTCTATAACGAATAGCATTTATTTAGCTGGTATATTCGTCGATAATATTATCATTGGTAATGACACTTTAGATTATTTAGGTTACCCCACCATTCCAACACTTTTTCTTAGCCGCTTGGATACTAATCTAAATCCCATTTGGGCAAAAGTGACAGATTGTAAAAATGGAAGTAATAGGAAAGAAACTGAATTAGGTGCGCTTACATTAGATGAAAAAGGAAGACCATGGGTTTCAATAAAAGTGAGTGGTAATAATAAAATAACATGCTTTAATGGAGATACCATATATCAAGAAGGAAGAATTTATGCTGATTCTAATGGAACAATTACAGTATCCAAAACACATTATATACCATCTGGTACACCTATTAATCCCGGAGACTACAGGCATTTTATGCAAGCTATCGACTCCTCTCGGATTGTAGAATTATATAGAAGTAAATTGCAAATGATAGATTCTGATGCTGATACTATCATTTGGAGAAAACACATTAATACAAATGATCCTATACAAATGTGTGTAGATCCGATTCATCAAAAAATATACTTTACTTCAATATCAGGCACTTTATATCAATACAATTATAAAGGAACAATTAATTGGCAAACTAATAATGTACAATATGGAAGTGCCGAAGGCTTAGCAATCAACAAAGGAGGAGATAAGATTTATTTGTATGGTAACTACAATCATTTCAAGCGAATTCATATGTTAGATACTAATGGAAACCTATTGCAATCCCTGACATGGGGAATTGATACATATCAAAATAATTCTGATATCGTTGAGCCAAAAGCATTTAAAATTTCGAAGAATTATCTAAATATATTGATAAGATCTTATTCAGACGAATTAATTTTTGGAAATGATACACTGCAACCAAAAATGAACTATAGGTATGATGGATACTTTTCTAAAATTGATATAAATAGTGTTCTAACACACACGCAAAGTTTTCAAAATAATCCTATTCAATTTTTAATATTTCCCAATCCAACTAAAGATGGTGCTTTTAATATAGTCATATCTGATGAAATATTAGAAATTGATTGTTATGATATAAATGGGAAAAGTATAAAATTAAAACAAATAGAAAATAACAAATATCAATTTGAAAATAGTGTGAAAAGAGGATTTTATTCACTCAAAGTTAAAACACCTAATGGAGTAGCTTTTTCTAAAATAATATATTAAAACCTAATCGTTATGAAAAAAATTAACTTATCTCTTCTAATTATAATCTTTTTTTGTTGTAGTTCAGTATTGTTTTCTCAAGACGGTGCTACTACATGGCCTGAAATTTTCAATAATCCCAATAAGAATTATTGGGAAATTAAAGAAGCATTTTACAATTGGAATGAAGCAAATGCAAATGATAGTCTTTTAATGGATACAGTTTATCGGACTAAAAATTATAAGAAATTTAAACGCTTTGAAGCGCATTTTGAGTCTCAATTAGATTCCAACGGTTCATTTGATACTTATAACAATGTAATGAAAAATTATATTGAAGCAAAAAATAGCAATAAATCCTCTGGGAGTTGCTTTGGGTCGAAATGGGAGTTTTCCAGTCATGGTATTACACCAACTAATAGATATGATGCTAAAGGAATGGGAATTGTAACAGATTTATGGATTAATCCCAATGATACTAACCATCTATTAGCTGCAACACCTCATGGCGGATTATGGAAAACTAAAAATGGTGGAAATAGCTGGGAAAATATTACGGATGGAATTGGATTAAGTCTTGGGATATCTTCAATTGCTGTGAATCCCTTAAATACTGACATTATCTATATTGGTACAGGAGCCGATAGTTATGTTACCACAAATAATGGATATGGTATTTATAAATCAACAGATGGAGGCGACACGTGGTTTTCAACATCTTTAACTTTAAATGGAAATCATCTTGGGATGGTAAAAAAAATAGTTATTGACCCTATTGATACGAATAAGGTTTATGCCATAGCCTACCGAAATTGGAATCAGATTTATCCTAATGGATTTTACCGTTCTACAGATGGATTTCAAAGTCATACTCATAAATTTATTTTTAATCCTTTTGATATTATTTTAAAACCAAACAACCCTCTGGTATTAAATATAATCGGTAGAGATAGTATTTATCATTCCACTGATGGTGGATTAACCTTTACAACCAATCCATTAGGTGTTTTAAGTTTTCCTCAATTAAAGTGTGTTCATGAAGCCAAATTTGCAATTAGTCAATTAAATCCAAATGTGTTAGCTGTGATTTATGAGCCATTAAATGCTAATTGTAATTCCACGCAAGCAAAACGTATTGATATATCTTACGATCACGGACAGAATTGGAGTTATTTAACATCATCAACAAGTTCTTATAAAGGAGGGTTTAAATTTTCTTTAGTTGATTCATCAATTTTTTATCTTGGAGCAATAAAATTGGAAAAAAGGAAAAGGATTGGTACAACAGTAATTAATCAACCAGATTTATCAACAAATGGATTAAGAGTTGGTTATATTAATGATCCATTATGGATGCATGATGATGTTCGTTCAATTCAACTTTTAAATGTAAATGGACAAGATCGTTTTTATATTGGACATGATGGTGGTGTAAGTAAATCAATAGGCAATTGCGAGCCAAGTAATCCAAATTCAATGTGTTGGGAAATAATTAGTGACTCCTTAATAAATACGCAATATCATGGAATAGCAATTCATGATAATGATAGTAAACTATTTTTTGGAGGTGCGCAAGATGGAACTACAGCATGGACTAACAATAATGGTCAG
This sequence comes from uncultured Flavobacteriales bacterium, assembly GCA_963716125.1. GTDB lineage: Bacteria > Bacteroidota > Bacteroidia > Flavobacteriales_E > Vicingaceae > Acidiluteibacter. The sequence goes on from OY970294.1 coordinate 819,958, forward strand.
TCTTGGATAGCGGGTTCCGCTACTAATGGTTGGCGAGGGGATGAAGGAGATTTACTTTATTCACAAAATTCAAATGCGTTTAAATCTACTATTTGGAATGGAAGAGTTTATAGGCATCCAGGTGGTTCATATTCAGAAGGGGGAAGTTACCAAAGTAGGTTAGCTTATCATCCTACTAATTCAGAAATTATTTATGCAGGAGTAGGAGATTTTGTTAAATGGGATCCAAACTTATCTTTTCCTAAGTGGATAAATATATTAGAAGTAAATACTAAAATCTACAAAAGAGGCTCTTCTGTCAATGAGTTTTCGATTTGCGAAAGCCAACCAAACACAATTGTGGTGGCTACAGATAATACCACTAATAATTCTACTGTATATAAAGGTTTATTATTTAGAACAAATGTATCAAATCCAAATCCAATTACTGGTTGGACAGATATTACCCCACATATTCCAAATATTACTTGGGGTCATATTAATACAGTAGAAATAGATCCAAGTAATGCTGACCGAATTTGGATTGGTTTGGATGGATTTTCTAATAGCACTGGAAATGAAAGAATTTATTACACATCATTGGGTGGAGCAGATAGCACCTACCCAGGCGGTTGGAATGATTTTAGTACAGGCTTACCTAATTTACCTATTCAAGAAATTCAGTATCAAAGAGGAAGCAATGATTTATTGTACGCTGCCACAGATGTAGGTATTTTTTATAGAGATGCAACAATGAGTCAATGGGAGTGCTTCAATAATGGTTTGCCACCTGGTGTTGCCATTTGATATTGATATTAGTTATTGCACTGGTAAGATTGTTGCTGGTTATTACGGTAGAGGTGCTTATAAAAATAATATTCTTAACATTCCATGGGAAATAAATACCAACACTACTTGGGATGAAAAAAGATGGTTAAGTGTAGATTTATATGTAAAGTCTGGTAAAACATTGACTATTAAAGATTCATTGCTAATTTATCCCAATGTTAAAATTATAGTAGAGCGTGGAGGTAAATTAATTATAGATGGCGGCACATTAACTACTACTTGTAGTGATCGTTTTTGGCATGGTATAGAAGTATGGGGCGATGCTTCACAGTGGCAAGAATCAGCAGGAATACAAGGAGAATTAGAAATGAAAAATGGTGCACTCATTGAAAATTCTTATGAAGCAGTTGGTTTAATTAAAACTAATCCAGATGGCACTAACAATTTTGCATATACAGGTGGAATCATTAAAGCATCCAATTCTACGTTTAGAAATTGTAGAAGAGCAGTCCGTTTTTACAGTTATCATAATATGCAGGGAAGTACAACTTTCCCAAATAAGAGTTATTTCTATAAAATGATATTTGAAACAACTGATTTATTAAAAGAAGAAGATAAACCTGCCACTTTTGTTTCCTTACACGCAGTTGATAAAGTTCCATTTTATCAATGTACTTTTAGAAATACTGTTCCATATTTATACGATGAAGATGAAAGAGGATCAGGTATTCAGAGTTGGGATGCAACGTATTCAATAATTCCTACTTGTAGCAGCACACCGCCTTCTAATAGTCCTTGCCCACTTGGCAATATACAAATGAGTACTTTTAAAGGCTTGTACTATGGAATAGATGCAAGAGCAATTAATCCAATGAATCCAATTTATGTGGATTATGCTCAATTTGAAAATTGTATTAGAGGAATTTATCAAAAAGGTATCAATTTTACTTCATTAACACGAAATGAGTTTGTAATTTCTGCTGCCAATGTATCTGATGTATATGGAATTTATTCAGAGGGTTGTTACGGATATCAAATAGAAGAAAATTCTTTTAATGGTTCAGGTTCTGGAGCGCAGAGAACCGCTGGTATTTGTATTTATCAATCAGGTACTTTTGATGACGAGGTTTATAACAATACATTTAGAGATTTGTATGTTGGAGCTTTAGTGATGGAACAAAATGGAATTGAATATTCTGTTGGAGAAGGTTTAGAATTATTATGTAATGATTTTACATCTTTTGAATATGCCATTGCATTAACAAGTAATGGAGTTATAGATTATCACCAAGGTTCAATGAGTGATCCTACAGGAAATACATTTCAACCAGAATGTTTTAGTGGTAGTGGTTCTGAATCGGAATTATATGTTGACCCAAGTTCTTTCCCTTATGAATATTATCATCATGATGATGTAATTACTGAGCCTTTGTGCTTCACATCACCGCAAGTTACTACTTTCAATACCGGACTCGCTTACAAGAGTAAGGTCAATGAATGTCCCTCGAAACTAAACGCTTTCTGCCCTGGATGTGTAATAAGTGTACCTACAGGTTTCAATCGTAGTTCTTCCAATAATTCAACAGTTTCTAATTATGAAATGAAATCTAAGATAAGAACATTCTATAAAGACACTGTTATTTCTAATGCAAGAGACAGTATCCTAGATTATTTAGGAAAAAATAATCTAGGTTTAATGAATGATTATATTTTAGCAGCTGTTGAATTGCAAAAAGGTAATAAATCCTCTTTTAGGAAAGCTTCAACTAATTTAAAAAGTAAGGGAAATTATTTGCCAATTTTAGATGTATTAGATTGGTTAGAGAATAATTCTATTAATAGCAAATCTTCAAGTAATAGTCAATTAATTGCTGCAGCAAATTCAAAAAAGTATGGTAACGCCAATGCAGAAAATATATTGTCATTCATTAATAATAGTTCTTATCCTGAGGTATTTGTTTATCCAAGTAAGAAAAAAGGAAAAATAAATTCAAATACTTCAAAATCAGGAGAAAAAAGGATTATTCAATTTGGAATAGATGTATTTCCAAATCCTGCTAAAGAACGAGCTACTATTTCTTATCATTTTGAAAGTCGAAAAGAGCGAGAAATTGAAGTGTTAAACAACAAAGGTGTTGTTATAGATATTCTGACCATAAGTAATAAGTCTGGTCAAATTAATGTTGATTTATCAAATTGGGCAAAAGGAGTTTACTTATTTGTCGTGAAAAATGAGGGAGAATCTAATTTTATAAAACGACTGGTAGTGACTCAATAAATATTGACCCTTTAATTATTTTAACCAAAAAAAACAGCGAGAATTTCTCACTGTTTTTTTATTTTATATCTAATTCAATTCTTAATACGTACTCATAGATTTTTCATCTAAAGCTCCGTCGGGTTTAAAATAAATCATTTGAAAACGATTATCTTTTTGAACTTGAATTTCGTAAAACTTTTTGGATGAAGTATTTTCTGTCACATAAAAATCCGTTACGTCCCAATATTTATATTCAGTTCTATTAAATCCACTTTTAATAGCATCTGGAGCTTCAGTATTCCAATCTAATTGTTTTCTCTTCTCAATCAAACCACCTTTTGAATTTAATAATACTTTATTCAAACGATCATCTTTCATAAATTGAGCTTGATAATTTTTTTCTATCAGCCACCAAGTTTCAACTTCTGCCTCTGGATACATTTTAGAAAAAGCTGTTATGGTTTCAGCTGGCACTTCATTCGTTGAAATTTTACTAGCTGACATTGTTGGATCATCTGGATCTTGAGCCATTGCTAAGTTAAAACTTAAAAAGAGCAGTGATAAAAATCCATATTTTAAAATTGTATTTTTCATAATTTAAATTTTAGATTATAAAGAATGAAAAAATTATACCATATTTTTTCAATTCAAATTGAGTACATTGTAAAATTTGTTTGTGAATTTATATACAAATCTGTTGACTTTTTACAACATTTTACGTCCTATAGAAAAGAATTAGGCACGATTATGGTCTATTTCTAATTTAGTATAGATTTTGTTAACCAAATAGTATGAAAAATTCAATGACATATCAACCAAAGAAACAATTGCAATTATTTCCTATTAAAGGTGGATGGGCAATACTTAACGAAATGAATTTTAGAATTTCAAGAGTAATAAAAAATTTCGCTGAAGCTTTAGTTATTGCTAAAAAAATGGCTCAAAAAAATTACGCTTCTTTATTGGTGAGAAGTGAAGATGGAGATGTTTTATTTAACTCCAATCCTACCAAATTTAAGCAACTACGTTAGAATTTTAAAGAGCAAAATAGTGTATTAAAATTAAATAATAATCATAAAAAGTTAAGCCTATTTAAAAAAACTTACTTTTCTAAAGTCTAACGTCTATTCCGATAGCTATCGGAACTAACTTCTCAAACTAAAGCAACTCATTCGCAACATTCGCTAATTCAGATCGCTCTCCTTTTTCTAAAGTAATGTGTGCAAATAATTTATTTCCTTGTAATCTATCAATCAAATAAGATAAACCATTACTTTGTTCATCCAAATAAGGTGTGTCAATTTGATGAATGTCGCCGGTAAAAATGATCTTCGTGTTTTCTCCAGCTCTGGTTATAATTGTTTTTACTTCATGTGGTGTTAAATTTTGAGCTTCATCCACTATAAAAATAACATCAGATAAACTTCTACCTCTTATATACGCTAAAGGTGTAATCACAATTTTCTCAGCATTTTGCATTTCTGTAATTTGTTTATACCTTTTGTCAGCTTCGTCGAATTGGTTTTTGATAAATTTCAAATTATCAAAGAGTGGTTCCATATAAGGACTAATTTTTTCCTTTACATCCCCTGGTAAAAAACCTAAATCTTTATTGCTTAAGGGTACAATTGGACGAGCTAAAATAATCTGTTTGAAATTTCTTTTCTGCTCAATCGCACCTGCTAATGCCAAAAGAGTTTTTCCAGTTCCTGCCACACCTTGCATCGTCACCAATTTAATGTCTGGATTTAAAATAGCGTGTAAAGCAAATGCCTGTTCGGCATTTTTAGGTTTAATGCCAAAAGCTGCTACTTTTTCAACTCTTTCTATACGGTCTATTACCGGATTGTAGAATGCCAATGAACTGGCTTTTCCATTTTTAAGAATATAAAAATGATTGTTAATTCTTTGCTTTTCCATAAAGCTATAATCTTCAATATAGCCTTTTTCATAAATATCTTTAATGATAGAACTCTCCAAATTGTTGATTTGCATCTTTCCGCTAAAAATGCTTCCTAAATCTTTGACTTTTCCGGTTTCGTAATCTTCGGCCGATAAACTTAAGGCTTTTGCTTTTAGTCTCAAATTGATATCTTTAGTTACCAAAATAACTTCTCTACCAATTTCTTTTTCTTGTAGGCTTAAAGCAGCGTTTAGTATTTTATGATCTGCTTTTTTATCACCAAAAACTTTTTCTGCGTCTAGTTTCGGATGGTCGGCAGTTAAGATTATTTTAAACCTCGAATTTTTGTTTTCGTTCAAAGGAATCCAGTCCTGCAAAGTATATTCTGCACTTAATCGATCTATGATTCGTGTAAACTCTCTCGCCTCATAGTTTTTAGTATCGTTTCCTTTTTTAAAATTATCTAACTCCTCCAAGACTGTAATTGGAATCACCACATCATTTTCTTCAAAATTATGGATGGAATTATGGTCGTGAATAATTACTGATGTATCTAATACATAGATTTTTTTTGATGGAACAGCTGTAGAAACTTTTTCTTTCTTTGCCGTTTTAGTGATTGTGGGCATAAGCGAACAGTTTTATTATTTCTCTAAAAATAAGAGCAATTTTAACCGTATTTTAATCGTAAAACAAAAAGTAATTAACCTTTACTATTTAATAAGTATTCTAAATCAAAAAGTTTAAAATAAAAAATAGTTTGAGTATCTTGTACAGTTGATTTAGCTATTTATTTACTTATGAATTTGATTATGAATTCTGTTGCGCCAATTTTAGAATTAACATAACTTAGAGCAGCCTCTCCCATATTCTTCACTTCTTGCTTTTCTGTCAATAAACGATTGGCTATTTTATTCAACTCTTCTTGTGATTTAATGCTTTTAGCAGCTCCTAAAGTAATTAAATCTTTAGCTTCTTGAAATTTGTAATAATTAGGGCCAAATAAAATGGGTTTTCCATAGGTGGCAGCTTCCAAAGTATTGTGAATTCCTTTACCAAATCCACCACCAATATATGCCCATTCTCCATATTGGTAGATAGATGATAAAATTCCTATTGAATCTATTATAACCACTTTTTTAGAAGCATCAAAATCAGAAAACAAGGTATAAACTCCTTTAAAAAGTGATTTCAATTCTTCAATTCTTGATGGATTGACTTCATGAGGCGCTATAATTAATTGAATGTCTTTATTTTGCATGAAATCGGCAAATAATTTTTCATCTTTGCTCCAACTACTTCCTAAAATAATAGTTGGTTTTTGAGTTGAATAGACTTTTAAAGAGGGAAATTCTTTTGCTGAGTTAACAATAGCTTTTACACGATCAAACCTGGTATCTCCACAAATGGTATGATTTTGAAATCCAACAGATGAAAGTAGATTTGCAGAATCTTTATCTTGTAAAAAAAAGTGAGTGAAATTTTTTAATTGCTTTCTATACCATTGGCCATACCATTTAAAAAATTGCTGATTTCCTCTAAAAATTCCTGAAACTAGGTAAGTTGCCACTTTATTTTGTCCTAATTCTTTCAAATAATTGAACCAGAATTCATACTTTATGAAGAAGACAATTTTAGGCTGAGCTATTTGTATGAATTTCTGTGCATTTTTTTTGGTATCCAATGGCAGGTATGCAACGTAATCAGCCAATGCATAATCTTTTCTGATTTCGTAACCTGAAGGTGAGAAAAAAGTTAATAGTATAAAATGGGTTGGAGATTTCTCTTTATAATCTTCAATCAATTGTCTTCCTTGTTCAAACTCTCCCAAGGATGCACAATGAAACCAGACAACTTTTTTGTTTATGGGAATAGCATCAGTTAATTTTTCTTCCCAGTTAATTCTACCATCTTTCCATAACTTAGCTTTGGGATTAAACCTAGCAGCTGTATTGATAGCAAATTGGTAGAAATGGATGAAAAAGTTGTAGAGAAAGTGCATGAATTAATAATAATAAAATTCTTCAGTAGTTCTTTTATAAAAAGGTATAATCCATCCTACACGAAAACCATATAAAGCATCTAGTCTTTGTTTGTTGTCTTCTTGTTTTAAATCGTAATTAAAGCCTCTTTTGCTTTTTGTCCAGGCTTGCATGCCTTCAAACCCAGCATAAAAATTAATCAATCTATTTTTTCCAAAATATTGGTATCCAATAAATTGATTGATGGACAATCCATTAGTTAGACGGTCATACCCTTTTTCCATTTCTTTACTCAATTGTAATACTACGCCATCTCTATAATCTAAGTTAATCCTATGAGAAAAAAAGCCTGCGCCTGCACTTATCAATATACCTGAGTTTTTATTTTTACCGTTAAAATTGAATAATTTACCAAAAGTAAAATAAAAGTTATAGCCTTTTTGCTCGGTTATAATTGTTGTTAATTGTCCATCTTTGGTTATGACTTGTCCAAATTCATTGGTGAGTGATTCTAAAATGGATGGTTCATAAACTTTTCCACCAAAAATTGCTTCCATTTTAAAGGCAAATTGATAGTTTTTTTTGGTTTTTATCCCCAATTCTCCACCAACCGTCGAATTATTTCCAAAACGATCTGCTAAATCATTGGCTGGTGTAAAAAACCCAAAGCTCGCTTTGATGTAAGAAACTCCAACAGTAGAATCCATATTTATTTGAGAATGTGAAGTAAAGCAAACAAATAATAGAAAGATTCCCGATAAAATAACTTTTTTATGCATCTTGTTAAATAATTAAAAGGCGAATTTACGAATTGTTTTATTTGCATAGGATTCAAGCAAAAATAACTATCTTCGCAGCGCAATTTTATTTTTATCTTATGAATGATATTCAAATGGTTGACCTAAAAGGTCAATATCAAAAAATTAAAGATAAAGTGGATAAAAGAATTGCTGAGGTGATTGAATCCGCGGCTTTCATAAATGGTCCACAAGTCAAGTCTTTTCAAGAAGATTTAGAAAAATATTTAGATGTAAAACACGTTATTCCATGCGCTAATGGCACAGATGCTTTGCAAATAGCAATGATGGCATTAGATTTAAAACCTGGTGACGAGATTATTACTACTACTTTTACTTTTGTGGCTACTGCTGAGGTGATTGCCCTTTTAGGCTTAGTTCCTGTTTTAGTAGATGTAGATGCTGATACTTATACCATTTCTCCATCAGCTGTTAAAGCAGCTATTACTGATAAAACAAAAGCAATTATTCCTGTTCATTTATATGGCCAATGTGCTAATATGGATGAAATTATGGAGATTGCAAATGAGAAATGTTTATTTGTAATTGAAGATAATGCACAAGCAATTGGTGCTGATTACACATTTAAAGACGGCAGTAAAAAGAAAGCAGGTACGATAGGAATTGTGGGATGTACTTCTTTCTTTCCATCGAAAAATTTAGGCTGCTATGGCGATGGTGGTGCTATCTTTACCGACAATGATAAATTGGCTGAAAAGTTGAGAATGATTGTTAATCATGGAATGAAGGTAAGATATTACCATGACGAAATCGGAGTAAACTCTAGATTGGATAGTATTCAGGCTGCTGTTTTAGGAGTAAAGCTGCCTAATTTAGATAGTTATAATGCTGCTAGACGGTCTGCAGCAGATTATTACGATAAAGCATTTGCTTCAACAGATAAAATCGATACTCCATTTAGAGCTTCTTATAGCACACATGTTTTTCATCAATATACCATGAAATTAAATGGAGTTGACAGAGCAGCTTTGCAAAAACATCTTTCCGATAAAGGAATTCCAGCTATGATTTATTATCCAGTTTCTTTGCATCAACAAAAGGCATACAGAGATGATAGATACAAGGATGGAGCTTTCCCAATTTCAGAAGATTTAAGCTCAAGAGTTATTTCTTTGCCCATGCATACAGAATTGACGCAAGAAGAATTAAAATGTATAACGGATACAGTTTTAGAGTATATCAACAAATAATATAAAATTTATGAAAATAGCAGTAGTAGGAACTGGTTATGTAGGTTTAGTAACTGGAACATGTTTAGCCGAAACTGGAAACGATGTGATATGTGTCGATATCGATGCAAACAAAGTGGAGAAAATGAAAAGTGGAATCGTACCTATTTACGAACCACATTTAGATGTTTTATTTGAAAGAAATATCAAGCAAAAACGCTTAAAATTTACAACAGATTTAGAGTCTGCGATAAGTAAGGCCTCGATTATCTTTTTAGCGTTACCAACACCTCCAGGGGAAGATGGCTCTGCCGATCTTTCTTATATTTTAGGCGTTGCTGATCAATTAGGAAAAATGATTACTGAATATAAAGTAATTATAGATAAGAGTACAGTACCAGTGGGAACCGCAGAGAAAGTTATTGCAGCCATAGCAAAGAATGCAAAAGTTGAATTTGATGTAGTATCCAATCCTGAATTTTTAAGAGAGGGATTTGCTGTGGATGATTTTTTGAAGCCCGATAGAGTTGTAATTGGAACTAGTTCTGAAAGAGCGAGAAAAGTATTGGAAGAATTGTATAAGCCTTATGTGAGACAAGGGAATCCAATTATTTTTATGGATGAAAAATCAGCTGAGTTAACAAAATATGCAGCAAATGCATTTTTGGCAACTAAGATTACTTTTATGAATGAAATTGCAAATTTTTGTGAGAAAGTAGGAGCTGACGTAGATATGGTTAGAGCAGGAATTGGCTCAGACACTCGAATTGGTAAACGTTTTCTTTTTCCTGGGATTGGATACGGTGGAAGCTGCTTCCCTAAAGATGTGCAAGCATTGAGTAAATCTGGTAATGAAGCTGGTTACCCATTTCAGATTTTGGATGCTGTAATGAGGGTTAACCAAGAGCAAAAAACTTCGATTATTCCTAAAATTGACCAATACTTTGGTAAAGATTTAAAAGGGAAAAAAATAGCACTGTGGGGCTTAGCATTTAAACCAGATACGGATGATATTAGAGAAGCACCTGCTTTATATTTAATTGAAGAATTATTAAAAAGAGGAGCACAAGTCTCAGCTTATGATCCTGAAGCAATGGATAATGTAAGTAAGTTGCTAGGTGATAAAATAAATTATGCACTTAATATGTATGAAGCTGCGGAAGGTGCAGATGCTTTATTAATCGCTACAGAATGGTCTGTTTTTAGAAATCCCGATTTTAAGAAATTGGCTAAAAAGCTAAAAGAAAAAGTGATTTTTGATGGTCGTAATTTATACGATTTAAATCACATGAAAGAATTAGGTTTTTATTATAGTAGTATCGGAAGAAATTTAATATCATAGAATGAAAAGAATATTAATTACAGGAGCAGCAGGATTTTTAGGTTCTCATCTTTGCGATCGATTTATCAAAGAAGGTTACTATGTAATCGCTATGGATAACTTGATTACAGGCAACATTGAAAATCTAGCTCACTTAATGCCTTTGCAAAATTTTGAATTTTTTCATCATGATGTATCTAATTATGTGCACGTTTCAGGTGAATTAGACTATATTTTTCATTTTGCATCTCCTGCTAGTCCAATTGATTATTTAAAAATTCCTATTCAAACATTAAAAGTAAGTTCATTGGGAACTCATCGTTTATTAGGTTTGGCGAAAGCAAAAAATGCTAAGATATTAGTTGCTTCAACTTCTGAAGTATACGGAGATCCATTGGTTCATCCGCAAACAGAAGAATATTGGGGTAATGTAAATCCAATAGGGCCTAGAGGTGTTTATGATGAAGCCAAGAGATTTCAAGAAGCTATCACAATGGCTTATCATCGTTTTCATGGTGTAAAAACTTCTATTATTAGAATTTTTAATACTTATGGACCACGTATGCGATTGAATGATGGTAGAGTTTTGCCGGCTTTTATTGGTCAAGCTTTGAGAGGTGAAGACTTAACTGTTTTTGGGGATGGTTCTCAAACTCGTTCTTTTTGTTATGTAGATGATTTAGTGGAAGGTATTTATAGATTGTTAATGAGCGATGTTTCAGAACCTGTAAACATTGGTAATCCAAATGAAATTACTATAGGTCAATTTGCTGAAGAAATTATTAAACTGACAAAAACAAATCAAAAAGTAATTTATAAACCTTTGCCAGTGGACGATCCTATGCAAAGACAACCTGATATCACAAAGGCTAGAGATTTTTTGGATTGGGAGCCTAAAGTTAATCGAGAAGAAGGTGTTAGAATTACTTATGAGTATTTTAAATCGTTACCTGAAGATAAATTGTATAAAAAGGAACACAACACCTTTGAGGATTATATAAAAAGATAAATGAACTATTTTGCACATGAAACTGCTATAATCGACGAAGGTTGTAGCATTGGCGATCAGACCAAAGTTTGGCATTTTTCTCATATTATGCCCAATTGTACAATTGGGAAAAAATGCAATATTGGTCAAAACTGTGTTATTTCACCTGATGTAGTTTTAGGAAATAATGTAAAGGTTCAAAATAATGTATCTATTTATACAGGTGTAATTTGTGAGGATGACGTGTTTTTAGGACCTTCTATGGTTTTTACCAATGTTATTAATCCTAGAAGTGCCATTGTTAGAAAAGAACAATACCTGAAAACAGTGGTAAAGAAAGGAGCAAGTATTGGAGCTAATGCTACCATAGTTTGTGGTCATAATATTGGCGAATATGCTTTTATAGGAGCAGGAGCTGTTGTTACTAAAACTGTTGCAGATTTTGCTTTGGTGGTAGGTAATCCTGCAAAGCAAATAGGATGGGTAGGAGAATATGGACATCGCCTTCATTTTGATGAAAATGGATTGGCTGTTTGCCCTGAGAGTAAAGAAAAATATCAATTAAAGAATAATAAAGTTATAAAGTTATCATAAATGGGAATCTATCAAGAAATAGTAGATAAGCAAACCTCAATTGCAGTAATAGGATTGGGATACGTTGGACTTCCAATTGCCTTAGAATTTGCAAGAAAAGTAAAAGTAATCGGATTTGATATCAATCAAGATCGAGTAGAAATGATGAAAAATCATCAAGATCCGAGTGAGGAGTTAGAAAAGGAAGATTTTGAAAATTGTGACATTACTTTCACTGCTAATATCGAGGATTTAAAAGCTGCTACGTTTTTTGTAGTTGCAGTTCCCACCCCTATTGATCAGCATAAACTGCCTGATTTAAAACCATTACTGTCTGCTTCAAAAACAGTTGGTCAAGCTTTAAAGAAAGGAGATTATGTAGTTTTTGAATCAACTGTTTATCCCGGTTGTACAGAAGAAGATTGTATTCCTGTTTTGGAACAAATTTCAGGATTGAAATTTCAAGAAGATTTTAAAATAGGCTATTCACCTGAGAGAATTAATCCAGGAGACAAAGAACATACATTGCATAATGTTATTAAAGTTGTTTCTGGTTGTAGCGATGAATCTTTAGAAGAAATTGCGAAAGTTTATGAATTGGTTGTTCAAGCTGGCGTTCATCGTTCATCTTCTATAAAAGTTGCTGAAGCTGCAAAAATTATTGAGAATACACAAAGAGATGTAAATATTGCATTAGTAAATGAGTTGTCGATGATATTTAATAAAATGAATATCAACACTTACGATGTTTTAGAAGCTGCTGGAACCAAATGGAATTTTTTAAATTTTAGACCTGGATTAGTGGGTGGTCATTGTATAGGTGTAGATCCTTATTACTTAACTTATAAAGCTAAAGAATTTGGTTTTCACGCTCAAATTATCAACTCAGGTCGCTCTGTAAATGATGGAATGGGTGCTTACATCGCAAAAAATACAATTAAAAAGATTATTTCTTCTGGCGTTCACGTTAGCGAATCGAAAGTGTTAGTAATGGGCGCTACATTTAAAGAAAATGTGAGTGATATTAGAAATTCTAAAGTGGCAGATGTTATAGATGAATTAAAATCATTCGGAACCTCGGTTGATGTAATTGATCCACATGCAAATTCTGAAGAGTTGAAGAAAGAATATAACTTTGGATTAACTGAAGAGTTGGCTAAAAATTACAATGCAATTATTGTAGCGGTTAACCATAAAGAATACTCTAATTTCGATGAAAATTATTTCTTATCAATTACTGCTCCTAAGGCTGTTATATATGATTTGAAAGGAATTTATAAAGGAAAGATTGAAAAGTTAACTTATTTAAGTCTTTAAAAATGAAAAATATTTTAGTTACAGGTGGAGCAGGTTTTATTGGATCACATGTGGTTCGCTTATTTGTAAATAAATATCCGAATTACCATATTTATAATTTAGATAAACTAACTTATGCTGGTAATCTTGAAAATTTAAAAGATATAGAGAATAAGCCTAATTATACTTTCTTAAAAGGCGATATTACTGATGGTGATTTTTTAGATAAAATATTTAAGCAATATAATTTTGAAGGAGTTATTCATTTAGCTGCTGAATCTCATGTAGATAGAAGTATTTCAAATCCATTGGAGTTTATCAAAACAAATATAGTTGGAACAGTAGAATTACTAAACATTGCTAGAACTCATTGGAAAGATGATTTTAGTAATAAAAGATTTTATCATATATCTACCGATGAGGTTTACGGCTCTTTGGGTGCAGAAGGTTTGTTTATGGAAACAACACCTTATGATCCTCGCAGTCCTTATTCTTCTTCCAAAGCAAGTAGCGATCATTTAGTAAGAGCTTATTTTCATACGTATCATATGCCTGTAGTGATTTCTAATTGTTCAAATAATTATGGATCTCATCAATTTCCCGAAAAATTAATTCCTTTATTTATTCATAACATTAAGAATAATAAAGCTTTGCCGGTTTATGGTAAAGGAGAAAATATAAGAGATTGGTTGTGGGTCAACGATCATGCAAAAGCAATTGACTTGATTTTTCATCAGGGTGAAAACGGAGAAACTTATAATATAGGTGGTCATAATGAATGGACAAACATTAGCTTGATTAAAGAGCTTTGCCAAATTATGGATCAAAGATTGGGTAGGGCAGAAGGAAGTTCTGAAAAATTGATCACTTATGTGAAAGATAGAGCAGGCCATGATCAAAGATATGCGATAGATGCTTCTAAAATCAAAGAAGAATTAGGCTGGGTGCCATCCATTACTTTTGAAGAAGGTTTGAGAAATACAGTGGATTGGTATTTAGAAAATAATGAATGGTTAGATAGTGTAACTTCTGGAGAATATTCAAACTATTACGAACAACAATATCAAAAAAGATAATGTACAAAAATACATATCACCTTAAAGATATAACTGATAAAACAATTCTGATAACTGGAGCAGCTGGTTTTATAGGATCCCATTTGTCTGAATATCTGTTGAAGTATGGAGCAAAAGTGATTGCATTTGATAATTTGTCTACTGGGCAAATTGAAAATATTCAATTATTTGAAAATCATCCAAACTATACTTTTATTAAAGGAGATTTATGTCATTTGCAAGATTGTATGGATGCAGCTAAAACAGCTGATATTATTTGTCATCAAGCTGCTTTGGGCTCTGTACCACGATCTATTAAGTTTCCTAAAGCTACCCATGAATCTAATGCTACAGGATTTTTAAATATTTTAGAAGCTGCCAAACAGAATAAGATTAAAAGAGTAGTTTATGCTAGTTCTTCCTCTGTTTATGGAGATAGTAAGGAATTGCCTAAAGAAGAGCATAAAATAGGGAAGCCATTGTCACCTTATGCTGTTTCTAAATATACCAATGAGTTATACGCCAATGTTTTTGCATCAGCTTACGGATTAGAAATGATTGGACTAAGGTATTTTAATGTATTTGGACCAAGACAAAATCCTGAAGGGGAATATGCTGCAGTTATTCCATTGTTTATGAAGTCATTATTGCAAAATGAATCTCCGCTTATTAATGGTGATGGCGAGCAAACAAGAGATTTTACTTTTGTTGAAAATGCAGTTCAAGCCAATGTAAAGGCAATGTTTACCGAGAATAATGAGGCTTTAAATCAAGTTTATAATGTCGCTTTTGGAGAAAGAGTAAGTTTAAATCAATTGGTAGATAAATTAAAAAAATTAACCAATACAGATGTTGCTTCTTTTCACAGAGCACCTAGAGAAGGAGATATTAGAGATTCATTAGCAGATATTTCTAAAGGTCGGAAATTGTTAGATTATCAGCCACTTTTCGATATCGACAAAGGATTGGAAATTACATTAGACTGGTTCAAAAATAATAAGGACGTACTTGGTTTATAAGCCAAAAAATTAATCTTAATTTAAGCTCTATGAGTTTTTGGTCTAAAATATTCAAATCAAAGCCACAATTATTGGATCCTGCTGATTTATCTGTTTTAAAAACTGATTTTCATTCTCACTTAATTCCTGCTATAGATGATGGATCTAAATCTTTAGAAGATTCTATTGAATTAATTAAAGGTTTGATGGATTTAGGTTATAAAAAAATAATCACAACACCGCATGTGATGAATGATTACTATAAAAATACGCCTAAAATCATAAAAAGTGGATTGAAAAAAGTTCAGGAAGAAATAAATCGACAAAATTTAGCGGTGGAATTAGAAGTTTCAGCTGAATATTATTTAGACGAGGATTTTGAACGAAAAATCAATAATGGAGAGGTGATTCCTTTTGGAGATAATTATATTTTGTTTGAATTGCCATTTATTGCAGAGCCACCTAATTTTTCTCAAGTTATTTTTACGCTCCAGTCAATGGGTTATAAAGTTATTTTGGCTCATCCTGAACGATATGGTTATTATTACAATAATTTTAATACTTTTCAAGATTTAGTAGATCGCGGTGTTTATTTACAGTTGAATTTAATGAGTTTAACTGGATATTATTCTCCTGAAACACAAAAAATTGCAGAGAAACTAATTGATAATAATTTGGTTCAATTTTTAGGAAGTGATTTGCACAATACACGCCAATTAGAGATTTTAAAGCAAGCAACTAGGACACCTTATCTGCATCAATTATTAGCTTCAGGAAAATTACTAAATAGTCAATTATAAAATATTGACTTCTCGCTCCAATTCTACTCCAAATTTTTCCTTTACGGATTGCAATATATCTTCAGATAATTGATAGATTTCATTTCCTGTTGCGCCTCCATAATTGACAAGAACTAAAGCTTGCAATTTGTGAACACCATAATTGTCAAAAGTTTTGCCTTTCCATCCACATTGCTCTATCATCCATCCTGCAGCTACTTTGTAGGCATCATCAGAAATAGTATAAATAGGAATATTTTCAAATTCAGCTTTTAATTCAAGCATTTTTGATTTGCTAATCATCGGATTTTTAAAGAAACTTCCTGCATTTCCTATTTTTTTAGGATCAGGTAATTTGCTGCTTCTAATATTGATAACTGCATCGCTTACAGCTTTTATACTCAAATCTTTTACTTGCATTTGCTCCAGCTCTGTATTAATAGCACCATAAGTTGTATTGAGCTGAGGATTTTTGCTCAATCTAAAATTTACTGAAGTGATCAAGTATTTCCCTTTAGAGGTAGTTTTAAAAATGCTACTTCTATAGTCAAACTCACATTCTTTATTGGTGAATGTTTTAAATTTTCCATTGTTTAACTCTACAGCTTCCACTTCTGTAATTACATCTTTTACTTCCACACCATAAGCTCCAATATTTTGCATGGGGCTAGCTCCCACTTTTCCTGGGATTAAAGATAAGTTTTCAATTCCACCATAATTATTGTCGACACAATACAATACGAGTTCATGCCAAATTTCACCTGCTCCAACTTTTAAAATGATTTCGTTTTCATTTTCAGAAAGCACTTCAATACCTTTTAAATTGTTGATAAGGGCAATGCCTTCAAAATTTTGAGTAAAAAGAATATTGCTGCCACCGCCTAAAATCAATAACTCTTTATTTGAATCATTGATTAGTTTTAAACTAGCATCTAATTCATCTATTGAATTTAAGAAAATAATTTGTTGTGCTTTTGCGTTAATTCCAAAAGTATTATAACGTAATAGAGAGGTATTTTCTTTTATTTCCATAAATGTATCTTTGGATGCAAATTTAGATTTTCCTTATTAAAATGAGAATTTAGTTTAAAAACTATTTCCTTTTTATATTTTCGTAGCAGCAAATTATGAAAAACCAAAAACATATAATCGTTTCTGTCACCAATGATTTAAATACCGATCAACGGATGGTAAAAGTATGCACTACCTTATGTGAAATGGGTTATGAAGTTACTTTAATAGGGAGAGAAGTGAAAGATAGTTGGGCATTAGAGTTGAAAGATTATCAGCAAATTAGATTTAAACTAAAGTTTAATAAAGGACCACTTTTTTATATCAATTATAACATCAAACTCTTCTTTTTCTTGCTCAAGTCTACTGCAGACATCTATTTAGCTAATGACTTAGACACCCTTTTGTCTAATTATTTAGCTTCAAAATTTAAAAAAAAGGTTTTGGTATATGATAGTCACGAATATTTTACTGAAGTACCTGAATTGCAAAATAGAAAAATTGTAAAGTCGATTTGGGAAAAGCTTGAAAGCTGGATGTTACCAAATATAAAATATGTGTATACTGTTTGTGATTCTATTGCAAGCGTTTATAATAAAAAATATTTTCCTCGTTTTCGAGTTATTCGAAATCTACCTTATTATGAAGAAAATCAAAATGTAACTAAGGAGCAAACCATCATTTATCAAGGTGCATTAAATGTAGGTAGAGGATTGGAGCAGTTGATAACTGCAATGCCACATATAAATGCCAACTTACAAATAGTTGGAAGTGGTGACATTGAAAATGAACTAAAAAAACTGACACAGGAACTTCAATTGACCAATAAGGTGTTTTTTTTAGGAAGAAAATCTCCTAATGAATTAAAAGAAATTACTAAAAGAGCAAGTCTTGGTGTATCTTTAGAGTTGCCATTAGGTCTCAACTATACTTATGCATTGCCCAATAAATTATTTGATTATATTCAAGCTAGAATTCCAGTTTTAGTGAGTAATTTACCTGAAATGAAGAAAATAGTCAATCATTACAATGTGGGTAGAGTGTTAAGTCAGCATAATCCTAAAAAAATTGCAGAACAAATCAACGAGATGTTGGTTTCTGATCTCTACAATAATTGGGTGGATAATTGCGATGTAGCGGCTAAAGATCTAAATTGGGAAAATGAACAGAAAAAATTAATCGCTTTATTTCAAGGTATTGAATAAAACAACCGTAAATATTATTTCTTTTGATGTTCCTTTTCCAGCTGATTATGGAGGAGTTATTGATGTTTTTTATAAATTGAAAAAGCTAAAAGAGAATGGAGTAGATATTATATTTCATGCTTTTCAATACGGTCGTTTTTCATCCCTTGAATTGGAAAAATATTGCGTAGAAGTTCATTATTACAACAGAGGAAAAAGTCCTATTAATTTATTGAGTAAAGTTCCCTTTATTGTGAAAACTAGAAGTAATAAAGAATTGATAGATAATTTACTAAAGAATGATTATCCTATTATTTTTGAAGGCTTACACACTACTTTTTATCTAAATGATTTAAGATTAAAAAATCGATTTAAGATAGTGAGAGCACACAATATTGAGCATGAGTATTATATCGGATTAGCTCGTGCTGAAGCTAATATTTTCAAAAAGTTCTTTTTTCGATTAGAAACCTTAAAATTAAAGTCGTTCGAAAAACAATTGAATGGAGCCAATTTAGTCTGGACTATTTCAAAAAAAGACCAAGATTATTTTTCTAATTCTTTAAATACTATTGTTAATTATTTGCCTGTCTTTCATCCCTATCAAAATTTAGAAATAGACGCTTATACAGGAAATTACTGTTTGTATCATGGTAATTTATCAGTAGTTGAAAATGAAAAAGCTGCCATGTATCTAATTTCAGAAGTTTTTAATAGCTTAAACGTACCTTTAATAATAGCTGGAAGAAATCCATCAGATAAATTGATCGATGAAATAAATGAGTCTAATAATGTTAAATTGATTGCTAATCCATCAGAGATTGAATTAAAAGCGTTGATTCAAAAAGCAAACATTAATATTTTACCTACTTTTCAGTCTACTGGATTAAAATTGAAATTGTTATCTGCACTATATTTAGGAAAGTATTGCTTGGTTAATTCTAATATGTTAGCAGGGACTAATTTGAATTCAGCTTGCTATGTAGCAGAAGGAGTCAAAGAGTTTCAATCACAAATTAAAAAACTATACGATCGTGACTTTTCTAAAGAAGACAAAATAAATCGGGAAAAAGACTTGCAAGCTTACTCTACTCAGCAGTCGGTTCAGCAGATTTTGGCGAGTCTTCAACATTAGCATCTATCACACCTCTATCAAATTTTATAATTCTACCCGGAAACTTTGACATTAATTCATAATCATGTGTTGCCATAATTACTGCTTTGCCATTTTGAGAAATGTTGTATAGCAATTTCATAATCTCTATTGAAGTTTCAGGATCTAAATTACCCGTAGGTTCATCTGCCAAAACTATTTCAGGATCATTAATTAAAGCTCTTGCTATAGCTACCCTTTGTTGTTCACCACCTGATAATTCATGCGGAAATTTGAAGCCTTTGGTTCCTAAACCTACTTTAGATAATAATTCTTGAAGCGTTTCTTCCATCTTTCGCTTGTCGTTCCAGCCAGTAGCTTTCATCACAAACTTCAAGTTGTCTTTCACACTTCTATCAGTTAATAATTGGAAATCTTGAAAAACAATACCTATTTCTCTCCTCAAATAAGGTATTTTATTCCTTTTTAGCTGAGATAAATCAAATCCTGCCACAGTTCCGCTTCCATGTTCTAATGGAATTTCGCCATAAAGCGTTTTTAAAAAACTACTTTTTCCACTTCCGTTTTTACCCACTAAAAAAACAAATTCGCCTTTATTTATTTGCAAACTTACGTTGGAAAGAACCAAATGTTTTTTAATAAATACTTGAACATTAGCAATATCGATAATAGTTTCTTGTGACATAGGTTGATTATTTTCTCGAACAAAGATATTAAATCTATTGAGCTTTAAACAACAACAGTCGTTTTTATAATCCACATCCCATTGTGAATTTAAAAAATTAAAATAATATGAAATACAATGAACAGTTTTTCGTTGAAAACTTGACAGAAATGCGAATTAGTAGCTTTATTAATAGCTTAATTTTAGCTTTTGTAGAAACTATTATTTAAAAATCTAGCAAAGTGGGTATTAAACAACCAAATGGTTCAGCCATCAAACATATATATTATCGTATTTTTTTACTGTTTTTTCTCGTTTCCACTTCAGTAATTAAATCTGAAGCACAAGAATCTATTGTTCATTCTACGGAGTATGTTTCCTATCAAGAAGCATTAGATTTATATGATAAAGAAAAGTATGGATCTGCTCAGCATAAATTTGCTGATGCAATGAAGGTAATCAATAACCCATCTAGCGAAATTTTTAAAGATGCCATGTATTATCATGCCATCTGTGCTATTGAATTATTTCATGCTGATGCTGAGGCCTTATTGCTTGCCTTTATTCACCAATATCCTGAAAGTATTCATTTAAAACAAGCTTATTTTAATTTGGGAAAGTTTGTTTTTAGAAATAGAAAGTATGATGATGCTATAGTTTATTTTAATAAAATTTATGCGGCAGATGTCGATAAAGATGCACAATCAGAATATTATTTCAAAAAGGGCTACAGTTACTTTATGGAAGAAGATTATGATAACGCAGTTAAAAATTTCTATGAAATAGTTGATACGGATAACCCATACACCGCTACTGCTAGATATTATTACGGTCATATTTCTTATTTGAATGGGAATTATGAAACGGCTGCACAAAATTTTAGAAAAATTGAAAAAGATCCTCTTTTTGAGAAAGTGGTGCCTTATTACTTAACTCAAATTATGTATCTTCAAGGGAAATACAGGCAATTATTGGAATATGCACCACCGCTAATTGAAAATATAAATGCAGATAGAGCTGCCGAAATCAAGCGTTTAATTGGAGATGCTTATTATAAAACAGATCAGTTTGAAAAAGCTTTGCCTTATTTGGAAGATTATATTGTGGGAAATCCTAGGTCGAGGTATGAAGATAAGTATCAATTGGGTTATACATATTATAAAACAGGCAACTGCAAAAATGCAATAGATTGGATGAAAGAATCTATTGGTGATAACGATACGATCAACCAATCAGCATATTATACTTTAGGTGAATGTTACATA
This sequence comes from uncultured Flavobacteriales bacterium, assembly GCA_963716125.1. GTDB lineage: Bacteria > Bacteroidota > Bacteroidia > Flavobacteriales_E > Vicingaceae > Acidiluteibacter. Next base: position 841,106 of record OY970294.1, read on the forward strand.
AAAGAAGGCGATAAAAATCAAGCTAGAACTGCATTTAGAAATTCTACTGAAATTAAAATCGATGACAATTTAAGAGAAGATGCCTTATTTAATTATGCCAAATTAGCTTATGAATTGTCTTTTCACCCTTATGATGACGCGATATTAGCTTTTGAAGAATTTATCAATACCTATCCGAAATCAAAAAAGGTGGAGGATGCATATGAATATTTAGTAGCAGTATATTACACCACCAAGAATTACAAAGCTGCATTAAAATCAATGGCTCGAATAAAAGACAAAAGTTTTAAGCTAAAAGAAGCAGAGCAAAGAATTGCATATTACAGAGGAGTAGAATTGTTTAATGATGGTTTATTTCAAGAAGCGTTAGAGATGTTTGATCATTCTTCTAAGTATCAAATTGATAGATCTATAACAGCCAATAATGTCTATTGGAAAGGGGAAGCATCTTATCGTATAAATGATTATGCCAATGCTTTAGGGTATTTTACTGAGTTTTTGCAATTGCCAGCCGCACCTTCTTTAAATTTTTATAATGTTGCTTATTACAATACTGCATACACTTATTTTGAGTTGAAACAATACAACGAAGCGATTTATTGGTTCAGAAATTATCTGTCAAAAAATGCAACTCAAAAATCTAAATTGAGAAACGATGCTTATTTAAGATTGGGTGATGCTTATTTCATTACCAAAAATTATCCTTCAGCAATTGAAAATTATGAAGCCGCTCGAAAAATTGGTTTAACCGAAATGTCTTATGCTGCTTATCAATCTGCAATGGCAAACGGCCTAACTGCTAATAATAAAAGGAAGTCTGACTTACTGAAGCATCTTATAGATACTTACAATAATTCCATTTATGTAGATGATGCATTGTCTGAATTGGCTAAAACTCAATTGATGCAAAATGAGCAAGATGCTGCATTGGCAAACTATCAAAGAATTATCAATGAATATCCAAATAGTAGTTATATGAGTGAAGCACTCCTTAAAAGAGGTTTGATTTATTATAATAAAAATCAAGATGATTTGGCTTTAGCTTCTTTTGATAAAGTAATTAAGGATCATGGAAGTAGTAAAGATGCTAAAGAAGCGCTAGATAGAATCAGAAAAATTTATATTGATAAAGGTGATATGACTGCTTTTGAGAAATACATTAGCGGAGTTCCTTTTGCGGATATCAGTACTTCAAAATTAGATTCTACTTCTTATGAGATTGCTCAAAATAGTTATCTGTCAGGTAATTGTCAAACAGCCACTAGAAATCTGACTAATTATTTGACCAAATACACTAATGGAATCTTCACGTTAGATGCGCATTTTTACAGAGCAGACTGTGAGTATAAAAATAAGCTCTATAATGAGGCTTTATTAGATTATAAATTTGTTTTGGATAAACCAAAAAATAAATTTACTGAAGATGCATTATATACCACAGCATTTATTCATAGAGATATGGATGATACGCTTAAAGCAATTTCTACATTCAAAACACTAGAATCAATAGCTGAAAAGCCAAATTCTAAATTTGAGGCACAATACAATTTAATGCAATTATATTTTGGTAAAAAAGATTTTGATGAAGCATTTACTTATTCTGAAAAAGTATTAAAGACGGATAAGTTAGATTCCAAATTGATGGAAGAGGTAAAACTAATTCAAGCTAAAATTAATTTTAGTAGAGAAAATTATGATGCTGCTATCGATACGTATAAGGAAGTTGGAAAGTTTGCTAATAAGCGAGGTGCAGAAGCAAAATTTATGCTAGCACGTATTTATTACCTAAAAGGAGAGTATAAACCTTGCGAAGAAACTATTTATAAGTTGGTGAACCAAGTGCCTTCTTATCCCTATTGGATAGCAAAGGGCTTTATTTTATTGGCCGATAATTTCTTAGCTCAAAAAGATGTTTTTAATGCTAAAGTTACTTTACAAAGTGTTATTGATAATGCTGATAATGAAGAATTAGTTGAAGTAGCCAAAGAAAAACTCAATAGCATTATTAAATCAGAAAAAGAACAACAAAATAAAAATGCTAATCAAGCACCTGAAATTGATTTGTTAAACAATGATTCAAAAGATGGAAAACTATTTAATGAGCAATCACCTGAATAAGATGAAAAATATAAAAATTAAAATCAATCTTTTACTTCTGCTATCCTTGTTGATATCAACGGCAACAAATGGTCAAAATCAATTGCCTAAAGATTCGTTTGTCGTAGTAAAATCCTACAAGCCTGTTATTGCAGCATCTGAAAAGATAAACTTAAGCCCTATTATAAACGATACTCAAAAAGTGGTACAGAGCTTAAAGTATAACTTTATGAGCAAGCAAGTGCCGGTTAATTTTTCAGTTGAGCCTATTGCTGCTGCAAAAATTAAAGGTGAACCTTTGGTTAAATTGTACAATGGTTATGCCCGATTAGGAGTTGGGAACAACACTTTTCCATTGGCAGAGGTGTATTATCACAATACACGTTCAAAAAAATATTCATTGGGAACTCATTTAAAATACCAATTAAATGATAATATCAATAAATATAAAAAATCGGGTTTTAATGCGGCAAAAATTGAAGTATTTGGACAGAAATATTGGCGTTCTAATACTTTAGATGGAAATATTAGCTACGACAGAGAAAAGCTTCATTATTATGGATATGAGCGCAATGATGCTTCAGAAGCAATAGCGGATACAATGGATACCAAACAAATTTACAACTTATTTTCCGTAAATGTTGGTCTAAAAACAACCAAGCAAGATTCATTTAATCTACGTCATGATGTAGATTTAAACTTTTATAGAATAGCCGATAGAGGTGGAGATGCCACGGAGAATAATATAGTAGCTAATGCAAAATTGAGTCAGTTTCATGGTAATGAGCTTTATTTTATTGATGCTACATTGGATTACAACAGCTCTAAAAATCCTTTGAAAGATAAAAATAGTACTATTTTCTCTTTACGTCCGCAAATTAGTAGCATAGGAAAGCAATTGAAAGTAAATGTTGGTATTGGCATTTATATGGATGCTGTAAATACAGCTAGTTTTCATTTTTATCCTATTGTAGATGTTAGTTATAATGCTTTTGATGATGTTTTTGTGCCTTATGCAGGATTAAGAGGTAGAATACAGCGGAATAATTATAGAAGTATTACAAGAGTAAATGAGTTTGTAAATAATAATTTAGACTTAATTAATACGAATGTAAAGTATGAGTTGTTTGGTGGAATTAGAGGAAGTATTAGCTCTAAATTATCGTTTAATGCAGCGATTGAAAAATCCAAATACGCCAATTATGCGCTTTTTGTAAAAGATACAGCGCTTACTTTGCAAAATGAATTTACCGTTATTTATGACGATATAGAGCAATTAAAACTGACTGGAGAGCTAATGTATCAACAATCTGAAAAGCTTAAAGTATACCTAAGAGGAGATTATTTCGGATATAATCCAGGTAATGAATTAGAAGTATGGCATAAACCTGAATACAAAATTAGCTTGATGGGTGTTTATGACTTAAATGATAAAATTTTGGTGAGAGTTAGCCTTAATAATTATGGCAAGCAATATGCAAAAATATACAGAGCCGAAACAACAGGTAGCACAACTACTTTGGTCGCAGATAAAGAAAAGTTAAAGGGTGTTTTTGATGCTAATTTAGGAGTTGAGTATAGATATACGAAGCGATTATCTGCCTTTGTCAACTTTAATAATATCGGTTCTGTGAATTACCAGAGATGGCAAGATTACCCAACTCAACGCTTCAATATCTTGGGAGGTTTAACATATAGTTTTTAAGTAATTAACAATACGGTTAACGCTTTTATTATTAAAGTGTTAAATGTTAATAAAACAATCATTTAGAAGGCTAAGAATTTAGCTTTCTAGCTGGTCTATGTTTATATTTGTTTCTTATTGAATAATGTAATAATTGAAGCTGATAAAATGAGCGAAAAAGAAGAAGGAAAGTCACAGCCAAAGGAATATTCAGCACAGAGTATTCAGGTACTAGAAGGATTAGAGGCTGTTAGGAAAAGACCTGCCATGTACATTGGTGACATCGGTTTTAAAGGTTTGCACCATTTAGTATATGAAGTGGTTGATAACTCTATAGATGAGGCGCTTGCAGGTCATTGTGATAAAATTGATGTTTTTATCAATGAGGATAATTCTATTTCTGTAGAAGATAATGGTAGAGGTATCCCAGTGGAGATTCATGAAAAAGAAGGTAGGTCTGCACTAGAAGTAGTTATGACTGTGCTTCATGCAGGTGGTAAATTTGATAAAGACTCTTATAAAGTATCTGGTGGTCTTCACGGTGTTGGTGTTTCTTGTGTGAATGCGCTTTCTACTGCCCTAAAAGCTGAGGTACATAAAAATGGTAAAGTTTATGTACAAGAATACAGTATTGGTAAGCCATTGTATCCTGTTAAAGAAGTAGGTGAAACTACAAAAAATGGAACCATTGTAACCTTTACACCTGATGCAACTATTTTTGAAAATACAATTTATAATTATGATACCCTTGCGGCGAGATTAAGAGAATTGTCTTTCTTAAATAAGCGTATTCGATTAAATATTACAGATAAAAGACATAAAGATGACGATGATAATTATATAACCGATTCGTTCTTTAGTGAAGGTGGATTAAGGGAGTTTGTAGAATTTTTAGATCAATCTAGAGAAAGATTGATAGAGGATACCATCTACATGGAAGGTGAAAAAAATGGTATTCCTGTTGAGGTTGCCATGGTATATAACACTTCTTATTCTGAAAATATTCATACCTATGTAAATAATATTAACACACATGAAGGTGGTACACACCTTTCAGGATTTAGAAGAGGTCTTACGAGAACACTTAAAAAGTATGCAGAAGAATCTGGGATGCTAAATAAACTAAAGTTTGATATTAGTGGTGATGACTTTAGAGAAGGTTTAACATGTGTGATTTCTGTAAATGTAGCCGAGCCACAATTTGAAGGCCAAACCAAAACTAAATTAGGAAATAATGAAGTGATGGGAGCAGTGGATCAAGCTGTAGGTGAAATGCTAGGAAATTATTTAGAAGAGCATCCTAAAGATGCAAGAACTATTGTTCAAAAAGTTATTTTAGCTGCTACAGCGCGTCACGCTGCACGTAAAGCACGTGAAATGGTTCAGCGTAAAAATGTGATGTCAGGAAGTGGATTGCCTGGTAAATTAGCTGATTGTAGTGAAAAAGATGCGGCAAAATGTGAAATTTATTTAGTAGAGGGAGATTCTGCAGGTGGAACAGCCAAGCAAGGAAGAGATAGAAAATTTCAAGCTATCATGCCTTTAAGAGGTAAAATCTTGAATGTAGAAAAAGCAATGCATCATAAAATTTTTGAAAACGAAGAAATCAAAAATATTTATACCGCTTTAGGAGTTAGAGTGGGTACTGAGGAAGATTCAAAAGCACTAGATACTTCTAAATTAAGATATCATAAAGTAATTATTATGTGTGATGCCGATGTGGATGGTAGTCACATTGAAACGCTAATTTTGACTTTCTTTTTCCGTCATATGAAAGAGTTAATTGAAGGTGGAAACATTTATATTGCTACTCCTCCTTTATACTTAGTTAAAAAAGGAAATCAAGCTGAATACTGCTGGAATGATACTCAAAGAAATCAAGCAGTTGAAAAAATGAAAGGTAGTGGTAAGGAAAGTAGTGTTGGAATTCAACGTTACAAAGGTCTTGGAGAGATGAATGCGGAGCAGTTATGGTCGACAACGATGAATCCTGAAACAAGAACATTAAGACAAATTACAATTGATTCTGCAGCAGAAGCTGATCGTATTTTCTCCATGCTAATGGGCGATGAAGTTCCACCACGTAGAGAATTTATAGAGAAGAATGCTAAATATGCTAAAGTGGATATCTAGTAATTTCAATAAGTTAAAATAAAAAAGAGAGCCAAGGATTAAAATCTTGGCTCTCTTTTTTTGTCATTCAGAATTCCTTAAAGGATTTGGAATTCCTACAAAATGATGTGACTATTTTCATTAAGCCGCATTGTTAAATATTATTTCTAATTGCATCCTAAAGGCTACAGTCTAATATCTTCCCTCGTAAGTTGTAAGTGTAACTTCTAAAATCTAAGGTTTTCCTGTATTATTGCGTCAACTTTATAATCTTAATCTGTCCGTTGTAAGGATGAACTATTCCTTCATCATCATATAAATTAACAATCCAGATATACGTTCCTACAGGCATCATTTCATTGTCATTATTCATTCTGCCATTCCATGGTTTGCTGTAGTCTGTTGTGCTATAAATTAGATTGCCCGATAGGCTTTTAATTTGCATTTCAAATCTTAAATTATTAGCCTCGATTGCTTTAGGTATAAATTCATCATTAATTCCGTCACCATTTGGTGTGAAAGCATCGTAAGAAAGAATATCAAAATCTTCTTGAATCGAAATAACTCTCATTTCATTATTAGCACAGCCATTATTATTGGTCACTATAGCTTCCACTTGTGCATTCATAGCTCTTTTAAAATCGTAGGTAAAGTTAGCCTGATCAAAAGCTTGTGCTCCATTTACTTTCCAAACAACGCTTTCATTAGAATTTAATGAAGTTGAAAATTGATAGCTAATTTTTCCAAATTCTTCTGAAACTTTATTGTATTTGATTATAGCTTTACTCGCTTCATAAACTAAAATCGTTTTAGTATCAACAAGCTCATTATTTTGGAATAATTCAATTTTGAAATCTCCTGCCTTATCCAAATAGTATGAATTATCTTGGGCTATTAGATTTTTATTGTTGATCAGAATTTTGTAATTATCATTATTCGTTTCTTTAAGTTCAATAAATAGTTTTTCACCGATGCAAAACTTTGTTGAGTTTAATACCAATTGATTGGTCGAAATTATTTTTGGTTCACCGCTTTTGTCAATTGGAATAAACTCTGTTTGATTAGTTTTATCTTTTTCTATGGCAACTGTTTCCGAAGTGTTTGCAGCAATTGTTTTTTCTTCTTTTTTAATCGATTTTTTATCAATTGTTGTATTGTCTGATATTTCATTTGATTCAGCTATAGTATCATTTGAAATTGGAGGGTTTGTTGAATTTTTAACATCAATTGGCGTAGGTGTTGAAGTGTTACTTTCAACTAAATTTTTATTCTCAATTTGTACTTGATTCGTCGTTGTTTTATTAAAATAATAAACAGTACTAATTGAAATAACTACAACAGAAGCAGCGATTAACAACTTATGAAACGGTTTGATACCACTCTTCGGTAATTGAGATGCTAGGCTATTCCAATCTGCGGTGTTATATTCAAAATTGGCGTCTTCCAATTTATCTTTGAGCAGCTGATTATATTTTTCTTCTTTATTCATTTCAATGCTTTAATTTTTTCTTCTAAAAGTTGTCTCAGGTTTCTTTTTGCTTTCGCTAGATTTGATTTAGATGTTCCTTCACTAATGTTCAATTCTTCTGCTATTTCTTTGTGAGAATAGCCATCCAATACGAACATAGAAAATACCATTTTATAAGATGGACTTAATTCTTGAACACAAGCTAAAATTTCTTTCGCATTTAAATCCTTAAATAAGTTTTCATCGTCTTCATTTTCATCTACTAACATATCTTCTTCTATATGCGTTTCTGAAATGGCGTATTTATTTTTATTTTTTCTATAGTAATCAATGGCATTGTTCACCATTATTCTCCTGATCCAACCTTCCAAAGAACCCTTAAAATTGAATTTATTTATTTTTTCAAAAACCTTTATGAAACCGTCTTGCAGTAAATCTTTAGCCTCTTCGGGTCGCTTAGAATAACGATAACAAATTGTCAACATTTTGCTGTACATGTATTTATACAGTACTTGTTGGTAATCTCTATCGCCTCTAGAGCATCCTTCTACTATTTCTTTTACTTTGTTCGGCTGTAAAGGCTCCATTCAACTTTATATTTCATTGACGCATTAATAAACAAAGGTTGCTTTTTTTAGCTAATTTTTATCTTTTATGGTCACTTTACTCCTTTTATGGATAAATCTATTTTATAAAAACTCATAAAAACCTAAATATTCTTTTCTCGAACGCTTAAGGTTTACTAATTTAGCAGCTTTCTTAGATTTTCATCATAAAACAAAAATAAAATGAAAGTAACCGTTGTAGGTGCAGGTAATGTTGGCGCTACTTGTGCTAATGTAATAGCTCATAAAGAGTTGGCTAATGAGGTAGTTTTAGTAGATATTAAAGAAGGTTTTGCCGAAGGTAAAGCGTTGGATATTTGGGAAACTTCTCCAATTAATTTATACGATACAAGAACGATAGGTTCTACCAATGATTATACAAAAACTGCTAATTCTGACGTAGTTGTAATCACCTCAGGTTTGCCTAGAAAACCAGGTATGAGTAGAGATGATTTAATTTCTACCAATGCAGGTATTGTAAAATCGGTTACTGAAAACATTATCAAGCATTCACCAAATTCAAAAATCATTATTGTTTCTAATCCTTTAGATGTAATGACTTATGTGGCTTATCTAACTGCTAAAATTGACTCAAAGAGAGTTTTTGGTATGGCAGGAATTTTAGATACAGCACGTTATAGAAGTTTTTTAGCTGAGGCATTAGATGTTTCTCCTAAAGATATTCAAGCAGTTTTGATGGGCGGACATGGAGATACAATGGTTCCTCTTCCTCGTTATACTACAGTTGGTGGTATTCCAGTTACTGAATTGATCGATGCTGCAAAATTAGATGCAATCGTAGAAAGAACCAAAAAAGGTGGCGGCGAATTAGTTAACTTAATGGGAACTTCTGCGTGGTATGCTCCAGGTGCAGCAGCAGCTCAAATGGTAGAAGCAATTGTGAGAGATCAAAAAAGAGTATTTCCCGTTTGTGCTTGGTTACAAGGAGAATATGGTTTGAAAGATATTTATTTAGGTGTACCAGTTGTTTTGGGTAAAAATGGTATCGAAAAAATTATAGAATTAGATTTAAATAAAGAAGAAAAACAATTATTAGATGATTCAGCAAAAGCTGTTAAAGATGTAATGGATGTTTTTGATAATATGAATAAATAAGATAGATAGGTTTATAATTTTTAGTCGATATTTTTAATACAGTCACTTTTCAAGTATTAGAAATATCGACTATTTTTTGAATTAAACTTAAATAATAATCAACTTTAAAAGGTTTATCGAAGTGCTTTTTTTGCTATGAAAGAAATAAATATTCCTATACAATTAATTAAAATAGATGAAGGATATCATTTATTGATAGAAGTGCAACTTGACGAGCAAAAAATTAATTTAGTAGTAGACACAGGCGCATCAAAAACTATTATTGATTTAGCTGCATTGAATGACGACTATAAAAATTTATTAGTTGACACTGAAGAGGTATCTACAAGTATCGGCGATTCAGAATTAAAAAGCAGCAAGGTAATCCTAAAAATGTTGCACTTATCTGAAATTCAACTCTCAGATATTGAAATTCACACCTTAGATTTATCATCTGTTACCACAGCTTATGAAGCTTTAGACTTACCAAAAGTTCATGGAATTTTGGGGTCTGATATTTTATTTAAGTATCAGGCTATAATAAATTTTAGAAATCTAAGTCTCTCCTTAATAAAACGCTAATTTACTGAATAATTATTTTTTTAGAGTTAGAAATTTCACTATTTTGAGCTCTCAATCTGATAAAATACATTCCATTTGGAACATCTAAATCTAAAGGACTATCATTAGTAACTATTTTTTGTTGCATCACTTTTCCACCCATCAAATTGTATATTTCGGCAGTATAGTTTTCTCCTTCTTTATAATTATCAAAATGCAAATAAAACAAACCTTCCGTTGGGTTTGGATAAATATTAATGTCAAATCGATCTTTGGTTTTACTACTTAATAAATCTTCTAAACCAACTAAACCATCGCCATAAAATATTTCAATACCACCTGATGCATTTCCCACTACTAAATCTAGTTTATTGTCATTATTGATATCTGCACCATTTACATTTATGCCATAACCTGACAATCTTTTTAAAACATTATCTTGTCTATAATTAAATTGATCGTATAGATTGCTATCAATATCAGAGTAATACTTAATGTCTCCACTGAGAGTGCCGCTTAGTAATTGCCATTCGCCTTGGTAATCATAAAAAAATGGTTGACTCTGATTAGAGTTCAATCCTGGATTGTAGGAAGGAACCGTTTTTATACCACCTAAAGTATCAAATGCTACATAATAAATACTTTACCATTATATTCATTGATGGTGTCACTGTCGATTATGTAATTCTTGAAGCTTAAATAATTTTGAGCAGTGATTATCGCCGTTATTTTTAAATAACCTTTATTAGTAGGAATATCTGTAACTTCATACAGTCGATTTAAATGAAATTTTGATAAATATATTTAGGAACATATTTATTACTGATCGTATTCGCATTACCTATATTTATAAATGGCATTATTCTATTGCCAACTCTATCAAATAGTACAATCTCTAATTTACCATCGCTATTTAAATCTGTTTTATTTATTTGAGCCGCATTAACACCTACTGCCCAAGCGTTTTTAAGGAGACTTCCATTTTCAGAAACTTTAAAGCTGTCGTTTTTGTAAAACGTAAATTGTGCTAAACTACTAAAGGTGAAACTTAATCCAAAAAACAGGAAGAAAAAGACCTTAGAAAAGTTCATATTTTTATATTTAATGTGATTGTACATTCTCAAAGATTAAAATTAATTATAAAAGTTGCTCAAATGAAAGAGTTTAATAAAAAAAATATTTTAAAAATTAATATTCCTTCAAAATTGTTAAATCCTAATGGAAATTCTATATTTGCACGCTTAAATTTGACGTAATAATAACAACAAAATGCAGAATAAAGGATTAATCTGGACTTTCATAGTATTGCTTTCACTAGCATGTCTTTATCAATTGTCTTTCACATTTGTAGCTTCAGGAGTAGAATCAGACGCTAAAGAATTTGCAAATGGTGACCCACAAGCAGAAGAAAGGTATCTAGATTCGATGTCGTCAGTAGAAGTTTATCCCATTTTTGGATTTACTTATGCGGAGACTAGAAAAAATGAATTAAACTTAGGATTAGATCTTAAAGGTGGTATAAACGTAACACTCGAAGTTTCAGTTGAAGATGTTGTTAGAGCCTTAGCCTCTAATAGTAAGGATGCTGACTTTAATAAAGTGATTGATCGTGCTAATGAGTTAAAAAAGGCAAGTGATGATGATTTTGTTTCTCTTTTTGAAAGAGCTTGGAACGAAATTTCACCAAACAGTCAAATGGCATCTATTTTTTATACCTTAGAAAATAAGGATAGAATAGAAAGAAATGCTACTAATGATGATGTAATTACTTTTATAAGAGAAGAAGCGGAATCTGCTTTTGATAGAAGTTTTGAAGTATTAAGAACGAGAGTGAACTTATTTGGTGTAGCTCAGCCTAATATTCAAAAACTAGATGCATCAGATAGAATTCTAGTAGAATTGCCTGGTGTTAAAAATAAGGAAAGAGTTAGACAACTTTTACAAGGTACAGCCAAATTAGAATTTTGGGAAACGTATGAAAATGAAGAAGTTTATCCAATTTTATCTGATGTAAATACTAGATTGAAAGGACTTTTGTTAGGAAAAGAGGAAAACGAAACTCCTACTGACAGTATTGCTCAAATGCTAGCTGATTCTTCAATTACTAACCAAGCTGCTAATAATGAAACTTTATTAGCTAATGATTCATCAGCAACTGCATTATTAGATGATTCCTCAGCTACAAGAGAAGACAGCAGTTTAACTGAATTAATTTCCAATACAGAAAGTGGTGATAGTTTAGGAAAAGAACAACAATCTTTTGAGGAATTTTCAAAAGACAATCCACTTTTTGCAGTTTTAACTCCTGCCTTGTTTCAAAATGAGCAAGGAAGTTATAGTTCCAGGTAAAGGCCCTGCAGTTGGATTTGCAGCTATTAAAGATACTTCAAAAGTTAATGATTATTTAAAAAGACCTGAGGTTCAAGCATTATTTCCTTCCAAGTTAAAATTACTTTGGACTGCAAAACCTTATGATGATAATGAGCAATTTTTACAATTAATTGCAATCAAAGTAAACAATAGAGATGGTAAAGCTCCTTTGGAAGGTGATGTTATCTCTGATGCTTTTCAAGATTTTAGCCCAATGGGTGGAAGAGCTGAAATTACCATGAAAATGGATGCAATTGGAGCCAAGCAATGGAAAGCGATTACCAAAGCTAATATTGGGCAAAGTATCGCGATCGTTTTGGATGATTATGTGTACTCATTTCCAAATGTAAATCAAGAAATTTCAGGTGGTGTTTCTTCTATTACTGGTGATTTTTCTATTGAAGAAGCTAAATTAATAGCAAACATATTAAAAGCCGGTAAATTACCTGCTCCTGCAAGAATTGTAGAAGAAGCTGTTGTTGGTCCTTCTTTGGGTCAAGAAGCAATTACTTCAGGATTTTCTTCTTTCTTAATCGCATTATTAGTAGTATTGATATACATGATTTTCTATTATGGAAAAGCCGGTATAGCTTCTGATATTGCATTGTTAGCTAACTTATTCTTTGTTTTAGGAGTGCTAGCTTCTACTAATATCGCATTAACACTTCCTGGTATTGCAGGTATTGTGTTAACTATTGGTATGTCGGTGGATGCAAACGTACTTATATATGAACGAATACGTGAAGAGCTCGCTGCGGGTAAAGGCGCTAGATTAGCGATTGAAGACGGTTATAAAAATGCATATTCATCGATTTTGGATGCCAATGTAACGACACTTTTAACAGGTGCTATTTTATGGTTCTTCGGAACAGGTCCAATTGAAGGATTTGCTAAAACTTTAGTAATAGGTATTTTTACTTCTTTATTTTCTGCCATCTTTATCACACGATTAATTTTTGCTTGGAGATTAGATAACAAAAAGAAAATTAGTGTTTCTACTAAATTTACTGAAGGTGCATTCCAAAATATGGCATTGCAATTTGTAAAGAATAGAAAGAAATTTTATGTCGTTTCAGGAATTATAATTCTTATTGGAATAGGATCTTTTGTTACGAAAGGGTTATCTTACGGAATTGATTTTACTGGTGGTAGAACTTTTGTTGTTCGATTTGATAAAGATGTAAATACATCTGATGTTAGAAATTCATTAGGAAGTTCATTTATTACTGATGGTGGTGTGAATTTAGCTCCTGAAGTAAAAACTTTTGGTAACAATAATCAAGTTAAAATTACAACTTCATTTTTGATTGATAGTGATGCTAAAGATGCTGATGAGCAAGTGGAGACCAAATTGAATGAAGGATTACACTCCATGGGATTAGATTACGAAGTAATGAGTTCTCAGAAAGTTGGTCCTACCATTGCAGATGATATTAAAACTTCGTCTTTTTGGGCTATTGGATTTTCATTGATCATTATATTCTTATACATTGTGTTTAGGTTTAGAAAATGGCAATATGGGTTAGGTGCAATCATTGCAATTTTCCATGATGTTATTATTGTTTTAGCAATATTCTCCATATTCTATGGTATATTACCTTTCTCGTTAGAAATAGATCAAGCATTTATTGCAGCCATACTTACTGTGGTGGGTTATTCTATAAATGATACAGTGGTTGTTTTTGATAGAATTAGAGAATTTTTAGGTTTGCATAAAAAAGCACCAATGGACGAAACAATTAATCAAGCATTGAACAGTACGTTAGGTAGAACATTTAATACTTCTTTGAGTACTATCTTTGTTTTATTAATGATTTTCCTTTTCGGTGGAGAAGTAATTAGAGGTTTTGCATTTGCATTATTAATTGGTGTAGTTGTTGGAACATATTCTTCATTATGCGTTGCAACTCCTATTGTGGTTGACTTAGCAAAAAGAGAAACTAAGAAAATAAAATAATTAAAATATTTATTTTTAATTAGCCCCGTTCTTAAGCTTAAGGATGGGGCTTTTTATTTAATTTTGTCCCAATAATTATTTACTATTATGTTGAATTCAATTTTATTATTCTTTAATATCGGAACACCCGAGCTTTTTGTGATTATTTTGGTAGTCATCATGTTTTTTGGATCTAAAAAAATTCCTGAATTAGCTAGAGGATTGGGCAAAGGAATTAGAGAGTTTAAGAATGCAACTTCCGATATTCAAGAAGAAATAAAGAAAAGTAGCAAATCTGTAAGCGACCAAGTCGATATCACTAAAGACATTAATAGCCAACCGAGAAATAATAGTCAGGAGTAATTAATGGAAACCTACTTTTATTTAATTCTTGGTTTAATATTATTAATTGTCAGTGGAGAATTTTTAGTTAAAGGAGCTGTTGCTATTGCTTTAAGATTAAAACTATCTACATTAGTAATAGGAATGACTATCGTTTCTTTAGGTACTTCTGCCCCTGAGCTTTTAGTAAGCATTAAAGCAGCTCTTGGTGGTCATCCTGATATTACTATTGGTGCTATTGTAGGATCTAATATTTCTAATATTGGATTAATTTTGGGTTTTACTGCACTTATTTTTCCTATTGTAGTTCAAAAAGATTCCCTTCGCAAAGATTGGCCAATGATGATAGGCGCTACTTTGCTTTTTATCGTATTCGTTCAAGATGGAGTGCTTGAATTGTATGAAGGAGTCATATTTTTAGTTCTTCTTGTAGCATTTCTTTCTTTAATCATCTACCAATCTAGAAAAGCAAACAAAAAGCTTGAAGCTACAGCTGAAATTGATTTATCTGCTAAAAATACACCTCTTTGGAAATCTATTTCTCTAATTATTTTAGGTTCTGTAGGATTGGTTTATGGTGCAGATTGGATGCTGAGTAGTGCAGTGGATATAGCAAAAGAATTTGGAGTGAGCGAAAGAATAATTGGATTGACTATAGTTGCATTTGGAACTAGTTTGCCTGAATTAATTACTTCTTGTGTAGCCGCCTTCAGAAAAGAAGCTGATATATCAGTTGGAAATTTAATTGGTTCTAATATTTTTAATTTATTAGCCATTTTAGGAATTACTTCCATCATCCATCCTATTGATGTTTCTCAAAGTGTAATTGATGTCGATAATTGGTTTTTACTTGCACTTTCTCTCTTAATTTTCCCTATAATGTATTTTGGCAAAAAAATAAGCCGATTAAAAGGTGTTTTGCTCATTACTTTCTATGTTTATTACATTTATTTCTTATTTCTTTAATTTTTTAAGGGGGTCCTGCCATAAAAATATGCTTTTTAGTTGGCCGCCTATAAAAATTTAAGGGGGTGTTAGTAAAAAAAACGTTTTTTTACTTATTTTTTCGACTTTCTGATTAAATTTGCCAAAAAATAATAGAAAAAATGGCAATAGTACGTTTTAAGGCTTTAGAAGCCGTAATGAATAGAACAGTTAAAGAAGTAATTTATCCATCTAATAAAGTTTCTGATTATTATGGCAGTCATGTGTTTGATAAAAGTGCTATGAGTCAATACATGCCTAAGGATATTTTTAAAGCTGTAGCTGATGCTATAGAAAATGGCACTAGAATAGAAAGAAAAATTACTGATTTAGTAGCTTCTTCAATGAAATCTTGGGCCATGGAAAAAGGTTGTACACATTATACGCATTGGTTTCAACCTTTAACAGGTACAACTGCCGAAAAACATGATGCATTTTTTGAACCATTAAGTGATAATAATGTAGTGGAGCGTTTCGACGGAAATCAATTGGTACAGCAAGAGCCTGATGCTTCAAGTTTACCAAACGGAGGTATTAGAAATACCTTTGAAGCTAGAGGATACACTGCTTGGGATCCTTCATCTCCTGCATTTATTATTGGTAAAACGCTGTGTATTCCAACTATTTTTATCTCTTACACTGGAGAATCATTAGATTATAAAATGCCATTACTGAAAGCATTAAATGCAGTTGATAAAGCTGCAGTGGATGTTTGCCAATATTTTGATAAAAATATTAATAAAGTTATAGCGACTTTAGGTTGGGAACAAGAATACTTTTTGGTAGATGCTGCCTTATTCAATGCAAGACCTGATTTGGTAACAACTGGTAGAACAGTTTTTGGGCATACTCCTGCTAAAGGGCAAGAATTAGAAGATCATTATTTTGGAGCAATTCCGGAAAGAGCTAGTGCTTTTATGAGAGAATTGGAAATAGAATGTATGAAATTGAGTATTCCAGTTAAAACAAGACATAATGAAGTTGCTCCAAATCAATTTGAGTTTGCTCCAATTTTTGAAGAAGCAAACCTAGCAGTTGACCACAATCAATTGTTGATGGATATAATGGATAGAGTTGCTCGTAAACATCAATTAAGAGTATTGTTGCATGAAAAACCATATAAAGGAGTAAACGGATCTGGGAAACACAATAACTGGTCTTTGAGTACAAATACTGGTGTTAATTTATTAGGACCTAGTAATACACCTAAAGCTAATTTGCGATTTCTTACTTTCTTTATTAATACAATCATTGCAGTAAATAACAATGCCGATCTTTTACGTTCTGCCATTGCAACAGCAGGAAATGAGCATAGATTAGGAGCTAATGAAGCACCACCGGCTATAATTTCTGTGTTTATTGGTTCAGAAATGACTAAAATTCTTAATGATATAGAAGATAAGGTAAAGGAAAATAAATCCTTATCATCTGATGAAAAAACAGAATTGAAATTGAATATTGGAAAGATTCCTGAAATTTTATTGGATAATACCGATAGAAATAGAACTTCTCCATTTGCTTTTACAGGAAACAAATTTGAGTTTAGAGCTGTAGGTTCTGCTGCCAACTGCTCCAATGCGATGACTATTATTAATACAATAGTAGCACATCAACTAAAAAAATTCAAAAAAGAAGTAGATGCCTTAATCAAAAAAGGAAATAAGAAAGATGATGCTATTTTGAAAACCTTAAGAAAGTATGTAGTAGATTCTAAAAAAATCAGATTTGAAGGAAATGGATATGGTGAGGAATGGTTAAAAGAAGCTGAGAAAAGAGGCTTGAAAAATATTATTTCAGCTCCTTATGCTTTGGATGTGCTAAAAGAAACAAAAGTAAAAGATTTGTTTAGCTCAATGGAGGTTCTTACGAATAGAGAACTTGAAGCAAGGCATGAAATTGCTTTAGATAATTATACCATGATGATTCGAATTGAATCGAGAGTAATGGGCGATTTAGCAATCAATCACGTTATTCCTACTGCTATTAAATATCAAAATATATTAATTAGCAATGTAAAAGGATTAAAAGAGATATTTTCTGACGAGGATTTTAAAAAAGCGGCAAAAAATCAATTAGAAATCATCAAAAATATCTCTCAACATATTCAAATAATCAATGAAAATGTGGAATTGATGCGCGTAGAAAGAAAAAGAATTAATTTAATTTTATCTGCTGAAGAACGTGCAAAAGAGTATGGAACTAAAGTGAAACCTTTCTTCGATATTATCCGTAGAAGTGTTGATAAACTTGAGCTGACAGTCGATGATGAGATGTGGCCATTACCTAAATATCGAGAATT
Source organism: uncultured Flavobacteriales bacterium (assembly GCA_963716125.1). Lineage (GTDB taxonomy): Bacteria > Bacteroidota > Bacteroidia > Flavobacteriales_E > Vicingaceae > Acidiluteibacter. The sequence goes on from OY970294.1 coordinate 858,659, forward strand.
ACTCTTTACAAAATAATTAATTTACAAGTAGCTTGACGATTGTTTCAAACTAACTTTTTTTTTGTTTTTTTAATCTACGTTGCTTGATTAAAAAGATTTGTTTATTTTAGCACCCATTGTGATTAAAAATTTTAATTTACCTCTATGAATTGTAAGAAACTAGTAGGTCTATTTTTTCTAGCTTTGTTATTTTCCCTGAATATCAGTGCGCAAAAGAATTATTTAGAAGAAGCAGACCATGCTTTATACCAAGAAGGAAAGTATTTTGATGCCATTGAAATGTATAAGAAAGCTTATGCAAAAGAGAAAGGTAGAGATGTAAAAGCAGAAATAATCTATAAAATTGCAGAATCTTATAGATTGAGTGACCAACCGGAACAAGCGGAAGTTTGGTATGATAAAGCCATTATAGCTAGATATAATGAGCCTTTAGCGTATTATTATCTCGGTGAGATGAAAAAAGAGAATGGTAAATATGATGAAGCCATTGTACAATTTAATAAATACATAGCAGAGAGTCCCGGCGACCCTAGAGGTCCAAAAGGAATAGAATCAGCTAAAGAAGCACAGACATGGATTGATGATCCTACTATGTATGTGGTAGAACCAATGACGATTGTTAATTCCGAAGGATACGACTTTTCCCCAACTTTTGCTTCTAAAGATAATGATGAATTGATCTTCACATCTTTAAGAGAAGAATCTACAGGAAGTGGCGTTTCAGCTGTAACTGGTCAAAGTTTTGCAGATTTATATATTTCTAAAAGAGATAGAAAAGGAAAGTGGAGCCAACCTGTATTATTAGAGGGTGAAGGTTTAAATACCGAAAATGAAGAAGGTTCAGCCACTATGAACGATAGAAAAAATACACTTTATTTTACTAGATGTTTGGTTGATAAAAAAGGGTATTACGGTTGTAAAATCTATACTGCCAAAAAAATGGGTAATAGCTACGGTCAAATTGAAGCTTTACCAATTGGGAATGACAGTGTGAAAATGGGTCATCCAGCCTTGCTTGTAGGTGATGAACTAATGATTTTTTCTTCTGATAGAGATGGCGGATTTGGTGGAAAAGATCTTTGGTATGTAAAAATGATTTCTAGGTCTAAAGGATGGTCTGAACCAATTAATTTAGGTTCTGAAATTAACACTAAAGGTAATGAGATGTTCCCTTATGTGCGTGAAGATGGCACTTTATATTTTGCTTCAGATGGTTTACCTGGTATGGGAGGTTTAGATATTTTTAAAGCGGAATCTTTAGGAGAAAATAAATGGGGAAATCCTGTTAATATGAAAGCTCCAATTAACTCTAATGCCAATGATTTTTCATTGATTTTTGATGGTGCTAATAACAGAGGATTTTTTACTTCAAGTAGAGAAGGTGGAAAAGGTGAGGACGATATTTGGATGTTCTCTGAGCCACCATTAGTATTTGAATTAGTTGGATTAGTAAAAGATTTAGAAACTGGTGAGCCTTTAGTTGCCGCTACAGTTACTTTAACTGGTACAGATGGTACTTCTGCTGAAATTGAAACAGATGCAACTGGTACATTTGAATTTAAAGATAATGCTGGTGTTCCTTACATTAACCCTAATACTTCTTATGCTATTGCAGTTAGTAAGCCTGGCTTTTTAAATGCAAAAGGAAATGAATCTACAGTGGGTATTGAAGAAAGTAAGCGATTTTCACAATTGTATGAATTGCAACCTGTAGCTAAAGATAAAGTAATTAAGCTACCGGACATTTTGTATGAATTTAACAGTGCTGCTTTAACTCCTCAAGCAAAAGATTCATTGAATTATTTGTATAATACTTTAACAGATAATCCAAACATAACCATTGAATTATTATCTCATACAGATTCACGTGGTGCTGATAAGTATAACTTAAATTTATCTCAAAAAAGAGCTGAGTCTGCAGTTACTTATTTAGTTTCAAGAGGGATTGCGAAAGATAGAATGACTGCAAAAGGTTATGGTGAAAATAGATTGCTAATCTCTGATGCTGAAATTAATAAATTAGCAACAGAAGAAGAAAGAGAAGCAGCTCATCAACTGAATCGTAGAACAGAATTTAGAATTTTGAGCATGGATTATGTTCCAAAAAATACTACTCCCGGAGGGCAGTAGCTACACATAAATTGATAACTAAAACGTCCCTTCTTGGCAGTGCTGAGATGGGATGTTTTTTTATTTTACACCAATGAGTAAAGACGAAAGATACGCACAAAGAGGAGTTTCTGCATCTAAAGAAGATGTGCACAGCGCTATTAAAAATGTAGATAAAGGTTTGTTTCCACAGGCATTTTGCAAAGTGGTACCTGATTATTTAACCAATAGTGAAGAGCATTGTATTGTAATGCATGCCGATGGAGCAGGTACTAAATCTTCTTTGGCTTATGCCTATTGGAAAGAAACTGGAGATATTTCTGTTTGGAAAGGGATAGCACAAGATGCTATCATTATGAATATTGATGATTTGTTGTGTATTGGAGCTGTGGATAATATTTTAATCTCATCAACTATTGGTAGAAATAAAAATTTAATCACTGGGGAAGTTATTTCTGCTATTATTAATGGTACAGAAGAAGTTTTAGCAGACTTAAGAAATCAAGGAATTGGGATACATTCTACTGGTGGTGAAACTGCTGATGTTGGCGATTTAGTGCGAACTATTATTGTAGATTCTACTGTAACTTGTAGAATGAAAAGAAGTGATGTAATATCTAATCATAATATTAAAGAAGGAAATGTAATAGTAGGATTGGCTTCTTTTGGACAAGCAACTTATGAAAAGGAATACAATGGCGGAATGGGAAGTAATGGCTTAACCAGTGCTCGTCATGATGTGTTTGGTGGAGAAATTAAAAGGAAATATCCTGAAACTTTTGATGCTCAAATTCCTGAAGAATTGATTTATTCAGGTAATTATAATTTGACAGACACAATAAAAGGTGTAGATGTGAATGTGGGAAAATTAGTACTTTCTCCTACTAGAACCTATGCTCCAATTATTAAAAAGATTTTAGAAAAATACAAAGGAAAGATTGATGGTATGGTGCATTGCAGTGGCGGAGCTCAAACCAAAGTGTTGCATTTTGTGAAAAATCTACATATTGTAAAAGATAATCTATTTGAGGTTCCACCATTATTTCAAATAATAAAGGAACAATCAGAAACTGATTGGAAAGAAATGTACAAGGTTTTTAATATGGGTCATCGCATGGAATTGTATGTTGATGCCTCTATTGCAAATGATATTATTGCTATTTCAAAAAGCTTTGATGTGGATGCCAAAATTATTGGAAGAGTAGAAGCGAGTGAGGATACCAAATTGACCATTAAGAGTGAATTTGGAACTTTTAATTATTAGAAAAAAGGTCGAAAAATGAGTAATTTATTAGATAAATTATTAGCTATTAAAGAGCGTTGGGACGAAGTTGCATTGCTTATCGTCGATCCGGAAATTATATCGGATATGGATCGCTATGTGAAGTTGAATAAGGAATATAAGGATTTAGAAAAATATGTAGAAACCTACGAAGAGTATAAAAATATTTTAGACAATATTGATTCATCTAAAAAAATTCTAGCCAATGAAAAAGATGAGGAGTTTAGAGAGATGGCTAAAATGGAATTGGATGAACTGTTAGATAGAGAAGATGCTATAGAAGAGGAAATTAAAGTGATGCTAATTCCTAAAGATCCTGAAGATTCTAAAAATGTAATTGTGGAGATTAGAGCAGGGACTGGTGGAGATGAAGCTGGTATTTTTGCTGGCGATTTATTCAAAATGTACAGTAGATATATTGAAAATAAAGGGTGGAAATATGAAATTATCAATATTAACGAAGGAACGTCTGGTGGATTTAAAGAAATTTCTTTTAGCGTAAGCGGAGATGATATTTATGGCACATTAAAGTACGAATCAGGAGTGCATCGTGTGCAAAGAGTTCCGCAAACGGAAACTCAAGGTAGAGTGCATACATCAGCAGCTACTGTGGCTGTATTGCCCGAAGCTGAAGAAGTAGATATCAATTTGAATATGACAGATGTAAAGAAAGATACCTTTAGATCTTCTGGAGCAGGTGGACAGCACGTAAACAAAACGGAATCTGCAGTTAGATTGACGCATCTTCCTACAAATACTGTAGTAGAATGTCAAGATGGCCGAAGTCAGATTAAAAACTACGAACAAGCATTGAAAGTGCTAAGGTCTAGGTTGTATGAAAAAGAATTGGCAATAAAAAATGCCGAAAGAGCAGAGCATAGAAAATCCTTGGTTTCATCAGGTGATCGATCCGCTAAAATTAGAACGTATAATTGGCCCCAAGGTAGAGTAACAGATCATAGAATAAATTTGACGCTTTATAATCTGGATGCTATCATCAATGGCGCTTTAGAAGAAGTAAACGATGCGTTAAAAATGGCTGAAAATGCTGAGAAAATGAAGGAAGGAACAATAGACTAAAATCATGAATAGGAAGGAGCTAATAGCAGAAATTAAAAGGAAAAAGAGTTTTCTTTGTGTGGGTTTGGATACTGATATTGAAAAAATTCCAGCTCATTTAAAGGATACTGAGGATCCTATTTTTGAATTTAATAAAGCAATTATAGATGCTACCAAAGATTATTGTGTGGCTTATAAACCTAACATTGCTTTTTACGAAAGTTTAGGCAGCAAAGGTTGGGAAAGTTTAGAAAAAACTTTAAAATATATTCCTTCTAATATTTTTACCATCGCCGATGCCAAAAGAGGAGATATTGGCAATACTTCAAAATTGTACGCTAGAGCATTTTTTGAGCAAATGGATTTTGATTCCATTACAGTAGCGCCATATATGGGATCAGATTCAGTACTTCCTTTTTTAACATATCCAAATAAATGGGTTATTTTATTGGCCTTAACATCTAATGAGGGAGCATTAGATTTTCAATTCTCCATGTTGAGCAATTACAATAAAAAAGTTTTTGAGCGCGTAATGGAAAAAGGAAATCAATGGGGAAATGAAGAAAATTTGATGTTTGTGGTGGGTGCTACTCGCCCTGAAATGCTAAAAGAGGTTAGAAAAATTGCTCCAAATAATTTTTTATTGGTTCCAGGGGTTGGCGCACAAGGTGGTAGCCTAGCTGATGTTGCAAAATATGGATTAAATAAAGACTGTGGTCTCTTAGTAAATTCAAGCAGAGGAATAATTTATGCTGATAATTCGCAAAATTTTAGTAAAATAGCAAAAGAAAAAGCTCAAGAAATCCAAGAAGAAATGGAAACCTACTTGAGAGAATTTGCTATTATATAAAATTATGCGTGAAGATTTTCTTCATTATATCTGGAAATATCAAAATTTGAAACCTATCGAATTGATAGGAACTAATAATGAGAAAATTACTGTTAAGTCGGTTGGACTATACAACAGTGATGCAGGACCCGATTTTCTAAATTCTCGTATCCTTATTAATGACACGGAATGGGCAGGTAATGTTGAAATTCATTTAAAGTCATCTGATTGGTATCTACACAAACACCAAAAAGATGCAGATTATGAGACTGTAGTTTTACATGTAGTTTTTGAAGATGATAAAGCTATTCTTAGAAAAGATGGCTCACCCATTCCCACTTTAGTAATTAAACCTTATTTGCCTGATAAAAGTTTCTCGAACTACCAATCTCTTTTAAGTCAGCAAGATTGGTTGGCTTGCAAAGATTCGTTGATTGAAGTTGATCAGTTTACGATCAAAAACTGGTTAGATCGTTTATTAATAGAAAGATTAGAAAAGAAAACTATTTTAATTGAAAATACATTAGGTAAATTAAAAGGTGATTGGGAATCTGTATTCTATGTTTTGTTAGCCAAATATTTTGGATTTAAGGTGAACAGTGAAGCCTTTATACAGTTGGTTTCTAATATTCCAATGAATATCTATGCTAAAATGGATAATCAGTTTCAAATTGAAGCCTTGTTATTTGGGCAAGCTGCTTTACTGAATAAAGATTTTATAGATGATTACCCCAATCAATTAAAAAAAGAATATCAATTTTTAAAGGCGAAGTATCAATTATTTGAAATGTCCGAAAGCAGCTGGAAGTTTTTAAGACTACGACCCGCTAATTTTCCAACTATTAGAATTGCACAATTTGCCAACCTTATATTCCAACAAAAAAATCTTTTTTCCAAAATATTAGAGATTGAAAAAGTGGAAGAGTTATACAAAATATTGCAAACAGAAGCGAATTCTTATTGGAAAACACATTTTGTATTTGATAAAGAAAGTAAATCCAATAAATTTGTAAAAATGGGTAAATCTAGTTTGGATATATTGATAATTAATGCTGTAGTCCCTATTTTATTTGCTTATGGCAAGGGAGTTGCTAATGAAAAGTATTGCAACAGAGCCTTTGAGTTTTTAGAAAAAATTAAAGCAGAAAAAAATACGATAGTCAATCATTTTAAGGATTTTGGACTTAAGGCTGGATCAGCTTATGAGAGTCAGGCAATAATTGAATTAAAAAATAGTTTTTGTCAGCAGAAAAAATGTCTAAATTGTGCCATAGGAAATAAAGTTATAAAAATAAATTAAGATGTTCGAGCGAATAATTCAATTTTTTGAAAAGCATGCCTTCGGTGTTTGCGAATGGTGGGGAGAGAAGTTAGGTGTTAAAATCTCCAGTATTCGTTTATTTTTTATCTATATATCATTCATTTCCGCAGGATTTTCTTTTTTAATTTATATGTCTATGGCATTTGTATTGGAGCACAAAGATCAATTTAAAAGCCTATTTACTAAAAAGAGAAAAACAATTTGGGATTTGTAAATTAAATCAAGTATTCCGAACGATTTTAATAAAAATATACTTTTGCTTTCACTACGATTATAAAATTTTGCAAAAGGAATGCTCATTTCAGAGAATAACATTCGTGGCAATAAAATAGTATGTTAATTCAATCTTGAAAAAAGAACATTGGTACACGCGTCCGGCTTGGAGGATTCGGGTAATAAAATAGAAATCTAATTTCGACTTTCCAACAAGCTTAAAAGTTTATTATTTTGTTCTCTTAAATAAGCCACTTCAGTAGTAAGATGTTGAATAAGTCTTAAGGTATCTTCAATTTCTTCTTTTGAGGTTTTGATGGGTTTGTTTTCGTCTTTCGATTGAATAAGTTCAACTAATTCCACCTCTAAGACATCAGCAATTTTCATTAATTGAGTAATTCCAATTTTTGTTACTCCACTTTCAATTTTTTGATAAGCTTGTTGACTGATTCCAATTTTAGTTGAGAGGTATTCTTGAGAAAAATCTTTTTGATTTCTTAAATTACGAATGCGTTTAGATAGGAGTTGGGTAATTTGGGACATAGTTACAATAAAGTTGTGTTAGGTTACAATCTAGAAACTAAGATATTATAATTTATTTAAAATTCATAAATATATTTGACTCACTTTAAATTCTTTAGTAAAAATTTGGATTTTTAAAAAATGTAAATGTTGGTGGGTGCATCCAAAACACCAATGGTAGTGGAGAAATATGAAAAGTTAGATATTTAAACAAACAAGTTTCAAAAATTAAATATTGTTTTAGAGTTTGGTTAAAATGACCACCAATTTCATTTTAATTCATTTCTAGTTGTAATAAAGTTGAGTTAGGTTGTTATTTACAACTAATGATATTCTATATTATTTAAAACTCATAAATACATTTGCTAGGCTTTAAAGCTTATATTAGAAAATTGATTACTTTTAAAAAGCAATACCACTGCTGAGGGTTCAGGCCAAAATGGCGTTATAGTGGCGAAAAAAGAAAAGTTAGATATTTGAAGATTAATTTTAAAGTATAGTTAAAGCTATCGAAAGATGGTTAGTTTATACTAATTTTAAAATTGTAATAATGAAAAAGTTTATGATCAAAGTAGTTGCTTTAAGTGCTTTAATTGCATTTACTGCATGCGAACAAAATGAATTAATAGAACCAAATAGTAGTGGAGTAAAAAAGAGTAATACAACCAATTTTGATAAGTCATCTGATGGTATACCTGGGCTTCAAGATTTTTTGGATGCTTTATTAGTAGATGATGATTATCCTAATAATTTGTTAATGGAAGATGCCATTTTAAATACTGAAGCAGCATTAAATTATAGTCTTAGAAATAAGGATGATGATATGATTTTGACAGATTCAATGTTCGTCATTACAACATCACTGATTACAGATGCTACAAATTCTTCTGGACAAGTTACAGGAGAAGAAAGTTATGATTTTTACCATAGTGTTTATGATGATATCGTAAACCTTGGGAATAGTAATTATACAGGGGGGCATACTTATGTATATTCAATAGATATATCCTATCATGAAGATTTTGATAAATCAGAAATAACAATCTATGTAAATTTTGGTACAACGATTTACCCTTCTGTATGTACTTTATATGGAGATTATTTTGCTGCCCTTAAATTAGGTCCATGCGGTTCTAAACCTGGTACTCATCAAAATAATGATGCAGTAAGAGAAGTAAATCGAGTGATTCAAAATAGAAATTGTAATACTCCTATGGTAAGGTGTGGTACCACAGGGTGGTATGATATAATTACCTATCCGGATCCAGTTCATAATCCAAATACATACTGGAATACTGCAAAATACTATGTTTCAGATTTAACTGCTATAAGTTGCATTTCAGAAAACACTTTTACAAATTGGTATAATAATATGATGTTTTATGTTAGTGGTTTTCCTCAAATAAATGCAAAAAATAGACAAATCGATTTAGTTTTAACAAAGTTGCAAGAAAGAGTAAGATATGTAAATTTAAATCGAAATGATCTTTATTTAAATAATATCATTCAAACTGGAGACTGTGCCTTTATAAATGATATTGCAATTAATAAACTTATACCTATGTTTTAAATCCTTAATATGAAGCGAAGTTTAATAATAATCCATTTAATTTTGATTGGGCTGAATATTTCAGCCCAATCATTTAAAATAAAATTAGGGCATACTTTTTCAGAAAAAATAATGAAGGATGGGTTTGAATTGTCCAATGGAGATTTTGTTTTTGGGTTGAATAATATCGAAACTGATTCTACTACCAATTTTATATATTCTATACTTTATAAAATAGATTCTAACGGTAACTTTAAAGATAGTTTGATTCTATCATCAGGTGTTGGAAGTATGATAAATAATAATGGAAGTATTTATACTATAGGTACTAAGATAAATAATAATATCCCTAATCAATTGGTTTTAAATAAGATTTCATTATCAAATTTTAATATTACAAAAAGTCAAAATTATCCGATAGATAGTTTAGGGTTTAATTCTGAACTTAAATATATTAATTATTGTGAATGCTTTCTAGGAGTAGGTACTTTAATTGACACTTTAAATTATACTGAAATTTATATATTTCAATTTGACTCCAATTTAACAAAAGTAAAGGATAAGCATATTTCATCTATTTTTAGTGCTACTACTACATACTATCCTAATTTGTATAATTTTCATGAAAGAACAGATAAAGAGGGTTTAATAATTTATACCGATTTATTAGATACTACGGTTACTTATGGAACTACTACTAGTTTTTTGCCAATCACACTATATGGGCTAGATAGTACTTTGTCTATTGATACATCTTTTCATTATAAACAATTGGTGAGTAACATACCTATTTCAGGAGGAGGGAGTAGTTATTTCGCCTATTTAGGAGCTCAAGCAACAGAAAGTACATTGATCAATGATAGTACTTACCTTTTTGCGGGTGGTGCAATTTCTTCTGGTCATCCTTTTTGGGGTCAACAAGATATTGGCTTAATGCTTTTAGATACCTCCTATAATTATAAATCTTTTCAATCCTATGGAGTTAGGGACACGGCTGAAGTGTTGGCATTTAATGCAATAGACAAGTTAGGTAACTATACTTATGTTTTAGCAACCTTTAATATAAGCCTTGCTAGTTCAGGTTATTATTTAAATTTGACAAAACTTGATGAAACAGGACAAATATTTTGGAGTAAAAACTATAAAGAAATTACATACCTTGAAGCTGCGGGTATCCTTGCTACTTCTGATGGAGGGGCTTTAATACTTGCTACAGATATTGATCCTCAAAGGAAAACCCCAAGTGGAGCAAACAATTTGGATATATTTATATTAAAGGTGGATAGCAATGGTAACCAAACAACAGTAGGTCTGACTGAAGACAATCAAATTCCTCATGAGAATTATTTGATATACCCAAATCCCATACTTAATGAATTAACATTAAGAAAGGTTAATCAATTTCAGCCCTATCGATTTATTCTTTTTGATAGTTTTGGTAGAAAAGTGTTGGAATATAGTTGGATTAAGGATAATGATCAAATTAATTTGAGTCAATTGGATGCTGGTGTTTATCTATATATGATAATAGATGAAAAGGGGAATTCAGCAGGTGGAAAGATTGTTAAAAAATGATTTTCTTCTAACGGGTATTATATTAAAAAGCAATGAAGATCAAAAAAGGCAAATTGAAGGTAGAATAGAAGCTTCTAAAAAGAACATTCAAACGTATGCTGAAAATTGGCAGCAAAATTATATTTTTAGCGCCCCTCAAAATGGTCAATTAACTTACTTGAGTAATCTTACTGTTAATGATTATGTAACTGTAAATCAAGAATTATTTGCAGTAATCCCAAAAAATGAAGAAATTATTGGAATTATTAAAATTGAAAACCAAGCATTAGGTAAAGTGGAGAAAGGACAAAAAGTAAGAATGAGTTTTGCAAATTATCCTTCACAAGAATTTGGTCAATTAATGGGACAAGTGATAGAAATCTCTAATATTCCATCTCAAGAAGGTTATTTTTTGAAGGTAAAACTAACCAATGGATTGACTTCTACTTACCAAAAGACCATTGCATACCAGCCTGAAATGATTGGAACAGCTGAAATTGTAACAAAGGATTTAAGGTTAATCGAAAGAATATTCAATAACTTTAGGAAAGTTTTTGATCAATAAAGAGCTAAATACTGTTTATTTTATTGATACGTGTTGATTTTCAAAAAGAACATTCGTGCAAGAGTCCGTCGAGTAGGATTCGTGGCAAAAGTTTAAAATAAGCTTAAAAAGAATTAAAGTACAATCGAATTGCCTATTTAAGAGATATTATTTACTTTTAGAAATTAGAAAGAAATTAGTATTTGGATGAAATTTCTTAAGTAATACCACAAAAATAATATCGATTGAAAAAACTATTAATTACAGGAAGTAACGGCCTATTGGGGCAAAAAATAATTAAAAATTGTATTGAAAATAGAGCTGAGAATTATCAAATCTTAGCTACATCACAAGGTAAAAATAGAATCACTTCTTTTGGTGGGTTTAATTATAAATCTATGGATATTACCAATTTGGAGAATGTTCAAGCTATTTTTGATGAATTTAAACCAGATATTGTTATCAATACAGCTGCAATGACAATGGTGGACGATTGTGAAAATCAAAAGGAGAAATGTCAACAATTAAATGTTGAAGCGGTGATGAATTTAATTAATGCTTGTCGTGAGCAAAAAGCTCATTTAATTCATTTATCTACTGATTTTATTTTTGATGGTGAAGACGGCCCTTATACAGAAGAGGCAAAACCCAATCCACTAAGTTATTATGGCGAAAGTAAATTAATAGCCGAAAAGTTGATTCAAGAAAGTACTATCAGTTGGGCTATTGCAAGAACTGTTTTGGTTTATGGAACTGCAGAAAAATTAAGTAGATCTAATATTGTGCTTTGGGCAAAAGGGGCTTTGGAAAAAGGGGATGTTTTAAATGTGGTAGATGATCAATTTAGATCTCCAACTTTAGCAGAAGATTTAGCCGAAGGCTGTTTGTTGATTGCTGACAAATCTGCCAAGGGTATTTATAATATTTCTGGCAAAGACCAAATGAGTATTTCAGAGTTGGTGCATAGAATTGCTCGTTTTTATAATTTGAGTGAACGTAATATAAATATAATAAAATCTAATACTTTAAATCAAGCTGCAAAGCGACCACCAGTAACAGGTTTTGTGCTTGAGAAAGCTTTTAAAGATTTAAATTATCAGCCTCATTCTTTTGAAGAAGGTCTACAAATTCTCTCGAATCAGCTAAAAGCTTAAAAAAAACAATATATTTGTTTTCTCACTTTAACCAAAACATACTAAATGCGTAATAAATTTTCCGTTTTAACGATTCTCTTTTTTATTTTTAATTCAATTTTTGCTGCAGATTTTAATGCGGTTATTACCACCCAAAATTTAAGTAACGAAATTAATGATGGTGTTGCAAGAGTTGAAGTGATTGGTGGATTAGCTCCTTATACTTATAAGTGGAATAAGCAAGATATTAAATTAACGTCAAATGTTGCTACTGAATTAACAGAAGGGGAAACATACACAGTAGTGGTATCCGATTCTTTAGGAACCACCATTACCTTAAGTGCAAAAGTGGCTACACAATCAGCTCCTGAAGTATTAAATTCAATTGTGAAGCCGATAGTAGGCTATATGAGTGAGATTTTGTTTTGGGATCCGTTTTCAACCGTTGGGATTTACGATCCTGTGGTTTACGCTGATTTAAAAAATGTAAAAGCACCTGGCTGGTCTAATCCTGAAGTAACTAAAATTTCATTAAAGGAATGGAAAGTGGCGGAAGGGAAACAAGTTAGTAAAGGTGATTTAATCGCTATAGTAACTCAAGATAATCAGAAAGATTTAGAGGTTTTTGCAAATGCAGATGGAAAATTGAGCCATAATAATAAGGTCGGAGATATAATATTCGATTCAAAAAATATTACACATATTATAGAAGTTGGCTCTGAAAATATGGCAACTATTACTTATGATACACCTATGCCAGTTTTACACCCTAATGGAGATATTCAAGAAAAAGGAATTCCTTTTATTGTTGTTTGGTTGGTTTTAGGAGCTATATTTTTTACATTACGCATGGGTTTTATCAATTTTAAAGGTTTTCCTCATGCTATGGAGTTGATTAGAGGGAAATATGACAATCCAAACGATGAGGGTCAGGTTTCTCATTTCCAAGCTTTAACTACCGCATTATCAGGTACAGTTGGGTTGGGAAATATTGCTGGAGTTGCCGTAGCTATAAGTTTAGGTGGTCCTGGAGCTACCTTTTGGATGATTATAGCCGGTTTAATTGGTATGGCGAGTAAATTTGTAGAGTGTACATTGGGTGTTAAATACAGAACTTTTGGTAAAAATGGGGATGTTTCAGGAGGACCAATGTATTATTTAAGCGCAGGCTTAAAGAAAAGAGGCTTAGGAGCTTTAGGTAAAGTTTTAGCGGTTTTATTTGCAATCTTATGCATAGGTGGTTCTTTTGGTGGTGGTAATATGTTTCAAGCCAATCAAGCATTTGCTCAACTATCAGGAGAGTTTCCATCTTTAGAGGGAATGGGAATTTGGTTTGGTATTGTATTAGCCATGTTAGTTGCTATTGTCATCATTGGTGGAATTAAAAGTATTGCAAAGGTTACTGATAAGATTGTTCCATTTATGACAGGAATTTATGTGCTGTTTTCATTGATTATTATTGGAATGAATTTCGCTAATGTTGGTGATGTTTTCTATGAAATTTTTCAAGGAGCATTTAATTCTCCAGCTATTAAAGGTGGTGTTATTGGTGTTTTGATAGTTGGCTTTCAAAGAGCAGCATTTTCAAATGAAGCAGGTGTTGGTTCGGCTTCAATTGCTCACTCTGCATCTAAAACAAATGAGCCTGTTAGTGAAGGTGTTGTGGCTCTTTTAGAACCATTTGTTGATACTGTTCTAGTTTGCACTATGACAGCTTTAGTATTAGTTTTTACAGGTTATGCTGATGGAACTTCAAGTTTTGAAGGTTCTGAATTAACTTCTGCAGCATTTAGTTCTGTCTTTCCATGGTTCTCATTAGTCTTGGTAATTGCTATTTTCTTATTTGCATTCTCTACTATGATTTCTTGGTCTTATTATGGATTAAAAGCTTGGACATATTTATTTGGCAAAAGTAAATTTGCAGATTATAGCTATAAATTAATTTTCTTAATTTTCATAGTTATTGGTTCATCAGTTGGTCTAGGAGCGGTTTTAGATTTCTCAGATTTAATGATTTTAGGGATGGCTTTTCCTAATATCTTAGGACTTTTAATTATGTCTAAAGAAGTGAGAATGGATATGCGATCCTATTTTAGTAGAATAAAATCAGGTGAGATTAAAAAATTCAAAGATTAATAGTTTGAGTCTTTAAACTTAATTTAGAATGAATTAAGGTTTTGTCAATTTTAATTTAGTAAATTAGGCCTTCATTTTAAATGAGATGGCTAAACTAAAAAAATATTTAAAAGACTTTTTTAGATTTTCTAGAGGTGAAAAAGATGGAATTGTTTCTCTTGGAATTCTAATACTAATTTCGTTTTTATTGATAATAGCTGTGGTTTATTTAAACTATACGTCCCTGATTAATTCAGATAGTAAACAGCAAGCAACCACCATGGATTCATTAGTAGCTGTAATAAAGCAAGAGACTGCTGAAGCCAATTTTGTAAAAAATGCTCAATACAAAGAAAAGCAGATTGCATCAACAAAATCCTTTAAAAATAAATTAGAATCCTTTAATCCCAATAATTTCAATTTAGCAATTGGGGAAAATATAGGATTAAGCACAAAACAATCACAATCCATCATCAATTACCTCCAAAAAGGCGGAAAATTTGAAATAAAAAGTGATTTTAAAAAAATGTATGTTATTTCTGATGAAAAATACCAAGAATTAGAAAACTATATCTTATTACCAACTGTTAAAGAGGAAAATAAATCTTCTGCTTCAAATGACATTCCTAAAAATGAAGCAAAAACTGCTTATAAAGTAAAGGCTGTTGATGTAAATTTAGCCGATTCTGCCACTCTTGAAAGTTTATATGGAATTGGACCTTATTATGCTAAATCTATTGTAGAATATAGAGAAAAACTAGGTGGATATATCAGTTTGTGGCAATTGATGGAATTGTATAAAATGGATGAAGAAAAGTTTGAAAAAATGACTACTTACTTGGTTTTGGACGATAAAAATATTCGAAAAATAAATATCAATAAGATCACTATTGAAGAATTAAGAAAGCATCCTTATTTTAACTGGAATCTATCTAAATCTTTAGTGAATTATAGAGCTGCTCATGGCAATTTTAAACAATTAGAAGATTTGCATCAACTGCATTTGATAGACACTAATTTATATCGTAAAATTGTACCCTATTTAAGTCTATAATTTATGTTAGCAGAAAAGATAAAAAAATCAATTAGAGACGTACATGATTTTCCGAAAAAGGGAATTGTTTTTAAAGACATTACTCCAATTTTAGAAGATTTTAAATTGACGGCGGAGATAACTGATGAATTTGTAAAACAAAACCAAGGAATAAAGGTTGATGCTGTTTTAGGAATTGAAAGTAGAGGTTTTTTCTGGGGATTATTGATAGCACAAAAAATGGGTGTGCCTTTTATTCCTGTTAGAAAAAAAGGAAAGTTGCCTTATAAAACTATTTCATATAAATACGATTTAGAGTATGGCTCGGCAGAAATTGAAATCCACGAAGATGTAATAAAAAGTGGAATGAATATTTTAATTCACGATGATTTATTAGCAACTGGTGGCACAGCAATGGCTGCTGCGGAGTTGGTTCAATCGCAAGGAGCAAAAGTAAGTGCTTTTTCTTTTTTGGTGAATTTAGAATTTTTAAATGGAGAAGATAAAATAAAGCCTTACTCCGATAAAATAATCAGTTTAGTTAATTATTAAAAAAAGATACTATGGATTTTTCATACAATGAAAATCAAAAAATGATTTCGGATATGATCCGAGATTTTTCAGATGCTAATATCCGACCAAATATTATGAAATGGGATGAGTCGCAAGAATTTCCTGTTCAGATATTTAAAGAATTGGGAAAGTTGGGTCTGATGGGTGTTTTAGTGCCAACAGAGTATGGAGGTTCAGGTTTCTCATATACTGAATATGTAACTGTTGTTTCTGAAATTTCTAAAGTTTGTGGCTCTATTGGTTTATCAGTTGCTGCACATAATTCATTGTGTACAGGGCATATATTGTCATTTGGAAATGAGGAGCAAAAGCAAAAATACTTGCCAAAATTGGCTTCAGCTGAGTTTATTGGAGCTTGGGCATTAACAGAGCCAAATACTGGTTCGGATGCTATGCGTATGAAAGTTACTGCAACTGCAGATGGCGATGATTTTATAATCAATGGTGCTAAATGTTGGATTACACATGGTAAAAGTTCAGATGTAGTTGTGGTAATCGCCAGAACTGGTGAATTATTAGACTCACATGGAATGACCACATTTATTGTAGAAAGAAGTAATCCTGGTTTAAAAGCAGGAAAAAAAGAAGACAAACTAGGAATGCGTGCCTCTGAAACCGCTGAGGTTATATTTGATAATTGTAGAGTACATAAAAGCGCTATTTTAGGAAATGTAGGTGATGGATTTATACAAGCCATGAAAATCTTGGATGGTGGGCGTATATCTATTGCAGCTTTGGGATTAGGAATTGCAAAAGGTGCCTATGATGCTTCATTAAAATATTCAAAAGAAAGAGAACAATTTGGACAACCCATTTCAAATTTTCAAGCCATTGCATTTAAAATTGCCGATATGGCAACCGAAATTGAAGTCGCTGAATTGATGATTTATCAATCTGCCGATCTAAAGAATAGAGGCGAAAGTATGACCAAAGAATCAGCTATAGCTAAATATTATTCTTCTGAAATTGCAGTTAAAGTAAGTACTGATGCTGTTCAGATTTTTGGTGGATATGGATACACCAAAGAGTTTCCTGTAGAGAAATTTTATAGAGATTCTAAATTGTGTACCATTGGAGAAGGAACATCAGAAATACAAAAATTAGTTATTTCAAGAGAAATATTAAAGTAGTTTTTTAATTAGAAAAAATTAATTACTTTTGTCGCCCTATAAATATATAAAAAAACAACAAAGATGATTATAGTTCCTGTAAAAGAAGGAGAAAATATTGAGAGAGCTCTTAAGAAATTTAAGAAGAAGTTTGACAAAACTGGTGTAGTTAGAGAATTAAGAGAGCGTCAACAATTTGACAAACCTTCTGTATTGAATAGACAGCAAAAGTTAAAAGCTATCTATAAACAACAAATGCAACAAGAAGAGGCTTAATAAAGGCTTTATTACAATATTTTTTGAAAGAGATACGCATCTATTTCGTAACTAAAGCTTAATTTAGTCGGATAGATTGTATCTCTTTTTTTTATGCGTGAAAAATTCATTCAATATCTTTCTAACGAAAAACGGTATTCTTCACATACCATTTTAGCCTATGAAAACGATCTTCATCAGTTTTCTGATTTTCTTAGCAATACCTATTCTATTGAAGATTTAAAAAATGATATTCGATCTGAGCACATTCGATCATGGATGGTATCCTTAATTGATCAAGGAATATCTACAAGAAGTGTCAATAGAAAAATGACCACTTTAAAATCTTTTTATAAATATTTACTACAGAAAAAATTTATTGATTATAATCCCACTTCAAAAGTAGTATCCCCAAAACTCAAAAAAAAACTACCCAATTTTATTAGTTCCGTTGAAATGGAACGATTATTTGATCAAAATTTTAAAGAGGATTCCTTTCAATCAAATCGTGATGGGTTGATAATTGAATTATTTTATGCATCTGGAATGCGGCTTTCAGAATTGATTAATTTGGAGAAAAAGAATTTATATAAAAGTGAATCAAGTATTCGAGTGTTGGGTAAAGGGAATAAAGAAAGAATAATACCAATTTACAATTCTTTATTTAAAAAGTTAGAGAAATTCGCGGAACAACAAGAAATCAAAGCAGTAGAAGGTGATTTTATTTTTTTAACACAAAAAGGACAGAAAATCTATCCGAAGCTTGTTTATAGAATGGTTAATACCTACATTAGTACGGTAAGTTTTAATGAAAAAAGAAGCCCACATGTTCTTCGACATACTTTTGCTACTCACCTGTTAAATAATGGTGCAGAGCTCAATACAATTAAAGAACTTTTGGGTCATGCAGTTTAGCCGCTACACAAGTGTATACTCATAATTCGATTGAAAAATTAAAATCTATATATCAACAAGCTCATCCCAGAGCATAAAAAATAACTAAAATGGATGTAAAAACGAATGTACGATCAGTAAATTTTGATGTTGACCAAAAACTCATCGACTTTATTCAGGAGAAGATAAATAAATTAGGTCATTTTTTGATCAAGTTATAGAGGCTGATGTTTATTGAAAGTGGACAACAGTATCATCGAATGGAAAATAAAGAGGTAGAAATTCGATTATTTATTCCAGGAAATGACTTATTCGCAAAAAAAGTAGCCAAAAATTTTGAAGAAGCTACAGACGATGAGGTGAGGCTTTAAGACGTCAAGTTAAGAAAGCATAAGGAAAAAGTAAAGGGTTAAAAAAGTCCAAAAAGGGCTAAGAAAATAGCGGGTAATTTTACCTGCTATATTTATTCTTGTTAAAAAAAATTGTAAAAAATCTTTTAGGTTAATTAAATCTTTTTTACATTTGCAGACCTTTTTCAGGGCTACCATAGAATGATAAGAAGAGAGGAGTAGAATTGAAAAAAATGAAATAATGCCGATGTAGCTCAGTTGGCCAGAGCAGCTGATTTGTAATCAGCGGGTCGGGGGTTCGAATCCCTCCATCGGCTCAAACGTTTTTAGAAATATTGGATAAAATGTGTTGGGGGGATACTCAAGCGGCCAACGAGGACAGACTGTAAATCTGTTGATGTACGTCTTCGCAGGTTCGAATCCTGCTCCCCCCACATATTTTAATAAACTTGATGAATCTAAAAAGCGGGAGTAGCTCAGCTGGCTAGAGCATCAGCCTTCCAAGCTGAGGGTCGCCGGTTCGAATCCGGTTTCCCGCTCTTTTTTATTCATCATAAAACAATATTACATCATGCCGATGTAGCTCAGGGGTAGAGCGTTTCCTTGGTAAGGAAGAGGTCAGGGGTTCAATTCCCCTCATTGGCTCTAGATAGTAAAAGTTTTGAACCTATGTAATTAATTAATCAATTAATAATCTAAATAAGCAATAAGTCATGGCTAAAGAAAATTTTGATCGGTCTAAACCACATTTAAATATTGGTACAATTGGTCACGTTGATCACGGTAAAGACAACTTTAACAGCTGCTATTACTAGCAGTTCTTGGCATAAAAAAGGTTGGTCTGAGCTAGAGATTTCGATAATATCGATAATGCCCCTGAAGAAAAAGAAAGAGGTATTACAATTAACTCATCTCACGTAGAGTATCAAACAGAAAACAGACACTATGCTCACGTAGATTGTCCTGGTCACGCCGATTACGTTAAGAACATGGTTACTGGTGCTGCTCAAATGGATGGTGCTATTTAGTAGTTGCTGCTACTGATGGTCCTATGCCGCAAACAAGAGAGCACATCTTATTAGCTCGTCAGGTAGGTGTACCTACAATCGTTGTTTTTATGAACAAGGCTGATATGGTAGATGATGAAGAGTTGTTAGAATTAGTAGAAATGGAAGTTAGAGAGCTTATTAAGCTTTTATGAGTTTGATGGTGATAATACTCCTATAATTATCGGTTCTGCATTAGGTGCACTTAACGGTGAAGCTGAATGGGAAGAGAAAATTATGGACCTAATGAATGCAGTAGATAGCATTTATTCCAATTCCTACACGTGAAGTTGACAAGCCATTTATTTATACCTGTAGAGGATGTTTTCTCTATTACTGGTAGAGGTACAGTTGCAACTGGTAGAATTGAAACAGGTGTAATCAACTCAGGTGATGATGTTGTTATCATCGGTATGGGTGCTGAAAACAAAAAATCGACTGTTACAGGTGTTGAGATGTTTAGAAAAATTCTAGACAGAGGAGAAGCAGGAGATAACGTAGGTTTATTGTTAAGAGGTGTTGAGAAAGCTGATATCAAAAGAGGTATGGTAATTGCTCGTCCGGGTACTATTACTCCTCACACTGAATTTAAAGCTGAAGTTTATATCTTGAAAAAAGAAGAAGGTGGACGTCACACTCCATTCCATAACAAATACCGTCCACAATTTTATATCAGAACTACTGATGTAACCGGTGAGATCTTCTTAGAAGAAGGTAGAGAAATGGTAATGCCAGGTGATAACGTTTCTATTGTCGTTAAATTAATTGCTCCTGTAGCCTTGAACAAAGGTTTAAGATTTGCAATTAGAGAAGGTGGTAGAACTGTTGGAGCAGGTCAAGTGACTGAAATTACAAAGTAATTTAAATCATATTATAAATCAAGAAGGTGTCCGCCATATGGTGTGATACCTTTCTTGACTTATAAAATATAGGCCTACGGGTGTAGCTCAATTGGTAGAGTAGTGGTCTCCAAAACCATTGGCTGGGAGTTCGAGTCTCTCCACCCGTGCAATTGAAATAATGAATGGGAATGAGACGAGAAGTTTATCCTGAGTTCATTTTAACAATAAGTTAAAATGTTATCGAAGGGAGTCTCTCCACCCGTGCAATTGAAATAATGAATGGGAATGAGACGAGAAGTTTATCCTGAGTTCATTTTAACAATAAGTTAAAATGTTATCGAAGGGAGTCTCTCCACCCGTGCAATTGAAATAATGAATGGGAATGAGACGAGAAGTTTATTTTCAATCAAATATAAAGAAATTGAAATGTCGAAAATTAGAACATATATAGAGGAGGCAGCAGACGAACTTTTTAATAAAGTATCGTGGCCAACATGGAAAGAACTACAAAGTAGTGCTTTAGTGGTTATGATTGCCTCTGTAATTATTTCTCTTTTAATTTTTGTAATGGACTCCTCATTTAGTAGAATGATGGAGTTTATTTACCAAATGTTTTAATTGATTTGGAGGGTTTAACGATGAGCGAGACTACTAAAAAGTGGTATGTTGTAAGAGCAGTTAGTGGTAAGGAAAAGAAGATAAAACTTTATATTGAAGATGAAATCATCTCGATTAGGTTTGTCTGATCATGTATCACAAGTTCTTATCCCAACCGAGAAGGTTTACCAAATTCGAAATGGTAAAAAAATAAGTAAAGAAAGAAGTTTCTTTCCTGGTTACATTCTAATAGAAGCAGATCTTGTAGGTGAAGTGCCTCATGTTATTCAAAAACGTGAATAATGTTATTGGCTTCTTAGGTGCAGAAAAAGGCGGAGAGCCAGTTCCTTTGAGAATGTCAGAAGTAAATAGAATACTAGGAAAGGTTGACGAGTTAGCGGAAAGTGAAGAAGAATTGAACATTCCTTTTATAGTAGGAGAATCAATTAAGGTAATTGATGGTCCTTTCAATGGTTTTAATGGAACGATTGAAGAAATAAATGATGAGAAGAAGAAATTGAAAGTAATGGTTAAGATTTTTGGAAGAAAACAACCATTAGAGTTGAGTTTCCTTCAAGTAGAAAAAGAATCTTAATAGAATTAAAATAAATAAACTAAGATGGCTAAAGAAGTAAGTGGTTTAATTAAACTACAAATTAAAGGAGGGGCTGCAAATCCGTCTCCACCCGTTGGTCCAGCACTAGGTGCTAAAGGAGTTAACATCATGGAGTTTTGTAAGCAGTTTAACGCTAGAACTCAGGATAAAGCTGGAAAAGTAGTTACCTGCTGTGATTACAGTTTATGCTGATAAATCATTTGATTTTGTTATTAAAACTGCTCCTGCAGCTGTTCAACTATTTAGATGCTGCAAAGATTAAATCTAGGTTCTGCTGAACCTAACCGAAAAAAGGTGGCATCTGTAACTTGGGATCAAGTTAAAGAAATTGCTGAAGATAAAATGGAAGATTTGAATGCTTTTAAAATCGAGTCTGCAATGACGATGGTGGCAGGTACTGCTAGAAGTATGGGACTTAACTGTAAAAGGTGCAAAACCGTTTCTAATAGACGAAAGAAAATAAAGAATTAATGGCTACATTAACAAAAAAAGAAAAGACAGCTGTTGCGAAAGTGGAAAAGGATAAATTATATATCTTTAAGAGAAGCATCAGAACTTTAGTAAAAGACATTACTTATACCAAATTTGATTCATCAGTTGATGTAGACATTCGTTTAGGAGTAGATCCTAGAAAAGCGAATCAAATGGTTAGAGGAACTGTTACTTTACCTCATGGAATTGGTAAAACTGTAAGAGTTTTAGCATTAGTTTCTGCCGATAAGGAAGAAGAAGCAAAAGCTGCAGGTGCTGATTATGTTGGCTTAGATGAATACGTTGAGAAAATTAAAGGTGGATGGACTGATGTTGATGTTATTGTTACTATGCCTAGTGTTATGGGTAAAGTAGGTGCATTAGGTAGAGTATTAGGACCAAGAGGTTTAATGCCAAACCCTAAGTCAGGTACTGTTACTATGGATGTTGGTAAAGCTGTTGCAGATGTTAAAGGCAGGTAAAATTGATTTTAAAGTAGATAAATATGGAATTATCCATACTTCTATAGGTAGAGTTTCTTTTGATCGAAAACAATTGGTGAAAATGCTAGAGAGTTTATTCAAACTGTAGTAAAATTGAAACCAACAGCTTCTAAAGGAATTTACCTTAAAGGTATTGCTTTATCAGGTACAATGACTCCAGGAATACATATAGATCCTAAAAGATTTATTGAAGATTAATAAAATATAATTCTATACCGATAGAAATGACAAAAGAAGAAAAACAGAAATCGTAGTTAATGACTTTAACAGAAAAGCTGAATGAACAAGCATATTTTATTTAGCTGATATATCTGAATTAGATGCTGTGAGTTCAACGAAGTTAAGAAGATTGTGTTTCAACAAGCAAAGTTTCTCTAAATGTAGTTAAAAATACACTTTATTAAGAAAGCTTTAGAAGCAGCTGAAGGAGAATATGATGAATTGTACACTGTATTAAAAGGAAATACTTCAATTATGTTCTCAGAAACAGGTAATGCTCCTGCAAAATTAATTAAGGACTTTAGAAAAAAGGAAGTAAGCCAGTCGTTGAAAGGCGCTTATATTGACTCTGCAATTTATATTGGAGATCATCAATTAGAAACGCTTACACAGCTTAAATCTAAAGAAGAAGTTATTGCAGATGTTATTGCATTACTTCAATCACCTGCTAAAAATGTTGTTTCTGCATTACAATCAGGTGGAAAAACAACTATCGCAGGTTTAGTGAAAACTCTTTGTGATAGAGAAGCTAAAAATTGTACGCACTCAATCCAAATAATAAAAATTTAAAATAAAAAAAGTAGTAAAATGGCGGATTTAAAAGCACTTGCTGAAGAGTTAGTAAACTTGACAGTAAAAGACGTAAATGAGTTAGCAACTATTCTTAAAGATGAGTACGGTATTGAGCCAGCTGCAGCAGCAGTTGCAATGGCAGGTCCTGCAGGTGGCGGTGACGCTGGTGAAGCAGCTGAAGAAAAAACAGAATTCGATGTAATTTTGAAAGCAGCAGGTGGATCTAAGCTAGCAGTAGTAAAATTAGTTAAAGAATTAACTGGTTTAGGACTAAAAGAAGCTAAAGAATTAGTTGATGGAGCACCAAAACCTTTAAAGGAGGGTGTATCTAAAGACGAAGCTGAGTCATTAAAAACTCAATTAGAAGAGGCAGGAGCAGAAGTTGAACTTAAGTAATAGAAGTTTCAACTGAATATATTAAGGTTTAGACCTCATTCGTCTCAGGCGAGTGAGTCTAAACCCTTTGTCGTTTATATCTATTATTAATAATCATTTTTATAAAATGATGAATCCAGCAGTCTCTAACAAGAAGCAAGACGTATTAAATTTTGCTTCAATCAAAAATAAATTAGAATATCCTGATTTCTTGGATATACAATTGAAATCTTTTAGGATTTTTTCCAACTGGAAACAACATCCTGAAAATAGAGAAGAAGAAGGCTTGTTCAGAGTTTTCAGTGAAAACTTTCCTATTACAGATGCTAGAAATCAATTTGTCTTAGAATTCTTAGATTATTTTGTAGATCCTCCCCGTTACACTATTGATGAGTGTATTGAAAGAGGATTAACCTATAGTGTGCCTTTAAAGGCAAAATTGAAATTGTATTGTACCGATCCGGAACATGAAGATTTTGAGACTATTGTACAAGATGTGTATTTGGGTACTATCCCTTATATGACACCTAAAGGTACTTTTGTGATCAATGGCGCTGAGAGTGTTATTGTTTCTCAGTTGCACCGTTCTCCTGGTGTATTCTTTGGTCAAAGTCGTCACGCTAATGGGACTAAATTATACTCTGCAAGAGTTATTCCTTTTAAAGGATCTTGGATTGAATTTGCAACAGACATTAATAATGTGATGTATGCTTATATTGATCGTAAAAAGAAATTACCTGTTACCACTCTTTTAAGAGCTATTGGTTATGAGTTTGATAAAGATATTTTAGATATCTTCGAACTTGGCTGATGAAGTGAAAATAAGTAAAGCAGGTTTAAAGAAAGTTTTAGGTAGAAAATTAGCTGCAAGAGTTTTAAAAACTTGGGTGGAAGATTTTGTGGATGAAGATACAGGTGAAGTTGTTTCTATCGAAAGAAATGAAGTAGTAATCGACCGTGAAACGGTTTTGGATAAGGAACACATTGACCCAATCGTGGATTCAGGTTCTAAAACAATTATCCTTCATAAAGAAAATGTAAATTCTGCAGATTTTGCAATTATTTACAATACGCTACAAAAAGATCCTTCTAACTCAGAAAAAGAAGCGGTTGAACATATTTATCGTCAACTTAGAAACTCTGAGCCACCAGATGAGGAAACGGCTAGAGGTGTTATCGATAAATTATTTTTCTCTGAAAATAGATATGATTTAGGTGAAGTAGGTAGATATAGAATCAATAAAAAATTGAATCTTGACTATTGATCCTGAATACAAAAATATTAACAAAAGAAGATATTATTTCTATCATTAAGTATTTGATTGAGTTAATCAATTCAAAAGCTGATGTAGATGATATTGATCACTTAAGTAACAGACGTGTAAGAACTGTTGGTGAGCAATTGTATAGCCAGTTTGGTGTGGGTTTGCTAGAATGGCAAGAACTATTAGAGAGCGAATGAACGTTAGAGATAACGAAGTATTTACTCCTGCCGATTTGATTAATGCAAAAACTTTATCTTCAGTTATTAATTCGTTTTTTGGAACCAATCAGTTGTCTCAATTTATGGATCAAACCAATCCACTGGCAGAGATTACGCACAAGCGTAGAATGTCAGCATTAGGACCAGGTGGTTTATCTAGAGAAAGAGCAGGTTTTGAGGTAAGAGATGTTCACTATACACACTATGGTCGTCTTTGTCCTATTGAAACTCCTGAGGGACCAAACATTGGTTTGATTTCTTCTTTATGTGTTTACGCTAAAGTAAACCGTTTAGGATTTATTGAAACTCCTTACAGAAAAGTAGAGGGGTCTAAGGTAGATTTAGATCCTGAGAAAGTAATTTACTTAAGTGCTGAGGAAGAAGATGAGCAAACAATTGCGCAAGCAAATGCTCAAATAGATGAAAAAGGTAATTTCCTTACTGAAAGAGTTAAGTCTCGTTATAGAAGGTGACTTTCCTGTGGTAGAGCCTAGTGAAATCTCATTGATGGATGTAGCTCCTAACCAAATTGCTTCTATTGCAGCTTCTTTAATTCCATTTTTGGAGCATGATGATGCTAACAGAGCCCTAATGGGATCTAACATGCAGCGTCAAGCAGTTCCATTAATGCAACCACAAGCGCCAATTGTTGGAACTGGCTTGGAAGAAAGAAGTTGCTATTGATTCAAGAGTTTTGATTAATGCTGAAGGTAATGGTATAGTAGAGTATGTTGATGCTAACAAATATTACTATTACGTATGATAGAACTGAAGAAGATCAATTAGTACGTTTCAATGAAGATACTAAAACTTACAGTTTAACTAAATATCAAAAAACAAATCAAAGTACCACTATTAATTTGAGACCTATTGTTAAGAAAGGGGAGAAAGTTAATAAGAGGTCAAGTACTTTGTGAAGGATATGCTACCGAAGGTGGTGAATTAGCTTTAGGTAGAAACTTAAAAGTGGCATTTATGCCATGGAAAGGTTATAACTTTGAGGATGCAATTGTAATTTCTGAAAAAGTAGTACTGAAGATTTATTTACTTCAATTCATGTTGAAGAATTTGTATTAGAGGTAAGAGATACTAAACGTGGAGTTAGAAGAATTGACTGCAGATATTCCAAACGTAAGTGAAGAAGCTACCAATGATTTGGATGAGAATGGTTTAATTAGAATTGGAGCCAAGGTAAAAGAAGGTGATATTTTAATTGGAAAAATTACTCCAAAAGGTGAATCTGATCCAACTCCTGAAGAGAAATTATTGAGAGCGATATTTGGTGATAAAGCCGGTGATGTTAAAGATGCATCATTAAAAGTTCCACCTTCAACTAAAGGTGTTGTTAGTCGATAAAAAATTATTTGAAAGAGCAATAAAAGATAGAAAAGTCTAGATCTGAAGAGAAGCAATAGTTTTAGAGAAGTTGGATGATTGAAAAGAGAAAGAATTGATGATGCTTGAAAGATAGATTAGTTGAAAAATTATACTACTGTTGTAAATGGTAAAACTGCTCAAGGGTATTCGAATTATTATAATGAAGAATTAATTCCGAAAGGAACTAAATTTACTCAGAAAATTTTATCAGAGAATTGATGATTTTGACATTTATTGATTACAAAAATTGGACGACATCAAGATGAATTAAATCAGTTTGATTAAAACCATGTTGCATAATCATAACATGAAAGCAACAGAAATTCAAGGTAATTACAAACGAAAGAAATATGCATTAACTGTTGGAGATGAATTGCCTACAGGTATTATGAAATTAGCGAAAGTTTATTTGGCTAAAAAGAGAAAACTTGAAAGTTGGTGATAAAATGGCAGGACGTCATGGTAACAAAGGTATTGTTGCAAAAATTGTTCGTGCACGAAGATATGCCTTTCTTAGAAGATGGAACTCCTGTAGATATTGTATTGAATCCACTAGGTGTACCTTCTCGTATGAACTTAGGACAGATTTATGAAACCGTTCTTAGGATGGGCAGGTGAAAAGTTAGGTGTTAAATTTGCTACTCCAATTTTTGATGGAGCAACATTAGATCAAATTAATGAATATACAGATCAAAGCTGGTGTTCCAAGATCAGGAAGAACTTCTTTAAATGATGGTGGAACGGGTGACCTTTTGATCAACCTGCAACAGTAGGTATTATCTATATGTTGAAATTAGGTCACATGGTAGAAGATAAAATGCACGCAAGGTCTATTGGACCATATTCATTAATTACACAACAACCATTAGGTGGTAAAGCTCAATTTGGTGGACAGCGTTTTGGTGAGATGGAAGTTTGGGCATTAGAAGCATTTGGAGCTGCTAATATCTTACAAGAAATTTTAACCATTAAGTCGGATGATGTAATGGGTAGAGCAAAAGCTTATGAAGCAATTGTAAAAGGAGAAAGCATGCCAATTCCAGGTATTCCAGAATCTTTCAATGTATTACTACACGAATTAAGAGGTTTATGTTTAAACATCACGTTAACAGAAGAATAAGAAGAGTCAACCGCTTTAATTCAATAATTAAAAAATTATTAATATCAATAATATAAATATGGCTTTTAGAAGAGACAATAAGGAAACAAGTAGATTCTCTAAAATTACAATAAGCCTTGCTTCACCAGAAATGATTTTAGAAAAATCAAATGGAGAAGTATTGAAGCCGGAAACGATTAATTATAGAACTTATAAACCAGAAAGAGATGGTCTTATTTTGCGAAAGAATTTTTGGTCCGGTAAAAGATTACGAATGTCACTGTGGTAAATACAAAAGAATCCGATATAAAGGGATTGTTTGTGACCGTTGTGGTGTAGAAGTAACTGAGAAGAAAGTACGTAGAGAAAGAATGGGACACATTTCATTAGTTGTTCCTGTTGCTCATATTTGGTACTTTAAATCGTTACCAAACAAAATTGGATATCTTTTAGGTTTACCAACTAAAAAATTAGATACCATTATTTATTACGAAAGATATGTAGTAATTAATGCAGGTGATGCTAAAAATGCAGAAGGTGAGCCAATCGAATACTTAGACTTTTTAACAGAAGAAGAGTACTTAGATGTTTTAGACAGCCTTGCCAAAAGAAAACATGTATTTGGACGATACTGATCCAAATAAATTCATTGCAAAAATGGGTGCTGATGCACTTTTTGAGTTATTGAAAAGATTGGATTTAGATAGTCTTTCTTATGATTTAAGACATAAAGCAAATACTGAAACTTCTCAACAAAGAAAGAATGAAGCTTTAAAGAGACTTCAAGTTGTTGAAGCATTCAGAAAAGCAAATGGACATATTGAAAATCAGACCTGAATGGATGATTGTTAAAGTTGTTCCAGTTATTCCACCAGAATTACGTCCTTTAGTGCCATTAGATGGTGGTCGTTTTGCTACTTCTGATTTGAATGATTTATACAGAAGAGTAATTATTAGAAACAATCGTTTAAAAAGATTAATGGAGATTAAAGCTCCTGAAGTAATCTTAAGAAATGAGAAAAGAATGTTGCAGGAAGCTGTAGATTCTTTGTTCGATAACTCTAGAAAATCATCTGCTGTTAAAACAGATTCAAACAGAGCTTTAAAATCATTATCTGATAGTTTAAAAGGAAAGTCAGGTCGTTTTAGACAAAACTTATTAGGAAAACGTGTAGATTATTCTGCACGTTCTGTAATTGTTGTTGGACCAGATTTAAAATTACATGAATGTGGTATGCCAAAAGATATGGCTGCTGAACTTTACAAGCCTTTTGTTATTCGTAAGTTAATTGAAAGAGGTATTGTGAAAACTGTAAAATCTGCAAAGAAAATTGTTGATAAAAAAGAACCTGTAGTTTGGGATATTTTAGAAAATGTATTAAAAGGTCACCCAATTCTTGTTGAACAGAGCTCCAACGCTTCACAGATTAGGTATTCAGGCTTTTCAACCAAAATTAATTGAAGGTAAAGCAATTCGTTTGCACCCATTAGTTTGTACTGCATTTAACGCGGATTTTGATGGTGATCAAATGGCAGTTCACTTACCATTAGGTAATGCTGCAATTTTGGAAGCTCAATTATTAATGTTGGCTTCTCATAACATTTTGAACCCTGCAAATGGTTCTCCAATTACTGTACCATCTCAGGATATGGTTTTGGGTCTTTATTATTTGACCAAAGAAAGAGTTTCTGATGAAACTAAAACCATTAAAGGTGAAGGGAAAATCTTTCTACTCTCCTGAAGAAGTTATTATTGCTAACAATGAAGGAAGATTAGATATTCATGCTAAGATTAAAGTTAAGATTACAAAGAAATGGTGAAACTAAATTAATTGACACTACTTGTGGTAGAGTTATTTTTAATCGAGCATGTACCTGCGAAGTGCCTTATATTAATGAATTGTTGACCAAAAAATCTTTAAGAGATATTATTGGTGATATTTTGAAAGTAGCTGGAACTTCAAAAACTGCTAATTTCTTAGATGATATTAAAGACATTAGGATATAATATGTCATTTAAAGGTGGATCTGTCGTTTAATCTTAGAGGACGTTATTGTTCCTAGATGCGAAAGAAGAAATGATGGAAAAAGCAACATGAGCAAGTAAAAGAAGTGTGGAATAACTATAATATGGGTTTCATTACGAATAATGAACGTTATAACCAAATTATTGATATTTGGACACATACCAATACAAGGTTGACCAATACGGTAATGAATCGTTTGAAAAACGATAATCAAGGTTTCAACTCTGTTTACATGATGTTTGATTCAGGAGCAAGGGGTTCTAAAGAGCAAATTCGTCAGCTTTCAGGAATGAGAGGATTGATGGCTAAGCCACAAAAATCTGGATCATCAGGTCAAGAAATTATTGAAAACCCAATTCTTTCTAACTTTAAAGAAGGTCTTTCAATTTTAGAGTACTTTATTTCTACTCACGGTGCACGTAAAGGTTTGGCCGATACAGCATTGAAAACAGCAGATGCAGGTTACTTAACAAGAAGATTGGTAGATGTTTCTCAAGATGTTGTTATTTCTGATGTAGATTGTGGAACATTGAGAGGTGTTACGATTGCTGCATTAATGAAAAATGATGATGAAGTAGAATCATTATACGATAGAATTTTAGGTAGAACTAACTGTTCATGATGTTTATCATCCAAATACAGGCGATTTAATTATTAGCATCAGGAGAAGAAGTAACTGAAGAGATTGCTAAAATAATACACGAATCTCCAATTGATGAATTGGAAATGCGTTCAGTACTTTCTTGTGAATTGAAAAGAGGAGTTTGTTCTAAGTGTTACGGTAGAAGTTTAGCAACTGGTAGAATGGCTCAAAAAGGTGAATCTGTTGGAGTAATTGCTGCACAGTCTATTGGTGAGCCAGGAACTCAGT
This sequence comes from uncultured Flavobacteriales bacterium, assembly GCA_963716125.1. Classification (GTDB taxonomy): domain Bacteria; phylum Bacteroidota; class Bacteroidia; order Flavobacteriales_E; family Vicingaceae; genus Acidiluteibacter. The sequence goes on from OY970294.1 coordinate 889,202, forward strand.
TAACACTTCGTACATTCCACGTTGGGTGGTACTGCATCTAAAATTGCTGATGATTCAAGAGTTGAAGCAAAATACGATGGTATTTTAGAAATTGATGAATTAAGAACAGTTGATGGTGAAGACAAAGAAGGTAAAAAAGTTACATATTGTTGTAGGACGTTCTGCTGAAGCTGAGAATTGTTAGATTCTAAAACAAATATTGCTTTAGCTACAGCTAACGTTATTCCTTATGGTTCTATTGTTGATAGTAGATGATGGAGAAAAAGTGAAAAAAGGACAATTGATTTGTTATTGGGATCCATATAACGCTTTAATTATTGCAGAAGTACACAGGAACTATTGCTTTTGAAAACTTTGGTTGATGGTATTACTTATAAAGAAGAATCTGATGAACAAACAGGTTTTACTGAAAAAGTAATTATTGAATCTAAGAGATAAGAAAATTAATTCCTGAAATTAAGGTAGTTAACTCTAAAGAACGAAGTTGCTTAAAACATATAACTTACCAGTAGGAGCGCACATCGTTGTATTAAAGAAGGTGATAAAATTGAAAGTGGTAAAACATTGGTTAAAATACCAAGAACTTCAGGTAAGTCAGGTGATATTACAGGTGGTCTTCCAAGAGTAACTGAGTTATTTGAAGCACGAAATCCTTCTAATCCTGCCGTTGTTTCAGAAATTGACGGTATTGTTTCTTTTGGAAAAATTAAAAGAGGTAACAGAGAAGTAATTGTTGAGTCAAGAACTGGAGAAGTTAAGAAAGTACTTGATTAACTTATCTAAGCATATCTTAGTGCAAGAGAATGACTTTGTAAGAGCTGGAAGTTCCACTTTCTGATGGTGCAATTACTCCTGCTGATATTTTAGCAATTAAAGGACCTACACAAGTTCAAGAATATTTAGTAAATGAAGTTCAAGAAGTTTATAGGTTACAAGGAGTGAAAATTAATGATAAGCACTTTGAAGTAATTGTTAGACAAATGATGCGTAAAGTAATCATTGAAGATCCAGGTGATACACGATTCTTAGAAAAGCAAATTGTGAATAAGATCTGAATTTTGCGAAGAAAATGACTGGATTTTCGGAAAAAAGTTGTTGAAGATGCAGGAGATTCAGATGATATGAAGTTCAGGTCAAATTGTTTCTCCAAGAAAATTGAGAGAAGAAAACTCTAAGATTAAAAAGAGCAGGATAAGAAATTAGTTAGTTGCAAGAGATGCAATGTCCAGCAACGTCAAATTCAGTTCTTACAAGGTATTACAAGAGCTTCACTACAAACTGATAGCTTTATCTCAGCTGCTTCTTTCCAAGAAACAACTAAAGTATTAAATGAAGCTGCTGTAAGTGGTAAGGAAGATCACTTAAAGGGATTAAAAGAAAACGTTATTGTTGGACATTTGATTCCTGCAGGAACAGGTTTAAAAGAATACCAAGAATAATCGTTGGTTCAAAAGAAGAATACGAAATCTAATTAACTTCAGAATGCTGAAGAAGTGAAAGATGAAGAAGAAGTTGATAAAATAGAATAAGATGGCTGAAGAACAAAGACAAGACGGAAAATTAAACATTGAATTGACGTGAAGAAGTTGCTGAAGGGCAATTTATTCTAACTTGGCTATCATTAGTCATTCTAATTCAGAGTTTGTATTGGATTTTATTAAAGTAATGCCTGGTATTACCAAAGGCAAAAGTGAAGTCAAGAATATATGATGACACCACAACATGCCAAACGTTTATTAAGAGCATTAAATGACAATGTAATTAAATTTGAATCTCAAAACGGCACGATTAACGAAGGTGAACAACCTAATTTTCCAATGAACTTTGGAGGACCAACAGCTGAAGCTTAAATTTAGCTTTCAGTAAAAATTATCAAAGGCGTCTAAGTTTTCTTAGACGCCTTTTTTAATCCAAAACTTTCTTATTGAATAATATATATCCAAAATGAATTAAGAATTTATATTGTTTATCTGCCTTATCGTAATAGTTAAAGCTAGCCGCCAATGGGCCAATAGGTGTTTCGTAAACCATAGTAGCGGTTCCTATAAAATCTCTAGTAGAAAATTCAGGACCATAGGCTGCATCTTTATTAAGGTCTAATATTTCTTGATAAGGTTGAAAAATATAACCTTCCAATCTAAAATCTAGTTTATCAAAGATTGAATAAACTGTTTTCAAACCAAATCCCACATAAGAATGAGTTCTATATTGATATTGAAATAGGGTAGTCATTTCGGGCAATGGTTGAAAAGCAGGCGCCATTAATACGGTAGCCGTATAATTGCTAAAGAAGGGCTGGTTGGTAGCAATTACTTCTACCAAAGTTCCAAAATTAAATTTGCTCTTCTTTAAAAAGTAATTTTCATATTTAATTTTAAATTCAATCCATTCTCTTTTGTTTTTAGTTTCGTCCTTAATAGCCGCGGTAGAACCTGGCGTATTTTTTTCATCTCCAAATGAATACCTTGTTTGAAGTTTTAAATAACTGCCTTTTGTGGCATATTGGTCTCTGTTTAGAGTGCTTCTAATGTATCTCAAAAATGGGCTATAGCCTCTAAATCTATTAATATCAGCCGTATCAAATCTGCTGAAATTGTTGGTTTGATAATATTCATTTTGTAAGTCGAAGATCTCACTACCCAATTCTAATTTGCCTTTGTACTTTATAGGCATTCCAACTAATGCTTCTATAAATAATTCGTTTTTAATTAAATAAGATGGTTTGATGTCTTCTAACAATGTTTTGGAGCTATTAAAATAATCCCATTTTGTATTTATTATAGACGCTTCTGTATATATGGGATTTTGAGCTGGAAACTCTATTCTTGTCTTAAATTTGGCTGAGCTGTGTAATTTTCCAAAGTATAAGTTAGCATCAAGCTTTAGGTTGGTTTTTTTTATTCTATTGTATCCAAGAGCTACGTAACCAGTATTTATTGGTCTTGATGAAATGATGCCTCCAAACTCAATTTGGAAGTTTTTTTCTTTTTTTACAATAAGCTCTAAATCAAATAAGGATGAATTTTTATTAAATGTACTGATTGGATATACACTGCTAATTCCTCTATCAGAAACTAAACGCATATAGGCAGATTCTAAGATAGAATATTCAAAGAAATCATTCTTTTTTAAGGCTTTTTTAAAGATAAACTGTGTTTGTTTTTCATTCAGACCATTGAATTTAACTTCTTTAAATTTTAATGGAGTTTTGCTTTTTGCAAAAGCTTTTCTTTTATCAATTATTGCCGTATCGCTTATTGTTCTTTTTACATAAGGTAAAATAGAATCTATTGAAAGGATGGCAGCATTATAACCTGCTTGTATGGCATTGTTATTTTTTTCAAAGCTGAGTAACTCAATTCCATCTACTTTTGGCTCTATAATAATTCCTTTCGTGCATTCAATGGAGTAATTTGACTCTCTACTCAACATACTTTTAATCTGTGACAAAAGGTTATCCTCAGTTGGTGGGTCATCATTTCTACTGACATTACTGCCAATAATATAATCAGGCATAAAATCATTATACATCACATCTGAGGGAAAATTATTATATAATCCACCGTCAAACAATAATCTATTTTTATAATTAATAGGGGAGAGGTAAAATGGGTAAGCCATTGAAGCTCTTACTGCTGTTGCTAAATTTCCTTGATTAAAAATATATTCTTTTCCATTGGTAATATCAGCGGCAATGCAACGAAAAGGAATCATCAAACTATCAAAATTATAATTGGCAGCAGCTGAGGCAGGAGCAAACATTTTTAATAATCCAAAATCAATAGGAACAGAAGAAATAAAATTGGTAGGTAAATTGGTTTCAAAAAGTGAATCTAAATCAAAATTAATCGTCAGTAACTTAGGTGATGCATCTCCTTTTTTGTAAAATGCTTGGTATTTGCTAACCATTTCACCGTTGGCCCATTTGATAAATAAATCTGACTTAAAAAGTGTTTCAATTTCTATTGGGCTCATGCCTGAGGCATAAAGTGCACCTACCAAAGCTCCAATGGATGTTCCGGTGATGTAATCGATAGGTATATTATTTTCTTCTAAAGCTTTTAAAACACCAATGTGGGCTGCTCCACTTGCGCCGCCGCCACTGAGTACTACTCCAACTTTTTGAGCACTAATAGACTGTGCTAGAAGCAGAAATAGAAAAGCTAAAATGATTGAATGAATCCGCATTTAATTTAAAAATCAAGCTAATTTATCCATTTTAAAAGAATTATTGATTCCATTCATCACAAAGCTGATTAAAATATTGTTTTGCATTTTGTAATCGGCTGCCATACCAAGAGAAGTATTCGCCGTCTACCAATCCAATTTTTGTTTTAGGAAATCTGTTTTGGAATTCTTTTAAATGTTCTTCTTTAAAAGGATAGGGTTCAGAAGAAAGAAAAATAGCATCTATTTTCATGGAATTGATTTCTTCGTCAGTTATTGTGGGATATCGCTTGGATTCTTTTAGTACATTTTCAAATCCTGCATAAGGTAGCATATTGCTGATAAATGTGTCTCCTCCAATGCTCATTAATGGCTCATTCCAAATTAAATAGAGTGCTTTTTTTAAGATTTTATGAGATTGATTTGGCTCAAAATCGTGTTGAATTTTATCAATTATTTTTTGAGATTCGTTTACTCGATTACAAATTATTCCAATGTCGTCAATCATTTTAATAGCTGATTGGATATTACTTACATCTGATACGTAAGTTGGTATTTTACTTTGAAGATATTCAATATCCTCTTTGGTGTTTTCCTCTAAATTTCCAATGATTAAATCAGGCTTTAAATCTAAAATACGTTCACATTTAAGATTCTTGGTTCCGCCAACTATCACTTTCTGATTTCTAAGCTCTTTTGGATGAATACAAAATTTAGTTACACCTACAATTTCATCTTCTAACCCTAAATTCCAAAGCAATTCAGATTGGGAAGGAACCAAAGAAACAATTCGTATAGGATGTTTCTCCAACTTTAATTCTTTCCCAATCTGATCATTAATGCTCAACATTCTTTATTACTTTAAAGAATCTATAATATCGTGCATGGTAATAATATGACTCATCCCTGCTTTATCTTTTATTAAAACAGCTCTGTTGTCTTTGTTAATTTTTTTGGAGACATCTTCTATTGTCGAGTTGGATTCAACAAATGCATAAGGCTTATTCATTACCTTTTTTACATTTTCTTCTCTCAAAGATGGATTTTTGATTATTTCAGCAAATATTTCATTGTCGTTTAATGCTCCCACAATTTCACCTTTAGAATTTACAACTGGCATTTGCGAAATATTGTATTTGGTCAAAATGTCAATTGCTTCTGAAATATTTTGATCTTCAGTTATCGTTACCAGAGTTTTATCTTTATGGTTTTTAATCAAATCTAAAGCTCTTGCTTTCTCTTTATCCAAAAATCCTCTGTCGCGCATCCAATCATCGTTAAATATTTTTCCAACATATCTACTTCCATGATCGTGAAATATAACTACAACAATGTCGTCTTTAGATAATTCTGACTTCAATTGGTTGATGCCTGCTACAGCACTTCCTGCAGAGTTTCCCATAAAAAGACCTTCTTCTCTGGCCAATCTACGAGTCATTATCATACCATCTTTATCAGTAACTTTTTCAAATTTGTCAATTAATTTAAAATCAACATTAGCTGGAAGAATATCTTCTCCAATACCTTCAGTTAAGTAAGAATAAATTTCAGATTCATCAAATTCTCCTGTTTCATGATATTTTTTAAATACGGAACCGTAAGTATCAATTCCCCAAATTTTAATAGTTGGATTTTGCTCTTTTAAATATTTAGCAGTTCCTGAAATTGTTCCTCCAGTTCCAACACCAACTACTAAATGCGTAATTTTCCCATCAGTTTGCTCCCAAATTTCTGGGCCTGTTTGCTCATAATGAGCTTTTCTATTGGATAAATTGTCGTATTGATTAGGATAAAATGAGTTTGGAATTTCTTCGTTTAATTTTTTAGCAATTGAATAGTAAGAACGAGGATCATCAGAAGATACATTTGTTGGTGTTACAATAACTTCAGCTCCCATAGCGCGCAAAATATCAATCTTTTCCTGAGATTGTTTATCTGCCATAGTACAAATTAATTTATAACCTTTTGCAATAGCGGCTAAGGCTAAACCCATTCCAGTGTTTCCTGATGTGCCTTCAATAATAGTTCCTCCTGGTTTTAAAAGTCCTGCTGCTTCAGCATCTTCTACCATTTTTACAGCCATTCTATCTTTAATAGAATGCCCAGGGTTAAAAGTTTCTACTTTTGCCAAAACAAGCGCAGGAACATCTACTACTGTTTTGTTTAACTTAATTAATGGTGTGTTTCCTATGGTTTCAATTATATTGTTGAAATATTTCATCTTTTCTTTATTTATGCTGCAAAAGTATCACTTTATACGACGATTGGGAAGGAATTGTACGAGATTTCTTAAATTAATTAGTCAAATCTAATCGCCTTAGATGGACTGATTTTTGAAATAATGTAAGATGGAATAATGAGCATCAAAATACTTACAATTAGTGTCCCTAAATTCAATAATAAAATATCTGAAATATTAATTTGAATAGGCACTCTATCAATATAATAAGCATCTTGATCTAATTTTAAGAATTGAAATTTTAATTGAAGTAGACAAAATCCTATACCTATCAAATTTCCCCACAAAAGTCCTTTTCCTATTAAAGTGGTGGAGCTTATTAAAAATACTTTTCTGATACTAAAATTACTAGCTCCTAAGGATTTTAAAATTCCAATCATGTTGGTGCGCTCTATCACCATAATTAATAATGCTGAAATAATATTAATTCCCGCCACAATTAGCATCAAAATTATAATTACAAGCACATTTATATCTTGCAATTCTAACCAATTGAAAATGTCTGCACGAGAAGTTTTGATGCTTGTAGAAATTAAATCGTAGCCAATATTCTCGTAGACAAATTGTTCAACTTTATCCAAATCTTCAAATTTGTTGATAGAAACTTCAAAACCTCCTACTAAATTTTCAGACCAAGAATTTAATTTTTGGATATGTTTGATATCGCAAAGCGCATACAACTCATCTAAGTCACCAAACCCTGAATTATAAATCCCTGAAATGGTAAATTTTCTAACTCTAGCAGGTTCTTGTATAAAATAGACTTTAACATCGTCACCTGTTTTTAAGTATAATTTATTGGCGACAGCTTCTGATATTATTATGCTATCATTACGAATAGAATCATTAATTGTAAATACGTTTCCTTGAACGATTTTATCTTTAAAGAATGACCAATCATAGTCTTGCGCAACACCTTTTAGTACAATTCCATAAATTTCGTCATCCGTTTTTATTATACCACCTTTATTAGCAAAAACCTGTACATTTTTAATTTCAGGATTCTTTGAAAGAACATCAATGAATGCCTGATTTTTATCAATTGGTTTAGCATCTAATTGATTGTTGGTATTATAAGAGGTGATACTAATGTGTGAACCAAAACCTATAATTTTATCACGTATTTCTTTTTGAAAGCCTGAAACTATAGCCATAGCTATAATCATAATGGCAATACCCAATGTAATGGCAAGAATAGAAATACGAATAATAGGTGCAGAAAAACCTTTACCTTCGCTGTTTCCTTTTAAAATTCTTTTTGCTATGAAATATTCGTAGTTCAAATGATTGATTTAATGCAAATGTAATAATAAGATGTACCCATTTAGAAAACTTAAAAATATACTATTCATTTTTGTTCTTTTGAATTCTGTTAGTTTACAATCGTGTGCTAATCAAATGGAGAAAAATAACCAAAATATATCAACTGCTATAGCTACGGAAGTTGATTCAATAAAAAATGAAGCTATTTTAAAATTGGGAGCAGCTAGAATAGAGGCTTATATTGATTTATTAAAAAATAAAAAGGTTGGCTTCGTTGGTAATCATAGCAGTATGATTGGAACTACCAATGTGGTAGATACTTTGTTGAGTTTAGGTATTGATATTGCAAAAATTTATAGCCCTGAGCATGGTTTTAGAGGAACAGCAGATGCAGGTGAAAAAGTAAATTCTTCTGTAGATGAAAAAACCGGTTTACCGATTTTTTCATTGTATGGCGACAATAAAAAGCCATCTGTTGAAATGCTTAAAGGGATTGATTTAATCGTTTTTGATATACAAGATGTAGGAGCTCGTTTTTACACTTATATTTCTACTTTGCATTATGTGATGGAAGCATGTGCAGAGCAAAAAATTCCTGTAATTGTTTTAGACCGTCCCAATCCAAATGGTTATTATATAGATGGGCCAATTTTAGAAGAAAAATATAAATCCTTTGTGGGAATGCACCCAATACCTGTGGTTCACGGAATGACGATTGGAGAATATGCTCAAATGATAAATGGAGAGAAATGGTTGAATAATAAATTACAGACCGATTTGCAAGTAATTAAAATGGAGAATTATACACATTTTTTTCGCTATGATTTGCCTCAAGCTCCTTCTCCCAATTTGCCTAATATGGATGCCGTTTATTTGTACCCTTCTTTATGCTTTTTAGAAGGCACACCTATTTCTGTAGGAAGAGGAACTGAAAAACCATTTCAACAATTTGGACATCCATCCTTTAAAAATTACTCCTTTGTGTTTACCCCAAAACCAATGTTTGGCGCTAAAGATCCAAAACTAAATGGAGAAAAGTGTTATGGACAATTATTGTCTGATGCTGCTAAGGAGATAAAAACTAATGGACAGATCAACTTGGAATGGTTGATTGAAAGTTACAATCAATATGAACCCAAAGAGAAATTTTTTACTAATTTCTTCAATTTGTTAGCAGGTAATAATACGCTTCAACAACAAATAAAGGCAGGAAAAACAGCAATTGAAATTCATGATAGTTGGAAAAATGGATTAGATAAATTTCAAACAGAAGTAAGAAGTAAGTATTTATTGTATGAAGATTTTTAAATACCTAATCTGTTCCAAATAAACTAACGGAGCTATTTGTAGATAGAACTTCTCCACTAAAAAGGCTTATTGTAAAGGTGCAAAAATAAGTACCATCATTACCCATTTTTCCATTTCTAAATCGACCATCCCAAGGAGTATTTTCGCCTTCAAAAACTATTTCTCCCCAACGATTAAAAATAGTCATTTGATAAGTCTGAATATCCTTTCCAAAAGGATAAAAATTATCATTAATTCCATCTCCATTTGGAGTAAATACATTTGGAATTATTAGGGGAGAAGCTAGAATTGTTAGATTAACTGTGTCATTAAATTCGCATCCATCAGCTGAAATCATATTGATTAATACCGGATAAATACCTGGCACTTTAAAAGCGTATTCAATACTATCTTTTGTGAAGATGACTCCTCTCTCTAAATCCCATTTAATTGAAATGGCAGAGGTACTATAATTTCGAAAATAAATATTTTCTTGGGTAAAAGCGGTATTCTTTGAAATAGAATAATCAAATACTAATTCAGGAAAATGATTAATATTTATACTGTCTCTTATCTTATTACATTCGCCATTAACTTCCAACCAATAAAGCCCTTTATCTTTCACAGTTATAGTAGAAGTGGTCATCCCATTCGACCATAAATAGTTTTCTTGCTGAACTTTTGTGCTTAGTTCAATAGAGTCATTCGGACAAATAGTTGTATCGTTTCCAATAGAAAATGCTGATAATCTAGGTTTATATTTTAAATAGATAGAATCACGAATTACACCGCACTTGCTGCCATATTCCAACCAATATAACCCTGTATCTTTTACTGTAATTTGAGCAGTTGTATCTGAGTTTGACCATAAATAATTACTAAGTGAACTATTGTTTTTTAGAATAATGGAATCACCTTCACAAAAAGAAGAATCTGCACCTAAATTAAGTAAATCTTGATTGAAATATTCCACTAAAACAGTATCTCTTAAAGTGTCGCAGGCAGAAATAGTTGCCAACCAATACAAGCCACTTTTATTTACTGTAATTGAGGCAGTTTTGGCACCTGTGCTCCAAAAATAATTATCAAAAACTGAATTTTCATCTTTTAAAATAAGAGAAGATTGGTCGCAAATAATCGTATCATTACCAAGGTTGGGAGAAGTAGAGTTTTTAAAATAACTACAAAGTGTAGTATTGCTAATATTTAATTGATTGACTGCATATTGTTCATTGTTTACTAAGAAAGAATTATTATTACTAACTGCTACAGGAGTTTTGCTAATTCGGCTAATTGTATCTATGGTATAATTTGGAGTAAATGATGAGTCAGGACAATTTATCAACGACAAAGTATCATTAAATTTTAAAATATCTAATTGAGGTACAAGTACTAAAGAGTTGTTACCGCAACTTATAATATTTTCGTTTTTATCTTCATAAAAGTCAGAAATTTGAATACCTGAGAAGTTTAGACCACTGTTAAATTCTTTGTATTTAACTAGAGTTCCATCAATAGGATTTACTTCTAAAAATCCATTATTTGCTGTGGAGTTATTAATTCCTGAAAAAATAAGATTTCCATTTTTACGTTTTAAACCTGATGAAGTAGAAAAAGTATTAAAATTGGTGATACTCCATCTCACAGAACCATTTTTATTCAGCATTAAATAATTAATTGGGTCTGCACCTGCATTATCTCTATTATAAAAAACATAACCTAAATTTGTTTCAATACCTTTTGCAGGATTAATTCTACCATTGTAACTATTCATCCACTGAATATTTCCAGAACTATCAATTTTAACAAAAGTAGTGCTCATACTAAATAAAGTACCACCATCAGAAGTTGCTAACATAAATCCATAATGCCATGAAAAGAAATCATAAGATTTAGCCCAAACAATTGAGCCATTTGAATTTAATTTTATTATGTTTGGTCTCGATACAGGTCCTGCAGTATTCGTATTGTAATTGATGTAAATATAATAGTCATTATTTGGTGAAACATCAATAGAGTAAGTATAGCAGCTGTAATTTGAAGTGTTAGAGAACTTTTTAAAGAAATTTATATTTCCATTAGCATTTAAGCTGATTAAAAATGGTGTTTTTACGCTAATAGCACTCAAATAGCCTGTGATTAAAATATTGCTTTGTTGATCTATAGCCAGATCTGCAAATAGAATGTCATTTTGATGTGTAAATTCTTTAGACCAAATTATCTCACCGCAAGCATCATATTGAACAATAAGCAAACTTTTAGTTTTTAAATCGTTTTCTGTGCTAACTACGATTACTGATTTCCCATCACTTAATCCAATTATTTGAGGGTTTTTGATTGAAGTTCGTGAAATGTTTGAAGTCTGTTTCACAAATAAATCTTGTGCAAAAATACATTGCGCTAGAATCAAGCAAAGTAATAAGAGTGAAGACTTTTTAATCATCAATTTAAAGACACAAAATTACGTGAAAGGTTGCTTAAAGATAAGATTAAAAAAATCCGTATTTTTAGGATGAATTTATTAGTGTCAAAAAATAATAACATGACTTCATTTTTTAATAAATACTTTGTAATATGAAAATTAGCCTTGCAACAATCATTTTATTTTTTATAGGAACATCTTTTATAAAAGATTATGGGGCTAAGTATAATTATAAAACAGTTTGTGCTATTGTTGCTAATAAATATGAAGGGAATATTTCACAAGAAGAATTATTAAATAATTCTTCTTTACAATTAAAACCAAACGTAGGTAGAATTATTGGATATGAAGTTAATATGCAATCTTATTCTAGAGTAAGTCGAGCAAAAGTAAATGGGTCTGATTTTAATTCTTCTACTATTAATGTTTTAAAAAAAGAGAAAGTTAAAAGTATTAATTTCTCAAATATTTTTGCGCTAATTGAAAATGATACAATTCTTCTTAATCCTATAATTTTAAAAGTGGGAACATCTAGTAATAGTGAAATCATATCAGATTTCTGTGTTTCTCTATTAATGGACAAACCATTTGAAATAGAATGTAAAAAAAGTAGTCCCCAAAATATAAATTTGTTAAGAGGATTCTATAATGGAAAATTTTTAAGACCGATTAAAGGAACAATCACATATTTTGATAATGGAAAACCTGTTGTGAAAAATGTAGATTTTAAATCTGATTATTTTATGGAAGTTGTGGCAATTGCAAAAGTATATTCTTGGATAAATATTACAAATTTAATTTTTGAAAAGGACAATCGCAGAATAAATGGAACTCCAATACAATTAACAGTGGTTGAGTAAATCTTTTAATCCATTATAAATGTAACTCCTATTGATGGGACAATTCCTGAATACAAATTGTTAGAGTTTTTTGACGTAATATTTTTAGTGCTTAAATAAGGGATGGTGAGTTCAATACCAAATTTATCGTTAAAAAAGTAATTGCCACCAATTCCTATATTTAAAATAGATATTCCACCACTCAACTCCTCATGTTTGACATTGTGTAAGTTTTCATTATTGGCATCATACTTTATGGTTCCAAGCCCAAAACCAATTTCACCAAATATTCTATATTTTTCTTTATTCAAAAAATTATTTCTCAATGTGGGAATAAAAGCATAAGAATTATAATAAGATTTGACATCTCCAATTCTTAAACCGTTTAAAGCGGCATAAGAAAAGTTTAAATCAATAGATGTTTTATCAGAAATGAAATAACCAATGGATGGATTTAATACGAAACCATTAATGCCTGAATCAAAACCATCTGCATAACCGAAAAGCGGCATGCCGGAAACTGTTAGTTTTAAATCATTCTTTTTTGTTTGGCTAAAGCTATTGGTGATTCCTATTAATAGAAAAACACTCATTAAAAGTAATTTTTTCATAACACTAAAGTTTTATTGTTTTAACGTCTTTATTTATGGATTGTTGCTTAGTTGTTAAATTGTTGTTTTGTAGAAGTTTAGTATGTTATAAATGCTTTTTTTGGATATTGTTTTATGTATCAAATCAGCATTGGATTAAAAACAATAAGCACTTTTGACCCTTTAAATATACCAACTTTTTTTCTAAAATTAAGAATTTCACCCAAATGGGTGGGTTGTAAAAATCTTTATTGCAGTAGGTTTGTTGAAAGTTTTTAAAACTAAAGGAAATATAGAATTTTTTTAAATATTTATTAATAATTAAACAGAATGAAAGCTATAAATAAAATAGGATTAATAGTCCTTTGTTTCTTACTAATGGGAAACTTAAGTCAAGGACAGATTACATTGAAGAATTTAAAAAATGCGGTTAACAATACGATTGATAACGCTACCTCATTAACAGGGTCAAATTCACCAGAATCGTCAACTGCAAGTGATAATCAATCATCGAATTCCGCATCTACATCAAGCTCAAAATCTGCAGGATCGAAATCAATAAGTAGTGCTAATATTCCTAATACGTCGCCTATTTTTGCCAATAGTGGTCGAGAATGGTATATAAGTGCAACTAATGGTTCAGGACAGTCAGGCAAAAAAGAGCAGCCAGCTAGAGATATTGGGAATATAATTCAGCATTTAAAACCTAATGACATTATTTACATTGCGGGAGGAACTTATTTGAGTAAAGGAGGAAGAGGTTCAGATGAAATTAATGTGCCTGTTAAAATTTATGGTGGTTATGATGAATTATTTACAAAAAGAGATCCTTGGGGAGTAACTAAAACTGTATTTGCTGGAACCAATGAGTATATGAAGTTAACTTCGCCTAGGCTGTATATTCGTACAGATCAACAAAGAGAAAGTGATGGACAATTATCCACTGGTTCAGAAATTATAGTGGATGGTATTGTTTTTGACAATGGTCCTCGAAATAGATACCATGAAGACAAAGGATTAGCAATTAGAAGACAAGCAAGTCCAAACTCTGGAAACAATCCAAGTCCTGAGTCAGGTGGCGTAGTAATTGTTGCAAGCAAATACACTAATGTAACTGTAAAAAATTGTGTAGTAATGAATACGGCACCAACAGAAGGAGCGATATCTGTTCGTATTTTTCATGCGGCAACAGGTATAATTGAAAATAACCTAAGTGTTAATAATACAGGTTATGGCATCCATATTCGATCTGGTTATACAGGATCTGACGCTAGCCTTGTTCCTAAATTTATTGTTCGAAATAACACATCACTTTTTAATTGGAAACATGATGCTGTAGCAAGTTATGGTGGAGATGCCTTAGCTATTGATAAATATTTAACTGCAACAATAGAAAACAATGTATTTGGTTTTGGCCATATGGGAGGAGTTTATAATAAAGGATCTAAAATACTATTGAATAATAATTTATTTACTGGCAATAGCAAGTATGATTATAAGGAAATCAATGATAAAATGAAAGTTGAATACATTTTAGATGAATCCTCTTTATTAGATCAGAATAGTGCAGGAAATAAAGCAATGATGATTAAAATACCTGTAGGTAATAGATGGGCTCAAATTTATGGTTCACGAGTTGAGGTAACTAGAGAAGAGGTAGATGCAGCCGTAAGTGCAAGTAATTCAGGAGCCAATCAATTGAGAAGTATGCTAGGATTAAACTTGCAAGCAGCAGGAACTAGTATAGATGCAGAAATTTTCTTACCAAAAATTGAGTTGGATGAAGCTTTGCCTGTAGGAGGTCTTCCTTGGGATGGGAAAGGTTGTCAAAAACCTTAAGGGAATGTATCAATTATATAGAATAAGACATTAATTTATTCTATCAAAAATTGTTTTTTCATAAAATTAATAGATGTTATTGATTTTGATCTTCTGAGGCTAGTCCTCAGAAGATTTTTTTATTTATTGCTTATAGAAACACCTTGTGTGGAAAATGAGATACCTTGTTGCCCATTGGTCGAAATCATAATGCCTTCAAAAATTGGCTCAACTAAAGGACTGGCTGCAGCCCAAAAAATAACAAAATTAGCGCCTGTGCCACCTGTCATATCTGTTTCTTCAATAACATATTCGATTGACTCCATGGGATTTAATTCAATAGGCTTTTTTAGAAATCGTTTTGTTCTCTTTCCTGCTGAATTATAATAATCTACATTAGAGATAAATATTTTATGTTTAAAGCTTGTATTTCTTAAGCTCAAAGTTGCAGTTAAATTAAACCGTATATGTTTGGTTTCGCTATAGATATCAGAGTAAATCGGAACGTAAGTGGTGTCGTACAACGCTAGATTATTGGGAATATTTTCAACTTCACTTGCTTCAAATTTATCCTTTCCTTGTGGATCTAGGTTTTGACTTTTCTCCATGCAAGAGTTTAAAAGAAATATTCCACAAAGAGCTATAAAACAAGGAAATATGCTTAGTTTTTTCAAAAAACTACTTAATGAGTTGATAGATAGATTAATTTTAAAAAGGAAGGTTTGCATCGTTATAGGTATTTATATTCCTAATCAAATTTATAGATTAGACCAATCAAAAATAGAGAATAAAAACTACATAAAGTGCTGCTTGTTTATTCTAAATTAATACAGTTGAAAAATTGAATCTTTCAAAAATTGAACTGTGCCATTAAAGTCGTTATTAGAATATAATTGCATTGTTTTTTACATGTTTTACTTCTGTTTTTTTCCACTTCTCAGATGAAGATAAAAAATCGCAAACTTTATCTTGGTAAAAAACTTTAGGCCATAACTCTTTTTCAAAATCACAAATATTTTTATATGTGGTTTCTGAATGGATGATTAATCTATAAATAAATGTGTCTTTAGGCTCTCGATGATTATTAATAAGGTGACTTAAAGTGGTTGGCTCAATGTCCATGTCGTTTGCAAAGCCTTTTCTTTTTTCATATAGCGTGTCCACATAATTTTTTAGAAATTTTGGAAACAAAGGTTGATTAGAACATACAGGATTTTCTAAATATTCCTCCATTTGATATTTAAGTTGTAAAAGTTTAGGGGTTATAATATCCTTATCTTTTCTTTTTCTAAATCTCAATTCACGAGCTTTTATAATTGCCTCACGTTCTGATAATTTCT
Source organism: uncultured Flavobacteriales bacterium (assembly GCA_963716125.1). Taxonomy (GTDB): domain Bacteria; phylum Bacteroidota; class Bacteroidia; order Flavobacteriales_E; family Vicingaceae; genus Acidiluteibacter. The sequence continues at coordinate 905,167 of OY970294.1, forward strand.
CTTTATTAGTTAGGTTGCGAGAATCAATTAAATATTTAAAATCATTCAATTCTTTATTTATTGTTTTTTTATCCATGATCGTATTTTCTAATTAATTGAATTAATTCTACACCATCTATAAATAAGCTTTGTCCAGCCTCAAGCATTAAATATTTTTTTTTGTAATGTTCTTTCAATTTTATTTTTGGTAGGAGTGAAATACAAGCCCATTCACCAAATAAATTTTAGATTGTTTTCCAGCAAATGCAATTAAGCAACCAACTATATTGTTATATATTTTAGTTTTACCTCTATTTTCTTTAGAAACCACTAGTATTCTGATAGAAACTCTAGATTCACTATTAATTGTCTCTAATGAGATTAAACCTAATATTTTATTTTTTTCTTTTATTTGGATTTTATAAATGTCATAATCTATTTCTTCTTTCCAATTGAACCAAAACCGACTTTTTGTGAAAGAACCGAAATCTTTCTCAACTATTGGGATAATTTCTATTTTGTGAGTTTCTCCCGATGAGGTTTCGATTGCAACCATTATTAAAAAAATAAAAAGTTTACCGATTTTGTAAACTAATCTTAATTAAAGTTGTGACTATTGTAATTTTTTATTCAACTCTTTGCAGGGCTTTAATAATTATATCCTTTGTATTTTTAGTGTAATCATCTTTAATTGATTGGAGAGTAATTATTAATCTTTCAATATCTATTTCGTCATCTATAGGTTTTTGAATTTCTTTAAATATTTGATTTCTGTACAAAGAACTGTTCTTTGTTAGAATTGCAAGAGTTTCCATCGGATATTCTTGAAGAACCATAAAAAGCAATTTGTTAGACCATTCTGAGAATTCAACATTGTTGCTGCAAGAAGGATGAAATGAGGCAAGAAAATCACCAGCTTGTATTAAATTTAATTTTTTTAAATTAACAGAGGTACTTTTTAAAATTTCAAATGAACACCAGTAATTTACATAATTTGAATCAGGAGTTATAAGATGTGGATTATTTAATCTATAGATTTGATCGTCTTCAGACTCAAATGGGTCGGGCAACTGATTGTTTTGTCCTATCAATATGGAACAATTTATGAATGAGAAAATTATAAAAAATACTTTCATGAATTTTTGCAATTTAATTTGAGCCAATTTTTAGCTTCATTTATCAAATTATTTTCAATGTTTAATTTTTGTTGAGTAGGTGTCAAATTGTTGTAATACATAAGTTGGCTACCATCTATAAAATCTTGAATTTCTCGAAACCAAGTAAATAAATGTTGTAAGCCCAATTCTTCACCCACGTATTGCTTTTTTACAGTTGAGTTCAAGTACGACCAATCATTTGCATAATAAATTTCATCTTGAATTTTGGTCATCAATAGAATCCCATTTTCTGGGTTAAGAATTAATTTATTGAGATAATAGCTTATAAGAGTGTTGGCTGCTTCAAGTTTACTAGGTAGTTTCATTTTAATTTCATGAAGAGCTTGATTAAAATATTCAATCAATTCAAATGAATTGTCTCGATAATTCATACCAGCTAAAATTAAAAGAGATTCTGATTCAGGATATTCACTAATTCCGCTTAGGCCGATGTCTGGAAATTGGCTTGGAGTTCTACTGCCAAGCACATAATCTGCTATTTTTTCTACGAAAGTCATTTACCTTATTTTCAATTTTTTAATTATTCCCTCAATTTCTACTTCTGTAAAATTACCACTAATATTAGCTTTTCCTCCCTTAATTTCTGAGCTGATTATCGGCATTGAAACAATCTGTTTTGAAATAACAAATTCTATTTTTAAACTGTACTAATTTTGGGGGAGCTTACATTGCCTCCTGTTTCTAAACTTAAAACCACAAAAAAATCTCCCAAGAAATATTTCTAAGGAGTTTTAACTCTTTATAGTTATTTTGCAATACTTTTCTCTTTCTTCAATAGTTTATCTAAATATTTTCGCTGTTCTTCATAGGTCATATCCATAATTTCGAGACTAATTTTATCTCTAATTGCACGCATCGTTTTGATCGCATCAAACTTTTTTTTATTTTTCGTTTTCATAAGGTATAATTTCTTTAGGTGTTCTTATTTCAATCATTTTGTATCCGTTTTGGTAGTTAATTCCATTGTAACCCCTTATTCGCTCCAGGTTAACAATATGTTTGAAATTCCAACTTACCAAAACATCTGCATTGGAAATTGTTGCCATTGCAATATGTTGGCAATCTGCTTGACTCGTTTTACCAACTACTTTTGCTTGAATATATTTATTCGCAAGTATGGTTGCTTCTTCATTCAAGCTTATTCTCTCAATATTTTTTTCCTCAATTCCGTCCAACATATCTTTTACAAAATCAGGAGCTCTCAAGAGTTCAGCTTTGAGAAGGTCAGAAACAATAATTTTTATTGGCTCTAGTTTAGCACTGCGTTGATAATAGTGTTTTATAGTTTGGTTGGATTTGAACAAAGCGCTCCAGAGCTCCCGCAACAACTATCTGCTTTGCGAAAGCAAGGGTAATATCCTTGTTTGATTTTATTTTTTCTTTTATAATATGCCAATTTAGGTATTGTTGCAGGTATTTAGTAGACACGCCCCAGAATGTATTTCCAATCCACTTCTTTATTTTATTGTGCGTTGAGTTTACATGCTGTACATGAAACGCTCCTTTTACTCTTTCTCCCCTGGAAACATTTACCGGATGAAACTCAATTTTGGTGTCTTTAGCGAAGCCTTTATAACTGTGGTGAGAATCACTACACAAAATTGTGCTCCCTTTTTTTATGCGATTGCCAATAGCATTTTTAATATCAATCTTTCTAATCCGTCCAAGTGTAGCTACACTCAGATTTAGCATTGACTTTCTGTCTTGAGTCACGATGACCGCAACCTGATCATTGCTTACACCCCTTTTGCTTGACTTACCGCCTCTTTTCCTTGGTTCTCGATTTTTAACCTTCATCCCTTTTTCAGATTTGAGGAAAAAGGTCTCATCACTTTCTGTGATACCAATGAAGGGCTCTCCGTCATCTGCGTCAACTGAAGACAATATCTTGTGGCGCCAATCAAAGGCTGTTTTCTTATTAATACCCAAAATCGAAACAATTTTGTCAAGACTTTTTTCTTCAACCATTAGTTTAAGATAATCAACAATCTTGTCTTTTCTTTGCAGCCCTGCCATCCAAGTACCTGTATACTCCGTAAAACTTCTTTGGCAAGACTTGCATTTGTAGCGCTGTGCTCCTTTGTCAATCCCAAAACGAACATACTTAGAATGAGAACAATGAGGACAGGCTCCGAGTTTGTTATTAAACTCATGCTGACGTGAAACAATCGCAGACAGGTTAATCTCTTTAGTTGAATCTTCAATCTCCTTCAACAAACGTTCACGTTGTTTAATTGGCAGAGAGAGTATTTGGTCTTTAAGCTTTTCTGTTTTCATACACACAATATACAAATAATAGCTGAATTAAACTAGAGCCTTTTTATTCTACCGTTTTTTACTAGTTCAAAAAAAGGAATCGTTCCATCTGTAAATTCATCATCAATATAGCCACCAACGACCGATGTATCTATATAAATTCTTTGCGTCATACATTGAATAATAGTATAATCAAATTTACTGAAAAAAAATGAAGATGTAGTTTTTTATTATGAAATGATAATAAGCAGATATTTATATTAACCGTTAGCAACGAACAACCTATTATCTCCTGTTTCTAAACTTAAAACCACAAAAAAACTCCCTAGAAATATTTCTAAGGAGTTTTTTTAAGAATCTAGTTTAAATCTCTGTGGGTCTAATTTCAAAGGTCTAATTTAGATAGCTATCGGTGCTAAGGTCTAGAATCTAAAGTCTAACGTATTTTATATGCAATCAGTCCCTTTTCCAAACAAACAATCGCCTTTTTCAATTTTTCTATTTCTAAAACATAAGCTAATCGAACTTCATCTCTTCCTCTACCTGAAGTAGAATAAAATCCACTTGCTGGAGCCATCATTACTGTGTCGCCTTCATATTCAAACTCTTCCAACATCCATTGGCAAAAATGTTCTGTATTTTCAACTGGTAATTTTGCTACTGCATAAAATGCACCGCCTGGCATTGGGCAAAATACTCCATCAATGGCATTTAGTCCATTTACTAAGGTATTTCTTCTAGCAACGTACTCTTCAATCACATCATCAAAATAACTTTTTGGTGTATCTAATGCAGCTTCTGAAGCCACTTGTCCTAACGATGGTGGACTCAACCTTGCTTGAGCGAATTTCATAGCGGTTGCCATTAATTCTTTATTTCTACTAATCAACGCTCCAATTCTTACACCACACATGCTGTATCGTTTAGAAACTGAATCAACTACCACCACATTATTTTCAATTCCTTTTAAGTTTAATACTGAGTGATGCTCATTTTCATCATAACAAAACTCACGATAAACTTCATCGGCAAACAGGAATAAATCGTGTTTTTTAACCACTTCTTTTAGTTGTTCTAACTCTTCTTTAGCGTATAAATAACCTGTTGGATTACCTGGATTACAAATTAAAATTGCTTTGGTTTTTGAAGTGATTGTTTTTTCAAATTCCTCGATGGCTGGCAATGCGAAACCACTATCTATTGAAGAAGCAATTGGTTTTACAACTACTCCGGCAGTAGTAGAAAAACCATTGTAGTTGGCATAAAATGGTTCTGGAATTATTACTTCATCTCCAGGGTTTAAACAGCTCATAAATCCAAAAATTAAAGCTTCTGAACCACCTGTGGTAACTATTATATCTGTAAAGTCTATTCCATGACTTATCTTATCGTAATATTTTGCTAATCCTTTTCTGTAGCTTTCAACACCCGCAGAATGACTGTATTCAATTACTTTTTCGTTATAATTTTGTATTGCTTCCAATGCCACATCAGGTGTAGCAATGTCTGGCTGACCAATATTTAATTGAAAAATATTTTTTCCTTTCGCTTTTGCTTTTTCAGCAAAAGGGACTAATTTTCTTATTGGTGATTCGGGCATGTGTTGCCCTCTATTGGATATTTGAGGCATATTTATTCGATTTTATTGGCTGCAAAAATGAACATTATTTCTATAAAATTGAAATGATTTTAGGCAAAAAAAATCTCGCCTAGACAATGTCTAAACGAGATACTTTAAATCAAAGTTATTCGCGGTAACTTATTTTTAATTTTCTACTGGTACTCCAGTCGGTGCAGTTTTTTCAGGAGTAGTTTGTACATCCTTTACCGTACCTTTAATTCTTAAAACCGTTGTAGGGTTAGTTGCATTAGTAGTAACTGTTACTGATTTGTTAATTGGTCCAACTCTATCAGTTGCATATTTTACTTTTATTGCAGACTTAGCACCTGGCTTAATTGGCTCTTTTGGCCACTCAGGAACTGTACAACCACAACTTCCTCTTGCATTTGATATAATTAATGGCTGATTTCCAGTATTTGTAAATACAAATTCTCTAACACCATCACCATATCTATCTACTGTTCCATAATCAATTACTTCCGTTTCGAAAGAAATCTCAGGTCCATTTGTATCAGCTGCTTTTTGAGTAGAACTTTGTGCGTTCACTGCAAAAAAAGAACCGATTACAAATCCTAATAATAAGATATTCCTTTTCATAGTTTCTCTTTTTTAATTTATTGTTTCAACAAATCTAATCATAATTATCTCCCACTTTTAATCTTTAACAGTTCGTTAACATTTATAAAAAACACCTTTTCTTTTCTAATCCCTTTAATTTTCATTAGAAAAGCAAGCATTAATTGATAAATTTGCAATATTAATTAATCAACAAATTGCTAAAGATTTCATGGAAATTTCAAAAGCTTACGAAGCAATAAAGTCTGAAGAAAAGTGGTATAAATACTGGATGGATAATAATTATTTTCATTCAGAACCTAATGATAGAGAGGCTTATACTATTGTAATTCCTCCTCCTAATGTTACAGGAGTTTTGCACATGGGGCATATGCTCAATAATACCATTCAGGATGTTTTAGTTCGTAGAGCTAGAATGTTGGGCAAAAATGCTTGTTGGGTTCCTGGAACCGATCATGCTTCTATTGCAACTGAAGCTAAGGTAGTTGAAAAATTAAAGAAAGAAGGAATCAATAAATCAGACCTGAGTAGAGAAGAGTTTTTGCAACATGCATGGGAATGGACAGATGAATATGGAGGTACTATTTTAAGTCAGCTAAAGCGATTAGGTGCTAGCTGCGATTGGGAACGTACTCGATTTACCTTAGAAGAGGATTTGTCCGATGCTGTTTTTAAAGTGTTTATTGATTTATTTGAGCAAGGCTTGATTTATAGAGGTGTAAGAATGATTAATTGGGATCCTTCTGCTAAAACGGCTTTATCAGACGAAGAAGTAATCCATAAAGAAGTTAATTCTAAGCTCTATTATTTGAATTATTCTATTGAAGGAAGTGATGAGACTTTAACTATAGCTACGACGCGTCCTGAAACTATTTTAGGAGATACTGCTATTTGTATTAATCCTAATGATGAGCGATATACTCATTTGAAAGGTAAAAAGGCTGTTGTTCCATTAATTGGAAGAGTAATTCCAATTATTGAAGATGAATATGTTGATATTGAGTTTGGTACAGGTTGTTTGAAAGTAACTCCTGCACATGATATTAATGATTATGAATTGGGAATCAAGCATAATTTGCCATCTATTGATATTTTAAACGATGATGGAACATTGAGCGAAGCGGCTCAATTATATATAGGACAAGATCGATTTTATGTACGTAAAGAAATTGCCAAGGAATTAAAAGAAAAAGGTCATTTGGTGAAAGAAGAGGAAATGCAGAACAAAGTAGGGTATTCTGAACGAACTAATGCCGTGATTGAACCTAAATTATCATTGCAATGGTTTTGTAAGATGAAAGAGTTAGCAGCTCCTGCCTTAGAACATGTAATGGATGATACCATCAAATTTTATCCTGCCAATTCTAAAAATACCTACAAGCATTGGATGGAAAACATCAAAGATTGGTGCGTTTCTCGTCAATTGTGGTGGGGACACCGTATTCCTGCTTATTATTATGGATCTGGATCTAACGATTATGTAGTTGCGATTACAGAAGATGAAGCTTTGAAAAAAGCAAAAGAAAAATCAGGTAATCCCGATTTAAAATTAGAGAATATCAAACAAGATGAAGATTGTTTGGATACTTGGTTTTCTTCTTGGTTGTGGCCAATTTCAGTTTTTGATGGATTTAAAAACCCTGATAATAAAGATATTAATTATTATTATCCAACCAATGACTTGGTAACAGCTCCTGAAATTATGTTTTTTTGGGTAGCTAGAATGATAATGGCTGGCTACGAATACAAAGATTTACCGCCATTTAAAAATGTGTATTATACAGGAATAGTTAGAGATAAGCAAGGTAGAAAAATGTCTAAATCATTAGGTAATTCTCCTGATCCTATTGAATTAATGGAAAAGTACAGTGCAGATGGAGTAAGAGTAGGTATGTTGTTGACTTCTCCAGCAGGGAATGATTTGCTTTTTGATGAAAGTTCTTGCGAGCAAGGCAGAAATTTTGGAAATAAGATTTGGAATGCATTCCGATTAATAAGTGGATGGGAAATTAAAGAAATAGTACAACCTGAGAGTTCTAAAAAAGCGATAGAATGGTTTGATTCTAAATTTGATGAAACTGTTGAGCAGATCAATGATCACTACAGTAAATTTAGAATTTCGGATGCTTTAATGGCAACTTATAAATTGGTTTGGGATGAGTTTTGTGCTTGGTATTTAGAAATGATTAAACCGGCTTATCAGCAACCTATTGATAAGGTAACTTATAAAGCAACTATCAAAAATTTGGAGAAAATCTTAAAGGTGATACATCCAATTATGCCATTTATTTCGGAAGAAATTTGGCAAACGATTGAAAAACGAATTAAAAACGAAGCTTTAATTGTAGCTCAATGGCCAAAATCTGGCAAAATTGATTCAGAGTTAATAGCTGATTTTGATTATACGAAAGAAATTATTTCAGGAATTAGGAACTTTAGAAAATCAAAAAATATTCCTACAAAAGAAGCTTTGGAACTTAAAATAAAGTTGAATGATTCGTACAATAATAATTTAGATACTTTAATTGTAAAGTTGGGTAATATTTCAGATATAGAATTTGTTACTCAAAAGGTGGAAGGTGCAATGTCTATTATAATTGGTAAAAATGAATTTTTCATACCTGTATTAGGTGCGATAGATGTAGAAGCTGAAAAAGAAAAAATTAATAAAGAATTGGAATACACCAAAGGCTTTATGAAAGGAGTGGAGAAGAAATTGAGTAACGAACGTTTTGTAAATAATGCTCCGGAAAGTGTAGTAGATATAGAGCGTAAAAAAATGAATGATGCTGCATCTAGAATAAAAGTTTTAGAAGAGCAATTAGCTTCACTATAAAATAAAGTCAGATATCTAAAATCAGTTTTAGTTAATTCTTATGGCAAATGGCAAAAAAGAAGCGTGAATATTTAAATCGAGAGATTAGTTGGTTGTCATTCAATGATAGAGTGATGCAAGAAGCAATGGACCCAAGTGTTCCATTGATGGAGCGTATTCGTTTTTTAGGTATTTATTCTAATAATTTAGATGAGTTTTTTAGAGTGAGAGTTGCAACTATTAGTCGAATGATTGATTATGGTAAAAAGGCAATTCCTCTTTTGGGTTATGATCCTAAGACTACACTTCATGAAATTCTTAAAATCAATAAGGAGCATCAAATTCAATTTGAGAAAACTTTTTTAAATTTAAAAGGAAAATTAGCTGAGCAAGATATCTTTGTTGTTGATGAAAATGAGTTGAGTGATGAGCAATCTAAATTAGTAAAACGCTATTTTAGAAGTCATGTGCGACCTTCGCTGGTTCCATTGATGATTGAAGATAAAAGACCATTTCCTGTATTGAATGGCAAAGGAATATATTTTGCAGTAAAGCTGTATAATGAAGCGGATAAAACTAAAAAGAACATTCAATATGCTTTGATTGAAATTCCCACAGCTTCTATATCAAGATTTTATGTTTTGCCAGAAGAAGACGGTAAAAAGTATATTATTTTATTAGATGATGTGATTCGCCATTCATTGAATGAGATGTTTGCTATTTTTGAATTTACTAATGTAGAAGCATATACCATCAAATTTACTCGCGATGAAGAGCTGGATATGGAAGATAATGTTTCTATGAGTTTAATAGAGAAGCTAGAGACTTCCATCAAAAATAGAAAAACAGGTGATACTGTTCGTTTTTTATACGACAAGAGTATGCCCAACGATTTATTGCAGTATTTATTGACCAATAATGCCATAGAGCATGGTGATAATATAATAGCAGGAGGTAGATATCATAATTTTAAAGATTTTATAGACTTTCCTATGTTAGGGAATAAAAAATTGAGATATAAGCCATTGCATGCTATACCTCATAAATTTTTAGAGAGTCATTTAAGTCTATTTAAAGCAATTAAAGAGCGTGATATTTTATTGAGTTATCCGTATCAATCTTTCAATTATGTGATTGATTTATTACGGGAAGCAGCTATTGATCCGAAGGTGCGTTCTATCAAAATTACTTTGTATAGAGTGGCAAGAACTTCTAAGGTAATTAATGCATTGATTAATGCCGCCAAAAACGGCAAGAATGTAACTGTAGTTATGGAGTTGCAAGCTCGATTTGATGAAGAAAATAATATTTATTACGCCAGTAAACTACAAGAAGAGGGGATAAAAGTCAATTTTGGTGTAGCAGGTTTAAAAGTACATACCAAAATCATTTTAATCAGACGTAAGGAAGCAAATAAAAACGTTTATTATACACATATAGGTACTGGAAATTTCAATGAAAAAACCTCAGAAATTTACAGCGATCATTCTATATTGACTTCAAATCCAAAAATAACGAATGAAATAAAAAAAGTCTTTGGATTTTTTAAAGATAATTATAAACGGAATGTTTTCAGACAATTAATTGTTAGTCCTTTTAATAGTCGCAGTCAGTTTGCAAAATTGATAAAGAAAGAAATTGCTAATGCTAATGCAGGTTTGTCTGCTTGGATGATTATAAAAGTCAATAATTTGAATGATGAAGAGTTTGCTGATTTATTGTATGAAGCAAGTGAAGCAGGTGTAAAAATTCAATTAATAGTTAGAAGCATTTGCAATGTAATTCCTCAACAAAAATATAGCGAAAATATTACTGCCATAAGTTTAGTTGATAGACTATTAGAGCACTCTAGGGTCTTAGTTTTTGCCAATGGTGGAGATGAGAAAGTGTATATTGGTTCTGCCGATTGGATGAGTAGAAATTTAGATAGAAGAGTGGAAGTAACAGTTCCAATTTTAGATCTTAAAATAAAACAAGAATTGATTGATATTTTGAATATCCAATTAAAAGACAACTCTAAAGCAAGAGTTTGGGATAAAGATTTGGAAAATAAATATGTAGCAGAAAATGAAGAGAAGGATGTGAGAGCTCAAATAGCTATTCATGAGTATTTTAAGAAAAAAGCTGAATCAAAGAAAATATAAAGTATAGAATAACTAAATAAACCTACTGATTTGAGATTTGCCGCCATAGATATAGGATCCAATGCAATACGTTTGCTCTTTAGCAATGTGTATGAAACTGCTTCTGGGCCAATTATTAAGAAAGCATCTTTAGTTCGAATACCTATTCGTTTGGGTGAAGATTCATTTAATCTCCACAGAATCACAGAAGAAAAACAAGGTAAATTAATAAAAAGCATGAAAGCTTTTAGAAATTTGATGGAAGCCTATGATGTGATTTCTTATAAAGCCTGTGCAACCTCTGCCATGCGTGATGCTGAAAATGGCGCCGAGGTAATGAAAAAAATATTTAAAGAATCTGGCGTTCAATTGCACATAATTGATGGTCAGGCAGAAGCTGAATTAATTTTTGAAACTCATATTTCTGATGCCTTAGATCCAACTAAAACCTATTTATATATGGATGTAGGTGGTGGAAGCACAGAATACACCTTATTTAAAAATGGTGAAAAATTAAATTCACGCTCATTTAATATTGGAACACTGCGTTTGAGAGACAATTTGGTGAAAGAAGGTGTGCAAGAAGAAATGGACAAATGGCTAAGAAGCATGGCGAAAGATTATGAGCCGGATATAGTGATTGGTTCAGGAGGAAATATCAATAAATTATTTAAATTAAGTTGCCTACCACCTATGCAACTTTTTAAGAATGCTAAATTGAAGCATTTGAAAGAGCACTTAGAAAGTTTTTCTTTAGAAGATAGAATAGAAAAGCTAGGGTTGCGACCTGATAGAGCTGATGTAATCATTCCAGCGGCAGAACTCTTCTTAAATACTTTGAAACAAGCTAAAATTTCAGGAATTTTGGTTCCTAAAGTTGGATTAGCTGATGGAATAATTCATCAATTATACAACGAATATAGAATCAAAAACCCTAAATCAATTTAATGAAGCAATTCTTTTTTTTATTCTTTTTTCTAATCATCTCTATTTTTTCTTTTGCTCAAATTGTAAATATTGAAGATCAAAGGCAGGGTATTGCAGATCAAGGTTTAAGTGGGCAGGCAGATTTTAATTTTATGATCAATAAAAATACCTCTGTGCTTTATCAATTAGGAAATAGAATTCAAACTCGTTATAAAAAAGGCACGAACATGTATATGTTTTTCAATGAAATAAACTTAGTAAAAGCTGATGGAGAGAGCTTTGTAAATGGGGGTTTTCAGCATTTAAGATACAATAGAGTAGTGAGTAAGAAATTTCGTTGGGAAGCATTTACTCAGAGTCAATACAATGGAGTGCAAAAAATAGATTGGAGATTTTTAGTAGGTGCAGGGCCAAGGTTTACACTTTACAGCACTGATTCAATTTCTATTAGCTTTGGAAGTTTACCCATGTTTGAATTTGAAAATCCAAAAGGAGATTTTCCGAATGAAAGTACTGCCCGATTAAGCTCTTATTTATCTTTTAAGATTATTTTGTCGAAATATGCAAATGTAAGTAGTACAACGTATTATCAGCCAAGATTTGATCTATTTTCTGACTACAGAATATCTAACGAAAGCACCTTTGCAATTAGCATTAGCGAGAAATTATCTTTAAAAATTACTTATAATTTAGTGTATGATGCTGATCCGGTATTAGGTGTCCCTGGAACTATTTATACACTTAAAAATGCGATTGCTTATAAGTTTTAGGGATTAATTTTTTTCCCGATTTTTACTCCTTTCTTAATAGAATCTGCAACAGAAACACCTCTTACATAATTACCAATGATATGGTAATTAGAATTCTCTTTTTCAAATTTTTCCAATTCATCAATTAATTTCCCATGACCTAAATTATATTGAGGAATTCCTTTTTCCCATTTAATATAATTAACCATTTCTGGTTCACCCTCAATTTGCATAATGTCGCTTAATTCTTGTTGGATACGATCAATTAATTCCTTTTCTGGCAATTCTGTTAATTCAGGTGAACGAGCTCCACCAATAATTATGGCAAATAGATCTTTGTCTTTTGGTGCATTGTGAGGAAAAAATCTATTGATAAATAAGATTCCCAAAAAGCTTTTTTTCTCTAAAGTTCTAGTTAAAATACCAAAACCTTGTTCTTGATTATTTACTTGACTTTTATCATAAGCCAAATGAATACTGCAAGTAGGAACATATTTAACATGATCTAGTTGCGTGGAAAAATCTGAGAAAGTCGTTTTCCAAATCTTACTTTCAACATAAGCCGGTAAAGAACTAATTACTTCATCAGCAATGACTGTTTGCTCTTCTCCATTTTGAAAATAACTTACTTTATATTGTCCGTTTTCTTGTTTCTCAACAGCTATAACTTCAGCGTTTAATTTTAATCGATCACCTAATTTTTTGGCAATAGTATTAGAAATAGTTTGTAGCCCATTTTTAAAGCTAATCATTTTTTGTTTGGGTAAAAACTGATTATTAGGGTTGGCTTTTTTAGCCTTCATGCTTTTAATCATACCTTTTATTACGCTTCCATGATTTTGCTCTGCTTCCCACAACGCTGTCATAGCATACTTTGCACTCATAGCGTTTGGGTCGCCTGCATAAACTCCGGTAACAAATGGAGTAATCACATTTTGTAATAATTTTTTTCCAAATCTTCTTTCACAAAAATCTGCTAGTGATTCATCCTCTTTTGATTGTTTTGACTTTTTGAAAGGCTCTCTTAATGCAGCAGCTATGCCACCCCAACCTATAATAGAGTTTCCAAATAAAGAACCTGGCCCTGAAGGTAAAGCAATGGCTTTATCTTTAATTAAAATAAATCTATTTTTGGCTGCCTTTTCCTCAGGAAAAATAATTTCTTGATCCAATTTTAAATCTTGAAGCAATTCTAGAAATTCAATATTATTAAGCATCACAGAATTGGGCCAGTTTCTAAAAGATAACCTTCTTTTTCAATAGTATTCATTAAGCCGCCAATCTTACTATCTTTCTCTATAATAGTCAGCTCGATATCTTTTGATATTAAAAAATTAGCAGCACTTAATCCGCTAATTCCTGCACCTAAAACAACTACTTTTTTCAAAATTTCAAATTAAATGGTCATCGAAAATAACTGAGTCTGCGGTTTGTTTCTAATTAACCGAACATCAAAAGCCATACAAATATTTCTAATAAACGGTTTGCCGGCCTCGGTAACTTGTAGCGTTTTATTTTGTATTGTTATAAATCCATCTTCTATCATTTCATCTAATCTTCCCAAACAATCTTCAATCAAAGGATAGAATTTGTCAGATTCAGTCCAAGTAGTTTCATACTGGCACATAATATTTAAAATATGCTTACGAATCACTAAATCTTCTTCTGTTAAAAGATGTCCTTTTAATACTGGAATTTCATTGGCTTCGATTTTTTCATAATATTCTTCTACAGTTTTTACATTTTGTGCAAAAGCACACCAACTGTCGCTAATAGATGAAACTCCTAATCCAATCATTAGTTGTGTTTTAGAAGCGGAATAACCCATAAAATTTCGGTGCAATTCATTGTTTTTTATAGCATGGTACATATTGTCTTCTTCTAAGGCAAAATGATCCATTCCAATCTCCTTGTAGCCTGAGTCCAACAATAATTGATAACCAATTTCATACAATTCTCTTTTCTCGTCGTCTTTTGGCAAATCTTCATCCGAATAACCTCGTTGGCCATTGCCTTTTATCCAAGGTACATGTGCATAACTGTAAAAAGCTATTCTTTCAGGTTTTAGTTCTCTTACCTTATTTATGGTGTCTATTATGCTATCTTTAGTTTGATGTGGAAGACCATAAACCAAATCAAAGCTGGTAGAGTTAAAGCCTGTTGCTCTTGTATTTTCTATTACTTCTTTAACAATGGAGAAAGGTTGAATTCGATTAATTGTTTTTTGAACTTTAGGATCAAAATCTTGAACTCCATAACTAGCTCTATTAAATCCCAATTCGCTTAATAATTCTAAATGCTCTAATCTAGTATTGTTCGGATGTCCTTCAAAACTATAAGAATGATTTTTTGGAACAATTCCTTTAGAAAAAATACCATCTATCAAATTCCTTAAACTTTTTGGACTAAAAAAAGTAGGAGTTCCACCGCCTAAATGTAATTCGCTGATGATTGGTTTTTCATCTAGTAATTTTAAATACAAATCCCATTCTTTTAAAACAGCTTCAATGTAAGGACTTTCTACATCGTGATTTTTCGTAATTCTTTTATTGCAACCACAAAAAGTACATAAGCTTTCGCAAAAAGGTAAATGTATATAAATGCTTATACCTTCTTTTTTATTACTTTCTTTAAATGACTGTTGAACAGATTTTTTCCAATTGCTGATACTTATTCCACTTTCATCCCAATAAGGAACAGTAGGATAGGAAGTATATCGAGGGCCAGGAATGTTGTATTTTGCAATTAAAGTTTGTGCCATTTTTTTGGGATTCTTTTCAATTGTAAAATTACGAAAGATAGAGGGAAAGAACTTTAATATTGTCTTTAATTTCTTTTTAATCTAAGCTATGAAAAGCTTAAATTTGTGTTCTTAAATATGAAAGAATGACAGAAACAAAACCATATATTCCCAAAAATAAAATAAGAATCGTAACTGCAGCATCCTTGTTTGATGGCCATGATGCAGCAATTAATGTAATGCGTAGAATTATTCAATCCACAGGAGTTGAGGTAATTCACTTAGGTCATGATAGAAGTGTACAAGAAGTTGTTGAAACTGCGATTCAAGAAGATGCGAATGCAATTGCAATGACTTCTTACCAAGGAGGACACGTAGAGTATTTTAAATACATGCGTGATTTATTGGTAGAAAATGGAGCAGAACACATCAAAATCTTTGGTGGAGGTGGAGGTGTTATTCTTCCTGAAGAAATTAAAGAATTACATGATTATGGTATAAAAAGAATATACTCACCTGATGATGGTCGATCATTGGGCTTGCAAGGAATGATTAATGATTTAGTTGAGCGAAGTGATTATGCTACTGGAGGAAACTTAAATGGAGAACTGAACCACTTAAAAGAAAGAAAATCTACAGCCATAGCAAGATTAATATCCGCTGCAGAAAATTTTCCAGAAAAAATCAGGCTGATTTTAGACGAAGTTCATAAAATTGCTTCAAAAGTAAAAACTCCTGTATTGGAATTACTGGAACTGGTGGTGCAGGAAAATCTTCTTTGGTGGATGAATTGGTTCGTCGATTTTTAATTGATTTTGAAGATAAAACCATCGCTATTATTTCTGTAGATCCTTCCAAAAGAAAAACTGGAGGAGCTTTATTAGGAGATAGAATTCGAATGAACTCCATAAAAAATGAAAGAGTTTATATGCGTTCTTTAGCAACTAGACAATGTAATTTGGCATTGTCTAAACATGTAAAAGAAGCAGTTTCTATTTTAAAAGCTGCTGAATTTGATTTGATTATTTTAGAAACTTCAGGTATTGGTCAATCTGATACTGAAATTACAGAACATTCGGATATGAGTTTGTATGTAATGACTCCTGAGTTTGGAGCAGCAACTCAATTGGAAAAGATTGATATGTTAGATTTTGCAGATTTATTGCCATCAACAAATTTGATAAAAGAGGTGCCTTAGATGCAATCAGAGATGTAAAAAAACAGTTTCAAAGAAACCATCATTTATTGGAAACAGATGATAAAGATATTCCTGTTTTTGGAACGATTGCTTCTCAATTTAATGATCCAGGAATGAATCAATTGTATAAGGCAATGATGTAAAAATTGAGGAAAAAACACAAGCAGGATTGCAAAGTCTACTTTTGAAATTTCAGATGAAATGTCTGAGAAAATTTTTGTAATTCCACCAAGTAGAGTTCGTTATTTAGCAGAAATTGCAGAAAATAATCGAAATTATGATAAATGGGTGGAAAGCAAGCCAAGGTTGCACAAAAACTGTATGGCTTGCAAAAGTCTATTGAAAGTGATTAAAGAATTGAAGTTGATGATAAGGATCGTATCGTAAAAGGTTTAAGGAATCTTACAGAGAAATTGAGATTAGAACTTGATCCTAAAAACTTGAAGATAATTCAAGATTGGCAAGATAAAAAAGCAAATTACAAAAATCCAATTTATACATTTAAAGTTAGGGATAAGGAACTAAAAATAAAAACACATACCACATCACTTTCACATTCACAAATTCCAAAAGTAGCTTTGCCTAAGTACGAGGCTTGGGGAGATTTATTAAAATGGAATTTACAAGAAAATGTACCGGGAGAATTTCCATATACTGCTGGTTTATTTCCTTTTAAAAGAGAAGGAGAAGACCCAACCAGAATGTTTGCAGGTGAAGGCGGTCCTGAAAGAACCAACAGAAGATTTCATTATGTATCCTTATCGAATGCCGGCAAAGCGTTTTTCTACAGCTTTTGATTCAGTTACACTATATGGACAAGATCCTGCATTTCGACCAGATATTTACGGTAAAATTGGAAATGCAGGAGTTTCAATTTGTTGTTTAGATGATGCAAAGAAATTATATTCTGGTTTTGATTTAGCCGATCCAATGACTTCTGTTTCTATGACTATTAATGGTCCTGCAGCAATGTTGTTGGGCTTTTTTATGAATGCAGCTATTGATCAGCAGTGTGAATTTTACATTAAAGAAAAAGGATTAGAAAAAGAAATTGAAGGTAAAATAGCAAAGATTTATAAAGATAAAGGAACTAGTTCGTCCAACCTATCAAGGTGATTTACCTGAAGGAAATGATGGTTTAGGTTTAATGTTCTTAGGGGTTACTGGAGATCAAGTATTGGATGCAGCTGTTTATGCAGAAATTAAAAAAGATACTATTAGCTAAAGTAAGAGGAACGGTACAGGCGGATATTTTAAAAGAAGATCAAGCTCAAAATACTTGTATTTTTTCTACTGAATTTGCTTTGCGTTTGATGGGAGATGTGCAAGAATATTTTATTGATAATGCAGTAAGAAATTTTTATTCTGTTTCTATTTCAGGTTACCATATTGCAGAAGCTGGAGCAAATCCAATTACCCAATTGGCATTTACATTAGCCAACGGATTTACTTATGTAGAATATTATTTAAGTAGAGGAATGGATATTAATAAGTTTGGTCCAAATTTATCGTTTTTCTTCTCAAATGGAATTGATCCTGAATATGCTGTAATTGGTAGAGTTGCTCGTAGAATTTGGTCTAAAGCTTAAAAAATGAAATATGGTGCAAATGCTAGAGCACAAATGTTGAAATATCACATTCAAACTTCAGGTCGTTCATTACATGCACAAGAAATTGATTTTAATGATATTAGAACTACACTGCAAGCGCTTTATGCCATTTACGACAATTGTAATTCATTGCATACTAACGCTTATGATGAGGCGATTACAACTCCAACAGAAGAATCAGTGTTAGAAGAGCAATGGCAATTCAGTTGATAATCAATAGAGAGTTAGGCTTAGCGAAAAATGAAAATCCGATTCAAGGGAGCTTTTATTATTGAAGAATTAACGGATTTAGTAGAAGAGGCTGTGCTTTCAGAGTTTGATAGAATCACCGAAAGAGGAGGAGTGCTTGGTGCAATGGAAACCATGTATCAGAGAAGTAAAATTCAAGAAGAGAGTTTGTATTATGAAGGTCTGAAACATTCGGGAGAATTTCCTATTATTGGTGTAAATACTTTCTTAAGTTCTAAAGGTTCACCAACTGTATTGCCAAGAGAAGTGATAAGAGCAACCAAAGAAGAAAAGGAATATCAAATTGAAATGGTAAAAGAACTTCAAAATGGAAATGAAGATAAGGCTGAACATTTGTTGAAGAATTGCAAGAAACAGCCATTGCTAATGAAAATCTTTTTGAAGAATTGATGGAAGTCACTAAATATTGCTCTTTAGGGCAAATTACGAACTCATTGTTCAACGTAGGTGGACAATACAGAAGGAATATGTAAATGAAATATATGAATAAGCTAAGCTTTTTTACAATCATAACAATAGTTTTATTTTCTTGTCAATCAGTAAATAACGAAATTGATAAAAATGAAAATAAAATGGACACCACTGAAATTGTTGCCGTCAAGGAAGTAAATCCCTTTGTAGCAAAAATTGAAGAAGTACATCATGCCGAAATATGGAATTCTAAAAAAGTTTTTAAATGTAAGTTTGAATTATATTTTGGAGGAAACCTTCGCTTTAAAGGCTTTTTGTATACAACTCCATCTGCAACAAAAACTAGATTAGAATCTGAAGATGGTACAATTATGATTTTTGACGGGCAAAATGCTTACATCAGCCCTGATACTTCTACCTATGAAAGAGCTAGATTTGATGTGTTAACATGGTCATACTTTTTAGCTGCTCCTTATAAATTATCAGATCAAGGAACTAAAATTGAAGAACAAGGCGTTCGTTTGCTAAATGATGTACCATATGATGCTGCAAAGTTGAGTTTTGAGGCAAATGTTGGCGATAGTCCTGATGACTGGTATATTTTGTATAAGGATCAAAAAAGAAATCTATTGTCTGCTATGGCTTATATTGTAACTTATGGCAAATCCAAGGAAGAAGCCAATCAAAATCCGCATTGTATTACTTATGAAAGTTTTATAGAATTTGAAGGCATTCCTTTTGCTACTGTTTGGAATTTTTGGACTTGGACACCTGCTGGTGAAATGGATAAACTTTTGGGGACTGCTAAGTTGAGTTATTTTGAATTTGTAGATTCGGCATCAGATTTGTTTACCAAAAATGAAAACTTTAAGATTGCACCAATGCCATCTGATAAATAAAAATTGTATATTTAACTTGATTTAAAAACGATAACCATGAAAATTAAACTAACATTATTTGTATTCTTTTTTACAGCTATTACCTTAAGTACTTATGCTCAAGATATTTTCGGAAAATGGAAAACCATTGATGATAATACTGGTAAAGCTAAATCCATCGTTGAGATTTATAAAAAAGATGGGAAAGCTTATGGTAAAATTATCAAGTTATATAGGGAGCCAAACGAAGATCAAGATCCGATCTGTGAAAAATGTGAAGATGATAGAAAGAATAAAAAGGTCTTAGGAATGACAATTATTACCGATATGGAATTTGATGCAGATGATAATGAATGGGACGATGGTGAAATCTTAGATCCAAAAAATGGAACTATTTACGATTGCAAAATTTGGTTGGAAGATGGCGATTTGAAAGTAAGAGGTTATGTAGCTTTCTTTTTCCGTACTCAAACGTGGAAAAGAGTCGAATAAAATAATTTTTGATTAAAATGATAGGCTCTAGTTTAATTCAGCTATTATTTGTATATTGTGTGTATGAAAACAGAAAAGCTTAAAGACCAAATACTCTCTCTGCCAATTAAACAACGTGAGCGTTTGTTGAAGGAGATTGAAGATTCAACTAAAGAGATTAACCTGTCTGCGATTGTTTCACGTCAGCATGAGTTTAATAACAAACTCGGAGCCTGTCCTCATTGTTCTCATTCTAAGTATGTTCGTTTTGGGATTGACAAAGGAGCACAGCGCTACAAATGCAAGTCTTGCCAAAGAAGTTTTACGGAGTATACAGGTACTTGGATGGCAGGGCTGCAAAGAAAAGACAAGATTGTTGATTATCTTAAACTAATGGTTGAAGAAAAAAGTCTTGACAAAATTGTTTCGATTTTGGGTATTAATAAGAAAACAGCCTTTGATTGGCGCCACAAGATATTGTCTTCAGTTGACGCAGATGACGGAGAGCCCTTCATTGGTATCACAGAAAGTGATGAGACCTTTTTCCTCAAATCTGAAAAAGGGATGAAGGTTAAAAATCGAGAACCAAGGAAAAGAGGCGGTAAGTCAAGCAAAAGGGGTGTAAGCAATGATCAGGTTGCGGTCATCGTGACTCAAGACAGAAAGTCAATGCTAAATCTGAGTGTAGCTACACTTGGACGGATTAGAAAGATTGATATTAAAAATGCTATTGGCAATCGCATAAAAAAAGGGAGCACAATTTTGTGTAGTGATTCTCACCACAGTTATAAAGGCTTCGCTAAAGACACCAAAATTGAGTTTCATCCGGTAAATGTTTCCAGGGGAGAAAGAGTAAAAGGAGCGTTTCATGTACAGCATGTAAACTCAACGCACAATAAAATAAAGAAGTGGATTGGAAATACATTCTGGGGCGTGTCTACTAAATACCTGCAACAATACCTAAATTGGCATATTATAAAAGAAAAAATAAAATCAAACAAGGATATTACCCTTGCTTTCGCAAAGCAGATAGTTGTTGCGGGAGCTCTGGAGCGCTTTGTTCAAATCCAACCAAACTATAAAACACTATTATCAACGCAGTGCTAAACTAGAGCCAAATGATATTAAAGCTTTTCTGTTAACTCAGGAAAGCTTTTTTTGTGGTATGTTAGCTCGGACTTTTCTGCCTGTCTGTTAGGCAGGTAGTCCGTAAAATGATGTTAAATAATACATTAATTTTCTTATTTGAAATTGACAACTACTATTTAATTTTATCTTTGATGTTAGCGCGGACTTTCAGTCCGTGAATGTGTTATTATCTTTCAGTTCTAATGTCTTCCTATACACTCGTGAAAAAATAAACTTATCGTAAAATTCTTTATCAGCAATTATCATCATTATGTTAGCTCGGACTTTTCTGCCTGTCCGTTAGGCAGGTAGTCCGTAAAATGATGTTAAATAATACATTAATTTTCTTATTTGAAATTGACAACTACTATTTAATTTTATCTTTGATGTTAGCGCGGACTTTCAGTCCGTGAATGTGTTATTATCTTTCAGTTCTAATGTCTTCCTATACACTCGTGAAAAAATAAACTTATCGTAAAATTCTTTATCAGCAATTATCATCATTCCATTTACTTTAAAAAAATGATGATAATCTCCGATGTTCTTCGACTCAATGTTGGTGGTAATTTTAAAAAAATAAAACATTGTTTTTTCAATAAGTTTCTGAAGTCTATTCTTTGGTTGATTAAAATCAGAAATTAACCACAACCCATCTTGCTTTAAATAAGAAAAAAGACGATTAGCGATTTGATTCATTTTTTGAGGTTCAAATAAATCTAAAAAATAAAAGGTAGCAATGGCATCAAACTTTAATTTAGGAATGCTATTTTCATTACCGTGAATAAAAGTAACTTGATTAGAGATTCTACTTTGCTTCTTTGCCAATTTTATCATTTCCAAAGAAGCATCAACAAAATAAATATGAAGTTGAGGTTTTAGGGAGTGAATTGTTTTAAGAATTTTACCACTTCCACCGCCAATTATTAGTAAGTTGCCATAATCAGGAAGCCATTCGATGAAGATTTTTTGGGAGTCGAGTAGGGAATTACCAAAAACAATGCGATGAATTGCATCGTAAAATTTGGCAATGAGATTATAGGAGTTTTTTTGCATAAAAAAAGTCCGTCGTAACACTGTAGAATTAATTGCTACAATGCCAGACGGACTATTTTGAATTTATTATTTATTAATTCCTTGCTTTTTTGTTTTCAACTGATCTACATTACCATCAGCGTTAGATATTTTTTGATTGAGTTCTTCTAACTTCTTATTATTGTCTTCAATCGTTTTAGCTTTTTCTTTATTAGACTCAGTCATTTTATTGATATCTTTTTTATTGTCTTCGATATCATCCTTTAAATCCTTATTGTCATCCATCAATTTCTCTTGATCTTTTTTCAAATCTCCGCTGATACCAACTGCATCATCTAATTTATCTTCATAATATTCACCTAAATAGCCATTTAAGAAATTTTCAAAAAGTTTCTTCATGCCATTAAATTCAGCAGATTGATCTTTAGGGGTGATATAAATATCATAGCCTTTTCTTGCGAAAATGCTCATATCTGTACCGCCATTCTTATTTTCTTTAAAACTGGCGTAAAAGTCTATTTGATCTTCAGAGATAGCCTTAATTTTTGACTCTTTAGCAGCATAAAAGTCTCCATCTTTTTTCAATTTTGCATCATGCTCTTTTTTCAAATATTTGCTAAATGCTTTTCTAGTGTCTTTTGGTTCTGTTTCTAATTCAGCTTCTAAAGATGTTCTACTCTGATCATCTTGCATCACAGTTGAATTGATTATTGAGTAAGTTTGAGCAGAAGCTCCAATTGTAATAAAAAGGAAAAAAACTCCTAATAAATTTTTCATAATACTTTTGTTTTATTTAGTGTTTAAAGAATGATATATTGGAATAATAATGCCAATATGTAATGTTTTGATTGTTAATTTATTAAATTTACAACTTCAAATATATGTAGAAGATTAACTACAAATAACTGTAAATTATTTTTCTTGTAAATATAATCTATTTTAATACATTTAAGCATGCAAAATCGTAAAAAAGTAATAGTGGTGATGCCTGCTTATAATGCTGAAAAAACATTAGAGCGGACTTATCGTGAAATACCTTTAGATTTTGTGGATGAGATTATTTTGGTGGATGATAAAAGTTTAGACAGAACGATAGATAAAGCTAAAAGTTTAGGTATTCATCATATTATAACCCATGATTCAAATAAAGGATATGGTGGGAATCAAAAAAGCTGCTACCAGAAAGCCTTGGAGTTAGGAGTAGATATTATTATAATGTTACATCCCGATTATCAATACTCACCTAAATTGATACCTGCTATGATTCAATTGATTCAATCTGATTTATATGATGTAGTTTTAGGTTCTCGAATTTTAGGAACAGGAGCATTGAAAGGAGGAATGCCTTATTATAAATATTTTGCTAATAGAGTTTTGACATTAATTCAAAATTTATTTTTGGGAGCTAAATTATCAGAATATCATACAGGTTATAGAGCTTATAGTAAAGAGGCCTTAAATTCAATTAATTGGAAAAATAATTCAGATAATTTTGTATTTGATAATCAGATTTTATCTCAATTGATCATGAAAAACTATACCATTGCTGAGATTTCTTGTCCAACCAAATATTTTGCAGACGGCTCATCAATCAATTTTAAAAATAGTGTTACTTATGGCATAGGAGTTCTAAAAGTTAGCATTTTACATCGATTGAAGTTGTGGAAAATTTATGAATCTCGATTGTACAAATAGTGTTTGTTTTATTGCGTTTGTAATCCACAGTTTGAAATCTTAATTTTGCGTTCGAATTTAATAGAAAAATAAAACACATTATATATGTCAAACGCAATTTTTAAAACTCCGGTAGCTATCAATGAACCTATATTGAATTATGCTCCTGGTTCAGCAGAAAGAGAAGAGCTACAAAAAACGGTAGCCGCTATGAAATCTAAAGAAATAGATGTGCCTATGTACATTGGTGGAAAAGAAGTTCGTACGGATAAAAAAATCAGTATGCATCCTCCTTATGAGCACAAACATTTATTGGGACACTTTCATAAAGGTGAGGCGAAACATGTAAAAATGGCGATTGATGCTGCATTAAAAGCAAAGGAATCGTGGGCAAATACATCTTGGGAGCATAGAGCTGCAGTTTTTTTAAAAGCTGCTGATTTAATTGCAGGGCCTTATAGAGCTAAATTAAATGGAGCAACTATGTTGGCTCAATCTAAAAATGCATTTCAAGCAGAAATTGATTCAGCTTGTGAAATAATTGATTTTTTTAGATATAATGCACAATATATGCGTCAAATTTACACCGAGCAGCCTGATTCAAGTAGAGGTGTTTGGAATAGATTAGAATATAGACCTTTAGAAGGTTTTGTTTTTGCTTTAACTCCATTTAATTTTACTGCAATTGCGGGTAATTTGCCTGCTGCACCAGCTATGATGGGTAATACAGTAGTATGGAAGCCAGCAGATACGCAAGTTTATTCTGCTAGAGTAATTATGGAAATTTTAATAGAAGCAGGTTTGCCTGATGGAGTTATTAACTTAGTTTATGTAAGTGGTCCTGATGCAGGAGAGGTTATTTTCAATCACAAAGATTTCGCAGGAATTCACTTTACAGGATCAACAGGCGTTTTTGAAAATATTTGGAAAACAATTGGAAATAATATATCTAAATATAAAAGTTATCCTAGAATTGTAGGAGAAACAGGTGGTAAAGATTTTATAGTAGCACATGAATCTGCTCATCCAATACAATTAGCAACAGCAATTAGTCGTGGAGCATTTGAATTTCAAGGTCAAAAATGTTCGGCAGCTTCAAGAGCTTATATTCCTAAAAGTTTATGGGCGGATGTAAAAAAACAATTAGAAAAAGATTTGAAATCTTTTAAAATGGGTTCCCCTGAAGATTTTGGCAATTTTATCAATGCAGTAATCGATGAAAAATCTTTTGATAAAATCTCTAAATACATTGAGAATGCTAAAAAAGATAAAGATTCAGAGGTTATTATTGGCGGAAAATGTGATAAATCAAAAGGGTATTTTATAGAGCCAACGGTAATTCTTGCGAAAGATCCAAAATATACAACGATGTGTGAGGAGATTTTTGGCCCCGTAATTACAATCTATGTTTACGATGAAAAAGATTTTGAAAAAACATTGAAATTGGTAGATGATAACGCTTATGCTTTAACAGGTGCTATTTTTGCAAAAGATAGAATTGTGATTGAGGATATGTGCAAAAAGTTAGTGAATGCAGCAGGAAACTTCTACATTAATGACAAACCAACCGGAGCAGTTGTTGGACAACAGCCATTTGGTGGAGCACGTAAATCAGGTACAAATGATAAAGCAGGAGCAATGCAAAATTTAATGCGTTGGGTTTCTGCAAGAACTATGAAAGAAACATTTGTTACACCAACAGATTACAGATATCCATTTTTAGGATAAAATACCGATTGCGCTATCAAATCCTCCAAAATGGCGGACATGTTATCGTATACTTCGTTCCTACGTATACTCGTTTGCTAAAAGCTCGGCATTTACCAATTCTACGTTTTAAAATAACATGAATTTAGGTATATGCGTCATTATAAAACTTAATTGGTATTATATATCGACCACAAATGAACAAACGCCTGTTAGAATTTTAACAGGCGTTTTTCATTTTAAAGCCAGATTGTAATTAAGTTTGTACAGATGAATAAACTTTGGGATAGAATACCATCTTTTTTTAAGAATAAATTTATAATGACCACGGTCGTATTTATTCTCTGGCTGTCTTTTTTTGATCAAAACAATTGGATTACTCAAATGCAATATCAATTTGAATTAAACAAATTGGAAAATGAGCGTGAATTTTATGATGAAGAAATCAAAAAGGTTTCTCAAGATTTAAAAGAACTAAGAACCAATCCAAAATCAATGGAAAAGTTTGCCCGCGAAAAATACCTCATGAAAAAAGACAATGAAGAAATCTTTGTTCTTGTAGAAAAAGATTAAATCATTGCCTTGTAAGTTCTTTTTATAATTCTCTGTTTTCTACTATAAAGGTAAAAAACTTCAATCAAAAAAACTTTTCAAATTATATTTATAATTTTTGTTAGCTCAGAATTAATTGAAAAGTGAAATAAATTTGAGACCCTCCTATGCCAAAAATATGGGTATCAGTGAGTGTTATAAATATTTCATCTTTTCAGAATGATTTAAATTTATATGTCGCTGCTATGCAGCTTTTCAAATCAGCAACATTTATTTTTAATAATATGTAGCTCCTATAGAGCTAAGATTTATCTAATTAAGCCTTTCAAAATATTATTCAATGTAATAAATGGTAAATTGTTACATTGAATAATTGACTTATTGATTCATTAACAACTACATTGCGACTAGTCCGCCGAAACATTGTGTAGGAGGAAGCAATGAAGAACTTTGTCCGCCGCAGTGAAACGAAGGAGGATTATTACATTGATTAATTGACTTATTGTTGCATTAACAACGACATTGCGACTAGTCCGCCGAAACATTGTGTAGGAGGAAGCAATGAAGAACTTTGTCCGCCGCAGTGAAACGAAGGAGGATTATTACATTGATTAATTGACTTATTGTTGCATTAACAACGACATTGCGACTAGTCCGCCGAAACATTGTGTAGGAGGAAGCAATGAAGAACTTTGTCCGCCGCAGTGAAACGAAGGAGGATTATTACATTGTTAAATTTACTTATTGTTGCATTAACAACGACATTGCGACTAGTCCGCCGAAACATTGTGTAGGAGGAAGCAATGAAGAACTTTGTCCGCCGCAGTGAAACGAAGGAGGATTATTACATTGATTAATTGACTTATTGTTGCATTAACAACGACATTGCGACTAGTCCGCCGAAACATTGTGTAGGAGGAAGCAATGAAGAACTTTGTCCGCCGCAGTGAAACGAAGGAGGATTATTACATTGATTAATTGACTTATTGTTGCATTAACAACGACATTGCGACTAGTCCGCCGAAACATTGTGTAGGAGGAAGCAATGAAGAACTTTGTCCGCCGCAGTGAAACGAAGGAGGATTGTTACATTGTTAAATTGACTTATTGTTGCATTAACAACGACATTGCGACTAGTCCGCCGAAACATTGTGTAGGAGGAAGCAATGAAGAACTTTGTCCGCCGCAGTGAAACGAAGGAGGATTATTACATTGATTAATTGACTTATTGTTGCATTAACAACGACATTGCGACTAGTCCGCCGAAACATTGTGTAGGAGGAAGCAATGAAGAACTTTGTCCGCCGCAGTGAAACGAAGGAGGATTGTTACATTGTTAAATTGACTTATTGTTACATTAAACTAAAGTCTATACCGTAGGTAAAACCTTAGTCTCCACCTCACCAAAACCAATTCTCACACCATCTTTTTCAGCAAAACCTCTCATTTTCACAGTATCTCCATCATTGATAAAAGTTCTTTCACTTCCATCAGATAGTTTTATAGGTTTCGTTGCATTCCAAGCTAATTCTAACATAGAGCCATATGAATCAGGACTTTTTCCTGAAATAGTACCACTTCCATACATATCACCAGCTTGCACATTACAACCATTGATAGTATGATGTGCCAATTGCTGTTCCATATTCCAATACATATATTTATAGTTCGATTTTGAAACTACATTTTCATGACCACCTTCTGGAGTAATTAAAACTTCTAGTTGAATATCAATATTTTTATCACCCTTAAATTTAAGGTAAGGAAAAACTTCAGGCTCTTGTTCTGGACCTGCCACTCTAAAAGGCTCCATGGCATCTAAAGTAACTATCCATGAAGAAATAGATGAAGCAAAGTTTTTTGCTAAAAATGGCCCTAAAGGCACATATTCCCATTTTTGAATATCTCTAGCACTCCAATCGTTAAACAAAACCATTCCAAATATATAATTGTCAGCTTCCTCAGTGCTGATTGATTCACCTAAAGCTTTGCCAGGGTAAGTAATAAAACTCAATTCTAATTCAAAATCTAATCGCTTGCAAGGCCCAAATACAGGGGCTCCATCATTTGGTTTCTGCTGACCTTTAGGACGGTGAATAGCTACTCCTGAATTAATTATTGATGAAGAACGACCGTGATAACCAACAGGAATATATTTCCAATTCGGTAAAAGTGCATTGTCAGGATCTCTAAACATGGTTCCTACATTGGTGGCATGCTCTATACTAGAGTAAAAATCAGTGTAATCTCCCACTTTTACTGCCAAATGAACATCCACTCTATCAATAGGAGTAATAACTTCTAATAAATTATTTTCTTTTTTACGCAATTCATCATTGCCTAAAGTAAAAATTTCAGAAAGTCTATTTCTTATTTTTCTAGTATAATTTTTGCCTTTTTCTATAAAGGGGTTTAAAAACTCTTGATTAAAAACATTTTCGGTTTCTATATCTTTAAAGTAGCCTAATTCTGCCAATTTTTGAAGATCAATTATGCTATTTCCAATTCTACTAGCTACTCTTTTTGATTTTTTATCGTTGCTGATGATGCCAAAAGGTAAATTCTGAATAGGGAAGTCTGAACCTTCATTCACTTCTATCCAACTTTTTAGCTCAGGATTGTTTGCTTGTATATTCATGCTGTAAATTTTAATTTCTACAAAAATACAATTTTGAAAATTGATAAAAAAAGATGCAACCACTAACTTATGTTAAACGTCTAAATGCAGAAAGTGGGATTATTTTAGTAATTTTCAATCCTTATTGAAAATTTTAAAGTTGTGAAATTTTGCAACTATAATTAAATTAGCCCGAAATTAAATAACAAATCACTATCAGATGAGAAATAATTTACGAATTATCAACCTTTTAGCCTTCTTTGTAGGCTCATTAATTTTTAGCTTTAACGTTGCAGCACAAACGAATACTGTTAATTTGTTTGTTGAACGTTTTGACAGTCCTACAGTCAATATGACGTCATCCTCCCAATCAGGATTAAATAATAACAATTGGGGAGTAACTACCATCCTAGGTATGCAAGGTACCAATTCTGATTCAGCCAAAGTTGCTTTGAACGACATTGTTTATTTAACCTCCGATACAATTAATACAAGTGGTTATGCGAGTGTTTTATTAAGTTTCGATCATATTGCAAAAATTGAAGCATTAGATCAAGCCTACATAGAAGTTTCTATTGATAAAGGAGTTAATTGGACGAGATTAGGGCCAAATAATTCTATATATCAAGGTAGTAGTGCCGCTTTTAATGTAGATAGTGCTTTTAATGAACAATCAAATGTATTTTTATGGTTAGGTATTCCGACTGGAACCAATCCAACAACTTATCCATCACAAAACTGGTTTGTTGCTGAAAATTTTGATATAACAGAATTAGTAGCTGGTCAAAGCAATGTTTTGGTAAGATTTGCTTTAAGAGATATGCCTGTTTCACAACCTGGACCTGCTGGTCGAAAAGGTTGGTTTTTAGATAATATAATTGTTGCTGGTTCTACTTGTGAATTATTGCCACCAAATGTAAGTATTGCTGCTCCAATTTCTTATCCTGCACCTTATGGTAATGGAAGAGTGTATGATACAGGGCCTTATGTGTTTATTGCTACAGTATTAGACCAATCTGGTGTTTTGAAAGATAGTACCTTCTTAGTTTATTCATTGTGGGATGCTAATGGCGTTTTTGTGAAAAGAGATACTGAACCTATGGTAAATGTTTCATCAGCTAACTATAGAGGGGTTATACCTGCGGCTAATGTAGGTGACTCTATTCGTTATTATATGCGTTTTACAGATAGTAGTGGTTGTGTAAATACTACTTATTTCCCTGCAGTAGGCGAAAAGTATATGAAAATAAGATATGATTTACCACAACCTTGTGAAACAACACCTGAATTTGTATTTCCTTACTTTGAAGATTTTGAAACATTTGAAATAGATCTTTCAGGTGGTTTGTATAACAATTGGATAAATGCACAAGGAGATTTACATGATTGGCAGGTAGGAATTGATACCACACCCACCAATTTTACAGGGCCTTATGGACGTGCTAGAGGTGGTCATTCTGGTAGAAAGTTTTTGTATTTGGAAGCTACAGGTCATGTGGGTCAAGAAGCTCACCTGTTATCTCCATGTTTAGATTTTTATGAGACACCTAATCCAACTTTAGAATTTTGGTACCATATGAGAGGGCCTCATATTGATACTTTACATGTTGATTTGTATGATGAAATTAATCGAGTTTGGGTAAGAGATATTATTCCTCCAATTGGTGGAAACCAAGGAAATGTTTGGAGATTGAAACAAGGTAATTTTTATAACTATAGAAACCAAATTGTTCAGTTGCGTTTTAGAGCTAAAGCTGGAAGAGGAGGAGATATTGGGGATATCTGTATTGATGACTTTAGAATTTACAATGGACCTATTTATAATGCAGCAGTTCAAAAAGTAGTAACTACTCCTTATACACCAACAACTCCTCAAAATGTAAAATTTACATTAGAAAATTTTGGAGTATTGGATATTACATCTTTACCTGCACAATATAATATTTATGATGATAAGGATAGTCTACTTGCTTCAGGTAGTAATACTTTTCAATCTTTAAGTCTTATTCCTTCAGCTGAGATTGATTTAACTTTCCCTACAACTTATATGCCTCCTAATAAAGGATTTAAAGTTGAAGTAATCGTAAATTTACCTAATGATACCGCAAATCTTAACGATACTAATTTTGCGACATCTTATGGATTGAATAGAAGAGTAGCAACTTATTACGATAATTATGATAATGCTGCCAGAGCCATTGATTGGACATCAACTCCTGTAGAAGCTGGTGTGAGAAGTAAATGGAAAAGATACAAACCAACAGCTGCTCCAGGTTTGCCAGGTACTGCTTTTTCAGAACCTTGGGTATGGGGTGTTAATGGAAATCAACAATATGAAATTAGCGTAGATAATTCATTGATTTCTCCATTTATAGATATGTCTAATACAGATTCTTCTTTTATTCAATTTGAATCTTTTAGATTAATCGCTGGTCATAAAAATGGGTTGGGTACGAATTCGATGCATATGGAATACAGTACTGATAGAGGTGCATCATGGAAATTTTTACCAAATGATAATAATCCGCCTGCTACCTTAAATTGGTACACCGGTTTAAATACGAATACAGGAATCCCCGGCTGGTTAGATAGTACTAGAGGTTGGGAAAAGTCTAGAATTAAAACTACCTTTTTAGATGATTCATCAGAGGTCTTATTTAAATTTAGATTTATTTCAGATACACTTGATTTCTTGAGTTATGGGCCAAATATTGATAATTTTTCAGTTATTAATCCAGAACTAGTTGATATAGCTGTAACGAGCGTATATGAGCCATTTAATGGATGTGAAATTGATTCTGGAAAAGTAGTTTTTAAATTGGAAAATTATGGTAAAACACCTGTAACTAACATTCCTATAAAAGTGAATGTTGTAGACTTAAGAACTAATTCAATTACAACAACTTTTAATGAAACAGTCAATGTTACATTAAATCCTTTTGATACAGTCAGGTATACTGCAAATAGTAGAGCTATTTTTCCTGTTATTGGTAATTATCGGGTAGATGTAATTGCATTAGCAAATGGAGATACAGGTCCCTTAAATGATACTGCCTCTAAATCTACTGAGAGTTATTATGGTTGTGAAGTAACTGTAAAGGTCTTTACTGATTCTATAATTGGTAATGGAAGCTGGGAAATTTATGAAAATGGTGCTCAAACGGAAAGAAGATTGTTAACTAAGATAGACACCAATACTTTAACAGACTTTTCTACCTATGTAGAACGTTATTGTATTAAAGATAGCTCAGAAATTAAGGTCAACCTAAAAGATCCAAACGGTTCATTAACTAGATTTGAGTTAAGTGGATTTGGTTTTAGATACTGGAATACTTTTGGTGGCACGGCTGATTTGAACTCAGATTCTTATGAATGGATTTGTCCTGCTAAATTGAGTATGGGCGTTGAAAGGATAGAATTGCTGGGCTTAGAAGGTAACATGCCTTTAGCAATTGATTATCCAATACGAGTTTATTTATTAGACGATGGATTAGATTCTATTCTAAATGTGGAAGTAAATCTTCAAATTGGTAATAACCCTGTTATAACTGAAAAAGATACCTTTAATCCAGAGTTGAGATATAAAGATAGAAGAGTTCATAATTTCAATGATATTTGGACTGCAACTTCAGGACGTCATTACTTTAAATCATGGACTTCTAATCCTAATGATGGTAATCTTCCTGATACCCGTTCTACTGACGATACAGCTTATTATGTTCTCGATATTTTAGATACTATTAAAGTGAATCAAGTAAACCCTTACTGCAATTCATTCGATCAATCTCCAGGAAATTGGAGAGCATTAAATGCATATACTTTTAAAGAAAATGTAGCAATGGTGAATGGATCTCCTACTAAGACTTTCTTAGATTCTAGTCGTACAGGAGCTAATTCATGGGTTACTGTTTTAGATACAACTTATGGTAATTATGATTCTTCAGCTGTTACATCAGATTTTATAGAAATGGTTGGAAAGTCTTGTTATGAAGTAACCTTCTGGCACAGATTCTTAACTGAAGAGGATAACGATGGAGGTCAATTCCAATACTCTACTGATAATGGTCAATTTTGGAATACCTTGTATGATTATTCAGGAGAAGCTCAGAACTGGTATAACACCGATCATATTGCTGCTATTATTGGGAATACCCAAAATGGTGGTTGGACTGGAAATTCTAATGATTGGTTAGAGTCTAAGAATGTAATCGGTTTTCAAAAAGATACAAGAGCAATCTTTAGATTTAGATTTGAGTCTGATGGTTCAGTAGTTAATGAAGGATGGCAAATAGATGATTTTTGCATGGATTCTATATCACGAACCGACTCTAATAAATATAAAAGCTGCTTCCCCGTTGGATTAGATGAATTTGACAATAAAAATGTATCCTTGAGTAATATCTTTCCTAACCCTGCAAGCAATATATCTAATGTTACCTTTGGACTTAAAAAGTCTGGTCAAGTTAACTTTAATGTCATTAATATGATGGGTCAGCAGTTTTATAACGAAAGCGAATTTAAAGCTGCAGGTGAGCATTTAATTCAAATTAATGTGAATAATTGGGCTGATGGAGTTTATTTCTACTCTATAGAGTTTGAAGGAGAACGCATCGTTAAGAAAATGGTAGTGAGGAAATAGAAATTAAAGGGCGTCATCACGAAGCTTCGTGACGGTACATTTTATGAATTAGTTCATTGTTGTGATGTCCCTAATTCATAGAATACTCGATGATCTTTGATCCGATTTTAAAGATACATAAATAGCAAAAGGTCTCGTTCTTAGGAATGAGACCTTTTTTTGTTCAAAGGGTGTTAGATACAAGCCGAACAACACGTATTTTAACTATAATACTGAAATTGGCTTTGCCGATAGCTACCGGCCCGACCACCTTAGGTCTAGTTCATTATTATCATCGTAATTATATTACAAGCATTATGTTTTAGTGAAAATTACAACCAATAACTATAGCTTTAAAATGATTGAGTAGGCATAAATACGTCAATTAATAACATTATTTGACGTAAAGAATTCGGCAAATAGCATGCAAAACGTCAAATAATCGTTATATTTGCAGTATAAATCACGTCATAAAAAGTAGTGCAAAATGTATTTTCATCAAAGCAAAGATTGGCCAAATTTTAGATGGGAGAATGAGATTATACTGCCTTATGTGAGTAAGATACGAGACTTACAAGGTAGATTAATCGGACGAATGGGAGGTGTAGGATGTCAACTTAGAGAAGAAGCTGTACTAGAGACATTAACCGAAGACATCGTTAAGTCAAGTGAAATTGAAGGAGAATTATTAAATCCTGAAGAGGTTCGGTCGTCAGTGGCTAAAAGGCTTGGAATGGAAATTTTAGGTTTGGCAAATGCAAGTCGTGAGGTAGAAGGAGTAGTAGAAATGATGATGGATGCTACTCAGAAATATAAAGACCCACTATCTAAGAATAGATTGTGTGCTTGGCATGCTGCTTTATTTCCAGCTGGAAGAAGCGGGATGTACAAGATCACGGTAGGTGAATGGAGAGATGATATACAAGGCCCGATGCAAGTTGTGTCAGGTGCCATAGGAAAAGAAAAGGTACATTTTATTGCACCTGAAGCTTCACGATTAGAGGAAGAAATGCATCGATTTATCAAATGGTATAACACTGATGAAATTATGGAGCCTGTAATTAAATCTGCGATAGCACATTTATGGTTTGTTAGTATTCACCCTTTTGATGATGGAAATGGAAGAATTGCCAGAGCGATTGCAGATAGTCAATTAGCGAGAGCAGATAGAACCAAACAACGCTTTTATAGTATGTCGGCTCAGATTATGAAATCCAAAAATGGATATTATAATATATTGGAGTCTGCTCAAAAGGGAAGTATGGATGTAAGTCAATGGCTTGTCTGGTATTTTGAACGCTTAATTGAGGCGCTAGAAGCAACAAGTGAAACTCTTTCAAAAATTCTAATTAAAGCTAAATTTTGGGAATTGCATAAAACTACCCAATTTAATAACAGACAAGTCGAAATGATCAATAAACTTCATGGTAATTTCATTGGTAAGTTGCATTCATCCAAATGGGCTAAGATGATGAAAGTACATAGAGATACTGCTAGAAAAGATATTCAAGATTTAATCGAAAAAGGAGTGTTATTAGATTCAGGAGAGGGAGGAAGAAGTACCAATTATATTTTGAATCTATCTTTCACAAAATAAAAATACAAAAAAAAGTAAAATTAATTTGGATTTAAATACAGTACCTGAAAGGGTGGTATTACAATTTCTGATAGGCTTATTAACCTGAGTTCGATTATTATTTAGGAATTCATATTTTCAGAAATTACGATATACAAGGCAGATATTTAGATATATAGCGCCGTGTCTGGTGAGCCTTGGCAGACAGGAGCTATATTCTAAAAATCGAACGCAGTAGATTTTTATTTCTGGGAAAGTTTTAACTTATACCAATTAAGTTTTTTAATGCCGCATATAAATTTTATTGAACCATTTTAAAAACGTAGAATTGGTAAATGCCGAACAGTAAGATAAGGAGCAAATGAGGAACGAAGTGTGCGACATTAGATTACTAAATCGGTATTATTCCACCTTTAAACAGTAATCTTCTTCTTAAAATTTCCTTGAAATAGCTTGCTATTTCATCGCTAATTTTAATCGAATCCCAGTATTTAAAGGCGTTCTGAATCCTTAAGAATAACCGAACTCAGGTTATTAAGTTCAAAACTCTGATGGAATTATCAATTTCTTTGTGAACTTTGTGAAAACCTTGGTGAGCTTTGTGGTAAAAAGAGAATAACCGCGGAGGAGCTAAGTTCGCAAATAATAATACCTCTGCGTCTCTGCGGTAAATAGGAATAGGCTCAATTAGCCATAAAAAAATAATCCTTTCGGAAATCGAAAGGATTATTTTCTTAACGATAAAGCGCCTCAATCTGATCTAGATATTTTTTCTTAACCACTGCTCTTTTTATTTTCATAGTTGGAGTCATTTCGCCACTTTCTATTGACCAAATATCTGGAACTAAAATGAATTTCTTCACTTTTTCATATTGAGCAAAATTGACATTGTAAACGTCCATTTCCTTTTGAAAACGATCAATAATAGCTTGTTCTTTTATAACTTGTTCCTCTGATTCGTATTTAATTCCTTTTCTTTTGCAATAATCTTTAAGAAAATCGAAAGCTGGTTGAATCACTGCTGAAGGATGTTTTTCACCTTCACCTACCACCATAATGTGTTCTATAAAACTCGATTCCTTCATTTTGTTTTCTACAATTTGAGGAGCAATATATTTCCCACCCGAAGTCTTGAAAGTCTCCTTGATTCTACCAGTAATTTTTAAGAAATTATCTTTGTCTAACTCACCAATATCTCCTGTTTTAAAGAAACCATCTTCAGTGAAAACTTTTTTAGTTTCTTCTTCATTTTTATAGTAACCTATCATAACGTTAGGCCCTTTTACTAATATTTCATTATTTTCAGGGTCAATTTTTACTTCTACGTCTCTTAATGGTTTTCCCACTGTTCCAATACGTACACCATCGTTTTCTTCACAGTTGACAGAAATAACTGGCGATGTTTCTGTTAATCCATAACCTTCCATAACAGGTATTTGAGCAGCTAAGAATATTCTTGCCAATCTTGGTTGTAAAGCTGCTGCTCCTGAAGCTATAGCCAAAGTTTTACCTCCTAATGCTTCACGCCATTTATTAAAAATAATTTTATTGGCTAATTTTAACTGAAATTCATACCAACCACCATTTTTTCCATTTACTTCATATTTTTGACCTAAACCTACTGCCCAAAAGAACATTGCTTTTTTGATTCCTGTTAATTGTGAACCTTTCGCCATTATCTTGTCATATACTTTTTCTAACAATCTTGGAACAGCAGTGAAAATTTCAGGTTTTACTTCTTTTAAATTATCTCCAATAGTATCCATTGATTCGGCGTAATAAATGGATACACCTGTGTAAATATACAAGTAGCCAATCATTCTTTCATACACATGACAAAGAGGTAAAAAGCTCAATGCTTTACTATTGTGATCACAAGGCAATCTTTCACGAGAAGCCAATGCATTTGAAACTAAATTTTTATGTGAAAGCATGACACCTTTTGGTTTTCCTGTTGTACCTGAAGTGTAGATTAAAGTTGCTAAGTCATCTTCTTTTATACTATCCATTGTTTGCTGGATAGGAGAAAAGTCTCCATCTGGATCTGCTTCTAATACTTCATCCCAATTAGGTCCAATTTTTAATTGATCAAAACTATACGTTCTTTCTAAGGTGGGCACTTCAGTGTTTATAGCCGCTACTTTATTAAATAATTCTTCATCAGAAACAAAGCAAAATTTTACTTCTGCATTATTCAATATAAAAGCATATTCTTCTTCAGTAATTGTTGGATAAATAGGAACGTTAATAGCACCCATTTGAGTAATTCCTAAATCTGCAATATGCCACTCAGGTCTATTGTTAGAAATTAAGGCAATTTTATCTCCAGCTTTAACACCCAACTTTGCCAAACCTAAACTAAATGCTCTGGCTTTTTTAATAAATTCGTCGGTACTAGTCTTCACCCACTTGCCATTAATTTTGGCAGTTAAGCAATCGTCTTTTTTATAATTTGCTTGTTGGTGATAATGTATATCGAAGATACGTTTTACGTTATTTGCCATAAGTTCCTAGATTTTGCTATAAATATATCACTTTTGAATGATAGTTTTGCCAATTGAGTACTTATAAATTTACTAAAAAATGAAAAAAGGAATTAATTATTGGGTCGATAAGCTACAACTGCTGGCGCATCCTGAAGGAGGATTTTATAAAGAAACATATCGTTCAGCCATTGAAGTTGATTCTTTTGAGATGAAAGAAAAAAGAAATTTATCCACTGCAATTTACTTTTTAATCACTGCAGGTAATTTCTCAGCATTTCATAGCATCAAATCAGACGAAATGTGGCATTATTATGAAGGAGATTCCTTATTGGTGCATATTATTCATCCAAATGGGCAATATGAATTGTTGAAAATAGGGTTGGATTTAGAAAAAGGAGAACAGCCTCAAGGAGTTGTTCCTGCAGGTGCTTGGTTTGCTAGCGAAACTAATGGAGATTATTCGTTGGTGGGTTGCACTGTTGCTCCTGGTTTTGATTTTGAAGATTTTGAATTAGCTAAAGAAACTGAATTAAGTGAATTGTTTCCGTTACATCAAAATATTATAAAGCGGTTATGCAAGGATTGATTTATTTAGCAGAATAAACAATCTAAGTATCAATAAATTTCTATTGAAATACCGGGCTTAGCACTTATAATTAGTTCATAAAAATCATCTGAATAAAAACTACCAGAATTAAAAAAACTTTTAACCGTCCCTTCAATTTCAATTATTTTTCCATTTTTGTTATAAATCAATTTTGAGAATTTTAAATGAATATTACTGCTTTCTAATTCTTTTTGAATTGAGGTTATTTTGTCTTTAGAATAGTCTTTTTCTATTTTAATTGAATACTTATAAATAGTATCCTTTTCGGTAAAGTTGCTATAAGCAAATCCAAAAGCTAAAAAACAAACTGAGATCAGTAAAAAAATCTTCTTCTTCATAACGTATAATTTACCTGAAAGTTAATCATAATGTGTAAGTATTACAATTTATTCTTTTTTTAACGTATTATAAAAAATTGCAGGAGAGTTCTCAAAGTCTTGTTGTATCGTTTGCAAGCCTTCAGCGACCGAAGAGTCATTTTGTTGATTTTGGGTTCCAGTCCGTCCTTCCGTCGAGAAGCCAAAAGAAAAATATCTCGACTTTTTTTCTAGCCAAAAAGGATATTTAAAAATAATTATCGTTTATAAACGACCTCACCACCAACGACAGTATAAATCACTTTAGTATCCAATATTTCAGATTCTCCAACTTCTAAAATATCTCTATCTAAAACAATAAAATCAGCATTTTTTCCAACTTCCAAACTTCCTTTTTCGTTTTCTTCAAAGCTGGCAATGGCAGCCCAAATGGTCATTCCTTTTATTGCCTCTTCTCGGCTTAGTGCTTCTTCCACCAAAAACCCATCTTTAGGTTCGCCTTTTGCATTTTTCCTACTTACAGCTGTGTAAAATGTCATTAATGGATCAATTGGTTCTATTGGGAAGTCTGTTCCCAATGCAATTAAGCCATTTTGTTGTAATAAAGTTTTAAAGGCATAGGCTCCTTTCAATCTTTCTGCACCAATTCTGTCTTTTACCCAATTCATATCTGAAATAGCGTGTGTTGGTTGAACAGAAGGTATAATCGTATATTTTTTAAATAATTCAAAATCAGCAGGATTTACTATTTGACAATGTTCAATTCTCCATCTTCTGTCATTAACTTTTTTAAGTGTATTGCCATAAATTTGAAGTATCAATCTATTGGCAGCATCACCAATGCAATGCGTATTCATCTGCAAACCTGAAGCATAAATTTTATCTGCCATTTCTTGCAGGTAGGTGGAGTCATTTAGAAATAATCCGCTATTTAAAGTATCGTCAGAGTATGGTTGTAGCATTTTTGCACCTCTTGAACCTAAAGCTCCATCTGCAAAAAACTTAACTGCTCCTATATTTAATCGATCTGTTTTATAAGGTTTGTCTTTTAGAAATTCTTTGATATTTTTATCAGATGGCGTCATCATTCCATAGATTCTCATTTTTAGTTCGCCGCTTTTTTGAAGGGAATCTAACAAATGGATCATATCATTTTCGAGCATGGCATCTGTAACCGTTCCCAATCCTTTCTCAAAGCATTTTTCTTGTGCTTTTAACAGTGAATTTCTGTCTTCTTCTTTGCTGTAGCGTGGCAATTTATTTTCTACATAAGTAATTGCCATATCGATCAACAAACCACTTAAAGTATCATTTTTTTTATCAAAAATTCCTCCTTCTATCTTTGTATTTTCATCAACTCCTGCCATATCTAAAGCCTTTTGGTTGGCAACAGCTGCATGAGCGTCAATTCGTTTTAACAGAACTGGTGTGTTAGGAAACAGTACATCTAATTTGTCTTTGGTAGGAAATTCTTTTGAAGTCCATAAGTTTTGATCCCATCCATTACCACCAATAAATTTCAAATCTTTGTTAGTTGAAAATTCTTTCAATCGATTTAAAACTTCATCCCAACTTTTACTTCCTACTAAATCGACTTCTTGAAAAGATCGTGCATACCAAAAAAAGTGAGCATGTGCATCATTAAAAGCAGGAAACACTACTTGGCTTTTTGCATCAATCATTTGCTCAGAAAAATATTTATTTAGAATTTGATTTTCAGGACCAATTTCGATGATTTTCCCATCTTTAACTGCCATCGCTTGAGCTTTGCTAAACTGCTCATCAATAGTATAAATGATTGCATTGTGAATGACTAAGTCGGCTGTTTCAGTTTTGTAACAAGAACTCATAAATAGAAGTGTAATTAAGGTGAAGAAAATATTTTTCATCGAATAGAAAGTTTAAACTTTTGATTGATTTTATCAAAATCTATAAAATTGAATAGAATCGCTAATAAAAATGGCAAAATAGGAATTTTATAGCGAATCAAACTTCCAAATACTGGAGTTGTCCATCCAACAATTAATGCTAATATAAAACAGAATGAAATGGAAAATGCTACAAAAATCAATTGATTAGAAGTGGGTTTTTTGTAATAAATAATCGCCAAAGCAATTATTATAATCAACAAGGTATTTTCAAACGCCGGCATAATGTATAAGATGGATTCAATATCCAAAACGGAAGGCCTAAAAAATACATTGAACAAAACGATGGGTATGGAAATTAAAGCTTTAATCGGAGTTTCGATAGAGGGTAAATCGTAAACGCTTCCGGCATTACTCATTTTAGCAACATTGTAAAAAGCAGTTTGCTTTTGCTGCATTAAGTCAAAAATATCAAAAACCTTGGTCATTTTTAATGCTATCATCGCCAAAAAGCCTAAAAGATGAACGCTTATAAAGGTAAGAACTACTTTGAAATTAAAAAATCTAATTAGCAGCAGGCAAAAAACAGCAGGCAGTATTGAAACAATTACGTAAGGTTTGATAATTGACAATAAAAATAAAGCGATTGCAGTTTTTAAGATATTTCTCAAGTTGAAATGGTGATACAACTTAAAAAATTGATAGACAAAAACTCCCATCGCAAACAGTAAAAACCCTTCTTTTAAAATACCTGAGCCCCAAAATAAAACGGAAGGGATAAGGAATGCTGCTAATGCTGCAGGAAATACTTTTAGGTTTAATTCAGATTGAATGGTTTTATAAAGTGCTACTAAGCCAATGAATGATAGTAAGTTGATGAATAGCGTATGAATATGAATAAAACCATCGGATAAATAAAGAGCAATAAAATTAAATCGAATCATGGTTCGATTATCATTGAATAAACCAAAATTGTATTCTCTGAAATAATGCCATGAATGTTCAAGGTACGGTTTTAATTCAGCTGATTCTATTCCAAAAATAAATGAAAAAGCTAGTTTAGGATTCTTACCTATCAAATTATATAAAATCTGAGCATCGTGATAATATTTATAAATATCAGAGTTGTTTCTATCCATATAATAGTAAGTATATAAAGCTAATAAAGCAGATCCTGCTATCACTTTAATGCCAAAAATAAGGCTCAATTGAGTTGTAGAAATTCCATTAATTTTAAAAAAAGAAAGTCTTTTAATTAAAAAAATAAATATCACCGAATAGGTCAGAAACAAGATAATATGAAAAATTTGAATCATACTCCAAAAGTAATTTAAAATTTGAAAGACAAAGATTAAAAATAAGCACAAAAGGAGTTGCTATATGCGTAGCAAAATTTTACTTTTGCAAAACATTAATCAGCATTCCAAAATGGCAGAAGATACATTGACAGCAGTGACGGTAGAAACCGCAAAAGAATTAGGATTATTAGCAGAAGAATTTGATCATATTAAAGAAATTTTAGGTAGAACGCCTAATTTCACAGAGTTGAGTATTTACTCAGTAATGTGGTCAGAGCATTGTTCGTATAAAAATTCTATTACATGGTTGAAAAAACTGCCTAAAGATGGTCCTCATATGTTGGCTAAAGCCGGTGAAGAAAATGCAGGTTTGGTGGATATAGGGGATGGTTTAGCGTGTGCATTTAAAATAGAATCACACAATCATCCTTCTGCGTTAGAGCCTTTTCAAGGGGCTGCAACTGGTGTAGGTGGTATCAATAGAGATATTTTTACAATGGGTGCTCGTCCAATTGCTCAATTAAATTCGTTGCGTTTTGGATCTATTGATTTAGATAGAACCAAATGGTTAGTGAAAGGTGTTGTGAAGGGAATTGGCAGTTATGGAAATGCTTTTGGAATTCCAGTTGTTGGTGGAGAAGTGTTTTTTGATGAGTGTTACAATACCAATCCTTTAGTAAATGCAATGTCGGCAGGAATAATGAAAGCCGACAAAATGATTTCTGCCACATCATATGGCTTAGGAAATCCAGTTTTTATAGTTGGTTCATCCACAGGTAAAGATGGAATTCATGGAGCTGCATTTGCTTCAAAAGATATTACAGAAGATTCTGCCAATGATTTGCCAGCTGTGCAAGTTGGAGATCCATTTCAAGAAAAATTATTACTAGAAGCTTCATTAGAATTGGCTGAAACCGATGCTATTATCGGAATGCAAGATATGGGAGCTGCTGGTATTACTTGTTCTACTTCTGAAATGAGTGGGAAAGAAGGTTTTGGAATGAAAATTTATTTAGATAAAGTTCCTTGTCGTCAAGAAGGGATGTTGCCATTTGAAATTTTACTTTCAGAATCACAAGAAAGAATGTTAGTGGTGGTGAAGAAAGGAAGAGAAGCTGAGGTAGAAGCTATTTTTGATAAATGGGATTTGAATTGTAAGCAAATTGGCGAAGTAACTGAAGGTGGACAATTGGAATATTTTATGAATGGTGAATTAGTGGCTCATGTACCTGCTGAATCATTAATTCTTGGTGGTGGTGCTCCAATTTATGAAAGAGAATATAAAGAACCTGCTTATTTTAAAGAATCACAAAAATTTAAAATTGAAAGTGTTCAAGAACCAAAAGATTTAAAAGAAGTTGCTAAATTTTTAATCAATCATCCGAATATAGCATCAAAAAAATGGGTGATTGAGCAATACGATACCATGGTTGGAACTATTAATATGAGTACCAACAAACCAACTGATGCAGGAATTGTAAATATTAAAGGATTGAATAAAGCTTTGGCATTTACAGTAGATTGTAATGCGCGATATGTAAATGCAAACCCTGAAGAGGGTTGTGCAATTGCAGTTGCAGAAGCGGCAAGAAATATAGTTTGTTCAGGTGGTGTTCCATC
Source organism: uncultured Flavobacteriales bacterium (assembly GCA_963716125.1). Classification (GTDB taxonomy): domain Bacteria; phylum Bacteroidota; class Bacteroidia; order Flavobacteriales_E; family Vicingaceae; genus Acidiluteibacter. The sequence continues at coordinate 948,048 of OY970294.1, forward strand.
TGCAATTACCAATTGTTTGAATTTTGGTAATCCTTACAATCCTGAAGTTTATTGGCAGTTTGTAGGAGCTATCAAAGGAATGAAAAAAGCTTGTGAGAAATTTGCAACCCCTGTAACTGGTGGAAATGTAAGTTTTTACAACCAATCTATGCAAAATGGGGTAGATGTTCCTGTTTTCCCAACACCAACTATTGGTATGATGGGAATTGTTGAAGATAAAAAGCACATTACTTCATTGGCTTTTCAAAATGAAGGCGATTTGATTTATATGATTGGAGCAGCTCAAAATGATATTAATTCATCTGAGTATTTATATGCATATCACAAAGTGAAGCAATCACCATCTCCTTATTTTAATTTAGATGAAGAGTATGCATTGCAAAATCAATTGAAACATTTAATTCAAAAAGGAATGATTCAATCAGCTCACGATGTGGCTGATGGTGGATTGTTCATCACTTTATTTGAAGCGGCTATGCCGAATAACTTAGGATTTGAAATAGATACAGATTCAGATTTCCGTAAGGATGCTTATTTATTTGGTGAAGCTCAAAGTAGAGTAGTGGTTTCAATCAATCCTGATCAACAAGATGAGTTTATTGAGCATATGACAGCCTCTGGATTAGAATACACTTTCCTTGGTGAAGTAAAAGGAAAAGATATGTTGATAGATGGAGAGAGTTTTGGAAGCGTAGTAGATAATAAAAAACAATTTGATACTGCATTAGAGAATCGATTGAATTAGTTTATTTCGGTCATCGATTTTTTGGTTATCATGTCGAAGTTTTCAACTTTAAAAACTGACTATCAATCAATTTTAGTAAAAAGTTAAATTTTGAGAAAGTTGTTATATAAAAGGAATATTGCTATGACAATTGAAATTTTGACAAAGTTATTTATTTGGATGTTTAATCGAAGAGTATCGCCCTTGAAGAAAATGAATTGAAAATCAAAGCACAACATTAGGGAGACTGGAAAGCTCTGAAGAATGAAGAGATCATTCAGCCGAACTTATGTTTTGGGAAGAATTTAAATTTTATTTTATTCAAAGGCTTGATTTTTTCTTTCTTTTTCATCAAGGAAAAAAGAATTCTTTTAAAATAAATAATCTACTATGCATTTTAGAATAAAATATTATTTACTATTTATTGTTTTTTTCTCTTTTTGTAATTCATTTTTATTTGCTCAATCAAATTTAATTTCAGGGCAAGTTAATTCTGAGGTTTCTAGTAAAAGTCTTTATAAGGTGAAGCTACTTTTAATAAATAATTCTAATGTTATTGATTCAACTTTTTCAAATAAATCAGGTTACTTTAAATTTACGGAAGTTGATAATGGTAATTATAAAATTGAAGCTGTTAAAAAAAAGTATATGCCCAAATTGATTACTGAAATTATTTTAAATGGCAATGAAACATTTCAATATAATATTTATTTGAGTAGAAGAATAAAGTTAGAAAAAACAAAATGTGTTTTTAAAGATAAATAAAGATAAAACCATGCCCAAACAACTACAATTCGTAAAAGAATACAAACTACATCAAGCAGCTATTTATTGTTTGGAGCAAGGATTGCAACCACATTTATTTTATTCTGCAGGCTCAGATCGTAAAGTGATTGAATGGAATGTAGAGACTGATGAACACAAAGTAGTTGCACAAATTCCTTCAATGATTGTTGCTTTGTGTCTTCTTCCTAAAGCTAATTTATTATTAGTTGGACAAAGTGTAGGAGGAATTCATATCTTAGATCTTGCCGATAAAAAAGAGTTAAAGTTATTAGCCTTACATAATGGGTATATTTTTGATATTCAATTTAATGAATTGCTCAATCAAATTTATGTAGCTTCAGGAGATGGAAGTTTTTCTGTTTGGGATGCTACCACTTTCGAACTTATTCATCATCAAAAACTAACAGAAAAAAAAATCCGTCAATTGGCATTTTCTAATAGTAGAAATGAGTTGGCTGTGGGATGTGGTGATGGTAAACTTCATTTGATTAATCTGAAGAATTTTGAGACCAAAAATATTTTAGAACATACCTCATCGGTTAATTCATTGTTGTATGTCAATAATGATTCTCAATTGCTAGTAGGAGAAAAAGAGGCTTATCTAAATCTTTGGGATTTGATGATTTACAATAAAATCAAAAGCATTCCGGCACACAATTGGGCTATTTATTCGATAAAAGCTCATAAAGATGAAGCTTGTTTTTATACAGCAAGCAGAGATAAAACAATAAAAGTGTGGGCTTTAGAAAATTTAGAACCTATACAAAGAATACAAATTCCAAAAATGCCAGGTCATACACATTCTGTAAATGCTCTTTTACCAATCGATTTCAAAAACTATTTAATCAGTGCCGGCGACGACCGAAAAATAAAAGTGTGGCAATTAGTAAGCTGATATTTAAAAATGTTAATTCTTAAATAGTTGATTATCAATAGATAAATTTAGGCCAAAGTCTAACATCTAGTTTCTAAAGTCTAGCTCTAATGTTCTACCTTTAAAGCTGTCCTAATTCTTTTTATCTTTGTGCACTTAATTTTTTGATTTCTCATTTATGAAAATAGCTTACAGCTGGTTGCGCAATTACATTAAAGCAGATTTTACTCCTCAAGAAGTTTCTACTTACTTGACTGATTGTGGTTTGGAAGTAGAAGGTTTGGAAGAAGTAGAAACTGTAAAAGGTGGTTTGAAAGGAATTGTTATTGGTGAGGTTTTAACTAAAGTAAAACATCCTGATGCCGATAAATTGAATTGTACCACTGTAAATATCGGAGGAGATGAACCTTTAAACATTGTTTGCGGTGCTCCCAATGTTGAAGTAGGACAAAAAGTGGTGATTTCTACCGTTGGTGCTACTTTATACCCATCTGAAGGTAAACCGTTCGAAATCAAAAAATCAAAAATTAGAGGGGAAGTTTCTGAAGGAATGATTTGTGCAGAAGATGAAATTGGCTTAGGCCAAGGTCATGATGGAATTATGGTGTTGGACAATTCTGCAGTGGTAGGAACTCCGGCGGCTTCTTATTTTAAAGTAGAAAGCGATTGGATGATTGAAATAGGTTTAACTCCTAATCGTGCGGATGCAGCTTCTCATTATGGTGTAGCTAGAGATTTAGTGGCAGTTTTAAAACGTTATGATAAAAAAGCGGAGTTAATTAAACCCTCAGTTGATCAATTTAAGGTTGATAATCAAGAAAGAACTATTTCAGTTAAAATTGAAGACACAGAAGCATGTCCTCGTTATTCTTCATTAACTATTTCAGGAGTTGAAGTGAAAGAAAGTCCATCATGGTTGAAAAATCATTTATTGACGATAGGAGCAAAGCCAATTAATAATGTAGTGGATGTTACAAATTATGTTTTGCATGAGTTAGGGCAGCCTTTACATGCTTTTGATGCCGATAAAATTGTTGGTGATGAGGTTATTGTAAAGCAATTACCCAACCAAACCAAATTCATTACTTTGGATGGAGTAGAGCGTCAATTAAATGAAAATGACTTGATGATATGCAATGCCCAAGAAGGAATGTGTATTGCAGGTGTATTTGGAGGAGAAAAATGTGGTGTAAAATCAACTACTAAAAATGTATTTTTAGAAAGTGCTTATTTTAATCCTGTGAGCATCAGAAAAACAGCGAAAAGACATGGATTGAATACAGATGCTTCTTTTAGATACGAGAGAGGAACCGATCCTAATATTACTGTTTATGCTTTGAAAAGAGCTGCATTGCTGATTCAAGAATTAGCAGGTGGAAAGATTAGTAGTGAAATCAATGATATTTATCCAGATCCAATAAAAGATTTTGAATTTGACTTTTCAATTGCAAAATGCAATCAAATAATTGGTCAAGAAATAGAGAGATCAATTATAAAGCAAATCTTTGTCGATTTAGAGATTAAAATTATTTCTGAAGATGGAGATGTATTAAAATTAGCTGTTCCACCATATAGAGTAGATGTTCAAAGGGAAATTGATGTAATTGAAGAAGTTTTGAGAATTTACGGTTACAATCATATCAAAATGCCTGATTTTTTAAAATCTTCATTGTCTTTTGCACAAAAACCCGATTTTGAAGGTTTACAAAATGAAGTTTCCAATTTATTATCTAATAATGGGTTTTTTGAAATCTGGAATAACTCTTTAAGTTCAGCGAATTACTATAAAAAGGAAGATGAATTAATTGAAGACGTTGTTGAAATTTTAAATCCATTGAGCTCAGATTTAGGAGTAATGCGTCAAAACTTATTGTATGGAGCATTAGATACGCTACGTTACAATATAAATAGAAAATCAGACAGCTTAAAGTTGTATGAATTTGGCAAAACTTATTTCAAAGCAAATGAAGGTAAGTTCAAAGAAATTAAAAAATTAGGGTTATTCCTTACGGGAAATAATAAAGTTGAAAATTGGCAATCACCAACTGAAAAGACAGATTTTAATGTATTGAAAAATGCGGTAGAATTGACAATCCAAAAGCTAAAGTTGAAAGGTCATTTGGAAGTTAATGAAATGAAAAATGAGCAATTTACTTATGGTTTGTCATATACTTTAAATAAAAGACCTTTAGTAGAGTTAGGTGCATTAAATAAAAATATTTTAAAACAATTTGATATTTCTCAAGAGGTATTCTATGCCGATTTCAATTGGACAAATGTTTTAAAATTAGTTCCAGTGAAAGAGATTCAATACAAAGCTATTTCTAAATTTCCATCCGTAAGAAGAGATTTAGCATTGTTGCTTGATGAAAAAATAGATTTTTCACAGATTGAGCAATTGGCATTCAAACAAGAGCGAAAGTTATTGCAGAAAGTGAATTTGTTTGATGTTTATCAAGGTAAAAACTTAGCTGAAGGTAAAAAATCTTATGGTGTGAGTTTTATGTTTGGTGACGATTCTAAAACACTAACTGACCAACAGGTAGAAAAAGTGATGGACAAATTAATTAAGTCCTATCAAAATGAATTGGGAGCGGAGCTACGCTAATTAATTTAACAATGATTTAATGAAACAATGAATTAATTGGAAATTGCTTACGCAATTTCGTGTTTGGATAAGTAAAGTAGGTTTGATATAGTAAGAATACTTTTTCCTTTTTTGAAATAGAATCAAAGGTTGTCGAGTGATCCGATATAAACCGATTTTTCGTTCCATATCGGATTGTATCGTCACGAAGCGTCGTGACGCCCTTTATTCCTCAAAACAACCCTTCAATATCCTCATCATCTGCAAAATTTGGAATTGTAACCTTTAATAAAGGTTCGGCTTCCATAGCGCGTTTAATGGCAAAAACAGCTCCTTCATTCCTAGCCCAATTTCTGCGGGCAATACCATTATTGACATCCCAATGAAGCATAGATTTTAAGCGTCTTTCGCTGTCTTGGCTGCCGTCTAGCATCATACCAAAACCTCCGTTAATTACTTCTCCCCAACCAACTCCACCGCCATTGTGAATGCTCACCCAAGTAGCTCCTCTAAATGAATCTCCAATTACATTTTGAATCGCCATATCAGCAGTAAACTGCGAACCATCATAAATATTAGAAGTTTCTCTGTAAGGAGAATCTGTTCCTGAAACATCGTGATGATCTCTACCTAAAATAATTGGAGCAGATAATTTTCCTGAAGCAACTGCTTTGTTAAAAGCTGCTGCTATTTTCATTCTACCTTCTGCATCCGCATATAAAATTCTTGCCTGTGACCCAACTACTAATTTGTTGGTTTTTGCTGCTTTAATCCAAGTGATATTGTCTTGCATTTGCTGCTTTATTTCATTTGGCGCAGTTTTAGACATTTCTTCTAAAATTTCAGTGGCAATTTGATCGGTAATGTCCAAATCTTTTGGATCGTTGGAAGCACAAACCCATCTAAAAGGTCCAAAACCGAAATCAAAACACATGGGTCCCATAATATCTTGAACATAAGAGGAGTATTTAAATTCAGTTTCATTCTTCATGATATCTGCACCAGCTCTGCTTGCTTCCAAAAGAAAGGCATTTCCATAATCGAAAAAGTACATTCCTTTTGCTGCTAATTTATTAATTGCCGCTGCATGTCTTACTAAAGTTGCTTGAACGGCTGCTTTAAATTTTTCAGGCTCTTCTGCCATCATTGTATTGGCAGTTTCAAAATCTATTCCAACAGGATAATAACCACCTGCCCAAGGATTGTGCAAAGAGGTTTGATCTGAACCTAAATCGACATGAAATTCTACTTCGGCTAATTTTTCCCATAAATCCACAATATTTCCTTGATAGACCAAGGAAACTGCTTCTTTGTTATGTTGTGCTTTTTTAGTCCTTTCAATTAATTGGTCTAAATCGGTAAAAACTTCATCCACCCAACCTTGTGAATGTCTAGTATGAGTTGCTTTTGGATTTATCTCAGCGGTAATACTCACAGCTCCGGCTATTTTAGCAGCTTTGGGTTGTGCACCCGACATTCCACCTAAACCAGCTGTTACAAATAATTTACCTCCAATTCCATCATCTGGAGTTTTGGCAATTTTCCTTGCTGCATTTAAAACTGTTATTGTTGTTCCATGTACAATTCCTTGTGGTCCAATGTACATAAATGAGCCGGCAGTCATCTGACCATATTGACTTACGCCTAAAGCATTAAATTTTTCCCAATCATCCGCCTTGCTGTAGTTGGGTATCACCATTCCATTGGTTACTACCACTCTTGGTGCATCTTTGTGAGAAGGAAACAAACCCATTGCATGACCTGAATACAAAACTAAAGTTTGTTCGTCGGTCATTTCTGCCAAATATTTCATGCACAATAGGTACTGTGCCCAATTTTGGAAGACCGCTCCATTTCCCCCGTAAGTAATTAATTCATGAGGATGCTGTGCTACGGCATAATCTAAATTATTACTCAACATGAGCATAATTCCTGCAGCTTGTTTAGACTGATGTGGAAAATCTTGAAAATGACGTGCTTTTAGTGTGTAATCAGGGCGATAACGATACATATAGATTCTACCGTAAGTTTTAAGCTCTTCTGCAAATTCTAATGCCAACTCTTTATGTTGAGCTTTTGGAAAATACCTCAAAGCATTTTTTAGCGCTAACTTTTTCTCTTCTTGGTTTAGTATATCTTTTCGCTTTGGGGCGTGATTAATATCGGCTTCGTAAACTTTTTTTGAAGGAATTTGGGCTGGTATCCCTGCTAAAATTGCTTCTTTAAAACTTTGTATATCTGTCATTTATTATATCTTTTTTTTACTCGTTAGTCTGGATGACTTATTAAATCCATAAGGGCAATGCTTGCAACCATTTTTGCAACAATAGCCTCTCTTTAAGTGATATTTCTCTGTGAAAACAATATAACCTTCTTTAGATTGATAATAATCCTCTTTGGCTAATTTATTAAATGGGGAAAACTCTTCCATGGCTTTTAATTGACTGACAAAATTAAGGATAAGGTGGCAATAAGAAAAAGATTCATTTTGTGAAAGTCAAAAACATTTTTTTTATAATTTTACCATTTTCCAAATTTTTTAATTATCTTTAACAAATAAATTAAATTTTGCAAATATGAAACATCCACAAAACATCCACAAAACATCCACAAAACATCCACAAAACATCCACAAAACATCCACGGTATAAATTATTATTTTTAGTATTTATATTCTTGGTTCCCCTTTTTTTGGTTGCTCAAGTTCCTTCCCTTATTGTAAGATTTGATATTAATTACTTCAATTCTAGCGAAAAGACTCTATTAGCAACTTTGATGCAGCAATATATAGATAAACAAATAATTGAAGAGCATTGTTTGCCTGCTTCTTTAACTATGACTACAGGTGGAGGAATTCATTCTGATTTTGATTTCTTGTCTTTTCACAGAGCATATCTTGAAGGTATGGAGGATTGGCTTTTATTGCAGGGTTATCCTCAGTTTGTCCCATTGCCTTGTTGGGATCCATCAACCACAAGCCCAGTTGAATTTCGAGTTGTGGATTCTGATTGCCAATATGCTTGTGATCCTTTTTGCACTCCAATATATGTTTGGAATCCGAACATTTCTAGACCCAATTATTTGACTTTAGGATCTACCCTGGAGTCACTAATGATTTATGTGATTTTAATATGGATCCGATTTCTTTGCCTGCAACAAGGGATTGTTGTCCAAATGGTTTAAGTAGAGCTATCGAAGGCAATGGCAGTATCGTTGCATGGAACTTAGATTATCACAATAGGGTTCATGCTGATATGGATGGGGTAATGGGGACAATGAAATCACCCTCCACTCCTATGTTTTGGTTATGGCATGCTTACGTAGATCTAATTTATAAAGAGTGGGAGATAAATTGTTCCCAATCTAATATGTCCTCATTTGATTTATACATGAAAGATCATCCTGAGGTGGTGCCTAGTGAAAGAGATATTGGTAGAGAACCAAATATTTATAATGGACCTCAATATTTAAGTCATGATATTTGGTGTAGAAATCAAGATGATGGCTTAATTAATGATACCCATCAAGATCCTATTTCTGATGGTGTAACACCTACTCATGTTTATGTAAGAGTAAGAAATCGAGGGGTATCTCCCTCTTTTGGGACTAATGATATTTTAAAGCTATATTGGTCAAAGGGATCTACAGCTTTATCATGGCCTAATTATTGGGATGGCAGTATAACAACTCCTGCTTTAATGGGAAGCTTGATAGGAAGTCAGTCTATTCCAGCTCTAGATATGGGTGATCAACAGATTTTTCATTTTTTATGGTATCCTCCAAATCCAAATACCTATGCTACTTTTAACGGTGAACCTGATCATTTTTGTTTGTTAGCGCGAATTGAATCTGTATCAGACCCTATGACTAATGAAGTAAGTACGGGAACTTGGAACTTAGGTCCCAATGTCAAAAACAATAATAATATTGTTTGGAAAAATTTATCAGTTATTGATAATAATTTAATTTCTGGAACTACTGGTGCTTATATAACAGGTGGAAATGTTTTTATCGGCAATGCAACAGATGAAGCTGGTATTTTTGATTTTGAAATAAATACTTATGGAGAATTTGGTAAAGTACCGATTTTTCAAGATGCAGAAGTTTTAATAACCATGGAGGAAATGATATGGACAAAGTGGCAAAATAATGGTTCTTTAGGGAATAACATTGATATAATTGACGAAGAAAATCATGTTATTAGGATAGTAGGAGATAATGCTTCCTTACGTAAATTAAGTTTTGATGCCCATGAAAGAGGTAGAATTTATGTGGAATTTAATTTTTTAACTGAAAAGTATCCTTATGAAAAGGATTATACATATCATATAGAACAAAAGTTTTATGAAAGTACAGAAGTCTTAGGTGGTGAAGGCTATCAAATTATTCCACCTAATAGAACTTTATTTTTAGCAGATGCAGGTCCAGATGTAACTATTTCTAGTCAAGATTCTACGGAATTAAGTGCTGCAGATATTGGTGAAGATGCTACTTATATATGGTACGATGAAAATGGTGAAATAATTGAAAAAAATATTGATGTAGTTGTTTCCCCTGAATTTACTACTACTTATAGGCTTAAAGTAATCGCAGATAATGGAGGATTGGTAGATTATGATGAGGTGACAGTTACCGTAAAACCTTATGAAATTCTTAATTTATCCCCAAACCCTGCTACCAATCAAGTTACCGCTAATTATAAAATTAATGGTGCTACCAATGCTAGCTTAAACTTTGTAAAACCATATACCAATTCCACTCAAAATTTTAATTTGATAGCGAATAGCAATTCAGCTATTTTAAATATCAATAATTTGGCTTCAGGTATATATACTGTTATTTTAGTATGCGATGGAGTTGCATATGATTCAAAAACACTTATTATTCAATAAACTAAATTTATAATTATGAAAATTGTACATATATTTTTGATTGGTATTTTATTTGCCTTCAATTTACAAGCCCAATCCAATTGGTATCAAGTTAATTCAAATGTTCAAGATGAAATTTTTGATGTTTTTTTTCAGGACAGTTTAACAGGTTATGCAACTGCTGGAAATAAAATTTTAAAATCTACTGATGCAGGTGAAAGCTGGTCACTTTTTTATCAAGACACTTCTTTACTTTCTTTTAGGTCTATTTCAACATTTAAGGATAGTCTTTTTGTCATTGGCTATGATACCATTATTAGTACTGCATCCATCAAAACATCAATAAATATTATCAATCAGGCAGATAAACAATCTATAAAATTTAATTTGAATGCTATAAATTATCCAACAGCTTACTTTGGGCTTCAATCAATGGGAGAAGAGGTATGGTTTCAAACTGATAATGGTATTTATACATATAAAAATAGTACACTAACATTAATAAATGATGAGGCTATCATATTTAACAGCATTAATGGTAAGGTAATTGGAGTGTCAGAAGGTGAGGTGTTTTTAACTTCGGATTCGGGATTAACTTGGGACACTATACCTAAACCGTATTTTAATTTTGGTTTAACAGCATGTTACTATGATGGAACGGATACTATAATAGTAACCAATTCTGGTTTTCCAAAAAGTTTTGAATATTCTTATGATAGAGGATTGAACTGGGTCAATGTGAGTATTAACTCATATATACCTGTAATTTCATTTTTTAACAGTCAACAACAAATAGGAGTTAGAGTGGTGAGTGCTACACCTAAAGGGATTGTATATAGTTCAACTAATGTGGGGCAAAATTTTTACGGAGACACTTTAATTCTTAATAAGCCACTTAAAGGTACATATATTTTTAATAATCAATTAGCATTTGTATTTGGTGTAGATGGTCAAATCTATAAAACAACCAACGCAGGAGGTTTAGTTGGTTTAGAAGAAAATCAACTATTTAAAGCAAATGATTTTAAGATTTACCCCAATCCTTCACAGGGTTTTATAAATATAGAATTAACCAAAAATGCAGATTATAAAGTCATAGAAATGATCGTTTTAAGCATAGAAGGGAAAATTATTCAAACATATGCCACTTTTAAAAATCAAATTGATACAACTGAATTAAAGAAAGGTCAGTATTTACTTCAGTTAAAAACAACCAATGGTATTGCTTCAAAACCTTTTATAGTAAAATAGAATCAATAAGAAAAAGATTCATTTAATTTGAAGCATGAATCTTATTTCTAAAAAAGCTATCATTCAAGAAATTCAATCTAATATTTTGAATGAAAAGCAATTGCGTCTTTTTATTCAAAGAGATGATTTGTTGCATCCAGAAGTCAGTGGGAATAAATTTAGAAAGCTAAAGTATAATTTATTAGAAGCTAAAAAGCAAGGTTTTGAGAAAGTTATGACGTTTGGAGGAGCTTATTCCAATCATATTGCGGCAACTGCTGCTGCAGCTAAAATTTACAATTTGAAATCTATTGGTATAATTAGAGGAGAGGAAACTTTGCCTTTAAATTATACCTTAAAAACTGCTGTAAATAATGGAATGCAATTGCATTATGTGAGCAGAGAAGAATATAAAAACAAGCAAGAAGAAATTTTCATAAATCAATTGAAAGAGCAGTTTGGAGAAGTTTTTATAATCCCTGAAGGTGGAACAAATAAGTTGGCGATTAAGGGTGTAGCTGAAATGAAAGAAGATTGGGATGAAAATTCGGTAGCTATTGGATATGACTTTATTGCTTGTCCCTTTGGAAGTGGTGGAACGAGCTTAGGAATCTATTCTATTTTAGAAAAAGATCAAAAACTGCTTATTTTCTCCGCTCTAAAAGGAGAAAATGTAAAGACGGAATTTGAAAAACTATTAAAAGAACATCAAATAAACGCTGAAGCTAAATGGGAAATGAGGAATCAATATCATTTTGGAGGTTATGCTAAAGTCAATCAAGAATTAATCGATTTTGTGAATCAATTTAAAAAGGATTTCGGTATTCAGTTAGATCTAATTTATAATGGCAAAATGCTATTTGGACTTTTTGAGTTGATTCAAAATAATTATTTTGAAAAAGGTTCAAAGATATTGGCTATTCACACTGGTGGTGTACAAGGTAATGAAGGTTTGAAAGAACGGTTTGGGATTGAATTGGATTAATGAATTAAGTTCATTTTGTTACATATTAAAATATGAAGGGTTTATGATTTTGTTGGAATTATAAAGAATAAACCACAAAGTTCACAAAGAATCCACTAAGAACACTGAGAAGTCTTCGTGAGCTTTGTGATAACCTTCGTGTTTAAAAATTGGAAAGCGATGATTTCAACTTGTCTGAAAAGATTGCTAATAGATAGAGATAATTAAACTTTTAAGTGATTCAAGCCTGAAAGGCTGGCATTATTGTAATTAGAAGATATGAAAACAAGCTAAAATCCTGAAGGGGTGATATTATGCCTTCAAATCTAAAAGGATATGATGACATCCTCTCCTTAAAAAAGTTTATTAAATAGATTAAACACGAACCCACAAAGAACAAACCCTCTGCGTACTTTGCGTCTCTGCGGTAAAAAAATAATTTGCAGTAAGACCATTAAAAACTGTGAAGTGTCTTTGAGAACTTTTGGTAAAACTTAGTGTACTTTGTGGTTAAAAATTGGAAAGCGATGATTTCAACTTGTCTGAAAAGATTGCTAATAGATAGAGATAATTAAACTTTTAAGTGATTCAAGCCTGAAAGGCTGGCATTATTGTAATTATAAAATATGAAAACACGCTAAAACCCTGAAAGGGTGATATTATGCCTTCAAATCTAAAAGGATATGATGACATCCTCTCCTTAAAAAAGTTTATTAAATAGATTAAACACGAACCCACAAAGAACAAACCCTCTGCGTACTTTGCGTCTCTGCGGTAAAAAAATAATTTGCAGTAAGACCATTAAAAACTGTGAAGTGTCTTTGAGAACTTTTGGTAAAACTTAGTGTACTTTGTGGTTAAAAATTGGAAAGCGATGATTTCAACTTGTCTGAAAAGATTGCTAATAGATAGAGATAATTAAACTTTTAAGTGATTCAAGCCTGAAAGGCTGGCATTATTGTAATTATAAAATATGAAAACACGCTAAAATCCTGAAGGGGTGATATTATGTCTTCAAATCTAATAGGATATAATGACATCCTCTCCTTAAAAGAGTTTAATAAAATAGAATAAACACGAAGCCACAAAGAACAAATCCTTTGCGCACTTTGCGTCTCTGCGGTAAAAAAATAATTTGCTTTAAGACCATTAAAAACTATGAAGTGTCTTTGTGAACTTTGTGTACTTTGTGGTTTAACAATTGGAATGCCATGATTTTACCTTGTCTGAAATGATTACAAATAAAGATAATTAAACTTTTAAGTGATTCAAGCCTGAAAGGCTGGCATTATTGTAATTATAAAATATGAAAACACGCTAAAACCCTAAAAGGGTGATATTATGCCTTCAAATCTAAAAGGATATGATGACATCCTCTCCTTAAAAAAGTTTATTAAATAGATTAAACACGAACCCACAAAGAACAAACCCTCTGCGTACTTTGCGTCTCTGCGGTAAAAAAATAATTTGCAGTAAGACCATTAAAAACTGTGAAGTGTCTTTGAGAACTTTTGGTAAAACTTAGTGTACTTTGTGGTTAAAAATTGGAAAGCGATGATTTCAACTTGTCTGAAAAGATTGCTAATAGATAGAGATAATTAAACTTTTAAGTGATTCAAGCCTGAAAGGCTGGCATTATTGTAATTATAAAATATGAAAACACGCTAAAATCCTGAAGGGGTGATATTATGTCTTCAAATCTAATAGGATATAATGACATACTCTCCTTAAAAGAGTTTAATAAAATAGAATAAACACGAAGCCACAAAGAACAAATCCTTTGCGCACTTTGCGTCTCTGCGGTAAAAAAATAATTTGCTTTAAGACCATTAAAAACTATGAAGTGTCTTTGTGAACTTTGTGTACTTTGTGGTTTAACAATTGGAAAGCCATGATTTTACCTTGTCTGAAATGATTACAAATAAAGATAATTAAACTTTTAAGTGATTCAAGCCTGAAAGGCTGGCATTATTGTAATTATAAAATATGAAAACACGCTAAAACCCTAAAAGGGTGATATTATGCCTTCAAATCTAAAAGGATATGATGACATCCTCTCCTTAAAAAAGTTTATTAAATAGATTAAACACGAACCCACAAAGAACAAACCCTCTGCGTACTTTGCGTCTCTGCGGTAAAAAAATAATTTGCAGTAAGACCATTAAAAACTGTGAAGTGTCTTTGAGAACTTTTGGTAAAACTTAGTGTACTTTGTGGTTAAAAATTGGAAAGCGATGATTTCAACTTGTCTGAAAAGATTGCTAATAGATAGAGATAATTAAACTTTTAAGTGATTCAAGCCTGAAAGGCTGGCATTATTGTAATTATAAAATATGAAAACACGCTAAAATCCTGAAGGGGTGATATTATGTCTTCAAATCTAATAGGATATAATGACATACTCTCCTTAAAAGAGTTTAATAAAATAGAATAAACACGAAGCCACAAAGAACAAATCCTTTGCGCACTTTGCGTCTCTGCGGTAAAAAAATAATTTGCTTTAAGACCATTAAAAACTATGAAGTGTCTTTGTGAACTTTGTGTACTTTGTGGTTTAACAATTGGAAAGCCATGATTTTACCTTGTCTGAAATGATTACAAATAAAGATAATTAAACTTTTAAGTGATTCAAGCCTGAAAGGCTGGCATTATTGTAATTATAAAATATGAAAACACGCTAAAACCCTAAAAGGGTGATATTATGCCTTCAAATCTAAAAGGATAAGATGACATACTCTCCCTAAAAGAGTTTAATAAAATAGATTAAACACGAACCCACAACGAACAAACCCTCTGCGTACTTTGCGTCTCTGCGGTAAAAAAATAATTTGCAGTAAGACCATTAAAAACTGTGAAGTGTCTTTGAGAACTTTTGGTAAAACTTAGTGTACTTTGTGGTTAAAAATTGGAAAGCGATGATTTCAACTTGTCTGAAAAGATTGCTAATAGATAGAGATAATTAAACTTTTAAGTGATTCAAGCCTGAAAGGCTGGCATTATTGTAATTATAAAATATGAAAACACGCTAAAACCCCTGAAAGGGTGATATTATGTCTTCAAATCTAATAGGATATAATGACATACTCTCCTTAAAAGAGTTTAATAAAATAGAATAAACACGAAGCCACAAAGAACAAATCCTTTGCGCACTTTGCGTCTCTGCGGTAAAAAAATAATTTGCTTTAAGACTATTAAAAACTATGAAGTGTCTTTGTGAACTTTGTGTACTTTGTGGTTTAACAATTGGAAAGCCATGATTTCAACTTGTCTGAAATGATTACAAATAAAGATAATTAAATTTTCAAGTGATTCAAGCCTGAAAGGCTGGCATTATTGTAATTATAAAATATGAAAACACGCTAAAACCCTGAAAGGGTGATATTATGTCTTCAAATCTAATAGGATATAATGACATCCTCTCCTTAAAAAAGTTTATTAAATAGATTAAACACGAACCCACAAAGAACAAATCCTTTGCGTCTCTGCGGTAAAAAAATAATTTGCAGTAAGACCATTAAAAACTATGAAGTGTCTTTGTGAACTTTGTGTACTTTGTGGTTTAACAATTGGAAAGCCATGATTTCAACTTGTCTGAAATGATTACAAATAGAGATAATTAAACTTTTAAGTGATTCAAGCCTGAAAGGCTGGCATTATTGTAATTAGAAGATATGAAAACAAGCTAAAATCCTGAAGGGGTGATATTATGCCTTCAAATCTAAAAGGATATGATGACATCCTCTCCTTAAAAGAGTTTAATAAAATAGAATAAACACGAAGCCACAAAGAACAAATCCTTTGCGCACTTTGCGTCTCTGCGGTAAAAAAATAATTTGCTTTAAGACCATTAAAAACTATGAAGTGTCTTTGTGAACTTTGTGTACTTTGTGGTTTAACAATTGGAATGCCATGATTTTACCTTGTCTGAAATGATTACAAATAAAGATAATTAAACTTTTAAGTGATTCAAGCCTGAAAGGCTGGCATTATTGTAATTATAAAATATGAAAACACGCTAAAACCCTAAAAGGGTGATATTATGCCTTCAAATCTAAAAGGATATGATGACATCCTCTCCTTAAAAAAGTTTATTAAATAGATTAAACACGAACCCACAAAGAACAAACCCTCTGCGTACTTTGCGTCTCTGCGGTAAAAAAATAATTTGCAGTAAGACCATTAAAAACTGTGAAGTGTCTTTGAGAACTTTTGGTAAAACTTAGTGTACTTTGTGGTTAAAAATTGGAAAGCGATGATTTCAACTTGTCTGAAAAGATTGCTAATAGATAGAGATAATTAAACTTTTAAGTGATTCAAGCCTGAAAGGCTGGCATTATTGTAATTATAAAATATGAAAACACGCTAAAATCCTGAAGGGGTGATATTATGTCTTCAAATCTAATAGGATATAATGACATACTCTCCTTAAAAGAGTTTAATAAAATAGAATAAACACGAAGCCACAAAGAACAAATCCTTTGCGCACTTTGCGTCTCTGCGGTAAAAAAATAATTTGCTTTAAGACCATTAAAAACTATGAAGTGTCTTTGTGAACTTTGTGTACTTTGTGGTTTAACAATTGGAAAGCCATGATTTTACCTTGTCTGAAATGATTACAAATAAAGATAATTAAACTTTTAAGTGATTCAAGCCTGAAAGGCTGGCATTATTGTAATTATAAAATATGGAAACACGCTAAAACCCTAAAAGGGTGATATTATGCCTTCAAATCTAAAAGGATATGATGACATCCTCTCCTTAAAAAAGTTTATTAAATAGATTAAACACGAACCCACAAAGAACAAACCCTCTGCGTACTTTGCGTCTCTGCGGTAAAAAAATAATTTGCAGTAAGACCATTAAAAACTGTGAAGTGTCTTTGAGAACTTTTGGTAAAACTTAGTGTACTTTGTGGTTAAAAATTGGAAAGCGATGATTTCAACTTGTCTGAAAAGATTGCTAATAGATAGAGATAATTAAACTTTTAAGTGATTCAAGCCTGAAAGGCTGGCATTATTGTAATTATAAAATATGAAAACACGCTAAAATCCTGAAGGGGTGATATTATGTCTTCAAATCTAATAGGATATAATGACATACTCTCCTTAAAAGAGTTTAATAAAATAGAATAAACACGAAGCCACAAAGAACAAATCCTTTGCGCACTTTGCGTCTCTGCGGTAAAAAAATAATTGAGTTAGTCATTTAATTTCTGTATGTTTATCCCTTTAAAATTGCGATTATGGAACAATTCAAAGGACAAGATATCCTAAACTTTATAAAAGAACTTCCAAATGATGAAGCTTGTAAAGCCTATTTGGCTAAAATAAAATGGCAGGATGGATTTACTTGTAGTAAATGCGGACATACAAAAGGTTGTGAAAAAGCAGGCTATAATTATCATTGTTATGCATGTAATCATGTAGAAAGTGCCACAGCCAACACGCTTTTTCACAAAGTTAAATTTGGGTTACAAAAAGCATTTTGTGTTGTATTTGAAATGAGTACAAGTAGTAAAAGTGTTTCAAGTATACAAATGGGTAAACGATTTAGTATTCGCCAAGGAACAGCATGGTATTTTATGCAAAAAGTACGAAAATCAATGAAAAGTAGCCAAAAATACCCTTTAGATAAAATAATTCATGTGGATGAGTTTACTGTAGGAGGAAAAGAAGAAGGGAAACAAGGAAGAAGTTATGATACGAAAAAGAAAAAAGCTGTAATTGCAGTTGAATTAACTGATAACAACAAAATAAAGAGAGTATATATTCAATCAATTCCTGATTATTCTGCAAAATCATTGACTCCAATTTTTGAAGAACATATTAGTACTTCTGCTAAAATAGTAACAGATAAATGGAGAGGTTATGAACCTTTAAAAGAAAAGTATAATATTGAACAAATCCAAAGTAATAATGGAGCAAATTTCAAAGAATTACACATTATAATTATGCAAGTTAAATCATGGCTCAGAGCAATACCAACTCATGTAAGTAAATGGCATATACAAGCATATTTTGATGAATTTTGCTTTAGGATTAACCGCTCACAATTTAAAACCAATATTTTTCATAAAACAATCAACAGAATGGTCCAAAGCAAACCAATTTATCACTATCAAATAAAACAGACGCTAAGTGTGTAACTCAAAAAAATAATTTGCTTTAAGACCATTAAAAACTATGAAGTGTCTTTGTGAACTTTGTGTACTTTGTGGTTTAACAATTGGAAAGCCATGATTTTACCTTGTCTGAAATGATTACAAATAAAGATAATTAAACTTTTAAGTGATTCAAGCCTGAAAGGCTGGCATTATTGTAATTATAAAATATGAAAACACGCTAAAACCCTGAAAGGGTGATATTATGTCTTCAAATCTAATAGGATATAATGACATCCTCTCCCTAAAAGAGTTTAATAAAATAGAATAAACACGAAGCCACAAAGAACAAATCCTTTGCGCACTTTGCGTCTCTGCGGTAAAACTATCCTCGATAAAGGTTTTAAAACTCCAACTGTTAATATCTTGTTCATAACACCCAATAAACTCCCCATAACTTCGTTTAATTTTGCATATTGAATTATTAACAATTGTTGATAAAATGCGAATATTCTTATTTATAACCTCTTTTTTTATTTCTACCCTAATCTTTGCTCAAGCTGGTTCTAAAAGAATTAGCAGAGAAGAGTATATCAATACCTATAAAGACGACGCTATAGAAGAGATGCAACGTACAGGCATTCCGGCTAGCATCACCTTGGCTCAAGGAATTTTGGAATCAGGTGATGGGAATAGTGCTTTGGCTAGATATGCAAGAAATCATTTTGGAATTAAATGTCATTCCGATTGGAAAGGTGCAACTTTTACAATGGATGATGATGCCAAAGATGAGTGTTTTAGAAAGTACAAACATGCCTTAGAAAGTTATAAAGATCACTCCGACTTTTTGACTGGCAGAAATCGGTATGCTTTTCTTTTTGAATTAAAATTAACTGATTACAAAGGTTGGGCACATGGCTTAAAAAAAGCGGGATATGCCACCAACCCAAAGTATCCTAAATTATTAATTGATATTATTGAAAGAAATCAACTAGACCAATACGATGATCCAAAAGCATATAAAAAATCTAATCGACAATTAGCTGATAAAAAAGAAAGTACTTCATCAAAATCGAGAACACATCAAAAAAGATCAGTTTCATCACCTTATACCAGTAGAACTGGATTGTTTACGGTAAAAACCCATCCAAATAATATCAAATATGTAGAGGCGAAGGGAAGTCAAGACTTAGAAGACATTGCAGATGAATTTAATATGGGTATTTGGCAATTGACAAAATACAATGATGTTAAAGAGGATTACACTCCTAAAAGTGGCGAAAAAGTTTATTTGCAACCAAAAAGGAATAGAGGTCAGGAAGATTTTTATGTCGTGAAGTCAGGTGAGACCTTAGAAGAAATATCTCAGGAAGTTGGAGTGAAGCTGAAAAGTATATTAAGAAAAAATAGAATCAGCGAATCCCATCAATTGAAAGCTGGCGAGAAGATTTATTTGAGAAGAAGAAAATTGAGGTGATAAATCAGCCAATTGTTCAATAAGTGAATTAGTCAATTGTTCAATAAGTCAATGGGCGAATAAGCGAATTTAGTAGCAGTAAGACCTTAGAAGTGAGACCTTAGATCTTAGACCTTTATAATTGAGAATGGAGAATTGATAATTTATAATGGATAATTGACAATTTATAATGGATAATGGAGAATTTATAATTAACAATTAACAATTAATAATTAACAATTGACAATTAACAATTAACAATTAATAATTAACAATTAATAATTAACAATTCTCCATTGATTTCGAGATAATTGCAAGGTAATCGAGTGTTCCGACACTAATTTTCTCACAAAGATTAGGTGAAATTATAAACGAAAAGATTTTACTACTTAATGCCTATAAAGTCAGAATGTACCGTCACGAAGCTTCGTGATTAAAACCTTGCACCAACAGTAAATTGAATCAAATGATTGGTTTGCTTTATATTCGCAATTGGGCTGTTGTCAGGCATTAAAAACTCTTTTTGATTTCTTTGGTACAATGAATAAGCCATGTCTAAAAAGAAGCCACTTTCATCTTTATAACCTAATCCTGCTGAGTAGGTCTTTGATGATAAATCTTCATCAGTAACGCTACTGTTTAATGGATTTCCGCTATATTTGAAACCTGCTCTAAAACTAAATGGATCATTGATTTTATATTCTAAACCTGCTCTGTAATTATTTGCTTTGTCAAAATCTCTATTTATACTTGAGTTCTCCTTGCTAAAGTCTGTTGTAAATGTAGCATTTCTATCATCCTTAATTTTTCCTTTTGGGTAGTTGACGTATTCATAATCAACTGATAAAATGGCTTTCTTGCCTATAATAAATCCTATACCTGCGTTGGTTCTCCAAGGAGTTTGGATTCTATAACTAAAGTCATTGATTTTTTCTTCCGAATAACTGTCTCCATTAACAAATTTAGAATTATAGGTTAAAGTATAAGTTTCAGTTAGATTGAGATAAGTTGGCGATTGTATGGAAGCTCCCAACCTTACATTGTCAACCAATCGATAAATAAATCCAACTTTTAAATTAATTCCTGAGCCATCTACATTTAAATTAGTGTTTCTTTTAAATCCTGTTGTTCTCGGGTAATCTACTATTAATGAAGTGTCTGCAGGAGTGTTGTAAGTCATATCCTCTTTATAGAAAGTTTCTTTTTTATACCTTAAGTTGGTAAACCCAATAGAACCACCTACATATAATTTGTCTTGATAGTTTCCTGCTAATGAAATAGCGATATCGCCCATACCTCCTTTTTCTTTTACTCTAAAAGATCGATCAATATTACTGGCATCAAAAAAGCGTTCTTCATAACTCCCATCATTTAACGGGTCAATCAAATAAGTTTTATAAGCTAAATCAGGATCAAAAGGGAAAGAATTTTGTATTTGATCTGCTGCAATGTAGCCATTACCATCAAAAGTGCCATTGAGCTTATTTACATAACCATTAATAATTGATGCTTTATTAGGCTCGGTGCTGCCATATTCATATTCTCTACTAAAACTAGCTGTCCTACTATATCCAACTGAAAAATTAAGTGATTTCCAACCGTTACTATTAATAGGTGAGGCATTTACATATGCTAAATCTCCTAAGTTAAAATTCAATCTTCCATCTGAAGTTCTTCCTTTTTCATAGGTAACATCATTGTTATCAAATAAAAATGAAGGAGTGATTGTAAATTCTGAGCTTCTATATAAGCCTAAACCAGCTGGATTGATATTTACTCCTGAATAATCTCCACCTAGAGCAGTAAAAGCTCCACCCATTGCATTGAATCTTGCTGTACCGCTATAGTTGAGATTGGAATATCTCAAAACGTCCAATTGGTTTTGAGAATGCCCTTCCTTGTTTCCAAGGAAAAGGCTTCCTGCCAATATTAATATATTTAGTGTCTTTTTCATCTTTTTAATTATCTAGGGTTACTACTTCTTGAACCGCCACCACCACTGCTTCGGCTTCCACCTCCACCGCTACTTCTAGATCCACCACTACTACCACCTGAACTTCTGTTGTATGATGGAGTATTATATGATCCACGATTATTGCTTGGAGCTGTTCTAGTAGGAGCAGTTCTTGTAGGCGTGCTTCTATTGTTATTGTTATAAGACCCACCTGTACTCGGACGACTGTATGTATTCTGAGAAGGACGACTATAATTATTATTGCTCGGTCTTGTTTGAGTAGGTGTTCTTGTAGGAGCAGTATAGTTATTCGGTGGAACTCTATTAGGTCGCTCGTTCGTATTTGGTCTCGTATTTACATTCGGTCTTGCATTACCATTTGTTGTTGGTCTCTCGTTCACACTTGGTCTCACATTAGGCTGCTCATTACTAGATGGTCTAGTAGTCGGTCTTTCAGTAGCACTCTGAGTTGGTCTGCTCGCAGGTCTTTCGCTTGGACTTACTGTAGGTTGCGTTGAAATCGGTCTTTCAGTAGGTTGAGCAGTACCACTTGGTCTAGCTGCAGGCTGACTATTTGGTTGGGCATTAACATTAGAATTTGGTCTAGCAGACGGATTATTTGTACCACTATTATTGCTTTCACCTTGTCTTCCTCTTAAGTTAGAGTTGTCAGTGCTTTTGTTATTGCTATTGTAAGGAGAGTTGATATCACCACCTCTTTTGCCATAACTTCTGTTAGAATAACTGTTGTTATCATAGTAACCGCCACCGCCATAATATCCACCACCATAATATCCACCACCATTGTAGTATCCGTTGTTATATCCTGCCCAATAGCTATTGTTGTATCCCCAAGGATTGTATCCAAAATTATGGTGTCCCCAAGAATTATATCCCCAACCCCAGTTATAACCTATACCATAACTAAAATTGTTATAAGGAGAATAACCAAAACCTGAATTATAACCATACCCTATGCCATAACCAAAACCTGAATTATAATAATAAGGATCTGTATAAATGCTGTTATAATAACCAACACCTATCGTTGGGCCATAAAATCTTCTTAAACGAGAAGCATATTGATTATCGTAATAATCATTGTATTCAAAATTGGAAGAAGTGTTATAATTTCCATTAGATGAATAATTATCACTACTACTATTATTTAGGTTATTGTTATTATTAGATTGATCTGTATAATTTTCATAACCTGTATTTTCACTTACATAATCATCATTACTATTCGTATTGTAATTTGTATTATTGTTAGAACTATTACTAGAATATGTATTTCCACTATTAGTGCTCGCAGGAACATCTTTTGGCGAATAATAAATATCATCGTAAACTGTTCTTGAAGCGCTAGGATAAGAAGTAGTACAAGCGATGAATGAACTACTTAAAGCTGTTAGTAAAATCCATTTTAAATTATTCATAATATTTTGGTTTAAAGTGTAATATCTATTTAAATTTGCAATTGTGCAGGCGCAATAAAAAACCTATTTTTGCCTCAATTTATTTCTATTTAATCAAATACTATACCAAAGAATTATGGCGAAAGATTTTACCTCAAGAAAAGAGAATTATTCTCAGTGGTATAATGAAATAGTAGCTAAAGCCGATTTAGCAGAACATTCAGCAGTTAGAGGTTGTATGGTCATCAAACCTTATGGTTACGCCATATGGGAAAAGATGCAAGCTCAATTGGATAAAATGTTTAAAGATACTGGCCACGTCAATGCTTACTTTCCATTATTTGTGCCAAAAAGCTTATTTGAAGCTGAGGAAAAAAACGCTGAAGGATTTGCTAAAGAATGCGCTGTAGTAACGCATTATAGATTAAAAACTGATCCGAATGATAAGACCAAATTAATCGTAGATCCGGAGGCTAAATTAGATGAAGAATTAATTGTTAGACCAACTTCTGAAGCAATTATCTGGAGTACTTATAAAGGATGGATACAATCTTATAGAGATTTACCTTTGTTAATTAACCAATGGGCAAATGTAGTGCGTTGGGAAATGAGAACTAGATTGTTTTTGAGAACGGCAGAATTTCTTTGGCAAGAAGGTCATACTGCTCATGCTACAAAAGATGAAGCTGTCGCAGAATCTAAAACAATGTTGGATGTGTATGCTGAATTTGCTGAAAAGTATATGGCAATGCCTGTTGTAAAAGGAGTGAAATCCGAAAGTGAACGATTTGCAGGTGCTGAAGAAACTTATTGTATAGAAGCTTTAATGCAAGATGGAAAAGCATTGCAAGCTGGTACTTCTCACTTTTTAGGACAAAATTTTGCTAAAGCTTTTGATGTGAAATTTGCGAATAAAGAAGGTAAATTAGAACATGTTTGGGCTACTTCTTGGGGTGTTTCCACGAGATTGATAGGTGGATTAATTATGACCCATTCAGATGATAATGGTTTGGTTTTACCTCCTAACTTAGCACCTATTCAAGTGGCTATAGTTCCTATTTATAAAGGTGAAGAGCAGTTGGCTCAAATTTCTGAAACTGCTAACAAAATAAAAGCTGATTTAGAAAAGAAGGGAATCTCTGTAAAATACGATGATAGAGATACGCAAAAACCAGGTTGGAAATTTGCAGAATACGAGTTTAAAGGTGTGCCTGTTAGAATTGCAATAGGACCAAGAGATTTAGAAAACGGAACTGTTGAAGTAGCTAGGAGAGATACTTTAGAAAAGGAAGTACTTCAAATAAAAGATATAGAGAATAAAATTGAAAATTTATTGAGTTCAATCCAAACTAATCTCTTTCAAAAGGCAATTGATTTTAGAGAAGACTTTACGCATCACGTAACCGATTATAAAGAATTTAAGGAAGTGATTGATAAAAAAGGTGGTTTTGTATATGCCCATTGGGACGGAACTGCTGAGACGGAAGAAAAAATAAAACAAGAAACAAAAGCGACAATTCGTTGTATCCCTATTCAACAAAAACAAGAAGATGGAAAATGTGTTTACTCAGGAAAACCATCTAAAGGAAAAGTGATTTTCGCAAAAGCATACTAAAAAATGGAGGAAAAGAAAAGTTTAATGAATGATATTGCTCAAAAGCTAGAAACAAAAGCTAATTTGAAGCAAGTGGTTTATAAAAATACTAAAGAACAATTTAAACTTATCAAAAAAGTTGCAAGTAAAGTAGTAGATAAGCTCAATAAATTAACCAAGAGTAAGTTGGACGAGAATATTGAAATCTTATTTATAGATAAGGGAGATTATGAATTTCGATTGAAATTTGCCGGAGATGTGTTGGTAATTTATATGCATACCAATGTATTTGAATTTGAACGTTCGCATCCTGCATGGGCTGCTTCTTACCTTACTGATGATGAAGAAAGGTCGTATTGTGGAATGATTAATTTTTACAATTTTTTATCTGATTCTTTTAAGCATAGCAGAGTAAATGACAGTGGTTATTTAATTGCTCGTATGTTTATCAATAAGGAAAATCACTTTTTTGTAGAAGGTAAAAAGCAGTTAGGTTTTTTGTTCAATGATTTTTCAAACAGTAAAGTAAATGCTGAATCTATCAAATCAATTCTAGAAACTGCAATTTTATATGCGATGGAATTTGATTTATATACTCCTCCTTACAACGAAGTAACAGAAATTACGGTTGGACAAATGGTTCATGAGTCTAGTGTAATGAGAATAAAAACCGCAAAAAGAATGGGTTACAAGTTCTCTCAAGAAGAAGATGAGGAATAAATGAATTTTTTTTCAGAAAATGCTTGCTGAAAATAAAAAGAATATTACTTTTGTCGTCCCAAATAAAGGGAAACACATTTTGGTCCGTTCGTCTAGGGGTTAGGACGCCAGGTTTTCATCCTGGTAACAGGGGTTCGATTCCCCTACGGACTGCAAACTTAATAAAAGGAAAAAATCATGGCTAATCATAAGTCAGCATTAAAGAGAATCAGACAAACTAGAGTGGCTAACGAGCGTAATCGTTACCAAGGTAAAACTGCTAGAAATGCTATTAGTAAGTTGAGAGCAACTACTGAGAAGAAAGAAGCAGAAGAAATGTTACCTAAAGTAGCTTCTATGATTGATAAATTGGCTAAGAAAAATATTATTCACAATAATAAGGCAGCCAACTTAAAATCAAAATTAACGAAGCACGTAGCTACGCTATAATTTTTTCTTTAATAAGATATTGAGGAATCTCATTTGTTAATTCAGATGAGATTTTTTTTATTCGCAATTTTCTTGGACGATCAAACTCAAATCATCTAGATTGAGACATACCAAACTGCCTTGGCCTTTAATTTTTTTAGAGCTACAGCCATTGTCAATAGGTAGTACTAAAGCATTTTTTTCTAGTCTTTTATTAATAAACTTTAAAGAATGCCTATAGTGACCATGAACAATCTTTTTTTTAGCTATTAATTCGTAGCTAGGCTCAAACTTCCTAATGTTAAGCATGGCTTCAAAATCTTTGAGTGGTTTTTCTTTTTTGAAATCAAATCCTGCGTGAACTAAATAGTAATCATCTAACTCAATATAGTACAGGCATTCCTGAAAGAATGAAAATACTTTTGCTTTTAAATGTCCTTCCTTATTTAAAAGGTTGGAAGATTTATACTTTTTTAGAAGTGGTTTTAATTGTAAAGGCCATCTTCTCATTACATCCAAAACCATTTGTTCATGGTTTCCTCTCAAACAATAAACTTGAAAATCCTGATCTATTAAAGAAAGAATCTTTTTAATTACTCTTAAACTATCAGGCCCTCTATTGATATAATCACCTAAAAGAAATAATTGATCTTCTTTTTGCAGATTTATCTTGGTTAAGAGAGCTTCAAAAGTTTGGCTGCAACCATGAATATCGCTTATGGCTAATCTTCTACCTTTGTCGGATTTTTGAACAGAAAGATGTTTTGGCATTCGGTTTTAATTTGAAAGCACAATTTTATGAAGTTTATCCTTACCATCCGCCTTTATTTTTAAGAAATATACACCTTGGCGCAAATTAGAAGTCGGTATGCTAAATAAGTTGGCTCCTTTAAAACCATTTTGAAGAAAAGAAAAATGTTTTTTTCCCAATACATCATACACATCAATTTCTACTTCAGAGTTATTTTCTAAGGTAAGCGCAAGTGTTATATCCGATTTGCTTGGGTTGGGATAAACTCTAGAATCAAAAGTGTAAATATTAACTACCTTTTCTACATTAAACTGATACAATGAATCTTGATTGTAAATTAATTGAGCTACTGCCGCCACAGAATCCAATTGGTTTAAGCTATCACCCACCAAAATCGCAAAGGAAATAGTAATAGAACTATCCTTAGCTAAACTGAATGGTCCAAAAGAAATACTTTGTAAAATATCATTTCCATTGGATTCTGTATTTCCTGCATCAGGAGAATGTATACTTAAAGCATCATACTTTTCTGAACTATTAAATCCATCATTCAAATTTATACCTGATGGTGGATTATTTACATTGTCTATTCCATGAGAAATAGCTGACCCATTAGACAATAATTTCATTCCATAATAAGATGAGTTTGGTTCGGTAGAGTAGGAGTAGGCTAAATTTTTAGAAGCTTCATACCTCGTTTTATTTTTAGAATAATCTAGAATATCCCAATCAATAATTAAGCCTGCATAAGCATTAGATATTGCTTGTTTAGATGAAATTTTATAAGAAAGAATAATAAATTGATTTTTACCTGCGCTTTGATAGGTATATGATTGATGTTGAATTTCAATATCTGGTTTACTTTTAACCTTAAAGATGCCTTGAGTTTCAATAGGTGCTTTTTTCGGACCGTCTAATTTTACAGAAACCACACTCTCAAAATCAGCATCAGCTGGAGCCGTTTCTCCTCTAAAACCATCAAAAACTTCTTGATTGTTAAGCGCTAATACAAAACTACCTTCATAAAGAGCAGATTCATTGTTTTTATAAATAAATCCAACTCCTTCAGAGCTGCTAAAATCGTTGTAACCCAATCTGCCATTAGAAGTTAAGGTTGTAGTTATAGTTTGATTAGAAATGTTAATGTAGTCGACATTAATGGAAGTTTCAAACCAACTTTTACGTACATAATTTCCTTCAGAAATGGTGACTTTGAACTCTGCTCTTTCATTTGTTTGAGCATTATTTTTAATAACAGCTAAAAATGCTTGATTACTATTATCCTTGGTTTCAAAGGTATTTAATCCGGTTAGGGTGAGGTTGGGGTTTAGAATTGCTAAGGAATTATTTGGGCTGCTTAAATTAATATTTAAGCTGCTAGCTGCTTTGAGATAATTGGTAAAGCTAAAAATTAACCTTAAAGTATCACCAATAACAAAAGTACTATCGTTGCCATCGTTGATAGAAATTAATTTGGTTCTAACTCCAGGCAGGTCAACATCCGTAACAGAGCGATACATATTGATTCTTCCATTTCCCATTTTTTCAGAAAATCGAGAAGGATTAGTAGCATCTATATTATCAGCTGTATTTCTTACCCTTTCTGCTATTTGCAAAGGAGTATATGATGGATATTTTGATTTTACTATTCCTGCTGCTCCTGCAACTAGCGGACTCGCCATACTTGTGCCTCCATTATAGTTGTATCCCGCATTATTTGAAGTAGTGTACATTCCATCACCTATGGCCATCACATCCACATATCTACCATAATTAGAATTGCTTCTAATGCTATCATTGGCATTTGTCATTGCTACTGATAATGAGTTCTCATACGCTGAAGGATAAAACTTAATATCTTCTCCATTATTACCCGCAGCAGCTACTACCAAGCTACCTTTAGCTGTAGCGTAATTAATAATGTCGTTTGCTAAATTACTGTAAGAAAAGCTTCCCCAAGAGCAATTGATAATATCTACTCCTTGATCAGCAGCATAAACAATTCCGTCATAAGCCCCTGTTAAACTGCTATTTACATCTCTATCAATTTTAATCGGTAAAAATTTGCATTTAAAACCGGTTCCTGCAATGCCTGTTATATTATCTGTAGAAGCACTAGCTAATCCCGACACATTATTGCCATGATTGCTATTGAATGTGGAAGGGTCGTTATCATTATCACCAGTATCCCAACCTCTGTAATTATCCACATAACCATCGTTGTCATTGTCAATTCCATCAATAGGGTCGGCATAGTTGTAAGCTATGTTATCAACCAAGTCGGGATGGTCTATATCGATTCCAGTATCTGTAATTCCAATAACAACATTGCTATCGCCCTTTTCAATATCCCAAGCTTCAAAAGCTTTAATGACAGAAAGTTGAAATTGTTTACCAATGGAGGTATCCGATGGCGTATAGCAAAGCTGAGGTATGATAAATGGCTCAGCATAGCTAACTTCTTTTATAGCTTTAAGGTAATTAGCTATTTTAATTACATTTATATTTTTAGGAAATTCTAATTTGTAAATGTTTGAAAGATCTATTATTTTTTTGGTGATAGGATCAGTAATTTTTTTGGAAGGATAGAGAGCTTTAACTGTGACATTATTTTCAGAAATAAAATTATTTAATAAAATAGAATTACCAAAAAGCGCATTTTTATCTTCGGATTTTTTTAATTTGATGATAACAACGTTTGGTTCAAATTGATCTCTAGAATCAATTATATTATTTTGAGCATCAACAGTTATTTGCTTCAATAGTAAAGCAATAAGGAAGATGTAAAAATAAAATGGATGTCGTTTCTCATTCATTATTCAATAACAATTTTTTGAACTATAATTTCATTGCCTTGAATGATTTTAACAAAATAAACAGCTCGTTTGTAATCAGACGTATTTATAGAGAGAATGTTGTATGCAGGGTTGAAATTCTTTTCTATTAATTGTCCATATGTATTGTAAATTTCTATTGATTGCTTGATTGAATTGGGATTAGAAACGTAAAAACGAGTCTTTGCAGGGTTAGGATAAACTAAAACAGCAGCCTTATCCTCCAATATTTCATTGATAGCCGTGGCAGAATAATAGAGGGTATCTGAATTAATTCCGCATTGCGTAGTAGCATTAATTCTTCTTGTCCAAAAGTTTCCATTTGCTTTTGGAATATAAAAGGAATCAACAGCTCCCAAAATTTTAAAACCGTCTTTATACCAATTGTAAGTTGCTATTTGTGGCGTATATAATGTATCTAAATTTTGAAATAAATAAGGCTTTTGCGGTAAAGGATTAAAAGTATATGTATTGGTGTCCGAGTAGCTTTTACAACCTTTTAAGTCTTCAACTTCAGCAAAATAGCTAGCTGAATTTTTAATAACCACAAATGCGCTGCTATCATTTGTGCTCCACTTATATTTAGAATAAGAATTGGGACTTAAAGAAATTATTAAACTATCTCCTTCACATAATTGATTGCTAGAGTTAGGAGTAACAGTAGGTTTTTGCACAGAAGTACTTAGCATTGTAAATGCATCCACTTTGCCATAGCCATAGCTATAGTTGGGAACAGATCCTGTAAAATTATCAGTTTTTGCATGATTGATAATTGATTGTAAAATGTCACTGTATTTTGCGTTGGGGCATTTTTCAAGATAAAGCGCAACTACACCTGCCACTACTGGACTGCTCATTGAGGTTCCACCATTGAGCATATGCATAGAATCTTGACTTATTTTATGAGGAACTGCCGTAACAAATTGTTGCATAGTAGCTATTCTGCCTGGTGCAAAAGTATAACCACCTGATGCTGATATATCAGGTTTATTATGTCCTAATCGATTAGGGCCTAAGCTTGAATTTTCTTGAATTTCACCAGCTTTTCCTGAACAGTTCTAAATGTATTCGTAACATCTGTATAGGTTTTTCTATTTTGATAATTTCCCACACTAATCACTGACGGTAAGCAAGTAAAGCCCCCAACCATCGTTTGTAAAGTGTCTGGTTTTTTATAATTGACAATATCTGCAAATTGATTTGAGTTTGGTAAATTGCTTACAACCATATCGCTTGCAAGCGAAAATAATGAGCTAGAAGTCCAAATATCAAACTTACCAGAACCTGTGGTTTCAAATCTAAAATTATAATCAGCAGAATCGGGATTGCTCATTAATACTTCAAACATATAAACACCATCTTTTTCTTCTGCGTAGGATTGAATTTTGGTGATTGCTTTATTATTGAAAGGACTAAAAATGGTATCATAAATATACGTATTCAAGTTTTGCTGAATATTTCTAAAAACCGTTCTCGCTCTAAATTTATAAGTAGGACTTACTTGATCTGCTCCAATAGCATATTGAACTTGATTAAAATCAGCAGTATCGGCATACATTCTAAAATAGGCTCGTCTGTAAAAGCTTGGTGGAGTAGTTTTAAACCATGTAAAATTAGTATCACTATTAACTTGATATCCTAAATGAAATTTAATGTCACCTGCATTTCCATTGGCAGCTACCACAGCTCTTCCATTTTTAGATTTAATAATGCTATCAATCATTTGTGATCCAATATCTTTTCCATCATGCGAACCGCCATAATCTCCTAAACTGATATTGATTACACAAGGTTTTCCTGCGCTATCTGCTATGCTGAAAATATAGTCGATGGCGTCCACTATGGAAGCTGAAAAACTATTTCCACTTAAATTACTGGCAACTACTACTATATCTGCTTCAGGAGCCACACCTTTATAATTGCCAGTTGCCAATCCATTTCCTACAGCTGCACCACTTACCATAGTTCCGTGTCCATATTCACTAGCAGGATCATCATGTGTACTTAAGTTGGAGTCTATTTGTGCTTTATTCCAAGCTTGGCCATAGCCATATTTTGAGGGAGTATTGGCAGCGTTTATTTTATTTTGATCCCAAATAGCCAAGATTCTACTTTTTCCTAAACTATCTTTAAAATCCGGATGACTAAAGTCTATACCTGTGTCGATAATTCCAACGATCACACCTTTACCTTTTCGAGGTTGATAGAGAGGAGCAACTCCTTGATGCACTTTTACCACATTATTATTTACCAACATGGTATCATTGAGTAGTTGTGGTTGGGCTTTTCTAAATTCTATATTTTTTAATTGATTTGATTTTGAAAAACTTCGGATGTTTTCTGCTTTAATTCTAATCGAATATAAATTTCCAATGTGATGAATGATTTGTGCTTTGTGTTTAGATAAATCTTCTTCAATTTCGCTGCTATTTGCTTCTATCAAAAGAGAAACAACTTCATTAGGTGAAGCATTATCAATATACTCATCTAATTGTAGATTTATTTTTGTTTCATTCTCTTGAGCAAAACTCAAGGAGTTCATGAGAAATAAAATTTGAATAAAAATAATTGAAATAAATGTTTTCATGGTCTTATTAGACGAAATTTTTCTCAGAAAGTTCCAAATAATCAGGAACTTCTTTCAAGAATTGATAGGAATTATTTTCAAAGTCTATTTTGCATACATAATGATCTAAGCCATTACTTACTAAAAGGTAAGGGACTTTATAAAAAATATTGTATCTACTGATTTGATCAAACGTATCTTGGCTTATTTTTACGTCTGATGCTTTGCACTCTACCAACAAAACAGCTTTTCTATCGGTATTATAAAAAACAATATCAGATCTGCGCTTTCTACCATTATGTTGCAAGGCAGTCTCCACAGCAATTAAACCGGCAGGATATTTTTTCTCCGTCACCAAAAATTGGATTAAATTTTGTCGTACCCATTCCTCAGGGGTTAAAACAACATATTTACGACGAATACTATCAAAAATTTTAGTTTTTTTGTCCTCGTCTTTCAATCTAAAGTTGTACTTTGGAAGATTCAAATTATTGCTCATAGCACCACAAAGATAAACAGTTTATTCTATGACTTTTCAGCAAATTATAGCAGATATTAACAGAAAGGTATATCATAAGGTATATCTTCTTCACGGAGATGAAGAATACTTTATTGATGCTATAGTACAAGCCATTGAAGATAATGTGTTGGATGAAAATGAAAAAGAATTTAATCAAACCATTATGTATGGAATTGATGTTGACGACCAGATGGTGGTGGCTGAGTCTAAACGATACCCGATGATGGCCAACCACAACGTGGTCATCGTAAAGGAGGCTCAAAATCTTAGTGGATATTTAGCATTAGATGAATATGTTACAAATTCATTGGGTTCTACCATTCTAGTTTTAGCACGAAAGCATGGAAAGTTTGATGGTCGTAAAAAATACGTAAAGGAAGCTAAGAAATCTGGTGTTCTTTTTGAATCTAAAAAGCTGTATGATAACCAAATTGGATCATGGATTGCCGACTTTCTTAAAACTAAAGGGTATTTTATCGATGAAAAGGCAAAAGTGCTGATTGCTGAATCTTTGGGTACAAATTTAAGTAGAATTGTCAATGAATTGACAAAGCTGATGATTGTAGAACCGAAAGGAACAAAAATTAATGCTGATATTGTTCAAAAAAATATCGGGATTAATAAAGATTACAATGTCTTTGAATTAAATAATGCTTTAGGAAGCAAGGACATTCTAAAGTGTAACCGAATTGTTAATCATTTTTCGGCCAACGATAAAGAATATCCCATCTTGGGAACTATCCCAAATGTGTATAAATATTTTGGACAATTAATTAAGTATTTATATCTAACGGATAAGTCTCCGTCTAATGCGGCTTCTGAACTGAAAATAAATCCATATTTTGTAAAGGATTATGCTTCCGCAGCTAGAAATTATGACATTAGAAAATGCGTTGCAATAATGGAATATCTCTATGATGCGGATTTAAAAGCGAAAGGGATAACATCTGCGAATCTCAATCAAGGTCAAATTTTAAAAGAAATGGTATTTAAAATTCTACATTAGGCAACATTTTTAAAAGATAAGTGTCTATTAATAATATCCAAATTTCAATTCGTATATTTGGAATCTTTTTAAAAATTTTTTACTGAAACATGTTGAATTCTCGTTTTATTTTTTTTCTCGTTTTATTTTTTTTCTCATCAGCACTTATTGCTCAAACTGGTAATATTAGAGGCTTTATATACGATGAGAAATCTGCAGAGCCCATTATTTTTACCAACGTTGTATTAAAAGGTACTACTTTCGGATCTTCTACTGATGAGAATGGTTACTTTAGTATTACTAAGTTGCCTGCAGGAAAATATACGGTTATGGCCACTTCAATTGGTTATGATACAGCTACATCAGTTGTCAATTTAAAGGAAGGTGGAATCGAAAGTTTAAAACTTTACATTAAAGAATCGAGTGTTAATTTACAAGGAGTAACTATTTCTGCAGATAAAATTGAATCGCAGACTACAGTAAAAATGTCGGTTACAAAACTGACTCCTAAAGATATAAAACGTATGCCCTCCATAGGTGGTGAGCCTGATTTAGCCCAATATCTTCAAGTTTTACCTGGTGTAGTTTTTACAGGAGATCAAGGTGGTCAGCTGTATATTAGAGGAGGGTCGCCTATACAAAACAAAGTGCTTTTAGATGGTATGGTTATTTATAATCCTTTTCATTCTATTGGTCTTTTTTCTGTATTTGATACAGATATTATGCGAAATGCAGATGTTTATACTGGTGGTTTTGGTGCTCAATATGGTGGTAGAATTTCTAGTATTATGGATATCACAACAAGAGATGGAAATAAGAAAAGATTATCGGGAAAAGTATTAGCTACTACTTTTGGAGCAAAAGCTTTATTAGAAGGGCCCATTAAAAAAGATGGTGGAAATGGAGGAAGTAGCTCTTTTATAATTTCTGCAAAATCATCTTATATAGATAGAACATCCAAACAAATCTATTCATACATCGATGATGCAGGTTTGCCTTATTCATTTACAGATTTATACGGTAAAATATCTCTAAATGGAGATAATGGATCTAAAATTAACTTTTTTGGATTCAATTTTAGAGATAAAGTAAATTACCCAAATGTAGCTGCAATTAATTGGAATTCTTATGGTTTTGGATCTAATTTTGTTTTGATTCCTGCTCGTTCACAAGTGTTAATGGAAGGTGTTTTTGCCTTCTCTAAATATGAAACAGGAATTGATGAGTCTTCTATTGGAGCAACCACTACTGACAGACGAAGCGCTGTGAATGGATTTAACATGGGTTTAAATTTTACCTACTTTAGCGGGTTGAATGCAGCCAAGTATGGATTTGAAATCAATGGATTTAAAACAGATTACAGCTTTGTAAATCCTGCAAACGTAAAGATTGGACAAGTGGAAAATACAACGGAAATGGCAGGTTATTTTACCTATACCATCAACGCTGGTAAATTTGTAATTGAGCCTGGTATTCGTTTGCATTATTATGCTTCTTTATCAGAATTTTCTCCTGAACCTCGTCTTGGAATAAAGTATAACGCCACAGATAAATTGAGATTTAAAGCGAGCCGGAGGATTGTATTCTCAAAATCTAATTGCAGCTTCTTCGGATAGAGATGTCGTGAATTTATTTTATGGATTTCTCTCAGGACCTGATAATTTGCAAGATAACTTAACGGATATTAATGGAAATGTAAAAGAAATAAAAAGTAAACTGCAAAAAGCACAACATGCTATTTTAGGATTTGAATATGATATTACTCCAAATTTGAATGTAAATGTAGAAGGTTATTTAAAGCGATTTACTCAATTAACCAATACCAATAGAAATAAAATTTATCCGGATGAAGTTCCTTACAATAATCGTTTTAGCGAATCTTTTGTGCCTGATGAATTAAGAAAAGATTTTATTATTGAAACAGGTGATGCATATGGGGTGGATATTGTTTTTAAATATGAGAGAAAGCAAATTAGCTTATGGGCAGTTTATTCATTGAGTAAAGTTACCCGATGGGATGGAATTCAAGAATATGCACCAGTATTTGATAGAAGACATAATATTAACTTAGTAGGTTCTTATGTATTTGGTGAAGATAGAGACTGGGCTTTTGATGCCAGATGGAACTTTGGTTCAGGATTTCCTTTTACTAAAACGAATGGTTACTATGAGCAATCTAATTTACAAGGTGGTTTAGGAACAGATTATGTCATCCAAAACGGTGATTTAGCAATTAAATACGGCCAATTGAATGGAGGTAGATTGCCTTATTACCACCGATTAGATATTAGTTTAAAAAGAAAGTTTGTACTCACCGAAAGGTCTATTTTAGAAGCTACTGCAAGTGTTACAAATGTGTATGATAGAAAAAACATTTTCTATGTAAATAGAATTACAAATAAACGTGTAGATCAGTTGCCAATTATTCCTAGTATAGGTGTAAGTCTTACATTTTAAAAAAAGATAAACTTTCGTTAGATTTTAGTTTCAAAGGCGCTTTAATTATCTTAATTTTGCCCACAGTTTTTTTTATTTTAAACTGTAAACTCAAGCTCTATGGCTTCGTCCACTAAGTATGTCTTCGTAACCGGAGGCGTTACATCTTCATTAGGTAAAGGAATTATTTCTGCTTCATTGGCTAAGTTGCTACAAGCTAGAGGTTACTCTGTAACTATCCAAAAATTAGATCCATATATTAATATAGATCCGGGAACGCTTAATCCTTATGAACATGGTGAATGCTATGTAACGGAAGATGGTGCCGAGACTGATTTGGATTTAGGTCATTATGAAAGATATTTAAACGTAAATACCTCTCAAGGGAATAATGTTACTACAGGTAGAATCTATCAATCTGTCATTGATAAAGAAAGAGCCGGTCAGTTTCTAGGTAAAACAGTTCAAGTTATTCCTCATATTACAGATGAGATTAAAGAACGCATTCAAATTTTAGGTCAAGATAATCAACATGATATAGTAATTACCGAAATAGGTGGTACTGTTGGTGATATTGAATCTTTGCCATACATTGAAGCGGTGAGACAATTGAAATGGGATACGGAAGTTGATTGTATTGTAATTCATTTAACATTAGTTCCTTATTTAGCCTCTTCGGGAGAATTAAAAACGAAGCCTACTCAGCATTCAGTGAAGCAATTGTTGGAGAGTGGTGTTCAGCCTGATGTGTTGGTGTTAAGAACAGAATATGAAATTTCAACAGAAATAAAACATAAAGTTGCTCTTTTCTGTAATATTTCAAAAGAAGCAGTAATTGAGTCTATTAATGTAGATACAATTTATGAAGTCCCTTTGAGGATGCAGGCACAAGAATTGGATAAAGTAGTTTTAAATAAACTGAACTTGCCACATGGCGAAGAGCCAACGCTAAAAGCTTGGAACAACTTTTTGACGAAATTAAAAAATCCAAAACAGACTATAAAAATTGGATTAATTGGGAAATACATCGAACTAAAAGATTCTTATATTTCTATCAATGAAGCATTAATTCATGCCGGAGTTAGCAATGAAGCTAAAGTTGAAGTAGATTGGATACATTCTGAATCTATCACGGAGCAAAATTGTGAAAGCAAATTAAAAGGATTAAACGGAATTATTGTTGCTCCAGGTTTTGGTGAAAGAGGAATAGAAGGGAAGATTGCAGCTGTTAAATATGCGCGAACACAAAAAGTTCCATTTTTGGGCATTTGTTTAGGCATGCAGTGTGCTGTTATTGAGTTTGCTCGAAACGTAGTTGGGTTAAGTGATGCCCACTCTTCTGAAATGTCTGAAAATACCACTAATCCGGTTATTTATTTGATGAAAGATCAAAAAACAGTTACAAAAAAAGGTGGAACCATGCGTTTGGGTGCTTATCCTTGTGCAGTAGAAAAAGGAAGTAATGCCTTTGATGCATATCAAAATGAATTAATTTCAGAAAGACATCGTCATCGCTATGAATTTAACAATAAATACATGGCAGACTTTGAAAAAAATGGAATGATTGCCACTGGAATAAATCCAGATGGTGGATTAGTAGAAATAGTAGAAATTAAAGATCACCCTTGGTTTACAGGTGTTCAATTTCACCCTGAATATAAAAGTACAGTAGTTAATCCACATCCTCTTTTTGTGAAATTTGTGGAAGCTGCTATTAAAAATAAAAATTAAGAAATAGATGGATAAGAATTCTCTAATTGGACTCTTTTTAATTGGTGCAATATTAATAGGTTTCGGAGTTTATAATCAGCCTTCTGATGAAGAAATTGCTACCGCGAAATTAAGAAATGACGCAATAACAAAAGTTGAAAAAAGTAATACTTCAGCACCAATTGCAGACGATGTACAAGAAATAAAAGCAATTGATACAGCTGCCAATATCGTTATTGATCCCCAAGAATTAGCAACAAAAGATTCGATTCAAAAAGAGCAGTTGACTCAAAATTTTGGTGTTTTTGGAGCCGCAGTAAATGCTGAAGAAAAAGAAATTAAAGTAGAGACTGATCTATTGAGATTAACTTTTTCTACCAGAGGTGGCTTTTTAAAAACTGTAGAGTTAAAGGATTATATGACCTATGATTCTATGCCTTTAATATTGATCGATCAAACTTCCAAATTTGGATTAAATTTCTTTACTAAAGAGAATATAAATATTGTAACTGAAGATTTAATTTTTGAAACTAATTCAAAAGATTTTACAATAAGTGGTGACCAAGGAAAAAATAATTTCATTTAAATTGAATGCTGGTAATAATCAATACTTAGAGTATGTTTATACTATCAAGGGAGATAATTATCTACTTGGTTTTGATTTAAATATGGTAGGTTTGGATCAGGTTTTAGCCCCTAGAACATCTGAAATATTATTAGATTGGCAAGTAAATACGCCCAATCAAGAACAAAGTAGGAAAAATCAAATGGCAAAAAATACGGTGTATTTTAAATATGCCGATCAAGATATTGATTATGTTTCAGAGACGAAAGATGAAAAGATTTCTTTTGATGCCGACTTAAAATGGGTTTCAATGAAGCAGCAATACTTCAACAGTACTTTAATAGCCAACGAAACAGCCTTTGGGAAGTATAATGCATATGCTGAAACCAATTCATGACGAAGATAGTTCTGAATATATCAAAAAATTAACGACAAGCTTTGAGCATACCTTATCAAGGAGGTGATGTAGACAAGCTTTGATATGATCTTGTACTTAGGACCTAATAAACATGATATTCTAGAAAGTTATAATGTAGGATTAGAAGATATCATCAATTTAGGATGGGGAATTTTTGGATGGGTTAATAAATATGCTGTTATTCCTGTTTTTGATTTATTAGACAGCACCTCTTTAAGTTATGGTATTATTATATTGATTTTAACCTTATTGTTGAAGTTGGTATTATCTCCTATTACCTATAAAACATATATGTCGAGCGCAAAAATGCGTGTATTAAAACCAGAAATTAGCTGAAATAACCAAAAAACATGGCGACGATGCTATGAAAAAGCAACAAGCTACCATGGCCTTGTATCGTCAAACAGGAGTAAACCCTCTGGCGGGTTGTATTCCTATGTTGATTCAAATGCCGATTTTGATTGCCATGTTCCGGTTTTTTCCTGCCTCTATTGAGTTACGACAAGAACCCTTTTTGTGGGCAACTGATTTATCTACTTATGATTCTATCTATCAATTGCCTTTTACTATTCCATTTTATGGCGACCATGTAAGTTTATTTACCATTTTGATGGCTATTTCTTTGGCATTTTACACCAAATTTAATAGCAGTATGAGCATGGGAGGAGCCGCTGAATGGCCCAATGGCTGCTCAAATGAAAATAATGATGTATTTGATGCCAGTAATGATGTTGTTCTTTTTCAACAGTTACCCTGCAGGTTTAAGTTATTATTATTTCTTGGCAAACGTTATTTCATTAGGACAGACTTTATTAATTCAAAAAGTATTTATTAATGAAGATGCAATTCATGCAAAATTGCAAGCGAATAAGAATAGACCAAAAGCAAATAAAAAATCTAAATTTCAGCAGCGTTTAGAGGAAATGCAGAAGAAACAACAAGCTAGAACAGGCAAAAAATAAGGTTTGGCAAGCAAATTGTTACCTTTCACTTAAATTCAACCATATGAAAGCAATATTTAAATTAAGCATTCTCATTTTTTGTATTACGGTAACTTTGTTTAGTTGCAAAAATTCTAAAAAAGCAGCTAAGGAAAAAGAAAAAGCAAAAACAGAGAAAATGCAAGAAAAGAGTGCCCAAGATGCATTATTTGAAGAAATTTCTGAAGATGTCGCAAAGGATGAACTTGAAGATAATGTTTCCTTTCCTGATGAAGGTGCCGAGCAAAAAAATAGAGCATTAAAGGGTATTTCAGATTCATTACTTTTCAAGTTGGAACGAACTCCATGTTTTGGAAGATGTCCTACTTTTTCAATTTCAGTTTTTACCGGTGGATATGTAGAATACCAGGGCGATAGAAATGTTGAGAAAATTGGTTTTTACAAATCAAAAATGAGTGCCAAAGAAATTGAAAAGTTGCAGTTAATGGTTAATGAGCTTGATATTTATAAATTGAAAGATATTTATGATGCTAATATGACTGATATTCCTTCTACCATTATTACTTATCAATATCAAGATAATGCCAAAGTAGTAGTGGATAGAGCTAATTCACCTGAAAAATTACGGCTTTTTGAAAAGGAAGTAGAATTGATGTTGAATCAATTGACTTATGAGCAAATAGAGAAGTATTAAGGAAACAGCCAATTGTATTTTCACATATATTAAGTTTTTTTAACTTCCTAAATTTCATTACTTTTTTTGCCCTTTACTTTCTTTTATTGGGTAAGTTAACTTAAGACTTTAAAATTATTTTTGGTCATAATAAATAAATCCTATTTTTTGATATTTATTAATGCCTATATTTACGCGCTTATATTTTATAATATCCTTAATTTTTATTTATGAATAATTCTACTTTTTCCCCGTTAAAGGACAAATTGCGATATCTAGTAGTATCCGTTTTTGTCCTTTTTTCGTTAGGTGCAAGTGCACAATCTTATAATGTTACAACTCCTTATAGCTGTATAACAGTCACAGGCGGTAATCATACTCACTCAATTACTCAGGCGCCTTCTCCTGCAGGAGCAGCTACTTTGGTCTTTAATTATTCCGGAGATTTAGATGGCGGTGCTACAGGTAATGAATATTTTGACTTATTTGATGAGAATAATGTTTTAATAGGTAGAAATGGAGCAACAGGACAATGTACTGGTTATGATTCTATAACTTTTACTATTCCTTTAGCAACAGTTGCTGGTTGGGCTGCTGATGGTACTATTGGCTTTAATGTAGTTGGTGGTTCTGGTCTTAATTTAGGTTTAGGAGCATCATGTGTTCCTGGAGTTTCTGATAATTGTACCTATTTGAGGTTGGAATATCCATTTACCCAAGGACCTAATAATGCTGCTGTTTTGTCAGTAGATAGTCCTACTTCGTATTGCCCTGGTGTAGAAAATATTGTTGCAACTATTGGAAATGCAGGTAATAATATTATAAATTCAGTAATAGTAAACTGGTCATTTAATGGTGTTGTTAAAACTCCAATAACTTATACGAGTCCATTGGACACTGTAGGTGGATTAGGTAGCCCATTTGCTCAGATATCATTGGGTACTGAAACATTTGTTGCCAATACGATTTATGATATTAAAGTTTGGACTTCATTGCCAAATAATGTTGCAGATACTTCTAATTTAAATGATACAGTAAATTATTCATCTCAAACGTCACTAAGTGGAGTTTACACTATGGATGCTTTATCAGCTGCTTCAGCTACTAATTTTATAACTTTTACGGATTTTTCAAATGCATTATCAACTTATGGTATATGTGGCCCAATTACCCTTAATGTAGTTTCTGGCTCAGGTCCTTATGTAGAGCAAGTTAATTTTAATGGTATAGGAGGTACATCAACCAACACAATTACAATCAATGGTAATGGTGAAACTATCAGTTATGCGGCAGCTGGTGCCACGGATAGAACTACCTTTGTAATTCAAAATTCTTCCTATATTTTTATAGATAGTTTAAATGTTGAAGGTACGAGTTCAACGTATTCAGTTTCTTTATTGTTGAACAATACTAATAATGTTTCTTATACCAACTCTACCTTTACTGTAGATACGAATTCTACCTCTTCTAATATTTCAAACGTTAGAATTACTGGATCAGAATCTTCTTCAACCACAGCAACAAGATTTGATAGTTTAATCTTTAGTGGCAATACACTTGTTGGTGGTTATTATGGACTTTCAATTGCAGGAACGCTTGGAGATACAATCAATAGTAATGCGTTAGTTTCAAACAATAAAATAAGAGGGTTTAGATATTACCCTACCTATTTCCGTTATACTAATGGTTTAACTTTTGAAGAAAATGAAATTAGCAGACCATATAGAACTACAGTTTCTACAACTTACGGTAGTTATACTTTTGGTAATGTAAATATGAATTTTAATAGAAATTCAATTCATGATATATTTGGTGGTGTTACATCAACATCTTCTACATTTTATGGAATTTATAGTTCTAATGATGCTTCCTTAGGGAATGAAAATTATTTTATGAATAACATAATGTATAATATATCTACCAACAGTACTTTATATGCTATTTATGATTTAGGTAGCGATTATACTAAATTTTATAACAACACGATTGTTTTGGATGATATTGCTTCTACTGCTGGTTTAACTAGAGGAATATATAATTCTTCCTCAGCCACTGACTTAGAGTTTCAAAACAATATAATTTATATCACAAAAGGTGGTTCTGGAGCTAAGCACGGAATTTATTTAAATGGTGGAGTAAGTGGAGTTACATCTAATTACAACGATGTTTATGTAAATTCAGCTGGATCAGGAACACAATCTTATGGTTATATAGGTTCAGACAAAACAACCTTAGCAGATTTTCAAGCTGCAGGTGGTGGAGCCAATAGCTTTGAGGTAGATCCTATCTTTACAAATGTAGCTTTAGCTGATTTTACACCTAATAATTTTAGTTTGAATGCAGCAGGATTTCCTGCACCACAAGTGGTGGAAGACTTTAATGGTTCACCACGTGTT
This sequence comes from uncultured Flavobacteriales bacterium, assembly GCA_963716125.1. Taxonomy (GTDB): domain Bacteria; phylum Bacteroidota; class Bacteroidia; order Flavobacteriales_E; family Vicingaceae; genus Acidiluteibacter. Next base: position 990,529 of record OY970294.1, read on the forward strand.
ATAACTGCTAATGATATAGGAGCTTTTAAAATTAATTCTCCAGCATTAGACGTAGCTGCCAATTCAATTTTAATTAATTCTAATTTGCCATTTTGTGCAGGATCTCAAAACGTATATGTTATAGTTAGTAATAATGGAATTGCTCAATTAGACAGTGTAATGATTAACTATACAATAGATGGTATAGCTCAAACGCCTATCAATTATCAAACTTTGATAGATACTATAGGATCTACCGCAGGAAATCTTGATTCGGTTTTATTGACCAATTATACTTTTTTAAATGGTGTTCCAAATGATTTTGTTGTATGGGTAAGTGCTCCAAATGGAACTACTCCTGATGCTTTTCCACCTAATGATACAACTACTATAACAGTAGGTCCAGCTTTAAATGGAACCTATACCATTAACCAAAATGTAGCGACGAGTGCAACTAACTTTTTAAATTTTACTGAATTTGCAACAGCAATAAATGAGTATGGTATTTGTGGTCCTACTGTTATTAATGTAGTAGCCGGTTCAGGTCCTTATACAGAACAAGTAATTATAGATGATGTACCTGGAACTTCTGTAAATACATTAACCATTAATGGGGCTGGTGAAACAGTTACTTTTGCAGCTACAACATCAGCTGAGAGAGCTACATTTGCTTTATTAAATGCTTCTTATGTAACTATTGATAGTTTAAATATTACGGCTACTGGAGCTTCCTACGGACTTCCCTTGCAAGCAAGTAACTTAGATCATATAGTTATTAAGAATAGCGTTTTTACTTCTGATACAAATTCAACTTCTTCTTTTTTTGGAGGAGTCTTTTTTAGTAGTTCTCCAACTTCTCCAAGTGGTGCAACTTCAATTGATAGTTTAGTTTTTGATAACAATACAGTTATTGGAGGTTATTATGGTTTGGCACTTTATGGAAATGGTTCAGATTTGTCTACAAAGGTGACGATGACCAATAATAAAATCAGAGGCTTTAGATATTATGGAACCTATTTGTATTATACAGATGGAATGTTATTTGAAGGGAATGATATTTCAAGACCATTTAGAACTTCATTAACTTCTTCTTATGCTATGTATATGTTTGGCCATATTAATCAAAGAGTAAATGCAAATGCTATTCATAACTTATACGATGGAGATCCTGCTAATACAGGTTCATGTTATGGTTTGTACAATGGTAGTGATGCTCCTTCTTTATCAGAAGCGAATTATATCACCAATAACTTGATTTATGAAATCAATCATGCGGGTAGTACTTACGCTTTATACGATGGAGGTAGTGATACCACTTTTTACTATAACAATACCATTGCATTAACAGATGCTAATTCCTCTTCGGGTACTTCTTATGGTATTTACCATCCATCTGCATCTAATGGTACTGTATTTAAAAATAATATAGTTTACATTACTAGAAATACTTCAGGAACAGTTTATGGTATGTACTACAGTTCACCAGTTTCTGAGTCTGATTACAATGATGTATATATCAATTCACCTAATGCTTCTCAAAGTTTTGGATATGCTAATTCTGGAGCACAAGCTACTTTAGCTGATTTCCAAGCCTTAGGATATGATTCAAGCAGTATAGTTGCGGATCCAATTCTTGTTGCACCATTTACTTCCTCAAATTTATTGCAACCATTAAGTGCTGCATTAAATAATGTTGGATACAATGCAGCTCAAGTTACTACAGACTTTAATGGAGCTGTTAGAACTCCAGGTAATATGGATATTGGTTCATTTGAATTTACCCCACCATCAGTAGATGCAGGAGTTAGTTCTATTGATATTGCCACTTCATTTTGTGCAGGAGTACAACCAATTTCTGTAACCATTTCAAATAGTGGCTTGGATCAAGTGGATAGTGTGATGATTAATTATACCATCAATGGTGTGTTGCAAACAGCAATAAACTATCAAACATTATTAGATACCATTGGATCAGTTGCAGGTAATACAGCAGTAATTCCATTAACTACTTATACATTTGCAGCAGGAACACCTGCTACCTTTGTTGTATGGGTAAGTGCACCAAATGGAATTACACCAGATGGATTTTCTGCTAATGATACCTTAGCATTAACTGCAGGGCCATCATTGGCAGGTAATTTTACAGTTAATCCTAATGCGGCAGCAAGTGCAACTAACTTTATAGATTTGGCAAGTATGTCAAATGCCTTGAGTACTTATGGAGTTTGTGATACTGTAAATGTGATAGTTTCAGCAGGAACCTATACGGATAATATGGTATTAGAAAACGTTGTAGGTTCAGGTCCTGCCAACCCAATTATTATTGATGGAGTGGATTCTTCTACTACTATTGTTAACTATGCTGGAGGTGGAACAGGTCTAGGCGCCTTGTCAATTGGAAATACATATAATGTAACGGTTAAGAATTTTAGTTTAAATGCTACTGCAAGTTCAAATGCTACTGGAGTAATTTTAGCGAATTCAGATTATATTACGGTTTCTAATTGTGCTATTACTGTTGATACAACAGTAACAACCTCAAGTATTATTGGAATAATGATATCATCTAATATTTCTTCCAATTCAAGTGGAGCCACTAATAGATACAACACCTTTAAATCAAATTCTATCAAAGGTGGTTATTATGGTATTAGAGCTTATGGAGGATCTACACAAGCAATTTCAAATTTAAGATTAGAAAATAATGAGTTTTCTGTAGGATATTATTATGGACTTTATTTGTATTATACTGATTCAGCGTATTTAGCAAATAATAGTGTAGATATGATGAATAGTAGAGCTAGTAATAACGCCTATGGAACTTATCTTGGGTATTCTACTAATCCTATAGTTACAGCCAATTACATTACAACAAATGGATATGGATTGTATTATTATATGTTTAGTGATCCATTTCCATATACGAGAAGACCAATGTTCTCAAACAATATGATTTACTCTGCCGATAATTACGGGATGTATATTTATTATGCAGATTCTGTAGATTTGTTTCATAACACAATTGTTTCATTGGATGCAACTCAGCCTGCAGTTTATATTTATGCAAGCACTACTAACACTGCTACAGGTTATGATGTGAGAAATAATATATTCTATTCTGCTACCAATGAAGCGTTGGAAACAAATACAAATGTTCCTGTTAGTAGTTTTAATAAATTAGATTACAACAATTATTATTCAGCAGGAAGCACTTTAATAAATATTGGTGGTACACCTTATTCTACTTTAGCTGCTCATGTTACAGCTAATTCTGGTTATGATGCTAATAGTATTGAAGGAGATCCGATATTTGTATCTTTAACAAATTTAGATTTTCATATCGATTCTACTTTAGTGGATAATATGGGAGATAATTCAGTAGGGATTACAGTAGATATCGATGGTGAGGTTCGTCCTCAATTAGGATTTACAAATGTGGATATAGGAGCAGACGAATTTGGATTTGGTCCTGTAACCAATATTGCAGTGGATTCATTATTAACATTAGAATCAGATTGTGGATTAAATACAGCAGAAGATATTGAAGTAAGATTGACCAATGGAGGTTCAACCAACTATACACTTACCTCAATATCTTATGTTATCAATAATGGCACACCTGTAACAGAAACCATTACAGACACTATTTTTGGTGGAACTTCATATTTATATACTTTCAATACTAAGGCAAACTTTGGTACTGCAGGAGGATATGCAACCACCATTTATGTAACACAATCACCAGCAGATAGTATTCCTGCTAACGATACCTTATCTGTTAATATAGTGCGTTCTCCATCTACTATAATGGATACAACTGCTACAGCAGATGCCTTTACAGATTTTGAAATAGATAATGGAGATTTTTCAGCTTATGGAGCTAATAGCTCTTGGGTATGGGGAACACCATCATCTTTCTATATTCCTTCAGCTTTTTCAGGTGCTAAAGCTTGGGTTACAGGTTTAACAGCAGGTTATAATGCCAATGAATTGTCTTACTTAGAAACTCAATGCTATGACTTTTCAGGAGTAGCAGCTACGGAGCCTGTATACATTCAGTTTAAAAACATATTCAAAACTCAAATAGGTATTGATAATGTTTGGATGGAAAGCTCATTAGATAATGGCAAAACATGGACTAAGGTACTAGCATCAGTAACAGCGGTGAATTGGTATACTAATACCACCACCAATGTATGGTCAGGCTTTTCAAATGGAGGAGTTGGCGTATGGATTCCTGTAGTGAATGAATTATTAGGCTTAGGCGGAAAATCAAAAGTGAAATTTAGATTTGTATTTGAATCTGATGGAACCAACCAAAATGAAGGTTTTGGAATAGATGATTTCCGAATTAACTTAACAGTAAGTGCTGGTGATGATTTATTCAATGGAGATGCTTTATTAAGCATTCAGCCCAATCCATCAAATGGTCAATTCAATTTAATATTCAACAATTATGCTAAAGGGGTTTACCAAGTGGCAGTAATGAATGTAAACGGTCAGCTAGTAAATGCTGAGAACGTTGCAGTAGCTTCTAAATTTCAATCTAAGCCAATGAATTTGGATAACTTAGATAAAGGAGTTTACTTCGTAAAAGTAACCAATGGAAGTAGTGTAACTACTCAGAAATTGGTAATTAAGTAGTACTATTTTTATAAATGAGTAAAGGGGCGATTTTCATATGAAAATCGCCCCTTTTTTTAGATAATTATTATAAAATATATTAAAGGTAAATGTTATTTTTTTTAGGATAAGATAAATTCAATCACTTCACTATTGACACTAATTTAGTTGTTTTAACTTTTTTTAATCGGTTTTTTAATTATTGTCGTTCCTTACTCTTATTGGGTTAGTTAGCAAATAAACTTAATTGTAAAATATTCATTTGTAATTATTTCGGTTTTTTTATACTTTCTAAAATAAGTATATTTGCTTACTAATAATTTATCACACTTAATTTTAATATATGAATAATTTTACTTTTTCCCCGTTAAGGGACAAATTGAGATATTTAGCGGTATCTGTTTTTGTACTTTTTTCGTTAGGTGTTTCGGCACAACAATTCACTGTTACTAATCAACCGACAATTTCACCAAATAATGGTTCTGGTGGAGTTTCCTTTAATGTTAGTGCTCTAGGAGCTGCATTGAAAATTGTTGCTTTAAACAATGTTTTTAATGCTGGTACCCAAACTTATACTATATGGTATTCTGCAGATAGTATTAATGGTACGCCTAATATTTCTACCGCTAATAATTGGATACAACATCAGTCTGGTTCAGTAGTTGCAGCAAATAATACTTCTGAAACATTAGTTACTCTTTTAAATTCAATAAGTATTCCAGCAGGCGAAACTTATGGATTTTTCATTGAGGCAAGTCTAAGATATCATTCTAATGTTGCAGCTGATCCTACTGTTTTTACAGATGGAATTTTAAGTTTTAATACAGGCGTAAATGTTGGTTACGGTGGTCCTGCTCCTAGTCCAGCTTTTTCAATTAGACAATTTTGTGGTTCTGTGGTGTATGAATTCGATACTCAATATCCAAATGATGCTGGTGTTGCTTCAATTTTAAGTCCAGTAAATTATTGTCCCGGAATTAGTGATGTAAAAGCTGTGATTGGTAATTATGGTAATAATAAAATTGATTCATTAATTGTAAATTGGGAATTGAACGGTGTGGTTAAAACACCATTTGCATACATCAATACTTTAGATACTATTGGGTCACCTAATAGAGTTTATGATACAATAACTTTAGGGTCAGAGAATTTTTTAGCTGATTCTATTTATAATATCAAAGTTTGGACATCTATGCCAAATGCTGTGGCTGATACTAATAATTTAAATGATACTGTTCAAAATGTTTCTCAAACTTCTTTGAGTGGTGTTTATACATTAAATTCATTAGGAACACCTTCTGGAACTAATTATGCATCATTTGCTAATTTTGCAAATGCAATTTCAACTTATGGTGTTTGTGGGCCGATTACACTTAACGTAGCCCCCGGTTCAGGACCTTATGTAGAGCAAGTCAATTTAGATGGAATTAATGGTACAGCTATTAATACGATTACAATTAATGGTAATGGAGAAACAGTTGATTATACAGCTACTTCTGCTACCGATGAAATAACTTTCTCAATTCAAAATTCATCTTTTATAACAGTAGATAGTTTAAATGTGATTGCAAGTGGAGCAACAAATGGAATTGCTTTATATATGAATAACATTGATAATGTAAGTATACTTAACAGTTCTTTTACTATTGATACTACTTCAACATCATTTTCAGGACCTACTTGTGTGAGAATTACCGGTTCTCAAACATCATCATCCACAACTACAAATGTTTCTAATTTAACATTTGAAGGAAATACGCTAAAAGGTGGTTATTATGCTTTTTCAATTGCAGGAGCCACTAGTTCATCAGTAATAAGAAACAATAAAATAACAGCATTTTATTTATATGCTATCTATTTGTATAATAACGATGGTTTGTTAGTTGAATTAAATGATATTTCAAAACCTTTCCGTACAACAGCTACTACCACATACGGTATTTATAGTAGTTTAAATTCCAATCTTACCGTTAACCGAAATAGTATTCACGATTTATTTCGAGGAGTTTTAACATCTACAAGTTCAGCTTACCCCATTTATGGTACTAATGATGCTACATTGGGTAATGAAAATGTATTTATGAATAACTTAATTTATAATATACAACATAATGGTACAGTATATGGTATTTACGATTTAGGGAGTGATTATACGAAATACTACAATAATACAGTTGTATTAGATTATGCTGCTTCTACAGGCGGTATAACTAGAGGTATTTACAACTCTTCCTCAGCTACTGATTTAGAGTTTCAAAATAACGTAGTTTATATTACAAGAGGTGGATCAGGAACAAAACACGGTATTTATTTGAATGGTGGAGTTTCATCAGATAGCACCTCTAATCACAATGATGTATATGTCAATTCAGCAGGTTCAGGATCTCAATATTATGGATATATAGGTTCAGATCAAGCTACATTAGCAGATTTTCAAGCTGCAGGTGGTGGATCAAACAGTTTAGATGTAGATCCTACTTTTACAAGTATTGCTTTAAATGATTTTCAACCGAACAATGTGAGCTTAAATGCAGCAGGATTTTCTGCACCACAAGTGGTAGAAGATTTTAATGGAGTAGCTAGAGTTGTATCAGCAAACGATATTGGTTCATTCAATATCAATTCTCCTGCTTTGGATGTTGCAGCAAATAGCATTTTGATTAACACGCCATTTTGTGCAGGTTTAGAAGATGTATCTGTTGTAATTTCAAACAATGGTATTGCAATAGTAGATAGTTTAATGATTAATTGGTCAATAGATGGTGTTGTTCAAACACCAATCAACTACCAAACCTTATTAGACACTATTGGATCTACTGCAGGAAATATAGACACAGTTTTGTTAACTTCTTATAACTTCGCATCAGGAGTAGGAGTTGATTTTGTAGCATGGGTAAGTGCTCCAAATGGAATTACTCCAGATAGTTTTTCCCCAAATGATACCGCTGATGCTTATGCAGGTGGAGCATTAGTAGGAACTTACACAGTAAATCCAAATATAGCAGCAAGTGCAACTAACTATTTAGATTTAGCAACCTTATCTACTAACTTAAGCACCTTTGGTATTTGCGGAGCAGTTAATGTTACCGTATCAGCAGGAAATTACTTTGAAAACATTTCATTGAGTAATGTAGCTGGTTCAGGGCCGTCTAGTCCTATTGTAATTGATGGAGTAGATTCTTCATTAACTATTTTGACGTATGATGCGACTGGAACAGGAATGGGAGTAGTGTCTATTGATAAAACAGATAATGTAACGGTTAAGAACTTTGGTTTATACAATACTGGAACAACTGATGCTGCAGGAGTAGTAGTTGCTAATTCATCTAATGTAACAGTTTCTAACTGTTATATTGAAGTAGATACTGGAAGTACTTCTTTTTCAATTAGTGGGATAGCAATCTCTTCAAGTATCTCTTCTAGAACCTCAGGAGCGACCGGAAGAAATATCACCCTTGAAAGCAATACAATTATAGGTGGGTATTATGGAGTATATGCATATGGTTCAAATACGGAAGCTGTGCAATTGCCAAGATTTATTAATAATACTTTTGCGCAAGGTTACTATTATGGTATTTATACTTATTACTGTGATTCTTTAGAGATGATTGGTAATTCTATTAATATGTTAGATAGAGCAAATGCGCAAGCTGATGGTGCTTATATTTATTATACGCCTAATGCAATTATACGCGATAACAATATTTCAGCTTCAGATTATGGAATGTATTATTATATATTCAGTAATAATTTCCCAATAACGAGAAAGACGGAGTTTGTGAACAATATGATTTATTCACAAGATGATTATGGCTTGTATATGTATTATGCAGATAGTGTAGACTTATTTCATAATACAGTTGTTTCAAATAGTTCTTCAAGTCCTGCCGCTCAGATCTATGGATCAACTACCAACACTCCTGAAGACTATGATGTAAGAAATAACATTTTTTATTCAGGTGGTGGAGCAGAAGCGTTGAGAACAAACATAGCAGATACTACAATGTTCAATGTATTTGATTACAATAACTTCTATACGACAGGCTCTAATTTATTGCAGATGAATGCAGTGGCTTATGCTAATTTAGCAGCATATACTTCCGCTTTTCCACAATTCAATGCGAATTCTATAGAAGGTGATCCAATTTTCTTCAATGCTACCACACCACCTAATTTACATATCTTAGGTGCTTTAGTAAATGGTCAAGGAGATAACACAGTAGGAGTATTGACAGATATTGATGGAGATACACGTCCGTTAACAGGATCTACCATTGTAGATATGGGAGCAGATGAGTACAATCCACCAAGTTGTCCACCTCCAACAGCAGTAACTTTTACTAATGTAGGAATTACAACTGCAGATATCATCATTACTGGTGGAACAGGCTCATCTTGGAGTTATGAGTATGGACCATTTGGATTTACTCCTGTAACTAGTACAGGAGTGTTAGGTACTGCAACAACAGCAGTATCTACAATTAGTGGATTGATATCTGGAACTACTTATGAGTTATACATTAGAGAAGTTTGTTCAGCAACAGATTCATCTCCGCAAATTGGTCCATTTACATTTGGAACAGCTTATTCTATTCCATTAAATGAAGATTTTGAAAGCTTTACAGCAGGTCAGGTTAGTCCTAATTTTTCAAAAGGTTGGATTTCAAACTCAACATCAGGATTTGGCTGGGAATCAGAAACAGGAGCTGGATCAAATGTTAACTCTACTAGTACTGGTCCATTGTGGGACAGAACTAATTTTGGAGTAAGCAGTGGTATTTATATGTATATGGAAACATCAGGCGGTACTGTAGGCGATACAGCTGTATTATCTTCACCTCCTATCTATGTAGATTCAAGTAAAACTGCATTAATTTTAGAGTATTCTTTCTTTAATTATGGAACGAATATCGATAGAATGGATGTATTAGTTGATACCAATGGTGTTACTAATGTAATTGCAAGTTTTGTTGGAGCACAACAAACTGCTCAATCTGACAATTGGGTTGATACATCTGCAGTTTTAATTGGTTACCAAGGTAAATCAGTTAAGATTCAATTTAGAGGTGTAAATGTAGCTTGTTGTACAGGTGATATCGCAATTGATGAAATTTATTTATACGATACAGTTGCTGTGGATTATGCAGTTGATGCTATTATTTCACCGGTTTCTGATTGTGGGTTATCTGCAGCAGACAGTGTAACCATTGCGATTAAGAATACAGGATTAAGTCCAGTGACTAATTTCCCTGCTACTTATGTATTCAACGGTGGAACACCAATAGTTCAAACAGTAACAGCGGTAATAAACCCTGGAACTACTTACAACTTTACATTTGATTCAACTGTAAATGTAGCAGCAACTCAAAGTTATACGATGACCGCATCAATTGCAGTGCCCGGAGATGGTAATGCTGCCAACGATAGCAAATCATCGAATATCTCAAGTAGTTTCTCTGATGTAATTGATAGTACTGGTACACCAACTAAGTTTTATGACTTTGAGGCAAACGATGGTAATTTAATTACCTATGCAGATACCTTGACATCATCATGGGCATGGGGAGTACCAAATACATTCTATATCAATGGAGCAAGTAGTGGTACTAAAGCATGGTCTACTAATTTGACAGGTAATCACAATGCGAATGAAATGTCTTACTTAGAAACGTCTTGTTATGATTTAAGTACTATTGCAGCAACAGAGCAATTGTTTATCTCATTCAAAGCAATCTACAAAACAGAAGTAGGAGCAGATCAAGTATGGATGGAATATACGACAGACAATGGCAACACATGGTCAAAAGTATTGCCATCAGCTTCATCAGCAAATTTCTATAGCAATACTACTGCTAATGTTTGGGAAGGATTCTCAAATGGAGGAGTTGGTGTATGGATTCCGGTTATCAATGATGTATTGGGGTTAGGTGGAAACTCTAAAGTTAAATTTAGATTTGCATTTATATCTAACGGATCAGTTGAAAACGAAGGATTCGGTGTAGATGATTTACAAATCAACTTAGCAGTAAGTGATGGTGATGATTTATTTAATGGAGATGCCTTATTAAGCATTCAGCCAAATCCATCAAATGGACAGTTTAATGTAGTATTTACCAACTATGCAAAAGGGATTTATAAAATAGAAGTAATGAATGTAAACGGACAGCTAGTAAATGCTGAAAACGTTGCAGTAGCTTCTAAATTCCAATCTAAGTCCATGAATTTGGATAACTTAGATAAAGGAGTTTACTTCGTAAAAGTAACCAATGGAAGTAGTGTAACTACTCAGAAATTGGTAATCAAATAAGAGTAAATTAATAATGAGTTTAAAGGGGCGATTTTCTTAAGAAAATCGCCCCTTTTTCATATGTTAAATAAATTATTTGTTCATCTGAAATCAAGCCAATTAACCATTATTTTTTATTGCTGTAAAAAATAATCAAGAATTGTTGCGTAAATTAGACGCTCATTTATATTAATAATATTAACCAATAAATTAATCATGAAAAAATTTACTTTTTCGATTTGGAGATTTTCCTTAATCATAGCAATTATGGCAATTGCTTTTAATGGATTTTCTCAAATCAATCACGCTTTAACAGCCACTTCCACACAATCCGGTGGTGGTTCAGCCGCTTACGGACCAGACAATTATAATGATGGAATTATATCTGCATTTGGGAGTACTCCTTGGGGTTGGGTAAATACTAATGGGAGTATTGAATATACTTGGGCTAGTGCTGTGCCTTTAAATAGTGTAGTTTTCCATAAAGATAACAGACCATTTTCTAGTTTAGATTTAGAATATTGGGATGGTACTCAATATGTATCAATTATGACTGTTCTTGGAACAGTAGCAAATAAGGATTCTATTAATTTTCCAACGGTTTCTACTACAAAATTGAGGATGAATAATATTGGTGGTTCTAACCCGAATTTTCGGGAGATTCAAGCTTATTTCTTAATCAGCGTGCCAAATGATGCTGGGGTTACTTCATTAGATACTCCTGGAGTGTTTTGTGCTGGTACACAAAATGTGGTTGCACGTATTGCTAACCAAGGAAAAAATCGAATTGATTCCGTTATGGTCGGTTGGTCTTTAGATGGTGTATTTCAAGCTAATATTAATTATATTGGATTGTTGGATACTATTCAAGGTGTATTACCTAGTACAGCACAAGTTAATTTAGGTACTGCTGCATTTGTTTCAGGTGTTCCTAGAGAAATAAAAGTTTGGACATTTTTACCTAATGGTGTGGTAGATACAGTAACGATTAATGATACATTAACTGTTATGAAGTCTGCTTCTATAGCAGGTGGCACATACACTATTAATTCTACTGCTCCTGCAACTGCAACTAACTTTATAGATTTTGCTTCATTTTTCGCATTAGTCAATCAATATGGAGTATGTAGTTCAGTTACTTTAGATGTTATTTCTGGTTCGGGACCTTATTCTGAGCAAGTGATTATTCAAGGATTTAATGGCACAGCAGCTAGAACATTAACAATTAATGGTAATGGAGAAATAGTAGATTTTGCTGCTACACTAACTGCTGAAAGAGCTACTTTTGTTATTGAAAATTCTTCCTACATCACAATTGATAGTTTAAATGTTACTGCAAGTGGAGCTACTTATCAAACAGCTTTATATATGGGTAGCATTGATCATGTAACTGTACGTAACAGTTCATTTACTGTAGATACTACTGCGACTTCATCTAATTATGCTTGTGTGCGTATTAGTGGATCTCAAACTACCCCTTCGTCTGCAACTTCATTTGAAAATTTAACATTTGAAGGAAATTCAGTAAAAGGTGGTTATTATGGATTTTCTCTTTATGGTAATTCAGGAGCTCAATCACAAAATGTAGTAGTAAGAAATAATAAAATAACAGGATTCTATTATTATGGTAATTACCTACAATATACAGATGGTATGTTGTATGAATTGAATGATATTTCAAGACCATTTCGTTCAACAGTTACTACATGTTATGGAGTTTATATGTTTGGAAGTATCAATCAAGTGGTGAATAGAAATTCTATTCATAATTTATATGATGGAGCTTTAACTTCTACTTCTACCGTGTATGGTATGTATAATGCTAGTGATGCTACTTTAGCTACATCCAATGTGGTGATGAATAATTTAATTTATGGTTTCAATCATAATGGAACTGTCTATGGATTGTATGATGGTGGAAGTGATAATACTTACTACTATAATAATACCATTTCATTAGACAATATATCAGCAACAGCTGGTAGTTCTTATGGAATATATCACCCATCAGCTTCTTCTGGAACAGACTTTCAGAATAATATAATCTCTATTACCAGAGGTGGTTCAGGAACTATTTATGGAATGTATTACACTAGTCCTGTAAATACTTCTGATAACAACAATGTATATATTAACTCAGCAGGAACAGGAACACATGCATATGGTTATGATGGTTCTGTAAAAACAACATTAGCTGACTGGCAAGCTGTTGGTTATGGAGCTAATGATTTAGAAGTAGATCCTACTTTTACAAGTATTGCTTTAAATGATTTTCAACCGAACAATGTGAGCTTAAATGCAGCAGGATTTCCTGCACCACAAGTGGTAGAAGATTTTAATGGAGCACCTAGAGTTGTATCAGCAAATGATATTGGTTCATTTAACATTATTTCTCCACCATTGGATGTTGCAGCAAATAGCATTTTGATTAACACGCCATTTTGTGCAGGTTTAGAAGATGTATCTGTTGTAATTTCAAACAATGGTATTGCAAGAGTAGATAGTTTAATGATTAATTGGTCAATTGATGGTGTTGTTCAAACACCTATTAATTACCAAACATTATTAGACACTATTGGATCTGCCGCAGGAAATATAGACACAGTTTTGTTAACTTCTTATAACTTCGCATCAGGAGTAGGAGTTGATTTTGTAGCATGGGTAAGTGCTCCAAATGGAGTTACTCCAGATAGTTTCTCACCAAATGATACCGCTGATGCTTATGCAGGTGGAGCATTAGTAGGAACTTACACAGTAAATCCAAATGTTGCAGCAAGTGCAACTAACTATTTAGATATTGCAACCTTATCTACTAACCTAAGTACCTTTGGTATTTGTGGAGCAGTTAATGTTACCGTATCAGCAGGAAATTACTTTGAAAACATTTCATTGAGTAATGTAGCTGGTTCAGGGCCGTCTAGTCCTATTGTAATTGATGGAGTAGATTCTTCATTAACTATTTTGACGTATGATGCGACTGGAACAGGAATGGGAGTAGTATCTATTGATAAAACAGATAATGTAACGGTTAAGAACTTTGGTTTATACAATACTGGAACAACTGATGCTGCAGGAGTAGTAGTTGCTAATTCATCTAATGTAACAGTTTCTAATTGTTATATTGAAATGGATACCGTAAGTACATCTTTTTCAATTAGTGGGATAGCAATCTCTTCAAGTATATCTTCTAGAACCTCAGGAGCAACTGGAAGAAATATTACTTTTGAAAACAACACAGTGAAAGGTGGGTATTATGGAGTATATGCATATGGTTCAAGTACAGAAGCTGTGCAATTGCCAAGATTTATTAATAATACATTTACGCAAGGTTATTATTATGGTATTTATACTTATTACTGTGATTCTTTAGAGATGATTGGTAATTCTATTAATATGTTGGATAGAGCAAATATTCAGGCAGATGGAGCTTATATTTACTATACGCCAAATGCAATTATCCGTGAAAATAATATAATGGCACCAGATTATGGAATGTATTATTATATATTCAGTAATAATTTTCCAATAACGAGAAAGACGGAGTTTGTGAACAATATGATTTATTCACAAGATGATTATGGCTTGTATATGTATTATGCAGATAGTATTGATATTTTCCATAATACAGTTGTTTCAAATAGTTCTTCAAGTCCTGCCGTTCAGATCTATGGATCAACTACCAACACTCCTGAAAACTATGATGTAAGAAATAACATTTTTTATTCAGGTGGTGGAGCAGAAGCGTTGAGAACAAATATTGCAGACACAACTATGTTCAATGTATTTGATTACAATAACTTCTATACGACAGGCTCTAATTTATTAAGTATTAATAGTACTTCATATAGTAATTTAGCTGGATATGTATCTGCACAGCCTGCCTTCAATGCGAATTCTATAGAAGGTGATCCAATCTTCTTCAATGCTACCACACCACCTAATTTACATATTTTAGGCGCTTTAGTAAATGGTCAAGGAGATAACACAGTAGGAGTATTGACAGATATAGATGGAGATACACGTCCGTTAACAGGATCTATCATTGTAGATATGGGAGCAGATGAGTACAATCCACCAAGTTGTCCACCTCCAACAGCAGTAACTTTTACTAATGTAGGAATTACAACTGCAGATATCATCATTACTGGTGCTACAGGATCTACTTGGAGTTATGAGTATGGATCATCTGGATTTACTCCAGGAACTAGTACAGGAGTGTTAGGTACTGCAACAACAGCAGTATCTACAATTAGTGGATTGATATCTGGAACAACTTATGATTTATACATTAGAGAAGTTTGTTCAGCAACAGATTCTTCTCCGCAAGTTGGGCCTTATTCTTTTGGAACAGCTTATTCTATTCCATTAAATGAAGATTTTGAAAGCTTTACAGCAGGTCAGGTTGGTCCTAATTATACCAATGGTTGGACTAGTACTGGTACTGGTTCTTCATGGGGCTGGGAATCAGAAACAGGAGCTGGATCAAATGTTAACTCTACTAGTACTGGTCCATTGTGGGACAGAACTAATTTTGGAGTAAGCAGTGGTATTTATATGTATATGGAAACATCAGGCGGTACTGTAGGCGATACAGCTGTTTTATCTTCACCTCCTATCTATGTAGATTCAAGTAAAACTGCATTAATTTTAGAGTATTCTTTCTTTAATTATGGAACGAATATCGATAGAATGGATGTATTAGTTGATACCAATGGTGTTACTAATGTAATTGCAAGTTTTGTTGGAGCACAACAAACTGCTCAATCTGACAATTGGGTTGATACATCTGCAGTTTTAATTGGTTACCAAGGTAAATCAGTTAAGATTCTATTTAGAGGTGTAAATGTAGCTTGTTGTACAGGTGATATCGCAATTGATGAAATTCATTTATACGATACAGTTGCTGTGGATTATGCAGTTGATGCTATTATTTCACCGGTTTCTGATTGTGGGTTATCTGCAGCAGACAGTGTAACCATTGCGATTAAGAATACAGGATTAAGTCCAGTGACTAATTTCCCTGCTACTTATGTATTCAATGGTGGAACACCAATAGTTCAAACAGTAACAGCGGTAATAAACCCAGGAACTACTTACAACTTTACATTTGATTCAACTGTAAATGTAGCAGCAACTCAAAGTTATACGATGACCGCATCAATTGCAGTGCCCGGAGATGGTAATGCTGCCAACGATAGCAAATCATCGAATATCTCAAGTAGTTTCTCTGATGTAATTGATAGTACTGGTTCACCAACTAAGTTTTATGACTTTGAGGCAAACGATGGTAATTTAATTACCTATGCAGATACCTTGACATCATCATGGGCATGGGGAGTACCAAATACATTCTATATCAATGGAGCAAGTAGTGGAACCAAAGCATGGTCTACTAATTTGACAGGTAATCACAATGCGAATGAAATGTCTTACTTAGAAACGTCTTGTTATGATTTAAGTACTATTGCAGCAACAGAGCAATTGTTTATCTCATTCAAAGCAATCTACAAAACAGAAGTAGGAGCAGATCAAGTATGGATGGAATATACGACAGACAATGGCAACACATGGTCAAAAGTATTGCCATCAGCTTCATCAGCAAATTTCTATAGCAATACTACTGCTAATGTTTGGGAAGGATTCTCAAATGGAGGAGTTGGTGTATGGATTCCGGTTATCAATGATGTATTGGGATTAGGTGGAAACTCTAAAGTTAAATTTAGATTTGCATTTATATCTAACGGATCAGTTGAAAACGAGGGATTCGGTGTAGATGATTTACAAATCAACTTAGCAGTAAGTGATGGTGATGATTTATTCAATGGAGATGCCTTATTAAGCATTCAGCCAAATCCATCAAATGGTCAGTTTAATGTAGTATTTACCAATTATGCCAAAGGGATTTATAAAATAGAAGTAATGAATGTAAACGGACAGCTAGTAAATGCTGAGAACGTTGCAGTAGCTTCTAAATTTCAATCTAAGCCAATGAACTTGGATAACTTAGATAAAGGAGTTTACTTCGTAAAAGTAACCAATGGAAGTAGTGTAACTACTCAGAAATTGGTAATTAAATAAGAGTAAATTAATAATGAGTGTTAAAGGGGCGATTTTCGTATGAAAATCGCCCCTTTTTATTATTATTGATATTTAATCTTATAATAACTTTGAAATAATTTATATGTTAAAAAAATAAATAGTATAACAAAAGTTGCGTAAATTGCCCCCTCATTTATATTAATAATATTAACCAATAAAATTACACATGAAAAAATTTACTTTTTACAAAAAGGTGAAAATTGGAATTGTTGCATTGTTATTCTCTATCCCATTTTTAGGAAATGCACAAACCAATATTGCACCTAATGCTACAGTAACTGCAGCAGGAAATGGAACTCCTGGTTGCCAATCAGGAGCATGTTCTTTATTAAACGATTTAAATTTTGGTACCTGTGGTACTCAACAGGTATGGATCAGTACTTCTCCACCCAATGCGGTTGGACAAGATTACATCGAATGGAACTTTCCGTTTCCTGAAACATTTGATTCTTTGATTATTCATAATGGATATAATGATAAAAGAACAGTTACAGGTGGAGTAGTTCAATATTGGGATGGTTCTGCTTGGGTGAATCATTATACTTTTAATAATTTGCCTAATTTATGTGTTTATAGACTTGGTATTGGTAAATTGACAACCGATCGTTTTAGAATTACTTCTTTTTTAATGCAAGGGATTGGTCAAGCTTCAAATCCTAGTTTTAGAGAGATTGAAATTCTTCAAGCTCCCAATGGGGTTAATGACGCTGCAGTAATTGGAATAGATACTCCTGGAGTATTCTGTGCTGGTACACAAAATGTAGTTGCTCGTATTGCAAACTTAGGGATTAATCGAATTGACTCCGTAATGGTAGGTTGGTCTTTAGATGGTGTATTTCAAGCTAATGTGAATTATGTTGGTTTGTTAGATACGGTTACAGGTACTTTCCCATACTTTGCGCAAGTTAATTTAGGAACTGCTGCATTTGTATCAGGTGTTCCTAGAGAAATTAAAGTTTGGACATTTTTGCCAAATGGAACACTAGATACTGTTCCTGTTAATGATACTTTAACCGCTATGAAATCTGCATCTATAGCAGGTGGCGCATACACTATTAATTCTACAGCTCCTGCATCATCTACTAACTTTATAGATTTTGCTTCATTTTTTGCATTAGTAAATCAATACGGTATTTGTAGTTCAGTTACATTAGATGTAGTTTCTGGTTCAGGTCCTTATGTAGAACAAGTGTCTATTCCTAATTTTAATGGTTCAGCATCAAGAACATTAACCATTAATGGTAATGGAGAAACAATTGATTATACAGCTACTTCTGCCGCTGATCAGGTTACATTATCCATTGAAAATTCATCTTATGTTATTATAGATAGCCTAAATGTAACTGCAAGTGGTGCAACAAATGGTATTGCTTTATATATGAATAATATTGATAATGTTAGTATTCTTAACAGTTCATTTATTGTAGATACTACAGCAACATCATTCTCTGGGCCTACTAGTGTACGAATTACTGGTTCTCAAACATCAGCATCTACAGCTACTATTATAACGAATTTACTGTTCGAAGGTAATACAGTTAAAGGTGGTTATTATGCGTTTTCTATCGCAGGAGCTTCTAGCTCTTCAGTTATTAGAAACAATAAAATAAGTGCATTTTATTTATATGCAACTTATTTATATAATAATGATGGATTATTATTTGAACTAAATGATATTTCTAGACCATTCCGTACTACAGTTACGACTGGTTACGGAATTTATTCTAGTTTAAATTCTAATTTAACCGTAAACAGAAATAGAATTCACGATATGTTCGGCGGTTCTTTAACTTCTACAAGTACCACTTATCCTATTTATGGTAATAACGATGCTACTTTAGGTAATGAGAATGTATTTATGAATAATTTAATTTATAATATACAGCACAATGGTACAGTCTATGGTATTTATGATATAGGGAGTGATTATACGAAATATTATAACAATACAGTTGTATTAGATTATGCTGCTTCTACAGGCGGTATAACTAGAGGTATTTACAACTCTTCCTCAGCTACTGATTTAGAGTTTCAAAATAACGTAGTTTATATTACAAGAGGTGGATCAGGAACAAAACACGGTATTTATTTGAATGGAGGAGTTTCATCAGATAGCACCTCTAATCACAATGATGTATATGTAAATTCAGCAGGTTCAGGATCTCAATATTATGGATATATAGGTTCAGATCAAGCTACATTAGCAGATTTTCAAGCTGCAGGTGGCGGATCAAACAGTTTAGATGTAGATCCTACTTTTACCAATGCAACTTTAAATGATTTTCAACCGAACAATGTGAGCTTAAATGCAGCAGGATTTCCTGCACCACAAGTGGTAGAAGATTTTAATGGAGCACCTAGAGTTGTATCAGCAAACGATATTGGTTCATTCAATATCAATTCTCCAGCTTTGGATGTTGCAGCAAATAAAGTATTAATCAATACTCCATTCTGTGCAGGTTTAGAAGATGTTTCTGTTGTAATTTCAAACAATGGTATTGCAAGAGTAGATAGTTTAATGATCAATTGGTCAATTGATGGTGTTGTTCAAACACCAATCAACTACCAAACCTTATTAGATACTATAGGTTCTACCGCAGGAAATATAGACACAGTTTTGTTAACTTCTTATAACTTCGCATCAGGAGTAGGAGTTGATTTTGTAGCATGGGTAAGTGCTCCAAATGGAATTACTCCAGATAGTTTTTCCCCAAATGATACCGCTGATGCTTATGCAGGTGGAGCATTAGTAGGAACTTACACAGTAAATCCAAATATAGCTGCAAGTGCAACTAACTATTTAGATATTGCAACCTTATCTACTAACTTAAGTACCTTTGGTATTTGCGGAGCAGTTAATGTTACCGTATCAGCAGGAAATTACTTTGAAAACATTGCTTTAAGTAATGTTGCAGGTTCAGGACCATCTAGTCCAATTGTAATTGATGGAGTAGATTCTTCATTAACAATATTGACTTATGATGCTACAGGAACAGGAATGGGAGTAGTGTCTATTGATAAAACAGACAATGTAACTGTTAAGAACTTTGGTTTATACAATACAGGTGCATCCAATGCAGCAGGAGTAGTAGTTGCTAATTCATCTAATGTAACAGTTTCTAATTGTTACATTGAAGTGGATACAGTAAGTACTTCTTCATCAATTATTGGATTGCTACTTTCCTCAAGTATTAGCTCCAATTCTTCTGGTTATACAGGAAGAAATGTAACATTTGAAGATAATACCGTTAATGGAGGTTATTATGGATTCAGAGCTTCTGGTTTAAGTACAGATGCTATTGAATACCTAAGATTGATTCACAATGATTTTATACAACCCTATTATTATGGAGTTTATGCATACTATTGTGATTCATTAGAGTTAATTGGAAACAAGGTTAATACGCTGAAAAGAGGGAATACATTCTCTTACGGACTTTATTCCTATTATTCTCAGAATACAGTTATTAATGAGAACGAAGTAATTTCAGGATATTATGGAATCTATTACTATATTTTTACTTATAATTGGCCAATAACTAGAAAGTCAGAATTTGTGAACAATATGATTTATTCTGATAATAGTTATGGTATGTACATATACTATGCAGATAGTATTGATGTTTTCCATAATACAATAGTATCCAATAGCACTACTACTCCTGCATTACAAATGTATTCTAGTGCAAATAAGAGTGAAGACTATGATGTAAGAAATAATATTTTTTATTCTAACGGTTCGGAAGCTGTAAGAACTAATGTAGCTGATACCATCATGTTTACTACATTTGATTACAATAACTTCTATACGACAGGCTCTAATTTATTAAGTATTAATAGTACTTCATATAGTAATTTAGCTGGATATGTATCTGCACAGCCTGCCTTCAATGCGAATTCAATTGAAGGTGATCCTCAGTTCTTCAATGTTTCTTCAACACCTAATTTACATATCTTAGGAGCTTTAGTAAATGGTCAAGGAGATAACACAGTAGGCGTATTAACAGATATTGATGGAGATACACGTCCTTTAACAGGATCTACCATTGTAGATATGGGAGCAGATGAGTACAATCCACCAAGTTGTCCACCTCCAACAGCAGTAACTTTTACTAATGTAGGAATTACAACTGCAGATATCATCATTACTGGTGCTACAGGATCTACTTGGAGTTATGAGTATGGACCATTTGGATTTACTTCAGGAACTAGTACAGGAGTGTTAGGTACTGCAACAACAGCAGTAAGTACTATTAGTGGATTAACTTCAGGAACAACTTATCAAGTGTACATCAGAGAGATTTGTTCAGTAACAGATTCTTCTCCACAAGTAGGACCTTATTCTTTCGGGACAGCTTATTCTATTCCATTAAATGAAGATTTTGAAAGCTTTACTGCAGGTCAGGTTGGTCCAAGTTATACCAATGGTTGGACTAGTACTGGTACTGGTTCTTCATGGGGCTGGGAATCAGAAACTGGAACAGGAGTAAATGTGAATTCTTCTAGTACTGGTCCATTGTGGGACAGAACTAATTTTGGAGTAAGCAGTGGTATTTATATGTATATGGAAACATCAGGCGGTACTGTAGGTGATACAGCTGTATTATCTTCACCTCCTATCTATGTAGATTCAAGTAAAACTGCATTAATTTTAGAGTATTCTTTCTTTAATTATGGAACGAATATCGATAGAATGGATGTATTAGTTGATACCAATGGTGTTACTAATTTAATTGCAAGTTTTGTTGGAGCACAACAAACTGCCGCAACAGATTCATGGGTTGATACATCTGCAGTTTTAATTGGTTACCAAGGTAAATCAGTTAAGATTCTATTTAGAGGTGTAAATGTAGCTTGTTGTACAGGTGATATCGCAATTGATGAAATTCATTTATACGATACAGTTGCTGTAGATTATGCAGTTGATGCTATTATTTCACCGGTTTCTGATTGTGGGTTATCTGCAGCAGACAGTGTAACCATTGCGATTAAGAATACAGGATTAAGTCCAGTGACTAATTTCCCTGCTACTTATGTATTCAATGGTGGAACACCAATAGTTCAAACAGTAACAGCGGTAATAAACCCAGGAACTACTTACAACTTTACATTTGATTCAACTGTAAATGTAGCAGCAACTCAAAGTTATACGATGACCGCATCAATTGCAGTGCCCGGAGATGGTAATGCTGCCAACGATAGCAAATCATCGAATATCTCAAGTAGTTTCTCTGATGTAATTGATAGTACTGGTTCACCAACTAAGTTTTATGACTTTGAGGCAAACGATGGTAATTTAATTACCTATGCAGATACCTTGACATCATCATGGGCATGGGGAGTACCAAATACATTCTATATCAATGGAGCAAGTAGTGGAACCAAAGCATGGTCTACTAATTTGACAGGTAATCACAATGCGAATGAAATGTCTTACTTAGAAACGTCTTGTTATGATTTAAGTACTATTGCAGCAACAGAGCAATTGTTTATCTCATTCAAAGCAATCTACAAAACAGAAGTAGGAGCAGATCAAGTATGGATGGAATATACGACAGACAATGGCAACACATGGTCAAAAGTATTGCCATCAGCTTCATCAGCAAATTTCTATAGCAATACTACTGCTAATGTTTGGGAAGGATTCTCAAATGGAGGAGTTGGTGTATGGATTCCGGTTATCAATGATGTATTGGGGTTAGGTGGAAACTCTAAAGTTAAATTTAGATTTGCATTTATATCTAACGGATCAGTTGAAAACGAAGGATTCGGTGTAGATGATTTACAAATCAACTTAGCAGTAAGTGATGGTGATGATTTATTCAATGGAGATGCCTTATTAAGCATTCAGCCAAATCCATCAAATGGACAGTTTAATGTAGTATTTACCAACTATGCAAAAGGGATTTATAAAATAGAAGTAATGAATGTAAACGGACAGCTAGTAAATGCTGAAAACGTTGCAGTAGCTTCTAAATTCCAATCTAAGTCCATGAATTTGGATAACTTAGATAAAGGAGTTTACTTCGTAAAAGTAACCAATGGAAGTAGTGTAACTACTCAGAAATTGGTAATCAAATAAGAGTAAATTAATAATGAGTGTTAAGGGGCGATTTTCGAAAGAAAATCGCCCCTTTTTTTTGTATAAATCAAGCTGATTTTTAATCAATTATGCAATTAATTAAAAATACTTACGTAAAAATGTTTTCTGAATTAAAATTGAGAGTAACTTTAGCCGGATTAATATAAAACACTTACTTATGAAAACAATTACTAATTTACCGATTAGATGGAATTTACGGCATTTTTTTAGTGCAGTTTTTTTGCTCTTCTCGATGGCAGTTTCTGCACAAATTTCATTGAAAACTGTTCCACCTTTAACTGGTGGTAATGGTTCCGGTGGTACAACTTTTCAATTAGTTGTTAAGTCGCCTATAAAATTAGATTCTATTTATGCTGCATTTTCTAACACACCAACTGCAGATATTTGGTATTCAGCTACAGATACAGTTGGAGCTCCAAATATTACAACTACCAACGGTTGGACACTTTTAGCTACTGTTAGTTTTACAGGGCTTAGTGTGGGAACAACTTCTCCTGTGATTCAAAGAATTCCTTATGCATTTAATTTGGTATTAACACCAGGTAAGTATCGCTTCTATGTAGGTTGTAATACTTGTTCAGCTGTTTATACCACATGGGCTGCTACCAATCAGAGTGATTTTATTGATCCCTTTGTGACCATTAGAACTGGAACTAATTATGGTTATGGTGGTAATGTACCCAACCCAATTAACCACCCTAGACAATTTAATGGTGGTGTAGTTTATTCCCCTTTTGGTTCTTTAAATGATGCAGCTGTATTATCAGTAGACTCACCAAAAGTTTTTTGTGCTGGTAATCAGAATATTTATGCAACAATTGCCAATTTTGGAGGTAATAGAATTAATTCTGTTACTGTAAACTGGTCTTTTGATGGTGTAGTTCAAACTCCAATTGCTTATACTGGATTGCTAGATACCTTAAATGGATTAGGAAATACTGCTCAAATATTATTAGGAAATAAAAATTTTCCTTCTGGAACTCCAAAAGCAATTAAGGTATGGACATCATTACCAAATGGTGTTGCCGATACTTCTAACTTTAATGATACAATTAATGTATTTAAATCAGCATCTATCGCTGGAGGTATTTACACAATAAATTCTGGAGCTGCAGCTTCTTCAACCAATTTTATAGATTTCACCTCTTTCTTTAGCTTGGTGAATCAGTATGGTGTTTGTAGTTCTGTAACTTTAAATGTAGTATCAGGTTCTGGTCCTTATGTAGAACAAGTAAATATTAAAAACTTTAACGGTTCACCTACTAGAACATTAACTATCAATGGAAATGGAGAAACAGTAGATTTTGCTGCTACAGTAACAGATCAGCGAGCTACAATAGCTATTGAAAACTCATCTTATGTAACAATAGACAGCTTAAATGCAACAGCAAGTGGAACTTTGTATGGTACAGCATTATTTATGAATAATATTGGGAATGTAACTATCCGTAATAGTTCATTTATGACTGATACCATTTCTACATCTTCTGTTTTTGCTAGTGTTGTTATCAGTGGTTCTCAAACTTCAGTATTTACTGTTACCAATTTTAGTGATTTAGTATTTGAAAATAACTCATTAAAAGGTGGTTATTATGGGCTTACTTTTTATGGAAACTCTACCACTCCTTCCACTAATGTAGTGGTTAGAAATAACAAAATAACAGGCTTTTATTATTATGGTGCTTATCTGTACTATGCTAATGGTATGTTATTTGAACAAAATGATATTTCAAGACCTTATAGAACTGGTTTAGGATTTACCTATGCAGTTTATATGTTTGGACATACTAACCAAGTAGTAAATAGAAACGCTATTCATAATTTATATGATGGTTCATTAACTTCTACTGGTGCAGTTTATGGTATGTATAATGGAAGTGATGCTACGCCATCTAATTCCAATGTGGTAATGAATAACTTATTTTATGGTTTTAATCATGCTGGTACTGTCTATGGATTGTATGATGGTGGAAGTGATAATACTTACTACTATAATAATACAATTTCTATTGACAATACTAGTGCAACTGCAGGTTTGTCATATGGAATTTATAAACCATCTGCTTCAGTTGGAACTGAATTTCAAAATAATATTATTTCTATAACAAGAGGTGGACCTGGTACTATATACGGTATGTATTATTCTAATCCAGCTGCCATATCAGATTATAATAATGTATATATCAATTCTGCTGGTTCAGGAGCACATAATTATGGTTATAATGGTTCTGCAAAATTAACTTTAGCAGATTGGCAAACAGCTGGCTACGGAGTCAATGATATTGAAGCTAATCCTAATTTTACGAATGTATCATTAGATGATTTTCAACCGAACAATGTGAGCTTAAATGCAGCAGGTTTTCCTGCTCCACAAGTGGTAGAAGATTTTAACGGTGCGCCTAGAGATGTTTTAGCAAATGATATAGGTTCATTTAACATTAACTCTCCAGCTTTGGATGCTGCTTTAAATAAGGTATTAATTAATACTCCTTTCTGTGCTGGATTACAAAATGTATCTGCTATTATTTCAAATAACGGTATAGCTCGTATTGATAGTTTAATGATTAATTGGACAGTGAATGGTGTGTTACAAACACCAATTAATTATCAAACTCTATTAGATACTATTGGTTCTGTTGCAGGAAATACAGATACTGTATTATTAACAAACTACAATTTTGCCTCTGGTTTAGGAGTTAATTTTGTAGCTTGGGTAAGTGCTCCAAATGGAACTACTCCTGATGCTTTTCCTCCAAACGATACCTCTTCTGCATATGCAGGTGGTGCATTAGTAGGTAATTATACAGTTAATCCAAATATAGCTGCAAGTGCAACAAACTATTTGGATATTTCAACATTATCTACCAATTTAAGCAACTTTGGAATATGCGGCCCTGTAAATGTGACCGTTTCAGCAGGTAATTATTTTGAGAACATTTCATTGAGTAATGTAGCCGGTTCAGGCCCATCCAATCCTATTGTGATTGATGGTGTAGATTCTAGTTTAGCTGTAATAAGTTATGCTGGTGCAGGTACAGGAATCGGTGTTGTTTCTATTGATAAAACAGACAATGTAACTATTAAAAACTTTAGTTTAATCCATACTGCAACTACCAATGCTGCAGGTGCAATAGTTGCCAACTCTTCCAATGTAACGATATCAAACTGTTACATTCAAGTGGATACAACTAGTACCTCATCTGTAGTAAATGGATTGTTGATTTCTTCAAGTATTTCTACCAATGCTACAGATGCAAAAGGAAGGAATATAACCTTTGAAAGTAATACAATTAAAGGTGGTTACTATGGCTTTAGAGCTTGGGGGTCAATTACAGATGGAGTAAAAGCACCAAAATTAATTAATAATAACTTTTCCAATCCTTATTATTACGGTATTTACTCTTATTACACTGATTCAATGGAGGTAATAGGAAATAAAGTAAACATGATAAATAGAGGAAATGCCTTTGGGTATGGAATTTATTTAAATTATTCTCCTAATGTAATTGTTAGTGAGAATAATGTGAAGTCGTTATACTATGGAATGTATTATTATATGTTTACATACACTTGGCCTAAAACTAGAAAAACTGAATTTGTAAATAACATGGTTTTTTCTAGAGATAACTATGCTTTGTATATGTATTATGCAGATAGTGTAAATTTATATCACAATACATTTGCTTCCAATAGTGCTACAAATGCTGCTGCAATTATTAATTCTTCAGGAACCCAAAGTGAAAACTATGATGTAAGAAATAATATTTTTTACTCAAATGGTGCTCAAGCGATAAGTTCTAACGTACCTGTTGCAACATTGTTTGATAAATTTGATTATAATAGTTTTTATACATCAGGAACAAATTTAATGACGCTTAATAGTATAGCATATAATAATTTAGCTTCGTTTACATCCGCTTTTTCTCAATTCAATGCAAATTCAATTGAAGGTGATCCTGTTTTCTTGAGCGCTACTATTCCTGTTGACTTGCACGTAGTAGGTGCTGTTGTTAATGGATTAGGTGATAGCACTGTTGGTGTTACAAAAGACATTGATGGTGATGCAAGACCATTAGCTGGATCTACCGCAGTAGATATGGGCGCGGATGAATTTAATCCTCCATCGGATGAAATAGGAATAAGTAATTTAGTTTCTCCTACTACTCAATGTGGATTAACAGCTTCAGAGCCTGTATCGATTGAGATAACTAATTTAGGTTTAACTACTGCAAGCAATTTCCCTGCTACATTTATTATTGATGGAGGTACTCCTGTTACGGAAACAGTTACAGCATCGATTTTAACTGGTACTACATTTACATTTACCTTTACAGCAACTGCTAATTTAGCTGTTACAGGACCTCATACGGTAAAGGTTTATGTAAGTCTAGCAGGAGATTTAATTAAAACTAACGATACCATTTTAGAAACAATTATCAATATTCCATTGATTGCAACTTTTCCTTACAGTGAGAGCTTTGAAAATGGCGCAGGTGGTTGGACAGTTCAAGGGACCGGTAGTTCTTTTGCAGTAGGAGCTCCTACTGGATCAGTAATTAACTCTGCTTCAGATGGGACCAAGGCTTGGATAACTAATCTTACTGGGAACTATAATAACAGTGAAGGTGGTTGGGTTCAATCTCCTTGTATGGATATGAGTAATTTAGGTATTCCATTGTTAGAATTTGATATTTGGTATGATTCTGAGTTCTCTTGGGATGGTGCTGTATTGCAATCATCTATTGATGGTGGAGCTAATTGGAACAAAATTGGATCTTTTGGAACAGGTGGCTGGTACACTGACAATTCAATCAATGGATTAACTGCTGTTCCTGCACTAGAGCCTTCAGGTGAAGGATGGACTGGTGGTGGTTCAGGAACTGTGCCTGGTAGTGGTGGTTGGATTCCAATGAAAGTTCTTTTAGATACTTTAGCCAATCAACCTGCAGTATTATTTAGATTTGCTTTTGGATCGGATGGATCAGTTAATTCTTACGAAGGTTTTGGATTTGATAATTTTAGATTGTACGATTCTATTCAAACCAATATTCAAATCGATTCAATGGTTACCTTATTATCTGATTGTGGTTTAAATCCTGCAGAAGATATAACAGTAAGTATTACCAATGTAGGTTCAACTCCTTTTATGAGTACGCCTATCACTTATGTGTTGAATAATGGAACACCTGTTACTGAAACTATAACAGACACTATTAAAGGTGGTACAAATTACATATATACCTTTAATACTAAAGCTAACTTTAGCGTAGCCGGTGGTTATGCATTGGATGTATATTTAACCATTTCACCAGCAGATAGTATTCCTGCTAACGATACCTTATCTGTTAATATCGTGCGTTCTCCATCTACCATAATGGATACCACAGCAACAGTAGATGCATTTACAGATTTTGAAACAGATAATGGAGATTTTTCAGCCTACGGAGCGAATAGTTCTTGGGCGTGGGGAACACCCTCATCTTTCTATATTTCTAGCGCATTTTCAGGTACCAAAGCATGGGTTACTGGTTTAACTGCAGGACATAATGCAAACGAGCTTTCTTATTTAGAAACTCAATGCTATGACTTTTCAGGACTAGCAGCTACGGAGCCTGTATACATTCAGTTTAAAAACATATTCAAAACTCAAATAGGTATTGATAATGTTTGGATGGAAAGCTCATTAGATAATGGCAAAACATGGACTAAGGTACTAGCATCAGTAACAGCGGTGAATTGGTATACTAATACCACCACCAATGTATGGTCAGGCTTTTCAAATGGAGGAGTTGGCGTATGGATTCCTGTAGTGAATGAATTATTAGGCTTAGGCGGAAAATCAAAAGTGAAATTTAGATTTGTATTTGAATCTGATGGAACCAACCAAAATGAAGGTTTTGGAATAGATGATTTCCGAATTAACTTAACAGTAAGTGCTGGCGATGATTTATTCAATGGAGATGCTTTATTAAGCATTCAGCCCAATCCATCAAATGGTCAATTCAATTTAATATTCAACAATTATGCTAAAGGGGTTTACCAAGTGGCAGTAATGAATGTAAACGGTCAGCTAGTAAATGCTGAAAACGTTGCAGTAGCTTCTAAATTTCAATCTAAGCCAATGAATTTGGATAACTTAGATAAAGGAGTTTACTTCGTAAAAGTAACCAATGGAAGTAGTGTAACTACTCAGAAATTGGTAATTAAGTAGTACTATTTTTATAAATGAGTAAAGGGGCGATTTTCGAAAGAAAATCGCCCCTTTTTTTTAAATAGAAAAAGATTATCCAAAAATTTATTTTATAATAAAAAATACTTAGGTAATTAGTGCAATCATTAAATAATTCAATGTACCTTTATACGATACAAATAATTTTATACACTTATGAAAACAATTACTTCTTTAATAAGAGTTTGTTTATTGATGGTTGCTTTAATGGCAATTACATTTAATGGATTTTCTCAAGTCAATCATGCTTTAACTGCTGTTGCAACGCATTCAGGAGGTGGTTCTTTGGCTTATGGGCCAACAGCTTATAACGATGGTATAATTCCTGCTTATGGCAGTGCACCATGGGGTTGGGTCTCTTCCAATGGTTCAATTGAATATACATGGACTTCGCCCGTATCTATCAATACAATTGTATTGTTTAAAGATAATCGTCCAATGACTACTTGTGATATTCAGTATTGGGATGGATCACAATATGTTACTTTTTTAAATTACAATAACCCTACATCCGCAATAAAGGATTCTATTACTTTTCCAACTGTGGTTACAACTAAATTGAAGTTTAACAATGTTGGAGGATCTGCAAATCCTAATCATAGAGAAATTCAAGCACTTTTTGTTCAAAATGGGATAAATGATGCCGCAGTCTTGGGACTAGATTCTCCTGCAGTGTTTTGCCCTGGCACGGAAAGTATTTATGCTCGAATCGCTAATTTAGGTATAAATAAAATTGACTCAGTAATTGTTAATTGGTCAATTAATGGAACTTTACAAACACCTATTAATTTAATTGCAACATTAGATACAATTAATGGAGCCGGTTCATTTGATACTTCACTATTTATAGCAAATAGAAATTTTATTGCTGGAGTTTTAGATACTATTAAAGTTTGGACATCTTTGCCAAATGGAATGGCAGATACTGTAAACACAAACGATACTATTTCTAAAATACTATCACCCGCTATTTCTGGTAATTATACTGTCAATGCTTCATTACCTGCTTCAGCTAGTAATTACACTTCTATTGCCACTTTAAATCAAGGATTTAGTTTTGGCATTTGTGGTGCTGTTAACGTTACTATAGCAGCAGGAACATACAATGAAAGTTTAATCTTAAATGGTGTTACTGGTGTAAGTGCTACAAATACGATTATAATTGATGGAGGAGATTCTTCTACCACAATTTTATCTCAAGATGGAACCTTAAATTATGCAACAGTTATAATTAATGAAACAGATTATGTAACTGTTAAAAATTTAGGTATTTTTTCTACTGCAATAGTTCCAAATGCAGCAGTAGCTGTCGCAAAATCTGATTACGTGAGTATTTTGAATTGTGATATAAATGTTGATATAACATCTACTTTAAGTACCATTAATGCAGTAATTGTTTCTGGAAACGTAATTAGTAATTCTTCTGGTGCCGAAGCAGACTATTTTACTTTAAGCAATAATAAAATTAACGGAGGTTACTGGGGCTTAAGTGCCAATGCAGCAGTTACGAAAGCATTAAGTAATATTACTGTAACAAATAATGTATTTAGAAATCAGTGGTATTATGGAGCTTATTTATATTATACAGATTCTGCTGATTTCAGTGGCAACGATATTGATATAACAACTAGAAATAATACTTTTGCAGCTGCTTCCTATTTATATTATAGTTCTAACTTTAATGTTTCTGAAAATAAATTATTGGGAAATAGTTATGGTATTTATATTTATAACTTTACAACACCTTTTACGAAAACTAGAAAAGGAAGAATTGTAAATAATTTTATGAGTTCTGCCAGTAATATCACCCTATATATGTATTATGTAGATAGTGTTGATATATTTCACAATACAGTAGTGGCTCATTCAGCAAACCCTGCGGCACAAATGTATTCTTCAACATCAGCTCTAGTGAGTGATTATGATGTTCGAAATAATATTTTTTATTCTGCAAGTTCTTTCGCTCTTAGAACAAATATTCCTGATACAATTTATTCTAATTTAGATTATAACTTATATTATACAGGAGGCTCTAGTTTATTCTCAATAAATAGTGTGACCTATACAGACTTGACTGCCTATACAACCGCTCAGGCTTTATTAAATACGAACTCTATAGAGGGTGATCCACAGTTTTTAAATTCACCGTTTGATTTCCATTTAATTGGAACTACTGCAAATGATGTAGGAGATAATACGGTAGGGGTATTAACAGATATAGATGGAGATAGTCGTCCATTAGCAGGATCTACGATTGTAGATATAGGAGCAGATGAATTTAATCCTCCAACTTGTCCTCCTCCAACAGCAATTTCATTTACTAATATAACTTTAAATTCTGCTGATATTAATATTACAGGTGGTGCAACTTCTTCATGGAGATTTGAATATGATACTCTTGGATTTACACCTGGAAATGGAAATTTTGTTTTAACTACCAGTAATGTAGCTACAATTTCAGGCTTAAATACTGGAACTGCTTATCAAGTTTATATAAGAGAGATTTGTTCTTCAACAGATTCATCTCCTCAAATTGGACCATATAGTTTTGGTACAGCATTTTCAGTTCCTTTCGATGAAGATTTTGAAAGTTTTGCATCAGGAGAAATTGGGCCAATCTATACGAATAATTGGACAAATTCAGGAACAACTGTTCCACGTTGGGAATCGGAAGTTTCCACTGGTTCTAATGTCAATTCATCTGCTACAGGACCTTTGTATGATGCAACATTTCCTGCCACTGCTGGTGGAAATTACATTTATTTGGAAACTTCAGGAGGTGCATTAGGTGATCAAAATACACTCTCCATGCCTTCATTGTTTATTCCTGCAACTTCAAATGCATTGAATCTGAAATTTTCATATCATATGCATGGAGCTACTATGGGAAATTTATATGTGGTAGTAGATACCAATAATGTTACAGATACACTGGTTACTTTAATAGGGCAACAGCAAGTAACACAAACAGATCCATGGCTTGAGGCAAGTGCTGCATTAGCTGGATATGGTGGTAAGTCTATTACAGTTAGATTTATAGGTGTTCGAGGTTCTAGTTTTACTGGAGATATATCCATTGATGAAGTGCACATTTTTGAACCTGCAAATCAAGAAATAGGAGTTACCGATTTAACAGCACCTAAAACTCAATGTGGTTTAACAGCTGCAGAGGCAGTAACAATAGAGATAACCAACTTTGGATTAATGGCAGCTACTAACTTTCCTGCTACTTTTACTGTAGATGGAACGACATCAGTAACAGAAACCATTTCGGCTTCTATTTTACCTGGTAGTTCATTATTATATACTTTTACTGGAACAGCAAATTTAGCAACACCAGGGTCTCATACGGTAGATGCTTATGTAAGTCTTACTGGAGATACAATCTATACTAATGATAGTATTTTTACTTCCCTGACCAATATTCCATTGATTGCGTCTTTCCCATATACTGAGAGTTTTGAGAATGGTGCAGGTGGTTGGACAGTTCAAGGATCTGGTAGTTCATTTGCATTAGGAACGCCTGCTGGAACTATTATCGATACTGCTTCAGATGGAACTAAAGCATGGGTAACTAACCTTACCGGAGATTACAACGATAGCGAAGGTGGTTGGGTTCAATCTCCTTGTATGGATATGAGTAATTTAGGTATTCCATTATTAGAATTTGATGTATGGTGGGAGTCTGAATCATCTTGGGATGGTGGAGTATTGCAATCTTCAATTGATGGTGGTACAACTTGGAATAAAATAGGTTTCTTTGGAGCAGGTGGTTGGTATACAGATAATACTATCACAGGTTTGTCAGGTTTAGAGCCAAGTGAGGAAGGCTGGTCCGGTGGTGGAACAGGAACTCCTCCTGGAAGCAATGGTTGGATGCCAATGAAAATACTTTTAGATACTTTAGCAAACCAATCAGCAGTTCTATTTAGATTTGCTTTTGGATCTGATGGCTCGGTGAGCAATTATAATGGGTTTGCTTTTGATAACTTCAGGTTATATGATTCTATCCAAACAAATATCCAAATCGATTCAATGGTTACCTTATTATCTGATTGTGGTTTAAATCCTGCAGAAGATATAACAGTAAGTATTACCAATGTAGGTTCAACTCCTTTTATGAGTACTCCTATCACTTATGTAATCAATAATGGAACGCCTGTTACAGAAACTATAACAGATACTATCAATGGTGGTACAAATTACATGTATACCTTTAATACTAAAGCTAACTTTAGCGTAGCCGGTGGTTATGCATTGGATGTATATTTAACCATTTCACCAGCAGATAGTATTCCTGCTAACGATACCTTATCTGTTAATATCGTGCGTTCTCCATCTACCATAATGGATACCACAGCAACAGTAGATGCATTTACAGATTTTGAAACAGATAATGGAGATTTTTCAGCCTACGGAGCGAATAGTTCTTGGGCGTGGGGAACACCCTCATCTTTCTATATTTCTAGCGCATTTTCAGGTACCAAAGCATGGGTTACTGGTTTAACTGCAGGACATAATGCAAACGAGCTTTCTTATTTAGAAACTCAATGCTATGACTTTTCAGGAGTAGCAGCTACGGAACCTGTATACATTCAGTTTAAAAACATATTCAAAACTCAAATAGGTATTGATAATGTTTGGATGGAAAGCTCATTAGATAATGGCAAAACATGGACTAAGGTACTAGCATCAGTAACAGCGGTGAATTGGTATACTAATACCACCACCAATGTATGGTCAGGCTTTTCAAATGGAGGAGTTGGCGTATGGATTCCTGTAGTGAATGAATTGTTAGGCTTAGGCGGAAAATCAAAAGTGAAATTTAGATTTGTATTTGAATCTGATGGAACCAACCAAAATGAAGGTTTTGGAATAGATGATTTCCGAATTAACTTAACAGTAAGTGCTGGTGATGATTTATTCAATGGAGATGCTTTATTAAGCATTCAGCCCAATCCATCAAATGGCCAATTCAATTTAGTATTCAACAATTATGCTAAAGGGGTTTACCAAGTGGCAGTAATGAATGTAAACGGTCAGCTAGTAAATGCTGAAAACGTTGCAGTAGCTTCTAAATTCCAATCTAAGTCTATGAATTTGGATAACTTAGATAAAGGAGTTTACTTCGTAAAAGTAACCAATGGAAGTAGTGTAACTACTCAGAAATTGGTAATTAAGTAGTACTATTTTTATAAATGAGTAAAGGGGCGATTTTCGAAAGAAAATCGCCCCTTTTTTATTGATTGAAAGAATAATAGAGTTCTAAATCTTATCCTTAATATATTTCGCAGTTATTGATTTCTTGCTTTTTATTAAGTCTTTAGGAGTTCCCTCAAATAGTAAATTGCCACCATTTTTTCCTCCTGTAGGACCTAAGTCAATTACCCAATCTGCACACTTTATTACATCCGGATTGTGTTCAATAATTACTATGGAATGACCTTGATCAATTAATAAATTAAAAGCATACAGTAATTTATTGATATCATGAAAATGTAAACCAGTAGTAGGTTCATCAAAAAGAAAAAGTGTTTTATCATGACGACTACCTTTCGCTAAATAAGATGCTAATTTGATTCGTTGTGCTTCACCACCGCTTAAAGTAGCTGAAGATTGTCCTAGCTTTACATATCCTAATCCAACTTCATTTAAAGGAGTTAATTTATCAACTACTTTATTGGCAGGTTTATTTTTTTCATCTTGTCCAAAAAAGTCAATAGCATCTTCAATGGTCATTTCTAATACATCAGAAATGCTTTTCCCTTTAAATTGTGCTTCTAATACACTTTCTTTAAATCTTTTTCCTTGACACTCTTCGCACTGCAAATGAATGTCTGCCATAAATTGCATTTCAATAGTTACTTCTCCCTCTCCTTGGCATACGTCACATCGCCCACCTTCAACATTAAAAGAGAAATAGGCTGGTTTGTATCCTCTTTGTTTGGATAAAGGAAGATTAGAGAATAAAGCTCTTATTTCATCATAAGCTTTTACATAAGTTACAGGATTACTTCTCGATGATTTTCCAATTGGATTTTGATCAATAAACTCAATTTGTTTGATGTATTTTACACTTCCATCTAAGCCCGAAAATTTTCCTGTGCTATCTGCTACACCTCCATTTAATTTTTTAAGTGCAGGATATAAAATAGATTTAACTAAAGTTGATTTACCTGAACCACTTACACCAGTTACAACCACCATACAATCTAATGGGAATTTAACATCAAAACCCTTTAAATTATGTTGTTTCGCATTTTTTACCTCAATGTACTCTTTCCATTTTCGATAGCTTTTTGGAGTCGGAATTTTTTCTAAACCATTGATATATTTAGCGGTTAAGCTTTTTTTATCTTTTAAAAGCTCTTTTTGATTTCCCTGAAAAATCAACTCTCCACCATGTGATCCTGCCAAAGGGCCTAAATCAATTACTTCATCAGCAGATAAAATTATTTCTTCATCGTGCTCCACTATCAAAACAGTATTTCCTAGTTGCTGTAATGATTTCAAAATTACAATCAAATTTTCCGTGTCTTTTGGATGTAATCCAATGCTCGGCTCATCTAAAATATACATAGAGCCCACTAAGCTACTTCCCAAAGATGTAGCAAGATTTATTCGTTGCGATTCACCACCTGACAAAGTCGTAGAATTTCTATTTAAAGTTAAATAACCAACACCTACATCATTCAAATACTTCAATCTATTGATGATTTCTACCATTAATCGTTTGGAAACTTCTTTGTCAAAGTCATCTAATTTAAGTTGTTGAAATATTGGCAGTAACTCATCTATAGGAATACTCACTATATCACTTAAAGTATAGTTGCTCACTTTTACATAGTTGGTTTCAGGTTTTAATCTTTTGCCTTCGCAGAGTGGACAAGTTGTTTTGCCTCTATATCTCGCCAACATTACTCGATAGGCTATTTTGTAAGTTTTCTTTGCTAAGTGATTAAAAAAGGCATCCAAACCTTTAAAATATTTATTTCCTTTCCATAATAATGCATATTGATTATCAGTTAACTGATCAATTGGTTTATGAATTGGGAAATCAAATTTATCGGCATTGATAATTAATTTGTCATTCCACTCCGACATTTTTTCACCTACCCATGGTGCGATAGCTTTTTCATATACTGAAACGTTTTTTTTAGGGATAACTAAGTCTTCATCTATGCCTATCACTTTTCCATATCCTTCGCATTCCGGGCAGGCACCTAAAGGATTATTAAAACTAAAAAAATGCTGATTCGGTTCAGTAAATTCTATTTCATCTGCTTCAAAACGATTCGAAAAAGGCTGAAAATGATAATCTTTTTTCTCTAAAGTGGCGATTATTGCATCACCATCGCCTTCAAAAAAAGCTGTTTCTACAGAATCTGCAATTCGTGATGAAAACTCTTCATTTTTATCTTTTACAATGATCCGATCTATTATTATAAATACATTTTCGACGGATTTTATTTTCTTAAAATCAAAATCTTCAATTTTTAAGACCTCATTATTTACAAATAATCGGTTATATCCTTGTTGAGTTAATAATTCTATTTGTTCTTTTAATGTTCTTCTGTTTTTTAGTTTTAAAGGGGTTATGATTAAACTTTTTGTGCCTTCTGCTAAACTTTCGATATAATCGGTTACATCTTTAACTGTATTTTTTTTCACCAATTCGCCTGAAATAGGGGAGTAGGTTTTACCTATTCGAGAAAATAATAATTTTAAATAATCATATATTTCGGTTACAGTTCCAACTGTAGAACGAGAGTTCCTGCTATTCACTTTTTGTTCAATCGCAATTGCAGGAGCTATCCCTTTTATGGATTCTACATCAGGCTTATTTACTTTTCCTAGAAATTGTCGTGCATACGACGATAAGCTTTCAACGTACCGTCTTTGACCTTCAGCATATATGGTGTCAAAAGC
Source organism: uncultured Flavobacteriales bacterium (assembly GCA_963716125.1). Classification (GTDB taxonomy): domain Bacteria; phylum Bacteroidota; class Bacteroidia; order Flavobacteriales_E; family Vicingaceae; genus Acidiluteibacter. Next base: position 1,027,777 of record OY970294.1, read on the forward strand.
CAATGAAGATTTTCCTGAGCCTGATAAACCAGTAATAACCACCATTTTATTCCTCGGAATGGCTACATCTATATTTTTTAGATTATGCATTTTGGCTCCTTTAACCAATATGTATTTTTTAGGATCTAAATCTTCAATCTTGTAGCTTGACATATATATTTTTTTAAGAAGTTAACAAAATTACTTTTCTTTTGTTAACTTTGATCATCTCTTTTTTTTAAGAGTTACACAATATTTAATAATTACCTTCGTTTAAACAGCGAATCCACTTAAACACTTTAATTGCCTATAGCATACATTTTACTTTTTTAATCAATTTTCATTTTCTCTAATTATCAATTGAAAAAGTTTAATTTATGAGTGTTATCCAAATCGAAGACAAAGATCTAATAAGGCAATATTTAGCCGGAAATGAGGCATCCTTTGAAATATTATTGAAAAGGCATCAAAATAAAGTATATTCTTATATTTTTTATACAGTTAAGAATGAAGACATTGCTAACGATATTTTTCAAGATACCTTTATTAAAGTAGTTAGAACTTTAAAGCGTGGGAAATATAATGAAGAAGGTAAATTTTTACCTTGGGTAAGTAGAATAGCGCATAATTTAATCATTGATCATTTTAGAAGATTGAAAAAAATGCCAACCACGAGCGGTGGTGAGGATTTTGATATTTTTGATATTATTCCATCTAATGAAGAAAACGCGATGGATGAATTGATGCAATCACAAGTAATGAGCGATGTAAAAGCATTAATTAAGCATTTACCCGATGATCAAAAAGAAGTACTCATGATGCGGATGTATTTTGACATGAGTTTTAAAGAAATTGCCGAGAAAACTGGTGTTAGTATTAACACAGCTTTAGGCAGAATGCGCTATGCCTTAATCAATTTGAGGAAATTGGTAAAAGACCATAATATTATTTTGACAAATTAATTTTTTTTTACAATAAATCAAAGTAGGCAACGTTCTTATTGAAACAAACAATAAAACAATGCTTATGAGTAAGATTACTACTTTTGATTTCAGTGATTACATCCAAGAAGAAAAAAATTTAATTAATTGGTTGGAAGAACCAACCCAAAGTCATGATTTAGAAATGAAAGCACCTAAAGATGAAACAATCAATCGCATTCTTTCGTTTTCAAAAGCCTTAGAAATTAAAAATTCTAACACAATTGGAACAATCGAAAATTTGATGAATTAAAATAGAAAGAGAAAAGCTTTAAAACTTTTCTCTTTTTTTTATGGCATTAATGATTTTCTTCCTACAACCGAACAAATAGGACAATTTTCCATCTTGTGCGATCGAGCAGGACAATATTCTCTACCGAAGAAAATAATTTGCAAATGTAATTTGTTCCATAATTCTTTAGGAAATAGTCGTTTGCAATCTTTTTCGGTTTGCGTCACATTTTTTCCATTGGTCAAATTCCATCGGTATATTAATCTGTGTATATGTGTATCCACCGGAAAAGCAGGTATACCAAAAGCTTGAGACATCACCACTGAGGCAGTTTTATGACCCACACCAGGTAGCGCTTCTAACTCTTCAAACGTTTCTGGAACTTCCCCATGGTGCTGATTGATAATAATTTTTGATAATTCGGAGATGGCCTTAGATTTTTGCGGTGATAAACCGCAAGGACGAATAATAGCTTTGATATCTTCCACTTTTTGTTGCGCCATATCAATGGGATTGTCTGCCAATTGCCATAAGGCTGGTGTAACTTGATTTACCCGAACATCTGTGCATTGTGCAGAGAGTAAAACTGACACCAAAAGTGTGTAAGTGCTGTGATGATCTAATGGAATAGGAACGGTTGGGTAAAGTGTTTCTAACTTATTGATAATAAAATCTACTTTTTCTTGCTTATTCATCTCAACAAAAATAATTTTATCCTTTGAACTAAAAAATAAAAAAGAGTAAAATATTTTGGTGGTATCAAATTAAAAAGTATTTTACTAGTCGTAAAAATGATGATAATATCGTCAATTAAACTACAGTAATAATGGCAAAATTAAATGTGGGAGATAAAGCTCCTCAGTTTGAAGGAAAAGATCAAAACGGAAATTTAGTAAAACTGTCTGATTTTAAAGGTAGTAAATTGGTTCTTTATTTTTATCCTAAAGATATGACGCCTGGTTGTACGAAGCAAGCTTGTAACCTTAAAGAGAATTATGCTGCTTTAAAAAAGGATGGATTTGAGATTTTAGGAGTTAGTGCAGATGATGTTCAACGACATCAGAAGTTTATTGATAAGTACGATTTGCCCTTTAATTTATTGGCAGACACTGATAAAGAGGTTATAAATTTATTTGGTGTTTGGGGGCCAAAAAAGTTTATGGGAAAAGAGTATGATGGAATCAATCGTACTACATTTGTAATTGATGAAAATGGGGTAATAATAAATATAATAGATAAAGTAAAAACAGCAAATCATACAGAGCAGATTCTATAATTATTGAATTTGGATGGGATGCAATAAAAAATAATATTATGGCAAAAGCAGAAAAGGAAAAAACAAAAGAAAATGAAGTTCAGAGTGAAAAGCTTAAAGCATTGCAACTGACAATTGATAAATTAGAAAAGACTTATGGTAAAGGGTCTATTATGAAATTGGGCGATAAAGCCATTGAAAATGTTGAGACTATTCCATCGGGTAGTATCTCGTTGGATTTAGCATTGGGAGTTGGTGGTTTTCCAAGAGGTAGAGTGGTAGAGATATACGGTCCTGAATCTTCGGGTAAGACTACCTTGGCAATACATGCTATTGCAGAAGTGCAAAAACAAGGTGGAATTGCTGCATTTATTGATGCAGAACACGCATTTGATAAAACTTATGCTGAAAATTTAGGTGTTGACACAGAGAACTTGTTTATTTCTCAGCCTGATAATGGTGAGCAAGCATTAGAAATTACTGAAAATTTAATTCGTTCAGGTGCCATTGATTTAATTGTGATTGACTCCGTTGCTGCATTAACTCCAAAAGCTGAAATAGAAGGTGAAATGGGAGATTCTAGAATGGGTTTGCAAGCTCGTTTGATGTCTCAAGCTTTGAGAAAATTAACAGGAAGTATTAATAGAACAGGCTGTTGTTGTATATTTATTAACCAATTAAGAGAAAAGATTGGTGTAATGTTCGGTAATCCTGAAACTACAACCGGTGGTAATGCCCTTAAGTTTTACTCTTCAGTAAGAATTGATATTAGAAGAAGTTCTCAAATTAAAAATGGAGACGAAGTAACAGGAAATAGAGTGAAAGTGAAAATTGTTAAGAATAAAATTGCTCCACCATTCCGTAAGGCAGAATTTGATATTATGTATGGAGAAGGAATTTCAAAAGTTGGTGAAATTGTTGACTTAGGTGTTGATTTTGATATTATTAATAAGAGTGGTAGCTGGTTTAGTTATGGAGAAACTAAATTGGGACAAGGTAGAGATGCTGTTAAAATGTTAATAGCCGATAACCCTGAATTGATGGAAGAATTAGAAACTAAAATCAAAGTAGCGATGCAAAACGCTTAATGAACTACAAAATAGTTAATTTTGTGCCCTATCTTAAAAATTATTACTTTGGTTTTAATTTCTGAGATAGGGCATTTAATTTATAAGAACATATGAAAAGTTATTTTTTTATTTTATTTATTTCAATATCAGTATTGTTTTCTTGTGGTGAACCAACCGAAAAAACAGCTAATGACGTAGAGTCTTTAGATTCAATTAATGCAGTTTCCAATATGGAAGATAATTACCTGGAGCAATTGAAAAAGCATCAATCAAAAAATAAAAGCTGATTTAAATAATGCTGAATTGTATGCGGAAAGAGCTTCAATTTTTTTAAAGAAAAAAGATTTGCCTTCTGCCTCTGCCGATTTACAAAGAGCATTAGCATTAGATTCAAATAATTATAATGTATATATTGTTTTAGGAGACTTGCAGGCGTTTCAAGGCCAATTTGAGCCGACTAAATTCGCATTCTTAAAAGCATTTCAATATGCTAAAACACCAAGAGAAAAGTCAATTGCATATCAAAAACTGGGAGAGGTGTTTTTTGTGATTCAAGATTATGTATCCGCTATGGAATTTGCCGATAAAGCAGTAAAAGAGGATATGTATAATGCAGAAAGTTATTATTTAAAGGGTTTAGTTTTTGGTGCGACGGGGAATGATAAAAATGCAATCAGTTCTTTTCAAACAGCTGTAGAGCAAAACCCAAAGCTTGAAAAAGCTTATTTGCAATTGGCATTGATTTTTGCTGAATTAGATAGTTCATTAGTAATTGATTATACCAATAATGTTTTATCAATTAATCCAAATGATGTCAATGCTTTATATACACAAGCCATGTATCAACAAGAGCATGATTTGTTAAATGAGGCCATGGAAAACTATACCAAAATAATGAAGATTGACCCGCAAATGCGAGAAGCTCCTTTTAATATGGGCTATATTCATTTGGTACATTTAAAATTGTATAAGGAAGCAAAAAAATATTTTGAACAGGCGATTGAGATTGATAAAAATTATTATGAAGCTTATTACAATTATGGCTATTGTTTTGAATTGTTAGGAGATATAGGAAATGCCGAAAAAATCTATCAACAAGCCTTAAAAATTAAACCTGATTATACAACAGCAGCCCAAGGTCTTAACCGTATAAATGACACTAGAACTATAAATGAATGAATTACCTATCTGTAGAAGAACTAAGTAAAAATTTTGGAGACAGGATTTTATTCGATAAAATTTCCTTTGGAGTTGAAAAAGGACAAAAAATTGCCTTAATCGCTAAAAATGGAGCCGGAAAAACGACATTTTTAAGATGTTTAATGGGTTTAGAGCCTGTTACTGAAGGAAGAGTAGTCTGGAGAAATGATTTAACCATCGGTTACTTAAGTCAAGATCAAATCTTTGATAGCACGCATAGTATTAATGAAGAAATTTTTAAGGCTGATAATGCTTTCATGCAAGCTATTAATTTTTACAATGCGACCATCGAAAATCATGGAGATGCTGATGAATTGCAAAAAGCTATGGACAGAATGGACAGTCTGCAAGCTTGGGATTATGAAGCTAAAATAAAGCAGATTTTAGGTTCGTTGCAACTGTATGATTTAGAACAAAGAGTCAATACACTTTCAGGTGGTCAAAAGAAACGTTTGGCATTAGCTAAGGTTTTAATTGAGCAACCCGAGTTTATTATTCTCGATGAGCCTACTAACCATTTAGATTTAGAAATGATTGAGTGGTTAGAAAATTATTTAGCTACCGAAAATACGACTATATTAATGGTTACTCACGACCGTTATTTTCTGGAAAGAGTATGTGATTCTATTATTGAAATTGACAACGGTCAATTGTATTCATACAAAGGAAGTTATTCCTATTATATTGAAAAAAAGCAAGAAAGAGAAGAAATAGAACAAAGTGAAATTGGCAAAGCTAAAAATCTATACAAAAAAGAGTTAGATTGGATGAGAAGAATGCCTCAAGCTAGAGCTACCAAGGCTAAATCTCGAATTGATGCTTTTTATGAGGTTGAAAAGTCAGCTAAAAAACGAATTAAAAAGGAAGAAGTAAAATTAGAAGTTGTCGGACAAAGAATGGGTGGAAAAATTTTAGAATTTCATCATTTAAGGAAAAAGTTTGGCGATAAAAATATAGTTGAAGATTTTAATTATGTTTTTAAAAGAGGAGATAGAGTAGGGATAGTTGGTCCTAATGGAGTAGGGAAATCTTCATTTATTAAATTAATAACTGGAGAGTTAGAAGCAGATGGTGGAAAGATTGTTCAAGGAGAAACAGTAGTTATAGGACATTATGCCCAAGATGGAATGAGCTTGGATGAGGACAAACGAATTATCGATGTAGTAAAAGATATTGCAGAAATAATTCCATTGGCAAAAGGTAGAAAGATTACAGCTTCACAATTTTTAGAGCGTTTCTTATTTCCTCCAAAACAACAATATACTTATGTTTCAAAATTGAGTGGTGGAGAAAAACGGAGATTGTATTTATTGACTGTTTTGATGAGTAACCCCAACTTTTTGATATTGGATGAGCCAACCAATGATTTGGACATTATGACATTAAATGTATTAGAAGACTTTTTAATGGAATTTGAAGGTATTGTGATGGTAGTAACTCACGATCGTTTTTTTATGGATAAAATAGTCGATCATCTTTTTGTTTTTAAGGGGAATGGAATTATAAAAGACTTTAACGGAAAATATACGGATTACAAAGATGCCGCAAAACAAGATGCAAAAGATGCTGCTCAATTAGCTAAAAAACAGCAATCTAAAGTAACTACTCCTGTAATAGAAAATAAAAAAGAAAAGAAAAAGTTGAGCTTTAACGAACAGAGAGAGTTTGATGGTTTAGAGAAATCTATGGCATTATTAGAATCTAGAAAATCAGAGATTAATGAGTTGATGTTAAGCGGAATTTCAGATCCTGAAGAAATTACTCAACTTTCTAAAGAGTTAGCAAAAATTAATGAAGATATTGAAGAACAAGAAATGAGATGGCTGGAATTGTCGGAATTAGTTTAATTTTTATAAGCGAAGCTTAGAAAGATTAATGTAACAATAATTCAATGTAACAATTAAACAATTAATTAGTCTGGCCTGCGCTTGATTAATTCAATGTAACAATGATTCAATGTAACAATGATTCAATGTAACAATGATTCAATGTAACAATTAAACAATTAATTAATCTACACTGCGCTTGATTAATTCAATGTAACAATGTAGTAATTAAACAATTAATTAGTCTGCGCTTTTCTTTATAAATTCTAATGCTGCATTTATAAAGAAAATTTAATCATGTTTTTAGCCATTCAGTAAGAGCTTTGTCAAGCTATATTATGAAGTAACACATTGTCAATGATACTTCGAAGTTTGAAACTAGATTTTAGTAGTCAAGGAGTTAATAATTAACCAAAACGGTCAACTCTATTTAGGACAGCACAGAAATTAACAATTAACAATTAATAATTAACAATTAACCATTAATAATTAACCACTAATAATTATAACATCATGCAGTGGTTCAAACGCAAGCTTCACCTCTTCTTGCTCAGAAATTTTACATTTAAAAGTTAGTTTGCAGCTCAATTGAAAATCAGTTTCTATAATTGTCCATCCATATTTTTCAATAGTTCCCATGACATCTCCCATTCTATCGTATTCAAATTTTAAGTGATAATGAACTGGAATATATTCTTTTATAATTTTCGTAGCTGATATTGCTTCATTTGCTGCTGTTTTATAGGCAGTTATTAATCCACCAACTCCTAATTTGGTTCCTCCAAAATAGCGGACTACTGCCACCAAAACATTTGTCAATTCAAAGGAACGGATTTGTCCGAAAATTGGTTGTCCTGCTGAACCTGAAGGTTCTCCATCGTCATTAATACGATAAATTTCTAAGTCGGCTCCTAAACGATAAGCATAACATACATGGCGGGCTTGATGATGTGCTGAGGTGATTTCTTCTAATGCCTGTTTTACATCTTCTTCCGATTTTACTGGATAAGCATAAGCAATAAATTTACTGCCCTTTTCTTTATAAAGCCCTTCTCCTATTTTTGATATGGTTAAAAAATAATCCATTAAATACTATAGGCTATTAATGCAATTGAAAGCAGACAAATAAAAATTCCTAATTGATTGACTTTAGTTAATTTCTCTTTAAATAATAGATATGATACAACTGAAGTTAGTGCCACTACGCCCACATTATTAATAGGGAAGATTACTGAACTCTCCATCTCTTTGTAGGATAATGCTTTAATGATGAAAAAGATACTGTAATAATTGATAATTCCCAATATCAGACCACCAAGCAGAGTAGGTAAATTAATTCTGATACTTCTTTTCCATTGAAAAAGTAAAATTACAATTCCCAAGATAGCAGCTGCACTAAATAAAGTAGGAGTAAATAACTCAATATTCTTTGCAGTTGAGCCTAAATAAAAATGCTGAACATATTTTACCAAACTATCTAAAAACCCACTTAATAAAAATAAAGAAATGGGCAATAGCCAATAATTTTTACCCATCAATAATTTTTCTTTTTTAGTCGCAAAATATAGGCCAACTAAAGCTAAGATTATTCCGACTATTTTCAATTCATTCAATTGGTCTTCATAAAGATAAACTCCAAAAAACACAGGGATAATTACTGCCATTTTATTGGAAACAGATGCCACTGACGCTCCTATTTTTTGAGAAGTAATCGCCATTAAATAAAAGATTCCAATAAAGCAGACTCCTAAAATCAAAGCATAAAAAAACCAATCATTTTCATTTATTTTTTGAATTGGATATGATTGTTGACTAATCAAAAAACCAAAAATAGCCGCAACGGTATAATTGATAACAATTGCCGGAAATGTATCTATTTTAAATTTTGTAAAAGATTTGAAAATCAAAAATATAAGAGAAGAAAAAAGAATGCTTAAGACTAAATAAATCATTCTTAACTATTGAAATAAAAGGATAAAATATCGCTATCAACTTTCTGCGTAAGACTGTATTTTTGAAAGATTGTTGGAGCTTTTAGTCCTTTGTTGAATTTCTTTTCTGCTGTAAAAACTCTAGCTTCATCCCATAAATCTGTAGTAATAAATTTTTCTAAGGTTTTTTTACCTCCTTCTATAATAATTGATTGGATGTTTTTATCATGTAAAATCTGCACGAGATTTTTCAATTCATTTTCAAAATCAATTTGAATAAAATTTATATTTTTATTTGTTTTGCTTTCTTTTTCATTGATAATAATAGTTTTAGCCTCATCATTAAAAATATTAAAAGTAGCTGTTGATTTTATTTTACTCAAATCCATATTTCTATCTAAAATTATTCGAATAGGGTTTTTGCCTTTCACTTCGCGAGTTGTAAGTGATGGATTGTCGTTTTTTACCGTATTAAATCCTACTAAAATGGCATCTTCTTCGCTCCGCCATTGATGCACTAATCGTTTAGAGGCTGCAGTAGTAATCCAATAATTATCATTGGAATTTATGCTGCGATCAATATCCATAAATCCATCGGCTGTTTGTGCCCACTTTAAAATAATATAAGGTCTTTTTTTCTGATGAAAAGTAAAAAAACGTCGATTAATAAAAGCTCCCTCATCTTCTAAAACACCTGAAATAACTTCTATTCCATTCTCTTTTAAATATTGAATTCCACTACCATTTACTTTTGCAAAAGGATCAATGTTGGCAATAACCACCTTTGGAATTTGATGTTTTACAATTAGATGACTACATGGCGGAGTTTTTCCAAAATGATTGCAAGGTTCTAAGCTTACATAAATAGTTGCCTCTTTTAATTGGCTTTTATTTTTTACAGAATTGATGGCATTTACTTCTGCATGAGCCTCTCCGTATTGCTGATGATAACCTTCACCAATTATTTTATCTTTATAAACAATCACAGAACCCACCAATGGATTAGGAGAAGTATTTCCCAATGCTGTTTGAGCTAATTCAAAGCATCTTTTTATATATTTTTCATGCGATTGCATACCGTCAAAAGTAGTTTTTTTATTTACTTTTAAAATCTAAAAATAAGGATTTTGAAAATTAGTGATAATACATTGGCTGCGGTTCAGAATTATTTTATTGAACAATTATCAGCTGAATTTGAGGAGAATGAATTGAAAGTTCATTTTAGATTAGTAATGAAACACTATTTTAATTTTTCATCTACTGATTTAGTGTTGAACAGAAATCATCGTTTTTCAGAATCTGAGTTGTTAAAAGTGATTTTTTGTGTCAAAAAAATGAAACTTCATCAACCTTTAGCTCAAATTATAGGTGAAACAGAATTTTATGGCTTAAAGTTGATTGTAAATGAACATGTTTTAATTCCTAGACCTGAAACAGAAGAGTTGGTAGATTGGATAATCAAAGATGCGAGTAAACAATCCATTTCTATTTTAGATATAGGAACCGGAAGCGGTTGCATTCCTATTGCATTAAAAAAGCATTTACAAAATGCTTCAATATCTGCTTATGACATTTCAGAAAAGGCCTTGGAAGTAGCGAAGAGAAATGCACAAATCAATGAGGTAGAAGTCAACTTTAAAAAAGTAGATATTCTTAATTCTGATGTGGATAAAAGTATGAAATGGGATATTATTGTGAGTAATCCTCCTTACATTACAGTGAGCGAAAAGTTGAAGATGGATAAAAATGTATTAGATTATGAACCTCATTTAGCTTTATTTGTGGAAGATACAGATCCTTTGCTTTTTTATAGAAAGATAATAGAATTTTCAAAAAAGCATTTAAAAAAAGATGGGCAATTATTTTTTGAAATCAACCAATATTTAAGCAAAGAAACCTTAGAGCTTCTTCAAAAGCATTTTAAAGTTATCGAATTGCGAAAAGATATAAATGGCAATGATAGGATGGTGAGAGTTAATGGACAATTGAGAATTGACAATTAGAAACTTGCCTTCGGCAAATTCGCAGGACAGTTGGATAATCCTCCTCCTGTAGGCTTCCCATTTTTAGTACGGTTCTAAATTATAAATTATTTTTATTAATTAAAACTTCTTGGCTGAAGTGTAGCGCAGCGGAACTGAAGCCAAGAAGTTTTTGTTTTTTATACATTAACGGACTTATACCTCCTAATGAATCGTGAGGTCTTTCTTCATTATAGTCTTTTACCCATTTATCAGTTTGTTTTCTAACATCTTCTAATGTTTCAAAGAGATAACAATCTAGTACTCCATTTCTAAATGACTTATTAAATCGTTCAATAAATGCATTTTGTGTTGGCTTACCCGGCTGGGTATATTTAAATTCTATTTGATTCATTTTACTCCATTCTTGAGATAATTGTGCAATAAATTCAGGTCCATTATCCATTCTTATTTTTTTAGGTTTTCCATATTTATTAATTAAGTGTTTTAATACCCAGACTACTCTGTTGCTTTTGATTGAATAATCTGTCTCTATAAATAATACTTCTCTGTTAAAATCATCGATAACATTGAATGACCTAAATTTTCTTCCATTTTCTAATACATCATGTACAAAATCAATACTCCAAGTTTGATTAAATTCTTCTGGTATAACTAAAGTCTCTTTAACTCTTGCAGGTAATCTTTTCTTTGCCTTTCGTCTCATTGGTAATCCCATTTGCTTATAAACTCTGTGTAGGCGCTTATGATTTACCAAAACAGATTTATTGCGTAAACGGTTATAGCACTTCCAAAAACCCTCTCTTGGATGTAAAATACTTAACTGCGTTAACTGATCTGTTAACAAAGAATCATCTTTAATACTACGATAATTTAAATTACTTCGACTCGTCCTCAATAAACGACACGCCTTGCTTGTGCCGTTTGGATAGATAGTCTTTAATTCATTTACAATCTCTCTTTTGTGGCAAGGCGCTAAAGCTTTTTTTCAATAATATACTTAGCCATATCAAGTTCTAAAGCAAGGTCTGTGTACATCCTTTTTAACTTAGAGTTCTCTTCTTCAAGTTGCTTTATTTTCTTTAGCTCACTAGCTTCCATGCCACCATATCGTTGTCGCCATTTATAAAAAGTTGGCTTCGACACTCCATGCTCTCGAGATATCGTTTCTACATCTTTGCCTAAATCAAATTCTTTTAGAATTTTGGCAATTTGGGTCGGGGAAAATTTACTCTTTTTCATATTACAGTTTTAAAATTACAAATTCTATTTTTAAACTGTACTAATTTTGGGGGAGCTTACACTCCGTTGCACTTCGGCGGACGGGTTGACAATTGCTATATTAACTAAGATGTTTTATCGGAGACAAAACCTGCAAGGTTTTGTTAGTTAGTTACTTTTTGTTATTAATCAGTTGAGATATTTGTAGGTAAAACCTTGCAGGTTTCGGCAGTAGTTAAAAGCAATTAATAATCCTCTTCCGTTGCACTTCGACGGACGGGTTGACAATTGCTATATTAACTAAGATGTTTTATCGGAGACAAAACCTGCAAGGTTTTGTTAGTTAGCTTCTTCTTGTTATCAATCAGTTGAGATATTTGTAGGTAAAACCTTGCAGGTTTCGGCAGTAGTTAAAAGCAATTAATAATCCTCTTCCGTTGCACTTCGACGGACGGGTTGACAATTGCTATATTAACTAAGATGTTTTATCGGAGACAAAACCTGCAAGGTTTTGTTAGTTAGCTTCTTCTTGTTATCAATCAGTTGAGATATTTGTAGGTAAAACCTTGCAGGTTTCGGCAGTAGTTAAAAGCAATTAATAATCCTCTTCCGTTGCACTTCGGCGGACGAGTTGACAATTGCTATATTAACTAAGATGTTTTATCGGAGACAAAACCTGCAAGGTTTTGTTAGTTAGTTACTTCTTGTTTTTAATCAGTTGAGATATTTGCAGGTAAAACCTTGCAGGTTTCGTCGGTAGTTAAGAGCAATTGAGAATTCTCTTCCGTTGCACTTCGGCGGACGAGTTGACAATTGCTATATTAACTAAGATGTTTTATCGGAGACAAAACCTGCAAGGTTTTGTTAGTTAGTTACTTTTTGTTATTAATCAGTTGAGATATTTGTAGGTAAAACCTTGCAGGTTTCGGCGGTAGTTAAAAGCAATTGAGAATTCTCTTCCGTTGCACTTCGACGGACGGGTTGACAATTGCTATATTAACTAAGATGTTTATCGGAGACAAAGCCTGCAAGGGTTTGTTAGTTAGTTACTTCTTGTTTTTAATCAGTTGAGATATTTGCAGGTAAAACCATGCAGGTTTCGGCTGTAGTTAAAAGCAATTAATAATTCTCCTTCGTTGCACTTCGACGGACGAGTTGACAATTGCTATATTAACTAAGATGTTTTATCGGAGACAAAACCTGCAAGGTTTTGTTAGTTAGTTACTTCTTGTTTTTAATCAGTTGAGATATTTGCAGGTAAAACCATGCAGGTTTCGGCAGTAGTTAAGAGCAATTAATAATTCTCCTTCGTTGCACTTCGACGGACGAGTTGACAATTGCTATATTAACTAAGATGTTTTATCGGAGACAAAACCTGCAAGGTTTTGTTAGTTAGTTACTTCTTGTTATTAATCAGTTGAGATATTTGCAGGTAAAACCTTGCAGGTAAAACCTTGCAGGTAAAACCTTGCAGGTTTGTTAGCTAAGTTGCTAACTTTTGTTATTCATTTCCAAGCTTTTTATAAATCAGTTGTAAATTAAGTTGATTAAAATCTTGCGATTTTTTTAAGTTTTTTGTAACTTTCAAATTAGACGATATTTATTGTCTTTAATAGGAAATAATCATCATGAAAAGCATCATTACCACATTTTTAGTTTTGGCATTTGGATTCAATTCAAATGCCCAATCATGGACTACTATTAATTCAATTGATCAATCAAATTATAAAATAATAAACTCATTTTTACACAACGACACTTTAAGTATTTATAGCCAGACAGGTATATACTCAATGCCACAAGGTTTGGCGAAACAATTTGAAATGCATAGTTATATAGTTGATTCTATTCAACCTATTTTAAAAGAAATCAAAATAATTGATTCTAATGCAATTATTTTCTCCAACTTTATTTTACCTTATCAAAATACTTATGTAAAATTTTCTACTATTGCAGATACAGTTAATCAGAATTTTAGATTAAACTATAGTACAGGAGGACTAGATAATTACTCCAATAAAGTTTACATCGATACTCCAGATTATAGCTCGACATTAACTTTTGCAAGAAAAATAAATGATAATTATTATATTTCAATTTCAAATAATGATATAAATAGTAATTCAACAGCAGTTCTATTAAAGTTAGATTCTAGTTTAAATGTAACTAATAGATTGGAGGTGGAATGTGTCGCGAATCCATGTTCTTTTTATGATGTCGTAAGGGATAAAGTTAATAATACATTTGTTTTGCTAAATGACTCAAAAATAAAAGATTCTATAAATGAACCATATCAATATGGGGAAGGTTTAATTACTTTAGATTCTAATCTGAATATTATCTCAGGGTCTAATCAATTAATGCAAGTTAATGCCAATTATCATGTTTTAGCAAGTCCAACTAGCAATACATTTATGGGGGCATTAGCTCCTGTGACTGATTCTACATTTATGGTGATGGCAGGAATTTTCAATCCATATTATATTTTTAATCCTAATACCAATCCTAATCCAGCAAGAGATCATGATTTTTCCATTGGGATTAGAAATGCAAGCTATCCTTATTCTGAAATTGGAGGCATATCTAAACTGTACGGTAAAAATGATACAGCAGAATATGGGGTTGGCGAAAATCAGCAAATTATAAGATACGACAGTAATTTGTATGTAACCTCTTTAACTGAAAGGTTTTATTTGCAGAATCCTAGATCTTGGGATACTGAAGCTGCAATATTCGGCTTAAATGTAAAAGGTGATTTGCATTGGTCGTATTATTTACCTTTTGATGATTATTGTTGGGTGAGTCGTATGGAAAAAGATGATAAAGGCGGCTTATGGGTTACAGGACAGTGCACAGAATATGATAACAACAATAATTTACACAGCTTTGCTAAAGTAACTTATATAGATAGTATAGCTTATTGGCCTCGAAAATCAACTCCTGTAGGTGTCAACGAACCTATAAAAAAATCAGAAGAAATAAAGGTTTTTCCTAATCCTACAAAAGATTATTTTACAGTTCGTCAGTATTACAGACCAGTGCAATTGCATTTTACCTTATTAGATCAAATGGGTAGATTGGTGCAAGAGCAAAATTCTAATTATTCAGATACTCAAATTGATGTGTCTAGCCTTAAATCAGGAGTTTATTTTTTAAGAATAACAGATACAAGAGGGAATTTAATTAGTACGGAGAAAATTGTTAAAAGCAATTAATAATCCTCCTTCGTTGCACTTCGGCGGACGAGTTGATAATTGCTATATTAACTAAGATGTTTTATCGGAGACAAAACCTGCAAGGTTTTGTTAGTTAGTTACTTTTTGTTATTAATCAGTTGAGATATTTGTAGGTAAAACCTTGCAGGTTTCGGCAGTAGTCAAGAGTAATTTACAATTGATAATGAGTTTCTTATTGATTGATTTACTAATTCAATCATTAAACCTCCAACTGCAAATTACTTAAATTACTATAAAGTCCTTCTTTAGCAGCCAACTCCTCATGGGTTCCCATTTCAATGATTTGTCCGTTTTCTAACACTAGGATTTTATCAGCTTTACGGATGGTGCTTAATCGATGGGCAATTACTAATGAAGTTCTATTTTTCATCAATGTCTCTAAAGCATCTTGTACCAATCTTTCAGATTCTGAATCTAAAGAGCTCGTGGCTTCATCTAAAATTAAGATAGCAGGATTTTTTAATATCGCTCTGGCAATAGCAATTCTTTGTCGCTGACCACCCGAAAGTTGTATTCCTCTTTCGCCAACTATGGTTTCATATTTTTCAGGAAACCCTTCAATAAATAAATGCGCATTGGCACTTTTGGCGGCTTCTATTATTTCTTCATCAGTTGCTCCAATTTTACCGTAAGCAATATTTTCTTTAATGCTTCCACCAAATAATAAAACATCTTGTGGAACTATGGCCATCTGCGAACGGAGGTCGGTCATGTCGAATGTGTCAATACTTTTGTCATCTATACTGACAACACCACTTGAAGGATGGTAAAATCTCAATAATAAATTAGTAATGGTAGATTTTCCTGCACCTGATGGACCAACTATTGCAATTTGTTCTCCTGAATTGGCCGTAAAGCTCACATTCTTTAAAACAGGTATATCTTTTCTGCTAGGATAGGAGAAATTTACATTATCAAATTTTACTAACCCTTTTACTCTTGTAGTAATTTCATGTGCTTCCGTTTTGATAGGCTCTGGATTTTCATCTAATATTTCCATTAAATTTTCAGTAGCTCCAATTGCTTTTTGCAATTGAGAATACAAATCGGCAATACCACCTAAAGATGCTCCTACAAATACAGAATATAAAATAAAAGTAAATAAATCTCCTATGGATAAGCCTGATCCATTATTAACTAAAATAACACCGTACCAAATAACACCTACAATAGACCCAAATAATGCAAAGATGATAAATGAAGCAAAAGCGCCTCTCCATTTAGCTCCTTTTAGAGAAATGCCAACTACTTCGTCTGTTTTAGTTTTGTAGCGTAAACTTTCAAAATATTCATTAGCAAAAGCTTTTACTGTAGCTATTCCATGCAATGTTTCTTCGACAATCGTGTTAGATTCAGCTACTTTAGATTGCGCCTCCTTGGATAGTTTACGAATGAATTTTCCGAAAAATACAGCAACTATTACTACTACTGGCACTAAACTTAACATTAATAGGGTTAATTTACCTGAGATGTAGGTTAACAAACCAATTCCTATTGCAATAGTTAACACTTGGCGGATTAGTTCTGCAATGGTAGTCGTTAAGGTTTCTTGCAACAATGAGATGTCGGATGCTATTCGGCTATTTAATTCTCCAACTCTGCGTTCAGAGAAAAAATGCATGGGCAGTTTTATCAAATGGTTGTAAGTAGACTGTCTTAAATCTGCTAAAGTCTTTTGTGTAACTATAGCAAAAAGGTAAATTCTAAAGTAGGAAAAAACTGCATTGGCTGCAAAAACAGCTAAAAGTGCTAGAGCAATTTGATTGATTTCTTGAAGCATTTCTGCATTAGCAGAATCAACCAATTGACCTGTTAAATATGGAAATACCATTGAAGTAACACTGGAAAGTAAAAGAAAAACGAATCCAATAGCAAAGGTTCCTCTGTAAGGTTTTACATATTTAAAAAGGCGCATGGATTTTTTTAATGCGCTTTTTGTGATTTTTTTCTTAGGTTGATCGTCAGTTTTTTCTTCTTTTCTTCTTTTAAAACCTGCCATTGCTTAATTTTGCGACAAAAGTAAGTATTCTAAGAAAGGTATTGAGGTAAGGAAAGTGAAAAATGGAATAATATTTTTAATTATTTTCATAAAAACTTTTTCATTGTTGAAAATATATCTACTTTTGCTCTCCGTTTGAGAAAATGCTCTAACGGACTATTAAGGGGTAACCCGATAAAATGACGTCAAAATAAAAAGATAAAGATGAAAAGGACTTATCAGCCATCAAGAAGAAAGAGAAAAAACAAACACGGTTTTAGAAGTAGAATGGCTTCTGCAAACGGTAGAAAAGTATTGGCAAGACGAAGAGCTAAAGGAAGACACAACTTGACAGTATCAAGTGAAAAGACATATAAAGATTAAGAAATTTTAATTTTATTAAAAGGTCTCGGTTTTACCGAGACCTTTTTTTTGTGCTTAAATTTGAGAAAAAATTAGCATGATAAGATTAGCGATTAACGGTTTTGGAAGAATAGGCAGAATGGCTGCAAGGGTAGTTCAACAACACAAGGATATTGAGTTGGTAGCTATAAATGATTTGGCGGATAATAAAACCTTGGCGCATTTATTTAAATATGATTCTGTTCATGGTCGTTTTGATGGCACAGTTGACTTAAAAGACGATGATTTAATTATCAATGGGAAAAAAGTTAAATTACTTTCGAATAAAAATCCTGAAGAATTACCTTGGAAAGAACTGAATATAGATGTGGTTATTGAGTCTACAGGATTTTTTAGGAAAAAAGAAGATGCTGAAAAGCATATAAAAGCTGGTGCAAGGAAAGTAATTATTTCTGCACCTTCTCCGTCTGAGGATGTTAATACAATAGTTTTAGGAATCAATGAAGAGGTAATTGATTCGAATCAAACTATTATTTCTAATGCTTCATGTACTACTAATTCATTAGCTCCTTTAGTAAAGGTACTAAACGATTTATGCGATATTGAAAGTGGATATATTACTACTATTCATTCATATACTGGCGATCAACGATTACATGATGCACCCCATAAAGATTTACGAAGAGCTAGAGCTGCCGCTGTTTCAATAATTCCTACTACAACTGGAGCTGCCAAAGCTATCACCAAAATTTTTCCTGAATTAGATGGTCATTTAGGAGGTGCAGGAATAAGAGTGCCTGTGCCTGATGGTTCCTTAACTGATTTTACTTGCTTGGTAAAAAACCCTAAGAGTATTGAAGAAATCAATGCAGCATTCAAAAAAGCTTCTGAAACTTCCTTAAAGGGAATTTTGGAATATACCGAAGATCCTATCGTTTCCATCGACATTGTTGGCAGTCCATTTTCATGTATTTTTGATTCTCAATTAACTTCTGTAATTGGTAATATGGTGAAAGTGGTGGGTTGGTATGATAATGAAATGGGTTACTCCAACAGAATCATAGAGTTAGTTAAAAAAATTGGATAAAATATATTTTCCAATTCAATCAATTAACGTTAATTCATTGAATTAACTGAAGCAATTAACGTTAATTCGTTGAATTAACTGAAGTAATTAACGTTAATTGGTTGAATGAAATTAGAAAAAGTGTATCTTTGTGGTATGAAATTGGTAGTATGACTAATTATATTCAAAGAACAGTTTTTAAAAAAATCATTCAAAAAAATGTTCCATCCAAGGTATTGATTTTGTATGGAGCTAGAAGAGTTGGTAAAACAGAGCTGAATTAGAAGTTATTTAAAAACTATTCAACGAGATAGTTATTTGCTTTTGAATGGGGAAGATCAAACTACTTTAGATATTCTTGAAGATAGAACAGTGACTAATTATAGTCGACTTTTGAATGGAAAAAATTTATTAGTTATTGATGAAGCTCAAAGTATTCCTGAAATTGGGAAGAAGTTAAAATTGATGGTTGATGAAATTACTGATTTAAAAATAATCGTAACGGGTTCATCTGTTTTTGATTTAAGTAATTCATTAGGGGAGCCTTTGGTAGGTCGGTCTAATATTATCCAATTGTTTCCACTAGCACAAATGGAGTTTTCTGCTCACGAAACTTATTTAGATACTAAAGATAAATTAGAAGAGCGTTTAATTTTTGGGTCATACCCTGAATTAGAAAAAATAAATAGTTGGGATGAAAAGATGAACTATTTAGAGGGTATTGTCAATTCTTATTTACTCAAAGATATTTTGGCTTATGAAGGAATCAAGAAATCAGATAAAATTTTGGATTTATTGCGCTTGATTGCTTTTCAGATTGGAAAGGAAATTAGCGTAGATGAGTTAGCAAAATCTTTAAAAGGCATCTCTAGAAATACGGTAGAAACTTATCTTGATTTATTATCAAAGGTTTTTATAATCTATAAGGTTAGGGGATATAGTGGCAATTTGAGAAAGGAAATAACAAAATCTCAGCGTTGGTATTTTTATGACAATGGAATTAGAAATGCGATTATTAGAAATTATAATCCGCTCAATTTAAGAATGGATCAAGGTGAATTGTGGGAGAATTATATCATGTCTGAACGTATAAAATACAATGCATATACCAACCGTAGAGTAAATAGTTATTTTTGGAGAACGTATGATCAGCAGGAAATTGATTTAGTAGAGGAAGAGGCTGATGCTTTAAGTGCTTTTGAATTTAAATGGAATCCTTTGAAAAAAGTAAAAGTACCTGCTGCTTGGAAAAAGAATTATACAAATGCTACATTCACTTTGATTACAAATGATAACTACTTAGATTTTATAGGGGCATAGCTTTCTTAGGAGTATCATAACTTTTCAGTTGCATTGAAGTGCCGTCGAAAACTGCATAGGTATTGTAGTTCATCCATTCACCTAAGTTAATATATCTGCCACTTTCACCTACTTTCATATCAAGAGGTAGATGTCTGTGACCAAAAACAAAAAAGTCAATGTGCTCTTTTTTAAGATATTCTTTACTGTAAATTGCCAACCATTCCTTCTCTTCTCCTAAAAATACTTCATCTGTTTCTTTATTTGCTGTGCGGCTCTTTTTAGACCAAAAGTTGGCCATTCCGATTCCAAAATTAGGATGTAATCGTGCAAAAAGCCACTGGCAAAATGGATTAGCAAAAACTTTTTTAATGAATTTATAACCTTTGTCGCCTGGCCCTAATCCATCTCCATGTCCGATTAGAAATTCCTTACCATTGTAGCTCTTTCTGATTGGTTTTCTAAATAACTCTACACCAATTTCAGAAGGTAAATAATCAAACATCCACATATCGTGGTTACCGGTAAAAAGAGTGATAGGAATTCCGCTATCAACGATCTCTGCCATTTTACCTTGAAGCCGTATAAATCCTTTTGGAATACTATGTTTATACTCAAACCAAAAATCGAAAAGATCCCCAACTAAAAAAATTTCAAAGGCATCTTTTTTGACTTCATCTAACCATTTAACAATTAGCTGTTCTCTTTTTTTACTTGTTTCAGCATCAGGAGCACCTAAGTGAAAATCAGAGGCGAAATAAATCTTTTTGCCATTTGGCAATGTAGTGGAAGAATCCAAAAAAATTAATTAAATATTTCGTTTAATTTACGATCTAAAGCAGGGCCTCTTAAATTTTTGGCAACTATTTTGCCTTCTTTATCAATTAAAATAGAAAATGGAATACCTTCAATACCAAATACTGGCACTACTTCAGAATTCCAAAAATTTAAATCACTAACATGGGTCCAAGCTAAATTGTCATCAGAAATAGCAGACACCCAAGAATTTTTTTCTCTGTCCAATGAAACACCGAAAACAGTAAATCCTTGACCTTTATATTTATTGTAGGCAGCTACAATATTGGGATTTTCTGCTCTACAAGGTTTACACCAACTTGCCCAAAAGTCAACTAATACGTATTGTCCTCTTAAAGAAGATAACTTTATGTTTTTCCCTGTTGGGTCAGGTAAATTAATTTCAGGTACTTCTGAGCCAATAGATAATTTTGATAAACTATTAACTCGTTGTGCAAAAGCGATATATGTTTTATTGTCTTGATATTCATTAGCTAAGGCATCATTAATGCTTTTGTAATATTGAAAAGCATCATCATCTTTCAACTGTTCTACCACGGCCATGGCTGCATAGCTACTTTTGTTTTCTTTTATAAAATCTTTAATGAAAACACTTTTCTTTGATTCCATGTTCATATAAATAGCACGAAAAGCTTCAATGATAGAATCTCTTTTTGGACTATCTTGATAGGCTGTAAAAGCAGAGTTTAAACTATCTTGCTGATTAAAATAAACTAAAATACTATCATTAAATTCTTTTAAAACTTCCGAATCTTTTGAGCCTTTAATGTCATACTTTCTGTAATTATTGGCATCAATTTTAATTTCTAAATGATTGCCTGGTTTGCTTACAAAAAACACAAATCCCTGATTATTAAAATTTAACCGATAAAAAGATTTTTCTTTTACGGTATTTTCAAATTTAAAATTTCCCTCAGCATCTACTATGGCAGTATCGATAGGAACTACTTGCCCCTCAGAAAGTTTTTCTAAAATTACTTGTGGATTATTATAATTACTAACAACGGCTGAAATGTCTGCAGTTTCAGTATTTGACTGTGCTCCACAAGCTGTTAAAGCGGTAATTGCTAAAATACTATATATTGTTCTTTTAATTTTCATCTTATTTTTCAAGTTCTTCAATTAATAATTTGTTGGTCATTTTTGGATCAGCTTTTCCTTGTGAGATTTTCATTACTTCACCCATAAATAGACCTAATAAATTCTTTTTTCCTGATTTGTAATCTGCTACCTTATCGGGATATTTATTTAAAGCAGTCTGAATAAATTCTACTAGTGAACTGCTGTCAGAATCTTGAATCCAATTGTTTTCCTTTGCTATTTTTTCTGCTGTTTTTTCGGGATGTGCTAACATCTCAGGAAAAACTTTTTGAGTAGCAATGGTGTTGCTAATTTTATTAGAATCAATTAATTTGATTAATTCAGCGATTTGTTTAGCTTGCAGTTTGAAATCTTCAATACTCAACACATTTTCATTGAGGTAAGATTTAATACTTCCCATCAACCAATTGGCTGCAGCTTTATAATTTTTTGTATGCTCAATTATTGCTTCATAATACATTGCAATTGCTTTATCTTCAGTTAGCAATTCTGCATCATACTCAGATAATTTTAATTGACTTTTATATTTCTCAATCAATTGATTTGGAAGTGGAGGCAAAGTAGATTTAATCTGTTCTATATAGTCTTGCTCTATGAAAACTGCTTGTAAATCTGGCTCAGGAAAATATCTATAATCGTGCGCCATTTCTTTACTTCTCATAGCAGAAGTTTCACCACTTACAGCATCAAAACCCATTGTTTGTTGGCTGATAGTTTCTCCTGCCTCTAAGGCTTCTATTTGTCTTTTAATTTCATAAGAAATTGCTCTAAAAACGTTACGAATAGAATTTAAGTTTTTAGTCTCTGTTCTTTGTCCAAATTCCTTAGCTCCTTTTAATCGAACTGAAACATTGGCATCACAACGCAAACTTCCTTCTTCCATATTTCCGTCACAAATTTCAAGGTAACGAACTAATTTACGCACTTCAGTAAGGTAATTATAAGCTTCTTGAGGAGTTCTCATGTCTGGCTCACTTACTATTTCTAGCAAAGGTACTCCAGCTCTATTTAAATCAATTAATGATTTAAAAGGATCCATGTCGTGATTTGATTTACCTGAATCTTCTTCCATATGAATTCTAGTCAGACCAATCACTTTTTCATTACCATTATCATCTTTTATCACAATTTTACCACCAGTACAAATGGGGGTTTTATCTTGCGTAACTTGATAACCTTTAGGTAAATCAGCATAGAAGTAATTTTTACGAGCAAATTGATTTTCATGTGTGATTTCAGAACCACAAGCCATACCAATTCTAACTCCAAACTCCATTGCACGCTCATTAAAAGTGGGCAATGTTCCCGGATGACCCAAAGAAACAGGACTAATGTTAGTATTGGGGGCTGAACCATATTCTGTGGAATCTGCACAATACATTTTGCTATCGGTCATTAATTGAGCATGAACCTCTAAACCAATAACTGCCTCGTATTTATCGTATATATTTTCTTCTTTCATCAGTCGCAAAAGTATCAAAAATATAGTTATTCTTTAGAGGGTAAGAAGCTTTACAAATTGCTTTTAACTATTTTTATATGAAAACTTTCTGTTGAATTAAACAATTTTAAAAAGTACAAACCATTTTGTAAATTTTCATCAAAATTGATCGTTGATTTTGATGTGAAAATACTTCCACTTTTAATAATTTGACCTTTCAAATCAATTATTTGATATTCGGTTATATTTAATTTTTGTAAATTTTCTATGGTAATTTGATTGTGAAATGGGTTGGGGAAATACTTCAATTGTTCAATTGAATTGGATGTAACATCGGTCAATAAATCAGTAAAGTTAAAAACCATTAATCCCTTTTGCATATCAGAAACAAGAATATTCCCTGAAGGTAGAAAAGGATAAATTCCCCATGCACCTTTAAAACTATTGCCATTAGCACCAAGGTATGTATCATAGTAAGCTACTTCTGTAATATTTGCAGGGTCGGATATATTATAAATTCTTAAGCCGTCATAATAATGACTCACATAAATAGAATCTCCTTTAACAATTTGGTTGTGAGCGATAGAAGTGGAAGAGTAATTCGCTCCAAAAACATCTTTAACTACTATATTATTGAAATTAGTAATATCTAATGATTTCATTTGTTTTCCATGTGTTTCATCTGAAGAGAAATAATGTTTTCCATCTTCAGAAGGCCAACCGCTGTGATTATATCCTTTGTCTGGATAGGTGGTTAAGGAACCCAAAAAAGTAGCATTTGCATTTGGCAATGGAGATGCATCGTAAAAGAACAAACCTCTAGTTTCATTATTTAAATAAACGGTATCATTTTTAACATATACATCATGCGCTTTTTCTGGAACAAACCCTAAAAATACAGGTGAAATTGGATTTGCTAAACTATATACAGCCACTTCCTTAGTTAAATTACTAAACATTTTACGAGCATAGCAAACATATAATTTTTGAGTAGCTGTATCTATAAATATATTGTGAGAATTAGTAAAAAGACTGTCAGAATCGTAAACTTTATGCACAGAATCAGGCAAAAAGCTCATATCAAAAATTTGTAGGGTGGAAGCACTGCCTTCATCACAAACTGCATATAAATATTTGCCATAATTGTGAAAATCTCGATGTACCACAAAGCCTCCAAACTCAGCTCCGTATTCAAAATCAACTTCTACAGGTAATTGAGGATTAGTAATATCAACCCAATGTGTACCCAGAATTGACCCAATTATACCATATTCTCTACCACCGCCTGCCCAAGCCCATACATCATTATAAGTATTAAACGATGAATCATTTAATAAAAGTGGGGATTTCCAATTGGATAGTAAGGTGATGTTGGAATCATTTTGAGCAAAAGTAATTTGACTCAATAACAGTGCGATGATTAAAAATTTATTTCTCAACATTTATTTTTAGTATTAATTCTTTAAAAAGCAAATTCATTTTTGGACCTGCTTGTTGTGCTATTTCTTGTACTTCTTCATGGCTTATTTCTACTATTTTTCCTTCTACACCCAAATCGGAGATGATAGAAACTGCAAAAACTCTCATGGCAGAATGTATGGCAACTATAGTTTCTGAAGTCGTTGACATCCCAACAGCATCAGCACCAATGATTCTTAAGTATTTGTACTCAGCTTTTGTTTCATAAGTTGGTCCTTGTACACCAGCATAGACACCATATTTTAAATTTAGTTGCTTTGCTTCGCTTATTTCTTTTGCCCAATTAATAAATTTCAGACAATAAGGTTCGCTCATATCTGGAAACCTTGGCCCTAATTCTTCAAAATTCTTTCCTCTCAATGGATGGTCAGGAAATAAATGAATGTGATCTTCCAATACCATTAAATCTCCAATTTCCTGTTTAGGATTTAAACCACCACTTGCGTTTGATAATAATAAATCATTAATTCCTAAGGCTTTAAAAACTCTTATTGGGAAGGTAGTTTCTTGTAAACTATACCCTTCATAATAATGAAATCTACCTTGCAACGCAATGACATCGATTCCATTCACTTTGCCAATTAGCAACTGTCCTTTATGACCTACTACTGTACTTTTGGGGAAATGGGGTATATCGGAATAGGGAATCGTTTTTATTTGAGTCATTTCTTTTGAGAAATCACCTAATCCTGACCCTAAAACGATTCCAATTTTGGGAGACAAGTTGATTTTTGATTGTATAAAAGCTGCTGCAGCTTCAATTTTTTCTAACATAATTAGTGATTTGTTGTAAAATGCTTTTTTGATCTTCTAAATGAAATTTAATTTCAATAGGTATATAAAAAATAGGAAGATGTTTAAATTTTTCAAGATCAATTCGCATGGCATCTTTTTCGGTGGTTACAATTATTTTCTGTTTTGAAATGTAAGCATTAAATTTAATTTCAACTTTTTTAATATCAGAATCTGTAAAAAAATGATGATCGGGAAACTGTATCTCATTTACTTCTTTGGCATATCTCATAATATGAAATTTTAAAGCTGCAGGATTAGCAATACCACTGATCAATGTTACCGAATAATCAGATAATTTGTAGGTAGGCTTCTCTTGTGCTAAGGCATTTAAAGGTATTAAATTCCCATATGTAATGTATGAAAAGTATAGCTTTTGATGCTTGAGTGGTTTAATTTTGTTTTTGAATCTTTCTAAATCGAAAGGGGAAAGAACATCTGGACATTTGGTCACAATGATGATATCGGCTCTTTTATATCCTGATCTTGATTCTCTTAAATTGCCCATAGGTAAGATATAATCTTTATAAAATGGAGCCGAAAACTCTGTTAAAAGGATATTAATGCTGGCTTTTACCTTTCTATGTTGAAAAGCATCGTCCAATAAAATGAAGTCTAAATCAGCAAAAGTATTTAATAATTGTTGAATGCCATTTCTTCTATCAGCATCTACAGCTACTGGAACAGAAGGAAATTTATTTTTAAACTGTTTGGGTTCGTCACCAATATCTTCAGCTTTGTGATTTATATTAGCTAATAAGTACCCATTAGTTTTTCTTTTGTAGCCTCTGCTTAAAGTTGCTAACTTAAATTCTTCTTTTAAATTCCTGATAAAAAACTCAATATGAGGACTTTTGCCTGTTCCTCCAGTACTTAAATTACCAATAGTAATAATTGGTGTGTCAAATGATTTAGATTTTAGGATATTTACATCATAGAGTTTATTTCGGATAAACAATATAATTCCATAGATGATGGAAAAAGGAAATAGAAGTAAACGGGCTATTTTCAACACCTAGTTAGTATTTTGGTTTTACAAATTTAATAAATTAAAGGTGGAGCAGAAAAATAGTTAAAAAAGAAATAGATTTGAATGATTATGAGATTAAGTGAAATAATAAATGTCTTAGAAAATTTTGCATCTCCTTATTTGCAAGAAAATTATGATAATGCAACACTGATTGTTGGTGATTATAGATATGAGATATCTTCTGCATTAATCAGTTTAGACTGCACTGAAGAGATTGTAGATGAGGCGATAAAGGTGGGAGCTAATTTAATTATTAGTCATCATCCAATTGTTTTTAAAGGTTTAAAAAGTTTAACAGGTAAAAACTATGTGGAAAGAACAATCATAAAAGCCATTAAAAATAATATTGCTATTTATGCCATGCATACCAATTTAGATAACGTAAAAGGTGGAGTCAACTATAAAATAGCAGATAAGTTAGGTTTGGAAAATTGTAAAATTCTTTCACCTAAAAGCGGTTTTTTAAGAAAGTTAGTGTTTTTTGTGCCAGTTAATGCGTCACAAATGGTTCAAGAAGCTTTGTTTAAAGCATCGGCAGGAAATATTGGGAATTACGATGAATGTTCTTTTAGCGTAGAAGGTACCGGAAGTTTTAGAGCGAATGATTCAGCCAATCCAACTATTGGAGAAAAGAATAAAAGACATTTTGAAAAGGAAAATAGAGTGGAGGTGATTTTTAATATGGCGGATGAGAAAAAAATATTAAAAGCTTTAATGGGTTCTCATCCTTATGAAGAAGTAGCTTATGATATTTATCAATTGGAAAACAGAAATCAAGACATTGGAAGTGGTATAATTGGCGAATTAAAGAAGGAAACAGATGCTTTTGACTTTTTAAATGAAATAAAAAGGGTGATGCAAGCAGACGGAATAAGATATACAAAACCTCACAAAAAAGTCATTAAAAAAGTGGCAATTTGTGGTGGCTCAGGAAGTTTTTTATTGTCTAAAGCTATTGCTAATGAAGCTGATATATTTATAACTGCTGATTTTAAATACCATGAGTTTTTTGATGCTGAAAACAAGATTATAATAGCTGATATTGGTCATTTTGAAAGTGAACAATACACTAAAGAATTATTTATGGAAATTCTTCAGAAAAAAATACCTAATTTTGCGACTCATTTATCTAGTATAAGTACAAATCCTATTAATTACCTTTAATATATGGCTAATAAAGTGGCTTCAAAAGATTCAACAAAAACAGTAGAAGAAAAATTGCAAGCATTATATGACCTGCAAGAGATTGATTCTAAAATTGATAAAATTAGAACTATTCGTGGTGAATTGCCATTAGAAGTTCAAGA
Source organism: uncultured Flavobacteriales bacterium (assembly GCA_963716125.1). Classification (GTDB taxonomy): domain Bacteria; phylum Bacteroidota; class Bacteroidia; order Flavobacteriales_E; family Vicingaceae; genus Acidiluteibacter. Next base: position 1,055,361 of record OY970294.1, read on the forward strand.
TTTAGAAGATGATATCGCTGGTTTAGAGACTAGAAGTTCTAAGTATGATGAGGAAGTCAATACTTTAGAAACGGATATTTCTAATAAAAAAAATGCAATGTCTGCTTCAAAAGAGGCAATCAAAAAGTATACTGAACAACAAAATAATGTTAGAAATAACAGAGAATACGATTCTTTAACAAAGGAAATTGAATTTCAAAATTTAGAAATTCAATTGGCTGAAAAGAGAATTAAGGAGTATAAAAGCAAAATTGATGATAAGAAAGTAATTTTAGATGAGGCTAAAGCTACTTTAGAATCAAGAAAGAAAGAATTAGAGCACAAAAAAGGTGAGCTTGATGAAATTATTGCCGAAACTCAAAAGGACGAAACGGAATTGTTGAAAGCTTCTGAAAAAGCTCAATCAAGAATTGACGATAGATTACTAACTGCTTACACTAGGATTAGAGAGAATGCTAGAAATGGTTTGGCAGTTGTACCTGTAGAGAGAGATTCTTGTGGAGGTTGTTTTAATCAAATTCCACCGCAACGCCAATTAGATATTAAAACTCATAAAAAAATTATTGTGTGCGAGCACTGTGGAAGAGTATTAGTAGATACTGTTATTGCAGGAATTGAAGAAGAAGTAGTAGAAGAAGCAAAACCAAAAAGAAGAGCAAGAGCTACTAAGTAGTTTGCTTATGATATAATTTAGAGTCCATCCGCTTAAAGCGAGATGGACTTTTTTTATGATTTTTCGTTAATCGATTTTTCAGCTTTACTTTGCTCCTTTTTTCTAACCGAATTCAAAGATTTCTTTCCAAAAACTAAGTTGAGCCCAGTTCTAAGTTGAAAATATTGGGCATTTTGCGGTTTAAAAGCTCCCACAATGTTATCTGCCATGATGTATAATTGAATTGGGCCTGGATGAAATACTATTCCTCCTCCAATATTATTGAATGATTTGTTAGTAATGGTATATGAAAATGTTAGATGAAAAAAATTGGTAAATTTCTTATTGTATGAAAGGCTTAGTGATGGTTTAATTTTACCTTTAAAGAAGTCGGCATGGGCTAATGCGGCTATATTCGAGCTATTATCTAAGTGGTACTTCCCTCCAAAATAAATTTGAGTTGCTAAGCTGCTCGTATAAGAATTATTAGTTTCTTCAATATTAAATGTTTTTTCTAGAGAGTCTAAAACTCTATCAAAAGATTTGCTTCCATTGGTAGAGGAGGTATCGTTTAATATAAATTCGTCTATATCAATACCTGTGTAACTGAATTGGTTTTTTTTACTGGTATAATTGGTTACATTATTATTCCATTTAATAAATCCTAAATCTATAACAGATCCATTGATAGAGATTTTTTCATTTACTTTATAATTAAATCCAAAATCAGCACCATACCCTTTATTATTTCTACCAAAAAGATAATCACCTATCTTTACAATAGAATCACTTAAGCCAGATGTATTCAATTTAATTTCAGAGTTAGTGCTTATGTCATAAGTGTTTGGGTCGGTGTAAATATCTATATCTGAAGTTGCAGTATTTATATTTTCCATTCCATATAAGTACTTCAAACGTACACCAACGGTTAATCGGTCATTTTTTAGTGTTCTATTGAAATTAACACCATATTCACGATAATGATTGGCATTGATTCCTAACCCATCAAATGATGCTGTTTGATTGCCAAACGATGCATTTCCTTCAATTAGAAATTGCATAAAATCTTTGGGATATTGGAATCTGAAATTGATTTTTTCAGTTACATTGAAAGAATAAACTGCTTCTTTTTCCAATTTTGAATCCAAAAGAAAGTAAATCAATAGTGATGGCATTAGAGATGAAGTTATTTTTATCTAAGTTATTAAGTAAATTATTTAAGCTTAAATAGAGTGAGTCTTTTCTTTTTTCTACAATGTCTGACCATGAAAAAGCACTGTTACTTGCTACTATAGATGTAGATGAAAGTGCGGGTAATCCTATAAAAAATTTACCATTAAATTTATTAGCAGGATTTAAATAAGTAGATTGAGGAACTGCTCCCATTTGGTAGCCGGTAAAACCATTTTGGCCAAATACAAATAAATTCAAAAGAAAAAGAAAAGAAAAAAGTATGCGATTTTTCATGAAAATTATAATTCAAGGTTCAATTGAGCTTTAACTCCAACTTTAATATTTAATCGGTAATCGTTATAAAACTTCACTATAGTCTGACCTTTATTTTTGGTCGCTAAGCGTGCATCTATTAACGCATATTTGCTATCCGTAATTTTTTGTAATCGACTTTTATTTACAGGTGTATCAATAGTTTGTTTAGTTGAATTAGTAGTTCTTCCATTTGCATCAATCGAAGAAGATGGAATTACTATAGTTCTTTGATTGTATAAGGAGTCTATTTTATTATAATTTTCATCTAGAAAATAAATTTGTAAATCTGCATCAATAGGAAAAGCATTATTAACATAAGTTCTAAAAATAGCAGAGTTTAATGCATTAGTACTATCTAATTCAAAGTCTAAAGTATCCAGTATTAAATAATTATTTAAAGTACCTTTTAATGGAAGTTCAATTTGCACATTCAATTTAGCTTGACTAGTATCCAAAATAAAATTTGAACTATTGTTTGAATTAGGGTTACTTACGCCTTTAAATTCATATTCAAAATATTTTGGTAGCGCACTCACCGCAGTTTCAATATTGCTATTATTGGCATCCATTATAAATTGAGAAGTGGTGGTAATTCCTGCTCGGCTTGGAGAAGCAATTAATAAAGGATTTTGGATCAATTGAATGGCAATTTTACCTTGCTTGATAGTGTTGGCATTAAATTGATTAAAGTTGATGGAAATCGGAATTCCCATGCTATTTTTGGTGGTAATAATCAGCTTTGGTTCTGCTATAAAAATATCACCATTTTTAGCATTTTTAAATAATTTTACCTCAAAAGAGTCTTCAGAAAAATTGAAATTTTGTTTGCCTGCATCTCCATAAAAAGCTTTAAATTCCATACTATCTAAAGAAAAGTTGATATCTATTTTATCATTAGAGCTGATTGCTTCACCACTATAATTTAAATTGAGGTTATAATTTACCTCAATTTCATTTGCATTAGTCGTTACAATCGTATATTCATTTAAATCAATTTTTTCTTTAGTATTTACAGGAATATTTCCTTTATAATTGATAGGAATAGTAAAAGATAAAGCTTGATTGTTTTTTAGAATTGATGGAAAAGTAATGGTCATCATTCCACTGTGTTTCAAGGTTGACTTTAATGAAAAATTCATATCGCCACCTTTTAAAATCACTGAATCTGTTCTATTTGCGTTTCCATTGTCGAATACAAAGTTTGTATTAAGACTTTTCATTATAGAACCATTGCCTGTAAATTGCCCAATTTCAGAATTTGTTAAAGCTAATTGTTCTATTCCTTTCTGTGACTTGAGTTGGAAAATATCGGCAGGACGAATAAAAAAGTCGCCACTTTCATAGATCAAAACTACAAACCCATCGGGGGTTGGTAAAATATCATTGCCAACTTCATTCGAAAGAAAAATATCTTCAGCACTTAAAGAGGAATTAATTAATGGTATTGCTATTTCAGGATTGATATCATCTACACCAAATTTGTCAAACTTAAAATAATCATCTGTACAACTAAATAAGCTGAAGGTGATAATCGATAAAAATAAAATTGGGGAAAATCTCATTTTATAATGTGGTTAAAAAAATTAAACGCAAGATAGATAAAATAAATTCAACTTTATTGTTCGCTATTTGACAATAGTTTAAATGTTAATCTATGAAATTCACTTGCACCATCTTTCTTAATGGCAGCTCTATGCTTTTTAGTTGGGTATCCTTGGTTTTTTTTCCAATCATAAATAGGATATTTTTTATCTAACTCCTGCATAAAATCGTCCCTGTAGGTTTTCGCTAAAATGGATGCTGCAGCTATGGAGGCAAATTTTGAATCTCCTTTAACAATGCAATGATGCCCAATTCCTAAATAAGGATTGAATCTGTTGCCATCTATTAATAACAAGTCTATTTTGGATTTAAGTTGATCCACAGCGCGATGCATTGCTAAAAAAGAAGCATTTAGAATGTTTATTTCATCAATTTCTTTCTCGTTTACAGAACCTACTGCCCATTCTATGGCTTCTGCTTCAATAATAGGTCTCAAGATTTCTCTCTTCTTTTTTGAGATTAATTTGGAATCATTTAATAAAGGATGAAAAAAATTTTTAGGTAAAATGACAGCGGCTGCAAAAACAGGACCTGCTAAACAACCTCTGCCAGCTTCATCACAACCAACTTCTATTAAGTTTTTCTTAAAGTAAGCTGCTAATGCCATTCTTTAATGGTTTTTTCGATGCTATTCCACAATAAATCAGCAGTTTTTTGCCATGAGAAATCTTTTGCTCTCAATAATCCCTTGTGAATCAATTGTTCCTTTAAACTAGGATTATTATAGAGTTCAACCATGCGATTTGTAATTTCTGTTGTATTAAAAGGATCAGCTAAAAGCGCTGCCCCATTGGCTACTTCAGGCATAGAAGTAGTGTTGGAAGTAACTACAGGCACTCCTGATTGCATTGCTTCTAAAATCGGTATCCCAAATCCTTCAAATTGGGGTAAATAACTTAAAGCGAAAGCTGATGCTAAAATAGTTGATAAATCTTGATTCTCTAATCTTCCTAAAAAGATGATATCTTTTTTTGATTCTAAGCTTTGAAATGTTTGCTCCAATTCATTCGGCCACCATTTTTTTGCACCGCAGATTACGAGTTTGTAATCACTATTGGTTTGTTTTTTGAATTCATCAAAAGCTATAAATAGATTTTTTAAATTCTTGCGAGGATGCAAAGTACCTATAAATACAAAATAGTCTTTTCCTTCAGCAAACTTATTTTTGATTTTAATTTGAAGTTCCTTTGGTAAAGGTTTAAAAATTTCATTTGCACCATTATATACCACATCTATTTTTGAAGGAGAAATATTATATGTTTTTGAAATATCTTGTTTTGAATATTCTGAAACTGTGGCAATTCTATTTGCTCTAGCTGCATATTTTGGAAAATATTTTAACAGAAAATTTCTATGCGAAGGAATTATATTTTTAGGGTAATGCTCAAAATTTAAATCATGAATAACGCCTAACATTGGAATGTTTTTAACTGGTGGTAACCAACCTTCTGGGCTCAGGAAAAAATCTGCTTTTATTTTTTTTAAACGTCTTTTTAAGGCTATTTCAAACCAATATTTCCATAAAATAGGTAATCTAGTTGGCGGATTTAAAACAGAGGCGGTTACATTCTCACTAAAAATATATTTTGTATCAAAAGGTCTATCAAAAATTAGATGAAATTGGTGTTCCGGATGAGCTTTGCAAATCCTTTTTAAGATTTCCAGAGTAAACCATCCAATACCATCTAGTTTATCTGAAATAAGTAATCGACTATTGACTGCTATAAGCATAATTAGAACTAAAAATGCAATTTAGGCTTTCTCAACCATAAAATTGATTCCAAAAAAGAAATATTCTTTTAGAAAGCTGTTCTTTTTCCAAATCTGTTGTTCTTTTTCAATCGCTTTTTCAGGATTGCTATTGGGAAAATTAAAGGGCAAATAATATCTAATGTACTGAACTGATTCCTTTTTTAGGTTTAAATTTTCTTTTTTAAAGGCTTTTTCCCATTCTTTTAAACTTTTGATATTTTCATTTCCTAAAAGAATATCCTTTTTTAATTGTTCATCGTAAATGGTTATTATTCTTTTATTTCCTCTTTGTATAAAAAGCTTGGTGTTTTGTATAATATTACTTCCGTTTTCTTCAATGATAAGTAATTGACCTTTTGGAGTAAGTGTTTTTTCTAATATTTTGATAGCATCACTCAATGGTTCTAAGTGATGCATGGTATCTTGAATGATAATTAAATCTTTTGAAGCTGCCTCGAATTGGTGATCAAATAAGTTTTCATAAGAATAGCTGAATTTGCCAATGTCACCATGTTTTGCCCAAAACTCTAAACGTTTGGGTAATAGTTTGTAATAATGCTCTAAAGTAGTTCCGTAAGTAGCAATGCCATTTATAGAAAGGAAAATATCAGTTGTTCCAAATCCACAACCCAAATCCCAAATTTTTAAATCTTTGCTATCAATATGATCAATAATGTATTGAAGTCTTTGACAGAAGTATGCTTTTCTAAACTCTAAGCGTTTTGGATTATCTAAAAATTTATAATAATAGTGTAAATCTTTATTTTCCTTAAGTTCTTCGAGGAATAGTTCAAAAAACTCCTCAACCGACATTTTTAAATCCATATTTAATCACTTACAATAAAGCCTGCAAATATATTAATTCCTTTCCGACTATATAAGACTATTTTAAGACAATAATAATGGTATAAAATGGTTGTATTGCGTATCATTGCAATTGATAATAGCCTAAACCATTCATGCAGCGGAAATTCATTACAAATTTAGTTTTCTTACTGTTTTTAAATCTGTTAATTAAACCCTTTTGGATTTTTGGAATTGATGTAACTGTTCAAAACACAGTTGGTGCCGAAGAATATGGTTTTTATTATGCCTTGTTTGGCTTTTCAATTTTACTCAATATTCTGTTGGATGTAGGAATAACCAACTATAATAATCGGAATATTTCGCAGTATAATCACATGCTTCAAAGATATTTTACATCAATTGTTGTACTTAAATTTTTGTTGGGAGTTGTATATTTAGTCGTTACTATCATATTTGCATTTCTATTGGATTACAATCAAAGAGCTATTCAAATTCTTTTATTGCTCTGCTTTAATCAATTTTTATTGTCCTTCTTATTGTACCTCCGATCAAATGTAGCTGCTTTGCAATTATTCAAAACAGATAGTTTATTATCAATTATAGATAGAGTAAGTATGATTGTAATTTGTGCTTATTTTCTTTGGATGCAATCAGATATAGTATTCTCAATTGAGCTTTTTGTTGTTATTCAGTCGGTTGCTTATATTTTTAGTTGTATTATTGCTTTACTTACATTGGGTAGTAAAATCAAAAATTTAAAATTTGGGTTTAAGTTACCTTTATTAAGAATTATTCTTCGTCAAAGTTTACCTTTTGCGCTTTTGGTATTACTGATGGCATTTTATTACCGATTGGACGCTGTGATGATAGAAAGAATTTTAGACGATGGAAAAGTTCAAGCTGGTATTTATGCCCAAGCTTACCGATTATTAGAAGCGGCTACTATGATAGGGTTTCTATTTGCTGGATTGTTATTGCCTATGTTTTCTAATATGATTTCCAAAAAGCAAGACACAAAACCTTTGATACAACTTTCATTTAATTTGATTTTCGCACCTGCATTTATTCTATTTGTTGTATGCTTTTTTTACGCAGAAAATATAATGCAATTGTTATATATAGAAAATGCTATGGATTCTGCTGAGGTGCTTCGTTTATTAATGCTAACTTTTGTGGCAGTTGCATCTACTTATATTTTTGGTACTTACCTTACTGCTAAAGGAAGCTTAAAAGCATTAAATATTATAGCGCTTATTGGCTTAGCTATCAATTTGATTTTTAATATGATATTGATTCCATTATATAAATCTTACGGAGCTGCAATTGCTACATTAATTACACAAGTTTTTGTCATTTTTGCTCAAGTATACATTGTTGGCAAAAAAGAAAAATGGAAAATTAGTCCTCTTTATATTAGTCGTTTTTTGGTATTTATAATCGGATTACTTGGAATATCTTACTTTGCACAAAAGCTAAATTTAAACTGGGGTTTAGGAATAGCCTTAATAATTTTTGCAGGATTACTTCTTTCCTTGTTTACTAAATTGATACACATCAAATCTCTCATCACTATCTTAAAGAATAAAGAGCTCGAATAGTGGAAGCATTTTACTACTTTTGACCCTTTGAAAATTGAAAATATGGAATCGGAAAAACACTATGAATTAAAAAGAGCCACATTAGTCCCCCTAATAGTGAAATGGAGAAAATTATTAGTGACCATTACCTTAATGGCTTTTATAATTTCGCTTATTGTTTCTTTATTGATAGATGATAAATATGAATCTACAGTAGTGCTTTTTCCTGCTGCCACCACCAATATTTCCAAAACTTTACTTTCGGAGAATGGCTTTGATGATAAAAGTTTATTAGAGTTTGGAGAAGAAGAACAAGCCGAACAAATGCTTCAAATTTTAAATTCGGATGCGATTAGAGAAAGAATTATTGAGAAGTATGATTTAATGACTCATTATGAAATAGATCAAGTTCAAAAATATAAAATAACCGAGCTTTATAATACCTACGAAGACAATATTAAATTTAAGCGAACACCATTTATGTCAGTAGAAATAAGTGTATTGGATAGAAATGCCGAATATGCTGCCAATATTGCTAACGATATTGCAAACTTATTAGATACTGCAATCAATAAAATGCAACAAACAATTGCTTTACAATCTTTAGCTATTGTTGAAAGAGAGTATATTGCATTTGTAAGTGAAATGGATAGCATTCAAAGTAAAATGAATGTTATGCGCCAAAAAGGAGTGCAAGATTATGCAGTTCAAGTAGAAGTATTAACGGAGCAATATGCTTTAGCTAATCAAAAGGGAGCACAATCTGCCATGAAAGCTATTCAGCAACAATTGGATACATTGGCAAAGTATGGTGGTGAATATCAGACTATGACATTAGATTTAGAATATAAGTTGAAGCAATTAAACTGGTTAAGAACTAAATATCAAGAAGCTAAAGTAGATGCCTACAGTCAAGTAGAACATAAATTTATTGTAAATAAAGCCTATAAAGCCGAAAAAGCTTCCTATCCAATGGAATGGTTAATTGTTTTGGTAGCAACAGTAGGAACATTTTTATTCACTTTGATTTTAATCACACTTTTCGATTATAAATAATTTTACAAATGCAACATCAAGAAGATTACATAGATGAAAATAAAAACTTAGTTAAGTTTGTTTTCAAAAACTTTAAAATTCTAGCTGCCGTTGGAATTGTGGCGGGAATTTTAGCCATTGTATTTTCAAGTACATCTTTTATTACTCCAAAATATGAAGCTACTGGTATAATTTATCCTGCTAATCTTGAAGAATTTGACGAAGAAACAGGTTTAGAGCAGCTGCAACAGTTTTTGGAATCCGATCAATTGAGAGATACTATTATCAAAAAATTTAAATTGTTTCAAGAGTATAAGATTGATTCTAGCTTATTGAAATCAAAATTTTATATAAGAGCGGCATACCAAGATCATGTAAGTATCAGTGAAACAAAATTTGAATCAGTTAAAATAAAAGTACTTTCCAAAGATCCTGTAAAAGCAAAGTTGATGGTAGATGAAATTATCTACCAAATTAATCATGTGATTGAAAAGGAAATTAAAAAAGTTTTAAAACAACAAGTTGAAGTCCAAAAAAATATTATTGATATCAAGATGACGGAGATTGATAGTGTGGTAAGTCGGATGCAGGCATACGCAGCCAAATATGGTTTAATGGATTATGCTTTTCAATCAAAAGAAGTAACCAAAGGTTATATTGATTTCTTATTAGCAGGCAAAACTGGAAATGGATATGACGAAGTTAAAGCGATGCAAAAAAATATAATTGAGCATGGTGGAAAATTATATGAGTTTCAAAAAAGATTGGAGTATTTAAATTTGGAAATGGCAAAATCTAAATCTTATTACGATTCTGAACGTGCACTGCTTGATACTAAGATTGATTATACTTCAATAATTGTAAAACCTGAGATTCCTGATAACAAAGCTTATCCAATTCGTTGGTTAATTGTGGCTTTATCAGTTATAGGAGCAGTTGTTTTTGCTTCTATTATTATGATTATTCAAAAGATGAACTATAAATCTTAATGACTGATTATTTTAAAAATAATGCATTTTTGATATTGAGTTTTCTCTTTATCATGATTAATGGAATTTTTATTTCGATGGAAATCTTTTGGTTTTCATTGGTGCCATTTGCTATTGCATTAGCTTTAATGGCCTTTTTAGCATTAGATAAGCTAATGTATTTCATTATTTTATCAACTCCCTTATCTTTAAATATTGAGCAATTTTCAATCGGTGGAATAGGAATGTTTTTACCCACCGAACCATTGATGTTTGGGGTAATGATTATCTTCTTTTTAAGACTGTTATATGAGCGTAAGTTCGATTATAGAATTATTCAACATCCTATTTCCTTAGCTATCTTATTCTATTTATTCTGGATTTTAATCACCACATTAACCTCCGAAATGCCAATAGTTTCCTTTAAATATTTGGTGTCTCGATTGTGGTTTATTATTACTTTTTATTTTGTAGGTACACAGTTGTTTCGCAGATATAAAAGTATCAATTTATTCTTTTGGCTGTTCTTAATTCCATTGTGTGGAGTGGTTATTTACGCTAGTATCCATCACAGTATGTATGGTTTTAGTGAGCGATCAGGACACTGGGTGATGCAACCATTTTTAAAAGATCACACAGTTTATGGAGCAGTAATAGCACTCGTATATCCGCTTACATTTTATTTAGCATTTAATCCAAATTTTAAGCGTTTTCAATTGTTGAGTTTTGGGATGATATTGGTCTTGACCACAGGATTAATATTATCTTACGGTAGAGCTGCTTGGATTTCAGTAGTTTTTGCAGGAGGTTTATATTTAATTTATAGATTTAAGATTCGATTTAGTGCTATACTTTCTGTTTTAGCATTTTTAGGTTTATTTGTTTTCTTGTTTTGGTCAACGATCATTAAAAAATTAGAAAAAAATAATCAAGACTCTTCTGGCACTAACTTCACAGAACATATTCAATCCATTTCAAATATAAGTACAGATGCTTCTAATTTAGAGCGTATTAATAGATGGCATTCAGCTATTAGAATGTTTGAGGAACGACCATTTTTTGGATTTGGCACTGGTACTTACCAATTTCAATACGCACCTTTTCAATCAGCTGAAGATTTAACAATCATCTCTACCAATACAGGAGATGTAGGGAATGCGCATAGTGAATACATTGGACCATTGGCCGAAATGGGTTTTATTGGGACTTTCGCTTATGTTTTGATTATTGTCATTGTATTCTATAGAGGTTCAAAGCTTTATCATTCTTTACCAAAAGGAGAAGCAAAATCTATTGTTTTAGCTGTTATTTTAGGATTTTCAACTTACGTACTGCACGGATTTTTAAATAATTTTCTAGATACTGATAAAGCGGCAGTTCCGTTTTGGGGTTATTTAGCTATTTTGGTAGCCATTGAGATTTATCATAAAGATCAATTAATAAAAGATAGCCGAGAGCAAAGTGATGTCATCAGGTAAGGCTATTTTGAATTATTTAGCTTACTTAATTATTGCAGATTTTTATTCTATCATCCAAGCCTGAAAGGCTGGCATTATTATAAAAACGGTTATGATTATAATGATAAAAACCCTGAAAATGGTGAAATAATTGATTTCCTTCGTACCTTTTACGACCTTAGTTGTTTATCAAATCATCCAAACCCAATGTGCAAACTAATATTAATAAAAGAAAGCCAAGAGCAAAGTGATGTCATCGGGAAAGGCTACTTTGAATTATTTAGCTTACTTAATTATTGCAGATTTTTATTCTATCATCCAAGCCTGAAAGGCTGGCATTATTATAAAAACGGTTATGATTATAACGATAGAAACCCTGAAAGGGTGAAATGATTGATTTCCTTCGTACCTTTTATGACCTTAGTTGTTTATCAAATCATCCAAGCCCAATGAGCAAACTAATATTAATAAAAGATTGCTGAGAGCAAAGTGATGTCATCAGATAAGGCTATTTTGAATTATTTAGTTTACTTAAATATTGCAGATTTTTATCCTACCATCCAAGCCTGAAAGGCTGGCATTATTATAAAACGGTTATGATTAAAATGATAGAAACCCTGAAAGGGTGAAATGATTGATTTCCTTCGTATCTTTTATGACCTTAGTTGTTTATCAAATCATCCAAGCCCAATGAGCAAACTAATATTAATAAAAGATAGCCGAGAGCAAGGTAATATCATCAGGTAAGGCTACTTTCCCTCGATAATTATCGGCGGCTTCTGTTACTTTTTGGGCAATATTTTCAATTGTATTTTCTCTAAGAATTTTTTCTAATGCTTGAATGCCAAATTCTTCATCCAATTCGTTGGTTACTTCTGTAATGCCATCTGTAAAGCTCATTAACTTAGCATTTTCTCCTAGAATATGCTCTTCTACTACTATCTCAGGAATTGGATCAAACATTCCTAATAATGTACAACCTTCTTTTAATTCTATTAGTTCATTGTTATTTAACAACATTGGAGGGATATGCCCTGCATTGACACTGATTAATTTACGATTTGAAGGATCGTAAATTCCTAAAAATAAAGTAATAAATTTTTCCATTCCACTACTTTCTATCACTCTTTTATTCAGCTTTATAATCAACTCTTCGGCTGATTTAGAAACACTTAATAATGCTCTAATATTTGCTTGAAAATTTGCCATTAATAAAGCAGCTGAAACTCCTTTTCCAGATACATCAGCAATGCAAAAAGCTATCTTATTATCATCAAAAGGAATAACATCAAAGTAATCTCCTCCAATTTCTCCATGAGGCTGGTATAAAGAGGTAAAAAAGTAGCTTTCATTCTTTACCAAATTAGATGGAATCAATTGCTGTTGCATTTTACGAGCTAATTCTAACTCTTTTTTCATAGCAATTCGACCTACTTCTTCTTCATATAGACGTTTGTTTTCTAAAGCAACCATTATAATATTACTAATGGTTTGTATAAAGTGAAGGTGTTTTATAATGGGACTTACTTCTAATTTTTCACCATCAAAATCTCCCAATAGTAAAAATGCTAGTGGTTTGTTTTTGTGATGAATCGGGATGATTACATCATAACTTCTTAAATAATTCGGGTCAGATTCACCTAAAACTTGAATAGTATCAATTAATTTTGCAATTTCTGCTATTTCTAGAGAGTTTGGAATACACTCACTTTTACCAATTTGTAAGATTTGATTCCACTCTGATTGCTTTACAAACAAACAAATTTTTCCAATTCTTAGGTCATTTAGCAAGACGGAGCTAAATAGTTCTAAAAGTTCAGTAGTAGAAAGATTGTCATTAATTCCAATCGTAATTTTTAGCAAAGAGTCAAGTTTGACAGTAGAAAGTTGTAACTTTTCTTTTACTCTATCTTGCTTTTTGCCTGAATTTTTCATTTTTTCAATGCTTTCAAGTCATCTATTATTTGAGGAATTCTTCTGATTGAAGCTAATTCTTTAAGTTTAGTTCTATTTTCTTCAGCAGGAGCTCCAAAATATACCGTATTAGCTTTTAGTGATTTACTCACACCTGATTTACCTAAAACAACAGCATTTTCACCAATAGTTATTCCTGAAGTGGTTCCAACTTGTCCCCAAAGTGTAACGCCATCTTCAATGATAGAACAACCTGCAATACCTACTTGGGCTGCGAATAAACACATCTTTCCAATCAAAGTATCATGTCCAACTTGTACTTGATTATCCATTTTGGTGCCTTTCCCAATTCTGGTTATTGCAGACACGCCTTTGTCAATAGTACAAGATGCTCCAATTTCTACATCATCTTCAATTATTACACTTCCACAACTATTCATTCTTTCAAATAATTCAGGCCTTTTTTTGTAATAAAATGCATGGCTTCCAATGACTGTGTTGGCATGTATGATAACATTGTTTCCTATTTCACAATCATCATATAGTATAACATTTGGATAAATGGTCACATTGTTTCCAATTTTTATTCTATTGCCTATCACAACTGTAGGATGAATTTGACAATTTTCGCCTATTTCTACATCTTCACCTATCATTTTAATGTTGAAAGTGAAAGAATGAAAAAAGTTGGTTAAAAAATTGAAGCTTCTAAATGGATCTTCAGTTATAATAATTCCCTTACCTGCAGGAACAGCTACATTTTGATTGATGATAACGATAGAGGCATTTGAATTTAAAGCCTTTTCATAATATTTTGGGTGATCCACAAAAACAATATCACCCACTTCTACTCGGTGAATTTCATTAATTCCAAGTACTTCTAATTCTGGACTACCTTCAAAAGGTGCATCCAATAATGCTGCTATTCTTTGCAGTGTGGTGGGTTTATTAAGTTTCAAAATTTATGATTTAATTCTTTCTACGTAGCTACCATTTCTGGTATCAATTTTTATTTTGTCGCCTTCATTGATAAATAAAGGAACATTTATTTCGTTTCCAGTTTCTAATGTTGCTTTTTTGGTAGCATTAGTGGCTGTGTCACCCTTAATTCCTGGTTCAGTATATGAAATTTCTAATTCTACAAATGCTGGTACATCACACTCTAAAGCTTTCTCCTCATCTGCATGAAATACAATCTCTACTTCATTTCCTTCCTTCAAAAATTGAGGAGAATTAATTAAAGCTTCTGGCAAAAAAGTTTGCTCAAAAGTATCGCTATCCATAAAATGATATCCACTATCATCTTTAAAGAGATATTGATATTTTCTACGCTCAATTCTAACAGTTTCTATTTTTACGCCCGCATTAAATGTATTGTCTAATACTTTTCCTGTAGTTAAGCTTTTTAATTTAGTTCTTACAAAAGCTGCACCTTTACCCGGTTTTACATGTTGAAACTCTATAATTGTAAATAAATCGTGATTATATTTGATACAAAGTCCGTTTCTAAAGTCTGATGTATTTGCCATTTTATTTTGGTTCTATTAGTTTACAAATTTATTAAATATCCCTATCATTATAGATGTTAATCAGGATTTGAATTGATTTAAATTAATTTCTTGTTGACAGAAAAAATATTCTGCTTTGTGCGCATTGGAACAAACTATAATTGTTCTATCTTTTTTAGTGTTTTCAATCTGTTGTTGATACCAATCTACACCTTTTTGATCTAAGTTGGATGTTGGTTCATCCAATAAAATAATATCGTTTTGAGTATAAAGTGCCAAAGTTAATTTCAATCTTTGTTTCATTCCAGAAGAAAAAACTTTTACAGGTTTGTTTAATGAATCTTGCAGATATGCTATTTCAGCAATTTCATTTTTTGATATTTGATTGATGAAAGGTTTAAATTTTAGATTGAAATCAAGTAATTCACTTAGGCTAAATTCTTCAGGCAAATCCATATAAGGAGCGGCTATACCAATGTGTTGGTAAATTTTATCAGCAGCTATGATTTTAGATTTCTTTTCATAAATGATTTCACCTTCAGAGGGAATTTCACTAGATGAAATTAATTTTAATAAAGTGCTTTTTCCCGAACCGTTACTGCCAAAAACTACCGTTGGCGTAGTCGGATTAATTTCAAAGTTGATATGCTTAAAAATCCATTCTTTATTGAATCTTCTCCCAAGATTTTTAAGTCTAATGTTCATTTTAAATAGATAAGGGTCCTCTGATAATTCCTTTTTCAGAATTTCTAATAAAATCTAAAATGAGGGTTTTTTCTGCAGATTCAGGAGCCTCTAAAGATATAACATCTAAAGAATTAGATACATTATTTCCTTTTACATATAAAGTTCTGTAAATATCTTCTATTTGGGTAATGCTTTCATTGCTAAATCCTCTTCTTCTCAAACCTATTGAGTTGACACCAACATAAGAAAGTGGCTCTCTCGCGGCTTTTACAAAAGGAGGTACATTTTTACGAACCAAAGATCCTCCTGCCACAAAACTATGCGCTCCAATAGAAACAAATTGCTGCACAGCTACAACTCCTTCTAATATAGCAAAATCATGAATATTTACATGGCCTGCAATGGTTGCTGCATTGGCTAAAATACAATTATTACCTACACTTACATCATGTCCTAAATGAACGTAAGCCATTAGTAAGCAGTTGCTTCCAACGGTTGTTTTGTGTCTATCTGTAGTTCCTCTGTTTATAGTAACACATTCGCGAATGATCGTATTATCACCAATTTCTACAGTGGTTATTTCATTATTAAACTTCAAATCTTGGGGAATAGCTGAAATAACTGCACCGGGAAAAATTTTTACATTTTTTCCAATTCTTGCACCATCCATTATTGTAGCATTGGGTCCAATCCAACAATCGTCTCCAATTTCTACATCTCCTGCGATGTATGCAAATGGCTCAATGGTTACATTTTTACCAATTTTAGCGTCTTTATGTACAAAATATTGGTTCATATATTTATTTCACTTTTACAATTTGTGCCATCAATTCTCCTTCGGTAGCAATTTTATCTCCTACATAAGTGGTGCCTTTCATATGGCAAATGCCTCTACGAATAGGTGAGAGCAGTTCTAACTTAAAAACTAACGTATCCCCTGGAACTACTTTATTTTTAAACTTAACATTGTCTATTTTCATAAAATAAGTCAAGTAATTTTCAGGATCGGGTACAGTGCTTAATACTAAAATCCCTCCTGTTTGTGCCATGGCTTCAATTTGAAGAACACCTGGCATTACTGGGCTTCCAGGAAAGTGACCTTGAAAGAATTCTTCATTCATAGTCACATTTTTAACTCCAACAACTTGATTTTCTGAAAGTTCGATTATTTTATCTACCATCAAAAATGGGTAACGATGAGGTAATAATTTTTGAATTTGCTCTACATTTAATATGGGCTCAATTGTAGGATCATATTTAGGTGGTTTCTTGCTGTCTTCTTTGATTCTTTTCTTAATCAATTTACCAAAATCAGTATTTCCTTTATGTCCTGGGCGTGCGGCTAAAATATGTCCTTTTATAGGACGGCCAACCAATGCTAAATCACCAACAATATCTAATAATTTATGTCTAGCCGGTTCATTTTGAAAATGTAATTCTAAATTATTCAAAACACCTGCTTCTTTGATTTCCATTTTAGGTTTGTTCAACAAATCTGCAATTTCATCAATCTTTTCTTGTGGCATAATTTGATCTACCAAAACAATAGCATTGTCTAAATCACCACCTTTTATTAAGCCATTCTTTGCTAAGAATTCTAATTCTTTTAAGAACACAAAAGTTCTACAATTAGAGATTTCTTCTACAAACTCACCTAAATGATACATGTGTGAATGTTGAGTACCCAAAATTTTGGAGTTATAATCCACCATCACAGTTAATCGAAATTCATCTTGGGGAACCATTAACATTTCAGTACCTTTCTCTGTATCTTCAAATGCAAGATTTTCTGTTACTACATAATAATCTTTTTCAGCTTCTTGATCTACAATGCCTGCTTCTAGCAAAGCCTTAACAAAAAACTTGGCACTTCCATCCATAATAGGAATTTCTTTACCCGAAACTTCAATCATTATATTATCAATGCCTAAGCCATAAACTGCTGCTAAAGCGTGCTCTGTTGTATGCACTCTTGCACCATTTTGCTCCAAAGTAGTTCCTCTAGAGGTATCTACCACATTGTCCACATCTGCATGGATAATCGGCTGATTTTCTAAATCTATTCTCTTAAACTTATAGCCGTGATTTTCTTCCGCTGGTTTAAAAGTAATGGTTACTTTCTCGCCGGTATGCAAACCAATACCGCTTAGACTTACTTCTTTTTTTATTGTTTTTTGCTTATCACTCATGTGTGAAAGTATCTATTTATCAGAATTATTTACTTTTTTTTCAAGTTCATTTACTTGTTGACTCAATTGAGGCAATTTTCTAAAATGAACATACGATCTTTTGTAATCTCCAATTGAAAATGCCGGAGATCCTTGTACTATTTCATTGTCTGCAATGTCATTTCCTAAACCAGATTGTGCAGCTATTTTTACTCCATTTCCAATCGTCAAATGACCTGCAAAACCCACTTGTCCGCCAATCATACAATTTTTACCGATTTTTGTTGAACCAGCTATACCTGTTTGAGCAGCAATTACCGTATTTTCACCAATTTCAACATTGTGCGCTATTTGAATTAAGTTATCAATTTTAACTCCTTTTCTAATCTTGGTAGAACCTAAAGTAGCTCTATCAATACAAGTATTTGCTCCTATTTCTACATGATCTTCAATGATCACATTTCCAATTTGAGCCACTTTATTATATTGATTTTCAGCATTCGGTGCAAACCCAAAACCATCAGCACCTATCACAGTTCCTGAATGAATGACACATTCTTTACCGACAACACAATCGCTGTATATTTTAACATCAGCAAAAATAATAGTGTTATCTCCAATGGTAACATTATCACCAATTATCGCTGAAGGATATATTTTTACATTTTTCCCAATTTTTACGTCGTCGCCAATAATTGCGAAGGCTCCCACATATACATCTTCGCCTAAAGTAGCAGATTTTGATATGTCAGACTTTTCGCTGATTCCTTTTTTATCGTTTTTGATTTTATTGTATGCGTCCAATAATTTAGCAAAACTGGCATAAGCATCATCTACTCTTACTAAAGTTATACTCTTTTTTAAAGGTTGTTCAGCCTCAAAATTTTTGTCAACTATAACTATAGTAGCATTAGTTTCATAGATGTAATGCGTATATTTTGGATTGGCTAAGAACGAAAGAGAATTGGCTTCTCCTTCTTCAATCTTTGAAAGCGTATTAACGGTGGCTTCGGGATTTCCATCCACTGTGCCGCCCAACATTTGTGCAATTTGATGCGCAGAAAATTCCATAGTTCAAAAATAGTAATTATTTCATCGTATAAATTAGTTGTTCTTTTTGAAGTTATTAACGAGCGTTTGTTTGGGGTAACAACTGTAATATTTCGTGACAGATTTCGATAACATAGAGATATTCAGTTGATCAGCAGCCTTTGCAATATCTAAAATAGTTCCGTCTTTGTACAATAAATTAATTTTATCATTCTCGGGATTGTAGGCATTGTTCGCAATGTTGCCTGAAAAAACGAAATATTCACTCTCTTTTTTGGTCAAATTATAAGATTGCATCAATTGTTCTCTTTTTTGTTCTATAAATTGATTGGAAATGGGCTTATTGCTCAATTCTATTTTATACAAATTTCTATTCATTAAACTTTTGCATAAAGTTGAAAGCACAATGTCATCATGCGTTTGCCAAACTTTAATAGAAGCGGAAATGTCAAAATCGTCCAAAGAAGCAAATTTTTCGAGGATACTTTTATCTTCCAAAAATGAATTTTTATTGTAATTGTTGTATAAAAACTCTTTGAATATAGGTGTGCAAAATAATTCTACTTTGTTTTGGGCTAATTCTTTAGCACGTTTTAATATATTTACTAAAAGTTGCTCTGCACTCAAAACCGTTTTGTGTAAATACACTTGCCAATACATCAATCTTCTAGCAATTATAAATTTTTCAATGCTATAAATTCCTTTGGCTTCTACACACAATTGATCCTTTTTTACGTTCAACATAGATATAATTCTATCCGCTGAAATCACACCTTCAGATACTCCTGTATAAAAACTATCTCGTTTTAGATAATCCAATCGATCCATATCTAATTGAGAAGAAACCAATTGATGTAAAAATTTTTTATGATAACGGTTGTTGAATATTTCAATACCTAAATCCAACTCACCTTTAAATTCCTCATTTAATTGATTCATCAATAAAGAAGAAATAGTTTCATGCGTAATATTATTTACAATGCAATACTCTAAGGCATGCGAAAATGGCCCATGACCAATATCGTGCAGTAAAATAGCAATAGTAACTCCTTTAGCTTCGTCTTCAGTAATTTCAATTCCTTTGCTACGAATTACTTCAATGGCTCTTTGCATCAAATGCATGGCACCCATTGCGTGATGAAAACGAGTATGCAAAGCACCTGGATAAACTAAATGTGTTAATCCAAGCTGTTTAATTCTGCGTAAACGCTGAAAAAAGGGATGCTCGATTAAGTCATAAATTATATCGTATGGAATTGATACAAAGCCATAAATAGGATCGTTAAATATTTTCTTTTTATTTGAAATGATTGTTTCCAAGGATTTTCCTTTTAACTATATTTGTGATAAAATTATCTCAGTTTTTACAATATTCTACGTTTTCTGCGCTTATATTGATGACTGAAAATTAAAATTTTTTATTGAATGGCGAAGATAAAAATACTTTGGGCAGATGACGAAATAGATTTGCTTAAACCTCATATTATTTTTTTAGAAGACAAAGGTTATGATGTAACTACAAAAACCTCAGGTGATGAAGCCTTAGAAGCAGTAGAAGAAGAACGCTTTGATTTAGTGTTTTTGGATGAAAATATGCCAGGTATTTCTGGTTTAGAAACCTTGCAACAAATTAAAAGTGCTCATCCTTCACTTCCTGTGGTAATGATTACTAAAAGTGAGGAAGAGTTCATCATGGAAGAGGCAATAGGTTCTAAAATATCTGATTATCTGATTAAACCAGTTAATCCTAAACAGATATTATTGACTATAAAAAAGAATTTGGATACGTCCAGATTGGTGAGTGAAAAAACGACTATCAACTATCAGCAAGAGTTTAGGAAGATAGGGATGAGCTTGCACAATAATATGACTTTTGATGAATGGAAAGACATTTACAAAAAGTTGGTTTATTGGGAAATTGAGCTAGGAGGAATACAAGAGACTGGTCTCAATGAAATTTTGCAAACTCAAAAAGACGAAGCAAGTAACTTATTTTCAAGGTTTATTGAAGATAATTATTTGGACTGGTTGCACAATAGACAAGAATCTCCATTGATGTCTCCTAATGTATTTAAAAGAAAAGTTTTACCTCATATTTCTGATGATCACAGTACATTTTTAATTGTAGTTGATAATTTAAGATATGACCAATGGGAAATTTTAAAGCCAAAAATTAGAGAATATTTTTGGATAGACGATGAAGATTGTTATTTGAGTATTTTGCCTACTACAACACAATATGCTAGGAATGCATTATTTGCAGGTTTAATGCCTTCGGAAATCGAAAAAATGTATCCTAAGTTGTGGTTGAACGATGAAGAAGAAGGTGGAAAAAATTTGCATGAAGAAGAATTGTTAGGATTGCAATTAAAACGAAATAGGGTTGAAGGTAAATATTCTTATTACAAAGTTTTGAATCAGAGTTTTGGGAGAAGAGTAGTGGATGATATTCCCAATATGATGAAGAATAAATTCAATACCATCGTTTACAATTTCATCGATATGCTTTCTCATGCAAGAACAGATACCAATGTAATTAAAGAACTAGCGGAAGATGAGTCTGCTTATCGTTCATTAGTAGAGAGTTGGTTTGATCATTCATCTTTTATGGAAGCCATAAAAGTATTGGCAGCCAAAGGAGCCAAAATTATTTTAACTACCGATCACGGATCAATAAGAGTGAAACAACCTTCAAAAGTGATTGGGGATAAAAATGTAAATACCAATTTGAGATACAAGCAAGGGAAAAATTTAAGTTATGAAAGTAAAGATGTATTCTTTATCAAAGAACCATCGGATGCTTATTTGCCAAGAGTAAATATGAGTCAATCATATATTTTTGCCAAAGGAGATTTATTTTTTGCTTATCCTAACAATTACAATCATTACGTTTCTTATTACAGAGATACTTTTCAACATGGAGGAATATCTTTGGAAGAAATGATGGTACCAATTGTTACCCTTTCACCTAAATCATGAGGTTAGTTGCAAGTAATTTAGCTCAATTAGATAAAATAGCACAATCCATCATAGAAAAAGCCGCTGAAAGGAAAGTTTGGTTATTTTATGGAGAAATGGGAGCAGGAAAAACAACTTTAATCAAAAATATTTGTAAATTGCTGGGTGTAACGAACGAAGTTTCTAGCCCTACTTTTTCATTGGTGAACGAATACGATACAAACGATAGTAAATCAATTGTTTATCATTTCGATTTTTATCGATTAGAATCTGAAGATGAAGCCATGGATATGGGATATGAAGAGTATTTTTACAGCGGAAATTGCTGTTTGGTGGAGTGGCCGGAGAAAATTTCGCAACTTTTACCACAAAATGTAGTAAAAATACAAATAGAACAAACGGAAAAGGAGAGAATTTACACCATTGATTAAAGCTTATGTCTAAAGATTTACTTAAATCACTTGCCAAGTCGGCTGCAGGCTATTTGCCACAAGAAGAAATGCTTGAAGTTCGCAAAAAAAAGAGCCAACTCTTTATAGGGATTCCCAAAGAGACTTCCATGCAAGAAAAAAGAGTTCCAATAGTCCCTGACGATGTGTGTACTTTGGTGAGCAACGGACATGAAGTAGTCATAGAATCCAAAGCAGGTGAAAAAGCTAACTTTTCAGATAGAGATTACAGTGAAGCAGGAGCACAAATTGCGCATTCGGCTCAAGAAGTTTTCAAAGCAGATATTATTCTTAAAGTAGAACCTTTATCGCATGTAGAAATAGAATATATGCAACATGGACAAACATTGATTTCTGCTATACAATTACCGGTGCAACCTAAAGATTTTTTACAGAAGTTAATGGCCAAGAAAGTCACTGCCATTGCGTATGATTATATTAAAGATAGAGTAGGTATATTTCCAGTAATTAGAGCGATGAGTGAAATTGCTGGAAATACTTCTATTTTGATTGCCGCTGAATATTTAAGCAATGTCAATAAAGGGCAAGGCTTAATGATGGGAGGAATCACAGGAGTAAAACCTACAGAAGTTGTTATAATAGGCGCAGGAACAGTAGCCGAATTTGCTGCAAGAGCAGCTTTAGGATTGGGAGCTTCAGTAAAAATTTACAGCAACAATATTTTTAAATTGAGAAGGTTGCAGAACGATATTGGACAACGAATCTATACATCAAATATACAGCCGCATGAATTGAAGAATGCACTGCGTTCTGCTGATGTTGTGATTGGAGCTTTGCGCTCCGAAACAGGCAGAGCGCCAGTAGTCATTACCGAAGATATGGTGGAGAAGATGAAAGATGGGTCAGTGATTGTGGATGTAAGTATTGATCAAGGAGGATGCATAGAAACTTCGAGAATCACTACTCACTCAGAGCCAACTTTTACCAAGCATGGCGTAATTCATTATTGTGTTCCAAATATTGCATCAAGAGTTGCACGAACTGCCTCACACGCTTTAAGTAATGTGTTTACACCAGTTATATTAGATATGGGTGAACAAGGTGGAATTGAGAATACGATGCGTAATACTTATTCAGTAAGAAATGGTATTTATTTGTACAAAGGCATTTTAACCAATAAATATTTAGCTGACACTTTCAAATTACCTTATAAAGATTTAGATCTGTTGATAGCAGTGTATTAATGAGACTCCAAACTCATTTTTTGAGTTTGGTTAGCCGAATTAATCACGACGTTAGTCGTATGAAGGCTCCAAATCAAGGGCGTCACGAAGCTTCGCGATGGTAACCTTGAAATGTCGGCAAGCGACGACCTTGATTTTCCGAAACTGAATATTATTTCTTATTCTAAAGTTTAATAGATAATTCTAGATGGCCTCCAAGACCAAGTTCAACGATTTTTTGGAGAGTTGAAAGACGCGCTTCTTTGATATTATTTTCAATTTTCGAAATGTATCCTTTATTTGTTCCACATTTATTTGCTAGTTCTTCTTGTGTCATTCCTTTTTTTAATCTAGCTTGTTGAATAAGAAATCCAACTTTGAATTCTTCAAAACCTCTTTCAAATTGAGTTCTGTCAGCTGTACCTTTCTTACCATTTTGTTCATCAATAAATTGATCAAGTGACTTTAAACTATCTTTTTGTTTCATATTCTTTTTTAATTTTTAGTGCCATTTTTATTTCAGACTTTGGTGTTTTTTGCGATTTCTTTTGAAAGCCATTTGCTAAGACAATTAATACCGATTGCGTTATCAAATGTCATATACTTCGTACCTTGTATACTCGTTTGCTAAAAGCTCGGCATTTACCAATTCTACGTTTTAAAATAAAATG
The DNA here is from genome assembly GCA_963716125.1 of uncultured Flavobacteriales bacterium. Classification (GTDB taxonomy): domain Bacteria; phylum Bacteroidota; class Bacteroidia; order Flavobacteriales_E; family Vicingaceae; genus Acidiluteibacter. The sequence continues at coordinate 1,079,288 of OY970294.1, forward strand.
AATTTAGGTAAATGCGTCAGTTTAAAACTTAATTGGTATAATTGACCTTCATTAAAGAAACAAAAAACTCGATAGATATTATTTCCTTGTTGTATTCTAATTTCATAAAGTCCATCAGTCCCCTTCAAGTGTTTTAAATAAGTTTCAGGAACTTGTTTTTGGGTTTCAATAACTTTGAAAGTCCATAAAATTTTGTCTTTTACTTTTTGGTTTTGTTTGGTATAAAAGCTGATGAAGTAATCTTTAAACAAAAAAATTGTTCTTACTTTTTTATCACTCATATTAATACAAATATAAATAAAGTTGTCCGATTGTACAACATTAAAAAAATATTATCTGCAATTCTGTATTATTCGTATTTTCGCCAAATGAATTTTTGGGGCAGATTTAAATTTTTCTTTTTTGGAATACTATTAGGAACACTAATGGTAATAGTAATTTATGGTGAAAGAGATTGGTTGTCTTGGACTCCCGAAGGGAGAGTGTTAGTTACCATCAAACAAGCGGAGTTTAAAATGACAGATAAAGCCGCTTGTGAAATTAAATGCATTGGAATAGAAAAAGATAGTTTAATCAATGTTTTGACCAATGCAGAAATTGATTTCAAGAAAAGTGAAACTCAGAAAAAGCCATGTCCTATTTATTTTGGAGAAAACATAGACTTAAAAGTAAACTATCAGATTGAAATGTGTGAAAGAGATAGTATGGTGAATTTATTGTCGATTCAGAAAGAAGGAATGGAGTGTGATTGTTAGGGTAATGCCTACAATTGTGCAGTTTGCATCGTCTAAATTTAAAAAAAAGATAAATGACAATTAGAACCTTTTGGACAATCTTAATTAAGATTCTTGGAATTTGGTTAGTGCTTGAAAGTATAATAGTTATTCATCAACTCATATCTTCATTAACATTTTTCGGTTTTAATAATGGTGATGATAGCATTTTTGACGCTGGACTTGTAGTCGTTTTACTTCTTCTAACGATTGGTATTTACTTTTTTATTTTACGACTTTTCTTGTTTAAAACAGCTTGGCTTATTGACAAATTGCACCTAGAGAAAGGCTTTGAGGAGGATAGGATTGATCTTAATATGCAATCCTCTGCTATTTTATCAATTGCTACAATAATTATTGGAGGTCTCATGTTTATAGATGGATTGCCAGAGTTTTGCAGACAAGTAATTGCCTTTTTTCAAGAGAAAAATTTATTTAGAGAAAGCCCAACAACAGTTTGGATAATTTTTAATTTGATAAAAACATTAATTGGTTATTTGCTAATGACAAATAGTAAATCTGTTGTAGCTTTTATAGAGCGACAAAGAGAAAAAAACTAAACTATCAGATTGAAATGTGTGATAGAGATAGTTTAGTGAATTTATTGTCAATTCAAAAATATGGGGTGAAGTGTAATTTTTGGGCACTCTTCGCAGTGTAGTGTTTTCATTACACACAAAAAGACCTTTCAAACGATAAATTAAATTTTGATTTTATTAAATTTGGATGGAAAATTAAACACACGGATATAATGGAAGTAAATGTATTCTTCCTTTTATTCGGTTGTTAGCTTCAACCACATACCTATGAAATTTACGTTTTCTGATTCACACGATATTGATGAGCTTAACTTCAGAAGACTAATGTTGATGAGTAATGAATTAACATTTGTTGAAAGACCTTCAATTCAGTTAATAGATAATTTTGGAACAATCGCTCAAGATTCAAGAATTAGAAGATTGCTCCCAAAATTTGAAAATTCCCAAGTTAAGCTAAATGTTGAACAACCCCCTACAACTATGGGTAATTCTTATATATATCAAGAATACTTTAAAACTGACTTAAATAATCCTCAATTTATTAATACAGTTTTTGAAGGAGTAAAAAATAGATGGTTTGGAAGTAATTACTTTGTTGCTGGTAATATAAAAGCTACAAACGAATTTAAGGATTTCCGTAGTTGGTTTTTAGCAAATGAAAAAGAGATAAAAATTACAGATTTAAATTCTATAGACTTTAAAAATTTTGGAATTAATGAAATTAAGAGTAAGGACGATGCAATGTGTGCTGTAGCCATGACTCTTTACGAGAAGTCAATTAGAGTAACTTCAGTAACTAATATTTCGGATAAACTAAGTAGTAATCCACTTTCAATTAATCCTTATTTAGACCAATTAATAAAGCATAGACTATCTTCTAAAATTTATACAGGAAGAAAATACAATGCAAAATCATTAGGTGTAAAATTGATTCAAAGTATTATTCCAGATGAAGCACTAATAAAGATTTCATTAGATGACTTATTAGAATTTAGACAAGATACATCTAAATATTTTGATGCTTGGAATGTAGTTATTAATCAATTAGAAAGTAAACTGTTAATAGATGGGTTTATACTATCTGACAATGATATCTTACAAATAATCGATACAGATATTAATCCTCAATTATTTGAATTAAAAAATGAAATTCGTAGCGTTAGAGATAAACGATTTTCTAATGTAATGAAGATTGTAAAAAATAATGCAATTGCAACTATAATTGGTGGCTCGCTAACAGGCATTAGTATACCTGCAGCAATTTTAAGCTTTATTGCGTTAAATTTAAAGACTCCTAAGTTAACGGATGAATTAATTGACAGTCACAATAAACTAAGTGATATAAAAAAATCAAACGGTTTGACTTATCTTCTTGAAGTAGACAATCTGATTAAAAAAGGCAGTAGCTAAACAAAGTGTATAGTTAATGGTGGTTATATACAGAAATTTAATATTTTAGAATTTACAATCTGAACCGTTGGGTATAAGGACAATGTTCCGCAGTGGTTTCCTCCTAGCGGCGGACGAGTGTAACCCTGCGGAAAATAAATGTGCAACTGTTTTTTTATAGAAACTAACGAAATAAGTTAACTGTAAATTAATTATTATATTTGGTTAGAAAATAAAACATCCGGATATAATGGAAATAACCGTACTCTTCCTTTTATTCGGTTGTTGGCAAAAATTCCAAAAAAATGACGAAAATTAAAAAAATATTGATTTTTACTTTTGTTGCTTTAATTTTATTTGGTTGTGGAGAATTAGAACCTAATGTTGATTTTTCCGAGCCAGTTAAGGGACGGTTAATTAATTTATCTAATAAGGTTGGAGACACATTCCAAATAGTAAGGGAAAATGACACTATTAAATATTCCTTATATTTTGACAAATCAACTGATTTCAATTATTTAGTCAAATCAGATACAGATACTGTATTTATTGGAACAGTAACCAAAAGAAATGAATTGTTTTTACTCAATCGACCTCTAAAAAATGGGAAGTTTGCAATTCATGCCTTAAAATTTACTGACTCAACCGTTACAGGACTTGAAACAGAATGGTTACAGTCAAGCATAATAAAAAATAAACTTGACAGTGGAAAATATGTAAATCTAATTGCTGACACAGTTGGAGTAAATACTTTACAAACTAAGAAAAAAGACGCTAAAGAAATATTTAGATTAGTTATTGAACTGCTAGAGCCTGAAAAGTTGCTTTTTTATGAACTTGATTATTTAACCACAGAGCTTGAAAAAGATACTATCTTAAAAAGATTTGACACTCAAACAGCGAAAAAAATTAGATTAATTGAAAAAGTGTATCCAAACCCGTTCACGAACAAAATAACAATCGAATTGACAGAAAAAGCACATTACGTTTTTAAAGTATTTGACCTAAATGGAAAACTTATCAAGACTTCAAAGCTAAATACTGACAATATGGAAATGGAATTACCAAATTTGAAATCGGGCTACTATATATTGAAAATATTATCAGAGAATACAGAATTGTTGGACGAAATAAAACTCATAAAAAAATAAGAAAAGTGGGTAACAAAACTCTCACTTGCTATTTTATATCATGCTGATTTACTTGTGAGCTGGAATTTCAAACATATTGTAAACATAGAACGGATACATGGCTACAATTCTATCAACAAAAAAAAAGGATATAAACATTTGGAAATACGATCACCAAGAGATTTAATGAATTATGAAACCGATGGATTCTCGAATATCAAATAAAATATAGAAGTAATGAGTAAAACGAAAATAAAAAAAGACTTTGATGCTGTCAAGTTTGCAAGAGAACAAAAAGACAGGTTAAGTGCAATGTTCGCAAAAATGACCAAAGAAGAAATTTTGGATTATTTAAAACGAAAAAGTATAGAAAGAGGACGCATTAAGCCTAGCTCTTAATATATTAATTAGTTATCATTTTATCGAAGAATTTTCTCATCCATTGGATATAAACACTATTCTCTTAGCAATTTCTATAACAACCGTTGGATATAAGCACGATGCTCCGCAGTGGTTTCTTCCTAGCGGCGGACGAGTGTAACCCTGCGGAAAATAAATGTGCAACTATTCTTGTACTAGAAGCTAACACTTTAATCCAATATAATTTATTTATTATATTTGGATGAATAATAAAACATCTTGAGATAAGGGAAAGTTCTTCTTCGAAATGCAATGATGAAGTAGTACTGCTTCGAAAAGAAATGAAGAAGTAGTTCTACTATGAAGTATAAAGAAGTAGTATAATCTTACTCTTCCTTTTATTCGGTTGTTATAAATCATTAAAAAACTATAGATTAATTGAAAATTCAAAATATTCCTAATTCTAAAATTTTATTATTTAATTTTTTGTTTTCAATTATTTCATTAAGAACTCAAAACCAATATCGTATTTATTGAACCTATTTATAGTCTTTACAATACTTTTATAACAGTTTCGACTAATAAATTTGGATAAATTTTTAATCGATTCAACTCCATATTTCACTTCAACAATTGTATTGATAATAATTTATTTAATTCTAGCTTCCTTTGCATTTTATACATATTCAAACTTTATAGGAATGATTATAAGCCTCTTTTTCCTAATAATTATTTTATTGTTGATAATGACTTTTATGATTGTTCTTACAGGTAATTGGAATTTTGGTTAAAATCAAAGGTCACTTCTTCAAATTAAATCGACTAAGTTTTCTGAAAACATCAATTCTAAATATTTCACAAAACAATTGGACGTATAACAAACTCAAAGATTTTATACTAAAGTAATGAATGTAAATAATTTGCAGAATCATTTAATCCATTCTTTCTTAAATTATCCAATACTTCATATTCATCTAAATCGGGATCTCGTCTATTAAGAACTAATTTTCTAAATGCTTCGATTGCTTTTTCATGATTCAAGTCAATTATATCCGATATGAAATCATCAGCTGATTTCGCGCTTAAACCAAATTTAGAAACATAATCCTTTGGAAAGTCTTTTAAATTATTTGTAACAATAACATTTGCATTTATTTTAATTGCGGCTGCAAGTACATGACAATCTTTTTCGTCGGGCAAAGTCAAGCCCTCAATTAAAAATTCGTAATTTTCAACTAAAGCATCAGGGAAAGCTAAATTAGCAACATTAGACCTCTTTTTTATTTCCGCTAAATCAACTCCTTTTCTTTTCATTACATCTTCCCACTCATCAAAAATATGACGACTCCATTTCGGAGTGAATAAATCAAAATGTGCGAACCAGAAAAGCAAATCTCGTATCTCAATCGGATAAATAACGTTTGTGTCAAGCACACAAGTAAACCTTAAACTATGAATCATACAATCCCGATTCTTCGTCTGAACTCATGATTTGCATAATTAACTCTTCTTGTTTTGATTTCATTTGATTTTTGTACCTCATAACATCATCAAACTTAACTCTTCTATGTCTACCAACTTTAGTAAATGGAATTTGACCTTCTTCGAGTAATTTAACAAAATGAGGACGAGAACAAGAAAGTTGTTCAGCGGCAGCTTGTGTTGTCATCTCAGTTGCAATAGGAACTACTGAAATTGATTTACCTTGACTTGTAGCTTTTAAAATTTTCGCTAGTAGTTTCAACGCACCTAACGGAATTTTTATTTTTTCTTCAGTTTCTGCTATTTCAATTTCAGGATTTTCATTATGTAAGTCATCTAAAGTCGCTGCAAGTGCATTATAAGACTCCATAGCGATTATCTGCTCCTTTTTTGACGGCTTTTTTAATTCATAATAATTTTCCATGAGGTATGTTTTAATTGTTTCTATTGCAAATTTAAACGAAATAAACGAAACGAAGTAGAAATTAATAGACAATTAACTGAAAAAAATTAAACTATAGCTAATGCAATATAAAATATATTGAAAATAAGTAGGTTACGACACTTTGGTCTTCCGCTGAAACCCTGAAGCGTTGGATATAAGAACAATGTTCCGTAGTGGTTTCCTCCTAGCGGCGGACGAGTGCAACCCTGCGAAAAATAAATGTGCAACTGTTCTTTTAGAAATTAGTACTTTAACTCCAATTAAATTAATTATTATATTTGGATAAATAATAAAACATACAGAGTATAATGGGAATAAACCTACTCTTCCACTTATTCGGTTGTTAGTTACCATTCGAAAGACAAAGAATGAATAAAATAGAAATAACAGTTGCTTCAAGAGGGTTATATCTTCTCCATTATTTAGGTTCCGCAATTATCGCAGCTATATTGACTATTTTAATTTTCAAATTAATTACAGAAATTAACCAAATTGTTTTTATAGCCATTTTCGGAGGAATATGGTACTTATTAACGCGTTTCACAAAAAAAATTCCAAAAGGACAGGTTGAATTAGAAATACAAGAACAAGGAATCCATATAAAGTGGATAAATCAAATTCTGTTGCATAATCGAGAAGATCTATTGATTGGTTGGGAAGAGATTAAAGATTATATGTTTCAACCTGAACAATACTTTGACCTTTTAAGAATTCGGACAAAAGACAAAAGGAAATTTAAATTCTCAATGATTTGAGATAATAATGACTTTCCGATATTTTATGCAAGATTGGAGAAATCAATTAAATCCAAATCAAAAGATGAATCAATAGAAATAACTAGAGCAAAGAATATCTATGAAAGTAAATATGGTCAGATATTAGCTATATTTATGGGAGTATTGATTATTGCAGGGGTAGTTGCTTTTATATTCATTGAACCTAAAGGAAATTCAAGACCGAACTATGGATTTTTGATTGCTTCCTTAGCAGGTGGAATTTTCTTCATTATGCAAGTAATAAGTTATAGAAACAAAAATAAAAATGGTAGCTAATATCTAAGTATTCGTTTTGCCGATTCACCTGCCGCTAAATCCGAGCCGTTGGATATAAGCACGATGTTTCGCAGTGGTTTCCTCCTAGCGGCGGACGAGTGTAACCCTGCGATAAATGTTTTTTTATTAAACAAATACAAACTCTTTCTACCATATAAATCCAACTACATAATCATCATGATTATAAAATGTAAATTAAGGAAATGATAATTTCGTTTTTTTGATAAAAGAAATAATCAAATGGATATTCAAAGCCGAAAAATAGCATTTATTCAAGATTTCCTTAAAGTACATAGCGAAGATTTAATTTCTCAACTTGAATCGATATTGAGAAAAGAGAAAAGCAATTCTGAAGAAAATTCTTTTGAGCCAATGACTAAAGAGGAATTAAATAAACAAATAGACCAATCGGAAGCTGATTTTCAAAATAATCGGTATAAAAACAGTTCTGAACTTTTAGCCAAATACAAATAATAGCCTTGATAATAATTTGGTCTGAGCTTGCTGAAAGTCAATTGGATGATATTTATGAATATTATTCCAAAAAAGTAAATTTAAGTTTTGCTACGAAGCTCATTATAGAAATCATTAACGAACCAGAAAAATTGTTAAAAGCATCTTATATTGGATAGGTAGAGGAACTGCTTAAAGTAAGAAAAGTAGTTTATTGATATTTGGTTTTCAAATATTATAAATTGATTTATTCTGTTGACAAGGAAAACGGATTTGTAAAAATTGCCACTGTTTTTGACACACGACAAAATCCGAAAAAATTGAATGTGATGAAGTAAATACTGTTCCCATCTGCTAATATATTCCCTAGCAATTTCAATCCCTTTGTTTTTTATTGAATCTTCAGGGAGGTGAGAATAATGAAATCCTATTTCTCATGCTTATCACAATCAAAAAAAATGAAATAAAATTCAATTTACGTATTAAATTATTAAATTTGTACGTAAAGTAATTATTATGGATAGAAAACTGACTTTAAGTTTAAATAAATCAATTATAGATAGTGCTAAAGATTATGCGAAATCGAATAATATAAGTTTGTCGAAACTTATCGAATCATATTTAACTACACTTACACAGCGTAAAAAGAATTCAGCTGAAATAACGCCTCTTGTGGAAAGTTTGAGTGGTGTTATTTCTCTTGATAAAGACTTTAATGAAAAAGAAGCTTATAGTGATTATCTAATTGAGAAATATAAATGATCAGACTATTAATTGACACCAATATTGTGATAGATCTGCTGTCAAAAAGAGAGATGTTTTATGAGGAAGCTGCCGATTTATTTTCTCGTGCAGATAAAAAAGAATTAGTTCTGACCATTTCCGCATTGACATTTGCCAACACAAATTATATACTGACAAAACTTAAATCTGCAAAAGAAGCGAAAGAAATATTAAGGAAATTTAAAGTGCTTGTGGAAATATTGAGTTTAGATGATAAGATAACGGAATTGGCTTTGAGTGATAGTGATTTTACAGATTTTGAGGATGGATTACAATACTATTCGGCAATCGAAAATCAAATTAATGTAATTATTACACGTAATAAAAAAGATTTTAGAAATTCAAAAATTCCAGTTTTATCTGCAAGGGAATTTTTAGCTCGAAAATAAAAATCTGAACCGTTGGTATTAGCCACTATGCTCTTCAGTGGTTTCAAGCTTCTTTCTTTTTAATTAATTTTATCGGATGCGATCAAGCCTGCGATAATAATGTGCAACTGTTCTTTTAGAAATTAGAGCTTTAACTCCAAATAAATTAATTATTATATTGGTTTTTAACTTTAATATTGAGGTGCATTTCAAATTCATTAAATAATAGGTAAATTCTTATTAATTAAATTATGAATTAAGTTTGTAGATAAAAAGGTATATTTGATATTATAAAAGTTCCAATTATGAATATAGAAGCCACAAAATTAGAATTAATGCACCTTTTACTTCAAACTCAAAAAGAAAGTCTTCTAAAAAAAATTAAATCCGTATTCGAAGAAGAGGAAGAAGATTGGTGGAATGAAATGTCTGAAAATGAACAAGAAGATATTAATGTTGGATTAGCACAAGCAGATAAGGGCGATTGTGTGTCTAATAAAACTGTAATGAAACGTTTTGATAAATGGCATTAAAAATTGTTTGGACACAACAGGCAGAGAAAGGATTAAGTAAAGTTATAGAATTTTTAGAAGAAGAATGGACAAAAAGCGAGATTGTAAACTTAGAACAAAACTTAAGTGACCTATTGAATCGCATAGGTAAATATCCAAAAATTTGTCCTCGAACGAGTTGATTTAAGAATGTATTTAAAGGGTTGGTAGATAAAAATAACTACATTATATATAGGATTCACCCTAAAAAAGAATTGATTGAAATTATCAATTTTAGAGGAACAAAACAGAAACCTTCAGAATTATAAATGTGCTAAAAATCAATATTAAATATTATTAATAGTTTTTTAATGTAATATTTAAAGTGTTAATAATTTGATTATTAGTCCTAAGTAAGGTGGTTAAAAATTACCAATACTTAAATGTTTGCACTTTATTTTTTTTCTCTAATCCTCAAAACTCTCTTATTTCAACTTGCATATAAACTTAATAACACCTAAATTGTTTGAATATTTCTAATGAATGATTTAATCAAATAACTTTGATTTACGATGTTATTATAGTTGGTGGTGGGCTTGCAGGTTTGACTAGTGCCGTGCATTTATCTAAAAAAGGCATGACCGTGCTTTTGATAGAAAAAAATGAATATCCTAAACACAAAGTTTGTGGGGAATACATATCTAATGAGGTACTTCCTTATTTAAAAGCTTTAGAATTTGATCCATTTGATTTTGGAGCTAAAAACATTGACCATTTTACTTTAAGTACTCCCAAAAGTAGGTCTATAAGTACAAAATTGCCTTTTGGAGGTTTTGGGATTAGTCGGTATTGTATCGATTGGGAATTGTCTAAAAAAGCAAAAGCATTTGGTGCTAAAATACTTCATGCAAAAGTGATAGATATCCGCTTTGAAAATAATCAATTTGCAGTTTTAACCCATCAAGATGAGCTATACCAATCAGAATTAGTCATAGGATCTTTTGGAAAACGCTCAAATTTGGACCTACAAATGAATCGGAGTTTTATTCAAAAGTCAACTCCGTATCTAGGGATTAAAGCCCATTATAAAGGAGATTTCCCTGAAAATGCTGTTAGTTTGCACAACTTTAAAGGAGGTTATTGTGGTATTTCGAAAGTAGAAACCGATTTAATTAATATTTGCTATATAGCCGATTATAAATCATTTAAGAAATTCAAAAACATAGAAGATTTCCAAAGTAAGGTGCTGAGTAAAAATAAGTATTTAAAAAAAGCATTTGAATCTTATGAAATAGCCTTCGAAAAACCAATTTCTATCAGTCAAGTTTCATTTTCTTCAAAGCAAGCTGTTGAAAATCATATATTAATGTGTGGTGATAGTGCAGGAATGATTCACCCATTGGCAGGAAATGGAATGAGTATGGCAATTAGAGCTGCTCAAATGGCTTGCCTGCACATTCTAAATTATAAATCTGGAAAAATAGAAACAAGAGCAGATTTAGAAAGTCAATATTCTGCAGTTTGGAACAAAGAATTTGGTGCTAGATTAAAATCGGGGCATATAATTGCAGGTTTTTTCAAACTAGGAATTTTATCTGAATTTATTATGGTACTTTTAAAAACCTTCCCCTTTGTATTGCCACATATCATCAAAAGGACACACGGTAAACCTATGACAGCAGAATTATAATGTTTGTAAATACCCTACATAGAAGTATAGAAATTGAGATTATGGATGATCTCGATATGAGTGGTGATTTATTAATCAACTCCTTGGATCAATTGGCTACTGTTAATAAATGGTTGGGTGGCAACAAAATTACCCTAGATGGCTTAGAGATTCTGTTAGGAAAGCATACCAAGGACAAAACAATTAGCATTGTTGATTTGGGTTGTGGTAATGGCGATATGCTCAGAAAAGTAGCTGAATATGGTAGGAAAAATGGGTATCAATTTAAATTGCTTGGTATAGATGCAAATCAAGCTACCATAGACTACGCCAATCAATTATCGACTAACTTTCCTGAAATAACTTTCAGTAAAGAAGACGTTTTGGCGGAAAATTTTGAAGTACATACCTATGATATTGCTATGTGTACTTTGTTTCTGCATCATTTTGAAAATGCTGTAGCGCTTAATTTAATACAGACTTTGCTTAAAAATGCCAAAATTGGAGTTTTAGTTAATGATTTACATCGGCATTGGATGGCTTATTACCTTTTCAAATTAGTAACCTTGGGTGTTAAAAATAAGATGACCAAAGAAGACGGTTTAACTTCTATTTTAAAAGCATTTAAACGGGAAAATTTGGAAGTATTTTCATCAAAAATAAATTACAAAAGCAGTATAACATGGCGATGGGCATTTCGTTACCAATGGATAATTAAAAAATCATGAGTGTAAAAATAACAGCTGTATCAACCCATCTGCCTCCATATACGCGAACTACCGCGGAAATAATTCCGTTTCTAAAGGTTTGGTTAAATGGACAAGAAGAGCGTTTTCAAAGAAAAGTGATTAAACTTTTTGAAAATGCAGGTGTGGAAAGAAGGTATTCCATAATGGATGCAGAAGAGGTGTTTTTAAAAACGTCGTTTGAAGAGAAGAATGATATCTACAAACGTGAAACCATAAAATTGGCTGAAGGAGCATTGACTAAAGCTTTAAAAAAGGCTAACCTAAAGCCGACAGATATTGATTATATAATTACTGTAAGTTGTACAGGAATTATGATTCCCTCTGTAGATGCTTATCTTATCAATAAATTAGAGATGAAGCAAGATATTGTGCGTCTTCCTGTTACTGAAATGGGTTGTGTAGCAGGTGTTTCAGGAATGATTTATGCCAATAATTTTCTAAAAGCCAATCCTAATAAAAGAGCGGTTGTAATAGCTGTAGAATCTCCTACTTCTACCTTTCAAATTGATGATTTTTCTATGGTCAACATTGTTAGTGCAGCTATTTTTGGAGATGGATGTGCTTGTGCTGTACTTTCATCTTACGCAAAGGAAGAAGGCCCTGAAATAATTGATGATGCGATGTATCACTTTTACGATGCAGAACACATGATGGGTTTTGAACTTAAAAATACGGGACTACAAATGGTTTTAGATAAAGAAGTCCCTGAAAAGATTGCCAATCATTTTCCTAAAATTGTTCATCCATTTTTAGAACGAAATAATTTAACGATTGATGAGGTAGATCATCTTATTTTTCATCCTGGAGGAAAAAAAATTGTACAGACAATAGAAGAGTTGTTTGGTGCTTTAGGAAAGAATATTGACAACACAAAAGCAGTTTTGAAAGAATACGGAAATATGTCCAGTGCTACGGTACTTTATGTATTAGAAAGGTTTATGGATCAAGGAGCTAAAAAAGGAGATGTGGGGCTGATGTTGAGCTTTGGTCCAGGTTTTACTGCACAAAGATTATTGCTAAAATGGTAAGAGAATTTGAAGATAAAAATGAATGGGCTATTATATTGGGCGCATCTAGTGGGCTAGGTTTAGCAACTGCTAAAAAACTCGCAAAGGAAGGATTGAATTTGTGTTTGATTTATCGCTCTCGAAAAATTGACCTTGAAGCGATTGAATCAGAATTTAATTCTATTGTTTCAAAAAGTAAAGTGAAATTAATTCACTTTAATAAAGATGTGGTCAAAGCAGAAAATAGAGAAGAAATTCTCACTGTTTTAGAGCAAAATTTACTAGCTAAAGGGAAAGTGAAATGCTTGGTTCATAGTATTGCTAAAGGCAATTTAAAACCTATGGTTTCTGAAGGAGAAAGAGAGCTTCAAAACGACGATTTTCATATTACTTTGGAGAATATGGCATTTAGCTTATACGATTGGACAAAACATGTTTTTAGTAAAAGTTTATTTGCAGATGATGCTCGTATTATTAGCTTTACAAGTGAGGGAAATAAAAAAGCATGGCAAAATTACGCCGCCGTTTCTGCTGCTAAAGTTGCTTTAGAAGCCATTTCAAGAAACATTGCGTTAGAATTTGCAAAGTATGGAATTAGATCTAATTGCATAGAAGCAGGCGTAACTGACACCACTTCTTTTAGAATGATTCCAGGTAATGAACAACTCAAAGAATACACGATAAAACGCAATCCATTTCATAGACTTACCACTCCCGAAGATGTTGCTAATGTTGTTTATTTATTGACGAAAGAGGAATCTAAATGGATTACAGGAATAACACTTCCCGTTAACGGTGGAGAACATTTAAGTTAAGCTGAAATTATATGACATTTGAAAAAATTATTGCCCATCTTCCTTATGCACATCCATTCCTTTTTGTAGATGAAATCTTAGAAGCGAATGAAAATGGAATTCGTGGAACATATACTTATCAGGCTGACCATGATTTCTATAAAGGTCATTTTAAAAACAATCCTGTTACACCAGGTGTTATTTTAACTGAAACGATGGCTCAAATTGGGTTAGTAGCTTTCGGTTTGTATCTTTTAAGCACATCAGATAATTTAATAAATGAATTACAAATTGCTTTAACTTCTACGGAAGTAGATTTCTATCACCCAGTTTTCCCCGGCGAAAAAGTTATTGTAAAGAGTGAAAAGGAGTATTTTAGATTCAATAAATTAAAGTGCAAAGTGGAAATGTTTAATTCAGTTGGCGAATTGGTGTGTAGAGGTAAAATTGCAGGAATGCTAAAATAGGAATATGGATAAAAGAGTCGTTATAACTGGTTTAGGTGTAGTTGCTCCCAATGGAGTGGGATTAGTTGATTTTACAAATGCCATAAAAAATGGAATTTCTGGAATAGAGTATCAACCCATTTTAAAAGAATTAGAATTTTCTTGTTGTATTGGAGGAATACCAAGCGTTTCAGAAGAATTAAAGCGACAATATTTTACCGAACTGCAATTAAAAGATTTTAAAAGCTCAGGAATATTATATGGCTGTATGGCAGGAATGGATGCATGGAAAGACGCAGGCCTTTCCATAACGGAGAAGGCAGACTACGATAGCGGAACCATCTTTGGAGCAGGAACTTCAGGTGTAGAAAAATTTAGAGAAGCCATTTATAAATTGGATGATAAAAATGTAAGGCGTTTAGGAAGCACTGTTGTTGCACAAACTATGGCAAGTGGTGTAAGTGCTTATTTGGGTGGTATTATAGGTTTGGGCAATCAAGTAACTACCAATTCATCTGCTTGCACAACAGGTACTGAAGCCATTTTAATGGGATACGATCGTATAAAGGCTGGGAGTGCAAAGCGAATGATAGTTGGAGGAACTAGCGATCATGGGCCTTATGTTTGGGGAGGATTTGATGCCATGCGCGTCTTAACCTATAAACACAATGATTCTCCAAAAGCAGGTTCACGGCCTATGAGTGCTTCAGCTTCTGGATTTGTACCTGGAAGTGGAGCAGGAGCAATGGTTTTAGAATCATTGGAAAGTGCATTGGAAAGAAAAGCAACGATCTATGCTGAAATATTGGGTGGAGATGTCAATTCTGGAGGACAAAGAAATGAAGGCTCCATGACTGCTCCTAACTCTGAAGCAGTTCAACGATGCATTAAAAATGCGGTTGCCAATTCAAATATAAAAGCTGCTTCTATTGACGCCATTAATGGACATTTAACGGCTACTAGTAAGGATTTTACCGAAATAGAAAACTGGTCTAAAGCTCTAGATTTAAAAGGCGAAGATTTCCCCATTATCAATTCATTAAAATCAATGGTAGGACATTGTTTATCTGCTTCAGGAGCTATAGAAAGTGTTGCGAGTGTTTTGCAAATTCACCACAATTTTATTTTTCCAAATTTGAATTGCGAAGATGTAAATGAAGAAATTATCGCCTTAATTTCGAAAGATAAAATACCTCAAAAATTGATTGAGAAAGAAATGAATATAGTTGCCAAAGCTAGTTTTGGTTTTGGCGATGTAAATGGCTGTTTAATATTTAAAAAATTCAAAAAATAATGAGTGATAAAAATGAAATGATCAACGAATTAAAGGCGATAGTGAAGCCCTATATTCAAGACCAAAAAGCTTTTGAAGAATTACATGAAGAAACAGATTTTATCAAGGATTTAAAGATAAATTCAGCAAATTTGGTGGATGTAATATTAGATATTGAGGAGAAATATGATATTGTAATTGATAATGAATCAATGGATCAAATGCTGAATGTAAAAGCAGCTTTAGAAATAATAGACAAGAAAATTTCTGAAAAATAATGGTCGGTAATGATATCATAGACATTCAACTATCAAAACAAATCGGTTGGGAAAGACCTGGTTTTATGCAAAAAGTCTTCACTAAAAACGAGCAGTTAATTATTGCTGCTTCTAATGATCCTTTTATAGCTATTTGGCAGCTATGGAGCATGAAAGAAAGTGCCTACAAAGTATTTATTCAAGCAGGTGGTAAAAGGTTTTACAATCCCACTAAAATAGAGTGCAGTTTAGAAGGCTCAATAAATGGTAATGTTAAAGTTGGCGAACTTCATTTAAAAACTACCACAACCATTCAAGAAAAGTATATTTTCACCACTGCTTTAGTTAATAAGGCTAAAATAAATACACAGATTCACCAACTTCCTGAAGGTAGCAGCAATTTACAGAGTAGCTTTATGCATCAACAAGTAATTATGGATTATGCGCGAACTAATAATTTAAGGACTTCAGGGCTTTCGATTAAAAAAACACAGCAAGGTGTTCCTAAATTGCATTATAGAAAAAAGCTGCTCAAGAATTCATTTTCTATTTCCCATCATGGGAAATTTGGTGCATTCACTTTTTTAGTGGATTAATCAAATTAAGTTAATCAAAATCAAAATACTGATGATTACAAAAAATAGTACCCAAATCATTAATGGATTTGAACCACAAGGCAGTGACAATTTCACAATTTACAAATCTGTTAACCCCAAAATCGATGCTTTGCGGAGAATAAATCTTCTATTCTCAGTAATTTTGCGGCGAATAATTTGTATTTTTACCGCAAATTGTTAAATAATTTATGGCAAAGTACATTTATGAATACGATAGTTGGCCAAAATTTACTTGGGATGACAAGGCAATTAATATAATTTTAGGAAAAGTTCGACATCTACAAGGAAAAATTTTGGGTCAAATGAGTGCGCTTGGTTTTTCATTACAAGAAGAAACAATTTTATCTAACTTAACTTTAGATGTATTAAAATCCTCTGAAATAGAAGGCGAAATTTTTAATTATGATCAAGTTCGTTCATCAATAGCTAAAAGACTTGGGTTGAAATATGCAGGGAATATTCATGTAAATAGAGATGTAGAAGGAATTGTAGAAATGTTGCTTGATGCAACACAAAACTATGATAATCCTCTAGATCAAGAGCGTATTTTTGGTTGGAATGCTGCATTGTTTCCAACTGGTTGGAACGGAATTCATAGAATTGAATCAGGCTGTTATCGTGATGGAGAAATGCAAATAATTTCAGGGCCAATGGGAAAAGAGAAAATTCACTTTCAAGCACCGACTTTCAAAGTAGTAAAAAAGGAAATGGATGAACTTCTTTTATGGATAAACAAAGAAGCAGATATTGATGGAGTGTTGAAAGCTGCAATTGCACATTTTTGGTTTATAATTATTCATCCTTTTGATGATGGGAATGGACGAGTAGCAAGAGCCTTGTCGGATATGTTACTTGCTCGTTCTGAAAATAGTACACAAAGATTTTATAGTCTGTCCAACCAAATTTTAAATGAAAAAAAGGGCTATTATGAAGTTTTGCAAAATGTTCAGCATAGTTCAGGTGACATAACAGAATGGCTTGATTGGTTTTTAAATTGTTTGAACGGAGCTTTAATAAATACTGAGGAAATATTAAAAGCAGTATTAATAAAAGCAGATTTTTGGGATAATAATAAAGAAACTGTTTTGAATAATCGACAAAGACTAATTTTGAATAAACTTTTGGATGGATTTGATGGTAAATTAAAATCATCAAAATGGGCAAAAATTGCGAAATGTTCAACCGATACAGCATTAAGAGATATAAAAGATTTAATAGAAAAAGGAATATTAGTACAAGAAAATTCTGGAGGGCGAAGTACTAACTACGAGTTAACAAAAGAATGGAGATTACAATAAATGTTACAAAGGGCAAATTGAATATTTTATAAACCATTGGATTTAATAACGATGTTTCGCGGTGGTTTCCTCCTAGCGGCGGACGGGTGCAACCCTGCGAAAATAAATGTGCAACTGTTTTTTTTCTATAGTGGCCTGCACTTAAAATCCAATATTAATTATTTATTATATTTGGATGTATAATAAAACATATAGACATAATGGGAATAAACGTACTCTTCCTTTTATTCGGTTGTTGTGCAACATTATCTTAAAATAACTTTTTGTTCACATTATTGTGAACTTTTTTGTATATTTGTCTAATCAATTATGGAAATTGCTTTCACGAAGGATTATTTATCTGACCTATATGAAGGAAAGGTTAGTAAGCATAAAGCATACAAATCAAATCCTCAATTAGTCAAACAATATGTTAAGACCATTAATAAACTTAAAGGTGTTACTAAGATTGAACAATTATATCAGATATCTAGCCTTAATTATGAAAAAAAGATAGGGGACTTAGATGGAGTTAGTGCAGTTTGGATTAATAAGCAGTACAGAATTCTATTCAGAGAGATTGCAACTGACAATGAGACCCAAGTAATCGATTTACTAGAAATTGAAGAACTAAGCAAACACTACGAATAAAGGATAGAGCAATGAAAACTACAGAAAATACAATCCCATTATTAGTAACCCACCCGGGCGAAATTATTTTAGATGAAATTGAAAACAAAGCTATTTCTCAGAGTGATTTTGCTAAACAGATTGGTTATAGCAAGAGTCAATTAAATGAGATAATTAAAGGAAAACGAAACCTTAATGCTGAACTTGCCTTACTGCTAGAAAAAGCATTAGGTATTGATGCCGATTATTGGCTTGAGGTACAGAAAAACTACGACCTTGACAAAGCTAAAATAAATCAGAAAAATCAAAAAAGGCTAGAAGCAATTGAGCAGTGGAAATTTATTGAGGATAGAATCGCGGTATCTTTCCTAAAAAAAGAAAAAGTCATTACCGGAGATCCCGTTGTAGATATTCCGACTGTTAAAAATATATATAACGTTGCAAGCTTTGAAGAATTAGCTAATATTGGAGCAAAACCAACCTATGCTAGATTTAGAAAATCCTCAATATTAAAAATTGACCCAATAAATATTATTACATGGGTTAAACTAGTTCATTTTAAAGCAAGCCAAATTGTGGTTTCACAATTTGATTATGAAAACAAAAATGAACTTATTTATAATCTTAGAAATATTTTAAATAAAAATTTAAACACTTTGAGTCTAGTTAAACAAACTCTAAGTGATTATGGAATTAAATTAGTTTATCAAAAGAAAGGAGAGAAAACTCCAGTAGACGCTATCTCTTTTTGGAGCAATGGTTCCCCTTCAATTGGAATGACTTTGCGTCATAATAGACTAGACAACTTTGCTTTCACTTTATTTCATGAATTAGGTCACATTTACGAACATCTATTAAATAACAATAATGCAGAATTTATTGATTTAGAATCATCTAAAGAGCAAGTAAATTATAAAAGCTCAAAAGAAGAAAAAGAGGCTGATTCATTTGCTAAAAATCATTTAATAGATAAAGAAAAATGGGATAACTTCTTCTTACAAAACCAAGACTACACAGATCAAATTATAAAAAAATTCGCTAAACAAATTGGTATCCACTCTTGTATAATTAGAGGCCGTGTTTGTTTTGAGCTTGGCGTATACAATTCGAAGACTTCTATTGATTATTCATTAAGATAAAGAACGTTGTACAACAATTAGGCTCTAATGCAGTGCGTTGAGGACGCGCTTAGAGTCTGTGTTGAACTCAGCCCTTCGGCGTAGTTCAGGATATCACCTTCGGTCTGCTTACTTTTTTGCTAAGGGGATTTAATAAGGCCTTTTCATCTTCAAGTTTCTTTTTTGTTGTCTTTTAATGAAAGTAATGATTTTTTTTAAATCTTAAAATAGTGGAATAAGATCGGCATTCTGTCTATTTAGTTGATAAATATTATTTTTACTTCAAGAATAGTTATATCTCCATCTGCTATAAATCGTTGGATATAAACACGATGCTCCGTAGTGATTTCCTCCTAGCGGCGAACGAGTGCAACCCTGCGAAAATAAATGTGCAACTGTTCTTTTTAAAGTGGCCTGCACTTTAAATCCAATATAAATTAATTATTATATTTGGATGGATAATAAAACATACGGATATAATGGAAAGTTTTACTTTGAAAAGAATCCGATGTATCGGATGAAGAAGTACTCCTGCTAAGAAGTTTAATGAAGAAGTATAAACGTACTCTTCCTTTTATTCGAATATTGTGTGGAATGCAAAAAAAAATCGTGAAACCATTAAATATTCTGCTGATTAAATTTTTGTAAATTTAATTATAACTAAATTTATGAAATGAAACAACGATTTTATCTTGACACATCCGTTTTCGGAGGAGTATTTGACAAAGAATTTGATGAATTTACCTTACAATTATTTGAGCGGATTAAACTCGGAAAAATTATCTGCATCTATTCTGAATTGGTCGAAACGGAATTAGTAAAAGCACCAAAAAATGTCAAAGAATATTTTGCAGACTTACCAAAAGAGAGTTTAGAAAAAGTCGAAATAACGGACGAAATTCTTGCACTTGCGACTAAATATGTTGATGAAAAAGTAGTCGGAGCAACAAGTTTTGATGATTGCATCCATATTGCGACTGCAACAATTCATCGAGCGGATATTTTAGTAAGTTGGAATTTTAAACATATTGTGAACGTTTATAGAATACGAGGTTATAATTCAATAAATTTAAGAAGTAATTATCCATCATTGGAAATACGTTCGCCTAAAGAAATAGTCGATTATGAAAACTAAAGAAGAAAACCAAAAGAAAGAATTTGATACAGTAAAAACGTTCCGAAAAATCAAAGACAAAATTTCAAATGACTTGAAAGGAATGAGTTTTGAGGAAATTAAGGAATACTTGAAAAAGGAAAGCTCGAAGTTGCAGGCTGAATAAGCATTACACACAATAACGTATATAAAAAATAGTGCGAGTCATTGCCAACACTAAGGTTCAGGCATATTTGCGAAGTCCGCCAAATTTTTTAATTTGGCTTATTGTAAAAAGAGATAATAAGAAAATTAAAAAATTCGGCTCGTGCTTAACCGAAAGTACAAAGCTAATTTCCACGCTACGAGATATATAAAAAATCGTTACCTGCTTGCTAAAAACCGCGATTACGGAAAGAAATGAATATCAAAAGTATAAACAAAACCTAAATGGGAATAAAATAATATGACTGAAATTACATTTGAATATTATAACAAACTTGCCGACCAAATAATTACAATTAGTGCACTGCTTGGTGGATTTTCAATAGCAGTTATTGCAAATTTTTTAGTATCAGATACAAAAACACGGTTGATTAATAATATTATGAAAGCATCAATTTTTGCTGCTTGCTTATTTCTAATAACTGTATTTGCAATGACGAAGGTTCTTTTGATGACAACCGAAGGATATCCGCAGAAAGTACTTGATAATGATTTGTTATTACCAAGAAGTATTGGTGGATTTGCCTTTTTTTTCGGTACGATATCTCTACTAGTTATGATTTCGATGGCTGGTTGGACAAAATCGAAAAAAATGGGAATATTTTCTACAATAGTCGGAATTATAACATTAATACTAATGCTGCTTATGACAAGTTAATAATAGTTATGAACTAAAGCCTACAGTAACAATCGTACATAATTTATTGCTTCTCGCTTACCTACGAAAATCCACGCGGATTTTCTACCTGCTTTCAGCAGACAGGTTGGGTTTTTATTTGCTAACTTTCGTGTTTAAACGCGCTACTTTTCATAAATAAACACGTTATTAAAATTTTAATCAATCACTCACCCAATCCTCTTCTGCACCATTTTATCCACTTTTTTGAACAATTGGCTTGGTAAGTAGGTGCGCCAATCGAAATCATTGAAATCGCCACCGGTGCTCATATAATAGTCGATGTTGGCATCTGAAAAATCATTGAGCACATGCTCAAAAAAGTTCATAAACACAATCCAACCATCTTCTACATCATCAAACCATTCTTCGTAATAAGAATCGTCTGAAGTATGAAAATTCAATACATTTTCTCCAATCATAATAAAATGATTGACACCTTCATCTATCAAAACATCAATTACATTTCTTTTGAGAAACATAATGTCATTATGCAATAAATCATTCCATTCGCCAATTAATTCAATAACGGTATAGCCTTTATCATAATCGGTAAATAAAATTTTTATGTAAAGCGTAGGCGATTCTATGTTATCCCACTGCGGATGAATGTAATGGTCATAAATAGCATCAGTAAATTCAAACTCACTGTAAATTCGGTCGTAAAATGGCGATCGCTTATCTTCAGCTGCAACGTAATAATCTCGCCAATTGTAAAAGGGTTCTATTGTATGCAAAAATAATTGTTAAGGGTAAATTCTTAATTCTTAATTGCGCATTGCCTTTAGCAAAGCTCTTAATTGTAATTTTTTAATTATCAATTGTCCGTTCAGTTTGACAATTAATAACGGTTGTTAATATCTAATTTTAAAATGTTAGAGAACTAACGAGGCAGTTAAATCTGATAATGAAGTAAATGACGTAATTTAATTCACTTATTGCCCGATTCACTTATTGATTCTCTTATTAACTTATTCACTTATTATTTAATTCACTTATTGCCCGATTCTCTTATTCACTTATTCACTTATTAATCGATTCACTTATTCTCTTATTAACTAATTGACCAATTCTTTAATTCACTTCTTCATTTATTGACCAATTCAATTATTGATTGATTCACTTATTCACTTATTCACTTATTGATTGATTCTTTAATTATTACATTGATTCAATCGCCTTCCTCACACTTCCATATTTATTCAATAAAGTCTCCGCTTCTTCAAATGGTATATTTAACTCACTCATGAGCATTTTAATTCCTCTATTTACTAATTTATTATTACTCAGCTGCATGTCCACCATTTTGTTGCCTTTTACTCTTCCTAACTGAATCATAACAGCAGTAGAAATCATATTCAGTATTAATTTTTGAGCAGTTCCTGCTTTCATGCGAGTACTTCCTGTCACAAATTCTGAACCAACTACCACTTCAATAGGGTAGTCAGCTGCAGCTGCTACTGGTGAATTAGAATTGCAAACAATGCAAGCCGTTTTTATATGGTTCTCTGCACAATTTTTCAATCCGCCTATCACATAAGGTGTAGTGCCTGAAGCTGCTATTCCAATCACCACATCTTTGTCGGATATGTTGTACTCTTTTAAATCTTTCCAAGCTTGGTTAGTATCGTCTTCTGCAAATTCTACTGCCTTACGGATAGCCTTATCACCGCCTGCTATAATGCCTATTACCCAATCGTGGGGAACTCCAAATGTAGGAGGACATTCTGAGGCGTCTACTATTCCTAATCTTCCACTTGTGCCTGCCCCAATGTAAAATAGTCTTCCGCCTTTTTTCATTTTTTGCACAACTATTTCAACCACCTTTTCAATTGCAGGAATAACCTTTTCTATTGCTAGTGGTACAGATGTATCTTCTTGATTGATATTGGTCAACAATTCATTGATCGACATTTTTTCAAGATGCTGATAGTTAGAGTCTGATTCTGTGGAATTGGTCATATTTATTTTGGATATTTTTCTTTGTATGCTTGTAAAAAAGCTTTTAAGTCGCCTTTAAATTCTTCTTGATAAATTTGTTCAAAATATTTTTGTTGGCTGCCGTAAGTATTAACACCTGCAAAGTAAGCATTGTTCCAATCTGATGATTTTTCCAAAAGATATTCATTCCAAATTCTATTGCTAAAAGGTATCAAATTTAATTCTTTTTGAAAACTTTCTATTTTTTGTTCTTTTAATATTAGTCTTTTATCAATGCTGAATTCATTAGAATTCTCATAAAAAGTTTTCAGCTCCTCTATTTTTTTAATTAAGAAATCTTTGTATAATTTTCTATCTTTTAGTTTGTTGAGGTATTCACTTTTTAAGCTATCGTCATATTTATCTAAATATAATTGTGCTCCTTTGTGACCAATAAATGACGCTAAGTTTTCATTTAAATCAACGCTGTCTTTTATGAATAGGGTGGTATGCGTTAATTCATGAATAATTAAGTTCGCTAAATCGCCATCACTTTGATTGAGGTTGTTGGATAATATAGGATCCTTGAACCATCCTAAAGTACTCCATGCAGAAACTAAGTCAATTTCAGTATCATATCCTAAGTTTTGCATTTTCTTAGCTTCTTTTTTTACCAATTCTTCATCAAAAAAACCTTTATAAGGAAATCCACCAACCAATGGAAATTTCCATTCATAAGGTTCTAAACTAAATTTTGGAGCTGCCGTAACTACCCATAGCGTTGGTTTGTTGTTTTGATTGTATAAAGTGGTGTAGTTTTTAGAATCGGTCATTCCCAATTCTGCAACAGCAAAGTTTCTCACTTTTTGTATCAGTTGGATTTTAGTTTTTAAACTATCAGGAAAGCTCGGATTGTTTAAAAAAACCTCAATGGGTTGAGCATTGTACAACACTTTAACTTGACCCTGTAATTGTAATAAACCATAATGAATTTCATTGGCTAACAAACCAATTAGTGCAAAAAGAAAAATTGCTATATAACGCAATACTCTTTTCATAGTTTAATTAGGAATACTGCTGAATATATCAATAATAATAGGTTTTAAACCACTGAAGAAAAACTCAACTGCAATTACCATCACAATCAATCCCATCAATCGCATTAAAATTTTATTTCCGGTAGGTCCTATAAATTTGGTGATTTGAGATGCTCCCCAAAGGACTATAAAAATAATGACACATATTACTAAGATAGTTCCAATCAAAATCACTTTGCTTTGTAATTGAACAGCATCTTCCATCAACACAATAGCATTGGTAATGGCTCCTGGACCACAAATCATAGGGATGGCTAAAGGAGTTACAGAAATATCATCCACATAATTTTTGACATCACTTTTATGAACTTTTATTTTTGTGAGCCTTGCTTGTAGCATATCATAACCCATCATAAAGAAAATAATGCCACCAACTACCCTAAAACTATTGACAGAAATACCAAAAAATTTAAACAAGACTTGTCCGCTAAAAGCAAATAACATTAAAGTGAAAAAAGCAACAATCACGGCCTTTAATGCAGTTTTAGTTCTTTGTTTTTGATCTAAATCGGTGGTCATGCTCAAAAAGACTGGCATGATGCCGATTGGGTTCATCAAGGTGATAAAAGATGTAAAACACAATAAAAAGAAACTCAGCTCTGTGGACATATTTTGATTTTATAAATCTAAACGGGCGCAAAGTTCGTTAATAGTTTTAAATGAGGCTAAATAATAACAATCATATTTTAATTTTTAGGAATTAAAATTCGATCTGCTTTTAGCAGAATTGTTGTTTTTTCTTTGTTTTTTTGTTTGGGGAGGTTTTGCATTCGTGCAAAGCCTCCTATTTTTTTCCTCTAATGTTCTTTTCTATATCATCCCACATGTCAGCAGGTACTTTATCCATCATCGTAAACTCTCCTGCGTTATACAACCATTCACCTCCATCTATAGTTACTACCTCACCATTCATATAGGCAGAAAAGTCAGAAATCAAATAAGCAGCTAAATTGGCTAACTCTTGATGTTCGCCATATCTATTTAGCGGAATCCTTTTTAATGGATCTAATTCTTTCACAATCTTTTCAGGAAACAATCTACTAAAAGCTCCTTCAGTAGGAAATGGGCCTGGAGCAATTGCATTGGCTCTAATTCCATACTTTGCCCATTCGGCAGCTAAGGATCTAGTGAGCGCCAAAACTCCAGCTTTAGCACATGCAGATGGAACTACATATCCAGAGCCTGTCCAAGCGTAAGTAGTAACAATATTGAGCATGCAAGCATTCATTTTTTCTTTAATCCAATATTTTCCAAGTGCTAAGGAAAAGTTGTAGCTGCCTTTGAGTACAATATCCACTATGATATCAAATGCTTTTGGAGATAATCTTTCTGTAGGACTAATGAAATTACCTGCTGCATTATTGACCAATACATCTATTTGGCCAAATTCTTTGATCCCTTCTTCAATTACATGGTCTACTTCTAAAGGCTTGCGCACATCACAAGCAACTGCTAATATTTTGCCGCCTGTTTTTTCTCTTAGTTCTTTTGCAGTAGCTTGAATTACATCATCTTTTCTACTGCAAATAATCAGATTAGCACCTAAAGCCATAAAATAGGTAGCCATAGATTTGCCCAAACCGGTTCCTCCACCTGTTATTAAAACGGTTTTGCTTGCCAACTCTTGGGCCTTAAACATTGGTTCTGTATATTTCATAGATGTATTATTAAACTTTTTCTTTTTTGTTAATAGCCTCGAATATTGAATTAATGATAGCTAAAACTAAACTAAATAATAATGCCCACCAAAACCCATCAACTCTAAATCCATCAATAAAATAATCGACTATCAAAATCATAATGGCGTTAATCGCCAATAAAAATAAACCTAGCGTTAAAATAGTAATAGGTATGGTAATGATGATTAATAATGGTTTAATAAATATATTGGCTAAGCCAAGAACCAGAGCGACTATAATTGCGGTTATAAAATCTTGTAAATGAACTCCTGGTAGGAGGTAAGCAGAAATTAAAATTGCCAATGAACTGGCGAAAATTTTTCCAATAAATTTCATAATTCTATATATTTTAAGGACTAACTACTTGCATCAATTGAGCAGAAATAATTGCTCCAAAGGTACCCACTGCATATCCAAACACAGCCAAAAGCACGCCAACTGGAGCTAATGAAGGACTAAATGCAGAAGCAACAATAGGTGCAGATGCTGCTCCGCCTACATTCGCTTGACTGCCAACGGCTACAAAGAAGAAAGGAGCCCTTATTAATTTTGCAATACCTAATAGGATGATAACATGAATTAGCATCCAAACTAAACCAATAGCGAAATATCCCAAATTGTTGAAAATAGCCATAATATCCATCTTCATTCCTATGGTAGCCACTAAAACATATAAAAAGGCACTACCAAATTTCGAAGCTCCTGCGCCTTCATAAGATTTTAATTTAGTAAAACTTAAAGCTAAACCAGCTATAGTAGCTATTACTACCAACCAAAAAAATCCACTTGCCAATGAACTTAAACGGTAGGAATCTAATGTGGCTTGATGTTGCTCCATATAAGGCGTAATTAAATCAGAACCAAAATGTGCCAAAGCTGTTCCTCCAAAGCCAATCGCTAATATCACAAAGATATCTGTCAATGAAGGATTTCGACTCACGCTTAATCTGTAATTTTCTATGCTGTTTTTTACTTCTGTAATAGCTGATGAGTCAGCTTTAAAGAATTTATCTACTTTCTCAGAAATTCCTGCTCCAAATAATAGAAATGCCATCCAAATATTGGCAACAATCACATCAACTGTTACCATAGCGCTAAATAATTCATCACTTGGTTGATAAATTTCTTTCATGGCTGTTTGATTAGCACCTCCACCAATCCAACTTCCTGCAATAGTCGATAATCCACGCCAAACTTCATCAGGGCCAACTCCACCTACTAAATCTGGAGAAAAATACGATATTGTTAAAATAGCAACTGGTCCACCAATAATAATTCCTACAGTTCCTGCAAAAAACATAATGATAGCTTTTGGGCCTAATTTGAGAATTCCTTTGATATCAATACTTAAACATAACAGAATTAAACTGGCTGGTAATAAATAGCGAGATGCTACGAAATACAATTGAGATGATTCAGCATCAACTAATCCAAAACTATTTAATAAACTTGGAATAAAATAGCATAATAATAGGGCGGGAACAAAAGTGTAAAACCGTTGCCATGATTTGTTTTTACTGTTGGAGCTTACAAATATTAATGCCAAAATAACCATTAATATCCCTAAAATTACTGCATCATTTTTAATTAGAAAGTCTTCCATACTTAGTTTATAAATTGAAATTAAATGCCAAGATACTGCTTTTGTAATTGAAATTTTACATTCAAATTGAATTGTTTAAGTTGATTAAAACATATTTTATTGGTAAAATAAAATGTATTTATTTGTAATGTAGGATGATGGAGGTTTATTTTTTTATACAAATAATTCTATTAACCACTTTTTTTTAACACAATATTTTCTATTAATTTTAAATTCTAAATAGGAAACTAGTTGCAATTAACAGGAAAAAAAATAAGCTCGCATTTACAATCAGAATTAAAAAAACTTTCTAATACCGATTGTTGGTTGGTAAATAGGAGACTAGAAATTGTGCATTCTAATTTTGACTTAGATCGAAAATCTTTTCTTTACAATCTTTTTTTTGGAAGTACAGCATCCATTCAAAAATTCCTTTCAGAATCATTTTCTCCATTAGTTGAATCCGTTAAAATTGCATTTAAGGGAGATTTTAATACTCAAAATGTGGATGGTTCACGCTTATTTTTTGTGCCATTTCCCAAAGATGATTTGGTCTTGGTTTTTCTAAAACGTAAAAAGCGAGAAAATTTGCTAAAAAATATTTCAGAGGAAAAACTAATTGAAGATTTGATAACCGATGCCATTTGTAAAGTAGATAGAAATGGAATTATAATAGAAGCAAAAGATAATCAATTTCTTGTTTTTACTGAAGAAAAGGAAGGAAGAAGTATTTATACATTTTTTAATCAGAATGAAGCCGCTAAACTTCAGTTAATAATAAAAAAAGTATTTGAAAACAATAAAGCAAGTAGATTAAAATTGATGCCAATTTTGAAAGGGCAAAAAGTATTTTTAAATGTTACTGTTATAAAAAGTAATAACAATGAGGTAGTAATCGTATTTAGAGATGATACAGATAGAAAAGGTGCTGAATTTGAATTAAATATCAAAACAAAGGCAGTAGATCATTCCCCTATGGGGATTTGTATTTTAGATTTTGAGGAGCGATATTTTTTATATGCTAATCAAGCTTATTATAACCTTACAGGATTTAGCGCTGAGCAAGTTGTAGGTGGTCAAATTAGTATTTTTGATGAGCCTTACACCTCCATGTTTTTTGTTGATGATGAACTGAATAAAAAACGTGAAATATACAATGCAGCCATTGAAAATAAAGAAAGATATGAAGGGGAGATATTATGCAGAAGGATGAATGGAGAGTTGTATTGGAATCATTTAATTTCTATTCCTGTTTTTGATGATTATAGCAAAAATACAATCTTTGTTACATTAGTAAGGGATATTACTGAAAGCAAGTTAAATAACGAAAGATTGATGACGGCTATTATTAAGACACAAGAGGAGGAAAGGCATCGTTTTTCACAAGATTTACACGATGGAATAGGCCAATATCTATTAGCTGCAAAAATGAATGTTGCTGCATTAAAAAATGAAAGTATTTTTAGTGAAGATGAGAATATTATATCGATGGAATTGATTGATAAGTCACTAGATTTATTAAAGGAAGCTATCAACGAAACTCGAAATATTTCGCATAATTTGATGTCGCAAACATTAAAAACTTATGGTTTAACTTACGCGATTAATGAGATGGTTTTGTCATACAATAAGGTTCAAAAATTCAAAATTGAATTTAATCAGACAATTGGTAGTTTACGATGCGAATATGATTTAGAGGTTGGTGTCTATCGTATTATTCAAGAAATGCTGAACAATGCAATCAAACATTCTAAGGCAAAAAAAATAGATATTGGTGTTTATAAAAAAGCCAATAAAAGTTTAGAAATTCAATTTAACGATGATGGTATAGGGTTTGATTTAAATGCTACATTAAATCAAAAAGATTCTGGAATTGGTATCAAGAATATTGAGACAAGAACCTTATTTTTGGGGGGACAATTTAAATTAAATTCAAACAAAGGTCAAGGAACAAATTTTAGAATTAGTTTACCATTAAATAGAACTAGATGAAAGGAAAAAAAATAAAACTATTGCTTGTTGATGATCACAAAATTATTAGAGACGGTATTAAAGCTTTAATTGGTGATAAAGACAATATTGAAGTAGTGGGAGAGGTTGCTAGCGGTCAAGAAGCGATAGATTTTTTAGTGAAAAATGCAGTAGATGTAGTTTTAATGGATATCAATATGCCTGGCATGACAGGAATTGAAACCACAAAAAAGATTCTTTCTAAAAAACCAAAAAAACCAATAGTTTTGGCACTGAGTATGCACAATGAAGAAGCATATATAGTAGATATGCTTAAAAATGGAGCGAGTGGTTATGTGTTAAAAGAAAGTGGCAGGGAAGAATTGATAAAAGCTATTCAAACAGTGAATCAAGGAAAGAAATATTTGAGCGCTGAAATGTCTTTGCAGTTAATCGATGATTTAATCAATGGTAAAACACCTATAGATAGTGCTAAAAATGAAAAATCAAATTTAGTTAATTTGACAAAAAGAGAATTGGAAATCGTAAAGCAGATATCTAACGGAGGTACATCCCATGAAATTTCTCAGCAATTAAAAATTTCGAAGAGGACTGTTGAGGCTCATAAAAGAAATGTATTTCAAAAATTGGAGATAAAAAATTCTGCCGCATTAGTGAAATACGCATTTGAAAATAATTTAGTTTAGAAATGATACCATTTTCACCACCCAAAATTTACCAAGAAATAATCGATGAGGTTATTGATACCCTAAAATCTGGTTGGATTACAACTGGACCCAAAACAAAACTATTTGAGCAGCAGATTACAGCCTATTGTGATGCAAAAAAGACACTTTGCTTAAATTCTGCTACTATCGGAATGGAATTGATATTGAGATGGTTTGGAGTTAAAGAGGGCGATGAAGTTATAATACCAGCCTATACTTATTGTGCTACAGCCAATGTAGTTATTCATTGTGGTGCTAAGCCAGTGATGGTAGATTGTAGAGATGATTATAATATGGATTTTGCTAAAGTGAAGGCAGCCATCACTGAAAGAACCAAAGTGATTATTCCTGTTGATATTGGTGGTTATCCTTGCGATTACGAATGTGTAAACGTATTAGTGAAATCGGAAGAAATTCAGAAAAAATTTAAAGCAAATTCGCCTGCTCAAAAAACGTTAAATAGAATATTGGTGATGTCCGATTCAGCGCATTCTTTTGGGGCCTATTATCAGAATAAAAGAGCAGGTAGTTTAACGGATGTCTCTGTTTTTTCATTTCATGCGGTTAAAAATTTAACCACTGCTGAAGGTGGTGCAATCGTTTTAAATTTAGATGATCGATTTGATTGCGATGAAATCTATAAAGAGTTAAATACAAAATCATTACATGGTCAAAATAAAGATGCATTAGCAAAGACTCAAAAAGGAAATTGGCGATATGATGTAACTGAAGCTGGTTTTAAAGCTAATATGACAGATATAAATGCTTCTTTGGGATTAGTAGAATTAAAATATTATGATTCTGAATCTTTAGTGAGACGTAAAGCAATTTTTGAAGCGTATGAAGAAGCTTTTTCAGTAGAAAAATGGGCGCAATGTCCCGATTATAAAAATGATGAGAAGTTAAGCTGTTATCATCTTTATATGTTGCGTATTCGAAATGTTTCCGAAACGCAAAGAGATGCAATTATTCAAGAGATTTTTGAACAAGAGGTCTCTGTAAACGTGCATTTTCAGCCTCTGCCCTTACTTTCTTTCTATAAAAATTTAGATTATAAAATGTCTGATTTCCCTATGGCTTGGGATAATTATTCAAGAGAAATTTCATTGCCTGTCTATCACAATCTTTCTGATGAGGATGTGCAAAAGGTAATTACTGCTGTTAAAAATGCTGTTTCAAAAGTGCTCCAATAATGTTGAAGCGACTATTTGACATCTTTTTTTCCTTCATTGGATTAATAATATTACTTCCTTTTTTTCTGCTAATTAGTTTGTTAATAGTGATAGATTCTAAAGGTGGTGTTTTTTATAGGCAATTGAGAGTAGGTAAAGATAATTTTGATTTTAAGTTATTAAAATTTAGAAGTATGCAAGCCGGATCAGAAACTAAAGGTTTGCTCACAGTTGGAAACAAAGATGCAAGAATTACTACCATTGGTTATTTTATTAGAAAACATAAAATAGATGAATTACCCCAATTAATCAATGTTTTGAAAGGAGACATGAGCTTAGTTGGTCCAAGGCCTGAAGTTAGGAAATATGTAAAGATGTATTCACAGAGGCAAATGAACGTATTAGCTGTGAAACCAGGTATTACTGATTATGCTTCCTTAGAATATTTTAATGAAAATGAATTGTTGGCAAAGAGTGAAGATCCTGAAAGTACCTATATCGATGAGGTAATGCCAAGCAAGTTATCTTTAAATTTATACTATATTGAGAAAAGAAATTTGAAAGAAGATTTTGTAATTATTTTGAGGACTTTAAAAAGAATTATTAATTAGTCTTCCAATAATTTCAATAGAATTTTTATCTCTTCCACTTTATCCATTACACCGGCTTTCCCAAAACAATAAATCAAATTATTCAAGAACCTTTTGATAACTGTTAGGTTATCACATGGAAGAAAAAAACCTTCTTGGGGATCAATTTTAAGTTGAACTAAAAAAGATTTGATATCAGCTTCGTTAAAAATAGTACCGCCATTAAATGGATTAATATAAAACAAAACATCCTCCAAAAGAAACTCATCCACAAAGTCTTCAGGCAAAATAGTGTATGCTAAAACAAAGTGCTCAGGTAAATTTACACCATAAATAGGAATTTTTAATTCCTTAGCGATGATCATATAAACCAAAGAAAGTGAAATAGGATTACCTTTTCTACTTTCTATTACATGATTGATAAAACTATTTTGAGGAGAATGAAAGTTCTTTTTATTTCCTGAAAAACCATAAATTTCAAAGAGTACTCTATTGATGATTTTAGCTTTTTCTAAGGCAGTATAGTTAGGGTTAATTTCTAACCAAACTTCTTGCACCAATTGACTAAAAAAAGTTTCAATGGATTTAATATCTAAATCAGGGTATTGATACTTTGCAATGATTAAAGCTCCATCCAATAGGTCTTTACCTTGGCTCTTTTTCCAAACTTTTAGTTCCGACTTAACATTTTCGAACTGAATTTGATGAATTAAATTCTCAATTCTTTGCTGTAAAATATTGTTTAAAGAGTTGCCCCAAGCATCTTCTAAGTAAGGAACTATTTGATGACCTAATTGTAGCAATTCACGCTCTACCTCATGATAAACAAAATCATCAGGATCATCTAATAGTTGAATTAATGCATTTATCTTAGAGTTGTTGGTCATTAATTACAAATATATAGGGTTAATGGAGTAGATATTATTTTCTTTCCATCTTTTATTAACCTTAAATTGTTAATCTATTTAGCACTAATTGAATCAGTTTTTCCATAGCAGGGTGATAATCTTTACTAAAACTATTTGCTAAACGATTTGCTACAATCACACAAACAGTGCAGGCTTTATGTCCTAGTAATTCACTCAAACCATACAAAGCAGATGTTTCCATTTCAAAATTACAAATTCTGTGATCATTAAAACTAAAATTGGTCATCCGATCGTTTAAACCTTCGCTATTTAAAGCCAACCGAAGCACTCTTCCTTGTGGACCATAAAATCCTGGAGCAGTTGCTGTAATTCCTTTTTTTATCCCATCTCCTAATTGATGCAGTAAATCGGTTGATGCAGCTACAAGGTAAGGTTTAGTAAGTCGTTCACTATAATTACATTGATTAATTATTTCGTTTAAGATTTTTTTATTTTCAGTGGACTCATCATATTGATAAAAATTTAATAAACCATCCATTCCAAAAGCATGTGAACTCATTATGAAAGAATCTACTGCTAAATCTTTTTGTAGCGCACCACAAGTTCCAATTCTAACAATTTCAAGGCTTTTTTTCTCTTTTTTGATGGTTCTATTTTCCAAATCAATATTGACCAAAGCATCTAATTCATTGATAACAATATCTATATTATCTGTCCCTATTCCTGTAGCAATAGCACTAACTTTTTTGCCGTTGTACATGCCTGTATGCGTTACAAACTCTCTATTGCTTATTTTATAATCAACAGAATCAAAAAAAGAAGAAATTAATTCCACTCTTCCCGGATCTCCTACCACAATTATTTTGTCGCCTATGTGTTCAGGTTTTAAGTTTAAGTGATAAACCGATTGGTCGGCATTTAATACTAATTCAGAAGGAGCTAATTTTTCCATGTTCTTTTTTAACAATTATTGATAAGAACTGCAAAGAAAAAGAAATAAACAGTTTTATGAGTAAATGCTTCTTACTATCTTTGGTTGGTAATCAATATGAATTCCTTAAATCGATAAAAATGGACAATAAAGATGAAATAAAAAGAATATTAATTCCAGTTGATTTTTCTGATACTTCAATGTTAGCATTGGATCATGCAGTAAATCTGGCAAAAATTGAGAATGCTAAAGTTTATTTATTACATGTTCTTACAGCAGGTTCATACAATACCATGTTGTCAGGTTTATTTTCTGACGGCTCACAAACAAAGATAAAAGATGCAGTTTCAAGCAAATTGAATTCTATTGCTGCCGATTATAAAAGTAAAAACGGAACTGAATTTGAAATTGTTTTAACGGAAGGTAAAGTGGCTAGTCAAGTAGTGGATATAGCCCATGATTTAGAAGTTGATATCATAGTAATGGGAACTCATGGTGTAAGTGGAGCAGAGGAATTCTTTATTGGTAGCAATGCGTATAGAGTAGTAACATCGGCAATGTGTCCTGTACTTACAGTTCAGTCGCATGCTAAAACTCTAGGATTTAAGAAAATTCTTTTGCCTTTGGATAGTTCACAACATACTAGAGATAAGGTAAGTCAAGCAGCAAAATTGGCTAAATCTTTTGGAGCAGAGATTTCAATAAAAATGCTAATTACATCAAACCATGAAGAGGAGAAAAACATTTTCAATCTTAAATTGAAACAAACTCAAGACTTTTTAGACCATCATGGAATCAAGCACACTTCTGAATTTTTAAATGGTGATGATATAGCAGATATGACTATAGAGGCAGCAAAAAAAGAAAATGCTGATTTAATTATTATCATGACGGAGCAAGAAGCTTCAACTGGCCTTTTTATGGGTAATTATGCTCAAAGAGTAGTAAATCATGCTAAAACTCCAATATTGGCAGTTACTCCTATAGGAATTGTTCAATCCTTTACGCAAGACAACTTAGCAGGCTCTTACAAGCCATTTGGATTGTAGAAAGCGACATATTATTAGGGTTTAAAAATTTGATCATTTAAATTTTTAAACCCTTTATTTTTATCTATGAAAGCAGAAATTATCACTATTGGCGATGAAATTTTAATCGGACAAACCATCGATTCTAATTCCGCATACATGGGAGTTGAACTAAATAAAATAGGAGTTTCTGTCAGTAGAATTACCTCCATTAGTGATACCAAAGAGGAAATTATAACAGCACTTATTGAAGCTCAAAATAGAGTCGATTTAGTATTAATAACAGGTGGATTAGGACCTACAAAAGATGATATAACCAAACACACACTTGCTGAATTTTTTAATACAGAATTAATTGAATATCCTGAAATAAAGGAGTTTATTGTTGATTTGTTTTCAAGACGTAATCGACCTATTTTGGATGTCAATCTTCAGCAAGCATTTTTACCTAAAGAATGTACGATTATTAGAAATATGGCTGGTACAGCTAGTGGAATGTGGTTTGAAAGGAATGGAAAAGTTGTGGTTTCAATGCCTGGAGTACCTTATGAAATGATATACCTCATGGAAAATGGGGTTTTAGATGGTATTTCTAATTTTTTTAAAACACCTGCTATTATTCATAAAACCATCATGACTTTCGGAATTGGGGAGTCTTTTTTGGCAGAAAAAATTAAGGATTGGGAAAATTCTTTAGATCAAGAAGATATTCATATTGCTTATTTGCCATCTTTAGCCAATGTAAAAATTAGATTGAGCATTCAATCGGATAATAGAGCCGAATCTCAGGAAAAAATAGACCGTAAAGTGATGGAATTATTACAAATAGTTCCTGAATACATTTATGGATATGATGACCAAAAGTTAGAGGAAGCAGTTGGAGATATTTTAAGAGAACATAAAAAAACCTTAGCCACTGCTGAAAGTTGCACAGGTGGTTATGCAGCTCATTTATTAACTTCTATTTCAGGATCATCCGATTATTTTTTAGGTTCAGTTGTCGCTTATTCCAATGAGGTAAAAATAGAAAGTTTAGGAGTTAAAGAAGCAAGTATTTCCAAATATGGAGCAGTAAGTAAAGAAGTGGTGGAACAAATGGCAATTGGAATTCGTAAGAAAATGAAATCTAATTTTGGTATAGCTACATCTGGTGTGGCAGGTCCAAATGGTGGTACAAAAGAGAAGCCTGTTGGAACGGTTTGGATAGCTATTGCCGATAATGATGAAGTTCTATCAAAATGCTTACAATTAGGCAATCATAGAGAAAGAAACATCCAAATGGCTTCTTTTGCCGTACTTAATTTATTACGTTTGCAATTAATTTCATAACATGAGTACAACACTAAAAATAGGAGAGTATGCTCCCCACTTTGAATTGCCTGATAAAGATGGCATCACGCATACGCTCAAAGAATATCTAGGAAATCCAATTGTTCTCTACTTTTATCCTAAAAATGATTTGCCCGGTTGTACAAAAGAAGCTTGTTCCTTCAGAGACCAGTATGCTGATTTTTTAGATGAAGATGTACAAGTAATAGGAGTAAGTTCAGATTCTATGAATAGTCATTCTGAATTTTCAAAAAAGTACAATCTACCTTTTGTTTTGTTAAGTGATAAAGGGGGTAAGGTTAGAAAAAGATTTAAAGCCTTTTCCATGTTGGGATTATTTCCGGCACGTATTACTTATGTAATTGATAGGCAAGGTAAAGTGCAATTTGTTTACCAAGGATTATTAAAAGCCGAAAAACACGTTAGTGAAGCTTTAGAAAAAATCCAAAAATCTGATTTATAAAAAAAAAGAAATACGATATTGAGCTTTAAATCAATTTATTATTGCAATAATTGCTTTCTAGGCTCTTCCTTTAAATGAGTACAATAAACCTTAAAATTTATTGTACAACTTCCGTTTTAGAAGAAATTGCTGAAATACTAAAAGCTCCCAACATCTTTTTCTGTGGCTTGCCATTTACATCATAAATATTTCCATAAACGTTAGAGGCAGGCACTGCAAATAATCCGCCGTTGTTGGTTTGAGTTTCTACAGCCGTAAAAAACTCCGCAACATCTGCATTAATACTCCAAATTTCTACTCTTAAACTATCATCTTTTTGATACAATTCTTCATCAGCAATGAAGAAAACTCTTACTGGAAATATAAAAAGTAAACTATCACTTCCAGTGCCATCAAAAGAGCCATTAACAGTAATGTTGAACGAGCTAGCATTGCCTACTTTTTTATTATTTCTAAAAGCTTTAATCCAATAAAAATCCTCTCTTCCTGCAATATCTTTTGCAAAAAATTCCGCTTGATAGCCATCTTTATCTTGACCAATAGAAGCCTTTTGAAACTCAAATTTAATACTATCAACTGGTGGTACAGGATTTAAAACTGAAATAGAATAGTAAGTTTCATTTTGGTAAATAATCTCTAAGGTATATTCTACGCCAATAGAATTAATAGCTTGATTAGCTGTAGGAGTCCAAATGTAATTTCCATCATTTTGATCTACAAAATTATATACAGAACTATCACTACCAAAAACAGTAACCACCGCACCTTGTATAATTGGCGTTGATTGATTATCAAAATAAGGAGCCGTTTTAGTTAATCTAATTGTTTGCACTTCACTTTGATTGGTGATAAATGCATCAGTAACCAAAAGCACTTCGCCTTGGTCTAAATCTACATCAATAACATCTTCACATGATGTGAAAGTGAATAAAGCGATGACATAAAGTATATATTTAAATTTCATAATTTCTAAAAATTAAAATTGTAAGAAATACCAGGAACCGGATTTCCAATAACTGAAAATCTAATTGCTTCTGTTATTGCAGGATTGTCAACGTTTTGTTGAAAGTAAATACTAAATGGGTTTTTTCTTCCATATAAATTATAAATAGAGAAAACCAATTCAGAATCCCACCTTTTCTTTTTATCTGGATTTAAATTTAAGGTTGCCGAAATATCCATTCTGTGGTAAGCAGGAATTCTATAATTATTTCTACTTTCCGTTGAGTTATGCGGTACAATAGCTCCTTGAATTTCATATCTACTTGTTGGGAATGTAGTAGGTGTTCCAGTAGAGAATACAAAATTAGCTGAGAAAGACCATTTTTTATTTAAATCATAACTGTTGACAATATTGAAAATATGTGTTTTATCAAAACGATTTGGATACCAACCATTTCTGTTAATTCCTTTTACTTTACGTTCACTTCTAGACAAGGTATAACTAATAAACCCATTATATTTTCCTTTGGCTTTTTTCAAATAAATTTCTAAGCCATAAGCTCTACCATCGCCACTTAATAAGTCAGCATCTAAATCTTGATTAAAGAAAATTTCAGCATTATCAATATAATCTATTTGATTTTGAAAATCTTTATAGAATACTTCGGCAGAAGTTTCAAAGGTGTTTTTCTTGAAATTTCTAAAATAACCCAATGCAATCTGATCTACCAATTGAGGCTTTAAGTTATTATTAGTCGGTAACCAAATATCGACTGGTGTAGAAGCTACTGTATTTGAAATTAAGTGTAAATACTGCGCCATTCTATTATAACTCGCTTTTATTGAGCTATTTTCATCAAGGCTGAAATTGGCAGCAATTCTAGGTTCAGGATTGATGTAAGAAGCAACTACTTGATTGCTTCCATATTGTTCAACACGATCTAATTCTTTTCTAACTCCTGGAGTAGTATCTCTATAATATCGTGCCTCACCTTCACCTAATTGAGCAAAATGTGATAACCGAATCCCATATTGTAAAATAAAACGAGAACCAAACTTCTGTTCATTTTGAATATAAATTCCATTTTCAACAGCGTATTTATTTTTTAAACTTAAAGAACCACCTTGTCCACCACTTTTGAAAGTAGCATCGGCTGGTTTAAAAATATAATAAATAGATTGTCCACCAAACTTCAACGTATTGTTGTTATTAATATAATAGGTAAAATCTGGTTTTACACTGTAGTTGACAATAGTAGAATTCCATTGAAAATCATCATCAGGTAAATCAGCTGATTCTACGCCTAATTTATAATCGTAATTACTGTAATATGCCGAAAGATTCATGAATAATTTTTGATTGAAAATATGATTCCATCTCAAGGTAGTAGTAGCATTTCCCCAATCAAAAAAGAAACCGCTTCCAAAAACATCTCTACCAAAAAAGCCTGAAAGGTAAAGTCGGTTTTTATCATTTATTTTATAATTAACTTTAGCTGTTAAATCATAAAAATAGAATTTGCTGTCCTTTAAATCTTTATTTAAGAATGGTTTGGCTAAAACATCAATGTATGATCTTCTTCCTGCAATTAAAAACGATGCTTTATCCTTTTTGATTGGACCTTGCAGTGCTAAACGACTAAAAATTACACCAACACCACCTGAACCTTCAAATTCTTTTAGATTACCTTCATTCATTCTTACATCCAAAATTGAAGATAGTCTTCCTCCATATTGCGCAGGGATTCCACCCTTAATCAAAGTTACATTTTTTACTGCATCAGGATTAAAAACGGAGAAAAATCCCAATAAATGGGAGGAGTTAAAAACAGGAGCTTCATCCAATAATACCAAGTTTTGATCAATACCACCACCACGAACATTGAAACCTGTGCTACCTTCACCAACTGTACTTACACCTGGCAGTAGTTGAATACTTTTAATCACATCAGCTTCACCCAATAGTGCTGGAATTTTTTTAATTTGCTTGGCATCCATTTTTGCGATGCTCATTTCCACTTCTTTTACATTAGCATCATTGCGTTCACCGGTAATTTCAACTTCCTGTAGTTCATTGACAGATTCTAATAATTCAACATTTATTTGCTGATTAGTATTAACAATAACCGTCTTACTTAAATTTTGATAGCCGATATAGGAGTATTCAATTGTATATTTTCCTTCAGGAAGATTAAAGGAATAAAATCCGTAAACGTTGGCAGAAGCTCCAATAGATAGTTCTTTACAGAAAACAGTCGCTCCAATTAATTCTTCACCATTGGCTGCTGATTTAATGGTTCCACTAACAGCAAATTTATTGTCTTGAGCCAATAAGGTAGTAAACTGAAATGCAAAGATTAAAATAAGAAAATACCGCATATTTGTAAATTAGTTTGCAAAAGTAATGCTATAAAACAATGCGATAACAAAAAATCGGATAAAAAGTTTTATTCCCTTATAAATGGTATTAGCAATTTGAAAGTATAGCATTATTAAAACATTTGCCAAACTATTTGATAGATGTTAATAGAATAACCGCAAAGAATATATCCTCTGCGAACTTTGCGTCTTCGCGGTAAAAGAAAAAAATAGCACTAATTCAAAGAAGGTTCTAAACACACTAAGATTTTATAACTAGCTATTTTATCAAGCCTGGAGGGCTGAAACTATTATAAAAAGTGCTATGAATAGAGCCCTAAAACCCTGAAAGGGTGGCATTATATCCTAGAGTATAAAATAATACGGATATTCTAGAATTTCTTTGAGTCCATTGTGCAAACCTCTTAACTTTTTTCGGTTAAAATGGAATAACCGTAAAGTCGCAAATAAGAAAGCCTCTGCGAACTTTGCGCCTCTGGAGTAAAAGAAAAAAACTACCACCATCTTAAAGAAACTTCAAAGTACACCAAGATTTTATAAATAACTATTTTATCAAGCCTGAAGGGCTGAAATTATTATAAAAAGCGCTATGAATAGAGCTCTAAAACCCTGAAAGGGTGACATTATATCCTTGAATATAAAATAATACGGATATTCTAGAATTTCTTTGAGTCCATTGTGCAAACCTCTTAACTTTTTTCGGTTAAAATGGAATAACCGTAAAGTCGCAAATAAGAAAGCCTCTGCGAACTTTTCGCCTCTGGGGTAAAAGAAAAAACTACCACCAACTCAAAGAAACTTCAAAGTACACCAAGATTTTGTAAATAACTATTTTATCAAGCCTGGAGGGCTGAAATTATTATAAAAAGTGCTATGAATAGAGCTCTAAAACCCTGAAAGGGTGGCATTATATCCTAGAGTATAAAATAATACGGATATTCTAGAATTTCTTTGAGTCCATTGTGCAAACCTCTTAACTTTTTTCGGTTAAAATGGAATAACCGTAAAGTCGCAAATAAGAAAGCCTCTGCGAACTTTTCGCCTCTGGGGTAAAAATAAATTGTAGTGAATCTATTTAAAACAACGAAATACCTTCGTATTTCTAATGATAAGTATTCTGTCCTCCGTGGTTAAAGAAGAAAACCGCATAAAACCCTAAAATAAATCGCATAAAAAAACCTTTTCCGAATTGGAAAAGGTTTTTAAATCTATCAAAATAATCTTTATTTTTTAATAAAAATCTTTTCTTTAATTCTCGCAGACTTACCAGTTAATTCTCTTAAATAGAAAATTCTAGCTCTTCTCACATGTCCTTTCTTATTCACTTTTATATTCTCAATAAATGGAGAATTAAGAGGGAATATTCTCTCTACACCAACACCACCTGACATTTTTCTAACTGTAAAAGTCTCTGTGTTTCCACTGCTTCTTCTTTGAAGAACTACACCTTGAAAGGTTTGAACTCTTTCTTTGTTTCCTTCTTTAATCTTATAATCTACAGAAACAGTATCTCCAGCTCTAAAATCGTGAGTGGTATCTTTGCTTATGTTTAAGTCGTTTTCTACAAATTGTATTGCGTTCATATCTTCTAAACTTTACTTCTAAATAAAATTGGTTTGCAAAAGTAGCTAATTAAATTAATTCTACAACCACCTATTCAAAATTATTTTTTAATAAATCAGGTCTTCTTTGTTGAGTGCGCTCCAAGGCTTGCTCATGCCGCCATTCATCTACCTTTTTATCATCTCCTGAAAGTAAAATTTCAGGAACTTTTAGTCCTTTGAAATCTGCAGGACGTGTATAAACTGGTGGCGCCAACAAATTATCTTGGAAAGAATCGCTCAAAGCAGAGGTTTCATCGTTCAAAACACCAGGCAATAATCGAATTATAGCATCACTTAATACTGCAGCTGCCAATTCACCACCTGAAAGCACGTAATCTCCTATAGAAATCTCTTTGGTAACATAATGATCTCTAATTCTTTGGTCTATTCCTTTATAATGTCCTGCAATTAGTAAAAGATTCTTTTTTAAGGAAAGTCCATTGACAATTCCTTGATTCAACTGCTCGCCATCAGGAGTTAAAAATATAATTTCGTCGTAACTTCTTTGTGCTATTAAATGCTCTATACATTTAGAAAATGGAACAATAGACATCACCATACCTGCACCACCACCATAAGCTTTATCATCTACCTGCTTAAACTTTTTATCAGAATAATCTCTCAAATTATGAAAATGCACTTCTACCAAACCTTTCTCTATAGCTCGTTTGAGAATGGAGGCTGAAAAAGGACTTTCCATCAACTCTGGCACAACTGAAATGATATCTATTCTCATTCTTTTTTTTATTGGTTGACAAAGTTAATGCTTCCTAAACAATTTCCTAATACCTTATTTGATACTTTTGTAGAATGCTTAAAGGAGAAAAAGTTAGTTTACATGCCATGGAGTTGAGTGATTTGGAATTGCTTTACGATTGGGAGAATAATACTGAAAATTGGGCAGTTAGTGGAACCCTTGCGCCATTTTCTAAGTTGATTTTAAAGCAATTTGTAGAAGGGCCACAAGATGTTTTTGCTAATAAGCAGCAACGTTTAATGATTAGGACGGTGGGTGAAAATAAAAAAACCATTGGTTGTATTGATTTATTTGAATTTGATCCTAAAAATAAAAGAGCAGGAATTGGCGTTTTGATAGCAGATAAAGAATTGAGAGGGAAAGGATATGCCAAAGAAGCTATTCTTATTTTAGTAGATTATGCTAGAGAAGTATTGGATTTAAATCAATTATTTTGCAATGTTGGAATGAACAATGAAAAAAGTTTGCATCTTTTTAAATCATGTAATTTTGAATTGATAGGTATTAAAAAAGAATGGCAAAAGTGGAATGGAAATTGGGAAGATGAAGCCATGTTTCAATTATTTTTATGAGAAAGAAAAAAAAGAAAAGCGGTTCTAAAAAAACTGCCCTATTTATTGCAGTTGCTTTATTTTTAGTGCTAGCATCAATTGCATTTATGGTAATTTATGAAAAAGTATTTCAAGCCAATGTGAAGGTGATGGACGATTCTTATTTATATGTTACAACTGGCTCAAATTTGGATGATATTATTATACAATTAGAAAAAAAGAAAGTAGTTAATGATACGGCTAGTTTTAGATGGGTAGCTGAAAAAAAGAATTTTCATAGCCATATTTATCCTGGTCGATACCGTTTGAAAGATGGAATGAGTAATAATGCATTGGTAGATCTTTTGCGTTCAGGAAAACAAGAACCTTTGCAATTAACATTTAATACAGTAAGAACAAAAAAAGAACTGGCTGAAAAGGTGGCTTCTTATATTGAAGCGGATGAATCGGAGATTTATAGTCTATTAAACAGCACTGAAATGGCTGAAAATTATGGGTTTAATACTTTTACTTTTATCAGTATGTTCATTCCTAATTCTTATGAGTTTTATTGGAATACTTCTGCCGAAGGTTTTGTAAAACGAATGGCTAAAGAATATAAAAAATTCTGGAATGAGTCTAGAATAGCCAAAGCAAAAAAAATGGGTATGACACAGTCTGAAGTTTCAACTTTGGCATCTATTGTCCAAGCAGAGCAATTGATGAAAGTAAATGAGCGACCAACAATTGCAGGTTTATATCTCAACCGCTTAAGGGATGGAATGCCTTTGCAGTCTGACCCTACATTGATTTTTGCGATTGGAGATTTTACGATAAAGCGAGTTTTAAACGCTGATAAAAATGTCAATTCTCGCTACAATACTTATCGGTATTCAGGTTTGCCTCCCGGACCTATTAATGTGCCTGAAATCACCTCTATTGATGCAGTTTTGAACGCCGAAAAAAACGATTATTATTATATGTGTGCAAAAGCAGATTTTTCAGGCTATCACAATTTTGCTAGAACTTTAAGTCAACACAATGCTTATGCTGCTCAATATCGAAAAGCACTGTCTAAGCGAAGAATAATGAGATAATGTTTATATTTGCAGATTTTTTAGAAACAATTGATAGTAAGACATATATAATATATAATGACAAAAATTAAATTTGGAACAGACGGTTGGAGAGCGATTATAGCAAAAGATTATACCGTAGATAATGTAGCAAGAGTTAGTATTGGAACAGCGCATTGGTTGAAAAAGAACTTTGATAATCCATCAGTTGTGATAGGTCACGATTGCAGATTTGCAGGAGAACTATTTGCAGAAACTGCAGCAAAAATATTAGCCCACAATGGAGTGAAGGTTTATTTGGCGAAGGGTTTTGTGAGTACACCTATGGTTTCGTTAGGAACTTTAAGGCAAAAAGCTAGCTTAGGCGTTGTTATTACAGCTTCGCATAATCCACCTTCCTACAATGGGTTTAAATTAAAAGGGCATTTTGGTGGGCCACTTTTACCAGATGAAGTTCAAGAAGTAGAAGATTTAATTCCTGATGCCAATTCTTATAACTTGGAATCTATTAAATTAGAAGATTTAATCGAAAATGGAAAAGTAGAATATATTGATTTAGAAACAATGTATATCAAGCATGTGGAAGCCAATTTCGACATGGAAGCCATCAGAAATTCCAATATGAACTTTGCTTTTGATGCCATGTTTGGAGCAGGGCAAGATGTAATGCGAAAATTATTACCGGATATCACTTTTTTACATTGCGATAACAATCCTGGTTTTGAAGGGCAAGCTCCTGAACCAATCCACAGAAATTTAACAGAGTTTTCTGAATTATTAAAACTTTCTGAAGGCGATCTAGATTGTGGTTTAGCAGTGGATGGTGATGCTGATAGAATCGGACTATACAATTCAAAAGGTGAATTTATTGATTCTCATCATATTATTCTTTTGTTGGTGTATTATTTAAACATAGAAAAGAAAATGACAGGAAAAGTGGTGAATGCTTTTTCAGTTTCGCCTAAAATCAAAAAGTTGTGTGATGCATTAGGATTAGAATACCAAGTAACAAAAATCGGCTTCAAGTATATCGCCGGTCATATGGTGAGCGAAGATGTATTAGTA
Source organism: uncultured Flavobacteriales bacterium (assembly GCA_963716125.1). Taxonomy (GTDB): domain Bacteria; phylum Bacteroidota; class Bacteroidia; order Flavobacteriales_E; family Vicingaceae; genus Acidiluteibacter. The sequence continues at coordinate 1,124,075 of OY970294.1, forward strand.
GGAGGAGAAGAGTCAGGAGGAATTGCAATAAAAGGTCATATCCCTGAGAGAGATGGGATTTGGATGGGTTTAGTGATTTGGGAATATATGGTAAAATCAGGAAAATCTTTAGACGATTTGATTGATGAAGTGTATAAGATTGTTGGAGCATTCAAATTTGAACGTATAGACTTACATTTAGAAGAAAGCGACAAATTAAGAATCATGCAGAATTGTGCTGATGATAAATACAAAGCTTTCGGAAAATATAAAGTAAATAAGGTAGAAACCATTGATGGTTATAAATATTACTTTGACAATGATGAATGGGTAATGATTCGACCTTCAGGAACCGAACCTGTTTTGAGAACTTACGCAGAATCTAGCACAACAGAAGGAGCTTTTGCTATTTTAAAAGCAACACACGAAGCTTTTAAAAAGTAATTAAAATTAAAAGTAGTGCGTCGTCTCGATACTTTCCGAAAAAATCGGGACATTCAACGACCTCATTAACAACTTCGATTAAATCAAGTATTAAGTTATCGATTACTTTATTATGAGCGCTACGGAATTATAATTGAAACACTATTAAAGGCTATTGTTATTTTAATGCTAAGCTGTAAGGAATTATAATTGAAACTCTATTAAAGGTTATTGTTATTTTAATGCTAAGCTGTAGGGAATTATAATTGAAACCCAATGAAAGGTTGTGTAATGTTTTATTTTGAGCGCTACGGAATTATAATTGAAACTCAATTAAAGGTTATTGTTATTTTAATGCTAAGCTGTAGGGAATTATTATTGAAATTCAATGAAAGGTTGTGTAGTGTTATATTTTGAGCGCTACGGAAATATAATTGAAACTCAATGTAAGGCTATTGTTATTTTAATGCTAAGCTGTAGGGAATTATTATTGAAACCCAATGAAAGGTTGTGTAGTGTTTTATTTTGAGCGCTACGGAAATATAATTGAAACTCAATGTAAGGCTATTGTTATTTTAATGCTAAGCTGTAGGGAATTATTATTGAAACCCAATGAAAGGTTGTGTAATGTTTTATTTTGAGCGCTACGGAATTATAATTGAAACCCTATTAAAGGTTATTGTTATTTTAATGCTAAGCTGTAGGGAATTATTATTGAAATTCAATGAAAGGTTGTGTAATGTTTTATTTTGAGCGCTACGGAATTATAATTGAAACTCTATTAAAGGTTATTGTTATTTTAATGCTAAGCTGTAGGGAATTATAATTGAAACCCAATGTAAGGTTGTGTAATGTTTTATTTTGAGCGCTACGGAATTATAATTGAAACTCAATGAAAGGTTGTGTAGTGTTTTATTTTGAGCGCTACGGAATTATTATTGAAATTCAATGAAAGGTTATCGAGTGTTTTAATAATGAGCGATAGCGGAATTATTAAAATGTACCGAGATAACCGAGATAATCGGATTACTAATTCTTCCTAAAAGGCGCCATCATACTAAAAGCAGGAATTTTAGCTTCAAACCAATCATTATTTTCAATATCTAGCATCAGGTAATGGCCTTTCATTTGTCCAAAGTCACTCTTTAAATTACAAGCAGAGGTATAAGTAAATTTATTATATGGTTCAATGATAGGTTGCAAGCCAACAACCCCTTCACCTGATACTTCCATTTCTTCTCCATTTGAATCAGTAATAAACCAATGTCTTTTGAGTAATTGAATACTTTTGTCAGATTTATTCTCTATGGTAATTTTATAAGTAAATAAATAGTAATTGTTTTGCGGATACGAATCCTTTGAATTGAATTGCGTTTCTACACTAATAATTACTTTATTGGATAGTTTACTTATCATTATTTAAATTTAATCTTCAATATAAAGACCTACTAACTTGTCATATACACTGCCTTGTGATCGGTGATAAACGAATATAAAATATCCGTTTTGAGTTTCAAAATGTGAACCCTCAATCACTGAGAATTCACCTTCCTTAGCTCCATCTGCTAAAAATACGTAATTATAATTATAATAGCCTTGTTTTAAGTAAGGAGATGCTTTATACGCTTTATCTTCATAATCATAAATCATTTTAAAATCATCTTTAAATTCCCAGTTGGTTAACCTACCAAAAACGTATAAATTTCCATTCTCTAAAGGAACTTCTTTTTTCAAATTAAAATGAACATAGGTATAATCAGCTTCCTTATAACTATCTCTACTATCATCTCTTTTAATTAAGAATTGACCATTCAAATCTTGCTGTGTTAAATAGCGAATACTAGAACGTGGCTCTTCTTGAAAAAGATAAGAATGATAATGTTGGTCGTCTTCATATTGAATTTTGCCTACATTCATAGATTGGTAACGCAAATCTTTTAAATCGAAATTTCTAAATTCATTACCACCCCAAAATAAATTTTCATCCTCGTAGTTATAAACCAATTCATTTCCTTTCATAAACAAGGGTTTCAGATTAGTAATGGCATTGTCCCATCTAAAATTCTGACGAACCACTACATTTACATCACCGTAAGGATCATTGATTGTGTAGGTGGGATAAAATATTGAAAAATCAACTTCCTCTTTATAATCTCTATATCTTGCCAAAGTTGCAGCTTTTATAGTTGCCTGAATCTCAACTTGATTTTCCACCACATAAAATTGTTTGGTAATCATCAATTCATCGGGATCATTGTTAGAATAAACTTTTAATAAATAATTACCCGATTTTTTGAATGAAAAATCTCTATTAGGAAACTTCAGTTGATAATTGATGTATTTTTGAGTGGTATTAAAAGAATATTTATAATCTTCAATAAAGCCGTTACTAAAACCATTTAAATATTCTGGTTGAGTTAAAATAGAAGGCTCCCAATTAGCATCGCAATGAATAAAGCTAAAATTATAAGTTTCAAAATCTTGATTCATTACATCAAAACTAAGCGTTAATTGTCTGCTGTCGTTCAAAGATAAAATAGGATAGGTCATTTGATTATCTCCTTGATACAGTTGAACGGTTTTAATGTCATCTCTGTAAACATGGTCTGCGTAGCGCAAAAAATTGTCATTGTAATAATCTACTTTCTCCGTTGGAGTCGGGGTCTCTTCTTCTAGTGAATTAACAATGCTGCTCTTTTTTTGAGCATTGCAACCTATTAAAGCAATGGTTAAAATTAGTGGAATGATAAACTTCATAAATGTGAATAAATAGAAAAGTAAAGATATCTAAACCAATTTTAAATTTGGGTTTTATAGAATTAAAAAATCTTAGTTATTCGTATTTCATAAAAATACCGCTTAACGCAGTTAAAGCTAGATTGGCAATTGAAAAGACGTTAGACCTTAAACTTTATCGCATCTAAGGTCTGAAGACTAGTATGTTGTATCTTAATTTTTTACAATTCTTCTCACTTTTTTTTGCATTTTAAACACGCTTCAGATTCTAGATTGCTTCCACATTCAACATAGCCAAAACACAATATATTTTGTGCCAATTGAGAAGAACGACAAGACTAAGATTTATTGCCATTTCTTTAAACTCAAAAGTATTGCCGCAGGCAATGCGATCATTAACAATTGAAAAGACGTTAGACCTTATACTTTAGCGTTTCCAAAGTCTAAAGTCTAAAGTCAATAACTTCCATCTTAATTCTCAACGATTTTCTCGCCTGCTGTTCTTCCTTTTTCATCAATGATTTGGTAGATATCAACTCACTTTCTCAAAATCTTAATAATTATTTAAAAAATTAACTCAAAAAGATTGCGTTAATCATACTATTGTATAAATTTGCGCCCGATTTGTATATTGAAACGATTAATATGTCAAAAGAGGTAAAAATCAAGCGTGGCAAAAATATAATGCTTGTCGGTGCGTCCGAAAAAATAACTGCCAATGCTCCCCATTCAGCAACTGTTGCTATTAAACCAACTGACTTTGTAGGTATTAGGCCTAAAATGTTGTTGAAAGAAGGTGCAGTAGTAAAAGCGGGAACTCCTTTATTTTATGATAAAAATTACGAGCAAGTGAAATTCGTTTCTCCTGTTAGTGGAACTATCCAAGAAATTAAAAGAGGAGCAAAAAGAGTCATTTTAGAAGTAATTGTCAAAGCTGATAGCGAAACTAAGTTTGAGCAGTTTTCTGTTAGTAATGCTGCTACAATGGCTGCTGATCAAATAAAAGAGAACTTGTTGAATGCAGGTTTTTGGCCTATGATCAGACAGCGTCCTTTTGATGTGATTGCAAATCCAAATGAAACACCTAAAGCTATATTTATTTCAGCTTTTGATTCTAGTCCTTTGGCAATTGATTATGATTTTGCTTTGCATGGACAGGAAGCTGCTTTTCACGAAGGTGTGGAAGCGTTGAAAAAATTAACTTCTGGAAAAGTACATCTGAATATCAATGGTGATATAAAAGCAGATGAGGTATTTTTAAATACAAAAGGGGTTGAAATTAATAAATTTTATGGACCACATCCATCAGGAAATGTAGGTGTTCAAATTCATCATGTAGATCCAATTGGAAAAGGTGAATCTGTTTGGTTTGTTAATCCACAAGATGTTGCTGCTATTGGAAAATTCTTTATTAGTGGTCAGTTTGACGCTACAAGAATTATTGCGTTAGCTGGTTCGGAAGTGAAAGCGCCGAAATACTACAGAACGGTATTGGGTGTTTCTGCTAACAATATATTGGAAGGTAATGTGACTGAATCAGCCAATAGGTTTATTTCAGGTAACATTTTAACAGGTACAAAAATTGAAAAAGACGGATATTTAGGTTTTTATGATCATCAGTTTACTGTGATTCCAGAAGAATCATGATGCACAACTGTTTGGATGGATTGCACCCAACTTTGATAAATGGAGTAATTCAAGAGTATTATTTTCTTGGTTGATGCCGGGTAAAAAATATAAATTAGACTCTAGAATGAATGGTGAAAGAAGAGCTTATGTGGTTACTGGTGAGTACGACAAAGTTTTTCCATTCGAAATATATCCTCAGCAATTGGTTAAATCTATTATGATAGAAGACATTGAAGCGATGGAAGAATTAGGTATTTATGAAGTGGCTCCTGAAGATTTCGCTTTATGCGAAGTGGTGTGTACTTCTAAAATTCCTGTACAATCTATTGTACGAGAAGGATTAGAAAAATTGAGAATTGAATCGTTATAAACAGAAAAATATACGAAATTGAAAATATTTAGAAATTTATTAGACGCTGTAAAGCCAAATTTTGAGAAAGGCGGAAAGTTGGAGAAGTTTTATCCTGCTTATGATGCTATCGAAACTTTTTTATTCGTGCCTGGTCACACTTCTAACAGTGGTGCTCACATCAGAGATGCAATCGACTTAAAAAGAACTATGATTACTGTGGTTTTGGCAATGGTTCCTGCACTGTTTTTTGGTATTTGGAATACAGGATATCAGCATTTTTTAGCTTTGGGTCAAGATGTTTCTTTTTGGGAAATGGTTGGTTTTGGAGCCATAAAAGTTTTGCCTATTGTAGTTGTTTCCTATGGAGTAGGTCTAGGTGTAGAATTTATTTTTGGAATTATTAATGGGCACAGTATTAACGAAGGTTTCTTAGTTACAGGTATGCTGATTCCTTTGTGTTTACCTATCGGTATTCCATTATGGATGGTTGCTGTAGCTACACTTTTTGCTGTTGTAATTGGTAAAGAAGTATTTGGAGGCACAGGAATGAATATTTTGAATGTAGCATTAACGGCTAGAGCATTCCTATTCTTTGCATATCCTACCTGAATGTCTGGTGATAAAGTTTGGATTGATACCACTGCAGTTGCAGGTCAATCTTTAGCTGATGGTTATACTGGTGCTACTTTATTGGCTCAATCTACTGAAAGTGCTACAGATTATGTAAATGCCGCAGGTGTTCAATTTACTGATATTTTTTCATCCGCCTTCATGGGAACTATTCCGGGCTCAATTGGAGAAACTTCTGTATTAGCCATATTAATTGGAGCCGCTATTTTATTGTACACAGGTATTGGAAGTTGGAGAATTATGTTATCAGCTGCTGTAGGTGCTTTAGTAATGGGATTAATATTTAATGCTTTTGCAGTAAATCCATTTATGGAAGTACCTGCAATTAATGCATTTAGTATTTGGTGGATTTGCTTTTGGTATTGTATTTATGGCTACAGATCCTGTTACTGCATCACAGACCAATAGGGGTAAATGGATTTATGGTTTCTTAATCGGTATTTTAGCCATTATGATTCGTGTATTTAACCCGGCTTATCCTGAAGGTGTGATGTTAGCAATTTTGTTTATGAATGTAATGGCTCCTTTAATTGATCACTATGTGATTAGAGCAAATGTTAGCAAACGTTTAAAAAGAGTAAAAGTAGCAGCTTAAGCTTTTAAAAATTTAATATCATGGATGTAAATAAAAACAGTTATATTTTTGGTTTCTCAGCAATTTTAGTAATTGTTGTAGCAGCTATTTTAGCTTTCGCTTCTGAAAGTTTAAAACCTATGCAAGACGAAAATGTCGAATAGAAAAAATGCAAAATATTCTAGCTTCAGTAAGTATGGAGTCGACTCCTGAAGAATGCACAAGGAAAAGTTTGATCAATATATTGTTGGTCAACAATTGTTAGATTATCAGGGTAATGTTGTTGAGAAATCAGATTTATCGCCATTTGATATTGATGTCGTAAAACAATATAAGGATAAGAAATTAACAGATTCTGAAAAATTCTATCCATTGTTTGCATTTGAAGATGATAAAGGAAAAAAATACATTGTTCCTATGGCAGGTAAAGGTTTATGGGGTCCAATTTGGGGTTATGTTGCCTTTTCTGAAGATATGAATACAATTGTAGGTACAACTTTTGACCATAAAACTGAAACACCAGGTTTAGGTGCTGAAATCAAAGAGAAATTGTTTCAGGATAAATTTGTAGGTAAAACTATATTTGAAAATGGAGATTTTGTTTCGGTTAGGTCGTAAAAGGTGGTCAACCTGCAGACGTCTCCTCATAAGGTAGACGGAATTTCAGGCGGAACAATTACATGTAAAGGAGTGGGAGAGATGATGGAAAGAACATTGAATGTATATGTTCCTTATTTTAAAGAAATAACAAGCTAGTCTTTAATTAAATAATTACAGTATCATGAGTGAAACAGCAGAAGTAACAGTATAAAGGAACCAAAAGAACCTTTATTCTCGAAGAAAAATAGAAAATTATTGTCAGATCCAATGAACGACGATAATCCAATTACGGTGCAAGTATTAGGAATTTGCTCTGCTTTGGCAATTACTGTTCAAGTGAAACAAGCTTTTGTAATGGCTGTTTCTGTTATGGCAGTATTGATTTTCTCTAATTTGATTGTATCAGCCATGAGAAATTTAATTCCTTCTAGGGTGAGGATTATTGTACAATTAGTTATTGTAGCTGCTCTGGTAATTTTGGTAGATCAAATTTTGAAAGCTTATGTTTATGATGTTTCTAAACAATTGTCGGTTTTCGTTGGTTTGATTATCACAAATTGTATAATCATGGGTCGTTTAGAAGCCTTTGCCATGGGTAACAAAGCTTGGCCATCTGTTTTGGATGCGATTGGTAATGCGGCGGGTTACGGTTGGATTCTAATTGTAGTAGCTGTGTTTAGAGAATTTTTTGGTAGTGGAAAATTGTGGGGATTTCAATTGATTCCTCAATCGTTTTACGAAGTTGGATACTTCAATAATGGTTTAATGATTTTACCTCCAATGGCTTTAATTACTGTAGGAATCATCATTTGGGTTCAACGTTCTAAAAACGCTAAATTAATTGAGACTAATTAATAAAATAATATTTATCATGGAATATTTTAATATTTTCGTTAAGTCCATATTTGTTGAGAATATGATTTTTGCCTATTTCTTAGGTATGTGCTCTTATTTGGCAGTTTCTAAAACTGTTAAAACAGGTGTTGGTTTAGGTGCAGCAGTAATTTTTGTATTAGGAATTACAGTTCCTTTAAACTACATGCTAGAAAATTATGTATTAAAAGAAGGCGCAATGATATGGATGTCTGAAAGCTTTGCTGATGTAGACTTGAGCTTTTTGAGCTTTATTATGTTTATTGCAGTTATTGCTTCTATTGTGCAGTTAGTTGAAATGGTGGTTGAAAAATTTGCACCAGCATTGTATGGTGCATTAGGTATTTTCTTGCCATTGATTGCTGTAAACTGTTCTATACTTGGTGGATCACTTTTTATGCAAGAAAGACAGTATTCTAATTTAGCAGAAGCTACCGTTTTTGGATTAGGTTCTGGTGTGGGTTGGTTCTTAGCTATTGTTGCAATTGCCGCTATTCGTGAAAAAATTAGATATTCAAATGTTCCTGCTCCATTAAGAGGGTTGGGTATTACTTTTATCATCACTGGTTTGATGGGTATTGCCTTTATGTCTTTTATGGGTATCGAATTATAATTCAAATATTAAAGAAAAACAGAAATTATGTTTTTAGCAATTAATACAACTACAATCATAGCAGCCATAGCGGTAATATTTATCGTTGTATTGCTTTTAGTATCACTTTTACTTTGGGCTAAAGCGAAATTAACAGCATCTGGCCCTGTAAAAATTACTATTAATGGAGAAAAAACCATTGAAGTAAGTGCAGGTAGTACTATTCTTTCAACTTTAGGTAATGAAAAAATCTTTTTGCCTTCTGCTTGTGGTGGAGGTGGAACTTGTGCCATGTGCAAATGTCAAGTAGAGTCTGGTGGTGGAGAAATTTTACCAACTGAAAAGCCTTACTTTTCAAGAAAAGAAATTGCTGAGAACTGGCGTTTGGGCTGTCAAGTTAAGGTAAAACAAGACATGCAAATTCATATTCCTGAAGAAATTTTTGGAATTAAGAAATGGGAATGTGAAGTAGTTTCTAACTACAATGTTGCTACTTTTATTAAAGAGTTTGTTGTAAAACTACCTGAAGGAGAAAAGTTAGATTTTGAAGCTGGTGGATATATACAAATTGATGTTCCTGTCATAACTGTTGATTTTAAGGATATGGATATTAAGCCATTACCTGAAGATCCTGCTGGTCCTGATAAATACCAAGAAGATTGGGACAAATTTGGTTTGTGGAATTTGAAAATGAAAAATCCTGAATTGATTTTTAGAGCTTATTCTATGGCCAATCATCCTGCTGAAGGAAATATAGTAATGCTAAACATACGTATTGCTACTCCACCTTGGGACAGATCTAAAAATGCATGGATGAATGTAAATCCTGGTATTTGCTCTTCTTATGTATTTAGTAGAAATCCTGGGGATAAAGTTGTTATTTCAGGCCCTTACGGAGAATTCTTTATTAAGGATACGGAAGCTGAAATGGTTTACATTGGTGGTGGTGCAGGTATGGCTCCGTTAAGAGCACATATTTTTCACTTATTCCATACTTTAAAAACAGGTAGAAAGGTATCGTATTGGTATGGAGGACGTTCTAAAAGAGAATTGTTTTATATTGATCAATTTAGAAAAATAGAAAAAGAATTTCCAAACTTTAAGTTTCATATTGTACTCTCTGAGCCATTGCCTGAAGATAATTGGACAGCAAAAGAGAATATGGATGATAACGGAGATGGATTTACAGGATTTGTTCACCAAGCATTTATAGATAATTATTTATCAAAACATGAGGAACCAGACGAAATAGAATTTTATTTCTGTGGCCCACCAATGATGAATGCGGCAGTTATTAAAATGTGTGATGATTGGGGTGTACCTGAAGAAAATGTAGCGTTTGATGATTTTGGAGGATAATCCAAACCATTTTTTAAAATACAAAAAGCCTTTGTTTCTCATTAGAAATAAAGGCTTTTTACTTATATTATTTTTTTAATTGACTCAAGAGTTGCTCTACAGCTGAAAATGGACTTATCTTTTCTGCAATAACCTCTTTTTCTAAGTTGGCTTTTAATACTTTATTATGTTCATCTTGCATAAAGTATTGTATAATTTGACTTTTTAAGGCTTTTTGAAACCACTCTAAATTTTGGTCTTTTCTTTGTTTTCCAAAATAGCTGTTGGATTTAATTTTTTCGAAATATTGAAGGCTAATATTATATATTAAATCCATATTGCTTTCTTCTATTGCTGAGCAACTTTCCACTTTTGGAATCCAACCACTCACAGAAGGGGGAAATAAATGCAATGCATTTTTATATTCTCTTTTAGCTCTTTTTGCGTTTTCAATATTATCTCCATCAGCTTTATTAATAACTAAAAAATCAGCCATTTCCATAATTCCTCTTTTAATACCTTGCAATTCGTCTCCTGCACCCGCCAACATTAATAATAAGAAAAAATCAACCATTCCTTTTACTTCCGTTTCACTTTGTCCTACACCAACTGTTTCTATTAATAGGGTATCAAAACCTGCAGCTTCGCATAATATAATACTTTCTCTCGTAGCTCTACTAACACCTCCTAAAGTGCCCATAGAAGGAGAGGGGCGAATAAATGCATTTTCATTCACAGCCAAAACCGACATTCTAGTTTTATCGCCTAAAATACTACCATAGCTTTTTGTACTAGTTGGATCTACAGCTAAAACTGCTACTTTTTTCTGCTTTTCTTCAATCATGTAATTGCCAAAAGCTTCTATAAAGGTACTTTTGCCAACACCAGGCACTCCTGTAATCCCAATTCGCATTGAATTTCCTGATAATGGAAGACATTTATCAACGATTTTTCTAGCTTTTATCTGATCGTCTTTATTATTGCTTTCTACCAATGTAATGGCAAGGCTTAAAAATTTAATGCTAGATTGTTTAATTCCTAAAACTATTTCTTCAGCAGTAAACTGATGTTTAGGTTGAGCAATCTTCCGTATATTTTTGTTAATGCTCATCTTATTTTACCCTTATCAGCATTAAACCATCCCTTATAGGTATCAAAACATTTTCTACTCTGTCGTCTTCTTGTATTTTTTGATTGAATTTTTTGATAGCTAGGGTTTCTTTATCATCCTTCTCTAAAGCTACAGATGATAAATCTAGTACTTTTCCACTCCAAAGCACATTGTCCACTAAAATAAAACTACCTGATTTCATAGTATCAATTAATAAATTATAGTAATTCAAGTAGTTCTCTTTATCAGCATCAATAAAAACCAAATCAAAATGGAACTCTAATTTTGGAATTATTTCTAAGGCATCGCCAACATGCTGTACAATAGTGTTGTGTAAATTAGCTTTTTTGAAATATTTATTGGAGATTTCTTCCAATTCTTCGTTGATATCAATCGTATGTAGTTTTCCATTTTTTTGCAAACCTTCAGCAAAGCATATAGCAGAATAGCCAGTGTAAGTTCCAATTTCTAAAATATATTTTGGTTGGATCATTTGAGAAATCATACTCAACACTCTTCCTTGCAAATGTCCGCTCAACATACGTGGTTGCAATACATTTCTATTAGTTTCTCTATTCAGCTGATACAGGACTTCACTTTCTGCAGTGCTGTGATTTTCTGAATATTCTACTATTTTATCATCTAAAAAATCCATCTATTATTTATTTAAATAACCCAATCGACTAAAATTATTAATGTTCAAAACTTCATTGGCAACTTCTAAAATATCCTTTGAACTAATATTTTCCAATCGTTTAATAATTTCTTCTACTGTAGATATTCTATTATGTACCATCAAACTTTTGCCATGCGATAGCATCAAAGCCGCATTGTTTTCTCGTCCCAATGCAATTTGACCAATCATCTGTTTTTTAATTTGATTTAACTTTCTTGTTCCTAATTCATTTTCACGCAATTTAAGCATCGCTTTTTCTATTACTGCGATACTCTTGTCTAAATATAACCTATCGGTACCTAAATAAATACTGAACAAACCGCAATCATTATAGATATTATAATTCGATTCAATATTATAAGTATAACCCAGTTTTTCTCTTACTTCCATATTGAGGATACTATTCATTGCCGGACCTCCCAATAAATTGTTGAGCATAATCATGGGATTTTTCTTTGAATTTTTTGCTCCATATGCCATATTACCAAAAATATAATGACTTTGAAATAATCGCTTTACGATTTTTTCTTCTTTTGGTTGATACATTTCAAAACCATTTCTACTGTGGTTTCTATGATGTTTAATTGGCGCAATAAAATGTTTGTCCAAAGTTTCTTTCAGTCGCTTTGCTGAAAAAGCACCAACACTACTTATCACCATCTCATCTGTAGCATACAATCGGTCTATAAAATTTAAAATATGCTCTTTCTTAAATTTTTTAAGATGTTTTTCAGTTCCTAAAATATTACTACCTAAAGGATGGCTTCCAAATATAAGTTCTTCGAAATCATCATATATTTGATCATAAGGGCTGTCTTTGTAAGAAGCAATCTCATCCACAATAATGTCTTTTTCTTTTTCTATCTCTTTACTAGGAAAAGTAGAGTTAAAAGCGATATCTGCTATTAATTCAGCAGCTCTATTGAGGTGTTCTTTTAAAAAGGATGCATGAATTACAGTTTCTTCTTTAGTGGTATAGGCTTCTAAATCTCCACCTACACTATCTAAACGATTTAGAATATGAAAAGCTTTTCTATGGGTTGTTCCTTTAAAGAGTGTGTGTTCAATAAAGTGAGCCATTCCTTTCTCTTCGTCATTTTCATCCCTCGACCCTACATTTATAAATATTCCTAGATGAGCAACTTTAGTAGATTTTACTTGATGGTGTACTACTCTGATGCCATTTTGAAGCTCAAATTGTATAAATTCCATACCACAAAAGTAAGCTAAAATATATGCTTTTTATGTCGCTTTTACTTTTATTGAGTCCGTAGCATTTTCATAATGTTTGTACCTTTCCAATACTTCTTTTACGTAATAATACGGTTCTCTTCCACGACAATAGCCATGTCGAACTACAGGATCTTTATAGTATTTTGGTTTTGATTTGTTTTTCAACATTTCAGCTACATTTCCATCCCATACTTGAGGATCTAAATTGTACTTTTCTGCCAATCTCATGGCGTCCCAAATGTGGCCAAGTCCAACATTATATGCGGCTAAAACAAATTTTATTCTTTCTGATGAGTCCGGAATTTTTTCCGTCAATTCCATTTCTAAATACTTTAAATATTTTATTCCCGCTCCTATGTGATCCGAATTGGAAGAAGAACTGTCTATTCCAAAGTGAGCAGCAGTTCCTGGCATCATTTGCATCAAACCTGATGCGCCTGCCCATGAAACGGCTTCTGGATTAAATTGTGATTCTTGATAGATTAAAGAAGCGATCAATCGCCAATCTAAACCCAAACCTTTTGTTTTTTCCTTTATAATATCATCGTAAGGTGAAATAATTCCACTTTTTACACTATAAAAATCACTGACTACTCTGTTTCTATAAGAATAGATGTTCTTGAAATATTTTTGATAGATGTATTTAAACTCAGAAGTCTTTTTATAGTCGGTTAACCAATCATTAATAGCTTTTTCTAATTCAGGTGAGTTTTTTCTAACTGCCCAAGAAATTTTTTGTTTTAAACTGACGGATAAGCTAATATCAATATTATCAAAAAATGAAGTGTTAATCCTTGCAATGTTTTTATCCGCAATCGTATAATCTATTTCAGCTTTTGATACTTGTTCTATCAAAGTTTCTGTGCTAATATCGCCGTCTACTGTTTTAATGATAATATCTTCACCTATTTCATCCGAAAGATTCGTCAATCTGGAAAAGAAGGAAGAGTTTTTCCTAACATAAATTTCTTTGCCACCCAAATCTGTTACTTTATTGATAAGTGCTGCTTCAATTTTTGATCGAGACATCCTTTGGTAGCCTTCAGGTTTACGCTGTACTAAAACTTGTTCTGTTAGATTATTTAGTTGAGTAAAATTGACTTCCTCGGCACGATCTTTTGTAACAGTCCAATTTGCTGCTATTATATCTCCTTGAAAACTATTGAGTAAAGCAGTAATTTGATCCATATTTTTAACTGGAATTACTTCTAAATCAACATCAATATGATTGGCAAAAGTTTCCAATAGTTCATATTCATAACCCATTGGCTGACCTTTGTAAACAAAATAGCTGGTACTGCTGTAATCAATCAATGCGCGCAATACTCCCTTTTCTTTTATCTCTTTAAGATCATATTTTTGAGATGAATCTTCTACAATAATATTCTTTTTATCTTTTTTGCCACAATTTGTTAATGTAAAGGCAACAAATAGTACGAAAGGGATAATTATTTTTAAATTGCTTTTATACATTTAGTATGTGTTGGTGTAGCAGTAAAAGCGTACGTTTGACTACTTTTGTATTTCAAATAACAATAAAATATGTCTAAATACTTTCTACTTCTATTGACTAATATACTCTTTTTCTCGTTAATTGTTTCAGCAGGAAAGATCGATAGAGGTTTTGATGCATTAAATGAATACAATTATTTTAAAGCAAAAGAGCTATTTGAAAAGGCTTTAAAGAGGAAAACCACTGCTGCATCCTTTGGATTAAGTTTGATATATAGTAAAAATAATAATCCATTTTACAATTTAGATTCAGCCTATAAATATATCAATAAGTCTGAAAAAGCATGGAAATCTTTAAAAGAAAGAAAACGAGAAAAGTTAAAACGTTTAGATATTGATTCTGTTGGAATACAAAATTTTAAAGATACTATTGAAGCCCAAAAATTTAAATTTGTATTAAGAGCAAATTCAATTGAAACTTACAATCATTTTATACAAAACTATTCTAAAGCTCGTCAATTCAATATTGCGATTTCTTTAAGAGATGAACTCGCATTTAATGAGGCTCAACAAATAGGCACAGCCGAGGCTTATTTTATGTATATGAATAAATATCCTCAATCGGCGCAATTAATAGAAGCAAAAGCAAATTATGAATTAGAACTGTATAATAGTATTACCAAATCTGACAGTTTAGCGTCTTATTTAATGTTTTTAGAGCAATACCCTGAAAGTCCATATGTGAATAAAGCACAAGATCAAATTTATTCTAAAAGTACAGCATCAGCACAAATTAGCGACTATGAAAATTTTGTAAAGAACTATCCTGATAATAGAAATTTGAATACTGCTTGGAGAAATATTTATAAATTATATACTCAAAATCCAACGGCAGAAAGAATTGCGGAATTTCGTTTAGATTTTCCCGACTATCCATATTTGGATGAGATAATGGTGGATTATGAATTAGCTGCAAAGAAATTTTATCCGATTTTAAAACAAGATAAATATGGCTACATAGATGATTCGGGCGAAATAGTTCTTGATTTTATTTACGATTGGGCAGATTTTTTTATAGAAGGAGTAGCTGTAGTTTCTATAAACGATAGTATGGGAGTTATTAATAAGCAAGGTTCTGTTTTAATTCCAATAGAATACAAGGATATAGAACCCTTTAAAAATGCTTTAGCTGTGGTTGGGAAAAATGGGAAGTATGGAATTATCAATAAATTGAATCAGTTAATTCTTCCAATTGAATATGATGAGATTGGTTCATTTAATGATGGCTTAGCTTTAGTGGTTAAGAATAATTTATATGGTTTTACAAATACTTCTGGAGATGTGGTAATTCCTCTAAAATATCAGTCTGTAGGTTCATTTCAAAATGGATATGCTTATGTAGAACAGCAAGTAAAAGTGGATACAGCGGAAACAGAAAAGAGTTTGAAAGGGATAATTAATAGCAAAGGCGAGTTGGTGGTAAATATTGAAAACGATTGGATAGAACCATTCAATAATAGAGGTATAGCTAGAGCTAGAAAAAATAATAAATATGGGCTTTATACTATAAATGGATCTCTTTTAGTTGATTTTATATATGATAACATTGGAGAATTTAATAATGGATATGCTTTAGTAGCCGATTCCAATACCTACACTTTTATAAATGAAAAAGGAAAATTAATAACTGATTTTAAATTTGAATACAGTCCTGAAGCATTAACTTATAGTAAGTTTTCGGACTTAGGTTTTGCAAAAGTTATGACAAAAGGGAAGTTTGGAATAATTGATACCACTGGAGAAAAGGTTGTGCCAGCTATTTTTGATGCCATTGGTAAATACAAACCATCGGGATTAACTGCTGTAAGTAAAAAAGGAAAATGGGGCTATGCCAATCAAGATTTGAGATTATCCATTCAATATCTTTATGATTTTGGAGCTGATTTTGTAAATGGTAAAGCTATTGTGAAAAAGGATGATATTTATGGGATAATCGATACAGATGGCAAACTGATAGTGCCTCTACAGT
Organism: uncultured Flavobacteriales bacterium; assembly: GCA_963716125.1. Classification (GTDB taxonomy): domain Bacteria; phylum Bacteroidota; class Bacteroidia; order Flavobacteriales_E; family Vicingaceae; genus Acidiluteibacter. The sequence goes on from OY970294.1 coordinate 1,140,302, forward strand.
ATGAATCCATCAAAAAAATGGATGAGTTGGGTTACTTGTTGATAAAAGAAGATTTAATTCAATTGATTGATTTCAATTTAGATGCAATAGTTTCTGGGAATTATATGTCTATAGAGCCAATTGATGATACTCTGATTCAGTTAAAAACAAACAATGAAATTAAAATGTTTAATCTAAAATTGAAAAAGTTCGTTTGGAAATAGAAAACAATTTTGCTGAATTTAAAAGTTTTTTGATTGAAAAATTAAAGCAGGAATTGCCTGGCGATGTAGCTCATCAAAAGCTGATGTCCTACCATAGGCCTTTAGTAAATGAAGTAAAGCAAAAAAGGAACTACCGTGAAAGTTCTGTTTTAGTATTATTTTATCCAATTAACAACATTCCACATCTTGTATTTATTTTGCGTCAAACATATGAAGGTATTCATTCGGCTCAAATAGGTTTCCCAGGAGGAAAAAAAGAGTTATCTGATAAAAACCTACAAGAAACTGCACTCAGAGAAGCCAATGAAGAGCTTCAAATTATTTCCAATCAAGTAAAGATTATAGGTCAATTATCTGAAATTTATATACCACCAAGTAACTTTATATTAACACCATTTGTAGGCGTAGCAAATAATCGCCCCAATTTTGTAAAAGACGAATACGAAGTGGCTGAAATAATTGAGGTCAATTATAATGACCTTATTGATAGTAATAATTTTGGGCAAACGGAAGTAAGTTTTCCCGATGGTACTAAAGCGAATGTACCATGTTTTACTTTAAATGATAGAATTGTATGGGGTGCCACAGCAATGGTTACGCAAGAAATTATTGATATATTATGTAAACACGCGAGTCATTAAAAAGTAAGCTCCATAAATAAGTACTATACTAATTAATATTTTCAAGGATCCTTTATAGTACTTTGGGTTTTTTTGAATATCCTTTCTATACGAATATATTAAAGCTATGATAAATAGAACTAGAAAAAATATTGCAAAATAAAACTGACCACTGCTAAACATACATTTATTTTAAGGCTCAAAAATACGAAATTAGGACGAAGAGTTGTTAGACAAAATTTGAAATAAAATTAGAATCGTTTTTATTGAATGATACTAATCAAATGTGTAATTTTATGCTTGTAAAGAATCACCTATGGAAAGTAACCCAATAATAGATCGATTACCATCACATCTGAAACAATTTATAGTAGAGCAGAGCAGCTCAAATTATACACCTCAAGATCAAGCTGTGTGGCGATATGTGATGCGTCAAAATGTGAACTATTTACCTAAAGTAGCCCATGGATCCTATTTAGAAGGATTGAAAAAGACAGGAATTGACATCAATCAAATTCCTGAGATGTATGGAATGAATCGAATTTTAAAAGAAATTGGCTGGGCTGCTGTTGCGGTTGATGGGTTTATTCCTCCATCTGCTTTTATGGAGTTTCAAGCATATAAGGTTTTAGTAATTGCTGCAGATATTCGTACAATCAATCATATTGAATATACACCTGCACCAGATATTATACATGAATCTGCAGGGCATGCACCCATTATAGCAGATGCACAATATGCAGAATATCTGCGATTTTTTGGAGAAATTGGGGCTAAAGCATTATCTTCAGCCAAAGATTATGAATTATATGAAGCTATTAGACATCTTTCAATAATAAAAGAAAATCCAAATACTTCTGAAAGTGAAATTCTGAAAGCTGAAAAAAGTGTAGCTACTATTTCTGCAAATATGGGCGAACCTTCAGAAATGTCAAGGATTCGTAATTTGCATTGGTGGACAGTTGAATATGGTTTGATTGGAGCTTTAGAAAATCCCAAAATATACGGTGCAGGATTATTGTCTTCTATAGGAGAAAGCTTTTCTTGTTTGCAAGATCACATTAATAAGATACCTTATACTATCGCAGCTGCAAATCAAGAATTTGATATTACAAAACAGCAACCACAATTATATGTTACACCAACGTTTAATACATTAACAAGAGTGTTAAACGAGTTTGCAGATACGATGGCTTTACGAAAGGGTGGAGCATATGGAGTTAAATTAGCGGTAGAATCATTAGCAGTAGCTACAGCTGAATATTCTTCAGGAATACAGATTTGCGGTAACTTCTCAGATTATATCGAAGATAAGGATGGAAATTTAGCTTATATTCAAACAAAAGGACCAACAATGCTAGCTTATTATGACAAAGCATTGGTAGGTCATGGAAAAGAATATCATGCAAAAGGTTTTGGTTCCCCTGTCGGAAAATTGAAAGGATATAAAAAGCCAATCGAAAAAATGTCCTATAACGAATTAAGAGAAAAAGGTATAGAAACTGGCAGCACCATTAATATGGAGTTTGAAAGTGGTGTTATTATAAAGGGATTTTTATATTTATTGAGAAAAAACAGATATGGAAATGTCATTATAATGACCTTTAAAGATTGTACCGTTTCTTATAATGACAAAATACTTTTTCAGCCTGAATGGGGATTATTTGATATGGCTGTTGGTTCTACCATTCATTCAGTCTTTAATGGCACGTTCAGATCCAGAAGCTTTTAATCTAGAATTTAAGGTTCCTGAAGAGAAAACTCAGAAGATTGTATTTGAAGAAAAATCGAAAAAATTACACGTACTATATAATAAGGTAAGAAATGCCAGAGAAAAGCAAATTGAAATAACCCAATTACCATTAATTTGGGATCAGTTAAAGTCAGATTATCCTAATGAGTGGCTACTTTCATTAGAAATAGCAGAGCTTTTAAATAACGATTCTAATTATTCATCAATTGTAAATGAAATTATTGAACATTTGTTTTCTTTAAGTAATCGTAATACGGAGTATGCTACCTTAATCAACAATGGATTGAAATTGTATTTAAATATAACTCCCGCTGAAGCATAATGAATATAATAGTTACAGGAGCAAGCCAAGGGTTAGGATATGAAATAGTAAAAGAGTTTTGCTCCACACATAAAGAAGTTAAAATACTTGCCCTAGCGCGAAATGCAGAAAAATTAAATCAACTAAAAGTAGAATGTAAGCAGGAGTTTAATGTCAATATCTCTATTCTGTCGATAGATTTTTCTGATAGCTCCTTTATAGATGTGCTGGATCAATCATTGCCCAAAGACTTCACAAAAGTGGATATCTTAATTAATAACTCAGCGTCACTTATTAATTCTACTATCGAAAATATGAATTATAAGGAAGCTGAATACCTCTATAAGGTAAATGCTTTGGGACCGTATTTTCTAATTAAGTCTTTATTTTCAAAACTAAAGGCATCTAAAATAGCGCATGTTGTTAATATAAGTAGTATGGGAGGTTTTCAAGGAAGTTCAAAATTTCCGGGCTTATCTATATATAGTTCTACAAAAGCTGCACTTTCTAACCTTACTGAATGTTTAGCGGAAGAATTCAAGGAGACAAATATTAAAGTAAATGCTTTGGCATTAGGAAGTGTAAATACAGAAATGTTACGAAAAGCTTTTCCTGACTTTAGGTCACCAAATTCTCCAAAGTCAATAGCAATGTTCATAACTGACTTTGCTGTCAATGGTTCAAAAGTGTTTAATGGCAAGATACTTCCTGTGTCAAACTCTACTCCGTGACTTTATTTTCATTTTATCTACCTGATATCAAATGCTTTTAAATATAATTTGAAATTAATTCTAAAAAAGCATTGTAGTATTAATATTTAGTTATAATTTTGGCGTCCCAAACGAGGGAACGTTCATTCAAAAAGGCGATAAAAAAAGAGAAATAATTATTTAAAAATAATTTATAATTAATGATTTTTAAAAGAAATTAATTCTTACTTTTGTCCTCCCGAAAATGAGCAAAATTTTGGACATTGAAATACTGCAAAAAAGTTTTTTAAAATTACTTTAAGTAATAAAAAGATGATTACATTTGCAGCCCGCTAAAAAAAAGTAGTGGGAAGAAATTGAAATAGATTAACTAGCTGAAAAGGCTACGCGATATAGAATACGGTTATGATAAGTAACTAAAAGTTCTTTGAAAATATTGAAGTATAGGTAAAAGTAAAGTAAATACTTTAGTTGAATTATCTTCGGATAAGGAGACTTGAAAATTGAGCTAGAAAACATTAAACTTTTTTTACAATGAAGAGTTTGATCCTGGCTCAGGATGAACGCTAGCGGCAGGCCTAACACATGCAAGTCGAACGGTAAGTTAAGAGCTTGCTCTTAACACGAGTGGCGAACGGGTGCGTAACGCGTATGCAACCTACCTCTAACTGGGAGATAGCCCTTCGAAAGGAGGATTAATATCCCATAATATTATTGAAATGCATATTTTAATAATTAAAGCTTTGGCGGTTAGAGATGGGCATGCGTCCCATTAGTTAGTTGGTGAGGTAATGGCTCACCAAGACATCGATGGGTAGGGGGCCTGAGAGGGTTATCCCCCACACTGGTACTGAGACACGGACCAGACTCCTACGGGAGGCAGCAGTGAGGAATATTGGTCAATGGAGGCAACTCTGAACCAGCCATGCCGCGTGCAGGACGACTGCCCTATGGGTTGTAAACTGCTTTTATACAGGAAGAAACGCCTCTACGTGTAGAGGTTTGACGGTACTGTAAGAATAAGGACCGGCTAACTCCGTGCCAGCAGCCGCGGTAATACGGAGGGTCCAAGCGTTATCCGGATTTATTGGGTTTAAAGGGTACGTAGGCGGAAGATTAAGTCAGTAGTGAAAGCCCATCGCTTAACGATGGAACTGCTATTGATACTGGTTTTCTTGAATATACTTGAAGTGGGCGGAATATGACATGTAGCGGTGAAATGCATAGATATGTCATAGAACACCGATTGCGAAGGCAGCTCACTAAGGTATTATTGACGCTAATGTACGAAAGCGTGGGGAGCGAACAGGATTAGATACCCTGGTAGTCCACGCCGTAAACTATGATTACTCGGTGTCGGCGATATACTGTCGGTGCCTAAGCGAAAGTGATAAGTAATCCACCTGGGGAGTACGATCGCAAGGTTGAAACTCAAAGGAATTGACGAGGGCCCGCACAAGCGGTGGAGCATGTGGTTTAATTCGATGATACGCGAGGAACCTTACCTGGGCTTAAATGCAAACTGACTTTATCGGAAACGATATTTCTCTTCGGAGCAGTTTGCAAGGTGCTGCATGGCCGTCGTCAGCTCGTGCTGTGAGGTGTCGGGTTAAGTCCCATAACGAGCGCAACCCCTATTTCTAGTTGCCAGCGAGTAATGTCGGGGACTCTAGAGAAACTGCCCGTGCAAACGGTGAGGAAGGTGGGGATGACGTCAGGTCATCACGGCCCTTACGTCCAGGGCTACACACGTGCTACAATGGTAGGGACAGAGGGCAGCCACTTGGTGACAAGGAGCTAATCCTAAAACCCTATCTCAGTTCGGATCGAAGTCTGCAACTCGACTTCGTGAAGCTGGAATCGCTAGTAATCGCATATCAGCCACGATGCGGTGAATACGTTCCCGGGCCTTGTACACACCGCCCGTCAAGCCATGGAAGCCGAGGGTACCTGAAGTCAGTAACCGCAAGGAGCTGCCTAGGGTAAAATTGGTAACTGGGGCTAAGTCGTAACAAGGTAGCCGTACCGGAAGGTGCGGCTGGAACACCTCCTTTTTAGAGAACGCTTAGTTTTCTTGTGTTAGCAATAACATAAAAGTATTTACTTACTTTATACTTCATATTTCATTACAATCACCTTGGTGGGTAAAAAAAATAGGTTCGATTCCTAAAAGATTGGCAAGAGGGGATAATATTTCGGTATTATTTTCGAAGAGTTCATTGACATGTTGAAAGAAAAATAATAAGTAGAATAAAGAATAAGAGTTAATTTTCGAATTAGTAAGAAAATTGAAAAGGGCGTATGGCGGATGCCTAGGCTCTCAGAGGCGAAGAAGGACGTGACAAGCTGCGATAAGCTACGATAAGGTGCCAATAACCTATTAGTCGTAGATTTCCGAATGGGGCAACCCAGCATACTGAAGGTATGTTACCCCCAACTTGGGGGGGCAAACCCGGGGAACTGAAACATCTAAGTACCCGGAGGAAGAGAAAATAATAATGATTCCGTAAGTAGCGGCGAGCGAACGCGGAAGAGCCCAAACCACTATTGTTTCGGCAATGGTGGGGTTGTAGGACTGTGATATGAGAAACGATTGTATAATAGAACAAACTGGAAAGTTTGACCGTAGAGGGTGATAGTCCCGTAGATGAAATGCAATTTGGATCTAACAGTATCCTGAGTAGCGCGGAACACGAGAAATTCTGTGTGAATCAACCGGAACCATCCGGTAAGGCTAAATACTTCTGAGAGACCGATAGTGAACTAGTACCGTGAGGGAAAGGTGAAAAGAACCCTGAATAAGGGAGTGAAATAGATCCTGAAACCATACGCTTACAAGCTGTAGGAGCCCCCAATTTATTGAGGGTGACTGCGTGCCTTTTGCATAATGAGCCTACGAGTTACTCCTCACTAGCAAGGTTAAGATTTTAAAAAATCGGAGCCGAAGCGAAAGCAAGTCTGAATAGGGCGTATAGTTAGTGGGGGTAGACGCGAAACCAAGTGATCTACCCATGATCAGGTTGAAGCTCTGGTAACACAGAGTGGAGGACCGAACCAGTTGATGTTGAAAAATCTTTGGATGAATTGTGGGTAGGGGTGAAAGGCCAATCAAACTTGGAAATAGCTCGTACTCCCCGAAATGCATTTAGGTGCAGCGTTGTGGTCGAGTGTTATAGAGGTAGAGCTACTGATTGGGCTAGGGGGCTTCACCGCCTACCAAACCCTGACAAACTCCGAATGCTATAACATATACACAGCAGTGAGGGCATGGGTGCTAAGGTCCGTGTCCGAAAGGGAAACAACCCGGACTATCAGTTAAGGTCCCAAAATCTACACTAAGTTGAATAAACGTGGTCTGATTGCTTAGACAGCTAGGATGTTGGCTTGGAAGCAGCCATTCATTTAAAGAGTGCGTAACAGCTCACTAGTCGAGCGATCGGGCGTGGATAATAATCGGGCATAAAGTGTAGTACCGAAACTATAGATTTGACTTTTAGTCAAGTGGTAGGGGAGCATTCTAGTCAGCGTCGAAGGCGTATCGCGAGGTACTCTGGAGCGTCTAGAAAAGAAAATGTAGGCATAAGTAACGATAAAGCGGGCGAGAAACCCGCTCACCGAAAGACTAAGGTTTCCTGATCAACGCTAATCGGATCAGGGTTAGTCGGGGCCTAAGGCGAACCCGAAAGGGGTAGTCGATGGACAACAGGTTAATATTCCTGTACTAGCAATTATTGCGATGGGGTGACGGAGTAGTGAAAGATCTGCGTACTGACGGAATAGTACGTTGAAGAGTGTAGGTATAGAGATGGTAGGCAAATCCGCCAACTCTGCTGAACTTGATAGTACCGTGAGTCTTCGGACAAGCGGATAATGATCCTAATCAGACTTCCAAGAAAAACCTCTAAGCTTCAGATAATTGGTACCCGTACCGCAAACCGACACAGGTAGTCGAGGAGAGAATCCTAAGGTGCTCGAGTGATTCATGGTTAAGGAACTCGGCAAAATAGCCTCGTAACTTCGGGAGAAGAGGCGCCCCCAAGCAATTGGGGGCCGCAGTGAAAAGATCCAAGCGACTGTTTATCAAAAACACATGGCTTTGCAAAATCGAAAGATGAAGTATAAGGCCTGACACCTGCCCGGTGCTGGAAGGTTAAAAGGAGATGTTATCCCCAACTTGTTGGGGAGAAGCATTGAATTGAAGCCCCAGTAAACGGCGGCCGTAACTATAACGGTCCTAAGGTAGCGAAATTCCTTGTCGGGTAAGTTCCGACCTGCACGAATGGTGTAACGATTTGGATACTGTCTCAACCATGAGCTCGGTGAAATTGTAATTCCGGTGAAGATGCCGGATACCCGCAATGGGACGAAAAGACCCCGTGAACCTTTACTATAGCTTAACATTGATGTTGGGTAATTCATGTGTAGGATAGGTGGGAGACTACGAAGTGGCGTCGCTAGGCGTTGTGGAGTCGTTGTTGAAATACCACCCTTGAATTGCTTGATGTCTAATCCGCCTATGGCGGAGACAATGTTTGGTGGGTAGTTTGACTGGGGTGGTCGCCTCCTAAAAAGTAACGGAGGCTTCTAAAGGTACCCTCAGCACGCTTGGTAACCGTGCGTAGAGTGCAATAGCATAAGGGTGCTTGACTGTGAGACTGACAAGTCGATCAGGTACGAAAGTAGAGTATAGTGATCCGGTAGTTCCGTATGGAAGGGCTATCGCTCAAAGGATAAAAGGTACTCCGGGGATAACAGGCTAATCCCTCCCAAGAGCTCACATCGACGGAGGGGTTTGGCACCTCGATGTCGGCTCGTCACATCCTGGGGCTGGAGAAGGTCCCAAGGGTTGGGCTGTTCGCCCATTAAAGTGGCACGCGAGCTGGGTTCAGAACGTCGTGAGACAGTTCGGTCTCTATCTACTGTGGGCGTTGGAAATTTGAGAGGATCTGACTCTAGTACGAGAGGACCGGGTTGGACGAACCTCTGGTGTATCTGTTGTCACGCCAGGGCATCGCAGAGTAGCTACGTTCGGAAGGGATAAGCGCTGAAAGCATCTAAGCGCGAAGCCCACCTCAAGATGAGATTTCCTTTAAGGGTCGTTAAAGACGATGACGTTGATAGGTTATAGGTGTAAAGGCAGTAATGTCAAAGCCAAGCAGTACTAATTACCCGTAGATTTTCTACTGAAACTTGACTCTTATTTTTTTACTTATTTTTTTTCTTTCTATTATGTCTTAAATGTATTGATTATTCACTGAACACTTTTTAAAAAGCTAAAGTGAATAAACTCACCTTCGCTAGCCTAACGCAGAAATGCTATGAAGGCAGTAAATAGCTACGGTGAGTAAAGATTTTATGGTGATTATTGCGATGAGGATCACCTCTTCCCATTCCGAACAGAGAAGTTAAGCTCGATCAGCGCAGATGGTACTGAGTTAACCGGGAGAGTATGTCGTCGCCATTTTTTTAAAAGCTCCGCAATCGCGGAGCTTTTTTTTACAAATTACACAACGTAAAAGTTCTTGAAAAACATTTTTTAAAAAGTTAGAAATTAAATAAAATTAATTGCTACTTTTGCCGTCCCTAAATAAAATTGGGATTTGAATTAATGTGTGCAAAAAAAGTTTTTTAAAATTACTTTAAGTAATAAAAAGATGATTACATTTGCAGCCCGCTAAAAAAAAGTAGTGGGAAGAAATTGAAATAGATTAACTAGCTGAAAAGGCTACGCGATATAGAATACGGTTATGATAAGTAACTAAAAGTTCTTTGAAAATATTGAAGTATAGGTAAAAGTAAAGTAAATACTTTAGTTGAATTATCTTCGGATAAGGAGACTTGAAAATTGAGCTAGAAAACATTAAACTTTTTTTACAATGAAGAGTTTGATCCTGGCTCAGGATGAACGCTAGCGGCAGGCCTAACACATGCAAGTCGAACGGTAAGTTAAGAGCTTGCTCTTAACACGAGTGGCGAACGGGTGCGTAACGCGTATGCAATCTACCTCTTACTGGGAGATAGCCCTTCGAAAGGAGGATTAATATCCCATAGTATTATTGAAATGCATATTTTAATAATTAAAGCTTTGGCGGTTAGAGATGGGCATGCGTCCCATTAGTTAGTTGGTGAGGTAATGGCTCACCAAGACATCGATGGGTAGGGGGCCTGAGAGGGTTATCCCCCACACTGGTACTGAGACACGGACCAGACTCCTACGGGAGGCAGCAGTGAGGAATATTGGTCAATGGAGGCAACTCTGAACCAGCCATGCCGCGTGCAGGACGACTGCCCTATGGGTTGTAAACTGCTTTTATACAGGAAGAAACGCCTCTACGTGTAGAGGTTTGACGGTACTGTAAGAATAAGGACCGGCTAACTCCGTGCCAGCAGCCGCGGTAATACGGAGGGTCCAAGCGTTATCCGGATTTATTGGGTTTAAAGGGTACGTAGGCGGAAGATTAAGTCAGTAGTGAAAGCCCATCGCTTAACGATGGAACTGCTATTGATACTGGTTTTCTTGAATATACTTGAAGTGGGCGGAATATGACATGTAGCGGTGAAATGCATAGATATGTCATAGAACACCGATTGCGAAGGCAGCTCACTAAGGTATTATTGACGCTAATGTACGAAAGCGTGGGGAGCGAACAGGATTAGATACCCTGGTAGTCCACGCCGTAAACTATGATTACTCGGTGTCGGCGATATACTGTCGGTGCCTAAGCGAAAGTGATAAGTAATCCACCTGGGGAGTACGATCGCAAGGTTGAAACTCAAAGGAATTGACGGGGGCCCGCACAAGCGGTGGAGCATGTGGTTTAATTCGATGATACGCGAGGAACCTTACCTGGGCTTAAATGCAAACTGACTTTATCGGAAACGATATTTCTCTTCGGAGCAGTTTGCAAGGTGCTGCATGGCCGTCGTCAGCTCGTGCTGTGAGGTGTCGGGTTAAGTCCCATAACGAGCGCAACCCCTATTTCTAGTTGCCAGCGAGTAATGTCGGGGACTCTAGAGAAACTGCCCGTGCAAACGGTGAGGAAGGTGGGGATGACGTCAGGTCATCACGGCCCTTACGTCCAGGGCTACACACGTGCTACAATGGTAGGGACAGAGGGCAGCCACTTGGTGACAAGGAGCTAATCCTAAAACCCTATCTCAGTTCGGATCGAAGTCTGCAACTCGACTTCGTGAAGCTGGAATCGCTAGTAATCGCATATCAGCCACGATGCGGTGAATACGTTCCCGGGCCTTGTACACACCGCCCGTCAAGCCATGGAAGCCGAGGGTACCTGAAGTCAGTAACCGCAAGGAGCTGCCTAGGGTAAAATTGGTAACTGGGGCTAAGTCGTAACAAGGTAGCCGTACCGGAAGGTGCGGCTGGAACACCTCCTTTTTAGAGAACGCTTAGTTTTCTTGTGTTAGCAATAACATAAAAGTATTTACTTACTTTATACTTCATATTTCAAACATTTACAGTCCCGTAGCTCAGTTGGTTAGAGCACTACACTGATAATGTAGGGGTCAGCAGTTCAAATCTGCTCGGGACTACTACAGTAAAGTATCCGGGGGATTAGCTCAGCTGGCTAGAGCGCCTGCCTTGCACGCAGGAGGTCATCGGTTCGACTCCGATATCCTCCACAATACTTATGCGAGTAAGTACAGTTCTTTAAAATAAAGACATTTTATAGTGTCTAAAGATTAAAATATGGAGATCATTGTTTCGTCCCGAGATTTCGGGACCGATATCCTCCACAATACTTATGCGAGTAAGTACAGTTCTTTAAAATAAAGACATTTTATAGTGTCTAAAGATTAAAATATGGAGATCATTGGTTCGTCCCGAGATTTCGGGACCGATATCCTCCACAATACTTATGCGAGTAAGTACAGTTCTTTAAAATAAAGACATTTTATAGTGTCTAAAGATTAAAATATGGAGATCATTGTTTCGTCCCGAGATTTCGGGACCGATATCCTCCACAATACTTATGCGAGTAAGTACAGTTCTTTAAAATAAAGACATTTTATAGTGTCTAAAGATTAAAATATGGAGATCATTGTTTCGTCCCGAGATTTCGGGACCGATATCCTCCACAATACTTATGCGAGTAAGTACAGTTCTTTAAAATAAAGACATTTTATAGTGTCTAAAGATTTAGATATGGAGATCATTGGTTCGTCCCGACATTTCGGGACCGATATCCTCCACATTACTTATGCGAATAAGTATCGTTCTTTTTTAATTGAAATATATTTTTTAAATATATTTTGCTATTACTGTAAATCTTAAAACAATCACCTTGGTAGGTAAAAAAAATAGGTTCGATTCCTAAAAGATTGGCAAGAGGGGATAATATTTCGGTATTATTTTCGAAGAGTTCATTGACATGTTGAAAGAAAAATAATAAGTAGAATAAAGAATAAGAGTTAATTTTCGAATTAGTAAGAAAATTGAAAAGGGCGTATGGCGGATGCCTAGGCTCTCAGAGGCGAAGAAGGACGTGACAAGCTGCGATAAGCTACGATAAGGTGCCAATAACCTATTAGTCGTAGATTTCCGAATGGGGCAACCCAGCATACTGAAGGTATGTTACCCCCAACTTGTTGGGGGGGCAAACCCGGGGAACTGAAACATCTAAGTACCCGGAGGAAGAGAAAATAATAATGATTCCGTAAGTAGCGGCGAGCGAACGCGGAAGAGCCCAAACCACTATTGTTTCGGCAATGGTGGGGTTGTAGGACTGTGATATGAGAAACGATTGTATAATAGAACAAACTGGAAAGTTTGACCGTAGAGGGTGATAGTCCCGTAGATGAAATGCAATTTGGATCTAACAGTATCCTGAGTAGCGCGGAACACGAGAAATTCTGTGTGAATCAACCGGAACCATCCGGTAAGGCTAAATACTTCTGAGAGACCGATAGTGAACTAGTACCGTGAGGGAAAGGTGAAAAGAACCCTGAATAAGGGAGTGAAATAGATCCTGAAACCATACGCTTACAAGCTGTAGGAGCCCCCAATTTATTGAGGGTGACTGCGTGCCTTTTGCATAATGAGCCTACGAGTTACTCCTCACTAGCAAGGTTAAGATTTTAAAAAATCGGAGCCGAAGCGAAAGCAAGTCTGAATAGGGCGTATAGTTAGTGGGGGTAGACGCGAAACCAAGTGATCTACCCATGATCAGGTTGAAGCTCTGGTAACACAGAGTGGAGGACCGAACCAGTTGATGTTGAAAAATCTTTGGATGAATTGTGGGTAGGGGTGAAAGGCCAATCAAACTTGGAAATAGCTCGTACTCCCCGAAATGCATTTAGGTGCAGCGTTGTGGTCGAGTGTTATAGAGGTAGAGCTACTGATTGGGCTAGGGGGCTTCACCGCCTACCAAACCCTGACAAACTCCGAATGCTATAACATATACACAGCAGTGAGGGCATGGGTGCTAAGGTCCGTGTCCGAAAGGGAAACAACCCGGACTATCAGTTAAGGTCCCAAAATCTACACTAAGTTGAATAAACGTGGTCTGATTGCTTAGACAGCTAGGATGTTGGCTTGGAAGCAGCCATTCATTTAAAGAGTGCGTAACAGCTCACTAGTCGAGCGATCGGGCGTGGATAATAATCGGGCATAAAGTGTAGTACCGAAACTATAGATTTGACTTTTAGTCAAGTGGTAGGGGAGCATTCTAGTCAGCGTCGAAGGCGTATCGCGAGGTACTCTGGAGCGTCTAGAAAAGAAAATGTAGGCATAAGTAACGATAAAGCGGGCGAGAAACCCGCTCACCGAAAGACTAAGGTTTCCTGATCAACGCTAATCGGATCAGGGTTAGTCGGGGCCTAAGGCGAACCCGAAAGGGGTAGTCGATGGACAACAGGTTAATATTCCTGTACTAGCAATTATTGCGATGGGGTGACGGAGTAGTGAAAGATCTGCGTACTGACGGAATAGTACGTTGAAGAGTGTAGGTATAGAGATGGTAGGCAAATCCGCCAACTCTGCTGAACTTGATAGTACCGTGAGTCTTCGGACAAGCGGATAATGATCCTAATCAGACTTCCAAGAAAAACCTCTAAGCTTCAGATAATTGGTACCCGTACCGCAAACCGACACAGGTAGTCGAGGAGAGAATCCTAAGGTGCTCGAGTGATTCATGGTTAAGGAACTCGGCAAAATAGCCTCGTAACTTCGGGAGAAGAGGCGCCCCCAAGCAATTGGGGGCCGCAGTGAAAAGATCCAAGCGACTGTTTATCAAAAACACATGGCTTTGCAAAATCGAAAGATGAAGTATAAGGCCTGACACCTGCCCGGTGCTGGAAGGTTAAAAGGAGATGTTATCCCCAACTTGTTGGGGAGAAGCATTGAATTGAAGCCCCAGTAAACGGCGGCCGTAACTATAACGGTCCTAAGGTAGCGAAATTCCTTGTCGGGTAAGTTCCGACCTGCACGAATGGTGTAACGATTTGGATACTGTCTCAACCATGAGCTCGGTGAAATTGTAATTCCGGTGAAGATGCCGGATACCCGCAATGGGACGAAAAGACCCCGTGAACCTTTACTATAGCTTAACATTGATGTTGGGTAATTCATGTGTAGGATAGGTGGGAGACTACGAAGTGGCGTCGCTAGGCGTTGTGGAGTCGTTGTTGAAATACCACCCTTGAATTGCTTGATGTCTAATCCGCCTATGGCGGAGACAATGTTTGGTGGGTAGTTTGACTGGGGTGGTCGCCTCCTAAAAAGTAACGGAGGCTTCTAAAGGTACCCTCAGCACGCTTGGTAACCGTGCGTAGAGTGCAATAGCATAAGGGTGCTTGACTGTGAGACTGACAAGTCGATCAGGTACGAAAGTAGAGTATAGTGATCCGGTAGTTCCGTATGGAAGGGCTATCGCTCAAAGGATAAAAGGTACTCCGGGGATAACAGGCTAATCCCTCCCAAGAGCTCACATCGACGGAGGGGTTTGGCACCTCGATGTCGGCTCGTCACATCCTGGGGCTGGAGAAGGTCCCAAGGGTTGGGCTGTTCGCCCATTAAAGTGGCACGCGAGCTGGGTTCAGAACGTCGTGAGACAGTTCGGTCTCTATCTATTGTGGGCGTTGGAAATTTGAGAGGATCTGACTCTAGTACGAGAGGACCGGGTTGGACGAACCTCTGGTGTATCTGTTGTTCCGCCAGGAGCATTGCAGAGTAGCTACGTTCGGATGGGATAAGCGCTGAAAGCATCTAAGCGCGAAGCCCACCTCAAGATGAGATTTCCTTTAAGGGTCGTCAAAGACGATGACGTTGATAGGCTATAGGTGTAAAGGCAGTAATGTCAAAGCCAAGTAGTACTAATTACCCGTAGATTTTCTACTGAAACTTGACTCTTATTTTTTTACTTATTTTTTTTCTTTCTATTATGTCTTAAATGTATTGATTATTCACTGAACACTTTTTAAAAAGCTAAAGTGAATAAACTCACCTTCGCTAGCCTAACGCAGAAATGCTATGAAGGCAGTAAATAGCTACGGTGAGTAAAGATTTTATGGTGATAATTGCGATGAGGATCACCTCTTCCCATTCCGAACAGAGAAGTTAAGCTCATCAGCGCAGATGGTACTGGGTTAACCGGGAGAGTATGTCGTCGCCATTTTTTTAAAAGCTCCGCAATCGCGGAGCTTTTTTTGTTTTATAGTTTTTGTAATCAACAGATAAGTTAATCCGCCTCGGGCGGAGCAGACTGTGTTCGCCTACAGGAGTGTAAGCTCCCCCAAAATTAGTACAGTTTAAAAATAGAATTTGTAATTTTAAAACTGTAATATGAAAAAGAGTAAATTTTCCCCGACCCAAATTGCCAAAATTCTAAAAGAATTTGATTTAGGCAAAGATGTAGAAACGATATCTCGAGAGCATGGAGTGTCGAAGCCAACTTTTTATAAATGGCGACAACGATATGGTGGCATGGAAGCTAGTGAGCTAAAGAAAATAAAGCAACTTGAAGAAGAGAACTCTAAGTTAAAAAGGATGTACACAGACCTTGCTTTAGAACTTGATATGGCTAAGTATATTATTGAAAAAAAGCTTTAGCGCCTTGCCACAAAAGAGAGATTGTAAATGAATTAAAGACTATCTATCCAAACGGCACAAGCAAGGCGTGTCGTTTATTGAGGACGAGTCGAAGTAATTTAAATTATCGTAGTATTAAAGATGATTCTTTGTTAACAGATCAGTTAACGCAGTTAAGTATTTTACATCCAAGAGAGGGTTTTTGGAAGTGCTATAACCGTTTACGCAATAAATCTGTTTTGGTAAATCATAAGCGCCTACACAGAGTTTATAAGCAAATGGGATTACCAATGAGACGAAAGGCAAAGAAAAGATTACCTGCAAGAGTTAAAGAGACTTTAGTTATACCAGAAGAATTTAATCAAACTTGGAGTATTGATTTTGTACATGATGTATTAGAAAATGGAAGAAAATTTAGGTCATTCAATGTTATCGATGATTTTAACAGAGAAGTATTATTTATAGAGACAGATTATTCAATCAAAAGCAACAGAGTAGTCTGGGTATTAAAACACTTAATTAATAAATATGGAAAACCTAAAAAAATAAGAATGGATAATGGACCTGAATTTATTGCACAATTATCTCAAGAATGGAGTAAAATGAATCAAATAGAATTTAAATATACCCAGCCGGGTAAGCCAACACAAAATGCATTTATTGAACGATTTAATAAGTCATTTAGAAATGGAGTACTAGATTGTTATCTCTTTGAAACATTAGAAGATGTTAGAAAACAAACTGATAAATGGGTAAAAGACTATAATGAAGAAAGACCTCACGATTCATTAGGAGGTATAAGTCCGTTAATGTATAAAAAACAAAAACTTCTTGGCTTCAGTTCCGCTGCGCTACACTTCAGCCAAGAAGTTTTAATTAATAAAAATAATTTATAATTTAGAACCGTACTAAAAATGGGAAGCCTACAGGAGAATGGTACTGGGTTCCAACTATACTAAAGTGCCGTTGGACAAAGTAACCGGGAGAGTATGCCTGTGCGCCTTTGGAGCCTGTCAAGCCTTTGGCTGATCGTCGCCATTTTTTTAAAAGCTCCGCAATCGCGGAGCTTTTTTTGTTTTATAGTTTTTGTAATCAACAGATAAGTTAATCCGCCTCGGGCGGAGCAGACTGTGTTCGCCTTTGGAGAATGGTACTGGGTTCCAACTATACTAAAGTTCCGTTGGACAAAGTAACCGGGAGAGTATGCCTGTGCGCCTTTGGAGCCTGTCAAGCCTTTGGCTGATCGTCGCCATTTTTTTAAAAGCTCCGCTATTGCGGAGCTTTTTTTGTTTTATACAATTTCTTAATAAAAACAGAAGTCTATTTCTGTTTGTCTATGGAGTATCAATACTTCCGTAGAATTTACTTGCTATTTCTTTTAAACTCCACATTCAGATTTAAATTTTTCTAGTGAAGCTCTAAAAACCCAATAGATACCTTATATTTGAGTCTGAATTTAATATACTGATATAAGAAGGAGTTCTACTTAGTAATGTATCCGAGATATCGGATGAAGAAGTAGTTCTACTTTGCAATGCAATAGAGAAGTATAAACGTACTTTTCCTTTTATTCGGTTGTTAGCTGTAAGCACTAAATGAAACAAAAGAAGAAGGTATTAGAACAACACCTTTATCACGAAATTGATGATGAAGAAAAGGCTGAAGAATATTTAGATATTTCTTTACCATTAATCGGATTGATAGTGATGTATTTCAATGGTTTAGAAAAATCATTGAATAATATTATTGAGTTACACACTTAGCGTCTGTTTTATTTGATAGTGATAAATTGGTTTGCTTTCGACCATTCTGTTGATTGTTTTATGAAAAATATTGGTTTTAAATTGTGAGCGGTTAATCCTAAAGCAAAATTCATCAAAATATGCTTGTATATGCCATTTACTTACATGAGTTGGTATTGCTCTGAGCCATGATTTAACTTGCATAATTATAATGTGTAATTCTTTGAAATTTGCTCCATTATTACTTTGGATTTGTTCAATATTATACTTTTCTTTTAAAGGTTCATAACCTCTCCATTTATCTGTTACTATTTTAGCAGAAGTACTAATATGTTCTTCAAAAATTGGAGTCAATGATTTTGCAGAATAATCAGGAATTGATTGAATATATACTCTCTTTATTTTGTTGTTATCAGTTAATTCAACTGCAATTACAGCTTTTTTCTTTTTCGTATCATAACTTCTTCCTTGTTTCCCTTCTTCTTTTCCTCCTACAGTAAACTCATCCACATGAATTATTTTATCTAAAGGGTATTTTTGGCTACTTTTCATTGATTTTCGTACTTTTTGCATAAAATACCATGCTGTTCCTTGGCGAATACTAAATCGTTTACCCATTTGTATACTTGAAACACTTTTACTACTTGTACTCATTTCAAATACAACACAAAATGCTTTTTGTAACCCAAATTTAACTTTGTGAAAAAGCGTGTTGGCTGTGGCACTTTCTACATGATTACATGCATAACAATGATAATTATAACCTGCTTTTTCACAACCTTTTGTATGTCCGCATTTACTACAAGTAAATCCATCCTGCCATTTTATTTTAGCCAAATAGGCTTTACAAGCTTCATCATTTGGAAGTTCTTTTATAAAGTTTAGAATATCTTGTCCTTTGAATTGTTCCATAATCGCAATTTTAAAGGGATAAACATACAGAAATTAAATGACTAACTCAATAATATTATTTGTGAAATATTCACTGACAGAAGTGACTCAATAGGATTGATAGTGCTTCATAAAATGAATTATTCTACTAAAGTTGACTTGTTCAAAAGGTTTAGTGATGACTTTCATACAGGTTGTCAAGTTGAAATTTCGGGATATGACAAATTAATAACTGATTTAAAAGAAAGTGGACGATTAAGAAATTTAGTTGTTCACGCTGATTGGGAAAATACTGATGATGATGGTTATACTTATGTTAATTTGAGAATTTCTAAAAAAGGAATGGAACAGGAATATGTTCAATTTTCTGAAGATTCACTTCAAAAAATTATTGAATTAATTTTAAACACAAGACATCAACTATCTGATTATTGGCAAAAAAGAAATTATGAGCTCTATAAGTAGATTTTTCAACAGCTATATATAGCAAATAGGGCGATCGGTGATTTAAGAAAGCTCAGTGCTATTTCCAAATACCGCCAAATCGTTGATTTGGCTTCTATGAATGAATAAATTAAAAACAAAATACAAAGTTTTGGCGGTGTGCAAACTCGAAAGTTTATCTCTTTCTACTGCCCTACTAGCCATATACTAAACGTTAATAAAACACTCAATGAAAAATATTGTACTATTATTCTTTTTTTCGATTTTAATTACATCTTGCAACCAAGATAAGAAACAACCTCCATCAAAAGGGTCAAAAAGTAATGTTTCAAAATTAACCAAAGACGACCCTTTTTCTAAATCGATGATTGAAAGTGAGTTTTTTAATATATCCACAAAAAAGGATACAATTATTGAAGGAAAAAATGGAACTATAATTCAAATTCCAAAGGGTGCATTTAAAGATGCTAAAGGAAATATTATTTCAGGTAATGTTAAAATTGAATTAGCAGAACCTGAGACTTTGGATGACTTTCTACTTTCAGGAATTTCTTCTCAATCAGGAGATAAGTTGCTTAATTCAAAAGGCACGTTTTTCATCAATGCAAAACAAAATGGGAAACAGTTATTCCTTGACGAAAACAACCCAATTTATATTGAGAAGCCTATTAAAGGAAATAAGGAAGGAGAATTAAGAGTTTTCAATGGAGAAAAAGGGGAAGATGGTCAAATGGAATGGATAGAATCGACAAAAATTGAGAAATTTCTAATTCCGATTGATTTAGAATTACTTGATTTTTTACCTAAATATTTTGCAAGTGAAGTTGAAAAAGAAATACCTTTTAGAAGTTATCAAACAGCCACAAAAAAATTAATTGACAGTCTTTACTATAGCTTAGAGAATAGGATGAATAATGCTCCTACTGTTATTCCTGGCTTTTCTACTGACAGTTCAAATTCTTCTGAAAATCAATTATTAGATGAATCGACAGATGAAAGTTCAAATGATACTTTAATGACTCCATGTGGAATAAACCCTGCTGAGATTAAAATAATTAAATCTAAAAAGTTTAATAATACTCTAATAGCAACAAGGGAATTTGAAAAACGATTAATCGAGATTTTTAAATCCTGCGAAAACTCATTGATAAAACTTTATATTGAAAATTTAGATAAAAATCTTTGGGAAATAGATGAAATGGCTGCTAAACAGTTAGGGGAAGCGCATCCTCAATTCTCATCGTTTAAAAACTTTTCATCCGAGAAATTAACAAGAGTTGAAAAAAGTGAATCGGCAAATGAATTATCTAATTATTATCAAAATCAACTCTTAAAGATTAAAGACCAGTTAAAAAAAATAAAAGATGAAGCCGAAAAGGATTTAAAACAAAAACGTGATATTGCAGAAGATAAGAGACAAGAATACCGTGACCTTTTAAAGAAGAGAGAAAAGTATCGCATGGATAAGTTTGGATTTAAACTCACAACATTTGGTTGGAAAAGAGGTGCTATTTATATTGAAGATTTAGAAAAGTTTATTCTTGAAATTAAAGTAAATAATGGAGATTCATATGATAGAGTTCATACTTACATAGTAAACAATAATATAAGAAGTCTTTTCTCTATGATATCAACTGATAAAATCAACTTTAATAGAGGTTATAATATGGATAAGTATTTATTGATGTGGAATGAGAGTAAAGCTGACGCCATTGTCATTGCTTACAAAGGAGAAAAAGTATTCTTTGGTAAACAAGAATTTACTGCATCAACAAAAATTCCTGCTTTATTGACATTCAATTTAGAGTCAATTTCAAATGCAAATTTAAAATACAAATTGAGAGGCTGTAGGCTTCCCATTTTTAGTACGGTTCTAAATTATAAATTATTTTTATTAATTAAAACTTCTTGGCTGAAGTGTAGCGCAGCGGAACTGAAGCCAAGAAGTTTTTGTTTTTTATACATTAACGGACTTATACCTCCTAATGAATCGTGAGGTCTTTCTTCATTATAGTCTTTTACCCATTTATCAGTTTGTTTTCTAACATCTTCTAATGTTTCAAAGAGATAACAATCTAGTACTCCATTTCTAAATGACTTATTAAATCGTTCAATAAATGCATTTTGTGTTGGCTTACCCGGCTGGGTATATTTAAATTCTATTTGATTCATTTTACTCCATTCTTGAGATAATTGTGCAATAAATTCAGGTCCATTATCCATTCTTATTTTTTTAGGTTTTCCATATTTATTAATTAAGTGTTTTAATACCCAGACTACTCTGTTGCTTTTGATTGAATAATCTGTCTCTATAAATAATACTTCTCTGTTAAAATCATCGATAACATTGAATGACCTAAATTTTCTTCCATTTTCTAATACATCATGTACAAAATCAATACTCCAAGTTTGATTAAATTCTTCTGGTATAACTAAAGTCTCTTTAACTCTTGCAGGTAATCTTTTCTTTGCCTTTCGTCTCATTGGTAATCCCATTTGCTTATAAACTCTGTGTAGGCGCTTATGATTTACCAAAACAGATTTATTGCGTAAACGGTTATAGCACTTCCAAAAACCCTCTCTTGGATGTAAAATACTTAACTGCGTTAACTGATCTGTTAACAAAGAATCATCTTTAATACTACGATAATTTAAATTACTTCGACTCGTCCTCAATAAACGACACGCCTTGCTTGTGCCGTTTGGATAGATAGTCTTTAATTCATTTACAATCTCTCTTTTGTGGCAAGGCGCTAAAGCTTTTTTTCAATAATATACTTAGCCATATCAAGTTCTAAAGCAAGGTCTGTGTACATCCTTTTTAACTTAGAGTTCTCTTCTTCAAGTTGCTTTATTTTCTTTAGCTCACTAGCTTCCATGCCACCATATCGTTGTCGCCATTTATAAAAAGTTGGCTTCGACACTCCATGCTCTCGAGATATCGTTTCTACATCTTTGCCTAAATCAAATTCTTTTAGAATTTTGGCAATTTGGGTCGGGGAAAATTTACTCTTTTTCATATTACAGTTTTAAAATTACAAATTCTATTTTTAAACTGTACTAATTTTGGGGGAGCTTACAAGGCGACTTTTGGAGAAAGTACGAAAATGATATAAAAGTGGACTTAGAGTATCAAGTGTCGTTTGCTAAAGAAAGTAAAAGACAAAAAAGATTAGCCAACGAACGTTTGTTCATCATTAAATTAAGGGAAAAAGCTTTTGCTTGTTGTGAAAAGAAAATTGATGGCGAAGCACTTTTTAAAAATTATTGCAAAAGCTGCCATTCTTCTGACTATAGAATATTAGTTGGACCTGGTTTAGCAGGGGCTTCATCCAAGTATGATATGGATTGGCTAATTGCTTTTACTAAAAATTCTCAAAAGTTAATTTATGAAGATAAAGACCCGATTGCAATTAGGGTAAATGAAGAATATAATAAGTTATTGATGCCAGCCCAACCAGTAAATTATAAAGAAGTAATTGCAATTTTTGAATATATAGACGGATTAGAACATTAGTCAAGATAATAAAGGGGTTAACTTGAAAGATAAATAAACTTGATTTTAATGGATTGATGAAGTGATTTATAGGGTGAATTGTTGCTAACACAATATAGAATGTTTTGTGTATAAGTCGGATATGACACATTGGCTTTTATTTAAAATTCTACAAAATCTACTTGACAGATTTTGTAACAAAAAACAAAACTGCAAGCAGTTTTTGTTATTTAGCTAAATTGAAAGTTTATCTTTGACTAGAGTCAAAAAGTATCTAAACAAACATTTTCTTTCATTAATGACAAAACTTATTAAGTATTTACTCACTTTTATTTTTGTAATAAGTTTAATTAGTTGCTTATTTAGAGAGAAAAGTAAATCAGATTATAATTATAAAGTTTCACTTGAGCGAATTCTCCGAGACGAGAATTTGAATGAATTAGCTAATTCTACTTTAGAGTTTGATAGTTGTTTATTTTTCGATATTGGGACTTATTGGTCTCGTAAAGATGGTCTATTTGGAATCGGATTTTTAGATGATAAAAAATATAGATTGGAAATTATATTTAAACTAAATCTATATTCCGAAGAAAATTATTGGGGTATTGGAGTCAAAAATATAAAGAGAAAACTAATTAAAGATGTTGAGAGTTTAAACTATATAATTAAAACTGATTTTGATTTACTTTTTAATTTGAATAATGATTCTTTAAAAATAGTTCAAAGAGACAAAAAAGGAATATATCAGACACCATCATCTCACCAATCTTATGCGATTTCTATAAAAACTATTAAAGATAAATCTAAATTAATTTATTTATATAATCCTGATTATTATATAAACTTGTCACCATCAAAACAGAGGATATTTTTTATTAAAACAATTGAAGACGTTGAAAAATTATTAAAATAAAAGTAAATGCTAAATAATTGATAATTATAATCCGAAAGGATAGTGAGTAAAACTTGTATCTTCTCAAATACTAAACGTTCTCTCAATTTACCCTTATTTTTTAAAATCAAACTAATCTATCTCAACGCACAATTTTTTACATATTTTTGCTCTTTCAATTTATGATGCAAAAAATCTTTCTATTTTTTCTTTTTTCCTATTTGCTATTATCTAAAGCAAGCGCTCAAGATACCTTGTTGATAGGTAAATATTATACATTAGAAAATGTAAAAGATACCATGTCTTTTGATCCATTCAATTTGGATGATTTTCAAAATTATAGATATAAAAATAGAGCTTTTGAAGCTTTGTCTGGCAACTTAGGTTTGCCAACTTACTATCTAGATAGCTTGTATTTAACTGACTATAATGGCTTTTTTCAAGGCTACTACAATGCTATTCAAAAGCCCAATCAAATGCCTTTTTATCATCAGAAAAAGGATGTTACGCTTTTGGAATATACCAATGGCGCCAAAAGTGAACAGTATTTTCATGTGCTGCACAGCAATCAATTTGGAGAAGGCCTAAATGTGTCATTTGATTACAATCGTATTATATCTCAAGGCTTTTATTTGAATCAATTGACCGATAATACACATTTTAACCTAGGCTTGAATTATAATTCTAAGAATAATAAATATTTTTTAAAAGCCTTTTATCAAATATCTAATATCAAAACTCAGGAAAATGGGGGAGTGGAGATTAATGATACGAGCTCTCAAAATTTAAGCAATAGTGATTTGCTCTCAATTAATTTGAATAATGCAAAGCACAAATTAAGGAGTCAATCTATAGTTTTAAATCAAAAATTTCAAATATTTGAGAATGATTTTTTTAAATCAGTTGATGTTATTTAACATTCTAATTTAGCATGGAGTTGGAAATGGTATAAAGACGATGGGAATACTACTTATTATAAAGACATATTATTTGATTCTACCAAGACATTCGATTCTATTCATGCGATGAATTTCACTAATTCAATTGGATTGAGCTTTTTTGATGGTATGTTGAGTGCCGAATTTGAGCATCTTTATTTTAATTATTTTCAAGATGTAAGGTTGGATACCAATTATGTTTCTGACTTTATAAAGTTATCTATCTATAAGAATATCGGTCAATTAAATTTGAGAGGGAATTATAAAATTGGAATTAATGGATACAACTCCAAAAACCAATTTGCAAATGTGTTTCTTAATTATACAATTGACTCTACCTCTGCAGTTGATGTAGCAATTAATTATACGGATCAAAGCCCGTTTTACTTTCAAGAAAATTTTAATGGAAACCATATTAGTTATCGAAATAATTTTGAGAATGAAAAATTATTGAGTTCTCGTATAAAGTATAGTAATTCAGCTTATCAATTTGATGTTAGTGTAAGTTTGCAGCAAATAAAGAATCAAATCTATTATGATAAAGATGCTTTTGCTCAGCAAAATTTATCATCAAATAGTATTAGCAAGTTTACTTTAAGTAAAAACTTTGATTGGGGAAATTTTCAATTCAACAACCAATTCAATTATCAAATAATTAAAGATAAGGACTTGCTTCCTTTGCCTAACTATTTCAGTAAGCACAGTTTTTATTATCAAAACCTATTTTTCAAAAAATCTCTGCTTACACAATTGGGATTTGATTTAACTTATTTAGACGCTTATAGTGGCTATGGTTATTTCCCTGAAAGTGCTGTAATGAGACTTCAAGATGAAAGAAAGTTGGGTGGTTTTGCTTATTTAGACGTATTTGTAAAAATTAGAATACAAAATGTGAGAGTTTTTGCCAAAATGGAAAATCTTTTTGGTGATAAATTTAAATCTGATGGCATGCAGATTAACGACTACCCAATTCCAGGGCGAGCGTTTAAGGTAGGTTTAAGTTGGGCCATGTTCAATTAGTTTCTGTCGATAAAGTTCACTGCCTGCCTAACCGGAATGAAAGCCTGCGCTGCACTTGTTTTGAAAATAGTCATCCCGACCAATCGGGATTCCTTGATTTCGAATCAACTTTCAAGTGGAGACAATAGTTTATTTATAAACTCTACTAATTTAGGTCTTTTGTTTCTTCTTTTTAGCTGCAGGGAAAAGAACATTATTCAAAATCAATCGATAGCCTGGGCTATTTGGATGTAGATTTAAATCTGTGGGTGGATCACCTACAAAATGCTGATAATCTTCAGGATCATGACCACCATAAAAAGTCCAAGTTCCTTTGCCATATTCTCCATGAATATATCTTGCGCTGTTCAACGATTTATTTTCTCCTAAAATCAAGATTTCTGGTTTGATAAAACGTTTATCAAATGCAGTAGTTTGACCCATAAATCCTTTTACTACAGAACTGTGATTTTGACACAACATAGTTGGTACAGGATCCCATTTAGCAGAAAATTCGAACAAAGTAAAAAAGTCTAATTTTTCAGGAGTTCTGCTATGAGCCGGAGTGGCATCAATATTTGAAAACTCATATTGATAGGGATCAGTAATTAATGTAAAATCCTTAAAAGCGAAGGTGTTGTCAAAATTAAGTTTTGAATTATAATTGGGTGTTGTTCCATCGCCATCAAACATAGGTTCACAAATATCCAAGTCCATAGCTGAAAGTGCTATATCATAAGAATCTGTACCGCTGCACATTGTAAATAGAAATCCTCCGCCCGATGTAAAATCTCTAATTTTTTTGGCAACACCCAATTTTAATTGTGACACTTTTGAAAATCCCAACTTTGCAGCCATTTCTTCATTAAAACGTACTTGTTCTTTGTACCAAGGATAAGTTTTATAGTTGGCGTAAAATCGGCCATATTGACCAGTAAAATCTTCGTGATGAAGGTGCAACCAATCATAAAGTGGCAATTTACCATTTATAATATCTTCATCATAAATAACATCATATGGTATTTCGGCATAAGTCAGTACTAATGTAACAGCATCATCCCACGGTTGTTTGTTTTTGGGAGTATAAACTGCCATTTTAGGAGCTTTTTCTAACTTAACAGCATCCATATTTACTTCAGGATTGGCTATTTCAGTTAAAATTGCTGTGGCTTTTGCATCTGGAATCAATTCGTAAGAAACTCCTCTTATAACACATTCATCTTGAATTGGTTTGGCAGCTTTAATCATAAAACTACCACCTCGATAATTCAATAACCATTGAACTTCTACATCTCTTTCAAGTACCCAAAATGCAATTCCATAAGCCTTTAGGTGATTGGCTTGCGAATTGTCCATCGGAATTAAAACATAGGATGCTTTCAAGAGAAAGCTAAATAATATTAGGAGTGCTAATGAAAAGGTTTTCATAGAAATTTTTAATGAACTATAAAGTTAACCAATAAAATTAGAAAGGGTCATCTTCATCCCCATCAAAGTCATCCATTTTAGATGATCTTGTAATGGTATTGCTATTTTGATCAAATTCATCGTTAATTGGCATAGAGCTAAGTCCATTTCCATTACCCTGATTAGGTTCATCTCCAAAATAGTTAGAATCTAAGTTGCCAAATTTAGCTAATTCAGCAGTAAATTTTAATTGCACATCACCAACTGAACCATTTCTATGCTTGGCTATAATAATATTTGCAATTCCTAACGTAGAGTTTCCGGCTTCATCTTCAGTAATGCCATAATATTCAGGTCTATTTATAAAGATAACCATATCGGCATCCTGCTCTATAGAACCTGATTCTCTCAAGTCAGAAAGTTGTGGTCGTCTATCTCCACCTCTAGATTCTACTGCTCTACTCAATTGTGAAAGTGCAATAACTGGTATTTCTAATTCTTTGGCAATACTTTTTAATGAACGTGAAATAGTACTTATTTCTTGTTCACGGTTTCCACCGCCTTTACCATCACCACCTGCAGTCATTAATTGCATATAATCCACAACTAACAATTGAATGTTGTGCTGAGCTTTCAATCTTCTTGCTTTTGCTCTCAATTCAAAGACTGAAATTGCTGGAGTATCATCAATAAATATGGGTGCCTCCGTTAAGCCTGCTATTTTTGTATGAATTTGAGCTAACTCATCATATCTTAAATTACCGTTTCTTAATTTTCCTGAAGATAATTCGGATTCTGCTGAAATTAATCGAGTTACTAATTGCAGGGAAGACATTTCTAAGGAAAATATAGCAATAGGTCTTTCAAAATCAACAGCAGCATTTCTGCATAAAGTAAGAGCTAATGATGTTTTACCCATTGCAGGACGAGCAGCTAAGATAATTAAATCGGATGGTTGCCATCCACTAGTCATTTTATCTAAAGCGGTAAAACCTGAAGGACAACCAACAATATTGCCATCTTGATTTTTAGCATTTTCAATTTGCTTAATTGCTTGTCGAACTAAAGTAGACATATCGTCCCAATTTTTTCTAATATTACCTTCAGTAACACCAAATAAACTACTTTCTGCTTTATCCATCAATGAAAATACATCTGTAGTTTCATCATAAGCATCTGTAATAATTTCAGATGAAATACGAATCAATTCTCTTTGAATGTATTTTTGAGCAATAATTCGAGCATGAAACTCGATATTTGCAGCTGAAACAACCTTATTCGTTAATTGAGAGATATAATAGGGACCGCCTACGATTTCTAACTTTCCATTTTGCTTTAAAGCATTGGTAATTGTTAATATGTCTATAGGTTCGGATTTGTGAAATAATTCTTGGATAACTGCAAAGATCTTTTGATGTGCGTCTTTGTAAAAACTTTTAGGTTGCAGAATGTCGATGGCAGTGTTGACTGCTTCTTTCTCTAACATCATAGCTCCCAATACAGCTTCTTCTAATTCTATTGCTTGGGGTTGTAATCTACCGTGCTCTATATTAGAGAGCTGTATGCTATTTTTTATATTTCTTTTTCTCGCCTGATCGTTTGGCTTTTCTCGCTTGTCCATTGCCCCAAATTTAGTAATTTAGTGTAGTTAGTACTTATGAATTAGTGGTTTTTTTAATTTTAGTTTTACAATCATTAAACGCCTAATCGGAATATAAATTAAGTACTTTATGAAATAAAGTTAACACTCAATTAACAAGATATAAACAACATTTAAACACATTCTAAACAAATGCATATTTCAAAATTTCTATTTTATTTATTTGTTGTTACCATTTTTGTATCCTGCAAAAAGAAAGATGAAATTCCGCCCATTGTAAAAATTATTACACCGTCGAATTACCAACAAATAAATGGAGACAGCATTTTTATTAAAGCTGAAATATCAGATAATGAGATAATTGAATCAGTAGAAGTGGTGTTGTATAAGTTGAATGCGACTACTTTGCCTGTAAGAACCATTTTTTTTGAAGCAAATGCTAAAAATTATACGCTTGAGTATGAACTTTATTTTCAAGAACTTCAAATAGATGCAGGTCAATATTTAGTAGAAGTGAGGGCAAATGATGGGGAGCAGTTTGGTTCTTCTTCTGTTGAAGTTCGTCTAAATATTTTACCGAAACAACTTAAATCCTATATCATAATAGAAGAGATAATTAATCAAATCAATGTCAATCAATTATCCTTGAATGGTATTAATACACAAATAAATTCTTTATCTCATAATTTTGGTGGATTAAGTATTAATTACAAGGAACAAGCCTATATATTGGCTCAAAAAGATAATCAAATTGTCACCAGTAGAAAAATTGATGACAATTTTCAAGAGTGGGAATTAATTGAAAATAATCAAAATGGTACCTACCAATATAAAGATTTAGTTCAGTTTGGATTAAATAATTATTTATTGAAACATGAAAATCAAATTCAAATCATCAAGAATGGAGGCTTAAAATTAGGGTTAATCAACACTTTTTACCGCCCACAAAAAATCATACAAGGAAAAAATAGATTTTTCACCTTAGAAAAAGATGATTTGTCAAATTACTATTTAGGGATATATTATATTTCTGGAGCACCTATAACTTCAATAAGTTTACCCATGAACGCAATTGAATTGGTTGAAAAAACAGATGGAAATTTATATATACTAGGCAATAAAAATGGGCAGGGAAAATTGATGGAATTTAGAATAGTTAATTCTGTTTTGAATCCCATAAAATCATTTTCTTATGAAATTATATCAGCTATTTGGGTAGATAATAAATTATTATACAATGGAAATGATAATTCCTTATATGAGTATTCTCTAAATTTAAGTTCTGGAATTCCTCGCATCAGTAATATGAGTGCTAATGAACTTAAGTTAGAATCATTAAGAGGTTTTGTGTATTACAGAAATGAGCAGAGTGGAGAGTTTGGAAGATTTAGTCCTACCAATTTTTCAAGACAAATTCTTTACAACTACCCCAACAGGGTAGTTGAATTTGAATTTTTATATTCGAAGTAAAAAAATTATTTAGCTGGTTTTTTCTCTTTAAGTTTTTCCTTTTTTACAGGTTTTGCCTCTTTTATTTTTGTCTTTTTAGCTTTTGGCTCATTAAAAACACCCATGCTACAAAACTTATTGATTCGTTCTTCAATCCTTGTTTCTGAATCAATTAATTCTAGCTTTTTGATTTGTGAAATAATTTCTTTTTTGACCGTTTTAAATATTTCTTCAGGATTGTAATGAGCTCCACCAACAGGTTCTTTTATAATTCCATCAATAAGATTGTTCTTTAGCATATCCTCAGCTGTTAATTTTAAAGCTTCAGCTGCTTTTTCTTTAAAATCCCAAGTTCTCCATAAAATGGTGCTGCAATTTTCAGGTGAAATAACTGAATACCATGAATTCTCAAGCATCAAAACTTTATCTCCAATGCCAATACCTAAAGCACCACCTGAAGCCCCTTCGCCAATTACAATACAAACCACAGGAACTTTTAATTGCATCATTTCCATCAGATTTTTTGCAATTGCTTCTCCTTGTCCTCTTTCCTCAGCTTCTAATCCTGGGAAAGCTCCTGGAGTGTCAATTAAAGTGATAATTGGCTTATTGAATTTTTCTGCCAATCGCATTAATCTTAAAGCTTTTCTATAACCTTCAGGATTTGCCATTCCAAAGTTTCTATATTGGCGCATTTTTGTATTGACTCCTTTCTGCTGACCAATAAACATGTAAGTCTTGCCATCTATTTCGCCAAAACCACCAATCATCGCTTTATCATCCTTCACAGTTCTGTCGCCATGCAATTCAACAAAATTGCCATCTGTTATAGCTTCAATATATCCAAGAGTATAAGGTCTTTCAGGGTGTCTTGAAACTTGAACTCTTTGCCAAGGCGTTAACTTGCTATAAACTTGACTTTGAACTTCTTTTAATTTCTTTTCTAATGCTTTGGTAGTTTTTGAAACATCTACCTTGCTCTTTTCTTCTATCTGTCTTGTTTGTTCAATTTGATCAACAAGCTCTTTGATTGGTTCTTCAAAATCTAAATATGTCGGCATAATTTGCTTAAAATTTCTGTAAAATTACAAATAATCTTATTGATTAAAATCAAAATAGAAAGCCAAAGTAATTAGAATATATTTGCAAAAAAATCTTTTAGATGAACTTTTTTCCAAATGCTAAAATAAATATAGGTTTAAATGTAATTGAAAAACGTAAAGATGGTTTTCATAACATTGAAAGTGTGTTTGTTCCTATTAATTGGACGGATGAGATAGAAATTATTGCAGCTAATCAAACAAAATTTACATCAACAGGTATAGAAATACCGGGAGATGCCTCAGATAATTTATGTTTGAAAGCTTATTATTTATTAAAATTAAAATATAATTTGCCTGAAGTGAATATCCACCTTAGAAAAAATATTCCTATCGGTGCAGGTTTAGGTGGTGGTTCGTCTGATGCAGCTTTTGTCTTAAAAGGTTTAAATCAAGTTTTTGACCTAAAGATCAAGGATGATGAATTGGAAGATTTTGCACGTATGCTTGGCAGTGATTGTGCTTTCTTTATTAGAAATCAAGCTGTTTTAGCTACCGATAAAGGAGATATTTTTCATCCAATCTCTGTTCAATTAAAGTCTTATTATATTGTTTTAGTATATCCTAATATACACGTGAATACTGCAGCAGCTTACCATGGAATTAAAGCTAAGAAAGCAGATTATGATTTAAAACATATTATTGAATTACCAATCAATGATTGGAAAAGGTTTATTAGAAATGATTTTGAATCGACTGTTTTTAAAAAAATTCCACAGTTATTTAGTTTAAAATCATATTTATATGATAAAGGAGCGGTGTATGCATCTATGAGTGGCAGTGGTTCAACTGTATATGGAATATTTGAATCGATTCCACCAAAGATTGATTATCCTGGTTCAAAAGTACATATTGCTAGAATGGATTATTTAGGCGCCTTGTATAATAAGTAAAGTGCTAGCAAGCCATAAACAATATTTGGCACCCAAGTGGCTATAATTGGACTCAAATTTCCATTGGTAGCAAAGGTGGTTGAGATTTGCATAAAAAGAATATAAGTGAAACTTATGGCTAGACCAAAGCCAATATGAACTCCAATTCCACCTCTTACTTTTCTACTTGCTAATGAAACACCTATTAAGGTTAATATAAAGGTTGCAAAAGGTGAGGCAATTCTATTGTATTTTTCTAATTCATAATAAACTACTTTTTGAGAACCTCTAAACTTTTCTTTGTCAATGGCTTTATTTAAAGCATAATAGTCGAGCATTTCTACTTCGTTTTCACGCTTGTTAAAGTCAGTAGGGCTTATATTTAATGCAGTGTCTTTTACTAAGCCTTCTTTTAAAATTTCTTTAGTTCCATCGATATATCGTTCAAAGTAGCGTTGAATTTTCCAATTTTTATTGATACTATCCCATTGTGCATAATCTGAGATTAACTTATAGGTCAATTCTCCATTTTCAATCTTTTCTAATGAAAATTTATAGCCAATATTTGAAAAAGAATTATAACTTTCAAAATAAGCATAAGAATTGGAATCAAGTTGAATATGAATATTTTCTTCTACATTTCTGAAAGGATTTCTAATGTATTTTTCTTCAAAAGTTAAGCGTACTTTATTGGCATCAGGAATTAAAAAATTATTGAGATAAAAGGAAAGAGCAGCTAAAATTGTTGCTGCTACAAAATAGGGTAGTAAAAATCTTCTAAAACTAATTCCACTAGCTAAAATGGATATAATTTCAGTATTGGATGCCATTTTAGACGTAAAGAAAATAACGGAAATAAAAACAAATAGATAACTGAATAAATTAGCGAAATAGGGAATAAAATTGAGGTAATAATCAAATATAATTAATCTTATAGGAGCTTTCTCTCAATAAAATCATCTAACTTTTCAGTAATATCAAATACTACTGCAATAGAAATAATCAATGCGATAGAAAAGAAAAATGTACCAAGGAATTTCTTGATAATATATCGGTCTAATATTCCCATTTATAATCGAATCTGTACTTTTTCAACCATTACATTTTTCCAAGAGGCAAAAGTGCCATTTAGAATTTGAGTTCGAGCTTCTTTTACTAACCAAAGGTAGAACGCTAAGTTATGCAAAGTTGCAATTTGCGCTCCTAAAATTTCTTTTGATGTAATTAAATGTCTCACATATGCTTTGCTGTAGGCTGTGTCAACATAGCTATCACCAAACTCATCTAATAAAGAATGGTCATTTTTCCACTTTTCGTTTCGCATATTTAAAATACCATTCTTAGTAAAAAGCATCCCATTTCTTGCATTTCTAGTAGGCATTACACAGTCAAACATGTCTATTCCTAAAGCAATATTCTCTAGTATGTTAGCAGGAGTTCCTACACCCATTAAATAACGAGGTTTGTCTTTTGGTAAAATGTCACATACTATTTCAGTCATTTCATACATTTCTTCAGCAGGCTCTCCTACGGAAAGTCCTCCAATTGCATTGGCTTCTCTATCAAATGATGCAATAGCTTCAGCGGATTGTTTTCTTAAGTCTTTATATGTGCTGCCTTGAACAATAGGTAACAAGGTTTGGTTGTAGCCATATTTTGGTTCAGTAGAATCAAATCGATCACAACATCTTTTCAACCAACGATGTGTCATTTCCATGGATCTTTTAGCATATCTATAATCACAAGGGTAAGGCGTACACTCATCAAAAGCCATTATAAAATCTGCTCCAATAGTCCTTTGTGTATCCATTACGTTTTCAGGAGTGAAAAAGAGTTTGCTACCATCAATATGTGATGAAAATTTAACTCCTTCTTCCTTTATTTTTCTTCTTTGGGATAATGAATATACTTGATAACCACCACTATCTGTCAATATGGGTAAATCCCAACCATTGAATTTATGCAAGCCTCCTGCAGTTTCAATCACTTCCAATCCTGGGCGTAAAAACAAATGATAGGTATTTCCTAAAATGATTTGAGCTTCAATATCATTTTTTAATTCATGCTGATGAACCGCTTTTACACTTGCAGCTGTGCCAACTGGCATAAAAATAGGAGTTTCTATAACTCCATGATCTGTAGTGATTTTTCCAGCTCTAGCTTTGCTTTTATCGTCTGATTTTTCTAAGGTAAACTTCATTAACAATGGTAGTGTGTAAAACAAGCGGCAAAGATACCAAAAAGAGGCTGAAAAGAATTTTACATTTGTAATGCAATTTTTAATTTAAGATGGATAATTTTTCGCTAATTGTATGGGTTGTTTTTTCTGCTGCCTGCTTTATTTACTTGCTTTTTCAGATAGTATTTGTGCTGCCTTTAGTTTTCAAATCAAGAAAAAAAGAAGAATTTAATAAAATAGTTAATAAACCTATTTCGGTTATAATTGTCGCAAAAAATGAAGCTAAAAATCTACAACAAAATTTAGAAGAAATTTTAAGACAGCAATATGTTAAATTTGAAGTGATTGTAGTTAATGATCACAGTAATGATCACTCAATTGAAATTTTGGAAGGGTTTAAAAAGTTATATCCTCAATTAAAAATAGTTGATTTTCAAGATTGGAATACAGGCGGAAAAAAAGCTTCTTTAAGTCGTGGAATTTTCCATGCAGAAAATGATATTTTATTATTTACAGATGCCGACTGTAAGGTGGTTTCAGAATATTGGATTCAAAATATAGCCAATTGTTATACGGATAATACTGAGATAGTGATCGCCTATGGTGGTTATCAGAAATTGAGTGGAATTCTTAATGCATTGATTCGGTTTGATGCTGCAACCATTGGTTTATTTAGTCTTGGCTTCGCAAAAGCTAAACTTCCTTATATGGGTGTTGGTCGAAATCTTTCTTATAAAAGAAGTTTGTTTTTAAAAAATAAGGGATTTATAAATCATTTACATCTGCAATCAGGTGATGATGATTTATTTGTACAAGAAGCCGCCAATAAAAATAACACGGTAATTTGTTTAAATAAAGATGCTAAGACGGTTTCTACACCTAAGAAAAGCTGGGGCAGTTGGTACAAGCAAAAAAAACGCCATCAAAGCACTGCAAATTATTACAAACCAAAATTTAAGCTCTTGCTTTCTTTGCAATTTATTGTAAAAATGATTGTATTTTTGGGATGGCCTTTAGCATTTTTTATAAGTTTTCAAAATGAGATGCTTATCGAATTAGCTTTTGTTATTCTTGCACAAATCATTATATTTAGCCAAGCATTTAAAATTATTGGAGAGAAAGGTTTAACTATTTGGATTCCTTTTTTAGAAATTTTAATGATTTTAAATACATTTATCATAGCAATCTATTCATTTTTTTATAGAGACAATCAATGGAAGTAAATGACCATTTAACAGACAAAGGACAAAGAGATTTAGCATTAGTGGAGCAAGCTATGGCTGGTTCTCAAAAAGCATATAGCGACTTGATGGACTTATACAATGAATCTATTTTATATTTAGTTTTAAAAATGGTTCATGACAAGGAAGAGGCGGAAGATTTAACCATAGAAATATTTGGAAAAGCATTTTTAAGGCTAGAGCAATATACTTCAAAGTTCGCTTTTAGCACATGGTTGTTTAGAATTGCATCTAATCATTGTATTGATTTTATTCGTAAAAAACGAATGAATACTTTTTCAATCGATCAGGATAATGATGATGGCGAAGGAAATTCTTGGACTTATAACATTAAATCCGAATCTAAAGATCCTGAAGAATCTATTATTCACGATCAGAAAATAGATATGATGCGAGAAGAAGTTAATAAGTTAAAAGAACCTTATAGAAAACTCGTTACATTAAGATATTTAGATGAATATACTTACGAAGAGATTGCTGAAGAATTAGATTTACCCCTAGGAACTGTTAAAGCTCAGTTGTTTAGAGCTAGAGCATTACTAAGTGATATGTTGGAAAATAACAGACATACCATTTAAGATTTCTTTGATAGATGAAAGCCGATATTATATTAGAATATTTTCCTGATTTAAATGAGCATCAAATCCAACAATTTAGAGATTTGGAAGCTCTTTATAAGGAGTGGAACGCTCAAATTAATGTAATTTCAAGAAAAGATCTCGATGAATTTTATGTGCGACATGTTTTGCACGCCTTAGGGATTGCTAAAATTATTCAATTCAAACCAAAAACTACTATTTTAGATGTGGGAACTGGTGGTGGTTTCCCAGGAATACCTCTCGCAATTTTATTTCCCGAATCAGAGTTTTTATTAGTTGATGCAATCGGTAAAAAAATAAAAGTAGTCAATGCAGTAGCAGAAGCTATTGGATTAAAAAATCTAGAAGCTGAGCATTTACGAGCAGAAAAAGTGCAAGGAAAGTTTGATTTTATTGTAAGTAGAGCAGTTACGAGAACCGCTACTTTTATGCCTTGGGTAAAAAATAAAGTGAATAAGGCAAGCTTTAATACTTTAGATAATGGATTAATTTTTCTAAAAGGTGGCGATTTGGAAGACGAACTTGCTGAAGTAAAATATCCATCTAAAATTTATAACTTATCTGATTATTTTAAAGAAGACTTTTTTGAAACTAAAAAAGTCGTTCATATGACCCTTTCTTAAAAATTGTGAAACCTGCTAGTAAGTGCTGTTTGCTATGGGTACATTTGGGCAAACTAAAAAATAAATAAACATGAAGAAATTTTTCACATTATTGAGTGCAGCTATTTTAACAATTGGCGTTTATGCACAAGATTTACCACAACCAAGTCCGCATGCAACAGTGTCTCAACGATTTGGTTTAACTGATGTTACAATTGATTATTCTAGACCTGGCGTAAAAGGAAGAACAATTTTTGGCGATTTATTGCCATTTGATAAATTATGGAGAACTGGAGCAAATTCTGCTACTAAAATTACATTTAGTACTGATGTTAGTATAAATGGTGAGACCATTGCTGCAGGAACATATTCTATTTTCACTATTCCTTCAAAAGAAAGTTGGAAAGTGATGTTTAATTCGGATGCAAATGCAAGTACCGGAGAATATGATCAAATGAAAAATGCAATGGAAATTTCAGTAAAACCTTTTAAAGGTGAAATGACTGAAAGGTTGATGTTTACTTTTAGAAACATTACTGATAAATCTACAGAAGTTCAATTTAACTGGGCTAGTTCTGCGTTTAAATTCACATTAACTGCTGATCCTACTGCTATGGCAGAAAAGAATATTAAAGCAGAAATGGATAAAATCGATAATGCTTTTGGTCTTTATAATTCAAGTGCTAGATACTACTTAGACAATAAGAAAGATTTGGATCAAGCATTAGAATGGTCTAAAAAGTCTGTAGAAATTAAGCCAATGTTTTGGAATGTGTATACCATGTCATTGATTTATGAAGCAAAAGGCGATAAAGCAAATGCTATTAAAGCTGCTGAAAAATCATTAAAATTGGCTGAAGAAGCTAATTATGATGTGTATATCAAATTGAATCAAGCTAATTTAGCTAAATGGAAATAAGATTTAAAAACTAAATTTTTAAAGAGGAATCGTAAGATTCCTCTTTTTTTTTATAGCTTTTTTAGCAAATTTAAAAATAAATCAAGTCCTTCTCTTTTTTTATCATTTAGCTCGTAGCTAATGAATTTAGATAGATAAGTTGTTTGATCTTCCTTAGAAATGAGTGTAATATTTCCATTTTCAATGGCTTCATTAATATGGTTAATTCCGTACTCACAAGCCTTTTCAAAATACTGGATAAAGGTGTTATCCAATTTTTTATTAGCTACCCAAGCGGCAAAAACGAAAGGCAAATCAGTCATTTTTTGCCATTCTTCAGCTAAATCATATTCATATTTAAAAGTTCCATTTAGTTTAAATGTTCTGTCTCCAATAATTACTGCGGCTTGGTTTTGGTTGATGTTGTTTTCATATCCTTGAGTGGCATCGGTAAATTTAGGTTGTACTTTCCAATGTTCTTTGCACAGTACTTTACATAAATTCACTGAAGTTCTGGACTGATAATCTAATATGATTTCCGCAACTTCTTCAATTGGCGAATTGCTGTAAAGCATTACCGTGTGCACTGCACCAACAGCTCCAATACAATAATTAGTAATAATATGACTCTCTTTTAATTGTGGAATAATAGCAACTGGTACCAATCCTAAGTCTACTTCATTATTTAATAGTTTTTTAGCACAATCAGAAGGCATGTCTCTACTAATAATACTGTTCTTTATCACATACTTAGATTGTTCAATTCCATATATAAAAGGTAATGTATTAAGATATGAAACGGCAGAAATTTTAATCATTAATCATTTTTTGAAAATTGGGTAATTGTTTCAAATAAGGTTTTTCATGAACAGCAATAGTAGCGCTAACAGTGCTTATTATCGCGAAAAATCCTGCAAGGATAAGCCCAATAAATGGAATTAGCAAAAGCAAAACATAAGGTAAACCAATACCAATAGACAAGGATTTATTTTTTTGAATAAAACTTAAGCTATTTTTATAATTGATATGCTTGCTTTCTAACGCGTAATCAATAAATGAAAAACCATAGAAATAAGTGGAAATGCCAAACAAAAAAATAGGGGAGAGCCAACCTAAAACTGGGAACAACCCAATAAAGAATAATCCAATAGTTAAGAGGAGCTGATAAATGAAATTTCTGATAGCAACACGGATTCCTCTGAAAATATCTCCAATAAACTGTTTGAAATTGAAATGATCTAAATTGTTATTTAGTTTATTATTGGTAAACGCTGCAACAATTGAAAGTATTGGTGATAATAAAAGTAAAACAAAGTAACCTCCAATATAAGCAAAGGCTACAAAGAAAAATATGCGTAAAATAATCCAAAGGCTCACGGCTAAAATTCCTTGAAATAATTTTGAATTATACCAAGCTTCAGGATTATCCGCTACAAATGATTTTAAGAATTCTACTGTAATGTCTGTTAGATAACTAACTCCTGTAAATCCAAGAAAAAATAAAATAATAAAAATAGCTATTGGAGCTAAGAAATACACATACATTTTGTGCTTAGCTATAAAGCTGAAAGCTTTAGCGTAAGAAGAAATAGTGGTGCTTATGGCATTTAGAAATCTCATGGGTTAAAATTAAATATATCATTAAAGTTTAGCCCCACAAAGGATATGCTTTCATAAGCTAATGTGAATCGATTTAGGACTAAGTATTCTTCTCCAATGAGAAAGTGAGATTTATCATTAAAACCCAAACATAATAATTTTTTATAATTATTAACTTTATGCAGAGAGAGGTATGTGTTTAAATGAAAAAAGAGCTCTTGATATTTTTCTCTCCATTGTACAATTTGATCTATTTGATTTTTATTAGGAAGCGTCGCTGTAGCTTCTTTAGCCTCTATTAATTGTTTATTCGTAAAATTTATTAAACCAGCCCAAAAGTATAATCTTTTAAAAAGATTGGCTCTAGTTTAGCACTGCGTTGATAATAGTGTTTTATAGTTTGGTTGGATTTGAACAAAGCGCTCCAGAGCTCCCGCAACAACTATCTGCTTTGCGAAAGCAAGGGTAATATCCTTGTTTGATTTTATTTTTTCTTTTATAATATGCCAATTTAGGTATTGTTGCAGGTATTTAGTAGACACGCCCCAGAATGTATTTCCAATCCACTTCTTTATTTTATTGTGCGTTGAGTTTACATGCTGTACATGAAACGCTCCTTTTACTCTTTCTCCCCTGGAAACATTTACCGGATGAAACTCAATTTTGGTGTCTTTAGCGAAGCCTTTATAACTGTGGTGAGAATCACTACACAAAATTGTGCTCCCTTTTTTTATGCGATTGCCAATAGCATTTTTAATATCAATCTTTCTAATCCGTCCAAGTGTAGCTACACTCAGATTTAGCATTGACTTTCTGTCTTGAGTCACGATGACCGCAACCTGATCATTGCTTACACCCCTTTTGCTTGACTTACCGCCTCTTTTCCTTGGTTCTCGATTTTTAACCTTCATCCCTTTTTCAGATTTGAGGAAAAAGGTCTCATCACTTTCTGTGATACCAATGAAGGGCTCTCCGTCATCTGCGTCAACTGAAGACAATATCTTGTGGCGCCAATCAAAGGCTGTTTTCTTATTAATACCCAAAATCGAAACAATTTTGTCAAGACTTTTTTCTTCAACCATTAGTTTAAGATAATCAACAATCTTGTCTTTTCTTTGCAGCCCTGCCATCCAAGTACCTGTATACTCCGTAAAACTTCTTTGGCAAGACTTGCATTTGTAGCGCTGTGCTCCTTTGTCAATCCCAAAACGAACATACTTAGAATGAGAACAATGAGGACAGGCTCCGAGTTTGTTATTAAACTCATGCTGACGTGAAACAATCGCAGACAGGTTAATCTCTTTAGTTGAATCTTCAATCTCCTTCAACAAACGCTCACGTTGTTTAATTGGCAGAGAGAGTATTTGGTCTTTAAGCTTTTCTGTTTTCATACACACAATATACAAATAATAGCTGAATTAAACTAGAGCCAAAAGATTAAATGCAGCATAATTCCAATATTCAGTTAACTCTTCATTCAATTCTTTATGTTTTTCTAGCCACTCACGATGTTTTGTAGGTCTAAAAACTATCCGATGGTTCTTATCAGCCAATTCATAATAGGCTTCAATTGCTTTATTTTTTAGATTGATATAGGCATTATCAGGTCTAAAATCTAATCTTTCATCCTTAAAAAAGTATAACCACGTAGGTTGGTGTATTCCGAAGGCTCTAGTTTAGCACTGCGTTGATAATAGTGTTTTATAGTTTGGTTGGATTTGAACAAAGCGCTCCAGAGCTCCCGCAACAACTATCTGCTTTGCGAAAGCAAGGGTAATATCCTTGTTTGATTTTATTTTTTCTTTTATAATATGCCAATTTAGGTATTGTTGCAGGTATTTAGTAGACACGCCCCAGAATGTATTTCCAATCCACTTCTTTATTTTATTGTGCGTTGAGTTTACATGCTGTACATGAAACGCTCCTTTTACTC
The DNA here is from genome assembly GCA_963716125.1 of uncultured Flavobacteriales bacterium. Lineage (GTDB taxonomy): Bacteria > Bacteroidota > Bacteroidia > Flavobacteriales_E > Vicingaceae > Acidiluteibacter. The sequence continues at coordinate 1,180,816 of OY970294.1, forward strand.
TTTCTCCCCTGGAAACATTTACCGGATGAAACTCAATTTTGGTGTCTTTAGCGAAGCCTTTATAACTGTGGTGAGAATCACTACACAAAATTGTGCTCCCTTTTTTTATGCGATTGCCAATAGCATTTTTAATATCAATCTTTCTAATCCGTCCAAGTGTAGCTACACTCAGATTTAGCATTGACTTTCTGTCTTGAGTCACGATGACCGCAACCTGATCATTGCTTACACCCCTTTTGCTTGACTTACCGCCTCTTTTCCTTGGTTCTCGATTTTTAACCTTCATCCCTTTTTCAGATTTGAGGAAAAAGGTCTCATCACTTTCTGTGATACCAATGAAGGGCTCTCCGTCATCTGCGTCAACTGAAGACAATATCTTGTGGCGCCAATCAAAGGCTGTTTTCTTATTAATACCCAAAATCGAAACAATTTTGTCAAGACTTTTTTCTTCAACCATTAGTTTAAGATAATCAACAATCTTGTCTTTTCTTTGCAGCCCTGCCATCCAAGTACCTGTATACTCCGTAAAACTTCTTTGGCAAGACTTGCATTTGTAGCGCTGTGCTCCTTTGTCAATCCCAAAACGAACATACTTAGAATGAGAACAATGAGGACAGGCTCCGAGTTTGTTATTAAACTCATGCTGACGTGAAACAATCGCAGACAGGTTAATCTCTTTAGTTGAATCTTCAATCTCCTTCAACAAACGCTCACGTTGTTTAATTGGCAGAGAGAGTATTTGGTCTTTAAGCTTTTCTGTTTTCATACACACAATATACAAATAATAGCTGAATTAAACTAGAGCCATTCCGAATAAAAAAAAATCTTCTTTTTTTAAATTAGAGTCATCAATTCTTTTTTGAATTCGCTCCTCTTCATTATTGTAGAATTTGATAATTTCTCCCTTGCTATTTTTCCTGAAATCAAATTTAGCTGAAATAGCCCAATGATTTGTATGTGTGTCAGGTAAAAATGGTTGGCAATAAATATAGTTGTCACTACCAACAGGAATGTTTCTAAAATAAATCTCGGAACCCCATGGGTTAACAAATTTATTGCTCCATTCTTCAAGACGTTTTAAAAACGTTTTTTTATCCACATCAAAATAGATAGCATCAACTGCTATTGAATCAAATGTATCATTTAGAAGTTCGATAAATGCATTAGCATATTTGTTCATATTGATATTCAAATGTTAAACAACAAATGCCAAAGCTAATTTGATATCTTGGTAACTAACTTTTCCTTCTAAATCCTCAAAAAGCTTTTTCGTACTAATTGGTTCACCTTTTGGCAACATTTTGTAAGCTATTTCTACTTTGTCACAAATGGTTTTTTTGGGTTTATACATACTAAAGTTGAAATCTGGATTTTCAGATTTTACTTTTATTAAATGCCCTGAAATAGTTCCAACTGTCATACCTCTTTCAGTAGCAATTTCGTCTAAGCTCATTTGCTGTTTCATATAACTAAAAGTTGTATCATAGGTGGATTCTTTTTTAGACTTTTTCTTTTCTTTTATTTTCTTTTTATTCTTTTCAATATCTTCAGGATTAGTTAATCCGCCAATACTCTTTAAAAATTGTACAGCTTCCTTTTCAAGCTCCTTCGTGGTGTTTCCTTGCTCTACTTCTGCAGAAAGTTCTTGAAAACGAAGGTCAGCCTTAAAGGCTAAACTATCCACTTCTAGTGCCATGTCATTTAAGCCAATTAATTTTAGATTTTCTAATCTTTTTAATCGTGATAGACCAACATAACCTTGACCTTTTTCAAATGTTTTAGATAAATCAATTTCAGCAGCATCCAATGTCATTCCTTGGCATTTGTGAATGGTTATTGCCCAGGCCAATCGCAATGGAATTTGACTGTAATGTGCTAAAACTTTTCCTTTATCATCTTGAATTCCCCAATTTTCTTGATGAGCATAAACTGTTTTGCCATTAAATAGTTTAACAGATGGAATGTTTTCGTCATTAAAACCAATTACTGTACCTAAAGTACCGTTGACATAACCTTTTTCATTGTTATTTTTTACAAACATCACCTTAGCTCCAATTTTTAATTCTAAATTTTCATTGGCTAAAACACTGCTGCTTAAAGTCATCAATAATTTTTCATTTCCTTTGGTTTCGGCTGTATATTTTTTTGATTTTCCTTGTAGTTGGTCTAAATGGGTTTTGTTGATGCTATCCACATCGTAATTGTGAGTGTAAAGTTTGGTAGGTTCTTGATCTTCTGTGAAAGTATTTTTCTCTGCCGATTTTAAATGCTTAAAACTTTCTTGAGTAATTGAGCAAGCTCTAATTTCGTTTAATATTTTATTAAGAGTTCCATCATTTTGTCGGTATTGCTCTGTTAGATAGGCTATATTAAAGTTGGCTTTAACCCACGCATCAGACATGAAAGCAAACTTATCACTACTTCTTTCTCCTTGATTACCAATTGGAGGAAGTTGAAAAAAGTCACCACAAAGCACCACTTGAATTCCACCGAAAGCTTTAAAATTATCTTTAAAAAATTGAAGGACAGTATCAACTAAATTCAATTGTTTTTTGTGCAACATAGATATTTCATCTATTATCAGCACATTGGTTTTTTCTAGATGTTCGCGCAAATATTTTTTATCGCGCATCGTTTGCAAATTCCTATTGCTTAAACTATCTTTTATACCAATTCCTGCCCATGAATGAATGGTCATTCCATTCATGTGAGTAGCTGCAATTCCTGTACTAGCTGTTACAGCTACAGCAACTTTTCTTTCTTTTAAATAGCTAATATATTGATTTAAAATATGAGTTTTCCCTGTACCTGCTGAGCCAGTTAAGAAAACGTTTTTTCCTGATTTCAAAAGCGCCAGAGCTTTTTCTTGTTGCATGTCAAATGATTTAGAAATCACTAAGATAATTAAAAATATATCTTAAATGCTGAAATATTAAATTTTTATTGACTTTTTAAAAACAAAATCAAATCTTTTATAGGCTTTGCTTCATTTTCTATATTGCAAGTCCAAAATTGGCGCTTTCCGTAAGACCACATTTTTGTTTTTTCTGTTTTTTTATGAATTTGATCAATCAATTTTTTTTTATCTATCCAAGCTATTAAATAAGTGTCATCAAGATATCTATAACAGCCCAGAGCTTGATAAATCATTTCGACATTATCTTGGGGTTTAATTTCATCTTGCTTTTTTAACCACATATCTTTTGCCGCTCTTCTTTGTTTGAAAAATAACTGAAGGTGAACATCACTTTTCAAAGCTTCAATAGGTTCATTATTTCTTCTAATTAGTTTTATGTCTCTTTTATGAATAGCATTTTCAATGGTAATGTCCTCATCCGGAATGAGAGAAGTTTTTAATTCTATTTCAATTTTTGAATGGTTTCCTTGAAAGATGAAATCAATATCCATCAAATTGTGAGAAGCCTTTTGTGATTTTTCTTCAAAAAAGATACCTTGATCCTCAAACCACTTTTTTACACTTATTTCACCAACATAACCTCTTATTTTACTATCAAAAGCTACATTGATGGATCGATTTCTCAAATTGTCAATGAAAATGTTTTTTTTGGCTTGTTCGATAGCTAAAATTATTTGTTCTTTTGAAACGGTTATTTTAGTTTTTTTAATCACGATTTAAAACTCGCTTTGAAATAATGTAATTGATTACCTACTAATGGCGAAATTGATTTGTTGTTTTTATCTAAATATCCTTCAATTAGCATTTTGCATCGAGGGTAGGTAATGTCCTTACAAATGTTATTTTCATTATTAGTGATTAAAGTACAGCTTATTTTACTCCCTTTATTTGTATTTTTATGCATGACTGCATGCATACTTGTTCCACTTCCTGCAAAAAAATCTAAAAAATTGATTGCTTTTTTATGTTCAAATAAATCTAAGATAAATTCTATAAGTGCAGTAGGTTTAGGATAGGAAAAGGTATCTCTATTCAGTATATTTTTTAATTCTGTACTACCTTTAGAATTTGAAAATTCGATTAAAGCACGATGTGGAATTAACCGTTCTCTTTTTTTATCTTTATTGTCAACAAACTGATACTGTTTGATGTAGACTTTCCATTTTTCTTTCTGCTTTTTGAAAACAATGTAGTCATTAGCTATGCCCCATTCAAATTTCTCTTTTCCCCATCTCCAAGTATTTGGCTTTCCAAATTCATTTCCTGACCATATTTTGGTGGCATCTGGGGTAGTTATTTCATAATCTAAACTCTTACTGTAGCTGCCTTTGTAATCTAAATCTCTTAGATAGTATTTTCCTCTGTGTTGAAGGTGTTGATCTTTTAATTTATATTTCGGATCACTTTCGGCTTCCGCATCTTTTTTGCTAAATTTTAGGTCGTTTATCTGTTTTGCATAGCATAAAACGTAATCATACTCTACTGCAATTTGCTTGCTATCATGTCCTGAGCCTGATTTATTTTTTCTAACCATATTGGCAACAAAATTTTGAGAACCAAATATTTCATCACAAATTAATTTTAATCGAGCTTGTTCTGCATCATCAATAGAAATAAAAATTGCTCCATCATTTTTTAATAGAGCATGAGCAATTTTCAATCGTTTATAAATGAAAGAAGCCCATTTAGAATGTCGATATTCATCTTCTAAATCAACATAAGAATCGTTGTATTTAAAATCTTTATTTCCTGTATTATATGGTGGGTCAATATAGATTAAATCAAATTCTTCCTTATTATTTTGAAGGCAATTCAATCCATGAAGGTTATCTCCTTCAATTAAACGATGAGAGATGCCCTTATTTCCTACACTTTTTGATTTAAATTCTTTAAGGAAAGGCGTTTTACTGCTTAATTGATTTTCAATATTTTCTTCTTTAAAATCGAAAAATAAACCACTTTTTGACGGTGCATTCAAGCGTTTGATTAACTCTTCTTTCTCTTTTTGATTAAAGTCATTGGAGTTTTCAATTTTCTGAATTAAAGAATTTTTCATCCTTGCGAAGGTAGTTAAAAAGCGAAATTAATTTTCTTTAGCTCTGCGGTCTAATTCTTCTTGAATTAATCTTAACTCTCTACTTGTTTGACCGGCAATAGAAGTATTCTCCTCTGCTCTACGAATTAAATAAGGCATTACTTCTTCCACAGGGCCATAAGGTACATATTTGGCTACATTATAATCCTTATTGGATAAGTTAAAACTAATGTGATCGCTCATACCTAAAAGTTGAGAAAAATACACACGTTTATCATCTCTATTCAAACCCTTTTCTTCTAATAATTCTGTAAGTAATTGCGAACTAGCTTCATTATGTGTTCCGCAGCAAAGGGCAATTCTATCTAAATGTTCGATAATAAAGTTGTTTGCCAAATTAAAATCAGCATCAGTTGCCGCTTTATCTTTTTGAATAGGAGATGGGTAACCCTTTTTTGTAGCTCTTTCTCTTTCTTTTTCCATGTAAGCCCCTCTGACTATCTTCATTCCTATATAAAAATTTTCTTCAACTGCCTGTTTGTACAATTGTTTTAAATATTCTAATCGGTCATGACGATACATTTGTGCTGTATTGTAAACTATTGCTGCATTGTTATTATATCTGTGCATCATAATCAGAACAATTTCATCTATTGCATCTTGTATCCAACTTTCTTCCGCATCAATCAATAGAGGAATTCCTGCATTGGCAGCATTTTGGCAAATGATGTCAATTCTATTTCTACCTTTTTGATAATCTAGGGCTTCTGTTTCCGACAATTCTTCTTTTTCACTTACTTTTCTTAATACTTCAAAGGGCATTAAAGCAGTCACTTTAAATACACAAAATGGAATATTACTATCTTTTTTTGCTCTTTCAATAGATGATATAGCTTTACCCATACTGTGGTCAAAATCTTCGTCTGACTCTTTTCCCTCAGCTGAATAATCTAGTATTGTTTTTATATTTTTTGTAGCTAATTTTTGTATTCTAGATTCGCATTCATCTATACTTTCTCCACCGCAAAATTGCTCAAAAACAGTAATTTTAACAAAATATTTAACAGGTAGTTTTAATGCTAAAGCGATTTTGAGTAGGAAAGCGCCAATTTTAGTTAACCAGGCTATTCCCATAAGTTTAAAAAGCCAAAAAGCTTTCTTTAATTCCTTGTTACTTTTATTTTCAAAAGCAACTTTAGTGTTGTTGAATGTAACCATTTGTATTAAATCTAATGGCGCAAATGTAGGCAAAACGCATTCATTTTTTTAATTTAAAAAACGGTTAAAAACTAGAAATTTTTTAAACAATTTGGCTTTGCTTTGGTTAATTTTGAAAATAAATTAATTAAATATGATTCACATTATTTCTCCTGCCAAATCATTAGATTTTGAAACAAAACCAAAAATAAAATCAAGCAGTTTTGCACAGTTTGAAGATCAGTCTATTCAAGTAATGAAAAAGCTTAGTGGATTTTCTAAAAATAAACTGAAAGACCTAATGGGAATCAGCGACAATTTAGCTGAATTAAATTATAATAGAAATCAAGAATGGTCAAAATCTAATGAATCAAAAGACTTATCTAAACAAGCAATTTATGCTTTCTCTGGTGATGTTTATGCTGGTTTAGATGCATATTCCTTTTCAGAAACTGATATAGAATATGCTCAAAATCATTTAAAAATCCTGTCTGGTCTTTATGGTTTATTGAAGCCTATGGATTTAATTCTTCCATACCGCTTAGAAATGGGAACATCTATGAATGTAGGTAGGAAGAAAAATTTATATGAGTTTTGGCATGATTCAGTTACTGATGAAATCAATGAATCTTTGAAAGGACATCAAGAGAAGGTTTTAATAAATTTAGCCTCTAATGAATATTTTAAAGTAATCGATAAAAAGAAATTCGTTGGAAATATTGTTAGTCCTGTTTTTAAAGATGAAAAGAATGGAAAGCTTAAAATTATTTCTTTTTTTGCGAAGAAAGCAAGAGGATTGATGAGTAATTATATTATTAAGAATAAAATATCAACAGTTGAAGACTTGAAAGGATTTGACTTTGAGGGTTATCATTATGATAACAAACTTTCTAAACCAAATGAATTACTATTTGTTAGAGCTGAAAATTGGAAGTAGAGATGAAAGAAAAAGAAGAAAAGAGAACGCATAACCCAATTGATAAGGATAAAATAACAGAAAATCCAAGCACCTTACCTTATGCGCATAATGTAGGCTCAGCTATTATTTTTCCTAATGATAAAGAGCGTATTAAAAGTGTTGCCATGTCTGCAATGGTAGAGCAAACCAATGGACAAATGAAGCAAATCTACGATCAGATGGAATTATTGGTCAATCAAGCGACTAAATTAAAAGAAAGGGTGCAAATTTCGGAGCAAATCTATTTATCAGAAATGGGTTTTAAGCCTTTAGTTGGTCATACTTATTATTTTTACAGAAGAGATAAGGGCAAGGATTTACTTTCTATGATAGCACCTAATCAATGGGGTAGAAAAGAAGGATATAAAACTTATGTAGCAAAAGCCAAATTGTTGGCAGATCATACATGGGAAATTCTAGATTAAAATGAAATTAAATTATTTTATTGCAATTTTATTATTGTCATTGATTGCTTGCCAGCAAAATACAAAAACTTTAAAATCGGAGGTATATCTGCAAGGTGATGCTCAAGGTACAACTTATCATATTAAATATATAGATAGTTTAAAAAGAGATTATAAAGTTCAAATGGACTCAATTTTATTAAAAATTGATGAATCAATGAGTACTTATTTATCTACTTCGCTGATTAGTCAATTAAATACTGAAAAAGATACAGTTGTTGTAGATGAAATGTTTCTCAAAGTTCTTAAAAAGTCATTTGAAATCTCAGAGAAAACGAATGGCGCTTTTGATGTGACGATAGCGCCAATTGTAAATGCTTGGGGTTGGGGTTTCACGAATAAAGCCAAAATTGATTCAACCCTGATAGACAGCTTAATGCAGTTTGTAGGTCAAGATAATTTTCAAATTAATGGTAATCAAATAATCAAGTTAAATCATTCCTCTATGCTTGATTTTAATGCTATAGCTCAAGGATACTCTGTAGATGTATTGGCAGAATTTTTGGAATCAAAAAATATATTGAATTATATGGTTGAAGTTGGCGGTGAGTTAAGAGTTCATGGATTGAATGCCGAAGATAGCTTATGGAGATTAGGAATTGATAAGCCAGTTGAAAATGCAGAAAGTAGACAATTGAGTGCTATAATTACTTTGGATAATCAAGCATTAGCCACTTCAGGAAATTACAGAAAGTTTTATGAGGAAAATGGAATAAAATATTCTCATACCATAGATCCAAAAACGGGTTATCCTGTTCGTCATAGTCTTTTGAGTGCCTCAGTTATAGCTAAAGATGCGATGACTGCAGATGCTTATGCTACTTATTTTATGGTTGTTGGAAAAGAGAAGGCAATTAATTTTTTAGGAAAAAACAGAGAAATAGAAGCGTATTTAATTTATTCAAATGAAAATGGGGAATTACTTTTTTATGCTACCGATGGAATTAAGAAAAGAATAGAGGAAGTAAATGATTAGTCGTCTGATTTACATTTTTCTTCAGGTCTTGCTCCACAAACTCCACATGATGCACCCTCTTCTTGCAATAAAGGATTGTTGCTAGCACAAGTTCCTGCAAACTTTCCATTTTTTTTAAAAATCAATTTTATTGCAATTCCTGCAAAACCTAAAGCTAATAATACGATTGAAATTAATAAGATTTTCATTTCTTCTTATGTTTAAACCACAAATTTAAGAAAATTAAAAGAAATTGAATTCAAAATGTAAGAATTAACGTTGATAATAATTTCCGTTGCCATTTTTTATAAGATTTAAAGTAGTAGGGATTCCATATGAAAAAATATCTCCTTCACTTTCTATAAATGCATCCAATACGTTTTGAGTAGATTGATAAATTACACCGGTATTAATATTTATCACATATGAATTATAAGCAATATAATTTTTTGCGATTATTTCACCCACTCCTTTTAAATATAGTACGGAATAGTCCGATGAACCTTTAACCTTAATAGTAGTAGGGCCAGTATGAGATTTAATATAACTTTCTTTTGATTTTAAATTGATATTTAAATTTCCACTAGCTTCCCAACAATCTAATTTAAAAATATCGGTTTCTATCTGATTTAAACAATTAATTGTACCTGAGCCTCTATAGATGATTTCATTGAATAGATTAGAACTTACAGTAACTTTTATTGTTTTTTTATATGAACGAACAAAATTGCATTTATTTTCATTATAAATAGATAGCTTTCCATCATTAATTTTTGTTACTATATTTTCAATTATTCCATTTCCGGCTTCTACTTTTATGGAATATACAGAGTCCCAAATTAAATCTAAATCAATCCTGTCGTCTAATTCAATTATTGAGAAGGGTTGGAATTCTCGATATTCTGATTTTGTTTTACCGTTTGAGGTGATACAATCATTCCAATGATCTTTTTTACAAGAATTAAAAAAAACAATACAAAGAAATAAAGTAAAGAGTTGTTTCATCTTCTTAATTTATAACCCAATCCAAATTCTAAGTATTCGGCAGTTGCAAAATGTGTTTTTAATATTAAATGGGCGCTTAATTTATCGTTGAAATCATAAATTCCGCCAACTCTATGATACATATTTCCCACTTCTTTAAATCTGGTTTTTAAATAAAAACCAGCTTGGAGAAAAATGCCGAAATTATCAATTGTTAAGGTGTAGGATGGTCCAATGCCTAGTTGCAGCACTTCAATATCTTTGTCAATTGATTCACCAAGGCTTCTTAATGCAGCAGCTAAAGCAGGATTTTGAAAAACATTTGCTTCAAACCCGATCCTACTTTTTCTATTCAGTTGTTTTTCTGCTGAAATAGAAGCAACTGCAGCAATATATTTTTTATTAATAACGGTATATGTTTCATTTACTCCAAAACTTGCAGATATCTTATAAACCCATTTATTTAATTTTTTATCAAAAGAATTCAATGAAGTTGTATCAATACTTTGTTTTTTTCCAAAATGATAGGATAAGCCTAGACCAGCTGTAGGAATGTTAATTCCCAAATTTGGTTTTGCAAATGATGTATTACTAAAATGAGTAAAAACAAAATTGGAATGAAGTTTTAATTGAGGACTAAGCTTAAAGCTAGCATCCAACATAAATGAAAAGGTTGCATTTAAATGGGTTCCAATTGCTACATTTTTATAATTAAGAGTAGGATCATAGGGCTTAGTAATATAGCCAATGCCTGATCCAACTCTAAAGTCTAATTCAAACTTATCTTTATTAATTATAGGGAAACTAATGTATGGGTGCAGATTAAAACCTTTCCCAATGTATTGATTAAAATTAGCCGTATAAAAAGCAAATCCCCATTTAGGAAAATGATATGCTTTTTGCCATTCTTTTTTACCAAAAGTTTCTTTTTCAAAATAAATTTCAAAAGCAGGAAAGTGCTGAGCAGTTATATATTCCATCGTTTCAGCATGATTTAATATAAAACCATACTGCGACCTCATACCAATATTGTATGGATAGGAAGATTGGCCAAACAGAATAAGACTTAAAAAAGATAAATAGATTAAATTTATAAAACGCATTCGAATTGGATAAAAATCAAAAGTACAAAATCTCAAGCCGTAAATTTAATATATCATTTGAGGTGTGTATTTTTGTATAAAATTAAAGGGATGGATAAAAGATTGCAAGCATTTGAAAGATTGCTTAATATTATGGATGACCTGAGAGAAAAATGTCCTTGGGATAAGAAGCAAACGATGCAATCTTTACGTCATTTGACCATAGAAGAAACCTATGAGTTGGTTGATGCTATTAATAATGAAGATTATACCGAGGTAAGAAAAGAGCTAGGAGATTTATTTCTACATTTAGTATTTTATTCTAAAATTGGATCCGAAAATTATAATTTTGACGTAAGTGATGTGTTGAATGGAATTTGTGAAAAACTAATTTATAGACATCCTCATATTTATGGCGATACAGTAGTTAAGGATGAAAAGGAAGTCCTAGAAAATTGGGAGAAATTAAAATTAAAAGAAGGGAATAAATCTGTTCTAGGCGGAGTTCCATCAGCTTTACCAGCCATGATTAAGGCAATAAGAATTCAAGATAAAGCGAAGGGAGTAGGGTTTGATTGGGAGAAAAAGGAGCAAGTTTTTGAAAAAGTTGAGGAAGAGATTACTGAATTAAAACAGGAAGTAGAAAATGATTCATCAAAAGAAGAAATTGAAAATGAATTTGGTGACGTATTATTTTCTTTAATTAATTACGCTCGATTTTTAGGAATAAATCCTGAAGATGCATTAGAGAAAACGAACAAAAAATTTATAAAAAGGTTTCAATACTTAGAAGTTGAATCTGCAAAAGCAGGAAAAAAAATGGGCGAAATGAGCTTAGAAGAGATGGATAAGTATTGGAATAAAGCAAAAACAATATAAAAAAAATAATAATGGCAGTAGAAAAAATCACAGATCAAAACTGGGACGAAAATGTATCAAATGCTGAAAAAGTAGTTATCAAATACTACGCAGATTGGTGTGGTTCATGTAAGTTATTTGCACCTAAGTTTAAGAGGATAAGCAATGATGAAAAATATAATAATATTTCATTTTTAGAAATTAATGCTGAAGAAAATGAAAAAGCAAGAGCAGCAGCAGGAGTGGATAATTTGCCATTTTTTGCCGTATTTAAAAATGGAAAACTAGTAGAAGGAACCGCAACAAGTAAAGAAGAAAAGGTAGTTGAATTAATAGAAAAGCTAAACTGATATGAAAATACCTATAATTAAAAAATTGGTAGAAGAACATTCTATTAAAAATTTAGAAAAGGCAGAATTAGCTATTTTGGACGAACAAAAATCAGAAATAACCGTAGAAGGTGAAGACGAAGGCGAGCAGTTAACACATGTTATGGCTGCCATTTGGATAAAAAACGAAATGCAAAAAGATAACTTACCATTCGCTAAAGCTTTGAGAGCTTATACGCAGAAAGTAAGAGTTTCAATTGGTGGGTGATTATTTTAAAATAATAGTTTGAATTCAAAATACATTTATAAATTAATTTTTATTCTTTTTCTAGCAATTCCAATTTTTAGTTTTGCTCAAACTTGGAAAAGTAAAGCTAATTTCCCTGGAACCGGCACTAGAAATTCAGCTAATTTTGTAATTGGATGTAAAGGATATGTTTGTTTTGGTTATAATAGCACTTCCAATTCAAAACAATTGTGGGAGTTTGAACCCAACTCCAATGCATGGACACAAAAAGCAAATTTCCCTGATGCTGCCCGAAGAAATGGTATAGGTTTTTCTATAGGTAATTTTGGTTATGCGGGTTGCGGTTTTGATGGTTCTAATACTTATAATAATATGTACAAGTATGATCCATCTACTAACACTTGGTCAACAATAGCTTCATATCCAGGAAGTGGTGGGAGAGGAGCCACGGCAACATCACTAAACGGCAAAGCGTATGTGAGTGGTTATGGCAATTTCGGAATAGAATTTTACATGTATGATCCTATTTTAAATACTTGGACTGCATTAACTACACCACCATCTTTAGGTAATAGAACTGGAGCGTCATTAATGACATTTGCTAACTTTATTTTTCTTGGTTTTGGTCATAATTTCAATTCTGATTTAAAAGATTTTTGGCGATATAATCCAACAAATAATGGATGGTGGAATATGCAAAATTTTCCTGGTGTTGGAAGATTTCATCCGCAAGAATTTGAAGTAGATGGAAAACTTATCGTCGGTGGAGGTTTTAGATTAGGCACTAATGCTACATTAAATGATTACTACGCTTTTGAACCTAATTTTTATACTTGGACACCAATTTCAAATTCAACAATAACCGCAAGGTCTGCATCTGCAACATTTACAATTGGTAAGAGTGGTTTTGCAGTAGCTGGAAGAGGGATTTCAAATAATGATCTAATAGATACTTGGGAGTATAGTAGAAGAATAAGTGACACACTAGACACATTGATTTGTTCTAATGAAGTATTAAACTTAGATGCTACCACTGCAAGAGCTCATTATTTATGGCAGGATAATTCTAATTTTCCCTATATGGTAGCCAATCAAAATCAAACATATTGGGTTGACGTTAAAGTTGATGGATGTACTATTCGAGATTCCTTAACAATTAATTATAAACCTTTACCTATTTTTACTTTAGGTAATGATACCACTTTGTGTGACGGAGATAGTATTTTATTAGGAGCACTATTTACCAATGCCACTTACCTTTGGCAAGATAATACGTCTAGTAATTTTATCAAAGTCAAACAAAGTGGAACTTATTGGCTAGAAGTTACTGAAAATGGATGTTCTTTTAGAGATTCAATCAGCATATTATACAATACAAAACCTATTGTAAACTTAGGAAATGATACTGTTTTGTGTGAAGGTGAAAGCATAACTCTTAATGGATTAAATGCCCGAGACTACTTATGGAGTAATGCTTCAACAAGCTCATCAATTACTGTTGTGAACAGCGGGTTGTATTGGTTAAAAGTATCAAATGGGCAGTGTGAGTCCATTGATACAGTTAATATTACATTTAATTCCTTGCCTAACATAGACTTAGGAAATGATACTATATTATGTGACTTAAAGACCTTAAATTTAACAAGTCCACTTAATTTTAGGTCTTATTTATGGCAAGATAATTCTTCAAATAAGACCTTTACTGTAAGAAAGAAAGGAGAGTATTGGTTAAGAGTTACCGATTCAAATAATTGTATGGCTTCAGATACCATAAATATTAAGTATAAACTTAAACCGATTGTTAATTTAGGAAATGATACTATACTTTGTTTAGGAGATAAAATTAATTTAAATGTTTTTGCGGAAGGTAATAGTTATTTATGGAATGATGGCTCAACTCGTGCTATTTTTGGGATCATCGATAGTGGATTGTATTCTGTTGAAGTATTCAATCAATGTGGAAAAACTAAAGATTCTATTTTGATAAAATCGGAGGATTGCAAGTGTAAATTATTTATTCCTAATGCGTTTACCCCGAATGACGATTCGCATAACAATGAGTTTAAGGTAAAAGGAAGCTTTTTTGGTATAGAGAGTTGTAGATTGTCTAATTTTGAAATGTATATTTTTGATAGAAGTGGTAGTCAAATATTTGAAAGTAAATCTCCTGACAATGGCTGGGATGGAACTTATAAAGGGAATAAGGTTCAATTGGGTAGTTATCCCTATTTGATAAAATATACGAACGCTGAAGATGGTAAACGAACCCAATTGGTTGGAACTGTGACAGTAATTTTATAAATTAAAAGACCCTATTAAAGGCCTAATCTTATCTAATTTATGATTAATAGAAAATTATTTCTTTTTCTACTTGTTTCTTCTATTATATATCAAAATCTAATAGCCCAAAGTTGGTGCAGTAAAGCTGCTTTTCCTGGTTTAGAAAAAAGAAATTCGGCAAGTTTTTCAATTGGTCAAAAGGGATATGTTTGTTTTGGATATGATAATCAAAACACTTATAATAAATTATGGGAATATGATCCAATAAGTGATTCTTGGACTCAGAAAGCAAATTTCCCAGCGGCGGTGCGCAGAAATGGAATAGGGTTTTCTATTGGGAATGATGGTTATGCAGGTTTAGGTTACGATGGAACAACAACCTTTAAGGATTTTTATAAATATAACTCTATTTCAAATACTTGGATTAAATTAGCAAATTATCCAGGATTAGGTGGACGAGGAACAGCAGGAGCCTCATTTAATGGCAAAGGATATGTTTTTTCCGGTGGCACACAAAACGGAGGCCCATATTCTGAATTTTATGAATTTAATCCACTTACCAATACTTGGACTTCAATTACAGGCTTTCCCGTTAGCTCTAGAACAGGAGGAACTGCAATTTCTCTAGGTAATTATATTTACATTGGGTTTGGTCATAATCATAATGTTGATTTTAAGGATTTTTGGAGGTATGACCCAATGAATAATTTATGGTTGAAAATGTCGGATTTACCTGGTGTGGGAAGGTACCATGTTCAAGAATTTGTTGCAAATGGAAAAATAATAATTGGTGGTGGTTTTAGAATAAATACCAATATAACATTAGATGATTATTATTCGTATGATCCAGTTACGAATACATGGAGTTCAATTTTAGGGTTTAATAATGACAAAAGGTCAGCTTCTGCAACTTTTAGTATCGGAAATTTTGGATATATAGTAGCCGGAAGAGGTAATTCAAATAATAGTTTTTCAGACACATGGGAGTATGGAAATAGAACTAGAAAGATAATTGATACTTCTTTTTGTAAAAGCCAACCATATATTATCAATGTATTTAAATCAAACGCTACCTATCTTTGGCAAGATAATTCAACATCGCCTACTTACTCCGTCACACAAACAGGAATTTATTGGGTGGACGTTACTGTTAATGGATGTACTATAAGAGATTCTATAACAGTAAATTATTTTACACCGCCCACGGTTAATTTAGGAAATGATACCAATTTATGTGCAAATGAAACCTTACAATTGAATGTAAGAACTACGGGCGGCAGTTATTTATGGAATAATAATTCTACTAGAGCTACTCAAACAATTTCACAAGCGGGAATTTATTGGGTGGATGTAACTGTCAATGGGTGTGCTACTAGAGATTCGATTGTAGTAAATTACAAGCCAAGCCCTGTAGTTAATCTAGGGAATGACACTACTTTTTGTGATAACAGTCCCTTCACCCTTATTGCTAGTATATCAGGTGCTACCTACCTTTGGCAAGATAATTCAACATTATCTACTTTCACTGTCACACAAACAGGAATTTATTGGGTGGATGTTACTGTTAATGGATGTACTACAAGAGATTCTATAACAGTAAATTATTTTACACCGCCCACGGTTAATTTAGGAAATGATACCAATTTATGTGCAAATGAAACCTTACAATTGAATGTAAGAACTACGGGTGGCAGTTATTTATGGAATAATAATTCTACTAGAGCTACTCAAACAATTTCACAAGCGGGAATTTATTGGGTGGATGTTACTGTCAATGGGTGTGCTACTAGAGATTCGATTGTAGTAAATTACAAGCCAAGTCCTGCAGTTAATTTAGGGAATGATACTAATTTATGTAAAGGCGATTCCATAAAGTTAAATGTGAATACCATTGGTGCTACTTATTTATGGCAGGATAATTCAAAGTTATCAACTTTTACCATTTATCAAGCGGGTACTTATTGGGTTGATGTAACCAAAAATGATTGTTCTACTAGAGATTCTTTAATTATTGATGGATTGAACCCGCCAACATTAAATTTTGTTGATGATACAATGATATGTTTAAATAAGCAACTGATTCTAAATGCATATAATTATGGTTCATCATATACTTGGCAAGATGGAAGCGTTGATTCAATTTTTGTTGTCGATAGAGCAGGACTTTACTTCGTTGAGGTAGCGAATAATTGTGGTTTTGTTATGGATACAACAGAAGTAAAGTTTTTCGATTGTGATTGCTACGATAATACTCCCAATGTGATGACCCCAAACGGTGATGGAATAAACGATATTTTTAAAACCTATATCAAATGCCCAATTAATGATTTTGAAATGAACATTTTTAATAAATGGGGAGTCAATCTTTTTACTTCTAAGCATCAAAATATTTATTGGGACGGAACTTTTCAAGGAAATAGCGTAAATAATGGTACCTATTATTATGTAATAAGGTATGTAAATCCTTATGACCTTCGGCTTTTTAAGTTGGCTGGAAGTATAACACTCATCCGTTAAGCGTTTTTTTATTTGTTGTCTCAAAAAGATTATATTAATTTTCTATTTCTTTTATAGTGGACATTTTCCCTATTTAAACTGTCTTACTGATAGAGTGTATAATCTATAATATTTTGTTTATTTTTATAAACAGCTATGAAAACAAGAAATTTCATATTATTTCTAACTATAATTCTGATAAGTTGTTTTAACACAATTGCTCAAAGCTGGTGTACTAAAACAAATTACCCAGGCCTTGGTATGCGAAGTGCAGTTGGCTTTAGTATTGGCGATAAAGGCTATTACTGTAATGGCTCAAATGGACTTAACAATTCAAATGAATTATGGCAATATGATACAACAACCAATAGCTGGGCTCAGAAAGCAAATTTTCCTGGTATTGGGCGTAGATCCGGTATTGCTTTTGTAATAGGAACTGATGCTTATGTAGGTTTAGGATGGAACGGTTCTAATGTTTATTCCGATATGTACAAATACAATTCACTAACTAATTCTTGGTCTGCTATTGCTTCTTTTCCTGGTCTAGGAGCTAAAGGTGCTATTGCTTCTGCAGTAAATGGAAAAGGTTATGTGGTTTCTGGGAGCAATTCAGGAACAACTACTTTCAATGAGTTTTATGAATACGATCCTATTTTAGACACCTGGACTTTAAAAAATGGATACTATATTGGAAAGCGTTTAGAAGGTATTTGTGAGAATGTAGGAAATTTTTTATATGTTGGTTTGGGTCATGATTATATCAATGACTACAATGATTTATGGAGATATAATCCTGCAAATAATAACTGGTCAGTAATGACTGCATTTCCTGGAGTGGCTAGGTTAAATGCTTTATCTTTTGTGATTAATGGAAAAATAATAGCTGGAGGTGGATACGAATTATATGTAGGCATAGAATTAACTGATTATTACGAATATGATCCATCATTTAATACATGGACAGCTATTCCCACCTTTAATGGTGCTGCAAGATCTTCATCGGCTACTTTTGCTATTGGTAATTTTGGTTATGTTTCCGGGGGTTGGAAATTAAATAACATTCGAGATACGTGGCGTTATGGACCGCCTGAATCCACTAGAAGAGATACCATATTATGCGAAGATGAGGTGTGGAAAATAAATGTTTATAAGGCAGGTGCTAGTTATAAATGGCAAGATAGTAGTACAAGTCGTATTTTTACAGTAAGTCAACCTGGCGTTTATTTTGTTGATCGCAATGATGGAGGATGCATTATAAGAGATTCTTTTGTGGTTGCTTATAAGCCAAAACCTATTATAAATTTAGGTAATGACACTACTTTCTGTTCTAACAAACCTTATATTTTAAACGCTTCTGTATCTAATAATGCAACTTATTTATGGAATAATAATTCTACTTTGCCAAAACTCTCTGTCGACTCCACTGCCTTGTATTGGGTGCAGGTAAAAGGTGCAAATAATTGTTTTGCAAGAGATTCGATTCAAATTAATTATTTTCAAAAACCTACAGTAGATTTAGGTAAGGATATAAAGGTGTGCGAAGGAGAAACAGTAGTTTTAGATGCAACCTATTCTGGAGCTACTTATAGATGGCAAGACGGCTCTACTAATGCAAACTTTAGTCCAACTCAAAATGGAATTTATTGGGTAGTTGTTTCAAAAAATGGTTGTAACGAATCTGATACAATTGATGTTCGATTTACTCCAAAACCGTTGGTTAATTTGGGTAATGACACTATTTTATGTGATGAAAATCAATTAATATTGGATGTGAGTTTGCCAAACGCAACATACAAATGGCAAAATGGGGCGAAATCTTCTTATTTTCCTATTTCTGAAAAAGGTTTATATTGGGTAGAAACTACCTTAGATGGATGTAGTAAAAGAGATTCTATACAAATTATATATAATTATTCCCCTCGTTTAAATTTAGGAACAGATAAAACTATTTGTAGAGGAGAAGTCTTAGAATTGAATGCTGATAGCTATAAATCAACTTATTTATGGCAAGATTTCTCAACTTTAAATAAATTTGATGTCAATAGCAGTGGTATATATTATGTACAAGCAACTAATTTCTGTGGAGTGGACTCAGATACCATTAAAATAGAAGTTGAAAAGTGCGAATGTAATGTATACATGCCCAATGCTTTTACGCCAAACGGTGACGGAATAAATGATAGCTATGGATCTACTTTTGAATGCAGATATGCTGAATATCAATTATCCATATTTAATAAGTGGGGTGAGCTAATTTTTCAAACTAAAACACAGGATCAATTTTGGGATGGAACTTATAATGGAGCTGAAGTTCCTAGCGGGACATATATTTACAAATTAATGTATTTAGATCCTTTTAACGGATTGAATCAATATTCGTCGGGAACTTTTACTTTAATCAAATAAAAAATCCCTCAACAAATAATGTTGAAGGATTTTATTTACTATTATGAAATAATTAATTTGATGAAAGATAAGAAGCTACTCCATCATGAGATGCATTCATTCCCTCTTTTCCTTTAGACCAATTTGCAGGACAAACATCGCCTTTTTCTTCAAAAAACTGCAAAGCATCTAACATTCTAATTGCTTCATCAACGTTTCTACCTAAAGGCATATCATTAACTGTTTGATGTCTTACTACTCCTTCTTTATCAATTAAGAACAAACCTCTGTAAGCTACCATTTCGCCATGAGCCATCATTTCTCCGTCTTCATTGTAATCCCACTCACCTGCTAAAACATCAAAGTTTGTAGAGATAGTTTTATTGGTGTCTGCTAATATTGGATAAGTAATTCCTTGAATACCACCATTATCTTTGGCCATTTGTAACCATCCCCAGTGCGACTGCTCTGTATCTGTAGAACATGCTACAATAGCTGTGTCTCTATCTTCAAATTCTTTCATTTTTGCTTGAAATGCATGAAGTTCTGTAGGGCATACAAATGTAAAATCTTTTGGGTAAAAGAATAAAATTACATGCTTTTTACCTAAATATTGATCCAATGAAAAATTTTCTACTATTTCTTCTCCATTAATTACTGCGTTTGCAGAAACTTTGGGAGCTTTTTTGCCAACTAATACTGCCATATTTTATATTTTAATTATTTGATTTTTAAAAAGGCAAAGTTAACAATAGGCTATACTTTTTAAAAGGCTAAAAGCTTAAAAAAAGTAAAGAAACATATTTAATAAGTGCTAAGAATTGCTAGTACTGCACCCACCAAAATAGCAATCAATTTCATCTTACTAAATTTATGATTTTCACTTGTCTCAAATAAAATAGTGGTAGCAATATGCAATAGAATACCAACAGCCAAAGCCAATAAATAAGGAAAGAAATCAGCAAACTGAGTGTTATTATCTAACCAATGACCAAGAAATGCACCTAATGGAGCCATTAGTGCAAAAACTATAACTGCTAAAATAATCACTCTCTTTTTGATTTGGTTGGCTAAAAGCATACTGGTTAAAACAATCGATATAGGTATTTTATGTAAAACAATACCAACTAATAGTGGAGAAACTTCATGCATGGTTCCATCACTATGAAAATGAAATGCAGGCGCTGCTTCAACAAATGCATGCAAACACAAACTAAAAAAAACTAAGAAAGGAAACTTCTTTATTTCATTGTGATGTAAATGAATATGTCCATGTTCAATTCCTCCCGAATAATACTCCATTAGAAGTTGCAAGAAAAAACCCGCTAAAAGGAATAAGCTAATATTTGGACTGTCGTATGAGAAGAGTTCGGGTAAAAGATGTAAAAAACAGATGGCCATTAGAAAGGAGCCACTAAAAGAAAGCAATAGTTTTATGTTTTTTAACCCTTGCGGTTTTAACCAAACCATTAATAAGCCGCTAACCGCAGCACTCAAGAAAAGTAAAAGAATGGATACTATATTCATACTATTTTTTTCTACTAATCAGTATAAGTCTATCAGAATCATTTTTATCAAATGGTTGGAGTTGATAATTGCCAAAGATAAATTCTATTTTCATACCGGCTGCTAATAAGTACTTTTCAAATTGCTCGAGATTAATATTTTTTACATATTCAGTAAAATTATATTCTGTTTCATTGTCTTTAAAATAGATATCTTTAGTAATAAAGTTATTTTTTAGATATTTATCTATTTTAAAATGAATGTTTTTTATATTTTTTTCTTCTTGTATCGGTAATTGGGCTAGTACTTTATGAACGTTTAAAAAGTCAATCACTAAAAAACCACCATCTTTTAAATTTGCCGCCATTGCAGTTACCGCTTTTTGATTTTCTGCTTCAGTAGCAAAATATCCAAAACTGGTAAATAAATTTAAAGCAATGTCATAGAAATTCTTTTTATAGACTTCACGCATATCATGCTGAGCAAAATGAAGTTGATTGGTTTCGTCCTTTTTTGCCTCAAGTATGCTTTCTTCTGATAAATCTATTCCGGTTACCTCATAACCTAATGAACTAATAAATTTAGAATGTCGACCTTTACCGCAAGCTATATCAATTATTTGAAGATGAGAAGATAGGCTAAAATTGTCTATGAGTTTTTTTATAAAGCTTTCTGCCTCATTATCATCTCTATTGGAGTAGAGTAGGTGATAGTAGGGAGAATTGAACCAATCTTTAAACCAATTTTCTTTAATCATTAATTGCTCTTTGAACTGTGATGGACAAAAGTAGTAAAAACAAATTCATCACTTCTAAAAGAAATTAGTTGTTAAATTGAAAAATAGTTGTAAATTTCAGTTTGGAATAGTTTATTTTTTTTAAAAATTATTTTTTTTGTGTTTTTAATTGTATTCTTGTAACCACTTTTGATAATCAATGTTGGTTTTCAAGGTAATTAAGAATAAAATTGCTTCTTAAGAAGGATGGAGATAGATTTAATTGACTTTTATAATCACGTAGAAAAGAAAGAGGTGCTTACTTCTTTCAAAGGGAATCTATCCTCTGAAATGCTAACCTCTAGCCTTCAGTTAGTAGAGAATAAGTTAGAAGGTTTAGAAGTTCCAACTCGGTTAAAAAAGAAGGTATACAATGTATTGGTGGAAGCTTTACAGAATTTATTTCATCATATCGTTTCAAATCCAAAGATGAATCAAGAAAAAACACTTTCTACAGTTGTTTTTGAGGTTGCAGCAATAAATAATGGTTTTCTTATATCAACAGGAAATTGCATTAAGAATAGTAATGTAGAAAAGTTAAAATCAAGAATTGAACAAATCAATTTGATGGATACAGATCAATTAAAAGATCATTATAAACAAGTATTGAATAACGGAATGATGTCTGATAAAGGCGGCGGCGGATTAGGGATGATTGATATTGCAAGAAAATCAGGGCAAGCTTTAGATTATAATTTTAAAAAAATAGATAATAATTACTCTTTATATACCCTATTTGTAAAAATAGAAGAATAAATAATTCAATAGAAATGGAAAATTTGAAAATAGAAGGTTCACCTAAAACTCCTACCATAGAGTTTGATTATCAAAATGGATCAATTTTAATTCAAGGAAGATCAATTCCGGAGAATTCAATTGAATTTTACAAACCTTTGGTGGATGTTTTGGATGATTACACGAATGAACCAAAAGAAAAAACCTCTGTAAATATTAAGCTAGAATATTTTAATACAAGTAGTTCAAAATGTATTTTGGATATATTTAAAAAACTAGAAAAAGTTAAAAATTCGGGAAGTGAAACAGTTATTAATTGGTACTATGAAACCGATGATGAAGATATGTTAGAGGCTGGTGAAGATTATCAGGCTATTATAAATATCCCTTTCAAGATGATTGAAATGGAAGGATAATTCACGAATTTAAAAGTATGTTTATACCTCCTAATTTTAATATTAGGAGGTATTATTTTTTAGTAAATATTCGTTCAAATAACTCTAATACCTTTCTAAATACATCTAAATATAAAGCAATCAAAAGCAAAACTGTATAAAACCAAATAACCATTAAATTGGCAGAGTAGGTTGTAATATAATTTCCAAAAAGCAACTTTGTTGGGGCGAAAAAATGAGCTCTAAAACCCTCGGGATTTTTATAAATGGGATCTGCATGCTGAATCAATCGATTGTCCCACTCTATTATTTTATTTAAATCATTTTTATTGGTTACTAAATCATTTAAAGACTCATTTGTATATTGATCTTTTAAAGAAATGAATTCCTTTTTATCCGCTTTGTTTTTGTTTTTTTCTATTATTTTCTTGTCTTTTGTTGCTGTTAATTCATTGTATTTGTTAATATAATAATCATTCAGTTGTTTTAAATAATCATCTATTTCAGATAGGATTTTCTCAGTAATTGTTGTAAATTCAAGCTGATCAATAGATTTATAGGTAATAGATTCATTCCAAGTATTGGCATTTTTTATTTCATTTTTCAAGAGTGTAATCCCATTCATTACTTCCTCTTTTTTTGAATTATCTTTTAAGTTACGTTTTACAAAATTGAACTTTTCGGTCAATCTACTTAACCAATAATTTTTTCGGTAACTGATTGTTTTTAACTCTTTATCTAGAAAATAGTAATCTGTATTAAATTCATTACTCTTAAATTGGTGAACTGCCAAAGCTTCAAAAGCCCATTTGCTTACCATTATGTCGCCACTCCAAGGTACTATGGATTGAGAGGTAATAGTAGGGTTGAGCTTTTCAAATTTCACTATAACACCACTTAATATTAATTGAGGAATGACTAAGAAAGGAATTAAAATGTAAATAGTAACTGCCGAATTGAAAGCAGAACTAATATTTAATCCTAACATATTGGCAAAGCAAGAAACTGAAAATAAAATGAGCCAATAATCCAAATACATGCCCTTAATTTCTAGTATAGAATTGCCAATTAAAACAAACGAAAGTGTTTGAATAGCAGAGACTAGAAACATAATACTAATCTTTGAAAATAAATAACTGCCCTTACTTAAATTAAGAAATTTCTCTCTTTTTAATATCTTTTTATCTCGTATTATTTCTTCTGCAGCAACAGTTAATCCCATAAAAAGAGCTACAATCACAGACATGAAAATATAGGCCACAAAATTTTCATTTTCTCTAAAAATATATGGATTATTAAATGCTTCATCAGCATTTTTATATTTGATGATGTAAGCTAAAATTAAAGCTAAAATAGGAGCTTCTAAAAAGTTGATTAGCAAATACTGTCTATTGGTTAATTTACTTAATACATCTCTAGTAATAAATACTTTAAACTGCTTAAAAAGATTAGGGATTTTGAAAGTGATAGCAGGTGGCTTACTATTTTTTATTTCACTTAATTGCTCTGTATGATTTTTTTCTAAATAGCTTTTGTGCCATTCTTTGGGCGAGGTTTTTCTATTGTCAGTAGTGTTTCCATATTCATCTATTACTTTAGACTCAATAATATTGAAAATTTGTTCAGGATTTACATTTCCACATTCCGAACACTCACTTTCTGCTTTATTTGCTAAATTAATTAACGTTTTAAAATAAATAATAGCATCTACAGGGTTTCCGTTATAAATTAAATAGCCACCAGTATCTAAAATTAATAACTTATCAAACATTTTAAAAATATCTGAAGAAGGTTGATGGATTACTACAAAAACTAACTTTCCTTTAAGTGAAAGTTCTTTTAGTAAATCCATTATGTTTTCAGAATCTCGAGAGGATAATCCTGATGTAGGTTCATCTACAAATAAAACAGCAGGTTCTCTAATTAACTCTAATGCAATGTTTACTCGCTTTCTTTGTCCGCCTGAAATGGTTTTATCTAAAGGACTACCAACTTTTAAATCTTTGATTTCGCATAAACCTAGAGCCGCTAAAATGGATAACACTTTTCTTATTAGCTGTTCATTACTCAAATTACCGAAACACAGCTTGGCATTAAAAAATATATTTTGATAAACTGTTAATTCTTCGATTAGTAAATCATCTTGCGAAACATAACCAATCACTCCTTCAATTTTATCTTTATGCTCGGCGAGATTAATATCAAAACCATTTATTTTAACGGAGCCGCTTGTAGGTTTATAATTGCCATTTAGGATATTTAATAGGGTAGATTTTCCTGCGCCACTAGCACCCATAATGCCTAATAATCCACCTGATTTTTCTTGAAAAGTCAGCTCATGAAGGCCAATATTTCCATTTTTAAATTTGTATGAAATTTTTTCGGCTGTGTAGGTTGTTTGTTCATTGATATCATCCTCTAAAAATTTTCCGAGTATATCACTGTAATAGATTGTATTGAGTTTAGAACTTCTTAGGGCAGAACCAGGACTTAGAATGTAAGATTTATTAATAGGAATTATTTGTCCATTTAATTGAATTTCTGACTTTCCATAATACCTTACAAACAACATTTTAGTACTTTGTATATAAAGCACTTTCAATGATCCATCAATTCCTTTTGTAGTGATGCACTTTGTATGCTCTAAGTTACTCTTGTTTTCACCAATGATTAGGATATCTTCATTATCAATAGATTCATCATTTACAAAAGCTTGACATTTGGAGTATTCAGATTTTTCAATATTAAAGGTTTCTGATACTGTTGCTACAAATTCAACTGTTTGAGGATTTACATTTTCATCTAAGTGTATAAATTCGAGTAATTGAAGTAAAACAAAAAATTTCTGTTTTTGCGTAAGTTCTTTATTGATTTCAGTACAAATCAGAAGAATTTTTACTGAATTTACTGAAGTTCTTTTTCTTGCTTTTGAACCTTCTTTTCTTTGATTTTGTTCAGCTAGATAACTATCAAAAATTGCTAGATATTTATCTATCAAATCTTGATTGAGTTGTTGCTTTAAAAAATAGTGTACAAAACTTCTACCTAATTGATTTCCCTCACCTACATTGGCAATTATTGCAAAAAGCTGCATTAACGCATTCAGTATTTTTTCACTCATATATTCTTAAATCTTAATTCTTTCAGTTTTAACCAAAAAAAAGGTGTTGTAAGAATTTACAACACCTTTTGATTTTTTCTAAATCTTTATTAGGGTTTAAATCCTACTAATAATACGGCACATCCGGAATTAAGTTTCTCAGAATTCAAATTTCCTTCAACAATTACATCTAAAGTGTTGTTTACTTTAAAATCCCAATAAGGACTCATTTCATGTTCTTTATTAGAAAATAATAAATTTCTATCTTGATCGTATACCGAAAAGATTAAGTTTCCTTCAGTAAGACCGCTACATGCTGCAAAACGATATGTGCTGTTTCCATAAAGTGTCAATTGAAACTCAGCAGTTTCATCATCTACTAATAGAGCTCTATATTCTTGCCCGTCTGATAAATAATTTTTGGCAATATTTTTTTCGCATTGCTTAGCAATAGAATCACATTGTGCAAAGGCACTTAAATTAGCACCTAAAAATGCAAATAAAAATACAGTTGTAACTTTTATAATTAACTTATTCATTGGGTTTTAATTTTTATTTTATAATATTATTACGAATTGCTTCAACTTTAGCCGTAAGATTTTTTAAAACTTCATCACTAACTTCAGTTTTAGAAGTGCTGTTGATAGTAGTTACCTTATTAGCAGCATCTGTTGATGGCTCTTTAAACTCATAAGTATAGGTAACATTGCTATAAATGTCTTTTAATTCATTTAAATCACTTAAAAGTTGAGTTGAATTTTCGTCATCTTTAAAGCTCATCAATAATTTAATAAGGTTCTCTAAAGTAATTTTTTGTTCACCTATTCTTTGTGTAATCTCAGGCTTGTTAGAAGATTTTGCAATTTGAGTAGCAAAATGCAACGTTTCTATCCATCCACCGGTTAAAATTAAAGCAGCTAATTGATTTTGCTTACTTTCTTTTAAATATTGATCACTCATTCTAAAAGCTGTAGTAAATAAAGTCAATAAAGAATCTTTATTGTTCAAATTACTTTCAAATCTTTTTATTAATGATTCTTCAAATACATTGGCTACTCCTAGCTCATTGGCTAAAGTTCTTGTGGTAACAATATAATTCAAAGCGTCTTGAGATTGGTCATAAATGGTAGCGTAACCTAAATCTGCACCATAAATTCCTAAATTTAAGGCTTTATGTGAAGTTGTCGTATAATTAGACACAGATGATGTTGGATTCAACATAGATGCATCGTAAGTACTTCCTGACTTTTTTAACAATAATGCAGTTTGTAAAGGAGAGGGTATACTAAAAATTTTACCTTCCATTTCAAAAAGATTATCAGATTTTACCTCTTCCTTAGGCTCTTCTTTATTTGTATCTTCATCTACTTTTTTATTTTCCACACAAGATGAAAAAGAGATAAGAATTCCCACTGAAAAAACAGCTAGGGTATTTTTAATAGCGGCAGAATTTAAATTGCCAAATTGTAATTTTTGCATAATGCGCAAAGTATTAATGAGTTAAATGTTTCTTTTATGTTTTCTCGGGTAAAGATAAATAAATCTTTAAAATATGCACAATAATTCTAATATTTCTTGATGATTAGTTTAACAATATTAGCTTTTTATAATTTTTAAAGGACATTTTTAGAGTGTTACGTTTAAAAAATTGGTCTAAGCAAAACTTTAATTAATCTTTCATTATTGTTCATTCATAAATTAGTTTTCAAACACGTGACTTTTATTTATAAATATTTTAAGGATAATAAAACTGACTAGACTTATACTTCCATATAATAAGACATCAGAATAGTTTTGGAAGATTAATGAACCAATAAAAAATAAAATTCCATAAGTCATAATTACGGAACTCAGCCAACACATTACTAATGGGTAAATGGCATTTTTTTCTCCCTCTAATTTTTGTTTGTAAGGTTTCCAATTCCCTTCAGGATTTACCTTATTGTAAAATTTTGCCAAATGCTCATGATTGGTAGGTTGAGTTAAAAAGGTTATGATGAGCCAACAAATAGTAGAAAACCCCACAGTAAATAGAAAATTGGTAGGGTGTTCAAATCTAAATACATAATTAGATAAAGTATAACCTATAAATGGAGCAATTGAAGCTGTAATTTCACTCCATGCATTTATTCTCCACCAATACCATCTGAGAATTAATACCATTCCCAGTCCTGCTCCACATTCTATCAAAAAGTTGGCTGCACCATCAATGGTATCTATTTGAGAAGTAGCAAATATGGAAATAGCCACAATTAATAAAGTGCTTATTCGAGCTGCTTTTACATAATGCTTATTTTCCTCGTCTTCATTTTTGAAAGTGTCTGGTTTTTTTATAAATCGCTTGTAAAAATCGTTGGTAATATAACTAGCACCCCAATTTAATTGAGTGGAAACTGTACTCATGTAGGCAGCTAAAAAAGCCACTAACAATAATCCCTTTAATCCTACAGGTAAATAGTCGCGCATAGCCAATACAAAACCTTGTTTCGTTTCATCAGGAGCTAAATCAGGATATAAAACCAAAGCAGATAAACCTACAATTATCCAAGGCCAAGGACGCAAACAATAATGCGCAATTTGGAAAAATAAAGTAGCAAAGACCGCATTCTTTTCGTCTTTTGCACTCATCATTCTTTGAGCTATATAACCACCACCACCAGGCTCAGCACCTGGATACCAACTTGCCCACCATTGTACCAAACCAAAGGTTAAAAAAGCACCAATAGAAATACTGTAAGTTCCAATGGTATCTAAAGTAGAAGTACCTTCTCCAATTTTTGGAAAAAAATCAAATCTCCAAGCTGGTAATTGGGCTTTTAAACCTGATATTCCGCCAATTTTATCCGTATTTAAGACTACGATAGCCAAAATAATACATCCTGCCATGGCAATAAAAAATTGAATGGTATCTGTAATAGCAACACCCATGAATCCCGAAAGAGTAGAATAAAAAGCGACAATAAGCATGCATGCTCCCAACACATATAAGATTTGAGTTTTGGGAATATCAAAAAATACAATAAGGATAGAAGCCAAGGCGGCATTTACCCAACCTATAATAACTACATTAAGAAATATGCCCATATAAATGGATTTGAACCCTCGTAAAAATGCAGCAGCTTTTCCACTATACCTAATTTCGATTAATTCTAATTCAGTTAATACATCGGCTCTTCGCCATAAACGTGCAAAGAAAAAAGTGGTCAACATTCCTCCAATTAACATATTCCACCACAGCCAGTTTCCTGAAACTCCATGTTGGGCTATTTTTTCAGTCACCCATAGTGGGGTATCAGCTGCAAAAGTGGTAGCCACCATTGAAATACCTGCGATATACCAAGGTAAATTTCTTCCACCTAGAAAAAACTGGCTCAAATCTTTGCTTGCATTGGCTTTATAATATAGTCCTATTGCTAAGGATAAAACAAAGTATGCTATAATGATGATCCAATCGATGTAGTGTAAATCCATTTTTGCTTATTTGAGGCTTCTAAAGTAGAAAAGTTTTTTGGTTGGAAAAATGGAACTGAAATTATTTTATCTACTTTTATCCCAATTAGCCTTTTAAATGTTGTATAAATTTCTATGATTCTAATTCATTAAAAAGGTATAAATGGTTAATGCCGAGTTACTAGAGAGCGAACATTTGAGTTTTGAAGAATGCGACATTTTATAGTTACATCGGTATTAAATGTTATCAAAAAACATGAAAAACATTCAAATTGTTCCCGCTGCAAAACACCCTATTAGCAATTGGGCAGGCGGAACTACTACTCAATTATTTATTTATCCGATGGAATCTACTTTGCAAAATCGGGATTTTGATTTTCGTATTAGCTCGGCAAAAGTAGAGCAAGAGGAATCAAATTTTTCCCTTTTTGAAGGATATCGTCGTCAACTATTAATTCTTGAAGGTCAAATTGAAATCTATCATGAAAATCAGTATAAAAAAATACTAAAAAAGTTGGATGTAGATGAATTTAGTGGAGATTGGAAAACTTCTGCAAAAGGAAAATGTATTGATTTTAATATCATTACATCAAAAGAATATCAATCAAGCGTAGCATCTCATCAATTGCAAAAAGATGAAGTATTGCAAAATCAAATCAAGTCGGATTGGTTTTTTATTTATACCTATAAAGGAAGTATATCTGTTGATATTTCAGAATCAAATTTAATGCTCAATGAAGGAGATTTATTAGTTGTATCCAAACAAAAAGGAAAGGAGTTTAAATTGGAAGGAGTTGAGGGGGGTGAGTTGATTGTTGTTGAATTGAAGAATTTTTTATAAAAATTATTTTTTCAAAAAGTCTTGTACTTTACAATCCATAAGATAAATTGTTCCGTATATTGGCAGTCGATTTATAACTTTGAAAAAGCCAACTAGCAACAGTAAAACAGCCGTACTAATATTTGATCACTCGATCAAACAGGCTGCTAGCATCCAAAAATTGGCTCCTCAAATTGGTTCAAAAGGGGTCAATCAGATTCTATCCTTATTAAATAAACAAGCAAACTCTATTGCAAAGTCTTCTGATTTTGAAATTTTCAATTTTAAGGCGGAAGGTAAAATTGGTTTTGGGGAAGAATTATTCGATGCTTATCAATCTATTTTTGATAAAGGTTATGATGAAGTAATTGCTATTGGAAATGATTGTCCTACTTTAAGTAAACAGGATATCCAATTAACGGCTCAAAAATTAAAATCTCACCCTGTAGTTTTAGGACCTGCAAAAGATGGAGGAGCCTATTTAATCGCACTTAAGAAAGGACTTTTTAGTAAAGAAGCCTTCTTGGATTTAGATTGGCAAAATGAGCATTTGTTGCATAGTTTCGAGAACTATTGTCATGCTTTTGATTTAAATGTATTCAGCCTTGTCGAAAAAAGCGACATGGATACGGCGGAAGAGTTTAAATCAGCTTTTCATTTACATTTTTCTTTTATTGACCAATTACGAAGTATCGTTGCTTCTTATATTCAAGAAATTGGTTCAAAAATATTCTCCTATTTTCATCAAAATTACATTTTAACCCATTCGTTAAGAGGTCCGCCCGTTATGATAAAATAATTTGTTGATTGATTTCAACTGCAGCTATTTATTTATCATAAAATTTTAATGAATGAAAAAAATTACTTTATTTCTAGTGATATTGTTGTGTACAACTATTGCTTTTTCTCAAAATAAATCTATTAATTATAAGGGTTTGGTGATCGACCAAGAGACTGAAAGTCCATTGCCTGGTGCTACTATTTTAATAAAAGGAACAACTAATGGTACTTCATCAGATAAAGACGGACGGTTTTCAATACAATTACCTTCAGATTCAGCCACAATTGTAATTTCCTTTATTGGTTATACAACCATTGCCCAAAAGGTGAGTGCAAGCAATGCGACTGAAACTATTTTCAGAATAAAAAGTTCAGCTAATAATTTGAATGAAGTAGTGGTTACTGCTTTAGGAATTCAAAGAGAGAAGAAAGATTTAGGATATTCTATACAAACTATTGACAGTAAGGATATCTCAGAAGTTAAGTCGCCTAACTTTGTAGATAATTTAGCTGCAAAAGTAGCTGGAGTTACTGTTAGCCAAGGAGCTACTGGTGTAGGTTCTACTTCTAAAATAACCATTAGAGGAGAGGCATCATTTACCAACAATAATCCTTTGTTTGTAGTAGATGGAACTCCAATTAATAACAATACTGTTGTTCCTTTTACGACAGATGCTGCAGCCGGATTTCAAGAAATTGATTTTGGTAATGGAGCCATGGAGGTAAATCCTGATGATATAGCATCTGTAACTGTTCTTAAAGGGCCGAGTGCAGCTGCACTTTATGGCACAAGAGCTGCCAATGGTGTTATTCTAATAAATACCAAAGATGGTTCTAAAAGTAAGGGCTTTGGCGTTAGCTTTAATTCTTCTACATCAGTTGAAACTGCTTTTAAATTGCCAGAATT
The DNA here is from genome assembly GCA_963716125.1 of uncultured Flavobacteriales bacterium. Lineage (GTDB taxonomy): Bacteria > Bacteroidota > Bacteroidia > Flavobacteriales_E > Vicingaceae > Acidiluteibacter. The sequence goes on from OY970294.1 coordinate 1,212,471, forward strand.
TCAAAATACCTATGGACAAGGAAATTCTGGTAACTTTGAGTTTGTGGATGGTTTAGGTGGTGGAATAAATGATAATATTTCCTACAGTTGGGGTCCAAGATTGAATGCAGGATATTTCACTCCACAATTTGATAGCCCAGTTTATTTAGCAGATGGATCAGTGGTTAGAGGTGGAGATGTTGCCGTACATGGTGGTGCTCCAATTACTCCTACCGAAATGAAATCTTATCCAAATAATTTGAAAGATTTTTATCAAACAGGAGTGACTACCATTAATAATTTATCTATTTCAAAAGGTTTTGATATGGGAAGTGTGCGCTTGTCTTACACTGATTTGAGAAGTAAATCGATTATTCCTGGTGTTAATTTAGATAGAAATACATTGGCAGCTCATTTAAAAATTAAAGCTTCTGATAGACTGACTTTTAACTCATCAATCAACTATGTAAATTCTAAAAGTGATAATAGACCTTCAAACGGTTATGGATCAGAAAATGTAAATTATGCATTGGTTGCTTGGGGTCCTCGTTCTTTAAATATTAAAGCTTTGGAAGATTATTGGCAGCCTGGTTTAGACGATGTGCAACAGTATTCTTTTAACTATACTTATTTTGATAATCCATACTTTACTTTATTAGAAAATAGAAATTCTTTCAATAGAGACCGAGTTTTTGGTAATATTAGTGCTACTTATCAAATCAATGAATTTCTATCAGCTTCTTTAAGAAGTGGAATGGATTATTCTGCTGAATTGAGAAAGTTTAGAAGGGCATTTAGCTCCAATCGATTTATAAATGGCGCTTATGCTGAGCATCAAGTTGGATTTAGAGAAAACAATACCGATGTATTGGTTAATTATCAACGAAAGTATGGTGTAATTACGACTGATTTTTCGGTAGGAGCCAATAGAATGGATCAGAGAGCAATAACTACTCAAACTCAAACAACAAAACTAGCTCAGCCTGGCATTTATAGTTTGTCGAATGCGGCATCGCCAATTTCAGTATTTCAAGCTGATGCTAGAAAGCGTATCAATAGTATTTATGGAATTGCAAAATTTGGGTATAAGGGGTTTTTATATTTAGATTTAACAGCTAGAAATGATTGGTCGAGTGCATTAGCTTCTCCTACATCTAATGCTAATACTTCTTTCTTTTATCCATCAGCTTCGGCATCTTTAATTGTGTCTAATATAATTGAATTGCCAAAGTATTTTTCATTTTTAAAATTGAGAGCTAATGTGGCACAAGTTGGTAACGATACAGATCCTTATCAAACTTCAGGAAGTTATTTATCTCAAGTTACTTATAAAGGATTGCCTACTTTAAGTGATCAAAATACGATTGCAAATTCAGCTTTAAAGCCTGAGCAAACTACTTCTTATGAAGTGGGTACTGATATTCGCTTTTTTAAGGATAGAATCCGATTTGATTTTACTTATTACAATGCCTCTACTGTCAATCAAATTATTTCATTGCCTGTTTCTATTAGTTCTGGTTATACTCAAGAAGTGGTGAATGGAGGCAAGGTAAAGTCTGAAGGAATTGAAATTATTTTAGGTTTAACCACTATTAAAAAGGAAAATTTTGAATGGAATACCTCCTTTAACTTTAGTAGAAATGTGTCAACAGTTGAATCCTTACCACAGTCAGATGGTAGATTGACTTTAGGTTATTCAAGAATCTATGACAATGTTAATCAAACTGTTTGGTATCAAGTGGAAGAAGGTGGAAGGATTGGTGATATGTATGGAACAGGTTATAAGAAAACTGCTGATGGACAATTTATTATAGATGCCAATGGGAATTATATTGCAGATAATACCTTAAAAAAATTAGGAAATTCAAACCCTGATTTCATTTTGGGAATAAGCAATCAATTTACCTATAAAAATTGGGATGCAGGTATTTTATTAGATTGGAGACAAGGTGGAATTATAGTTTCTAGAACCTTAGCTTTAGCAGCTGTTGGCGGTCAATTAGAAATAACTGAAGATCGTCCTGATGGAGGAATTGTAGCTGATGGAGTGGTGAATACTGGAACTGCAAACGAACCAGTTTATACTCAAAATACGAAAGCTATAAGTGCTGAGAGTTATTACAGACAGTATTATGATAGAAATCATGAAGAAAATAATACTTACGATGCTTCTTATTTGAAAATTAGAGAAGTATCAATCGGTTATACTTTTCCAACTACGGGAAATAAAGGTTTTTTGCAAGAAGGTAGAAAGTTGAGAATAGCTGCATTTGGAAGAAATTTATATGCTTTTAGTGAAATTCCAAATTTTGATCCCGAACAATTAGCTGTGCAAGGACAGCAATTTTTGAGTGGAGTAGAAGACATGTCTTATGCTACTTCAAGAAGTATAGGTTTAAAATTAGGATTTAACTTTTAGTCAATTAATTAATAACTCACCTTCGCCGAAGTAATACAAAGGCTGAAAAGCAATGGTGAATAAACTAAAAAAAGATGAAAAATATTATATATATAGGATTAGTATTATTAACAATTACTTCCTGCAAAAAAGATTTTGAAGAAATCAATACCAATCCTACATCACCTATTAATGCTTCGCCTAGCTTATTGTTGCGTCAGGTAATTTACGATTATGGTGAGCAAATGAGTTACGAAGGTTTTGTTGCAGGCAATTTATTAGGACAAAATTTAACGATGGTTGATTTTAACCTTTTTGATAGACACAATTTAAGTGCTCCACAATTGGGCGGAAACCCTTGGCCAGTGATTTATAGAAACCTAAGAGACAATGAAATTTTGTTGGATAAATCTAGATCTTCTTCTGCATTTATAGTTTATGAAGGACCATCATTAATATTAAAAGCATATATGGGAGCAGCTTTGACTGATATTTATGGAGATGTTCCATTTTTTGAAGCTTTCAATGGTAAAAATGGAAACACCACTCCAAAGTATGATAAGCAAGAAGATATTTATACGGCGTCAGGCGGAATTTTAGATTTACTAGACAATGGAATTTTAGCGATTCAGAATTACCAAGGAGGAATTAAATTAGAAGGAGATATTTTATTTAACGGTAATTTAAATACTTGGTTAAGCTTTGCTAACTCGCTAAAAATTAAATATTTAATGCGTATTTCTGATAAACAGTCTGTTGGTACTAAATTACAAGCGATTTATACGCAAGGTGAATACATTCAATCAAATATGAGTAATGCTACCTTTGACTTTACATCTAATCAGCCTAATAATTTTAGAATGGCAACATTGCGTTCAGGTGACTTTAATCAGTACGTACTATCATTAACAGCTGAAGAGATTTTGAAAAAATACAATGATCCAAGAATTGGCGTATTTTTTAGACCAAGAGCAGTTGATACATTGGGTATAAATCCATTTAAAGGTTTGCTAAATGGTCCAAATGCCTCTACTACCTCAATTTCAATTTCTGAATATTCTTTGGCAGGAACAATTTTTAGAGAAAATACAGGAGCTTTGGATGCTAATTTTATGACCGCTTGGGAAACTAATTTTCTTTTAGCAGAAGCTGCTCAAAAAGGACTTATTGGTGCAAGTGCTCAAGCCTTGTATGAAACAGCAGTTCAACAAGCATTTGAATATTGGAAAACGGATTTACCAGCTTCTTATTTAACGACAGATTCTGCTGCTTTTGGATTGAATGGTGCGGATCAATTGGAGCAAATCATCTCACAAAAATGGATTTCAAATACCATCAATGGTTATGAAAATTGGATAGAATTTAGAAGAACTGGTTTTCCAAAATTAAAAACAGTAGCAGCAAGTTTAAATAATGACTTGATTCCTGTTAGAATGCCTTATCCAACAGATGAGCAAGCGTTGAATAGTCAAAATTATGCAGTTGCAGCTGCAGCAACGAACGGAAATAGTGTTAATGCAAAAACTTGGTGGGACGCCAATTAAATAGATAAAATTTAATGAGTGAATTGCTTATTTATCAATGGATATTAGTCGTTTTATTCGGTTTAATTCTATTTTTTATTTCGCCTTTAGCGAAGAGCAAAGAAATTTTTTTCAAAGCTTCTTCGTCTAAAGGAAAGAGTCCTGGGTTTTGGTTATTGACTAGCAGTTTAGTTATTTCCTGGATTTTTGCTAAATCAATTACCAATGCAGCTAATTTAGGGTTAGAATTTGGGATGGTAGGTGGCGTAGCTTATGCTGCCTACTATTTTTCCTTCTTAGTTGCGGGTATCATCATTTATTTTATGCGAACAAAAGGTGGATTTGAAAGCATCCATCAATTTTTGAGAAGCAAATTTGGTAGTAATGCCATTCGATTATTTTCTCTTTTAATCGCCTTTAGAATGTTCAATGAAGTATGGTCTAATACAATGGTGATAGGAACCTATTTTGGTGATAAAGGAAGTGGAGTTTACTTTGCTGCAATTATAGTTTTTACCTTATTGACATTAGCTTATGCTTTAAAAGGTGGTTTAAGAAGTTCATTAATCACAGATATGGTACAAATGGTGTTATTTGGATTGTTATTATTTGTGATTTTAGGAATTATTTTACCTACATCAGAAGCTACAGTTGGTGAATATGTCAACTCAGGTAATTGGTCACTCTCAGGTGGATTGGATTTATTTTGGGTAGCCATTTTACAAGTATTTTCTTATCCTTTTCACGATCCAGTAATGACAGATAGAGCTTTTATAGCAAAACCAAAAGTTGCCTTAAAAAGTTTTATTGCTGCAACTTTTATCGGTGGTATTTGTATTGTACTATTTTCTTGGATTGGTATTTACGCACAATTTGAAGGCTTGCAAGGTCAAGCTGCTGTTGAGGTAGGAAAAGTGTTGGGAGTTGGAATGATGTTGATGATGAATTTTATTATGATTACATTAGCTTCCTCCACCTTAGATTCTGCTTTTGCATCTTTTTCTAAATTAGTTGCTGTGGATTTGAATTTTGGCAAAACAATTAATATCAGTTTAAGTAAAGGAAGGTGGGCAATGATTGGCTTAACCATTTTAGGAACAATACCTATATTTATGGGACCTGAAATTTTATCAGCAACGACTATTTCGGGAACTATGGTGATTGGATTAGCACCTGTGTTTATCTGTTGGAAGTTAAAAGTGCCCAAAAGTTCATTTTTCTTTTCAGTTGTAGGAGGAATTATAATTGGAAGTCTGTATGCGACCAATTTATTGCCTGAATATTGGTCAATAGGAGATGGAAAATACGCCGAATTATTAGGAGCTAATTTATGGGGTTCTTTGATTTGTTTAGGCTTATATTTGCTGCCATTAATTTTTAGCAAAAAATCTATTGAGCAATCCATCAACGCCTAAGACTTTAAAAATCGAAATTTCTAAGGATAAAATATTACTTTTTGGAGGTGTTTACAGCAATTTACAAGCCTTAAAAGCAATGAAACAAATTGCTGAAACTAAAGGATTTCAATCCGATCAAATTATTTGCAATGGAGATGTTGTAGGTTATTGTGCTCAGCCCGAAGAAAGTGTACAGCTTATAAAAGAGTGGGGGATTCATTGTATTTTAGGCAATGTAGAATTGCAATTAAGAGATGGAGAAACAGATTGTGGATGCGATTTTGAAGATGGAACAAGGTGTGATACTTTTTCAAGAAAATGGTATCCTTTTGCTCAAAAGCAGATGAGTCAAGACTCCATCAATTGGATGAAAACTTTGCCTGACTTTATTGAATTCCAATTTAAAAATAAGAAAGCTACGATAGTTCACGGTTCAAAAAGTAACGTTTCTCAATTTATATTTAAATCTACTCCTTGGGAAATTAAAGAACAGCAGTTTCAATTGACTGATTCAGATATTATTATTGGAGGTCATTGCGGATTACCTTTTAAAGAGGAGAAAGAAGGGAAGCTGTGGATAAATCCTGGTGTAATAGGAATGCCTGCAAACGATGGAACTTCCAAAGTTTGGTATGCAGAACTATCTGTACAAGATAATTCTATTCGTGTAGAACATTTTTCATTTGAATATGAGCATGAATTAGCAAGCAACTTGATGGTTCAAAATAACTTACCAAAAGAATACGCCAAAACATTATTGACAGGACTTTGGGATAATTGTGAAATCTTGCCCGCGGAAGAAACGATGAATCAGGGGAAGGAGATTAATCTAGCAATGTAACAATTGATTAATCCTCCTTCACTTCGTTCGCAATGACGGTTAAAATGGGGAGTTATTTTCAGATTAATTTATAGACTTAAATCTAAAAATTCACTAAGAATATTAAATGCAAGAAAGAGTTTTTATTAACAAAGTGTTATACCGATTTAGTAATCTAATGTCGCACACTTCGTTCCTCATTTGCTCCTTATCTTACTGTTCGGCATTTACCAATTCTACGTTTTTAAAATGGTTTAATAAAATTTATATGCGGCATTAAAAAACTTAATTGGTATTAGAAATGTATCTGAGATACTGGATGAAGAAGAAGTTCTACCTCGTAATATAATGAAGTAGTAGAAACTTACTTTTTCTTTTATTCGGCTCTTAGCCGCAAAGCAAGAAAAATCGTACTAAAAAGCAACATCTCGCTAAATTTCGTAAATTTAGGAAATGAAAAAGCAGCGAATATATTTGGACACTTCGGTTTTTGGCGGACTTCACGATGAAGAGTTTCAAGAATTTACCAAACCTTTATTTGAAAGAATTAAAAAATCGGAATTCAAAATTATTTTCTCAAATATTACTGAAAAAGAATTGGAGAATGCACCAGAAAAAATAAAGGCAACTACTGAATTACTTCCTAAAAATACAATCGAATATGTAAAATCAGACATTGAAACTGCGGAATTAGCAAAAAAATATATTGAGGAAGGAGTTGTAGGACCAACAGCATACGCAGACTGTCTGCATATTGCATTAGCAACAATACACAACGCAAACATTTTAGTAAGTTGGAACTTTAAACATATTGTAAACGTGGTTCGAATTGTCGGTTATAATTCCGTAAATATTGCTGAGGGATATAAGCCAATCGATATTCGTTCACCAAGAGAATTAATGACTTATTAAGCTGATAGTTTCACAAATATAAAATATAAAAGGTTATGAGTAAAACTAAAGAAAAAAACACGGAAAAAACTTTTGATGCAGTAAAATTTATGCGAGAACAAAGAGACAGGATTTCAAAGGATATAATGAATTTAAGTCCAGAGGAAATAGTTAAATATTTTGAACATAAAAAGAGCAAAACTCAGATAAAGCCCAATGTCTAATACAGTATTTAAGAAATTTTTTGGTCAATGCAACTTTGGAAAATTTCTGTGAATTCCCCAAAGCCTGCTTTTATCAATTAGGATTCTTACTGTTCCAACTTTACCAATAAAGTTTACACTTTTTAGATTAAATTTATCCTATCTATTATTGCATCTTCTTGCTAATAAATTACTGACATCTTATTGCTTGTGTGATAGAAGCAAATGAACAAACAATCAATAATTAATTAATTGTTACACTTTTTCCTACTTACGTAACCTACATTCAAGGAGGAGCAATTCACTTATTCACTTATTCGATGATTCATTTATTGACTTATTCTCTGATTCATTGATTCAAATAAGTAAACACTACCCTAAATCCAATTTCAGGATCTGCATCCGTTTTGCCTTCAAAAGGATCTTCTCCAAGAATTTTTATTTGCTCTGCAATGCTGTTCCAACTTCCTCCTTTTGTGCCTGCTTTTTTTGTCTTGATATTATATACCATTTCGGCTACATTACCTGACATATTGTATAAACCAAATTCATTTGGGAAAAAGGTATTAGTAGATGCGGGAGATATTAACTTTAATCCATTTTTAGAATTTTTAAAAGCTTTATAATTAGCTAAGAATTGGCCTTCATTATTTCTCACATTAGGTCCGCCCCAGGGATAAGGATAATATTTACCTCCACTTGATGCTGCATACATCCATTCAACATCTGATGGTATTCTAAAATCTATAACTCTGCTTTTGCGAGCTTCACCATAAGCCTTTTCATACTCTTCTGATAACCATACGCAATAGAGTTCAGCTGCTTTTCTCGATATATTTACCACAGGATAAGTATTGTAAGCAGGATGATTAAAATAGAATTGAACAAAAGGTGAATTTGGTTTTCCAACTTTATTCCATTTTTTTACATCTGGTTCAGCAATTATAAATTCCTTAATTTTTCTATTCATTATAATGTCAAAAAAGAAAGCTCTGTATTGCTCATTGGTAACTTCTTTACTTTGCATATAAAAGCTATAAATTTTATGTTTTTTACCCTCAATTTCAATTTCTCCTTCAGGGATTAAACTATACTCTCTTTTATTTAGTTTATATAAGTCTTTTAGCATTTCAGCTTTCTTTTTTCGAGCAAATTTCATCTCCTCTTCAGTTAAAGAAGGTAAAACGACACTATCATTATTGATGGTATAATCATTTGCTTGATAATTGCTTAAGTGAAAATTGTTAGTTTTAGGTTGTTTAGCTGTTCTTCTACTTAGAGTTGGCGTTTCAATGGTTGCTAAAGAGTTCATGGATAAGTGTATTTTACTTTCATTACTAAAATTGAAATCGCTACTATCTTTATCAAAACCACCGATACTTGATATTTTAACAGGTTGATAACTTGGGTTTTGATTGTTATTAGAAAGAAGATTTGAATAAAGAAATATTCCTAGACTTGCTAATACAATAAGTGATATTCCAAATGGGATTTTATACTTTTTTAGATAAACTTTCCAGTTAATAAATGGTGTTTTTGTGGAATAAGTTGTTGCTATCATATCAATCATTTTTTGATGGTTAGTATTTTCAAAATCTAAGTCTAAAAAGGAGACCTTTAAAAGCTGATTAAGCTCATTTTCGGTTGTATGTGATTTATAACTCATCTTTTGTCATTTTTAGTTGTTGTTCTACTTTCTTTTTCAAGCGACTGTAATAGACTTTTAGTTGTTGCTCTGGTTTATTGACATAATTGGAAATAGTTTTATAGCTCACCTCTTGAGCTCGCATTAATAATAAAATTCTTTCCCAATCTTCTAGCGTGTCAAGTACCTCATTTAATCTTTTTAGTTGAGGTGAAATCGAATTTTCAATGTCCTCAACAGCGCTAGTATTTTCGTCTTTCAATTCCACTTTTTCCAAACCATTCAGTTTTCTTTTTTTGTCTCTCAAATAGTTCTTTAATAAATTGATAAACGTTCTAAAAAGCAGGGATTGGATATGTTTGATATCTGCGATTTCTTTTGTGGGCAATACTACCGCAACTTTATAAATAGTTTGATAAATTAAATCCCATCTAGCATCTTCCTCTACTTGCCATTGTGCAATAGCATAACGATTTAATCCTGCTGAGAAATTATTGAACAGCCATTCAATTCTTTCTTTTTCTGTTTTTTGCTGTATATTTTTAATTGTATTTTTCAATAGTTTTAAAATCGCTTTCTAGTATAACACCAAAAGGTAACAAAAATAAAGTATTCTGACTTAAAAGAAAATTAGCGTAATTTTACTTTTGTTCGATATTGTATAGCAATATAAAATAGTAGAATGTAAATATTTAAAAATACTACTTATTAATTTTTTGTAAACTTGTGAAATGAGAAAGCCAAGACTCTATTTTGATACTTCTGTTTTTGGTGGAATTTACGATATTGAATTTCAGCACGAAACAAATATGCTTTTCAAAATGGTAGAAAATGATGAAATAATATGTGTTTATTCTGATTTATGCGAACTCGAACTTGAGAATGCACCAGAACAAGTTGTAAAACACTTTTTAAATCTTAACAAAACTCAAATCGAGTTTGTTGAGATTACTGAAGAAATAGACACTCTTGCTCAACAATATGTAAATGAAAAAGTGGTAGGTGAAACGAGCATAGATGATTGCCGACATATTGCCTGTGCAACAATTAACAAAGTTGATTATTTATTAAGTTGGAACTTTAAACATATTGTAAATGTTTTTAGAATAAGAGGTTATAATTTGATTAATATTAAAAATGGTTACAACCAAATTGATATTCGTTCACCAAAAGAAATAATTAAAAATGAGTAAAGTAGATAAAAAAGAAAAAGAGTTTGACACAGTCAAGTTCTTTAGAAAAGTTAAGAAAAAAATCGCAAAAGAAACAGAAGGAATGACTTTTGCCGAATTGAAGGAATATATTAATAAGAGAAAATTAAGATTAGTAAAGTAAAACTTTTGGTTTGGATATTGGACATATTATATTTCACTGTAATTATGGATGGTAGTTTAGGGTATTTTAGGGCTGGGCAGCAAAGAAAATCAGATCGCGTTAAAAGTAAAGGCAAATTTGATTCTTCCAACAATCAGTATAAAGTTGGAAAATCAATAGCTTCAACAAAAGAACTATCCAAGGAAGAAAAAGAATTATTAATCAATCAACTCAAGCAAAGCAATAGAAAGGATAAATCTAAAAAGTTGATTTTATTTGGATTATTACTTTTTTTGATGCTAATAATATTTGTATTACTATTTTATAACTTCTAAATTTCTTAATTTAGTAAAATGAAAGATGGAATTGATACAGAAATGCGTGATAGAAACCACAATGATCCTAAAAATTGGAAAGGTATTTTTTATTTCAATTTAAAAGACTCAAGAGTGATTGTGCCCAAGTACAACCCTTCAATGGGATGGACACTTAATTTCGGAAATATTTATTTATATTTTGTAATCGCTGCATTGATAGTAGTATGGTTGGTTTTTTATAATTAACCAAACTACTCAATTGGGTTCTTTCCGATTTAATTAAGGAAGACAACAGCGGATTTGTTATTTTATTAGATACTTCAATTGATTGATATTTTACCTGAATCAACAATAAATAAGTTTTTCCAAACTTTTAATTACACTCAATATCTATTTTGATTAATTAAAATGTTGTATTTTTGAGTTATGAGGTCTTTGCAAGAAATAAAAAATAGACTATTAAAAAATAAACTGAGGTTGTTTAAAGACTATCCTATTAAATCTTTGGCAATTTTTGGATCTTATTCACGCAGTGAGCATAATGAAACCAGTGATTTAGATATTCTTGTTGAATTTTCTGATAGAATCGGGATTCGATTTATTGATTTAGCTGATGAATTAGAAAGTATAGTTGGATTTAAAGTAGATTTAGTTTCAAAAAAGGGAATAAAAGATAATTATTTACAATCAATTGATTCTGATTTGATTTATGTCTAAAAGGGAGATAATATTTTTATTAGAGGATATGTTGCTGTCCGCACAACGTATTAAAAAATATACTGAGGGGCTTGATTTTAATATGTTTGCTGCTGACCAAAAGACATTAGATGCAGTTGTTAGGAATTTTGAGATTATTGGTGAGGCTGCTAACCGTATTAATCCTGATTTTAAAGATAGCAATCCTGAAATAGAGTGGAAGAGAATTCGTGGATTTCGCAATAGGATTGTACATGAATATTTTGGAATTGATAATGAGATTGTTTGGGATATTATTGAGACTTATATTGATGAATTGATTAGTTGGCTAGATACTATAATTGAAAAAAGTAGGACTAGCTAGGCTTTTTTTTTATAATTTCTTTGAGTACTTTCAATCTGTTTAATTCAATTACGTGAAACATTTTCTCTTTATCTCAATTCTTTTTGGATCTAGTTTTTTGTTCAGCTTAAATGCTCAACAATCTTTTGAGTTGTGCAAAGACGTTGAAACGTAGCCCTATTATCATCCTGATTTAACGAATAAAAGTGATTTTTGGATCATTAAAAAACACTTTAGTGATGACTATCCTTCTTAGAAGTTTAAAAAATTAGCTTCCAACTCTGGAATCATAACTATTCAATTTAAAATTAACTGTAAAGCAGAGGTTGGAGGCTATCGCATACAGCAATGCGATCTAAATTATAAAGAAGTAAAGCTGTATGCTGCTATTACCGATTACTTTTTAGGGAAGACAAAAGAATTGAAAGATTGGAATTTAGCAAAGAATGATGAAGGTGAAATAGTCAATAGTCACAAATTTTATTCCTTCAGAATCGTTAAAGGCGAACTCACTGAAATTTTACCTAAATAACCAAAGTTTGGTTGTAGAAAAAATATAGCCTATTGTAGAATTTTGTTTATTTTAGAAATTGAAGTGTGAGGGACTGTCCTTGAAGAAAATGAATTGGAGCTCAAAGTGTAACTTTAGTGAGATGGAGAAGTTCCGATTTTAATCGGAAATCACTCCACCGAACTTAAGTTATAGGAAGAGAAACAATTCTATTTTATTCAAAGACTTGACTTTTTGTTTCGTTTTGGGTCAAGCCAAAATGAAAAGAAAAAAGACACCCTGTATGCTTACCTCTTTAGTGCTTGTTTATTAAGTTAATTATTGGATTTTTTGCAATAAATCGAATTTACATTAAAAAGTAGATTATGAAAAATATTTTATTAATTGTTGGAGTGCTTATTTGTTTGATTAGTGCTTGTCAAAGTCAAAACAATATCGGAAAGGAATCACTAAACCAAGAAACTCAAGATTATTTGGATACAATAGTAGCCCATATTGAATACTTTTCCTATCAATGACCTTAAAGTTTTAGCTAGTTTAGGGAGTTATAATAATTATTATGGAAAGAATGAACGAGGAAATGAATTGATTCAATATGCCATTTCTAAAATGGAAACAATTGAAGGGGAAATGTTAAGAGGACTTTCCGTTCAGAATACTAAGAATGGAAATTATCGGCAAGCAATAGAATTATTAGAAGCAGCAATGAAACTAGACCCTGAAGATGTTTCAAGATATTACGGTTGGTTATTGCTTTATTACTATAGAGATTATGAAAAAGCATTACAAATTCTAGAAATTTATGATGCTTATACACCTGAATTTTCTGATGCTCCAATGGGCGAAGATATTCACTATTTGAAAGGGTTAGCGCATTTTCAATTACATCATTATGATATCGCTATTAATGAGTTTGATGCTTATATAAATAATATGGCAGGCAAAGAGGAATATGTTAATGTATATACCTTTGTGCAAAAGGGAAGGAGCTTAGCCAAACTTAAAAAGTATCAAGAGGCTATGCAAGCTTTTGATAAGGCCATTTTTTATTTTGAATCTTGTACAGAAGCCTATTATTTTAAGGCATTAACACAGCTCGAAATAGGTGAAAATGAAAATGCCTGTAAAAATTTAAAGAAAGCTAAAGACCTAATCAGCCAAGGAAATAAAAGCTCCGATAATTATGTGGAGTATTTTCATGAAATTTATCCTGAAGAGATAGATGAGGCAATGGAGAAAAATTGTAGATAGGATTTAACTATTTATCAACGAAGTGTTAAAAATGTAATAGATACCTTATATTTGATACAAAAATATGGCGTGCTTAATTAAGGAAGTTTAATGTACTTTCCTTTTCTTTGGTGGTTACCCATAAACTAAAAAAAGCCAACTTTTTTAAAAAGTACAATTGCCGTTTTTTTTATCGAAATGGCCAACGGTGTAAAAAACAAAAGTGCTATTTTAGCCATTCGCAACAAGAGTAGTAAAATGAAAAAGAAAATATGAGTTTTGAACAAACATTTAGAAATATAGACGACCTGCTTTACAAAGATTCAGGAGCAGATAGCGAATTAGATTACATCGGGCAAACTTCTTGGGTGATGTTCTTGCGCTACTTAGACGAATTAGAACGAGATAAAGCAGACGAAGCCGAATTAAAAGGCGAAGAATACAACTTTATTTTAGATGAAGAATATCGTTGGCCAAATTGGGCAATGCCTAAAGATGCAGATGGAAATTTAGATCATCATGTGGCGCTAACAGGTCCTGATTTAGTTGCTTTTGTAGATGGAAAACTATTTCCTTACTTAGCAAAATTTAAACAGGAAGCTGATTCTGCCGATACCATTGAATACAAAATTGGAGAGATTTTCTCTGAACTGAAAAATAAGATTCAAAGTGGATACAATCTGCGAGAGATTTTGGAATACGCAGATGCACTTCCTTTTCGTGCTTCAACCGACAAACATGAGCTAAGTCACCTGTACGAAAGCAAGATTAAAAACATGGGTAATGCAGGCAGAAATGGTGGGCAATATTACACACCAAGACCGCTTATTCGTGCTATGATTAATGTGTTAGACCCACAAATTGGGGAAACCATTTATGACGGTGCAGCAGGTTCTTGTGGGTTTTTATGCGAAGCTTATGAGTATATGTACCAACGCATGGAAAAAACAACCGATAATCTTAAGACCTTACAAGAAAATACATTTTATGGAAAAGAGAAAAAGAATTTGGCGTATGTGATTGGTATTATGAATATGATTTTGCACGGAATTGAAGCACCCAACATTATACATACCAATACACTGGGAGAAAATATACGCGATATACAAGAGAAAGACCGTTATCATGTTATTTTGGCAAATCCACCATTTGGCGGAAAAGAAAGACCTGAGGTGCAGCAAAACTTTGACATTAAAACAGGAGAAACCGCTTTCTTGTTTATGCAACATTTTATAAAGAGTTTAAAAACAGGCGGAAGGGCTGCAATTGTAATTAAAAACACCGTATTGAGCAATACCGATAATGCCTCTGTTGCTTTGCGTAAATTGTTATTAGAAAGCTCAAACCTACACACTATTTTAGATTTACCTGGCGGAACATTTACAGGTGCAGGCGTTAAAACCGTAGTGTTGTTTTTCCAAAAAGGAGAAGCTACCAAAAATATTTGGTACTACCAGCTAGACCCAGGGCGAAATATGGGCAAAACCAATCCTTTAAATGATAAGGATATGGAAGAATTTATTGCCTTACAAAAAACAAATGCAGAAAGCGAAAAATCTTGGAGCCTAAAAGTGGCGGATATAGATGAAACTACTTTTGATTTATCTGTTAAAAATATAAACACACCTGAAGAAGCCCCATTGAGAAGTCCTGAAGTAATTCTAGCTGAAATGGAAAACTTAGATAAGGCAACTAATTCTATTTTGAAATCAATTAAAGAGTTGATATGAATAATAAAATAGAAATATCTTCTGTTTTAATTGAAAATAAAATTTTTACTTTTCGTAGCGAACAAGTAATGCTTGATTTTCATTTAGCAGAATTATATCAAGTAGAAACAAAACGACTTAATGAGCAAGTAAAACGAAACAGCAACCGCTTTCCTGAAGCTTTTATGTTTCAACTTTCTAAATATGAATGGGATAAATTGCAGTCGCAAATTGCGACCAGTTCTAAGTTGAAGTCACTATCTGTGACCACAAGTAAACATGGAGGAAGAAGAACAAACCCTTATATCTTTGCAAAACAAAGAATTGCCAGTTTGTCTGGTATATTAGAATGCGATTCTGTAACTATTATTAATCAAATTAAAAAGTTGATATGAGGGAAGGTTGGGAAGTAAAAACGCT
The DNA here is from genome assembly GCA_963716125.1 of uncultured Flavobacteriales bacterium. Lineage (GTDB taxonomy): Bacteria > Bacteroidota > Bacteroidia > Flavobacteriales_E > Vicingaceae > Acidiluteibacter. The sequence goes on from OY970294.1 coordinate 1,227,867, forward strand.
TAAAGAAGTTTGTAATAAAATAACGGATGGAACCCACCAAACGCCTAAATATTTTAATGAAGGCATTATTTTTCTTTCATCAAAAAATGTTACAAGTGGAAAAATTGATTGGAAAAACGTTAAATATATTGATGAAGCTCAACATATTCAAATGCATAAGCGAGTTGCACCTAAAGTTGGTGATATACTTTTAGCTAAAAATGGAACTACAGGTGTTGCTGCTATGGTAGATAAGGATGTTGTTTTTGACATATATGTGAGTCTTGCCCACATTAGAAGTTTAGGGAAGATTATACCTGAATACATGCTTTATTTTATTAATTCTCCAATAGCAAAGTCTCAATTTAACAAGAGGCTAAAAGGAATTGGTGTTCCAAATTTACATTTAAATGAAATAAGGGAAGTTGAAATCACTTTCCCAAAATCACTTTCCGAACAAAAACAAATCGTAGCCATCCTCGATAAAGCTTTTGCAGCCATCAAACAAGCCAAAGCCAACATTGAAAAAAATATAGAAAACGCTAAAGAGTTTTATGAAAATTGGGTGCAAGAACTTTTTGAAAACCCAAAAAAGAATTGGCAAAATAAAAAATGGGGAGAATTATGTCATTTTGTAAGAGGACCGTTTGGGGGTAGTTTAAAAAAATCAATGTTTAAAGATGAAGGTTATGTAGTTTACGAGCAAAAACATGCTATACATAATCATTTCAATCAATTAAGGTATTTTATTGACGAAAATAAATTCAGTGAAATGAAACGATTTGAGGTTAAGCCTGGAGATATTATAATGAGTTGTTCAGGAGTAACATTAGGAAGAGTAGCTATTATTCCAGATAATATTCCTAAAGGAATCATTAATCAAGCACTCTTAAAATTAACTCCAAATAAAGATGTTTCAGTTGATTTTCTTAAATATTGGCTTAGAAGTAATATTTTCCAAAATATAATTTTTGAACACTCGGGAGGTGCAGCAATTCCAAACGTACCTTCAGCAAAAATTTTAAAAGAAATTATAATTCCATTTCCAAATTTAAAAGAACAGTACGAGGTGGTATCAAAGATTGAGTTGATGAATTTAAAAACTAATGAAATCAGGAAGGCATATTTAAAGAAAAAGGAAGATCTTGAAGACCTCAAAAAATCGATTTTACAAAAAGCCTTTTCGGGGGAGTTAACTGAAAAAGAAGTTGTGTGATGAGGGTATTAAAAAGGGATATCATCCTTTCAGGATTAAGTCCCGAAGGGACGAAGTATGAGAAGGAAAGATGCAGTCCATCCGATAACACACTAACAAAAAAAAGCCCTGAAAGGGCGGTATAAATTATGGGACAATCACTCGTACAGAACTATATACACATCGTGTTTAGCACTAAGCACAGAGCGGAATTAATATTTCCACCGTACGAACAGGAATTACATGCTTATATTGGTGGTGTGTGTAAGGAGTTAGAATGCCCAGTATTAACAGTAGGTGGATTTACTAACCATATACATATATTGTGTATGCTGTCCAAGAAAATTGCTTTAATGACTTTGGTGCAAAAAGTAAAGGCAAATTCAAGCAAGTGGATAAAAACCAAAGATAAAAAATTAGCTAATTTCTTTTGGCAAGATGGTTATGGCGCATTTTCAGTCAACCCAAGTAAAGTAGACGTGGTGGTGAATTATATAAAAAATCAGCATGAGCATCACCGCAAAAAAGATTTTAAAGCGGAGTATCGACAAATTTTAGTGAAATATAATGTTGAATTTGATGAGAAATATGTTTGGGATTAGTTATATCGCCCTTTCAGGGCTTTATACGGCTGGACTTCGTCCAGCCTTATCGAGTTACATCCCTTTGGGATTAGTCCTGAAAGTTTGTAACTTAGGGATGAGTGATAAATCTTCCCGACATAATTTTGGGATTAGTTATATCACCCTTTCAGGGCTTTATACGGCAGGACTTCGTCCAGCCTTATCGAATTACATCCCTTCGGGATTATTCCTGAAAAGACATCGTAATTTAGGGATGAATGATAAATCTTCCCGACAAACATTAAGTCCAAATAGCCCTAATAGGGCGATATACATAGCAGCATGAATGAAGCACAAACTAGATTAGATTTAATTGATCCTGCATTGCGTGAAGCGGGTTGGAATGTTGTAGCTGAAAGTCGTATTAGAGTGGAAGTAATTACTTCAGGAAGAATTATTGGTAAAAATCACAAAGGTGAAAATTTAAGAAAAAAACCACTTTCTTGTGATTATGTACTAGAATACAAAGGCCAAAGATTGGCTGTGCTAGAAGCCAAAGCAAGAGATAAATATTACACCGAAGGGCTTGTGCAAGCCAAAGACTACGCAATTAAATTAAATACACGTTTTGCTTATTGCACCAATGGTAAAGAAATTTACGGTGTAGATATGGACGAAAGTACAGAAGGAGATGTATCTAAATTTCCAACTCCAGATGAGCTTTGGGAAATGTGTTTTCCTACACCAAAAGAGGATTATAAAATAGAAATAGCCAGATGGAAAGAAAGTTTTAGAGAAATACCATTCCCTTTATTTAAAGGACAATACTTACCTAGATACTATCAACGCACCGCTGTAGAAAAATGCTTAGATGCTATTGCAGAGAAAAAAAACCGCTTGCTGTTGACCATGGCAACAGGAACAGGAAAAACAGCTACTGCTTTCCATTTATGCTGGAAACTGTTTCATGCCAAGTGGAATATAAAGCGAGATGGCAATAGAGCGCCAAGAATTTTGTTTTTGGCAGATAGAAATATTTTGGCAAATCAGGCTTACAGTTCATTTATAGATTTTGATATAATTGACGAGAATATAAAAAAGCGTATTCGACCTGATGAAATACGTAAAACAGGTAAAGTGCCTAAAAATGGGAGTATATTTTTTACAATTTTTCAAACTTTCATGACAGAAGAAAGGCAGGTAGAAAACCCAGAAGAATTTTATGAAAACATACTAGAAGAGCCACGAGAAGAAATTAAAAAGCCTCAATTTAGGTTTGGCGAATACCCAAAAGATTTTTTTGACCTAATTATTATAGATGAATGCCACAGAGGTGGTGCCAATGATGAAAGCTCATGGCGAGAAATATTAGACTACTTTTCTCCTGCCGTTCAGTTAGGATTAACTGCTACACCCAAACGAGATGTAAACGCTGATACTTACGATTATTTTGGCAAGCCTATTTATACCTACGCTTTAAAAGAAGGCATAAACGATGGTTTTTTAACACCATTTAGAGTAAAACAAATACAAACCAATTATGATGAATATACTGTAACGTCAGACGACACCATATTGTCAGGCAATGCCGAAGTGGGCGACACATTTACCTACGAAGACTATGGCAGAAAGATAATTATAGACCAGATAGAACGCTTTAGAGTTAAAAAGTTTTTGAATGAAATCAATCAAAATCATAAAACGCTTGTGTTTTGTTCTACGCAGGTTCATGCGCTTGTAATTAGAGACATTATCAATCAAGAATGCGCTAGTAAAAATATAGATTATTGTAAACGAGTAACTGCCGATGATGGTAAAATGGGCGAACTAGCATTAGCGGATTTTCAAAATAATGAAAAACTTATTCCTACCATTTTAACCACTTCACAAAAACTAAGTACAGGAGTAGATGCGCCCGAAATTAGAAACATTGTATTGCTTCGTCCTGTTAACTCAATGGTAGAATTTAAACAGATTGTAGGAAGAGGAACGCGCCTTTTTGATGGTAAGGATTATTTTACTGTTTACGATTTTGTAAAGGCGCACCATCATTTTCAAGACCCAGAATGGGATGGAGAACCTGTAGAACCTGAACCACCAACAGAAGGGGGAACACCAAGGCCTTGCAATGTTTGTGGTGAAAGACCTTGTGTTTGCGAAAAACCTTTGCCAGAACCTTGTCCTGAATGTAATAATATTCCATGCATTTGCGAGAAGAAACCGGTAGAAATGATAAAAATTAAACTATCTGATGGTAAAGTAAGAGAAATAGATGCAACCGTAAAAACAACATTTTGGAGCCCTGAAGGAAAACCAATTGGACATGAAGAATTTATAAATCAATTGTATAGTAACTTACCTTCACTTTTTAGTAATGAAGAAGATTTGCGTAAAATTTGGAGTTTACCAAGTACTCGTAAAAAACTACTGATGGAATTAAGCGAAAAAGGATATACCAACTCACAATTAGAAGATTTGAGAAATTTGATTCGTGGTGAAGATAGCGACCTTTTTGATGTGTTAAGTTATGTAGCATATCACAAAGACCTTGTACCAAGATTGGAAAGAGCAAGTAGAGCTAAAATTCAAATGAATGATTACAACCCAAAGCAACAAGAGTTTTTGAATTTTGTATTGGAACAATACGTAAAAGAAGGAGTTGATGAATTAGATGATTCTAAACTTCCCAATTTATTGGAATTAAAATACAAAGCTATTGCAGATGCAAAACGTGAATTAGGAGATATAAAGTCGATTAGAGAAATCTTTATCGGATTTCAAGAGCATTTATATAAAGAAAGAGCAATGTAGAATTAAAGCAAGCGAAAACTGGCTTGATATAAAGAAGATTTTTTATTAACAATGTGTTAGAGATGTAATAGATAGCCTTATATTTGAAATAAAAATAAAGCAGACTGAATTAAGAAGAGGTAGTAAAGTGCTATTATTTAGTCATTTTGCTCAATTAATCAATCAAATGAATCTTAGAGTAATATCAATTTTATTATTTGCAGGAGCTACCTTACTTTCATGTGAGGATAATTCGTCCCCTTTCATTAAAGGCGATTGGGCAAGAATTTCTGATGACGTTTATACTGAATTTCATTTTGGTGATAGTATAGTAGAATCATTTAGTAGGGACTTTGAGTTGCAATATGTTTTTTCATACAAAATGATAAATGATAGTATAATCATAGGTGATAAAAGAAGTTCAATTAAAATTATAAATGACTCTATTCTTAAAATTTCAGATTCAGCAAATTCAATAGAATATCATAGAGTTTTTAATAATGGCTCTGATTTTCTGTTGAGTGACCTAATAGAGACAGGAGCATATAATAGAAAATTTGGTGATGAAGAGTTTCAAAGAATTTTAACAAAATATCTTGATAGTAATTTTACAATAAGGGAAGCTAAATATAGAATTGCAAAAGGATTAGTAAATAAAGATAGTTTACTTGCTTTTTGGGAAAGTAAAGCTCTTTCAGATAGTTCAGAAAACTCATATTGGAAATATTTAATTAAAAACTGCACACAATAAATTTTAGGTCTTAATCTAGCTAAGTAAATGTCAATTGTGAAATTATCTGTTTGTAGATAAAATCTTGGAGGTTTTTCCTACTTCTCTCAAGACTTTAATAACCACTTTCTAAAAGGATATTGTCGCTATTATTAATTGAAAATTAATAGATTTGAGCTGATCTTAAATGAAATATTTATTAACAATGTGTTAGAGATGCAGTAGATACCTTTATATTTGAATTAAAATAAGGCAATCTGATTTAAGGAAGTTAAATGTACTTTTCTTTTTGTTTGGTTGTTATACAACAATATTAAAATGAAGAATAGAATATCAAAAGATAAAATTTGGGATTATTTTATCCTAACTTCAAGGTTCCTTCTTGCTTGGACATTTATTCATTATGGCTACGGTAAATTATCAGAAAGTCAGTTTGGAATAAATGAAGCTGAAATGGCAACTGAACTAAAAGATTTATCTTTATTCAAAGTTTCTTGGTATTTATTTGGTCATGAGCCATTCAAAAGTTTTATTGGTTTTTCTCAAATCATTTGTGGTGCCTTATTATTAGTAAACAGAACTTCTTTAATTGGAGCATTTTTATTCCTTCCAATTGTTACAACAATATTAATCATCGACTTAACTTTTATGCCTCCATTATTAGCTTATGGATTTACTTGGCGATTAAGTTTCTATATTTTGCTTGACTTTCTTATTCTTTGGCATTACAAAGACAAGATGAAGATAATTTGGAAATCAATTTGGGATAATGTGAATACTAAATTTAAATATCCTATTTGGGCGTATTTAGTATTACCGGTTTTTGCTATTGGACTAGAAATCATTATTACTATCCCAAAAATTTTGACTAATATAATATTTCAGCCAACTGAAACAATTGATATCTTAATTAAAATACCCGAATGGATAAATAAAATGATAACGATATAAATTTTTTACTTATTTCCTTGCCTCGCGCAAACCTCCAAGATTTGGTTAGCAAGTTTTTGCTGTTCTATTAACAGATATATCTGTTTATAGATAAAATCTTGGAGGTTTTTTCTTCCTTCCCTCAAGGCTTTAAACAGTACATTTCCCTTTGAAACCGTCATTGCGAACGAAACGAAGTGGAGTGAAGCAATCTGTGTTTGATAGACCAGATTGCTTCACTGCGTATTCATCTTTACATTGATAATAATCAGTAATTTACTTCTTTAGTAATGACGGTTAAGGAGGAGAGTTGTTTTTAGATTAATTTGTTGAATCACTTGCCGCGCTCAAACCTCCAAGATTTGGTTAGCTAGTTTTTGCTGTTTTATTAACAGATATATCTGTTTGCAGATAAGATCTTGGAGGTTTTTCCTTTCTTTTCTCAAGGCTTTAATAACCGCTTTCTAAAAGGACGCTGTCGTTAATATGAATTGAGAATTAATAGATTTGAACTGATCTAAAATGAATTATTTATTAACAATATGTTAGAAATGTAATAGATACCTTTATATTTGGGATGAAATAAAGCATGCTGATCCAGTGGGAGTAAATGTACTTTTTCTTTTATTTGGATGATGTGAGTAATTTTAAAATATTATATGACTGAGAAGGAAATTTTATTAAAAGATTATGAAATCACTAAAGCCTTTATAGATAAGATTGATCGTTATCTTTTTTGGATAAGAAATTGGACAATTGTATTATGTTCCGCAGTCATTGTATTTGCACTAACAAATCATAGTGAAATTATCTTAATCTCGAATTTTTTTATTATCGGTGGATTTTTATTCTTAGAGTTAATCCAAAAATCATTTCATGAGGATGCTATAACTCATTCTAAAAAAATTGAAAAAATTATTCGAGAATCAATTAATGCAAATAACCCATTACCTGAGGATTATAATTTTGGATTAGGACACGCAATTAAGAGAGTAACTACTAAAAAGCTGATGAAAATCTTTATTAACCCTGATAGATGGCATAATATTGCATTTTATATTCTTGTACTTTTATTTTCAGTTTCATCATTAATTTTTTTCCCATATATGCCAAATAGTGCAACACACTTTAAACCTACGAGGGTAAATAGTTGTATATATGATATCGACGAGCCCGAAAAAGAATTTGTTGACTCTCAAACCAAAGAAATCGACGAAAGTAGATTATTATTTTCAACATTTGTTGAGCGAAATGCTAAGATTGCTAAAAAGCAACTTAGATTAGATACTTTGATACTTAATACTACTGATACTATATTGAGGATTTGGACTATTTATGAAGCAACTAATGGTGGGTAAGTTACTACTATTAAGAAAGTTAACGGTAAGATGACAAAAAACTTAATACGATTTATTGAATCATATAATAATTTGCCAAATCAACCGACAAGACTTGACTATTTAAACGCATTACAAGTCAAAGAGATTAGCAATATAACTGTTGAATTAGAAAATTTGAAAAAATCAATATTTGAAGACCTTAGAGATTTTGGTTTGTTTGATCTAAAAGACCAAAAAATCAACCCTAAATCGGAAAGTATTGTGAGTGATGGTTTGACTTATTCAATTGAATATCAAGATTCACAAACTCAAAATTTTGTAACTTACAATTGTCCTGATGTTTATCAAAGCGATTTTGCAGACAATAAAAGTGTAATGCAAATTCTTTTAAAAATAGACTCTATTTTTGGGCTTGAAATTGAAGGAGGAGTATATTGCATAAAATAATATTACATTAAATGAATTCTGATAAAATTATAGTAATTAAAAAGGAGGATAAAATTGCTTTAGGGTGGTTTCTTATATTGATGGGTATTGGTAGTTTAGTTATGGTTGGAATTATGTTTTATGGTCTCTTTTTTGACAATCATGATGGGAAGCGAATTGATGATTATTTGACAGTTTTGATACCTCTTTTAATTGCTACTTTTATAATTTTCCAAGCTGCACTTTGGAGAATAAATGGTAAAGATATTATCAAGTTTAATTCTGAATATTTAACTATTCAAAGTAAAGGCGCATTATTTCATCTAAAACCTAAGTTATTTCATTATGATAATTTTTTAAGAGTAGAGAAAATAGAAATTGATGTTTTGAAAATTGAGAAGAATATGCTTACTTTGAAAGGACTTGATGGACACAGAAAATTTGGGCAAGGAATAAGCTTAAGAAATTTAAATCCTCTTTATGAAAAATTAAATAAATTAATTGAAGAAAAAAGAAAATTTCTTATCAAATAAGCTGTATAAGGTACCGTATTGAGCTAGTTTGATTGGTTTTTCCCAATTTATGATACCATAAAATTCGTTTACAGATAAAATCTTGGAGGTTTTTTCTCCCTTCTCTCAAGGATTTAATAACAACTTTCTATATGGAAATAAGCGTTAATAATAATTGAAAATCAACTAATTAAAAGAAACCGTCATCCAATAAAACAATCCCATCAATACCACTTCAAAAGCAATAATGAACACATACAGCTTCTTCCAATTGCTAAAAAATGGAGGATTTTCCTCTAGAATATTTTCTTCGTTTTCTTTCATTCTTTCGATTTTTGCAAGGCTATAATATTAGCTAATAAACGATATGCTCCTGGAACGGCAGCAGGTAATTGTCTGAAAAAAGAGATGCCAGTATATACAAAATGACCTTCACCGTAATTGGCAATGATTAAACCACCATTTTGAGGCTTTTCATTGGGATCATTCCATGATAGAATAGGAGTGAAGTGCGCGTCCCATTCATCTGCAAAATACAAACCTCTTTCTTGTACCCAACCGTCAAAATCTGCTTTTGTAATTTTATTTGGATAGTTAAGAACAGGAGCATTCGGATTGATAAAAGTTACTTCGGCTTCTTCTTTGGTAACTCTTTCTCTTGAAATTCTAAATGAATAGGGACCAATATCTTCTGTTAATAATCCTCTATTTGTATTGTACTGAACAATTACATTTCCACCTTTTTTAACGTATTCATTTAAAAATAGATTGGAATTTTTTAATGCTTCTTCCACATTGTAAGCTCTTATTCCTACTATAATTGCATCAAATTGATTCAAATCTGTTCCGCTTAGATTGTTAGCATCAATTATATCAACTGTGTAGCCAACTTCCCTTAAATTTTCAGGGATTTCATCGCCGCTTCCTACAATGTAGCCAATGTGAGTTCCTGCTTTTTTGAAATCTACTTTCACTGCTTTTGCAACCAAAGGATTAAAAAGCGTTTGGTATTCTATGTGATTGTATTTGATCAATTGCTCTGACTTTAATTCTGAGCCATCATTTAATTTAAAAGTAATATCTCCAACACTTCCTTCTTGTGGTGGTGTAATTTCAAATTGGAAGATTTGCTTTTGACCTTTCTTCTCAATGTTATAATTAAATTTAAACTGATTTATCTTCCATCCATTAGGAGGTAGAACGGAAATTTCGCCACTGCTATTATCCTCATTTGCAGTTACTGTTAAGCTCAATTCTTTCGATTGATTATCCGCAAAAAGTAAAACAGTACTATTTAACTCTGCTGTAATTTTAGGGCTAACAATAAATGGTCGATACGTTTCTCCTTCTACTCGGTCTGTCCATTTGTATTTTACAGGAGTGCTATAATTCAATGGAGTGCCATTAATTGTTAGGGAATAATTTACTACCACAGCAGCAGTATTTTCAGGCATTCCAATCATTTCTTGTTGATCAACCGAAAATACTCCAAAATAAGGCTTTTTCAACCAATACGGCTGTGAAATGGAATTGGGAGCAGTTAAGGTAACTTCTTTTTCAAGAAATTGATTATTATTTAATTGAATATTTTCATTAATTCCATCCAACTTAGCTGTAATCGTCATTGATGAACGATTAATCAAATTAACAGTTGCTGTAAATTTACTATTCGGAGTAGTGCTGTAATCGGCGGCAATAGCTTCTACAAAAACTCCTGAACAAGCTTTAATTATTTCTTTTACATCTTCTGCTTTTTGAGCTGCATGTGCAGGAAGATTTTTCATTCCATTGATGGAATTATATAATTTGATTAATTGATTAATCGATTGTTGAGGAGCTGTAGGTTCAAAAGAATTTATAATTTCCTTGATTTGATTATCAATTACTTCACCACCATTTATGTCTGACCAAGAAGTGATAACTCCATCAAATAAATCTTCTTTTGCTTTTTCTCCATCTAAGTAATAAAGGTATTCTAAATTCTCACCTCTTTGCATTGCTGCTCCAAAACCTTGGCTGCGGTGCGAACTTCTGCTTTTGGCAGCTATTTCTCCGTTTGATTCGCCCAAAAGTGGATTAAAACCTCCTGCATCTACAACAAAATAATTGTCATTGCCAGCTGCTTCATCAGCTATCCCTTTGTTCCACCAATTAGAAGCATTCCAATACAAGCGTTTTGCTTGCCAGGTATCTACTAACTTTAATTGTTCTGGATAAGCATTTTTGTCGGCTGCCAATTTAAAAGCCTCAATAGCAATCATTGCAGAAGCGGTATGATGCCCGTGACCTGCTTCTCTCATCGGGAGGAAAACGAGTGATAATTACATCTGGTTTAAATTTTCTGATCACCCAAACGGCATCTGCTAAGATTTTATCTTTATCCCAAATTTCAAAGGTTTCTTCTGCAGTTTTAGAATAACCAAAATCTACAGCACGGCTAAAAAATTGCTCGCCACCATCTATTTTTCTTGCTTCTAACAATTCTTGAGTTCTTAAAACTCCCATGGCTGCACCTTTTTCTGTTCCAACCAAGTTTTGACCACCATCGCCTCTCGTTAAAGATAAGTAAGCTGTTCTTGCTAATTTTTCATTGTCCAACCATGTAATCAAACGTGTGTTTTCATCATCGGGATGAGCTGCTAAATACAGTGCATTTCCCAAAAAGTTGAGTTTATTTAATTCTAATTGTATGTTGGAAGAAGAATATTTATTTGATTGAGAATGAAGGTTTAATCCTAATAAAATAGTAAATAGAACTACAGTAATTTTTCGCATTGGAGAATTTTTACAAAAATATTTTTAAAGAAGTGTAAAACTATTCAAATTTATGCAAATGAGGCGTTAATCGATGTTAATTGCAGTTTTTTCAACCGACTTAAAAAAGTGAATCACAGATTTAACAACTTGAGGAGACCACAGCATTTTGTAGTGACCCGTATTTTCTACTATTTCCACTTGTGCTGCTACCCAACCTTCGGCTATATCGTAGCTGTTTTTTACAGGAATAACTCTATCGTTTTTATCATGAACCAATAGGGCATTTTTAATCATAGATTTCTTAGCCAATTCATTCATTATTAATTTTTTGGCATCAATTCCATATTTATCTTCAACTGCTTTAAAAAGCAAGTCACTTTGAGCTTTATTTAAATCCAAAATACGAGAAAACTCATTGAAAATATCCTCTATCTTATTCGTACCGCTTAATAAAGCAATAGATGTTGGATTGATATTGTATTTCATAGCGCTATATAAAGCGACTGCTGTTCCAAACGAATGCGCAACAACTAAATCTGCTGCACCATATTTATCTACTAAAAAATGAAAGACTTTTGCAAAATCAATAATAGTAGCAGTTTTCCCATTACTTTTTCCATGAGCAGGCCCATCAAAAGTGATGATTTTATATCCCATTTGCGACAAAGGACTGGCATAAGCGCCCAAACTTCCTGCATTTCCTTCCCAACCATGCAATAGATAGGCAATTTTATCACCTTTTCCCCATTCGTAAACCATAATTTTATGATTTCCAATTTTTTCAAAATGAGAAAGTGCACCTTTGAGCGCTACTTGTTCTCTTTTTCTAACTTTATCGAAACGAGGTTTGGAGAAGAGTTTAATTTGCCAATTGGCAGAATGTTTAGGGAAAATTCTTCCGATTGTTTTAAAATAAAACTGAAAGAATTTTATTGTTAAGGGTAGTTTAGTTTGAGTTGCCATAGTTACAAAGGTATTCTATTTTTTAAGTCGATTCATGAAAATAACTCTAATAAATTGTTAAATGAAAGCCTTACTTTTGCTTTATAAATTACGGAAGATGATTGATCATTTAAAGAACATAAAACATACAAAAAGCGGCAACTTTTTTTTAATGGCAGGTCCTTGTGCTATTGAAGGAGAAGATATGGCGCTACAAATAGCAGAGCGCATTTTTAAAATCACCAATAAATTGGAAATCCCATTTATTTTCAAGGGTTCTTACCGAAAAGCAAATCGTTCGAGATTGGATAGCTTTACTGGTATTGGTGATGAAAAAGCTTTGAAAATTTTGCAAAAGGTAGGTCAAACCTTTGATGTTCCTGTTGTAACTGACATTCATGCTGCCAATGAAGCCGAAATGGCTGCTCAATATGTTGATGTTTTGCAAATTCCCGCCTTTCTTTGTCGTCAAACAGATTTGTTGGTGGCTGCTGCAAAAACAGGGAAAGTAATTAATATTAAAAAAGGTCAGTTTTTAGCTCCTGAATCTATGATTTTTGCTGTGAATAAAGTCAAAGAATCTGGTAATGATAAAGTATGGATTACTGATAGAGGAACTATGTTTGGCTACCAAGATATGATAGTTGACTTTAGAGGAATTCCTACAATGCAAGAATTTGGTGTGCCTGTCGTTTTAGATATTACGCATTCTTTACAACAACCCAATCAAAGCAGTGGTGTAACAGGAGGGAAGCCTGAGTTAATTACAACTATTGCCAAAGCAGGAATAGCTGTTGGAGCAGACGGTTTGTTTTTAGAAACGCATCACAATCCGGCTATTGCTAAATCTGATGGAGCTAATATGCTTCATTTGGATAATTTGGAAGTAATGTTAGAGAAGCTAGTTAAAATTAGAAAAGCTATAAAGTAATATATTTACAGCTTTTCTAAAGTTGAGTGAATATTTACTTTTTTAAATTAAAGTTAAGCGGTATATTGTACCTTACTTTAACTGCTTTTCCATCTTGTTTTCCTGGTTTTTCAAAATTTGGTATTTTCTTAACTACATCTAATGCAGCTTGATCAAGTAAGGGGTTCGTGCCTCTTAAAATTTTCACATCCTCCACTTGTCCTTCTAATCCTACTACAAAAGTTACAAATACCCTTCCTGTTATTTTCTTTTTCAATGCTTCAGCAGGATAAATAGTATTTTTCCCAACAAACTGCATCAATCCATTTTCTTCATTATTAAATACAGGCATTTCATCAACGATGTCAAAAATACTATCATTTTGGACTATTGTTGGTGATTCGTATTCATTATTAATCATGTTAGTATTTGCTGAATTTAAATTCTGATTTCCTAGAAAGCAAACTCCTAAAATGATAAATGTAAATAGGATAGCTCCTTTTGAAATGTTTTTGGTTTCTTGATTTTTTAAACGCATAATTCTTGATTTTAAATTAGTATTTGAATTAAAATGGTGGGTAAACGTTAGGTGATTGATTTGAAATTTTTGTTGTAAAAGTAGGTAAGTATAAGCCTTACTGTCAATGCAGCTTTTATCATCTGCTTCGTATTCATGTTGTTCGATTAAATATTTTTTTAATAGATAGATTATAGGATTCCACCAAAATAAGATTTCTAGAATTCTGCTGAAAACCAAATCTATAGAATGTAGTTTTCTGATGTGAACTTGTTCATGTTTGAATATAATTGCTTTATCATGTTCATTTATTTCTGAACCAATATATATTTGATTTAGAAAACTAAAGGCATCGTATGAGTTAGGTATTTCAAAATAGCCATTTTTAACTTTACAAGTAGTATTTAATTTCTTCAATTTTATGAATGAAAAAATCAATTTGATTATTGAAAATATTATTCCAATAAGGTAAATGGAGAGTATTATTTGCATCGTAGAAATGGAATTAGTTTCAATAAGACTATTTTCTACAGCAGTATTTACCGGAGCGACAATTTCATCTAAGAAAATTTGAAATCCTTTTAAGTTTGAAATCGTTCTAAAATTAGGAATTGAAACTAAAGGCAATAATAAACTTGCTGAACTGCTCATCAATAAATAAATCCGATTGAAGCGATAATTGGTAGATTTTCTAAATCCGACTTGGTAACAAAATAGAAATACCAAAATATATAGATTGCTTTGTAAAATATAGCTGATGAGTTCTTTCATTTTTTAGATTTTAATTTGGTCAATATTTCATCTAACTCCTTCACGTCTATTTCTTCTTTCTTAGCGAAAAATGAGACTAAGTTTTCCAAAGATCCTTCAAAGTAATTACTCAATAAGCTTTTAGAAATCTTTGTTTTATAATCCTCTTTTGTGATTAATGGAAAGTATTGATGTGTTTTGCCAAAAGCGGTATAAGCTACAAATTCCTTTTTTTCTAGGATTCTGATGATAGTTGAAACAGTATTATAAGCAGGTTTTGGATGATGAAACTCTTCCAATACTTCCTTTACAAAGGCTTTTTTCAGCTTCCATAAAATTTGCATTACTTCCTCTTCTGCTTTGGTTAATTCTTTCATGCTACAAATATAACTAAAAGTTTAGTTATAAAACTAATTTTATAGTTGGTATTGCAAAAAGTTAACTGTATTGTATTGATTAATAATACTTTTTCTTTAGCCAAAAAGAAACTCTAACCAATAAAATTAATGCAGGAACTTCTACCAATGGTCCTATAACGCCTGCGAAGGCTTGTCCGGAGTTGATACCAAAAACCGCAATAGCAACAGCGATGGCTAGTTCAAAATTATTGCCTGCAGCAGTAAAAGCAACAGAAGCAGTTTTGTCATACTCAGCTCCCATAGCTTTGGTAAAGAAAAAACCGATGATGAACATGAGCGTGAAGTAGATTAGCAAAGGAATCGCTATGATAATAATATCCATAGGTATTTCTACAATCAATTCTCCTTTTAATGAAAACATTACGATGATAGTAAATAGTAATGCAATTAAAGTAATGGGTGAAATAGCAGGAATGAATTTATTTTTGTACCAATCTTCACCTTTTAATTTGACCAATATCAATCGACTAAAAAGTCCCAATAAAAACGGAATGCCCAAATAAATAGCTACACTTTCTGCAATAGTACCTATTGAAATATCAATGATGGCTCCTTCAAAACCAAAATAGGGTGGAAGGATGGTAATAAAAATCCAAGCATAAAAAGAGTAAGCAAAAACCTGAAAAATGCTATTAAGCGCCACTAAAGCCGCTCCATATTCTGAACTGCCTTCTGCTAAATCATTCCACACTAAAACCATGGCGATACATCTAGCCAAACCTATCAAAATTACACCTACCATATATTCGGGGTAGTCGTGCAAAAATGCAATAGCTAAAACAAACATCAAAACTGGGCCAATAATCCAATTGAGAATTAATGAGATAGAAAGAATTTTTGTATTGCGAAAAACTTTGGGAAGTAATGCATAATTCACCTTTGCTAATGGTGGATACATCATCAAAATTAAACCAATAGCTATTGGAATATTCGTGCTTCCCTTGCTAAATGAAGTAATGAAATCAGAGCTTTGAGGAAAGAAATAACCTATCCCGACTCCAATAATCATAGCGAGAAAAATCCACCAAGTTAAATTATTGTCTAAAAAGTTGAGCTTTTTCATTGTAACGATTCTTTTATTTTTTTAAAAACATATTCCATTTCCTCAGCTATTTGTAAGCTTCTTTCATCATACTTTTTTGCTTCAACTGATGTGTTATCAAACTCTTTTGGATCTTCATAGGGTATTGAAATTCTTTTTTCAGCACCTATAATGAATGGGCAATTTTGTTCAGCATGAGAGCACGTCATAATTGCTGCAAATTCATTTTTAGGTGAAGAAATATCATTGTAAAGTTTTGAGAAAAGTGGATGCATTTTATCTCCAATTATAATTTCATACAATGGGTTGTCAGACTCAATTTTCTTTATGATTTCAAAACCACTACTTCTTAAACTTTCAATGGTTCTTTTATTGCAGGCTGTTACTTCAGTTCCTCCAGAGAAGCAATGAATAGTTATTCCATTTTGATTGGCATAATGCAGTGCCCAAACTTGTGCGAATTGACTTCTACGTGAATTGTGCGTGCAAATAAAGTTTAATTGAATATTTTTTTCATTTGCAAGGCAATTTTCAATGTATTGAATTAAAGGAGCTAATGCCTGTTCTCGATTATTATTTAGAGGTGTCATCACGTATTTCTAAAATTAACAACATCCACCATCTGGAGTACATGTAGCAGCTTCTTCGGTTTTACCTAATTCTATTAAATTCAATTTATTTTTTTGAGTTGGTGTTCCACAACTGTCTTTTGCTAAGCAATCTGTATGCTTATTTACAAGTAAAAAGTTTTTGCCATCAAAGTCTAAATCGTATTTTCCAATTGTATCGCCTTGGTATTCCACTTCAATTTCTAGATCTTTTAAGCCTAATTTTGATTCAGAAATTTCAATAATTTGTAGTAATTTTTCAGGATGGATACGATGATCATAATCGTTTGCCTCCCACAATTGAAAGTTGGCAACTTCTTCTTTTCTAACTGTTCCACCGCAGTCTATAAAATGCTTATTGATTACTCCCAACTCCGTTACATGAAAATGGGCAGGCACCATTTTGCCGTTAGGTAGTTTAAATCCTATTTCATTTAATGAATTTAATTGTTTTTTTATATCTGAAATTTTCATAGTATAAGTTTGTTAGCAACAGTTTCCTGCTGGATTATATTGATCAAATAATTGATTAAATAAGTTTTTAATTTCATCCCATTTGATAGGATTAATACAGTAACTCATAGAAACTCCTTCAATGCTCCCTTGAATAATTCCAATATTCTTAAGTTCTTTAAGATGTTGACTGATAGTAGCTTGTGCTAAGCCTAATTCTTGAACTAAATCACCATTTATGCAAGCATTGGCTTTCAGAAGATGCTGTATAATAGCTACTCTTGCTGGATGCGCTATTGCTTTTGCAAGATTTGCTAATTCATTTTGTGCTTCTGTAAATAAATCTGTTTTAGTAATTCCCATCGTTATAATATTACATTGCAATATTACGATGAATTTTTTAAATATTTATTATTTGGGTAAAGATGTTTAAAAGAGGAAACGTATGATTATTTAGAAGGATGTCCCTTGAATTTATTTTTTAGAAAATGAAATAAATTCTTAGAGAAACCGATAAGCTTCACATCTTTGATTGAACCCCGAATTATTGTCGGGGCACTCGGGTGCCTGTCCCGCTTTGGCGGAAACTTAGGATTAATAAAATTTTAAAAAAATAAAAATTCAAAGGACGTCTGCCTTAGGCAGATTGTTTCGTTCTTGGGTTATTGAGCTTGTCGAAATATTCACGGCTAAAAAAATGAAAAAAGTACTTTCCGAGAAGCAAGTCTATATAGTAGATAGGGAATTTATAATGCCATAAAAATTTACTTAAGATGCACATATTCAATTAGCTTAATAAATTTTAATAAGTAATAATTGACTTTTTCTGTAATTTTATCGGACAAGAATATTTTGAAATATAAAAGTATATTTTATAGAATTAGAAGTTCGCTATTCTTAAATTGCACCCTTTTAAGAAGTGATATGAGGAATTTTCAAAAAATACAAGAACGCACACCAAAGAAGAAATTTGTTTTGAAAGGAGATGTAGAAGAAAAAAAGAGAACCGTGACAATGGGCACTGCATTTAAAACCATTATATGGCCCCGAAGAAAATTAGTATTCCTAGGTTTATTTTTAATAGTATTGAGTCGATTAGCCAGTTTGGTTTTACCTTGGAAGAGTAAAGCTCTATTGGATGATGTCATCCCCAACAAAGATTTTGACCAATTGTATCAGTTGTTATTAATTGTTGGAATTGCAATTGTAGTGCAAGCAGTTACTTCCTTCTTGTTGACTAAAATATTGAGTGTTCAAGCTCAATATTTAATATCAGAATTAAGAGCTCAAGTTCAAAAGAAGGTGCTTTCATTGCCCATTAGTTTTTTCGATAATACCAAATCTGGCGTATTGGTTTCTAGAATAATGACTGACGTAGAAGGGGTAAGAAATTTGATTGGAACAGGATTAGTTCAGTTGGTTGGAGGAACAATAACCGCAGTCATTTCATTGTTTTTACTCATTAAGATTAGTCCTACTATGACTTTCTTTGTATTGGCTCCAATTATTATATTTGGTGTAATTGCTTTGAAAGCATTTAAATATATTCGACCAATTTTTCGTAATAGGGGAGTCATCAATGCGGAAGTAACAGGTCGTTTGACGGAAACTTTGGCAGGTGTTCGTGTGATTAAAGCTTTCAATGCAGAAGAGCAGGAGAACAAAACTTTTGAAGAAGGGGTGGAGCGTTTATTTCAAAACGTAAAAAAGAGTTTGACCGCAACTGCCGCAATGACCAGTTCATCCGTTTTTTTATTGGGAATAGCTTCTACAGGTATTATGGGAATTGGAGGGTATAAGATAATGACTGGGGATTTAACAACTGGAGATTTTATTTCCTTTACTTTGTTGTTGGGATTTATGATTGCACCAATTGTTCAGATGAGTAATATCGGAAGTCAATTGACAGAGGCATTGGCTGGATTAGATCGTACTGAAGAATTAATGAATCTTGAGCCTGAGGAAGATCCTGAGAATAGAACAATTAGCTTAACTAATTTGAAAGGTGATATCGATTTTGAAGATGTTTCTTTTGCTTATGAATTGGGAAAAGAAGTAATCCATGAAGTTAGTTTTGAAGCCAAAAGTGGTAGTGTAACTGCCTTGGTTGGTAGTTCAGGGTCAGGTAAGTCAACTATTGCAGGTTTGTCGGCTACATTTTTAAATCCTAAATCTGGAAAAATTACGGTAGATGGAGAAGATTTATCTAAAGTAAAATTGAGTGATTATCGACGTCATTTGGGTGTTGTTTTGCAAGATGAATTTTTGTTTGAAGGTACTATTCGCGAAAATATATTGTTTCCACGACCCAATGCGACTGAAGAACAGCTTCAAAATGCAGTAAAAGCTGCTTATGTTGATGAATTTACCGATCGTTTTGATGATGGTTTAGATACTTTAATAGGAGAAAGAGGAGTAAAGCTATCGGGCGGACAACGACAAAGAATAGCTATAGCTCGAGCAATATTGGCAGATCCAAAAATTATTATTTTAGATGAAGCTACTTCTAATTTGGACAATGAAAGTGAAGGTTTAATTCAAAAAAGTTTGAATGAATTAATGAAAGGAAGAACAACATTTGTTATCGCTCACCGATTAAGTACTATTAAAAGAGCCGATCAAATTTTGGTAATTGAAGATGGTAGAATTGCAGAGCGTGGCAAGCATGAAGATTTGATAGAAAAACAAGGAAGGTATTTTGATTTATATACTTATCAAGCTAGAATATAGGTTGAATGCAATTTTTAATATGATTTACTTCTAGAACAAGAGATTCAGTATTTTAAGAATTTGTGTTAATTTGTAATAAAATGAAATATGGATATGAGGCATTAGTGTGTTATATCCATATGTTGTAGGTAATTAAAAAAAAAACTTTGCGTAGAAATATCAAAATTGAAATCCCAAGTACTTTAAAATTCATTGAAGCAATGGATAGAAATGAATTATTCGAAGTAGATGGAGAGTTCATTTGTGACTTTGGATATGATATTAAAGCATATGCAGAGTATGAACAAAAAAAAGACTATCCCAATTGTTGTGATTATCACTCTGGAATTGCAAAAACAGTTAAGGAATGGTATTCAAAATTTCCTGATTGTTGCGATGCGCATAGAAATCTAAAAACAAGGTCATGGTTCAAAAAAGAGGATTTTAATAATGTTCCTCTTAAAATAATTTCTCAAATTTCATTAACAGAAAATTTTTTAAGTCATAACATCGATACACTTGATTGGTACAAGGATATTACAGACTATTTATCATATAATTTTGAAAGTTTTGGTAGCCCTAACGTTGGTTCGCACCTTTACTTCTCATATATGAAAAATTGGATTACTGTAAGTAATTCGAATGAATCCGAATTCCCAAAGTGGAAACGAAATCAATTATTAGAATTCTTAAAAAAGAGTCTCGATGGACCTATAAACCCGGCCCCTAATACTAACATAAACAATTTAAAATCAACCCTTGATAGATGGTTAAAAACATTGCCATCAATCAGTTATTTTGACGAAATTAAAAAACAAATTAAAAACAAAACTCCATTTGGTATCATCCTTTATGAACCTAGCCATAATAAGTTTTCTGGATTATCAAAATTTAAAATTAAAACAGAAATTGAATTAATTGAAATATTAATTAATTCAACAAAAAATTTGCTAGCTACTTTTAATACTCCTCTATTATTAAAAAAGAAAATTATAACTGATACAAAAAAACATCAATTAGATTTAATTGGAGAATCCCATTCAATAAAACAGAGTCAACTATTAATTGATTACAATAAGTCAGAAATTAAATATGTCAAAATCATTAAGAAATGGCTATCAAATGAAAAAGAATATTTTAAAAAAATAACTCCATTAATCAAAGACTTTAAGCCAATGCCAAAGAATTATACTACTGAACAAAGAAAAACGAATGATACTGAATACCTAAAAATTTTTTTAAGAGATAAATCAAATATTGAACAAATAGCTTCAATATTATCTAATCTTAATTCCATTAAAACAGCTAATGTATCTAATAATAAAGAGTTAGATATTACTGTATACCCTGCGAAGATGTACGATGTAGTCGAAGTTGAGCAAGAGGTGATTGTTAATTTGGACTCCTTTTTCGAGTCAGGACAATTAGACCCGGTCTTTGAAGACAAAATATCTCTTTTAAGCAGCAAGGGGTACAGTGATATACTAAATCATATTTTTGTTTTGGGAAGAAATTTAGAAAAATTAAAGCACCTTGTAGAAAAATTTGATGAAGAAGGTTTTAGAGAATACTTTCTACCATACCTTAATTCAGTCTCTAAAAATCATTCAGCAACTGGAGAAACATTTAACAAAATAGGAAGGTCAGATATTCTGATACAAGATACTGAAGGAAAAAATGTTTTTATCGCAGAATGTAAATTATGGAAAGGTGAAGGTGAAATATTAAAAGCAATCGATCAGTTACTAGGAAGGTATGTTAATTGGCGAGATGAAAAGGTTGCATTAATCATATTGGCTCTAGTTTAGCACTGCGTTGATAATAGTGTTTTATAGTTTGGTTGGATTTGAACAAAGCGCTCCAGAGCTCCCGCAACAACTATCTGCTTTGCGAAAGCAAGGGTAATATCCTTGTTTGATTTTATTTTTTCTTTTATAATATGCCAATTTAGGTATTGTTGCAGGTATTTAGTAGACACGCCCCAGAATGTATTTCCAATCCACTTCTTTATTTTATTGTGCGTTGAGTTTACATGCTGTACATGAAACGCTCCTTTTACTCTTTCTCCCCTGGAAACATTTACCGGATGAAACTCAATTTTGGTGTCTTTAGCGAAGCCTTTATAACTGTGGTGAGAATCACTACACAAAATTGTGCTCCCTTTTTTTATGCGATTGCCAATAGCATTTTTAATATCAATCTTTCTAATCCGTCCAAGTGTAGCTACACTCAGATTTAGCATTGACTTTCTGTCTTGAGTCACGATGACCGCAACCTGATCATTGCTTACACCCCTTTTGCTTGACTTACCGCCTCTTTTCCTTGGTTCTCGATTTTTAACCTTCATCCCTTTTTCAGATTTGAGGAAAAAGGTCTCATCACTTTCTGTGATACCAATGAAGGGCTCTCCGTCATCTGCGTCAACTGAAGACAATATCTTGTGGCGCCAATCAAAGGCTGTTTTCTTATTAATACCCAAAATCGAAACAATTTTGTCAAGACTTTTTTCTTCAACCATTAGTTTAAGATAATCAACAATCTTGTCTTTTCTTTGCAGCCCTGCCATCCAAGTACCTGTATACTCCGTAAAACTTCTTTGGCAAGACTTGCATTTGTAGCGCTGTGCTCCTTTGTCAATCCCAAAACGAACATACTTAGAATGAGAACAATGAGGACAGGCTCCGAGTTTGTTATTAAACTCATGCTGACGTGAAACAATCGCAGACAGGTTAATCTCTTTAGTTGAATCTTCAATCTCCTTCAACAAACGCTCACGTTGTTTAATTGGCAGAGAGAGTATTTGGTCTTTAAGCTTTTCTGTTTTCATACACACAATATACAAATAATAGCTGAATTAAACTAGAGCCATCATATTCAATAAAGATATGAATGGATTCTCAGACTTAATATTAAAAGCAACTAATAAGATGAAAGAACACAAACTATTTAACTCATTCATAGGCAAGCGTTTTGAAACTTCATTTAGTTATACATTTAAACATCCTGATGATTCATTGAAGATTGTACAATTAGAATTGATGATATTTAACTGCAAATAATGTATACAAACTATTGAATGCTCCGCTGAGAACAAAACCTGTTTACTAATCCAATTTTTACAAAGTAGATTTTAATGAAATAAAATCAGCCAGCTACTGCTTTTCAATTTAACAACTCCCAATGCTCAATCTTAATTATTCGGCTTGACAAAGAGCTTAACTCGAAGTTGCTAAATGGAGAACAAGACTCAATATCAACAACGGTTATAGCAAATAGGGCAGTAAGTGCTTAATCATTTGTTTTGGATGTGTTTGCAAAGTCCGGCATCCCGAAGCTTCGGAATTAATGTGGCTAAAAAACAACGTAAAAATCATTCTGAATAATTATAGATTCTAATGCCAATAATTAATTTAACAACACAAATTTCAGCTCCAATTGAAAGATGTTTTGATTTATCTCGTAGTATTGACCTTCATAAAATTTCAACCGAGAAAACGAATGAGATTGCAATAG
This sequence comes from uncultured Flavobacteriales bacterium, assembly GCA_963716125.1. Classification (GTDB taxonomy): domain Bacteria; phylum Bacteroidota; class Bacteroidia; order Flavobacteriales_E; family Vicingaceae; genus Acidiluteibacter. The sequence goes on from OY970294.1 coordinate 1,250,952, forward strand.
CAGGCACAATAACTGGTCTAATAAATAAAAACGAATATGTGACTTGGCAAGCTCGTCATTTTGGGATTACTCAAAAATTAACAACTATCATAACTGAATTAGAATACCCTACTTGTTTCGTTGACGAAATGAAGAATGGAGCTTTCAAAAGGTTCAAACATGAACATATTTTCAAATTTAAAAATGGTCAAACTGAAATGACTGATATTTTTGATTACACTTCCCCACTCGGATTTTTAGGTAAAATCGCAGATTCACTTTTTCTAAAAAAATATATGACGAATTTATTGACCCATCGAAATGAGATAATAAAAGATTTTGCAGAGTCTAATAAATGGAAGGAAGTTTTGTAAATTACTTACTCCACAATTTTTAAACCGGGCTAAATTTATAAGATAAATTACTCAAAAATTCAATTTGCCCTTACAATCGAACAAGAAAGTTGTAAATTTGCCCTTACATTCGAACAATAATCGATTGAAATTGCCCTTACAATCGAACAAAAAATGCTTATATTTGCCCTTACAATCGAACAATAAATTATTATGTCAATAGATAGAAAATTGTTTAATAGGCTTTTAGAGTGGAAGTATAGAAGTAAACGTAAACCTTTAGTTTTGCGTGGTGCTCGCCAAGTAGGTAAAACAACCTTAGTCCACCAATTTGGAGCGACTTTTTCACATCAAATTTTTCTAAATTTAGAATTAAATAAGGATAAAAGTTATTTTGAAGAAGAAGATGTTTCCGTAATTGTTGACCGTTTATTTCTAGAAAATGGAATTACATCTGCGTCTAAAAGCGATACCTTATTATTTATAGATGAGATACAAGAATTGCCAAAGGCGATTCAAATGTTACGATACTTTTATGAAAATGAGCCTGAATTACATGTGATTGCAGCAGGTTCTTTATTAGAGTTTGCTATTAAAGCAGTTAAGAGTTTCCCTGTGGGAAGGATTGAGTATTTATACCTTTACCCATTAAATTTTGGAGAGTTTTTAAAAGCAATGAATTTAAATTTGCTTTACGATCAATTGCAACAAGTGCCTATTTCAAAGGTAGCACATAGCGCATTATTAGAAAAATTTAATGATTACACCATCATTGGTGGAATGCCTGAGGTAGTGAAACAATACGCTGAACAAAAGAGTTTGATTGATTTACCTCGAATTTATGAAAGTATATGGGGTACGTATAAAAATGATGTTGAAAAATATGCTGATAATGAAACCAGTAGGAGAGTGATTAAACACCTTGTGAATACTGCTCAAAATTATGTTGATCAGCGTATTACATTTCAAAATTTTGGAAATTCAAATTATAGAAATCGAGAAGTTGGCGAAGCTTTCCGAAGTTTGACAGATGCAAAAATTATTCAATTAATTTATCCCACCACAGATACTCAGCCTCCAACAATTGCTGACATTAAAAAATCGCCGCGTTTACAATTTTTAGATACAGGTATTTTAAATCATGCATTGAATATACAAGCGCAAATGTTAAGTAAGTCAGACCTTAGTGAAACATTTAACGGTGCAATAATACCACATTTAGTTACTCAGGAATTAATCTCATTAAATGAGATTTCTGCTAACCTTCCTCAATTTTGGGTAAGAGAAAAGCGGCAATCATCCGCTGAGGTTGATTTATTATATACCTATCGGGATAAAGTGATTCCAATTGAGATTAAATCAGGTAGCAAAGGAACATTAAGATCCTTACATCAATTTATTGAAAAAGCAGGACACAAATATGCTGTTAGAATGTACGCAGGTGAGTTTAAAATAGAAGCAGCAAAAACAAACTCAGGTTATGAGTTTATGTTGATGAATCTACCTTATTATTTGGGTACTAAATTGCCTGAATATATAGAGAAGTTTGTCAATCATTCTTTTAAGGAATGATTTAAGAAAGTTAATTACGATCTACTTCCAATAATTTAGTGGTTTTCTGAATGGTTTTAATCACTAAATACCAAACGATTCCTATTACTAAACCCCAAAACCAATACGAAGTTGGGTCAAACCATTCGCCTGTGGTTAAATAATCTCCTAAAGATTTAAAAATAAATATCATTAAAAACAAGTTGAGGATACCAGTTTTTTCTTGTCTGATCACTTTTACCCAACTAAATTTAAATTCGGCTTTTTTCCATTGACCTAAAGCAGGTATAAATGCAGGTACAGAATCTGCCCAATCGGTGTATCTTTTGCCGTATTTTTCAGTTAAATAGGCTTCTTCTGCAAACATAATTCTTTCGTAATACACCCAATATAGAAAAGTAAATGCCATCAAAAACCAAAAATCTTGTGTAAACATGGCAATACCCAACCACATAAAGAAATTACCCACATACAATGGATGACGAACAACAGAATACATTCCTGTGGTATTTATATGGTCTGCAATTTGTCCTGAAGTAGTGTTTCTTCCTGAAGTATTGTCTGCTGAATTTCCAACCGCAATAACTCTTATAAATAATCCAAAGAATCCAACAACTACACATAATAAATCGTAGTAAAAATGCCAGCTTTCTGCTACATAATTTTGCTTGGTTTGTACAAATACAATTAAACCTGCGATGATGATTATCAATGGAAGGTAACTTCTATTTTTAAATAAAAAGTCTCCTTGATTTCTTAAATCTTCTTTTAAAGCCATTCGTTGTGATTAAATTTTGGGTAAATATAATGTAATACCAGTTACAATTCAAAATACATTTTATATAGATTAAAAATATATTTCTATTTTGAATTGATAAGTGGTAAATGTCGAGCTACTTATAAACAAGTATATGAGGTTAGTTTACACTGAGTATAACCGAAGTGAAATATACGCCATTTAGAAGTTAAATCGGTATAAATGTTAAAGGCAATAATAATAATTAGCCTAGAATATTATTTTTTATTATTTGGATTATTGATTTAATTTTTCTTGCTCACCAAACCCCTTACTTACCGTTAATGACAGCGGAGTAAATTAATGTTCATCGGCTATATAATAGCTAAAACCTAGAAAAGCAATCTATTATGGTATAAATAGATTATACCGATTTAGTAATCTAATGTCGCACACTTCGTTCCTCATTTGCTCCTTATCTTACTGTTCGGCATTTACCAATTCTACGTTTTTAAAATGGTTCAATAAAATTTATATGCGGCATTAAAAAACTTAATTGGTATTACTTCTCTACACCAAAACCTTTTTAAAACTTATAATCACTCCTTTGTTTCTCTATCATTGACGTATTTATACAATTAATTGTTTTTCAATTTGAATATATCTCTTGATATGTTTTTGTCTCATTCTCATTTATTCGTCGGACAATATACTTTTTATCGATACCATTTCTATTTTCAATACCCATTGATTTAAGTAATTCCTTAAATCCTTCAATAGTATTTTTGTGATAATTGGCCACTTTGGTTTTTTTATCTTTTACAACAATGGATGCAACTCGAGAAGGTACCATCGTGGTAATTCCCGTAGGGCAGGTATCTAAATTGCATTTTAGCGATTGTACACAGCCCAAGGCAAACATCATCCCTCTAGCACTATAACAGGTATCTGCGCCGAGTGCCAACATTCTATAAATATCAAAAGCGGATATAATCTTGCCTGCTGCCATTAATTTTATTTCATCTCGTAAACCATACTTTTTCAGGATTCCGTGTGCAAAATAAATTGCTTCAATTATTGGCATACCGGCCCAATGCAGCGATTCCATATGTGCAGCACCAGAGCCTCCTTCAGCGCCGTCAATGGCAATAAAATCTGGATAATTTCGCTTTTCTGCAAAGGTTTGAATCATTGTTTCAAACTCATCTTGTTGGCCAATGCATAACTTTATACCAATTGGTTTTCCATTGGAAAGTTTCCGTAATTTTTTGATGAACTGTAACATTTCAACATCATTGTCGAATGCCGAATGGAAAGCTGGAGAATGAATTTCTGTTCCTTGCTCTAAATCCCTGAATTCGGCAATTTCTTTTGTATTCTTCTTTGCCGGTAAAATAGCTCCAAATCCAGGCTTAGCGCCTTGAGATATTTTTATTTCAATCATTTTTACCACATCTTTGGTGGCGATATCAGTGAATTTTTTATCGTCAAAATTTCCTTCTGCATCACGACATCCAAAGTATCCGGTTCCAAACTGAAAAATAATATCTGCACCATATTCTTGATGATAAGGAGTAAAGCCACCTTCGCCGGTATTTTGAGCAAAACCTGCTATTTTTGCACCTCCGTTAAAAGCGAGTACAGCATTTTTGCTGATTGAACCAAAACTCATTCCCGCAAGGTTTAGGATACTGGCAGAATAAGACTTTAAACAATGAGAACTTCCTATAAGAACCCTGAAATCGTCATTGGTTTGTTTTGAGGGATAGGTAGAATGGGTAAACCACTCGCGACCTATTTGGTCATAAGGTATTTGTGTTCCAAAAGGCTGGTTTATAAGCGTTCCTGCAGCTCTTTTATAGACAATTTCCTTTTGGATCAAAGTAAATGGTTGCCCTTCTGTACGGTTGAGCAATAGGGTTTCTTGGATAACATGGCGTTGCTCCTCAAGAAGATTTGTAACTCTACCAAGCAAGGGATAGGTTCGCCTAATATTATTGGATTCTTGAAAGTAGTCCACAAGGCCGAGCGCAAGGAAAGGAAGTATAATTACTCCTACCCACCACAAATGGGGATGCCAAAACACCGAAGCGATGTATGCAGAAATTAAAAGTATAGCGGTAATAATAAATCCTTTTCTCATTTTTAAATATTAATGTGAATGTATTTCAATTTTTCCATGACTTTCTTCGTGTGCGTCCCCAAATAATTTCCAGCTGGACCGAAGGCCTGCAAACAAAATAACCAGTGCCATTAAAGCAACAACAATAAGCCTGGAAACTAATTGGGCCTTTTTTTTATGATAGGTTGCGGGTGAACCAGACTGTGCAAGCCCAAACATTTCACTGTGTATTTTATTTAGTGGGACTTGCAATTGTCTCAAATCCTTGATTACAGCGTTGATCATAAGCGGGGGACCGCATACATAATAATCATTTTGCAAGAGCGAGCCAGAACAGTATTTTTCCAATAATTTGGTATCAAACCGTCCTTTTTCCCCTTCCCAATTATCTTGCCTGCTGAGTATATGTACTACTTTCAATTTAAGGGACGTATTTTCTATAATATGGTTTAACTCTTCCCTAAAGACAATATCCGACTCGGTGGTATTAAAATAGAATAGCATTACTTCCCGCTGCTCGTCCTTGTCCGCCATATATTGCAGCATACTCGCAAATGGCGTTATACCAATGCCTCCCGCAATAAAAACTGTGGACCCCGAATGGGCTTTCTCTAAATGGGACATCTTGCCGAATGGCCCTATGATTTTAACCCTATCGCCTTCTTGAAGTTGATGGATTTGATTGGTAAAATCGCCCGACGCTTTAATTGTGGATGCCAAATGCAGTTTTTGGCTTGGGCTTGAGGATATAGTAAATGGATGTTCTTCAGACTTTATATGCTTACAATCTATAAATTTGATGAAATGAAACTGTCCTGGGTTATGCGAGTAGGGTGCATTGCCATTTGTAGGTACAAACTGAACGCTGTAAGTATCGTTAGCTTTTTTAACGACATTCAGCACTTCATATTTGGGTGCGAAAGTGAACAAAAAGTACCGTTGCCAAATAAAAAATGCTATGGCAGTAGGTGGGAGAATGAACCATAATATCTGTAAGGGCCGCAACTCCAGATCGTCACCTGCATAAAAGCTGTGTACAAACATCAATAGGAGAATGCTGATGGCAAACACATCGTGCATAGCACGCCAGCGTTCATAGTTTATTTTTATTTTCTGGTGGCCGATACTTACCACAACCTGAACCAACAGTATTAAAAACGCAATTTTGCCCAAATTGACGTACCAAGGCTCGTCATATCCCAAAAGCATATCAAAAGATTGCTCCGATAGAGTAAGTACCATAAAATGGATCACAATAAACACAAATGCCCAAATCCCCATTCTTCTGTGAAAATCGATTAAATTGTTATAGGCAAACAAGCGGTCAAGCCATTTTATTCTTGCAGAAATGATAAATTGAAAGAACACCATCATTATACCCGACAGACCCACTAACATCCCTATTTGCGCAATAAACCCTTCTTCAGTAGTTGGCATTAGGCTATATACCATTATTAAAGGAATGGACATCGCTATGAAATAGGCACTTACTACAAAGATGTGTTTACTGTTCATCAGCTTAATTTTTATAATCATAAAGATTCATTAGAATCTGTTTTTACGAATCTTCTGTCTTATTTTTTCACTAATAGCCCTATTTTTTCTACGGTTAATGTGAATGTCCATCACTTTCTCCGTGACTTTCTTCGTGTTCCTTACCAAGATATTTCCCTTGTGGACCAACTCCTTCAATATGAACGAGCTGAGAACCATAATGTCCTGCTTGTGCAACTGAATAGCCAGCAAAAGCCATAATAATAATTACTCCAATTTCAAATTCTCTTTTTAATTTGCACCAAATGAGGCTTACAATTTTCAATACTGCTGCCAAAGCACTCGACCAAAGTGTCCAATTTGCATATTGGTCATGTAGTTCCAAGACCTTTTTTGCGGTTTCAGTAAGTCCTTCGGTATGTGGGTGCACCAGTGTGCCTGCTACATAAGCTCCTATAAATCCAAATCCTATTGTTAGCAAAATGACCCAATCCATTGTTCGGTTTAAAACAAACAGTTGGATGAACTGCAACAAAACTGCCAATAAAATCAGTACTATCGGAAAGTGTACAACTAATGGGTGCAGATTAGGGAAATCGTCCAAAGCTGCGTCAGTTTGGTCTTGTGAAACAGAAATTGGACTGCTTTTTTCAGAAGCTGCAACCGATTTATCTGTCTTCATTTCATTTGCAGCGTTGGAGTTATTAAAATTGCTGGCAACAAGCGTTGACGGTAAACCTCCAAACAAAGCTAACATCAATACGGTAGAAATAATTTTTTTCGGTTTCATTTTATATCGTTTTTAAATTAGTCACCTGCTAATTGCAGGATTAATACACCTATCAAAATAATAGCTATAATGGTATAAATAATATAATTGAACCATTTTTTAAGGCCATTTTTATTCTGTTCGGTTTCACTGCCTGTATTACAACAATCTTTCATGCCATTTTATTTGTGCCTAATGAAGAGAAAGGATTTACCAACCAATAAAATGGATATTTCCTTTCTCTTATTAGGACTTAATTTTTTTTTCTGATGTAGGAAGAAACTAACAATCAAAATCAATCTTCTTTATGAATGTGTGACCTTCACTTACCGATAAAATATTTTCTACAAATTATTAACTACTTGTAATGCCTGAAAAGTGAGAGGAAATATCCTGTTAACCAATCAACTTTTCTATTTAAAATTTATTGTGCCCGACGTGGGAAGAAATTTGCACTAACGATCAACATTGATTTTCTTCCCATGAAAGGACTTTTGAACTATCCATAAATCCTTATATTCTCACAACCTCCTGTTAATTAACTAACCAGAACATCGAAAAAAAATTTACACAAGAGATTATCTATTGAATAGTTTTTTGAACTTTTCCACATTTAAGCATCTTGCTGCCGTAGTAAGGGTTTCTTACTTCGTTGCTTGAACTTAACCACGCACTTCCTTTATCATACATAGGGCAATACTGCTCATAAAGAGTATTTTTTGTTCCTGTAATGGCAACCATATCTGTAATATCTTTGCTCAAAGTTTTAAAATGCTCACGTTGATGGTCTATGGCACTTTCAGAAATGTGTTCTGCGTGCTCTGTGGCATCTTCTATGATATCGGCCAGCTCTTTCTGTTCTTCTTTGGAATAACTTTTCGTGTTAAATGCCTTTAGTGAGACCATTAGTTTAGCTCCCGATTGTGCTGCTTTTTTTGTATCATCGCCTACCAAGGCATCTTTCAGCATAAAATAATCGGCAAGGATCGCTTCTGCATTTGGATTCATCTTATCCATTTTCATATCACCGTGTTCGTGATCCATTTTTTCTTTTTCCTGTGCGTTGGTAAAAGTAACTGTTAACAAAAGCATTGCTGCTAAACTCATTTTTAAAATTTTCATCTTTATTAAATTTAATTGTTGTTTATAAACTGTCTCTTAATTGTTCAATAAATTGTATCATTTCCTCTTTTTCGTCAACCGAAAAAATAGCGTCGCCGTGAATATAGGTGTAGGATTCCAGCGGCATTTCATCATCTTTGATTTGGTTGATGATGGATTTCAGCTTGCTGTTTTTTCTTCTATCAGAATAATCGTCCCATTCGTTGAAATTTAATTCCGCTTTACCTTCTTTGATGTGGTCTTCCAAAAACCAAGCGACCGGTTGAATCTTGTTATACCAAGGGTATTGCGTATTATTACTATGGCAATCGTAGCAGGATATAAGAAATTTTTTTTTAATCGTTTTTGGAACAGTATTGACCAATAAAAAATCGGTTTTTGGTACCGTATCACTTTGATTCAATTCAATAGGAAATAACTGGATAGCTATAAAAGAGACGAATAAAATTAGTACTATGACTTTTAGAATCTTCATCGATATATTCAATTTAACCTGCAAGGTATTCTGCTTGTTGCGAGGAATACCTTGCAGGTTTTGTGTAGGTTATGATTAATTGATTTCCTTTTCCATTTTACCGCAGCTCATCATTTTGCTACCATAATATGGATTTTTTACTTCCTTTTCCATACTTAACCACTGGCTGCCACCATCATACATTGGGCAGAACATTTGGTACATTTTACCATCAGTTCCTGTAATGGCTAACATATCAATCATATCCTTGCTCAAGGTTTTAAAATGCTCGCGTTGGTGGTCCATTTCGCTTTTGCCAATGTGTTCTGCGTGCTCTGCTGCATCTGCAATAATGTCTTTCAACTCCTTTTGTTGTTCGTCAGTGTAGCTACTGATATCGAGACCTCTGAGGGCACTTTCCATTGTTTTGCCAGCTTGGGCGGCAGCATCCTTATCTGTTGCTACCAATGCATCCTTTAACGCCATATAATCTGCCATTACTTGTTTGGCGTCGGTGACTTGCGCTTCAGAATTCATCGAACCAGTGGATGCGTCCATTTCATCGTGTTCCATACCTTCTTCGTGATGATGACCTTCTTCAGAAGACTTTTCAGAATGCAAGTCTTCTGAGTGTTGTTTGTTTTGGCCTTCATTACAAGACATTGATGTAAGACCTACAAAGGCCAAAGCCAATACTGATGTTGTTACTTTTAAATGTTTCATTTTGTTTTGATTTAATTATTATTGATTTAAAATTTGTTGATATTGTTCATTTTAGTAAGGGTTTCCCAGTATTTATAGAAGAGAAATCCTAAATAATTATTAGCCTAAATAAGACTCACAGGCATCTGCACATTTTCTGCAAGCTGCGGCGCAATCTTTACAATGTTGATGGTCATGCTTACCACACTCATCGGCGCATTTCACGCATATTTCATGACAGGCCTCTACCATAGATTTAACATCTGCATAGTTGGCGGCAAGTAGTTTTGCAGTAGCACTGCAAATTTCAGCGCAAGCTCTATCCGTGCGTATGCATTCTACCATCATTTTAATCTTGTCGTCATCAAGACAAGCATCGGCACAATAGTTACAATGTACTACGCAATTATTGAGCGCTTCAATTAATTTTTGATTTTTCATTATATTTAAATTTTAAGTTAATAATCCGTTTACTTTTTTAAAACCTCAATGATAGTCCGCCACCTGCACCAAAACGGTTATCGTAGCTTGCCATCAATGAAAAATTCTTTGACAAAAGGTATTCAACACCTGTGTTCCAGGTAACCTCTTTATTAAAATTTTCACCTTGAGGTAAGGTATCCACCCATCCAAAATCTCCCCGATACTCATAGGTTCCAAACAAAACTGTTCTTGGGAAAATGGTAATTGCCCGGCTCAAGCTAATTTGCGGTCGTAGCTTACTATCCATTCTAACATCCAATGTAAATAAGTAAGGAGTAAGGTATCGAATCCCTGCTATAGCTGTGGTTGTTATTTCGTCAAGGTTATTCTTCATTTCGTTTTCGACATTTACACCGCCAAAAACGGTCAGGTAATCATAGAGATATCTATCGTAAGCAGCTTCAACTTCCATATTTTTGTTCCAACCATATTCGCCTCTTAAGCTAAATTGGTTACGGATATTAGATGAAATGAGATTTAATGTAGTCATGTGTGATGCTGCATCTATCATTCCATAGGAATAGAACTGGTTGGTCTCATTAATTAGTTTTGATTCAGGATATTCCTTCAACCTTGGGTCGCGTGGCGTGTCATAACTTACGATACGTGCCATACCTCCCATCATATGATACAGAATATGGCAATGGAAGAACCAGTCGCCGTATTCATCACCATAAAATTCAATGGTGACCTGTTGCATTGGTGGCACGTTAACGGTGTGCTTTAAAGGTGAATAGTCTCCATTTTTGTTGATAACCCTAAAAAAGTGACCGTGCAGGTGCATTGGGTGGTGCATCATTGTGAGGTTGTTAAATGTGATACGTGTTACCTCGTCTCCTTTTATTTTAATTTTATCTGCTTCGGATAAGGGAACACCGTTCAAACTCCAAATATATCGCTGCATATTTCCTGTTAGATTAAGCAATACCTCTGTAACAGGAACATTTGGGTCATAGTTGGTCTTTTGTGGTGATTTCAAGTAGTCATAGTTATATTCTGAAAACATATCCATGCCCTGCATTCCGTCCATTTCCATCCCATCCATAGCGTCCATTTGAGAGTGCTCCATTTTTTCGGAATCCTCTTTTATATCTGCCTGTCCGGTAGGCGGGTCCATATTTGGCATATTGGAATGGTCCATCTGCATGGAATCTTTTTTCATGTCCATTTGTGTTTCGTCCATTTTACCTTTATGCATTTCCATACCTTTCATTTCAGACTTGTCCATTTCCATTCCTTTCATCCCATCCATTCCTTTATTTTTTGTGGGATTATCCATTTTTTCCATTTGCATTCCCCACTTTTTCTTCATCTTGTATCGCTCGTCTTTACCTGGTCGAAATTTCAAAGCGGGTGCTCCCATCCTCATTTTCATCTTGGCCATTTGCTGCATCATTCCTATTTTATCGGGTTTAGAAACCACAGGTGCGGGTATAACATCTCCTTTACCAAAATAGGCTGTTGCGGTACCAGAACCGTCCTGCGCCATAATTTTATATTCCAGTTTGCCATTCTCGGGTATGGTCACAATAAAATCGTAGGTTTCTGCTACTCCAATAAATGTTTTGTTGTGCTTAACGGGTACCACATCTTTTCCATCTGCCGATACAAGCATGGGGTCTGGGCCGCCAAATGTCATCCAGAACGACGTGGAGGCGGAACCATCCACAATGCGAAGGCGTACTTTTTCACCGGGCTTAAATTCTGGATATTCTACTTTTTCTTCTCCGTTGATCAGAAAAGCTGGATAATAGACATCTGCAACATCTGCACTTTCCATACGCTGCCTCCAGAAATTTAACTGTGCGCCTAATGCACCTCTTGCAATTACTTTGTTCAGTGGCGTAGCTGTTCCTTTTCTAATATTGTACCATTCTGTACCTCTTTTTAAATATCGAAGTACATCTCTTGGTTTTTCATTGGTCCAATCTGATAGTACTAAGACTTGCTCTTTGTCGTACTCCAGAGTTTTTACTTTTGGTTGTATTACAAATGAGCCATAAACACCACTCTGTTCCTGAAGCATTGTGTGGGAATGATACCAATAGGTCCCGTTTTGCTTTATTGTAAATTCATATTTTAATGTTTTGCCAGGTTCTATAGGTGGTGTAGAGAGGTAAGGTACTCCATCATAGAAATTAGGCAACAACAAACCATGCCAATGAATGGATGTTTCTACGCTCATTTCGTTTTTAACGTAGATAACTGCGTATTCACCTTCGGTAAATTCGAGTGTTGGACCTGGAATGCTTCCATTGACGGTCATCCCTTTGACTTCCTTACCGGCCTTGTTTACTATTTCTTCTTTTAGAACTAAAGTGTATTCGTGAACCGGTAAATTATCAACGTTGCCCTCTACGGACTGCGCAAATACAGTAGCGAACGGCATAGCGCATAGCATTAACAAATATTTTAAATTTCTCATTTTATTTTCTTTATGTAACATTACATATTTTTTTTAAAAAAACTTAACTCATAAGATTATAGTTTTAGTTGGTTAAATAATTGATGATTGAGGATTGAATATAATACATTTTTGCTGATTCTATCTGATTAATTTGAAATTTTAATTGTAATTCTTGTATATCCAAAACATCATTAAAGTTGATAGTTCCTGTTTCATACTGTTTCATTAAAATTTCTTCAGCATCATTGGCTTGTTTTAAGTTTTTTATTTGTATATCATATTTAATTCGAGACTGATTGCGAAGAGAAACTGTTTTTGACAAATCAGCTTTTAGTATATTCAGTCTTTCATCCTTTTGGTATTTAATTTCCTGTTTACGGAGTTCGTTTTGTTTTGAAACGGATTTATATTTATTATTAAAGATAGGAATTGAGAGCGATACCATGGGCATTACAATGTCTTTCCCATTATCATTTAAATTCATATCTGTTCGTTTAGAAACAGGTATATAATCCAAACCGAATCCAATCATTGGCATAGCTTCTCGTTGGTTAACTAGCTCCGATTGTGTTACCGATTCGAAGAGTTTGTCGAATTTCAACAATTCAGGATTTAATGAAAGCGATTCAAATGAAAGTTGGAAATCTTCATTTGGTAGTTGCAAAGTATCAACAACTATTATATTAATATCATACTCACGATTCAATAAGCTATTCATCGCAGCTTGAATACCATTTGATTGTTGGGTTAATACTTCTTTTTCTTGTTGTAATTCATTTTGTCTTATTTGTAACCTTAAAACGTTTACAGCAGATGTTTTGCCAACTTCTACGGAAGTTAGCGCAAGTCGCTCATAGACTTTTAGTAGTTCAATATTTTCATCGAGTACTTCTTTTTTTGCTCTAATTTCATATAACTGATAATAAAATTGAGAAACCGAAAGCGCAAGTTTGCGTTTTGCAATTGTGATTTCTACATAATCAGCATCAGCCATAGAGGAAGCATAATTTTCTCGTGCAGATATAGTTCCAAACCAAGGTAGCATTTGCTTGGCTGAAAAACGAGCACGTTGAGCTCCCACACGTGTCTCTGGTGTGCTCACAAAATAGCCTACACCTAACTCAGTATTGGGAATCCAGTTGGTTTCGTTTACTTTTTCAGTTGAAATGTCATATCGCATCTCAAATTTCTTTATTTCGGGACTGTTGGAAATGGCTTCGTCTATATAGCTCTTTAAATCTTGACTATAGCTATTGAAAGCAAAAAGACATATTCCGAAAAACAAGACGAATTTTATATATATATTCTGTTTTATCATTGTTCGATATTTATGGTTTGTGAATTGTTTTTCAGCCTCTTCTTTGCCATCCGTTCCTTCTTCCAGCTATAAAGTACTGGCACAAGAAAATAAGACGTCGTGTCCAATAGCATTCCACCAAAAATGGGGATGGACATCGGTATCATTATATCACTCCCTTTTCCTGTGGAAGTTAAAACTGGCAAGAGTGCCAAAATGGTGGTAACTGTTGTCATCAAACACGGACGGATTCGTTTTGAGGCTGCTTCTAAAGTCGATTTTCTTATTTCGTTTATATCGGTTGGATCGTTCTTATCAAAGGTTTGCGTTAGATAGGTTGCCATTACTACACCGTCGTCTGTAGCGATACCGAAAAGGGCAATAAAACCAACCCATACCGCAACACTCAAATTAATAGTTTTTATATTAAAGAGGTCTCGTAAGTTTTCGCCGAAGAAATTGAAGTTTAAAAACCAACCTTGACTATAAAACCAAATCATCACAAAACCACCTGCAAAGGCAACAGCAATACCTGTAAATACCATCAAAGTTGAGGATACAGAACGGAACTGGAAATATAATATTAAAAAGATGACGGCTAGCGCCAAAGGTACAATGATGGATAGTGTTTTTTCTGCACGCAATTGGTTTTCATAAGTACCCGTGAATTTATAGCTGATGCCCTTTGGCATAACCAATTCGCCATCGTCTATTTTTTTCTGAATTAGTGCCTGTGCGTTTTCTACCACATTCACTTCGGCAAAGCCATCCAATTTGTCGAATAGCACGTAACCCACCAAAAAGGTGTCCTCACTCTTGATGACTTGCGGGCCTTGTTCGTATTTAATGGTCGCCAATTCGCTTAATGGAACGGGGCTGCCTTTTTCAACAGGCACATAGATATCCTTCAAATCTGATGGGTCACCACGTAGTTCTCTTGGATAGCGAACCCGAACACCATAACGTTCTCTACCTTCTACGGTTTGTGTCAATACCATTCCGCCAACAGCTACTTTCAGTACATTTTGAACATCTTCGATAGTTATTCCGTAACGAAATAATTTTTCTCTATCAATGTCAATGAGTAAATAGGGCTTGCCTACAATTCTGTCTGCAAAAACGGCTTCCTTTTTTACACCTTCGGCTTGTTTTAGAATATCTTCCAATTGAACACCAAAAGCTTCAATCTGTCTTAAATCCTGACCTTTTACCTTGATGCCCATTGGTGCGCGCATACCGGTTTGTAACATTACCAAACGGGTTTCAATGGGTTGTAATTTTGGGGCAGACGTAACGCCTGGCAATTTTGTGACCCTAACGATTTCGTTCCAAATGTCATCAGGTGAATTGATGTCAGGACGCCAGTTTCTAAAGAATTCGCCATCGTCATCCGGAATCAATTTTTCTGAAGATACATCGACGGTTTCAGACACTTTCTTGCCATCTTTGCGTGCTTCCTCTACTTTTTCAGAACCAACGGGACGGTTTGGGTTTTCTACTAGACTGCTATCTTTCTTGATGAAAAATCCGTCGTCATTCACCCTAAAACGTTGCCGTTTCCCTTCTTTCAGCATATATTCCTGTTTATACTGAATCATATTCTCGTACATTGATAAAGGTGCCGGGTCGAGGGCAGATTCCGTTCGACCAGATTTACCGACAACGGTCTCGATTTCGGGAAGGCTCGCCACGGCCATATCCAGCTGTTGCAACACGCGTTTGTTCTCCTCAACTCCTGAATGTGGCATAGATGTCGGCATCAATAGGAATGAGCCTTCATTGAGCGACGGCATAAATTCTTTGCCCGTACTTTTAAAAATGAGGAAACCAAAAATCAACAAAGCTGTTGGAATGGTCAAGAACAAAAGTCTATTGGCCAGTGCCCATTTTAAAATTCGGGTATAAAATCTATGGAAGAGGGAAAAAGCGCCCAAAAGACCAAAACAGATAATACCCACAAATAATAGATTCAACAAAATACTTTTATCGACGCCCAAAGGTCTCCAGTATTCTGCCAATAGAAAAACAATGGCTGCTACCGAAATATAAATATTTATAAGGTTTGAGCGTTTATGGGTTATCTTATCTCGCTGTTTTGCGAACGCGATAACACCAAAGGCAATCAATATTATACCTATCCAATGCGCAAAAATAACGGCTATAAATCCAGCCAAAATCAAAAGGCTATTGATACCGTAACCAGTGTTTTTGTGAATATTCCTGTTCTTAAAGAAAATCGCTGCGAATGGTGGAATTATGAAAAGCGCTATGATTATAGACGCTGTAAGCGCAAATGTTTTTGTAAACGCTAATGGGCGGAACAGTTTTCCTTCGGCACCTATCATCGTAAACACGGGGATAAAACTGATAATCGTAGTCATTACGGCAGTTACGATTGCTCCAGAAACTTCGGCTGTAGCCTTATATACCAATTTATCAATAGGAAGTCTTTTATTGTCCTCGTTCAGGTGCCTGATGATATTTTCAGCGAGAATAATACCCACATCCACCATTGTGCCAATGGCAATGGCAATACCCGAAAGTGCCACAATATTGGCATCTACATTAAAAAGTTTCATTGCAATAAAAACCATCAGCACCGCAACGGGCAACAGACCTGCAATTAAAATGGATGCCCGAAGGTTGAATACCATTACGATGATAACCAAAATGGTAATAAGAATTTCGAGCGTTAACGCTTCGTTCAACGTTCCCAAAGTTTCTTGTATGAGTTCGGTACGGTCGTAAAAAGGCACAATCGTCACTTGTGAGGTTCTGCCATCGGCCAATACTTTTGTAGGTAATCCTTTGCTTAACTCCGCAATTTTTTCTTTGACATTTGTAATCACTGCCATAGGGTTTGCACCATAGCGTGCTACAACAACCGCACCCACGACTTCTGCACCTTCTTTGTCTAAAATACCACGACGTGTAGCAGGGCCAAGTGTGACATTAGCAATATCACTAATCTTTATAGAGGTGTAATTTTCAGAGGTAACTACAGCATTTTCAATATCTGCAACCGATTTTACGTAACCTAAACCACGAACGAGGTATTCGGCCTGATTGATTTCCAAGGTTTGTGCGCCAATATCCTTATTGCTTTCCTTTACGGCCTTTACAACTTGGGTAAGCCCGATATTGTATTGGCGCATCAATTCTGGATTGACGTCTATTTGATATTCCTTTACGTAACCACCGATGGATGCCACTTCTGAAACACCACTGGCAGATGCTAAGGCATATTTCACATAATAATCTTGAATACTTCGCAACTCCTGTAAATCCCAACCACCTGTAACGTTTCCATCTTTGTCTCGTCCTTCAAGTGTGTACCAAAATATTTGTCCTAAACCTGTAGCATCGGGGCCCAAAGCTGGGTTTACGCCTTCTGGTAGTAAGCCGCTTGGTAGTGAATTTAGTTTTTCAAGAATTCGGCTTCGGCTCCAGTAAAACTCTATATCCTCATCAAAAATTATGTAAATACTGGAAAAGCCGAACATGGAGGAACTCCGAATCGTTTTTACACCTGGAATTCCCAATAAAGTCGTTGTTAACGGATAGGTAATCTGGTCTTCGATATCCTGTGGCGAACGACCGTCCCATTTAGTGAAGACGATTTGCTGGTTTTCGCCAATATCTGGAATGGCATCGACAGCAACAGGGTCGCTGGGTAAAAATCCAGTATCCCAATTAAAAGGTGCGTAAACGGTTCCGAAACCGACAAATGTAACCAGTAAAAGCACAGGCCATGAGTTTGTTTTCGATGAGAAATTTGATACTTTTATTCAGCATTTATTTATATTTAAAAAATTAGATCAGGGTGCAGGGATAAATCTATTTTAACTCAGGAACCTCAAAAAAAACAAGCACCACCATTATCAAATTTGTGTTTGTCATTAAAAGTTGATTTATTAAAACAATATTATTTTCTATATTTTGGTTTTGATATTTGTTCATAATAGTAAACGATAAAAATCAATTAACTTCATCCGTAACACTTCCACATTTTTGCATTGATTCCCCAAAATAAGGATTGCGTATCTCTTTTTCTGAGCTCAACCAGTAAGCGCCAACATTGTTGTTTGCCATTGGGCAGAAATCCACATATACTTTTTGGTTAATACCAAAGGCTTTTAATGCATTTATGAGGTGTGCTGAAAGACTAATAAAATGATTTCTCTGGGTTTTAATATCGGATGCCTGTGCAATTTCATTTGAAGAAGCCTTCAATTCTTTTTCCAGTTGCGACCAGTGATTACTCGCATTTTTATCCGTTAACAAAGCAAGGTCAACTTGTGATAAACTTTTCTGCAAGGTCTGCGCTGCTGTTTTTGCTTTTTCACTTTGGTCGTTTGTTAGTGCTGTTTTAAGCATACTATAATCCTCAAAAACTGTTTTAAGCTGGTCTTGAAATTTGGAAGAGACAACCATACGTTTGGCCGCCTCAACTGTGTTGTTCAAATTTTCCTTTCCCAAATGTCCTTCGTGCCCAGATATTTCATTACCCGTTGGGGTATTCATCATTGATTTCTTTCCTTGCAGTTGTGCGGCAGCATCTACTGTAAATGTGCCGTTTGTCACTATTTCTTCGCCATTTTTAAGACCTTCAGTAATCATATAAACAGCTCCGTTTTTATTTCCTAATGAAACTTCACGCATTTCAAAAATAGCCTCGTTAGGATTCGTTTTTACGTAAACCAAGGAGCGCTCACCTGTCCACATAACCGCAGTAGCTGGAACGGTAATTTGGGATTCCATTTTCTCGCTACCTTTCGCCATTGAAACCTTTGCCGACACGAACATTCCAGGTTTCAGTAAATCCTCTTTATTATTCAGAGTGGCACGGATGGAAACGGTTCTGGATTTTGTGTTCAACGTTGGGTCGATGAAGGAAACTGTTGCCTCAAATTCTTTATTGGGATAAGCGTTGGAAGTAACAGTTATTTTTTGACCTTCCTTTAGTTGTGAAATTTGTCTTTCGTAGGCGTCAAACATTGCCCAAACGGAGCCCAAATCGCTTACTTTTACGATTGGCTGACCTTGCTTTACATAATCGCCTTCTTCTGACATTTTTTGGGAAACTGTTCCTGAAACTGTGGCATATATTGGGAAGTTTTCACGCACTTTGCCAGTGCTTTCTATTTGGTCGATTTGGCTTTCAGAAAGTTTCCATAATTTCAATTTGTTTCGAACGGCATTATATAACTCTGGTTGTGATTCTTTCAGATTAGAAGCCGTTAAGAGTTCTTGTTGTGCAGCAATGAGCGTTGGCGAATAAATAGTGGCAAGTAACTGACCCTTTCGTACTTCTTCGCCTGTAAAATTGACGTTTAGTTTTTCAATACGTCCTTCAAAGTAACTTGCTTGTACGGCATTTGCCTCTTCGTTTGCCATTATCTTTCCAGAAAGTGCTATTGAATTATCATCGCTTCCGGAACTATTTCCAACTATGGTAGTTTGGATATTCGCCAACGCCATGGCATTGTCACTCATTTTTATTGCGTTCATTGCGAGTCCATCTGCGCCGGTTTCGGCTGGAATTAAATCCATACCACAAATGGGACAATCGCCTGGTTCGGGCAGCATGATTTGTGGGTGCATGGAGCAGGTCCACATTTGATGTTCTTCAGTATGATTCACATTTTCGCTCATATCTGTTACTTTCTTGCTGTTAACCGAACCTTCTGCAGAACGTCCAAAAATGACGTAGCCCAAGCCCAAGCCTATGGCTAAAACTGCGATGTAAATGATGTACTTTTTCATAGTTATTTTTTTTAAAAACCTAAAAGGAATCTGCCTTAGCAGTAATATTTTGTTAGTTTGGTGTTCAATATTATTTCTCTGCTTCTAATCTTTTAATGTATGCTTTCATTTCTGCAATTTCTTTAACCTGAGCCTTAATGATACCATCTGCGAGTTTTCTAACTTCAGGATCTTTAATATCTGCCCTTTTACTAGTTAAAATAGCAATAGAGTGATGCGGTATCATTGCTTTCATGTAAAGGATGTCACCTATTATAGGGCTTTGGACTCTCACAAGACCTAAAGCACCAGCAAAAAGAATTATACTACCAAAAATTATTGCTATATTCTTCTTTTTATTTTGATACATATTTCGCATTGCAACAAACATGATCACTGCCATTGCAGCTATACCCAAACAACTCATATAAAACCGTGTCAAACTGAAATAAACGTGGTCAATAGCGTAAGTGTTCAGGTACATTGTAATGTACATTGCTATAAAAGATGCTGCGAGCATCAAAATAAATTTCGTGTAATTGCCTTTTGAATTGTTTTGATTCGCCTTTTCCATAGTTTCATTTTTTATAATTTATATATAGTTGGTTTTTAAAAGATTATTTTAAATTTTTATCGAGCGCAATCGTAGGGAGTTTAATATTACCGATACCGAACTAAAACTCATTGCCAAAGCTGCTATCATGGGCGATAATAATAATCCAAAAATGGGAAATAGAACGCCTGCTGCAATTGGAATTCCCAAGGTATTGTATGCCAATGCAAAAAATAGGTTCTGTTTGATGTTTTTCATTACGCCATCACTTAAATTTCTTGCCTTTACAATTCCATGTAAATCCCCTTTAACCAAGGTAATCATGGCACTTTCTATAGCGACATCTGTTCCTGTTCCCATAGCAATCCCTACATCACTTTTTGCCAATGCAGGTGCATCGTTTATCCCATCACCTGCCATGGCAACTATTTTACCTGTCTTCTGTAACTCTTTCAACTTCTTGCATTTTGTTCTCAGGCAACATACCTGCTTTAAAGTCTTTTAAATTTAATTCATCTGCAACAGCTTTAGCTGTATCGTGATTGTCGCCTGTCAGCATAATTACTGCAATTCCTTTGTCTTGAAGTGCTTTGATTGCTTTGGCACTTGTCTCTTTAATTTTATCGCCAATTACAACATATCCCGCAACTTTTCAATCTATGGATAAGTACGAAACTGTTTTACCTTGCTTTTGAAAGGTTGTGCTTCTTTTTCCATTTCTGAAGATCAAGTCAGCCTTGGCGTATTCCATCATTTTTACATTACCAAATACCACTTTTTTCCCGTTGATGGTTCCTTCAACACCTTTACCGGTAATTGAACTGAAATTTTTAGCTGTCTAAAAATTCGGTATTTTTGTTCTTTTCCATATTTTACGGTTGCTTCTGCAAGCGGATGTTCGCTCATGCTGTTTAGGGAAACGATGTATTGAAGTACTTCTTTTTCAGAAAAATTAGTTCCGAAGGCACCTACTTTTTCTACTGTTGGTTTGCCTTCTGTTATTGTTCCTGTTTTATCAACAATTAGTGTATCTACCTTATCCATTTTTTCTAAAGCCTCGGCATTTTTAATCAGACACTCCATTTTGAGCACCCTTACCAACACCCACCATTACAGACATCGGCGTTGCTAAACCCAAAGCACAAGGACAGGCAATGATTAAAACTGCAATTGCATTCACAAAGGCGTAAACATAGACCGGTTCAGGACCAAAAATTACCCAAACAATAAAAGTTAAAATAGCAATTAAAACTACAACGGGAACGAAATATCCCGAAACGGTATCGGCTAATTTTTGAATAGGTGCTCTGCTGCGGCTTGCATCGTTAACCATGTGAACGATCTGTGAAAGCAAAGTATCTGAACCCACTTTTTCGGCCTTCATTAAAAAGGATTGGTTACCATTTATCGTTCCACTGCTAACTTTATCTTCTTCTTTTTTATTTACAGGAATTGGTTCTCCAGTGATCATAGACTCATCAACTGTGGTGCTGCCTTCAGTAATAACACCATCAACCGGTATTTTATCTCCGGGTTTTACTCTAAGAATATCGTTTAATTTAATTTCATCAATAGAAACTTTTTCTTCTTGACCATCTTTAACACGAATAGCTTCATTTGGTGCTAATTTCAATAGTTCTTTAACAGCAGAGTTTGTTTTACTGTGGGCTCTTGCTTCTAAAAGTTGTCCTAATAAAACCAAAGTCAGAATAACAGTAGCAGCCTCAAAGTAAACATGAACTGCACCTGATTCCGTTTTAAATTGATCTGGAAATAAATCAGGAAAAAACATCCCAAAAACACTGAATAGCCAAGCTGCACCTGCACCAATTCCAATGAGGGTAAACATATTCAGATTCCATGTTTTAATACTTTTATATGCTCGCTCAAAAAACATCCAAGTGGCATAAAAAACTACAGGAATTGAAAGTACAAACTGAATCCAATTCCAATATTTTTGTTCTAGAATATTGTACAACGGATTGTTTGGAATCATTTCGCTCATTAGCCATTAAGAAAATAGGCAAAGTGAAAGCCACTGCAATCCAAAATTTGCGTAACAGTTTTTTATAACTTTTTTCTTCTGCTGAAAGGTCTGCTTCTAGTGGTACTAAATCCATTCCGCAAATTGGACAAGCTCCTGATTTATCTTTCACAACCTCAGGGTGCATGGGGCAAGTCCATTGTTGAGAGTTTGATGATGATAAACTTTGCTCTTCCACCAAATCCATTCCACAAACAGGGCAATCTCCGGCTTTATCGTAGGTTTTGTCCCCTTCACAATGCATGGGGCAGTAAAAAGTGCCGTTGCCTTTGTCTTTTGATGGATTTTCCTTTTTTTCAGATACGTGTTGGTTGCTCTCCTATATTATGAATGCTGTATCGTCCACCATCAGTTTTTAAAGCTTCTTGAAACTTTTCCAAAGGAATATGCTGTACTCATCTCAATAGTAGCTTCGGCTTTTTCTAAATCCACTGTGGCAGAGGTAACACCATCAACTTTGAAAGGGTATATTCTACATGAGATCTACAACCATTACAGGTCATTCCGTGTATTTGATAAGTATGTTTCATCATGCAGTTTTTTAATTATATGGTACAAAGATAGCAACTTTAAATCGTCATCATTTGCACAATATTGAATTATTCTTACACAATTTGGTTGATGGATTTCCTACTCCATTTTTTTAGATTTGTATAGGCTGTCATTGCCATCCCAGTTTTGTTTTTACACTGTCTTGCTTAATATCTTTTTTAGGTATAAATATACAAATCTTGGATTCAACTAATAAATGCAACTTTTTAGACTAAATAAATATCCTATATTTTTTCAGAATAGAAAGAATAGAAAAAATCTCTTCTTTCTATTCTGAATGGATAATTATTATATTAGCCTTCCGTCCAAAGAGTTGTATTTACTCAAAAATATATAATTTGAAAAGGAAACTTCTCCTTTAAAACTAATTTATAATTAGAAGTTTAAAAACTTTATATTCTTCATCGCTTTCTATTTTAACAAAATAGAACCCATTTGGTAAATCAGCAACTGAAAAACGAAATGAGCCACTTTCCGATTTATAATTTTCTAAATTATAGGGTCTTATCAATTTTCCGTTGATGTTTAAAATCGATAACTTTTGTAGGCTTTTTTCCCCATTCCCCATATCGAGGGTTACCATATCATTTGCAGGATTCGGATAAATTTTTGACTGATTGAGTTTTTCGGCGTTGTCATCCAAACTTGTTAAAACACCAAGATTATCGCCTATATATAAATTATCTATATATAAATTATTACCTCCATCGGGCACATTAATAATACGGATTTGAACGTAGTTACTATTTCTATAACTACTTAAAGAAATATTTGCTTTCTTCCATTGAGTTGCTGTTGGCACAAATGGAGTAGTTTGAAGTGGACCGGTTGCTAAGCTGTTTTGAGTTCGATAAAAAATTTGATTAAAACTTACACCACAATCGGTAGATATCTTTACTATTAAATCATCTGAAAATGTAGGGTCAGCTTTAGCATAAGCCCAGTCAAAAGACATAAATAGATATTTATTGCTATCTGCCGTTGTAAGGTCTAAATAAGGTAATATAATTTCATCTGCAGAACCATAATTGGTATTTATTAGATTATTGATCTTAATAGAATAATTACCTGAAACCGATGCAAGTGAGTCAATCTCCCATGTTACTCCTCCGTCTAGGTTGTTGAGAGATAGTCCATTTGATGGAAATTTACCGAGATCAAAATTATCAGAAAACGCAAGTGTATCTCCTGAACCGGGTGCATTTACCGTAATGTAATTCGATAAGGTAATAGTATCTGAAGAAGTAGAATCTGATGCTATTAGGCTAACCGAAAATGTGCCTATACTATCGTAAGTAACTAAAGGGTTTTGTGCACTAGAGGTAAACGGTTTCCCACCTACAAATATCCACCTGAATGAATTGGCATTATTTAATGATCGATCTGAGAACGAGATTGTACTTCCTATGCAAATTGATCTACTCAAGGATACAAAATCGGCAACAACTGGGCAACTGGTAGGAGTTACATAGCTAGAATCACATCCTGTAGCCATCAAATTCGCTTTAGACCAAATAACTGTCCTAATAGTGTCTAAACTGGCATGTATTCTTTGTTTCTGACCTAGTGTGAACATATTTTGACAAGTGCCAGGAGTATAATTAAGGTAGTTTTCTTTTAAGTCATTTACATCTGGAGTATCGTTTGAGCAGGTATTTAGCGTATTGCAAGTGTAACTAGGGCCGATTGAGGTGGGGTGTCGCAAACATAATCTCCATCGTTACAAACGCTTACACCACATCCATTGTTAAATGTATGGTATAAGCCAAACCAATGACCAAGTTCATGAGAAGTTGTTCTGCCTAAGCTTGTGGAAGTCCCGGTGTTTCCAAATAAATCATGACGAACTACAACACCATCTTCTGATGCAGGACCTCCGGGGAAGGATGAATAACCTCCAACATTGCCATTAATACTTTTAACAATATAAATGTTTAAGTACATGCTATTATCCCAAAAGCTTAGTTCTTTTAGTAGTGATCTTTGTGAAGTTTGATGAATTGTTAAGCTAGATTTTACCCTAACAATTCCATTAGAGCAATTTCCATTTGGATCTTTTTTTGCTAAACAAAATCGTACTCTGGTATCTACTCCATTTCCTGCTCCATTAGTCATTGGATATTTTCCATAATCTTCATTTAGTATTTGAATTTGACTATTTATTTGGGCATCAGAAATATTCTCTATACCACCATCATGAATTATATGCACAACTATGGGAATTGTTCGAATGGTATCGGACATTGATTTTTGATTCAAAATATTCTGATTCTTTTTCAGATACATTTTTATTTTTTGCTCACTGTCTATGATTTTCTGGTTGTTGGTAACTTCATCAAAAAAACAAGGTATTGTTTGTTCTCCTTTTTGAGAAAATGAAGTGGAAGTAAACACAGTTAAAAATAAAGTGAATAGGACTAATTTATTCATAATTTTATTTATTAATACAAAGCTAATATAGTTATATATTTTTGGATGAAGTTAATGAAATTTAA
Organism: uncultured Flavobacteriales bacterium; assembly: GCA_963716125.1. Lineage (GTDB taxonomy): Bacteria > Bacteroidota > Bacteroidia > Flavobacteriales_E > Vicingaceae > Acidiluteibacter. The sequence continues at coordinate 1,275,810 of OY970294.1, forward strand.
TTTAGTTAAAAAGATTTATTTTCTGATTTGTTTTTTAAGTAATTGTGCATTTATAGCTACAACAATCGTACTCAAACTCATGAATACAGCGCCCACTGCAGGTCCTAAAACAAAATCATAAGAATAGAGTACTCCTGCAGCTAGTGGAATAGCAATTACATTGTATCCAGTAGCCCAAACAAGGTTTTGAATCATTTTTCGATAAGTTGCCTTTCCGAATAGAATCAGGTTGGCAATATCTTGTGGATTACTGTTTACCAAAATAATATCAGCAGTTTCAGCCGCAACATCTGTGCCTGACCCAACAGCAATTCCAACATTTGCTTGTGCCAAAGCAGGTGCATCATTTACTCCGTCTCCTGTCATCGCTACAAATTCATTTTCACTTTGTAGTTTTTTTACAATTTCTACTTTTTGGTGTGGCAATACCTCAGCAAAATAACCATCCAACCCAAGTTTATCACTTACAGCTTTTGCCGTTTTTTCATTATCGCCCGTGGCCATTAATACTTTTATATTATTCTTTTTAAATACCTTAATTGCTGCTGCCGATTCAGGTCTGATTTCATCAGCCAAGGCAATGTAACCTGCCAATGCACCATCTACCAAAATAAAAACAACTGTTTCAGCAGCATCGCTGTAGGCATCTTTTGGAATAGTTATTTTTTCATCTCTCAAAAAGCCAGGACTAACTACCTTTATTTTTTTTCCTTCTACATCAGCTTCTACTCCTTTACCAGTAATGGCATTAAAATTTTCAAGCTTAGGAATAGTAATATTATTTTCTTTTACTTTTTTTACAATTCCCACAGCAATTGGATGCTCAGAACTTTGCTCTAATGAACTAGCGAGCCTTAAAACCTCTTCAGAACTATATTTTTCATTTACCGATTCAATTCGTGTAACGCCAAAATCGCCTTTTGTTAACGTACCTGTTTTGTCAAATAACAAGGTAGAAATTTTCCGAGACTCTTCAAAAGCTGTTCTATTTCGAATTAACAAACCATTTTGAGCCGAAACAGCAGTTGAAATAGCTACAACTAAAGGAATCGCAAGCCCTAATGCATGAGGGCAAGCGATAACCATTACCGTTACCATTCGCTCTAAGGCATATACAAAAGGAAAACCGAGAATCAACCAAACAGCAAGTGTGCCGAAACCAATAGCAAGTGCAACGTAAGTCAACCACTTAGCAGCACGATCAGAAAGGTTTTGCATCTTGGATTTTGTCCGTTGTGCTTCATCTACCATCTTAATTACTTTATTCAAATAACTGTCTTGCCCAGTATGTTCTACTTTTACCTTTAGCGTGCTGTTGCCATTGATAGAACCCCCAATAACCTTATCATTTATTTCCTTTTTTACCGGTTTGGATTCGCCTGTGAGCATTGAATCATTCAAATAACTTGAGCCTTCTGAAATAATTCCATCCGCAGGAACTTTCTCTCCAGGTTTAATAAGTATAAGATCATCTTTAAGCAAGTCTTCCAGTTTAACATCTTCTATGGTTTCTCCCTTAACTCGATGGGCTTCTGAGGGCAACATACTTACCAATAATTGAAGGGCTTTTGAAGCACCCAAAACTGATTTCATTTCCAGCCAATGTCCCAATAACATAATTACGATTAGGGTACTCAATTCCCAGAAAAAATCTTCTCCATCTAAGCCAAAAACAGTAGCAGAACTATAGAAGTAAGCAACACTAATGGCCATGGATATGAGTGTCATCATACCTGGTCCTTTTGACTTTATTTCCTTATAAAATCCTTTTAGGAAAGGCCAACCTCCCCAGAAGTATATGAAAGAGGAAAGTGCAAAAAGGATATAAGGATTTCCAGGAAGTAAAAAATCATAACCAAAAAAGCCTTGAATCATTGGCGAAAAAAACAAGATTGGAATGGTAATGACAGTAGATATCCAGAAGCGTTTCTTAAAATCCTCTACCATCATTTTGTGATGGTCATGCCCCATGTGTCCGTGAGAAGGATTAGAACTGTGATCATTACCATGGTTCATTCCAGCCTTGCCGGCAGGCAGGTTTGAATGATCTTCCTTATTGTGATTCATCTGTTCGTGTGAATGATTTTCCATAATAGTTGTATTTTAATTTGTTTGTGGGTATTTTAAATTTAATTTTTCAAGATATTCGACCATGATTTTTGCAACCTTGTAGTTTCTATACCATCGTTTATCTGCCGGGATAATGCTCCACGGAACATGGGTGCAGTCTGAAATGATCCGATCATAAATCTTTTCATAAAGGTTCCATTTTTCTGGTGCCCTTTTATCTTCTATATCATATTTCCATCTTTTGTGGGGCTCTGTAAGTCGCTCCTCTATTCGTTCTGCTTGTTCTTTTTTTGAGATATGAAGGAAAAATTTGACCACATGAATATCGTTTTTAAGAAGGTGCTCTTCTACTTGATTAATGATTGCATACCGATGGTTAATTCTTTCATTGCCTAAGGTATTGTTCACTTTGGGAACAAGAATGTCTTCATAATAAGACCGATTAAATACTTGTATCATGCTTTTAGCAGGAATGTGAGGATAAACTCGCCATAAAAAATCATGTTTCTGTTATTCTTCAGTAGGGTTTTTTAAATGATTTTACTTGAAGTTCCATTGGGTTTATACAACTCATCACATGCCTTATTGTACCATCTTTTCCCGAAGTATCCATGCTTTGTGGAATCATCAGCAACCCAAAACGTCCATCGGCATAAAACTAATTTTGTAATTTAAATAGTTGTTTATGAAAAACAGTAAGTTGTTGCTTACATTCTTTTTTTGTGAAGCCTTTTGGTGGCTTAGTTGATATTTCAGTTAATTTCTCCATAACTTATTGTTTCAGTTTAACTGTAAAGTATTCTCCCGATGGTTCTTTAAAAACTTGTTTCAATACTCCTTTGCTGGGATTGATCTGTTCTCTGAGAACATAACTTATCGTATTAACATTCAGACCAAAGAGGTATGATTTTAATGTTATTTTAGATAATAAAGTGTAAACATTGGATGTGGGATCGTATGCTACAACCTTCCGATCAGCTATTGTTCCTTTACTATTAGTGCCAAAAAAACCAAGAGCACCACCTTCAATTGAAACAGTAAACGAAATTTTATTTAATGTTGCGTCTACTTTCATAGGGTAGGGATATAGATTAAATTCGCTACTTAATTGAACCTTAACTGTTTTATCGGTACTAAATGCTGCAAAGGGAAATATATTCATTAATATATTTTCTTCATTTGGATTACAAGTGTATTTGGTTTCTGAACTATCTTCTATATTTCCATTTTTGCTGTAATTGTAAACCTTCACATTTACAGACAATTTATCTTGCATTCTATTTAATTTGCCTACTTTTAATAGGTCTTTACTTATGACATTTCCTGCTTTATCAAAGCTTTCTCTTAGGTAGTTATTTCCTTCAATTTGAAGGATCAACATTTCTTTGCTCTCTTGCGCAAAGGATAACAAAATATTTAGGAAACAGAAAATTATTAAACTTATCAATTTCATATATGGTGGATTAATTTTTTTACTTGTTTGGCGATTATATTACTTAAATCTATTGTATTTGAAGGATGCGGAATAGTATTGCAAGTTACAATTTTTTTTACACCAGAATCTAATAAATCTTTATAGGCATTTCCTGAAAATACGGGATGAATGCCTATGCAAATTGATGGTTTTATTCCTGCTTTTTTCAAATGTTGTACAGTTTCTATCATTGTTCGAGCGGTCGAAATAATATCATCTACCAAAATTGGTGTGGCGTTTTATATTTTTCCACATCTGGAACAGAAACTTCTACATCACGGTCGCCGTGACGCACTTTCTGTAACACTGTAAACGGTGCTCCCGCTTTTTTAGGACTATGTTTAGAATAACCTTCTTTGTTGGCACGTTCGGCTTCCTGTTCTTGAATTTTCGCACTATCGTTCAAAATGATTTTTGCAATGTCCAAAGTGGGGTTAGTGCCATATATAGGGCCATTAAAGCCTTGTTTTACCAATCTTGGATACCCTGTGTGGTCTATATGGTCGTGGGTAAGCAACACCAAATCAATTTCTGAAACCTCAACGGGTGGATATTCCCAGTTTTTAAGGCGCAATTCCTTTAGACCTTGAAAAGGTCCGCAATCAATCAGTATTTTTTTATCTCCTGTATCCACTAAATATTTTGAGCTGGTTACTGTACCAGCCGCTCCCAAAAAGTGGATGTTTAGTTTATGGTTTTTCATCTTTAATGATTTATAAGTAACTTTTTAAAATTCTGGACTTCTCCAACTTGAATATTGATTAGGAATATACCATTATTGAGATTGTCAATACGAATTGGAATTTCTGAAATTGGATCATTTAATGTTGCAGTTTTGGTCAAAACTAACTTTCCATTTACATCTGTAATCTGTATTTTTATTTCATCTTTCAAAACAGTCGTAAGCTTTATTATCACTAATTCGGAAGCTGGATTGGGATAAAGTATTGTAATGTCTTGATTATTAATAATATTTTTAACTGCAGTTAACAACTGTTCGTTGTAAAACGTTGTTATACTATTTGCTGGTAATATTGTTGAAAAACTATTGTTCAAAACAACAACATCACTTACGCTATCCAAATTTTCAGTAAGACTTGTACGTACAGTTTTTAGAGTGGTAATATTGTTTAATCCATTTATTGAAAAATCTACAGTTTGAGAATTGCTGTGATTGTTAATAACTACTACAGTTATATTTGCTCCATCTTTATATGCAGTAACACGAACATCGTTATTAGAAGAAGCTGCTTCAATACGTTGTGAACCAGCTTTTACAAATTTTGAATATTGACCGGTTACATAATATTGTTTATTTATGGTGTATCCAGTATAGTTTGTACCATTAAAATTCAGGCTTATCAATTGGGTGCCATTCGATTCTTGTTGACCAAAAAAGCCCCACATGTGGTCTACTGCTGAAACTCCATAATTTGCAATCACATCATGTATTTGGTTAGCCCATGCAAATGCATCTGGTCGAGAATACTCAGTCATCCAAATTGGAATATTATATTGCTGACCAAGTTGCATCATAGCAGTTTTGTTAGTATTGTTGCCACCATATAAATGATAGGCAAGTGCTCCAACATAGGATCGTGCAACACTATCAGCCATAATTATTTGTGACCTTCCGAAAGCCTCGTTTGCATTAAGGTCATCAGGTATGACAAATTTTGTATTGATACCTACGGAATCAAGTTTTGGGCCTAAAATTTTTATGCAATCTCTTATATAAGTTCCTGGCCAAATTCCACCACGTGTATATCCAGGCTCATTCAAAATAGAGTAGTACGGCAATTCATATCCACGATCCTTCCATCTTTTTATTATCATAAAAGCCCATTCTGCATATTCTTCTGGATTTGAAATGGTCATCCAACTTTCTATTTTTATAGTAGAAGGATAAAAAGTAGTTACACCTCTTGGAATAACCCTTGAAACATAATCTATATGAGCATCCATCTTTTTCCAACCAAAATCAAATTGGCTAGTATCAGTAATATTGGGGTCATTATTATCATTAGGATTTTCAATTGCTCCATCTTCGCCAGTTGCAGGTCTTACACGAATTAATCCTAAGTCATTATATAACAAGTTCAAAATGCTATCTTCTTGAGCTGTAGAGATTACAAGACCAGAAGAAATTGGAGCTAAGGTTGTTCCCCCAATTACATGAGGATCGTCAAACACTCTTAATGAAGTCCCAAAACCTTCCATAGTTTGATAGACATTATTTGCATTAACATTGATAGTTACATTTTGAGCAAATAATACGCCTGTATTCAGCATTGCCAGAGTTATGAATATGATTGTTTTTAATTTTTTCATTTTGTTTTAAATTATTATTGGAGTTTTTTAATGTTTTCACATAATTCTTCTAAATCTTCAAGAATCTTTTCATATCTTTTTTTATCAATTCCTATCTGCTCCAAGAGCGCTGGATTTTCGTGAAGTTCTTTGCAGAGTACAATGTCTTTGTCCAACAACTTCGTTTTCTCGGCTTTGGTAAGTGTTGTTAATGCCGTTAAAGGGTGCAATCCTAGCTTATCTATCCTGTCTTTTAAACCATTTCCATTTGGATAATCCCAACTCAATAGCTTTAAGCCGGAACACGTTGCATATTGAATTGCATCGCTTGTAAAACGAGTATTAGTGGCAACCCATCCTTGATGAAATTTGGTTTCATGCCCTTTTTGTTTTTCCCACTTTGCCATTACATCCAAAAACCTAGATTGGATATAAAGTGGGATTTTTACATTGCAAAACTTACTTTGGTTAGAATGAAATTTGCATTCAATCATATAATGCTTGTTGTTTTTTTGGGCAATTACATCAACTTCATGTTGCACACATTTCCCTTGAACTATAACTCCAACTTGAGTTTCAAAACCTTCATGATCTAAAATTTTTCCAATAAATTTTTCAAATGGAAAGCCGGAAGGGCCAAGTTCCATAATGGCCTTCTTTAATTTGTATTTTGAAGCACTTACCCTCGATTTACCTTTTAGCATTTTAAAAGCCAATTGATAAATTTTTTTGGTGGTCATCCCTTCTTGAATCTGCTCCTGAACTTTATGAGCGATTACCTGAATAAAATCCTCACCTGCTCTTGTGCGACGCAAGGAATTAATGAGTTTCTTTACGTCAAAAGCTTGATACTCTCCTGAATACTTTTGTATTAAAACTGATTTATTCATCTTTACATTTTAATGGTCATTACTGGCAATTCGGAATGATTGGTTACTCCTTCGGCGATACTTTTGGAGAATAAGCTTAAAAAACCTGTGCGACCGTGGGTACACATTGCAATTAAATCAGCATCTTTATACTTTAAAAAATTATTTATACCTGTCTCTACGGTAGGTTCGTTATATACATTCATTGAGTACTTTTCTAAATTAGGGAATTTCTTTAGAAACTCTTTGATGGGGTTTAAGCCTTCCTTAATACTGTTAAAATCAGTCAGCGTATTAATTCTCAATAAGTGGATATTCGCATCGCATTTTTCGGCGATTGAAATAACGTGCTTAAAAGCTTCGCTTACATCATCCGAAAAATCCGAAATAAAAGCGATATCCTTGAAAGGAAACGATACTTCTTCGTCTTTGACCACAATAACTGGAACATCAGCTCTTCTAACAAGTTCCTCTACATTACTTCCCGTTATCTCCCTCACACGTCCTTTAGTACCGCTACTTCCTGTAATTATAAAATCGTGATGAAAATGACCAGAATGCTCCAAAATATCTTTTTGTCCCGAATCGAACTGAAGAAAGGTTCGGCATTCCAACCCCTCGTGTTCAGTCATTTTTTCCAATTCATTTAATTCGGCTTTAGCAATACCAATTTGTTTTACCGTTTCTGGATATTGTATTTCCTTTTGTTTATCCAACTTTACCCAATTTACAGGTGTACTTAATAAATGTAAAAAATGTATTTCTGAATTGTATAGTTTGGACATTTTAATTCCAAGCTGGGCTGCTTTAGTACAGTTTTCAGAAAAATTGGTTGGTATTAGTATATTTTTCATAATTTTTAATTTTTGATTTGTAACATATCGTAAATTTAAGACTCTTTAAAGAGTAATTTCTAGTTTTTTCATTTCCAGTTTCTAATTTCTGGCATATCCAGACCATTTTTTTGGATGTAATGCTTATGTTCAATTAGTTTATTCTGCATTTCCTGCTTTAAGTAGGCAAGGGAGCTCGTCACACAGTAAAGGTTGAAAATTTACTAATTATCAACCGCTGGATAGGTATGCTTTTTTGTTAAAAAAAACAGCATTTTTTATTAAAAAAGAAACGATTCTTTAAAAACAAACAAACCAAATCCATCTTTATATAGTTGAAAAAAGAGGAAACACTTTTTTTTGGCCGAAAAAAAACAAAATTCGATTTCTTAAACTAGTACCTTCTTGAATAATGCGGGTTAGGACTTATTGGAAATTACCAATTATCTCATATTCTTAAAAGTTTGGATTGCCGCTACCGGATTTTTAGCCTTAAAGATAGAAGTTCCAACTACCAGTATATCCGCGCCCTTATTGATCAGCTTGACATAATTGGTTAAATCGATACCTCCATCAACCTTGATCAGGGTTTTTGATTTTTTGGTTCGGATCATTTCCTTTAGTTGAGCCACTTTATCGAACGTTTTCTCAATAAATGTCTGTCCTCCAAATCCCGGGTTAACACCCATGATGCAGACCTGGTCAATCTCTAAAATAATGTCGGTTAAAATAGTTACGGGAGTCAGCGGATTTATAGCTACACAAGCTTTCATTTTTAAATTTTTAATGGCTTCCACGGTACCGCGAAGCTGTGGACATGCTTCGGCATGAACGGTCAAAATAGTTGCTCCAGCTTTTTTAAATCTTTCCAAATAGCTGTCTGGATTAACAATCATCAAGTGTACATCAATACTTTTCTTTCCATATTTATGTACTGCTTCAATAACTGGAAATCCCAACGAAATATTGGGAACAAATATTCCGTCCATTACATCCAGATGAAATCCATCCGCTTGGCTGATGTTGACCATTTCGCAAACCTTTTGCAGGTTTCCGAAATCAGCGGATAAGATAGAAGGGAATATCATATGTGTCATACTATTTGCCTGTTTATATGTTAATTAAGGTTACTTTTGTGGCCTGCTGTCGTTGCTTATCAGAATCTGAACATTATGTTCTTTGCCATCATCAATCATGGTAATTTCGTTTCCTGCTTGCCTCACACCGTCAACAGTAACAAGACTTTCGTTTGAATCTTTTTTCTGTATGACTTCTAATTGATAGACCGTTTCCAGATATCGATAATGCACCTTAAATGATTCCCATTCTTCAGGAATGCAAGGAGCAATTTTCAGCTTGTCGCCCTCCTGTTTCAGCCCAAGAAAAGATTCTATTATAAGTCGGTACAGCCAACTTGCTGAGCCTGTATACCAGGTCCATCCGCCACGCCCGGCATGGGGTTCACCTGCGTATACATCTGCCGCAAGAACATAAGGCTCCACTTTGTAGGTTGCAATGGCTTCTGAAGTTTTGCCGTGGTTAATTGGATTTATTAAGTTCAATAATTCCCATACCCGTTTATTGTCACCCAATTCTGCAAACGCCATGATCAACCATACTGCGGCATGTGTATATTGTCCGCCATTCTCCCTTATTCCTGGCACATAACCTTTAATGTAACCGGGGTTTAAATCAGATTTATCGAATGGCGGGTCCAATAATTTAATTATTCCGGCATCTTTTTGTACCAGTTTTTTATAGGCCTCTTCCATGGCTGAATTTGCACGTTCAGTATCGCCTGCACCTGATAAAACCGACCAGCTTTGTGCTATGGAATCTATCTTACATTCTTCATTTTCTGAAGACCCAAGAGGAGTGCCGTCGTCGAACCAGGCTCGTTTATACCATTTACCATCCCAAGCGTGCTTATTGATATTTTCTTTTAGTTGCTGCGCTTCTTCTATACATTTATCAGCAAATGCAGCGTCATTGTGCAATCGTGCAGTAACAGCAAACTGGTTTAGTATTTCAAAAAGAAAAAAGGCCATCCATACACTTTCACCTTTGCCATCCTCGCCTACCTTATTGTAACCATCGTTCCAGTCTCCGCTTCCTATTAATGGTAATCCATGCTTGCCATAGTTGAATCCGTGTTTGATTGCCTGTACACAATGATCATAAATTGTTGCAGATTTAAGGGATGAAAGCGGGAGATCATAATACGATTCTTCTCCAGGGCTCAAAGGGCGTCCTTCAAGAAAAGTTGTTGTCTCTTCAAGCACGCCGGTGTCCCCGGTATGTAAAATATAGTGCGAAGTTACAAGCGGCAACCAAAGATAATCATCTGAGATCCGGGTGCGAACACCGCGACCGATAGGCGGATGCCACCAATGCTGAACATCACCTTCTTTAAACTGGTGCTCTGCACAAAGTAAAATTTGTTTGCGTGCAAGCTCTGGCGCAGCATTTAGCAGCGACAATACATCCTGCAACTGGTCTCTATAACCAAAAGCGCCCCCTGATTGATAGAATCCGCTTCGTGCCCAAAGCCTAGAGGATAGTGTTTGGTAGGTGAGCCAGCCGTTTGTAATCATATTAATTGCCACATCGGGAGTTTCCACCTGTACAGCACCAAGGGTGTGCTTCCAATAATTTTTAATTTTTTCAAATGACTCAAGGGCCACATCATTGCCTCTAAATTGTTTAATGATAGTTCTTGTATTGCGAATATCCCTTCCTGCGCCTAACCTGAAAATAATTTCCTGTTCCTCTTCATCTGCAATCTCGAATGGCACCTGTATTGCTGCACAGGGATCCAAAGCGAGCCCGGTCTTTCCGGAAAGATTTTGCCGTCGAAGACCTTTAGGATTTTGCAATGTACCGTTACGGCCAATAAATTCTGTACGGTCGGTGGTAACTGTTTTGTTCAAATAATCCACATCGAAAAAAGCGACCCGGTTAGAAAATTCAGTATTATACTGATTTCTTGCTAATAGTGCCCCACTATCAGGATCCACCTCTGTTTGAATATGCATGGCGGTTTTCATCCTGTTATCACCAAGTACCCACTCAATATAACCTGTTGCAGATAATTTACGTGGTCTACCGGATTGATTGCGAATTTTTAAAACAGTGAATTTCACCGCGGCCTCACTATCTACATATACTAGCATTTCCGAATGGATACCATCCTCTATATGTTCAAAAACACTATACCCAAAGCCGTGCCTAATTATATAATTTGATTGTCCCCCAGCCGGAAGCAGTGTCGTTGACCAAAAATGCCCACTTTCTTCATCCCGCAAATAAAAGGCTTCGCCTCCCTTATCGGTTACGGGGTCGTTATTCCATGGTGTGAGCCGCAATTCATGCGCATTTTCTGTCCATGTATATGCCGATCCGCTTTCTGAGATAACGGTTCCAAAATTTGGATTCGCAATTACATTTACCCAGGGCACGGGCGTTGTTTCTTTATTATCAATGGCAATAACATATTCGTTTCCATCAGCGGAAAAGCCACCCAATCCGTTGAAGAAAACCAGATCTTTTGGCAAAGGTATTTGGGTTAAAGCAGGGCTGTATGTTTTGGTCGCTACAATATCAGGTATCACTCCCTTTGCGATCTTTGTACGTTTAACATGATCCGTCAAGGTGCCGCCATTATCATCAATACTGACCCTTGCCACTGATTGAAACAAGATACGATCCTCAACTGATATCTGGTCCGAGGCTCGTACAAAAATGCCCCCTGGCTTATCTTTTAGTTCGGGAGGTATGAGCGCCTCAATTTCATTTTGAAAATCCTTTCGATAAACGGTATGCTCCTCATTCCAGATCACAAGATCGACCAATAGGCCTTTTATCCGCCAGTAAGCATGCGCCTGTATGAGTTGCTTTGCCAATTCCATATTGCTTTGTTTTTCAATTTTCAACAGAACAATCGGTAAGTCGCCCGAAATTGAATAGCCCCATAGGCCTGACTGCTGGCGATGATTGTTGATAAGTATGGAAGGATCTGCCCGTAATGCCGCATTGGAAAATAATATTGAGCTGGCTAACTGGCCATAAATTTGCGCCTCGGCTTCCGTGGCATTTATTTGCCGCAGTACCACCTGGCTGTGTGTCCAGGCCAATTCAAATACTCGTTGTTTATGATTTCTATCGTGGTATTTGTATATGAGGTCCTTGCAACTTTCTTTCGTTTCTGCAATACCTGTAACCATATCTATTGTAACTACATCTTCGGGTTCCAGAGTTATTTTATACCGAATGGCTACAATTGGATCCAGTACTGAACCTTGAGTTCCGGATAGGGGATCTGAATTGTTCATGACCTGCTGGATTTACAATGGTGTTTCCACGACCAATAAATTTCATTCTATCGGTTTCATAGGATATTTCTTCAATATCTTTTCCTTCTATCGAAATCATATGGAACATCCAGGGCAACTTTTCTTCTACTGATTTTGGCCTGCGTGTGCAAAGAATAGCATGTTGAACGGGGAGTATCTCCGTCTGTACAAAGAGATTGCTAAATGCGGGCTGTGAAACATCTGAAGCAGCAGGGGCGATCACAACTTCCGCATAACTCGTAACCACTATCGTTCTGCGTTTCTTTGAAAAATTTGAAATGCAGACCCTTCGCATTTCTATATCATCCTCGGGCGACACGACAATTTCGGTATGCGTTTCTATCTCGTTGTGGGTAGTGTGAAAGTCCACTCGGCCAAGAGAAAATACAGCTTCGTAATTTTCGGCTTTTTTAGCTGTTGGTTGATGTGTATTTGACCAGTATTCCCCGGTTTCCGAATCTTGAATATAACAAAATGCCCCCCAATTATCGCAGGTCACGTCTTCGCGCCAGCGGGTAACTGCAATATCCCTCCAACGACTGTAACCTGCCCCAGAATTTGTTATCATTACATGGTAATTGCCATTGGACAATAACTGTACTTCAGGTATAGCAGTGTTTGGCGTATTGATGATCCGTGTAACCGCAGCACTTTCTACTAAATTAACATCTTCTATATCGGTAGTGTGTGCAAAAAAGGCTGTTGTTTTCGGAATACGTTCCTGCAACAATAAATGTATCGCCTTAAACTGGGGATCCAATTCAAAGAGTTTTTGCATTGGTTTATCAAGAAGCAGGTAGGCAAAAGACAGCAGGCTCATTCCCTGATGATGCGACATAAAGGAATAAACAATGGCACTGGATTTTCCACGGGGCAAACGGGAAGGCGTATAATCTATGGCTTCATAAAAGCCGTAGCGTCCCTCAAAGCCTTTTTCAGAAAGAAGTTCCAGGTTTTCACAGGCTTTTTCAGGTACGACCATCAATGCCATTGCCGATGCATAAGGAGCAATAACGGCATCTTCATCAAGTCCGCGTTTAAGCCCCAGCCCAGGATAGCCAAATGCACGATATTGATATTGGGAATCTGCATTTATCATATTGTATCCCGACTCTGAAATCCCCCAAGGCCGGCCTGTTTGTTTCCCATATAAAATCTGGCAGTTTACTACTGATTTGTAGGTTTGGTCAAGCAATGTATTTTCGAAAGTGGGCATTACTAAAAGAGGCATCAGGTATTCGAACATGGAACCGCTCCAGGAAAGCAATACAGAATGTCCATTCATATTGGTAAGTAAACGCCCTAGTGCAAACCAACTTTCTTCTGGCAATTTTCCCTGGGCAATACCAATGTAGGTGCACAGCCTCGCCTCAGATGCCAAAAGATCATAGAAACTTGCATCCATGCGATGTTCCTGTACACTGTAACCTATGGTAAACAGGTTGCTTGATCTATCATAAAGAAAATCCCATTCCACATCTGCAAGTTGTTTGCACTGCCGTGCAAGATTTTCCGCTGTAGTAATTTGACCTTGCGCTTTGTCAATGGATTCTGTTAAGGCATTAAATAACAATTGAAGCCATTCGTTTTCATCTGCTGTATTTCTTACGGTTTTTTGAAGAGTAGCCTCGTCTTGCAATGTCCGTGCTGCTTTTAATAATTCAATCAACGTTGAATTTACATTTACAGAAACCAGCTCCGCAAACTTCGGGGGAGCGCTAGTCATTAAAAGCCATGGCGAAAAAATTTGAAATGCCTCGTTCACCTGCTCCAATTGCTCCCTGAGCGTTTGCTTCCACCAGTATGTTTCACTTTCAGTGTCATTACTTAATTTTTCAAAAATGGAAGCGAAACTTTTCGTTAAACCATCAAGATGCAATTTTATTCCCTGAAACGTATTTGAATCATCATTATTTGCTGCATCCATATCCGTTTCAAATTGTTGCAGTAAGGGAATATCTTTTTTATCGAGCGTATCGGTAAGTGCAAGAAGTGTATCCCGAAGGCCTTGAAACAATTTTACACCCAAAATACTTTGACGTGGTATGTCAAGTAAGCCCTGTTTCAATATCAACAAATGGCCAACCAGGTTTCCGCTGTCTACGGTTGAAATATATTTTGGCAGCAGTGGTGCCAATGTTTTGGTATCATACCAATTATAAAAATGGCCCTTGTACCGTTCCATTTTTTTCATCGTGCTTATCGTATTCTCTGTACGTTCAAGAAACTGCCCCGTAGTTATATAGCCAAAATCGTGAGCCGATACATTGGCAAGCAATGAAAGTCCAATATTGGTAGGAGATGTACGATGTGCTATCAATACAACGGGCTGTTCTTGGAAATTATCGGGAGGCAGCCAGTTGTCTTCCTGCCCCACAAAATGCTCAAAAAAGCTCCAAGTCTTTCTTGCCATTTTGTGAAGAAAAATATTTTGCCCGCCAGTAAGAACGGATGCTTCTTTCGGCAATGGTTTGCTTGTCCACCAGGTAATAGTGGGAGCCAGAAGCCAGAGCAACAGGATAGGACCTGCTATGATTAACTCTTCAGGAGAATCGATAGATAGAAAAATAAAAACTACCGAAGCAAGTATAGGTTCTATCCACATAGCGGTATACGATGTGGACAGTGTTGAATGGGTAGTCATTTCCACGTTGGATGACTGGTTCCATTCAAGCAATTTTTTTCTTGTAATTGCCATTCTCCAAAGAGAAATCGATATTGCCTTTAAATTTGAAAATGCTTCCCAGGGCAGGCAAATAAGCGTAAATAAGGTTTTAAAAAAAATATCCGCAATGCTACGCACGGAATTTTTAAGGTGGTGCGATAAGATGACGCCTTTCGGTTTCCTTATAGCTTCCCAAACCGATGTAATAAAGATCGGCGCTACAATGATCCCTGAAACTATAAGTGTCCAGAATAGGGAAGAAGCCAATACGATCCATCCTATTAATATAAGCGTTGTTAGTGCAGCCGGTACTAGGCTGCGCCGGATATTGTCGAATATTTTCCAGCGGGACAATGCCGAAATAGGATTTTTATGCCAATGTTTCCCTATCCCTGGAACGAAAGGCAAAAACCAGGAGAAAATTTGCCAGTCTCCACGAATCCAACGGGCGTATCTATGCATATCGGAATGGTAGCTGGCCGGATATTTTTCAAACAATTGCACATCGCTAATCAATCCTGACCGAAGATAGCAACCTTCAAGCAAATCATGGCTCAGAACTGTATTTTCAGAAAATCTGCCGTCCAATACTTTTATAAAAGTATCAACTTCATAAATTCCTTTTCCAATAAACGAACCCTCGGCAAATAAATCCTGATAGACATCAGAAGATGCCCGGGTGTATGGATCCATGCCGGGCTCGTTACCGTGCAGACGGGTGTATATGGAACTGGTTTTATCTGGTAGGCTCACAGTTACCCTTGGCTGAAGGATGCCATAACCTTTAGTTACCCGTTGTTTTTTTTCATTGTACCATGCATGATTCAAAGGATGGGCCATAGTTCCAATTAACTTCCATGCCGATTCCAGCGGTAGTTGTGTATCTGCATCCAAAGTAATCACATATTTAATTTGTGTAAAAATGGATTGATTGCCTATGATCAAAGAAAAACGATCTTTTGAACTTCCCCGCAACAATGAATTGAGTTCAGAAAGTTTTCCCCGTTTTCTTTCATAGCCCATCCATGCATCCTCTTCCGGAT
The DNA here is from genome assembly GCA_963716125.1 of uncultured Flavobacteriales bacterium. Classification (GTDB taxonomy): domain Bacteria; phylum Bacteroidota; class Bacteroidia; order Flavobacteriales_E; family Vicingaceae; genus Acidiluteibacter. The sequence continues at coordinate 1,291,426 of OY970294.1, forward strand.
TCCAGAAGCGGGGACGATGGAAAAGATAAAATAAGTCGGACTCTTCCCTTTTGTATTTTTTATTAAGTCCCTCAATTTTTTGCTGGACCAAATCAACCAGGGCCTGGTCTTCTGGGAGTGTTTCTTCTGCAGCATCGGCAAAATCAGTTATTAAACCGAAATGCAAATTGGTGTTTCTATTGGCCAGGAAACGAATTTCCAATGATTCAATAAGTTTTTCTATTACCTCAATATTGTTCAGTATTGCCGGAATTACGACCAGGGTTCTAAACTCCGAGGGAATCTCTTTGGAAAAATCCATTCTTGGCAATAAATGCGGCTTCGTCAATAAAGTAGAAAAAAAGTTGACGACCGCTATTGCCAGCTGACTTATACTTAGCAGTAAAAGAATGGCAATCGCCAAAAGGAACCAGGTATTTTGTGTATCGGAATATGCTCTTGCTAAAATAGCTGCACTTGTAACCAATGTGATTAAAAAGATAGCACCTAAATAAACTTTGAGTGTATGTTTTTTAAATGCGAGCCGAACACTTTCAAAAGCCGACACACGCATTTTGGCTCGCTTTTTTGTTTGGCCGACTCCTTGGTCTATAAGGTAATACCCCACATGTGATGTGCGATCATCAGTATTATTTTTTAACGTGTTTTCATGCATTAACTGAATGGCTATACATGCAACTTCATGCTCTGTTATTTTACTTTTTTTTGCAATATGCTCAACCACATGTCTGTAACGGTCACGGGTGGTGAAATCCATCGAACCATAAATCCCTCCATTGTCTTCCCGGAGGGTTTGTTCAACACTGCTATTTGATTCAACAAAATTGCGCCAATCCATAGTGCCCAGCAAACGAAGGCTGCCAATGCTATTGCTTATAGAAACCTGATCTGCTGCCTGCTTTTGGTTTTCGGCATTTATCAATTCGTTGCTTGTTAAGCCTCGTTCTGACAATTGCTGTTCTATCCAATTAAGGGCCAATGCCAAACCTGGGCCTTTTCCGCGTAATTGGCGTGTTAGTTCCGATACGAAAACGCTCACTATGGGGGGATTTGACCGGGACATATCTGCAATAACGAGTAACAGGTTTTTAGGGTCATCTTCAGCCTTTTCAATCATTTGTTTCGCCCAATAATCGGCGAGTTTACCATCAATCATGTCAATGGCCACCCTCGCTGCAATGCGTCTTATATTTTCAATCAGTGCCAGACGGAGCATAAGTGGTATGGCCCATAATTCTCCCAATTTTAAATTTGTAACTGTTTGGTACGCTTTTACAAAGCTGCCGAGAATCTCTATATTTATCCTTCCATCGCTATGAGAAATTATCTGAACGGCAATATCATAGATACGGGTCAATCTTCCGGAGGTATCCTCTAAAAGTTGAGGTAAGTCTTCACTATATTTTTTTGGGAAATGGAGTTTTGCAATACGGATATGTTCTTCTATCAGGTAGAAATTATCTATCAACCACTCTCCCGCAGGCGTAACCCGGTGTTTTTCTTTAATTGAACCTGTAAGTAGCTTGCGCACTTCGGTCAAAAGTTTTTCACTATCTGCTAATCGGGTAAGTAAATGGTCTTCCGCAGGTTTGGTGCTCAACGTATGTCTTCCGGCCAAAGATTTTCCGAAAGTTTCCATCTGGCTGGCACTTAATAGCTGCGCCCGGATAGGTTCCTCCCCACGATAACTATCAGAACTGATAGTAGTGCGGTAGAAGTCCTTCATATTGGTTATTAGTTCGTGTGTGACAGGTATAAATTTCATTTATATTATTTTTTTTTCAATGCTGCGTTTACGATGCTTTGACCTTCTTCAATAATTTTTTTTAAGTGCGTTTTACCAAGAAAACTTTCTGCATATATTTTATAGATATCCTCGGTTCCAGATGGACGGGCTGCAAACCATCCGTTTGCTGTTGTAACTTTTATGCCGCCAATAGCAGCGTCGTTTGCGGGGGCATTGGTACTGATAGTTTTAATTTTTTCGCCTGCTAACTCCTTGTGCTTTATTTGTTCTTTAGAAATTTTTTTTAGTTTTTCTTTTTGTTCTACTGTTGCTTTTGTTTCAATCCGGTCATAAACAGGATCGCCAAATTCCTTTGTGAGCTCATTATATAGGGTGCCAGGATCACGGCCTAGCTTTCCGGTTATTTCTGCCGAGAGCAGTGCTGGTACAAATCCATCCTTATCTGTTGTCCAGACATTTCCATCCAATCTTGAAAAAGAGGCACCCGCGCTTTCTTCGCCACCAAAACAGAGTGATGCGTCGAGCAAACCATCAACAAACCATTTAAAACCAACTGGTACTTCATAAAGCCGCCTTCCAAATTTTGCGGCAATGCGATCGATCAATTGAGTGCTGACGACCGTTTTGCCAATTGCTGCATTTTTTGCCCACAAAGGACGATGTTGCAGCAGATAAAAAATGGCAACGGATAGATAGTGATTGGGATTTAAGAGTCCCGCACTTTTGGTAACGATGCCATGCCGGTCGTAATCCGTATCGCAGGCAAAGGAAATATCAAATCGATCTTTCATATCAATCAAGCGCTGCATGGCATAGGGTGAAGACGGGTCCATGCGGATTTGCCCATCCCAATCCACTGTCATAAAACTAAAAGTAGGATCGACTATTTTATTGGTAACCGTCAAATCCAATTTATAACGCTCGGCAATTGGCTCCCAATAATGCACTCCCGCTCCACCGAGCGGATCCACGCCAATGCTGATCTTCGAATTGCGGATGGTCTCCATGTCAATTATATTTTCAAGATCATTTATATAGGCATTCATATAATTGTGGCGGTGTGTTGTGCTTGCACGAAGTGCTTTTTCAAAAGAAATTCTTTTTAAAGTTTTTAGATTTTCTTGAAGCAATCCGTTCGCCTTTTTTTGGATCCAATCGGTAACATCTTTTCCTGCAGGCCCTCCATTGGGTGGGTTGTATTTAAAGCCACCATCGTCAGGCGGGTTGTGTGAGGGCGTAATAACAATGCCATCGGCCAGACCTGTTTTCCGTCCGCGATTATATTTTAAAATAGCATGGGAAATAACAGGGGTAGGGGTGTATTGATCACCTTCTGCAGTCATTATTTCCACTCCATTGGCTGCCAGCACTTCCATAGTGGTAGCAAAAGCCGGTGCTGAAAGTGCATGCGTATCAAAGCCCACATATAACGGCCCATCAATTTTCTTTTCTTTGCGATAAAAACAGAGTGCCTGTGCAATGGCAAGTATATGCCTTTCATTGAAAGAGGTGTTGAATGCGGAACCACGATGACCTGAAGTGCCGAAGGCAACACGTTGTTCCGGTACGGCAGTATCAGGTATGCCTGTGTAATATGTCGTAACAAGCCGCGGAATGTTAATCAATATATTTTGTTCTGCCGGTTTCCCTGCTAAAGGTGAGATTTTCATTATTTGGTTATTATTTCATTAATTTATAAATATTTAGGCAACATCTATTCGCTTAGCTAGATAAACATCCTGTATTGCATGCAAAAGATCGATACCTTCTTTAAATGGTCTTTGAAAAGATTTTCTTCCAGAGATCATGCCCATGCCCCCTGCACGTTTGTTAATGATTGCTGTACGCACCGCTTCTTTCAAATCTTTATCACCTTTTGATGCTCCGCCTGAATTGATGAGTCCTGCATTTCCCATATAGCCATTGATTACCTGGTAACGGCACAGATCAATTGGATTATCAGTGGCAAGTTTGGTGTACATGCGCTCATCAAATTTTCCATAACTAGTCCCATCTGTATTGAGTGCTTTATAACCCCCATTATTTTCAGGAAGCTTTTGTTTTATAATATCTGCCTGTATGGTGGCGCCAAGGTGGTTTGCCTGTCCGGTTAAGTCTGCCGATACACCATAATCTACTTTGTCTTTTTTAAATTCATTGTTGCGGAGATAGCACCATAAAACTGTGGCCATGCCCAGCTTATGCGCTTCTTCAAAAGCTTTGGAAACCTCTATGATCTGTCTGTCAGATTCGGGTGATCCAAAATAAATTGTGGCACCCACAGCAGCAGCGCCAAGGTTCCATGCATCCCTTACAGAACCAAACATTATCTGGTCAAACTTATTTGGATAAGTAAGCAATTCGTTGTGATTGATCTTTACAATGAAAGGAATTTTGTGTGCATATTTTCTGGCAACAAATGCCATACCGCCTATGGTACTAGCTACTGCATTACAACCGCCTTCCATGGCCAGCTTAATAATGTTTGAAGGATCGAAATACATTGGATTGGGGCTAAACGATGCGCCTGCACTGTGTTCTACGCCTTGATCTACCGGTAAAATAGAAAGATAACCTGTGCCAGCGAGCCTGCCGTTATTAAAAATGCTGTCCAGGCTGCAAAGCGTTTGTATGTTCCTGTTTGAATCAATAAATATGCGGTCTATAAAATCCCCACCCGGAAGATGTAAATTTTCTTTAGGTATCGTTTCGCATTTGTGTGAAAGAAGATATTCTTCCTCTTTGCCTATTAGTTCAACAATTTTATCATATGTCATAGTCAAATTTTTTAATGTTTATTTTTTCAATTACCCTCGCCATTTTTTATAGGCATTGATCAATCCATTGGTGGATGCATCATGGGAAGAAACAGCATTGTTATTTTTTAATTCAGGTAAAACCTTACTTGCCAATTGTTTTCCGAGTTCCACTCCCCACTGATCGAAACTGAAGATGTTCCAGATAATTCCCTGCACAAAAATTTTATGTTCATACAGTGCAATCAATGAGCCGAGGGAAAATGGAGTGATCTTTTTTAGCAGAAAAGAATTGGTGGGGCGATTGCCTTCAAAAACTTTAAACGGAATTAATTTTTCCTTATGTGCTTTATCCATTCCAGGTAATTCATTGGCGAACTCTTCTTTGCCTTTCCCATTCATCAAGGCTTCTGTTTGTGCGAAAAAATTTGAAAGCAATATTGTATGATGTTCACCAATAGGATTGTGACTGATAGTAGGGGCAATAAAATCACAGGGAATTATATGCGTGCCCTGGTGGATGAGCTGATAAAAAGCATGTTGCCCGTTGGTGCCCGGTTCGCCCCAAACAATAGGGCCGGTTTTATAATCAACATCATTGCCGTTTCTGTCCGTATGTTTGCCATTGCTCTCCATATTGCCTTGCTGAAAATAAGCGGCAAAGCGGTGCATGTATTGGTCATAAGGAAAGATTGCTTCAGTTTCTGCACCAAAAAAATCGGTGTACCATATACCAATTAAAGCCATGATAACAGGAATGTTTTTCTCAAAAGCAGTGTTTCTGAAATGTAAATCGGTTTCATGCGCACCCTTCAGCAATTGTTCAAAATTATCGTAGCCAATGGTAAGCGCTATAGATAAGCCAATGGCACTCCACAAACTGTAGCGGCCGTCTACCCAATCCCAAAACACGAACATATTTTCAGGGGCAATGCCAAACTTTATTACTTCTTTTTCATTGGTTGATAGCGCCACAAAATGAACGGCAATATACTTTTCATCCTTTGCCAATTTCAAAAACCATTCCCGAGCGGTGCGCGCATTGGTCATAGTTTCCTGCGTGGTAAAGGTTTTTGAGGCGATGAGAAAAAGTGTTTCTTCCGCATTCACTTTTTTTAATGTCTCAACAATATGCGTTCCATCCACGTTGGATACAAAATGTACCTGCATGCCTTCCACCCAATAGGGGCGAAGGGCTTCCGTTACCATCACTGGACCAAGGTTGCTCCCGCCGATGCCGATGTTTACAATGTGCTTTATTTTTTTACCGGTATATCCTTTCCATTCCCCTTGATGTACCTTTTTACAAAAGATTTTCATTTTTTGCAGGACTTTTTTTATTTCCGGCATCACATCGGCGCCATCCAACATGACGGGGGTATTGGAAAAATTTCTCAATGCCGTATGCAGCACTGCACGGTTCTCAGTTTCATTTATTTTTTCGCCATTGAACATGGCTTCTATGGCAGGTTTTAAATTACATGCAGCGGCAAGTTCCAAAAGATATTGTTTTGTTTCATCGGTGATTCTGTTTTTTGAATAATCGAAAAGCAAGTCGTTGAACTGAATTGACATTTTATCAAACCTTGCTGCATCGGTATCGAAAAGCGTTTTCATACGAACGGTTTCCATTGCTGAATAATGAGCATTCAATTTTTTCCATGCGGAAGTTTGTGTTGGATTTATTTTTGGTATCATAGCGACTTGTTTATATAATTTAGGGTGTTATTGTTTAAAAGCGATGCAGCATCCTCATCCAAGAACCACTGTAGCTCCCCATCTGTTGGATGGATCAGTTGCGCCGGGTATTTTTCCGCATCACGCACATCATTCAACACCTGATGCACGGCTTCCGCTTTTTCTTTTCCATAAACAAGGAAAGCAATCTGCCTTGACTGATTGATGAGCGGTGCGGTCATTGTAATCCTGTAACTATTTTGTTCCTTAAGAAATACTGCTTTAACTGTTGCAGATGTTTCGGCGAGCACGGAGGTAGATGGAAATAAAGAAGCAGTATGGGCATTGTCACCCAAGCCCAAAAACATAAAATCAAAACGGACAGGCATTTGTTTTATATGTGCTTCAATAGTTTCATTATAATTTTTTGCAGATTTATCAGGTCTTAATGTTGTGTCAATTTTAAATATTTGTGAAGCAGGTATTTTTAGCGGATCGAACAAAGCTTTTTGGATCATGAGCGAATTACTTTGGGCATCATCCGCTGGAACATAGCGTTCGTCTCCAAAGAAAAAATTTATTTTGCTCCAGTCAACCTGATTTTTATATTCATTCGTTGCCAAAAGTCCGTAGAGTTTTATTGGGGAGCTACCTCCTGCCAAAGCAATATTCGCCACTCCTTTGTCATCTATTGCCTCATTCACTATTTTTATAAAGTGAACTGCCATTGATACTATCAATTCCTGCTGAGTTTTATAAATATTGATCATCATACTCATTACTTTTTATTTTCGTCAGGAAGCGTAAACCATTGAAAACCATCTTGAGCAATCAATGTTTCAGCAATTTCCGGCCCCCATGAATCTGCGGAATAGTTAGGGAAGTTTATACTTTCTTTAGATTGCCAAGAGTTGAGCACGGGCATCAGCAGTTCCCATGCCGCCTCCACCTGGTCGGCACGCATAAACAGGGTCTGATCGCCTTCAATTGCATCCAACAGTAAGGTCTCGTAAGCTTCTGGGGATTCAACGGTAGTAGTACCCGAATAATCAAACACCATATCGACCGTATTTAAACTCATATCCAAGCCAGGCCTTTTCCCCTGTAACTGCAGGTGAATGCTCATTTCGGGTTGGATGCTGATGATAAGCCGGTTTTGTTGCCAGTTGTCAGTTGCTTTATTCGGAAATACTTGATGAGGAACATCGCGGAACTGAATAGTGATAATTGAGGAATACTGACTAAGACGCTTGCCTGTACGTATGTAAAAGGGCACCCCATGCCAGCGCCAATTATCAACAAAGAATTTGATAGCAACAAAAGTTTCCGTGTTGGATTGGGGATCAACTTTAGCTTCTTCCCTGTAACTGGGAACTTTCTTGCCATCCATCCATCCTTTGTCATATTGGCCCCTTACTGCCACTTTAGCAATGTCTTCCGCTGAAAACTTTCGCATGGCCTTTAATACATCAACTTTTTGGTTCCTTACTTCATCGGCGTCAAAGTTTATGGGTGTTTCCATAGCGATCAGGCTAAGCAACTGCAATACGTGGTTTTGTACCATATCGCGCAAAGCTCCCGCATCATCGTAATATTCCCCCCGGCTGCCTACGCCCAATTGCTCGGTTACCGAAATCTGTACATGCTCTATATAATTTCGGCTCCATAAAGGCTCCAGTACAGCATTTGCAAAGCGAAAAGCCATTATGTTCTGGACCACTTCCTTACCGAGGTAATGGTCTATCCGGAATATTTGCCTTTCCTGAAAAATACTGCCCAAAAGTTTATTTAATGATTTTGCCGAATCAAGGTCGTGGCCAAAAGGCTTTTCAATAACGATACGTGTAGTATCGGGCTTACCGGCCAAGTTGTTTTTGGATATATTTTCAGCGATAACGGGAAAGAAGTTGGGTGATACCGCCAAGTAAAAAATTACCTGTGGCTCCTGTTTCCATTCTTTCTTATATTGAAGTATCCTCGCAGCAAATTCTTTATATGTTTTTGCATCGTTCAGATCGGAAACCTGGTAAAAAATATGGGATGAAAATGTTGCCCAATCTTCTTTTTTCGCCTTTCCCTTTCTTGAAAACTTATTTATGCCTTCCAATAATTTGTCCCTGTATTTATTGTCCGTGAATTTGGTACGACCAACACCGATAATCGCAAAATCATCCGGTAACCAGTTAACCAAGAATAAATTGAAAAGTGCCGGGTTTATTTTCCGGTAGTTCAAATCGCCCGTTCCTCCAAAAATAATGAAGATAGTGGGTTGTGATTTTGTAGTTGATGCCATAGAAATTCTTTTTTCAAAATTATAAGTATCCTTATCCCGTGGATTTTAATTTTTAGCCTGCTTATATAGCCGCTGGGCTTTTTACATCACTTTGCCATTCGGTATGGAAAACACCTTCTTTGCCAATCAATTCATAGGTATGTGCCCCAAAATAATCCCGCTGCGCCTGTATAAGATTTGCTGGCATTTTTTCACTCCGGAACGCATCAAAATAACTCAATGCTGCTGCATAGGCAGGAAGTGCCATGCCATATTTTGCACCGTCAGAAACGACCGTCCGGATGCCCGGTAAACTATTTTTTAACGCAGCCTGTACTGACTTGTCCAACAGCAAATGTTCCAGTTTTGTATTGGTACGGAAGGCGCTATAAATATCTTCTAAAAACGCTGCCCGGATGATACAGCCACCCCGCCATATTTTTGCTACTTGATCCAGTTCTAGATCATACTTAAATTCCTTGGAGGTCTTATAAAGCAGGTGCATACCCTGTGCAAAAGCGGTTACCATACCAAAATAAAAGGCCTGCTCCAGGTTTGCAATGTATTTATCAGGGCTATCTTTTAAGGGCATCTCTGTAGTGTCAGCATACATGGCTGCGGCCTGCGTTCTCAATGATTTGTATTTTGAAAGGTCGCGCATGGAAACAGCAATATCAATCGTGGGAATGGGCAGGTTTATATCCATTGCAACTTGCGAAGTCCATTTACCCGTTCCTTTTGATTTGGCTTCGTCCTTAATATCCTCCAGCAATAAATGACCGGTATCCGGATTTTTATAAGCAAAAATATCACGGGTAATTTCCAGCAGAAAAGATTGGAGCCTGCCATCGTTCCATTGTTTAAAAATGGTATGAATGGCTTCATTTTCCAGGTGAAGCCCGTTCTTTAAAATCTCATAGGTTTCTGCTATGAGTTGCATCAGGGCATATTCAATTCCATTATGCACCATCTTAACAAAATGGCCTGCCGAGCGCGGCCCAAGATAGGTAACCGTGGGATCGCCATTTACGTGGGCCGCTATTTTTTCAAGAATGGGCTTTACCAATTGATAGGCCTGCATATCGCCACCTGGCATCATGCTTGGTCCTTTGCGGGCACCTTCTTCGCCACCGGAAATGCCCATGCCAATAAAACGAAAACCCTTTGCTTCCAGATCTTTGTAGCGCCTGTCCGTGTCGATAAAATGCGAATTTCCACCGTCAATAATAATGTCGTCTTTATCCAATAAGGGAAGGATTTTTGTAATAACCTCATCTACTGCCTTGCCCGCTGTTACCAGCAGCATTATGGTTTTTGGAGATTTAAGGCTATTGATAAAATCGGTTAATTCCGTAAAACCCTGTACGCCATTTCCCTTGCTTTCTTTCATTAATAAATCTACTTTATCACTGTGCCTGTTAAAGCCGGCCACAGCAAACCCATGATCGGCCATGTTCAGTAATAAATTTCTCCCCATGGTTCCCAGCCCGTAAATGCCGAATACATTTTGATTTACCTTTTCCATTTTATTTAATTTTTTAGTTTTATGAGATTTTCTTTTGTGGTTTCAAAATTCTGGTGATGAAAGCTGCGGATGCCCAGCTTTTGTGCTGCCTCTGCCAGCATCACCCGGTCATCAAAATAAGCGCACTCTTCCGGCAGCACCTGTGCTATGTCCATAGCTAATTGAAAAATGCCCGGATCGGGCTTGCGCATGCCTACGTGACAGGATGAAAAAAAGCCGTCAAATAATTGGTGCAGGGAAAATTTTTTAATGCGGTAATCGTTAAGCTCCCTGCTTTCGTTGTTGATGGAAAAAACACGGAACCCGCAATTTTTTTTCCATTCTTTTAACCATGGAAGCATATCCGGCAAAGCTACGGACTGGGCGAACATAAAATCTTTAAACGCTTCTTTTGAAAAATCCCTTGAATGATTGAACACTACCGTATCCAGATAATCATCCAGGGTAACTTTCCCTATTTCGAACACGTTGAAAATAAAATTGTGCAGCACGTCCATTTCCTCATAGTTGAGATTGAATTTTTTTGCGGCTTTTTCCCGTGACAGATGGTCCCAGCCATTGCTGAGCAGCACGCCGCCAATATCAAAAAAGACGACTTTTATTTTAGAAACATCTAACTCTTTCATTCCCTTAATCCTTTTTTTTCTTCTGACCATCGATGCCCTTAAGCAGTTTATCGTAGGCCTTATTAAATTTTTCTATTCCTTCCTCTTCAAGCTTTTGGGTAATCTTTTCTATACTGATTCCCTTTTCCTTTAATTCTTCCAACGCAGCCTTAGCATCCTCAACTCCTGTTGTAAGGGAATCCCTCACTTTTCCGTGATCGCGAAACGCATCGATAGTTTCCATAGGCAGCGTATTTATGGTATCCTTTCCAATCAAGGTTTCTACATAGAGTACGTCGCTATATGACGGATCTTTAGTGCTGGTACTTGCCCAAAGCACTCTTTGGCGTTGAGCGCCCACTGCCTCCAGCTTTTTAAAACGATCGCTCGAAATCATATCGAGATAAATTTGATAGGCCTGTTTTGCAGAGGCGATCGCAATTTTACCTCTTAGCTTCTTCGCTCCTTTTTCATCGAGCATTGGATCGATCATTACGTCAATTCGGCTGAGAAAAAAACTAGCCACGGAAGAAACATTCTTTATGGAATTACCTTGCTTCAATCTGTCTTCAAGTCCGCCCATAAAAGCTTCGGTTATTTCGCAATAGCGCGGAAGCCCGAATAGTAGCGTAACATTGATGTTGATTCCTTCGCTGAGACATTTGCGTATGGCGGGGAGACCTTCCTTAGTGCCGGGAATTTTGATCATAACATTCTCGCGGTCCACTCTTTTCCATAAATTCCGTGCCTGCTCAATAGTCCCTTCGGTGTCGCGAGCCAAATGGGGCGATACTTCTAGGCTCACAAAGCCATCATTTCCATTGGTTTTGGCATACACAGGTTTAAAAATATCGGCGGCCCTTTGAATATCGGCAATTGCCAAATCGAAAAAAATAGCCGCATTATCGTTTTCCTTTTTTGCGAATTTTGCTATATCCTTATCGTAGTCGGAACTGCCTGTAATGGCTTTTTCAAAAATGGAAGGATTGGAGGTAAGCCCTCGCAGATCGTCTTTGTCTATGAGGCTTTGCAGTTTGCCCGAGTCCATAATTTCGCGATCGAGCAAATCCAGCCAGATGCTCTGACCATGGTTTCGTATTTGATTTAATGGGTTCATATTTTTAAAGTTATACCGTATTGTCCCGGCAGTAATTAGGACAGCTGGCAAGTATTACTAACCAGCCATCGTTATTAGAATTATAATTTGAAATATTTGCAGGAAAATACATTTTAGTAAAATCTTCTTCTGCTATTTTCCTTTATTCTGAATTGCGGTCTTCTTTGAGAAGTTGATCTTACTTCCTGCTCTTCGGTTTCCAGAATATTTATTTTCGTTCTATTCTTAGGTATCGTCAAATTATCTGATATTGATGGTAATTTTGACTTCCCGTCAGATTGCTCGCTCTGTTGATCCATTTTATCTTGTGTCATAATAAATAAATTTGAAATTGATAGAATTATAAAGTTACACCTAATCCTTAAGGGAAGTGTTACACAATTATATAAACACGTTGCATTATTTACATATTTTATAAATTGGAAAGCAATTTCAATTAGATTTGCCATGTAGGTGGCTATTTTTTTGCTTACAGTATTGACTGTCCTTGCCACAGTTTTTCCTTACATTAATGGAACGATGTTAAAACTGCCATCGGGAAGGTTTTATACTCACGTGCATTCGTATCCATAGGTCTAATTATAGCAGTCCAATTGTAACTGGGTTTAACCAATTCCATAAAATAAAACCTGTCAGCTATTGAATTTCTTGAATTTGTGCTTGAAATACTTTTCAATCCACTCCGACAAGTTACATTTCATTTAATTCACGAAATGAAAATTAAATAGTTCTTCGATTGCCAATGATTTCCCCTTTAGGAGTTCGGGGTTAAAAAGTAAAAATCAATAAACTCTTGGTTTTCGGAGTGGACTCACTTTTAAAATTTTGCTTTATTAATTTTTTGATTACACGCTTTGTTTAGAACCTGAATTCAACTATTCTTCGTCGCCTTCATTAACGATTTTACCGATCCCGAACTTTCAAGAATTACTTTGCTAATCTTCATCATGTGTTCTTCCGATTCAATCCTAAAAGTCAGTTGGAGTTTGTATTTTACATTTTGCCTTTTTTCAACAAAGCAAAGAGCGTTTTGCCCACCTCTTTAAGCGATATCGTTACAGGAATTTGAAGTTCGGAAACGCTTTGTGCCTTAATGTCAGTAAGAATAGGAACTATTCCCTCTATCCATTCATGGTCTTCAATGGCAAGCCTATAGACGATATTATTTGCCTGAAGCGGAAATACTTTTTGATTTTTTATAGAAACATTAAGCTGAATAGCGGCTCTTGAAAGTTAAGCGAATCAACTTGCATATCATTAGAAGTTACTTCCGGAATATAAATCAGCGGAAGAAGTCGTTCGACTTCCACGTCAAATTTCTTTCTAAAAACAATGTTGGTGTAGAAGGTTGTGTGTAGTCTATATTCAACCGAATCAATATCCTTTCGCTCGCTGGCTTTTAGGATTGACGTCAGGTGATGATTTTGAATTACTAGCGGAAGAGGAATCGAATTGGTGTCATTGCTCTCTAACGTAATTGTCTTTTTGTGATGATCCTTGATGACTTCCGCGTCATTGATGGAAATACTGTATTGCAAACTATCTGCTGTGAACGAGAAAGGAAGATGATTCTTTAAAAGTACTTTTACCGTCATCTCTGTTTTCTCTGCCGTAAGTGACCTTATTTCTACAATGGAAAGAGCAACACGAGGAAGCAAAAACGTTTTGTGAGAACCCTTATCTTGTTGATAATCCATATAACGCAAGATAAAAAATGCTGCAATACCTGTGATGATTAAAAATAGAATCATTAACAGTATTTTCTTGATCATGATTGTCTCCGCTAATTTGTTTCCACTTTCTTCATCTCAGTTTTCTATTGCTCCATTTTGTCGTATATTCAATTTTTTCTCTACTAACTTCATTCCGCACTTCGAACAATTGCCGAGTTTATCAACCAAGGTGTTTAACCGGCGGCAGAACTGCTATATTTATAATAAACAGAATCATAATCGTAACAAGTAACAAGTAGCTCCACACCACAATTCTTCTGGTTTTTAGGTTCTCTACATTTTTATCAATAAAGGGAAGTAAAATGAGCCCTATTACTACTATAATTGGAAATATAACCAGAGATATAACGCCGAACCAATCCTCTAACTGATAAAGCGGGAAAAAAAGCCAGGGTGGTTTGGTTATTTCAACACCGGCATAAGGCCCTGCAAACAGTTCAACGGGATACTGCGCCGCCAAAAAAGCGACCAGTCCAAAAATAGCCGCACTAAACCCGATGATCTTATTTATATGTTCAGAAAACATAACTTTTCTAGCGGATGTTTTTCCGGGAATTGGAGAAAGGCCGTTGAGTTTCATCAGGACCAGATGAGGGACCAGACATAAAAAAAGAAGAATAGGCAATATTAATACATGTGTCGCAAACAGGCGCATTGCCGCTAAACTACCCCTTAAAAAATCGGCAATCGCCCCACCTATCCACGGCACCAGTTCGAATGATTCCAATGAATGCTGATAGGCTTCATAACCTTCCTGATCCCATTTGATGGCTGTGCCCGAAAAAAAGAAGGCTAACGTAATCATTAATAAACCTATACCAAACATCCAGTTCCACTTACGCCTCCCTGCATAGGATCCGGTAAAAATCACCCTGCTGATATGGAGGATAATCAAAAAGGTCACAGCCTCTGCCAACCACCGGTGGAAAGATCTTAACCAGTTTCCCCATGGAGAAGAGATCAGATTGAGTACGCTCTGTCGTGCACCATCTACCGATGGATCAAAAAATAAAGCCATAATGACACCGGTAAGGATAAGCAGCAAAAAACCAACTGTGGTTATGCCGCCAATCGAGTATCCAAAGTTCTTTGCGTGTTCGGGCACTGGGTAATCGAAATCTTTTACGTGCCATTCTTTTTCTTCCGGGGGGTTTGAATTAGACATTAGTTTCCTCCTTTCTTTTTCGTGGATAGTACGCATAGGCTAGACCAAATATAATTAGGCCAAGGCTGATAGCCTTTATTACGGTAGGTACTGTTGATTTTTCCACCTCGCTGGTTATGGCAGCCAGATCTTTTTGCGTTTCTTTATCGGTGCTGGCGTCCTGTGCCTCACGTTCAAGTGAGGCTGCCGTCACTTTTTCAATTTTTTCTGTGCCCTCTGCTTCGTGGGCGCTTATCATTGGCACTAAAAAAAGAAAGAGAAGTGCGATTGTGATTGCTTTTTTGATCATGATATTAGTTTTTAGTTATGTTAATTTATTGAACTCGTTTTGACTTTTTCTTTTACCTGAGAAGATTGGGATCATTTTCTAACTGTTTAACTTTTTGCAATCTTCGCAAGTGTCTTTCTGCTCCTGTAAAGATTGCCTCCAAAAACGTCAGCACCAGTTCTTCGGCCAGAGCAAAACCGATAACCCGCCCACCGAGGCAAATGATATTCATGTCATCATCTTCGACCCCCTGGTGTGCAGAAAAATAATCCCCAATCAGGGCGGCCCTTGCGCCGGCAACCTTATTGGCAGCAACAGATGCCCCAACGCCACTGCCACAAATAGCAATGCCCCTTTCCACTTCATTTGCTGCTACGGCTTTGGCCAGCGGAATTACGAAGTCGGGATAATCATCCTTGTCATCGGGTTTATACGCGCCAAAATCCACCACTTCGTATCCCCTTTTGAGCAGGAATGCATGGATAATTTCCTTTAATTCAAAACCACCATGGTCTGCAGCTATTCCTATTTTCATTTGAAGATAGTTTTGAGTATTGAGATTAACTTTCATATAATTTGTTCTGCTTAAAGGACGTTGGGTTTCATTAACCGGGAATCCTTTGATTTTATACTTTACAAAAGCAAGGCTTTCGCTATTTTTACCACGTTTTCAGTTGTAAATCCATATTCCTGCATTACTTCTTCGCCGGGAGCCGATTCGCCAAATTTATTGATACCAATAATATCGCCTTCATCCGTTACATATTTATGCCAGCCTATGGGAGAGCCTGCTTCTACCGCCAATCGTTTCCTCAATTTTTTTGGAAATATTTTTTCCTTATAAGCGGCATCTTGTTTTTCAAACAACTCCCACGATGGCATGCTCACCACACGTGCCGCAATATTTTGCTCTTTTAATTTCTGTTGGGCGGCAATTACCAATTGGACTTCGGAACCTGTACCTATTAAAATAATTTGTGGGTTCGTTTCCGGTTCGGAGAGGATGTAGGCTCCCTTTTCCAATGCATCTGCCTTCGTGTATTTCTCTTGGTCAATTACAGGAAGTCCCTGTCTGGTCAATACAATTGCTACCGGACCGCCGGTATGTTCAATCGCTACACGCCATGCTTGTACTGTTTCATTGGCGTCCGCCGGGCGGATTACCGTCATATTGGGAACCGATCGTAATCCAATCAGTTGTTCTACAGGTTGATGGGTGGTTCCGTCCTCACCCAATCCGATACTATCGTGTGTGTAAATAAATATTGGACGAATTTTCATAATAGCAGCCAGTCGGATGGGTGGCCGCATGTAATCTGAAAAAATAAGGAAGGTGGCGCCATAGGGAATTATATAGTTGCTCAAGGCCAATCCGTTTAATATAGCGCCCATGGCGTGTTCTCTGATACCGAAGTGGAAATTGCGTCCGTCATTTTCCTCAGCAGAAAATGATTTGTATTTCTCCAGATTTGTATCTGTGGATGGCGCCAGATCCGCCGAGCCACCAATGAGGTTGGGCAAATGATCGGCAATTGCGTTCAGTACTTTTCCCGAAGCTTTCCGAGTTGCCATTTTCTTTTCCCCGGCTTCAAAATGGGGTAGTTTTTCTTTCCATCCTTTAGGTAGCTTACCGCGGCTTAACAATTTATATTCATCCGCCAGCACTGAATATTTTTCTTTATAACTGCTGAACAATTTATTCCAATCCCGTTCTTTTTTTATCCCTTTTTTACCCGCTTCGCGATAATAATTTAAGACCTCATCGGGTACTTCAAAATTTTTATTGGGGTCAAAACCAAAATTTTTCTTTACCAGTTTCACCTCATCTTCGCCCAACGGGGAGCCGTGTGCGGCGGCGGTATCAGCTTTGTTGGGGCTACCGTAACCAATATTTGTGCGAACTTTTATAAGCGAAGGACGGCCGGTTTCATTTTGGGCATTTTTTATAGCTGTAGATAGTGCTTCCAAATCATTGCCATCGGGAAGCACCTGTACATGCCAGCCATAGGCCAGAAAGCGCCGTGCCACGTCTTCATCAAATGTTAGGTCGGTACTTCCTTCAATGGAAATATGGTTATCGTCATACAGATAAATCATATTGCCCAATTGAAGATGCCCGGCCAAAGATGCGGCTTCAGCGGTTATGCCTTCCATAAGATCGCCATCGCTGCAGATCGCATAAATTTTATAATTAAAAATATCGAAGTTCGGCTTATTGTACCTGGCAGCCATATATTTTTGTGCAATAGCGAACCCTACACCATTGGCAAAACCCTGGCCCAATGGTCCGGTGGTAACTTCAATGCCCGCCAGCAAGCCATATTCAGGATGCCCTGCGGTTTTGCTGTGCAGTTGCCGGAATTCTTTTATATCGTTCAATGTGATATCATAACCGGTCAGGTACAAAAAATTGTATTGTAACATGCCGGCATGTCCGTTGGACAAAATAAACCGATCCCGGTTAGCCCATTCAGGATTATGTGGGTTATAGTTCATGGATTCTGCCCATAAAATATGACCAACGGATGCAAGCCCCATCGGTGCTCCTGGATGCCCGGAGTTTGCTTTTTGCACTGCATCGGCAGCCAAAATACGCACCGTGTTAATTGCTTTTTGCTGAATGGTTGTTGTTTCTGTATTCATTTTTTTAAAAATAAAAAAGTGGAGTTATTTGTGTTGTCTTAGAGCTTGTTTAAGATCAATTCAAAGTGAGTTTAAACAAGCTCTTAACTAGAGTGTGGTAATCACATTTCCTCATAATGATTATCAATAGATTTTTTGTATGCTTTATTTATTTGTTCACCATGATGGTATTCAGGGCTTTTTTTTACATCTTCTTCTGTAGCGTTTACGACAATGGTAGAAGTATCCCATTCTATTTCCTTTATCAATTTTGGGGAAATAAGTACCTTTTTGTCAGGAAACCAATGCCCTGTGTCCACTACCAGAAAGTCAAATTTCCAGGTGCTGTCGTCAATAATAAAATCTTCCACACCTCCAATCTCCCCATCGGTAGCATGAATGGTATAGCCTTTTACTTTATGTGTGCTTCGCAGATGCGGATTGCCACTTGAATCTTTAGGGTCGGTCTTACTTTCATTAAATTGTACTGCTTTCTCAAGAGATACATACTCTTGCGTTATCATTCCGAAAGTGTACATACCGCCGCCCCAATAACTTGTCCAGGGATAATATTCATGTAGTTCAATTTCATGCTGGCGGGAGACGGGTTGTTCAGTATCAATATTAGGACTGTTCTTTATCTGTTCTTTGGTAAGATTAATCGGGAAAATTTTTTCCTCCCAATTAGGAGTTAATAACGCTTCCGGTGCGATAAGCACTTTGCGGTGATTCAGCCAGCTACCTGTTTCTAAAATTAAATAGCGAATGGTCCAGGTATGATCGTCAAAGTAAAACTCTTTTACTTTTCCGATCTCCCCATCGGTTGCACCCATGGTGAAGCCAGTTAAACTTTTTATGTTGCGTAACATATTTTTTAATTTTTAACTTCCTAAAAGCTATTTCTATGTGATATTATTTGTGCTTCCTCTCTATAAGGAGTCTAAATGATCACTTACACGAATCAATTTTTTGATTAATAATTAATATTAAGTTGCTTTTGTTCGGATTACTATGTAAAATTGATTCTATTCAAACAAACTATGTTACACAATTGTATAAATAAGTTGTATTATTTACAGTTTCTGTAGTTACTTGCATAAGTAATATTATCTTTCCCTGCCCATATCAATGCCGTCGCAAGCAGTAGCAGCGATCACGGTCGAGTTTGGGCCTAAACAAACAAAAAGAGACGTTAAGGTATGACTGCTAAGACACAGGACAAAATGTTGGAAAAACTTCAACGTGATACGTTCGATTATTTTCTGAAAGAGACCAACACCCGAAATGGACTGGTGGCAGATAACAATAGCAAAGGCGCTCCGGCAAGTATTGCTGCCGTTGGACTTGCGCTTGCGGTTTACGTTGTAGGGGTAGAGCGCAAATTCATGAGCCGCCCGGAAGCTATTAAAATTGTACTCACCACACTCAGGTTTTTTTGGAACAGCCATCAGGGTGAAGAAAAAGACGCGACTGGCCATAAGGGCTTCTTCTATCATTTTTTGGACATGAATTCCGGTAAACGGGTTTGGGACTGTGAACTCTCAACAATAGATACTACATTTTTAATTGCCGGGGCATTGGCCGCCGCCGCCTACTTTGACCGCGAGGCAAAAGATGAATGCGAGATACGGGAACTTAGTGATGCGCTCTACCGTCGTATGGACTGGCAATGGGCGCAGAATGGAGGTCTTACGGTTTCGCATGGATGGAAGCCGGAAAGGGGGTTTTTAAAAAGCCGTTGGCAGGGTTACAATGAAGGGCTTCTTCTTTATGTGCTGGGGCTGGGATCGCCAACTCATCCGCTGCCGGAGAGTTCTTACAAAGCCTGGACAAAAACGTACCGCTGGAAAAAACTCTACGGTCATGAATTTTTGTACGCCGGGCCGCTTTTTATTCACCAACTATCGCACGTTTGGATAGACTTTCGGGGAATACAGGACGACTACATGAAGGAGCGTGGCATTGATTACTTTGAGAACAGCCGCCGGGCCACTTTTGTGCAGCAACAGTATGGGATACGTAATCCCAAAAAATTTAAGGGCTACAGCGAACACTGCTGGGGATTTACTGCTAGCGATGGTCCAGGACCTGCTATCCACCGTGTAAATGGCAGTGAGCGCCGCTTTTATGATTATAAGGCCCGAAGCATTCCCAATGGTCCCGACGACGGCACCATTGCGCCCTGGGCCGTAGTTGCCTCCCTGCCGTTCGCTCCGGAAATTGTTCTGCCAACAATGCGCTATTGCAGCGAAGCCTATCCGCAGATAATGAACAAGTACGGATTAAGGTGCAGTTTTAACCCAAGTTTTAAAGACAGGTCGCAATTTAAAGAAGGCTGGCACTCGCAACGCTACTTTGGGCTGGATCAGGGACCTGTTATTTTGATGATCGAGAATTACCGCTCAGGTTTTTTTTGGAGCTTGATGAAGCGGTGCCCTTACCTTGTTACCGGATTGCACCGTGCAGGTTTTGAGAACGGATGGTTGGCAACCAACGCCTGAGTCAACAGCCCAACGGGCAACTCTGACTATTTTCTAACAGCTAGATAAATATGAAATGGGAAAAATCAGGTTTCAGCCTGATTTTTCCCATTTCATATTAAATAGAACAACTATAAATGAATGCATTTTATCGGATAAAAAAAACTTTTTCTAAACAGATTTTTTATTTCATTTTCTTTTTAATGTTAAACAATATATTTATCAAACGTGCCATACGTTTCCCGAATCTTACCTTTAGGAAAACTTAAAGCTATAAGCGCTACACCGGATATAATGGCAATCCACAATGCATTTGACGGTACCGCATCTATTACTAGTACTGCCACAATAAGCCACGATGCAAACAGGATATTGATAAACCGGACAGCCCTTCCTACTTCGGCCATCGCCATTACCGAAAAAGTAATCACCAAGGCACCAAGTGTTGTGAAGTTGTTGGCGGCAGAGCCCGTTACCCCAAAGTTGCCGGGATAATACATCCACCACAAACCAATACCTGCGCATAACAATAGGTTCCAGGGCAGATTCATGCCCCAACGCATAGCGGGCACTGTTTTAACAATCGATTCCGTAAAGCGAGGTGAACGGGCGTCATCGCTGCCACCTTCAATAGTGTCTCCCATCCAGAAAGTACGCCAGAAAGGTTTTCCCTGCTTTGTTCTTTTTACTAAAAACTGTATCGTTGCTACCACCTCATCCAGTGTCAATGGTATCATTATAACCATTGCAACAGCGGTAAGCAAACAAACGGAACACCAAAAGCCCACCGACACCGGCTGCAAAGTGATGAGTATAATGCTTATAACCCCCAATGGTATTACCAAAATACCAAAAAATGCTACCATCCAGGGCATCGTACGCCATCGGTTTGACATGCCCATATAGCCCATCAGCGCTTCAATGGCATACGAAACATTACCCAGGCCGCCATCTGAAATAGGAAAGGATTGGGAGACGGCCGATGTGAGTACTTTTTCCGTGCCATTTCCAAAAAATGGATCCCAAACATGGTCAATATAACCCAGCTGATAGGCCGTTAAATAACGGGATCCAAAAAAGCCAACCCAGGCCAGAATAATAACAGGGGTTCGTTGTAGCCAGGTAGAAGGATTATAAGACCAGCCAGGTGGTGTATCAGGACCTGGTGGCATTTTCATCATCATTTTCATCATGCCTGGCATTTCAGGAATAAGTATGGATAAGGCAATAGCTAAAATACCCACAATACTGTCCGTAATGTAAGCCGATGCCTCGGGTGCCCAGAAAATCAGTGGTGCAAACAACAGCCATATACCAACAAAGGTAGAAGCCCAGGGTGCCCACAGCCGGAATGGATTAGCGGACAATACGCTAAATATAATTAATAGCCCGCCGCTAATTATATCACTGTATGTCATGGCATCACTGCTATAACCAAATGTGAATGGCGCTGCTATAAGTAAAAATCCAAGAAAGATATTTGTTGCATGTGTCCAGTACAAAGAGTTGTAATGGTTGATAATCATTTCTTTTTGGCTGGACATTTCTTTTTTATCATTAGGATTACTATGCATAGCATCCATAGTATGCCCTCCCATTTTGTGGCCGGACATTTCGTGTTTTGTTTCCTTTTTTTTCACCAGCGTCATTCCGCATTTGGGACAGTTGCCCGGAGTATCGCTTACTACTTCAGCATGCATGGGGCAGGTATAGGTTGTGGTGTTGTCTGGCTGTTGCGATTCCTGTTTATTTCCAGATTTATTATCTTCACCTTCTGGTGACATAGAGGAATGGTCGTGCTTTTTCATACTATGATGGATTACGGTTTATAAATGTTGAACTATAATTATTTTTTCAATTTATTCACTTTATAAAAATGTTCAGGATTATCCTTTAAATTTTTAATCATTTTGGGTAGTGTATCTCTCAATCCGTGCTTAGGTTTCCAGCCAATCAATTTTTTAGCGCGGGAACTGTCCAGTTCAAAGTGGTCATCGGCAAGGTCGATCATCCAAGGTTTTATAAATGCTTTGCCAAAAATATTCAGCATAAATGCGCCTAATTTGGCGAACCATTTTGGTATGTGTATTATTTTTGATCCCTTACCGTTGATTTCCTTACTTATTATATCTTGCAGCTCTTGATAAGACAGGGTTTCATCGTCCCCAATATTCAGTACGGTTTCTGGCGGAAGCTCTTTTCGTTTTTCGATGGTTTTTATAATGGAATCTACCAAATCCTCCAAGTGTACGTAGGTGCTGCCATGAGCTGTATTGGCGGGGTACAAGCGTGCCTCGAGTTGCTTTTCGTAAATGCGCTGTACCTGATTGGTGATCGGTATTGAATGCCCTTCTTCGCTATATACACCGGCCATGCGCATATTTACTACGGGAATTTTCCCTCTTTGTTCGTGCAGTACTTTTTCTGTGGCTACTTTTGATTTTGGATAATCCCATTTAGGCTCCAAGGGTGATTCCTCGGTTATTTTTACACCGGGCGACGAAGGTTTATAGATCAACATGCTGCTTGAAAAGATGAATTGCTCCACCTCAAAATCCTGCAGTAATTTTATTAATCTTTCTGTCCCTTTTACCGTTATTTTATCGTACAGGTCTGACGGCTTTCCCAAGAAATCGTAATAGGCCGCCAGATGGACTACCGAGGCAATTTTATTACCGTATTCATAACGGATTCTATCGAAGGCGAACGCCATACTTTTATCGCTGGTAATATCTATGCACACACATTCAGCCTCCGCAGGCGGAAAAGGATAGCCGGTATTATCCAGGCCAACCACACGATAGTGAGCAGCCAACCTGTGAATTAATTCTGTTCCTATTAATCCACTACTGCCGGAAACAACGATTACTTCTTTTTGATTGCTTTGTGTTTTCAAATTTGAATTTTCCATTTTTACTTATTTATATGCAACATGCTTGATTAATATTATGATATCTTCCTTTTTTATTTAATTTCTTTATCTTCTCATTGTTGAATACTGCTAAATCCTAGGCATAAATCATTTCTGCTAAATTACCATTCTACATCAGGTGAAAAAACATATTGTAATGAAAATTCTTTGTTTGATGTAATTGGTTGCCGGTAGCCTATTCCAAGCGTAAGAAATTTACCTACACTTACTTTTACACCGCCAAGCATATTGAGTGCGATTGATTCGGATGGAAACTTTTCACCCATAATTTCAACAACTAAAAATACTCCGTTGGCCACCCTATAAACCACTGCAGCACTGCCCTCATAATTATTCTCCTTGGAACCATAGTGAAGCACCTGGTTCCAAGAGAAATTTGGTCTTACGAACGCGGTGGTAAAGCCTACTAAGGTATTGATGCCGCTTGCACCTTTATGTGTCGGAAATTCAAATTCTATAATGGGAGAAAAACCACTCATGCCATCTTTACTTCTTATTGCGACAAACTGAAACATTACTTCTGTAAAGCTATTACTCGAAACCCGGTCATTTCTTATATGAAGCCCGATAGTTTTTGAAAGGCCGGTTTCAAAATGGAATCCAAAATTGGCCTGGGTTTTTCCATCTACTTTAGTTCCGTCTACTACAGTTGCATTTTCTTTAGTTAGCGTTGTAGGAACCCGCAGGCTATAGTTACCTACCGCGTCGGGCATACCCATGTGGGTAAAAAATGGGTGGGCTAATTCCGGTTCTTCTTTTTCCCCTGCTAATGGAACAATTGTACCCGTCGCCGAAGTATCGGTCTTAATTTTTTGTATACCCTGACTAAATGCTGGAAGGGAAGCAAAAGAGAAAATAGTGACTGAATATAATGAGATTTTAAGAAACGAAGTATTTATTTTTTGTTTCATTTTATTTGGCTAATAACAATTTAATTACCTATAATATAAATATTTGACTGGATATCTACTTTTATAATCTTAAAGTTCAATAAAAACATATAATTTATACCATAGGATCTTTTGATACTTTATGAATTTTTGAAAAGGGCCCTGCGCCTGCGCAAAGCCCGAAACAAATAAATAGTTTCCTGAAAATAGATTTTCAGAAACCTTAAGACATCCCTATAAATTATCAGTGGTGCTTATGCGCTTCATCTTGATCTTTTTTTCTCCGGCTTTTCGGAACAGGAGTGTACCATCCAAAAAGGGCAAATATAAAGATCAACCAAAAAAACCACCATATCAAATGCATTCCCCAAAAGTGATAACCTTCGTAAAACATAATTTTTATTTTAAAAATACCTTCAGTTCCGCTGTTGCCCAGCCTTCAGTTTCGCTGTTGCCCTATTATATTACTTATGTACAATTCGCTTCAGCATACTACTTTATCTATGTATGTAACTATTATATAAATAGTTAATAGCTGTTTCCGAATTACTTTTTATCTCCAACATTTTATCCCTTCTACAGGAATCTTTTAATTTTTATAATTTCTAATTGATACAAAATTCATTCACGTACTTTCTCTGGTTATATTAGTCCATTTTACGACTTCGCTTTACTAAGGATTTTACCGGATACTCGTCTATTATATTGTGTACAGCAGGATGCAAATCCTTACTGATATTTGAGGGGTCGTAGATATTACCTTCAGCTGTACCACGCCATACTACCTCATTTGCTTTTCTGTCAATTAAAATTAAAGTAATGGAACCATTTACATATTGTTGGTTATGTGCAGGGTAATGACCGAAATAATCATCCCCGTATAATCCGTGTTGACCATTATAAGTATAACGATAATGATAAGGCGAATAAAAATAACTTCCATAATAGTATGGACCGTAATAGTAAGAAGTTGGATGGTTATTATCCACCGTGTCTTTTTTTGTATTGTTTATAACTAACTTCATTAGCAAGTCGGGGTTTTCAGCCTCGAATGAATACCCTCTGTCGCTCATACACAGCCCAAAGTAGTTACGGATATTGTTCCGGATAATTTCGTTATTGTAGGGCGAATTAACTGTATCTGCTTTATCAGGCAACCAGGAAAACGTTTTGTATTTGGTAAAATCTACGGACTTATCATATTCGGATGTTACCTTATTAAAGGCGGTGTGTTTGCAACCAAAGGCCATTACTAAGAGAATGCCTGCGGATATCCATATAATCTTTTTCATAATTTACATATTTAGATTGTTAGTGAATCTCAATTGTTCTCGCGTTTCTAATTTTGGACAACATCCTACCTGATTGCTGAACAGGCAGTATATAAAGTCAGAATTTATAATCCCGAAACTTCGGGAATAAACAATAAGAAGTCAGTTTACACAATTTCTAAGCTTCCCTAAGTTCCGCAATTGTGTAATGTGTATTCTTTAATGCCTCTTGAAGTGTGTCGGCTTTAATTGCTTTGGAAGAAATAATTTCTGCTTTCTTCTTTGCTAGGTCAATTTGCACCGATGTTACATTTGGAGCGGCGGATAACTTACTTTTTACTGTTGTAACGCATCCACCACAACTCATACCACCAATGTGATACGTATGTTTGATTGAATTTTCCATGATTTTTAATTTATCTTTTTTTATTCAGTTACACTGTTTCCTGTTCTTCAGTTTCGCTGTTGCCCGGTTTAACCAAATCTAATAGTGCCAACTACAAGGTAAATTTCTTTAAGCTGATAGGTGTTGTACATCTGCACAAATAAATTATATTTAGTATAGGTTTTAAAAGTTGTGTTACGCATTCATTTCAATTGAATGCCATCCTTATCTCATCCTTCGTTCTATACCTGCTCTATTGGTTTTTTCACTTTTACGATAGGGTACTTCTTTAAAATTTTCATACGTATTCTGACCTTCTATCGACTCTTTCAGTTTTGCATTATTTATTCGTGGTCTCTTTCCGAGGCGCTTGTTGCGAGGTTTTTTCATTTTATAGTACAAGGTTATTATAATGTTTGTAAAAAAGCTGAGATACAGGTTTCATACCGATTTAGTAATCTAATGTCGCACACTTCGTTCCTCATTTGCTCCTTATCTTACTGTTCGGCATTTACCAATTCTACGTTTTTAAAATGGTTCAATAAAATTTATATGCGGCATTAAAAAACTTAATTGGTATCAGTTAACCCTTGCTCAGAGTCAATTTTATTTCTTTATTCTCAAAATTAGAAGCTAATCGCTGCTTCCATAATAAAACCATCAAATTTTGCTCCTGCAAATCTTCCGGTCCATTTATCTCCCAAATATTGTTGGTTAACATATTCGGCTTTTACCAAAATATTTTTGGAGAGAAACCAACCCCCGCTGAAATTCCATCGAGTGATTTTTAAGTCGTCTGTCTGGTTTTCTACCGTTTTGCCTTGTACCGTATTATACCTTCCGCCTATGTAAAATTTTTCATCTGCCCCAAATCGATAAACCAATTCTGCAGCCAGTTGGGTAAAGGCTCCTTCCTTGTCCGGCTGTGGAGAAGTGATTTCATTGCTTCCTGTAGCCAATTCATAGATCCCAAAGAGTTCAAGACCCTTATATTTTACAAAAGGGTTGATTTGAATGGCAGTAAGTTTTTTAAAGCGAGGGTTGAACCTACCTTCAAATGCACCACCCTCAGAATTACCCAAGGAGTCGGGTACTGTGCGCAACACATTGTAATATCTGCTACCCGTGCGATCGCCTCCATACAGCCATGAGCCAGTTGTAGTACCTAAATTGCTATAGATTGATCCGGTCAACCTTACTCTCAAGTCGGTATTCAATTGTTTATCAAAACCCAATTTGCCATAAAAGGACGGTTTGTTATCACTTTGATCTGTAACCACCACGCTTTGATTGAGCTTACCGTTCGAGATGCCAGCGACTGCCAAGAATCCATTTTCTTGGACCGTTACCTCACCAAAAGCTTCCGTAGAAAAAGAATCCATTATATAATTGCCCACGAAGGGATTGAAAATTGCCCGGGCGTTATCCGATCTCCGGAAATGGGCATCGCCATAGTTAAACTCATCCAAACCAATAGTAATAGTGGTATACTGCATAATCCCTTCCATAAAGCCGGGCTTTATGAAGTCCAGTTTATCTATTTGAATATGACCACCTTTTACCCATGATTCTTCATGATTTTGTGAGGAAAGGTAGACTCTCATGTGCATCCTAACTCCTTCGAGCAATTGTACGTCTAGATTTAGGTTGGCAGTAGGAAGGTTAAAATTCGAACCGAGCTCCACCAATTTGTTGGCATCATTACTTTGGTTTAGGCTCTGAAACTGCATGGCAAAGTCTCCTCCTACACGAACCCTTAAGCCTTCAAATGGTATTGTGTCTATTTTAGAAGTTTCAAAAACATTTATGCCGTTCGCGTTATTTGGTCTGAAATATTGTAGGTTCGACTGTTGCGCATACATAATGCCTGAAGCGAAGCAAAGGAATATGAGTATTTTTGTTTTCATCGTAAAAAATTTATTTGTTTTCATCATAAAAGATTTTAAGGTTAAAATTGTTGTTGAAATAAATCAGTTTACTTTTTCGTAAACCAGGTTAAAATCCAAAGTGATCTTATCACCTGATTTCATTGCGCCGAAAAGGAATGTGGGCGGCTCCACTTTATAATCTGTCATCTTTAGCTCGTCCGATCCTGAAAGGGTGATGGTGCCATCTTTGTTGACGGTAGCATAACCATCCATTATCATGTCCTTTTCAACACCTGCAATATTGTGCGTACCAGTTACTTTTACCCTGTATTTGTTGTCTTTTAATGGAACAACCTCTGCGGATTTTAGTATAAATACAATATTTTTATAGGTACCGGCCTTTAATGCTTCGTATGCGTGCTTATCCAATCCTTTTGTACTACTTTCCAAACTCTCGGTTTTTACAGAAAAGTTTAACGAGGTAATTGCTATAAGCTCATTGTCATTTCCGGGTTTAAAGCTGAATTGTGCATTCCCCGTAAAATTTCCGGTACTCATTTCCCAATCCTTGAGTGTAGATGTGCCGGAAATTTCCACGCTATTGCTCTTTGAGCCGCCAATCTTATAGATTGATTGTGCATATCCAATGTTAGTAAACCCTATCATAATGATAAGTGTTAAACTAGTTATATACTTTTTCATATTAAAAATTTATGGTTGAACTGTTTAGATTAATTTTAGTTGGCCAGGATTATTTCCAATGCTGGCGCTACACACTCCTTATAAGTTGCAGCTGCACTTTCTTTCGGAAAATATTCCAAAATAATGCGGGGATTAAATAAGCTGCCGATTCCCAATTGTTGTAGTCCTTATTTGGCTTTAGATTTAACATGTGGCCGGAATGGTGATTGTAAAATACTGTTTGGATTTTATACATTTTATTTTATTTTTAGTTAAAAAAATTTCCACTACTCAAAGTTGGGTTCTTTAATAAGAATAACTATTACAGAATTAGGGAAATATGTTGTATTATTTACAGATGTTTTAAAGTACATTGGATATAACATTTGCATATAGGAAGGACACATCTTCCAATATCACTTTGAGTAGATTTGTATTTTTGTGGAAGCCAACTGTTGCCGAAAGCCCGAAAGGGAAGCAGGATCTAGTATGATATAGCAAATAGAAATACAGCCTATTTCTATTAAAAAATTTCATTTATCTACCCTTAAAAAGAATATTTGGGTGAAGAAATTATAGAAAAAGCCCGATACAGATCTTAGTCCTCATATCCTGATTTTATTATTGTGGAGATCATTTTGAATTGTTCATTGGCATTAAAGCAATGACTGGTGTGTGCAGGTATCACCATTCCCTCACCCAATTTGAGATTGTATTTTTTGTTGTTGATGCTAATTTCGGCGGACCCATCTATTATTTGAACGAACACATCAAAAGGTGAAATTTTTTTGGCCAATTCTTCACCTGCGTCAAGGGAGAAAACGGTAACATTCCCCGTTATTTTTTTAATAATGGTTTTACTTAGTACAGCGTTTGGTATATATTCAATTATTTCTGCAATGATGCGTACTTCAGATTTTTTCATTTTCCCTGAAGTATCAATCATTAGATTTTTGTTTTTTCATGCCGTTATTATTTAATGTAAGTAAAAGTGGCACTATTAAAACGATTGGGCATTGTAAAACTTTAAAAAAAAGTTGTATAATTCACTGAATTTGAAAACAAAAAAGTTTGGAAAACGGCCTATTTATAAATTTTCCAGTGGAATAAGCCTTTTATGCTTCATATTTTTGAAAAAAGTAGGCGTCAATCCGGTAACTTTTTTAAACTGATTGGATAAGTGGGCAACATTTGAGTAGTGGAGCTTAAAAGCAATTTCAGTCAATGAAAGCTCATCATAAATAAGCAGTTCTTTTACACGTTCAATTTTATGTGAAATGATATATTGCTCTATGGTAATTCCCTTTACTTCTGAAAAAAGATTGGAGAGATAGGTGTAATCATAATTTAATTTTTCACTCAGATAATGAGAAAAATTTATCTTTGGTTGTTCATCGGCGTAATGAATCATTTCTACAATGATGTTCTTTATCTTTTCGGTAAGCATACTCTTTTTGTCTTCCAATAGTTCAAGGCCTGATTTTAGTAAAGCGGTTTTTAGTTGGCTTCGTTTTTTTGCAGAAAGATTTTCCATGATTTCAACTTCGCCCAATTCAACAATGATGGGAGTAAGCTCCATATTTTCCAATTCCGACTTCACTAGTATTTTGCAGCGAATGCAAACCATATTTTTTATGATTAGTTTCATTTTTAATGCGAATTAAGAGTTAATAAATTCAATTACCAAAGACATGTACAAGCAGGTCTTTGGCAGATATTACTTTAGCAGCATTCTGTATTTGGGTTTTTTCACGGTTCACCACGATTTAACCAATTAAAGAATGATTCTCTGGGTTGTCTAATACATGAAACAGCTGTTGAAAAAAGATCACCGGCTACTTTATTAAAGTGCCTTTCCCACTGTGACTGTCCTTTCGCTATCTTTACGGGTGTATAAATATAGCTATCTTGTTGATTTTTAATTTTCTCAATAAGTGTAGCTTCAGCATAAGCTTTATCCCCTATAATACTTGCCCTTATTTTAAAATAGCGTTGATACCAGTTTTTCATACCTGAGGCCGATGCCCGGTATTTCTCCATGGCGTCCGTGCTTTCTATGGTTTTCGGGACGAAGTTCCGGAGCCAGTCTTGGCTATCATTCAAGTGTTCCTTTATCCTGCGAAAGTTCAGGTAGGCCTGTAGATACTTGGTGCTCCCCCAAAAAAAGACATTGCTCAGCCATTTCTTGACCCCATTGTGGATGGAGTTGGCGTGCTGTATTTGGACCAGCCCCTGTTTGACGCGCTGCTTTTTTGATGCGTTGAGGGTGTGGTGTACCAGTCCCCTGCCGATGGTAAAGCTCTTCTCCTCGCTAAATAATTGATCTGTAGTCTCTTGTTTTTCAAATTCTTGTAGAATGAATTTCAGACCCTGTTTTTGGGAGGTCACTACATTTTGGGCAGCAACGTTTTTTGGAGTACAGTCCATAATAAGATCCGAATGGGCAATTAGGTCATCTAAATTTCCATTTATTGGAATGCTCGAAGCAGTCATTTGGTTTTTAAAGTTATTATTAAAGGCGCAAACGGCATATTCGTTTTCAACGGCCATCTTTATCCGCCAATCTGAGATTACATCACAAACGCCTATTAATTCCATATCGTTTTGCAAAGCAACTTCATCTGCCACTCGTTTGCCGATTACTCCATATCCATTAACTCCTATTCTAACTTTATTCATTTTCTTTTATTTATATGACCTAATTTTATGTTTTTTTATTTTTTAACATGTGAATATTATTGATGTTGGATAAACCAAAAACAACTAAAACGAAACTCTGACCGATCTCTAACATCACGATTAACTTTGCAGATAAGCTAACAGGTACAATATCTCCATAACCGATAGAGGCAAAAGTGACTACACTGAAGTAGAAAAAATCGAAGAGTTGATTAAAGTAAGTTGCGGTTGTATAATTTTTTATTCCTTCAAAGGAATTTGAGTCAGCTGCGTACAAACAAGTAAAGTCTGCCGAGTAAGAAAGGATGATCAGAAATACAAGTAGTCCAAAAACCCATAATAACTGTGCGAAAGAACGGCATTTTTTTATTGATTTATTAACTTGTTTAAAGGTAAAAAAGGTAAAATATAAAGTTTTGAAAAGAGCAATAAAAGCAACTAAGTAGCTTGTCCACAAAGCTGTATGGTCAGCAAATTGCATAAGGTAGATATACACGATAGGAACTGCAAACGCAATTAAATAAGAGGGACTCATTTGTTTAAACAGTCCAATAAAAAATGTACTTGAGGATTCTTGTTTATTATTCAAAACTTATTTTTTTAGTTATATTTTTATTTAGAGTTTTAGCATTGCTTCTTGCTCCCATTTTTAAAAGAAACAAGGCAGTTAGGATGGAAATAATACCGATCAAAATGAAAGGAGCATTTCCATTTAAAACAAAAACTGCTGAACCTATTAATGGGCCTATCATTTGACCAATTCCTCCAAAAGAGGATTGCATACCAAATGCCCACCCCGATGAGCTAGCATTTTTTAGTGATACTTGCGCCAATATATTAGGAACAATAAATGAAGTTCCCAATCCAAACAGGCCAATAGCTAATAATATAAACCATTTGCTTTGAGCAAATAGAAAGAGAGTTAGCACAACACCTGAAACTAAAAAGCCAATAAACATTTGTTTGTTTAAACCTTTAATAAGCAAGTGTCCCCATTTTGCTACAATGGGTTGAAAAACAGCCATTACTAAACCGCAAACAAGCAAACTCAATCCGATGAAGGAAACCGTAAACTCTACTGAGTCTTTCAGTTGCAATATAATTACTGTTTCAAAAGCCGTAATGATGAACTGAATAATTAAAGAAAGTAATAACAACTCTTTATATTGAGCCCATTTGCCGGGAGGAAAAAGCATTTTATTTGGAGGCACTTTTCTCTTCGCTATTTCTTTATTTGTTTTTAAAATAAGAATTGCAACAATCAATGTGAGCAAGCCCACCAAAGCAAGAGTTATGAATGGTATACTAAACCGATCCAAATTTAGATGAATTGATTTTATCCAAATATGGAGGTCAGTCTCAATAAGCAAAGCACTTAATGCGGGGCCAATAATTACTCCAATACTCACAGCAGAGCCTGCCCAAGCCATTGCCTTAGTACGATCTGCCTTATCCGTAATATCACTAATATTTGAAATTACTACAGGCACTAAAAAGGAAGAAAGTAAACTGCCAACTATTCGAGAAAAATAAAGCATCTCAATACTTTTACTAAATCCAATCAACAACTGCATTAACACAAACCCTCCTAAACCGAGGAAAATCAAAAATTTTGGTCCGATCCGATCTGATATATTCCCCCAAAAAGGTGCTGTAAGAACTAAAGTTATAGGATAGATAGCTGTTAGTGCTCCAAAATGGAAAGCAACTTGATCCGCAGTTAAGGTAGAATCGTTAAGTTGTTCAATAAAATAGGGAAGAACGGGCAACAATACGCCATAACCTAACATAACCACAAAAAGGCAAATAAGTAGCAAAAGGAAGTTTTTTGAAGGTAAATTAGTTTTCATTTGCTTCCAATTTATTTAGTGTTTGAGGGTTACTATTTTTAATTGATCTTTGCCAATATATATGTTCATATAGGCTCGACCAATACATACCAAAGCTGAAAGCAAAGAGCAGTTCCTCTAAAGGTATCCCAAAGATTAAAATGCCACTCAGCTCATCAAGATTCCAATAAAGCTCAACGTAATTAGGATAGAAGGGGAGAATGCTTCCAAAGTATATAAAATACAAAACAATGAAAAGAAAACCTCCAACCCAAATCTTACTTTTAAGATCAGGGCGACAGTATAAAGTAGCTAAAGCCCCTATAAACAATGCCAATACTCCACAATAGATGTGATTCAGGTTAGTGAAATAAGCCAATAAAATAAAAATAATTAGTGGCACAAAAAGTATAAGTCGATGTAATCGGTGGCGAGCATGATTTCGTTCCTTGGTGTCAATCTTTATTATTTTTTGCTTATAAATAAGTTGATATAACACCGAACCAATACCGCCGATAGCAAAAGAAAAAATAATACTTTCAATGTCAAAACCAGTTTTTTCTGCCAAGTCAAAAAGAGAAGGAGGGAACCAATACTCCGGCACAAATAGTGGCTCTGTAAGGCCGAAAGGAGCCGTTATTAAACTCATTTTGAGCATAACCTTCCTAAAAGTTGGTTTGAATCGATAGATTATCCACCACACTGCTAAAATTATTATAGACCAATTGAACCAAACGTATTGCATTTCTATTCCTTTTTACTTTATTTACATACTCATTTTCTTCTTACTAATTCAGCTATATTGTTGTATTTATTCTTTATAATGCGGGTTAACCACAACAAGACCCTCCTGATTTTTTTGTGTTTTTATCTACTTCTTTTCCGGCAATACTATAACCACCTGCCTTTGCTAAAGCTTGCTGCAAATGTTCGGTATTAATAGTGTAATCCGTATCTATAACTGCTTGGGGTGGAGTTAAACTAACATTTACTGTATTTACACCATCTACCTGTCTCAGTGCTTTTTCAACATTTTGGACACATCCGCCACAGCTCATTCCTTTAATTTCAATTTGTTGTTTCATCTTTTTTAATTTTATTTGATTGATTGATTGATTGAATATTTTTCGTTTTTGTTTTAATAAATTTTTAGTCTGTTTCCATTCCCATTAGCATATTACCTTCATCGTCTGTGTGGGAAATCATAAAGAATCGTTCTGCAACAAATATTAGAATTATTCCACTTGCCGCTACAATTAGCACCAATGGATCGTTGAGGTATTTAATGTAAAGAAATGCAGCAAGTACAACAATGTCTAACACAATAGCTATTACAGGTATGATAGGCATAAAATCAACTTTTTTCCTTAAATGTCGGTAAAGCCCCCAATGAATGGCAATATCCATTATTAGGTAAAAAATAGCTCCAATAGAAGCAATTCTTGTTAGATCTAGAAGAGCGGTTAGTATAATAGCAAGAGCAACAGTCAATAGGAGAGCGGGATTTTTAAAATTCCCCATTTTATTTATAGAAGGCACTTGTTTCATATTGCTCAACATGGCCAATAATCGAGATGCTGAAAATACACTTGCTAGCACTCCTGAAAAGGTTGCTACTATTGCTATTGCTATAGTAATCCATGAGCCCCATTCGCCAAAAATAGGTTTTGCAGCAGCAGCTAAAGCATAGTCTTTTGCTTCAATTATTTCCGGTATGCTTAATCCTCCTGCTACCGCCAAGGCCAAGGCTACATAAATTAGCGTGCAAATAAGGATCGAAAACACAATTGATCTTCCAAGATTCTTATGTGGGTTTTTAATGTCGCCACCTTGGTTTGTGATTGTAGTAAACCCTTTATAAGCGAGAATAGATAAGGCCAATGCTGCTACAAATGCAAATCCTTGAGGCAAGGCTTCGGTAT
The DNA here is from genome assembly GCA_963716125.1 of uncultured Flavobacteriales bacterium. Taxonomy (GTDB): domain Bacteria; phylum Bacteroidota; class Bacteroidia; order Flavobacteriales_E; family Vicingaceae; genus Acidiluteibacter. The sequence goes on from OY970294.1 coordinate 1,325,850, forward strand.
TTTTTGGAATATAGTTACCGGTAATATCAGCAAAGCCCGAAGCTACAAGACCGGCAATGGCAAGCAACGCTATTCCTGCTACTTTTATAATTGCAGTGATTGTTGCCGTTGAACCGATTGCTTTATTTCCTAAAACGTTAATAATGTATGCCACAACTAAAAGTAGAACCGCAAGAATGGGTGCATAACCGGCAAATTCTTCTGAGAATAGGCGTAGTATATAAGCCCCAAAAGTGCCTGCTACCAAACTTTCTGAAACCACCATGGACAAATACATTAATAATGAAAAAAGTCCTGTAGTGGTGCCGGGGCCGTATGATTTATTCAAAAACTTAACTACACCACCTGAAGATGGATAAGAATTGGAAAACTTTACATAGGAATAGGAGCTAAAGCCAACTACAACCGCGCCGGCAATAAAAGCAATCGGAAATAAATCGCCTACTAACTCTGCTATTTGGCCCATGAGCACAAATATTCCGGCTCCTATCATTACTCCGGTACCAAGAGATATAGAACTAATTAAAGAAAGCTTATCATTTTTACCTGTTGTGTTTTTCATTGTTATTTATTTTGTAGTTTTTGTAATTTTCTTGAACTTTTCATTAAAATGATTGACCCGATAATTCCTGCTACGATTGAAGCAAACAGAATACCCACTTTTGCGGTATAAATAAATTCTTCGGTCGTAAATGCCAGATCGTTGATAAATAATGATATGGTAAACCCTATCCCGCCCAAGAATCCCACGCCATATATTTGGTTCCAAGTAACCTTATCGGGAAGTTTTGCAAGTTTAAGGGCGACGAGCAATCTTGAGATTGTAACAATACCCAAAAATTTTCCGAAGACCAATCCGATACCGATGCCCAGGCTTATGGGGTTCAACAGCACATTTATCAAATCTCCGTGGAGGTGTATGCCGGCATTAGCCAGGGCAAAAAGTGGCAGTACTACAAAACTTACGAAGGGATTTAACCCATTTTCAAGCTTTTGGAGTGGGGTCTGGGCCTCAGAGCTCGCGGTCCTTATGTCTTTCAATATTTCCTGTTGTTCCTTGGATATGAGTCTGCCCGTTACAGATTTTGTTTTTTGGAATTTTGTATGCAGGTCGTTCAAGCGTTTCAAAAAAGTACCCTCCTTGATCTTTACCCTACCGGGAATCGCAATGGCGGTAAGTATACCGGCTATCGTGGGGTGAACCCCTGAAAAAAAGAAGGCCAACCAGACGCCACCAATCCCAATAATGGTATAGAACCATGTGTTCCGTATTCCTGCATAATTGCCGATAATCAAAAGCCCAAAAAACAGGAAGGCATGCAACAGGTTCATCCCCGAGAAGTCTGATGTATAGAACACGGCTATAACCAGAATGCCACCTAAATCATCTACTACGGCTAACGTTACCAAAAAAACCCTTAGACCAACAGGTAGATTTTTGCCAACAAGAGCCAGCACGCCCAAGGCGAATGCAATATCTGTGGCTACCGGGATGCCCCAGCCTTGGGTCGCTGCCCCAGAACTGTTGAACATCAAATAAATAAGGGGAGGAAGAACCATGCCCCCAATAGCGGCTCCTATGGGCAAAATGGCATTTTTTGGGGAAGAAAGCTTCCCGCCCATTATTTCCCTTTTCAGTTCTAGGCCTATCTGTAGAAAGAAAAGGGCCATCAAACCATCATTGATCCATAGCAATACAGGTTCCGATAGCTCAAAACTACCTATGCTAAAGGCAATTTCCGTTTGCATAAGATTGCGATAGAATTCCTGCCAAGGGGAATTTGCCCAGATCATAGCAATCACAACGGAGATAAAGAGGACTATAATACCGCTATTGCTGAACCCTTTGGTTATATAACCAATGAATCTTTTGAAACCTGTATTGCTCGCAGCATTAGACATTGCTTGTAGGTTTTATTGCTGTTTCTTTTATATCGGTGGCTTTCGCTAGGTACATTGTCGAAAGATTTAAGTTTAAAATTCCTGATAATTACTCTATTGCTTTTTTCATAAGTGAAATAGCTAACTGCCCAATTAAAGCCAACGATCAACTTATTTTTAAAACCACTTATGGACATTAGATGCACGATAGACCATAGCAACCAGGCAAAATAGCCTGCAAACTTGAACTTGCCCAAATCTGCTACTGCCCTGCGTTTGCCCACAGTGGCCATCGAACCTTTATCCTTATATACAAATGGTTTTAAAGCTTTATTGTCCATAATCTTCAAAAGAGAATCTCCAAGATATTTTCCTTGTTGTATGGCTGTTTGCGCCACTTGAGGATGGCCATTTGGGGTGTCTTCGGAAATGAGTGCCGCAATATCCCCTATGGCAAAAATGTTGTCATAGCCTTCTACCTTTAAATGGATATCAGTTTTGATGCGGTTGCCCCTAACCACATGTTTTTTATCTATGCCTTTTGGAAACTGTCCTTTTACACCAGCCGTCCAGATCAGATTTTTGGCCAAAATGGTTTTACCGCTTTTGGTGGTAACCTTTTTACCGTCATAACCGCTTACTGATTCATTGAACAGTATTTTTACATCCAATTCCTTCAAATACTTTAAGGTTTTAGTCGATGCATTTTGAGACATTGTGCTTAGCAGTTCATCTCCCGCCTCTATCAAAAAAATCTTCATTAGGGAAGAATGGAACTCTGGATAATCTTTCGGTAGAATATATTTGCAGAATTCTGCCAAGGCTCCGGCCATTTCCACTCCTGCTGGGCCACCACCCACAATCACGAAATTGGTCAGGGCATCGCGTTCGTCTTCGTCATTGGAGATGGCAGCTTGCTCCAGATTTTGGAGCATCATATGACGAATATTCAAGGAATCACGAATATCCTTCATTCCCAAACTGTAATGCTCTACGGAATTCATTCCAAAAAAATTGGTGGTAGTACCCGTTGCCAGTATCAGGTAATCGTAATGAACTTTTCCTTTGGAAGTGATGATGGTGTTTGAAAAAGGTTGAATTTCCTCTACTTCAGCCAAACGGAACAGTACATTTTTATAGCCATTGATCTGTTTTCTGAATGGGAATACAATACTGGCAGGCTCCAAAGCACTCGTTGCCACTTGATAGAAAAGGGGCTGAAATTGATGGAAGTTATTTTTGTCAAGCAACACTACCTGAACCTCTTTATTTTTCAGTTTTTCAACTAATGCTAAACCGGCAAAACCACCGCCAATAATAACAATTCGTGGTAGTTTTGAGTCTGAAAGACAGATTTCATCTGTTATATTACAAGCAGATTCTGTTGATTTAGTAATTGAATGGATAACTGACATAGCTAATTTTGGCTTTATAGTTTTTATTGTAGTATTGATTTTGCATTATTCTATTTTTTTCTGTTTCACAATCATTACGGAACATTTTGCATGTGTTGCCAAATATTGTGAAACAGAACCCAATAAAAAGCGTGAAAATGCCCCTTGTCCTTGAGAACCGACTACGATTAGATCTGCATCAAACGATTCTGCTTTTTTTAGTATCTCTCTTTTTGGAAGTCCACTTACAAGACTTGTTGAAATAATGAGCGAACTATTGTTTTCTCTTAATATTTTAACAGCTTCGGAAATATTTTTTTTTCCTAATTTTTGAATATTGGAGATAAGTTTTTGATAGTAGTTATCAAGAGATCCCTTGGCTACAATCAATTCTGGTGTTGATAATGCGGGATGCTCATAAACATTTACAATACAAACTTCGCCATTAATTAGTAAAGGCATTTTTGCAAGCTCCTTTACGGCCGTTGCACTATATTCGGAACCATCTACTGCTAACACAATTTTCATAATTTAATTATTTAGTATTGCATTACTGTTGCTTAATGAATGCATTAGCCTCCTCTTTTGAAGCAAAGTAAAAAACATTCCCACTGTTTTTATCTTGAACAATAACTGCTGATGCTTTATCAACCTTTGTATCAGCAATTGGATTTCCGCCAAAACGCACATCATTCAAATTATTCTGTAGTTTTTTAATACAGTTTTCGCAACATCCATAGTAGGTAATACCACTTACGTCGATAGGTATTTGTGAAGCTCCCATATATCTGTCGTTTACCATACATACTTTTTCGTTGGGTACAATCTCATAGTTAGAATTAAGGTCTGCTGATACTTCAGTTGATTTTGGCGATTCTTCTGCGTTTTTATGTATCGGGTTTTCTGTTTTTTGCTTTTCCTCATTAGTGCATGAAGAAAGCATAAGTAAAAGTATCAATAACACAAATAGACTTATCAGAACATGCGAAGGATTGGTTCTCTTTTTTACTATTGTTTTAACGCTAGTGTTAGTTTCATTAAATTGGATCTGTTTCATAAGTTTTAATTTTAAATGATTATTTTCTTTCTTCAATGTATAGTACTGCCTCTTTTACAGTTAAATTCCTTGTTGCATTCCCTGCACGCACATAAAATAAGGTTTTATTTTGATGGTCTAAATAAACAGGCTTAGCTGAAGGTTCAACATGAATAATGCAGATTTCTTCGTTATTTATTCCATAGAATCTTACTGAACAATGCTTGCAGTTGTTATTTCCAAAATTAGTGGTGATTAAATCGTAAAATCTTCGTTCAAATCCATCTGAATTTTTTTGTCTCAACGTGGCAAAATCTTTTTTAAGACCCAATATTTCTCCGTCATCTTTTACACCAATAATTAACTTACCACCCTCCGCATTTAGAAAACCCGCAATTGTTTTTGCAATAACAAGTTCTAAGTCATTATTAGTGGTTTTCAATTTATAATCGTACCTAAAGGATGATTTAAATTCAACAAAATTACTCTCTCCTTCTTTTATTAGCGTTTGTGCATCATTCTCCAATAGTTTGTTCTGTTTCTTTACAATTTTCTTTTGTTTTAGTAAGTTATTCCAATAAATGCCTGATATCATTCCTATTATACCCCCAATAATTATAAATACATAAGACATTGGGAGCATTTGGAAAGAAAACGAGTAAAAAAATTGATCAGCTATATTGTCCCACAATTTAGCCGCTGAGTAATGCTCACTTTGTGCTGTAAAACCCACCATAAATAATGGGTGTAATAAAAAGTAAAATACAGAAGCACCCAACAAAGAATGAAGTACAATTACTCTTATTGGATGAATATGTTTTTCTTTTTTCACTTTTTATCTTCTTTTAATTTGTTTCTTTTATTATTTAATATAGTTATGCTCTAAATTAAGAATCGAATTGCGATCGTCAAATTGATTATTAAAAATTTTATTAAAGCTATACGCCAAACCAACTTGAACTCTCTGTTGACTATTTCCTAGCAATTCTCCCAAACTACCATTGTTCACGGTGTATCGATATTGAAAAAGTACATCAAAATTATTGCCAATGCGATAGAACAAATTTCCAATAGCTAAAAACTGTTCAGGAGTATTAGTGAGCTCATTAAATGATTTATAGCCTCCACCAATACTAATTTGAAAATTGGGTCGTTCCAACTTTCTATTGAGGTAACGCAGCATACCAAAAACTGCTGTACTTTGGCTTCTTGTGTAGGTTGAGTAATCACTTATTTCTGAAATATCACTAAACCCATTATTATAAATTGCCTGAATCTTTAAGTCAATAAAATGAACCGGATCAGGCTTAATATTAATTTTGGCATAACCAATCAAATTTTTCAAAACTTCATCAGAAGTGGTATTATTAATTGTCCTATTTACTATAAAATTATTTGAACTGAACCCAATTTCTGATAAAAAATTTCTATTCCAAACTTGGCTTTCCGGCACCCTATAGATAACAGAGCCACCAATACCGTTGATAGCAAAATCATTAGGGTCTTCAAAATCTTGATAATTTTCGCCATGCACGGTTATATATAATCGATTAGCAATGATTCGAGTATATTCAATCACATTAGCATATTGATTATCCTCTGTATTCAATCCATTTGAAAAGGGATTAAGTACATAGTTGTACAGTAAGGCATCATCATCGCGTATGGTTGAAAACTGACCTAAAATAGTTTGCGTTGTAGAACGACCGATCTTAATAATATTTTTTTTATTTTCTAATTGAACCATTACTTGGTTATAAAAAACCTGTCCCAATCCACTATTTGCGTCAGGAAATGAAAGACCCAAAACCATCTGTCCTCTCCATCCATTGTAAAGCTTTTGTTTAGCACCAATCATAAAATAAGAGTCAGAAAAATCACTTAATACTTGATCCCCTTCATTAAGCACAGGAATAGCTAATTTAGATTTTCCATTATTAAAATAAGCATTTCCCGTAGCAACAGTTTTCATCCCTATTTCTATTTCGGGCATTAAATCTTCGCCACCACTCTGAGCGAATGCCGGCAAAACAAGCAACATTGTAATCGCTATTATTAATATATTCTTCATAATTGAGCTATTTTCTTGTTTATTCGTCTAGTGCAATCTTTGGTAACTTATCATCTCCAAACAACATTTTCTTCATATCATCACCCATTGACATTTCATTTTTAAACATTTTATTGCCACTATGTTTACTAATAATTAACTCATCTGCAGGCAAGTCTTCATAAACCATAGCTAACAAATTACCACCAGGATACAAGCCATTATTGGTTACTTTTCTTGTATCATGGTCATGGAAAGTCCAAATTCCACGATTATTACCTTCGATAATTATATCAAAGGTTTTTCCGGGTGTTAGTGGCACTGTATTTCTTTGCCAAGGATGTTCTAAGGGAATTCCATCATCGGCCACCATCCAAAAATCATGTCCATGCAAATGCAAATGATGTGTTTCTGCACCGGCGTTTATCAGTCTTACTCTAATTTTTTCGCCAGACTTAATGAATAAGTAAGGTGTTTCAGGATATGACTTGCCATTGACCGTAAACCAATCTGCTTTTGGTAAATCTGCAGGTGCTTTTCTACTTAATGCGTAGGGTGGTTTCCAACCATTTTCTATAGACTTTTTAAGTTGGTCAGAATTATTAAACACAGCCCAACGTTCCGAGTCAAACCGCCCATTTTTCATTAGGTAACTTCTTTCCTTCATTCGTTCCAACATTTTATTCATTTCGTTCCGAATAAAATTTACATCGTGTGATGAATAGATAAGTGTATATTCTCTTTCATAAGGGAATCTCTCTTTAATGGAGTCTTCAGGATCTTCAACAATTATACTCCCAAACATTCCTGCCTGCATGTGCATTACTGTTCCCCAATGGCAATGATAAAAATGAGTGCCAACAGGCTTTGCTTCAAATTCATAAACAAACTCATTATTTGGCATTACCGGCAGTTGACTTACAAATGGAACACCATCCATTCTCCAAGGAACGTAAATGCCATGCCAATGTATAGTATGGTTAATATCAGTCTTGTTAATAAATTTAACCCTTACTTTGTCTCCCTTCTGCACTCTAATTTCAGGTCCGGGAATAGAATCATTAAAAGCCAATGTATGGTATTGAAAACCAGGAGCAGGTTCATGAATCTTTATATCTATATACAATTCAAATTCTTTCCACTCTCCATTTTGCTTAAATGCTAATGGTTCAGGCTGCTTTTCTGCAGCTATTTTTTTTGATTCGCTTGATAGTAGATTTCCAGGGAAAAATACCATGCCAGCAGCACTTAGAGCCCCTGTTGCTATAAAATCTCTTCTTTTCATTTTTTATTTTTTTGAAAGTGTAGCATTATAAAATCCGGCAATACAAGCCCCAATTAACCAGCTTAATATAAATGTTTGCACAATACCAATACCCGCTTCCCAAAGGGGAATATCCATTCTTATAATAGATGAAACATCTAAGCCATGAAGCAAACTGTTAAAGAAATCAACCGTGCCGCCATGGCCGACTGTAATCATTAATAATATACAACCTACATATAATAGTGTGCCGGTTAAACCAAAGGCTAATCCAAATTTCCTAACATTAATGGGAGTGTTCATGGCTATTTTCTTTTTTAGTTTCTGAATTTTCTTTGTTATGATTGTGTCCGTGCGCTCCCTGTCCGTCCGGCAGGCGGGCATGATGCGGCATTAATAAATGACACGCAAACATGGCGATAATAAAAAGGAACAAAGCCCAACTACTACTTAGTCCTAATGCCGGTGCAAAAAAGATAAGAAGCAAAGGAATGGTGCAGCCTATAACCATCCAGATGATGTGTTTTCTCATTATTTTGTATTTTACTATTTAAAAAATTATTCAGTAAAGCAATTTTTAAGACAGCCTATCCAAGTATCTTCTGCACATAAACTATAGTATATTCCATTTCCCTCTTGCTGCCTTTCAACAACACCTGCACGCCTCATAATATTCAAATGCCTTGATGTACTTGCCTGTTCTAGACTTAATGTCTCATAAATGGTTTTCACTTTCAGCCTTTTTGTTCCGCAGTTACATAGCAAGTTAAAAATTGAAAGTCTGACCGGATGCCCAATGGCTTTAAACTTTTCTGCTAAGCTTTCAAAAGCCAATTTTCTTTTTGCCATTTGTTCTATTAAAATAACACTAACTATTTTCGGCTAAGTTCTTTTTTCGCTCCATGTATTCTTGAGTTGTGTATTCTCCAGAAGCATATTTTCTTTTCAATACATCAAAGTTGGATTCTTTCTTCTTACGTTGCCCGGGAATATCATCCGGAATAGCAAAAATCCAGAAAAAGGATTATTATCCAAATAATCCACCAAAAAAGGTGCATACCCCCAAAATGATAACCTTCATAAAAAAAGTGCATAATGATTGATTTTATGCAGGAAAGTAACTTTCCTGCTGATTAATTTATATTTTTTGTGTCTAGTGTAATTTCCAACTTCATTAAGTATTTGTTGCAAATAATTTGTCTCTATTTTTTTTCTTCATTTTTATAGCAGTTGCTCCTAAAAAGTTCAATGAAATCGCTACCTTATCTATTAACGGATGCGATTCAAGTATTTCTTTGACCTTCAAAATACATCCTCTACCACTTAATCCATTAATTTGACAGTTTAACTTCATTTCAATGTTTTATAATTATTGCCGGTCACATCAATTGTAATTCGTGACAAATTGTCAATTATTTTTATTGATTTAAAATCTTTTTTCGCTCTTCAAATTCTTGTGAATCTATTTCTCCAGCTGCAAGTCTTTTTTTAAGAATATCAATAGGTGCGTTTTTATTTTTTTGCCCGGGAATATCATCAGGAAGGGCAAAAACCCAAAATAAAATTATTATCCAAATAAACCACCAGAATAGGTGCATTCCCCATAAATGATAACCTTCGTAAAAGTGCATAATCTCTATTTTTAATACTATACAAGTATATGGTTATTTGTATAGATAGATTTGTCATTTGTTGTATTTTACTTGTCCTATTTTAATTGCTATTTCCATTTTAAAACATTGTAAGAAAGCTATTGAATGCTCATATTCTAGTATTAAATCTTCATAAAATAGACATCATCGTTTTATATTTAGACAAATAGCCTTTCAGATTTTTTATTACTCTTTAGAATAAATTCAATTTGGTTTTCAATTATAATTTCCATTTGCCCAATAATCAACCATTTTTGAAAAGATAGATAGAAAAAATTTTGAATTACCAGCCTGATTATTTGGATCTAGGTTTGTTCCAAAATGATGCCATTGTATCAGGCACTTAGTCCACTTTTATTGTACTATTACCCAAATTTAATTGGTATTATTTGCAATTTTTAGTGCTTGTTTTGAAAACAGTCCAAGAATTTTTCTCCAAATAATTTTAGGCTTGCTCTAAAAAGCATAAAAAAATGTTCTTCTTGCGGGTTAATTCTTTTGGAATTCCGGAGAGCATAAGTTGGTAAATGTTATCAAAATTGATAATTAGAAGGAGAGAAGGCGAATCAATATATCTGAAATCGAAATTATTAAAGCAATTTTTTAAAAGTATCAGCTAAAGGTCTATCACTTTTACTACTTTCACTCATCTCTCAAAATGATTTTATACCTTTACGGTGTTGCCTTTTGGAGTTTAAATTTAAGTTTATTGTTAACTAACTTAAATGTAAAGGCTTAATTTATGAGACGTAATTTTTTTTAATTTTTTTTAATTCAAATATTTAAAAGTTCTGAAACTTTAGTTTAGATTTTTTATCTTTTGATTAACGCAGTTCAAATGTATATATTTTTAATACTAATTATTTTTCTTGTTGTAATGCTATTTTTTTGGAAAAGGAAAAAGTTAAAAATAATTCCTTTTAAATCTGAATGGAGAGAAATACTTGAAAATAAAGTTGCTTATTATCATAAACTTACGCCTGAAGAAAAAATAAGATTTGAAAATGAAATACTCTACTTTTTTAAAAATTATAGAATTACAGGTGTTGACCTTATTTTATCTGATGAAGATCGTTTACTAGTTGCTTCTAGCGGAGTAATTCCAATATTTGGTTTTAAAGAATGGCAGTACTTTAATTTGAATGAAGTTTTACTTTATCCTAATAGCTTTAATAAAGACTATGAAACAATGGGAAATGATAGGAATATTGGAGGAATGGTAGGTTCAGGAGCAATGAATGGAACTATGATATTATCTCGAAAATCCTTGTATGAAGGCTTTGAACATGAGAATAAAAAGGGCAATGTAGGTATTCATGAATTTGTGCATTTAATTGATGAAATGGACGGAGCTGCAGATGGATTACCGCAAATTATTATGAAAAGACAATATACTATACCATGGTTAAAAATGATGCATGAAGAAATTAAAACAATAAAGTATGGGAAGTCAGATATTAACCCCTACGGCGCATCAAGTGATATAGAATTTTTAGCGGTAAGTAGCGAATACTTTTTTACCCAGCCTGAATTACTGAAGCAAAAGCATCCTCAACTTTTTGATTTACTAGCCACATCTTTTAATCAAAAAAAATCTTAAAATACCTATTAACAGAAGATTATTTCTAAAATTTTACTCTAAATAGCATTACCCTAGATTTTAATTATAAGAGATGAAAATTCCATTGCCGATTTCAGTAATGCAATTTCGAGTATTGGTGAACTTTTTTGGATGGATACTATCTTAATAACTTGAGTTGGGTTATTCTTAAGAGTTCCAAACGTCAGTAGATAGTGAGATTTGACTAAAATTAATATGGAATAGAGCGGTGCCTGGCAAGGCGCTATATCTTCTAAGTGTCTGTCTCGTACTTTGTAATTTCTAAATACATAATTATCGGCATTGAATTCCTAAATAATAATAGAACTCAGGTTTATAATAAATTATTCCTTTCTATTGAGCAGAGACTGAATTACTTCTATTTTTAGATCTCCAGTTATTTGTTGGAAGTAACTGTCTAGCTGTAAGTCTTTAGGGTTTACATAAAAATCTAAGTTTATAATACAAGAATAAAACTTTCCAAAAATATGCTCTAAATGTCCGCCTCCGACAATTGGAAGCTCTTCATTTTTAACCTTGATGAAACCATTTACTTCAAAGTCTTGAGGTGGGTGTTTTATCGTTCTAATTTGGTCAATTCCGAGTCTGCCATTTAATTCTATTTTATTATATTTTAGCTTTTTTAACTCATTATCAATGGAGTCTATGCCTGTTCGTAAACTAGACCTGTCCAAAAGTATTTTGAAGGTTGCATTGTCATAATTTAAAATAACAATTAGTTCTTTACTAATTGCAGTTAATAAAGTGTCGTTTATCACTGCAGAAATATGGATTAGCCCATTATCTGTTCCATACACTTCTTGTGCATTAGCACTTAAGCTAAAGATTGTAAAAAATAAAACTAGTGCAACTTTTGGCAATTTATTTTTCATTCTTATTCATATTAATGGTAAGTTCAATTCTACGTTTTAAAATAACAGGAATTTAGGGTTATGCGTCATTTTAAAACTTAATTGGTATTAATCGGTGTAAAAGTGAGTACCCTCAAATTTTATCTAGCGGAACCCTCGTCCCAATTTCAAGATTTTTATATTCTTTAAGTGGCATTTCTGTTTCTTTCTTAAATTGCTTAGAAAGTGCTGAAAGATTTTGATATCCAACAGAATACGCAATTTCACTAAAACTCAATTGACCCTCTTCGATTAGTTCTTTAGTTCTCTCCATTTTTAAAGTAATATGATAACGATCTATGCTCATTCCGACACTCTCATGAAAGTTTTTACTAATTAAATTGTAACTTTTATTGAGTTTCCGCTCTAAATAACTAGAAAGTTTTTCATCATGAAAAGTGTTCCAAACATAATGTATTACCAATTTTTTTATTTGTTCAGAAAGAATAAGTTTCGGATCTTTAATTATCTCAAAATCGTTTTCGCAGATAGAATCTACTATTTTTGTTCTCGGAATTATTTTTGAATCATATTTAATTACTATTCGTCCTAATTGTATCTCAAGAATTTCTGCACCGGTGTTCCTTAATTCCATAGTTAAAACTTTTATACATCGGCTACATATCATTCCTTTGATCTTAAACTCTTCAACTTTCATAACTATTTTGGTTGGTTGTTAAAGGTACTAAAACTATTTTTTAGGTGGATTGATATACTTTCTATAGTTTTCTGCATTTTTAAAATAAAGCACTCCATTTTGATCAGAATTAGGATCTAACACAATGTATGCTTCTGCTTTATCTACTTTTTCCATAGAAAATGGATCTATTCCTGTTCTTATTTCTTCCGAATTATTTAATTTCCCTACACACATATTACAGCAGCCGTAATACATTTTATCCATTACAGGAACTTCAATCTGGGGAGTCCCCATAAATGCATCATTTACCATACATACTTGATTCTTTGCAATTTCAGCAGACTTTTCTTGTTGTTCATTTTGGGGTACAATTGAAGTTGCATTTACACTTTTTTGAAATACAATTATACTTACTACCAACACTATAATAAGTAAGATACTTTTTTTGATTCTATTTTTCATTTTCTAAATTTTTAGTAATTATTTTATAGTTTCTATTACACTACCGCATTTCAGCATCTTCGAGCCAAAATAGGGATTTTTTATATCTTTATCGCTTGAAAGCCAATACGCACCTTCATTGTTATTTGCCATTGGACAGAACGCCATATATATTTCTCCTTTTGAGAGCTCGTTAACCTTAATAACCTTTACCATTTCAGCACTTAAGGTAACAAAAATCTCTCGTTGCTCTTTAATAGACTTTGTGCTTGAAAGTTTTTTTGCTTCTTGCTGTGCAACATTTGCACTTGGTATTCCTTCCAACAATTCAAAAAGTTGAGAGGCACTTTTTTTTGCATCGGCTGCGTTATCAGAGGCCAATGCCTCGTTAATTTGGGTGTAAGAATTATAAGCAATAGTTATCTGTTCATTTTTAAAAGTTGGATTCATTTTCTGTTCACTACTGTGATCTACTTCTTGCTTTTGATGGCTCGAATGGTCATGTTGCGCATAACTACTTGAACCAAATAATACGGCTGCAAGTAAAATTGCTGTCTGTTTTATTTTTACTGTTTTTTTCATGATTTATTGATTTAAAGATTAAAAATTTGAATGATTACAATTGTTATAAATAATAAAATGGCAACCCCATAAAATATGCTGGAAGTCCATTTCTTGATTGTTGGTTTTGGTTTATCTTCACTTGTTTTGCAGCAGTCTTTCATTTAACTTCTTGTTTTACTTCTTGAAAACTCAACATTGAGCTTATAAAGAACTTATTTTTTATTTCTTTTTCTTAGCCAATCAGTAGAGGGAAATAGGTAAAGTAAAGCCAACAGCAACCCAAAATTTACAAAACAATTTTTTATAACTTGTATACTTTACTCCCTTATTTCTCACATTAAGAGGTTGTTCACTTATATTATAAATGCTGTGCCTATTACCATCCAATCCTATACCTACAGAATTTAAACCATTTTCAAACTTTTCAATAGGGATATGCTTATTCATCTCAATTGTAGCTTTTACTTTTTCCAACTCTACTGTAACAGAATTGTCACTTTCAAAAATTGACAGTAATTCTTCTGAATGTTTAAGACCAATTAAGTTTTTTAATGCCGCATATAAATTTTATTGAACCATTATAAAAACGTAGAATTGGTAAATGCCGAACAGTAAGATAAGGAGCAAATGAGGAACGAAGTGTGCGACATTAGATTACTAAATCGGTATAAGACAACCATTGCAATTGATTCCATGTATTTGAAAAGTATGTTTCATAGTGTTTTTTCTTAATTATCTTCTTCAAATTTAGCTACTCTAAACCATCTTAATATGCACAATATTGGATTTTGCTTACACAATTTGGTCTATGGATTTTCTGTCCCAATTTTGAAGATTTTTAAATTCTGTCATTGATATTCCTGTGTTGTTCTTAAACTGTCTTGCTAAATAACCACTATTGCTATAGTCTAAGCTATATGCTATTTCAGAGAAATTTAATTGCCCGAGCTGTATTAGCTCTTTTACTTTCTCCACCTTTAGATTAATTTCATACTTTTCAATTGTTATTCCTTCCTTTTTGCTGAATAGCTTACTTAATGCAGAATACGATTTATGGAAGGTTTTACTCAGAAAAAACGGTAGCTTTGAATTGTCCTGATATTCAATTTTATTGATAAGTGAAATTTTTACTTTTTCAATCAACACTTTCGATTCATCTTTTATAAGTTCAAAACCGTGTTTTATTAATGCTTCTTCCAATATAGAGTTTACTATTGGGGCCTCTTCATTTAAAACAACTTGCCCTAATTCGAGTGAATGTATATGATAACCCATACTTTCTAACTCTTCTTTAACTATTGTTTTACAACGATTACAGACCATATTTTTTATATGTAAGGTAATTTCCATAATTTTAGATTATAAAGAATTTAATAAATGTACCACCTATAACCCACAGATAACTAGCAAGTGCAGTGTATTTTAGTGTACTTTCTAACACTTTACTTTTAGGAGCCAATACTTTAAAGTGTTTTACATCTTTCCCTTTAAAAAAGCCTATATACACTAAAACTCCTGAAATTATATGAAATGCTATATTCATAAAGAAGGTGTAGTTGATTTTGAAATGGTCTTGATTAGCGATACTGCCAATCTGTGCCAGTAAATTTGATGATAAAATAGTGCAAATTACTATTGCTAGTAAGCTATTAATAGTTTTCATATTGTTTATTTTTTTGAATAGGAAAGTGCCCACCAACTGAATGATGGAGCTAAAGATTTGCCAAAGTTTAATTTGGCTTCAAAAAAATAATATCAAATACGAAAAACCTGCAGAAGAGAAAGTGAATGGTGTAGGGAAATTAGAGGAGGCTCAAATTGATGAAATTTAAACTCTATTTTTTCTAATGATTTAATTGTGCGAAGTGTATGGTAGAATAAGGTAATTGATAGTAGAACTTTTTTTTGTAAGACGATTTCTGATTTAAAGTCACTTTTAACTTTAAAGGTATTGATTACATCCTTACAGCAATCTGCCTTAAATATACTGATATTACATGAAGGTAGTTGATTTGAAATCACATCTGACTCATTCATACCACAGTCATAATGAGGATTTCCAATAGTAAGAGAATTTTTTACTTCTAAACCACCACAAAAATGCGCTGCTTTTGACAAACCTATGTTTCCCAAAAGAAAGATCAGAGATAGAATAAAAGAAATAATCCTTTTCATAAACTCCAAAAGTAAGAAAATTTATTTAAAAATAAGTTGTGATGAATTAGTTTTACCCAAGCATCAAAAAATAGAAAAATTATTCACTTTTTTGTTCATTTTCTTGCTCATAGTAAACCTTTTAACGTAATAAAGTCGCACATTTCCTATTCCCACATCCATTTGTCCGTTTTTATCAAATGATTTTATAGAAGTAGTTCCTTGTAAAGCTGTAAAGCCCAAAAACCAATTGGGCGAATTATAGCCGATAGCAAAACGAGCGGACAATGCAGGGTTAACCTGCCATTGAATGGTTGAGGATTCTTGAAAAGGACTATATTTAACTGGACCAATCATAAAAGCTAAATCAACAGAGAGCGTTGCAAAAAAATGTTGTTTAATAATTAGCGAATAAGCATAACCCACATCGGGACCTAATTGTAGAACTTGCATTTCTTTCAAGTTGTAATAGGATCTATATAAGCTATCTTTTATAAAATGTGGCACATAATTACTATCAGCTTTTGAGCTAAAAGCTACTGCTGCCATGCCATATAAAAATGAGCCTGCTAATTTTTTTTGCAATTCATTTTGAACAAATGGAGCCGCGTAAGAAAAACGTGCTGAATTCTTAACTTTTAATGCCCTAAACCCTAATAATCTAATTTTAATATCCTCTCTTAAATAAAAAGGATTAATGCTATCTGAGAAATAGTAATCACTGTTAGATAAATACAACCCATTATAAAATTGACCATAAACATCTATTAAATAATTTCTTTTATAAATATAAGATTGCAAATCAAGATATTGAGTTTTTCCTTTTTTGATTCCATCTTTATTTAAAAATTTGAAACCATACGCTAAATTTAAAGTAAAGCTTTTTACTGTTGCACCAATACCAAAATTGAGTGTTGTATTAGGCTCATATTTAAGCTGATTACCTCCTGATTCGTTTTGAAATGTGAGTTTGGTAAATTTACGAGAAGTATAAACTCTTCCTATTATTTTTTTAGGGAAGGTTTGGATGTATGAGCTATCTATTAAATCTACTTTTTTAAGCGATGCTTTTTGGGCAAAGGTTTGCTGTGCCGAAAAAATAAGAAAAATGATAATTAGATTTTTAAATATCAAACCTTTTATAAGTGTTAGTTTAAAATTGTTCTCTAAAGGAACAAATTTTTTTGATAAAGGAACAAATTATATCTTTATTTAATATCGGATAAAATTATCCGAATTAAAATAATGTCTATCTTTGCAGAAGAAATAAAAACAAAAACAGATATATAATGATAACAAAAGATAATATAATTGGGCAGTTGGTAGCAGATGACTACAGAGCAGCCACCGTATTTGAAAGCTTCGGAATTGATTTCTGCTGCAAAGGAAATAGAACCTTAGATGATGCTTGCGAAATGAAAAATATTGATGTAGAAAGTGTTATTAGTTCTTTAACAAATGTAATGAAAGATCAATCAGCTGAAAGTGTAGATTACACTTCATGGCCAATGGATTTATTAGCCGATTACATTGAGAAAAAACACCATAGATATGTGGAAAATAAAATTCCTATTCTAAAGCAGTATTTATCTAAAATAGCTAAAGTTCATGGAGATAATCATCCTGAATTAATTGAAATTAATGCGCTTTTTGAAGCTTCTGCAGGTGAATTAACACAACATATGAAAAAGGAGGAATTGATTTTATTCCCTTTTATCAAGAAGATGGTTCAAAGTGAAATAAACGGAAAAGCTATTGAAACACCACATTTCGGAACTGTTAAAAATCCTATCCAAATGATGATGGAGGAGCATGAAAATGAGGGTGATCGTTTTGAAAAAATTGTACAGTTATCAAATTCATACACACCACCTGAAGATGCATGTGGTACTTACAAAGTATCATTCGCAATGTTGGATGAATTTGAGAGAAATTTACACAAACACATTCACTTAGAAAATAACATTTTATTTCCATGGGCTCTAAAAGCTGAAGAAAAATTACTACAAGCTGCCATATAGTGAACATTAAAATAGGGATGAGTTAAGAAATTCATCCCTATTTTTTTTACATTTGAAACATTGTCACTATTTTAATTCAGTATGCATAAATCGTGGATAGTAACCACATTCATTAATTTTTCTATAGCTGCTATTTTTGGGCTTTTATTGAGAGCAGCTTTTATTTGGGACATTAGTTTTGTAAATTATAATTTCTTTCTTCATGCCCATTCTCATATAGCTATGTTGGGTTGGGTCTATTTAGCTATTTATTCGCTATTTGTAGACTGTTTTATTCCCGAAGAAAAACGAAAAAAATCTATATTTTCAAGGCTTTTTTGGTTCACTCAAATGTCTGTTGTAGGAATGATGATTAGCTTTCCTTTACAAGGTTACGCTGCATTTTCCATTACTTTTTCTACGCTTCATATTATTGCTTCCTACATTTTTGCTATTCTTATTTGGCGGAATTTAGATAAAACCAATTTAGGCAATGTTTTGTTAATCAGAACTTCCTTATTGATGATGATTCTATCAACAATAGGAATTTGGCTGTTAGGTCCTGCCATAAGTATGGGATTTAAAAGTAGTCCTATTTATTTATTGCTTATTCAGTTTTATCTTCATTTCCAATTTAATGGATGGTTTGTCATCGCTATATTGGCATTGTTTATTCATTTAATAAATCGTTGGAGAATTAGCATTGAAATTAAGAAGATTAAATGGTTTTTATTTCTTTACCTATTAAGTGTTGTGACCACTTACTTTCATGTATTAGGATGGGCTTATAATAAGCCATTTCTATATCTGATTAATTCAATAGGAGTTGTTTTACAAATAGTTTCATTCACAGTTTTATTTTCGAATAGCTATCCATTAATTTGGAGTGAATTTAAAGATAGAAAAGGGCTCAATAAAAGTCTTTTTGTATTTGCCATTATATCATTTGGATTTAAATTATTGTTGCAGTTAGGGTTGGTTATTCCAAGTATTGCTGAGGTTTCTACAGCTGTCAGAAACTTTATGATTGGTTATATTCATTTAGTAATGTTGGGTTTTATTAGTGCGATGTTGTTTTTGTTTATCAAACAACGAATCCGAAAATCAATCAATAAATCTGGCTTTTATATTTTTATGACAGGATTTATTCTCAGTGAATTAGTATTGTTTCTGCAAGGCGTGCTGTATATTACTGGTTATGGAATGCTACCCAGCTATTACTATCTACTATTTGGAGTTTCAGTGTTGTTGCCTGTTGGTATTTTGGTTTTATTATTTAGTTTTAGGGAAAAGAATAATGTGAAAATGTTTAATAATTAGAGATAAAAAAAGAGCGTCTCTTTCGAAACGCTCTTTTCAATTAGAATGAAAAAGTATTAAAACTTAATTGTAAATTCTACTCTTCTGTTTTGAGCTCTACCAGCAGCAGTTTTATTGTCTGCTTTTGGTCTTGTTACTCCATATCCTTCAGAGTTTAATCTACTAACATCTATTCCTTTGTTTGTTAAGTAATCTTTTGCAGCTTTAGCTCTATCTTTAGATAAGCCTAAGTTCTTGTCCACATCGCCTTGAGAATCTGTATGACCTTCAATCATCAAGTTGTAAGTTGGATTTGCTTGCATCACTTTTACGATATTGTCTAACACTTTAAACGAAGATGTTTTAATTTTAGATGAACCAGTCTCAAAGAATAAACCTTTCATAGCCATTTCCATGATTTTAGCATCTTCTTTCTTGATTTCAGGGCAACCTTTGTTGGCTGCAATACCTGCTACATCAGGGCACTTATCTAAATTGTCCGCTATTCCATCACCATCCGTATCAGGACAACCTTTCATTTCTTTGCTGCCTTTTACTTGAGGACAAGCATCATCAATATCAGCAATACCGTCGCCATCTGTGTCAGGGCAACCACCAAATTCAGCGGTACCTGCAACTTCAGGACATCTATCTTCTTTGTCCGCAATGCCATCACCATCTGAATCAGGACATCCCTTCATTTCTTTTGTTCCTATTACTTCAGGACAATTATCTTCATTATCAGCAATACCGTCACCATCAATATCAGGACAGCCATCAAAATCAGCTAAACCAGCTACAGTAGGACATTTGTCAAATTTATCAACTATTCCATCACCATCTGTATCTGGACAACCATCATTTTCAATAGGACCTGCTACATCGGGACAAGCATCTTTTTTATCAACGATTCCGTCGCCATCTCTATCTGAGGTTTTACCAAAGTTAAAGTTCAAACCAACAGCTGAAAATAAAAATCTATCTGTATAATTGCCTGCTAATGCATTTTGATTAACACCATCAAATTCATCAGTTGTCATTTGAGTATAAGTACTATTTAAAGATACGGCAAATTTTTCAGAAATGTTAAACATGACTCCTAAACCTATAGGAAAACCTAATTTTAAGTCAGGTCTATTTCCGTTGTTAACATGTGTGCCACTATAAATAGAGTTGCCAAAACCTGCATGTATGTAAGGAGCAAAAAATGCATCTTCTTTTAAGAGATATCCGTTGTTTAATTTGTATTTCAGTTCTAATTTAATATCACCCAATTTCGATTGAAAAGACTTGTTGTTTCTACTGTAATCAACTAATCCATAATTAGCTGAAAACATTCCATCAAAAGAAGCATTTAAATATCGACTATAAGATAAGCCAAAAGCCCCATGAACGTCTTTAAAATTGAACATTTCATAACCTATATCACCTGCATATTCTATGGTGCCAAAGTGCACACCGATGCTATTTGGATTGTCCTTGTTTTGTGCATTTAAGCCTAATGTTAATGCAAATAATGCAATAATAGATAGTATTCTTTTTTTCATGGTATTGAGTTTTTTTGGTGCAATTAAATTTCTGCAAAATTAGTTTTATAGTCAATGAACAACTAAAATGTTCGTTGAAGATATATTATATATTGATTAACGACCAGAAAGGAGCGGTAAAATGAATATTTATAGTGTAAAAATAATACTAAAATTGATTTCACCAATTTTTTAAAGCATGAAATTAAAATTGTTTCTTATGTCAAAAATAAATTCATTAACCAAAATATTGCTACGCCTGAAAGATAACCTGCAGTAGCTAATAAAGTGATATTCTTTAAATACCATACAAAGTCAATTTTTAAAATTCCCATAATGGCAACACCTGCTGCCGAACCAATAATTAAACAACTACCTCCCGTTCCTGCGCAATAAGCTAAAAGTTCCCAAAAAGTATTATCTTGAGCAAAAACATTTAAGTCATACATTCCCATAGCTCCTGCAACTAATGGAACGTTATCAACTATTGAAGATAAAAATCCTATTAAGATATTAATAACCCAAATATTTCCAATTTTGTTATTTAGTAAATCTGCGAAATCGTTAAGTAATCCTGAAGTTTGAAGAGCAGCAACTGCTAATAAAATACCCAGAAAAAATAGAATACTAGGAGTATCTATTTTTTGTAATACTCGATGAATTGAAAGTGATTTTCGAGTGCTTGCTTCTTTTTTAATGTGTAATAATTCAGTAGTTGCCCATAAAACACCCAGTCCTAAAAGTACACCCATGAAAGGGGGTAAGTGAGTGATAGTTTTAAAAATAGGTACAAATAATAAGGAGCCTAATCCTAAATAAAGTACCAACTTTTTTTCCTTCATAGGAATTTGAAGCTCTGGGTGACTATTAGTTGATTTATCTTCTGTTGTTATACGTTCTACTTCCCCCTTCATTCTAAAACTCATAATTGTAACTGGCACAATTAAACAAACTAAGCTAGGAATGAAAAGTTTAGCAATAATATTTCCCGCAGTAATTTGTCCCCCAATCCAAAGCATAATAGTAGTTACATCTCCAATCGGCGACCAAGCTCCACCTGCATTGGCAGCTATTATGACAATTCCCCCAAATAATAAGAGGTCTTTTTTATTGGCAATTAGCTTCCTAAGAAGAGTTGCCATTACGATAGCTGTGGTTAAATTGTCCAAAGCAGCGCTCATAAAAAAGGTAATAATTGCTAGAATAATTAAAAGCTTTCCTTTGTTTTTAGTGGTTATTTTGTCTGTAATTAATGAAAATCCACCATGAGTATCTACCATTTCCACAATAGTCATAGCACCTAAAAGGAAAAATAAAATTCCTGAAATATCGCCTAAATGTTGCATCAGTTCTTCACTGATATAGTGAGAGGGATCAATATCTAGATTTGGAAAAAATGAGTCTTGACCAATTACTAAAATTAGCCAGCATAGAACTGCTGTTAAGAGTGCTGAAGCGGCTTTATCTATTTTGATGGAATGTTCTAGGGCGATAAAAATATAGCCTAAAACAAACATAATTCCTATAATTATGTACATAATTGAGTTTTATAAATAAGGACTAATAATATTAAAAAATACTAATAGTTGAATGAAATTGAAAAATAAATTAAATTGTAAATGCTTGAATGAAAAGATTGTAAATTCCTAAAAAGGAATTTTTAAAGCACAGAATTTGATATAAATTCTTTCATTAAAACTATCTATAAAGGGTAAGAAAGTTGTTGGGTTATTGATTGTATTTGAATCAATTGATTGAAAATAAAGCAATCTAAAAGGTAGTAAGTACTTAATTGCAATTTTCAGTATATTTTCTTCTATATTATTAATATCTGCAATGAAATCTACTTTATTTGATGTTTTCTTATTTTGAGAGTTCGCTATGATTTCTGCAGAAAAGGAGGTAATGCCTTTAGGAGATATCTCTTTTTGATGGGAGTGAAAATTATTGGATAATCCAAAAGTGATAAGTGAACAAAAAAATACAAATATCAATAAGTTTATTAAACTGATTGATTTGAAAAAAGCTACTAAAATAGATTCGATATTTCTTGTTTCCAAAACTTTAGACAGATGAAAAGTCAAATATAGACCTTTTTCTAAAATGTTGATTGTAATGTGTAAAATTATTTTGTTATAGAAATGTTAATGCTAGCAGAAAGTATTTTTATTCATCAATTTCCATTGAGCAAAATTTTTGTAGGAATATTAATAATCAAATAGATAGTTGTTTGATTAGGTAATTAGCATGCTTGGTATAATTGTCATTTAGTCTATTTGTTTTTATCAAAAAATTATATGTGAATGTTTCTAGTTTTACCGCACAATTTGATAATGAAGAAACTTGTATAAAGTATTTTAAATCTGAACGAGATAAGATAGAAGTTACTTGTAATCGATGTAACCATAAAGAACACTTTTGGATTAAAAGTATATGGAGTTATGAGTGCAAGAAGTGTAGAATTCGAACCTCTTTACGGTGTGGAACAATACTGCATAATTCAAATCTTTCATTTATAGTATGGTATAAAACTATGTTTTAATGAGTGTGATAAAAAAGATTTCTCTAGTAAAAAATTCAAAAATAGTTGGAATTGAAACGTTCGGACCCTTTTTGGGCTATGGTTCATAAATTAAGAAAACAATGAGATAAAGAGATGACTGTTACACTCTAGAAGAAATGATTGAAATAGACGGAAGTTATTTTACAGTTGAATCTTCAGAAATTAAAAAAGATAAAGGAATGAGAGGACGAGGGGCAGCGGGAAAAAAATATAGCAATTAAGGTTGAATCAGCACCTTTGGGAGATATTGAAATTAAGAAAGTTTCAAAATATTGCGAAAATTTTAGAGCAAAAGTATTTAAATAGTCATTCAAAACGATAAATCACTCAAACTGTAAAGAATTCAATAAACGAGAAAAGCTTTTTTTTCTGATAAAAGTATGTCATATATTGACATAGCTAAGTATGTAGTGCTTTATATTACAGAAAAATTAGAGAAGAGAACAACAGAAGAGACTTTAAAATGGGTTCATATAATAATAAGTAATGCTAAAAGAAATATTTTGGGTAACTATCAAAAAATCAAAGGAAAGTATTTGCAACTGTATTTAAATAAGCTATGTTAAAAGTTAAACTGGGAGTTTATTGGAGAAAAACTCTTTGATAGGCTTTTAATAGAGAATATTACAGATATTCATTAAATTGTATTTGGAAAATGATCTGTTATCGAAACTGTTAATGATGAATATTAAAATATTTGTCATATAGAACATTCAAAACATAAAAGTTTTTCAAATTTTATTTCTAACACACTGAGTACTTTAATTGCATATTGCCTCTTTCTTAAGAAACCATCTATTAAATTTTATGTTGAACAAAAACCACAATTAACATTTTATTAATCGAATTCAGGTTTTAAAGCAATTCTCCTGCTATTTTTATTTTTCATAAATGGCAACCCCTAGAGAATAGAAACATCAGTTATAAAAAATTATATAAATATCTTATTGATTAACAAATCATTAATTTGATTTTTATCTACTTTTAATTCAATATTGAAGCTTTTTATTTGGAATTACAGATTGTTGAATTTGACATAATGTGTATTTTAAAAACAAAAGACAGAGAATTACTTCTCTGCCTCCTGAATTTCAATTAACCCAAAAGGGTTAACTAACCTAACTAAACAATGAAAACTCTTTTATTTCCAACCACCTCCTAATGCTTGATAAACATTTATTGTGGCTGCCATTTGTTCTTTTTTAGTATCTATCAAATCCATTTTAGATTCCAAAGCATCTCTTTGGGTCAAAAGCACTTCCATGTAATCAGCTCTAGCAGATTGAAACAAACTATTGGCAATGTTAATGGATTGGGTCAATGCTTCAACTTCTTTATTTTTCATTTCATAATTTTTCTCCAGTTTATCGATATTAGATAATTGGTTGGCAACAGTAATATATGCATTTAACACCGTTTTTTGATAATTATAAACTGCTTGAACTTGTTTAGAATTAGCACTATAATAAATAGATTTTATGGCGTTTCTATTAATTAATGGCGCTGTTAATTCTCCTGCAAGGGTATATATCATAGATTCAGGAGTTTGTAATAAAAATGAAGGATTAAATGCCTGAAAACCTAGTGTAGCTGAAATGTCTAAAGAAGGATAAAAATTAGCCTTTGCTACTTTTACATCTAATTTAGAAGCTGTTAAATCTAATTCCGCTTGCTTAATGTCAGGTCTGTTTTCTAACATTTGGGAAGGAATGCCCGCCGCAATTTTCTTAGGAACTAAACTTGTAAAATTTTGAGCATTTCTTTCTATTTTTTGCGGAAATCTACCGACCAAATAATTGAGTTTATTCTCCGTTTCAACTATTTCTTGGAGAATTTCAAATTGTAAACTTTTGGTATGATAAACTTGTGCTTCAAATCGTTGAACTGCTAATTCGGTTACCATTGCAGAAGCCTTTTGAAGTTTAACTATTCTCAATGCATCCGACTGAATTTTAATATTTTGTTTGATAAAATCCAATTGATTGTCTAAAGCTAATAATTCATAATAAGAATTGGCAATTTCTGCTACCAAATTAGTTACCATAAAGTTTTTCCCTTCCACTGTAGATAAGTATCTTGTTACAGCAGATTTTTTGCCATTTCTCAACTTTTTCCAAATATCAATCTCCCAAGAAGCCCTAGCACCCAACATATAATCTGGTAAAGGCTCTGGTGTTTCTACACCTGGCTTTATATCTGTTGTAGCATCATTAGCACCTTTGCTTGTATAGCGTCCTGGTTTGTCTACTCCGGCACCACCTACTAATCCAACAAATGGTAAATACTCTCCTTTTCTGCTTCTTATTTCATACTTTGAAATTTCAATTTCTTGCAGCATAATATTCAATTCTTGGTTGTTAACCAATGCTGTATCGATAAGAGCAGTAAGATAAGTGTCCGTAAAAAATGTTCTCCATTTTTCAGATCCTGAATTAATTGTGTCCTTTGAATTATTAAAACTCTCCGGAACTTTTTGGTCTACTGCTTTTTGTGCGGTAGAGGGTAATTTACAAGCAGAATAGAGTAGGAGCAAACAAATAATCCCTAAATATCTAAATTTTTTATAATTGTTCATTTTGATTTTTTTATTGATTAATTATTACTTCTCAATTTTCGTTTTAATAACTTCAACATAATCTTCATCTTACGTAAATTTTTGCTTGTGGTATGTTTATCTTCTTCATAAGCAAATGATTCACTCAAAGGGTTTAAGTTTTGATCTTTAATCAATGAGCGATTAGCAGCTAATGAGCCGAATACATAATACAAACCTGGTACGATAATTACTCCGAATAGCGTTCCGAAAAGCATACCTCCTAAAGCGGAAGCTCCAATGGTACGGTTACCAATAGCACCTGGGCCAGTTGCAAAAATTAATGGAATTAAACCTGCGATAAATGCAAAAGAAGTCATTAAAATAGGTCTAAATCTCACTTTTGCTCCTTCTACAGCAGCCTCAAAAACCGTAGCACCTTGGTTTTGTTTCTGAACGGCAAATTCTACAATTAAAACTGCATTTTTACCAAGCAACCCAACTAACATTACCAATCCTAACTGAGCATAAATATCATTAGCTAAGCCCAACATTTTTAGAAACACAAAAGTACCAAGTATTCCTACTTGCAATGAAAGTATAACTGAAAGCGGTATTATAAAACTTTCATATTGAGCGGCTAGTACTAAATACACAAAGATTAATACAATTATAAAAATGTATAAAGATTCATTTCCTCTCGCTACTTCATCTTTTGCCAAACCTGCCCAGTCAATATCGAATCCTCTGGGTAAGGTATTCTTTGCCACTTCTTGAATTACTTTAATAGCCTCTCCACTACTGTAGCCTGCTGCAGGTGAACCATTAATTGCGGATGCTGTATAAAGATTATAACGAGTAATCTCATTTAAACCTTGAGTTTTAGTCATTGTCATAAATGCAGAGTAGGGAACCATTTCACCAACATCATTTTTTACATAAAGCTTTAAAACATCTTCTGGTAAACTTCTATATTCAGGAGCTGCTTGCACATATACTTTATAAAAACTTGCGAATCGAATAAAACCAAGTTCGTAAGTACTACCTATTAAGATAGATAGATTATTCATGGCGTTTTCAATTGTAACGCCTTTTTGCATGGCTTTTTTATTGTCGATTTTTAAATCATATTGAGGATAATCAGCACTAAAGAAAGTAAACAGACTCTTAAGCTCCTTACGTTTTCTTAACGCAGCCATAAAATCGTCATTCACTTTCTCAAAAGCTTCGTAATCTCCCGTGTTTGTCTTATCAAGTAATCTTAATGAAAATCCTCCTGCTGCTCCATAACCAGGTACAGCTGGTGGTCCAAAATATTCAATGGTTGCACCAATATCTTTTGATTTTTCTTCTAATTCTTCAATAATTTCATCCACATTTTGAGATCTATCATCCCAATTTTCAAGATTAATCAAACAAGTACCTGCATTCGATCCTCTACCTTCTGTCAAAATTTCATATCCTGCCAAGGCAGAAACTGATTGAATACCTTCTACATCTTCAGCAATCTCTTGTAATCTTCTCGCTACATCGTTGGTGTTCTCTAAAGTAGAACCTGGAGGTGTTTGGATAATAGCATAAATCATCCCTTGATCCTCATTGGGTATAAAACCAGATTGTAAAGTACTGGAAACACCAAATATTCCAAATGCAAAAACTATCAAAATCAAAAAAGTAACTAATCTTCGATTGACAATTTTATTCAACAAATTGGTATATCTACCAGTTACTTTTTCAAACCAATTATTGAAACCATCTAAGAACTTGTTCATCAATGATTTTTTCTTTGGTTTACCATGATTGTTTTTCAAAATCATAGCACATAGAACTGGTGTTAGAGTCAAAGCTACAAATCCTGAAATAACAATGGAAGTTGCCATGGTAATGGAGAATTGTCGATAAAAAACACCCACCGGCCCAGACATGAATGAAACTGGAATAAATACCGCAGTCATCATCAATGTAATAGCGATAATAGCTCCGCTAATTTCACCTAAAACCTCTTTCACCGCTTTAAAAGGAGTCAAATTTGTCCCTTCCATTTTGGTATGTACTGCTTCTACCACTACAATAGCATTATCAACCACAATACCAATAGCTAATACCAATGCAAATAAAGTAATCAAGTTAATGGTTAAACCTAATAACTGCATAAACATAAAAGCACCAATCAAGGAAACTGGTACTGCCAAAGTCGGGATTAAAGTAGAACGCCAATCGCCTAAGAAAATAAATACAACCAAAGCCACTAAGATAAATGCTTCACCTAATGTGTGGATTACCTTCTCAATAGAAGCATCTAAGAAATTGGAAACATCATAACTAATTTTATAATCCATTCCTGGGGTAAAAGAATTGGCTTTAATTTCATCCAATTTGGCTTTTACTTTTGCAATAACATCATTTGCATTACTACCATAAGTTTGTTTCAAGGTAATAGCTGCAGATGGATTATTATCTAAATTAGAATAAATATCATAAAACTCACTACCCAACTCTACATCTGCAATATCTTTTAAATAGAGGATTTCACCATCAGGATTGGCTTTTATAATTACGTCTTTATACTGTTCAGGTTTATTGTATCTTTCTTGATACGTCAATACATACTCTAAGGATTGAGAGCGT
Organism: uncultured Flavobacteriales bacterium; assembly: GCA_963716125.1. GTDB lineage: Bacteria > Bacteroidota > Bacteroidia > Flavobacteriales_E > Vicingaceae > Acidiluteibacter. The sequence goes on from OY970294.1 coordinate 1,353,986, forward strand.
TTACCGGAGCTTCTACCAATTCTACCTGGAGAACCAATTATACTTTGTTCCGCTAATGCCTCCATTACTTCTTCGGTAGAAACTTCATAGGCTCGCATTCTATCTGGTTTTAACCAAATACGCATAGCATATTGCCGACTTCCAAGAATTTTAGCACTACCAATACCTGAAATTCGTTTTAATTCAGGTAATATATTCACATTGGCAAAATTGTATAGAAATTTTTGATCACTTCCTTTTTCAGTACTAAATAAGTTAACGTACATCAACATATTAGGTTGTGATCTACTCACTACAATTCCTTCTCTCTGAACCAGCGGAGGAAGTCGATTGGTTACTTGTTCAATTCTATTTTTTACGTTTACTACTGCTTGGTTGGGATCAGTTCCCAACTCAAATACCACTTGGATTGTAGCCTCACCTGCACTAGTTGCATCAGAAGTTACATATTTCATTCCTGGTGCACCGTTTATGGCTTTTTCCATTGGAATAAGCACTGAGTTTACCAAAACTTTAGCACTCGCGCCAGGATAGGCAATTGCAATATTTACCCTTGGTGGAGCAATGGAAGGGAATTGAGAAATTGGTAATGTTGTAATGGCCAAACATCCTAAAAGAACGATAAATACGGACATTACAATGGCAAGGACTGGCCGTTGAATAAATCTATTAAACATCTTATTAAATTTTTAAATTAAATTATTCGGCGTAAACCTTTAAATGTGAGATTACTTCCTTAGGATCTTGAAAATCATAGGTTATTTCATCATTATCTTTTACTTTTCTTAAACCTTCCAATAATATTTTATCTGTTTCTTTCAAACCATTACTAATAGCATAAATATCTTCGATATCTGCTAAAATGGTAACTTCTCTTGTATGTACTTCATTTTTTTCATCAATTACAAAAACAAACTTTTTATCCATTACTTCAAAAGTTGCCTTTTGCGGAATGAGTAATGCATTTTTAAGAGGAATAGTCATTAAAATACTGCCGGTTTGTCCATGTCTAAGCAAACCATCAGGATTTGGAAAAGTCGCCCTAAACGGAATGTTACCTGTTTCATTATTAAAATCTGCTTCAATAGTTTCCACTATACCAGGATATTTAAAAATTTGTCCATTTGCCATTTGCAACCCAACTTTTTCTTTCTCATCAGTTTTAGGTTCCGTCATATAATCTAAATATTGTGCTTCAGGAATATTAAAGTAAACCCATAGTTGGCTATTATCAGAAAGGCTTGTAATTAATTCACCTTCATCAATAAGACTACCTAGTCTGACTTGAAAACGGTCGATGATACCATCAAAAGGAGCTCTGATTTGAGTAAAGTTTAAATGAACTTTAGCCAATTCTAATTCAGCATTCGCTTTATCGTATTTAGCCTTTGACATTGCCAATTCATTAGATGAAACAATGTTACTGTCGGAAAGTGCTTTGGTATTTTTGTATTCTATTTCTGCTAATCTTGCTTCGGCAGCTGCTTTTTGTTGTTCTGCTTGATATAAAGTAGGCATAATCTCAAACAGAAGATCTCCTTTTTTTACATGTTGGCCTTCGTCCACATAAAACTTTTGTAGATAACCCCTTTCTTGAGAGCGGATTTCTATATGACTGATAGAATGAATTTGACACACATAGTCTTTAACGATATTGGTGTCTTTAACCAAAGGACTTGTAACTAAAAATTTAGTTTCTTGTTCTTGTTCTTCTTTTTTTGATTCGCAGCTAGTATTGCACAGAATAGTGCATAAGCCTGCAATTATGAGCAGTTTATTCATAACAATTTCGCCAATTACGGCAATGTTTAAATTAGTTAGTTAAGATATTGAAATTCAAAAAGATGAGTTAACTTTGAATTAATTTAATTCATAGATAAACTCGCTTATAAATCCGATAAAAATCGAATTTATAGGTAGGAAGGTATAAATACCTAAAATGTAAAATCAGATTCTGAAAACCTCAAATAGAACGAAAAGAGGTTCTTGAAAAGTTAATTGTGCAAAAGCTTTATAGAAAATACGTTTATTAGAAAGTGTATTTTCATTCAGTACAAAATTGGAAGCTTCTATAAGAATTGGTTTGAAATAATTAACTTCAAAATCAGAAGTATTAATTTCATTTTCTTCCGTTTTAGATTCTTCAAATAAGGAATCTGTAGTATTGTGAGAAGATTTAGTAGTGGTCGATTGAAATACTACTTCTTCATACTTTATTCCATTACCAATATTTGAATAATGATTGGATTTAATGACTCGTTGAACGAAATTATTATTTGTGTCAAAATTCTTACTTCCATAAGATTGGCTGTATCCACAAATAAATGGAATACTAAGGAGTAAAATAAATTTGAGCAAAAACTTTGTCATCGATGCAAAATTATATAAAAATAGCTCGCTGATTATTTTTTAACAGTAAAATAACATTTATTATAATGGTAGAAAAATAATGAGTTTTTTTAGACACCTAAAACTATAGAAGCATCGATATTAAGCTTTACACTAATCTCTCTAGCGATTTTTAATGTAGGTTCATTCTTGCCATTTAAATATTCACTTACTCTTGAAGTGCTGACTCCTAAAAGTTCAGCTAATCGTTTTTGGTTTAATTTCATCTCCAACATTTTATATTTAATCGCATCCACCAAGGAAGATTTTTTAACAGGATAGTATTTTTCTTCAAAATCTGCTACCAAATCTGATAAAATATTTAATTCAATATATCCTTTGGAGTTTTTATTTTCAATATGTTCCGGATTTTCTAAAAGTTCCTCCATTCTTTCTACAATAGCCTTGTATTCTTTTTCTGTATGTATCATATTCAAATGTTTTTAATGTCTTTAATTTTATCATATTCAGAATGTTTTCCTATAAACCGAATATAAACTTTTTGAGCATTAAACGAAATAATAACAATTAGTCTATACGTATTTCCTTTAATATTAAAAACGAATCTATGGTTTCCCACATAATCTACTGTATTAAAATCTTGTCTTAAATCATTCATGTTGCTCCAATTTTTACTCGAAACTATATGATATTAATATAACAGAGACTTTTCTGAATCAGCATACTTTTCTGAGAATTCTGTTATTCTTTTTAAAGTAACTATTCGCATTTGGTTTATTTTCAACAAAGATATAAAATGTTTCGAAAATTAGAATATAATTACGAATTATAAAATATATTGACTCAAGAAAAATTATTTGGTGCTCTATTATTTACAAAACATATATTGAGTCAATCTTTTATCGCCTGACTTTATGAGTATTAAGTGCTCTGATGCCCATTTTAGATCTCTGCTAGCAGTAGCTTGACTTATTTCTCTAAAATTTTTCAAATAGTCTTTTCTGCTAAAATTGTTTTCTTTTATTATTTCTTTAAATAGCTCAATTCTATCTTTTGCTGTGAGTGTTCTATTCTGAGAATTTAAAAGATACTTTAAAGTTTCTAATAAAATAGCTAACATAAATTCGATAAATGGTGTAGAAGTTCCATTTTTATCAGACTTGCTCAATGCTTTATAATAATCAACTTGATTTTTTTTAATTAAACTTTCAACTGGTAGGAATTCAAAAACGGGATACTGTTGCATAAGAATTAAAGTCTGCCACAACCTTCCCATCCTTCCATTTCCATCTATAAATGGGTGAATAAATTCAAATTCATAATGAAAAACACAACTTTTTATTAAATAAATTTCATTGTCTTTTTTTAGATATTCAAAAAGATTATTTATCAATGATTTTACCAACGTTCCATTTGGCACTAAATGTTCAACCTTTGAGCCTTTAACAATTCCAACATTTTTTGTTCTAAATTTCCCTGCATCATCAATCAAGCCATTCATTAATAAATAATGCGCTTGTTCTATATCTTGTATGCTGTTTGGGTTAAATTGGTGCATCTTTTCATACACTTTAATAGCATTTTGAACCTCTAAAATATCTTTTTTAGGAGCCATTATTCTCTTATTATCTAGTATAGCTGTAATTTGTTCTTCACTCAAGCTATTCCCTTCAATTTCTAATGAAGATTGTATAGTTTTAATACGGTTATTTTTTCTTAATTGGGTAGGTGGCTTGTATATATGAGTGGCTCTGATCTCACCTATTTTTTCAGATATTTCGGCTACTAAAGCAATTATTTTTTCATTTATTTGATAGGGTGGTTTCATCAATTTAATTTTGATAGTATCATATGATACTATCAAAATTAGTAATTTTATTTTTAAATATATTCAAACAAAAAAAAGAACTCATATCAGCGATATAAGTTCTTTTTTTTAAGTGATGAATAATTGTTGAATTAATCATAGAATTAATTCAGCAAGGATTATAGTATTTGAAAATTATCTAGGGGAACTATTACCAACTCCAATAAAAGGAACAGCACCTGCACCTGTAACTTCAGGAAGCACTCCATTCCATTTTTCAATGGCTTTCAGATTGGCTTCAATCTTTCTTAATTCAATTAGATCAGGAGAAATATTCATTTTTTGTAATCTTAATGCTTCTGCTTCAGCGGTTGCTGCAGCTATTGTTTGTTCGGCTTCTACTCTAATTCTATCTAAATCTCTTTTGGCTTTTAAAGCATTTTGCTCAGCTGTTTGTTTGGCTTCAATAGCATCCGTAAACGTTTGAGAAAAACTAAAATTGATAATTGAAAAAGCCTCTACGTTTATATTAGCCTCTAATAATCGAGTTCTTAGAGCTTCTTTCATTTCAACACTAACTATTGGACGCTTAGTAATTAACTCTTCAGCCGTATATCTAGCCGAAACAGCTTTCATTACTTCTTGAATAGCAGGATCAATAATTCTTGCCTTATAATCAACTCCAATAGTTTGATAAACTAAATTGGCTTTATCAGGTAAAATATTATAGTTTAAAGCTACTGATAAATCTACATCTTGTAAATCTGAAGAAGAAGATGCAGCATCAGTCACTACTTTTTGAATTTTAACGTCTATTAAAATAACCTCTTGCATAAATGGAACTCTAAAATGAATTCCTTCATCCAAAACAATATCTTGTACAGCTCCAAAGTTTAAGACAACGCCACGTTGTCCTGCACCTACTTGTACCCAAGGTTTAAGTAGAAAAAATAGAATTATTATTCCTCCAATTATGATTAGATTTCTTAGTTGAGTTTTTGAGAAAATGTCATTGATGTCGTTGGTTGCCATATTATTTTTTTTTAATGAAATGCGAAGGTAAGCATTTCTTAAGGGGCGTTTAGAATTAGTTTTTTGTGTCTTTTAAAAAAACTGACGACATAACAACAGTTTTGATTTAATCTTAGGGCGATAAGTATTCTTTCATTAAATCCTTGTTGATTAATTGATAATGTGTGTGTTTGCCATCTTTAAATTGTCTCAAAAGCTTCATGTTAACTAATTCCTTTAAATCTCTACTTGCAGTTTGCCTAACCACATCATATTTTTCTGCAAATTCAGAAATATTAATACTTGAATTTGGTAGGATGTAAAAAAAGCCTAAAATACTTGCCTGTCTTATGTTAAATCCAGAATCAATTAGTTTAATTTTTATTTCGGACATTTCTGCTTTTTCAGCAAGCTTTTTGTCTCGAAAACTAACCAAACTTTGAAAGGCAATTCTTAAAGTTTTCATTGAATATAGAATAAAGTAAGTCAAGTCATTTTCATCATGTTCTGTTTTTAGAAAGGCTTTGTCATACGATTTTCTTGACTCTAAAATAGCTTTAGAAATAGAAATATGCTTTAGTGAAGAATAGTCTTTCTTTATTAAATACCAGTAAAATAAGGCTCTTGCTGTTCGCCCATTTCCATCTCCAAAAGGATGAATATATCCAATCATAAAGTGTAAAATAGAAGCTTTTATTATTGGATGTACAAAAGTTTCTTCATCGTTAATGAAAAAAATCAATCGCGCCATTAAATATTCAATATCTTTAGAGTTCGGTGCTTCAAAAGCAATTTCTCCATCCAAATGATCCACTACAAAGACTGCCTTCGTTCGTAGTTTGTTAGCATATATTTCTGCTGATGTTTTAGCAGTCATAATTTTATGGATGTCAATTATCAAGTTTAAATTTAAAGATTCTTTTAATCTATTTTCTATTTCTTGTATGGCATGCCAATTATTAATAATCATTTGCTCAGACTCATTTCTAGCTTTTCTACCTGATTTTATTAATTTTTTAGCAACTTCAGTAGTAGTTGCAGCTCCTTCAATTTGAGAAGATGCGATAGCTTCTTCAATCAATGAATTAGTATAGAATTCTTTTTTATGATTAGGACTAATAGTTTCTTTAGAAAAACTTCCAACTAATTTTAAGTCAAAATCATGTAGATCTGCTTGAATTGATTCAGTAATATTATATGTAAATTTATGTGATTTAAATATCAAAGGATTAGAAGCTAATTTTCGATATACTTTTGTAGCGTACCATTCTTGTTCTGAATCTTTAAATGGTGAATCTTTCCTATGTTTTATTTCTGACCAATAAAAGTACCTTTTGTCACTTTTTATGAGATATTTTAATATTTCGGAATCCTTTATTAAATCAAAATACTTATTAAAATCTAATTCTGAAGTAAGAGGGGGAGATTCAAATTTCATGTTAAGTCATGTTACATTTAGGTGCAAATGTAACATGATTTAACGTAAAAACTAATAATAGTAGATTGAAACTTGCACTATACAAGATGAATTATTATATAATTGCATAATAATCAATTTGTTTAAAAACTTTGGTTTAATTACTTGATAAAACAGATATAGCAAAAAGTGAATACACTTAGATTTTAGTTTTTTTATTGGTTAAATCCCAAATCAATCATTCATCTCACTACCGTTCGATAAATTCAGTCTCGGGATGAGTTCGATTACGAAAAGAGGGTACACTTATTTTCAGTTTTTTAATTGGTCATATCCCGAATCAATCATTCATCTCACTATTGTTCAGATATTTCAATCTCGGGATGAGTTCAGTTGCGAAAAGAGGGTACACTTATTTTCAGTTTTTTAATTACTCAGATCCCGACTCAATCAATATCCGTACTATAGTTCGGATATTTCACTCTCGGGATGAGTTCGATTACGAAAAGTGGGTACACTTATTTTCAGTTTTTTAATTGGTCATATCCCGAATCAATCATTCATCTCACTATTGTTCACATATTTCTATCTCGGGATGAGTTCAGTTGTGAAAAGTGAATACACTTAGATTTTAGTTTTTAATTACTCATATCTCCCTCAATCAATATCCTCACTATTGTTCACATATTTCTATCTCGGGATGAGTTCAGTTGTGAAAAGTGGGTACACTTATTTTCAGTTTTTTAATTGGTCATATCCCGAATCAATCATTCATCTCACTATCGTTCGATAAATTCAATCTCGGGATGAGTTCGATTACGAAAAGTGGGTACACTTATTTTCAGTTTTTTAATTGGTCATATCCCGAATCAATCATTCATCTCACTATCGTTCGATAAATTCAATCTCGGGATGAGTTCGATTACGAAAAGTGGGTACACTTATTTTCAGTTTTTTAATTGGTCATATCCCGAATCAATCATTCATCTCACTATCGTTCGATAAATTCAATCTCGGGATGAGTTCGATTACGAAAAGTGGGTACACTTTTCTATCTCACTCATTTCCCGATACAAAACTTACTAAAAATATTACCTAAAATATCATCAGATGTAATCTCACCAGTAATCTCGCCTAAGTAGTGCAATGACTGGCGGATATCCATCGCTAAAAAGTCTCCTGTGATATTGACATCCAATCCTTCAGTTACTTTTAGTAAAGCTTCATAAGCTTTTGTCAAGGCTTCGTAATGACGAATGTTGCTCACGGTAACATCGCTGTTGCTGATAATATTGCTTTTTACCATCTCTACCAAATGCGAGACAAAGTTCTTCAACATTAGTTTTCTTCAAAGCAGATAAATAATGTACTGCCTCAATTCCTTCAAATTTTGATGTTATTTCAGCCGGAAGGGGAGAGGTTAAAGCTAATTCGTCTTCTAATTTGTTGGCAACAACCAATAATCGTTTGTTTTTACCTTCAATTCTTTTTTGAATATCTTGAACCGTTTTTTGAATCTCAGCTTTAGTGCTTTTTTTAGCATCTACTAAATATAAAATAACAGTGGCTTGATCTACTTTTTGGTACGTCTTAGTGATTCCAATATTTTCAATCACATCCGAAGTTTCTCTAATACCTGCAGTGTCTATAAAACGAAATATAATTCCACCCAAATTGACTTCATCTTCTATAGCATCTCTTGTAGTTCCAGCAATTTCAGAAACAATAGCTTTATCTTCGTTCAAAATGGCATTCAATAAAGTTGATTTTCCTACATTGGGTTCACCAACTATAGCAATTGGAACACCATTTTTTATCACATTTCCTGCTGAAAATGATTGAATTAAATCATATAAAACTTTAGTCAAATGATTGACCAAATTCTTTAAATCATCTCTATCTGCAAACTCAACATCTTCTTCACCAAAATCTAGTTCTAGCTCAATCAAAGATGCAAAATGAATCAATTCATCTCTGAGTGTTTTTATTTTTTCTGAAAAACCACCACGCATTTGTTGCATGGCTAATTGATGCGCACTTTCAGATTCCGAAGCAATTAAATCGGCAACCGCTTCTGCCTGTGCCAAATCTAATTTTCCATTCACAAAGGCTCTTTGAGTAAACTCTCCTGCTTTTGCCAATCGAGCACCTTCTTTTATGCAAAGGGTCAATACCTTAGAAAGGATAAATGAAGAACCGTGACAAGAAATTTCTACACTATCTTCGCCTGTGTAGGAGTTGTTGCCTTTAAATAAGCTCACTAAAACTTCATCAATAATTTTACCTTCATCTCTAACAGTTCCAAAATGAATGGTGTGAGAATTTTGCTCGTCTAAATTTTTACCATAAAAAAGACTGTTGGCTATTTCTAAGGCTTTACTTCCTGAAATTCGAATAATTCCAATAGCTCCTGAACCCGAAGGAGTGGCTAATGCACATATTGTATCGTCTGTTGTAAACACTTTGCAAAATTAGAGATTTAAAAGGAATGATAAATTTGATTTTGAATACATTTCTATATTTTAAAATTTACCTTTACCAAATGAACTATTTGGCGCATTTTTATTTGGCTAACAATGACGAAGGTTTACTTTTAGGTAATTTTATAGCTGATCATATCGTTGGACAGCAGCATTTAGAGTTTTCTGAAGAAATTCAAAAAGGAGTGATGCAACATAGAGCAATAGATGCCTTTACAGATAGTCATCCAGTAGTTTTAGAGAGTAAAAAACGCTTAAGACCTATATTTCATAAATTTTCACCGGTGATAGCTGATGTTTTTTACGATTATTTGTTGGCTAAGCGTTGGAGTGATTATTCTAAGGTTGATTTGGAGGATTTTACATTAAAATGTTATGATATAATCACTAAATATCAAGAAATCCTACCGTCGAATGCTGCCTATATGTTTGGTTATATGAAATCTCAAAATTGGTTGTATAATTATCGTAAAATTGAAGGAATTGATCGAGCTTTAAGCGGCATGTCTAGCCGCACCATTAAGGGTTCTAAAATGGAATTAGCAGCAGAATATTTAAGAAAAGATGAGGCTTTATATCTTAAGGAATTTGATGAATTTTTTCCTGAATTGGAAGCACATGCATTGGAATTTGTCAATCAGTGAATTTGTCAATCAATCAATTAGTGAATTAATCAATCAATTAGTGAATTAATCAACTAGTGAATCAGTCAATTAATCAATCATTGAATTTGTCAATTAGTGAATCAATTAATTAGTGAATCAATCAATCAGTAAACAATTTAATAATTGGTCTAATTAGATTCTATGGTTCTAAAGGTTAGGTTTATACGTGGGGTGTTTACTTTTTTGGTCGGAGGTAATCGGTGAAGCCAATTGGTTTGTGTAGTTCCTTTCATCACTAATAAACTGCCTTTTTCTAAGACAATGGAAACATTTTGTTTGGTCACCTTATGCTTAAACAAGAATTTGCGTTCTGCTCCAAAACTAAGAGATCCAATTGCACCATTTTTTTTCAAATCTTTTTCTCCATCACTGTGCCACGCCATTCCTTCATCTCCATTATGATACAAATTCAGCAGACAAGAATTAAATGTTTCTCCAGTTTTATTTTCGATAATCTCTTTTAATTCTAGCAGTTCTTTTGTCCAAGATAAAGCAGATTTAGTTGTTTTTGAATAGGTATAATCAAAAGGTAGGTCGCCATACCAAGCTACTTTTCGTTTAGTAATAATCAATTTTCCAAAAATAATGGCTTGATCATTTTCCCAAGCAATATTTTGAAGCAACTGCTCGAAATAATATTGAGCTTTATCAGAAGCTACAACAGGGCCATAGTAGTTTACCTCACCATCAAAAGGTAAAATGTTAGCATCCAAAGAATCATTAAATAAGTCCATTTTTCCATATTTTATAGTCTTTCCTCATACAATGTCCGCAAGGTCTGTATTCATTATTTATTGCCTGATTAATGGTTTTAAAAAACACACGATTTTCTTTTTTCATTCTTTTTCCCGATTTGCATTGTAATGTACCATAGATTTTTAGTTTACAATTTCCTCCAAAAATGATTTCTGCTTGTTTTATTTTTTGATGTAATTTATTTTGATTTATTTCATTGTGATGAATCATTTTATCAATTTATTGCATCATGAAAAATTATACCTAGCGTATGTCGGTTTCCGCTAATTACTTCACTAACTCCGTGTTTCATATTTACTCTATAATGACCTCTCATTCCTTTTATTGGTCGGAAATTGGTTGTAAAAATAAGCATATCACCTTGCTTGGGATTTAAAACGATAGCTTTAGACTGCGCCCTTGGTGTTTGCTGTGTCAAAACAAATTCCCCACCTGTGAAATCTTTACCTGGTTCATTTAAAAAAAGAACGCATTGCATTGGAAAATAAACATCTCCATATAAATCTTGATGCAAAGTATTAAAACCTCCCTTTCCATATTTTAAAATCAGAGGTGTTGGTTTTAACTGATTATTCTTATGGCAAAGTGCTTTTAATTCATTCAAATTTTCAGAAAATGTTTTATCGATGTTCAATACCTTCATCCAGAGGTTTGCAATAGGTGAAAGTCTAGGATATATGCTTTCTCTAAGTGTTTGAATAATTTTAGGAAGTGGATAATTGAAATATTTATATTCTCCTAATCCAAAACGATAGCGTTCCATCACTACAGTTTTACGATATAAATTACCTTTATCATAATTTTCAATTAACTCATTGCTCTGTTCATTACTAATTAATTGGGGAATAATTGCATAACCTTTTTCATTCATACATTCAGACACAGATTTCCAATCAATACTATCTAGTTTTGTTTGTAGATTTTCCATTGTTACGCTGGTAGATTTTTTTGGTTTATTTGAGAGGTTTCCCAACCAATAATCGCAGTTTTTCTAATTGTTCCCCACATATACCCACCTAAAATTCCTGTTGATTGTATCACTCTGTGGCAAGGAATTAGAAATGCGATAGGATTACTTCCAATAGCAGTTCCTACCGCTCTTGATGCATTTGGTTTCTCAATAAGCTTTGCAATATTTCCATAAGTGGCTAAGTTTCCTGTGGGAATTTTTAATAGGGCTTCCCAAACTTTAAGTTGAAAATCTGTTCCTTTTAGATGAAGTTTTATATTATTGATTTGGCTCCAATCGTGCGAATAAATTTTTAAAGCATTTTGTTGGATATCGTCCGTTTGTGAAATGAAGTTGGCTTTAGGAAAGCGATTTTCCAATTCGGAAAAAGCAATTTTCTCATCGTCCGAGAATCCCATATAGCAAACTCCTTTATTGGTAGAGGCTACCATAATTTTCCCAAATAAACTTTCTGCGAGGCTATAATTGATGGATAAATTTTCACCTTTATTTTTATATTCTGCAGGTGTCATCCCTTCAATATTTACAAATAAATCGTGCAACCTACCTGTGCTAGAAAGTCCCGTATTTTGTGCAGTTTTAAATATGGTAGATGCTGAATCATTCAAAATTTGTTTAGCATGCTGTAAGCTAATGTATTGTAAGAATTTTTTTGGACTAACACCTGCCCATTCTGTAAAAATCCTTTGAAAATGAAAAGGACTTAAATGTATCTTTTCTGCAATTTCGTCAAGCGTTGGCTGCTGCTTATAATTTTGTCTTATATATTCAATAGCTTCAGCTATTCTGGTGTAATTAATTAAATCTTGGTTGTTCATGAAATTCAAATTTCGTCTTAGCAAAAATAGAATTGATTTTACTATAAAAAAACCCGAAACTTGCTGAATATTGAAATGATTATTTTAATATTCCATTATGAAAATAAATACTTTAATTCAGCTGTCAAAATAGACGAGCATTTTTTTTAAGTTTGATTTAAGTCTTATTTTTGCACTAAACTTTTTTACAATATGGCCTCATCAATTCCTTTAGCAGAACGACTTCGTCCTACCAACTTTGAAGATTATATTGGTCAGCGTCATTTAATTGGAGAAGGTGCGGTTTTGAGAAAACTCATTGAGAAAGGAATGGTGCCTTCCATGATTTTATGGGGAACACCTGGTATAGGAAAAACTACCTTAGCCAATATAATTGCACATCAAACAGACCGTCCATTTTTTACTTTGAGCGCTATTAATTCGGGTGTTAAAGATGTGCGAGAAATTATAGAGAAAGCCAAAAAGCAGCAATTTTTTAATCAAGAAAGAAATCCAATTTTATTTATCGATGAAATTCATCGTTTTAGCAAATCACAACAAGACTCACTTTTGTCGGCAGTAGAACAGGGAATTGTTACATTAATTGGAGCAACTACTGAAAATCCTTCTTTTGAAGTTATTTCAGCCTTGTTATCTCGTTGTCAAGTTTATATTTTAGAGCCATTATCCAAAGATGAATTGTTGGATTTAATCCAATTAGCATTAAAAAAGGATAAAGAGCTTGCGCAGAAAAACATAGAAGTAAAAGAATTTCAAAGTCTGTTGCAGTTGTCGGGTGGAGATGCTCGAAAGTTGTTAAATTTATTAGAGTTGGTGGTTAATAACGACGATAAAAAGAAAATTATAATCACCAATGATAAAGTAGTGGCTGTGGCTCAGCAAACCATTGCAAGGTATGATAAGGATGGCGAGCAGCATTATGATATTATCTCAGCTTTTATCAAATCTATTCGTGGTAGTGATCCCAATGCAGCAGTTTATTGGTTAGCTCGTATGATTGAGGGTGGGGAAGATGCAAAATTCATTGCTCGACGTTTATTGATTTTAGCAAGTGAAGATATTGGAAATGCCAATCCTACGGCTATAGTAATTGCCAATAATTGCTTTCAAGCAGTAAATGTAATCGGTTGGCCTGAAAGTAGAATCATTCTTTCTCAAGCTGTAACTTATTTGGCTTGTTCTGCCAAAAGTAATGCAGCTTATATGGCTATTAATACTGCACAAGAAGAAGTGCGAAAATCAGGAAATTTAAACGTTCCATTAGCATTAAGAAATGCACCTACCAAATTGATGAAAGAAATAGGTTATGGTAAAGAATATAAATACAGTCATAATTTTTCAAACAATTTTGCTGCACAAGAATTTATGCCCGACGAGGTAGCCAATACTAAGTTTTATGATATGGGTCAAAATGCTCGTGAAAATGAATTGCGAGAACGAATGAAACGTTTGTGGAAAGAGAAATATGGTTATTAATAACCGAACTCAGGTTAATAATCAAACTTAGGACTTAAAATTTTTCACAAAAAAAATGTGTCTCCTTTAACAGGAAACACATTTTTAAATGGTTTATTTTGAAAAATTACTTGGCGTAATTTACAGCTCTTCTTTCACGAATCACAGTAACCTTTACTTGTCCTGGATAAGTCATTTCAGTTTGAATTTTTTGAGCAATATCAAAAGATAAGGTATCCGCTTCTAAATCGCTAATTTTTTCACTTTCTACAATCACTCTCAACTCTCTACCTGCTTGAATCGCATAAGCTTTGGTTACACCATTGTGCGACATTCCCAAAGATTCTAATTCTTTAATTCTGTTGATATAAGATTCTACAATTTCTCTACGAGCACCTGGTCTTGCACCTGAAACGGCATCACAAACTTGTACAATTGGAGAAATTAATGATGTCATTTCAATTTCATCGTGGTGAGCACCAATCGCATTACAAATTTCTGGATTTTCTTTATACTTTTCAGCTAGTTTCATACCCAAAATTGCGTGTGGCAATTCAGGCTCATCATCTGGTACTTTTCCTATATCGTGCAGTAAACCTGCTCGTTTGGCTACTTTAGCATTCAATCCTAATTCGCTTGCCATAGTAGCGCAAAGATTGGCTACTTCGCGGCTGTGCTGCAATAAATTTTGTCCATAAGAAGAACGATACTTCATTCTACCCACCATTCTCAACAATTCTGGATGTAATCCGTGAATTCCTAAATCAATACAAGTTTTCTTACCAGTATCAATTATTTCTTCTTCCAGTTGCTTCATCGTTTTAGCTACAACTTCCTCAATTCTTGCAGGATGAATTCTACCATCTGAAATCAATTGGTGCAAAGCTAAACGTGCACACTCTCTTCTAATTGGGTCAAAACAAGATAAAATAATAGCTTCAGGTGTATCATCAACAATTATTTCCACACCTGTTGCAGCTTCTAAAGCTCTAATATTTCTACCTTCTCTACCAATAATTCTACCTTTCATTTCATCACTTTCAATATTAAATACTGAAACTGAATTTTCAATAGCTTGTTCTGTAGCTACTCTTTGAATAGTTTGAACTACAATTTTCTTAGCATCTTTTGTAGCATTAATTTTTGCTTCATCTACTATATCTTTTACATAAGACATAGCCTCAGTTTTTGCTTCAGCTTTTAAAGCTTCTACCAATTGAGCTTTTGCATCTTCAGCACTTAAGCCTGCTATTACCTCTAATTGTTCAACTTGTCTTCTATGATTTTTTTCTAAATCTTGTTGTTTTTTCTGAAGAATCTCTAATTGTGTATTTAAATTTTCTTTTAGGGATTGGTTTTCTTTATCTTTTTTATTGACTTCGTTCAATTTTTGATTGAAGGTGTTTTCTTTTTGCTTGATTCGGTTTTCACCGTCATTCATTTTTCTTTCACGATCGCTAATTACTTTTTCATGCTCTTCTTTTAATTGCAAAAACTTTTCTTTTGCTTGAAGAATTTTATCTTTTTTAATTACTTCTGCCTCAGCCTTAGCCTCAACTATAATATCTGCATTTCGCTTTTCAATTTGCTTCTTTAATCCAAAAAAGACTATAGCAGCTCCTGCCACTAATCCCGACAATAGTCCTATGATTATACTTACAATATTCATTATTTTATTAATTTATATAAATAAAAAAACCCGAGCAAATTTGACATTTGAGTAAACCCCTAAATATAGGATTTGAGTTCACCGGAGAACCGCAGACTTCCAACGTCTTTATCGAATAAACGATAAAAATCATCCCGAGTTATCGGGAGTAAGTAAGGCCTGTCTTTGGCTTCGCTAAGTTAAACTCACGCTGTTAAGCATGTTGAGTTTACCAAACATAACAAATTTGCACGGGCATGCAATTTTCCCAATGCTGTAATATATACAAACATCTATATGGGAATATTTTTTAAGAACGCTTTTTTTAATCTTTGCTATAAAGTTATAAAAAATTTGTGACAATTTCTTCTAAATTTTTCAACTCTTTTTTTAATTCATCATCCTCCACTACTTCTTTTCCTTCAAAACGAATAGATTTTGTAGCATAATCCAATGCACACATCGCCAATAAGTCTTGTTTGTCTTTCACGGCATATTTACTTTCATAATCTTTTACCATTTCATTGATTTGTTTCGCAGCTTTGCGAATCAGTTCTTCCTCTTCCTCGCTACTCACTGTTAGGGGATAAGGTCTGTTGGCTATAATTACTTTTATCGAAAGATTCCTCACGGATGATTTTTTTTACTTGTTAAATTGTGCAATGCACTTATCAACTTCCCGTACTAATTCATTAATTTTTAACTTTATTTCTCGATTGTCGCCACCGTTAGATTGTCCGGCAATTTTCAAAATATTGTTTTTATTTTCTAGATCTGCAAAATTACTCTTTAATTGCTCAATTTCCTCTTCTAAATCTTTAGATTTTTTTTGCTCATTTTCCAACATATCAAGAACTTGATGGTGTTTATTAGAAAACTCCAACATTTTACTTTTTATGTTCTTTACTGTTGTACTTAAGCTCTCCATCTCTTTAGATGCAATCAAATTTTTAATTCAACAAATCAACTACAAATCTAACATTTTTTTTTAGTCCTTTTATGTTGATAGAAATATGATTTGAAAAATAATTAACAATTAGTAAAACTTACTTTTGTTATATCAATTGTATTTATTTTTAAATTAAAAAAATGTACAATTGTTAATGCCTGTCCGACGAAAATTAAGTCAGTCGGGCCGATAGAAACAAATTAATAGTCCAATGATAATTTAATAAATTGAGTTAGTCATTTAATTTCTGTATGTTTATCCCTTTAAAATTGCGATTATGGAACAATTCAAAGGACAAGATATCCTAAACTTTATAAAAGAACTTCCAAATGATGAAGCTTGTAAAGCCTATTTGGCTAAAATAAAATGGCAGGATGGATTTACTTGTAGTAAATGCGGACATACAAAAGGTTGTGAAAAAGCAGGCTATAATTATCATTGTTATGCATGTAATCATGTAGAAAGTGCCACAGCCAACACGCTTTTTCACAAAGTTAAATTTGGGTTACAAAAAGCATTTTGTGTTGTATTTGAAATGAGTACAAGTAGTAAAAGTGTTTCAAGTATACAAATGGGTAAACGATTTAGTATTCGCCAAGGAACAGCATGGTATTTTATGCAAAAAGTACGAAAATCAATGAAAAGTAGCCAAAAATACCCTTTAGATAAAATAATTCATGTGGATGAGTTTACTGTAGGAGGAAAAGAAGAAGGGAAACAAGGAAGAAGTTATGATACGAAAAAGAAAAAAGCTGTAATTGCAGTTGAATTAACTGATAACAACAAAATAAAGAGAGTATATATTCAATCAATTCCTGATTATTCTGCAAAATCATTGACTCCAATTTTTGAAGAACATATTAGTACTTCTGCTAAAATAGTAACAGATAAATGGAGAGGTTATGAACCTTTAAAAGAAAAGTATAATATTGAACAAATCCAAAGTAATAATGGAGCAAATTTCAAAGAATTACACATTATAATTATGCAAGTTAAATCATGGCTCAGAGCAATACCAACTCATGTAAGTAAATGGCATATACAAGCATATTTTGATGAATTTTGCTTTAGGATTAACCGCTCACAATTTAAAACCAATATTTTTCATAAAACAATCAACAGAATGGTCCAAAGCAAACCAATTTATCACTATCAAATAAAACAGACGCTAAGTGTGTAACTCAATTAATAAAAATGGACTCTATTGTTTGTCAATTTGTTATAATACAATTTTTTAAAAGTTTTTTTTATCCAATGAAGTATCTCTTTTCTTTATTTATTCTATTACAAAGTATTGTCCTTTTAGGTCAACAAAACGTTTATCCAAAAGATTATTTTTCTCCTCCAATGCAAATTCCGCTTTATTTATCAGGTAATTATGGTGAAATAAGGAGCAATCATTTTCATGGTGGAATAGATATTAAAACGCAAGGAGTGGAAGGCATTCCTGTTTATGCTGCCGCAGACGGTTATGTGAGTAGAATTAAAGTTTCGCCTTACGGTTATGGAAAAGCTTTATACATTACTCATCCAAATGGATATACCACAGTATATGGTCATTTGCAAAAGTATGCTGAGAAAATTGAAACTGTGGTAAAGAAGTACCAATATCAAAAGGAAAGTTTTGGTGTAGAAATTTTTCCGATGGCAAGTGAATTGATTTTTAAGAAAGGTGATTTGATTGCTTATTCAGGAAATACAGGTGGCTCTGGTGGGCCTCATTTACATTTTGAAATTCGTGATAGTAGATCTGAAACTCCTTTAAATGTACTTTTATTTGGATTTGATATTAAAGATAAAACCAAGCCTATCATACAATCTATTGTGGTTTATCCGCTTAATGATACAAGTACTGTCAATGGAAAGCATGACAAAGTGAGGTATGTAGCTAAAGCTGGTAATGGAAGTTATAGCCTTTTAGGTTCCAATATTACTGCCTTCGGTAAAATAGGATTTGGTATCGAAACGATAGATAAAATGGACGGTGTTGGTAATCGAGTGGGAGCTTTTGAAATCAAACTATTTGAAGGTGAAAAACAAATCTATGGTCATCAAATAGATGGAATTCCTTTTAATAGAAGTAGATATATCAATGCCCACATTGATTATGAGGAGAAATATAGAAGCGGTAAACGCATCCAAAGAAGTTTTCTATTAGATAATAATCAGTTACCAATCTATACCACTCCAAAAGGATCAGGACCGGTAATTTTTAAAGATGGTGAAACTAAGAGTTTTCAATACGATGTAATTGATGCTTATAACAATAGTAGCACGCTTAAGTTTTCTGTAAACGGAAAAAATAGTGTAAGCCCGGATAAAGGTGCAGTTTTGAAATCTAAAGACCTTAAATATTACAAATGGAATAGAAGAAATGTGTTATTGGAAGATGATATATTGGTAAATATTCCTGCAGGTGTTTTATATGAAGACATTGAATTTCAATTTTCGAGAACTGATGGTCCAAGTGCTTGTATCAGTAAATTATATAATTTGCATAAGCCTAATGTTCCTTTGCAATCTTATATGAATGTTTCTATTAAAATGGAAGGCTTAACCGATTATCAAAAAGAAAAAGCACTAATTGGCAGTACATCAAATGGCAGAAATTTTTATGCAGAAGGTGGAAAATGGGAAGGAGATAATATAAGTGTTCGAACAAGAAGTTTTGGAGGTTATTGTGTAATGATGGATTCGATAAAACCCGCGGTTACTCCTATTAATATTTTGGAAGGAGCAAATATGTCTTCCAAATGGTCTATTATTATTAAGGCAACTGATAATTTGTCGGGAATTAATAGCTACAGAGGAGAAATTGATGGAAAATGGGTGCTTTTTGAATATGATTATAAAAAGAATTTATTTTATCATTATTTTGATGGAAGTTTAGCAAAGGGAAAGCATGAATTAAAATTTAAAGTTGCTGATGGAAATAATAATCGCACTGAATTAGAGTTAAACTTTAACATTTGATAATAAATTATACTTTAACAAACTACTAATTTAGAGGCATGAAAAACAAAATACCTATTTTTATCTCTTTTATTTTTATAATTAGCAGTTTTGCCAGCTTTGCTCAAAGCAAAAAAATAGATAATTCTGATTTAATTCAATTCTCAGGAATTATTGTTACTGGTGATAGTTTGAATCCAATTCCTTTTGCTAATATAATTGTTAAAAATACCAACAGAGGAACCACCTCAGACTATTACGGTTATTTTTCATTTGTTGCTCAAAAATCAGATACCATTATTTTTTCTTCCATTGGTTATAAAAGAAATCAATTTGTAGTACCAGATTCTTTGAATCAAAATCGATATTCTTTAATTCAAATGTTGCAAAATGATACCATTTATTTAGATGAAGCTATAGTATATCCGTGGCCTACTCAAGATCAGTTTAAATCAGCATTTTTAAATTTGGATATTCCGGATGACAATTTAGAAATTGCGCGTAAAAATCTCAACCAAGAGCAAATGGCTGAAAGATTTGAAGCTATGCCAATGGATGGAAGTTTGAATTTTAAATACCAAATGCAAACAAGGACAAATCAAATCTATTATGCTGGGCAATATGTGCCAAATAATCTATTGAACCCTTTTGCCTGGGCTAAGTTTGTACAAGCTTGGAAGCGCGGTGATTTTAAAAGAAAAGATCAGGAGTAATCAATTTAAATATCTAGCATGCCATGAGTTTTTAGCAGCAACTCTCCAATTAGATTCTAAATCGCTTTTAGTGCCCACCAAATTATTATAAACGATAGTTTCTTCATTTACTTGATTGGCTTTTACCAATTCTTCAAACTTTGACATTTTTGCTATTTCAATGTTACCCTCGTTTTCATAAGCTACACTCAATCTATCAAATAAATCTAAATTGTATTGCTTTTCAATTTGTTTAATTAAGCCTACAGAAGAATCTATGGAACATCCAGAAGCTTTAACTTGGGCTTCATCTACTAAGAAAATTAAAAATAAATTGTTTTTAATCGTGAAAGATGCATTTAAAGCTGTTCCATGCGTTGCCCAAGAGGCGATAAACTCTTCACCTATTTTTTTAATTTCATTTGACTCATTATTAGTCAAAAAACGATTGGCTTGATAGACCCAAACTCGGCTGTGGTTAGCTAATTTTTCGTATTCCATTTCAAATAATTTCTAACAAAATTAGACAATCTTATGAAGGACGTGAAAATTTTTTAGTGCAATTCATAAAAAACAATTAACTTTAACAAAAAGCAAAAAGGTGAAAGAAATATTATTATCCAAAGAAGTTATTTGGTTCGGAATTGGACTCGTATTATTCTTATTAGAATTTATTTTTCCTGGTTTGGTGCTTCTATTTTTCGGTGTAGGCGCATGGATTACTTCTATTGCCGCTTATATTTTTGATATTGATCTCAATTCCCAACTCATCTTATTTATTATATCATCCTTAATTACTTTAGCAGCCTTAAGAAAATTTTTACGCAAAAAGTATATCCAAGATGGTGATTTAGCCAATGATATTTTAGAAGACGAGTATGTAGGAAAAACAGCTGTTGTGATTACTGCAATTCCTGCTGGTGGAAAAGGAAAAGTAGAATTCAAAGGCAGTAGTTGGGAAGCCTTATCCGACTCTAACATTGCCTTAGGAGATACAGTAAAAATCATAGATATTCAAAGTGTAAAATTAATCGTAACCCCTTTAAAATAATTAATATGATTGCAGCAATAATTACATCAACAACAATAATATATATTGGCTTAATAGTTTTAGCCTTAGTAATATTTATATCTACAGTTAAAATAGTGCCTCAAAAAAGCGCTTATATCATAGAGCGATTTGGGAAATATAACAATACTCTTCTAGCAGGATTTCATGTCATCATTCCTCTAGTTGATAAAGTAGCTTATAAGCATACCTTAAAAGAGCAAGTGATAGATGTTTCGGCTCAAACTTGTATTACTAAAGATAACATTTCTGTGGAAGTGGACGGTGTTTTATATTTACAAGTTACTGAACCTAAAAGCGCATCTTATGGTATTGATAATTATCATTTTGCATCCGTTCAATTGGCACAAACTACCATGCGAAGTATTATAGGTAAAATGGAATTGGATAAGACTTTTGAAGAAAGAGATGCCATCAATTCTATTATTGTAGAAGCCGTAGATAAAGCATCAGATCCTTGGGGAGTAAAAGTAGCTCGTTATGAAATTAAAAATATTGCGCCGCCGCAGAGTATTAAAGATGCGATGGAAAAACAAATGCGAGCTACTAGAGAGAAACGTGCTATTATTGCTACTTCTGAAGGTGAAATGCAAGCAAAAATCAATAGAGCAGAAGGGGACAAGCAAGAATTAATTGCTCGATCTGAAGGTGAAAAATTGAAGCGAATTAATGAAGCAGAAGGTAAAGGTCAAGAAATTGAAAGAGTAGCTCAAGCCACTGCCGAAGGAGTGAGATTAATTGCAAGTGCAATACAAGAGAAAGGTGGTCAAGAAGCTGTCAACTTAAGAGTAGCAGAACAATACATTATTGAATTTGGAAAATTAGCTAAAACAAATAACACTATTATATTGCCAACAGATTTAAGTGATATTGCAGGTTTAGTAGCAACTGCTACTTCTGTTTTAGATCATAAAAAAGTAATTGGCGCAAAAAAGGATTAAATAATTGAATACTAAACTTCTTCAAATTGTTACTACCATTTATTTGTTAGTAGGTGGTGTATTATTTAGTTTTTTACCTGATGAAGTTATTGCTCATCTCAGGCTAGATTCTAATATCTTTTTTAGTCTATCATTACAATTAATAGGTGCACTATATTTGGGTTTTGCCGCTCTTAATTGGTTAAAAAGAGACACTTTAATTGGAGGAATATATAGCAGACCATTGGTTTTTGCTAATTTAATGCATTTTTCTGTCGGTTTTTTTGCTATCGCTAAGATTGCAACTTTAAAAAATGACTTCTTTAATGAGTTATTGATTTTAAGTATTCTTTATTTTATGTTTTCAGTAAGTTATGCCTATCTAATTTTTGCTCATCCTAAAAAAGCAAATTTGCCCAATTGATGAATACTATTTGCCATAAAAATAAAATACACAGAGCGTGAATAACGAAATCCAAAATAAGGCGAAAGGAATAGTTATTTTTTCAATTTTCGGAAATTTAATTCTAGCTGTTGTTAAAGGTATTACTGGCTATTTTGGAAATTCTTATGCATTAATAGCAGATGCTATTGAGTCAACTACCGATGTGTTTTCCTCATTGATTGTTTATCTTGGCTTGAGATATGCACAAAAACCTGCGGATAAAAATCATCCTTATGGACATGGCAAAATAGAACCTTTAATCACCTTTACGGTAGTTGCATTTTTAATTTTATCTGCCACTATAATCGCTTATCAAAGTATAAATAATATACTTACACCACATGAAAATCCAAAATCTTATACGCTTATTGTTCTTGCTATTGTTATCGCTATCAAAGAAATATTGTATAGAAAGGTAAAGAAAAAGAGTGTTGAGGTAAATAGCAGTTCACTGAAAGCAGATGCTTGGCACCATAGAAGCGATGCTATTACTTCACTAATGGCATTTATTGGTATAAGCATTGCATTAATTGCAGGCGAAGGTTATGAGTCTGCGGATGATTGGGCGGCCTTATTTGCTTCTTTTATAATTGTTTTCAATAGTTATTTAATTTTTCGTCCTGCATTGAGTGAAGTTATGGACGAACATACTTATCCTCAATTAGAGAAAAAAATTAGAGCCTTAGCCAATTCATATAATGACGCTAAAGAAATAGAAAAATGCCATATTAGAAAAGCAGGAATGTTTCACTTAGTGGATTTACATTTAGTTGTTTCTGCTAATATTTCCGTAGAAGAAGACCATCGAATTTCTCATGAATTCAAGGACTTACTTTTACAAAAATTTCCTGAAATTTCAGATGTGTTTATTCATATTGAGCCTGATACATTAGGAATTTAGTGCACAATCTGAAGTTATTACATTCAAATTTCCGTTTTTAATAGCACCAAATCCACCTTTTACATCTATCATATGGTGAATTCCTCTAGCTTTTAAAATGGAAGCAGCAATCATAGAACGATAACCTCCAGCACAATGCAAATAAAATTCTTCAACGGGAATTTCATTTAATTTTTCATTGATTTCGTCTAATGAAATATGTTTTGCAGCTGCAAGATGTCCACTATCAAATTCGCCAGGCTTTCTAACATCTAAGATTGGAATATTTTTATTGCTATTCCATCCTTTTTCAAAGCTCTCGGCAGAAACTGAAAGTACAGAGTCTATTTCTTTATCTGAATTCTCCCAAGCTTCAACACCACCTTCTAAATATCCTAAAACTTGATCGAAACCTACACGAGATAAGCGTGTGATAGCCTCTTTTACCTGATCTTTTTCACAAACTAATAATATATTTTGCTGAATATCTCCTATAATAGCACCTACCCACGGAGCAAACTGTCCGTTTAATCCAATAAAAATAGATTGGGGAATATGAGCTTCAGCGTAAGCATCTTGATGACGAACATCTAAAACTATGGCATCAGAGGCATTTGCAATTTCTTCAAATTTATCAGGACTTAATGCAATACTTCCTTTTTCTAAAACAGAATCTATAGATGCATAACCTTCTTTGTTCATTTTTACATTTAAAGGAAAATAAGCAGGAGGCGGTAATAAACCATCTGTTACTTCTTTAATAAATTCATCTTTGGTCATGTCTGCTCGAAGGGCATAATTCATCTTTTTTTGGTTTCCCAATGAATCTACCGTTTCTTTCATCATATTTTTACCACAAGCACTTCCTGCTCCATGTGCTGGATAAACTGTAACATCATCAGCCAAAGGCATAATCTTATTTCTCAAACTTTCAAATAAGATTCCTGCCAAATCTTCTTGAGTAATAGTAGCTGCTTTTTGTGCTAAATCCGGACGACCTACATCACCTAAAAATAATGTATCTCCAGAGAAAATTGCATGATCTTTTCCATTTTCATCCTTTAATAAATACGTGGTACTTTCCATGGTATGTCCTGGAGTATGCAAAGCTGTAATTGTAATTTTCCCCAATTTAAAGACTTGATTATCTTTAGCTATGGTAGCCTTAAAGCTAGGATTAGCACTAGGTCCATAAATGATAATTGCACCTGTTTTTTCTGCCAAAGTAACATGTCCACTTACAAAATCTGCATGAAAATGTGTTTCAAAGATATACTTGATTTTAGCATGATTGTTTTTAGCTCTTTCTATGTATGGGTTTACTTCTCTTAAAGGATCAATAATTGCTACTTCACCTTCACTTTCAATATAGTAAGCACCTTGTGCTAAACAACCGGTATATATTTGCTCTATTTTCATGATATTCAATTTTATTAAAGTGCAAAATTACGAAAGGTAATTTAAATGGGAGTTGAGAAGTTGGTTAATACCTTTATTTGTTCGACTCAATAAAAGAAGTTAGAGATTTTCCAGTTGCGCCATTTGGTAATGGTACCTTTAACAAAGAAGATAGAGTTGTTGCGATATCTTTTATTGCTACTTCTTCTTTTTCATTTCCATGAGGGATATTCCATCCATACCATATCATAGGCACATGCGTATCATATTTATAAGCTGTACTATGACCTGTTCCACCTTTTCTTTGATAGTAATCACTTAACCAACCTGGTTGAAAACTATAAAATATATCTCCGCTTCTTTTTGAATCATATCCATTATACATTCTATTGCATATATTTTCACCGCCTATGCAAACTCTTTGATTCATATCTGCAGCAACTGAAATGTTAGGATATTGCAATAAAAAATTTAAGAGTTTACTTTTTACTTCTGCTTTGTTCAATTTATTAGTTGCTATTGCAGTATAGTCAAGATAAATCTGATGGTTTATATTTTTTTCTATTAAATCAACACCAAATTGAACATTAGACCAATCTTCTAAAGTAGTTTTAAAAGTTTTATTTTTGTAATAATTGGTACCGCTTTTCGGATCTGGAATATCTGCCACACCATGATCGGCAGTTAAAACCAATAGGTAGTCCTTTTCACCTATTTCGTCATCTAAAAATTGGAGTAAATTAGCTATTTCAATGTCTAACCTCAGATAAGTGTCTTCCACTTCAATCGATTGAGGCCCATATCTGTGACCTATATAATCAGTAGATGAAAAACTTATGCTTAAAAAATCTGTTTTTTTGTCTTTTCCAAATTTTTCAGATGAAATTAAATCTCTAGCAAAGTTTGCCAAAAGTGAATTGCCAAAGGGTGTTTCTCTAATTATTTTAAATCCTTCTTCTAAAGCAAAAATTGGTAAATCATGAGGAAATATGGCGGCTGCTTCTCCTTTAAAAGTGCCTTCATTTTCTGCGTTATCAATGGAAGAAGCCGTATAGCTTTCTATTGGAAATAAGGTTTTCCACGGATTTTTTAAGTAATCTGCTACCATTTTTTTAACATTGAAATCAATAACCCATTTAGGTAATTCATTCATGTAATATGAACTAGAGATGAATTCGCCTTTGTCGCTTAGCCAGTAGGCGGCATCTGCAGTAAAACCAACGGGCAAAATAGCACCTCTATCCTTTAAAGAAATACCAATTACTTTACTTTGTGGGTTTCTCAACTTTAATTGATCAGAAAAAGTATTTGATTTTAAATTTCTTGGTGAATACTTACCTTCATCAGTCTTTACTCCTATAGAAAAAACTGTTGAATCTTCCACGCAATAAACTGTTTTCTTGATTATTCGATCGTACCAGTCATTGGCGGCTATTCCATGATGCACAGGAGTTGTTCCTGTTCCTATTGTAGCATGTCCTACAGCGGTTAAAGTTGGTGTGTAAGAAAAATTAGCATTTTCAAATGAAAAACCTTTATTGATTAAACGCTTAAAACCGTTTTCAGAATAGCGATTGGAGTATTTATTCAAATAATCATACCGCATCTGGTCTACAGTAATTATAACAACTAATTTTGGAGAATTGTTTTCCTTAGCAATTAATTGATTTTTAAATAAAAGAATAAATAATAGGATTAAAAATCGATTCATAAATCAGTCGTTTTTCTAGTTTACAAAATAAGCAAATATTTCATTTCTAATGGATGGGTTAGCAGCCGAAGCTAAAATGACAGAAATTAGTAATCCTATTAGTGCAAAGAGTACATCTTTTCCTATCATTTTAAACGATTTTTTTCGATGTTTCTTTCCCTTTTTTTCTCTAGATAAATTTACAGCTATTTCTCTTCCTCCTATGATTCCTAGGAAAACCCAAGTAGTACTCATAGGAACAGTACTTACAAATAGCTTATAAATCAATAATAAAACATATGTAAAATCTATTAAAGTAGCAGCTCTAACATCTGAGATTCTAGACTTTTCGCTAACAACTTTTTGAATTTTATCTCCTCTCAAATAAAACAAAATACCTAGACCCGCAAAGATTGTAAGTGAAAATATGAAAAACTGAAAATTTGATTGTTGGCGAGGTAGAAATACTGCTACATTTGCCCCATCTTGCATTACCCAAACAGCCCAGAGTAAACCACTGACTATCCATTGTAAACTTGTCCAAAATTTGGGTGCAGTTCTCTTTTTAAAGTACTTTTTAATAGTAGCGTATGAAAAATACCAAATTAAAAATGATAAAATAAAAGCCAAGCCATAGCCGGATAAACTTTTGATAAGCATTGCAGAAATTCCACTGGATGAAGCACTAAATACACTCAGCATTAAAAATGTAGTAGAAACCGGCATCCTTAATCTTGTTAAAATCAATAAAACAAGTGGTGCTAATATTTGAAAAATATTAAAATTTTCTGGATGAGGGAAATCTGTTGTACCATCTGCCTTCAATAATCTTTGATAAGTAACATCACCATCAAAATAAAGAAAACTAAAACTGACAGTAATTAGAAATATTCCACCGATAAACAACCACAAAATCCACCATTTTTTATCCTTATTGCTTTCAATAAATGTTCCTAATGATTGAATACTGTCATTGGCAACAGTTGCATAGGCTGCAAATAAAAAACCTAGCCACATGGCTGCTTGACCAAAGTTGACTAAGATAGCTGCTAACACAAATCCAATTAGAATAATAGTTAGAAATCCTTTTTCTTTAGAAAATACATTAGCAAAATCTAATGCAGAGTTGTAGTGTTTGGTTTGATTTTTAATTTTCATTTGTTCAACTTTATTTTAGGACAAAATTGAATCTAAAAGTAACGTCAAATGTTAACAAATTATTAATTTTATATTAAAAAAAGGAATAAAATAATTAATTAAAAATCAGTACTTTACTTTGTGCTTTGATTTAAGATATAAGGTCTAATTTAGCCGCATAAAATTATGAGAAAGTGAACAATTTATTATTATTTGTTTTAGTGCTAACAATCAACTTTGTATCATTTGAAACTTATGCGCAAACCAAGCAGGCAGTTGATTGGAACTTTAAAAAAAGTACCATAGATATTAAAGAACAAAAAGGTAATTTCTATTTTTATTGGGGTTATAATCGTTCTGATTATGCAAAAAGTGATATTTATTTAACTGGTCCTGATTATAATTTTATCCTTTCGGATGTTGTAGCAAATGATTTGCCTGAAGAATTTTCAACAGTATATTTTAATCCCGTTAAATTAACAATTCCTCAATTCAATTTTAGAATTGGATACCATTTGTCCAATAAATATACACTTGCCATTGGTTGGGATCATATGAAATATCGTACTAGAAATGGAAGTGAAGCAATTATTACTGGTAGAATAGATCCATCTGCTTCTTCAAAATATGCAGGTTATTACAATTATGATAAAATTATTATGAATGAAGATGATTTGGTCAAAATGGAGCATTCTGATGGTTTTAACGTTATCAATATCAATATTGAACGAAATGATTTCTTGTACACTTCCAAAAATCAAAACTTAGGATTTAGTTTTATTAGTGGAGCAGGTGCAGGTATTGCAATGCCTTGGACTAACTCTGTAATTTTTGGAACTAAAAATGATGATAGACCACATTTTTCAGGATTGGGTGCACATGCATTTGCTGCCCTTCAAGGAACATTCTACAAAAGATTCTTTTTGAGGTTTACCATGCAAGGTGGTTTCGCAAATATGTGGGATGTAGCCACCGTTCCAAAAGGCAGTCATTCTGCTCATGCAGAACAAACTATCACTTATTTACAACGTTCATTAGTTTTGGGATACAATTTTAGATTATTTGATAACAAGTAGCCTTAAAAAGCCTGCTCTAAATCATTTTTCAAATCTTCAAATGATTCTATTCCCACTGAGAATCGGATATCTTGTTGGCTAATTCCCATATTTTGTCGCTCTTTTTCACTGATGCTTTTGTGCGAAGTTAAATAAGGTGAACCAATTAATGATTCTACACCACCTAAGCTAACTGCTGGACAAATAATTTGCAATGACTTTTGAAATTTAATTGGATCAATGGATTGATTTAATCTAAAACTCATCATCGCACCAAATCCGCCTTTCATTTGTTTTTGAGCTAATTGAAATTGCGAATGACTTTTTAATCCTGGATAATATACTTTCTCAATTTTGGGATGACTTTCTAAATATTCAGCCAATTTCATTGCATTCTCAGTAGCTCTTTCTACTCTTAAGTGTAATGACTTCATACTTCTCTCAATTTCATAGCATAAACGAGCATCTAATGTTGAACCAAAATCAATTTGAGCCAACTTGACTTGCTCTATTAATTTTTTATTGCCACCTACATAACCAAAAATAATATCGCTATGACCTGAAAAATATTTTGTTCCTGAATGCATTACTAAGTCAATTCCTAAATGGAGAGGTTTTTGAAAAATAGGAGTAGCAAACGTATTATCGGCAAATGAAATTAGTTGATGCTCTTTTGCAATTTCAGCTATCATCTCTAAATTTGTTAATTTCATCAAAGGATTGGAGGGGGTTTCAATGTAAATTAATTTAGTATTGGATTGAATATGCTTTACAATTTCATTTTTATCCAACATTTCTATGAAAGAAACTTCAACGCCTATTTTTTCTAATTGATGATGCATAAAATGAGCAGTGCCTCCATAAATATCTGACTGAACTAATAGATGATCTTTTGGTTGTAATATACCCATCAATGCAGCAGCAATAGCTCCTAATCCAGAGCTAAAAACACATCCATCTGCTGCATTTTCTAATGCGTTTATTTTATCAATAATTGCTTGTTGGTTAGGTACATTACCCATACGTGGATATTTCATTTCATAATCTTCCAAATATTTAAAAGCTGTAGAAGTATGAATGGGAGTGTTTACTCCGCCTTGATTTTTATCTATTTGCGTTCCTGCATGCACACAAATGGTTTCTATGTTAAGCTGTTTATTTTTCATATTAATCAGTTTTATCTATTTTTTTAAATTCAAGATTGTATCTTTAAACCAAAACAAGATTATGAAAAGTATTGCAGTTTTTTGTGCATCTTCTCCAGGAATTGATTCAATTTATATGAAAACAGCCTACGATTTGGGCAAATACTTAGCAGAAAACAACGTACAAGTTGTTTATGGTGGAGCTAGTGTTGGCTGTATGGGAGCATTAGCAAAAGGAAGCATTGAAAATGGTGGTAAAGTAATAGGAGTTTTACCTTACTTTTTAAATAAAAGAGAAATTGCTGCTGCTGATATTACCGAATTAATAATGGTAGAAAGCATGCACGAACGCAAGCTTAAGATGCATGAATTGAGTGATGGTGTCATCACCTTACCCGGCGGTTTTGGAACCATGGAAGAGCTGTTTGAAATGTTGACTTGGG
Organism: uncultured Flavobacteriales bacterium; assembly: GCA_963716125.1. GTDB lineage: Bacteria > Bacteroidota > Bacteroidia > Flavobacteriales_E > Vicingaceae > Acidiluteibacter. The sequence continues at coordinate 1,384,137 of OY970294.1, forward strand.
GACAATTGGGTTTACATCAAAAGCCAATGGGAATCCTCAATGTAAAATCATATTACACTCACTTAATGAAGCAATTAATTTTAATGGAGAAGGAACAACTTTTACAAAGTAGATTTTTAGAAATGGTAATGATGGAAGAAAGTATTCCAAAATTAATCGACAAGATGCAAATTTATAAAGCGCCTGAATCAATTGAAATTCTTAATAAAAAAAGAACTTGATGGATAATAAAGATTTAATAAAGAAATATCAAAAAGTAAAAAATATAAAGACTTGGATGCTTGAAAAAGCACAGTCTAGTAAAAATGAGCTTTCATCTATTAAAGCGGATGAAAAATGGTCAATCAACCTATTGATATATCATTTATACATTGTTGAAAAATCTGTAATGGATTATATCAATTACAAAAGGGGTGAAAGTGAATTAAAGTCCAAAAAAGCTAACTTTTCAACTTATTGGCGTTCATTTTTATTAAAAATAGCTCTAAAACTGCCATTGAAATTTAAAGTTCCAAAAAAAGTGCCTGGTTTTCCTGATGAAATTGATTTTATTCAAACTAAAAATGACTGGGGAAAAACACAAATTGAATTCGAGGAATTCTTAAAAAATTTCCCCAAAGAATTAAGGGGAAAAGAAGTTTTTAAGCATCCACTAGCTGGAAGAATAACGATTGAGCAAACAATTGATTTTATAGCAGATCATCATCAACATCATCAAAAACAAATGAATCGATTAATAATGGAAAATTGAAAATTTGTTACTATAGATGTAATAGACAAAATGGTTGCTTTTTTTAGCTTATCTTTTTCATGTGGACAAAATGGTTGCTCTATTTTTTCCTCCTTTTGTTCTTTCTAAACTTATTTAATTTACTTTTAATTTATCAAATAAAACGGAGTTAGGCTCTGCTGGAGAGCAACCAAGCAAGGGATATATTTGATGGCTGACAAAAATGTCAAATCAAGAGGCTTTTATAAGTCTCTTGATTATTTTTAGAAGCCTTTATGCCTTCAAAAACTCATCTATAAATTTGATTTTTCTTGCTTTTGATAAACCATTGTGATTTCTCATTTTGTTCTTCAAATCTGAAAAATGTCCATCAATTGAATTAGTTGTGTTTGGTATATTTAATTCATAGTATTCATACCAAGTAAATAGCCATTTGAGATTTGTTTTTAAACTCCTACAAGCACTTCTAAGCCGTTTATGAGTATAATAACTTTTACCTGTTTCTAGATTAATTGTCCGTTCCTTTAAAAAAGAATCCCATTTTTCAAACCACAAATCTAAACCTCCTTTAAAAGACTCTTTATCTGTCTTTTTTAAAATACTAACAAGTTCTTTTAACTCGATAGATGCTTGTATTTTAGGGTTTTTAGTTATATATCTCCTTATTATTGCAACTTGATGAAATTGACACATTTGAACCGGGATATCATCGAATAGCTGCATTAATCCGCGTCTACCATCACAAACAATACCTAAAACTTCGTAACCTAGTCTTATTAGTTCAACAATTCCTTTTTTGTATAAATAATTGCTCTCCGATCTAACATAGTATTTAAGTAAATTTTCTTTTGTATAGGCATCTTTAAATAGCATCAAACCAAAATTTCTGCCCCAATAAGTAGTATCCATCAGTACCACTACTTTTCTAGGATATTTTTTAGGAATGTCTACTTCAATCAAATCTATTTTACGCTGAATAGTTTTTATGGAGCACTGATATTTCTCAGCTAGTTGTTTGTACGTCTGCTTTCCTTTTGTGTATTCATCCCAAATCTTCTCAGGAGTAATGATATTTCCTCCAGTAAAATAAGTGTTACAGTGCAAGCATTTATATCGCTGTTTTCCGAGTCGAACACCATATTTTCGAGTAAATGTCTTTGCACAATTTTTGCATTTTTTTTATTCATAACCTTTCATTAGCTCCAAAGCTAATCAGGAAAAGGTTTTCAAGAGCTTTTATCAACCATTTTGTCCATTAACCCTTACTATATGAAATAGCTTGATAAGTCTTTTACTTAAAAACTAAAAATATAGATAGCTTTTATATCACTTAGTGGAATTAACTTATTATGTATACAGATGTACAAATTCATTTTCACGAAAAGCATAAATTAATTGTCAATCCATTAACAATTAATAATTTAAAATTAACTATTAAATTAATTGTGTCTTTTATAAAAAATAAAATCTGAAGGAATGGGTTCTAATCCAAAATTTCTGAGCTCAGCGGATATTTGGCCACGATGATAGGTGTAATGATTGCAAACTTGAAATAAAATATCGCCAATTGTATTTGTAAATTTCTCTCCTTTCGAATTAACATATTCTAATTCATCATCTAAGTTGTACTTTTCCAAAATAACACGACTATCCCTGAAGTTGATAGCGGTAAGTTGTTCCATATTTTTAAGAAGATGTACATCAAATACACCATCGGTTTCGGTTTTTAAAATTCGTGCATTCCAAATTTGATGACCGTTCATACAATGAGAAAAAATCTGCAAGACTTTATCAGAAATTTCGTCCTCATTTTTTTTGAAGAGCTCAATGTACAAATAGTTAAAGTGAGCATGATATTGAAATAAATCTGTGAAATGTTCTTTTATAGTCATAACGATAAAGTTTTAGTAAGGAATGAATAGTACTAAATTACTGAATTCTTTAAAATTTAGGATACAATTGAAGCCTAAAATCATTTTCAAAACACTAACTTTATTGTTAAATTTATAACATGAAACGAATAGGCGTATTAACTTCAGGTGGAGATGCTCCGGGTATGAATGCAGCATTAAGGGCTGTTGTTAGAGCTGCATTATTTTATGATATTGAAGTTTATGGAATTAAAAGAGCTTATGACGGATTGATATCGGCAGATTTTATACCCTTAAAAACAGAAGATGTAAGTAATATAATTCAAAGAGGTGGGACTATTTTAAAATCTGCTGGAAGTGCAGAATTTAAAACAGAAGCAGGTAGAAATACAGCATTTAAAAATATAAAAAAAGCAGAAATTGATGGTTTAATAGTCATTGGTGGAGATGGAACATTTACTGGTGCAAAGATTTTTGAATCGGAATTTGGAATGCCAACTATTGGCATTCCTGGAACAATTGATAATGATTTATATGGAACAGATTTTACTATTGGTTATGATACTGCGATCAATACAGTGATAGAAGCAGTAGATAAAATTAGAGATACGGCGAGTTCGCACGATCGTTTGTTTTTTGTAGAGGTAATGGGCAGAGACGCTGGTTTTATAGCATTAAGAAGTGGAATTGCAGTAGGAGCAGAGGCGGTTTTAGTGCCTGAAACACACACTTATATTGATGCTTTGATTCAAAAATTAGAATTGGGGTGGGAAAATAAAAAAAAGAGTTCCATTATAATTGTATCTGAAGGAGATGATGCTGGAGGTGCTTATGAAGTAGCGAAAAAGGTTAAGGAACGATTTGATCATTATGAAACCAAAGTAACTGTATTGGGACATATCCAAAGAGGTGGAAGTCCTTCAGCTGCGGATAGAGTGTTGGCAAGTAGACTGGGAGTGGCTGCTGTAGAGGCTATTAAAAGTGGTAAGAGTAATATGATGGTTGGGGTTATAAATAATAAAATTGCCTTCACATCTTATGATAAAGCTATAAAACATCACCATGAACTCAATCCAAATTTATTGAAATTAGTAGAAATTCTTTCCTAAATAATGAGTCGAATTACTTTATTTGTAGATTTAATTCTGCCTGTACCTATTTCAAATTTATTTACTTATCGTGTTCCTTTGGAATATAATGAGGAGTTGGCGATTGGCAAAAGAGTAATTGTACAATTTGGTAGAGGAACTAAGCTATATACTGCCATCATTAAAAAAATTCATGAGAAAGCACCTGAGTATGAAGCAAAATATATTGAAACTGTTTTAGATGAGAAACCAATTGTCAATGAGTTACAATTGAAATTTTGGGATTGGTTGAAAGATTATTATATGGCGTCTCCTGGTGAAGTAATGAATGCTGCTTTGCCTTCTTCTTTAAAATTAGCTAGTGAAACCAAGGTTTTATTACATATAAACTATAGGGATGTTATAGATCATTTAACAGATAAGGAATTTCTTATTGTGGATGCTTTAGAATTGAGAAATGAATTGAATTTGGCTGAAATTGCTGAGATATTGGATCTAAAAAATGTTCATTCTTATATTAAAACGCTAATTGAGAAAAAGGCAATCGTAGTAGAAGAAGAGATTAGGAGAAAATACAAGCCAAAGTTAGAAGCTTATGTTCAATTAACTAAAGCGGCCAATAAGGAGAAAAATCTGAAAGCAATTTTTGATGAATTGTCTAGTGCACCAAAGCAATTGGAAGTTTTAATGACTTTTATTCAGTTGAATCAACGCTATTCAGAAACACCAAAAGCAGTAAAAAAAATAGAATTACAAAAGAAATCAAATACAACATCTGCTACAATTAATGCATTGGAAAAGAAAGGTGTTTTTGAGATTTTTGAAAGAGAAATCAATAGAATTAATCTAGATGATGATGAAATTAATGCGTCTTATGCCTTGTCTGAAGATCAAAATAAAGCTTTAAATGAAATCAAACAATCTTTTAAAGAAAATAAAGTAGCGCTGCTGCATGGTGTTACTTCTTCTGGTAAAACTGAAGTTTATATTCAATTGATTCAAGAGGCGATAGACAATGGAAAGCAAGTGCTTTATTTGTTACCTGAAATAGCATTAACAGCTCAGATAGTAGGACGATTACAAAAAGTGTTTGGTGATAAAGTTGGTGTTTATCATTCTCGATACAACGAAAATGAAAGAGTAGAGGTTTGGAATGAAGTCTTAAATTTTAAAGAAAATCAAGAGAATGGACGCTTTCAAATCATTTTGGGAGCTCGATCTGCTTTGTTTTTACCTTATTCTAATTTGGGTTTAGTGGTAGTAGATGAGGAACATGAAACTACTTTTAAGCAATATGATCCTTCACCGAGATACCAAGCAAGGGATGCTTCTATTGTGTTAGCTAGTATGCAGAAAGAAGCCGCACATGTGTTATTGGGTTCTGCAACACCATCTGTAGAGAGCTTTCAAAATGCTAAAGAAGGAAAATATACTTTGGTAGAAATGCATAAAAGACATGGTAATATGCAAATGCCTGAAATTTTATGTGCTGATATTAAAGAAGCTACCCGAAAGAAAAAAATGAAATCTATTTTTTCTCCAATGCTTTTTGAGGCCATGGAAGCTGCCTTAGAAAACAAAGAACAGATTATTTTATTTCAAAATAGAAGAGGATATTCGCCTATAAGTATTTGCGAAACTTGTGGGTATACACCTGAGTGTAAAAATTGTGATGTGAGTTTGACCTACCATAAATTCACCAACAAGCTCAATTGCCATTATTGTGGTTATTCCATTGTCAATCCTAAAGTTTGTCCGGCTTGTGGAGAGAATAGTTTGAAAGTAAAAGGTTTTGGAACTGAAAAAATTGAAGAAGAAATTTCTATCTTTTTTCCGAATGCAAAAGTGGCTCGAATGGATTTAGATACCACCAGAGCTAAAAATGCCTACTTTAAAATTATCAATGAATTTGAAAATCAAAATGTAGATATTTTGGTGGGTACACAAATGGTCACCAAAGGTTTAGATTTTGATAATGTGAGCTTAGTTGGGATTTTAAACGCTGATAATATGTTGCACTTTCCTGATTTTAGATCTTACGAAAGAAGTTATCAGCTAATGTCGCAAGTATCGGGTAGGGCAGGACGAAAAAATAAAAGAGGAAAGGTAATTATTCAATCTTACAATCCCGAACATCAGATTATTAGAAATGTAATTGATCATGATTATCTTACTATGTTTAAAAATGAAGTAATAGATCGAAGAAATTTTAAATATCCACCATTTTTTAGGCTAATACGAATTACTTTAAAGCATAAAGAAGCGAATCATCTAAATTTAGCGGCGGATGAATTTGCCTTTAGAATGAAAAAAGTTTTTGGCAATAGAGTATTGGGGCCTGAGTATCCATCTATTTCAAAAATTAGAAATTACTATCATAAACACATCCTTTTAAAAATAGAAAAAACTGCTTCAATAAAAAATGTAAAGCAGCATTTAAAGGAAATTGATTTGGATACCAATGGGATGAAAGAGTTTAAAAATACAAGAGTTATTTTTGATGTAGATCCTTATTGATTAATTTAATTGAGTTACACACTTAGCGTCTGTTTTATTTGATAGTGATAAATTGGTTTGCTTTCGACCATTCTGTTGATTGTTTTATGAAAAATATTGGTTTTAAATTGTGAGCGGTTAATCCTAAAGCAAAATTCATCAAAATATGCTTGTATATGCCATTTACTTACATGAGTTGGTATTGCTCTGAGCCATGATTTAACTTGCATAATTATAATGTGTAATTCTTTGAAATTTGCTCCATTATTACTTTGGATTTGTTCAATATTATACTTTTCTTTTAAAGGTTCATAACCTCTCCATTTATCTGTTACTATTTTAGCAGAAGTACTAATATGTTCTTCAAAAATTGGAGTCAATGATTTTGCAGAATAATCAGGAATTGATTGAATATATACTCTCTTTATTTTGTTGTTATCAGTTAATTCAACTGCAATTACAGCTTTTTTCTTTTTCGTATCATAACTTCTTCCTTGTTTCCCTTCTTCTTTTCCTCCTACAGTAAACTCATCCACATGAATTATTTTATCTAAAGGGTATTTTTGGCTACTTTTCATTGATTTTCGTACTTTTTGCATAAAATACCATGCTGTTCCTTGGCGAATACTAAATCGTTTACCCATTTGTATACTTGAAACACTTTTACTACTTGTACTCATTTCAAATACAACACAAAATGCTTTTTGTAACCCAAATTTAACTTTGTGAAAAAGCGTGTTGGCTGTGGCACTTTCTACATGATTACATGCATAACAATGATAATTATAACCTGCTTTTTCACAACCTTTTGTATGTCCGCATTTACTACAAGTAAATCCATCCTGCCATTTTATTTTAGCCAAATAGGCTTTACAAGCTTCATCATTTGGAAGTTCTTTTATAAAGTTTAGAATATCTTGTCCTTTGAATTGTTCCATAATCGCAATTTTAAAGGGATAAACATACAGAAATTAAATGACTAACTCAATAATTTAATTTATATTCTATAAGATATCTCTCAATTATATTTTTTCACTAAATGTTCTAAGTATTCTGTTTTGTGATTTGTATTTTCTGAAATACTTTTGCCTGTAGCGATACTTTTAATAAATGGAGAAATTTCAAATTCATCCATTGTATTATCGGAAGTCAATGATTGTAAATAGAACTCTATAATTTGTGACAAACTAAGCTTCTTATCGGAAGCATATTTTTTTGCTTTCTCAATAACATTTTTTTTTAGTTTCAGCGTTAATTTAGTACCCATTGATTTTACTTATTAGTATAAAAATAATGAATTAATCCTTAAATTGTACACTAATTTTTTTATTCTTCTTCTAAAGGAATATTCGGAAAAGAGTTTTTGATCAATACAATGTATTGAAAATAATCTGTTGCAACAGCATCTTGTTCAACTCTCCAATTTTTACCACCTCTTTTGAAATCAGCAAATAGCATTGTTTCATTAAAGGGAGAATTTTTGCCATCAATTTTAAATATTGTGATGTCATTATTTTGACTAACTTTTTCTAGCAAATCCAATCCATTTACTTTCTCAAAAAAGCTATCACCATCGTAAGATTTGGAGGTTTTGTAACCATTATATATAGCTTTCTTGAATTTTACTTCTTTAATTTCAAGCGTGCCAACAGCTTTAAATTTTCTTTCTTTCAAACATTCTGAATCTTTTAAAAATCCAATTATAGAAATTGTTTTTATATCGCAGCTATCTTTTATCAGCTTGGCTAATGGAGAAGTATTATTTATTTTATCCTGTTGAACATGATAATAACCATAATTGGAATAAATTTTTTCACCATTCTTAATTTTTGGAAGTCCAATTTTTTGGAAGTTATCAAATATCACTAATTCACGATTGCCTGACTTACTCTGATTCATTAGGTGTTTTAAATCCGCAGCATATTCATCAAAGGCTTGTAAAATATTTAAAGAATCGTTCTTATAAGCATTCCTAAATTTCTTAAAATACCTTGTTTTAGCAGTACCAAAAAAATAGTCCCAACTTTTGCCTGATTTATAGACAGGCTTTCCACTTATGATGTTAGTATTTTCCATTTCAAAATTTCTGAAAAATCGCAGACTATCAATAACTTCAATTCCTGTGGCTTTTTTAGGAGCAATGAATGCTAAATGGGTTAAAACTAATTCTGTGGAATATGACTGATCAAATCCTAAAATTTGAATACTATTTTCTGATTTTAAAGTTTTATTGTAAACATATATTTCTTTCCATTTATTTTTAAATTGGATAGATGCATCTTGAGGAACCCTTGATTGATAATTGGCACATGCATAATCCAAAAAATGTTCATCTCCACTTTTAAGATATTGATTGAAGAAGTAGGCTAGTGAAAATTCAACTTCAGGTGCATAATTATTTATACCATTTTGAGATAATGTTTTAATTAGCTGAAAATCTATTTTTTGCGGTGTTTCAGAACCATGTATAAATCCAAAGAAAAATAGTTGATTTCTATAAAAATCCTGATCAAAATTAATTGTGTTATTATTTAAGGCAATTGCAGTTGAATTGATATTTAAATATGAGAGATATTTATCGGTTTGAGAAAAGCATTGTTCAAATAGAATTAACGAGAGGACAAAAAATACTACTTTTTTCATGGAGAAATTTTACCCTCAAAAATATCAATTAATTTTAACAATTAACAAAGAAATAGTAAAACTTAGGTAAACTACGGTGTTTCAAAACAAAAGAAAGAGAAGCAAAATACTTCTCTTTCTTAATCAAACTATTTACACTATTTACTTAATACTAACATTATCAAGTCCACCGCTATCGGGTCCAGACTCAAATTCCCCTCTAATCCAAAATTTATCTACATTGGAGAGTACAGCTTTAATTTCTGCTTCAGTTGCAGTGTCACCACTATTATAGCTATCATTCATCCAAAAGCCTTCTTCACTTAGTTTTACAGTATAATCTGTCCATGTAGTATCTGGATAATTTGCAATAACATATACAATTTGGTTGGCTCCATTTGCAAAGATGATATCATCACTTGCAAATTGATTGGATCGATCTGATTTTTGAAATATACTATAGCTTAATATTTTACCATAATAATTGCTTTTGTCCCCATGATAAGAATCTGGTGCTGCAAAATACCAAACTCCACCCGTAACATCATCATCGGCATAAATGTAACCATCAGTAACACCTCCGTCTGGAGAGTAGGATGCTTCCACATAACCACCTTGGGCATCGCCAACTATGGTCCAACCTTCAGCATTCGTTAAAAATTGACCTGGTTTTTCTTGAGCTATTGGCTTTGTTTCTTCTTCTTTTTCGCAAGCGGTTAATAAAAAGCCCGATAAAAGACAAATTGCGCTAATTCGAAATAAATTTTTCATAATATTTTTGTTTTTAAATTATTTCTACAAATTTATGAAGTGTTTATTCCTTAAAACATAGGGTATTCCCTGAAATTAATTGTCTTCTATATTTTGTTGACCATGATCAATCCATAAAAGCTCATCTGTTTGATAACCTATTTCTTGAGCAAGTTTTAAATACTCGTTTTTAATCTCCTCATTAATACTGGTATTTCTTGATAAAATCCAAAGATATTTTAAACTTTTACCAGCCACTAAAGCATATTTATAATCAGGATCAATCGCTATTACATTATAACCAGAATAAAAAGGACCAAAGAAGGATACTTTTAGCATGGCAATATCCTTATCTGATACGAATTTAGCTTTTCCAATGGCTTGTGTCCATTTATTTTTTTTGGTATTATATCCTTTATTATCTACTCGAATAGTTCCATTCTCTTTTAACGAATATTCTGCTGTTGTATTATTTAAATTTTTCTCGAATCTAAAATCCATTCTTGCTATTTCGTAACATTTGCCAAGATATTTTTCTTGTTTAAACGGTTGTACTGCAGTTGCTCCTTTAGGAATAGTAGTACAAGAAAATAATACTGCTGTAACAACGAGTAGTAATGTATGTAGTTTTATAGATTTCATGATGGTAGTCTTAAAATTAAAGTAAATGTATTTTATTAAAATCTTAAGATTTAATAGCTTGTTAATCTGTAATTTAAGGCGAGGTAAATCTTTATCAATAACTCCCCAAATAATTACATTAGCAACATTATCATAAGAATGAATAATCCAATTTCGGAGGTTTGCAATTCTTCTAACGCTAGAAATATCTATATTAGGATTATTTTTAATTATTCTATTTGTTGCTTACCCAATTATCTCAATTTCACGTTCAACTGCTCTTCTTATTAATTTATTAGCTTCCTAATCTTTTAGATTTCGTTTGTCTCCAATATATTCATCAATCGAATCAGAAATGTTAAGGAAATGCATTTTAATGTTATGCAGCATAAAGTAATTGCTTAGTTGCTTCTACACATTTAATGAAAACTGGATTAGTGAGTGAGCGTACTGTCAATAAATCTACTTTTCTGTCAAATAGCTTTTCTAAGCTTTTCGTGGAGTTCAAAAAAGTTGTCTGTAATTTACTTATTGAAATTTCATTAAATGTAATAAGAATATCTATATCACTCAGCTCATTAAAATTTTCAGTAGTTGCAGATCCAAAAACATACATCGTTTTTATATCATACTTTTTGCAAAGTTTGATAAAAGTTTGTTTTTTATTTAGAATAATTGGCAACATAACGAATCATTTATTCAAAGGTACAAAATTAATGAATTGGAAATTACATTGAACTTTTGGGGTTTATAAATCCTTTAAATTAAGCTAGATCAAAAACAATCCGAATGTTTTCTTTTACTTTCTCAATCAATTCTTTTGGTAAAGTTCCTACTTTTTTTATCAATCGCTTATTATCAATCGCCCTAATTTGATCCATCATTATATCACAATCCTGATGCAGATTTGACATACCTTTTATTAAATGAACTCTTAAGATTTCGGAATTTTTTTTTATGTTGGTTGTTAAGGGACTAATACCGATTTAGTAATCTAATGTCGCACACTTCGTTCCTCATTTGCTCCTTATCTTACTGTTCGGCATTTACCAATTCTACGTTTTTAAAATGGTTCAATAAAATTTATATGCGGCATTAAAAAACTTAATTGGTATAATAATCGTCGATGGATGAGGAATTTCGTTGAGTAAATTGGTTTGAATAATTAAAACAGGTCTAGTTTTTCCTGCCTCCGTTCCAATAGTTGGATTTAAATCTGCTAACCAAATTTCAAATTGTTTCATTTGTATAATCAATTTTTTCAAAATCATTTAGCACATTCATAGAATCTTCTTTTACAAGTGCAGACTCTTTTTTAAGCTTTTTCTCAATCATTAAACGTCTTTGTATTTGATTATAATAATCTAAAGCCTCGTTGATATACCTATTTCTAGGTTTATTCATTTTAGAAAGAATCTTTTCAGTTTCTCCGAAAATGGTTTCATCTATTTTTAACGAAATCGTTTTCATATATAAGATTTGTATACCATAAAGGTATGTAAAAAAAGCATATACTAATTATTACTATAATTTATTTTTTCAAAGACTTATATATATTCCAAATTGGCATCCTATAGAGTAATTTCGTTGTTCAATAGGAGCATCTGCCAATGGAGTAATAGAATATCTATAAAGTGGTTCGGCTCTAATGTTGAATCTTTCGCTAAGGTGATAACCAACTCCAACTCCTCCAATTAGTCCAAATACCATTTTATTGTAATCAATAATTTCTAAATCAGAAATAACAACCTTCTCATCACCATTATTATACGTTATCCAACTTTTTGATTCACTGTATAAGTATTGATTCAACGAAACCCCTGCAGTGATATAGGCAAATACTTTTTTGTTAATAACCCTATAGTTTAGTCGTAAAGGAATTTCTAGATAATGATAACGAAATTGATTATCAGCTTTACCAATATTATCATAACTATCGAAATCGATTAGAGAGACATCTTTGAAAATGTGAGTTTGTCGAGAAAACTGCACGCCAAGTTCAACTTCAAGGTTTTCTAAAATAGAATACTGAGCTGCTATTCCTGTATTAAATCCAAATGATGGATCATCTAATCCTTCTCTAATAGCAACATCTAACCCACCTATATATCCAAATTCATCTGAGTTATTCAAAGTTCGATAACTGTAGTTAGGTGAAAAATTCACCCCAATTGAAAACTTACTTTGTTTATTGATAGACTCTTGACCTTTACTAATATAAGGAATAAAAATAATTTTTTCATTGGAATAATTTATTTAAATTAATATACATATAACTATCAATTTCATAGTTTTATTATCTTTAAATGTATAAAATTTAATTTTTTCCAAATCACAATTTATTCTTACCACTTAAAAACATCAATTCTAAAATCACAAGTCACCGTTAGTTCATTCTTATCTGTAATATTTTCTAAAGTATTTTGGGCTGTGCTCCAATAATAGGGTGTCATTTTTAAAAGTGATAGCAAATCTGCTGAATTGGAAATATCAATTTTAAAGTTCACGTTTTCTGAGGTAAGATGTTCAAAATGTGCACTCATTTTTTCTACAACATTGTTTTTGTGCGGTTTAAAGATGTCATAAATTAGTTCTGCTATTTCAATCATATGATTAGGAGCAGGGCTCACAATAATAACGTATCCATTTTTTACTAAAATACGTTTGAACTCTTCAACCATAATTGGAGAAAATACTGAAAGAATAAGATCAATGCTTTGTTCTGCCACTGGGAGATTGTAAACAGAGCTTACGAAATAGAAGTTATTTTTATATTTATTGGCAGCTTGCTTAATTGCATATTTAGAAATATCTGTACCATATATTTCTGCCTTTAAACCAGCTAAATGATTGAGTGCTTTTTCAGAATAATAACCTTCTCCACATCCAGCATCCAAAGCGATAATATTTTTAGTAGAAAAGGAGAGTTTATCGTTAATAATTTCCTTAATTCCCTCTAACAAAGGATCGTAATACCCCAATTCTAAAAAAATTCTCCTAGCTGCAATCATCATTTCATTGTCACCCGGGTTTTTCGACTTTTTTTGATTGACAGGCAATAAGTTTAAATAACCTTGTTTGGCGATATCAAAACTGTGCTTATTTTTACAGATATAGGTTCTTTCTTTAGAATCGATTAAAGAACTTTGGCAGTATGGACAGATTATTATAGACATTAATAATTCACACTATGTTTTTATATTAGTTGTTTCAAACAGTTTTTACTTTTCGATTTCAAAATACTTCATTAATTCCATATAATTATCTTGTGCAGACAGACAGGTATCAGTCAAATAATCTTTTAATTTTGGATATTCAGTTAAACCTCTGTAGTAGAAAAACTTAAATTCATCCTCTATAATAAATGGAATTATGTTATTCTTTAAGCATTCTTTAAACAATATTAATCTACCAACTCTTCCATTTCCATCTTGAAATGGGTGAATTGCCTCGAATTTATAATGAAAGTCTATAATATCATAAATTTCAATATTATTTTTCCCATTATAATTTTTCAATAATTTATAAATGTTTTTTTCTACTTCATTGGGCTTAGATGTTTCAATTCCTCCAACAACATTGGGCATTAATTTATATGCTCCAATTTTAAACCATTCTTTTTTTGCGTCAGAAGTATTTAATTTTAAAAGTTTATGAAATTCCTTTATGTGTATTTCTGATAACGGTTCATCCGCTATTTTAAGCATATAGTCAAAACAGTGAAAATGATTTACTGTTTCAATAATATCGTCAATGTTTGCAGTATTTTCTCCGTTTTCAGTAATGAAGGTATTGGTTTCATAAATGTATCTGGTTTGTTCTTCAGATAATTTACTGCCTTCAATTCTGTTGGTATTGTAAGTAAGCTTAATTTGGGTTTTATGATAAATTCCACCTTTTAGATTGCTCGATTTTTCTTCTTGTAATGTTTCTAAAAGTGTCATTCTTGCAGTTTTGTTTAAATAGGGAAGATACTTTTTTTTCTTAAATTTTTTTACGTTATCGTTGTCAAAATACGGGCAACAACTGTATATCTCCAATTTCCACAACTAACTACACACCAAAAATAGATATAACTTTTGAGTTGTGGGATTAAAATGATTCATATTTAGAGTGCTATCCAGTTTTAAGTGTTTCTTAACCATTAGTAACGGAAGATAAGTTGATGGGTATTTAATTTTTTTATCATTTCAATAGTTAATTTACGTTTTTTATTTTTCCTTCAACGTATTCAACCTCACTAATTATTTTCCCATTTTTTTTAAACTCTTGCCAAATACCTTCTCTTTTACCACATTTATAAAGACCATTAAATTTTAAATAACCTTTTCTTGAATCATAAATTTTCCATTCACCATTTTTTGTTTCATCAATCATTTTCCCTTCCTCGATTAAATTTCCACCATCGGTCCACATTTGATAGTTTGAGTTAATTGAGTCTTGCCAAACAAACCTTTCAATTAAATATTCTCCGAGTAAGCTATAATACTCCCAAACTCCCGCAGGATTGTCATTTTTATAAAATTTAATCTGATTTGGAATATAATAACAATCATCTGCTGAAAAAGAAGTTGGTAAGCTTATCCATTTGCCTTGTTTTCTATTGTATTTATCTAATCTGTTAACTGTATCATTATTAAAAATATTATAAATTCCGCCATCTAAGTTGATAACTTTCTTTCTTATAAGGTTTCCTGAATCATCGTAAAAATAACTACTCCCGACTTCAATATCATTAGAATAGTGTATTTTAGCTTTTAAATTTCCATTTAAATGATAGTATTTAAAAATGCCATCCTTCACTGAGATTTTAATTGTGTCATAATTAATAACACTAAAATTGACTGATTTCTTTAGAATGCCATTATTGAAATAATAATGAGTTTTTCCAAATTTTAATCCTCTCCACAAAAACTCTTTACTCAGAAAATTATCTCCATAATAATTTTCATAAATTATTATGTATTCTCCAATTGAGTCGTTAAATATTGAATTAATTTTAGTCAATTGACTACCATCTTCATCTTGGGCTAAATAATTTGTTCCTTTTATAAAGTTTAATTGCCAACAAGAAAAAAGGTTTAAATCATCGTATTGTTCAATAGGTTTTGACTTTTTATAAGTTTTTTCATGACTACTATAAATCAGCCCTTCTTCCCAAAGCTTACCAGATTCATAATAACGCGAAACTTTACCTGAAATTAATTGATTTTTATATTCAGCACTTGAAAATAATTTTCCATTACTGTAATAAAGATTTAAAATTCCATTTCCCTTCACCAAAGAGTTTGATTCAATAATAAATCCTGAAGTATCTTTCATTTGAATGAGATTGTATGGCAAATTATTTTTATAATCTAATTCGAATGCTAAAATACCGTTGCTATAATATTTTAAAACCTTGCCATCTACTTGATCATTGACATAATCAATTATGATTTTACTTTTATCATATTGATAAAATAAAAATCGACTATTTTTTTTACCTCCTGAATATATTCCGTAAATAGAAGTGTCAGAAGGATTGTTATATTTATAGTTTAGGTATTTACCATTTAAAATACCGTTTGAGTATTCTTTCAATTCTTCAATGTAAATTACATTATTTGTATCATTTTCAAAGTATTCAATTTCTTGACCATTTTTGATACCGTTTTGGTAATTAATTTTTTTCTGAAGTTGACCGTTTAAATAGTAAAACCTTGAAGTTCCTTCATAAAGATCATTTATAAACTCAATCTTCGAAGTAATTATTGAATCACCCTCCTCATCTATATAATAACTAGTCCAAAGGCCTTCTTTTTTTCCTTGATTAAACCTTCCAATAAAAAAAATAGATTTATTTAGATATAATTTCCAAATTCCTTCTCGAAGTCCATTTTTTATAAATCCCTCCATTTTTACTTCTTCGGTACAATAGCTTTTATTATAGTATAATTTTTTAAAGTAACCATCTAAAATATTTGAATCTAAAGTAAATTGAGTCCATTCTATTTTATTACTTAAGTTATAAATAGAACCCTCTCTAATGAATATTCCATCAAGTGAATAGTTTTCAACTGATTTCAAATCATAACAACCAAAATCTTGTGAAAAACAAATAAGTGGAAATAATAATAGAGTAAATAAAACTTTTTTCATATTTTTTTTTGGAATGCCAACTAACAACTATATTATCAAATTTTCCACAACTATCTACCCATCAAAAATAGATATAAATTTTCACTGCATCCATTAAAATCATTCATATTTAATGGATTATTCAATTTTATGTGTTTCTTAACCGTTAGTAAAAGATAATTGCAATGTTTTTATTGTGTGAAAGTTAAGTTGTAAATATTTAGACAATAATCAAAAAAAACACCCATCTCTTTTCAAAAAATGGGTGCTTAATATATATAGTAATTTTATCAACCAATTTGATAATCTTGAATTAAAATATCAGTTGGTATATGCAAGTGGGTGTTTAATTTTCTTATCATTTCTAAAGTAAGCTTGCGTTTTTTATTCATTATTTCACTTACTCTGCTTGTAAATCCAATAAATTCAGTCAAGTCCTTTTGTTTCATTCCCAATTGTTCCATGCGGAATTTAATAGCTTCAATGGGGTCAGGCATATCAATTGGAAAATTATCGTTTTCGTAATTGTCAATTATTATTGCTAAAATTTCCAATTCATCGCCCTCTTGTGTTCCCTTTTTAGCATCAAAAATAACTTCTAATCGTTTCAATGCATTTTGGTAGTCTTTTTCGTTTCTAATTGGGTTTAATTTCATTTTAGATTTCGTTTGCGTTAATTTTATCATATTCAGCATGAGTTCCAATAAAACGAATCCATGCAAGTTGATACTCAAAGTTAAATTTTACAATAAGTCGGTAATCATTACCTTTTATGTTAAAAACAATTCGATTATCCTTTAAGATACTTGCATTTGGATATTCTTTCTTGAGCTCGTTTATTGAAACCCATTCAGATTTCTCCGTTTCTCTGTACCATGTTTTCAATTGAAGTTCACAATTAGAATGATTTTCCCAAAAATCTCTTATTGTTCCCCTTGAAAATATTTTCACTTCAATTGCTTTTTACAAATATACTAAAAGTTATCGTTTTGGTAACTTATTAATATTATTTTATAATTACGATTTATACCTCCGCAGAAGAAACCACCATTTCTCTGTCTACTTTTTTAACCAATCCTTGCAATACTTTTCCAGGGCCAACTTCTATAAATTCACTTGCTCCATCGGCAATCATCTGTTGCATAATTTGTGTCCACTTTACTGCTCCAGTCAGTTGGTTCACTAAATTAGTTTTAATCTCCGATGGATTGCTCACACCTTTAGCTACTACATTTTGGTACACAGGACAAATAGGTTGTACTATCTCTGTTTCTTTTATAGCTTGCTCCAATTCGGCTCTTGCTGGTTCCATTAATGGAGAGTGAAATGCACCACCTACTGGCAATATCAATGCTCTTTTTGCTCCAGCTTCTTTTAAGGCTTCACACGCTTTTTCTACAGCCGCTACCGAACCTGAAATAACTAATTGTCCGGGGCAGTTGTAATTTGCAGGAACTACAATTCCATCTATTTGAGCACAAATACGCTCTACATCTGCATCTTCCATTCCCAAAACTGCTGCCATTGTACTTGCTTCGGCTTCGCATGCCTTTTGCATGGCATTGGCTCTTGCTGCTACCAATCGTAAACCGTCTTCAAATTTCATGGCATTAGCTGCTACCAAAGCTGAGAATTCACCCAACGAATGTCCTGCCACCATATCTGGCTTAAATTTATCGCCCAATACTTTGGCTAAAATCACTGAATGTAAAAATATAGCTGGTTGGGTTACATTGGTTTGTTTCAATTGTTCATCTGTACCCTCAAACATAATATCGGTGATTTTAAATCCTAATATATCATTTGCTTGATGAAACAATTCCTTTGCTTCTACTGATTGATCGTAAAGATCTTTTCCCATTCCTATAAACTGTGCCCCTTGACCTGGGAATACATATGCTTTCATATTGTTTGTTTTATATTAAGACTGCAAAGTAAAAAAGAATAGGCGATTTTGAAACTAAAATGGAATTATTTTTTTGGAAGGGAATTTGTCTCCTCTTCAACACGAAGCTTCGTGCCGAAGCCATAGGCAGTTTTGAAAATAGTCATAAAAAAAGCGAAACTCCATTAAGGAATTTCGCTTTTGAATAAATTAAAAATTATTTATTTTCTATCGCCCATAAATCTCAAAAGAAATAAAAACAAGTTGATGAAATCTAAGTAAAGTGTTAAAGCTCCCATTATAGCTAGTTTGCTATGTGATGACTGACCGTCATATTCCATTCCAGCACCAATTCTTTTTAGTTTCTGAACATCATAAGCAGTTAAACCTGTAAAGATTAAAACACCTAAAATGCTGATGATAAAATCCATTGTTTCGCTACCTAAAAATATATTGACCACCATAGCAATGATGATTCCTATTAAAGCCATTCTTAAAATACCACCAAATTTGGTTAAATCTGTATTAGTCGTATATCCCAAGACTGCCATTACTCCAAAAGTTCCTGGCCGTAATTCCGAATGTACTTGTGATAGATGCACCAGTATAAAATAAGAAAACAAAACTTAAACTCATACCCATCAGTATGGAAAATGCTATAAATAAAGCCAATAAGGCAAAGGAAGATAGTTTATTGAATGTAAACGACATCATTAGTACCATAATTAATGGTGCAAACATCACTGCATAACCTAACATTGTCATGCTGTTCGTTTCAACATTTCTTAAGTAACTTAAGAGTTCCAAATTATTTCCAAATGCATAGGCAATAACTCCTGTAATGGCTAATGCTCCTGACATATATGAAAATACATTGGCTAAAAAACTTTTGGCTAGAGTTGCTGCACCAGTCGGTGCATTTTCAATCTGTTGGCCAGTATAATTTCTAAAATCTTTCATTCTTCTATTTGTAATAAATTTTGCACTAAATTAAGCAATATCTTGCTATTTATATTTTGCCAAATTTAGCTTAACATCATTTAACTAATGCAACTTAGAAGAAATTTTTTCTCATCAGTACGTTATATTTTTTTGAGTAGTATTATATTATTTAAATTGTGGTATTTATTTTATTTTTTTCCTTTTTTCTTGATAAAAAAGAAAGAAAAAATCAAGCCTTTGAATAAAATTGAATTTAAATACTTCGCAAAACATAAGTTCGGCTGAATGATCTCTTCATTCTTCAGAGCTTTCCAGTCTCCCTAATATTTTGCGTTGTCTTTCAACTCATTTTCTTCAAGGGCAATCCTTTCAAATTGTAAATCTAAAATCAATGATTTTATTTTTTTCAAGAATTAATATTAAAATAAATATTTGTTAAGATTGTTTTTGGGAATATTACATTTCATTTAACTAATGCAACTTAGAAGAAATTAATTGTATAAATTCCTTACGCGTACTGTCTTTTTCAAAAGAACCAGTAAATGAAGAAGTAGTGGTGACAGAATTTTGTTTTTGAATTCCTCTCATCTGCATGCACAAATGTTTGGCTTCAATTACTACTGCAACTCCCAGAGGATTAAGCGTATCTTGAATACAATTTTTAATTTGATCGGTCAAGCGCTCTTGAACTTGTAATCTTCTGCTAAACGCATCTGCTACTCTTGGTATTTTGCTCAATCCTACTATCCATCCATTTGGAATATAAGCAATATGAGCCTTCCCGAAAAAAGGCAACATATGGTGCTCGCACATGGAGTAAATTTCAATATCTTTCACTATCACCATATGGTTATGGTCTTCTTTAAACATGGCCGATTTCAAAATTTTGGCAGGATCAATATCATAACCATGAGTTAAATAAGTCATTGCCTTAGCAACTCTTTCAGGAGTTTTTAATAACCCTTCTCTATTAACATCTTCACCTAATTCTGTGATTATTTTTGAATAGTGCTCTGATAGATTGTTAACTTTCTCATCGTTATATTGATCTATTCTTTCGTAACCTTCTGTTTCTTCTTGATTTCCGTTCATCTATTTGTAATTATTCTTATTTTTTATCTAACCGAATTACTTGTGCTTCGTGTTTATTCTTCCCGCAACTAATTGAAAGAAGATTTTACTTACCGAAGTACTTATGATGGGCGTAGCCGAAGTACTCTGCAAAATTATTTTCTGTTTCTTCTATTCTTACACTATATAATTTGCCTCCAATTTCATTGATGGGCGCTTCTAGTCTTTCCCAAAATTTGATCGCAATATTTTCAGTAGAAGTCATGGTATTTTTAAAAAAATCGACATCTAAGTTTAAATTTTTATGATCTACATATCGAATCACTTTTTCCTTAATCACTTTTCCTAATTCAGATAAATCTACAACAAAACCTGTTTCCTGATCCACTTCTCCTTCCACAGTTACAAATAGAATATAATTGTGACCATGCCAATTTGGGTTGGAACATTTTCCAAAAATCTCATAATTTTTTTCTTCTGACCATTCTTCTTTAAACAACCTATGGGCTGCACTAAATCTTTCTCTACGAGTGATTCTAATCATTTCTTCATTTAATATTAATTTGCAAATATACTACACAACGTACAATTGAACTGAATTAAATTAACATATTCTTGTGAATACGATACCATTAAAGTTGGCGTTAATTTTGTTTATTGCTCATTCATTATGCTTAAATTTGCAAAATATATGAAACAACTAATTATAGCTTTTGTTTTCCTATTCACAGGATTTTTTTCAGTTTCTGCTCAAGGCAATACGAGTGATAACAAAACCAACGCTCAAGGAAAAAAAGAGGGCTTATGGAAAGGTTTTTATGAAGATGGAAAATTACGTTATATGGGTCATTTTAAAAATGATGTTCCTGTAGATACTTTTTTACATTTCTTCTCAGACGGAAATTTAAAAACATTACTCATTTATAGAAATAGTAAAGTGGCTTATGCCAAGCATTATTACTCTACCAATGAATTGATGGCTGAAGGTAAATACATTAATCAGAAAAAGGATAGTATTTGGCAAACCTACGGTGCAAAAGGAAGATTGGTTACCAAAGGAGCTTATACGAATGGTGCAAAAAAAGGTCTGTGGGAAACCTATTATGATAAAGGAAACGTTGCCGAAAAGATTTATTATGATAATGATATAGAAATAGGTGACCTAAAAACTTATTATGAAAATGGACAAGTTTTGGAAGAAACGCAATACAAAAATGGCTTTTTAGAAGGATTAACCACTTTTTATGATGAAAACGGCAATAAATTGCTCAAAGGAATCTATAAAAAGGGAGTTCGTGATGGTTTTTGGATTTATTATAATTCAGATGGAACGGTAGATAAAAAAGTGGAATATATCAATGGGAAAGTAAAAGGTAAAAATCCTAATACCATTGAAATTCCTGAAGAATTAAAAAACAATAGAAAAGATTACTTAGAGTTTGATGACTTGAGAGGTAAAATAAAGTACAATTAGAAATGAGTAAGAAAGGAAAAGTGTTGGTAGCAATGAGTGGTGGAATAGATAGTTCTGTCACGGCTTTGCTATTGTACGAAGAAGGGTATGAAGTGATTGGTGTAACCATGAAAACTTGGGATTATGCTAGCTCAGGTGGAAGTACCAAAACCACTGGTTGCTGTAGTTTGGATGATATCAACGATGCAAGAATATTGGCAGTGGAATATGGTTTTCACCATATGATTATTGATATTAGAGCAGAATTTGGTGATTACATCATCGATAATTTTGTGGGAGAATATATGGCAGGTAGAACTCCCAACCCTTGTGTATTGTGTAATACACATATAAAGTGGGACGCTTTGTTGCGTCGTGCTGACCAGTTGGGTTGTGAATTTATTGCTACAGGTCATTATGCGAATGTGCGTCAAGAAAATGGCAGATATGTAGTTTCAAAAGGATTGGACGAAAGCAAAGATCAATCTTATGTTTTGTGGGGATTAAAGCAAAAAGCATTGGCGAGAACTATATTTCCATTAGGAAAATATACCAAAAAGGAAATTCGTAAAATGGCTCTGGATAGAGGTCATGAAGAATTGGCAAAGAAATCTGAAAGCTATGAAATTTGCTTTGTCCCAGATAATGATTATCGAGGTTTTATTAAAAGAAAGGTCGATGGATTAGAAGAAAAAGTAAAAGGTGGTGATTTTATTGATTTGAATGGCAATATTTTAGGTCAACATGAAGGATATCCGTTTTATACAATTGGTCAAAGAAAAGGATTGGGAATAGCAGTTGGTGATCCATTGTATGTTTTAAGAATCAATGCATCAGATAATACAGTTGTGTTAGGTAACAAAGAAGACTTGAACCGTAAAACAATGAAAGTGAAAAATCCTAACATGGTGAAATACGATAAATTACCTGAGGATGCTGATATTTTAACTAAAATAAGATATAAAGACAGTGGAGCAATGGCTCAAATTAAATATTTAGAGCCAAATGAATTAGTAGTGGACTTTTTTGCTGATGTGCAAGGAATTGCCCCAGGTCAATCTGCTGTTTTTTATGAAGGTAACGATTTGCTAGGTGGCGGTTTTATATCCGCCTGAGGCGAGCCACGAGGCCAAAAATAGAGATATATGAAGCTTAAATTAGTACTCATTTTTGTAATTATTGCAACTTTTCTTTCCTCGTGTTCTAAAGATGAGGAAGAGGTAGCATTAGATTATGGTTACGATTATGCTCCTTTGGTAATTGGAAATTATTCTATTTTTCAAATTGATTCTATTTATTATGATGATTTTGCCAATAGAATAGATACTTTTCACTATCAAATTAAAGAGGTAATTGATTCGGCTATTGTACTTTTTGACGATCAAAATGCTTTTAGGTTAGAACGTTTTATTCGAAACAATTCCAATGAAAATTGGAAAATTAAAGATGTATGGACAGTTTATAGAACCAAAAATCAATATGTTAGAATAGAAGAGAATCAATCAATCATTAGATTAATATTTCCTGTTCAGGCAAATCAGCGATGGGATGCCAACAGTAAAAATACTTTAGCAGCCTCAGAAACGGAAATCACTAAAATTGATGTTGCATCATTAAATATTTTTTTAAATTTCAATGAAACTGCCACAGTTGTTGAGTTAAATAATAAAAATCTAATTGAGCGACAATACATTGGCGAAAAGTATGCGAAAGGTTTTGGTCTGATAGAAAGACGATTAACCGATTTGAGAACTCAAGTTAACGGTACAATTGTGAGTGGTCTTGATAGCAGACAATATTTAATAGAATCAGGTGTAGAATAATTGCTCAATATTTTGTTTATCCTAATAGATGGGCTTAAATTAGCCCGCAATTACAAATTAACTTAATCAAAACACTAATGAAGAAAATAGCGTATGCGCTTAGTGCAGCATCTATTGCAATATTATTTGCCTGTGGAGATGCTCCAAAAAAAGAAGAATCTAAAGAGAATATGGAAGTGAATGCTAAAGAGGAAAACTCTAGCAGCGATGATTTTGAATATTTAGCAGAGCAATTTGCTGATTTGAAAATAGTAAGATATCAAATACCTGCCTTTGAGAGTTTAGATTTAAAACAAAAAGAATTGTTGTATTATTTGTATCAAGCTGCTCTTTCAGGCAGAGAGATGATTTACGATCAAAATTACAAGCACAATCTAACTGTTAAAAGAACTTTGGAAGCAATAGTGGAAAACTTTAGCGGTGATACTGCATCTAAAGATTATAAAAATTTGATGGTTTACACCAAGAGAGTTTGGTTTTCCAATGGAATTCATCATCATTATGGTAATGAAAAAATGATTCCTGAGTTTTCTCAAGAATTTTTCAAAAGCCAATTATCAGCTATTACAGCTGAAAAATTACCTTTGAGTAATAGTGAAACTCCTGCTGAATTGGCAGAAAGAATTACTCCAATTATGTTTGATCCAACTATTGCGCCTAAAAAAGTGTCTTTAGATTCTAAGAGTGATTTGGTAACTAATTCTGCTGTAAACTTTTATGAAGGTGTTAATCAAAAAGAAGTAGAAGCTTTTTATGCTCAAAAACCTAAAGAGGGCAATCAACCCGAATGGGGATTGAACTCTAAAGTAATGAAAGAGAATGGCAAAGTTGTAGAGAAAACTTATATGGTAGGTGGGATGTATTCTCCAGCTATTGAAAAAATAGTTTTTTGGTTGGAGAAAGCTGCTAATGTTGCAGAAACGCCTCATCAAGCTGAAACTTTTAATAAATTAATAGCTTTTTACAAAAGTGGTAATGTAGCCGATTGGGACAAATATAATATTTCTTGGATTGGCGATACTGTTGCAAGTGTGGATGCAGTAAATGGATTTATTGAGGTTTACAACGATCCATTGGGTTATAAAGGTTCTTTTGAATCAGTTGTTTCATTTAGAGATGAAGAAGCTACCAAAAGAATTGCTGCTGTTGGTTCTCAAGCGCAATGGTTTGAAGATAATTCTCCTTTGATTGAATCACACAAAAAGAAAAATGTAAAAGGGATTACTGGAAAAGTTATTACTGTAATAGTCGAAAGTGGTGATGCATCTCCTTCAACGCCCATAGGAATTAACTTACCTAATAGTGATTGGGTTAGAAAAGAGCACGGTTCTAAATCTGTGAATCTTGGCAACATTGTTCATGCTTATGAAATGGCTGCTAAAGAAGGAAAAAGTGCCTTGTCAGAATTTGCATATTCTCAAGAAGAGATAGACAGAGAGAAAAAATACGGCTCTATTGCTGATCTTCTACATACTGATTTACATGAAGTAATAGGACACGCATCTGGACAAATAAATGAAGGGATTGGAACTCCTAAAGAAACTTTAAAAAACTATGCTTCAACTTTAGAGGAAGGTAGAGCTGAATTTAGTAGCATTATATTACTTACCTGATCACAAATTGCAAGATATGGGTCTGATTGATTCAGATGATGTAGGTAAAACTGCTTACGACAGTTACATCAGAAATGGTATGATGTTACAATTGAGAAGAATCAGTAAAGGTAAGAACATTGAAGAAGCTCACATGCGTAACAGACAAATGATAGCGCAATGGGTGTATGAAAAAGGTAAAGCCGATAACGTAATTGAAAAGAAAACTAAAGAAGGTAAAACTTATTTTGTAGTAAACGATTATGCTAAATTGAGAACTTTATTTGGTGATTTGTTAAGAGAATTGCAAAGAATCAAGAGTGAAGGCGATTATGCAGCTGGCAAAAATTTGGTAGAAACTTACGGAGTAAAAGTTGACCCTGTATTACACCAAGAGGTGTTAGACAGATATGCTACTTTAAATCAAGCTGCCTACGGTGGTTTTATCAATCCAGTGTTGAAAGCGGAAATGGATAAAGATGGAAAAGTGACTAATGTAACTGTTGAGTATCCAAGAGATTTTAAAACTCAAATGATGTATTATGCTAAAAATTATTCTTTTTTGCCTAATTACAACTAAGTTAGATAATAACAAAATAAAAAAACCGCAATGAGCTTTTGCTCATTGCGGTTTTTTTATAATTTAAAATTGAGAAATAATGGTCAATTACTTCTTTTTGCGAAACAAAACATATATCAATTTCTAAGACCTAAATCTAAAGTCTAACATCTAAGGTCTAATGCCTCGATTAGTCTTCCGTCAAATAAAACTCCAAAAGTATTTCTGATTGATTGAAAAAAACTAAACGCTGATCCATTTGTTCGATTCGGTTAGTTTCCTGTATAGCATTAACAAAAGTACTTTCAACATCCATCATAGGACAACCCATTTTTGTAGTTGCAAGCTTAGAAAAAGTTACTTGATTTTCTTTTATTTTAAAATAACCATTCAAAGAATTGCAGCCTGTACTACCATTTATATATCCTTTTTCTTGATTTAAAATAATAAAAGGTTTTTCGCCCATTTCGTTCAATCGACTATTATCAATGCCTGCTATTTTTGTTAAATTCCATTTTTGATTGATATTTAAAGGTAGATTTCCGCTTTTTAAGCAAGCCATTAAATTTTCTCCATTTGTGGTTATAAAAACTGTTCTACCATACTTTATATTAGTTTCAGGATCAATGCATTCTTCATAACGGATAGTATATTGTAAAATACTTTCATCAGCAATAGTAAAAAATCTTTGTTCACCGCCATCAAATGCTTCCTCATGTGAACCTATTTCCATGTTGTCTATCAAAACTTTTTCAGCTCTTACAAATTTAACGGTATTGTCACTATAAATTTTAAACTTCCAATCTTCATTATTTGCTTTATACTTTACAAATTTCACATCTTCAGTTGGTTCTATAGTGGTTTCTACAGTTTTTTGCGTCTTTTCTTTTGCTTTACATGCAAATAGAACAATGGCGACTAGTATTATTGACCAATTTTTCATATTTATTTTAGATTTTTATTTTAGTTATGAATTGCAAATTTAGTTAAAGCATATTTTAGCTTAACTTTGTTCGCTGAATTAATTTTTAAATGCCTCGATATTTTATTCAACTAAGTTTTAAAGGAACACATTACCATGGTTGGCAAATTCAAAAGAATGCGCCATCGGTTCAAGCTGAAATACAAAAATGTCTTTCTATTATTTTACAAAAAGAAATAGAGATAGTTGGAGCCGGCAGAACGGATGCAGGAGTTCATGCAAAAATGATGATTGCTCATTTTGAAAATGATGAAAATTTGGATGTTCATCAAATTCAATTTAAATTAAACAATCTACTTCCTCAAAATATTGCCATTCAAAATATTGCCGAAGTAGAATCAGATTTACATGCAAGATTTTCAGCTATTTCAAGATCTTATGAATATCACATTCATCAACAAAAAAATCCTTTTAAAGAAAATAGATCTTACTATTTTAATTTACCTTTAGATTTGGATAAAATGAATGAAGCCGCTGAAGTTTTACTTGATTTTAAAGATTTTTCAGCTTTTAGCAAATCAAAAACACAAACTTTCACCAACGATTGCACCATTACTGAAGCTTATTGGATCAATACTGGTGAAGAATTGATTTTCAATATTACTGCTAACCGGTTTTTGAGAAATATGGTTAGAGCCATCGTAGGTACATTGATAGAAGTAGGGTTGAATAAAATCAATCTTCAAGATTTAAAAGAAATTATAGCATCAAAAAATAGGAGTAATGCTGGAACTTCGGCACCTGCTTGCGGATTATATTTGAACCAAGTAAAATACCCAATAGAAGTTTTTAAATAGATAACTTTGCAGCATGAGTGGAGTAAGTGGAAAAGCCCTTGATTTGCCAATTTTAAAACGTGTTTTAAGTTTTGTAAAGCCTTATAAGGTTACATTTTACATTACAGCTTTCTTAACTATATTACTTGCTTTTTCAGCTCCTATTCGTCCTATTATTATTCAACGAATCATTGATAATGAATTGTTGACTGGAGATATGCAAGGTCTTTTTAATTTGACCATGCTGCTAATTGGAATTTTAATTGTAGAAGCTATCATACAATTTTTTCAGTCGTATTTGACTTCTTGGTTGGGGCAATCGGTCATTAAGGATATGAGAACCCAATTGTATAAAAAGGTTTTAAATTTCAAATTACAATACTTTGACAATACAGCCTTGGGAACTTTAGTAACTCGTGTAGTTTCTGATATTGAAACCATTGCGGATGTTTTCTCTCAAGGATTATTAGAAATAATTGGAGATATTCTAAAACTTGTAGTGGTTATTGCAGTAATGCTTTACACTGATTGGCAATTGACATTGATTTGTCTAATTCCAATTCCAATTTTAATAGCTTCTACATCAGTATTTAAAAAAGTTATCAAAACTGCTTTTCAAGAGGTGAGAACGCAAGTTTCTCGATTGAATGCTTTTGTACAAGAGCATGTAACAGGCATGAAAATCATTCAAATTTTCAATAGAGAAGAATTGGAGATGAAACGATTTGAAAAGATCAATAAAAAGCATAGAAATGCGCATATTAGAACAGTATGGGCATATAGCATTTTCTTTCCAATAGTGGATATGCTTTCAGCTGGTTCATTAGCTTTACTGGTTTGGTGGGGCGCAGGGCAATTGGCAGAGGCACAAGTAACTAATGTTGCTACCGAGGTAAGTTTGGGAGTGCTTTTTCAGTTTATCTTGTACATTTATATGTTGTATCGTCCTATCCGTCAGTTGGCTGATAGATTTAATACGTTACAAATGGGAATGGTAAGTTCTGAAAGAGTATTTAATGTGTTAGACACCGTTTCAACCATTGAAGATTCAGGAACCAAATTAGCAGATAATATTAAAGGAGTCATTGAGTTTGAAAATGTAAGTTTTGCATATGTTGATGAAGATTACGTGTTAAAAGATATTTCCTTTAAAGTGGAAGTGGGGCAAACGGTTGCATTTGTAGGAGCTACTGGTTCAGGCAAAACATCTACCATCAATTTATTAGGACGATTTTATGAATTTCAAAAAGGTAGAATTTTAATTGATAGCATTGATATCAAGGATTATAAAGTTGATTCTTTGAGAAAAAGTATGGCCATTGTCTTGCAAGATATTTTCTTATTCTCTGATACTATTTATAACAATATAACACTTAATAATCCTGAAATAAGTAGAGAAGAGGTAATAGAAGCTGCCAAAATCGTAGGGGCACATCATTTTATATCTAAACTTCCAGGTGCTTATGATTATGATGTGAGAGAAAGAGGAGGAATGCTTTCTGTAGGTCAGCGGCAATTAATTTCTTTTATCAGAGCGTATGTGCATCAACCAAAAATTTTAATATTAGATGAAGCTACCTCTTCTATTGATACAGAATCGGAATTATTAATTCAAAAAGCCACTGATATTTTAACGCAAGGAAGAACTTCTATTGTAATTGCTCATCGATTGTCAACCATTCAAAAAGCAGATAAAATAATAGTTTTAGAAAAAGGAAAAATCTTAGAAGAGGGCAACCATCAAGAACTCTTAGAAAAAGACGGGCATTACCGTCAATTATTCGAATTGCAGTTTAAAGAAGAAGCTTTGCAAGGGAATAGTTAGTTGATTTTAATCGAGTTTTTTTAACGTTTGTTTTTAAATTAAAAAATTATTCTTAACTTGCGTTTTAATATGAATGCAATTATTAGAAATATCGGTTTTAATATCTTGTTAGATAAATTCTATTATGCATTTTATTTAATGTTTTCAATTAGCAAAAAGCTGAAGTTGAATGAAAGCCAAATAAGAACCTCTCTCTCTCTCTCTCTCTCTCTACCAAATAAGAGTTTTAAAAAGTACTGTAATTTAGATATAATAAATAATGGATTGGGATATTTAAAAAATCTAAATAGATTATTTGTCAATAAAGCCAATGAAGTCCCGAGCTATTTATTTTTATACAATTAATACGATAACAATTTTATTAGATAAAAATAAATAAAAAATTAAAACAACAAAATATATAGTGTTAATAGGAGCGATAGCTTTTCTATTAACTTCTTGCGAAAAGGAAAATTTAAACACAGAAAATAATAATTTATCAAAAAATAAAGTAAGTAACACTGACAAAGCATCAACAACAATACCGGGTCTTCAAGATTTTATTGATGATGTAGTAGATGACGAAGTAAGTCCTGGAAATCTTAATCTAGTTGATGCCATATTATTTACTGAAGCTGGTTTGAACCTTGAATTTACCAATACAACAGATGAATTGATAGAATATGATAGTTACCAAATTGAAACTAATTTGAGTACTACAGCTACTATAAGTTCAGGAACAGTAGATGGAACAACATTATTAACTTTTTATAATGATTTAAAAAGTGAAGTAGACGCTTTGGGAACATTAAATTATGGAGCTGGAGATACATATGTAGCCGCAATTGACATTGAATTTTATGAAGACTTTGATCCTGATAATATTTTGGTTCAAGTTGCTTTTGCAAAAAAAAAATATTCCGCCACCACCGCCAAATCCTTGCGCATATTATGGAGACTACTATATAATAGATAATGATGGACCTTGTGGCAATGGTTGGGGCTTAAATCAAAATTCGGATGCTCAAAATGAAATCAGTAAAAGAGTGAGTTCTAAAGTTTGTAATTCTTGTTTCGATTTATGCGATGATGGCATGTATTGGTATGATATAGAGATTTCACCAAGTAGGTCACAATACACTAAAAAAGCCTATGACATTTTATTTAATTTTTATGAAAGTACAGATAAAGATGCATGTATGACGGAAGCTAAACAATTGTCTATAGAACAACAAATAGAAGCGTGGAGTTGTTTAAATTTTCTTCATTATACACATTGGGGTACTGCTATTGGTATAAAAAGAAATTGGGTAGAGGAACATCAATTTTATGATCAGAGATCGCCAATTTCTCCTAAGCCTTTAACTTATGCTTTTAAGCATAAAATAGTTCGTGCTAATTGTATAGCATTAACTCAATCTGCATTAAATACAACTTACTAATTATGAAAAAAATACCAATTTTAATTCTTATACTTATCCTTGGGCTGAAACTTTCAGCTCAAGGATTTGATTTGACAATAAAAAGTAATTACAGTAACTTTTCAAATGCTTATGTAATTGAAAAAGATAATAATTTTTACTTTACTGTAGGTACTGATATTAGCACAAATTTTACAAATGTTTGGACAAAAATTTATAAGATGAATCAATTCGGTATATTGGTAGACAGTATGAATTTGCCATATGCTATTCATGATATGAAATTATTTAATCAAAATATTTACTTTGTAGGTGAGACCGGCTTGACTAAAACTGTGGTATTTGGTAAAGTTGATATTCAACTTTTTGATACATTAAATTTAAAACATATTGTGTCCTTAGATTATAAAACACCATTAAAGCTAAAATATATGAATTATTGCAGCTGCTTTACAGTTTCAGGCTCTTCATCAAAAACATATAATCCTCGTTTAAATTATGGTTTTATATTACAAGTTGATAGCAACTTTAATTATCTACAAGAAAAAAAATATTATTATTTTAATGATACAACAGGACCACTAATTTGGGATTTTAACGAACGTGATGATAAGATGGGAATTCAAATAATGACCGAGTTTATGGGAAATGTATCACAAGGAGGTTATTATTCTCAAACATTGTATTCATTAGATAGCAGTCTCAACATAGATACAACAGCAATTATACAATTATCTACACCAAATATTTATGGAACATTTCCATTCATAGTTTTTAATCCAAGTAATAGAGTTAATATTTACGGAGGCTCTTCAAATCTGGTAAAACTGACCGATAGTACTTTCTTAGCAGCTGGCCCCACTATTTATGACGTGAATGTTAATGGTGTATTTAGATCTGGAGAGCAGGATATGATTTATATGATATTAGATAATAGGTTTAATATAACTTACGCAGCTCCATTAGGAAGAAGACCTGATACAATAGAGATATCTGGAGCCTCAACTATGTTGGACAAATATGGAAAATATGCTTATGTTGCCAATAGTTCAGGAAAAGGATTTAGTGCATCTTTTGCTTTATCCAAAATTGATGAAAGTGGTACGGAGATATGGACTAAATATTATAAAAAGGGGAATGTTTCATATCCAACTTCATTACGAGCTACTTTAGATGGTGGGGTAATGCTAATTGGGCCAACTTTTGTAAGTGCCACTCCTAACCTCAATTATGACATTTATGTATTAAAGGTGGATAGTAATGGGAATATGGGGTCAGTAGGTTTTGCAGATAATAAAATTTCAGAATTAGATTTTCAAATTTATCCCAATCCAACAGAAAGTGAAATTCATTTGCAAAAGCTGAATCAGTTTATGCCTTATGATTTTACACTATTTGATATCTATGGTAAAGAGCTAATCTCTTTTAATTGGCAAGAAGATTTTTCAACTATTTCAATTGAAAATTTTGCCAAAGGAGTTTATATTTATCAAATTAAAGATAAGAAGGGTAGAACCGCTAGTGGTAAAATTGTCAAAAAGTAATTGGTACACCTTTATTTATCAAAAATAGCTTCTTAATTTAAGAGGCTATTTTTCTTCCTTTTTATTACTACTAAAACCTAAAGCCTTATAAATAGGGCAAAAATTAAAGATGGTGGTTAATAATAATATTCCGCTAAGTAATAACAATATAAAGCCAAATACGCCTCCTATAAATCCCATAATGAATAGGGTAGCAATTATAGCTGCTAAAAAAACTCTAATAATTCTATCGGTTAAGCCCAGATTTTTTTTCATTTCCAATTGATTTAATTCTTGGGTTAAAATTCCACAAATTAATTTAAATGAGTGAATGTCTTTTGTAGGATTTTTAAATGGCTTAAATTTTGGGTATTTTGTACCAGATTTAATTTTATACAAACAAAAATTGAATGGAACAATTGAAAGATACCATTGTTTTAACAGATGTGAAAACGAGCTTGATAAATCGGTTTAATAAAATCAGAGCAAGAACGGAGCTAATTTGTGAGCCCCTAGCTACAGAAGATTATGTAGTGCAACCTATTGTGGATGTGAGTCCACCAAAATGGCATTTGGGACACACTACGTGGTTTTTTGAAAATTTTATTTTAAAAAATCACATGTCCAAATATGAACTTTTTCATTCCGACTTTAATTATGTATTCAACAGTTATTATGAAAGTGTAGGCGCCAGATTAGTACGAACCGATAGGGGTAATTTAAGTCGCCCAACTACTGCTGAGGTTTATAATTATCGAAAGTATGTTAATGAGCATATGAATAATCTCTTTGATGGGAATTATGAAATAACTGATGAGGTATTAACTATATTAGAATTAGGTTTAAACCATGAAGAGCAACACCAAGAATTATTGGTTTATGATATAAAATATATTTTGGGTAATAACCCACTTTTTCCAAAATACAAAGAGAATAATAATTTAAAAAAATCTGCTTATGCCACTGATTTAAAATTTTTAGAAATAAAAGAAGGAATTTATGACATAGGATTTGAAGGAGATAGTTTTCATTTCGATAATGAGGAATCAAAACATAAAATATATATAAATCCTGTTGCAATCGCCAATAGATTAGTTACCAATAGTGAGTTTTTAGAATTTATAGAAGATGGTGGATATAAAAATTTTAAATATTGGTTGTCTGAAGGATGGGAATGGGTGAATCAGAATAAAATAACTGCTCCACTTTATTGGTATCAAATAGATGAAGAATGGATGAATTATCAATTAAATGGCTTTAAAGAAATCGATTGGAATCAACCAGTGATGCATATTAGCTTTTATGAGGCCGATGCTTTTGCTAAATGGAAAGCTTCCGAACCTAATGGAAAAGGGATAAAGCTGCCAACAGAATTTGAGTGGGAAGTGGCATCTAAAATTCATGGAGAATTAAATCCTAATTATTTTATGGAAGGCTCTGATTTAAGTCCTCAAGTGGAGCAGAAAACAAATTTTTGCGGTAACTTATGGGAATGGACAGAAAGTGCTTACCGACCTTACCCAAATTATTCTCCACCCGAAGGTGCTTTGGGAGAATATAATGGAAAATTTATGGTCAATCAGATGGTTTTGAGAGGTGGTTCGGTTGCTACTCCAATTCATCATTTTAGACCAACATATAGAAACTTTTTTCATCCACATTTAAGGTGGATGTTCAGTGGATTTCGCTTGGCAAAATCCTTATAAAAAATTATTTACTAAAAGAAATGAGCAAAGAACAAAAATCGAGCAAGGCAAAGAGAGCCTACAATAAAATTTTTGCTGCTGATGTAGACAAAGGTTTATCTCAAACACCTAAGAAACTAAATTCTAAGTATTTTTATAATAAAAAGGGAGATAAACTTTTTCAAAAAATTATGAAAATGGAGGAGTATTATTTGACTTCTGCGGAGTTTGAAATTTTTTCTATGCAAAAAGAGAAAATTTTTGGTAAAATTAAAGAGGATAAAAAGCCTTTTCAACTAATTGAGTTTGGCGTAGGTGATGGATATAAAACAAAGATTTTATTGAAATATTTATTGCAGCAAGAAGCTCAATTTGAATATATTCCTATTGATATTTCAAAAAATGTTTTAAAACAATTACAAAAAAGTTTGGCTTCCGAATTACCTGATTTGATTGTAAAGCCGATGGAAATGGATTATTTTAAAGCATTAGAAAGTTTAAAATCCAATAATGAACGAAAAATCGTACTTTTTCTAGGCTCTAATATTGGAAATTTTAATAAGGATGATGCACCTAAATTTTTAGCTGAGATTTCTGAGCGACTAAATCCTAATGATTTATTTTTGATGGGAGTTGA
Source organism: uncultured Flavobacteriales bacterium (assembly GCA_963716125.1). Classification (GTDB taxonomy): domain Bacteria; phylum Bacteroidota; class Bacteroidia; order Flavobacteriales_E; family Vicingaceae; genus Acidiluteibacter. The sequence goes on from OY970294.1 coordinate 1,418,588, forward strand.
TTTAAAAAAAGATCCACATATCATTTTAGATGCTTACAATGACAAAAATGGAATCACTAAGGCATTTAATATAAATTTATTATCAAGAATTAATGAAGATTTAGATGCAGATTTTGATATTTTTAATTTTGATCATTTTCCCATTTACAATCCTGTGACTGGAACCACTAAAAGTTATTTAATAAGTAAACGAAATCAAGTTATTACAATTGGAGCTCTTGAAAAACAATTTCAATTTGAGGCAGGTGAGCCTATAGATATGGAAACATCTCAAAAATATAGTATAAAGGAAATTGAAAGTTTAGCAAAACAATCCAACTTTGAAGTTGTTAAACATTTTTACGACTGTAAGCATTACTTTGCTGATACGCTTTGGACGGTTACGAAGTAAAAAACTAAAAAAATAAAAATATGAAGGCAATATGGAATGATAAAGTAATAGCAGAAAGTAAAGAAACAAAGGTAGTGGAAGGAAATCATTATTTTCCTGAAGATTCAATTGATAAAAAATATTTCGAAGATTCTAAGATGCATTCATCTTGTCCTTGGAAAGGAAAAGCTTCTTATTACACCTTGAAAGTGGATGGAAAGGAAAATGTGGATGCTGCATGGTATTATCCTAGTCCAAAAGATGCTGCAATAGAAATAAAAAATCACGTAGCTTTTTGGAAAGGAGTAGAGGTAAAATAATTTTAGAATTTAGCTACTAGACCAATAGTAAACCTTGTAGTTTTGCCAATATTTCTGCCGTCTAAAGTATATGCCAATCCTCCAACAATACCTAAATGATTACTTAAAGGTTTGTATCCATTTACTCCAATTCTCAAAAATCCAACGCCTAATTCTCTAAAAGTGCTTGCAGAGTCTTCATTTATTAATGGATAATCACTACCACCATCAGGTTTTAAGTATTCAACAAATAAATCGGCATAATACTTTTCTTTAGCAATTCCCAATTTTCCAACAAATTGTAGCGCATCAGTATTCGGATTATTTCTAAAACTATAACCTCCTTTAAGTAATAAAAAGTAGGCATTCTTTTCAAATTGCACCATCGCTCTAACTTCTTTTGATTCTGCTTGCTGTCCAATAGAGTTGGCACTCTCCGTTTTATAGTCGCTCAAAGGAAACATATAACCAGCACCAATCATGAAGCGTGTTTTTACATCTAAAATACTAACTTCTAATAATTTTGCTCTTAAAAAAATAGAAGCATCTTGGAAGGCAGATTCCTGCCCACCATTTGAAATATAAGGAACTGACGCTAACACGTCCAAATAATTAGTTATTCCATGCGCCACAAATAAATTGATACTTTGAATATCCCTACCCAAAGTTCGAAGTCCATCTCTGCCGTAAAACTTTTTGCCTTTTTCGTAAGAATAAGATAACGCTACATCCGTTTTGCCTTTTCCTTTCATAAACCCATCTAGCATCCCTTGAGAAAAAATTAAACTACTGTATAATAATAAAATAGATGTGATAAATAATTTAATTTTCTTCATTTAATTTTGGTTTTTATTTTAATAAATATTAGTTATTCATTTTTGTGCAAAGCATTTGATAAGGCTATCTTTGTTTTATAAAACTACAAATTATGAGTAAACATTTTCGTCGCCTTAAAGTCAAAAAAGTAATTAAGGAAACTACTGAAGCTGTATCTATTGTTTTTGAAATTCCACAAGAATTTAAAAATGACTTCGATTATAAATCGGGACAGTATTTGACAATCAAAGCTTTGGTTAATGGCGAAGATATACGAAGGTCTTATTCCTTATCTTCTTCTCCTGTAGTTGAAAATGATTTGAAGATAACCTCTAAGAAAGTAGATCAAGGGAGAATGTCTCATTTTTTATACAATGCTGTTCAAGAAGGGGATGTTTTAGAAGTAATGTCACCTGATGGCAATTTTACGATTGATATACAGCCTAGTAATCATAAAAAGTATGTCTTTTTTGCTGCAGGTAGCGGTATTACTCCTATTATTTCTTTATTAAAAACTATTGTTGAGACAGAGGCTTATTCAGAAGTTGCTTTATATTATGGTAATAGAGATAAACAGCAGATTATATTTTATGATGAATTAAGTCGTTTAGCTTCAACTTATTCCAATAGATTAACCGTTCAGCATATATTGAGTAAAGGGGAAATTGAAGGCGGTAGAAATAGATCTCGAATTGATAAAGTAATTGTAGATGCAGTTGCGAAAAAGAATAAAGACAATAAGTTAATTACTGAGTATTTTATTTGTGGCCCTGAAGGCATGATTCATCAAACCAAGGATAGTTTGCTGGATGCAGGTATTGATAAAGCCCATGTTCATATTGAGTATTTCTCTAATTCTAGTGAAGATAAAGGAAAAGATACGCATTATGAAGGACATGTAAATGAAGTTACTGCAATCTTGGATGATGTAGAACATCAATTGGTTTTGGAAGATGGTGAAACCATTTTGGAGGCTGCTGATAGAATGGGAATTGATCCTCCATATTCTTGTCAGTCAGGCGTATGTACTACATGCAAAGCACTAGTTAAACAAGGAGACGTAGAGATGGGAGAAAGTTTTGGTTTAGATGAGGATGAAATAGCCGAAGGTTATGTCTTGACTTGTTGCAGTCGTCCTAAAAGTGCAGGAGTTATTGTTTCCTGGGATGATATTTAATAAAAAGAAAAAATAAATTCTACTCTTCTGTTTTCCAACCTCGAATCTTCGGAAGTATTCGCAAATAAAGGTTGTGTAGCGCCTTTTCCACTAAAAGTAAGTCGATTGGGTGCAATTCCTGAAGAAATTAGATAATTATAAATGGTCTCTGCTCTTCTTTCAGATAATCCTTGATTGTATTCATCGGTTGCTTTATTATCTGTGTGTCCAACAATTTTAACTTGCAATCTATTGTCTGCTTCTAAAAGTTCAACTAATTGATTTAAAGTAGGTCGCATGTCAGACTTTATCTGATATTTATCAGTATCATAATTGATTTTAATACTAAATCGAAATTCTTTTTCTCCTTTTTCATCGTAATTGGGTGGAATATTCCAATCAATACTTTTCGTTAAGCGTTCTAAATAAGTGATATCCGATTTTTTATTTCCTTTACTACTAAAAGATCCTGATTTTAAGAATACTGCAGAATCATAAAAACGATCTCCAATATCTGCGATGGCTATTTTTAATTGATAAGATTGGCCTGCAATTACTTTAGCTCCTGCTTGCAAAAGTTGCGTAAATCCATCAAATTGATATTGCAAAGAACGTTCACCTCTAGCTCTATTATTTTCATATTTCATAATTTCAGACCTGCGCCAAATATCATTTTGAATGTATAATTCACTATTTCTTCTAGCATTAATATTATCTACAGAGATAGGTGTAGAAGTATTTTTGAGAACTGCTAAATTTTTAGAATTACTCGAATCAATAGATAAAAAGAAGGCAAATACATCATTCACTCCTTTATTGACATATTCAGGATATTCTTCAGAAGCAAAGAAATATTCAAATGAAATACTATCCGAAATAGGAATAAAATCAATAATTAAAACTGCTGCATCATAACTTTTGCCTTTAGCTATTCTTTCTAGTTCTCTATCGCTTAAGTTACTACTTTCACTTCCCGAATATTCTGAATTATTAGGGCCTATGGCATCATAAATAAGTCCAGTACTCAAAACTAGTCCCTTGTTGATTACTGCGTATTTGCTAGGATCTATAAAACCACCGTAAGAAGAACGTTGACCATAGTAAGAAACATTTTTAATAATTACAGCAGCATTTTTATCAATCAAATAATCTTTTACGGTTTCTAAAGGTGTAATGGTGGTATCAAAACTCAACTGAGCTGTAGCTAAAAAGCTAGATAATAAGAATACTTTGATAAGTAATAATTTCAATTGTTGTCAGTTTGTTTTTCATATTGAACGTTACAATTTTACATAAATTATTTTTAGAAATAATTTAGCGTTGATTGTATTCAACTAATGTAGAATATCTTTTATAGATTTACAAGCCTATAATAAATATTGGCTCTAGTTTAGCACTGCGTTGATAATAGTGTTTTATAGTTTGGTTGGATTTGAACAAAGCGCTCCAGAGCTCCCGCAACAACTATCTGCTTTGCGAAAGCAAGGGTAATATCCTTGTTTGATTTTATTTTTTCTTTTATAATATGCCAATTTAGGTATTGTTGCAGGTATTTAGTAGACACGCCCCAGAATGTATTTCCAATCCACTTCTTTATTTTATTGTGCGTTGAGTTTACATGCTGTACATGAAACGCTCCTTTTACTCTTTCTCCCCTGGAAACATTTACCGGATGAAACTCAATTTTGGTGTCTTTAGCGAAGCCTTTATAACTGTGGTGAGAATCACTACACAAAATTGTGCTCCCTTTTTTTATGCGATTGCCAATAGCATTTTTAATATCAATCTTTCTAATCCGTCCAAGTGTAGCTACACTCAGATTTAGCATTGACTTTCTGTCTTGAGTCACGATGACCGCAACCTGATCATTGCTTACACCCCTTTTGCTTGACTTACCGCCTCTTTTCCTTGGTTCTCGATTTTTAACCTTCATCCCTTTTTCAGATTTGAGGAAAAAGGTCTCATCACTTTCTGTGATACCAATGAAGGGCTCTCCGTCATCTGCGTCAACTGAAGACAATATCTTGTGGCGCCAATCAAAGGCTGTTTTCTTATTAATACCCAAAATCGAAACAATTTTGTCAAGACTTTTTTCTTCAACCATTAGTTTAAGATAATCAACAATCTTGTCTTTTCTTTGCAGCCCTGCCATCCAAGTACCTGTATACTCCGTAAAACTTCTTTGGCAAGACTTGCATTTGTAGCGCTGTGCTCCTTTGTCAATCCCAAAACGAACATACTTAGAATGAGAACAATGAGGACAGGCTCCGAGTTTGTTATTAAACTCATGCTGACGTGAAACAATCGCAGACAGGTTAATCTCTTTAGTTGAATCTTCAATCTCCTTCAACAAACGCTCACGTTGTTTAATTGGCAGAGAGAGTATTTGGTCTTTAAGCTTTTCTGTTTTCATACACACAATATACAAATAATAGCTGAATTAAACTAGAGCCTAAATTATTTTAACAATAAAGTGCTAAATTTTAAATGCTTAAGCAATCTATGTAGTTTGGATTAAATATTGATTCATCATATTTCAAAGATTATTATAGAATTAAAAATTAAAAAATGAATTATATATCAAGCAAAAACGGGAAAGAAGAAGTAAGTATTAATTATGAAGACTATGGGAGTGGACAACCTGTAATTTTAATTCATGGTTGGCCATTAAGTCAAAAAGCTTGGGAGCAGCAAGTTTGGAAAATTGTAGAAGCAGGATATAGATGTATCACCTATGATAGAAGAGGGTTTGGAGGTTCAAGCAGACCTTGGAATGGATATGATTATTCTAGTTTAGCCAGTGATTTAAATGAATTAATCAACCAATTAAAATTGAAAGACTGTGTAATTGTGGGATTTTCGATGGGAGGAGGAGAAGTAGTACGTTATTTAACAGATTTTGGAAGCAGTAAAATAGCTAAAGCCGTTTTGATTAGTTCAATAATTCCATTAGTGAAAAAGAAAGAGGACAATCCTGATGGAGTTCCACAACAAGATTTAGATGGCATTAAGGAAGCTTTAGAAGCTGATAGAGTTGGATTCTTAAAGGAATTTCACAAAGGTTTTTATAATGAAGACGAAAATAAAGATAAAGTGAGTGAAGCACAATTGCAGTACGATTGGTCGATAGCATCTCATGCATCACCAAGAGCAACTATAGAAACGGCCTTAGCTTGGATGAATACTGACTTTAGAAAAGAACTTAAAAATGTAGATGTACCTACTTTAATTGTTCATGGAGACGCTGATAATACAGTTCCGATTAAAACCTCTGCTGAGCAAGCTGCTAAAGGCATTAAAAATAATGAATATAAAATTATAAAGGGTGGTCCTCATGGTTTAAATGTGACTCACACCGAAGAATTAAATAAAATTTTAATTGATTTTTTAAAGAAGTAAAATAGAGTTGAGATATAATTTTAAAAGAGAGACATTAGTCTCTCTTTTTTTATTTAATTATTTTTTGGATAACTATAGTGACCTATAATTTTAAAATCAAACAAACAATCAGCAATCACTTGTCCTCCTCCAATATTATGAACGATTAGCGGTCGTTTTCCATCTGAGGAATTTTTATCAATCACAATTCCAATGTGGGTTAATCCATTTCCTAAACTCCAGCAAACTATATCACCACTTTGATAATCTAATGTATGATTAGTGATTTTCTTCACTGTTCCATGTCTTGAAAAAAACACCATTAAATTGGGAACTCTTCTATGATCGATATTTTTATCCGTTGTTTTTAAGCCCCAATTTTTAGGATATAAAGAAAAATTGGTTGTCATATCTTCGTGAACTTCTTTTTGTAAATCTATGCCTATAACTCTGTAGGCACGAATAACCACATCAGTACAAACTCCTTTGCCGGCAGGCACATCTCCCATTGGGTAAGTAATAGAAAAATAGGAAGGGTCGTAAGTTACTTTTTGATTGGTGAGTGCAATAGCTGCTTTAGATAAGTTGTTTTGTGCTAAAATGCTAGCTAAGCTCAAACAAAAAACAAAAAAAAGTAGAAGTGATTTTTTCATAATTTGAGAACGGAGATTGGCTTGGATTATTTTATGATAATTTGTCTTTCCTTTGATTCTCCTACTTCGTTCATTTCTTCACAAATGCTAGGAATTACATATCAATGTGGCGGAAAAGCTGCTATGCATGACAATTCTCACTAAAATAAAGACTTAAAAATAATTTGTCTAACGTTTTACTGTGGCTTTACTCAATGTAAATATCTATATAATAGTACTGTATAGCCGAAATCAAATTATCAATTTTTCATTGTCAATAATTACTTCATATATTGTTTGATTTTCCCTAAAAATTCATCGAAAATACCATCATTGGAGGCAACTATTTCTCTACCAAATAAGTATTTATCTCCACCATTGAAATCAGAAACCTTGCCACCAGCTTGCTGCACAATGAAAGCGCCTGCAGCTACATCCCAAGCATTGAGACTGTATTCATAAAAGCCATCCATTCTGCCACAAGCTACATAGGCTAAATCTATGGCTGCAGAACCTAATCTTCTAATTCCTCTTGTTGAGTGCATAAAATCTTTGAGTAAATCAATGTATTCGTCTAACTTATCATAATCGTAATAAGGAAACCCAGTTGCCACTAAAGAATCTGCTAACTTTTCTGATTTTGAAACAGCTATTTTCTTTCCATTCATAAAGGCAGAGCTGCCTTCCCAAGCATAAAAACATTCTGAATTTTGTATTTCAAATATCACTCCTAAGACAATTTCATCGTTTCGCTTTAAAGCTATACTAATACAATAAATGGGTAAACCATGAATAAAATTGGTAGTTCCGTCTAGGGGGTCAATAATCCAATTGTAGGTTTCTCCTACTTTGCCTGAAGTTCCTTCTTCAGCAATAAAACCTGCTTCTGGTAAAAGAGCACCTAAGCCGATTACTATTTTTTTTTCGGCCGTTTTATCAACGTATGTTACCAATGAGTTTTTGGATTTTAGCTCTATATCAGTGACCTTAATTTTTTCTCTTTGAATAAATTGAGCTACTTCATTGCTTAGAGAAATTACTTCATGACAAAGATCTTCTAAATTCATGATGTTGGAAGGTATTTATTTTTATTTTTTGAGAAATAAACAATCCCAATTATACCTGCTATAAATAGAATTACTGCAATCATTTCAGCTTGTGTAAAAGTAAATCCTGCAAAATTGTAATCCGGATTGATTCTAATTTTCTCTATAAAAAAACGTTCAACACCATTTAAAACTAAATAAGCACTAAAAACAATACCTGGAACTACTTTTTTGCGAATACTCCAAAGAAAGCCACAAATCAGCAACGCCATAACTGTTTCATAAAAAGGAGTAGGGAAGGCGTTACCGCTGTATATATATGTAACTCCGTGTTCTATTATTTCTACAGGTCTATTGGCTTCACCTAAATCTATTCCCAAAACATTGTTTGGATAACCATAAGCCCATGTCCAATCTGGTAAAAAACTCATCCATTGCGGTTGAGGTGCTAAATTAGGAACACCCCAATCACCGTCGCCTGCTACTTGGCAACCAATTCGTCCAATACCATATGCAGCCATTAAGCCAGGGCACAAGCATCGGTTACATGCACCCATTTTAATCCATTTTTGGTGGTATAATATAATACAGAAAAACCGCCAATAATTAAACCGCCATATATGCTTAGACCTGAAAAGCTAGTTAATGCTCCAATTGGGTCAGCCAACAATTCATCAAGGTTTTCTAAATTGTGAAACAATTTGGCTCCTAAAATACCTGCAACAGCCGCAATTAAAGTCACATTACTTACGTGATCGGCAGGATGCACAATTAATTCTTTTATTTTAGGAGTAGCCAGCCTATCTTTTTCAGATTCTCTATGTTTTATATAAATAGCTATGGCTGCACCAATTAAACCTCCAATAATATACCCTTTTGAAGATAAAATATAAGATGGCGGATTTTGCACAAATTCACTGTATTCTAAAATTAAAATGGGCAATTTAAATCCTAAGAAAAAGCCAAATAATCCATTCAAAAATAAATCTTGAAAACTTGCTTTTGCACCAATAGTGACTGATCGAGATGTAGCTTTTAAAAGGCCATTATTTTCTTTGCGCTTTAGCTCCAGAGAAAACATATATGCTGCAATAAGGAAAGATATTGCCACAAAAAATCCAAATGAAGGAAGTGGTAAAGGTATATTGATGCCAAATAAGTCTCTAAGCGCATCGCTAATAGTTGGGTACATATTATTGGTTTTGAGAAATAAAATTAAAAAACAAAAGTAAGGATTGATTATGACTTTATCCTATCATCGTATGCCCATCAGCATATTTATATTTGGTACTGATTGGGTCTTTACTCATGGCATAGGCTATTGTCAGTAATCCAACTCTACCTGCAAACATTGAAAACATAATTATTATTTTTCCCCATAAGGATAAGGAAGATGTTAAACCGCGGCTCAACCCTACTGTTCCGAAGGCTGAAACTTCTTCAAAAATTAAATCTATGAATTGGAAGTTACCACTTTCAAGCAAATCTGTTTCAGAAATTGCCAAAGCAAAACAGCCTAAAACTACACCTACCACAAAAAATAAGAAAACTGAAAAAGCCCTTAAGACTAAATCCAATGGAATATTTTGATTAAATAGCTCTGTGTTTTTTTTATTTTTAATAGTACTAATAGTTGCTGCCCAAATTATTGCAAATGTGGAGGTCTTGATACCACCACCTGTTGAACTAGAAGAAGCTCCTACGATCATTAAAAATAAGAATAAAACAACTGTGGGTAAAGATAGTGCTGCCATATCCACTGTATTAAAACCTGCTGTTCTGGTAGTGATGGATTGAAAAAGTGAATGGGATAAAGAAGCCAATACATTATCTTCTCCGGCTAATGAATTATTTCCTTCTAAAAGATAGAAAAATATAGTTCCTATCACTACTAATCCTAAAGAAAAATAGAGGGCTATTTTTGTTCCAAACTCTAATTTTTTCCATGGCATTTTAATTCTTTGCCTTATTTTTTTAATATTAAAGATATCAAAAATAGCCATAAAGCCTAATGCACCAATAAAAATTAATACTGCTATAACATTGTGAACTAAATAATTATCCTGAACTACATTTTCATATAGTCCATTGCTAAATAATGAAAATCCGGCATTGTTGAATGCAGAAATAGAGTGAAAAATAGAATAAAAAACCTTATCACCTTGAGATTGAAATGGAATACCTTCCGACCAAGCAAAATATATAAATGTAGCACCTACTAATTCAATCAAAATACTCCAGATAATTACTTTTGCTAACATACCTTTAGCACTCATTACATTATCTTTATTGAAAAAATCTTCTAAAACTGAATGCTGTTTGATGCCTACCCCAAATTTGGAGAAAAGAGCTATGAATGAACCAAATGTAATTACGTTTAACCCACCAAATTTGATCAACATCATAATAATAAATTGACCCTTAAAGGTGAAAAAAGTGGCTGTATCTTCTACAATTAAACCAGTTACACAGGCTGCAGATGTAGATGTAAACATGGCGTCTATAAAATTCATTCCGCCTTTGTAGGTTGTCATTTCAGGCAGCATTAGTAATCCTCCTCCGACAACAATTATAGCTACAAAAACAGCCAAAAATAGGATAGATGGGTTGAGTTTTAATTGGGGTAAAATAGTACTGCCTTTTGCAATTTCAAAACCAACTACAAATAGGAAATAAAACTGAATGAACAGGTTAGTGTATTCCCCAATATTGGTAAAACCAAATTGTGCAAAAAAGGAGGAGATCAATAAATGATCAAAAAGATTGTAAGAAATGCCTTCTACAATCAAAAATAACATAGCTATTCCTTCTACCCAAGTTCGTTTAAAAAATTTAAGTGGCTCAAAATCAAATATAAAATTAACTAGATAGTTAAGAATGTAAATTACAAAAGTGCCTTTGAAAATATTGAGCAAGTATACTTTTGAATCCTCTGTTTGAGGGAATCCATAGTAATAAATAAGTGTAGCAATTGCAACTGCAGAAGCTATAAATAAAGCAACTTTCGTAATTTTACTAACTATATCTTTTGAAGCATATAATCTTAAGTTTACTTTTTCTCTAAATTCTTGAATATTCATACTAGGCAACTGCTAAAGAATGCGTCAAATGTAGGTTGAATTTTAGAATTGCAAAACAATTATAACAATTAACCTTAATAATACGATATCTTGTTTTTTGTAATTTTTAGTAAAACATTAAAAAAGCTGCATAAACTGATAGAGTAAAAACTCCTATTAATTAGTTGAAAATTTCTATCGTTTCCCTTAATAATTGATCTTTACGGATAGGCACTACGCCTACTTTTTCACAAACAAGACCTCCGGCAAGGTTTGAAATTTCAGCTATTACATCAGAAGGTAAATCAAGAGCTAAGCAAAGTGAAGCTACACTTATTACAGTATCGCCTGCTCCTGATACATCTGTAATTGAACGATGGTGTGCAGGAATGTGAAATTTATTTTCTCCATCTTTAATATAAACTCCCAATTCAGATAAAGTGATAAGTGTTTTTTTATTATTAAGTAATTCTTCTAATTGATTGATTGCTTGTTCTAATGCTACTTTATCATTTTTATTAAAATCAATTTTTAAACCTTCTCTCAATTCCTTTAAGTTGGGTTTAAAAAGCGTTACATTTTTAAAATGCTTGAAATTGCGTTTTTTAGGATCTACAGTTGTAGGTATGTTTTTCTGATTGGCTATTTCAACTACTTTCTTTATTAATTCTTCGGAGATGGCACCTTTATCATAATCTTCAAAAATGATAACATCGATTTTTTTATAATCAATGATAGATTTTATTTGAAGAAAAAAAGCTTGAGTGTCTTCATTACTTATTAAGTCAGTAGTTTCAGTATCTACTCTCAGCATTTGATGATTATTACCTATAATTCGAGTTTTTTCTGTGGTGGGTCTATTTTCAATAGTTTTTAAACCTTTTGTAGAAAGATTTAATTCCTTCATAATGGTGTTGAAATCTTCACCACTTTTATCATTTCCAATAATGGCGCATAGAATGGGAGTAGCTCCTAATGCTTGAATATTTAAGGCAACATTTGCAGCTCCACCTAGTCTCTTTTCTGATTTATTGACAGCTACAATGGGCACAGGTGCTTCAGGAGAGATACGATCTACATTTCCCCAATAATAAGAATCTATCATAACATCACCTATAATAAGCACATTTAGCTCATTAAACTTTTGAAAAAGATCTTGAACGTTTATTTTTTGCACAGTTGTTATTTTAGTTGAGCTAAAGCTGATTTAATTCTATTAATCGCTTCCGTTAAAATTTCTTCGGAGGTTGCATAAGATATTCGAATACATTTTGGATTACCAAATGCTTCTCCTGTAACTAATGCTACTTTAGCTTCGTCCAAAAGAAATAGACTTAAATCACTTGCATTCAATATTTTATTTCCATTAAAGGATTTGCCAAAATAATTAGAAACATTTGGAAAAACATAGAAAGCTCCTTCTGGTGTATTAACTTCCATTTGAGGAATTTCTCTCAATAATTTTATAATCAAATTTCTTCGGCTTAAAAAAGCAGCTTTCATTTCATTAATGGTATCAGGTGATGCTAAAACAGCTGCTTTTGCTGCTTTTTGAGCTATGCTACATGTTCCTGAAGTTACTTGACCTTGTATTTTAGTGCAAGCGTCAGCTATCCATTTAGCAGCTCCAATGTATCCTATTCTCCAGCCAGTCATTGCAAAACCTTTAGAAACACCATTTACTGTGATAACTTGATCTTTAATTTTATCAAACTGAGCTAAGCTTACATGCTGAGATCCAAAATTGATATGCTCATAAATTTCATCTGAAATAACATAAAAATTAGGGTGTTTTTCCATCACATCGGCGATGGCTTTTAATTCATTCTGTCCAAAAACAGAGCCTGTTGGATTACATGGCGAACTAAAAATCATCATTTTAGTCTTGGAAGTAATTGCTTTTTCAATATCAGCCGCACTTACTTTAAAATCATTTTCTATGCCTGCCTCAACAATTACCGGTATTCCTTCGGCCATCTTTATAATTTCAATATAGCTTACCCAATAAGGTGCAGGAACAATTACTTCATCTCCAGGATTGACCAAACTCATCACTACATTGCTAATCGATTGTTTAGCTCCTGTAGAAACTACTATTTCTTCGGGTGAATAAGTTAAATTATTATCTCGCTTAAATTTTTCTGAAATAGCTTGACGTAAATCTAAATAGCCATTTACAGGTGTGTAATGCGTAAAATTATCAGCAATAGCTTGATTTGCTGCGTCTTTTACAAATTTAGGAGTATTGAAATCGGGTTCGCCTAAACTCAAACTGATAATATCAATACCTGCTTGCTGCAATTCTCTACTTCTTCTAGCCATTGCCAAGGTCTGTGATTCTGATAGGGCATTAATTCTGTCTGCTACTTTAGTCATATCGGGAATTTTCTTTTTGTAAAAAGATAAAGTGCAAAACTAACAAATTTGTTGCTTATGGCATTGAAATAAAATCAATACGGAATTCGTTAATAAAGACTACTAAAGCCATAATTTATTTATAAATTTATTCACTTAAATAAAATTCTATGATTGAAGCATTGATGTATATTGTACCGTTGATTATTGTTTTTGTAGGTATCTATTTTTTAATGGATAAGCTCGTTAATTCTTTTCAAAAAAAATGGCTTTTAGATTTTAAGAAAGATGGTCAAAAAGTAATAACTCCAATTAAATTTCAAGCTTATGAGCGAATTGTGTTGTTCCTAGAACGAATATCATTAGAAAATTTAGTGATGCGCATCTATAAAGGTGGTATGTCTCCTAAGCAGTTACAAACTGAATTGTTAAATACCATTCGTACAGAATTTGAGCATAATTTGTCTCAGCAAGTATATGTGAGTATTTCTAGCTGGCAAATGGTGCGTTCTATGAAAGAAGAAACGGTTAAAATAGTTAATTCTGCTGCTTCCTCATTACCTGATGGAGCAACAGGTTTGGAAATGAGTCAGTTGATTTTAAAGTTATTGAGTAATGTTAAAACATCTCCATCAAGAGCTGCAATAGATTATTTAAAAAAGGAAATAGATCAATATTTATAATTGAAACACACAGAGGATAAACTTCAGAATGGCTCTAAATTTTGGAGTAAGTGGCACGATAAAATTATCTGGTAGGTGATATTTTAGAAAAGATGTTTTAATAGTTGAATCCAAGGTTGTTTAATTCACAATCATTTTTTTAATTGATTTGAATCCATTCGCTTTTAGCTCCAAAATATAAATTCCTTTTGATAAATCTTTTACATCAATTTTAGTTTCAATACTATTTATTGATATTGTTTTTACATTTTCACCATAAATATTTATAATCATAACATTAGCATTCCTAAGAATATTCTCAGTTTTTAATGTAAAACTTTCATTCGTTGGATTTGGAAAGATTTGATAATTATTTGATATCAAGATTTCATTTAAGCCAGTAGAAGTGCAGCTATCAATATAATGAGCGAAAAAAGTAGCCATATTTTTAGTTCTTAGCCAATAATTATCAATGGCATGACAACCCATTGCAGGATTGGTTTGTTGCAAACAATTATAGTTGTTGTTGGTATTATCAAAAAGGTAATTGGTAGTTGGAATATTATTAGCTACCATCGTATCTATCAGATTTTTTATTCCTTTGGATCCATATACATAAGGACGATTGACAATAGATTGACAATAAGCCGGAAAACCTTGAAAACAGTTATTGTATCCTGCCAAAACTTTTGCTCTATTATAAGGAACAATCAAATCGCAAGGTTGATGATATAAATATAAAGCTGGAGCGCTATTTTTAAATGTTTTGAAAATATTATTAAATACACCACCATAAAAATTCCCCACAGCCTTGATTTTATAATTTTGATTAGAAGGAAGATTTAAAGTTCCTGTATAACTTCCCAAATCAGGTCTTGCATTATTCATTGCATTGATACTACTAGCTAAATTGTATTTAATTATGCAGTTATTTTCATAAATACTATTGGGTTTTGCAGCATTTGTTTTAGCTCCTGTTTGAGAAGTTAAGACTTCTGAATTATCATCTAAAAAGCCCAAGCTCATAGCTACAAAACCTCCTGCACTTTCTCCCACTACAAAAATTTGATTCGGATCAATATTGTAAGTGGAAGCATTGTTAACCAAATACCTCAATGCACCATAAGCATCTTGTACTGCTCTATGATTGGCTCTATACCATTCAGATGTATCGGTCATGTTCCAACAATTCCAATCTGGCACATTACAATTGATAGGATTGTTGGTATTGAACAGTCCCAATCTATAATTGATAGAAGCAGAGGTATATCCTCTACGAGCAAAATCTTCTCTAATTCTTTTTGGGTAGCCTTCAGCTTTGTCGCCTGCAAACCAACCACCACCATGAATCATAAACAACAAGGGTCTTCCACAATTAGAGGGTACATCATTAGTAGGATAGGTGATATCCATTTTTAGTGTTTGATTGGCTCCTGCAAAATCAACTGCATTTCCATAGATTATATTCGTATCAGTCTGAATGGTATATAAAGTATCTACCCATTGCTGGCTAAATAGTAAAAAAGGTGAAATAATGCTTATTATCAGTATTTTAATCTTCATCTTTTTGGTTTTTATTGAGTTTGTTGCTCTTTAATCGTTTGTGTTCTAATGGACCGCACATTTTCTGCAAAATCCTGAAAACTACCTCTACGATCTGGATCATCATCTCTTTCACTAGCTTTTTCTGTAATGATACATCCTGCTTTTTTTAAGGTAATATCTACATCTTTTACATAAGTGTGTGTCATTAATTTATTCGGTGGAAATTGTTCTGTAGAGTTTCCTATCATAATGATAGAATCATCCACTTTTACCTCAGCATGCATTTTGGAACCGTCTGGCCTTTCATATTTATGCATTAATTTGGCATCAAAAATTTGAATTAATAGGTCAATCAATTTTTGAGCTCCATCAACTACAAGATAGGGAGATACCGAATTGTACGAATTAGGTTTATAAGGTTTGTCTATTTCTGAGATTGTATTGGTTGAGACCCTTAAATTAATCAATTTATCTCAATAGCAATTATATATTTTTTGCGAGTTCTAAAATGTAGTTATATCCCATAGCAGATATGATTGCTAAACCAAAGCTTAAGAGTGTTCCTATTAAGATGTATTCAGTTAAATTTCTGTCTTTTGATTTGGTTAAATCTCCAAAACGAAAAATTGATTTGGCTGCTAATAAAAATCCTACGCCAGGCCAATAATTAATTACTACAAAGAAAAATATGAATAGTCTTTCTATTATTCCAATATATTTTCCTGCCTGATTGGGGTTATCATTTTCTATGTGCCATTTGCTCAAAATTGTTTTGATAACTACCGATGAAACTGTAGTGCTTAATAATATAAAAGCAATTGCCAATAATATAGGTATGCTATATAAAGTGCTTATTGAAAAATTAATGGGTTCATAAATGGCAATTACTCCAAAAATAACCAAAAGGTGAGCTATTTGATCGACAAAAAATAAGATTTGTTCATTTACTTTATTCCATAATTTCAATTTGATTAAATCGATGAGATAGTGTGAGCTCAATATAATTAAAATGCCTAAATAATAAGAAAAATCAAATTTTAACAAAATTATTAATGTAATAAAATGCACTAAAATATGATAATATAGGTACTTAGATTTGTATGTCTTCTTTATTTTGTGTTTGACCCATTTGTTGGGTTGAAATAAAAAATCACCAATTAAATGAGCGATAATTAATTGTAGGCTTAGTATTAGCATTTTTTCAGAATTTCATCTTTATAATAGCTCATTAATTTTTGAATTTCTTCAAAAGCTGCTCTAGTCAATGTGTCACTAATATTTCCTTGGCTTTTACCCAAAATTTCGGCTAATTCTTTTTGATTGATTTCTTCTTCTTTCTCTATGATAGTTTGAATAATGTATGCAGCATTTGGTGTCCATTTATCCATTGATAGGCTTGCCAAATCAAACAGTAAATTCAATGTTTTATCAGAATCGCTCCAAGGAGTTTTAATGGCTAAAGTTTGCTTTTTTAGTTGATCAAAACAAGCTCCTGAATTTTCAAAAGCACTTCCATTAGAAGTAGTTATGCTAGTCCCTTGATAATCTTTTTCTCCAATTCCTATGGCTATTCGTATATCAATTTCTTTTAGCTGCTTGATGCTAGATTTTAAATGTATTGCTGCATCTAATGCCTTTGATGGATCAACTTCCAATTGCAAACTATCACCTCTAAAAATTTCCCATTTTTTGGGCTCTTTACCATACTGATTAAGAGTTTTCTTAAGCTTAGGCATCCATTTTTGAGCTTTTATAGCTCTTGAACTAATTATATCTGCTGTAATTATGGCAATCATCCAATTATTTTAATCAAATATATGAAAATAATCATATAATCAAAAATATATGAAGATAGTCATATAATCGAAAATATATGAAGATAGTCATATAATCAAAAATATATGAGGATAGTCATATATTTGATCAGCTTATTCATCAAAGAATTCTTGTAAATTATCGAAGTATTCATGATTCCATCCTTCTACTATATCCTTATAATCAGCATCAGGAATATTAGTATGTCTCAATTCTACTGAAGTACCCTTTTTATCTTCATGTAGTTTGATAGTAACAATTGAGGGCTCTTCTTCACCAAAAAACCATTGTTGAACAATTTTTTTATTCTCAATAAATTCTAAATTCTTACCTGAAATGGATCCTTCCCACAAAGAAAAATCACTCCCGACTTCAGTGCTCATAACAGCCTCTTCGCCACTCCATAAGTGAATAGTTGTGGGAACGGTTAACGCTAAAAAGACCTCTTCAGGGATTGCAGAAATTTGATAATAAGCTTTATAGTCTTTCATTTTTTCCATATTATTTTTTCATCAACTGCGCTCAATGGCTTTTTATCCATTAATTTTAAATCACTTTTTGGAATACCCATTTGAAAAAACCCCATACATTCTGTTTGTTTTTCCAGTTGTAAATATTCCTTCATTTCATTGGTGTAAGCGAGGTTTCCCGTTCCCCAATATCCGCCTACTCCATAGGCTTCGCAGCTGAGGTGAATATTTTGAACTGCACAAGCAACAGCCCATTCTTCTTCTTTCTTTGGAAGTCGTTCTTTTTCATCTCTTTTCATACAAATAGCTATCACATGAGAAAGTTTCTGTGCTTTCATCTGCCATTTTTTTTGCTTTGCATCAGATTGCTCTTCTTTAGGGGTCAATTTTTTAAAAATCTCCCACATTTGATCAAAAAAGTCATTCACAGCTGACCCTGAAAAAACTATAAATCGCCATGGTTCAGTTCTGTAATGCGAAGGTGCATAATTGGCATTCTCTAGAATTTTGAGAATCACTTCATCCTCAATCTTTTTATTTTCATCCATTTGTGGAGGAAAAAGCGAGTGTCTATTTCTTATAATGGAATTAATTGTCGCTGGGTCTAACATACTTATGCAAATAAATAAAAATCTTTTACCAAAGATAAATATTGCTCACTATACTTATGTCTTTTTTCGCTTTCAATTATGATAGTATCGCTTTTTAGTGGTGTAACTTCCGAACTAAATGCGAGAAGAATACGTTTAGCTTCTTTATCTGGATTTCCTTGTACAATTAATTCTTCAAAAAGGAAGAGGTTATTTTCTGCGGCTATTTTAATATGTTTTTGTCGGTATTCAATAGGAATAATACAACAGAAAACACCATTATTGCTTAATAATCGAGCTGCATTTTTAAATAGATTTTCTGTTGATAAAGTGAGATTTTGACGTGCTGTATCTCTATCAATAGTACCACTTAATGATGTGCCATTATAAAAAGGTGGATTACTGACAATTAAATCAAAAGGAGCAGAATCATAATCAGAAATATCAGATAGCCTAAATTTGATCCTATTTTTCCATTGATTTTTTTTCGAGATTCAAATTTGATTGAAGGATAGCATTGGATTCGATATCAATTCCAACAATTCTTGCATTTGAAAATCGTTGTGCCATCATGAAACTAATCAAACCGCAGCCGCAACCAATATCTAAAATTCGATTGGGGGAAGGATAATTTGCCCATGCGCCTATAAGAACACCATCAGTTCCTATTTTCATAGCGCATTTATCGTGCTCTAATTCAAATTGTTTGAATTTAAAGGCTGCCATTAGGCTTCCAAATAAAGCGCTATTAAACCTTCGGTGGTTTTAACTTGTATACTTTTGTTTTCTCTATCTACTTTTTGGATGGTATCATCCAAAATAGGAATTAGAACTTCTTTTTCTCCTGCCATTACTTGAAAAATATCTTGAGAAGGATAATCGAGAACTGATTTAAGTTCGCCCACTTCACCAAAAGCATCATCTATGATTTTATAACCAATTACCTCGTGATAATAAAATTGTTTTCCTTTTAATGGGGGAAGAGCAGCGGCAGGTAAAAAAAGTTCTTTTCCAACTATTTCTTTAGCTTCTGCCTGAGAAGTAATTCCATCTACACTAACTCGCAAAATATTTTTTTGCTGCAATTTGGCTTGGTTAATAAAGAATGGAACCAATGTATCATCGTTCTTATTGACACGAATAAAAACAGCATCAATACTATTATAAGAAGAAGGGGAATCAACATCCAACTTGAATGCTAATTCCCCACTGTTTCCTATAATCTTTGAAATATAGCCTAAATAAAAGCAATCTGCAATTTTCAAGGCTATGTAATATTATGCTTTAGTCTCTTCGTCAGACGAAGTTTCTTCTTCTTTTGTTTCAGCTTCTGCCTTTACTTCTGGAGCAGCTTCTTCAGCTTTTACTTCCGTTGCTTCTTCAGTGGGAGCGTTTTCAGCTTTCGCTTCAGTAGTTGCTTCTTCAGCAGGCGCTTCAGTTTCTTCTACTACAGGAGTATTTTTAGCAGCTACTTCAGATGCTTTTTTCTCATTTGCAGCAACTTCAGCATCAGCTCTTTTCTTTTTGTCAGCATCATCAGCTGAGCCTAATTTAGAAACTTTTGAGTTGATTTTATCTTCTTTTTCAGATAACCAAGCTTCGAACTTTTTGTCAGCTTCTTCTTGTGTTAAAGCACCTTTAAGAATCCCTTTTGCAAGGTGATCTTTATAAAGAATTCCTTTATAAGAAAGAATAGCTCTAACTGTATCAGTTGGTTGAGCACCTTTAGCATACCAATCGTAAGCTTTATCAAAATCTAAATCAATCGTTGCAGGGTTTGTGTTAGGATTGTAAACTCCTAATTTTTCAATAAACCTCCCATCACGTGGGGAACGACTGTCGGCAATAACAACATGAAAAAAAGCGCTACGCTTTCTACCGTGTCTTTGTAATCTAATTTTTACAGGCATGAGTCTTGTTTAAAATGTAATTAATAAATATAATTTTTTTGGGTTGCAAATATCTACTTAATATTCCAAATAAAAAATAGCTAAAACATTTTTTTTAATTATGTCTTTTCTCTGAGAATTAGTTATTTGTGATTAATCTTCAACTAAATCTCCAATTTCATCCATTTTTTTACGAGTATATCTGCCCGAGGTGCTATAAATTATCTTAGAATTTTTGTCCAAAACAAAGATGTAAGGCGTTTTTCTATCATCCATAGATAAGTCCTCTCTTAAATTGCCCATCTCACCTTTATATAATAAAATTTTATCTCTAAACTCTTCAGTTGTTCCATCTTTTATCATCTTTTCCGCTTTATTATAAGCCGCTTTATTTATTCCTGTAAATAATAAGACCAATTGAACGTTAACATCATAAACCATTGAATTCAATCCATCTTCATCTAAAAACATAGTGTAAATAGGTTGACCCCAACTGTATAAATCTTCTTGTGCATCTTCAGAAAAAGCAACACCAACTATTGAATATTTACCTTTTAAATCTTCAGGTATATTAACTTCCACTTCATTTAAATTTGCTGCAGATAAAATAGGAAAGGTGCTTCCTTTTTGTGCGAATACACTTAACGTAATAAGAGAGGATAATATTAAAATTATATTTTTCATAGTTTGTTTTTATTGAATACGTAATTTTTTGTGAAATATTATTTAATTATGAAAGATTGAAGTGCTAGCTCGTATGACTTTAATCCAAATCCACTGATACTTCCCATGCAATTTTTAGCTATTAAAGAGGTATGTCTTTCTTTTTCTCTAGCAAATATATTGGAAATATGAACTTCAATAACTGGAGTTTCAATCCCTGTTATAGCATCAGCTATTGCAATACTTGTGTGGGTATAAGCAGCTGCATTTAAAATAATTCCATCAAAATTTTGATTGGCATTTTGAATTTCAGTTACAATTTCGCCCTCTATATTAGACTGGAAATAAGTGAGATTTAATTCACTGTATTTTGATTTCCATTTTTCAAAAGTTTCTTCAAAGGTGGCTTTACCATAAATATTAATTTCTCTTTTTCCCAATAGATTTAAATTTGGGCCGTTGATAAGTAGAATTTTCATTTGTAAAATTTAAGCTACAAAGGTATAATTTTGAATTATGAATTGGAATGCTGACATCAATGGATTTAAAGCTTATTTGCAATTAGAGCGATCTTTATCTGAAAACTCTGTGGAAGCCTATTTAAGAGACGTTGATAAATTGGTTCAATACTTTGATCAGAATGAACTTCAAATTTCCCCTGAAAAGGTAAAAGAAAAGCACTTAGTTGACTTTATTAATTGGAGTTGTGACCTAGGTTTAGGTGCTAGAACTCAAGCTAGAATTTTATCGGGTATTAAATCTTTTTTCTTTTATTTATTGGTTGAAAATCGTATCAAATTAGATCCTACTGAAATGATTTCTTCGCCTCAAATTGGTAAAAAACTGCCTGAAGTATTGAGTATTGAAGAGATAAATGAAATGATTGCTTGCGTGGATTTAAGTAAAAAGCAAGGAGAGCGCAATAGGGCTATTATAGAAACCTTATATAGTTGTGGATTGCGAGTGAGTGAATTGGTTAACTTAAGAATATCTCATATTTTGTTTGAAGAAGGTTTTTTGAGAGTGACCGGGAAAGGAGACAAAGAAAGATTGGTTCCTATAGGAAAAGTAGCGATTAAATACATTAATTTTTACTTAGAAGCCACAAGAAATCACCTGAAAATTGAAAAAAAAGATCAAGATATTCTATTTTTAAACCAGCATGGTAGAAGATTAACAAGAGTGATGATATTTACTATAGTAAAAGGTCTGGCAAAATTGGCTGGAATCAGTAAAACGGTCAGTCCCCATACATTTAGACATTCTTTTGCGACACATTTAATAGATGGGGGTGCTGATTTAAGAGCAGTTCAAGAAATGTTAGGTCATGAATCCATCACCACTACCGAAATTTACACCCATTTGGACATTACTTATTTAAGAGATACAATTGTTCAGTTTCATCCGAGAGCGTAAAAATTACTTTGTAATTTCTAATGAATCAATAAATTAATGTACGAGTCCTCCTTCACTGCGTTGCGGCGGACGAGTCCTCCTTCACTGCGTTGCGGCCTTTAGGTTTGTATTATCTAAATTTATAAAAAAAAGAATGAGTTGAGCTTCGACTTCGGCCAAGTTAATGACCAATTGTCCGTGTTAGTCCTCATTCTTTTAATTGTTGCAAAGAACTATTTAGAATTTTAGCTTTCCGAGATCTTAAAGATTTTAGTTAACAGCAACTTAATTTAAATGTAAATTCAAATTATGGAATTAAAAGAAGCAATGGACATTGATGTCTCAAAAAAACAATTGATGATGCATTATATAAAATAAGAGTTACAACCAATTTGAAAACTCGAATAAAGGATTTAAAAAAACTCATAGTATGGCGCGCAAAAGAAACAAATATTTGTATTGCTGAAATAATAATTTGTTTCGAGCATACAGGCTTACACTCTCTTAATCTTTCCACCTTTTTAGATGAAAAAGGTATTCAGTTTTGTATGGAGCCTGCTTTACAGATTAAACAATCTTTAGGCTTAGTGAGAGGTAAAAATGATAAAATTGACGCTCTAAGAATTGCTGAATATGCTTGGTTGAGAAGAGAGCAATTAAATTTCTATAAATTACCTTCAAAAAATATATTCTAGCTACAAAAACTACTTTCATTAAGAGCAAAGCTTGGTGCTCAAAGAGCTGATTTTAAAGGTGAAATGAAATGGCATAAATCTATTCTTAAAGAAGATAGCCATAAATTTTTCTTTAAAATTCAATTGGAATTAATAAGCAACCAAAGAGATAAAATTAGATTTAATTTTATCTCTTTTATTTAATTCATCAAAGAAAGTTCAAAAATTCTGTGATTAAATAGTTTCTTTTGGGTTAATGATTTCATAAGTAATTCTTCAGCTTACACACAACAATTGGATAATATTCTCCAGCTACTGGGACTCTTATGCTCATTTTAATTTAAAGAAATTAAATATAAAGTCGGCATAAGTATTTTAAATAAAAAAGGTTATAATAGAAACCTAATCAATCTACTTCCCAATTATCAATCGCTCATAAAAAGTGCCTGCATCGTCTTTTACTTTTATAAAGTACATCCCAGACTTTAATGAGGCGGCTACTTGTAAGTTTTCTTTTTTGCTGCCTACATATTGCTTTACAAAAAGTAATTGACCGCTATAATTGTAAATTTCTAAACGAACATCACCTGTTAATTTAAGACCACTCAAGGTGAAATTCCCTTGGCTAGGGTTGGGGTAAATTAACAGTTTATCTTTAATATGTTTTTCTACCAATCCAACAGTTTGTTCTAGGGTTTTTGTTATTACATCGTTGGTTGCTGCTTCGTCGTTCATAGCATTTAGTGATACCACCAAGTCATAAGTGTTGCTAGAGATGAAGTTAGGCTGAACCGTAAAAGTATGCTCCAAGCTATCGCCTGCTGGAATACTAGTCGTTAAGTTATCCACCGCTGTTATAGTGCCATTTACCCAAAGCGAAATGGTAGGGCTGCTAATAGCCGTAGAGCCATAATTTTTTAACATTACCTTTACTGGCGTAGTAGCTGAGTAATTAGGTGAGCTAGGCTCAGTAATTTCTGTAGCGGCTAAGTCTGTGAAGGGAACAGTATCTATGTATTTATTAGACTTCTCTATCAAGTAGGCGTGAATCTTATAATGAGGTTCAGTGTGTCCATTGCTATTGTAACCGGTTCGTAAAAGATTGGTGTAATTTTGCAAAACGTAATCAACAGTCAAGTTTTGACCTGCCACTGCGTTTGAGGTTAAATTTACCAGGTAAGGTTCTACCGCTTGCCCAGGACACCATCCGGCTCTGGCAAATTGCCACGTTCCAAATTGGTTGGAGCAAGAATTAGCATTACAGTTGTTTTTCCATAAGGTGTGGCTGTTTACATTGGTGCTATTTGCAGTAACTGTATGTGTGAATTGCGAAAATTCCGCAGCGTTGTTTGTATTTCCTTGACCATGCCCGCTAATAGTCATTCGCATAGCAGTTGTATTTGTATTTGAGTCAATTTTAATTGTTTGAGCGGGCAGGTCATAAGAAACAGCAGGATCACCGTATACCCAATTATCCGTTGACCAAAGTGGCGTTAACTTTTGGTAACCATTCGCCACAGAATTATATTCATAAATTAACTTGGCATTCAATAACCAGCCTGAGCTTCCCCAAACCTGAATGTAGGATGAAAATTCTGTATAGCCTCTCAACAACGTCTTGAAATCTGTAACATCAACCGTCCAAGGGCCGCAAGCTTTGCCATAAGGTGTAATGTATCGCACAATCTCATAGCTTAGACCATTCTTTAAAACCGATATTTTTGCCGGCTGATCCCAAGGATCACAGCCAGTTGAAGGACATGCCACACTTAATTCCATGGTAATTTTACTCACATTCACATTATTCTCTGGAAGTATTACGCTAGACAAATGTGTTTGCCCTGCTGCTCCAAAATTATGTTGCTCTTGAGTGAAAATAGGAATCTCCAAGCCGCTGCCTGTTGTCGGAAGTTTATAAGTTGTTGTAATGCTGTCATTCGCCGTATTTGAATCGCCATTGAGCGTAGCAAACAATTGTATGGTAGAGGTAGAGCTGAATTTAGAGATTAAACTACTAAAAACGTGCTTGTACTCTTCTCCGGGTAATAAGATTTTATTAACGGTATCAATAACTGCCGAATTCGAGTTGAGCAGATAACCGACAGAAAAGCTTTTAATAGTATCATTTCCAACATTTTTAAAAACTCCTCCCATTTTTCCATCTTTTTTAAATGCAGAAATTAAGTCAGGAGAAGTTAAATTGCTCACTGCTATATCCAATATTGGAATAATATAACCACCTGATAAAATGGAACTTCCAAAATTCTGCAACAAGCCATTGCTAGCGCTACTCATTAAATTTGGAGTAGTATCGTTTCCAATTATCGTATCCATTTTAAAGTATCCCAATAAATTAGAAGTAGTATCTGGTAAATTCACTCCCATATTATTGCTAATTTCTATTTGACTTCTAGCGACATTCCATATCCTAACCTCGTCAATTTTACCATCAAAAACTCTACCTGCAAAGCCTGCACTTTCACCGATGTAAACAGGATTAGTAGAATTAACAATTGGATTAGAAGTTGTCGTTCCCACCTGTACACCATCAATATAAATGATAAGCGTTCCGTTATCCATAACTCCAGCAATATGATACCAGGCATTTGTTTGCATAATTGGAGCGCTTACTACCTCTACCCATGTAACATTCCCAACACCTACAGTAAAACTTAATTTGCCATTGTCGCCACATCTTAGAACATAACCAGATTGATTTACCTGATCTTTACCGATAATTGTTCCTTCCCAAACATTTGCTTTCCATGTATCTGCATATATCCATGCTTCTAGGGTTAGGGCATTGGCGGAATTGAACGTAGCACTTGAATTAACTGAAATTCTGTCGTTGGTACCATCAAAATCAATGCTGTTATTTTGAGCAATTGAGGAAAAGCCAATGATTGAAATAGCTGCTAGTAAAATAAAGTATATTGATTTTTTCATAGTCTTAATTTTAAATTTGATGTTAAAAATACCAAATAAAACTTATTAAAAAAATAAATCCACAATGAAAATTCTTACCCCCTTTATTTTCTTCAATTTTTCGTAAAAAGTTATTTCCTTTAATTTTATTAACCGAACTCAGGTTAATAACCTGAGTTCGATTATTATTTAGGAATTCATATTTTCTGAAATTACAATATACAAGGCAGATATTTAGATATATAGCTAGCCATATTCTAAAAATCAAACGCAGTAGATTTTTATTTCTGGGAAAGTTTAAACTTATACCAATTAAGTTTTTTAATGCCGCATATAAATTTTATTGAACCATTTTAAAAACGTAGAATTGGTAAATGCCGAACAGTAAGATAAGGAGCAAATGAGGAACGAAGTGTGCGACATTAGATTACTAAATCGGTATTATTCCACTTTTAAACAGTAATCTTCTTCTTAAAATTTCCTTGAAATAGCTTGCTATTTCATCGCTAATTTTAATCGAATCCCACTATTTAAAGGCGTTCTGAATCCTTAAGAATAACCGAACTCAGGTTAATAGTAATTTAATCTATTCGAAACAATTTACTGCTGTTAGCTAAAATTTTTAATTGATACTCTTTCACTTCAGCTTTGAAAATTTCCAAAATAATTCTGTTCCATATGTTGGGTTGGGATATTTTTCGCTTCAGTTTGAGTAATATTAATAAATTCAATTACCTGAATCATATTGTCTAAACGTCCTGATTTTCCATCAAAATTAACTAGAGTTAAGCGGTAATAATTAGTTCCGCTTTCAGGATTTGAATTTATTGCAAAATTATCGCAAGAATGGAGTAAAATGAATAAAATAGAATTTAAATATACCTAACCTTCAGGCTGAGTTCAGCACAGGCTCTAATGAAGTGCGTCCTCAACGCACTGCATTAGAGCCTAATTGTTAGCCACTGGCTTTATCTTCAATTTCTTTTTTTAGTAACTCTTCTAATCCAAATAATTCGGCAACTAGATGATGAACTTTTGTAGAAGGGTTGTGATTTGCAAAATCAAATCGACCTTCAAATTCAGTTTCTAATTTTGCCGCAAATCTGATAGCTAATTTAAGGTTTCCGTTCTCTTTTAATAAATCATACATTTTTGTACTATTCTTTTCATATTCGTAATCTTCTCCTATTATTGGTTTTAGATTTCCTTCAATTAATTTTTGGTACATTTCTCGATTAATGGCTGTATTATAGAAATGGAAATGTAACAAATACCAAAGTTCAAAAGCTTCATTTGTCCAAGCACACTCAATTTCTGGTGAGCTATTTTTACAAAGGTTAATTGCTTCATTGAAATTGTCTGGTTCAAAACTATCTCGGTCAAATACAACCCATATTTTATCTATTGAAAGGCTAGTTTCATTTTCTAACCGTTCTTTCATCTTTATAGATTCTTCAACTAACGAAAGAGTATTTTTTCCTGTTCCTTAAATGTCTATTCTGCAAGAAGTTAGAACACCTTTTGGTAAATCTTTTTTTAATGATTCAAAATAATTTGGTTCCGTTTTTTCTCCTTCACAAACGATAAGAAAGTATTTTCGCTTATCTTTTGTATTTCGTTTTCTTTTATGTTCTTCTCTTGCTAATCTCTTCTGAATGTGATTAGGGATTTTTACTTTTTTAGCCATTCTTTTATTGTATTTGAAACATTACCAATAAAAGGGATAGCTCCATATTTTCCTTGGATATAATCCTTCTCAAATTTTCTGTCTTTTCTTACAGTAATTCCCCCATCTCCTTTATACTCTACTAGGGAATATAAGTCAGAAGAAGAGTTTTTATCTTTTTCAATAAAATAAATTTGGTCTCTTCGGAACTTTCCATAAGAAAATAAATTTGTGTCGTGAGTTGAAAAAATTAATTGTGCATTCTTTGGATTATGTTCTGTTGAATTAAATAATCTTGTAATTGATAAAGTCAATAAAGGATGAAGACTAGCATCTAGTTCATCAATCACTAATATTCCGCCATCTGTGAGAACATCAAAGATTGGTCCTGAAATATTAAAAACTTTATTTGTCCCTGAAGATTCTTGACTACGCATATCAAACTCAACATCAGTAAAACTGTTGTCAAGAGGATTTCTTTTTTTGTGAAGAGTTTTTACATCAACAATTTTTTTCCCTTCTAAATCAGAGACAAGTTGTTTAACAATATGTTCCGGCATATCATCAGGAATATCAGTAGTATTAAACTCTTTTTTCTTGATTTCTACATTATCAAATCCTAGGTCTAAATCATTATAAAAGGTTTGCAGTAAGTGTTTACTGTCTTTATTTTCAAGCATTTGAAAGGTTGCTGCTTTGTATCTTTCGTGGCTCAAACCTGAAATTGTAATGAAATTATTAAACCACATCATAATTTGACTTGCTAACTTACCATTGAATTGGTCTATAACAGCAAGGAATAAAGCATTGTCTCTTGTTTTTTCTTCTAAATCTTTTGCCTCTTTATATTGAGGGTTTACATCAATTCCATCATCTTGTCTAACAAACAGATATTTTTCGGCTATTTTTTTTGCTTCCATTAACCATTCTGCTTTAATTTCAGAATTGGTTAATTCAAAACCATAACGATACTTAATGTTGTTTAGCAAAAATGTAACTTCAAAGAATGATGGTTCTGTTACGGAAATTGTATCAAGTAAAAACGGTTCTATGTTTAAGTCAGAAGTAGAAGATTTTTCAAAGGATTGAAATACAATTCTACGCATTGTAGACATAGCTTTTATTAAATTGCTTTTACCACTTGAATTAGCACCATATATTACAGCTCCTTTTAGGATATTATGCCTATCTGTATGAATCAAATTAGTATCTCCGAAATCAGTAATATTTGTCGCTTTCAAATCAAGGCATACTTCGTCTTTGATAGATAGAAAATTTTTAACTCTGAATTCTAATAACATTGTAGTTGTTTTTTATGCAAAAATACATAAAAAAGCTGAATAATGAGAAATTATCTCAATTAACGATATTTTTTTATTATGTAGAATGTTTTTTTAGCTTGTGGCTAACGCCAAAATATGGGGCGTAGGGCGATAAGTAAAGATACAATTTGCTCCCGAAACTTCGGGATAACTAATTAGCAAAAACTGCGTAGCAGTTTTGTAACTTATCAAACTGTACAAAATCTGCTAAAAGATTTTATGGACTTAAAAAGTAGAGTTGAGATATCTTAAACTGCTTATGCCTAATTAATCTACACCATGTTACCTGCTGTTTTTTTCTTTTGTGAATCTAATTACTTCTTTTTCCATTGAGGTTAACGATCTAGAATTACGCTCAATTGTAAGTTTATCTCCTTCGAGCTTTACAATTTTCCAAACTCCTCTAATCTTCTCTAATTCTTTAGGAAAATATATAAAATCATTAGTTGAATTCAATATCCATTTTTTAGAATTACTTCTTCCAAATTGTTCTATTTCTATAGAATCAGTCTTTATTCTTAGATATAATCTCACATCAACATCCTCAGGATAATTTAATGGAGGTGGAGGCAGTGGAATGTCTGAAATATATGGATTTGGTGACACCCAATTACCTATTAATCCAATTGTATCCCTAATGTTATTGAGGGCAGTCATTTTAAAGTCTCTAACATTTGTATAGAACAGTTTTAGAGATAGTTCATTTATAGAAGTATTGCTAATTAAAAAAGGGGGAGATTCATGTTGGTCTAAGACTAAGAAATTTAGGGATTTATAACTGTTGATTGCCCAATGTGATGAGCGATATCTTGTATTATAAATATTTCCAATATGTATTATTGTTGAATCATTTATGAAATCAATTGAATCTCTATAACTTGGCCCTTTTAATAAGAAAGCTTTGTTTTTAATATCAATCCTGAGACTTTCATTTACTTCTCTTAGTTTTTTAAAAACTAATTTTTGCTTTTGATCTGAATTAAATATTAGTGTCAAACTGTCTTTAGTTAAACTTCGAATTTGAAATGTATCTGAATCAATTATTAAATAATTTTTACTAACCAAAAATTTCACCTTTTCTTCAGAGTCCTTTTCTGAAAACATTGGATAGTCAAATTTCTTAAAGACGACTTCATCATTTGAAAAGTCAAGCAATAACCGCATAGAAGAAAAAGTAGAATCATTAATAGAGTAATCAACTCGATATGCACCAATCCAAATTCCATTTAAGTCGCTAATGGAATTGCAAGAACTTAAAATAATTAAGCTAAAAAAGATATAGATCACTCTTTTCATAATTCTGACTAACGCCTTTTTTAGTTACTAAAATTCAATTAGTTAAGTTTTGTAAAGTTAATTATTTTTTTAATGCTCAGAATTTGGCGTTGGTAATAGAAATTAATTGAGATTTCTTAATGTGGGGAATTGTACACAACGGTTTGGCTATGCGCAGTGTCCCGAAGGACATTACGTTTAGGTGTTGTAGGCACAGTACTTTTACTCGAATAATATTTTTATCGTATTCATTGGCAGAAACATTTTTCCGCTATCTGGTAATTTAATAAATCCATATTTATCGTAAAATCTTTCTGCAGCTTCATCAATCGGGTCGACTACGACTGCAAACGAACCTATACTTTTTGAAATCTCGTAACTCCTTTTTAAAGCATCTACCAGCAATAGTTTTCCAACACCTTGTTTTTGAAATCTATTATCTATTGCCAAAGGACCGAGTAGAGTAGTAGGTATAGATTTATAAGAATTAGGTAGATTTTTTTGGAATTCCTCTGGTATTAATTCTTGAGCCAAACTATTATTGGCTAAGGTATAGTAGCCTTTTAATAAATCCGTTTCTTTGTCGTTTAGGACAAAACAGGCAGATAGTTTTCTTTTAATGTCTTGATTGGCTTGTTTATGCAAATAATTATCAAGCATTTCTTTTCCGCAAGAGAATTCCTTTTTTCTATGATTAGAATTTAAGTTTTCTGTCAGTTCGTTCATTAAGATAAACGAGCTTTGTATTCATTCGTAGCATTAATAAGATTTTTATTTGCTTTCGGTGAATTTGTGATTGCATCAAAAAATATATCACTATCTCTTTTTGAAGCTATAATCTGTTCCTTTTCAGAGATAATTTCTTTAGCTTTTTTTTGAACAGTCAAAACAACAAAATCCGTTAAACTTCTATATCCACCAACTCGCGCAGCTCTTTCAAAAAGCACTTTCTGTTCTTTAGATAAACGAGTATCAAATCTCGCTTTTTCTTGTTTTAATTCTTTTGTAGCCATAATTATATATTTATAAAATCAAATGTACGTTTAAAATACGTACTTATCAAATTAATGTACGATTTTTTTCTGTACGTGATGGTCTTTTGTATTGTGGCTAATGCCAAAATATGGTGCGCAGTGCGATAAGTAAAGATACAATTAGCCTGCATTACGCCAAGGCAGGCTAAAAACTAAATAGTAAAAATCGCAAAGCGATTTTGTACATTTTCTTTTCTACAAAATTTGCTTGCGAATTTTACGGAGTACCAGATGATTAATAAGTTGCCATAACCTGCTGACGCACTATGCAATATATTTAATGTTAGCGGCAGTATTTATATTCTGTTTAGTTTTTTCATTTCTTCTTTTAAAAGCTTCATTGTTAATGGTTTAAATTCTAATATGGGTTCCTCTTTTTTAGAAATTGTAGTCTTTTTTATTGCAAGATAATATTGGTCATTTTCATATTTAATAGCAACTAATGTGAAATTATATCCCATTGGAATATGGTCAAATATATACTTAGTGTGTTTTCTCGAACCTATCAATATTGAATTTATTTTGTTGAAAATGATTTTAATATCAATATCATTTGTGTTTTCTAAGTTTACTATATAATTAACTTTTGGGTCTTCAGTTTTATAAAATCTATCACAATTAATCCATCCAAGTTTAGAAGTGCTGAAAATATACTGACTAATTTCAGACATATCAGTTTTTGAGATGTTTTCATCAGAAACTTCTTTCTCAAAATCTTTTGCATATTTTTCATTATTGGTATTAAAACCTTCTCCTCCAATTGAAAACCGCAGAGGGACAGTCATTTGTACTTTTACCTTTTTGCCACCTTGTTCTCCTGGTTTCCACTTTGGCATTTTTTTAACAGCAGAGATTGCAGCTTGATCTAGAGATGGTTGTATTCCTCTAATTACTCTGGCATTTTGAATATGCCCAATTTCGTCAATTATAAATCCAACATATATTGTACCTCCAATGCCACTATCTCTTGCACTTTTTGGGTAAGTAACATTACTTGCAAGGTATTCTATTAATTTTTGTTGCCCTCCCGGAAATTCAGGCATTGTTTCAACAATTGAAAAGACTTCTGCTTCTTCTAATTCAATAGGTATAGGCTCTGACAATGTCCAATTTATCTTTTTTGATGCCCAATCGCCATAGAAAAGTTTCATATCCTTTTTTTCATTCTTTGTTGGGAAATAAATTTCAATTACTTCATCTTTTTTAAGTTGACATTTCTCCCCTTTTGAGAATGCTTCAATGAATAGCATACCACCTGTTTCAAGAATTTCTTGATTGCTTGTGGTTGATAGATTGGCGAGCAACATATCTGATATTTGATAGTATTCTTTTACTTCAAAGAGAATTTCTCCTTGAACTAACTGGCCTGATTCAGTAATAAATGAATTTGGGCTAAAAGTAATTTTAGTCCCTTCTCTACAAATTATTATTGTATCCTTTGAGGCGTTTATTTTGAATTTCTGAGAAGGCTTTTCAAATTGCTTGTAAAAATCATTTAATCCATTAAATTCTTTTACAAGGTCATTGATTTTATTATTAGTTTGTGGCTGATAGGTAAAGTCCTGATTTACATTGTCAATTAATGAATCTTTTTTAATAATAGAGTTTTTTTCAACAATCTCTGTTTCTAATTGAACTGTATTGTTTTCTTCGTGTTTTTTCTTGACTTGTTTTTTTTCAGTTTGGTTACTGCATCCAAATGTAAATAGAACAATTAAGGTAAAAGTAAGAGTCAATCTTCTCATATAACAAAAACGATTATCATTTTTGTTTATTGCCGCTAACAACCGAATAAAAGGAAAAGCACATTTATTCACCTTATATCTGGATGCTATTTTTTTCTTAAATCAAAAATAAATAAATCTCTTCAAACAACCAACTAAAAAACTCTCAATAAGCGTATTAAAATGTAAAATGAGGGTTTTCCCCCATAAAAACTACTAAATCCTCATCTTTAGGTTTTCGCAAATATGAAAGTATAAGTTTTATGCCACTCCTCTGGAGTTTGCATAGATTTCAATTGATTGGATTTATTGATATGGCGCTGCGCTACAGCTAAAATGAATAATTAATTTCTTGATGAACATTGTTTAATGAACAGCTCCGTAGGAGCAAAATATTTAAACTGTTTTTTTTGAATGTTAAGGATTGTTAATTTCTAAGGATTGCATTTTGGAATTTCACAAAAACATTTCTTTTTATCATCCACTTTATCAGGATTTAAAGTGTATGCTAAAGTCCAATATTTGCAAGCATCTGCATAGTCCTCTAATTGAAAGCTCATCGTTCCTAGTAAGTAATTAATATCAACATCTGTAGGCTTAAATGAAACTGCAACAAATAGTCGTCTTCTTGCAATGTCATATTTTTTTTGCTGAGCTGCTTTTAGTGCACTATTGAAAAATTGATCAGCTTTTTGACTGTCAGTAAGTTTTAAAACATCATTTTCCAATCGAAAATTAATAGGAACGTTAAAGACTGTTTCAATTTTTCTATCTAAATGTTTTCCTGGAATACATTCAGGCATTTTGAGAGTATGATTCACTGCTGCAGTTGATAATCTTATATCAGATTGTATAATTATTTCAACATCTTTTACTAAGCCATTAGTATCTATTGTGTATTCAAGATAAGTAATGCCAATAATATTATCATCAAGAACTTCTTTAGGGTATTCTATGGTAGCAAAATATTCTTGGAAAGTCATTCCATTTTTTAATTTCGCCCGCTCTAATAAATTATCAATTTTAGTTTGATTGGCATCTTCAATTTTATATTTTACTAAGCCTAGAGAGTCATACCAAATCCATGTATTTGTAGGATTACCGTTAGAATACTCTTTCTCATTTGTTAACATGCCTTCAAAGTTCCATTCTAACCATTTTCCATCTTTTTTGCCGTCTTTATATTGTCCTAATGATGACTTATTTCCTTTAAAAAAATAGCTTTCATAAGTTCCATTTCTACCTTTTTCATTATAAGCTACCTTTCTCTCCATTCGTCCACTTATAAAATACCATGTAAAAGTATCCTTTTCAATAGTGAGTTGTTTGTCACTAAAAAAGCCTGTCATTTGTAAAGAGCCATCTAAATAATAATCAGATACTTTCCAATTAGATTTTTCAATTTTTTCAACAACCCTTTTATACAAAGCTTTATGCTCTAATACTTCATCTCCATCATTATTTATAAAATATTCTTTTTGTGCTGACAAAAACATTGAAAATAGGAGAGTAGCAATTAGTAAAAAATTCTTTTTCATTGGTTGTTGCTTGAGAATATCAATAATAGCTTTAAATAGATATTATTTCAGCATCCAAAAATACAAAATATTTTAAATTTAGGAACTAAAAAACTCTCAATAAGCGTATTAAAAGAGTAGGATAAGGTTTTACCTCTCCAAAACCACCACATCTTCCTCTTTGGCTTTGCGCAGGTAGGAGTGGATTAACACTTGAATGTCTTGGTCATCGTAGCCATAATTGATGTGCTGTATGGCCATTTCTACCGATTTTAAATCTATACTTTTAGGTGCCTCACCAAAACCTTTGTATCTCCCTCTTTCTACCAAAACTAACGATTGCAAATGCGATTCACTTCCTTCACCTACTATTAAATACGAAAAGTTTTCTCTTTTGATGTATCCCACAGCCGCCTCAAATCTTTTTTGATATTCTTCAGCACTTTCCCCATCTGCACAAGCTCCATTGCAATCTCCATTTGTATAATCGTAGCAACTTCCTGAAGTGGGTGTCTGCAAAGAACAGTATTTAGGACAAAGCTCAAAGGCTGCACAAATATCTTCCAAAAATTTTCTAGATTCATGGGCAGTTTTAAATTGCGCAATAGGTTGAGTGTTTTTTCCGCTTTTGCCTAATAAGAATCGACCATAATTGTTTTGATCGATGTAGTAAAATAAACCAAAATTTAAATTAAATTTTTTAAGAGCTCTATTGTGAATTGGCCAATGTTTTTTTACTTCGTGAGCTTCTGTCAGTAGAGTAATTAATTCATTGCTGCATACTTGATAAGTAACATCATAAATATTTTCTGCGAAATTATTTTTGCTTTTTGTGTTTGTATTTCCTGAGAAATGACTGTGAACCCGCTTTTTTAAATCATTGGCTTTACCAATATAAATGACTTTCTTTTTCTGATTGAAGAAATAGTAGATTCCCATTTTTGATGGTATTTCTTCAAATTTTTGTTTGTCTAAATGGGGTGGAAGTAAAGCTTCTTTAGACCGTGGGTGCAAGGATTCTAAAATGAAATCTTGATGATCCATCTTAACCACATAATGAAATAAAATGGCAGTGGCATCTGCGTCGCCTAAGGCTCTATGTCTGTTTTTGATGTCAATATCTAACTGAGCGCACAACTTGCCTAAACTGTAGGAATAAAAACCTGGCAAAATTTTTCTACTCAGTCGAACAGTGCACAATTTCTTACGTTGAAATTTTTCGCCTGCCCTGTTGTAGCTTTCACGAATAAACCCATAATCAAAATTAACATTATGAGCCACGAAAACAGCATCTTTGGTTAACTCATCAATCTTAGGAATCAATTCATTGAAAAGTGGAGCATCGGCTACCATTTCATTATCAATTCCAGTTAGTCTTGTGATGTTAGGAGGAATTAGTTGATTTGGATTGACCAAAGACGAAAACCGATTCAAGACTTTTTTGCCATCGGAGATAACGATTGCAATTTCTGTAATTCTCCCGTAAGCAATGCTTCCGCCTGTGGTTTCTATATCAACTATGGCATATTTCAATATCTATTCTCCTATCCGATTAAACCGTCTATTTTTTTGGCTAAATCTCTGTCTTTTTCGGTTATTTTATTTCCTTCATCATGAGTGGTTAAAGTAATATCTACCTTATTATACACATTTGACCATTCGGGATGATGATTCATTTTTTCCGCATGCAATGCTACTTTATTCATAAAACCCCAAGCTTCCACAAAATCATCAAATTCAAAACTTTTTTTCAATTTATTGTTCTCTTCTTTCCAATCCATCTTTTAAATTTTTAGTTCATTTTAAAGTTAAGCAAAAATTAGAACATAGTCGCCAAAAGGTCTGCTTTACTGACATTGCTAAAGTATTCGCTTAAATCAATTTGATCTAACTTTGCTTCAATGGCTTTTTTATCATGTGAAGTGCCCACTAATGCTTTTTCAACTACTTCAATATCTTTAATATGGAAGAAGTCTCCTTCAATTTTAGCAGCTTCTATAATTCCTTTTTTTACATCTAAATTCATTTCAATTACACCACCAGTAGTTTTTACACCTTGTTTAAAATTGTAATTGGGAGAATGTCCAAAGTTCCATTCCCATTT
The DNA here is from genome assembly GCA_963716125.1 of uncultured Flavobacteriales bacterium. GTDB lineage: Bacteria > Bacteroidota > Bacteroidia > Flavobacteriales_E > Vicingaceae > Acidiluteibacter. The sequence goes on from OY970294.1 coordinate 1,454,969, forward strand.
GGCATATTTTTCATCTCTAATTTTCTGTATGGCTGCGATATCTTGATCTGTAAATTCATAGAGTTTGGCATCTTTAAAGTTGGCTAAAATATAATCCATAATTTTATCAGTAAATGCATCTAAACTTAGGGGTTCTTTTAAATGCTCAGTGATATTTGTAATCCTTTTAGGAATAGATTTAATAGCTCTATCTTTATATTTTAAAGGGCTAACTTTTAAGGCTCCACCTACGTTTTTCATTTCTGATGAATACAATAAAGTGCCGTGGTGCAAGACTTTATTTTTAAAAACATGCTCAGCATTGCCTGAAAACTTTTTCCCATCAATCGTCAGGTCGTTTCTACCTTCAAATTTGGCATTTACACCCAAACTTTGTAATACTTCAATAATTGGTAGGGTATACCTTTTAAAATCGACTAAATTTGAATCATCACCTGTTCGAGTAAAACTAAAATTAAGGTTGCCAAGGTCGTGATAAACTGCTCCACCACCCGAAAGTCTTCGTACAACTTTAATTCCTTGCTGCTCTACGTAATCGATATTTATTTCAGCTAAGGTATTTTGATGTTTTCCTACAATTATTGCGTTATCATTCCGCCACAACATAAAGCAATCTTCTTTTATATGTTTAAAGATGTATTCATCTGTTGCGATATTAAAATAGGGATCGGTAGAATGATGTTTAATGCAAAGCATAAATTTTTAAAAAAAGTGAAAGACCAAAGTTAAAAAAAGCTGCTCCAATTTGGAGCAGCTTTAACATTTGTTGTAAGTGATTTTTTTAAGTTAAAATCATTCACAGTTATTTAGAGTATGAAAAGCATTACATATGAAATACTACTTTCATAATGATAACTACGGCTACAATTATAGAAGTAAATAATATAATTGGTCCAAAACCGCTTTTCATTTTTGATGGTTTATTTGTATTTTCTTGATTTTCCATTTTATTGGCTCTAGTTTAGCACTGCGTTGATAATAGTGTTTTATAGTTTGGTTGGATTTGAACAAAGCGCTCCAGAGCTCCCGCAACAACTATCTGCTTTGCGAAAGCAAGGGTAATATCCTTGTTTGATTTTATTTTTTCTTTTATAATATGCCAATTTAGGTATTGTTGCAGGTATTTAGTAGACACGCCCCAGAATGTATTTCCAATCCACTTCTTTATTTTATTGTGCGTTGAGTTTACATGCTGTACATGAAACGCTCCTTTTACTCTTTCTCCCCTGGAAACATTTACCGGATGAAACTCAATTTTGGTGTCTTTAGCGAAGCCTTTATAACTGTGGTGAGAATCACTACACAAAATTGTGCTCCCTTTTTTTATGCGATTGCCAATAGCATTTTTAATATCAATCTTTCTAATCCGTCCAAGTGTAGCTACACTCAGATTTAGCATTGACTTTCTGTCTTGAGTCACGATGACCGCAACCTGATCATTGCTTACACCCCTTTTGCTTGACTTACCGCCTCTTTTCCTTGGTTCTCGATTTTTAACCTTCATCCCTTTTTCAGATTTGAGGAAAAAGGTCTCATCACTTTCTGTGATACCAATGAAGGGCTCTCCGTCATCTGCGTCAACTGAAGACAATATCTTGTGGCGCCAATCAAAGGCTGTTTTCTTATTAATACCCAAAATCGAAACAATTTTGTCAAGACTTTTTTCTTCAACCATTAGTTTAAGATAATCAACAATCTTGTCTTTTCTTTGCAGCCCTGCCATCCAAGTACCTGTATACTCCGTAAAACTTCTTTGGCAAGACTTGCATTTGTAGCGCTGTGCTCCTTTGTCAATCCCAAAACGAACATACTTAGAATGAGAACAATGAGGACAGGCTCCGAGTTTGTTATTAAACTCATGCTGACGTGAAACAATCGCAGACAGGTTAATCTCTTTAGTTGAATCTTCAATCTCCTTCAACAAACGCTCACGTTGTTTAATTGGCAGAGAGAGTATTTGGTCTTTAAGCTTTTCTGTTTTCATACACACAATATACAAATAATAGCTGAATTAAACTAGAGCCATTTTATTTAAATATTAGCATTGATAATGTGTTGCTTATAGAATTATAAGTAACTTAAAATTGTAAAAAAAAGAGGTCTGCTAATATCTAAAGCATTGCACCAATATATAAATAGGTGTTTTGCTAATTTGGAAGGATTGAAATAACGATTTATTTAATACTGGATAAGCTCTTCCCAATCTACTTGAAAAATCAGCTGATAAATCTCCTGAAAAGCTAAGCACTTCAGATGAGATGTCAGCCGCTTTTGATAGTTCTACTTTATCAGTAGAATGATGAGAATGATGATAGATTTGATCAACTTGAGTTGAAGAAGAAGCAAGGTCTTGATTATGGCTAACGATCTCAAAACCTGACTTACCTATAGCGAAAATACTAAAGGCAAGTAAGAAAAAGAAACTGTATTTAATTAATTTTTGCTTCATAACTTATAACAAAGTTATTCCCTTTTTTAATAAGAACTTATATTTTCAACATTTTCTTTATAATAATTTAAAAAAGATTTAAAGAGACAAATACTGATTGAACTTTTATTTATGAGTACTTTTGCAGCCCGAAATTGAGAATTAAAATTAAATAAATGAAAAATCCTTGGCACGACATTATACCTGGAGACGATATTCCTAGAGTTGTAAATGCTTGTATTGAAATATCTAAAGGTAGTAAAGGTAAGTTTGAATTACATAAAGAAAGCGGTTTAATTATGTTGGATAGAGTATTATTCTCATCTGTACATTACCCTGCAAATTATGGTTTTATTCCTCAAACTTACTGTGATGATAATGATCCATTGGATATTTTAGTGATTACTTCAATTGATGTTCCTCCTCTGTGTTTATTGAATGCTAAAGTTTTAGGTGTAATGAGAATGGTGGATAATGGTGAAGCAGATGATAAAATTATTGCTGTTGCAGCTAATGATATGAGTGTCAATCATGCTAATTGTATTGAAGATTTGCCGCCACACACTTTAAAAGAAATTAAACACTTTTTTGAAGACTATAAAAAGTTAGAAAATAAACAAGTAAAAGTGGATGACTTTTTAGGAAAAGAAAAAGCCTTTGAAATTATTGAGGAAAGCATAGCGTTGTATAAGAAAACATTTGGAGATAAAAAATGAGATTAATTCTTGTTTACAATGCGAAGTCGGGTATCTTAAACTCATCTATTGATTTCTTTCATAAAATCATTAGTCCAGGTTCATATAATTGTTCCTTGTGCAAATTGACGCATGGTAAAACGAAAGAGAAAGAGATTTGGAGAAAATTTATTGATGAAACAGACTTGAAAATAACTGTATTACACATCGACGAATTTGAAGAAAGGTTCCTTACGTCTTATGATTATCCTGTTATTGTTAAAGAAGACGATGACCAACTAAAAGTGGTGATGAATAAGGAGGCTATAAATCAGTTAAAAAATACAACAGCTTTAATTGAGCGATTAGAAGAATTAATGCAACTTCACTAATATTTAATTTATCAATACTCCGCACTTAGCGTATCAGAGAGCTCAATATTAAGTGTATCTTGTTTGCATTTGGATAATTCTGCACTGACATTCATTAATTGAGCTTCAGTAGCAATTAGCTTCACTTCCAATTTATCTATCTTCCCTTGCCATTCAGAATCATTATTGCTGCTGCAAGCATAAATAGACATGAATAAAATTACGATTACGATATTGCTAATTGATTTCATAATTATAGATTGAGTGCTATCAAATATAAGTAATTATTCAATACAGTCTTAAAAATCGTAAAAGCAATTCAAAGCCGTGATGTTTCATAGATATTTTAATTAAGGCATTTTCACCGAAACAGGCTTAAATTCAATCAACTCTAAAACTTTTTTAACTGAAGCTTGGTTGTCATCAGAATAAATTGCATTCATCACTTTTTCTCTTTCTTTTTCTGTTAGATGCCATGATAGTGAAATTTCTTTTTCATCTGTTGAACTCAATAAAAACTCAACTAAATATACATTTTTATTGAGCCAACCGCCTGTATATTCTAAAGTAGCATCATTGTTATAATCTTGAATTCTAAATAAGTTTCCATAAATACTTCCAAAAGGAGCAGTAAGATTTTGCAAAATAGAATTGGTATTATCTTTTAGAACTACTTTAGATTGTTTTTTACCATATCTCACTTGAATCATTATTACTCCTGAAGTATTTTCCTCTACCCAATTTCTAAAACTATATAAATATCTCAAACTAGTTTTGATGCCATAATTATCTCTTAAGCCTGCATCAATAATTTCCATTGTTGGGTTGGTAGGCAGCTCAATCGTTGGCATAATGTAAGGAAATGACGAATTCATTCTCAATACACTAATAAATCGAGTGTTGAGTGGTTTTAGTCCCTTCAAGATACGACTATATTCCACATTTTCTCCATTTTCTATTGATTCATTATCTGCATACAATACATTAAATTTATTTGAATTTTGACACATAAAACCTAGGGGATGGTTGGCTGTTAGCATTATTTTTCCATCATTAATTATTGCCGGGGAAAGTATCATTAAGGGTATTTCAGAATTAAACTCTTTAATTCGATATGCTCCCAAAGGTTTGTCTAAATAACCTCTTGTGTTTTTGTTGAGTGTTTTTTCAAAAGCGTAACCTCTATCTTTCCAGTATTTTTCACCATCGTATTCAAATTTTTGAAAACGAATAAAATAATCATTAACCGCCAAGCTAAACACTAAAGGATTTAAAATATCTTTTCCTAGATCATAAGCGTATTTATGATGATGAATGTCTATTTTTTTACCATTTTGCTTTCGATCTAACAGTTCTCTGAAATAAGCGGCACCTATCATTCCCCCTGATGAACCAGTAATTAAATGAATGTTTTTGGTAGCTTCACCATTTGAGATGCTATCCAAATATTGCATTACCTTAAATGCCCACATAGAAGCTCTTGAGCCTCCACCGCTAACATTAAATAGAATCAGTTTTGGCTTTTTACCTTCCTCCTTATTTTTCTTTGCCCATTTTTCTAAAATGGCGATATTGTAAATAGAGTCTTTCGCTATGGTATCAGCTGCCAAGAGGGGGCTTTCATAAATGGTTTTTTCTTTACTATAATCTAATCCGTAGGCTTTACTAGAATATTTAAATGTTTCAAAGTGGGATAAATAATTTACAACTAAAAAGGCTGCAATAAACACAGGGAAAGTCCACCCTTGCAACCAAGAACGAATAGCCGAAGTAAGCATTACTAAAATGGTGAATAATAATAAGATACTTGCTCCTGCAGGAATCACAAATAATTCATACTCCCTAAACAAGCCTAAAATAAAAATAGAAATAATAACAGCAATTTCAAAGAAAGATGCATTGACATTGTTTTGTCGAAATACTTGATTGAGCTGATCCTTATTATAATGAGAAAATTCCCTAGCCAATTTTATTTTAAAAGGATGTATGAGATAGGATTCTACATGCCAGGCTTTATTATTAAAAGTTTCTTGAAACCATTCTTTGTGTTTTTTATGTGAAGCTAAGTTTACTACTTCATTTTCATCTGCAGATTTAATTACTCCAAACAGTTTTAAAAAATCTTTATTGGTATTGATAAAGTAAGTTAAAGATAAGATAATGAATATAATATAACCCGACAAAAATCCTAAAATATCTATAAAAATTCTGTAATTATCATGTATGTCATGTTCAATTTTAAAATTAATAACCACATAACAATAATAAACAATGAAACTGAGTGGAAAGAAAGAATTATTGATGCAATATTTTAAGAATGGACGAGATTGTGTAGCTAAAAATGGAAAGCGAAAACCATTGTTGACATAACTGGCAATATTAAACGCCATTACATATCCACCTAATGCAAACCCAACTAGTAAATAGGATGTAAAATTAACTTGTCCTAAATATTCAGGATCCAAATAGAGTAATGGGATTCCATATTTTTGGCCAAAATTACCTGAAATGGTTAAAAACAACATCAACCAAAAAATAAATAATTGCTGAGATTTTTTGATATGAACAAAAACCAACTGTAAAGGAAAAAAATAAATGATTCGAGTGAACCAATTTTTATAGTTGGAAGTTGTTTTCATTGAGCTATTTTGTTTCTCTAAAAATATACATTATTTATTATTATCCGATTAAAAATTTATAATTGAAGAAATGAATGATTATTTGAAAGGGTGTCCCTTGAATTTGGTTTTTTGAAAATGAAATAAATTCTTAGAGAAACCGAGAAGCTTCATATCTTTGATTGAACCCCGAACGGTTGTCGGGGCACTCGGGTGCCTGTCCCGCTTTGGCGGAAACTTAGAATATATAAAGTTTTAAAAAAATAAAAATTCAAAGGACGTCTGCCTTAGGCAGATTGTTTCGTTTTTTTCACGGCGAAAAAAATGAAAAAAGTACTTTCAAAGCAGTAAGTTTATATCAAAATAGGAAATTTTTAACTCTATAATAATTTTCATAAATATACTATTCATTTCTGCAATTCTTTTTTTTATAAAATTTAGATTTGATTACTTCAAATGATCTATTATTCTTGATTCGGGTGTAAAATCATTTAACTGATCTAATCCCAAACGCTCAATAGCTAATTCTATTTGCTTTGTCTCATCCACTAAAGCCGCATCATAAAAGTTAGCCGCCATAATTAAAGCTTCTTTAGGTATAAGGCCAATTAATTCAGAACCTGTTAATTCTGTATTGTAATTTAAAGCGAGTCTTTTAATTTCTTCATAAACCAAATGAATAGGAGTAATATGATAATTAGTAAAATTACAAGATACTTGAGCTATTCCAAAATCATTTATAAACCAACCAATTGCTCTTAAAGATTTAAATTTTCCTGCTTTAAAAACTTTTTCACCTTTTTCATTTTTTCCAATATATCGTCCTTTTTCCCTTATTTCTGCTGCAATTTCTGAAGCAATTTTCTCATCGGCTGTTGCTAGATTAAAGTTGTAAGCAATTAGAAAATTCCTAGCTCCAACTACAGTAGCTCCACTTTTTGCATTAAAGTTTTTAGAGCCGTAGTCAGGAATCCAATTGGAATCTTTCATTTTTTTTGCTAAACCTTCATATTCCCCTTTTCTAATGTTAGCCAATAATTTCCTTTCTTCTTTTTGAGCGCTTTCTTCGTATAAATAGATAGGAATATTCAATTCCTTTCCAATTCTTGCGGCCAATTGGTGGGATAATTCTTTCACTTCATCCATGCTTATATTTTGGATAGGAATCAGTGGACATACATCACAAGCACCAATACGTGGATGCTCTCCTTTTTGTGTTTGCATATCAATAAGTTGACTAGCAGTTTTAATAGCCTGAAATGCAGCTTCCAATACACTTAATGGTTTGCCAATGAATGTATAAACAGTTCTGTTTGCAGCTATTCCGCTATCTATATGCAATAATCGAACACCCTTTATTTTTCTAATTTGAGTTGCAATAGCTTTAATAGTAGCGTTATCTGCACCTTCACTAAAATTGGGAACACATTCAATGATTTGTTTCATTTCAACAATCTTTTCTAGCTTTGATAAAATCACTCGCTAAATAAGCCAATAGCTTACCTATTTGATCAGGTTGTGGCGATAGAGAAGGTGCAGCTTCGCATAAATGCAAATAAACTGCCTTGTTGGAATGACCTAATTTCGTAACATATTTTCGTGCATCTTGCACAGAAATTCCTGAGGGAGTTTGTGCACTTGAAGCAATATTTTCAATCGCATCTAAGTCTAATTCAATACCATAAAAATCTTCATCTGTCGCATGAAGAGCTTTTTCAATAGCGTCATTAAATGTGATTTGATCTCTCAAAAATATATCTTCATAAGTACTAAAAGACACTTGCAGGTTATTTAATTCTTGCAGCATATTTTCTGAGTTATAACTTTCATGCAAACCGATAATCGCATAATTGCTTAAATATCCTTCAGCTTTGGCATAGCTAAAACCATTGCCGCTATGTCTGCCTTCCAAAGATCTAAAATCAGCATGTGGATCTAAATTAATACAACTAATAGATTTATTATTAGCAAATTTTGCTGCCGATTTAATGTTGCTGTAACTGTTATTATGTCCTCCACCAATGATGATTGGTATTTTATCAGCTTCAAATATGGTTTTTAGTACGGAAGTTAAGTATTGGTCGATTTCTGCAGTTTCGTTTCTAAGGTCATTTATTTCTTCTGATTGTCCTAAATCTGGAAAATCTAAAGCTCCTAAAACGATGCATTCACTACCTTCTAAATAGCGGTTAGATTGAATATTGAGGAATTTTGGCAAAAAAGCATCCCAAGCAGACTCTGCACCAGCTTTTCCTAAGTTGGCTCTTGGTCCTACTGACTCTTTTACTCCAAGAATAACAAATTTTGCAGTTGAATTTCTTAATTCATCCAGATTAAAATGAGAAAGCGTATTAATTTTCTCACCTAATTTTACTTCGTTTTTTCTTTTAGAAGTAATTGATTCAATTTTATTTGAAGATAAGATTTGAATTTCCATTTTATTGAATTTTACCATTCAAAATTATAGTTTCTATATGATCTGAGCCAAAAGCGTATGGTATATAATTGTAAGATGAAATTTCTTTTGTTATAAATACATTTGCTTTTTTTCCTACAGTGATACTACCCAATTCATTTTGAACTTCCATGGCATAGGCTCCATTTATAGTTGCTGCATTAAAAGCCTCTTCAGGTGTCATTTTCATTTTAATACAAGCCAAAGAAATTACAAAAGGGATTTTGCCTGATGGTGTAGAACCCGGATTGTAATCTGATGCTAAAGCAACTGCTGCGTTTTTATCTATCAATTTTCTAGCAGGAGGAAAAGGATCATTTAAGAAAAATGGTGCAGTTGGCAATAAAGTGGCAATAGTATTTGATTGACTCAAACAATCAATTTCTTGATCGGTCATAACTTCCAAATGATCGACTGAAATTGCTTTATGATTCACACATAATTCTATGCCACCCATGGAGTTAAATTGATTAGTGTGCACTTTTGATTTCAATCCAATTTTTGCGCCTGCTTCTATGATTTGTTTGGTTTCATTTATTGAGAATGAAACTTTTTCGCAAAACACATCTATATAATCAGCTAATTTTTCTTCTTTTATTATAGGTAACATTTTATTGATAATTAAATCAATATAACCTTGGTGATTATCTTTATATGCTTGTGGGAATGCATGCGCTCCCAAAAAAGTTGCTTTAATTGTCAGTGGACTAGTAGCTTTCAATTTTTTGATAACTCTTAAAATTTTAATTTCAGCCTCAACACTTAATCCATAGCCGCTCTTAATTTCAACAGCGCCTGTTCCCATGCGCATAATTTCATCCAAACGTTTTTGGGTTTTTTCTAGCAACTCCTCTTCAGTTGCATCTTGAACTCTTTTGGCTGAATTTAAAATTCCACCACCTCTTTCAAAAATCTCTTCGTACTTTAAACCATTGATTTTATCTACAAATTCAGTTTCTCTACTACCCGCAAAAACAAGATGGGTGTGGGAATCGCACCAAGTAGGGAAAATCATTTTTCCTTTTGCATCAATGGGCTGAACTTTATCCATTTCGCCTTTATAAGGACTATCCATTGATCCAAAATCTTCAATCAATCCATCCTTGATTTTTAACCAGGCATTTTTCATGGTAGTTAACTTCGCCATTTCTTTGCCTCTTAAAATTTTGTGATTGGAATCTAATATTCCGATCAATTCTTTGATGTTTTGAATGAGTATCTCCATTTTTATCGTAATTCTGTTAAAATTGTATAGTTTTAGCAAATATGAGGATTTTTATTGCCTATTCTTTAAATTTATTGAGAATCCCGACTAAGAAATATTATTTTTGTTGATATGCGTGGAAATTCTTTTGGTCAAATTTTTAAATTACATACTTTCGGTGAAAGCCACGGCAAATCTATTGGTGGGATTATTGATGGAGTGCCTGCAGGATTAGAAATTGATTTTGAAGCCATACAATTGGATTTAGACAGAAGAAAACCTGGTCAATCTAAGATAACAACTCAGCGAAAAGAAAGCGATATTGTTCAATTTTTATCAGGAATTTTTGAAGGAAAAACTTTAGGTACACCGATTGGATTTTTTATCCAAAATGAAGATGCTAAATCAAAAGACTACAGTCATATAAAAGACAGTTATAGACCTTCACACGCGGATTATACGACAGACCAAAAATTTGGAATTAGAGATTATAGAGGTGGAGGTAGATCATCTGCTAGAGAAACTGCTTGCAGAGTAGTAGCAGGAGCCATAGCGAAGCAATATTTAAAATTACATGGAATTCAAATTAATGCTTTTGTGTCTCAAGTGGAAGATATCAAATTGGACATTCCTTATGAAGAATTAGATTTTAATCAAACATTTAAAAATATTGTTCGTTGTCCTGATGAAAAAATAGCCAATAAAATGATTGAGCGGATTGATTTAGTTCGTAAAGACGGCGATACAGTAGGAGGAATAGTTAGCGCTTATATTCAAGGTGTTTCTGCGGGAATTGGAGAGCCGGTTTTTGATAAGTTACATGCCGATTTAGGAAAAGCTATGTTAAGTATTAATGCGGTAAAAGGTTTTGAATATGGTTCAGGTTTTGAAGCAGCTATTATGAGAGGTTCAGCGCATAATGATCAATTTGAGTTGAAGAATGACAAAGTCACAACCAAAACTAACTTTTCAGGTGGCATACAAGGCGGAATAAGCAATGGAACTCCTATTTACTTTAGAGTTGCTTTTAAACCAGTTGCTACTATTATGCAAAAGCAAGAATCAATCAATCAGCAGTTAGAAAAAGTAGAACTAAAAGGCAAAGGAAGACACGATCCTTGTGTAGTTCCTAGAGCAGTGCCAATAGTAGAAGCAATGGCAGCAATAGTAATAGTAGATCATATATTAAGAAATAAAACATCTAAAATTTAGTAGACTTATGAAGAAATTAGCCTTGCATTGGCAAATATTAATAGGAATGTTTTTGGGAATCCTTTACGGTTTTATTGCGTCCAACGCAGGTTGGAAGGATTTTACTTCTGATTGGATTGCTCCTTTTGGAACCATTTTTATCAACATGCTAAAAATGATTGCCGTTCCTTTAGTTTTAATTTCTTTAATAAATGGAGTTTCAGGATTAAAAGATATTTCTCAACTGTCATCTATGGGTGGAAAAACTATAGGTATTTATTTAATTACAACAGTGATAGCCGTTACAATTGGTTTAATAACAGTTAATGTAATTCAACCCGGTAAAAGTTTTTCACAAGAAACTAGGGATCAAATGGTGGTGGAAAATCAACAAAGGGCATCTGAAGTAGAAGCTTCTGCTTCTGCACAAAAAGATAGTGGACCATTACAATTTTTGGTAGATATGGTTCCATCAAATATATTTGACTCTGCAAGAGATAATAGTAATATGTTACAAGTAATTTTCTTCGCTTTGATGTTTGGTATTGCCCTTATTATAGTTCCTGATCCAAGTAAAGTAGAAGGAATTAAAAACTTTTTTGATGGAGCCAATGAAGTCATCTTGAAAATGGTGGATATCATCATGTACTTTGCGCCGATTGGTGTTTTTGCCTTATTGGGCAATATTATGGTTGATTTAGCAGGCGATAACCCTGCTGCAGCTGTAGAAATTTTAAAAGGATTGGGGATTTATTCCTTAACTGTATTGATAGGGTTATCAATTTTGATTTTCTTGGTTTACCCACTTTTCTTGAAATTTTATGCCAAATTTTCTTATAGAGAATTTTTTAAAGGGATAGCTCCTGCACAATTGTTGGCCTTCTCAACAAGCTCATCTGCTGCAACATTGCCACTAACTATGGAACGATGTGAAGAAAAATTAGGAGTTTCTAAAAAGGTAGCTTCTTTCGTTTTGCCTTTGGGAGCTACTATCAATATGGATGGTACATCTTGTTATCAAGCTATTGCTGCGGTTTTTATTGCTCAAGTTTATGGCATGGATTTGGGATTGTCTGAACAATTAACAATCGTTCTTACGGCAACTTTAGCGTCTATTGGGTCTGCAGCAGTTCCTGGTGCTGGAATAATTATGTTAGCAATAGTTTTAGGTGCTGTAGGTGTTCCTTTAGAGGGAATTAGCCTTATCTTTGCAGTTGATAGATTGTTGGATATGTGCAGAACAGTAGTGAATGTAACTGGAGATGCTACTGTAGCAACTATCATTGCATATACAGAAGGTGAGTTAAACCCAAACCCAATTGAGAAATAAAAAATAAATATAAATTCAAATGAAAAAAGCCTTAAAAATAACCGCTATCGTTGTGGTTTTAATCATCGCAACTTTGATTGCTTTACCAATTATATTTAAAGATAGAATTATTGAGCAAGTAAAAATTGAAGCCAATAAAAATCTCAATGCAGAAATTGATTTTGGTGATTTTGATTTGAGTTTAATCAGAAGTTTTCCTAACTTTTATTTCGCTATTCAGGATATAAAAGTGGTTGGTAAAGATGAGTTTAAAGGACTTCCTTTGGCTCAGATTGGTGAGTTTGCCTTAACGGTAGATGTGATGAGTATTTTGAAAGGGGAAACTATTCGAGTTAAAAAAATCAAAGTGGATGAAGCTAATTTATATGCAAAAGTTTTAGCAGACGGCAAAGCCAATTGGGATATTGTGAAATCTGATACTACTGAAATTGAAGATGCTGCAGCAGATACTGCTTCTTCTTTTCAATTGGATTTGCAAAAACTAGAAATTTCCAATTCAAATATCATTTATGAAGATGCTACTTTTCCAATGATGGCAGAGATGGAAAATATAAATCTAAACTTAAGTGGAGATTTTACAGCTGATGTAACAACGTTAGATTTAAAAGGTGATATTGATAAAATATCTGTTGATTATGATGGAATTAAATATCTTAATCAAGTTAAACTGAATACAGATATGGCTATTGAAGCTGATTTACTCAATTCAAAATATACTTTAAACGACGCTGATATTTCATTAAATGCGTTAAACCTTGTGATTAATGGTTGGTTAACTAGTTTGGAAGATAGCCAAGAAATGGATTTAACTTTTGCATTGAAAGAAACGAGCTTAAAATCTATAATTTCATTGATTCCTGCTGAATTTGCTAAAGATTTAGATGGAATAAAGACTGAAGGCGATGTGAAACTTGCTGCTTTTGTAAAAGGTGTTTATGAAGGTGAATCTTATCCTGCCTTTGGACTAGATTTAATGGTAAATAATGGAAAATTCTCCTATGCTGACTTGCCTGAATCAATTAAGGATATCGCTATTGATGCAAAAGTTAAAAGTAAAGGTGGAGACTTAGATAATACTATTATTGATGTCAATAAATTTCATTTTTCAATGGCGAACAACCCTTTCGATTTATCAGCTCACATTGAAAATCCTATGACAGATCCTTTAATAAATGCTAAAGCTAAGGGTATGATTATTTTAGACAATGTGAAACAGCTAATACCCTTAGAAAAAGAGGAAGCCATCAGTGGAACTATCAATATGGATATCGCATTAAATGGTAGAGTATCCTCTTTAGAAAATGGACAATATGAAAAGTTTGACGCTAAAGGAATGATTGTAGTTGATAATTTGATTTATACAACTAATGCTACAGATTATCCAATTAAAGTCAATAAAGCAGATTTAACTTTTAATCCTCAAACGGCGGACTTAAAACAGTTGGATGTTGTATTAGGTCAATCAGATATTGCAATGAATGGTAGTTTGAGTAATTTTTTGGGTTATGCCTTATCAGATAAGCAAACCTTAAAAGGAACCATCAATTTAAATTCTAAAAAGTTAAATCTGACAGAATTAAGTGGTGGAGATGAAACGACAGACAATGAAACTTCTACTGATAGTGCACCAATGGAAACGCTATTAATTCCTAAATATATGGATATGACCTTAAATGTGAATGTAGGTCAAATGGTATATGATGATATTGATATGCGCAACTTTAAAGGAAGTGTAGGTATTCAAAATCAAAGGTTAAATATGACAAATTTGGGAATGGATATTTTGGATGGTCAAGTTAAATTAAATGGATTTTATGAAACTACTGATACATTGAAACCTAAATTTGCAGTTGATATTGATGCGAATAAATTGGACGTTACAAAAACCATTACCACCTTTACTAGCCTTGAGCAGATGATGCCAATTGCAAAGAAAGCAGTCGGGAAATATTCAACTTCAGTTAATGTAAATGGTGCTATGGATGCACAAATGAATCCTATTATAGAATCTATCAATGGAAAGGGTACATTGACGACTGACAATATAGAAATAAAAGGTTTTAAAGGACTGGAGAGAATTGCTGAAGTCTTAAAATATGACAAGCTAAAAGAAATGAAGTTGGAAGATGTGTTCTTTACTTTCAACATTGTATCAGGAGTAGTTTATGTTGATCCTTTTGATGTGAATTTGGGTGAAAGCAAGGTGACCATTGCCGGAAGTAATAAATTAGATCAAACGATAGATTATACTTTAAGTTTTGCAATTCCTAGAAAGGAGTTGGGCGGTCAAGCCAATCAAGTAATTGATAAAGCGATTGGTCAAATCAACCAAAAAGGGGCCAATGTAAGTATTGGTGAAACAATCAATATTGATGTGAAAATGGTTGGCACTATGACCGATCCAAAAATTACAACTGATTATAAGAAAGCTGCTAGTAATGCTGTGAATGAAGTAAAAGATCAAATAAAAGATGAGATCAATAAAAAGAAAGATGAAATAGAGCAAAAAGCTAGAGAAGAAGCGGATAGAATTAAAAAAGAAGCCGAAGATAAAGCAAAAGCAGAAGCTGATAGATTGAAAAAAGAAGCGGAAGAAAAAGCTAGAAAAGAGGCTGAAAAATTAAAAGAACAAGGAAAAGATAAGTTGAAAGATTTTCTTAATAAGAAATAATCATTCAACTAAAAAATGATGTATTATTAGATGAAATTACCGATTTTTAAAATAACAAAGCTTTTTCTATTTGTTTCATTTTGTTGCTTTTACACTTTAGCTGTCACAGCGCAAGAATCTGAATGTCCTGAACCTAATAAGAAGGCGGATAAGCTTTTTGAAAAGGCTGCCCAGATGAAATTTAAAGGCAATGAAGCCTATGGAAGTCTAGTGGAAGCTACGAAAGAGGATGATGAATTTGTGGATGCCTTCTACGTTCTTGCAGATATTAATATGCAGAAATATAAGAATGATCCTTTGCGTTATGAGCAGAATGGGAATACTGCTATGAAATATTATGCTTCTGCTATTCAGGCTTGTCCTGCTTTTCGAAATTATGAAGTACAGTATATTTTAGGTAAATATTATTTTGATAGAAGAAAATTGGACGATGCCAAACCACTATTAGAAAGATATATTGCGAATGTAGATCCCAATAAGAGAAATGAATTACCATCAGCCGAACAAAAACTAAAAATCATTACTGATTATCAAAAATTATTGTCGGAAAAAGTACCTTTTAATCCTGTAAAGTTAGAAGGTCCAAGTACTACTGATGATGAGTATTTACCGATGTTGTCTCCTGATAATCAATATCTATTTTTTACGCGTAAAAGTGAAATCAATGATAGAAATAGTGCTTTTGGACCAAAAGTGAGAGAATTACTGACGGAAGCTAATAAAGTTTCAGCAACTTCATTTAGTGGAGGCAAGGCATTATCTGCTCCTTTTAATCAAGGAGAATTTCAAGGTGGAAGCTGTATGTCTGTGGATAATAAAATGATGTTTGTTACGGTAGTTCAAATGGTAAATAACAAAGGTAGGGGATATCCAAATGGAGATATTTATTTCACTGAATTAGTCGATGGAGAATGGACAGAACTAAAAAGTGTAGGTGATAATATTAATTCTAGTGACACGTGGGAAGGTCAGCCGAGTATATCTGCTGATAATAAAACACTTTATTTTGCAAGTGCTAGAGGAACTGATACCTATGGATTGATGGATATTTATAAATCTCAAAGACAGTCAGATGGTTCATGGTCAGCGCCCATAAATTTAGGTGATAAAATTAATACGACTGGCAATGATAAATCTCCATTCGTGCATTCTGATTCTTATACGTTATATTTTTCATCAGATGGACATTTAGGAGTAGGAGGGTTTGATATATTTTATGCAAAAATGAATCAAAATGGTGATTTTGATGAACCAAAAAATATTGGATATCCGATCAATACAGAGGAAGATGAACACGGTTTTATTGTAAGTACAGATGGAAATTATGGTTATTTTTCGTCCAATATGGATGGAAAAGACTTGAATATTTATTCTTTTGAATTGTATAAAGAAGCTCGACCTGAAAAAGTGGTATTTGTTACCGGTAAAATAAGTAGTAAAAATGCTGATGCGGCTAAAGGTATGACGATTGAATTAAAGAACACTAAAACCAATCAAATTACGGAAGGTGTGGTAGATGAAAATACAGGTGAATATGTTGCAGTAATTGCAGCTAGTGATAAAGAACCGGTAATGATGATGGCAAAAAAGAATGGTTATGCATTTACATCTCAGTATATTAATTCAGATAAAGATGTGATAGGAAGACCAATGCAAATGGAAGAATTGGTAGTTAACCCAATAGAAGAAGGTCAAACCTATCAAATTAATGATATTAAGTTTGATACGGATTCTTATGATTTAAGTGAACAAATAATGACCATTTTAGATGAGTTTATAGATTTTTTAGACCAAAATCCAACAGTTAAAGTGGCTATACAAGGGCATACAGATAACAAAGGTGACCAACAAAAGAACTTAATCTTATCTGAAAATCGAGCAAAAGCGGTAAATGACTATTTGATTTTGGAGGGTATAAGCCCTTCTAGAATGTCTTTTAAAGGTTATGGTTCTTCTAAGCCATTAGTTTCTAATGATACAGAATTAGGTAGAGCTAAAAATAGAAGAACTGAATTTGAAATACTATCGAAATAAGCAAAAGTGTATATTTGAAAAAAAATACAAACTAACTAAAATGAAAAAATTACATTTTGCATTAATTGGAGCATCAATTTTAATGGCTTGTAGCCAACCACAAAAAAGCGGTGATGAAATAAATGATCCATCTGCTGATACTTTAATAACAGAAAAAGTAGATAGCAATGAAACCAATATTTTTGGTGAAACTATTAGTCCTGAAGGCGCTATGACAGTTGCAGACATGCAAGCTGCTTTAGTAGGAAAAGATTCAGTTGAAATGAAAGTAAAAGCTGTTGTAACAGATGTGTGTGCTAAGAAAGGCTGTTGGATGAAATTAGCAGTAAATGACAGTACAGATATGAGAATTACTTTTAAAGATTATGGATTTTTTGTTCCGAAAGATATTAGCGGAAAAGAAGTGATAATGGAAGGTGTAGCAAAAAGAGAAGTAACATCAGTAGCTGATTTAAAACACTTCGCTGAAGATGGTGGTAAAACTCCTGAAGAAATTGCAAAAATTACTGAGCCAGAAGAAGCTATTACTTTTGAAGCAGTAGGTGTTATAATTTTGTAGGAAGAAAATTTAATTTATAAAAATACCCTTCAATTTAAATTGAAGGGTATTTTTTTTTCTACTTATTTCTGAAAACTTATTTCTTTATAAACTTGCCAACCGCTTTACCGTCTTTAGTTAAAGCTTCTATAAAGTAAGTTCCGTTTTTCAATTCGCTAACTGTAATTTGATTTGAATAAGATGGACTTACCACTAATTTTCCATTCAAATCGTAGATATTTACAAAAGGACTAATCAAATCATTTTTATTGATTTCTAAATTGATAAAATCAATGGCAGGATTAGGGTAAACATTTAATTGAATAGTTGAATTTACTAATTCATCTATTGAAACTGTTCCACCCTTTATAAATCGATAAATTGTTCCGTTTGGCGGTGTTCCATTAACAAAAGTAAAACCAGTATCAGCAATAGCAGTTGGATTAGCTGCATTTCCCGTTAAATAGATAGATTTGGTATTGTAATTGCCATTCATTAAATTTAAAATTGAAGATAAAGAATGTCCTGAACCTACGCCCGTATAATAGAATAAGCTCGGTTGGGAAACACTATTTGAACCAAAATGAAGTTCAATATTATCACTATTTTCATACATCCAAACTTGGTAGTTTACAAAATCTGTTGAAATGCCATTGTCATCTAGGTCCTCATAGAAGCCTGCATTTTTATATTCTAACTTAAAAATACGAGTTCCAAGAGTACCTTTCAATTTATAGGAAATGGGGGATAGTGAACCACTAACAGTATCGCCTCTGTCAATTAATTTTGCTAAATATGCAGCTAAATAAGTATTTGGGTTGGATGAAATGGCTTGGAAAAAGAAAACATACCACCATCACCAGATTCTGTATATAAGGTATCATAACTATATCCATAAACACCTATTGAAAAACCAATAGGAATTTTGTATTCAGGATCGTCCCATATTTCTGAATTATTGACAGATGTAGTTCCCGTTAAATTAGTATAAGTTCCTGTAGTTTTTTGAAAGCCGTAGGTTTAAGCATTTGTAGAGGAAGCTGCAAAAAGTGCTATTGCAATTAATTGTAATTTAGTCTTCATAATCTTAAAGTGTCTTACAATATTAATCAATTTTATAATCACTAAAATTAAATCCATTTAATAGAGATTTAATATCCATGGCTTTTTTACCTTCTATCTGTATGTTTTTTAAATGAATAAATCCATCTACAACACTGACTTTCGCATAAGTTTTATCATCACTAATTATGTCTCCTAAAGCATGAGCATGCTTTTCAATTTCTTTTTCAGCACTTAAAATTTTAAAAATGAGTTGCTTGTCATTTTTAATAGATTTTAAGGTGCTCCAAGCAGCTGGATAAGGACTTAAACCTCTTATAAAATTGTGAATTTGATCAATTGGTTGACTCCAATCAATTTTACAGTCTTCTTTAAAAATTTTAGGTGCATGTTTTATATCCTTTGAAATATTTTGGGATTGTGGTTGACTGCTGCCATCTTCTAACTTTTTGACAGTTTCGACAACTAATTCTGCACCAACATTCATTAGTTCATCATGCAATTCTCCAGCTGTCATATTTTCAGAAATATTCACTTTTTTTTGCTCTAAAATGTCGCCTGTATCTATTTCATGTTTTAATAAAAATGTAGAAACGCCACTTTCCTTTTCTCCATTGATAATTGCCCAATTGATAGGAGCTGCTCCTCTGTATTGAGGTAATAATGATGCATGTAAATTCATGGTTCCCATTTCAGGCATTGCCCAAACCATTTCAGGGAGCATTCTAAAAGCCACTACTATTTGGAAATTGGCATTTAAACTTCTCAATTCTTCAATAAAATCAGGATTTTTTAGATTGGTTGGCTGTAAGGTATTTAATCCTTGTTCATCTGCAAACTTTTTTACAGCCGACTGCATTATTTTTTGACCTCTACCAGCTGCTTTATCAGGGGCAGTAATGACACCAACGATTTCATAATTATTTTCTATCAATTTCTTTAATGGAGCTACTGCAAAATCAGGAGTTCCCATATAGACTATTCTAAGTTTTTTTTTCATTTTAAATTATTTTTTTCTGCCAATTGTATTTCCATAAATACAAAAAGGACAATATTCCCATTCCACCAAAATAGAAAAATTCTGAACACCAAACCGTAGCAATAGGGAATTCATACTTAACACCTATTAAATATGCAGCATACAAATAAACAGCTATAGTACTTATTTCAATGATTAATGAATGTGTTGTATTTCCTGTACCTGTTACTGCGCTAAATAAAATTACGGAAATACTAAATACAAACATGCTTGCGCTAATCACATGCAAAACAGGAATGCTGTCTTGAATCAATGCCATATCTGACGTGTAAATCGATAGAATTTCAATAGGGAAGAAGAGATTGATTTGAAGCATTATAAAAGTGCAAATAATGCACAATAAAATGATGTTTCTGACTAATTTATTGACATATTTAATGCCACCTTCACCAATTAAATTAGAGACTAAAGAACTTGTGGCTGAACTAAAGCCAAAAAGTGGAATCATCAAAACCATATAAATACTTCTGATGATATGTGATATGGCTAAATCTCTTTCTCCCATTTGTTCTATGATTAAAAAGAAAATAAACCAAGAACTTAAAGTAATGGTATTTTGAAGCATCAATGGGGATGAAATTTTAAAGGCACGTTTTAATATGCCGAAATCCAATGTTTTAAATTGGAATAAATGATATTTTTCAATATTTACAAAATAGAAAGTGTAAAAAATGAAAATCAGCATAGCTGAAGCTTCTGAAATTACGGATGCAATTGCTGCTCCTTCAATTCCTAATTCGGGAAAACCCCAATGTCCAAATATCAATACATAATCTAAGACGACATTGATAGCTGATTGTATTAGTGTTACAAAAATTAAAACTTTAGTTTTTGTTATTCCCGTGTAAAATGCCATAAATAAGACATTTACATAAACAAATACAATTCCTATAGATCTGTAATTCAAATATGCAACTGCATTGTCGAGTATATTTTTAGATTGTGTGAATTGCTCTAAAAAGGCTCCCGACCCAAATCGTAACAGTAAAAACATGATAATTCCCATTGCTAAAACAGCAAAAAGACTCACATTGAATAATTTACCAATTTCATGAAATTTGCCTTCACCGTTTCGTCTGCCAATTAAGATTTGACAACCCACAGAAAAACCGAAGCCCAACATCACCATTACAAAATAGAAAATACCTGCATTCCCTGCAGCACCCAATTCTACTTGCCCTACATGTCCTAGAAAGGCAGTATCGGTTACGTTGACAATATTTTGCGCAACATTGCTCAAAATGATAGGGAAGCTAACTAGCCAAATATTCTTGAATGATATGGTTTCTAAAGCTTTAATCGACATAAACTACCAATCCTTTTAAATACGCACCTTCTGGATGAAAAATATTAACCGGATGATCTGCAGGTTGAGATAAATGCTCCATTACTCTCACATTACGTCCTGATTCTATAGCCGCAGCCATGATAGTACTGTAAAAAGTAGTTCTATCTACCACTTGGGAGCAAGAAAAAGTAAATAAAATACCACCTTTGTTGATCATTTTTAATGCTTTTACATTCAATCTTTTATATCCTTGAATAGCATTGTGCAAAGACTTTTTATTTTTTGCATAAGCGGGAGGATCTAATATAATGACATCGTACTTTTCCTCACATTTATTCAAATAAGTAATGGTATCTTCGGTAATACTTTTGTGCTTTACTTTTTTATCAAAATTAATTTCTAAATTTCTCTCTGTTAATTCAATAGCTTTAGCTGAACTATCCAAAGAGTGCACTTCTTTAGCACCTGCTTTTAAGGCATAAATGGAGAATCCACCTGAATAGCAAAATGTATTGAGCAATTTTTTATTCGATACAAATTGCTGTAAAATTCTTCTATTTTCTCTTTGGTCAATAAAGAAACCCGTTTTTTGCCCACTTACCCAATCTATTTCAAATTCAATATCATTTTCAATGACAGTTTGTTTGCCTTCATGATTTCCAATAATATATTCGTTCTCAATTTCAAAAGAATATTCATTGGGCAAAGTTTCTTTACTTTTATCATAAACTGCTTTAATTTTCCTATCTGATACTTTGATTATGGCTGCAGCGATTTCCTTTCTAATTAAATGCATCCCAATAGAATGAGCTTGATAGACTGCCACATCTTTATAAATATCTATAATTAAACCAGTAAATCCATCTCCTTCACCGTGAACTAATCGAAAAGTGTTCGTATGTTTTGAATCCCACAAACCAATCGCTTTGCGGTATTCAATTGCATTTTTAATTTTATTTTCCCAAAAGCTAGGAGTTGGTTCAATATCTTCAAAACTAAAAATCCGAACAGCAATAGAACCGTTGTGAAAATGTCCAAAAGCTAAAAAGTCTCCATGATGAGAAAGGACTTTTACAATTTCACCATCGTTTAAATCTGTTTGATTTTCATCAATTAAGACACGTTCAATGGCCCCTGAAAAAATCCATGGATGTTTTCTGTTGATAGAAGCTTCTTTTTTAGGTTTTAAGGTGATAATTGGATAAGACATACTATAAATTTACAAAAGGCGAAATTAACTAAAGCAAAAGAAATAAGAGAATATTTAGTTGTATTACGATTGGATGCTTTTAAATTTCCCTATTAAAATTCATTGCATCGAATAGTCTTTTTAATTATCGTTAAGTGTTCATCCTTTTCAATGATCATTTACGGTTTTTCATTTGAAACCGTCATTAACGGAATCTCCATTTTAAAAGTCATTGCGAGGAACGAAGCAATCTCAATAAGGGCGAGATTACTTCGCTCCACTGTGTTACACTCGAAATGACTTTAAATTGGAGAGTACTACCAATTAATATAAAGTGTAGAACGGTTATATCCCAAATGGATTAAAGTTCATAAATATTATTCTGACTAACGCTCAATTGAGCTATTAAAAATTAATTGAGATTTCTTAATATGGGGAATGTGAAGTAACGCTTAGAGAGCGGAGAACTATAAAGGCTGAACTTGGAACTGTTATCGGACAGTGGGATAATGTCAAATGGGCTAAAATCAGAAGTTTTTATTGTACTTATCCTGATAGCGAAAATACTTCAACTATCATTAAAGTTCCACGATGGAAACCAGATAGACCATATCATTTAGAAGTATATCAAAAAAAGTATATGTTAGCTACTTTACTTTGGGATTATGATGATAATGATCTAATAAAGCTTTGCAATCATTGTCACGGTAAAACTCATGCAGAATCTAAAATTCCAATTTTTGACAAAGTTGGAAATATGATAGTTTACAGTAATTGTTCGAGATGTTCAGGTACAGGATGGTTTCCAGAATATTTACAGGTATATGGTGGTGTGTATTTTTAATGCATGGAGGCAAAATTTGACATACGTTTTATAAACTCTGATTTAAATTAAAACCTTAATAAAAGAAATATTGAAATTTACAAATCTAAAGATGGTGAAACATCAGTAGAAGTGACATTCGAAAAGGAAACTGTATGGCTCAATCAAAATCAATTAAGTGTATTATTTGGAAGAGATAGAACAATTATTGGAAGACACATCAAAAATTTTTTTTAGGAAGGTGAGTTAGAGGAGGAAGTGGTTAGTGCAGATTTTGCACATACCACGCAACACTTTTATTAGTGCGAACACTTTCTTCCTGCTCTTATATCCCTTGCACATTCCTGCCTTTCTAGTAAATGGATGGTTCGTATGAAAGATGATAATTTTTATCAGATTGATAAAATTAATATTAAAAAAGCCTGAAAGGCTGACAATTTTATAATCAAGTTAGCGCGGACGTCTTCGTCCGTGTAATTATTTTCTTAGGACTTTCAGTCCAAGAAAGTAGCTTGCCCCAACTTTTAGTGTTTGTTTAAATGTATTTGTTCGAAGAGAATACATTTATTTTATTAATTTAGGGAAAAATTTACGATATGGTATGACACGTAGCTTGTCCGACTTTGGAGGATGTGTTATACCTTATTGTTAGAAAACATAAATTAAGAAAATCATGTCATCGTTTTTAACCTTTGTAGGATTATTAGCAATTTTTATTTTTGGAAAGTTTATATATGATTCTTTTCTAACTAACAATACAAATGATAATTGGGATAAATACAAAAAACAATATCCTGTAGAAGCGTCTCGTGTTGAAGGCAATACTGGACTTAATATTAGTGTAAAATCAAAATCAAGAGAACAAGATAAGATAGCAAGCCTAATTCGTATGGCATCTAACAATGAATGTAAAGTCGGAGAAGTAAAAAAAGTGTTTTTAGATAAGCTAAAGAGTAGAAACTTAATAATCAAAGATATACAGGAAGCTATCAAGATGTGTAAACAAAATAAATACGAAGAATCTAAAGTATTTAAAATTGATCCGGATGATACGGTATCTTCATTTATGGAAGAATGGATGACTGAATATCTTGCTTGTAAAGAGATAATTGAACAAGAAAATGTAGACATTATTAAAAAAATGATAGCGAACAATTCTGATATTGAAAAGTTCATAAAATTAAATGAAAATAATGATTTTATAAATCATATAGAGAACGATGCCGAAGCAAGCGATGAATTTATACATAATTTAGCTTATGCAAATGAACCTGCTGAAGGTTATCGGCAAAAAGCAATAAGTAAAATGTATGATGAAAAGGATTACATTTCTGCTATTCACCTTTTAAAAAAAGGATTAGAATTTGATGAACCGCTGACTGAGCCTTTTCTCTACGAATTACTTGCAGAATGTCATGAAAATTTATCAAATTACAATGAAGCATTGTTTGCACTTAATAAAGCTATAGATACTCTAATAAAAACTTATCCAAATAGATTTCAAAAAATTAGCGAATTTTATGAGAGACGAGTAGAAATACATTATATAATGGATAACGATTTTGAGGCATATTTAGATAGAGAAAAAGTAGAAAAATATAACGCGAAGTATAAGTCAAAAAAATCTAATTCTGTAAATGATCCTTATTATAAAGATGTAGATGATGAATTGCCTTTTTAAAAGGATAAAGATTTTCTAACATTCTGTATTGTACAATTTGTGTAAAATTGTTTAGTTTGTTAGTTTTCTTATTGTAATACTAAATAATTTTTATCCGAGTTTTGTAGAAAAAGAAAAGTTACAGAATAACTATGTTATTTTTATTATTTAGTTTTAGTAAATGGTATCTTTAACTAACTCAATGCGCACAATATTTGGGCGTTAGGATGCTATTGTGCAAGTACTACCATCAAAAGTGAATTCTTTATCCCCAGAATGCAAACCATTTGAAACTTCTGTAAGGTCTTGGCTTACTATATTTAGAATGTTTCTAATTACTTCTGACCTTTCATCATCTTTAGAGAGCGAACCAACTATGTTTGTACTAACAATTTTATAATTCGTATTCTTGTTGAAAAATTCTATAACCTCTTGTGATGGGTGTTTGTATCCATTCTTGCCGACTGAAATAACAATAGGCGTTACTTCAACTCTTTTTCTCATTCGCCAAAAAGGTTTATTCAAATTCTTTTTTGATCCGTGATGTGGCAATTGTGCCATTAAAAGTTTACCGTTTCCAATTCGCCCACCTTTACTTTTAACAATTCTAGTTAATGTTGTGGATTCTACATCTGCTGTTAGTAATACAAAACCATATTCATTTGAAATTTTTAGAATAGTGGATAACCAATTTGCATTTGGATTGCTGTTTCCATCTTCTTCATCAAATGGAAAATTTACTCCTTTTACATATTTGTCTTTTTCAACAGAAGATGGTGCTAGAACTTCCAATATATAACCTTTACTTAATGGAATCTTTAAATCAGCATTATCTTCCACTGTATTCAAAATTAATCCATCTTTATTTCTCATTTCCTTCAAATAATCAAATAAAAGAAAAAGTGCTTCTTCAGATTCTAAGCTTCTTGTAGCTGTTTTTAAATAGTCAGGTGTGATTTCAGAAGTATGTAAAAATCTCTTTATTTTAATTCCATTTTTTCTGCAATAGACCAAGAGGTCATAAAAACCTGAGAAATGGTCACTATGTGGATGAGTTAACAGTAAAAATTCTATTTCCTTTATTTTAAAATCAATAATATGTTGAAGGATAGGGTTTTTATTTTGATAAATATTACAATCTACAATAGCATATTTTGATAGATCTTTTTCAAACCATTCTAAGATTATAGAGTCCCCTTGCCCTACATTTTTGAAAGTGATATTTACCACTCAGTAAGTTTTTCGTCTAATCCCGCACCTTCTAAAGTTTTCCACTTATCTTTTAGACTAAAGTATATTTTATTTACAATTCCTTCTCCAGGAAATACATCAATTCGAACAGAACCAGCTTTCATATTAGTTTTTATTATAACTAACTTATCTTTTCTCAAATCTGTTAAATTCTTAAAGAGGTAAATAGGAAAAACCCTTTGTTGAAAAGATCTATTTTTTACATCAATTAAACAATCTACATATACTTCAGACTCCGAGTATGAAATAACTTTAGCTTGTAAGTTCTCTGAAACATCCCATTTTTCATTAAGAATAACTTCTCTTCTTCCAATAGTTTGCGATAAAAAATTACTACTGTCTTCACTGAAGGTTTCGAATTCATTTTCAGAGTATTTAATTTTTACTCCTCCTTCTTTTGAAAAGTTAGAATTTGACTCCGAATTTTTGGTTAAAGAATTACCATTATCTCTAGTAAATAAATTTTTATCTTCCTTTACTGAAATTTTATCTATTACAAGGTCTTCCATACTTTCTCAACTATTATATTAGCAGTTTTTACCATATTAACAAAATCATCAAAACTTACATCAGTCACCGTCTGAAAATGCTTATATTCAACCATAGCACCTTTAAAGTCGACACCTTCCAATTTTTCTGGATCAACAAGAGTAATGGGTCTACTCTTTAATTCGCTTACTCCAAAGTAGGGTCCGAATGAAAGTGCTGTTTCGTCTCCTGTAATTTTTTTTTCTATAGTCACAGCAACATCAGTCTTTTGATCTAAAATATCAAAGGTGGAATTATTTAAAGTTTTTTGCATAAATTTTTGAACTAATTCATCTTCACTATATTTTAATTCTTTCACATAGTTGGAAGCTAATAAAATATTCTGTATTGCTCCAAACTCTTCTAGTTCCCGAATCTTATCCAACATGTTAAGATATGGTGTCTGAAAAACTGAATTATCTTTAGTGAATTTTCTAATATCACCCTGTCCTTTTATTAAAATCCTATCCCAACCGACAATAATTAAATAATCATCACTTTCAAAATTGAATATTACTCTTTCTTCAATATTTCCTTGATTTTCAATCTTTATACTATCAGCCAACCTAACATAGGGCGAAAGAATTTTTCGAGCAATTTGCGAAAAATTTAAAATATGATTATATCTTATTTCGAATTGAAAAACAGTTGATTTACCGGTCATTTCTATTTTATGTATTCTTGGAGGCACTAAATTAACACAATTAATTTAAAAATATTGTATTTTGTATGATCAGTTCGTAAAAAGAAAAAAAGTAGCACCTAATAAAAAGTAAATCTCATAACTGTTTCGTACCTTACAGCAATGAAAATTTACTTAAAGGTCTTCCATTTATTCCACTTATTGTGAAGGCCTTCATCCGTCCACTTTTCTCTCAAATCCTTTCTCCAAATATATAAACAATCAGATTTCTGAAGTAGGCATAAAAAAAGAGCAGCGACCCCTCGCTGCTCTAAAAACTAAACCTACTACTTAAATCAAATGAGCACTCTTAAAACTCATTGACGAAGCAAATATAAGTACATTTTTGAATTAAACAAGTATTTTTTTAGATAAATGGTGTTTTTTTTAGGTTGAATGTTATAATTTGAACTTTTAATGACGGAAATGCTAGATTTATAAAGGCTTGCTTAGATTTGTAAACTTGAATAAAAATAAAAAATGAAAGATTTAATTCGATTTAAGAAAATTGGTATTGCGGAAGGCATATCTTTTTTAGTATTACTATTCATTGCGATGCCTTTTAAATATTTATTAGATATTCCAGAATTAGTAAAATATGTGGGTTGGGCACATGGTGTTTTATTTATTGCTTATGTAGGGCAATTGATACTCGTTACCTATAAATTAAAGTGGTCAATAGAAAAATTTATCATTGCCTTTTCACTGTCTTTAGTTCCTTTTGGACCATTTTTTATGAATAAACACCATGATAAAGAGATTTTGATGCTAGAAAAAGTAGAATAATCAATCCAAAAGGAGTTTATTTTCGTAGATAATATGAACAATGTTTTGAAACAGTCTTCGGCTGAATTCAAAAATATGGTTTTAGGTTTTAGTTTGGTTAGTGAGAGAATCCATTTAGTTGGATTCTCTTTTTTGTTATCTATAAATCAATTAATTGACATTTATTTTTTTAAAATTAAATCCAATTACTTTAAAAAAAACGTAATTGATTCAGATATTCATTTAAACAAACAAAATTATGAAAACGAGAAAAATTTTAAAGATTACTTCAGCAATTGTATTATTATTAATTGGAAGTAACACATTTGCTCAAAAAGCAAAAATGGTGGGTGGAGCCGAAATGTATCCATCAAAAAATATTGTAGAAAATGCGGTTAATTCTAAAGATCATACCACTTTGGTAGCTGCAGTAAAAGCTGCAGATTTAGTTGAAACATTACAATCTGATGGACCATTTACAGTTTTTGCACCTACTAATGCAGCTTTTGATAAATTGCCAAAAGGAACAGTGGAAACCTTATTAAAGCCAGAGAATAAAGAAAAATTACAAGCAGTTTTAACGTATCATGTTGTTTCTGGAAAAGTTGATTCTAAAGCATTAGTAAAAATGATTAAAGAAGGTGATGGAAAAGCAGTTTTGACAACTGTGCAAGGAGGTAAGTTAACAGCTATGTTGAAAGGGGATAAAGTTGTTTTGATGGACGAAAACGGTTCAACTTCAATGGTTACTATCGCTGATGTTTATCAAAAAAATGGTGTTATTCATGTGGTTGATACAGTAGTGTTGCCAAAATCATAAGAGTTAGTATTAGTTTTTAAGTTTAAAGAGAGGATTCAGAAATGAGTCCTCTTTTTTTTATTGTATCGTTTTGCTTTTCATTAATTTTGCGACTTATTAATACATATAGCTTTGTCTTTAGATAGTTTAAAAATCAACAAACAATTAAAGTTAGCTATGAATTCATTAGGAATTCATAGTCCAACAAAAATTCAAGAAAAAACAATCAATAGAATAATTGGTGGACATGATGTAGTAGCTACTGGGCCTGAAGGATGCGGTAAAACTACAGCAGCCATAATGGGAGTAATAGCTCGTTTAGTATATGCCCAAGGTGATGCGCCAAGAGCTTTATATTTAGTACCTACACAAGAAAAAGTAGAAGAAATAGAAGAGCTGTTTGCTCAATTAGGTGTGAACACTGATTTGCGAGTTGAAACTATTAAAAAGAATAGCAATTTTGACTATTTAAGAGATTTATTGGCTGAGGGAGTAGATATTGTTATTGGTACACCTGAACGAACGCAACCTTTTTATTATAAAACTGGTATTAATGTTACTCAACTTAAAATGTTAGTGATAGATGGTGCTGATCATATTTGTAGAATAGGAACACATACTTCTACCAAGCAATTGGCCGAAAATATACCCGTAAAATCTCAACATCTCGTTTTTTCGCAAGTCATTCATCCTAAGGTAGAAAATATGATGGAAGACTTTTTAAATTTTCCTAACTATATAGAAGTGAAAGAACAAAAGGATTTAGATATTGAAACAATTGATTTGAAATTATATGAGGTTCAGAATTTTAAAACGAAATTAAATTTGATTAATATCCTTTTGGGAGATGCTGTTAGCTATCCTAAATCAGTTGTTTTTTCTAGTTCAAAATTGAATGCAGCGAAAATTTACAAAAGTTTAGAGAAAAGAAATCCAGATCAAATTGTATTGTTAAACCCGTCTTTCTTTGATCAAAAAGGAGTTACTTCTGTAGAAGAATTTCAAGGTAATGACAATTTAAGAACTTTAGTTATTTCTACTGAAGATTTGGAACAAACTTTAAATCTTGGAAATATCCCTCACATCATTCATTTTGATTTGGGAGACGATAAAGACCAAATAATCAATAGAATTGTTCGTTTTGAAAATTCATTGGAAGATGCTCAAGCCATATTTTTCGCTACAGAAAATGAAATTGCAATTATTCGAAGAATAGAACAAAGTCTGGATATGGTTATTCCTGTGGAAGATTTACCAATTGGAACAGTTGTAGAAGGTGATGTGGAAAGAGTGGAAGTAATTGAAGGGCCTATACTAAGTGATGACCCTAATGTGGGTGCTTTTCACAAAAAGAAAGAAAAAAACTCCAAAACTTATAACTATGGTATCAAAGATAAAGTAGAAAAGTTTGGGAAGTATAGGAAAAAAGGCAACAAAAAATAAAATATTCAAACATTCTAAATACTATTTTAATAGAATTATTCATTCATATTTGGCATTGATTCAAAAAAATGCCAAAAAATGTATTTTTACTTCAAAATAGACTGAATAAAATGTTTGAAATGCTATAACTTTCTAAATCTCTAAATGTTAAAAAAACACTTTAAAGCCACTTTTTTTTATTTATAAAGTGAGATTAAATAAGGGTTTCTTAATTTTTTTTATTTTTTTAACTTATTAATGAATAGAAAACTGATACTTTGTATTTTTTTATTATTTATTTTTGGTAAACAAAATGAGAAAGATTTCAACATATCTAATTTTACGATTAAATAAGTTTTACTTATTTAGAAGTTTTATTTTGTTCTCTCTCTCTCTCTACCGAATCTAGGTTTCAAGAAATTATTCAATATTTGTTTTATGGCAAGGCTAATTTTTATTGGCGGGACTAGTTAATTAAAAGTAAAGTATCTAATTCTGTTATGGAATATGGGGAGAAATAGTTCCTTGTATGCTTTAATAAATTTAATTTTTTATACCACAGCGAAGATTTTCTTTGCTGTGGTATAAATCTAAAACTGATTAATATGAAAAAATCAATAGGTACTCTATTATTTGTAGTATTTGCAACTGCTATACAAGCTCAAACTTTTGAAAAGTCAATTAGTATTTCTCCTTATATTGATTTTACTAATAATATGGCTATTACAGAAGGCGATAATATACTCATAGCAACCACTCCCTTTTCACTAGCGGCTAATTTTTTTGATGCAGTAAAAAATTCTTACCTCACCAAATTAGATGCTCAAGGAAATGTATTATTGAGCAAAGAAATTACACCCCAATCCTTCAATGCTAGTTTTGACAGTAGTATATTCATCTTAAATTTATCTTCAAGTTGTTTCTTTAAAAATTATTGGTATGTGAGTGGAGTGGTAGGGCCAATGGATACCAATCAAAATCGTATCAATGTGTTTATGAAATTAGATACCAACTTAAATTTAATTAACTATCAATTAGATACTAATTTTTACTATCCCAACCGATTTTATCACCTACCTGGATTGTTTTCTACTAAAATTATGAATGATACCACTATGGCAGTAGCTGGAGGTCAGCAATCCTTCGAAACAAGCACTAAGTACATTATAGATCCTATATATATTGAATATGACATACGCACTATGGAAGTAAAAAAAAGAAGAAATTACAAGAATATTAATCTTCCTTATCAGCCTGAATTAATTAAAAATATGTTATTTAAGAATGAAAAGCGATATTTATTTGCCACAGGTTTTAGTCTTGACCCCACCGTAGGTGCTACTTTTATACAAGCATATAAATTAAATGAAAAGGATTCTATGGAGGTATTTTCTTTAATAGAACCTCCATTAAGGTTATACGAACCACAACAAGCTCGCTGGGAAGCACAGGCCATTGAATGGCATACAGATACTTCCTTTGTATATGTTACTTCTGAATATACTACTACTATATCTCCCAATGGATATCAGCGTAGTGGTGATGTAAAAATAGTGCTTTATGATACTGCATTTAATCAGCTTAATAGTAATGTCATCCAAATTTCCGATACTGTTAATATAGTGAGTGATTATGGAAATGTGTTAAAGTATGATTCGTTAACGCGTTCATATTATTATGGTTTTACATGTAATATAGATGATGTTAATTTAGATTTTAGCAGACTTTTTTATGGAGATACCGCATTTTATCGATTAATACGATTTGATCGAGATTTGAATATTATTTGGGATCGCTCCTACCGCAGAGATGGAAGAATGGAGATGCATTCAATTGAAGTTGATCATAAGGGAAATATTATAATGGCTGGAATATTTCGTCCAAACTCAAATCTTGATCTTTTCGATTTTGATGTGTTTATACTCAAAGTAGATTCCAATGGCAATTTAAATACGGTAGGTTTAAACGAATCTAAAATAATAGACCAACTTAATTATAGTATTTATCCTAACCCTGCAACTGATTACTTCACAATAAAGCAATATAATGTCCTGGATAATTATGATTTAAAAATGATAACAATGAGTGGTCAAGTGGTCAAATCAAATCAACTAAAAAAACAGACAGAACAACAAATAAATATTGAAGATTTGCCAATGGGTGTTTATTTGTATCAATTAACTGATTCAGATGGGAGAGTAGGAGTTGGCAAAATAGTAAAACAATAGTATATTTTTCTTTTATTAACTAAAAGAGCTACCTAGTTTTTAGGTAGCTCTTTTTATATCAATTGGTTGTGTTTAATAAATCTTTGGAAAATTATTCGGATTTGTCTCATGCATCATTAGATAAATGGTATCTACTATATCTTCAATACTTGGTTTTGAAAAGTAATCACCATCAGTACCATAAGCAGGTCTATGATTTTTAGAACTGAGTGTTTTTGGTTCTGAATCCAAATTAAAATATGCTTTTTGACCTTCAATTACTTGCTGCATCATATAAGCTGCAGCTCCACCCTCTACATCTTCATCTAAAAACAAAACTCTATTGGTTTTCTTAATAGATTCACCTATCATTCCGTTCTTATCAAAGGGCATTAACGATCTCACATCAATCAACTCAACAGAAATTCCAAGATCGCTCAATTGGCTAACAGCTTCTTCTGCTAAATTACAAGTGGAGCCATAAGTAACTACAGTTACATCAGTTCCTCTAGTTACTATTTCAGGGACACCTAATTCTACTTGAAAACTGCCCAAGTTAGTAGGCATCTTTTCTTTAGAACGGTAAGCGTTTAATGGCTCTATGACCAAAGCAGGATCATCTCCTTGAAGCAGCGTATTATAAAATCCTGCAGCTGTAGTTAAGTTTCTAGGCACACAAATGTGAATTCCTTTTAAACTATTAATAATGGTTCCCATTGGTGAACCTGAATGCCAAATACCTTCTAAACGATGTCCTCTAGTTCTCACAATTACAGGAGCTTTTTGACCACCTTTAGTTCTATAATGCAGTGTTGCTAAATCATCACTCATAATTTGAAGTGCATATAGCAAATAATCTAAATATTGAATCTCTGCAATTGGTCTCAAACCTCTCATTGCCATTCCTATTCCTTGTCCGAGTATGGTAGCTTCACGAATGCCAGTATCACTTACTCTTATTTCTCCATACTTTTCTTGCATGCCCTCCAAACCTTGGTTGACATCTCCAATCTTTCCTGAATCTTCTCCAAAAATTAAAGTATTCGGGTATTTTGAGAATAATTCATCAAAATTATCTCTTAAAACCACTCTACCATCTACTTCTTCAGAGGCGTCTGTATAGGTTGGTTTAATTTCTTCTATTCTTAATGGACTATCTTCTGAATTAGAATATAAATGAGAACTATAACGATCGTTATTTTTTTCTTGATACTTATCTAACCAATTAATTATAGATTGTTTATGAGATAAATTTTCATTCCTTACTAATCTCAAACTTTTTTTAGCTGTAGAAATATTATCTTTTCGAATAGGTTCCGAATTGCTAGCTAAGGTAGAAATGATTTCATTTATTTCGGTAGAATTATTGCTTTCATCCGCCAATTGACTCAATAAATCAACTATTTCATCTCTTTCTTCTTTAATTGGATTTAGATAATCGTCCCAAGCCAATTTTTTCTCATCTCTAACTTGCTTTTTAGCAGCATCTTTAATTTCATCTAATTGCTCTTGTGTAGCCAATTTCTTTTCAATGATCCATTTTCCAAATTGGGTAATACAATCAAATTCTGTTTCCCATTCTAAGCGCTCTTTAGATTTGTATCGCTCATGAGATCCTGAAGTAGAATGACCTTGAGGCTGAGTGACTTCTTCTACATGTATTAAAACAGGAATATGCTCATTTCTAGCAATTTCTGTAGCTTTTTCATAAGTGTTAATCAAATGTACATAATCCCAACCTTTGGTTTTTAAAATTTCATAACCATTACTTCCTTTACCATCTCTCTGAAATCCTTTTAAAACTTCTGAAATATTTTCTTTGGTGGTTTGGTATTTTTTAGGAACAGAAATTCCATGCCCATCATCCCAAACAGACATAATCATAGGCACTTGCAAAACACCTGCAGCATTGATAGTTTCCCAAAATAAACCTTCTGATGTAGAAGCATCACCAATGGTACCAAAAGCGACTTCATTTCCGTTATTAGAAAAATTAGTCCAATCTGAAAGCGCATCTAAACCTCTATAAACCTTTGATGCTTGCGCTAAACCCAATAATCGAGGCATTTGACCTGCAGTAGGAGAAATATCAGCAGATGAATTTTTTTGTTTTGTTAAATTTTTCCAACTTCCATCTTCATTTAAACTTCTCGTTGCAAAGTGACCATTCATAGATCTACCGCCTGAAGCTGGCTCTAATTCTACATTAGGATTGGCGTATAGCTGCGCAAAAAATTCTCTAACAGTCAATTGACCAATTGCCATCATAAATGTTTGATCGCGGTAATAACCTGATCTAAAGTCGCCATTTTTAAAAAACTTAGCCATGGCTAATTGTGGAACTTCTTTTCCATCACCAAATATTCCAAACTTCGCTTTGCCAGTTAAAACCTCTCTTCTTCCTAATAAAGAAGTCTCTCTGCTTAAAACAGCTAATTTATAATCTGAAATAATGTCATTTTTAAATTCTTCCTGAGTCATTTTCTTTTGCTCTGAAATCTCTACTGCTGCCTCTTTACTCATGGTCTATAATTTTAAAAATTTTTGCTCCTGAAAGCGAAATTAAGAAAAAAACATCTTTTATAATTTGCATTTCATCATTTAACATAAGAAAACAGGAGACGGTTGCCTCCTGTTTAATAGTGCCGTGTAAGTGTAATTGATTAAAAAATTGTTTAACTGTAGTTTAATAATCATTTGGAATAGGCACGCGGTAAGTTAAGCATTTTATTTCATTTTTTTTATTTCATATCTATCTAATTCACTATTAGTTTTTAAATTAACTTCCCATTTTATCTTCAAAAATGGAAGATATTGAAGTAATGTATATATTTTTTTGAATCATTTTGGCTAGGATTCTCTACTGTTTTCCATTTTGCTTTATTCATTACTTTTTCATGA
This sequence comes from uncultured Flavobacteriales bacterium, assembly GCA_963716125.1. GTDB lineage: Bacteria > Bacteroidota > Bacteroidia > Flavobacteriales_E > Vicingaceae > Acidiluteibacter. The sequence goes on from OY970294.1 coordinate 1,490,099, forward strand.
ATATTTTCACAAAATAGGTTGATAGACAACCCAAATAGTAACAAACTAATAGCAAAAACGCTAATGTATTTTTTTAGATTTACCATTTTGAAGTAGTATCATTTTCTAATTCATCACTTTTTACACCGTCAATATATTCACAATCTAAGCAGTTTAAACCATTGGATAACATTATCCAGGTTTCGCCAACCATATCCCAATCGTAATCATTGTTTTTATTTTTGATGTCATAAATTATATTTTCTGAACCGTCTTGCAAGGCTATTTTTGAACCGATAGGCAAGTAAATGTGCACTTTAACTTCTTGATGTCTGTATTTTTGTTGCGTATCAAAAAAGATATAAGGTGAAAATTTTAGCGTAGAATCTTGTAACAAATAATTAAATTCAATCTGTTCGGCACGTTCACCTGCATTTTTTCTATTCAGGCCTCTAGCTTCTTTTTCTATTTTAATTCTAATTTTATTTCCACTTGTTGGCAATACATCCACTTCCAAATCATGAGCATATATTTTGCCATCTTCTAACCACAATTTACTCTCGAATGAAGGCACAAAAATTGAGTTACTCCATTCGTCATCCGATTGTATGTCGGAGAGATATACCGTATTAGAAGGGCTATTCCAAACTATCTCAGAACTTACTTTTTGTTTCTTTCTAAATTCTCTAGTTGTTTTAGAAAAGATAAAAATGGCCATTATCACGCCAACTATCCAAAGAGAAGCCATTCCTATACCTATTGCTTTGTTATTGGTTTTTAAGTTGAATAATATTTTTATTCCACTATAAAGTAAAAAGATAACAGGTATTCCAATTAATAATATAATTGTAAAAATGGTCAGTGTAGAAGGGATGCCTTCACCAACTACAGCATTGAATAAATCAAATGATTGAATAGTAAATATTTCTTCGCTATTTGTAATCGTAACTATATCAGAGTTAAAAACAGTTGCTAATAGTGAAATTAATAGGGCTACACCTGTTATTATCAATATTACACCAATAAATTTGACAAAAATCTTGAAAGCAAAAACCAAAATACTAACTAAAAAATTTGCCACTTTAGAAGCAACGGATTCCGCTTTTTTAGCAAAATCTTTCCCTTTTTCACCATTAAAGGTGTCTTTCATATCATTAAAGCGGTCTTCTACGTTTTTTTTTATATTGTCTAAGTTGACTGCTTCCCCTTTCATTTCTAGTTTTTCGGCAGTTGTTTTAGCCTTAGGAATGATTATCCATAATATGATATAAGGAATCACACCAAAGCCCCAAACGAAGAACATAATTAAGAAGGCTGCTCTAATCCAAATACGATCTACACCAAAGTAATAACCAATACCTGAACAAACGCCACCTAACACTTTATCATCTTCATCACGATAAATTCTTTTATTATTGGCTGATTTGTTCCACGAAAAATTGCTTTGCCAATCGCTTTTAGGTTCATCTTCTGTTCCCTCAAAGTATTGTTCAGGTTCACCCATTGTTTCCACTACATAATCTATGTCTGCAATGATGATTACTTCACGTAAAGCACCCATGCGTTCTTTAAACAACTCTGCAATACGCATTTCTATGTCAGCCATTATTTCTTCCCTACTTTCTGTACTCGATAAGTAGTTTTTTATGGCTGATAAATAGACATTTAACTTATCGTAGGCATCTACTTCTATATTAAATACTATTCCGCTTATGTTTACTGTTACTGTCTTATTCATTGTTAAGATGGTTTATATTATTGGTTTTGTTTTTTGGTTAATTCTACTGCCTTCACTAAGTCAGACCATGTATTATCTAGTTCTTTTAGGAATTTTTCTCCTTTTTCAGTGAGTTGATAATATTTTCTAGGTGGACCCGATTTGCTTTCTTCCCAACGATAGGAGAGAAGCTCAGCATTTTTAAGCCGAGTTAGTAAAGGATAAAGCGTGCCTTCTACTACTATTAATTTCCCTAATTTCAGTTGATTAATAATTTCAGATGGATAAGCTTCTCCACTTGAAAGTATAGCTAAAATGCAATACTCCAAGACTCCTTTACGCATTTGCGCTTGTGTGTTTTCTAATTTCATTTTTTATTCTTCACTTTAATATTTCCATAGATGGATAAAACAATCGTTTTTCCATCATTATCTACCACAAAATGTGCTTCTTTTACTTGTTTGCCACTTCTTTCAACTAATAGAGAGACTTCTGAGTCAGAATTATCTTCTTCTTCCATATCAACTAATTCAAAACCTTTTTTTAAAAACATTTTCTTAACTGTTGATCCAGTGTATTCATTATCTATAATCAATAAATTACCTTTTAGGAAATCACCTCCAATCCAATTTTCTTTACCATTTAAATCTATATCTACATCAAAGGCATCAATTATTTCTTTGGAAATAGACATACTAAAACTATTTTCACTGTTTGAAAGTTCATTTAGAATTTCTTTAGATGATTGGTTTTGACCTATGGATCTAAAAGAAGTTAATTGAAATCCAATCAAAAATACAAGTATTATAAGGTTAAATTTTTTCATTTTATGAATTTTAATAAGCAAAAAATATAAAATCATTTTCAATAGCATTTAAAACTATTTTTATAAATGTAAATGCTAGTAGCATTATTCCAAAACTGATTAAAAACTGTTGTGTTTTAAAAATTCTGTTTTCAATAATAATCTCATCAACAACATTCCCATTTTCAAGCACTAAATAGACAGGTTGTCCTATCAATTTTCTCCAAGCGTTTTTTACAGCGTATTTTATTTCGTAATTCTTGTTTTCAATTAATAATTTATGGGTTTTATTAAAAAGACCTCTCTTACTACTTTTTGAATAATTATTAATATATACCGTTTCCTTTCCGAGAAAGGTTTGATGAATTTCTATTCTTTCATTTTCTATTTTGAATGTTGATATTTTCATAACTCAGATTAAAATGTTTTACAAAGATATGTTTAAAGGAAGGTATTATGCAATACAAAGTACCTTTTATTTTGAATTTTATTTTATAAATGGTAAAATAATGGGATAATTGGGAAACTAAAAGGATGAAGAAGCGAATAAATCGATTTGCTTTTATAATTTTGGAAACAAATAATTTAAAATAAAAATGGAAATATTTTTACAAGCTGAAATATGGATAAGTTTACTGACATTGACCTTTTTAGAGATTGTTTTAGGAATAGACAATATTATTTTTATCTCTATAGTTGCAGATAAGTTACCTAAAGAAAATCAGGCTAGGGCTAGAAACATTGGGTTGATTTTAGCAATTGTGATCCGTATCTTTTTATTGATGGGAATTTCTTATATCGTTCATTTGACGGAACCATTATTTAGCATTTTCGAATTAGATATTAGTGTTAGAGACCTTATATTGATTGCTGGAGGATTATTTCTATTGGCAAAAAGTACTACTGAAATTCACCATAAAGTAAATGGAGATGAACAAGAAGTTGCATTGGGAGGCAAGGGCAAAATGACAGTGAAAGGTGCAATTTTTCAAATCATTATTTTAGATATTGTATTTTCTTTTGATTCTATTTTAACAGCTGTAGGCTTAAGTGATCATTTGCCTGTAATGATAGCTGCTGTTGTAATTTCTTTAGGAGTTATGTTAGCTTTTGCTGGTAAAATAGCAGCATTTATCAATGAGCAACCCACTATTCAGATGCTAGCCTTGTCATTTTTGATTATGATTGGAACTTTATTAATCTTAGATGGATTTCATGTGCATGTTCCAAAGGGATATATTTACTTTTCTTTAGTATTCAGTTTACTGGTAGAGTTTCTAAATCAAAAAATGCGCAAGAAGAGAGAAACAAAAGGATAAGCTTTTAAAACTTATCCTTTTTAATTATTTTTTATAATTCTACGACTATATCAATATCTATTGGGTTTGGATCTAATTCATATCCTGTAGCTGTATTTTTAACATAAGGATTTAAACGAATAATACCTCTTTTACCTTTAACTGTTTCAAAGAAAACATAAGGATAGTCAGGAAAGTTATCATTTACCGAAAGTTTAGCTTCATTATCAGACGTAAGGTCAAAGTTAGCTGGAAAACTATCTCTTAGAATTATTGAATTGTTAGAGCCTGAAATCTTATCAAAATCGACGAATGTGTCAGCCATCATTAACATTGTTTCATTTCTAACACTATATGAGGCTAACCCTGACGACTTGGTGTACCTTGATCTCCATAAAAAATGGGAAGAACCGCCACAAAAACAACCTGCATAATCTATATCTAAAAATATACGTTCATCTCTACCATTTCTATACAATATAACCATAAGCAATATCAACATCATTCTGATGTGACTGTCCTTCAGAAACACTGTATAGTTTTCCATTGGTAAAGTCTATACCAAAATTTACATTTTGAACTGCTACGTTTTTTCTTCTGCTGGATTTTTTTCCTCTTTATAAAAAGGATTATAAGCAAAGGTCTCAAGAAAGTTTAAAAGTAGTATACATTTTAAATCCTTTTTAATTAGAGAAATACAGTATTTGGATTTTGTAAAATCATTTTTTATATCAAAGTTCTTATTTGAAAACTCTATAAAAAAACCCTCTACTCCATGAAGGAATAGAGGGCAACTTTCAGTAATAGTTGTAAATACTATTAATTTTGTGCATTTCTTTCTTTTTCAGTTTCTACCTTATCTTTAATTTTAGAAGCTGGTTTATTGGCAGTTTTGATTCCTGCATATCTTGTTTTTTGTTTAGCTACCTGTAAGTTGTCTTTTGAAGCTAAATTTGGCTCAACTACATTTTTTCTTTCGTTTAATGCATCCCAAATTAGTTCTGCTTCATTCCAATCTTCAAATGACATTGCATCTTTATTAACATCAATATAATCTACAAAATTGGTATATACACTTAGCAAGTTATCAGCCGTAACACCATTCATAGTCATATCTCTATCTGCCGACATTACAATACTGTACATTTTATTTACAGGTGCATCAGGATTATTATCCATTGAAGTGTTCGCCATTTCTTCATCATTCTTCATTTTCATTTCATTGGCTTTCATCTTCTTATCATTGAACTCATTTTTCAAGTCTTCAAATTCTTTCTTAGACTCTTCTGACATTTCTTCCATGTCATTTTTTACAGCCATTTCTTTGCTCTGGTAATTTTTTTCAATCTCACTCCAGTCAGCTTCTGCATCATCTGAAACGTTATTTACATAAGTTTTAAATTCTTTCAAATTCTCAGAATCTTTTTGTTGTGAATCACAACTACTTAAAAATCCCATTCCACCAATTAAAATTGTAGCTACCGCTATTTTGTACTTCTTCATTTTGTTTAAAGTTTTAAAGTTTCTAATAATAATTCAAACCTTAAGCCAATATCAATTATTTATATTAATATTTGATTACTAGTTAATTATGTCGAATGAATTTATTTTAAATAAGTTGGGTATGTGATATTAGACCACAGGTTGTAAAAAGGTTTGCAATAATTCCACAACTTTATTTATGCACCAAAATACAATTCAGCAATTGTAAAACATGCAAATACTACAGAAGCAACACCATTAGTAGTAAAAAATGCCAAATTAACTTTAGACAAATCATTTGGTTTAACTATCAAATGTTGATACATTAACAATAAGAGGAAAATTCCTGCTCCTAACCAATAAAATAAGCCAAAATTGGCTTGATAACCTGCATAAATGATAAAAAAAGCAGTAAAAATATGTAGTAAAATAGAAAAGTTTAATGCGCCACTTTTGCCTAAAAAAACTGGTATTGATTTGAGATTCATTTTTTTATCAAAATCATAATCTTGCAAAGCATAAATAACATCAAAACCTGAAACCCAAAAAAGCACCGCAAAAGAAAAGTAGAGTGGAAGCCATGCAAATGAGCCAACCACCACTAGATAAGCACCAATTGGAGCTAAAGCTAAACCAATTCCCAAAATTAAATGACACAGTGCAGTAAATCTTTTAGTATAACTATATCCTAGTACAACTAATAAAGCTAATGGCGATAAGTAAAAACAAAGTGGATTGATGAAATAAGTAGTTGCAATAAATAAAACACAATTAGCAATAACAAACCATTTAGCGTGCACTGCTTTAATGGTTCCATTAGGTATTTCTCTTATTACAGCAGTTCTTTCATTGGCAGTATCAATCGTTCTATCAATATATCTATTGAAAGCCATAGCAGCATTTCTAGCGAAAATCATTGCCAACAGCATAAGTATAAAAGTCTGCCATTGAAAAGAATAGATAGAAAATTTTAAAGCTAAAAAATATCCAATTAATGCAAAAGGTAATGCAAAAAGCGTGTGACTAAATTTTACTAAAGATAAAAAGTTGCTAATTTGATTGCGTTGCATGCTATTATTTTTGCAAATTTAATGAATACCTATGTGGAAAAGAGCATCTCCTTGATTTACTAATGGCATATTATTGTGACCGATAATAATTCCATCATGGCTAGCTTTTACTCTTGTTTCAAATTGACCAAAGGGATCAGTGATTTTACCAATTACTTGATTTTTTTTCACTTCTTTGCCGGAGTGAATCGTTGAGGTAAACATACCTGAACTTTTAGCTCTCACCCAATAGCTATGACTGCAAAGTACCGTTTCTTCAGCATGTGGGCAAGAATTAATCATTCCTAAATGTTTCAAAACTCTTTTTGCACCTTTTATTCCTTCTTGTATAACGTGCTCATCAAATCGCATGGATTCTCCACCTTCAAATACTACAATAGGTTTTCCCATTTTATTGGCTTCTTTCCTTAAACTTTTATCAATCAATTTGGAAGCCATAGTAATTGGCGCAGCAAAAACTTCTGCTATTTCTTTGCTTGTTTCATCTGTTGGTGAAAAACGACATTGAGGAAAGTTATATCTACTTGCACCACCTGTATGAAAATCAATACCTAAATCTATTTCTTTTAAAACTTTATGAGTAAGGTTATAGGCAACTCTAGCTGCTAAAGAGCCATTTAAACTTCCTGGAAAACTTCGATTAATATCTTTTCCATCAGGCACTTCTCTAGAAAAATTTAAGAAGCCATAAATATTCATAATAGGAATAGCAATCACTGAGCCTTTTTGTAAATGCTCAAAATTGTGATTGGAAATCATTCTTCTAACAATTTCTACTCCATTTACTTCATCACCGTGTAAACCTCCACTCAACAGAACAATTGGGCCTGGATTTACACTTCTATATACATAAATAGGAAGGTCAATTTTAGTACCTGATGCCAAACGAGCAATATTGAGTGTGATAACTGTATTTTCCCCTTCTTTAACACTTTGCCTATTGATGGAAATCATTTTTGCCATAGTAATTTTATTTAAATGTTAAGCGCCCACTTTATCCTTCAATTTACTTTTTTTACCAGCATTTTGTTCAATGTATTCTATTATTTTTCCAGCAATATCCACTTTAGTAGAGTTTTCAATTCCTTCCAGTCCTGGTGATGAGTTGACCTCTAAAATTAATGCACCTCTGCTTGATTGTAGCATATCCACACCTGCAATACTCAACCCCATTGCCTTGGCCGCTTTAATTGCAGCAGCTTTTTCAGATCTTTTTAGTTTAATTGAGCTAGAACTTCCACCTCTGTGTAAATTAGATCTAAATTCTCCCTCTTTACCTTGTCTTTTCATTGCGCCTACTACTTCACCATTTACAACAAATGCTCGAATATCAGCTCCTGCGGCCTCTTTTACAAATTCTTGAACTAAAATATTTGCATTTAATCCCCAAAATGCTTCAATAACAGATTTTGCAGCTTTAGTAGTTTCTGCCAAAACTACCCCTAAGCCTTGAGTGCCTTCTAAAACTTTAATAATTAAGGGGGTGCCACCAACACTTTTAATCAAATGACTGATATCATCTGGTCTTCTTGCGAAGGCTGTTTTTGGAATATCTAATCCCTCACGAGACATTATTTGAATGCTTCTCAGTTTATCTCTAGAACGAGTTAATGCTACCGACTTTACTGTACTAAATACATTACACATTTCAAATTGACGAACAATTGCAGCTCCGTAGAATGTAACTGATGCGCCGATTCTAGGAATAATTGCATCAAAACCGTCTAATCTTTCATTGCCATAATAAATAAGTGGTTCTTGTTTTTGACTAACGATGTAACATTTCGTGTGGTCAAGAACCACCGCTTCATGCCCTCTTTTTTCAGCTGCTTCAACCAATCTTCTAGTTGAATAAAGTTTTTTATTTCTTGATAGGATTGCAATCTTCATTCTATAATTTTAATTATTTATTAATTTTAATTTTTGAAACGTCTATTAAGTAGCCGTTTTTTAATAGTTTACGACCAATCAATACAGGATATTTCATTTTTTGACGATCGGTTAAACTCACATCCGTAAGATATGTTTTTCCTGCTAATGTAATAGGAGTTCGAATAACATATCTTTTTTCTTTTCTTCCGTTTGAACTTTTTACTTTTTTTTGCTTGAATTCTTCTGCGGTGAAAATTTGGGCTGGATATTCAGGGTGGTCAGGATCTAAAATATCAAAATGTAAAATGTCTTTTCCATCTAAATGCTCCAACCATATTTTATGACAATGCAAAGCTGTACTATAAGCACCGGTATCAATTTTTGCATCAATCTTCATCAAATTGAGCTTTTTAAAATCTACTAATTCTACTCTGCCTATAATTACCTTTTCTTTTTTAGCCATTATTATTTTTAATTTCTACTTCTATGGTTAATTGATAGAATTTTCGCCAAATTTGCATAAAATATTAGAAAACTGAATTCAAAATATTAAAGAATATGAGCGACGATAAAAAAATTATTTTTTCAATGGTAAATGTTTCCAAGGTTTTGCCTTCAGGAAACACCATTTTAAGTAATATTTACCTTTCTTTTTTCTACGGTGCGAAGATAGGAATCATTGGATTAAATGGTTCGGGTAAATCCACATTAATGCGAATTATTGCGGGAGAAGACAAGGACATTAAAGGAGAAGTAGTTTTTTCTGATGGTTATAAAGTGGGTATGCTTTCACAAGAGCCGTATTTAGATCCTGAAAAAACGGTTAAACAAATAGTAGAAGAAGGAGTTCAGGAAGTAGTAGATGTTTTGAAAGCTTACGAAGAAGTGAACTTAAAATTTGGGGATTCTGAAATATTAGAGAATCCGGATAAGATGGAAGCTTTGATGAAAGAACAAGAAAAGCTGTCTGAAAAAATAGATCAATACAATGCTTGGGAATTGGATCAAAGATTGCAAAGAGCGATGGATGCTTTGCAATGCCCTGATGGAGATACTCCGGTAACTGTACTTTCGGGTGGAGAAAGAAGAAGAGTTGCACTTTGTAGATTGTTGTTGCAAGAGCCTGATGTGTTACTTTTGGATGAGCCAACTAACCACTTAGATGCAGAATCTGTATTTTGGTTGGAAAGACATTTACAGCAATATAAAGGAACTGTAATTGCAGTTACTCACGATCGATATTTTCTAGATAATGTAGCTGGTTGGATTTTAGAATTAGATAGAGGTAAAGGGATTCCATGGGAAGGAAATTATTCGTCTTGGTTGGACCAAAAAAGTAAGCGATTAGCTCAAGAAGAAAAATCGGAAAGCAAGCGTAGAAAAAACTTAGAGAAGGAATTGGAGTGGGTAAGAATGAGCCCTAAAGGTCGTCAGAGTAAATCTAAGGCTCGATTGAATAGTTATGATAAAATGATGAGCGAAGGTGGAATGAAGAAAGAATCATCTTTAGAAATTCCAATTCCTAATGGGCCTCGCTTAGGTAATGAAGTGATAGAAGCGGTAGATGTTGCAAAAGCTTTTGATGATAAAGTACTGTTTGAAAATTTGAACTTTAAATTGCCACCAGCTGGTATTGTTGGTGTAATTGGACCAAACGGAGCAGGTAAAACTACTTTGTTTAAATTAATTATGGGTGAAGAACAGCCAGATAAAGGAGAATTTAAAGTTGGTTCTACCGTAGAATTAGGATATGTAGATCAAACTCATAAAGATTTAGATCCTGATAAATCTATTTATGATGTGATTAGTAATGGACAAGAACACATAGAAATAGGTGGACAAACGCTTAATGCTAGAGCTTATATCTCTAGGTTTAATTTTTCAGGTTCTGACCAAAATAAAAAAGTAGGTGTTTTATCGGGTGGAGAAAGAAATCGTTTGCATTTGGCAATGACCTTGAAAACAGAAGCCAATGTATTGTTACTCGATGAGCCAACCAATGATATTGACGTTAACACATTGCGTGCATTAGAGGAAGGAATTGAAAATTTTGCTGGTTGTGCGGTTGTTATTTCTCACGATAGATGGTTCTTAGATCGTATTTGTACGCATATTTTAGCATTTGAGGGAAATGGAAGTATCTATTTCTTTGAAGGTGGATTTACTGATTATGAGGAGAATAGAGCAAAGAGATTAGGGAAAGAACCTACAAGGTTTAAGTATAAAAAATTAGCTGATTAAGGCGATTCGATAATCAAATAAAAAGGGGCATTCTGAAATTTTAGATTGCCCCTTTTTTTATAGATAAAATTCAATTTAGAAAGCTATCTTTCCTAATTTTAAACTCTTTTTTCCTTCGCTTACTATAATTAAATCACCTCCAACACCTAGCTGTTCACATTTTTTTGGTTGTATTCTATTATCAATTTCTTTAGCACTAAACAAGGCTTGCTTTTTTTGAATTGTTCCATCATTATCTACTTCTACTAATGCAGTTATAGATTTTTTTCTTCCTGTATAATACTTTAAATCATCTTTTTTTGTATTGATTAAATTTTCAGGATGATCATTAAATAGAAAAACTAATTTATCTTCCAAAATTGCTAAAGCGTATGAAGAATAGGTGTTTGTACTTAATTTTTGTTTCTTCGGAATTTTTAAATTTCTAACAATTTCGCCTTCAGAATTTACTTCTACGATATAAATATTGTCATTGAAATAGGTGTAAGTAGTATGAGTTCGTCCTTGAGAATCTGTATGAGTATTAACTTCAATCCAAACTTTTTCTGCAATGAATGTAACACTCCCATCACTTTTAAAAATCATTTCATTCAAATCTATATTAGTTAACCCTACATCTTTTCCTTTAGCTGCTTTTTTCTTAGTCTTTTTGGTTTCTCTCTCAGTAGTGGCTTCTGTAATGAATTCCAAATCAAACTCTTTGGTACTAAGCTTGTCAATTTGTTGATTGCTTCCATTAATTCTCAAATAGAAAGTTCCCTTTACTACTTCAAAAGCTTCATCTGAATACATACCTCCAATCACAACATCATCATTTGAAGTAAGCCCAAGTGTTAACACAGAAATATATTTATCACGAACCTTTAAAGGATATTCTACAATATCATTTCCTTTTTCTCTATAGGAATAAAGTTGAAAAGTTTGATCCCTTTCTCTAGTACCTTTTATTCGTTCTTCATTTTTACCTAGAATAAAAACATCTCCTGAATTACTAATATCCATTGAATTAATAGAAAAGTTTTTGCTCAAGAAATTCACTTCTTCTTCTTTTTCCCAAACTAAATCTAGTGCACTGTCAAAAACAGATAATGAAATTTCTTCTTTCGTATTTCTCTCATAAGGCTTTTGAATATAAACCATTAAATATTCTTCATTATTAGAAAGCTCGAACTTGAAATCACCTCTATTTCTTCTACCTTTATTGCCAAAACTATAACTCGTTAACTTTTTATAATCACCTTCTATTCTTAGGGTACTTTTATTTAGCGAACAGGCGTAAAGATTTTTAATATCTAATTTATTGTCGGTAGATGAAACAAAAAAGTATATTTTATCACCAATTTCTGCGGTATACTCAAGGTATAAATCTTCTTTTCCCATTTGAAATTCTATTTCTGAAGATTTTTTAATCATCATTGAGTTATCGTAGGATATAATTTGGACTCTATTGATTCCTCCTCTTTCATAATAATTCTGTTTTACATAAATTCTATCCTCTTCAGATCCAATAACACCTGAAAAGCTAACTTTTTTAGATGTTTTTAATTCTGGCGACCATTTTATTTTAACTTTGGATACATTGTTTTGTCCAATTGAATTTCCTGTAATAACTAAAGCAGTTATTACCAATAGCATAAATTTGTTCATATTTAATATTTAGTAATTTGGGTATAAAAGTATTTTAAATTTCTCCTCTAATTCGAGTAAACAATCTGCTCCAACGAACTTTACTTAAGCCACTTCTGTTTGGATCTAATGAAAGCCATACAAAAACTGCTTTCCCTACAATGTGATCTTCAGGCACAAAACCCCAAAAACGGCTGTCTTGTGAATTGTGTCTGTTGTCGCCCATCATCCAATAATAGTCCATTTTAAAAGTATAGCTGTTTGATACCTCATTATTGATGATTATTTTACCATCTTTTACAAAAGCGGTATTTCCTTCATACACTTGCACAATTCTTCTATACAAACGGCCAATTTTTAAGAGTTAACTGAATGGTTTCTCCTTTCTTAGGAATAGAAACCGGTCCAAAATTATCTTCTGTCCAATCATAACCTTTTACATTCGGGTAAATCATTTCTTTTCCATATTTACCATCGCTGTAATATCCTTTTTCTTTAATAATAGGATCTACACTTTTTACATTGGGCAAATTTGCAATTGCTTTTCTATTTTCATCAGTTAGTAACATAAAATAAACGGATGGTCCTTCCATTCGATATTCGGTAATTTCCATATCCAATAATTGAGTTGGATTAAACCCTCTACCATCGGTATTCACTAAATAGCTGTATTGAACACCTTTTGCCTGATAAGCTGGTTTGTCATTTACAAATAATTTAGATTCAATTACTTCAATCTTATCTCCAGGAACTCCAACACATCGTTTGATATAATTTTCTCTTTTATCTACAGGGCGTGCAACAATATCAAATTCACGCTCCAAATTAGCTCTTCCATAATCTCTTTCTAATTGATAAAATGTTCTGTCTTGGTGCTGAATAACAACAGTATCACCAGCAGGAAAATTAAATACAACTGCATCATTTCTTTTCACTCTATCAAATTCAAAAACTCTGTAATATGGAAATTTAATCCATTCTAAATAAGATTTGGTTTTTTCAGTTCCGGGCATAGTATGATGCGCGAATGGGAAAAAAATAGGGGTATTAGGAACTCGAGAGCCATAACTTACTTTACTTACAAATAGAAAATCGCCAACCAAAAGAGATTTCTCCATTGATGAGGTAGGAATCGTAAAAGCTTCAATATAAAATGCTCTAATAATAGTTGCTAATATTACAGCAAAACTGATAGCATCTGCCCATTCTCTACTTTTTGGTTTTGTCCATCTGTCTACTACAGGCTGCCCCATCCATTTGTACTTATCTTGACTGCCAATTAAATATAAATAAATTGGAGCTCCAACAACCATCAAAATATGTTTGTAAAAGGCAAATATTCCGAACCGTTTTAAAAGTTCTGTGATAATACCCACCCAAATAATAAATCCCACGAAAGGAATATAATAAACGATTAACCACCACCAAGGTTTATTAACCAATTTGATGGCTAAATAAGTGCCATATATTGGAATAAGGGCTTTGTAACCCTCTAAGCCTGCTTTTTTAAAAATTAAATAAAGTCCAATATGGCTTAATAGAAAATAAATGAGTGCTATAATAGCGACTAACTGAATGCTTACTAACATAATATTATAATTTCAATACATCTTGCATGTGATACACGCCTTTTTTATCTTTTAAAAATTCGGCTGCCAAAATAGCGCCTAAAGCAAAGCCATCTCGGCTGTGTGCAGTATGTTTAATACTTATCTCGTCTATTGCAGACCGATAAAAAACTTCATGTGTACCTGGCACATTAGGAATTCTTTTTGCTGCAATGTTAATTTCATTTGGATTCAATTGATCTGATTTATCCAATACCCATTTTTCAATAGTTGGATAATTCTCAATAATTCCTTCTGCAATGCTAATAGCAGTTCCGCTTGGAGCGTCTAGCTTTTCTGTATGATGAATTTCTTCAACAGATACTTGATAATCTGTCTTGCGGTTCATTATATGCGCCAAATGCTTGTTCAAAGCAAAGAAAATATTAACTCCAACACTGAAATTGGTTGCAGCCAAGAAGGCTGAGTTATGATCAATGCATTGTTTTTTTAATGCGTCATAATGTTGATACCAACCGGTGGTTCCAATAACAATTGGAACTTGCGCATCAATACATTTTTGAATGTGGTTTTTAGCTAATTCGGGTTGTGAAAACTCAATAACAACTTCTGCTTTTTGAAGATCAGTAGTGGTTATTTTATCAGCATTTTCTGCATCAATTTTTAATACGATTTCATGGCCTTTTTCATGGCTAATTTTTCAATTGCCTTGCCCATTTTTCCATATCCGTATAATGCTATTTTCATGGCTGTAAATATAGTTTTACTATTAGACCTATTGGTCTTTTTTTACATTATTGGTACAATTAATATATTAGCGGTCATTTTTTTAATCGAATATTTAATTGCATGGCTGGCATAAAACTATTTGAAAATTGGTCATATTTAACAGAAGGTCTAAAAGAGGCTGATAAATCATCACTTACATCAAAATAATATAAATGTGCATCTACAGCCGCATCTACCACATTAAGAATATATCCCAAACCGGCTAATACAAACAATAAATCTCTGTTTCTTCTATGAAATTCTATCAATGACAATAAGTTTTGATCGGAATAGATTCCAGTATATAAATTGTCTGTTGTGTTTGGATCGCTATCTACCCGACTTAGATAGGCGCTCTTAAATTCTCTAAATTGGTTGCGTTGGTCAAAAGCAAAATAAAGACTAGCGCCAATTGCTCCATAAATTACAGGTACTTTCCAATATTTCTTATTGTAGATTTGCCCTGCACCAGGCAAAATAGCAGACAATGTGGTTGCTTTTTTAGGCGAATGTAATAAGTATAAGCTATCTACAACTGTAGTATCAGATTGAGCCTTTGCAATGGAATGGCCAAAACAAATAAAAAAGATGAAAAGATATAGCAGTTTTTGTAACAAAATTGATTTTACAAATTCATTAATTCCATTATGCGTAATAAATGTTCTTGAGATTCAAAAGGTATAATAATTTTCCCTTTATCTTCATCTTGTCTTTGAAGTTTAACCGTAGTTTCAAAAAGTTCAGACAAATCTGCTTTCATTTTTTGCTCATGAAAAGATAGGGGCACACTTACTGCTTTTTTATTGCTTTTTGTAGGACTAACTTTTCTTTCTTTTACCAATTCTTCTGTTTGACGAACAGAAAGCTCATTGGCAGTAATTTCTTCAAAAGCATTTAGTTGACTTGCAGTATCTTTTAAATTAATTAAAGAACGCGCATGTCCCATACTTAAAACTCCCTCTATAATTGCAGTTTGAATTTCAGCAGGCAATTTAAGCAATCTAAAATAGTTGGCAACAGTAGATCGTTTTTTACCAACTCTTTTTGAAAGTTCTTCTTGGGTTAATTGACATTCTTCAATTAGTCTTTGGTAGGAGATAGCAACTTCAATAGCATCTAATTCTGCTCGTTGAATATTTTCTACCAAAGCCATTTCAAGCATACTTTGGTCATTTGCAATACGAACATAAGCAGGAATTTCCGTTAATCCTGCTAATTGTGAAGCTCTAAAACGTCTTTCACCTGAAATTAATTGATATTTATTATAACCTAGTTTTCTAACTGTAACTGGTTGAATAATACCTAATTCTTTAATGGACTGCATTAAATCATTTAGAGCTTCTTCTTCAAACTTAGTTCTTGGTTGAAAAGGATTTGCTTCAATCTTTTCAATATCAATATCGGCAATGGATCCTGCAGTTTTAGATAAGCTCTTTCGTTATATTTTTATTGGTGATATCAGTTTCGTCTTTCTCTAATAATGCACTTAAACCTCTCCCTAACTCTGGTTTTCTTACTCATCTTCTAAACGTTAATTACTTTTTCAGATTCATTAATTTTCGTCATTTCATTTTTTTGTAAAATCTCTCGTGCTAAGTTCAAGATAATTGATGGCACCTTTGCAGACTGCATCATGCATAATTATTGTTTCACCGTGACTTGGTGCTTCTCCCAAACGGGTATTTCGTTGAATAATGGTATCAAACACCATTTGCTGAAAATGTGTTTTTACTTCTTCCACCACTTGATTGGAAAGTCTTAAACGTATATCATACATGGTTAATAATAAACCTTCAATGTTCAATTCAGGATTTAATCTCGATTGAACAATTTTAATGGTATTCAGTAATTTACCTAAACCTTCTAATGCAAAATATTCGCATTGTACAGGAATAATAACAGAATCAGCAGCTGTTAAAGCATTCAGGGTAATTAAACCAAGAGAAGGAGAACAATCAATAATTATAAAATCATAATCATCTTTGATTTTATTCAATGCCATTCGCATCATTTTTTCACGATTCGGTAGATTAATCATTTCAATTTCTGCACCTACCAAATCAATGTGAGCAGGTAAAAGATCTAAATTAGGAGAATTGGTTTCTAAAATAATATCTCTCGGCTCAATTTCATTAATCAATGCATTCGTAAATGCTCGTTTTTACATTTTTAGGATCAATTCCAACGCCTGATGTTGCGTTTGCTTGAGGATCTGCATCTACTAATAAAACTTTTCTTTCCAAAACACCTAAAGCAGCAGCTAAATTAATTGAAGTTGTTGTTTTTCCAACTCCACCTTTTTGATTTGCTATTGCTATAATTTTACCCATTCTACTTTTTTGAATTTTTATTGATGCTGCGTCTTGAAAATATTTACTTTAATCATCGTTAATTGTGAATGAACAAATTTTCATTTGCTCATTCGTGTTCCAAAATCGACAAAATATTAATTTACCTTATTAAATTCTAACTTTTCAAATACTTTAGTTTGCACTAAATGTGTTACTTTGCCAATGTTAAAATTAGGTGATTTTGTTAGTCGAAATTACCACTTTTATAGTAGTTTATTTCAAAATGTTACCAACATTTTTTGAACATTATTATGTTAATTGATATTAGATGATTACAATTATTTCTGCATCCAATAGAGATGGAAATCTGACTCAGAATTTTGCAAAATTTTGCCAAAAGTTGCTACAGGAAAAAGGGGAGGAGGTTCAACTTTTTTGTCTAGATGATTTGCCTCATCGTATTGATATGGCTGAGGTATATAACTATAAAACTTCTATATTTACGGAGATTGCAAAACATTATATTGTTCCTGCAAATAAGTTGTATTTTGTGATACCTGAGTACAATGGAAGTATTCCAGGTATCTTGAAATTATTTATAGATGCCGTTAAACCTGAATACTTTAAAGGGAAAAAAGCTGCACTCTTGGGCATTGCAGCTGGTAGAGCAGGAAATTTGAGAGGGATGGATCACTTCACGGATATTTTACATTTTTTATTGGTTGAAGTAATGCCTTTAAAACTTCCGGTTTCAAAAATTTATGATATCTTAGGCGATGGAGGCATTGTTGCAGATGAAGAAACAATCCACGCAATTAATGAACAATTAGATCAATTTATTAAATATTAAACAAATGATACTAACAGAAATTTTCGGATATAACAATTTTGAAATAGGGGCAATGTCCTTAAAAGTATTAATAGCTATCTTTTTTGCAATTTTATTTTTGCAATCAGGATTAGATAAAGTTTTTAATTATAAAGACAATTTGGAATGGCTAAAAGGTCATTTTGAAAAGTCTGTTTTGGCTAAATTTGTACCACTAATGGTGATTAAAATTACCATTTTAGAAGTATTGACTGGGCTTATAAGTTTAGTAGCAATTTGGGGAATTTGCACAGGAACCGATATGTATTTTGCAATCGCATGTGGTTTGGCAGCTCTATCATTATTAGGCCTATTTTTTGGTCAGCGAATGGCTAAAGATTATGCAGGAGCAGGCGCTTTAGTTCCTTATTTTATAGTAGCCATCATTGGAATAATCAGTTTTTTGATTTTTTAGAAGGTAAAGTCAATGATTCTTTCGAATGATTTTTTGAATTTGTGTTAGATGTTTTAATGTTGTAGTTAAAAGCCTATAAAATGTTGAGTTTAGAAAAATGTCTTACAACTCATCTGCCCCAATATCCAAACTGGATTTAAATTCAAAAAGGTTTTAGGAGAAGTCCATAGAATGCCAACAACTATTAATACCAAGATTAGAAAACTCCACGGATTGTAATGTCTCATTTTTTAAAATGTTACTCCAAAATTGATATTGAAAGTATTTAGGCTGATAGTTTTATAACTTTTAGAGTTTCTACTGCTTTGTATTATATCAACTTCTTGATTTTCTAAACCTACTCCAATATTAATAGAATTTTCTGAATTTGTTATAATGGTAAATCCTGAATTAATACCAAAAATAAATCCACTTTTTAAAAAATTATCATTAAGGTTAAAAGAATATCCTGGAGATAAAGAAATAAATGGTGACGCTTTCTTATCTAGTAAGTTAAACTTTATATCTGCAAAAATTGGAAAGGTCAAAAGGTTATTTTCAATAGTAAACGATTCGGTACTTTTATTCAGATAGACTCTAAAACCGATACCAATTCCTAAAGAAAAATAAGGATTGTACTGATACCCATTGATAAGATTAATCTTTACATTATCGGTTATAGTACTTCCAATTCCAAGTTGATATCCAACTTCTATTATACCTTTATAACCTTTTGAAAGCCCTTTTTTAACCTTGTTATTTTGTTTTAGTTCTTTAGCTATTTTCTCTATTTCTGAAATTTGATAAGCAAATACATTTTTTTCTATAGTTTCTATTTTTAATGATATTTTAGGTGTTTGCTCTATGATTACTCCTTTTGGTATTCCACCATTTTTGAGATAGACCACATCTTGATAATTCCTTTGAGAATAAGCAAACAGAACCAATGTATTAAAGAGTAATAATAAAACTATTTGTTTCATGAGAGGTATACTTTAAAATGAAAATCCAAAATTCAAATTGAAAGCATTTAGATAGTCCTTAAAGGTTTTAGGTATAATATTATATCCATATGGATTAAAGTAATAAACAGTCGTTTTTTGTCTTTCCAATCCTAGCCCAATATTTACAGAATTTTTGTAATTAGTTTTCATGGTTACTCCAATGTTTGCCCCAAATAGAAAACCAATTTTATCAAAATCATTTTTTACATCAAAAGAATACCTGGGGAAACAGAAAGAAATGGAGAAACTTTACCATCAATAAAGTTTATTTTGAAGTCTGCAAATATTGGAAAAGCAAGAAAAGGATCGAAATTGTTTGAATTATCTAAATTTTGATCTTCATATACTCTCAATCCAAATCCTAAACCCATTGAAAAATAAGGGTTGAATTGATACCCATTAATTAAATTAATTTTAAAATTATCTGCTTTGAGATCTCCAACACCAATCTGATAACCAATTTCTAAAATCCCTTTATACCCTTTTAAAAGACCTTTTTTGTAGGCACTAGCAGAATTTTGAATGACTTCTTTCGTCATTTTTTCTATTTCTTCCATCCTATAAACAAATACATTGTTTCCATTGGTTTGAATTTTTAGAGAAACGTTAGGAACTTGTTCAATGATTAAACCTCTTATTATTCCACCATTTTTAAGATAGACCACATCTTGATAATTGCTTTGAGCAAAGGTAAAAATGGAGATTGCGATTAATAAAAGAAGTAGGCTAATTTTTTTCATAGTTGAGGAATTTTGTAATGAGGGAATTAGATTGACCACACAATAATAATGATTTTAATTAATTTCTTGATCTGATTTGCTGTATTGGTGCTTATAATCATAGTTAAATTCTAAATCATTTTCTATCTTCTTTTTGGTTGGTCTCAATGAAATAAAATAGATAATTAATACACCTGCAATGAGCAGATAATAAAAATTACCTGTTAAAAATGAAACCATAATGGCCAATAGAATAGGAGCTTCTAATAGTGCATATTGGATGATAGAAGCAGTTTGAAATCCTAATAATTTTTCCCTCAAACTACTTTTAGATTTTAAAGTCTTTAGTTGACTTTTGTATATCCTAGTTCCTGCAAATATTCCTAAAAAGGCAAAAACTGGAACAATAAAAAAGAGCAAATCTTCAGTATCCCACTTTAATTCCCAACTAATTGTTATAAATAAAATGGCACTTACAAAAAGCATAATTCCTAAAACTAGTGCAGAATGTATGATTTTTATCGTTTTTAAAAATTGTTTTGGTGTTAGCGGTTGAATTTTGTTTTCCATATTAAATTTGGAAGTATTTCATCTAAAATACTTTGTCCATTTCTCACTTTTTTATTAATCTATAAAAACATAATCTATTTCTAGATTTAGCTACCATTCCATCATTCACGATTTTCCATTTGTTGTGGAACGATAAATCGGACGAATAGTTTTTTAAGATGATCTTATTGCGTCTTACTTCCTATTCACCGTTTACATTTATTGCCTTTTCAGGATTAGAAAAATCTCTATAAGTAAAAGTGTTATCTTCATTTAATTTTATTGAGTTACACACTTAGCGTCTGTTTTATTTGATAGTGATAAATTGGTTTGCTTTCGACCATTCTGTTGATTGTTTTATGAAAAATATTGGTTTTAAATTGTGAGCGGTTAATCCTAAAGCAAAATTCATCAAAATATGCTTGTATATGCCATTTACTTACATGAGTTGGTATTGCTCTGAGCCATGATTTAACTTGCATAATTATAATGTGTAATTCTTTGAAATTTGCTCCATTATTACTTTGGATTTGTTCAATATTATACTTTTCTTTTAAAGGTTCATAACCTCTCCATTTATCTGTTACTATTTTAGCAGAAGTACTAATATGTTCTTCAAAAATTGGAGTCAATGATTTTGCAGAATAATCAGGAATTGATTGAATATATACTCTCTTTATTTTGTTGTTATCAGTTAATTCAACTGCAATTACAGCTTTTTTCTTTTTCGTATCATAACTTCTTCCTTGTTTCCCTTCTTCTTTTCCTCCTACAGTAAACTCATCCACATGAATTATTTTATCTAAAGGGTATTTTTGGCTACTTTTCATTGATTTTCGTACTTTTTGCATAAAATACCATGCTGTTCCTTGGCGAATACTAAATCGTTTACCCATTTGTATACTTGAAACACTTTTACTACTTGTACTCATTTCAAATACAACACAAAATGCTTTTTGTAACCCAAATTTAACTTTGTGAAAAAGCGTGTTGGCTGTGGCACTTTCTACATGATTACATGCATAACAATGATAATTATAACCTGCTTTTTCACAACCTTTTGTATGTCCGCATTTACTACAAGTAAATCCATCCTGCCATTTTATTTTAGCCAAATAGGCTTTACAAGCTTCATCATTTGGAAGTTCTTTTATAAAGTTTAGAATATCTTGTCCTTTGAATTGTTCCATAATCGCAATTTTAAAGGGATAAACATACAGAAATTAAATGACTAACTCAATAATTTTAATTCGATATTTGATGGATCATTATCACTGACTCCATAAGTACCCACATAATTGGATTCAAGTATTGTAGTAAAAGAAAATAAAGTCAATAAGGCTACAGTTATAAATGTTGTTTTGATTATTTTTTTCATAATATGATTACTTAAAAGATGAATTAAATGAAGTAATATTCTTAATAGATCTTAAAGATACATATTTTCAAGAAATTTTAAATTGAATCAAATATCGGTTTTAGTAGGATTTTTTTCATCATCTAATAAAAGCAACTTTTCTACTTTTGAATAATCATTGATTACTATTAAGGTCACATTGCTTAACCCAACTCCTACTAATCCCCCTATAATATTTAGTATGGTTAGTGTTGTTAATTCATTTATGGTGTAAGCATTACCTGAAAGTCTAAATATAATTTGACCAAGGATTCCGTATATTATCCATAGTATCCACCATAAACTTAAAAATTTTGTACTCAAATCTAATTGTAAGGTGTCATTTTTTTTATTCAGATATTTTTTTGTCTCAACATATAATTCTTTCATAATCTGAAATGGTCTAAAAAAGTTTAAAATTGGTACAAACCAACTTCCAGCCGCCCAACCTTCAGAAAAAGTAAGATAATTTAAACGTTGATGTAAATTGAAATATGCTCTTCTAAACCACATGATAAAAGTTATTCCTGATATTATATAAGCAACAAGATAAATCACTCCAATTATTTGCTCTCTTAAATCATTGATCTCTGCTTCCTCAGAAGTAATGGTGCCACCATTTGTAACTATTTGTAATAAGTTGTATTGAAGAATGCTAGATAGAATGCCAATAACTTCTAACCCTAAAACTATCCAGATAAATATAAGTAGTATTTTAGCCCGTTTTCCATTAGGTCTTAATTCAAGTCCTTTAAATTCTTTTACAGTTTCATCATGTTTAAAATCAGAACATTCATTTTGAAATGTTGCTTTTTGGCTAGTTAAATTACATATTAAACC
The DNA here is from genome assembly GCA_963716125.1 of uncultured Flavobacteriales bacterium. Lineage (GTDB taxonomy): Bacteria > Bacteroidota > Bacteroidia > Flavobacteriales_E > Vicingaceae > Acidiluteibacter. Next base: position 1,512,586 of record OY970294.1, read on the forward strand.
TTGTTGCATGTCCATTTTTCGATGGATGCATTTTTTACAAAAAAATAATTGTTCTTCGCGAGTCATTTTATTGGAATATATTTGAGTGTAAAATATGTGGAATAAATTTATTTGATTCTTTCAAACTTTTAAAATTGAGATTATTATGCCTTTTTGGCAATAAGATTTTGAATTACAACAATAGTATTTTTAGCTATCTAATTTATTATTAATTTCTTAGCAATTCTTTGATTGTTATCTGAATATACAATAAAATAAACACCTTTGTTGAACTTAGAAATATCAATTTGTTTTTGTTGTGCAACTCCTAAGTCAAATTGAGCAAATTCTTTTCCTAAAAGATCTATAATTTTAATAGAAGTAAAATTATGATTTGAATTATTTTTTACGTTAAATTGCTGCTTAGCAGGGTTTGGGAAAACTGAAATATAGGTTTCTTCTAAGCTATTTTCTTTAATAGTTGTCATCACCCCTAGTGGACTAATCAAAACGACACCCAAAGTAGAATCATCTTTAAAATCAAAAATAGTACTATCAGCGCCTATTAAAGTTGATCTACCCCATAAATTATTTTGAGCATATATAGAATCGGGAGTATTGTTAAATAAATTATATTCAATTCCATTATTGAAATTATTATAAATTTCATTTTGTCCCAAATTGAAGCTAGAGGCACGATTATCTCCTAAATTGGGTTTGGCTGTACCTTGTATCGTAACTCCCCATAAATTTCCGCTAATTAAATTCTCAGAAACGACAGAAATATTTGTATTTCCACCGTTAAAGTTTATTCCACTTCCACCTAGGTTGGGATTACCTTGAATATTGTTATTAGTAATCGTATTTTTTTTGATGACACTATTAATACCACCGCTCAGCATACCAACTCCATAGCGATTACTATCGATAAAGTTGTTTTCTACAATAACATTTAGCACACCTAATGGCAGAAGTCCAATAGCTCCTGCATTATCGTAATATCCTAAAATTTTATTTCCGCTAATTATTGTGGTGTCGGCTCCACTAGCTCCCATATTTATTTGAGCTCTATTTCCATTATAGGTTACATTTTTAAAAATCAAGTTGTTCAAAATTTTAGGCGCATTTGAAATATTTGCTCCGCCACTTATTGCCGAAGATCTATTTTCAGTAAAAGTAGAGTTTTGTATAATTGAATTACTTCTAAATAAGTTGATGGCACCTCTAGTACCATTTGAATTATTAATAAATAAACAACTATCAAAAGTTGGAGAACAATCATAGAGTCCTATTCCTCCGCCATTTTTAAAGGTTGTTTTTCGTATAAATCCTTTAGCCGAATCAATTCGAATGTCATTATAGCCTAGGTTGTTAGTATCTGTTACCACTATTTGGTTTGGTGGATTAATATGAAGGTAACCTTTCCAAACAATTTCAATACTATCTGCCACAATAATTCTAGTATCTAATAAAATTTCCAGCGTGTCATTTTTTTGTAAATTGAAATCTTGATAAAAGATATAAGCATTGGCCACCTTTACAATTGCTCCATTACTTTTTAATTCAAGACTATCTAGATTATACTTTTCAAAATTATTTGAAGTTGTATATTGTGCTGATGCATATAGTATTGATAGGGTAAAACTTATAAAAAGTGATATTTTCTTCATTTTTTTTATTTTAGAGGTGCAAAGTTAATACAACTCATAAGATTTGAAGACTTCGATGTAATTTTTTAATTGATTAGGAAATCCATTAGAATTAATAGAAAGGATTTTTTTATTTGAAACTAATGGTTATATAACTTCCCAACTTTTTTAAAATCTGTTGTTCCATTAATTTCGTAAAAATAGTTCAGTTGCCATTTTTGAGCTCGTTCTGCTTGTTTGTTATTTACCGTATCCCAATTTGGATACACACGAAATGCTCTTTTTCCTTCTTTTAGATTTGTTGAGAGAATTCCTTTTATAATTAATACAGATTTTGGAAAAACAAATTGACCATAGTTTTTCTCAGTTCTACAGTTTACAATGAAAAAGTCAATAGGATCGGTTTCATTATATGGTTCAATAGGATCACTGCCATTTCGTTTCCAAAAAGTAACAAACTGTCCCGCTTTTTTAGGAGTGATTTTGGAGCTTCTGCTGATAATATTTAGCCCGTTTAATTTAAATCGACAAGCATCATATTCTTTACTCTCTGCTTCTGGTTGAAAGTCTGAAATCTCCAAAGTGCATTTATCGTAAATTTCATTTTTGATATGGATTAGATGGAGATTCATTTATATCTGCTAGTTGTAATTTTACCACAAAGATCTCAAAGTTTTTCGCAAAGTTCACTAAGGTAGTTATTCTAATAGAATCTTCATTGCTTCCGAAGCTTTCAATAATCTAAATTTTAGTGATAACAATCATTTATACACCATCTTAAATTTCCTTCTATTTATTTTAGTAATAAAAATAGATTAGTATTTATGAATTGGAATATTAATATTACTTTCGAAATAATAAAATATGTGCTTATCAAATGTTAGTTTATGTCTTATGAAGATGTGTTTGTTCTTTTCTGGGAACAAGTAAAAGAAAGTGTAAAAGAGGATCGATTTGCCAAGTTAACCATGGCAAAAACCATTGGTAAACCCAATTTGAGAAATATATTTGTAAGACCGGTTTATTCGGAGGATGGGTTTAAGGTTTTGCTAAAATTGCGATATAGATCTAGAGAAACAGAAGATATTGAAGAAGAACTAACGCTAGAAGAGGCTTTTGTAGTTTTGAAATCACACCTTAAAAAGTCTTTTTACTCCGTTTTATTATTTACGATAACAAAAGATGTTACTTTTAAAATCAATAAAAAGGGTGCGGGAAGCATTACTGAGTATCCGCCAACTTTTAGTGATGTTAGGCAAGCCGAGAAAGATGTTGATAGCTAAAATATCAGCAGTGTTTTTTATTTTTCGTTTATTTATGTTGCCAACAATAGGTATCTCCATCATTAGAAACACAATGTTTGCATCGTTCACCAGTAGATTTAGCTGTAGCATGACATTGATCAAACTTACAAACAAGATCAATGCTGCTTATCAAAGGTGTGTTAACAGTTAAAGAACTTGCATCAATAATACCATTTATAGATAGCACTATTAAAATTGAAAATAGATACTTTAGATAATTTTTCATAGTATTGAATTAATAGCAAATATAACAACCTTTTCTAAATTCTTAAAACGGATAGTATTAGTAAAAAATCAATTGAACTTTATTTGAATTTTTTCTCTGTGCTTTAGTAGTAATTATTTATTTTTTGTTCAATTTATCCGCTGTTATTATTCTGTTTGTAAATGAATTGATTGTTAGCCTAATATTTTTATTGTTGTTTGAAATATAAATATTCTTGCCTGTTTTTTTAAAATCAGATTCATTGGTTTCGCTAATAATCTTAAAAATTAGGTCTTCAATTTTTTCTTTTGAAAGTTTTAAGCCAAGCTTTTTATTAATTCGTTCATAAACAAGTTCAGTGTAACAAATTTTATTTAAAATTTCTGATTTATAATTGCTCATACTAATATTTTTTAAATATCGCTCTACATAGATTTGAGAGGTGCCCGCAGTCGTGATACGAGTAAATCTAGACTATTTTGGTCGGAGCCGTCTATTTGATTGATTTTTTTGACTTAAGTTTTAAAATTTAGGAGCAATTAAGGTTTTTGAAATAGAATTACTTAATTCTGACGAAACCTTGACTTTAACTGAATATTTGTTCCAATCACAGACTACTTTTTTTATTTCTTCAATTATTTTTTCACTCTTTCTAATGTTATTGTCAGTTGCTATTTTCATAAGATCTGATTTACTAATATTCTTATGTTTCCCATTAATACTTAATGTATGTTGGCTAACCCAAATATTATTTGGATCATAAGAGTAACAAACATCATATGCAGGAGAAAGCTCCCATTTGCCATCTTGTTTAAGTCTAAACGAAAAGTTCTTGGTATGATCATCATAATTGGTTGCCATAACATTAAATACCATTCTTCTAAACATTTGTTCAGCTTCAGGATATGTCATTTTTAGCATTCTCATCGTTTGAAATAATTGTTCATAGCTATACCCTTGAAGATTGTTGTAGTCAAAATGTTGTATCCCACAAAGCGTTTGAATATGGTGTTTTTTGTCATTTCCTTCCCTGTCAAACCTTTTGGTCATAAAATGAGCTCTGCTATTTTCTTCCAATAATTGACTTTCCATCATTTCAATGCCACAGTCTTTTGCCATCAAATAATATGCGTATTCAACTCTTCCAAATCCGTAGCTCGCTCCAAATTGAGCATCACTAACTCCATCAAGTTTAATTAGCCAATGTTCGAAACCTTTTGGTGCATCTGTTTGACCAGATCTTACTTCCCCTGTCTTTTGGTTAAAAGCAATTACAGCTTTTGGTCTTGCTCCACCAGCAGAAGTACCAATCGTTAATATTTCATGCATTGCCTTTTGCTCGTCTTTATGCATGTTAGTCTCAAAACTTTGCCGATTGGATAGCATTTTTTGAGCAATGTCTACTAAGCTATTTATTTCTATTGAAAACGTTTGTTGGTTAGATTTTAGTTGAGTTGGTTCAAATTCTAACGCTCCCATTCCTCTAGTTCCAATAAAGCATAATTGCTCAACGGGATTCATACTATTGGGAGGTCTTCCTTTCTGTGCTAACCATATATTTATTAGTTGATTTCCATATTTATCAGGAAGTGAATCTGCTAGTAGCCCTGGAAGTCCATTAAATGTGGCTATTACCTGATCTTTTTGTTTTCTCAACTCAGGAAAACTATATATCCGTTCACCATTTTCTAAAGGCATTTTTGTAGGTGAGAGTTCATGTCTTCTTGTAAGAAACTTTTTGTCATACTGAAAACTAGCCAATTGTTGGTTTGGATCCCAACGGGCTGCCCCTACCAATTCTCCCCATATTTTTATTTCTACTACATCTACCATTCTACTTCTTCATTAGAATTTTTACCCTTACTTCTTGCACGACTTCTTTTATTTTTTTGAAGTTTGGCATACTCTATTGGGCTTATCTGATTATTAACTTTGAAAACATCCATGATGTGCAATAAATCTAGAACCCGTAGCACTTGAATTAAACTGTTTAAGTTTACTTTTTCCCCTCGTTCCAATAAACTAAGTGTGGACCGGCTAATATTAGCATCTTTGGCTATATTACTTTGTGATTTGTTTTGACTCAACCTGTGATGTTGAATAAATGTTCCAATCATTTCTATGAGAGCTTTATCACTCATTGAGTTCCAATTCATGTATGAATTATCATTCATAACCTAGATATTATATGTTTAATGCGTTAAATGTCATACAAAATTAATTAAAAATAATTCAATTTAAACAAATTTGAGTATGAATAATCAGTCACAAACCCTATAAATAAATAATAATGCATTAATAATCATACAATACGATAGTTATAATTTTCTTATGTAGTTGGAGTAAAATGATCTATAATTTAGAACCGTACTAAAAATGGGAAGCCTACATTACCAATAATTTAATGTGTTAAAAAAAAACACTTCTGATATTTGTTGAGTAATTAGTTTACCTATCAATTTATTCCCAATAAAAATCAAACTTAACTTTAGCTTCATTTATTGAACTTTCAGGGTAATTATATGAGATTAACTCTCTTGTAGTTTGTTTTAATTTCATATCAATAATCTCTTTTGTCTTTTGAGGCTTTTTATTATAAATTGGATAATATAACTGAATAAGTCTTTCTCTTTCATTATTAATTTCTATCCAAAAGTTTAGGTCAAAAGCGATTATTATTTGATTCTTATTTAAATGATAACTATAGTCATATTTTATTTCTGATTCCTTAAATTGTATCAAAGATAAACCACCTTTTTTTCTGAGAATTTTAAGCTCATTTTTATCTTTGAAAACCAATTTAATTTCTTCTTTGAAATGAGTTGTGTCTCCATTAATAATTACATATTCAAATTCTATAGTTAGATTGTCCTTGGTAGGTTGAGCAAGGAGATTGAAATTATATACTATTAAAAAAATGAAAAGTAATAACCTCATATTTTTTTGACATTGGTTTTTCAAATGTTTGTTAAGATACATAGTTTACAAAGTTAAAGATACAATTTGCTCCCGAAACTTCGGGATTACTATTTAGCGATATTTCTTGGCGATTTTTATAAATTCCTACCTGACGGCAGGCATGGCCTCTTTTCAGTATAAAATCGCCAAAGCGATTCTGTGGAGTTTCAGATAATTACCAAAACATTGTAACTTGCTTACGCCCAATGAGTTTTTATATAATGTTGTAGGTATTGATTTTTAATAATAATATTTGCCTTGCAGCTTTAGAATCTCTCGTGAAATTTTATAATTCATATTTGATTCATAAGGATGACCTTCAATAAGATAACTAGAATTGTATTTGTTAAACATAAAAATGTAGTTAATGTCTATTAAAAAAGTATCAATAAGTTCAAAAAACGAAGTTGTCCTTTTATATTTTTCCTCAAGATAAACCACAGGATTACCATTATAAACAAATGTTGAATTTATTATAAATCCTTTTTGTTCAATATTTTTTATCTCGTGTTCAGATATAAAATAAATTGAATCTAATTTTGAATTATCCTTGAATTTAGAAGTTCTTGGATCTGCATAAATGCTGTCAATATCTAGCTTATAAATATACTTTTTTTCTCTACGATGCGATATGACTTTTTTTAAGTCTGCTTTCCCTGAACACGCAATATAGGTGTAATCTTCATGTTTATCATAAACTTTTTGTTTAGCCAGTGGATTTTTATTATTCACATCATAACCATAAAATTTCATGTCATTTTCTATCCAAGCACTATCACTATATAAAAATGAACTTAAATTTAAATTTGGTTCTGGGATTGGAAAATTGCAATTCCTCAAAAATCTGCGAATGAGATTATTCGTTTCGTAGAAATAATAATTACAAACACAATCATCACAATTCCAACTTGTTTCGAAACTATAAAATAAACTAATAAGAGAATCTGCAATATATTTTTTGAAATCTAAAAAAACATTGTCTGTCAATCGCCCCTTGTAGACTCCGTCAAGAGTTCTATAGTTTTTCCACTGCTCAACACCACTAGTTTCATACAATATATTGCCTTTTTGGTCAACATAAAATCCGCTATTTCTGAAATACATTAGATTGAACTGTCCTTTAATCTCAGAGTATTTTTCCGAAGAGTATAGGGTTAGAATAGAATCCTTAAAATAGCTGTAATATGAATAGTTGAGTGGGCTCTTTATAATAGTTGAATCATATAGGATGCGATTTAAGTCAAAACGCATTATGAGTGAATCCTTTGTATAAGTAACTTTTGCAATAATATCTTTAAAATGATTAATTAACAGACTATCATCAGATACGTACTTGCTCAAGAAAAAAAATGTTGAATCTTCCCAATTAATAGGTGTTGTATTGGAAAAAAAGCCATAATGATTGAGCCCTGAAAAATTTATAGTTGAATCATTAAAACGAAATCTAATCCCTTCAGAAGTATACCAACTACTATTATTTAATTTTTCTGAATAGGTTTGGGAATAGGCACTAAAATTAATTGAAAGTACAAAGAATATTAATATTTTGAAATATAGTTTCATTTTATAAATTGATAGCTAATACTTTTATTACCTACAACAACCGAATAAAAGAAAAAGTACGTTTATTCCCATTATATCCTTATGTTTTATTATTCATCCAAATATAATAAATAATTTATATTGGATTTAAAGTGCAGGCCTCAATAGAAAAAAACAGTTGCACATTATTTTTCGCAGGGTTGCACTCGTCCGCCGCAAGGAGGAAACCACTGCGAAGCATTGTGCTTATATCCAACGGTTCAGGGAGAACTATGGCTATGCTTGAGGTAAAAACAAAACATACTGCTAAAACTGCAACTTATTTGAAATTATATCAACTAAATAGACAGAATGCCGACCTTATTCCATTATTTTTAGTTGTAAAAAAAGCATTACTTCCAATAAAAGACAACAAAAAAGAAACCTGAAGAGGAGTAAACCTTATTAAATTTCCGTAGCAAAAAAGCAAGTAGACCGAAGGGCTGAACTCAACACAGGCTCTAATGAAGTGCGTCCTCAACACATTGCATTAGATCCTAATTGTTGGCGGTAGTGTTTTTTCTATCGTTTGGTTTATTATAGTTTTTGATAAAGCTCCATTAGAATACCATTATTATCTTTAAAGAATACAAATTTTTGTCCGTTTGAATTCGTCACTTCTCTAATTTCATTTATGACTTCAACCTCTTGAGATTTTAATCGAGCCACCATTTGTTTTAAATTGTCAACGCTTATCGCAATATGTTTTAATCCTACAATAGGCAAATCCATTGCAGCATTGCGACTACTTTCTGGTAATGAAGAAGCGTTTTTAATTTCAAAAATCTCGATACGAAAATCATTTAATGTCAAAAAAGCGACTTTGGCATTTAGTCCTTCTATTTCATAACCGAAATCGAAAGTAAAACCCAATTTTTCTGAATACCATTTTATTGTTTGCTGAATTCAAGTCTTAAATGCAACTTTTCGGTTAAATAATAATTGATTCATTAGGCTCTAGTTTAGCACTGCGTTGATAATAATGTTTTAATGATTTATTAATTAATTTCAGTTACCAGTTCATTTAATGGTAATCTAACTTTCTTTTTTTTTGCCAAAAAATCGTTTTCTGTATCTCTATACCCCAAAGCAAGAAGTAATACACTTTTTAGTCCTTTTTCCTTTAGGTTCAACAAGACATCTAATTTTTCTGAATTAAAACCTTCCATTGGTGTAGCATCCACTTTAGCATCGGCAGCAGCAATCAAACCTGTACCTAATGCAATGTACGCTTGTCGCGATGACCAAATAAAGTTTTCTTCGTCTGTTTTAGTTAATAGATTGTTCATAAGGGATTTTTTGTATTCTGCCAAAGCTGTTTCAGGTAATCCTCTTTCATTTGCAGTAAAACGAATAAAATCTGATATGTGTTCTTTGGTTATAGTGTCGAAAGCTGCAAAAACAATAAGATGTGATGCATCTGTTATCTGCGCGTTAAAAGAATCTTCTGCTATTTTTTTTCTAATTTGATTTTTATTGATTACAAAAATTCGATAAGGTTGAATTCCTGTCGAGGAGGCCGTTAAGGAAATCGCTTTCAATATTTGGTTTACATTTTCATTCGATACTTTCTGAGAGGTATATTTTTTTACAGCATACCGCCAATTTAGTGTGTTGATTAAGTTTATTTTTTTAAAAGTTTTCTTTGTGAATATTTGTCAAATTTAGTTACTTTTGGCAGTAAGTGACAAAAAGTAACAAGATATTTCAGTAACATATAGGTAACAAACCAAGATACTATGAGTAAAGACAAAGAAGAAAAAAAGGTCTGCAAGCATAAAATTCAGGCAATTTCGGATACTATGTACGTTTTGAGTGGAAAATGGAAAATGCATATTTTAGTGGCTCTCTATTTTGGAAGTAAACGTTACACAGATTTATTAGTAGATGTGGAAGGAATTTCTGGAAAGATGTTGAGTCGAGAATTGAAAGAAATGGAAACGAATCTACTGATAAGTAGAACAATAGTAGATGCTAGACCCATCTCGGTAAGATATGAATTGACAGACTACTGTGTAAATTTAATTCCAGTAATTAGTAATTTAGCTGATTGGGGTACTTCCCACCGAAAAGAAATAATTAAAAGAGCTCACGCGTGATTCTTAAAAGGGGAAAGAATTCATTACTTGAATAATATTAAAAACTCATTCTTTAAATGATAATCGATTATGTTTTTTGCGTTCCTACAGCAAATCTAAAATTTTGATTTGTAGGATTGAGTTATTGAATTCAGGATAGGTTTTTTACATTACCGCCAACGTTTAGTAATCGAGTAGGTAAAGGGAGTTTCACCCTAAACCTCTCAAAGAACCTTGCTTGAAAGTCTCCCCTCACACTGCTCTTCTTACACAAATCTAAGCGTTTACATTTATATTAGAAAATTGCCAATGGTAAAATAAAGTCGGATATTGTCTTCTTACTGTTGATGACCATTGATAGCCCTTCCTTATACTGGTTTTGTATCGCTTGCTTGTACCTTCTTCTTGCCCACCAAATCAGCTCCTTCGGGTTTGCAAGCCTGCGGTTAATTTTTGATTGAATAGGTATTTTTCAAGTAACAAGTTTATTTAAAGCTAAAATTAATATTTTCAGTTTAATGAGCTAGTTTTGTGCCGCAGGGTTGTAAACCTGGCGGAGCAGGGATTTTGTGGGATTTCAGATAACCACAAAACTCTCGTAACCCGCTGCCGCCCTATGATTTTTATATAATGTTATGGGCTTTTTTGATTTTATCAGCCTCTTAATGAGTCTGTCTGAATTGAGTTCTGTCATTACTATGCAGCAGGTAATGAGTTGATATTTAGTTGACCGCCAACCGCTTTTAAAACTTTAAAAATAGTATCAAATTGAGGTTTTGAGCTTTGATTAAGTGCCTTGTACAAACTTGGTCTGCTAAGTCCCGTTTGTTCTGCAATTTTGGTCATTCCGATAGCTTTTGCAATATGTCCGATTGCTGCAATTACGTCTGATGCATCTCCGTCTTCTAAGACTGTATTCAAATATTCAGCTATCATTTCATTATCATCAATGTAGTCTGCTATGTCAAATTTCGTTGTTGTCATAAGTTCTATTTTTTATATTTAGTCCACAGTAATTTGGCTTTTTTAATATCCGTTTCTTGTGTTGATTTGTCGCCGCCCAAAAGCAGAATTGTAATAATTCCTGCATGTTCTTTTAAGTAAACTCGATATCCTTTTCCTTCTTTAATTCTTAACTCGGTTAATCCGTCTCCGACTGGTTTACAGTCTCCAAAATTTCCTTTTTCTTCAATTCTTTGAACCCTGAATAAAATTTTTGCTTTTGCACGCCTGTCTTTTAGCTTTCGAAGCCATTTATCAAATTCAGAAGTTTTTTCAATTATGTACATAAATAAATGTATTCACTTGGATACAAAATTAAGGATAAATTTTGAGATAATTTATCAATCTATGCGATAAGTTGAAGTAGGGTAGATGCAAGTTTGCAGAACGGAATATCAGTATTGAATTCCATCCGAGAATTAAGGTTATACAAAGTTAGATTGAAAAGCCGGTATTTGCTGATTTTTTTGTTAAAAATCTACTTCTCCGAAAGTGGCTTCGATTTGTGTTTCAATTTTAGTCAACGGTCTTGTATATGGATCGTAGCGTGCAAATTAGCGATAACTATTCGGTTGGGCACGAACCGAAATTTTTAATTATCTTATTATCTTTTTTTCAATAAGCCAAATTAAAAAATTTGGCGGACTTCGCAAATATGCCTGAACTTCCTATTAATCAACTAATTAGCTACGAGATATATACGGTGTTGTGCATAGTGTTTTCCATTTCTCATTCGGTTGTAGTTAGAGGCAAACTGGTATTCCAAATACTGCTGCACATCTTCCATTCGCCATTTTCCTTTTTCCAAATATTAATGTATTTCCCTTTATCAATTATATTATCTTCTCCATAACGCAAGTAGTAGGTTCCTTCATCAATCAGATAATCTTCGTTACCAAAAAAAGAGGTTGTTTCTTCAGTAAATTCTTTAATTCCGTAATTGACCCATTCGTTATTCACAGCCGCAATAGCATCACGTCCAGTTATAATATCAGAATTAGGTGAATACACATTTGCATCCTTTGTAAAAATGTTATTCAAATATGCCGTGTCACGAGTGATATGTGCTTGCGTAAATTTATCGCTCTTTTCTTTTATGAGTTTTTTCATTGCAGTTAAGTCAAAAGTAGCAACAGTGCTGTTATTGGTTTCTTTTGAAGCAGAGTTATTGTTCCCGCAACTAATGATTAATCCAGCAAATACAATTGCTGTAATTAAAATAGAAACTTGTTTCATATTATTTTGTTTAATTGGTTATACTTAAAATACTTTAATTCTGCACTTTGTATTATAAAATTTCGCTTTTATTATCACAGATTTTTTGTCGATTTCACGTTGTTTTTTGCATTATGCACAACGGTTAGTATATGAAAAGTAGGCGATTTCGAAGCACCCAACTTTCGGTTAAGCACAAAGTTTGATACGAGCCACAATCCTTGAATTTACTACTGTTTCGCCTATTTTTTATATACATTGTGTGTGCCTTGAATGGTAAATATAAATAAGTTCTTTTAAATATCGAATTTAATCCAAAGGGTGCAAGTCCCTTATGCGCTAGGGTTCCCGATTAGCTCGGGACAGGCTGTGCCTGGAAGCAAAGCAAGTGGCACGCGTGTCGCTGAAGCTTTAGCGTAAGCACAAGGTTGCTAACCGTGAGGTTTAGACTAAAGTAAGCCAGACTGCGTAAACTGTACTGACCCTTCGACAAGCTCAGGATAAACCAAGCAGAAACTGAATATGAGGCTATCAGATTGGATGAGTAAGCACACTACGACAAGCTCAGTGCATCGCATCATTGCGAAGTCCCAAGCTGCTGAAAAGTAGACATAATCGAAGTAGTAGATTCAGCAGGCATAGTTTAAAGGATATTTATCCGCCTCAGGCGGAGAGATCTTTGTAGCCACGGGTTGGTAGAACAGAGAAGTCAGGCGCCTACGCTAAAGCTTCTGCGACAGCGTGCCGAAGTCATAGTAGTTAGTGAGTTGAACATTAATGAAGGACTAAACAATAATGGTCTTTAATAGACAATGGAGCATTGGTATGCAAAGGATAATAATCTAGTGTCAAAGTAGCTACTGATTAAGCGAGACAGCAAAAACAAATGAAGTATTAATGATTAAACAATAAACATCAAAAGAGAATCTAAACGAAGCCTATTTAAAGGTGTATCGCAACAAAGGAGCTGCGGGAGTTGATGGCTTAAGTGTGCAAACACTAAAGTCTACTCTTCAGGCAAATAGAAAGCGAATCATCCAAGAGATAGAAATTGGAACTTATCAGCCACTTCCGATATTAGGTGTTGAAATACCCAAGAGCAATGGGAAGACGAGATTACTCGGCATACCAACTGCAACAGACAGGGTAATTCAACAAGCGTTACATCAAGTAATGCAGCCAAAATTTGAAGTAGACTTCCAGCAGCATAGTGATGGATTCAGACCGCAACGTAATGCGGGGCAAGCCATTGCACAAAGCTTGGAATATATCAATTCAGGTTACCAGCATATTGTGGACATTGATTTGAAGTCTTTCTTCGATGAACACTACGTGCTTTTAGAATTGATATACAGAAAAGTAAAGTGCAAGCAAACCCTAAAACTATTGCGTTCATTTCTTAGAGCACCAATACTCATCAAAGGTAAATTGCAAAAACGAAGAAAAGGAGTCCCGCAAGGTTCGCCTATAAGTCCATTACTTTCAAATATCTTACTCAATGAATTAGATAAATTACTTGAGAGTAGAGGGTTACGTTATGTAAGATACGCCGATGACTTTAGTGTTTATGTGAAAAGTGAGAAAGCTGCAAAACGAGTAGGAAATAATCTTTACTTGTATTTAAAGCAAAAACTTCGATTGCCAATTAATCGAGTTCCGAGCGAAGCGAACACATGAACACCCTAAAAATAGAAAACAGTGAATAAAAGAGTGGTATTCTTCGCCCCTTAACCTTTAATGTTTTAGGTCACTCCTTTGTGGCATCTTACAAGAAGGGAGCAAAGAGGAAGTATCAACTAGTAGTTGAAAAGTCAAAATGGAAAACCTTTAAAGCAAAGCTTAAAAGGTTAACCAAAAAGACAATTCCTGCTGAATTTGATGAGCGAATCCACCGTATCAATTTATTGGTTCGAGGTTGGATAAATTACTACAAACAAGCATCCATTCAAGCCAAACTTAAAAAGTTGGAAGAGTGGCTAAGTACCGAGCGGAGCGCCTCACGAATACAATAAAAAGAAAACAATGCATGAGTAAACCGATTGAGATATTGTATATGGTCCCGAAGCATCGGGAGAAAAAGCACGACCGGAAAAGGAAAAATCTTATCCGATTAGGAATACCCCAAGGGCAAGCGTATGCATGGAGTAGAACTAGAAATGAGGCACGAATTCATGAATACAAATAAAAAAAGAACAAGAATGAATAATGGGAGGATGGGCGGTAGCTCAAATGAGGAACGAATTCATGAACACAAAAAAATAAAGTGAAGTGAATAAAGTCCAATTTTAGGAACTACAATCACAATCGAACGGTTGAAAAAGAGAGGTTATATCAGTTTGGTCGAATACTACAAACGTTGATGTTTCATTATTGAACCGTCCCGAGAAAATCGGGATAGTGTGAGAGGTGAACTCCGACTATTTTAGTCGGAGCCATCTACTCGATTGTGCTTTCGTTATTTTTCTAATTTTAGTTCAATCAATCCGATACATATATCAATTTTTTCTTTTAATTTTTTAAGACCATCGATAGCTTTCATTTCAGCGTTTAATTTCCATACATAATAAGCTTCTAGATCTAAATATATTTGTGGAAGTTTATTTTCAAGATTCAAGATTGTAGCTAGTTCGGTTTGATTATTCATTCTTTGAAGTACCATTACAGCTCCTCCATCTATAGAAGTCGTTTTTAAAATATCAAGCGCTAATGATGAATTTTCTGAATATACCTCTAGTATATGTTCCTTCGATGAGTTATAGTCTGTTAAATTATTTCGCAGTTCAGTATCCATTAGCTTCATTTCACCATTATCTATTAAGGATTCAATGGTTGTAGATTTAAATCTAATCCTTAAACTATTTATTTCAAGTTGTGTAATATTTTGAAGGATATAATCAAAAGATTGATTGGGCTTTGTAAAGATTTGATTGTAAGTAGAGTATTGAGTTTGTAGTGAATCAAGAAATTTTATAGTTTTTTGAGCGTATGTTTTGTCATTTTTTAAATCCACTAAAATTTGCACATAATAGTTCTGTTTTAAATTGTTCACTTTTCTGTTTTCATTCCAAGTGTTAATTTGTAAAGCAATTAAAATTCCTATTACCACAAGGATAATTTCTCCAATAGCATACTTGAAATACTTTCCAGTTTTGTTTTTTTCCATAAGGTCGTATCGTATTTTTCTGAAGAATTTTATCATTGGTTAGCGGTTTGTCTTAATTCTGACTAACGTCAAATTTAGTCAATTTTTGTTTACAATCCTTTATTCATAGGCTTTTACCAACTTTTAAGCTCTGAATTTTTTTAAAAAAAGCCTAAAAATTTGACGTTAGCTGTAGAAATTAATCTCGGTTTTCCGTGATGTGGGGAATGAAGCACAACGGTTTTGTATATGGCTCGTAGAGTGCAAAGTAGCGATTACTTTTCGGTTAAGCACGAGCCGAATTTTTTAATTTTCTTATTATCTTTTCTTTTCAATAAGCCAAATTAAAAAATTTGGCGGACTTCCAAATATGCCTTAACTTATGATTAATCAACTAATTAGCTATTAGTTATATAAGTTGTTGTGCGCAGTTTTATTCCGTTCAATTTTCATTTCGTTCAATTCCTAAATTCGGCGAGTATGAGTTATTTCTACTTTCCAATTCATTTACGCAGAACTTATAAATTCCGATTGAGTGATAATTCCGCAAGAGTAAATTCAGATATCTGATTGGGTTTTGATTAATTTATTCAGAAGTTTTTAATTTCGTTCTGTTAAAATCTGGTTGAAATTTTCTCGGTTCTTTTGTTACGTATTTTTTTCTTAATTGAAAATAAAAAATTGAACCTAAAACAGGAAAAAACAAAACAGTTAAAAGCCAAATTGTATTCATATTAGGTTTTTTAAATTTCGACCTTGTTATGTCTATGATTGCCCAAAACCATAAAGCAATAGTTAATATCACAAATCCGATAATCAATGTAGTTTCCATAATTTTTATATTTTTTAGTTAATATTCAATTTATTACGATTTTTTTCAAAAATCGCCAAAGCGATTTTGTGGAATTTCAGATAACCACAAAACTCTCGTAACCCACTGCGCCCTCTGATTTTTATATGATGTTGGCAAATCGTTATTTTTTTAATTCATTTAATCTAGCTTTAAGCTCTGTCACAGAGACTTCTCTGAATTCAATTTCATTAATTTCAGTGTCATCAATAAATAATTCCTTTGTAGCTAAGAAAATTTTATCATTATCGTATTTCAAACCAATTAATATTCCCTTTTGATTTTTAGGTAGCTTCTTAAAAATGAATTTTTCATTAGTTTTTTCTCCAATAATAACTGCGGCATAGTCCTGCATTATTATTTTAAAATCAATATTGTAAGCAGGTCTAACATTAACTTCTATTTTAGCTTTTTTCCCTTTAATTTTTTTTAGTTTATCCACATTTAACCAACCTAATTGTGTTGTTGAATAAACTACAGTCGAAATATTTTTAACATCACTAACATCAATTGTATCTTTATTATTCATTATTGATAAAGGATTTGTAGTAACCCATTTGACTGAATAATGGTCTGGCTTTAATTGTTCTTCAATTGAGAATCTTTTTAAACCTCTGCTACAAGCGTCTGAATAAAAAGCAAATGTCTCTGTATACCAAAATTTAAGTGCTTTTTTATCTTTTTTAAACATTGGTCTTGTTGGGGGACAATTTCGTATTAAATCAACAACCAAACTATCAATTGATGGATGGAGACCATCCTTTTCACCAATAAAGGTCTGACTAATTCTACCTTTAGAGTTCACTTTGAAGTTGACATTTATTTGACCACAAATTCCTTCATTCAAAGCGTCAAGAGGGAAATAGAGTGAATCATCAATATGATTCTCGAATGAACTATCTAGTTCATGAGAAATAAAAGCTGTTCGATATTTCTGGTGTCTTGGACCTCTTCTTTCAATTCCATATCTTATTAAAGGCTGTGTAGTTGAATCTTCCCAAATTACACTACGATTGTTTGAAGTTTCACCTTGATATAAATCAAAATCAGTTGGATCTGGAATATTAGCTATACCTAGAGAGATAGATTTACCCTTAGCTATTACGCATTCTTGTCCATTTGAAATAACAGATATGTTTAGCATTCCTTTTGTTTCTAATAGATTTCCATTAGTAGTTTGCGTGGTTAGATTTGACAGTAAAATATCTGAAATTTCATAATTCTCCTGAAGTATCAAGGTTACATTTTTAACCTTTTCTCCATTAACTAGCATGAAACAATTTGAAGGAATATAAATAGTTGTGTTTTGCTTAGCTTTAATTATAGTGTCGTGTGTGTTATCGATTTGAAATACCTGTTCTGGTTGATTATACTTTGAAAGAAAGTTGTAAATATTAAAATTTGGATTAACAAATAAGTCAACTCGCCTATTTTTCTTTAAACTTTCCGACTCGGTCTCGGTCTCGCCGAAGTATTCTATTTTTATTTTATGTGTTGGATAACCTTTGGTGGTTAAGTATTCTTTTACTGACTCAACTCTTTGCTTAGAAAGTTTAAGATTGATTTCTGATGTTCCTGTGGTGTCAGAATAGCCCTTTACGATTACATCAGGATAGTTTGTCGAGAGTTGAGAAGAATAAAAGTTGTCTAGTTTTAATTTTGTTGAGTTAGACAATTTAAAATTATTGATTTCAAAGTAAACAGAACTCAACTGAGCATTTGCCTCAACTGACCAAGCTATTATTAATAGCAGAATAATCAACTTTATAGTTTGTGTCATATTTTCAATGTTTGCCAACGCCTATATAAAGATTGTAGGGCGATAAGTAAAGATACAATTTGCTCCCGAAACTTCGGGATTACTAATGAGCAAAAACGCTTTGCGTTTTTTTAACTTTCGATGTAATAGACAAAATGGTTGCTTTTTTTAGCTTACCTTTTTCATGTGGACAAAATGGTTGCTCTATTTTTTCCTCCTTTTGTTCTTTCTAAACTTATTTAATTTACTTTTAATTTATCAAATAAAACGGAGTTAGGCTCTGCTGGAGAGCAACCAAGCAAGGGATATATTTGATGGCTGACAAAAATGTCAAATCAAGAGGCTTTTATAAGTCTCTTGATTATTTTTAGAAGCCTTTATGCCTTCAAAAACTCATCTATAAATTTGATTTTTCTTGCTTTTGATAAACCATTGTGATTTCTCATTTTGTTCTTCAAATCTGAAAAATGTCCATCAATTGAATTAGTTGTGTTTGGTATATTTAATTCATAGTATTCATACCAAGTAAATAGCCATTTGAGATTTGTTTTTAAACTCCTACAAGCACTTCTAAGCCGTTTATGAGTATAATAACTTTTACCTGTTTCTAGATTAATTGTCCGTTCCTTTAAAAAAGAATCCCATTTTTCAAACCACAAATCTAAACCTCCTTTAAAAGACTCTTTATCTGTCTTTTTTAAAATACTAACAAGTTCTTTTAACTCGATAGATGCTTGTATTTTAGGGTTTTTAGTTATATATCTCCTTATTATAGCAACTTGATGAAATTGACACATTTGAACCGGGATATCATCGAATAGCTGCATTAATCCGCGTCTACCATCACAAACAATACCTAAAACTTCGTAACCTAGTCTTATTAGTTCAACAATTCCTTTTTTGTATAAATAATTGCTCTCCGATCTAACATAGTATTTAAGTAAATTTTCTTTTGTATAGGCATCTTTAAATAGCATCAAACCAAAATTTCTGCCCCAATAAGTAGTATCCATCAGTACCACTACTTTTCTAGGATATTTTTTAGGAATGTCTACTTCAATCAAATCTATTTTACGCTGAATAGTTTTTATGGAGCACTGATATTTCTCAGCTAGTTGTTTGTACGTCTGCTTTCCTTTTGTGTATTCATCCCAAATCTTCTCAGGAGTAATGATATTTCCTCCAGTAAAATAAGTGTTACAGTGCAAGCATTTATATCGCTGTTTTCCGAGTCGAACACCATATTTTCGAGTAAATGTCTTTGCACAATTTTTGCATTTTTTTTATTCATAACCTTTCATTAGCTCCAAAGCTAATCAGGAAAAGGTTTTCAAGAGCTTTTATCAACCATTTTGTCCATTAACCCTAACTTTCTATTTTCAGAAAAAATCGCTAAAGCGATTTTGTGGGGTTTCAGATAGCCACTAAAATATCGTAACCTACTTACGACCAATGAGTTTTTATATGTTGTTGCCCGCCGTTTTTCCTGCGTTCTGCTTGCGTTCTCATCCGTTTTCCTTTTTTATCCTTCACGGTCTTTCGCTGATAAAAACTGACCATCGATGAGTTTCCTTTCCGTTGACAGGAATTCCGAAAGTCTTTTTTCAGAGTTTAAGTTTCAAGTCCGATGGGATTTTTTTCATAAACCACTGTAGATCTGAAACGGTCTTCGGAATTTTCCTTTCGATGGCAGAAATTCTGAAAATCCTTTTTATTGTTCGAGTTTTTGGTTCGCTTTGTTTGTTTTAATCTTTAGTAGCTAATTGTTTTATCTTAAATATTCTCATTATAGCCCAAAATCCTATAACCACACCTGCTATATATAAAATTTGAGTCAGGTCAGGGTTATTCAAATAATAGCCCAATAAGAATATAGTAGCAGTTATTACAACTAACAAAACATTAATGATATTTTTCCTTTTCATAATTTAAATTTTAAATGAATTCATATTCAAGCATCAAGGTTAATTCAAATGGCGGGCAACGACCCGGCTAAGAAACGGAGGGGAGTTTGAAACTCTGCCCTTTCAATTTAGCACTTAGCCAAGCCAAATATTTTTATAATTATCCTTCTTTTATAATTATCAAAATTGTGGTTTGGCGAACTTTAATCGAAGCTCAAAACTTCTAATTTACCACCAAAACCCCTATGTTTTTTTAGCCATTGTTAGCGGTTTGTGCTATTTTTTTTTCATTTTCAGTCCTTATTTTGTGGTGCGTGGGGCATTTTGAAAATTTCTTTTTGGGTTGGGGTAGGAATACTCTTTTGTTGGTTTTGGTCTTTGTCAGGCTTGTGCGACCAACCAATGTGTATGACTGCGAAGGGTCGTTCATTTTAGTCCAATAATTTTCGGTTGTCCATTATTTCTTTAGCTTCCAAATATGCTTTATGTAAACGCTGTTCTAATTCTTTTTTTGGCGGTAATTCAGTCAAGTATTCCGCAACCATAATTCCGTCCTTGTGCATTTCCAGTAATTCAACTTGTTCTTTGCTTGTTTCCGCACAGAGAATAAGTCCGATTGGTGCTTCTTCGCCTTCTTGTCTTTCGTTTTTACTCAACCATTTCAGGTAGAGTTCCATTTGCCCCTTGTATTTTGCTTTGAACTTATCAATCTTTAATTCAATGGCGACTAAGCGTTTCAGTTTTCGATGATAAAATAACAAGTCAAGGTAAAAATCCTCTCCGTCAATTATCATTCGTTTTTGCCGTTCAACAAAAGCAAATCCCTTTCCGATTTCCAAAATGAATTTTTCGAGTTCTTTTAGAATTGCGGTTTCAAGGTCAAATTCGAGATAGCCGTTAGGTAAATTCAAAAAGTCCAATAAATAAGGGTCTTTGAAATTTCCCGTTAGATGATGCTTAGTTTTTGGTAATTGAGAATCCGCAATTGTGGTTCGTTCAAAGGTCTTTTGTTGTATTTGCTTTCTTAAATCTCTAACACTCATTTGTTCTTGTGAAGTTTTAAGTGCATAGAATAGGCGTTGTTCTTCTGTTTTTAGAGGTAATAAGGTCAAAAAGTGCGACCAACTCAATTGTCGTGACAGTGTAACGACTTTTTCAAATTCAGGGAATGTTTCAGCAAATTGAAGCATTCGTCTTAAATTTTTCTCCTCAAAGTTGCGTCCGTGTTCAGTTACCAATTGTCGTGATAGTGTAACGACAATCTGTTTTCCATATTCAGCTCGTTTATGTTCTAACACAAATTCATTAATCCGTCTGCCTACCTGCCAAAAAAGTAAGGTCAAGGTGCTATTAACTTGTGTAACTAATTGAGCACGACTTTGTTCAATGAGTGTGTTTATTTCATTGTATAAGCCAGTTTCATTGGGTATTATTTCATTTTTATTCGTCATACCTATTTAACCAAGCAACGGAATTGTATTTATATTATTCTGTTTTTTTTTAATGGTATAAAAATAGAGATTATTAATCCAATTCCCACAATCACATCCACAATGTTCCACAATTCTCTTTCAAGTGCGATTTTAAAAAACGGTTGAAAGAGTAATGCAAGTCCACCATAAATAATCATTTCCGTATTCTTATTCTGTTCATTTGCTTTATACGTCAAAATACCAAATCCGATTAATGCAACAATACGAACTAATTGATAAAATCCGTAAGGCATATCTAACAAGCACAGAAACATCAATATTGCTAAAGCAATTTTTATTATTTTATCCATATTTCATTAATGATAAATTGGCATAGTCGGATAAAAAATAAACTGGTCGAAAAGCGGAGTTAATCCCGTCTTTGAAGCAATTGTCAAAGCAAGTATTAGTCCGATAAAAATAATTACTGCATTAAGATTATTATTAGTAGCCTCAATGAAAATACTTTTTCCTTTACTAATTAAGCTATACATTAAAGCTGAAAGCCAAACTATTAAAATTGTCGTCAAGATTGTAATGCCTAAAAAAATACTGAAGTAAGAAAATTCTTTTAATAACAGTTCATTACCCGCAAAACTGTTAGGCAATACCTTTGTTAAGGTTTGAAACGAAGTAAATATTTCACTCAATAAAAGTCCTCCTGATAAAAACAGAATCGCTTTTAAAATTTCAACCGTTATTGGTGTTTCATTTTCTGAAATCTTATTCTTGATTCGAGAATTTACGATAGCATTTAGTATGAAAATAGTAAGCAGTCCGCTTATTAAAACTGAAATTAAAATTACAATGTTTGTTGTCATATTAGTGGATTATTATTTGAGATTAAAGTTACGTTCCAAAATCGCATATCAGAAATTTCACGCGAGATAATACCTGGTGGGACACCTTGTTCAGTTGTTTCCCAAATTACATATCGCTTACCGTTTATTGTTTTTGAAAAGCCATTGTAAGGTAAATTAATTCCAATTACAGAATGTCTGTAAAGTTCGCTACCCAACATTGCAACATCATACTTGTAATGATTTAAAACTGTAAAAAGTAAAAGTGTTCTTGTATCGCAGTCACCAATTAAAGTACCCATAAATTCAGTAGGTGCAAGCAAACCAAATTTTATAAAACCTTCACATTTTCCACCACTACCCAAATAGTCGCTTATAAATTTATCATTATAACTATTAGCATTGCAGTCGTTGTTTAAAACAAGCGTGTATGGAATATCTTGAATACAAGAAGTTATTACTTCCGCAAATTTGGGTTCGTTTAAATTATATTTTGTTTTTAAGCTGTCAAACATTAAATAAAGTAAACCCAATTTATTTTTATCAAAGTCATAAATTTTTGAAACAATGTAATTGTATTGACTTGGGTTTTGAGGCGAAACAGAAATATTGTTTCTATAATTTGCAACATTTCTAAAGTCCGAAACTTTTACTTTGATATTTCCCGAATATTCTTTGCTGTTATAGTCTTGCCAAATTCTATAATGCGAAATTATACTATCACCAGTTATGGGATCAGGTGTAGTTTGTTGTATTTCTTCTTGTGAATTTGTAGCATATTTTTTCTTTACTGATGTTTGAATAGGATTGGTAAATAATGATATTACACCGAATAAAAAAGAGAAAAGAAATGCAATGCCAATTAATCGTATTAGCCAACTCCATAACCTTATTATTACTGGTTGTAGTGAAGAAAGAAGATAAAAAATTCCTCCAATGATTAATAGAGGTAAAATGATTTTCCAACCAACTGCAAAAAGGGGAATTATTACGAAAAGCAAAAATAGAATTTGTAAAAATCCTCCGAGTAAACTTAAAATCGAAAATTCTTTACCTCTGCTTTGTTTAATCCAATTTCCCCAATAGGTTGAACCGTCAGAGTTAAAATATTCCCACCTTTTATAATTTCCATTAATTTCTGTTCTACCAGTTTGCTTTGATGTTTTTATGACGGTTGGTGTTGGAGGTAAAACTATTGTTCCGTCATCTTCGGGAATAACTTCAACTTCTATATCTTGTGTATCATAATGTTTTATGTAACCCGAAATATTTCCTGTAATGTCTCCAAATATTTTATCATCTTCATAAATCTGATTTGAAAGTGAGTAGCTACTCAATTTCGGTTCGTTTAAATTTATTTGATAATTCTTCGAAGTTCCATTATCGTATTGAACTTCTAACGGAAGATATTCAGGTAGTTTAGTAAGAAATTGTTCAACAGGTTGGAATTCTTCTGGTTCGCCAGTTTGCCAATGTCGAATGTGAGCATCATTTTTAGTAGTTATTATTTCGCCACTTAATACTTCAAGATTATAAAAATTTTCGTGATCTAAATCGGATTTCTGATGGTCAAGATAGCCAATAAATTTCCCTTTGAACTTACCTTTTATGTATGTTCTTCTCTCAATGTGCTCTTGTATGGTAACAAATTCAGACATTGTATAAATCGGAAATTAAATCATCTTCTTTTAAAAACTCTCTTTCGTCTCTTTTTCTAATTGTGTTGAAAGGTGCGTCAATAAATGGCTCTGAAAATTGAATGTTTCTATTTAAGTGTTCTTGAAATAGCAAATTATACCTTGCTTTGAAAGAAGCATATTCTTCTTTTACTAATCGGTTTTCAATAGTGCGTTTTGTTTCATAATAAAAGCTCTGTTCTCCAAGGAATTTTTTTAAATATGCTGGAAACAAGAATATGAACATTGTAAAGAATGTAAACAACCAACAAGCCCTATATTTTGAATTTAAAATTACAATGCTTTGTATGTAATAATTAGAATTGTTAACAAGATTGGTCATTGAAGTAATTAGTTCATCTTTTTGAAGTTCCTTTTTTTCTAAAAGCTTTTTATAATTCTCTATTTGGCTTGTTTCAGCATTAATGTAAAGTAATTTTTGCTTCTCAATAATCAACTTCAAGTTTTTAGTTTCTTCATTAAAATATTCTGTAGTGGATTGCTTGTATTTACTTATTTGTTCTTGCTTGTATATTGCAATTTCATTTTCCAAATCTGAGGAATAAAAAATAGTTTCTAATGGTTTAGAAACCACTATTGCAATAAAGCAAATGAAAATCACACGAATTGAAATAGAAAAAAGTTGAGCTGCTTTGTCAGTATTACAAGGGAATGAATTTTTTGATAAAGTGTAAAGAAGCAACAGATAAATGTTTGTTATCATATAGGAAAAGAACAATCCAATAGGTATTCCAATGAAATAATTTTGGAACAGTTTCGTAAATGTGAAGTAGCAACTAATAAAACACAACGTAAAAATTACAGTAACAAATCCACCAATAGCCATAAAACGGTTTTGAATTGTTTTATCACTTTGGCTAATAATACTGTAATCATCGCCTGAAAATGTGCAAAGTAATCTATTAAGATTCATCAGATAGCTCGTTACTGTTTCCTTGAACTTTAATAAACTGTTCAGGGTTTGCGTCAATTTTTTTCTTCATATCCTCTCTATACTTTGCAATAGCATATTCAGTCAATTCTTCTTGAACCTTTTGTAGAGATTTTTTCTCAACTAATAATTTTTCTTTGTGCAGATGAGTTACTAAATCCCTTTCCTGTCCTTCTTTGTCTTTGTGATAATTATATTCAATATGAATGCCTTGCTCAGCTTTCATTAGTTCTTCAATATTTTCTTTCAGAAAATCATAAGGCGATTTTACGAGCATTAACTTGAAAAATATAGGAGTCATTTCAATAGCCATAAAAAGCAAGGTTATAAACAATGAAATCCAAAAACCAGCAATGTGGTGGGCTAATTTTATTCTTTCTAGCAAGCCGTCAAGACCTGCCGACACAACTTCTCCACTTTCTATATCCTTTTGTTTTGCTGTTTCAAATTTTTGTAAATTCTTATAGCCTTCTTTTATAAATGGAGTATTTTTATCCTTTGTTAGTTTTATTTCTCCATCCATTCGTTTTAATTGTTCTTCAAGTTTTTTAGCTTCAGGTCCATAACCAGCAGCCCCTCTGCCACCTCCCATTTCATCAGCTAGTAAATTTTCAAGTTCTACATATCTTGCTTCCTTGCCTTGTATTTCGTTTTCCCATTTTGAAATCTTTTCCTTCTCATTTTCTATCCTGTCTGTATAAATCTTTTCGATGCTTCCCAAATACTCCTTTTGCTTTTCCATTTGTGCATTGTGTAACTCAACATCAATCTCTGTTTTAAACATCCTAATTTCAACAGGTTTGGAGATAGTTAATGCAATAATTGCCCCCAATACTAACCTTGGAATTGCTCCTTTAAATTCATCCCAAGTGATGGCTTCTGTACCATCACCTTTACCTGTACTAGAAACAATAAAGCGATCAAGGTTAAAAATCATTAATCCCCAAAAACAACCGAATAATATTGAAATTATTGATGTTGACCAACTAAATTCTGACTCAATGGCTGACCCTCTTGGTTCAAAAATTGTGTAAAAAGCATAACCACCAGCTAATGCTGCCATTAAGCCAGTAGCCACAATAATACCACCCAAACACATATATTTTATTTGGTCTGAATAAGTTGCTCTTTCTAAAATGTATCTGTCTCCACCCGATGCACTCCAAAGAAATCGCATCAAAGGTGTTGATTTTGGCGTAGTATAATAATCTCTTCTCATTATTGATTTGTTTTTACTTGTTTATAATTGTCAATGTCAAAAGGTTCAAATTCAAAATATATATTTTGCAATTCAACATTGAAAGCAGACTGTTTCATTATTAAATTTTCAGTTGATAATTTACATTCAAACTTTCCCCTATTGTATGGAACTTCAATAGCAATTGGAATTTCAGTTGATGTATTAAACTTGTTGAGTAAATTAATTTTTGTGTTTTCTACTCGTATTTTCTTTTTGATTTTTCTTGCAATCCCTATAAAGGTAACTTCAATTGGATTGTATCGGTTTGAGAATAGAAATTTTAGTCCGTGTGTGTTGCCAGGAAACACACCAATCCCATTTATTTTTATTTTATGACAACCTCTAACATTCCAAAGCATTTCAATTTCGTTATCCTGAATTACTATTCTGTCGTAAAGTGAAACACTTTTTAGTTTTAGTGTTCTTATTAGCAACAAATTTCTAAAAAGCAATAAGAGGCATTGTAAGCTCCCCCAAAATTAGTACAGTTTAAAAATAGAATTTGTAATTTTAAAACTGTAATATGAAAAAGAGTAAATTTTCCCCGACCCAAATTGCCAAAATTCTAAAAGAATTTGATTTAGGCAAAGATGTAGAAACGATATCTCGAGAGCATGGAGTGTCGAAGCCAACTTTTTATAAATGGCGACAACGATATGGTGGCATGGAAGCTAGTGAGCTAAAGAAAATAAAGCAACTTGAAGAAGAGAACTCTAAGTTAAAAAGGATGTACACAGACCTTGCTTTAGAACTTGATATGGCTAAGTATATTATTGAAAAAAAGCTTTAGCGCCTTGCCACAAAAGAGAGATTGTAAATGAATTAAAGACTATCTATCCAAACGGCACAAGCAAGGCGTGTCGTTTATTGAGGACGAGTCGAAGTAATTTAAATTATCGTAGTATTAAAGATGATTCTTTGTTAACAGATCAGTTAACGCAGTTAAGTATTTTACATCCAAGAGAGGGTTTTTGGAAGTGCTATAACCGTTTACGCAATAAATCTGTTTTGGTAAATCATAAGCGCCTACACAGAGTTTATAAGCAAATGGGATTACCAATGAGACGAAAGGCAAAGAAAAGATTACCTGCAAGAGTTAAAGAGACTTTAGTTATACCAGAAGAATTTAATCAAACTTGGAGTATTGATTTTGTACATGATGTATTAGAAAATGGAAGAAAATTTAGGTCATTCAATGTTATCGATGATTTTAACAGAGAAGTATTATTTATAGAGACAGATTATTCAATCAAAAGCAACAGAGTAGTCTGGGTATTAAAACACTTAATTAATAAATATGGAAAACCTAAAAAAATAAGAATGGATAAGGGACCTGAATTTATTGCACAATTATCTCAAGAATGGAGTAAAATGAATCAAATAGAATTTAAATATACCCAGCCGGGTAAGCCAACACAAAATGCATTTATTGAACGATTTAATAAGTCATTTAGAAATGGAGTACTAGATTGTTATCTCTTTGAAACATTAGAAGATGTTAGAAAACAAACTGATAAATGGGTAAAAGACTATAATGAAGAAAGACCTCACGATTCATTAGGAGGTATAAGTCCGTTAATGTATAAAAAACAAAAACTTCTTGGCTTCAGTTCCGCTGCGCTACACTTCAGCCAAGAAGTTTTAATTAATAAAAATAATTTATAATTTAGAACCGTACTAAAAATGGGAAGCCTACAGCATTGCGTTAGCAATGCCATCTTTTTGTATTTCTTTTTTAAATATGTCGTTAACTTTTTAGTCATATTAATTGGTGCGGTTGGTGATTTGGCTCTTTTGGTTTTGCGAAGGGTCTGTCGGCTTGCGTGGTGAGCAAAATCAAATGTGCCAAATGTGCGGATGCATAAATTTTCAAAAATGCGTAGCGAGGGCTTTTTATTTTTTCGTTACTCTTCATTTTTCAATGTTTTCAAATTGTCTGTCGTTTTTTTTGCATAACGCCTATATAAAGATTGTAGGGCGATAAGTAAAGATACAATTTGCTCCCGAAACTTCGGGATTACCAATTAGCAAAAACTGCTTTGCAGTTTTGTAATTTATCAATCATTACGAAATCTGCAAACAGAATTTGTGGAATATCAAAAGAAAGCTAAAATATCGTAACCTACTGATGTCTAATTAATTTTATACTGTGTACCACATGTTATTTTTCTATTTTTTTGCCTTTTAAAAATAGCTCTTTCTTGGTCAGTTTACCGTCAGGAGAGTAATAAACCCACTCTCCATTTTTTACAGGAACAGTATCTGAAATTCTTGAGTATATAGTTTCTTCGCCGGTAAATGCGTCAACTGAAGCTACTTTAAGTGAATCTGAAATTTGAATGTAACTACCTTTTGATTTTAAAGTGCCGTTTGGATAATACTCCGAGCAATTACCAATTAATTCTCCTTTATGATATTTTGCTTCTTTAATTAGATATCCTGAGTCATTCCAATATTTCCAATTATTGACTTTTTGGCCTTCACTGTAATTTCCAAATTCGGAGTATTTACCATTGTCATAAAAGCGGTGATATTCGCCTTCAAGTTTGCTGTTTTTATACTGTTCTAATCTTTGGATTTGGCCATTCCTAAAAAATGATATTTGCAATGACTGCCTATTATTGTTGGTGTACTGTCCTGTTTCACATTTATAGTACATTCCATTTTTAAGGGGACACCAAACACAATAAGTTCCATTTTTAAGGCTATCTTTTATTTCATAAATGGTACTATCAAGTCCGTAGTCAGTTGCTCTCTCCATGCCTATTTGGGAATAGTGTCCATTTCCATTATTTAGGATTTGTTTTCCATTTGGTAGCCATTGATTAATATATCTAGAGCCTTTCTCTTCGTTAATGCTATAAGTTTCTAATACTTTGAATCCTTTTATATTCCAATATGTCCATTTTCCATATTGCATCCATTTATTTTTTCCAATATTCAGAAGAAGTCCTTTACTTTCAATGGCATTTAAGTTAGATATCTGTTTTAAAAATAATGTGTCGTTTTCGAATCTTAGTATATCAGAATAGTATTGTTCATGTAGTTTGAATTTCCCATTTTCAAAAAGTGAATCACGAGTATTAATTTGTCCGTTTGGGTAAAATGTGGTGTCTACATTTTTTTGACTAAACGAACAAAGGCTTAAAAGACTAAAAATAAATAAATAAAGGAGTCTCATTCTTAATATGTGGTAACGCCTATATAAGAATATTAGGGCGATAAGTAAAGATACAATTTTCGATTTACTAATGAGCAAAAACGCTTTGCGTTTTTTTAACTTTCTATTTTCAGAAAAAATCGCTAAAGCGATTTTGTGGGGTTTCAGATAGCCACTAAAATATCGTAACCTACTTACGACCAATGAGTTTTTATATGTTGTTGCCCGCCGTTTTTCCTGCGTTCTGCTTGCGTTCTCATCCGTTTTCCTTTTTTATCCTTCACGGTCTTTCGCTGATAAAAACTGACCATCGATGAGTTTCCTTTCCGTTGACAGGAATTCCGAAAGTCTTTTTTCAGAGTTTAAGTTTCAAGTCCGATGGGATTTTTTTCATAAACCACTGTAGATCTGAAACGGTCTTCGGAATTTTCCTTTCGATGGCAGAAATTCTGAAAATCCTTTTTATTGTTCGAGTTTTTGGTTCGCTTTGTTTGTTTTAATCTTTAGTAGCTAATTGTTTTATCTTAAATATTCTCATTATAGCCCAAAATCCTATAACCACACCTGCTATATATAAAATTTGAGTCAGGTCAGGGTTATTCAAATAATAGCCCAATAAGAATATAGTAGCAGTTATTACAACTAACAAAACATTAATGATATTTTTCCTTTCCATAATTTAAATTTTAAATGAATTCATATTCAAGCATCAAGGTTAATTCAAATGGCGGGCAACGCCTATATAAAGATTGTAGGGCGATAAGTAAAGATACAATTTGCTCCCGAAACTTCGGGATTACCAATTAGCAAAAACTGCTTTGCAGTTTTGTAATTTATCAATCATTACGAAATCTGCAAACAGATTTTGTGGAGTTTCAAATGACCACTAAAATATTTTAACTTGCTGACGCCTAATTAATTTTATACCGTGTTGTAAGTAGTGCTTTTTTAATTAAGCTTTAATTTAAGTAGCAGTTTCAGTCTTTTTTCTCCTTCTTCTTAATTGTTCCTGTTTTTCAATAACAGACTTTCTCTTTTTAATAAATTCAGCTATTTCTGCTTTCTCTTTTGCAGTCATCGGTTTACTCTCAATAATAAAGTCAACACCTTTTGGTTCTGCTAAATGTCCCATAATTAAATTGTTTTAAAATATTTAGTAACTAAAATTTTAGCGGCATTTGTATCAATTATCATTCTTTGATTTTTAAAATGAATAGCATTTAAACTTTCTTCGTAGTGCTTAATCAATTTGGATTTAGCATCAAATGCTACAAATCCATCATATCCACGTTGGAAAGATAATTTACAAGCAAAAGCTACTAAATTTCCCGCAACACCTTGGTAAAGTTTGTTCTTACCATTGTTAAATGGTGAGCTTTCAAGTAAATTCATAAATACGTATCCATTTTCAACTGTCAAACTCAGAAGACCTTGTATTATCGTAGGATTATTTAGAATAGTTAATTTATAAACATCTTTCTTAAAATCTTCGAATTCACTTTTCCAATTAAAGTTCCATCCATCTTTTTTCATAACGGTTTTAAGGTCACTTTTTTTAATTGTAGAAACTTCAGTTTGAAAACTATCTTTGGAGATAGTATTTAATATTGAGTCAGTTAATTTGTCAATTATGAAGTCTTGATGAATTTTATTCATAGTTACAAGATAAGACTTATTCTAAAATTGTTAGCGAATTCATCAATATTTATCTTTAGGTATTTTGAATTTGATACTCAGTCAACTTGTTAATTAAATGTGCTAAAATTTGAAGTTCAGCAGAATTTAAAGTCCTGACGAGTAGCAACTTTGAGTTTTGTAAGTGCTAAATTTGGAAATAACAATACAAACTTGGCTAAAAATGATTATAAAGTTTTACTTTCTAATAGTTTAGATTCTTTTGTCTACAATTAGCTATGTGTTTCATTTATCAATTTATTCTTGATAATTGTATTTAGTGTGTCTCTTAGAATATTTACTTGCTGTTTATCTAAGCAGAAATGGCCATAATCCTTTTTATCATTTGTATAAAATTGAAAACGTAGGAACTCATTATCATCATAAATCTCTAATTCACAACCAATACCGGTTTTATTGTAGGCTTCCCATTTTTAGTACGGTTCTAAATTATAAATTATTTTTATTAATTAAAACTTCTTGGCTGAAGTGTAGCGCAGCGGAACTGAAGCCAAGAAGTTTTTGTTTTTTATACATTAACGGACTTATACCTCCTAATGAATCGCGAGGTCTTTCTTCATCTATTTTTATTTTAAGTTAAATTGTCAGTTGTTTCATTACGTCTAGTATAAGAATAGTAGCGGATTAAATTGCACTCACTTTTCGGTTAAACACAGACCTTATTTATATTTGCTTACTTTCGTTTTAGCGCTAAACCCGCTATTATTTTTATACATTGTTGTAAGCTGGCTTTCCACGTCCTGCTTGGTTTTCCGAAGTTTTAATGCTTGTTCGGATTGAGCGTTGGCAAGACATACTCTTTTGCAATTTTTGGCTTTAGCGTTGGCTGGTGTGAATTGCAAATGTGTATGGCTTTGAGCGTTGGCGTTATCCTATTAAAATATGATTTGTAAATAACGTATTCGGTGCACTCACAAGATTGATGTCAAATTTCAATGACGGTTCAACTCTCGAACTTGCATTGTGAATCCTAAACGATATTTGCCAACCTTCATTGAGTGAAACCAAAAGAGTAGTGGTTGAGTTATCTTGGTAAACAATTTCGATTAATCTTGTTGGCAGTTTTAGTTTTGGAATTTTAGCTTTTGGCTTAATATTTTCAAACGGTAAATTTAAAGTGCCTTTTAAATTATAGGCTTGAATTTCCACTTTTTTGTTGCCTTTGATTACTTTATAAAAGTCCTGATTTCCAATCAGATATTGCACAAGGTTTTCAGCAACAATATTTGGGTTTGCTTTATCAAGTCTTAACAATTCTTTTCGGAAAGCGTTTAAAATTGGCACATAGACTACTTCGTGCATATTTTCAATCGAAGTCCATTTTGTCGATTTGTCTTTTGCCTTTAAGTTTGCCAACATATCAAATATTGGTTTAATTTCAGTAAAGTAATTTTGAGAGCAAGGAACTCCTAACCACTTTTCGCCAAAGTCAATATTCAACGATAATCGAGAATGTTTGACTGCTCTGTGATTATTTTTCGCTGAAATTCCAATTTCCCATTTCTGCAAAGAGCGAATTATCAAAACATCACGCACATCGCCTGTTTGTCCTGCTTGGTCGCTGACAATTTCAAGAACCAATATGTCGTTTTTGTCAATTCCATTTGACAGTCTTGGCTCAATATCAATCAAAAAATTAATCGCCGCACTTGCGGTAATTCTAAAAGTATCTTGTTCGTCCTCAACAAAACTGTCAAAACAACCTTTTGCATTTTGATAAGGTTCATTTTCTGTAATTGA
Organism: uncultured Flavobacteriales bacterium; assembly: GCA_963716125.1. Classification (GTDB taxonomy): domain Bacteria; phylum Bacteroidota; class Bacteroidia; order Flavobacteriales_E; family Vicingaceae; genus Acidiluteibacter. The sequence goes on from OY970294.1 coordinate 1,544,947, forward strand.
AACGCTTGTGATGTTTTTTAAGCGTTCAAAAAATTCTAAAAGCAAAGCATATTCAAACGCTTTTCCATTTACTGTTTGATTTGCCATACTTTACGATAGTGTGTTTTCTAATTCCAACTGCTTTATATTGGTTTTTGGAATTTGTTTTTCTGCGTTTTCAATTTGGGATTTGATACTCAACGCCATATGTTTTGCAAGATTAACAGGAACTGCGTTCCCAATCATTTTGTAACCTGCCGCTATGTGTGTATAATGAAAATTAAAAGTATCTGGGAATGTTTGAATTCTTGCACATTCCCTAACACTTAACCTTCTGTATAAATCTTCTTTGCCTTTTACAAACTCACGAATATTCTGTTCGATAAATTTCATTTTTGGTGCTTGCGGATGAATAGGTGCGTGGCGACCTCCTGCCTGAATGGTAAAAGATTGCTCGTCCCAAGTTCTAACTCTGTTTCTTGACATAAACATTGACGAAAACCCGCCAATCATATATTCGTGATTTGAAACTTGACAATTGTCTTTATTGGTTTTATTTCCTTCTTTTGCAGGAACAACGCTGTCTTTCAAATCCTTAATTGCTTTTTCAAGCGAAATTTTTTCTTTTACTGGTTTTGGAAATTGGAATTTAAAATTCAGGTCCTTGCGAATGCCCACAAAAAACACTCTTTTTCGGTCTTGTGGAACATCAAAATCGCAAGCATTGAGCAATTGAAAAGATAATTCGTAGCCAATCCCTGCATTTTTAAATAACTCTTTTATGTTTTTTAAAGCTTCGCTATGTCTGTCCAAAAGCATTCCGCTAACATTTTCGGCAAGAAAAAACTTTGGTTGCTTAGCTTCTAAAATTCTTATGAAATCATAAAAAAGTTGTCCGCGTTTGTCGTTTATTCCACGCAACGAACCTGCTTCGCTCCAACTTTGGCAAGGTGGACCACCAATAATTCCGTCGCATTCTGGAACTTCGTCAGATTTTATATCAACGATACTTCTTTTATCCAAAATTGTTTTCGGATGATTTTTCTCGTAGGTTTCCCAAATGTCTTTGTCATATTCGTTTGCCCAAATGACATCAAAACCTGCTTTTTGAAATCCCAAATCAAGTCCGCCTGCTCCCGCAAAAAATGATACTATTTTCATACTGCTTTTTCTGTTTGAAGGTTTTTATTGAGTGTTCTGCGATATTCTGCTTTTTCTTCTGCTACTTTTAAGAGTTGCGTTGTACAATTCGTTTCGTAAATCTTTTTTCCGAGTTGGTCGGTTAAATATTCCTCACGCAATTCTTTTAGGTTTAGCCCAAATATTCTCGCCAATTTCGGAAGTCTCTTTTCGTCAAAATCTCTAATACCGTTCTCGATTTTACTCAAATTTGCAGAATCCAAATTCAGTTTGGCCGCAAGTTGGGTCAAGGTCAAATCTTTTTCTGTTCTTAAAAGTCGGATGTACTCGCCAAAGGTTGTTTTTATAAGACTTGTCATTTTTTGACAAATATAAAACATTTTTATGAATATGCAAGTTGTGCGGTGGGGAAATTTTAGCTCTTTTGGTTTTTTCATCGTCGGCTTTGAGCGTTGGCAAAAACCGAAAGTGCTAAAATGTGCGGCTGGCTTTTTTCGGTTGGATTTTCAATTGTAGCGAGATTTTTGTTCAGCTTGCCGCTAACGCCTATATAAAAATTGTAGGGCGATAAGTAAAGATACAATTTGCCTGCCTGACGGCAAGGCAGGCTTAAAACTAATTAGTAAAAATCGCGGAGCGATTTTGTACATTTTCCTTTTCTACAAAATTCGCTTGCGAATTTTACGGTGTATCAAAGAGCAAGTGAACTTTCGTAACCGACTGACGCACTATGCAATATATTTAATGTTAGCTGTAGTTTTTTATTCTATCAACTTATTAATTTCATTTTTAATCAGCTGTTCTGTAGATTTTAAAAGGGCTAAATCAATTTTGCCATCCTTTGGAATCTTGATTTTTTGCTTACCGAAATAAGGAATATTGTTTTTATAAGAGAAAGCAACTATTATTGCATCTTGTCCAATAGGAAGCTTTCTATACCCATCAACTTTTTTTGTAAAACTATAAGCGTTGTTGTCATTATGAATTGAGAATATAGCAACCTTATAGTTTGGAATAATTAAAGAAACAGAAATGTAACTAAGTGAATCTTGTGTTTTTAAATCAACAAAAAAAGTTGAAGGCTCCATGTTTCTTTCATTTATAAACTTGTCGATATTTACCCACCCTAATTTATTAATTCTAAAGGAATAAGAAGCAAGATTGGTTGTTTGTTTTTCTGCTTCTCTTGATTTCACAATCTGATTCCTTTGTTTGAAGAATGCTATAAATTTCTCTGCATCGCTTTTAGAGATTCCGTTTGAAATTAGGTCTTCAGATGTAGTAGTTTCATTAATTCCAAGTTCTTCAAAGTCTACCGTTTTGGAAAGGTTTTGATTTTTTAGCTGAGTAAAACGCTGAAACATGTAAGTTGTCCAACCTTTATCGTCCCAATCAAACTTCATGGTTGTATCAATCTTATCTTCATAGTTTTTTACTAAATACTCTACTACAAGAGAGTCTGAATAGAAAAGTGGCTTGTGAATGTTGCTTGTATAAATGTCAAGAAATTTTTGGCTTAGTCCATTGAACCAATCACATGTAGCTACATTCATTGCACAACATCTTTCTTCAAATTCTCTTGTTGCTATGTAAGTGTTTTCAAATTTCGAGCTTGATAAATCGTCAATTTGTTTTTGACTAAAGGAACATTCAAAATCACATTTGTGTAAGTTTATCAAATTCAAAGGAATTGGAATTAGATTATTCTCAAGGTTACTTGTTGCTGTCCAATTAATTCTTCCCTTTTTATCAAATTTTCCGTCAAATATTTTCATTTGAGGGTCTTTGTTGTTTGATTGTACTTCAATATAGATTGATTTGCCTTCTGCTACTGACAACGATTTATTGTTCTCCTTTGCATCAATAAAGAACATTCCGCCTGTCTGCAAAATATTATCGCCTGATGTTGTTTGGAGATTAGATTTGATGACATCAGAAATAGTATTTACTTCAACAAGGTCAATCTTTACTGTTGAAGCAGCTTGTCCTTGTGAGTTTATGAAAGTATTTTTCAGTATTGTCAAAGTCGTTCCATTTTTACCTACAAGTAATGTGTCGTTATCTCCATTGATTGTGAAAGTTTGTGTTGATGGTCGTAAGCTGTTAAAGAGAGAAGAAAGAGTTGATTCTGGATATAGAACCCTGTCTTCAATAGTAATTGTTTTTTGTTCTGGCTTTTTTTTGTCCTGTGATGTGCTGCAGGCAAAAAGTCCAAAGCAGAATAGAATTGGTATTATAAATCGTTTCGTCATTTTTTTTTGAATTACAGCTAACGCCTATATAAGAATTGTAGGGCGATAAGTAAAGATACAATTTGCCTGCCTGACGGCAAGGCAGGCTTAAACTAATTAGTAAAAATCGCAGAGCGATTTTGTACATTTTCTTTTTCTACAAAATTCGCTTGCGAATTTTACGGAGTATCAGATAACTAAGAACTTTCCGTAACCTTCTGACGCACTATGCGATATATTTATTGTTATGGGCTTTTAGTTTTTATTTTGTAACCTACGCCAAAATATGCTAAAAAGCCATAGATATGAGTCCTTCCTGTTTGATTTATTATGACATTTCCTTCGTCCTTCCCGTAAATCAAAGTTATGCCTAACCCAAATTTTTGTCTAATAAAGAGATTTTTTGTGATACTTATATCCATACCTAACCCGACTGTATTTTCTATCCAAAAATAAGGTCCGTATTCATCAGTTCCTTCAACGTAAAGAATTCCATCTTCAGGTCTATTTCTAATTAGTGTAGAATCATAGCCTACCCCATAATAAGTATTAGTTCTCGCACCTGATCGCCTTAATTGTAAATCATAGAAAGCATATGACCTAAAATTACCCATTTCATAAATTAATTGATGAAAATATGTTTTGATTGCAATAAATTCATGAGATTCTACCGGATACAACTTTTTATTAAAATATAGATTTATGTCTTCATCTAAATATCGAACAGGCAAATTAAATCCAAAACCAATTCCTAACTCTGATTTATTTTTTGTGAAATTATAATCTAATGATATTGAATGTCCTGAAGCTGTCGAGTTATAACCGCCTATTAAGGATTGAGCATTTGTAAACTCGGCCGATAACGTAACTAACAGAGTAATAACTAAATTTTTCATTTGTATTAATTTAAAGGCGTGGATTAAATACCCACGCCTTGTTAAACTTAAATAAAAACTTTCCAAATTCTAAAGTCAGACTTCCACGAGTTATTCCAATGCGCCCAATCATAATCAATCCAAACAAACTGAGTATTGTGAACCCATAAAGTAGAAGGAATCCATGCATACCAATCACCACTGTATTTCATTCTTCCTTGCAGACGAATCAAACTACCATTTCTAGTTACTGAGCCAAGACCTCGCCACCCTCTATTCCAATCTCTTTCAAATGTATTCCAATACATATAATTCACTCCACTTTGTACAGTTGGAAAATACCACGAATTATATTGTGGATGTACTTCAGGTGCATGATAGCTCCATTTATATTGCATTTGCCCATAGGTTTGATTTCTCTTAATACTATTAATAACCTTATAGCCTTGAACACCACCAAAGTAATTGACTACACTTCCATTCGGCTTTATATTTGCATGTGCTATAGCAAACTCAGATTTTTCACTCCATCTACTTTCATACCCATAATTTGATTTAATACTATGTTCATATGAATGAAATTGTTTAGTGGAAGTTAATTGATTGGCAGCCGCATTGTTCTTGCTCGAAATTTTACCGCTACTTGAATCTGCGTACATACAACTATCAATACCATAAAAAGCAACAGCATTAGGGTTAGGTGCTATATATACGGAAGTCACACCATTGTCTATAAAAAATAATGGGTTAGTTGTTATTAGTGAACTTTCTTCATCTACCAAGCTTTCTGATACATTTTCAGACTCCGCTGTTTCATAATACCAACCTACCACATTATCTTCCAAAGATTCATCTTCTAAGGCGTTCACTTCCAAATTCGGTGAAATTAATGGTTGAAGTGAAGGGTCAGCTAAATCAATGTTCGGTACGAAAATAGATGGTACATAGTATTGTACATAGTATTCAAGTTCCGCAGTTTCTGGAAAATCCATATTGGGTGCAATAGGTTGATGCGTTAAACCATCTTCAATTAATTGCAAACTCAAACCATACACACTCAAATTTTGATTTATTTGATTATAATAGTTTGGTGCTGTATTCTGCAAATCAAGTAGATTAGCCGATTGGGTCTCAGAGTTTGCAGCCATGCTAATAATTAATTGATTAAAATTTACATCTTTAATTAGTGGAGCTGTAGCTTCGGTTAATTTAAAAAGTAAATTATTAATCTTTTCATCATCTGCATCGTCGGGATTAGTTGCTAACATGGCATAATCATAGAGATAGTTTCCATTATTGGACTTGTTTGTATTTTGAACCATCGAAGTTTTAGCCACTTTCTCCAATGGTATATTATTGAGTTCATACCTTATTTCTTTTAATTGAATTGGGTTTGAACTCTCATCTAATATGTCATCCTTTTTACAACTTACAGCAATAAAACTTATTACCGCAAAAAGTCCTGCGTATTTTATAAATTTTTTCATCTCTTTAAATTTTAGATAATTAGTCGTTTTACAACAATTTGGGAGGTAGTAAAACTTGCAAAATCGCCAATTTCTCCCGTTTGAGCAATTAAAGAGAGGTTACTTTAATTAGTTTTAGGTTAAGATAAAGCGGTCTCAACTTCGGTTAGTATTGTGTTTATTGCCCATAACGTTTAGTATATGGTTTTGTGGCGGTTTTTGAAATACAAATCTTTCAACTTACACTAATGATTGTATATATCTAAATCGTTCATATTTAGCACTTAACCCGCCATAAACTATATACGTTGTGTGTGCCTTGAATGGTAAATATAAGTAAGTTCTTTAAAATATTGAATTTAATCCAAAGGGTGCAAGTCCCTTATGCGCTAGGGGTCGTGCCTGGAAGCAAAGCAAGTGGCACGCGTGTCGCTGAAGCTTTAGCGTAAGCACAAGGTTGCTAACCGTGAGGTTTAGACTGAAGTAAGCCAGACTGCGTAAACTGTACTGACGAACAGAAACTGAATATGAGGCTATCAGATTGGATGAGTAAGCACACTACGACAAGCTCAGTGCATCGCATCATTGCGAAGTCCCAAGCTGCTGAAAAGTAGACATAATCGAAGTAGTAGATTCAGCAGGCATAGTTTAAAGGATATTTATCCGCCTCAGGCGGAGAGATCTTTGTAGCCACGGGTTGGTAGAACAGAGAAGTCAGGCGCCTACGCTAAAGCTTCTGCGACAGCGTGCCGAAGTCATAGTAGTTAGTGAGTTGAACATTAATGAAGGACTAAACAATAATGGTCTTTAATAGACAATGGAGCATTGGTATGCAAAGGATAATAATCTAGTGTCAAAGTAGCTACTGATTAAGCGAGACAGCAAAAACAAATGAAGTATTAATGATTAAACAATAAACATCAAAAGAGAATCTAAACGAAGCCTATTTAAAGGTGTATCGCAACAAAGGAGCTGCGGGAGTTGATGGCTTAAGTGTGCAAACACTAAAGTCTACTCTTCAGGCAAATAGAAAGCGAATCATCCAAGAGATAGAAATTGGAACTTATCAGCCGCTTCCGATATTAGGTGTTGAAATACCAAAGAGCAATGGTAAAACGAGATTACTCGGCATACCAACTGCAACAGACAGGGTAATTCAACAAGCGTTACATCAAGTAATGCAACCAAAATTTGAAGTAGACTTCCAACAGCATAGTTATGGATTCAGACCGCAACGTAATGCGGGGCAAGCCATTGCACAAAGCTTGGAATACATCAATTCAGGTTATCAGCATATTGTAGATATTGATTTGAAGTCTTTCTTCGATGAAGTAGAACACTACGTGCTTTTAGAATTGATATACAGAAAAGTAAAGTGCAAGCAAACTCTAAAGCTATTGCGTTCATTTCTTAGAGCACCAATACTCATCAAAGGTAAACTGCAAAAACGAAGAAAAGGAGTTCCTCAAGGTTCGCCTATAAGTCCATTACTTTCAAATATCTTACTCAATGAGTTAGATAAATTACTTGAGAGTAGAGGGTTACGTTATGTAAGATACGCCGATGACTTTAGTGTTTATGTGAAAAGTGAGAAAGCTGCAAAACGAGTAGGAAATAATCTTTACTTGTATTTAAAGCAAAAACTTCGATTGCCAATTAATCGAGTACCGAGCGAAGCGAACACATGAACACTCTAAAAAATAGAAAACAGTGAATAAAAGAGTGGTATTCGTCGCCCCTTAACCTTTAATGTTTTAGGTCACTCCTTTGTGGCATCTTACAAAAAGGGAGCAAAAGGGAAATATCAATTAGTAGTAGAAAAGTCAAAATGGAAAGCCTTTAAAGCAAAGCTTAAAAGGTTAACCAAAAAGACAATTCCTGCTGAATTTGATGAGCGAATCCACCGTATCAATCTATTGGTTCGAGGTTGGATAAATTATTACAAACAAGCATCCATTCAAGCCAAACTTAAAAGGTTGGAAGAGTGGCTAAGTCTCGAGCGTAGCGACTCACGAATACAAATAAAAGAAAATAATACATGAGTAAACCGATTGAGATATTGTATATGGTCCCGAAGCATCGGGAGAAAAAGCCTGACCGGAAAAGGAAAAATCTTATCCGATTAGGAATACCCCAAGGGCAAGCGTATGCATGGAGTAGAACTAGGATGGGAGGATGGGCAGTAGCTCAAATGAGGAACGAATTCATGAACACAAAAAAATAAAGTGAAGTGAATAAAGCCCAATTTTAGGAACTACAATCACAATCGAACGGTTGAAAAAGAGAGGTTATATCAGTTTGGTGGAATACTACAAACGTTGATGTTTCATTATTGAACCGTCCCGAGAAAATCGGGATAGTGTGAGAGGTGAACTCCGACTATTTTAGTCGGAGCCATCTACTCGATTGTGCTTAGTCTTTAAGAGTTGTTCACCTTTAGTAGTTCTGAAAACATGAAAGTCGTACAACACCTTGTACGACTTTCATTAATACCAGATAACACCTTAACAATTACCTTTTGCTTAATACCATAATTTGTGAAACAGGTTCGCTTGTTATTCCTGCACTTTTCATGGCTTCTTTCAAATTAGACTTTTCTAAAAAAGAAGCGATATCATTCGTGTTTTCGGTGTTGAAAATTGCCACAACATTTAAGGGATTGTCTAATTCTTTTCCAAGCGCAGTAAGTGAAATCTTGTACTCTACTCGTACTTTATGATGGTTATCAAATGCTTTTTTCCAATGTTTGTAATCCTTTACGGTGTGTTGAATGATCAAAAAAGAATCACCTGTGGGGATTCCTGAATTGGAAACTTTGAAATAGGTGAAAGTTGGCTTACTGGTCACGCCTGCCGCTCCCATTAATTCAGCTGTTTTAGGATCTGTGAAAAAATCTTTCCCAGTTTTCACATTCTCGAGTTCAAAAACTACAGTAATGAAATTCGGGTCAGAGGCACCTCTTAGGATAAGCTTTTCTATTATTCCAGCCTTTTTTCTCCTTTCGGCATCCTTTTTATAAGCCTTTTCCCAAGTGCCAAAATCTGCAACATTGTGTTTAACCAATACACACGTCATTCCTCCAAGTATATGATCTGTGAAAGAGAAATCATCTGGTACGTTTTGGCTGGTTTGAGAATAGGACATCGTAATTAAAAGCGCTAATGTCAGCGTTAATGCGAGTTTGATTTTAAAGTATTTCATTTTAATGTTGTTTATGGTTTATTTAATGGCAATTACTGCACTCGAAGGACCTGTAAGGGGCATTATGGATGTTTCTTTAAATCCAACTTCCTTGGCCCATTGGTTGAAATCGGCAAAAGAGAAGTCAAATCCCTCTGGTGTTTCTATCATCATGTTCAGAGACATCATGAGGCCAAATGCATTTTTATTTCGCGTATCATCAATGATGTTTTCTACCACCACCAAACTACCCCCAACAGGAAGTGCTTGGAAGGCTTTCTTCATCAATCGTTTCTTTTCAACCAAGCCCCAATCGTGAAGCACATTGCCCATGGTAATGACATCTGTTTTTGGAATTTCATCTTTAAAAAAATCACCAGATTGTACCTTCACTTTTTCAGAAAGGCCCATGTTCTCAATATTTTGAGAAGCCAAAGGCGCAACAGGTGGCAAGTCGTATGTTATGCATTTCATATGTGGATTGTGGTCTGCTACTTGAGCGGCGAGGTATCCACCAGCTCCTCCTAAATCGCATAAGGTTTGATACCCAGAGAAATCAAATTTATGTGACAAGGCCACGAAATTGCCCATTTGAACGCCACCCATAGCTCCTAAAAACTCACTTAGCAAAGCTTGGTTTCCGTATAAAATTTCGAAAATGGGTTTTCCTCCTGAACGTGTCTCATTTTGTGGCTTTCCTGTTTTTAGTCCTTCTTCCAGATTGTTCCAAAAAGGATAGAGCCGATTGTTTGCCATTTCCAACATAACACCAACATAGCTGTGCTTATTTTTATCAAGAAATAGATTGGAGTCTTCAGAATTGCGGTACGAAGCAGTTTCTTTCAAGCCGTTTCTTTCCAGAAATCCGAGCGCCACTAATGCATCCAGAAAGTCATAGAGACTTCTATTGTGTAATCCTAGTTTGGTTTGTATGTCCTTGCCAGACAATTCTCCCTCAGATAAATAGGTGAATAGCCCCATATTAATAGCTGTAAGAAGTGTTTTTGATGCCCAAAATCCCAAGCCTACTTGCATGATTTTCGACGGGTCTATTTGTTTTTCAATTGTAGTTTCCATTTTTTGTTTGTTTGGTAATTATTTAGATTGATCAAAAGTGTGCTATGCCTTTAATGTTTTTTCCTGAAAGAAGGGCGCAAACTTTTCCTTGTTTTCTGTGAGCCATTGTTCAAATCCTTTTATCTCAGGATACATTTCATGACTTGATTTCTGGTCTGCCTTTCTTTCTAGAATGTATAATCTGTTGCAGGTAAACTGAGCTGCAAGATCTTCTGCTCCTGGGAAGCCAAAAGAAGCAAAGACCTCTCTTGGGATGTTATTGTATTGGATGGTTTTCCCGAGCACCTTCGTCATTATCTCGGCATACTTTGTGGGATCCAAGTCTTCAGAAACAGCACCTATGAGTTTCCCGATGTATAAAGAAGGGTTGCTGAAAATCGTGTTTACGATTCCACCTAAATCTTCAATAGACAGTGCCGCTAATGGGGTGTTTCCCTGAGGAAATCCAAACCCATAAGTACCATCTTCCCTTTTCGATGGTGGGAAATAGGTTAAGAAATTTTCGAAATAGAAGGCTGCATGAACATAAGTTGTTGGTGTGCCTTTAGATCTGCTGTAATTCTCCATGGCCGCTTTGGTTTCAAAATGTGGCACGGATAAAGTTCCATTGGATAGTTTTTCCGCACTTGGAAGCGTACTGAAAACAAAGTGTTCAATATTTGCTGCTTCTACAGCATCAACCAGGTTTAGTCCGTGTTGTAACTCTCCTCCGAAATGTTCCCAAAAATTGGTGACACCAAATACCCCGTAGCTGCCTCGCATGGCTGCAATGAGTGTTTCCTTGTCAGATAAATCCGCTTTTACAACTTCAGCACCCTTTGATTTGAGTGCGAGGGCAGCATCGGATCCAGGATTTCTGGTAATGCACCTTACATTAAAATTCCCCTGTTGTAATAAACGGCGAGCTACACTGCCTCCTTGGGCTCCTGTTGCTCCAGCAACTAATATAGTTTTCATTTTTTCTTCATTTAAGTTTTATTTCTTAGGTCAAATATGCTTAGATGAAGAATAAGAGAGAAAAAAAAGGAATGAACGTCCTTGGTCAGGGAGCGAACGGCTTAAAAAAGAGAGTGAAGAAAATGATTATTTCTTCGGAAGAAGCAATTGGATGCTGGTTCCTGCTTTTGAACTATCAATATTGATGGTTCCTTTATTGAGCAGCATAAATTCGTTGACGAGCACCAGACCTAAACCTGATCCTTTTTCACGATCAGTTCCAAGAGTGCTCTTGTTTTCCTGAAGCGAAAACAGGGTTTGGACCTTTTCATGATCTATTCCAATACCTGTGTCCTTGATAGTGATTTGAACTTTGTCATCAATTTCACTGGTAGAGACCACAATTTGTCCACCTGAGGGCGTAAACTTTATGGAATTGCTGATGACGTTTCTCAATACACTGAAAATCATATTGTAATCGGCAAATACGGATGCTTTATCATCAACGGATTGCAAAAAATCAATATGCTTAGAAGCAATGAAATCGGTGAAAAGATGATGAACGTCTTTTATCAAAGGCTGTAAATCTATTATTTGAGGAGAGCATTGAAGGCCTTCTTGCTGGCTCAGAGACCAATTCAAGAGGTTGTCGATGAGTTGATGAACGTTTTTTGCAGCAAAACTGATCCTTGGCCCCAGCGACAGGATCTTTTCATTTTCCCCTTTCGAGTTGTAGTATTCAAATAGTTCAGCGATCCCCTCTAGGGAGGTAACAGGACTTCTTAGGTCGTGCCCAATTATAGAAAATAATCGATCTTTCGTTTTATTTAAGTTTTCTAGTTCTTGGGTACGAAGCTTTACGCGTTCCTCCAATTGTTCGTAGATTATGGAGTTTTGAATGGATAACGCAATTTGCTGGGATAGCGTCATTAACAATTCTTCATCTTTCTTATGAAAAAACAGGACGTCTTCACTTTCACAAGACAGAACAGCCACCAATTCATTATTGGCTATTAAAGGCAATGCCACTTGACTTTCAGAGTTGGGGAGACCAGGAAGTTTGATGGTTAGTGAAGTAGATTTATCCTTTTTAAGGAATGCATTTGCATATCTTCGATACTGAGATAATCGGGAAATTCTTAATTTTTTCTTCTTGCTGGCCACAGCGCCTACTACGCCATAATTAAAGGGTATCTCTACGCCAATTCCTGAATCAGAAAACCCTCGACTGGCAAAAACCCGAAGTATGGTATCATTCTTAGCCGGAAACAAAAGCATCGTGTGCTTTAGGTTGAAGTTATTGTCTAATAACGCTAATATATTATTAAGTTTTTCCTTCAGGGTAGAAAGATTTGCAAGTTCTACTGCAACATTTCTTAACAGTGAGTTTTCTCTCTTTTCTTCCTTGAGCGCTTTCTCTAAAAACTCAATTGATTTTTCCATTGAGCACTAACGTTTCAATTGATTCGACTTTACAAATAACTGCAGATTGTAACTTGAAAGTATCTTCCATGCCCTGCACCGAAGCTATTGCCATAATGATCATACTCATTTCTTCAAACAAGTCGCCTTCTTTTTCTTCTTTCTGATAGCATAAATTAATTTTCCAAAGTGAGAAAGTTTCAGGGCAGTTCACGACCACAGTAAAATGTGGATTTTCGTTGATGTTTTTCCAGGTTTTGCTAAAAAACTGTCTTGATATTGCCAGGTGATCCTCGTCAATGTATTGAACATGAGAAATATAGGTCACGTTTGGTGTTCCATCGAGTGAGACGGTGGCAATTGTAGGCGGTATAACCCCCTGAAAAGCGGGAAGCATATCCTGGGTTATTTTATTTTTCATCATTTCTTATCGGTTAGTTTACCACCTGTACCGGGTTTTGGCGTCTGTTCATACACTTCGGTAAACCGCATTCTCACCGCAATGCTGGGTCGATCTAGTAAGTATCTAAAAATTCCGTCTCCATCTAAACCCATAGTACTTAATATTTCAATGATTTTAAGGACTCTTGCCTGATACAAATCAACATTCTCCTCAGAACACATTTCATGACTTACATAATTCCCTTTTAATTGATAAGATTCAAAGTTGAGTATGGAAGCCATTAAAAAGCTTAATTTCGAATCGACCTCGAGCGTCGGTTCTATAATGTCAAACAATTGCTTTGGAAGAAAAATGGTAATGTGTTCATTGTCCGCTTCAATTGTATAGCCAGCGACCCGAGTCAACTCACAAACCTTATTTTTATTTACTGAGGCCACCCAAAAAAGGAATTCCTGTAGGCCAGATATTGTTTTTATTTTTTCAATAATCTCCATGAAAAGCTAATGTAGATAAAATCTATCAAAGTATGCTAATTCTGGAAAGAAAAACATGTCTATATTTTTTTCCAATGCCAATTTCCTTCTCCCCAATCAACAGCTTACTTTGAGTCAGTTGAATATCATCAATGGCTTCGAGATTGATAATATAAGAGCGATGCACTTGTAAGAAAAGATCATCCGGAAGCTTTTCGGATATGTTCTTTAACCTTTCCTTTATCATGTACTTCTTGTGTTCTAGATGAATGTAGCAATATTTGTCATAGGCTTCAATATACCTAATGGCAGAGAGTAGCACTTTCGTCAATGAAGCGCCGTCTTTCACAAAGAGATGCTTTGTTATACGCGTATTTTTAGGGCTAGCGATACCTATTCTTTCCTTTTGTTTATTAAAAATGGCAAGCTCTATACTTCGCTCTAATTCCTCTGCTTTATATGGTTTAGTGATGTAGGCCGCAGGTTGTGTTTCCTTGGCTTTATTGAAGGTACTAGCATCATGAAACGATGTTAAAAAAACGATAGGAATATCAAATAGCTCATTGATTTTATTAACCAAATCAATTCCCGAAATATCACTATTCAAATCGACATCCATCAATAAGATATCAGGATTTGTCGCGCGAATTATAGGAATCACCTGATGAGGATCAACTATAACATCAATTAAATCGTATTTTAATGAATCCATCACCATTCGAAGTTTTGCTTCGTGAATGGGGTCGTCTTCTATTGCTAATATTCTAATTTTAGACATTTGCAGTTGATTCTATTACATTGAATTATACACGTTGTTGAACTCAACCTTCGGTGGCTAAAGTCTGCAGTACTTCCAATCGACTTTTTAATTTAACCGTAAGCTAAGCTCAAAAAAATTAATATTATGAGCAAAGAAACGAAAAAATACCCATGGTTAACCACTAAACCCAACTCAGCAAACACTTTAATAGCGCAAGCAGAAACTGAAGTGCCCTATTTTAGAGATCATATGGAGAAGTTTAACGAACAAGTGGTATTGCAGAGCTATTCCAGCTCAACAGTATTTAGCTACTCCAGAGCCATCGCACAAATCAGTCTGTATTTTAAAAAAAGTCCACTTCATTTAGAAGCTGATGAAATCAATCGGTATTTGTTTTTGCTTAGGAGCAAAGATGAAAAAAGTGATACCTATTTTAAACATACCATTTATGGGCTTCGGTTTTTCTTTAGACTTTATGACTTAGATGATAAAGCACTACGACTGCCTGCGCTAAAAAAAGATCAAAAGCTGCCTGTCATTTTTTCACAACAAGAACTACGGCGTTTATTCATCGCTCCTCAACGACTAAAGCACCGCGTATTGTTTAGTTTGATTTATTCAGCAGGTTTGAGAATAAGTGAGGCCTGCGCTCTCAAGCTATCAGACATTGATTATGATCGCAAGCAACTGCATATACGCAACAGTAAAGGCAACAAAAGCCGCTATGTGGTTTTAGGAGATTTAATAGCGCGAGGGTTGAAAAAATACATCAAAGGAGCTAAGCCCCAAGAATATGTATTCAATGGAAAGGAAAAAGGAACATCACTAAGTCATGGAAGTGTGCAACAGAGTTTTAGGTTGGCCATGCAAAAAGCGAACATTACAAAGCAAGCAAAGGTGCATAGCCTGCGGCATAGCTTTGCCACTCATTTGTTGGAGCAAGGAGTAGATATTGTAACTATAAAGGAACAATTAGGGCATGCTTGCTTAGAAACTACGCTTATGTATTTGCATGTAGCTCAGTTTGAGCGATGTTTATCGCACAGCCCATTAGATAGGCTTTACAACATTGAAGCCTAAGCATGAAGTAGCAGAAATTGTCCATCAGTTTGGAGCGGCATACCGCAAAAAGTACAAAGCTAGTCATCAAGTAAACAAAGCGCTAAAAGCCATAGCAATGTGCAGAACCTCTGCCCTTGGCGGTCACACCGATGCTTGTAGTAGTTGTGGTATTATCAGCCAAAGCTATAACAGTTGTAGAAACAGACATTGTCCGAAGTGTCAAGCTACCAACCGAGAAAGATGGATTGCAGCACGGGAGCAAGAATTGCTTCCGGTGCCTTACTACCATATTGTCTTTACGCTACCTCACTGCTTTAATGAGTTGCTGCCCAAATATGCTAAAGAAATTTATAGCAGCTTGTTTGCCGCTAGTTGGCAAACCATACAAGATTTTGCAGCCAACCCAAAATATCTAGGTGCAAAAACAGCCATGGTAGCGGTGCTGCATACTTGGGGTCAGCAACTATGGCTACACCCTCATTTGCATTGCATCGTTCCTGGTGGTGGAATTACCCCAAGTGGTAAATGGAAAAATTGCAAATACAAGGATAAATACCTTTATCCTAAGCGGGCAATGAGTGTAGTGTATAGAGCAAAATTTATGGCTTCGCTGAGAGAAAAAATAGCAATACCACAGCATGTAGCCAAGGCTGCTTTTGCAACAGAATGGATCGTTTACGCCAAGCGCCCTTTTGGCAGTCCAAAAACAGTAGTAGAATATTTAGGAAGATATACCCACAAGGTAGCTATATCTAATCATAGATTACAAAGTGTAAATGAGCAAGAGGTATCCTTTAGCTATAAAGACTATCGAGACGGAGCCAATACAAAAATAGCTACCATTAGTGGAGTTGAGTTTTTACGGCGTTTTGCAGAGCATGTGCTTCCCAATGGTTTTATGCGCATACGTCATTATGGTTTTTTGGCGGGCAGAAACAAACCTAAAGAGCTAAATTTAGCCAAGGCTGAATTAGGGCAAAAGGCTTGGGAAAAACTAACGATAAGTTGGCAGCAACTAGCTGAAGAGAAGCTAGGAATAACCGCAAATATTTGTCCTAGTTGTAAAACACCAACCATGGTGTGCATCGCTACACAATTAGCGCCGAGGGCACCACCAATGAAAATACAACTTAAATCATGATTTTCATATCAAAATATACCGTCTCATTTTATCTTGTTTTTTGCAGGACAGGGAAAGCTACGGCTAAACTTGAGGTAAAAACAAAACATACCACCAAAACTTCAACTTATTTGAAATTATATCAATTAAATAGACAGAATGTCGATCTTAATCCACTATTTTCTCTTGAAAAAAAAGCATTACTTCCAATAAAGGACAACAAAAAAGAAACTTGAAGATGAGCAGACCTTATTAAATCCCCATAGCAAAAAGGTAAGCAGACCGAAGGGCTGAGCTCAACACAGGCTCTAATGAAGTGCGTCCTCAACGCACTGCATTAGAGCCTAATTGTTAGGCAAAGTTTTTATTCTTCAGGCTGAACTGAATCATCTTTGGTTAAAAATTGATACAGATAAACTTTTCTAAAGAAATCACCATCTCTCTCTGACCAAAAGGCAAGTTCATTTAATTCTTTATTAATAACTATTATTTGACCAAAGTTATCATAGAATTGATGAATTTGACCTTCCACGTCAAATCCATCATATGTCCATTTATTGGCTAGCCATTTATTATTACCCTTCTTAAAAAAGATATAATCTTCTGTAAAATAGAATTTAGATACGAACTTCATATCATTTACTGTTTCATATTCACCATTTTTATCATTTCTTTCTAATTCTTTATAATTACTCACAGTAAAACCACCCTCAATAATTGTATTTAGTTTTGTCTTTGTAGATTCGATAGTTATATCATTAACCCTTACTATAACAGTAAATGGGGAAAGTTTCTCAATCATGGTTGGGAGCGATTTCCCATAAAGTGATGACTGGTTTGACAAGCTAGGAACTGATGGTTGTGATTCAATGAAATTTAATAAATAAGATATTTTTATTGCATAACCAACATTCTCGCCGTCAGGTATACCTGCATTTGTAATTGCTATTAAATTCCCATTCTCATCAAATAATGGTCCGCCACTATTTCCAGGCTGTATCGGAACTGAAATTTGATATGTTGTTGGATCATTTTGAAAGCCTGTCTTTGAACTAATAATTCCATTTGTTACTTTAACTTCTTCTCCTTGTTGACTAATCTTAGGATATCCTAAAGCAAAAGCATCTTCTCCAACTTTGACTCCGAATGGTCGAACTCCAAAAGGAATTTTACCTGATTTAAAACTTACGTCTCGTATTTTAAGAAGTGCCAAATCGTTTATTTTATCGCTACTTATAATGTCAGCTAGGTAGGTTTTTTTAATCCCATTATTGAAAACATCAATTTCTATATGCTCAGCATTATTAACAACATGATAATTAGTAGTTATATAACCATTTTCTGTTATAATAATGCCACTACCACTTGATGGTGGGTTTCCTTCTTTTTGTACTGGACTTGAATTTTGTTTTGGCTTTTCTTGTTCAATTGTTAAATAATCGAGCATTATTTTTGATCCGGGGCTTAACAAAATACCACTCTTGTTTGAAAACCATTTCTCCGCTGGAACTGTTGCAAAAAGAGATTTATAACCATTGTCATCAAAATAAAAAAACAGAGAATTATCTCTTTTCTCTATTGATATCCTGTTGAAAGCAGTTTGTGTATTAAGCTTTTCGTTTTCTTCCCATTCTTGATGAGCGATTTTATTTCCTCCTACTATGCTTCCAATAGTGGTTGACGTCATTAATTTTGTTTTATAGCCATCGGAATAAAAGCTTTGGCTAAAAAGGATATAGTTAAAATTATCCCAATCTTTAACGCTCCAGACAAACCCATAAGTATTACCATCTTTAGCTTCTTTAACTTTTGACCCAAAAATTGGTTCGTATTTCGCTTTACTTAAGCCATAATCAAAGTTTAGGTTTGCAATTGAGAAACTTAATTTATAATTATCGCTTGAATTAAAATTTATTGAGGTCATCACTTAGCTACATATTAATTTAGAGTGATAAATTTTGTCCGCTTTAACCATTCTATCTACAAGGTTATTAAAGATATTATTTTTTGATTGTGAACGATTTATACGATAACAAAATTCAGCAAAGTACCTGTCTATATTGTATTCACTAACCCAAGAATAAGTAGTTCTTATCCATGATTTTATCTGATGAATCATTGTATGTAATTTTTGAAAATTCATTCCTCCACTACTTGCTATTTGTGAAATATTGTAATTTTTCATTAAAGGGCGATAACCTTTCCATCCATCGGTAGTAACAGTTGCCTTCTCTCCGATATGCTTTTCAAATAGTTTCCTTAGTTCTTGAGCTGAAAAATTTTCAATTCTCATTGCATAAATCCTTTTTACTTTACCCTCATTTGTATACTCTACAGCACATACCGCCTTTTTCTTTTTAGCATCATAACTTCTTCCAACTTTGCCTTTTTCATGACCCCCTACTACAAATTCATCAACTTCAACTTCTCCATCCATCGGATACTTTTCACTTGACTTCATCGCTTCACGAACTTTATGCATAAAAAGTCTAGCAGTTCTTTCAGTAACTCCATAACGTTCTGAAAGGTATTTTGCAGATAAACTTTTAGTGCTAGTTGACATTTCAAAACAAATAAAGAATGCCTTACGCAATCCAAATTTTACTTTGTGAAATAAAGTGTTCGCTGTGGCAGATTCGGTATGACTGCAAATATTGCAAGTTCTTGAATGATCCTTTCTTTTTTGACACCTTCCATGGCAACATTTAGTGCAAGTAAATAAGTCTTTCCATTTAAAATTTGCCAAATACTCCTTGCACTCTAATTCAGAATTAAAACGTTCAGCAAACTCTAGAAGGTTTTTACCTTTAAATAGTTCCATATATCCTTGATTTTACTGTTAACAAAGATATGTATTTAAATGACGACCTCTAAAAATTTATTTCAGCTAAATTCATAAGAAAGTCTTCCTCAGAATTATTAAAATCCATTAATTTTCCACTAATAATAGATGTTTTTCTCTTAGGGCTATTTTCATTATGCCAATTATGATTATTGTTGTCAAATTGCTCATTAAAAACTAGTTCCCACTTTGAATAAGTCTGAGCATTTAGTTGAAATAGTGAAAAAAAGAATAAAAGGGAAAAAATAAATGAATAATATTTCATTTCGAAAGTTTAATATTAATTGAAAATTTTGCTTTTACTAATTTATAATAGAAACAGAAGCTAAAGAGTAAATATAATATTTCAGATATCTCTGTATTTGCTTATTATCTCTTTATCATATGAATTAATGAATTCAGTTATTTCTCTTAATGAAATCCTTAGTAGTAGGATTAAGTTTTTTTGATCAGAAAGTTCTTTGTCGGACAATTTATCATTTTTTCTAATCTTTCATGTGAAAAAATGTAAGAGTTTAGAATAATCAAAATAATTTTTTCCAGTTCTGTTAATGAATAGTTGTTCATTTCAGTTTGTGAGCCACCCGATTTGTTATAATTAATTTTGAAGGGTTCATTAACTTTTGTAAAACAACCGACTGAAGAATCGTTATATTTAATGCTAAACCACCCAAACTGGGATTTATTTTCTATTTCTATTTTCATTCTTTTTTGAATTTTGCCTAACACTAGGCTATGTTTTGTTAGAAGTTCCTTATCAATTTCCCTCTTTATAAACAAGGTCACTTCTAATGAAATATAGGTGATGTTGTGTTATCGTATTTTTTATTAGTCCATTTATTTGTCTGTCTTACTCTGTAATGGATAATAAAAATACTTTAAATAATTTAATTTCTCTATTTAAAGTAAAATACGATCCTCCGTCTATAATTTTTACACTAAAATCCTCTTGAGGGGATTTTCAATCTGCTATTTTATTTCTTTTTTATGAATTATAAAACCCATATGGTTTGTAAAAAAGAAGGTAGCTTGGCACCTTAACATGCCTTCAATAAACGCTCTGATTTTGAAGTTATCCGACTCTAAAACTTGACTTTGTCAATTTTAAAGCCGAACTTCACCTTAAGTCTTTTGACGATATTACTCGTCTGAAAGTAAAACTTTCCACGGTAACACCGCAAGACTTAAAAAGTGATGACATTAGTCATCTCTTTAAATCAGACCTTTATTGATACCCTTCCCAAGCTAAAAATTTAGCAGATTTCTACCCCAAAAATTGTATATGGAACACAACGCCCAAATATGGTGCGTAGTGAGTTAAGTAAAGATACAATTTGCTAAAAACTAAATAGTAAAAATCGCAAAGCGATTTTGTACATTTTTCTTTCTCACAAAATCCTCTTGCGAATTTTACGGAGTATCAAAGAGTGTATAAACTTTCTTAACCTGCTGACTCACTATGCAATATATTTAATGTTGTAGCACGTTTTTTATTTTCCATTTGCATAAATCACTTTTTCTGCAAGAAATTTAACAATAGGAATGTATCGTGTGACTATTGATTCAGATTCAGAAAAAGGTACAACACACTCTTCTCTAGTATATTTATCACTTGAATGGACAAGGCTATTTCTAATATGCTTAATCACTTTTGCTGTATTACCAATTGCATGGCCTTCTTCCAATTTTAATGGGATTCTCTCTCCAAATACTTCATCTTTAGGTTTAGAGTATACTTTATCGGTCAACTTGGTTTCAAGTTCTTTTATGAAGTTTATTAATTCTTCCTCATCAATGAATTTTGTAATTACTCGTTTAAGCATACTTGTCTCGTCTAAGTTCCTTTCGTGCTTTTTCAGAACAGCCAATAACTTATTTACATTATCGTAACTTGAATTGAAATTCGGAGAATTTATTATTGATTTAGTCCGATTAAATAGTTCTTCATCAGATACGCGAAGAAAATTGTATTCTAAAACGTGATAATAGGATAGAAATGCCTGAGACGGGAAAAGGCTACTTTTTGCAATTTTGTAGAATCCGACAAGGTCATCTTCAAATATTGCTGAAGGTATTTTTAAATCATCCTCCGTTTCTTCGGTAAGAGGAATATAAAATCCTTTCCCTTTAACGGTCTCCCTTAATTCCCAACAATCATTTTCATTAACAGCTAACGAAAAAAGACAAGACTTGCATTTTTCTCTTCCTTCTTGAATTAGTCTTTCTCGAGTTAATTTACGTTTACTTTGGAAGGTTATGGTTTTGAAGTTTACGAAGAAAGATTCTTTCCTAAACCTTAATCTAGGCATTCTTTTTATTGCTCCTTCAGAACGATTTTCAAACCTTCTTTTAACTCGGCTAATTGCTCGTTCAATATCAAATTCATCCGATCTAAACAAGTTTATCTGGTATTCCAAGCTCATTTCGCTTAGAAACACCTTGTCACTCGTATCACTGTTGAATTCAAATAGAGGTTTAAAAATGTAAGAAGGAGTGAGCTTGAAAATTTGAAATTCGATACCGGAATTGGAAACTTGAAACTTTGAATCTTTGTCAATTTCATATTGTTTCGCTCGATAAACTTTGTTGATAGCTTTTTCCCAATCTTCATCAATTTCGATATAGAACTGAAGGTCTTCGTAGTCAAGTTCAACTTTCTTGTCGGCTACATTGGTCGTGAAACCAAATCTTTTAAAATCTTCAGCAAATTTCTTAATTGACATAGTATTTTTTTAATGTTTGATAAGGCACATAGGTTACAAAGTTAAAGGCACATGAGTTACACTAAATTTTGACTTAACCTTATTATCATTTCTTTATTTCTAATATCTTTTTCATTGAAGAAACCTAAAAATACATTTCTATAATATACCCTCCAAACTCCATTTCCAACTTCTCTTGCACCTACATATTTTCCACTCAAAGAAGCAGTTAAATATACCCAGTAATATGATTTCCACCGCATCGATCCATTCTTACAAACCTTCATCACTTTCATGTCAGAATCATAATCAAAATTGGGTATTCTTTCAGGGAAAGGTCTGGTTGAAAAGTCATGTATTTGTCCTGGTGTTTTCATATCTAAAGCTTCATGTGGTCTTTCATGATTGTATTCCTTCATAAAGTGATTTAAACGTCTCTGTTGAGCCTTTAAATCATGAGATGAGGGTTTAGCACAAGCTGCCTTTAAATCTCTGTGCATTCGCTCATGTCTTCCGTTTTGCTCTGGATGTGCTGGGTCAGAAAATACAGGCATAATTCCAAGTTCAATAAACCAGTAGGAGAGTCTTGTAAATCGTTGAACTGAACGAACAGATCCAAAGGGACTCCCGTTATCAGAATGGATTTGATTGGGTAGTCCATAAACCCTAAAAACCTTTGTGAACTCTGACTTTACTGATCTTAATTTTTCATGATATTGTCCTTTTGTAGCGAATAAAAAGCGACTTCTAGAGTCTGCAATGGTCAGGGTATGACAATACTTTTTATTACCCATTAAAAACTTTCCTTTATAATCTACACTCCATACTTCGTTGCAGTTTTTTGGATCAAAAATAGGGAAGACAGGCTTTACCCTTTTATGACGTTTCTGAGGTTTAACTAGTCCGTTTTTTAAAAGAATATTGTGAACAGTAACCACCGAAGGGATTTCATCTTCAGAACAACTTTTAAACAATAGTATCCTGATTTTTTTGGCTCCCCAACGTGGATATTTTTCCTTTAAATCGAGGATGAATCTTTCAACTTTCTCTGATGTTTTATTGGGGTGATTTTTAGGCGCTTTTTTACGTTCAATTAAGCCCTCAATCCCATTATTTTCAAATCTATTTATGATTCTGTATGCGGTGGTTCGAGAAATCTCAAATGAGTTACATAATTCAGTGACGGAATATTTCTGACTTCGCCATGCACTGATAAATTCTACTTTTTGCTCCATAGTTGTATTACATTTCCAAGGCATAATAATTTGAATTTGTGTTCAAATTATACGTCTCAAAAGTGTAAACTATGTCCCTTTAACTTTGTAACTCATGTCCCTTTACCGTACCTAATGTGCTACAACGCCCAAATATGGTGCGTAGTGAGTTAAGTAAAGATACAATTTGCTAAAAACTAATTAGTAAAAATCGCAGAGCGATTTTGTACATTTTCTTTTCTACAAAATTCGCTTGCGAATTTTACGGAGTATCAAAGAGTAAAATAACTTTCTTAACCTACTGACTCACTATGCACTATATTTAATGTTATGGGCTGTTCATTTAAAATTAAAAAGCGGTTTGAGTCCTCATTCAACCCAAACCGCCATTCATTAATAAAGCCTTCCTACTTTATTTGTAAGCGCATTTTAGCAGCCCTCATCATCTGCGGAGTATGTGCCATTACTTTGAGTTATTGCCAAACATCCATCGGGGTTGTTGTCAAACCAATCACTTACACATGATGCAAATGAATATCCGCTACCTGAACAAACTATCTTGTCAGGCGAGGGAGTAACAGGGTTTCCATTATCATCTCCATTGGGCATGATAGTTACAGTCATTTGATTGGGTACGTCAGACGGTACTATTGTTACCCAAGAGTTAGGATTTTCTGATAAAAAAGTAGAATTGAAAGTTTCATCTGTAATAGTTAAAACCTCATCTTCAATGTCCTCCCGATTAATTGTGTAGGTCATTGTTTCAGCCGATTTGTTGACAGAATTTTTTGTTTTAGTTGTTATCGACTGGTTATTAATTGATGATTGATTAGGTTGAGATTCATCTTTCTCGCAACCAACCATAATAGTTCCTACTAAGGCTAAGAACAATGCTCCTTTTATTAACTTTTTCATAATGTTAAAAATTATTAAAATTTATGCCCTACTTTATTTTTAGGATTGTTCAGGTCAATTTCTTATCCCGTTTGAGCAATTTAAGAGAGGTTACTTTGATTAATTTTTGGTTAAGATAAAGCGGTCTCAACTTTGATTAGTATTGTATTTATTGCCCATAACAAGTGGATATAACACACCCGCCAAAGGCTGTGCGTCATATCCATATTATACGTTTTAATGAATATATATTTTTGATGACCGCTAAGTTGCATATTTTTAAATATATATCCATTTGTAAGCGTTTATTAGTCGTTTGTAATTGTTTTTTTATGAATTTTTAATTTTAAATTTCTCCTCCAAAAATAATAAATCTACTTCAACTCTCCAACTAAAAAATTACCAACTAACCCATTAAAAACAAAAAAGCCCATCCGCCTGAGGCGGGATGGGCTTTTTAAAATTATGTTTTTATTACTTATGCACCAGGAGTAGCTTCTCCGGCTTTTACATTTGCTTTAATTCTTAAAACAGTAGTAGCAGGCTCTGTATTAGCTGTAATACTCACTGTTTTTGTTTGTTGGTTTACTTGCTTTCCCGGGCTGTAAACTACTTCAATTTCGCCAGTTTCACCTGGTGCTATTGGGTTTCTTGGGTAGTTCGGCACAGTACATCCACAACTTCCTTTAGCATCAGAAATGATTAAAGGTTCTTTTCCTGTATTGGTAAACTTAAACACTTGTGTGTTTTTTGAGTCTTGCTCAATGGTACCAAAATCATGTTCCATTGCTGCAAATTTAATAGAAGTAGATGGGCCTGAGTAAGCAGGCGTTTGTGGAGCAACTTCTCCATCTTGGTTGATTTGTAATGGCATAGAACCTTCTTGAGGCGTAGAAGCCAAATTGTTTGTTGGAACTACTTCTTCTGATTTGTTATAGCTTACTCCACTATTGTTAAAAATCATATAGGTATTTACTAAAGTTAATACTCCAATACCAATTACAATTGCTGATAATACGTTAGTTTTCATTTTTTCATTTTTTAATTAAGAATACAAAATTACTTATTTTTATCTTTCTCATCCAATCTGCCCATAAAATCTTTGTCTTGCAAAATCTTTATGGCTTCTTGATAAGATTCATTCAATGCATTAATCGTTTGAAAATACTCCGAGGTATCAAACAAGTTTCTAGCAATTAAAGCTTTCAACTGTAATTGAATTAAAACCTGCGAGGTTTCAATGTCGGCTTCATTTCTTTCAATTTTTTTGCTCTCTGTTGCATAGACGTAAAGTTGCTCTAAAAGTGTGCTGTCTACTTTGAAAGAATTGTTAAAATCTGAATAGGTAGGATAAGTTTTTAATAGTTTCTTTCTGTTTTTGTCCAAATAGTTTAAAACAAATTGATTATAAGCTCCTTTTCGAATTAAATCTGTATTATATCCTGATCCCATAGATGTATCAACCGGCACAAATAAATCGGGCATAATACCGCCACCACCGTAAACTGCTCTGTGATTTGGGGTGTAAAACTTAAGTGAATCGGGAAATTTGATACTATCTGCATGAAATAATTCACCATGTTTGTATCGATTAACGATGTCTTTGTAATATGCATCTTTTCCATCTTCATACGATTTTTGAATAGATCTACCTGTAGGAGTATAATATCGTGCAGTGGTTAATCTTATTTGTGAACCATCTGGCAGTGGAAATGGTTTTTGAACCAATCCTTTTCCAAATGATCTTCGTCCTATGATTAATCCTCTGTCCCAATCTTGAATAGCTCCTGATACGATTTCACTTGCTGAGGCAGAACCTTCATCTATTAAAACCACTAATTTTCCTGTTTCAAATCCACCTTTGGCAGTTGCTTTATATTCATCTCTCGGTTGTTTAACACCTTGAGTGTAAACAATCATTTTATTATCGCCCAAAAATTCATCTGCCAAATTAAATGCAGTTTGCAAATATCCTCCACCATTACCTCTTAAATCCAAAATCATGTCTTGCATTCCTTTCGATTTTAAATCTACTAAAGCGGTATGAAATTCATCCATGGTATTTCTTGCAAAACGATTTATTTTAATATAACCAATTGCAGGAGTAGCCATATAAGAGGCATCTAAACTGTAAATTGGAATTTTATCTCTTTCAATATCATAAGATAATAATTTTCTCTCTCCATATCTTTTGATTTCTACATTGACAATCGTTCCTTTTTTTCCTCTTAAACGATCGGCAACTCCACTATTAGAAATTTTAGTTCCGGCAACTAATTCTCCATCAATATTGACAATTTTATCACCTGATTGTATGCCTAACTTTTCTGATGGTCCACCTGAAATTGGAGAAACTACAGTAATGGTATCGTTTAATATATTAAATTGAATACCAACTCCTTCAAAGTTTCCTTCTAAAGGCTCATTCATTTCTTGTAATTCTTCTTTCGGAATGTAAACGGAGTGAGGATCTAAACTTTTTAAAACTGCTACGATGGCATCGTCTACCATAGCTGTATTATTTACTGTATCAACATAGGCGTAGTTAATAATATTGAGTAAAGTATTAAATTTTTGAATTCCTGCTTCTTGCTCTGCACCACCTATTTGTGCTTTAGTAGCCGAAAATGAAAAAATAAGACAGAAAAGTAATATTGATTTATGGATATATTTCATTGTATTGATTTTCAAAACGAATCAAAATTAATAATTATTGAAATTTAAATCCGTTAACAAAAGTTATTTCTAATTTAAATTTACTTAATGATTTTGGAAGATAATTTACTATCAATTTTCTGGAAAATTAGTTGCTGAAAATTCAGAACCGATTATTATCGTTAAAAAGTTTAGTGATGATAGAAAAACAATTTACCGAACTATCAACGGCATGTAAATAGCTAAATGATCGGAATAACCACCATAATAATTGTTTCCTCCATAAGTTCTACTTGGAATTGTTTCTCCATTATCTTTGGTGAACATTACGTAAGTTTCTGAAAAGATACTTGCTTTATCTGATGGTGTATAAATGCTTTCTGTATTCATCAATAGACTTTTAGAAACAATCAATTGATCCAATGCTTGCCAATCACCTCTAAAATTATAGGATCCTTGTCTGTTTTCGGCATAAGTGTAATTGAGGTTTTTTAGAAAACAATCTGAAACAACAGGACAAGCATTTAAAACTTCAGCGATACTTCTATCTTTAGGGGTATCGTTAAAATCTCCCATAATAATAATGGCAGGGTTTTGCTCATCTTTTTGAATGGCATCTACTTGTTCTCTTAAGACGGTTGCAGCAACTATTCTTTTTTCTTCCGATTCTAATTGACCACTTCTTCTGCTTGGCCAATGATTTACAAATATATGTACATTTTTATCTGATTGCTTGAACTTCGCTTTTACGTATAAAATGTCTCTTGTACGATCATTGGGATTGTTTAAAGTCACTTTTATGGCATCAGAAGAAATTACTTCTAAAATATTTTTTCTGTAGATTAATGCATTATCAATTCCACGACTATCGGGACTATCATAATGTACATAAGCATATTTTCCATCTTTTATTTGCTCATTAGAAATTAGATCATCCAACACTTTATTGTTTTCTACTTCACAAAATCCAAAAAATGCTGGATAATCAGTTTTATCAGTTGCTTTTACAACTTGTGCTATTTTGTCTATTTTGCTTTGATACCTCTCATTATCCCATTTTTTCTCGCTTTTAGGAGTAAACTCATTATCATTGGTTTTGGGATCATCCTCTGTATCAAATAGATTTTCAACATTATAAAATCCAATGGTGTATTGATTGCTTTTTTTAGATTGATTGCTTTCTTTAGGTAAATTACATGCGGTTAAAATACCTGCAATACTTATAAATCCTATTATATTTTTAATCATAATTAATAATTTTTGCTGTTTCAGAACCTACAAAACTACCCAAAGCGATTCCAATTCCGCTCATCTTTACTGCAATTATTGTTCTGTCGTCAATTCGTTTAATGATAGGTGTTTTTTGGCTGCCAAAGGCCATTATTCCTGCCCATTGATGTTCTATTTCTATCGTTTGATTAGGAAATATTAATCGTTTGATTTCATCCTTCAAATGATTTTGAACTTTTTGATTAAGTCCTATCTCAGTTGTATTCTCAGTTTCAAAATCTTGATTTCTTCCACCGCCAAAGAGTAATCTATTTTCAAAATTTCTGAAATAATAATACCCTTCATCATAATGAAAAATGCCTTTAAACGGCATATTTTTAATTGGTTTACTAATTAGTACTTGGCCTCTACCTGCTTCTAATTGTATTTCGGGAATTAGTTCTTTCGCAAAAGCATTGGTGCATATAACCGTTTCTTGACTTTTAAATTCAATTCCATTAACTAAAACACCATTTTCTATCAATTTATCCACCTTAGAATTACTAAAGATTTTGATGTTTTTACTCAACACGAGACTTTCTAGGCATTTCATCATTTTTCCTGTATCAATTTGACCTTCAAAAGAATTGTATAGCATAGATTTTATAACGGA
The DNA here is from genome assembly GCA_963716125.1 of uncultured Flavobacteriales bacterium. Lineage (GTDB taxonomy): Bacteria > Bacteroidota > Bacteroidia > Flavobacteriales_E > Vicingaceae > Acidiluteibacter. The sequence continues at coordinate 1,573,260 of OY970294.1, forward strand.
TGTGTTAAATCCCATTTTTTTTATGGAAGGGTTTGCCAATTCAAATACATCTTTTTTAAAAATCGGAAAGAGCTTTTTATTCATCTCCTCCATATGTGATAGGGCTGAGGTATCAAATAAAAATTCATAGCCGCCATTGTTTTGAAAGTCAATATTTTTATCACCTAATCGTTGGCGCAGCATTTGAAGACCTTTCCATCTATTTTCTACTAAATGTAGCATGGCATCAGTTCCCATAGCTATTTCATCGGCTACTAACTCTTCCAAACTACCAAAAGTGCAGAAGCCTGCATTTTTAGTACTTGCGCCAGATGGCAAAGTACTAGCTTCAAAAATGGCAATAGATTTATTCGGTGAATTTTCTAAAATAGATAGGGCAGTAGACATACCACTTATTCCTCCGCCTACAATGATAATATCATAGTGGAGATAGGATTGTTTTTCCCAGAAACTAAGCATTCTTATTTGTCGAATAATGGTGATTTATCTATGGCTTCTACACCCACAGATTCTAAGGTAACAATTCTACCACCTTTAAAGGCTACAATATAAGCACCTTTAAATCCTGCAAGCGTCATCTTTACTTTGTGTTTCGCGGCTTCATCAAAGCTATCATAAGCACCTGAGTAAAAACGGTAAATCTCATTATTTTGGAGTACAATCAAATTATTAGCTTCCTTAAAGAAGTTGTCTGCCGGTTTATTTTTAAACGCACCTAACTGAACTCTAAAAATGACTCTATTTGGATTGGAACTTTCAGATTTAATCAATTCTGAAGGAGTCATTTCATTAATTTCTTTGTTGGCAGTAGCATATTGATTGTTTTTGCCTTTTTCTTCAATACTAGCATCAAATCCTGATTGATTTAATTGAGATTTTACTTTTACTGCTTCATTCACATCATTAGAGCCACCTACTGAATACACAATAGTTGAATCATTTACGTCTGTTCTCAAGCCTGGCAAACTCAATAATTTATTAATTTCATCTGGTTCTTGCCCTCTAGGATATTCTCCTACTTTTACTCTAAATCTACCTGTATTTTTTCCTTGACCTCTAAAACTTGAAGTGACGATTTCTGCAAAAGAACCAGTAGTGTCAATGTATCTTAGATATGATTCGTAAATCATTTCATCGGTCATAAATACACCATCTGCATCCACAGTTGTACCTTCTGAATTAATTTCTTTGTCTTTGTAATCAGCTATTCCATCTCCATCGGTATCAACGGGGCAACCTGATGTATCCACAGCTACTCCTGGAGGTGTATTGGCGCATTTATCATAAAAATCTATGACTCCATCCTCATCATAATCATTATCATCAACTGCATAAAAGTCAAATTCTTCTTCTTTATACATGCGCTCAAAATAATCTACTTCGTTTACATCTACTTTTTGGAAGTTATAACTAATTGAGGCTGTTGTCGATAAAAAGTGATCGTTATTTGCATTTCCTTTATCACTGCCAACTCTAGAGGCAGGTGATTGATAATTAATACCATCAATATCATCTGTAAATGTCAAATGAATATTGGAGGCCATTTTAAAATACAATTGATTGGTTATTTTTACATTGAAACCAATTCCAACAGGAATAGCTACTCCTCTTTTGGCATATATTCCTCTATTGTCAAATCGAGCTTGACGAATATCTGTTTCATAATCATAATCTCTAGGTATTTCTACGGCAAATTCTGCTCTCGGATCATTTTCGGCTAAATTTCTAATGGTTCCATCTGACCAATAATTGTAACGTTCTCCCTGCTGATTGAATAAATCAGTTTTAGAATTAAATTCAAATACTTCAGCCCCTACACTTATAAAAGGAAAAAAGTTAGCATCTTCTTTTAGAAAATTGCTAAAATTATATTCAAATGCGATTCCACTTAATCTGATTCGACTTTCAAAATTGAGGTTTCGTTCCAAACGTCTTTCTTCTACCCTCATTTTACCAAATAGCGTATAAATATTGACAGATAAATAATCCGTAATGGGTTGTGTTAAATAAAGTTTGTATGCAGGATTATTGACAAAAGGATTTCCATAATCATAATCTCTCAAATCGCCATAAAAAGTCAACAAACCCGTTCCTAAACCAATAGTAGGTGTTCTGTAATTATTAGTTTTTGGATCTAATGTATCGTAAGTAACTTCTGTAGAATCTAATGTAGTATCGCTTTGAGCGATTAATCCATTGAAGTTGAAGGTAATAATAAATAGAGTAAGTAAAAGACTTCCTTTCATTTGCTTGCAAACAGTTTTTCAGAATTTAAATATACGTGCTTTTTTTTTATTTGTGCAAGCAATTGTCAAATTGTTATTTAAACCAATCTTGCTTACTGATCATTAAAGCTTCTTGTACGCTAATTCTATTACCTTGGTTATAGGCAGTAACAAAAGCATCAGATATTTTGTTATTAGCTGCCCAAACTTGATTTCTTTTATCTCTAGCTTCCTTATAAATAGGAAATTTACCAACAGTATATTTTCTCCATCCATTGTGATATTCAGTAGCTACACTTTCGTTGATACTATGAACAGTTCTAAAATAATCAGTAGGAATTTCTTTATGACCTGCCGCAATCTGCACTTTATAACTAATACCTGTTTCTGGAGAAGGAACTTTTGTAATTTCTTTCATTAAGTCTTCATCTGTTTCTTTGGTAGTAGAGTTATTTGCTATAATATTTTCTTCTTTTTTAGTTTCTTTTACTTCCGTTTTTACAGTGTTGTTATCTACTAAATTGTTTGTATTCGTTGTGGTAGTTGTTTCTTTAGGAAGTTCAACTATAGTGCTATTATCTTTCTTACTATTGTTTGTGAAACTATTAGAATTAGTGTTTTCTTTTGGCTCTTCTTTTTGAACAATCGTGTTATTTTTTATTTCTTCTATGGTTTCTTCTTCTATAATTTCAGGATCTTCGGGTAAATCAATTGTTTCTATCTCTTCAATTTTATCTTCTTTAGTTTCCTCTGAATTAGAATTGTTTCCAGTGGTTGTGTTATCCGCTAAAGCATTCTCATTATTTTCTTCCATATTGATACCTGAATAAGCTAAGCCTTCAGAAAATGTGTTTTCATTTTTTAGATATGAAAATTTTCCATCAATAATTAATGTATCTGCTTTCGCATCAGTTTTAGTAACAAAATAGGAGGTGGAAACAGTTTTTACATCAGGCATTGCCATCCATAATATTTTAACTTGATTCTTTTTAAAAGAGAATAAACCTTCTTGAGAAAAGCCTTCAGCCGCTTCAAATCCACTTGGGATATTTTCTTCAATTTTCCCAAAGCTATTAATGTCCACTTTTTCAATAACTAAATCAACTTTATATTTGTCCCCATCACCTTTTACTGCTTTAATGGTTCTAAATACTTTAAAGTCTTCTGAAGATGCCACCATATTATCTTCATTGCAGATTTTTTTAGCATTTGGTGTCTTTTTAGTTTCTTTCATCACTAAAGTTCCTGAACTAACTACATTAATAGGAGTAGGTCCAAAATCAATGTTAATTCTTTCATTTTCTTCGATATAAGAAAATTTACCTGTCATAAAGTTGTCCGTCTTTGCACTTTCGGAGGCTGTTAAAAGGTATTTAATTTCAAATGTTTCTTGAACTGGCAGTGCAATCCAAATTACTTTTAAAGTATTGTTTTTAAATGAAAAAGTACCTCCTTGAGATTCTAATATTTCTGCTGTAAAGCCATTAGGTATATCTTGTTGCAACTTTGCAAAACCATCTAATGCACCTTTAGAAATAGTAATTTTGACCGTATCAGCCACATTTACTTGCATTGTTCTTGGTGGATCTTGTTTTATAGTAACTACTTCACCATAAAACAATTCAAAAATAATAACTCCAATTAAGTTGAAAAGTAGGATCGTTGACTTTAACATTGCAATAATATTTTAAATTTGGTTGATAAGTTGTTAATACAATGTTTATAAAGTCAAATCGATTTTTAATAGAATTTGAAAATCAGTCTAAAGAGTTGATTCTCTATTAAATTTAAATCGAAATAAGGTTATGAACAATTGTTAATTACAACTCAAACAAAACTATATATTAACTACAATGGATTACTGTAAAGTTTTTGAAGTTATTAACGCAAATTTGTTAAAAAGGAGCTTTGAGTCAATAATATGTTAGAAGTTGGGCTTCAACATATATCTTTTGTAAAAACTATCAATGTGTTCTACTGCTTCTTCAACAGTGTCAGCGAGATAAAATAAGTCCAAATCCTCTTTGCTGATATTATTATTGGTTTCTAATAATACATCTTTGATCCAATCTATTAATCCACCCCAAAAAGATTTACTCATCAAAACAATAGGGAATTTGGCAATTTTATTGGTTTGGATAAGGGTTAAGGCTTCAAAGAACTCATCTAAAGTTCCGAATCCGCCTGGCAAAACAACAAAACCTTGGGAGTATTTCACAAACATTACTTTACGAACGAAAAAGTAATCGAAATTAAGTCGTTTGTCTTCATCTATATAAGGATTGAAATGCTGTTCAAATGGTAACACTATATTGAGTCCGGCTGATTTTCCACCTGCTTCGCAAGCACCCTTATTTGCTGCTTCCATTATACCTGGTCCGCCACCACTTATTACTCCATAACCTTTTTTACACAATTGAAAGGCTACTTTTTCTGCAATTTTGTAGTATTTAGCATCTGATTTGGTTCTTGCTGAGCCAAAAATGGAAACACAAGGGCCAATTCTGCCTAATTTCTCGTATCCTTCGACAAATTCAGACATTATTTTAAAAATTGCCCATGAATCATTGGATTTGATTTCATTCCAATCTTTATGTTCAAATTTTTCAGAAATTCTGCTGTCTATTTTCTCCTCTTTATTTTTATTTTCTTCCATTTTTATACTTTTAGTTCTTCTGCAAGATGTTTGGCAGTATAGCTATTTTTAGATTTGATAATAGCTTTAGCATTTCCACTCGCTATTATTTGTCCTCCTTTATCACCACCATCAGGTCCAATATCTATAATATAATCAGCTACTTTAATAATATCCATATTATGCTCAATTACCAATACGGTATTGCCGGCATCTACTATTTTGTTAAGTACATCCAACAATATACGAATATCTTCAAAATGCAATCCTGTAGATGGTTCGTCTAATATATAAAAGGTATTTCCTGTATTCTTCTTTGCTAATTCGGTGGCTAATTTGACCCTTTGAGCTTCACCACCTGAAAGCGTTGTAGATGCTTGTCCAATTTTAACATAGCCTAAACCTACTTCTTTCAAGGTCTTAACTTTTAGTAAAATAGCAGGATAATTGTCAAAAAAGATGACGGCATCATCTATGGTCATATCTAAAACATCAGCAATAGATTTTCCTTTCAACCGTACTTCTAAAGTTTCTCGATTATATCTTCTGCCATTGCATTCAGGGCATTCTACATATACATCAGGCAAGAAATTCATTTCAATAGTTTGTAAACCTGCTCCTTTGCAAGTATTACATCTTCCCCCTGAAACATTAAACGAAAATCTACCTTGTTTGTAACCTCTAATCTTAGCTTCAGGCAATTCGCTAAAAAGCGCCCTTATGTCAGTGAAAACTCCTGTATAAGTAGCAGGATTAGATCTTGGTGTTCTTCCAATTGGTGATTGATCTATTTCAATTACTTTATCCACGTTATCCAAACCTTTTATTTTTTTATAGGGCAATGGATTCTTTTTGCTTTTGAAAAAATATTGATTTAAAATAGGATACAATGTTTCATTGATTAATGTAGATTTCCCACTTCCTGAAACACCTGTTACACAAATAAACTGCCCTAAAGGAAATTCTACTTTTACATTTTTTAAATTGTTGCCACTAGCACCTTCAAGAATTAATTTCTTTCCATTTCCTTTTCTTTCCTTTTTTGGAATTTCAATTTTTAAATCACCATTTAAATATTTGGCAGTAATCGAATTATTTTTAAGAAACTCTTCTGGTGTTCCTTCTGCTATAATTTGTCCGCCATGCACACCTGCTTTTGGGCCAATATCAATAATATAGTCAGAAGCCAACATAATATCTTTATCATGTTCCACTACAATAATTGAGTTGCCTAAGTCTCTTAAATCCTTTAAAGAATTGATAAGTCTTATATTGTCTCTTTGGTGCAAACCAATGCTCGGTTCATCTAATATATAAAGCACTCCAACTAGTTGAGATCCAATTTGAGTTGCTAATCTGATTCGTTGTGCTTCACCGCCCGAAAGTGATTTTGACGGTCTGTTTAAACTTAAATAATCCAAACCTACATCCAGCAAAAATTTTACTCTTGTTTGTATTTCCTTGATGACGTCCTTTCCGATGGTTTTATTTTTTTCGCTGAGGTGATTTTCGATAGTTTCTGCCCAAATCCCTAAATCTTCAATACTTTTATTGCTGACATCTGCAATATGTTGACCGGCAATTTTAAAATAATAAGCTTCTTTGCGCAATCGATTGCCGTCGCATTCAGGACAATCAATTTTGTTCATAAACTTAATCGCCCAATTGGAAATCAAAGCCGACGGGTTTTCTTCAAATTGACGACTTATAAAATTTACGATTCCTTCAAATTCAAATGAATAACTATTATTTACACCTGCAATATTTTCATCAATTTTTAATGGTGTAGACGTTCCATATAGAATCACGCGCAAAGCCTCATCACTAATTTCAGCTACAGGAGTGGTTACCTTGAAATCATATTTTTTACCAATAGCTTCCAATTGTTTAAAAATCCATTTGTCTGAAAATTTACCCAATGGTTCAAAAGCACCTTGCTTGATGGTTTTAGTTTTGGCAGGAATTATTTTATCAATATCTACTTCAGCAATTTGACCTAAACCATTACAGTTTGGACAAGCACCGTATGGAGAGTTGAAAGAAAAGAAGTTGGGTGCGGGTTCATCATAGGATATTCCTGTAGTTGGACACATCAAATTTTTACTAAAATGCCTTGCATCGTTATCTTTACCATCTTTTGGAAGTAGCAGAATAGAATTTTTTCCGTGTTTCATGGCAGTAGAAACAGACTCATCTATTCTTTTAATATTGCTTCTATTAATTTCTAATCGGTCTATAACAATTTCAATATCATGAACTTTGTATCTGTCTACTTGTAAAGTTGGAGTTATTTCTACTACTTTCCCATCAATTCTAACCCTTAAAAAGCCCATTTTCAGAATTTGACGAAACAGCTCTCGATAATGTCCCTTTCGACCTTTTACAACTGGGGCTAAAATACTAACTGCTTGATTGGGATAACTTTCTAAAATCAAATTGACAATTTCTTGCTGGCTGTATTTAACCATCAATTCATTGGTTTTATAGCTATACGCATCAGCAACCTTTGAAAAAAGTAATCTTAGAAAATCGTAAATTTCAGTAATGGTTCCTACGGTAGATCTAGGATTTTTACTGACCGTTTTTTGCTCAATAGAAATAACTGGACTTAATCCAGTAATTTTATCTACATCAGGTCGTTCTAAATTTCCTAAAAATTGTCGAGCATAAGCCGCAAAACTCTCTATATATCTTCTTTGTCCTTCTGCATAAATGGTATCGAATGCAAGAGATGATTTGCCACTTCCACTTAAACCAGTAATCACCACGAGTTTTTCGCGTGGTATACTAATATCAATGTTTTTTAAATTGTGTACTCTGGCTCCTAAAACTACTAGTGGTTCAACAGTTTCTATTTCTTTGCTATCCATGTAAAACTGGGAATGTTTTAATTAATTTCTATTTAATTCGCCTTTTTTTGGCAATTGAATAACATAAGTTTTTGCTGAATTGTTTTTCAAATAATTCTCTCTCAACCAAGGATTAAAGAATTTTAATATTTTGTAGTTGATATTTTTCTCTTTTGCATAGATGGCAAAATTTTCAACAGCAGTATCAATCGTATCTGTATATACTGCAAAGTTGCGGTACAAATCTTTCTGGCGAATATTAAATCCGAAATGTGTAGGATGCTCAAAAATAGTTTTTAAAGCTACTATTCTCAACACATATCTTTCTGTTTCATTATTTAGTAATAAATCCCAATAGTTGGTGGCTAATTGACGCTCTAGTTGAGAATTAATTCTACCTACACCTGCGTTGTATGAGGCTGCTACCAATGACCAACTTCCATAAACTTTATATGAGTTTAATAAATATTCACAAGCTGCTCTAGTTGCTTTTTCAACATTATAACGCTCGTCTACTTCATCGTTAATTTCCAATCCGTATTCAATACCTGTAGCTTTCATAAATTGCCAAAAGCCGGTAGCACCTCTAGGAGAAACTACGTTTTCAAAACCACTTTCTATTAATGCTAAATATTTAAAATCATTAGGTATTTGATATTCAGCTAATATGGGCTCAATTACCGGAAACCAACGGTTAGCTCTTTTAAAAAATAAAATAGTTTGAGAATGAAAATACGTATTCACGTGAAGTTCTCTGTCTAATCGTTCTTTAATATCAAAATCATTAATGGGAACTAATTCATCCGCAAAATAAAGTTGAGATGGAATAGACAAAGAATAAACGTTATAATTAGTATCTATGGTAGCTTGATAGCTAATTTCATCATTATCTTTATCATTTGCACTACTAAATACTTGAAAAAATCCTATTCCTGCAAAAAAGACAAGAATATAAATGGCTGCTTTTGATATATATGATTTCATTTTAAAGGATGTTATGTCGTTTTCTTTTAGTTATTAAAAATAACGATAAGAAAATCAATAGCGCATAAGATCCGAATAAAATTGTAAACAAAGTTTTCCATTCCTGAATAGGAAAAATATAAATAGCAAAAATAGTGCTAAGGGAAGATATAGCAGCTACTATCAAGGCCACTTGCCGATCTGACAAGCCCAAATAAGATAAATGATGTGTCGTATGATCTTTGCCACCAATAAAAGGGGAGTTTCCTTTTGATAATCTGTTAATTACAACAGTAGTTGTGTCTGCTAATGGAACCAAAAAGGCTAGAATAACCAATAGAAATTGTTTTCCTATAGCTACTTCAACCTCAGGATTTACTGGATTCCACAAAAATTTGATGGCCATAGCACTCAATACAATACCTAGAAATTGGCTTCCCGTATCACCCATATACATTTTGGAAGGATTCCAATTAAAAAATAAGAAACCTACCAAACTAGCTATCATCCCAGAAGTTAATAGAAAATAAATGCTTTGAAATTGAAAATTTATAAAACCTCCTAACATCATAATCGTAAAGGCATAAATGGATGCTAAAGTACTAACAGCGTCCATATTGTCTAACATATTGATAGAATTCATCATACCAACAACCCATAAAATAGTGATGCCATAATTAAGTATTAATGAATCAAATATCATAATGTATGTTCCTGTACTTATAAGTAAAATGGCACAAGCAAATTGAACTATAAATTTTAAAGAAGGGTTGGTATTGTAGGCATCGTCAGCTAAACCCATCAAAAAGGCTAGGGTAGAGGCTAATATAATTCCCAATGCGCTTAAGGTAGTGATTTCCTCAACATCTTTAAATATAATTGGATAAGCAGCATAAGACAACAGGAAAACTATAAAAAAAGAGATACCACCAAATGCTGGTTTAGTGGTGCTGCTCCATCTTACCATATTATCATTTTTATTTCTGCCACCTAAATTTTTTGAAAAACTTAAAAACAGCTTATTAATTAAAAATGACAAGCAGAATGCTGCAAATAAATAAATTAAATATTTTGTTGCAAAGATATTTTCCATTAAAAAGGACTATTAAATGTTTCGAATGAAGGGTAGACTAAATCTTTCTCAGATAAAGTGGGTTGATCTATTCCCCAATCTATATCAAGTGTTTGATCATTCCACATCAAACCTCCTTCAGATTCTTTATTGTAAAGATGAGTGCATTTGTAAGAAAAAATATTATCGTCTTCTAAAGTTAAAAATCCATGTGCAAAGCCTTCTGGGATATACATCATTTTTTTATTTTCAGCACTGAGAACTGCTTTGTAATGATGTCCATAAGTTTTAGAATTTTTTCTTAAATCAACTGCTACATCCAAAACTGCACCCAATAAAACTTGAACTAATTTACCTTGTGCAAAAGGTTTTTTTTGAAAATGTAATCCTCTTAAAACATCTTTTGTTGATCTAGAAATATTATCTTGAATAAAATGAATATCTAAACCTAAATTTTTGAATGTATGTTCATTATATGATTCAAAAAAAAATCCTCTGTTATCACCAAATATAGTAGGTTCTAGAATTATTAAGTCTTCAATTGGGGTATTAATCAGCTTCATTAATTTTTTCTAAATAAATTTCTAATTCCTTTATTACTACTTTTTGAATCTTCTTCGTAATAGCCGCCACCATAGCCGTACCTATATCCATATGAATCATTTGTAGTGTTATATCCATTTAAAATTACCGACAATTTGGTTACTTTATTATCAATAATCAATTTGTCAATATTTTCGATAAAGCTCTTTTTAGAATATTCAGATCGAACAATATATATTGGATAATCTGCTTTTTGAATGATACTTATTCCATCTGTTACTAAACCAACTGGTGGGTTATCAATGATAATTAAATCGTATTGTTGTTTTAAATCAGCAATTATTTCATCAAGTTTATTGTTTAGAATTAGCTCAGAAGGATTGGGAGGTATAGGTCCTGCTGTTATAAAATCTAGATTTTTCTCTTTACTGTTTTGAATACATTCTGCAATGGAATTTTTTCCAATCAAAAGTGTACTCATTCCACAAGTGTTAATCGCTCCAAAACCAATATGAATCTTCGGTTTTCTCATATCTAAATCTAATATGATAACTTTTTTACCTGAAAAAGCAATAATTCCACCTAAGTTAATGGCGACAAAAGTTTTTCCTTCTTGTGAAATAGTTGAGGTAACTGCCATCAATTTGGCGCCTTCTTGATTGGAGATAAATTCTAAGTTGGAACGAACTGATCGAAATGCTTCTGCAATTAATGATTTTGGATTTTCATTGACAACTAATTGTTCGTTCATTCCAATTGTTGATTTATATTTTGGAATAATTCCCAATACACTAAAAGTAGATTTACTATATCTTTTAATATCCTCAATGTTAGTGATTTTATCGTGTAGTAAGTATTTAGAAATCACTAAAATAATATTAGCTAAAATCCCTGCTAATAGAAATCCAATAAAAATTACCTTCTTATTAGGTGATACAGGAGTTTGAGGCTGATTAGGAGCCATTAAAATGGCCGTTTGAGAAACAAAACCTGCTTCTGAAATCGAATATTCTGTTCTTTTCTCTAATAATAGCGTATAAAAACGGTCGTCAATTTCAAAGGTTCGCTGCAGTCTGCTCAATTCTATTTCCTTTTCTGGAACACCATAAAACTTCTCTTGAACGGATTTTATTTTATTTTCTAAGTCATTGGTTCTACTTTTTAATTTGTTTAAAATAGTAGCTACACTGCTCATTAATAGATTTTTTTGAACTTCAATCTTATAATCAATAGATTTAATTTGATCACTTTTTTCAGTATTTGAATACAATAAATTTTGTTTTTCAATCAACAAAATATTCAATTCGTTGATTAATTTCTCCAAAGATCCTTGATATTCAGATCCCATAACAATTGGGATCAATTCATAAATATCAATTTTTGCTGCGTTTACTTTTAATTGATTATGAATTTGTTGCAATATGTTTTTTTGAATCGTAGTTTCAATTAATAAATTATCCAATTGATTGAGTTTCTCTAAGTAAATCTGAGAAAACTCTTTTTGATTGATAACGTTATTATCTCTTTTAAAACTCTGAATTTTTATCTCTGCATTCCGCTGTCTTTTGTAGACACTTTCCAATTGTTGATCAATAAACTCTAAAATTCTTGATGAACTTTTCTTACGACGGTTAATATCATAAACCTTAAATTCATTCACTATAGCACTCACAAAATCTTTTGCTTTATAAGGATTTTCATCCGTATAGGATACTTCTATAGTTTTTGCAGAAGCATTCAAGATATTAACATTTAGATATTTAGAGTAGTTCTCAGTTAAAACATCCAAATTATTAATGGTAAAGTAATAATCGTTTTTCTTTACTTGATCGTTATTATCTAATATGGCACTGTAGTCATCAATGGTCACCTTAATTGCCAATTCATCTAAATTAACCCATTTGTTAGTGGCTAAATTAATGCTTGCATTTTTCTGATTTAAATTGCGATAACTTATCTTACATTTAAATTGGCTTTCAAATTCAATAAAAAAGGTCTCACCGATGATACTGCTGTCTTTTATCTTGCAGTCAATTTTGAAAGGGGTTCCCTTATAAAGCTCTTTATCTAAAAATTTCCCTTGGCTGTAGTAACTTATCTTTAGTGGTAAAGTTTCTATTGCTTTAGTTATTAAATAATTAGACTTAAGTAATTCAATTTCACCTGAAATCTCATTGGTTTCATAAATTTCTCCAACATCTAATAGTTGATTGGCTCTATCATTCTTTTCTATTTGCAAGGTAGATGAAGACATATAGATGGGTTGAGTATATCTTAAGGTTAAGAATATACCTAGAATGGACAATAAAATGATCAATACCATCCAGATAAAATTATTTTTAAGGATGTATTTAAACAAACCTAAATCAAATTCACGCGGTGCATTGTTTGATTTTATAAGATTTGAGTTTTCGTTCATTTTAAGTCTATTCCGTAAAATCTACAGTCTGTTAATAACTAGAAATAAAGTAATAACAGAAGATACAATACTGATGATAGGTGCCGCTTCTGAAATTACTTGTCTGGTAGTAACTCCAATTGGTTCTATATAAATAATATCATTCGCTTGAAGTATAATGTCTGCGTATTTTAGATTCTCGATTCTAGACAAATCAAGTAGATATACTTGAGGGTTTTGGCCGGGATTTCGAATCAACTTTATTTTATAAGCTTTACCACTTTGAGCTATACCACCAGCTTGAGCCAAGGCTTGAATTAACGTAGTATTATTATTTTGAAGTGTAATTACTTTACCACTGCCATCGCTTCCTGGAAATATAGTAACTCTTCTGTTGGTAACCTTCAGTATTACAAATGGATCAATATATAATTCAGCATATTTTTCTTCCAACATCAACTCGGCTTCTCTCATCGTCATTCCTTGCACATAAGTTCGTCCGATAACTGGAAGATTTACAACCCCATTAAATTCAACTAAATATTCTAGTGAACCATCATTTCTTACGTTATTATTTCCACTAGTAGTATTATTGGAGGTAGTAAAATCAATTAATTTAAAACCTTCATTGGTATATATTCTGAAACTAATAAAATCATTTGGAGCAATTTTATATTCTGGTTGATCTACTTCTGGAGGTGTGTCGTATTCAAACTCTTTTGGAGTTTTGAGCATGATGCTCGGATTTAGTGGTTTGCAAGAGTAAGCGCCAACCAATACAATAATTCCAAGAAGATATAAGATTTTTTTCATAATAAAGCTGCTAAATTAGCTGTAGCTGCAAAGCTATTAAAATAAATTTATTATTTAGTAGCTATATTTTAGGACTTTCCATTTAGTAAGTCATGATACAATTTGCTCATATCAGATGCAAGTCTATCAAAATGAAATTTGTTTTTTACATGAGCCCAGCCATTCGAACCTAACCTATTTCTTAATTCTTCATTTTCAATTAATTGAATAAGTCCTTGAATATATTCTTCTTTATTATCTTGTTCAATTAGTAAAGCGGTTTCATTTTGAATAACTGTATTTTTAACTCCTCCAACTTTAGTGCTAATGATCGGTTTATTAGAAGCTTGTGCTTCAATCAGACTCACTGGTGTACCTTCATTATTACTTGTCAGGGCAATAATGTCTAAACCAGCATTTGCCCAATCTATATTTTTAATCCATGAAGTAAAATGGAGTGGTGCAGGATTATCTCCTTTAAATTCACCATTTACATGATTTAAGCCTATGCTTTTCGCATAATTTTTAAGGTTTTCTCTTTCTTCACCATCGCCAATTATAAATCCTCTTACTTTTTTATTGGTTCTTTTTCGCACTTCACAAATGGCATCTATAAATAACTGATGATTTTTTATAGGAACTAATCTCCCAATAATGCCAATCGCAATTTCATCATCTTGAATGCAATACTGTTTTCTAAAAGAAGCTCTTTTTTCAATATTATCTATCTGAAACTTATTTAGATCAAAACCTAAAGGAATAACTGCTACTTTATTTTCGTTGCAAATTTTATAGCGTTTGGTCAGCTCTAATTTTTGTCTGTCGCTTATAGCAATTATTTTATCTGTTTTTAATGCTAAAGCACGCTCTATGTTTTTATAAATATTTGTTTTAAAGGTTCCAAAATAAGAATGAAAAACATGACCATGAAAGGTGTGAACTACTTTAGCTTTAGAATAATTCATAGCTGCTAATCTTCCTAAAGCACCTGCTTTTGAAGCGTGAGTGTGAATAATATCTGGTTTAAAGTCTTTAATTACTCGCTTAATTTTTTTGTAAGCATCTCTATCTGAGCTTAGACTTACTTCTCGTTTCATTTCTTCAATAATTTGAGGTTTTAATCCTAAATTATTTAGAATGTATTGAGAGCTTTCTTCTGATTCATCCCATTGTCCACCTATTAACAAGGTTTCAAAATCGGGTTCTAAGTATTTAGTTAAATAAGCGGCATTGAAAGTAGGACCTCCTAAATTAAATCGATTTATTATTCTAAGTACTTTTGGCATAAAATAGACTTTGAAACAAAGATAAGGCGGTTTTGTCGAAATAATATAATTATTCGTCGAAAAGTTATGATAAATGCTTTTTCCACCAATTGTTGAAGATTAATAGCGCAAAAATCGTTGTCGGACTATCTCCTGGAAAACTACTTTCCAGTTTGTTTTTGAGTTCTGATACGGCTTTTGGATTAAAAAGGTTCTGCTTTTTAACAAACGATTCTGATAATAATTGATGGTGAATCAATTCTTTTAAGTCAGAATTAAACCATTTAACTAGAGGAACTTCAAAACCATGTTTCGGTCGCATATACAATTCTTTTGGAAGTAGTTCTCTAGCGGCATCTTGCAATATTTTTTTTGTTTTAGTTTCATCTATCTTATATCGACTCGGTAATGAAAAGGCAAATTCAACCACATGATGATCTAAAAAGGGAACTCTTACTTCCAATCCATTATTCATACTCATTGCATCTACTTTTTTAAGCATATCACCTTTGAGCACTAAATTTAAATCACTTAGTAAGTTTTCATCGAAATTATTTCCATTAATCTGATTTAAAAAAATAGACTTTCTTTGCTGATCAATTGATTTGTTGAAATTTGAGTTTATTAATTCAACACTTTCTTTCTCAGATAAAATAGATGCCCACCTCCAGTATCTTTCTGCATTAGAAAGATTTAAGCCATCGCTGTATTTAGATAGTTTTCGAAATATATCGCCCACCTTACTTCCTCTTGATTGTGGCATTACTTTCCAAAGTGGTGCAAGTGCTTTTAAGGAGGTATTCATTAGGCCACTTTTAGAAGCCTTAAATAAAGCAGTGTGTTTTCTATAACCACTAAAAATTTCATCGGCACCGTCTCCAGATAAAGCTACGGTTACATGGTTTTTAGTATTTTTACACAATACGTTTACTGCCAACGAGCTAGAGTCTGCAAATGGTTCATCTATATGTTCTAGAAAGTCATAAAAACTTTCTAATAAATCATTGTTTGTCAGCTTAAAGGTATGGTGATTCGTTTTGTATTTTTTTGCTACTAACTTAGCATAATAGGTTTCATCGTATTGGGGCTCATCTTTAAATCCAATTGAAAAAGTATTAATAGCTTGATGAGAATTTCTGCTCGCTAAAGCTGTAATCAGTGAAGAATCAATTCCTCCACTTAAAAATGTTCCCAATGGAACATCCGCTATCATTCGTTTACAAACAGATTCTTCTAATGTTTCTATCAATTTTTTTTGAGCTGCTTCATAAGATAAAGCGCTTTTTTTCTGTTGGATAAGTTGGTTACTATCGTAATAGCATTTAGAGTTGATTTCTCCAGTTTTACTGATTCTAACACTATATCCACTTTCTATTTTCTTTATATTATTAAGAATAGTGTGTGGCTCAGGACAATAATTCAATTGTAAATAGTGATGTAAACTATTTGTATCTAAAGTCTTTTGAATTGGAAAAGCTAAAATGCTATCCATATTAGAGCCAAAAATAAATTGATTTTCATCGTGATAATAGAGGAGTGGCTTAATTCCGAATCGGTCTCTTGCTATAAATAATTCCGCTTTTTGATGCTCATAAATTGCAAAGGCGAAAAATCCATTTAATTTTTTGAGGCAGTCTTCTTTATAATGAATATACAATTGTAGTAAAACTTCTGTATCACTTGCAGTTGTGAAGGTGTAGCCTAATTCAATTAATTCTTCCCTTAAAACTTCAAAATTGAATATTTCACCATTAAAAACAATTGTATAATTATTTGATTGGTCTGTAAATGGTTGGTTGCTAGATTCTGAAATATCAATAATGGATAGTCTTCTATGACCTAAAGCAATTGATGCAGCCTTAAAAATTCCGCTCGCATCAGGACCTCTTTTAGCTAAGCAGTTGCTTGATTGTTCAATATATTTTAAATGTTGTTCCCCCTTTTGGTTAAAAGCGAATATTCCACTTATTCCGCACATAAATTAACTAATAAAGGTTTATAAATTGTATTCAATCTATTTTTTATAGTTTAAAAAGGTGAAAAATAAACATATCCAAGCACTTATTAAACACAAACCACCAAGAGGCGTAATAGGACCTAAAAAACTGATGTTTTCCAAAGCTGTTAATTCTCGAGTACTTAATAAATATATAGAGAATGAAAATAGAATAATTCCGATTATCAATAAGTTAATAGTTGCATTTATCAATTTTGTTTTTGGAATAGCAGAGCTTAATCCGATAATAATAAGTAGTATAGCATGATACATTTGGTACCTTACGCCAGTGGTAAAACTGTCTAATGCTTCACTGCTAATGCTACTTTTTAAAGCGTGCGCACCTAATGCACCTAAAACAACTGCTAAAGCTCCAAAAATACTTCCACTTAAAACTGCTTTTCTATTCATATTTAAAAAAGATAAGGTCTTATTTTTTTTAATAGACAAAGGTAAACCATTAACTTCGCTCAAACATATTTTTAAGACAGTATTTTAGATGAAAACCATATTTCTAATTGGCGCAGGACGCTCTACAATTTCCCTAATTGATTATTTATTAAATAACTTAGAGAAAGAAGATTGGCAATTAATTGTAGGGGATCAAAACCTTGAATTTGCACAATCAAAAATTAAACATAATACAAGAGCGAAAGCTATTGAATTTGATGTAACCAATGAGGAACAACGACAAAAGCTAATTCAATCGGTTGATATTGTTATTTCTATGTTGCCGGCACATATGCATGTTTCTGTTGCTAAAGATTGTATTAAATACGGTAAAAATATGGTTACAGCCTCTTATGTTTCTAAAGAAATGCGTGCCTTAGAAGCCGAAGCGATGGAAAAGGGAGTTACCATAATTAACGAAATAGGTGTGGATCCTGGTGTAGATCATTTATCTGCCATGAGAGTCATTGACAGAATTAGAGATAATGGAGGTAAAATTATGGAGTTTGAAACTTTTACTGGTGGTTTAGTTGCCCCTGAAAGTGACAATAATCCTTGGAATTATAAGTTTACTTGGAATCCTAGAAATGTAGTTTTAGCAGGACAGGGTGGAGCAGTGAAGTTTATACAAAGTGGCACCTACAAATATATTCCTTATCATAAGCTTTTTAGAAGAACTGAAATAATTGAAGTTGAAAACCTTGGCAAGTTTGAGGGATATGCCAATAGAGATTCTTTGATGTATAGGTCTGTTTATCATTTAGAAGATATCAAAACAATGTATAGAGGAACCCTAAGAAAGATAGGATATTCAAAGGCCTGGGATGTTTTTGTGCAATTGGGAGCTACAGATGATTCTTATACCATTGAAAATTCAGATAAAATGACTTTTCGTGATTTTATCAATCTCTTTTTGGCTTATAATCCTCATGATTCTGTAGAATTGAAATTGCAATACTATTTAAATATGCGTCAAGATGATACAGATGTTTTTGATAAATTGAAATGGTTAGATATTTTTGAGCCTATTCCTATCCCATTAAAAAATGCTACTCCTGCACAAATTCTTCAATATATTTTGGAAAGGAAATGGAAGTTGGAACCGACTGACAAAGATATGATTGTTATGTGGCACAAATTCGTTTATGAAATGGATGGTAAATCTCATGAATTACACTCTTCAATGGTTATAAAAGGCGATGATGGCGATCATACTGCCATGGCAAAAACGGTGGGATATCCAGTGGCAATTACTACCAAAATGATATTGAAAGGTGTAATTGATAAGCCTGGTGTTCATATTCCTATTTACAAAGAAATTTATGAACCCATTTTAGAAGAGTTGGAACAGTTTGGAATTAAATTTAATGAGAAAGAAATTATTTAATTCTTAATTCGAAAACCTTTTCATTTTCTATAAATCCTTCTAAATAATCATTGATATTAACTTTGCCAACACCCTCGGGTGTTCCAGTAAAGATTAAGTCGCCAATTTTTAATGTAATAAATTGAGAAACGTGAGCTATGATTTTGTCAAAATTAAAAATCATATCATGGCTATGACCATTTTGCTTTACTTCACCGTTGATTAAAAGTGAAAAGTTAATATTTTTAGCATCTTTTAGTTGATTTACTTCTATAAATTTGAATCCGATAGGAGCAGAACCATCAAATGCTTTAGCTTTTTCCCAAGGCAATGATTTTGCTTTGCATTCATCCTGCAAATCTCTTGCTGTAAAATCTATACCAAAACCAATCTCATTATAGTATTTATGCGCAAATTTTTCTTGTATATTTTTTCCTAATCGATTAATTCTAATGACTAGCTCTGCTTCAAAATGAATTTCATTGCTAAAATCAGGAATAAAGAAGGCTTGTTTTTTCGGGAGTAAAGAAGTTTCCGGCTTAAAGAAAAAAACTGGTTCTGTAGGCAAAGGGTTATTGAGTTCCTTTGCATGCTTTGCATAATTTCTACCAATACAAATTATTTTCATTTTCCGAAATTTCTCATTTTTATAGCAGTCAAAACTTTTTTGGTGTAGAGCGGAAAATCACCTTTCATCATCCAATCGTAGTAAGAAGGTTCTGATTTAAACATTTCTTCAACAGATTTACCTTTATGCTTGCCAAAATTAAAAACCTCTACATCATTCTCATCAAAAATTATTCTGCCCATTAAGTCGGCATTCTTATTTCTTTTAGAAAAATCGGAAAGGAAATGAACATCATTTTCTAACTCTTTATATTTTTCTATTTGCGCTTCCAACACTTCATAAGTTGCCAAATTGTCGGCTTCTGCACCATGTGCACCAATAAGTTCTTTGTCGCAATAAAATTTATAAGCTGCCACCAATGTTCTTTGTTCCATTTTATGAAAAATGTTCTGAACATCTACTAATTTTCGGTTATTCAAATCAAATTCAACGTCAGCCCTTAAAAACTCTTCCATTAAAAGTGGAACATCAAATTTATTACTATTAAAACCAGCTAAGTCTGAATTTCCAATAAATTGCGCTAAACTTTTTGCCAATGCGTTAAACGTAGGTTCGTCCTTCACATCTTCATCTAATATTCCATGAATATCCGATGAGCCTTTTGGAATAGGAATAGTAGGGTTAACTCTTCTGGTTTTGATTTCTTTTTTACCATCAATTCCCAATTTTAAAATTGAAATTTCTACAATTCGATCTGTTGCAACATCTACACCAGTAGTTTCCAAATCAAAAAATACGATAGGTTTTTTTAGCTTTAGCTTCATTCTACTTCTTTTTGTTTTTACAAATTTACAGATAAAAAAAAAGAGGGAAACCTTTTGGGCTTCCCTCTTTTATTAAAATATTCGATTCTATCTTACAAATACTCTTACGTATTGGAATTTCTCGTAAACTTTTTTGTTTTCTAAGAAATCTCCTTTGTATTCAGGACCTGTAATCAATGTGTTGATGTCAACAAAATTATATTGACTTGGATTAATTCCTTTTTTCAACATTACTCTTTCAATTAAAGCCTTAGTATCGTAAGCTCTTCTTCTTGAAATTACAGTGTTGTTACCCCAAGTTTTTGTAGGCACTTTAGATGCACTAGAAGTAATTGCTAAATTAGCATATCCTCTTTGACGAATCAATTCAGCAATATCATTTGCAAATTCAGCAAACTCTGAACTTTCTTCATCGATATCTTTCATATTATAGATAAAGAACTTTTGGAAATAAACAATCACATTTTCTAATTCCTTGCCTGAAGGATAAGAATAAGGATATTGAATACTGTCTCTAGCCTCAACATTATAAGACTTAGGAGAATTATTGTCCTTAAATGGAGTGTATTTATACATTCCTAGGCCAATCTTCGCAAAATCCATTTTACCACCAAGGTCATTAGTAATTACAAGATTGTCATTTTCTAATACTTTACTTTCTTCTGAGTTAACTCGGATAAAGTAAACTTTATTTACATCCAATTTCTCGAAGTTAAATGCACCTGCATCATCAGTAGTAGTACTGTTTAATAACTTTTGAGCATTATCTAATAAGTCAATTGTTACACCTTTTCCTGTAGCTACTGCACCTGCACCAGTTTGAGAGTCATCATTGATCACTTCGCCATCTTTTCCTACTCTAACAGGTTTTAAAGCAATAGATTTGAATATTTCTTGATAAACAGAATCATCTGGTACAAAAATATTCTCTTCATAAGTTTGGTATCCATCAGACTCATACTTCATATGATATGTTCTGTTTGGAATTAAGATAGCACTAAATTTACCATCTCTCTGTCTAGGAGTATAGATACCAATTAAATCATTGGTAGTATTATCAGTAATGATTACTTGAGCTCCTTCTGGTGGGAACATACGATCTACATAAGTAAATTCACCATTGTATAAAGTAAGACCAGTTTCTTTAGCATCTAGCAATTGAATCATATAAATATCCTTGTCTCCGTATCCTTTTTCTTTGAAAGAAGAGAAATAACCTCTTTTTCCATCAGGAGTAGTTACAAAAAATACATCATCATCTACTGAGTTTATTGGGTAACCTAAATTTTCAGGCTCACTCCAAGTGTTGCTATCTTCATTAAAAACTGATTTGAAAATATCATAACCACCCATACTTGAATGACCATTAGAACTGAAATACATTGTCACTCCATCAGGGTGAATAAAAACACCATCTTCATCGCCTGAAGTGTTTAATACTTGACCAATATTTTGGTTAACCGCCCAAGTTCCTGTTGGCAATAAATTACAGTAATAAATATCTTTACCACCGTATCCACCTTCTTTGTTACTTACAAAGAATAGTTTTTTTCCATCAGGAGACATTGCTACGTGAGTTTCATAAGCCTTGGAATTAATATTTGGACCAAATTTCTTAGGATTTGCCCACTTTTCCATTCCTGCAGAATCTGAAATTAAATCAGAATAGTATAAGTTTCCATCACCTTTATCATCTTTATAGATGAACAATGTTTTACCATCAATAGAAAGGTTAATGGTGGCTTCATGCTCAGGAGTATTAATATTTAATAATTCTGGCGATCCCCACTCATCATTCTCAAAATAAGAAACATAAATATCTTCTGCATACATTCCATCACTTAAGTCTGTATAATTGATATTTGAACTATCTTTTCTTAATCTTCTTGAAGTAAAGTAAATTGCAGATTCATCAATTCTAACCACTGGGCTATAATCAGGGAATTCACTATTTAACTTACCGCCTAAGTTAGTTACTTCAATATTAACTGGATTCTCAACGGCGAATTTGGCATACTTTACCATATCTATTCTTCGCTTAGCATCGTCAGCTAAAAAGTTTTTCTTAGTGATTTTAGACTGAAAAGTTTCAAAACTTTTAACAGCTTCATCAAATTTATAATTCAAATGTTGCGAAATACCCAAATAATAAAATGCAAAAACAGGCGCATTCTTTTCAGAAGAAGAATACGGATCATAATTTGCAGAGGTTTTTTGAGCGGCTTTTTCCAAATAAGGTAAAGAAGCCGTTTTTACACGCTCATCAAATGAATTTAACATACTAAGACCAATATTATAATTGATATTAGCGTCATCTGGACTTGTTTGTAATAGTTCTTGCCATAAAGGTAGCGCAACTGAGTAGTTACTTTCTTCCATCAAATGGTTAGCTTCTATGTACTTTTCTCTAGTAGATTTTTGAGCTGAATGCGCTCAAAGCTAGTACACTTACAAATAAAAGGAATAATGTCTTTTTCATAAAAAAAGAATAAATGTTTAATAATTAAGGTACAAATATATTCTAATTGATGGATTTATAAAGACTAAATTGCAAATAATCTATAAATTATTTCAATTCGTCGATTAAAAATCACGGTTTAAGTCAAAATTTTCTAAGTAATCAGCTACTTTTTTTACGAAGCTTCCACCCAAAGATCCATCGACCACTCTGTGATCATAAGACAAAGATAAAAACATCATATGTCTTATTCCGATAGTATCTCCAAAAGGAGTTTCAATAACAGCTGGTTTCTTTTTAATTGCCCCAACAGCTAAAATAGCTGCTTGTGGTTGATTAATAATAGGAGTTCCCATCACATTTCCAAATGTTCCTACATTGGTTACTGTAAATGTTCCACCACTTACTTCATCCGATTGCAATTTATTAATTCGTGCACGATTTGCCAAATCGTTCACATTTTTAGTAATTCCTAGTAAGTTTTTTTGATCGGCATCTTTAATTACCGGAACTATTAAATTACCAGATGGAAGAGCAGTTGCCATTCCAATATTGATATGAGCTCTTTTGATGATATTATTTCCATCAACAGAAACATTAATCATTGGCAAATCTTTAATGGCTTTAGCTACTGCTTCAATAATTAATGGCGTAAAAGTGATTTTTTCACCTTCTCTTTCCAAAAATTTATTTTTTACTTTGTTTCTCCACAGCACCATATTGGTTACATCGGCTTCTACAAATGATGTAACGTGAGGAGAGGTATGCTTTGATCGCACCATATGCTCAGCAATTAGCTTACGCATACGATCCATTTCTATTATTTCATCACCACTACCTACATTTACAGCAGGTGCTTGAGGAGCAGCTGCAGGAGTTGTTGTTTTTGTTTCTGATGCAGCAGTTGAAGGAGTTTTGGTAGTTGCTTGAGTTCCTCTATTACTTAAGAAGGTTAAAATATCGTCTTTTGTAATTCTGTTTTCTTTACCACTTCCATTAATTGAATCAAGTTCAGATTTAGAAATATTTTCTTTCTCCACTATACTTCTTACTAATGGAGATAAAAATTGACCACTTGCACTATTTTTTTCAACTTTAGGTCTATCTGCTGGTTTTTGTACACTATTTGTGTTGGATTCACTTACGGCATCCATTTTTTTATCGGCAGTAGCCGCAGGAGCAGGAGTATTATTAGAAGCGCTGCCTTCTGTTTCAATAATGGCAATTGCTTGCCCTACCTGTACTACATCATCCTCTTTAAAAAGTAATTTTTTAACGATTCCATTTTCTGGAGATGGTATTTCAGAATCCACCTTGTCGGTTGCTATTTCAATAATAGACTCCTCAGCTTCAATTGAATCACCTTCGCTCTTTAACCACTTGATGATGGTTGCTTCTGCAACACTTTCGCCCATCTTAGGCATAATTAGTTCTATCTCTGCCATTTGTATTTTTTTGTATTTCAGTTGTCAAAATTACCGAAAATAATGAAGTTTTACTTCTTAATGAAATTTTAAAATTTTTATTGTTTGGTTAAAGATAGATAATTTAGAGAACGAATGATTATTTAAAAGAATGTCCCTTGAATTTGGTTTTTAAAAAATGAAATAAATTCTTAGAGAAACCGAGAACCTTCATATAGTCTCGGCTATGAGTAGTAAGGGGGATTTCAAACACAGGTTTTTCCGACTGCCACATAGCGAAGACTTATTTTTTGCTTTTAAATTTAACTATAAAAACTCAAAATAAGGCTTTTCCGAGTTCGATCTGCACAACCACCTTTCGGCATGCGCAAAAGCCCCGTATCACTTATAGCCATTTTTATGCACTGGGCTTTACGCGATTTGGTTTCATTCGTTGCTCTTTAAAATATGCAATAATTTCTTCATTTGACATTTTAGATAATTTCTCATCTAATTTGTCTTTAATTTCACGTGCCATTTTTACAGCGTCGAATTTTTTCTTTGTTTTAGTTCCCATAATCCATTAAATCTCTTGGTGAACGGATTTCCAATTGTTTGTATCCATTTTTTATATTGATGGAATTATAGCCACGTATACGTTCAATATTTACGATATGTTTATAATTCCAACTTACGAGCAAGTCGGCTCGGCTAATTGTTGCTAATACGATGTACAGTCAATCTGAATAGCTTGTTTTTCCGACTACGTTTTTCGTAATATATTCAGTTGCAAGTTCAATTGAATCATTAGTTTCTTCAACGTACTCTGTATCTTCATTTTCAATTTTGCGAACTAAGTTCCGTACTTTTTCCGGTGCCGATTCTAATTCTGTTTCGAGAATTGTTGAGAATATAATTGTGAATTCGCCATTATTTATACGCTCAAATAGTGGTTTGGTGAATTCTTCGAATTCTGTATCAAAAAAAACCGCCAAAAACTGAAGTGTCCAAATATATCCGCTGTTTTTTCATAGAATAAAGTTACGAAATTAAGCGAGATGCAAAATTTTAGCGCGTTTTTTATTGCCTTTACCTTACTTTAATTTAACACCCGAACTATTGTTGGTGCATTCGGCTGCCTGTTCTCCGAAGACTTCGGTAGGTGCGGAACTTAAGATTTGAAAAAAAATAAAAAAGTATTTTCATAGAAGTAATCATATATATTAAGTAAGGAATGTATAATACAATAACAATCAATGTCAGGTACACATAATCAATTTTCTAATTAAATAATAATTGACCCTTTCATTAATTTTATCAAACAAAAATATTTTAAAATAAGTTTTTATTTATAACGTTACACTTCTCGCATCCCTTTTTAAAAAGATGTTTAATTTTATAAAAATGAAAAAAAACTTTTCTATACTCCTTATCTCTTTTTTTCTTTATTCATTCGCCTCAGCACAAGTGTATAGAATTTCTAAATTTAATGCAGATCTTTTATCTAATAAAGTATTTGTGCGGTGGTCGGTTATTGCAGGATCCACCTGCCAACAAGTGATTGTGGAGAGAAGCACGGACTCTATTAACTTTAAAGATGTCCATATTTATCCTACTATTTGTGGTCTTTCTAGTGAAGAAAGCAATTACTCGTGGATTGATGAAAATCCAATTAACTATAATTTAAATTTTTACCGACTCAAAATAGAGCAATTAGAATTTACCGAAGCTGTAAAAGTTGATTATAACAGCAAGTTAAAACAAGGAGAAATTGCCATTTATCCTAATCCTGTGCAGAATACGGCAGAGTTATGGTTTGAACGACCAAAAAATGAATTGCTCCAATTAGAAATTTATTCTATTAGTGGTCATTACATTACTGAAGTAAATAACATAGAAACCAATCATATAAGTTTCGACTTTTCTTTTTTAAGGAAAGGAACTTATCTTCTAAAATTATTTAGTTTGGATAGCGATTTTTCAAAGAAAGCTACTGTTATTAAGCAATAACTATTGTTTCTCCTCCTAATAGATGGATATTTCTCATTAAGATGGTTGCATCTTTTGAAACAGCATAATTTCTAGAATATTGATAGTTTGCTTTTGCAATTAATTCTTTTGAAATTATATCAGTGCCACTTATGGGCAATAGAATTCCATTTTTCATTTGAGGTAAATGAACTTTACTTTTATCTTCCCAATGAAAGCTCACCCAACTCAATTTCCCGATGAATACATTCCAACAATTTTTAAAAAAATGTTTCTTTTCTTTTTGAAATAGAAATAGAACAGGGCTTAACAGTAGAATAATAAATGCAAAAAAGACATCGAAAGCACGCTTTTTTCTAAGATTAGATTTTTTAGTGATAGAATTGGTATCTAAAATGTAAAACTCTCCGCTGTTTTGAATGGAGTTGCTACCTATAATATAAAGACTCTCTGGTGGAGCTATCTTAAATTCAACAGCAACGTCAGATATCTTAGCCATATTAGAAATAATCTCTTCAGAACTTAAGTCTTTACTGCAAAAAATAATTTCGTTGATTTTATAAATTTCTACAATGTCTGCTAATTGATATAATTTTCCGAGGTAACTGCTGTTTTCTTTTTCAATGTTATTATCAGCACTGATGGTGGCGATGAAATCTGCCTCAACAAAAGTTTCTTTTAAAAATTGTTTGATTCTATCTATTTCATTGATAGATCCTATTATAGCAATTCTTTTTATGATTTTTCCTTTCAGTTTTTGTAGTCCGCTGATATGTAAGATTAAGCGAAATAAAGGCAGAGCAATTAATGCCCAAATAATACTAAAAAGAACTAAAGCTCTAGAAAATCGAAAGGATTCGTCTAGTAAACTATAGGTGCTTAATACCACAATTCCACCTAAAATAATACCTCTAAATAACTTTTTAATCTTACCTTTCTGAGAGTAAGCTTCTGAAAGAAAATTAGATATCACGATTACGCATGCAATAGCAGTAAAGCCGTAATTGATGAGCTTTTCAGGATATTCACCTCCATCAGTAAATCGGTAGTTGGCTTCATAATACTCTTTAAAAAAGAACATACCTATCAGTAAAATGGCAATATCTAGCAAGGGAAGCGCTATTTGCTTTAAAAATCGGCTTAAAACAGCCAAAAAAGCACGTAAGTAGATGGCTAAGTTGATAAAAAACGAAAATAGCTTTGCATTTTGTTTGCTAAAATGTTTTTTAGCAAAAATGACCATCGCTTTATAAAAAACAAATACATAATTAATGCTACTTTTTTTGGTGCTTTCCCCCTTATAATGGATGATTCTAGCTTTGGGAAAATAAATATTTTTATAGCCACCTTTCGTGATTCTATAACTTAAGTCAATGTCTTCACCATACATAAAAAAGCTTTCGTCCAACAAGCCAACTTTATCCAAAGTTTCTTTTCGTAACCACATGTAGGCTCCTGAAAGTACATCTATTTCATTGATTTCATGATTGTCTAAATAACCTAAATGGTACTGTCCAAACTGTTTGGATTTAGGAAAAAGTGCTGCCAACCCAAATATTTTATAGAAAGCCACCGATGGTTTAGGTAACCCTCTTTTAGATTCAGGTAAAAATACCCCTTTACCATCAACCATATAAACTCCTAAACCGCCCATTTCAGGGTTTTGATTAGCGTAATTATAGCAATCTAGAAAGGTATTTTCTTCGACTATAGTATCAGGATTTAGCAATAAAACAAACTCCCCTTTGGATTGTGTAATCGCTTGATTGTTGGCTTTTGAGAAACCTACATTTTCTTTATTTTCTATGCGTATGGCTTGAGGAAATTTTTCTTTTACCATTTGCATGGATCCATCTACCGAATTATTATCAACCACAAAAACCTCGCAATCGCCTAATTGATCAGCGGCAATAAAAACAGTGCGAAGACAGTTTTCCAAAAAGTACTGCACATTGTAGTTTACGATAATAATGGACAACTTCATGGCTACAAGTTAGGTAGTAAATGTTTGTTCAAAAGGAATTCTATTTTGAATAGAACGACCCAATGTAATTTCATCAGCATATTCCAGTTCATCGCCAATGGCAACACCTCGGGCAATGGTGCTCAAATTAATTTGAAAATCTTTTAATTTTTTATACAAGTAAAAGTTAGTGGTATCACCTTCCATAGTAGCACTTAAAGCCATTATAATTTCTTTCACTTCACCTTCCTTCACTACTTCTATTAGCGAATCTATGTTGATATCATTAGGGCCAATTCCATCCATAGGAGATATAATTCCACCTAAAACGTGGTAACGACCTTTAAAATAATGCGTATTTTCAATCGCCATTACATCTCTAACATCTTCTACCACACAAACTATTGAGTTATCTCTAGAAGGATTACTACATATTTCGCAAAGAGCAGCATCTGAAATGTTGTGACATTTTCTACAATAAGTAATGTCATTTCTCAAATTGATAAAACTTTGTCCAAATGCTGTAACCTCCTCTTTTTCTTGTTTTAGCAAATGAAGAACCAATCGTAAAGCAGTTCTTTTACCAATACCGGGCAAACTACTAAATTGCTCTACTGCATTTGCCAATAATTTTGAAGGATAATTTTCCAATGAATTGTTCTAGTTTAGAATTATTTCAAAATTAACATCTTTATCTGAATTTGGAGGAATGAAACTTATAAATTAAATAAATTTGCTGGTGTTTATGCTTGGAAAACGCTTATAATTACTATGAAGAAAATTATTGGAGGTCCAATTTTGGCTTTTTTTTGGCTAATTCTGAAAAAGATTTTAGATTATTTTTTTAATGAGTCAGACTTTCATTATTTAACTTCAGCAATACTTATATTAGCTCTTACTTTCCTTTATAAGAAAAAAGATGAGTGATACTATTATTTCTTTCATTAATAGAGCTCTTGATCCTTTGCGTTCTCTGCGCCTTTGCGGTAAAAAAAGAATTAACCACCAAGAACACACAAAGTTCACCAAGAGTTTTAAAATTCACTTAAGCCTGAAAGGCAGACATCATTGTAAAATATAAATGGGAATAGAAAATTAAAACCCTGAAAGGGTGACAAAGTAATTTTAAATAAGAAAATGTAAAGATAATATCCTCTGCGTTCTCTGCGTCTTTGCGGTGAAAAAAGAATTAACCACCAAGAACACCAAGAACACACAAAGTTCACAAAGGGTTTCAAAAATCACTTAAGCCTGAAAGGCTGACATTATTGTAAAATATAAATTGGAATAGAAAATTTAAAAAATAACCGCCAAGTCGCAAAGTTCACTAAGGGTTGCAAATCCAGTTAAGCCTGAAAGGCTGAAATTATTTTAAAAAAATCGGATTAGAAAATTTAAACCCTGAAAGGGTGACAAAGTAATTTTGAATAAGAAAACAAAAAATAATATTT
Source organism: uncultured Flavobacteriales bacterium (assembly GCA_963716125.1). Lineage (GTDB taxonomy): Bacteria > Bacteroidota > Bacteroidia > Flavobacteriales_E > Vicingaceae > Acidiluteibacter. Next base: position 1,602,470 of record OY970294.1, read on the forward strand.
CTAAAACACAGAATATCATTAGATTAAAAAATTATTACAAGAACTATCATCCGTCAGATATGCTTAGTGTAAGTTATCAAACAGACTCTTTAGATTGTGCCTTATCAGCAATTATCAATTACAGTTCTGTTCAATTTGGGGAGGATATGGAAGCTCTATTTGGGTCTACTTATAATTATGGGAGTAATTGCGCAGGCGATAGTTTATATACGATAGCAACTTCTTATGATATTTATGGAAGCTCTCGATTAGGAACTATAGATGCAAAAGTTAGTAGAGAAGATACAACAGGTACTTACAGTCGTAAACTCGGAGCTAAAACCTACGAATTATCGAATCATTTAGGGAATGTAATGGCAACTGTTTCAGATAAAAAATTACATCCGCAAGAATACGATGGAGCAAATGAAGGTTATAAAGCAGAAGTAACAGCAATGTATGACTATTACCCTTTTGGGATGGAAATAGCTTCTCGCTCTGGCGATTTTAATTTGGTGGATTATACGCAGGATGAATACATTTCTATTTATGATGGATTGTTGAATAATTGTTTGGATTATACACCTGACAATGAAAAATCATACAATTGTGAAACAGCCACTAATGTGTATAACCAAACCTATGTTAATGAATACACAGTAGAAGGAGAAGAATTGAAACATTTTTATGTCATTATTCAAATGCGTTTATCAGAAATTATACCTAATTTAGACCCTAATGGAGTTTACATCTTTAATATCATGTTAAACAAATCAGAAGGTAGGCAAATTACAGCCACAATGGATACAGCAACTGCTGTTGTTTTGAGTCCAAGTTTAGGAGGAGATGCTCCAGTTTACGATGTGATTATGTCTTCTGATAAAATGATAACCTTAACTTACACAGGTGCAGGCTTACAAGCTTTTGCCACCAACGGAAAAGTTAAATTAGAGATTCTTGCTCATGAAAACCCTCTTGAAGAAAATAGAAGTATTACTATATCTAATATACATATTGATCAGTTTAAAGCGAATATGAATATACCAATTGCGATGAGAGTGGGAACAGGCTATCCATATGGAATGAGCGGAATGTCTAAAGATGAGGAAGTTAGTGGCAGTGGGAATAGTTATACTACTTTCTATAGAGGCTTGGATGTAAGGCTTGGAAAATGGTTATCTGTTGATCCTAAAAATGGATTAACCCCTTGGGAAAGTCCATATGCAAGCATGGGTAATAATCCTATTTGGTTTACTGACCCACTTGGTGATATATTTAAAATAGGAACAAAAGATAAACAGGCTAAAAGTGATGTTAAGTCTTTGGCTAAGAATGATAAAAATCAAGATTATATCAAATTTAACACTGAGAGTGGCGAAGTTACTCTTGATTTTGGTAATTTAAAACAGAGTAAAGTTAATAGGATTTTAAAAAGGGATGAAGGATTAAGCCTTATAAGTGACTTAAGTACAGCCACTAATAAAGATGGTGATATAAATTTTTTTTATGGAACTGAAGGGAAAACTAATGTAGGATTGGAAAATGCAACACTACAAACTAATGTACCTGATTACTACTCAAGTGTTGGAAAAAGTGAGCCTATGATTTACGACTTAGCAGGAAGAGAAGTCGGTATTAATCCAAAAAGCCAAATTATTAATGCTTCAATTACTCCTTATTCTTCAAATGGTGAAAAATTTGGACTTAAACCTACAGATAATTATGACGGAAAAGTCTTTATTGCAAATGGAGGATTTTACAACCGGATAAATAAACCAACCACTAAAGAAGTTGGAATTATGAAAATAACTACATATGAACTAATAAATGTAAGACTTAATCGAGCGAGAATTGTTTATCATGAATTAAAAGAAAATTACCTTAGAACTGCGGGAGGTAAAACATATGATGAAGCGCATAGTTCTGCTGGAGGGATTAAGAATATTCACCTATATAAAAAATAGTAATATGATAATTAGGTTATGTTTTTTTATGTTTTTTTGTCCTATTATTCTATATAGTCAAATTATTTTCGATAATTCATTTATTAAAATAGAAACTAAAATATTTACAGCTGAAAAGGCAATTTTATGGAATATTACGAATAAAACTGACTCTATGCTAGTTATTAATGCTGAAAATGCTAGAATGAGGCTTGATCAAAATAATTATTTGATTAATATTGGATTAACAGATTTAAATGGAACACCTACTTTTACTGAGCCTAACCTATTATCAGTTTCTTACTTTAAAAGAATTAGACCAAATGAAGAATATTCTTATTTAATAATGATAGATACTTTAGATTATAATTTTAAATGGAATATTGATTTTCAATTTTATATACGTCCACTTGGTATGTTAATTAAAGATGGAATTTATAATTATCAATTTAGGCAAGCTATGTGCATTAACGAATGGTTAATTTATGGATTAAGTTTGAAATTAGAAATTGATGAAGAAAATAATTTAGACGATTGCGATGAAATCTTTAAAATAAAATCTAATACTTCTTATTCAAATATAATTAATGATTGTAATGAAAAGAATGAAACAAAAAGAGGTAAGAAGAAGTTTAAAAATGATTTCTTGCTTCCTGAAGTCGGTAGTGTCCACTAAGTAGCGGTAGTGTCCACTAGGTAGCTTTTTAAATTTTAAAAAGATAATTTGTTAATTTTAAATAATTTAACTTAAAGTGTTCGCTCTTATTAATCTATCAGAATTTATAGATAATCTTTATAATCCCCTATTTAAAGGTCAATGAAATCATGGTGTCCACAAAGTAGCTTGTTAAACCGTAAAAAAGAAAACTAATTTAAAAATGAAGAAAGTACTATTTTTCATAATTCCTATTTTTATTGGAATAACTTCTTGCTCTAAAGATGATAATGAGGAATATAGATGCGAATCTGGAAATCCACATATAATTGGAGCAATGTGTAATGATGGTTCAAAAAGTAATGCAACTGCTCAGGGTGCTTGCTCAAGTCATGGCGGTGTATCTTATTGGCTTTGTAAAGATTAAAAGAATATAATCAAACACAAAAAGTGAAAACTGATAAAGTAATACACTTCTTCATTATTTTATTATTCAGCTCTTTTTTAAATAGCTGTGGACTATCAGAAGAAGAAAAACAGATAATAGCAGCAGAAAAACTACGAATAGAACAAGAAGAATTAGCAACTAAAAAAGCAGAAGAACAAAGATTAGCTCAATTAAATAGCTACCAATCACAAGCAGAAGAATTTTATCAGAAAGGTAAAGTAAGTAAGGCTATACTTTACATAGACAGTTCTTTGAGTATTGCAATTAAGGAGGAAGGATTTCCACTTTTAGAATTAAAAGCTGAATGTTCTTATAAAAACAGAAAGTATGAAGAAGCACTTGCCATTCATACTTTACTCATTAGTGATCAAGTTGAATTAAGTAAACACTACTATGAAAGAGCATTATGTTATGAGAAACTAAAAAAAAGACAAGAAGCAGTCAATGATTTAAAAGAGTCAATTGCGTTAAAAAATACAGAAGCGGAAAAACTACATGATAAAATCAATCCTTTAAAAAAAAGAATATCTTATTATGTAACTAGATGTTGTGATGGAAGTACTTCTAATGCAAAAGGTAGAGGAGCATGTTCACATCATGGAGGAGTTTGCAATTGGAATGATCCTGTTTATGAAGAGTATCGAAAGTATTAATTATTTGATAAAATCTAAATATAGAAGTTAATCAAAAAGTTAAATATCAATGAAGTGTTTATAAGTATTTTATCGGTTTAAACCTATTTATCTTCATTCTAACAATAGTACTCAAAGAAGAGGATAAAATACCTTCATCAATAAAAAGAACTTTGTAAAACAATTAGTTTTAAAAAACGGAAATGATGAAGATTATAACTTTTTATTACAATTATTAGAAGTAATGATTATTTTATTTTGAGAAGATTCAATTTGTATTGTGTCTCCTATTTTGAATCCAACAATTTCAAGCCATTTACCACATAGTCGAATTTCAGAAACAATAATACTATCATATTTTCTTCTTCTATATTTTTTTCCAATCTTAATATTTTTGGTGCTTTTCACAATTTGTTTTACCCTAAAATTATTAAGAAGGCTTCGATAAAAAAAATGATTCAAATAATTTAATATCAAATAATTGTATGTGTTTTAGGAAGTAATCAATATTTTATAGCTGTAAATTTGTAGTATCAATTAATTATACAACATAGAACTTGTGAAATGAATACTGTTATATTAATTTTAACAATAGAACTAAAATTAGATGGTGAAATACTTTAGACAATAAAAAGAACTAATTGTCTTTAAGTTATTTTAATTTTTATTCAATCCGAAAAAAGCTAAAAAATAGTAGTATTCATTTTTCTTTCCATCTAAATTTGCTTGATTCTTACAAACAAAATAATTTGCTTGATTAAAAGTTTTAAAATTTCCACTTTGTGCAGAATACTTTTTACCATTATTAGTAAATACTATTAAATCTACAATTTCTCTACTTAATCCACTTCTACTATTAAAATTATTTGTACTATATACATCTAAATAATCATTATTTGGTTTCACAAACCTTACTCGATTAATAAATTTTAAAAATGAAGTATCATAGTATTTATAAGAGAGTTTCAATTTATATTCTTCTAAAGCTTTAAAAACACTACTTTGAAGTATAATACTAATACCATTTCCTGCAATTTTAGACCAATAATCTTGATGTTCCTTATATCGACTACCATCAATGAATAAAGCAGAATGATTATATTGAAAAACAACAGATATATAGCCTTGATTATCAATAGACCCTATATTAATTTTTTGAAGCACTAATTCTTTTGGTAAATTCTGTTTATTGATTTCATTAACAAATACATAAAGTTCCTTTTCAAATTTTAAAGAATACTCTTTTGAAAGATTATCAAACTCAATAGATAAAGTAGAATCAGTAGTTTGAGAATAAAGATTTATTTGAACTAAGAATAATATACTAATAAATAGTCTTTTCATAAAGTTGATTTTAGTTTCTCATCAACCCTATGAGAAGTTAGTATAAAAAGCGATGGGTTGAATAGCATTATCCGTAATCGAGGTTCCGCTAAGACCCACATCACAAAATAAACTAACAACCCACCTTTCGATGAGCGTTTAGTCTATCATTCCTGTGATGTTTTGAAATTTAGCGGATTTCGATTTACAGTTTGATAGCTTATCGCTACTAATATTTTAAAATTTTTTTATTCTATAGTTTCATTTAAAATTACTTATAAAGTGTAAAATTAATAAAAAAGAATAAAAATTAAAGGGTTTTGAATATTGACTATGAAATAATCAAAAGACTATGAGAGAATTAAGCATTGATAGCTTAAACAGAGTTTAATTACAATAGCATTCAAAAAGAATTAAAAACAACAATTAAAACAATACACACATTAAGATTCTAAATTTTGAGAGTTTTCTATCAAAAGATTATAATAGTATAGGAAATGAAGTGAAAATGAGACAACATGTAAAACTACCTCAATAAACTATAAAATGCTTCGATTTATAATAAGATCTATTGATTTATTAGTAAAGGTGTCAGAACAATAAAAAACTTGTTAAACTGAATATTTTTCATAGAAGAATAGGAAGAGTTATTTCTCAAATAATAAATGGATTATGAATACTAAGAGATTAACTTTTTATATTTCAACGTTTAAAAAGTTAATGTAGCGCATTAATAATGAATAGCATATCTTATATTCTAAGAAAATTTATCGTTAAATTTGTACTATAAAATTAGTTCAACATTTTATTCTAAACGACTATTATGAACTCAATAATTTACTGATAGTTTTTATATTCTAAGAAAAAGAAAAAAAAGAAAGCAGTTTGATGCAATCAAACAATAACTAATTTTTTAATTTATTTAGGCTCTAGTTTAGCACTGCGTTGATAATAGTGTTTTATAGTTTGGTTGGATTTGAACAAAGCGCTCCAGAGCTCCCGCAACAACTATCTGCTTTGCGAAAGCAAGGGTAATATCCTTGTTTGATTTTATTTTTTCTTTTATAATATGCCAATTTAGGTATTGTTGCAGGTATTTAGTAGACACGCCCCAGAATGTATTTCCAATCCACTTCTTTATTTTATTGTGCGTTGAGTTTACATGCTGTACATGAAACGCTCCTTTTACTCTTTCTCCCCTGGAAACATTTACCGGATGAAACTCAATTTTGGTGTCTTTAGCGAAGCCTTTATAACTGTGGTGAGAATCACTACACAAAATTGTGCTCCCTTTTTTTATGCGATTGCCAATAGCATTTTTAATATCAATCTTTCTAATCCGTCCAAGTGTAGCTACACTCAGATTTAGCATTGACTTTCTGTCTTGAGTCACGATGACCGCAACCTGATCATTGCTTACACCCCTTTTGCTTGACTTACCGCCTCTTTTCCTTGGTTCTCGATTTTTAACCTTCATCCCTTTTTCAGATTTGAGGAAAAAGGTCTCATCACTTTCTGTGATACCAATGAAGGGCTCTCCGTCATCTGCGTCAACTGAAGACAATATCTTGTGGCGCCAATCAAAGGCTGTTTTCTTATTAATACCCAAAATCGAAACAATTTTGTCAAGACTTTTTTCTTCAACCATTAGTTTAAGATAATCAACAATCTTGTCTTTTCTTTGCAGCCCTGCCATCCAAGTACCTGTATACTCCGTAAAACTTCTTTGGCAAGACTTGCATTTGTAGCGCTGTGCTCCTTTGTCAATCCCAAAACGAACATACTTAGAATGAGAACAATGAGGACAGGCTCCGAGTTTGTTATTAAACTCATGCTGACGTGAAACAATCGCAGACAGGTTAATCTCTTTAGTTGAATCTTCAATCTCCTTCAACAAACGCTCACGTTGTTTAATTGGCAGAGAGAGTATTTGGTCTTTAAGCTTTTCTGTTTTCATACACACAATATACAAATAATAGCTGAATTAAACTAGAGCCTTTATTTATTAATTAAATATTTAATTATAAACGGAAGAAATAGGATTTTAAAAAGTAAGATTTAAGATTATGAAACGAAAGAAGTAGGATTTTAAAACGGAAGGATTAAGATTTGAACTCACATAAATTTTCTATAGAAAGACAATAAAAGAGATTGAAATGCAGAAAAATTCAGACATAATAAACATAAAAATACCCTCCTCTATCTTAGAAATTGAAGAGTTAAATCACTTAGAAAAACTAATATTATCAGTTGGTTATACATTTGATAAAAAACTTGGATTTAATTCATTGACAAATATTGAAATGAGTGAAATGTTAGGTGTAGATACTAATTCACTTGGTAAGCATAGAAAGCAATTATTGAAATTAGGATATGAAAGAGTGGAAAAAAACATCTACTATTTAACTGATAAAATAAAAAAAGTAAGCACTTTAGAAAAGAGAGAGATTTTGCTTTTGCCACAAGTTTACTCCATCAAAAAACTAAGTGTAGGTGCAAAATTACTGTGGGCTGAATACAACTCTTTAGAAAAAGGAAAAGCAGGCTACTGTATTGCAAAAAGAAGTTATTTAGCAGGTAGGTTAAAATGTAGTAAAGACAGTATATCAAATTGGCACAGCAAGTTAAATGACTTTAAATTATTGTCTTATACAGAGTTAAAGCATGGTAAAAATACAAAACAAAGAAAAGTAAAAACTAAAAAGTTTGGAAAAGGTGAAAAACCTACTTTAGAAACGAAAGAAGTAAAAGAAACAAAAGAAGCAACAACATTAATAGAAGATTTTGAAACATCAAATCATTCGAAGTTAAAACAACTTCATAAACACATTGCAACTGCAATCGAACATACAGAAGAAGAAATTCATTGGAGAAAGTATATGGGAGAAGTAAATTCGGTTGATTTAACAGATAAAGTTAAAATGAATGATTTCATTTGGGACACTGATGTAGCGATAAACTCCCGTAATGATGATAGAGAAAAAGTATTCTCATCTATATTGAGCCTAATAGATACTAAGCTGAATAAGAAAAAAGGAGTGGAAGAGCTAAAAAATGAAATCAATTATTATATGCAAAGTGAATAAACTATGATGAATGAAATATTAATAAGTTGATTTTTTAAATCGAAAACACTTTTATAATTTTAGATATCAATTACAGAAAGCATTACCAAAAAAGGTAGTGCTTTTTTCACTTAAAAAGATTGTATATGAAAAGAATGGCAGTTTACATTAGAGTATCAACAAATGAACAAAACAACTTAAATCAACTCATTAGATTAAAAGAATTTTGTGCAAAATACAAATATGATTATGATGTATTTGAAGAAGTAGGAAGTAGTGGTAAAAGCAGACCAATGAAAAACACCTTACTAAATCTACTTAGAAAAAGGCAATACGAAGGAGTTATAGTATATAAATTAGATAGATGGGCAAGAAGTAGTAGAGAATTAATCTTAGAAGTAGAAGAGCTTATTAAAAAAGGAATTCAATTCATTTCATATTCAGAAAACATTGACTTTGGTACACCAACAGGTAAACTACACTTTCAAATATTAGGAGCATTTGCAGAATTTGAGAGAAGTCTCATAAGAGAAAGAACCTTAGAAGGATTAAACAGAGCAAAAAAAGAAGGCAAACAATTAGGAAGACCAAAAGGCTCAAAAGATAAAAAAGAACGAAAAAAATCAGGCTATCATCTCAGATATTACCATAGCAAATAATGGTGGGCTAAAAAACAACATTTTTATCCTACACTAACTGTCAGTAAATTAAAGTAAAAAATAGGGCTAAATAAACGATCGTTTTTTTAAATGAAGACATCCACAGAAAAAATAATCACAGAAGTAGAAAACTATCTTAAAATATTAGGCTATAGCAAAACTACTTATACAACAGTCTATAATGAATTAAGAGATTTTACAGCTTACCTAAAAAGTCAACATCAGCAACAAGTTTTTAAAGGAATCTCAAAAGAAATAGTATCACAGTATATTGATGGATTAAAAACAAGAGATAATAAAAGGAAAAAAGGCAAAAAATTAAGTTCGATTCACATCAACAGTCATATATCATCACTCAAAAAACTGTCAGAATATTTGTGGGAAGCCTATCGAATTATAATTCCAATCACACATTTACAAAGATTGAAAGCAGAAGATAGAGAGATGGATTATTTGTCGATAGAAGAAATCAAACAACTGTATAAAATAACACATCCAAAGAACAGGTCAGGAATGAGAGATAGAGCAATGTTAGCAGTTTATTATGGATGTGGATTAAGAAGAAGTGAAGGAGAAGCATTAAAAGTAAAGGACATTGACTTTAGGACAGGATTGGTTCATATTAGAAATGGAAAAGGAAGGAAAGAACGATTAGTACCGATGTCTAATACAGTAGAACAAAATCTAAAAGAATATATTGAAGTAGGTAGAAGACTTTATCTAAAACAAAATAAAAGAGAACAATATTTATTTTTAAATGAAAGAGGAGAAGTAATACAAAGTCAGTCATTATTGAGCGATTTAAAAAAGCTACTTCACAAAGCAAATATTGATAAAAAGATAGGACTTCACTCTTTGAGACATAGTATAGCCACACACTTATTAGATAGAGAAATGGAATTAGAAGATATCTCTATTTTTTTAGGACACAGTAGTTTAGAAAGTACACAAATTTATACTCATATCAATGAAGAAGCATGGAGAAATTTTAAAATATAAAAGCTATCTAAAAGGAGTAAAAGGATTTTCTGCATCAACAATAGAAAGTTATACGTATGAACTTATTTATTACTTTAAATGGAGGCAAAAAGCAAAAATAAATTCGATAGTAAAATACATAGATATAGTAGATTACATTGAATATCAAAAAAAGAGAAACTATAGTTATCAAACTATAAATGGAAGATTAACAGCAATAAAACACTACTATAATTTCAAAAAGCAAAAAGTAAATCCAGTACAAAACATTCGCTTAAAAGGAAGAGAAAAGAAAATCTTAACAGGATTGTTATCAGATGAATTTATCACAGAAATATATCAAACATATAAAGAAATAGTAGAAATAGAAAACACTCCTATTCTCAGAAGAAATTTAATATTGTTAGGACTTTTCTGTTATCAGGGTATAAAAACAAATGAGATAACTAAAATTACAATGAATCACATTAGTTTAAAGGATTTGACTATCGTAATACCAAATGGCAAAAGAACTAATGGGAGAACAATGGAAATTAAGTCTAATCAATTAATTGACTTATTTCAATACATCACTGAAAGTAGAGAAGAATTATTAGAAAGAATAAAAAAACCAACATCAGAAAATTTAATAATTGGAGATCAGCAAGAGAAAGATTTGAGAGGCGTAAATAATAAAATACAACAGCAGTTAAGAGAACGATTAAGCTATTTTCAATCTTTTTCACAGATACGAAACAGTAAAATTGTGAATTGGTTAAAAAGTAATAACCTAAGAAAAGTTCAATATATGGCAGGACATAAATATGTCAGCAGTACAGAACATTTTAAAACACATGATTTATCAAAATTGAAAGAAAGAGTTTTAAAAAATCATCCATTAGGATAAAAGATAGAACAAAGAAGTAAATCAATTATTTTTTAAAAAGATTAAGTGCTAAAAGACAGATAATTATGAATTTTATACCGTTAAAAATATAAGTAGGATAACTATAAAGTAATTAATGAGTTCTATAAGGTTGACTACTAACCTTTTGGGATGGAAATAGCTTCTCGTTCTGGAGATTTTAATTTGGTGGATTATACGCAGGATGAATATATTTCTATTTATGATGGATTGTTGAATCATTGTTTGGATTATACACCTGACAATGAAAAATCATACAATTGTGAAACAGCCACTAATGTGTATAACCAAACCTATGTTAATGAATACACAGTAGAAGGAGAAGAATTGAAACATTTTTATGTCATTATTCAAATGCGTTTATCAGAAATTATACCTAATTTGGACCCTAATGGAGTTTACATCTTTAATATCATGTTAAACAAATCAGAAGGTAGACAAATTACAGCCACAATGGATACGGCAACTGCTGTTGTTTTGAGTCCAAGTTTAGGAGGAGATGCTCCAGTTTACGATGTGATTATGTCTTCTGATAAAATGATAACCTTAACTTACACAGGTGCGGGCTTACAAGCTTCTGCCATAAACGGAAAAGTTAAATTTGAAATTCTTGCTCATGAAAACCCTCTTGAGGAAAATAGAAGTATTACTATATCTAACATACATATTGATCAGTTTAAAGCGAATATGAATATACCGATTGCGATGAGAGTGGGGGCTGGATATAAATATGGGTTTAACGGTATGGAAAGAGATGATGAGGTCTCAGGAAGTGGGAATTCATATGACTTTGGAGCTAGGATTTACGATTCTAGGCTGGGGAGGTGGTTAGCTACTGATGCTTTACAAGCAAAATATTCCTATGTAAGTCCTTATGCTTTTACTTTAAATAATCCTATTTATTATGTAGATCCTGATGGTAATGAGGTTAAAGTTGCAAGACAAGGAGATCAGTCCACTGTTCAGGCTTATTTAGATGAACAAGCTGGCTCTGGGATATTTAAGGTTAAAAGTAATGGTTATATAAAAGTTAAGAAAAGTGCATATAAAGCTGCTTTAAAATCTAGTGATGTTTCTGACGTAAGAAAAGAAATATTAAAAGGAGTTTATGAGGCAGTAGGGCATCCTAAACTAGCTGTAGTATATACTTTGAAGGATAAAAATGATAATGCTAAACCTACATTGGATAATCCTGATACTAAAATTGGAGGAAAAGCTGGAGATCAAGTAGAGCTTAACTCAGAAACTCTTATGGGAGATAATGAAGGAGTAACAATAGATTATGATCAAAAAACTTTTATTTTAATTGATATGAAGTCCGCCAATGAAGGGACGTTTGTTTCAGATCAAAGTAATGGTGCGGATGATAGCGAGTTTATTGATAATATTGAGGGTGCAAATGAAACTATGTCAGCAAAAACTAAACCTTCAGCTAGTTCCGTTTTTATACACGAGCTATTGGATCATTTTGTTGCAGAGAATATTCAGGGAAAGAGCGAAAATCGAAGCGAAAGGGAAAAGGTTAAATACCAAAATAAAGGACTTAAAAATACAGGAAATGCAGGAAATGGAAGAAGGTCGTCACATAAAGAACCAAAATAGGTTTTTAGTTTTCTTATTTTTGTTATTATACTCTATTTGTGTTTATTCTCAGAATAAAAGAATAGAAATTAGAGTTTGTAATACTACTGATAGTATTAAAAAATTACCAATAAATTTTACCAACCCATGTTTGAACGATATAAAGAGAAATGAGTCATGGAGCTCAGATTCATTAGAAATAGAATACATTTTAGAAAAAGCAGAATACCTAAATATTCGTTCAAGTAGAGAAGTTGATTTATCTAAGCTAGGGTTTTATGAATTGAGATACTCAACACTTGTTGCAGGAGAATGTAAAAAGTATGTATTTAAGAAAATTAAAAGTAAATGTTTTGAAAAATATTTTTATCCTACATTTATTCATTTCAAAATAGGATCAAAATTTATAATATTAGAAAAACGATTAAATAATGATTTTTATATAATAGAAGGAGACTGGTAATAGGTGGTAGCGTCCTGCTCCGCAGGATGTCCTAAAAATCAGGATGTGTTCCGCAGTGGTTTTCTCCTAGCGGCGGACAAGTGTTACCCTGCAGCAAATTAAAGAAGAGAAGAAATGCAACTTTAGGGTTGGTTTTTTTATGGTGTAGGCTGAAAGAACTCTATAATGGAAATAAGACTAACAGCAACGCCAATTAAAGCCGAAACTACCACAAAAGCAATCAGAACCCAAGCTATGAGCTTATTGTTTTTAGCCCACTTTATAATTTTATCAAACTTGGTGGTCTCGTCTTGGTAGCCGCCGGTAGTGTCCACTAGGTAGCTTTTTAAATTTTAAAAAGATAATTTGTTAATTTTAAATGATTTAACTTAAAGTGTTTACTCTTATTTATCTATCAGAATTTATAGATAATCTCTGTAATCCTCTATTTAAAGGTTAATAAAATCATGGTGTCCACAAAGTAGCTTAATTTATTTTGTATATCTTTCTTCTGAAACAATGAAATAAAAGTAAAAAATGAAATTAAATAAAGGTGGTATTATTACTCTTGTTGTTGTTGTAGGAATTATATTGGTTTTTTTGTGGATGTATTTCTTTTCCTTCTCTGAATCAGTTTTATATAGGTTTAAGGATCGGACCGAAAGTCATTGCTTCATCATTTATAATGATAACTCTGCTGATAAAATGGAAGAAGTATCAAATACACTTTATTGCAATATTTTGTTTGATACTAAATTAAATGTTATTCGGACATCTTCAAATGTGAACAAGAAAAGTTTACCTTTTGGATTTAGTAATGTTGACACCGATAATATAATTGTAGGATACAATGAATTTAATGAAAATGGTATTTACTTTTTGAAAGATACACTGATTGAGAGAAGCAATGATAAGCCTATTGGAATCTTTTCATTTTACTTAGGTAAGCACATAGATGAAAGACTAAAGCGAAGGCATTTTGAGATTTATGACTCTCTTTTAAATGTAGTTAGTGGTAGTATCCACTAACTAGCTTTTGAATTTTCAAAATATAAGTTATGTATAAAAACAATAACATCAACAAAAGATTTAAAAGGGACTTTACATTAGCTTTATTGATACTTCCAATCAAATGCGTTTATCAGAAATTATTCCTAATTTAGTTTCGCCAAAAGGCGTAACTAGTTCGCCGAAAGGGCGTAACTAGTTCGCCGAATAATGGCGTAACAAGCCCTAATGGCGTCTATATTTTTAATATAATGTTAAACGAATCTCAAGGAAGACATATTAGTGCAACAATGGATACAGCTACTGCAATAGTAACTAGCCCAAGTTTAGGTGGTAATGCCTCTGCCGCAGAAGTGGACTTGACAAAAGATAAAATGTTGACAATGATGTACACAGGTGCAGGCTTACAAGCTTTTGCCACCAACGGAAAAGTTAAATTAGAGATTCTTGCTCATGAAAACCCTCTTGAGGAAAATAGAAGTATTACTATATCTAATATACATATAGATCAGTTTAAAGCTAATATGAATTTACCGATTTCAATGAGAGTGGGGAAAGGGTATAGGTATGGCTTTAACGGTATGGAAAGAGATGATGAGATTTCAGGAAGTGGGAATTCTTACAATACAGAGTTTAGAGGATATGATACAAGACTTGGAAGGTGGATGAGTTTGGATCCGTTAGAAGCTAAATATTCAAGTTTGAGTCCTTATAATTATGTTGCAAATAGCCCATTGATTTTTGTTGATTTTGATGGTAGAGATTTGAAATTTACTGTTGGAATATATTCCAGTAGACTAAAATGGGCAGAAAGTTTAATAGCGAGTGGTATTGGTGTGGATGGAGTGGTTGAAATAACTCCTCAGGGAGATGTACAACTTAAAACTTTAAATTCAGACGAGTTAGGAAAACTAACTACAAAGCAGCAAGTATTTTATAAAACTATAAAAGAAGCAGTTGATTCTAAAAAAACGATTGCTATCGGAATTGAAGATAAATCTGAAGATGTATTAATTGGTAGCAGGAATCTTAGAAAAATTGATAAGAGCGATATAGATGCATTTAAAGAGGATGGAGTAGTTAGTAAATATTCTACCTTTGCTCATGAGGTTAAAGAGCAAACTGAAATTCAAGAAAATATTACCGAAAGTATGACTAAGGAAGAAGTAAAGGATGCTAAAGCTGCTGCCCATACTGAAGGAGAAATAGTTGAAGAAGATATGTCGGGATATAAAAGAGGAAAATCAGAAAATAATATAGTGCGTTCTGGGAAAGGAGGTTCACTTAAAGGTTATTATAAAATTCCTTATAAAAAAGGAGAGGAAGTTACCATTGTAAAGGTTTTGGTTAGTAAAAGTAATGTAACCTCTGTAACAAAAGAACCCAAAAGCAAGTAGTATGAAATTCATTTTTACAATATCATTCCTATTCTTATTCAATTTAAGTTTTTCTCAGTGTCAGAAAATAGATAAAAAACACGCTAAAGAATATTTTAAATCAATTCTAAATGAGTTAGAGTCTTCTTTAAATGAATGGCATTTACCAATTTGTGATTTCGTAAATAAGATTAGTTTAGTGGAAGAAATTACATCTATTAGAGCCAGTTCAAGTGAAAATTTTTTAGGAGGTAAAACGGAAGTATATAAAGTTGATATTAAAGATTGGAAGAGATGGTATAGGTGTAATAAAAGTAATTTATGTCTAAATGAAGATGGTGATCTAATGGTAGTGTCCACAAAGTAGCTTTTGAATTTTCAAAATACAAGTTATGTATGAAAACAATAACATCAACAACAGATTTAAAAGGGATTTTACATTAGCTTTATTAATACTTCCAATCGTTGGAATATTTGCTTTAGTAGAAAAGTAATCAAATTATCTATAGAGTTTTAAAGCTGTTATAATTGAAATTATTCTTAATTTAGTCTTCAAAATCAAACCTATGAAAAAAGTATTTTACATTTTATCCACACTTTTAATTATTAGTGCTTTTCAACTATCAGCTCAAACTCAAAAGGGACAGGATATGCTAACGGGGTCATTATATGATAAGTTTGGTTATTCAGTTAGCATGCCTAATACTTATACAATTGCAGTAGGAGCAACAGGTAAAGGTCCTTTTGCACAAGTAAGTATTTATAGCTGGAATGGAAATTCTTGGTCACTTAAAGGTTTAAGAATTAATGGAGAAACTGCAAATGATGGAACAGGATTTTCAGTGAGTATGCCAGACTCCAAAACTATTGCAATTGGAGCTCCTTTCAATAATGGTAATGGCTTCTATTCAGGTAACGTCAGAATTTATAAATGGAGTGGAAATACATGGATTCAAAAGGGCATTGATATAGATGGAGAAACTTCAAGTGATGAATCAGGATTTTCAGTGAGTATGCCTGATAGTAACACCGTTGCAATTGGGGCACACAATAATTCCAACAGCAATGGAAGTGAGGCTGGACATGTTCGAGTTTATAAATGGAATGGAATAGCTTGGATTCAAAAAGGCATTGATATCGATGGAGAAGCTTTTTCTGATGATTCAGGTTGGTCTGTTAGTATGCCTGATTCCAACACGGTTGCAATAGGTGCACCTGACAATTACGCTAATAATTTTAGTGGTCAAGTGCGCATTTATTCATGGAACGGTTTAGCATGGGTTCAAAAAGGCATTGATATAGATGGAGAAGCTACTGTTAATTATTCAGGTTGGTCGGTAAGTATGCCCGATTCAAATACGGTTGCTATTGGAGCACCCAAAAATAATAACAGTAATGGTATTTATGCCGGACATGTTCGAATATATAAATGGAATGGTATAGCTTGGATTCAAAAGGGGATAGATATTGATGGTAAGGCTGCAAGTTCAGAATTTGGGTATTCTGTTAGTATGCCTGATTCAAATACAGTAGCAATTGGAGCGAAAGGAGTAGGTGCTCTTTTTGGTTATACATATATTTATAAATGGAATGGTATAGCCTGGTTACAAAAAGGAATAACACTTAAGGGTGATTCTATACGTGATAGATTTGGCTCTTCAGTTAATATGCCTGATTCTAATACTGTAGGCGTAGGTCAACCTTATGAATTTCCATCTGTTAATGCAGGGAAAGTTAAAGTTTATTCCTTTTGTGATAGTGCTACTGCTTCTACTATTTCACCAATTTTTTGTGATAGTTACATGTCCCCTAGTGGAAATTATAAGTGGACTACCTCAGGAACCTATCAAGATGTAATACACAACTCAGTTGGCTGTGACAGTATTATTACCATTAACTTAACTATTCAGAATACGAGAGATACAATTGCTCCAACTGCCTGTTTCAACTATATTTCACCTAGTGGGAAATATAATTGGAGGATTTCTGGAACTTATATGGATACTATTCCGAATATCAATAGTTGCGATAGTATTATAACTATTCAGCTTACTGTAAAAGCAGTAGATATTTCAACTGGACGTGTGTCTAATTCTTTAATTTCAAATGCTTTTGGAGCTTCTTACCAATGGGTAAATTGTGATAATAATTACGCTCCTATTTTAGGAGATACCAATCAAATTTTTACACCTACAGCCACCGGAAATTATGCAGTTATTGTTACTAAAAATGGCTGTGTAGATACCTCTCGATGTAATTTTGTTGTTGTAGTAGGTTTGATTGAAAATACTTTTGATGATATAAATATATATCCCAATCCTACCAATGGAAAGGTTACAATCGATTTAGGAAGTAATAATTTAAAAGTCAACCTAAAAGTGAATGATATTAATGGTCTGCTTATACAAGAAAAATCAAATATTAACACAAAACAAATAGCTTTAGATTTATCTAATCATTCCAAAGGAGTTTATTTTATTACACTTCAGAATGAGACGAGTATTAGAGTTGTGAAATTGGTGAAGAATTAATTGCTTAGAGCACTTTTTTGAGTAAATCTTGGCGGACTTAGTGGTTTTGGGAAAAAGGTAAATAACTATGTGAGTGATTTTCGTTAAATCAAGCGATACAATCTCGCAAATGCAGAGCTTTATTAATACTTCCAATCGTTGGAATATTTGCTTTAGTAGAAAAGTAATCAAATTATCTATAGAGTTTTAAAACTGTTATAATTGAAATTATTATTAATTTAGTCTTCAAAATCAAATCTATGAAAAAAGTATTTTACATTTTATCCACTCTTTTAATTATTAGTGCTTTTCAACTATCAGCTCAAACTCAAAAGGGATTGGATATTGATGGTGAATCGGCATCCGATGAATCAGGAAATTCTGTAAGTATGCCAAACGCATATACGATTGCCATTGGCGCTTACAAAAATGGTGTTTTAAATGGTCACGCTCGAATTTACGAATGGTCAGGTTCTACTTGGCATCAAAAGGGTCAAGATCTGGATGGGACAAATAATGATAATACAGGCATATCAGTTAGTATGCCTGATGCTAATACGATTGCTGTTGGTGCACATAGAAATGATCAAATTAATTTTAAATCAGGACAGGCTAGAATATATCAATGGAAAGATTCAGTTTGGGTTCAAAAAGGATTAAGTATTAATGGTTTGTCTGATAGTTATTTAGGTTACTCTATTGCTATGCCAGATAATAATACTGTTGCCGTTGGCGCTCCTTGTCTTCTTTCTAATATAGGCATAGGCTATATACGTATATATAAATGGAATGGAATTGCATGGATTCAAAAAGGTACAAATATTAGTGGGAATAATTTGGCGGATCTTTTTGGATATTCAATTAGTATGCCCGATAGTAATACCGTAGCGGTTGGCGCTCCATATGACGATAACTTAAATAGAAACAATGCAGGTCTTGTGCGCATTTATAGATGGAATGGGTCTGCTTGGATTCAAAAAGGGATAGACCTAGTTGGTGAAGCAGCAAATAATTCGTTTGGTGCATCAGTTAGTATGCCTGATTCTAATATAATAGCTGTTGGAGCTCCAGATAACGACGGTAATGGAAATAAATCTGGTCATGTTCGCATTTTTAAGTGGAATGGAAGTGCATGGGCGCAGAGAGGATTGGATATAGATGGAGAAAGTAGTAATGATTTTTCAGGTTTTTCTACTAGCATGCCTGATACGAATACTGTAGCTATAGGTGCTTATGGAAATGATACAAATAGAGGTCATGTGCGTATTTATAAATGGAACGGTAGTATATGGGTGCAAAGAGGGATAGATATAGATGGTGAGAGCAATGGCGATGAGTCAGGATATTCTGTAAGCATGCCAGATACCAATACATTGGGAATTGGAGCACCTTCCAATGACGGAAATGGTATAAATTCTGGTCAAACACGAATATATTCCTTTTGTGATAGTGCTACTACTTCTAATATTTCACGTTCTGCATGCCATAATTATACATCACCTAGTGGTAACTATAATTGGGATACCTCAGGAACTTATCGAGATATAATATACAATTCAGTTGGTTGTGATAGTATTATTACCATTAACTTAACTATTCAGAATACGAGAGAAACAATTGCTCCTATTGCTTGTATTAATTATTTTTCACCAAGTGGGAAATACAATTGGGACACTTCTGGAACTTATATGGATACTATTCCGAATATCAATAGTTGTGATAGTATTATAACTATTCAGCTTACTGTAAAAGCAGTAGATATTTCAACTGGACGTGTGTCTAATTCTTTAATTTCAAATGCTTTTGGAGCTTCCTACCAATGGGTAAATTGTGATAATAATTACGCTCCTATTTCAGGAGATACCAATCAAATTTTTACACCAACATCCACTGGAAATTATGCAGTTATTGTTACTAAAAATGGCTGTGTAGATACCTCTCAATGTAATTTTGTTGTTGTAGTAGGTTTGATTGAAAATACTTTTGATGATATAAATATATATCCAAATCCTACCAATGGAAAGGTTACAATCGATTTAGGAAGTAATAATTTAAAAGTCAACTTAAAAGTGAATAATATTAATGGTCAGCTCATACAAGAAAAATCAAATATTAACACAAAACAAATAGCTTTAGATTTATCTAATCATCCCAAAGGAGTTTATTTTATTACACTTCAGAATGAGACAAATATTAGAGTTGTGAAATTGGTGAAGAATTAAATTGGAATAAAAAAAATAACCGCCAAGTCGCAAAGTGGATAAAAAAACTTTGTGCCCTTTTTGAAAACTTCAGTGAACTTAGTGGTTAGAGAAAATAAATGTTTAATTGTAAGTGATTGATTTTTTGCGTTCTCTGCGCCTTTGCGGTGAAAAAAGAATTACCGCATCTACGGAACATTTATTTAACTAATAATCTTTAAAACCCCTTCATTGCTCTCCTTAAATGCATTACTTTTTACAAGTATATTTTCCATTTCTTCCACATCAATTCCCTTTAAGGTATGACTAAAAATCTGTGCTCTATGAAGCATTCTTATAAATACTGAAGGATCTTTTGTTCTTGTTAATCTATGTAATGCACCTAAATAGTCTTCTCGATAAACTGTTGGGATTATAATTTTAGTTTGCTTTGCCGAGGTTAATTCTGCGTTCATCATCACACGGGAAATACGACCATTACCATCAAGAAATGGATGGACTTCACTTACTACAAACATGATATAAGCCGCTTTTGCGAAAGAATTTTTTAATGCTTTATAATAATCAAAACTTTTATATAAGGTACCTAAAACTAATTCCTTGTCGACAAAATATGAATTTCCAGCTCGGTTATTTTTATCTTTAAATTTTCCTGGCTTTTTATCCTCACGAGAACCTAAAAGAATTTTATGTCTATACTGAAGTATTTCTACTAAGTTTTCTTTTGAATGTGGTACAATTTGCATTTCTTGTCGATTAGAAACCAATTGGTATGTTCCCAACACATCGTGAGAATCTTCATTACGTGTCGCCAATGGTTTTTGAGTCGCTATTATTTTTCTCGCTTCTTCAATATCAAAAATAGTACCTTCTATATAATTTGAAAAATAACTCTCGTAAAAAGCAAAATTTCTGTAAGCTTTATTCGTTGTATTTTGTTCTTCATAGTTTTTAAACTCTTGTTGCTGCAATTCTCTAAATAACACTTCAAATAATTCCACACGATCAGCGTCATAAGGTATACCAAATGCTCTTGCTTTAGCTAATGGAGATTTTAGCATGCTTGAAGATTTAGTAGTGAGTAGTGCACTTATAATCTGATTGAGTTTTACAAACTCTTTTTGCATTCCAATGATTTCTGCAATTTCTTTTGCTCTATTTCTTAAATTGTTTAATTCTTCTTCCCCATTTACACGAATAATTTGTTCTAACTTTTCTTCCATTTGGGGCAGTGTAAGTATTTTAGAGTCAGCGCCTACTTTTCTTGATACTTGAAGGTTTTCGAGAAAAGCCCTTTCTTTCTGAGAAACAAATAAATCTCCTGAAAAATGAATATCTCCTTCTATGGCTGCAAAACCCTCCATAAAGCGTATAGTTACACCTGGTAGTTTTATCTTTTTTGTATATTTATAAGTGACAAATAATTGTCCTGATGAGGTGGGTTTAAATTCAAAAGCAGAGCGATGACTCAAGACCGATCCTGGAAATAGATTTCCTAAAATTGGAAAAATATTGCGTTGAATTATATCTTCGGGGCTATCTTCAAGATTAGAAGTATAAATTCTTGATGCAATTTTTTTTATCTGACCTTCTTTTTCAAGTTTTGAAATTTGTCTTGAAATTGTAGAATCAGGAGATCCATATATAATTTCCTGAAGATGTATTTGCTTATTTTTTTCCATTATGAATACTTATTAATACAAAAATGATAAATATTTTCCATTATAATGGCATAATTGATAAATATTTTCCACTATAAAGTTAAATGTATTTTTAAAAAAATAACCGCAAAGTTCGCAAAGCAGATAAAAAAACTTGGTGTCCTTTGTGAAGACCTTAGTGAACTTAGTGGTTAGAAAATAAATGTTTAATTGGAAGAAATTGATCCTCTGCGTTCTCTGCGCCTTTGCGGTGAAAAAAGAATTAACCACCAAGAACACCATGAAGACACAAAGTTCACCAAGGGTTTCAAATCCAGTTAAGCCTGAAAAGCTGACATTATTGTAAAATATAAATAGGAATAGAAAATTTAAAAAAAATAACCGCGAAGTCGCAAAGTTCGCAAAGCGAATAAAAAAACTTTGTGCCCTTTGTGAAACCTTAGTGAACTTAGTGGTTAGAATATAAATGTTTAATTCTAAGAAATTGATTCTCTGCGTTCTCTGCGTCTTTGCGGTGGAAAAGAATTAACCACCAAGAACACTAAGTAGTCTAAAAATTCACCATGTTTTTTTTATCAGCGGTAATCAATAAAACCTGATGGTATAATTTTAATTTTTGTTTTTAGCAGAGATATAGGTAGTTTTTATAGAATTCATCCAAGCCTGAAGGGCTGGAATTATTATAAAAACAAAATAGAATATAGGAAGTAAAACTTTGAAAGGGTGAAATAGTTAACTCTATTAGTTTTACTTTTAGTAGATTATAGATTAAATTCGTGATTATGACTCAAATTAATAAGGACTAACCTTTTCTTCTTCATATTCTTGGCTATAATCCTTAATTACATTATAAACACTGTCTCTTTCTATAGGTTTGCGTTTTACATCCTTAATCATTTTAACCAACTGCTCCGTTGTCATAGATGGGTTTTGCTCTTCAGCACCTGCCATAGAATAGATTTTGGTAGTATCATCAATAGTACCGTCAATATCATTCACACCATAAGAAAGAGAAATTTGAGCGGTATCTCTACCTATCATCGGCCAATAAGCCTTCATATGAGGGAAATTATCCAAATAAATTCTTGCAATGGCATAGTTTCTTAAATCTTCAATCACTGAAACCTCATTGACATGACTCATTTGATTGTTTCCGTTGCGATATTTTAAAGGAATAAATGTATTGAAACCTCCAGTTTTATCTTGCAGTTTTCTTAGTCTATCCATATGATCTACACGATCTTCAAAGCTTTCCACATGTCCATATAACATCGTAGCATTAGAAGGCATTCCTATTTCATGAGCTGTTTGATGGATTTCTAACCATTCATCAGATGTACATTTATCTTTGCAGATTTCATTTCTGATAGCTTCTGCAAAAATCTCTGCACCACCGCCAGGTAATGAATTTTGACCGTGATCTTTTAATATTTGTAGCCCTTCTCTATAACTCACTTTTGCCTTTCTACACATGTATTCAAGCTCAACTGCTGTAAAAGCCTTTACGTGAATATCAGGTCTAATTTCTTTAATTTTCTTGATTAGATTAGCAAAATAATGCAAACCCATTTTTGGGTGAACTCCACCAACAATATGAACTTCAGTTACATTAGTACCATCATAACTTCTAACTTTTTCTAGAATCTGCTCTTCGCTCAGTTCCCATGCATCGTATTCTGTTTTTTCACGAATTAATTTAGAGTAAGCACAGAATTTACAATCAAAGACACAAATATTGGTCGGCTCTACATGAAAATTCTTATTGAAATAAGTGTTGTTGTCATGCTTTTTTTCTCGAATGTAGTTGGCCAAAGCACCTAAAAATGAGAGTTCTCCTTTTTTATAAAGTTGTACACCTTCCTCAAAAGTAATGCGTTCGTCGTTCACTACCTTCTGTGCAATATTTTTTAAATCTTGATCTATATTTCCTTTAAGTAAAAGCGAGATTGTTTCTGAGCTCATAATATCCGATTAAATATGGTGCAAAATTACTCAATCAACTAGAGAATTTGCTATTTTAAGGCATTAACTTTAACAAATTTCTGTATCAATTGTTGACGATTAGACAGAATTTTTAAGAAATAAATTCCATTGTTCAATGTAGAAACATCAACTACAGTAGTTTGATGTATGTTTTGTCGTACAACTACTTTTTTGCCTTCCAAATTAATAATTTCATAAGAATATTTGTCTGATTTGGAGTATTCTATATTGATTTCATTTTCGCAGTAAGTTGGAAAGATTTTAAAATAGTGAGATAAGTTATTTTCCTCTAAACCTACACCTCCACAGGCAACTGAATTGAGGATGGGAGCTCTTAATTGATTGATAGCATTGATTATTCTACTTTTTTGACCTAAAGTAAATGCATTCATACAATTATCATCTGTATAATCCATATAATTCATAAACATATCACCGCTATTGGTGCACGAAGTTGAAGGATGAGCAGGACAACCATAGTTTGGACCAAATTGGTTGGGCGTGTCATTTACTAAATCATCTGAGCTGCAACCACCTCCACCGCTTCCCCATAAATGCAAAAGTCCTAGCCAGTGCCCAACTTCATGAGTTGTAGTTCTACCCTTATTATAAGGAAAACTCGAGTATGGAGTAGTTCCAAAATTCTCATAATCAATTACAATTCCATCTTGATCTGCAGGTGCTATACCAGGAGGATAAGTAAACCCTAAATCTCCATTTCCGATTTCACACACCCAAATATTCATATATTGGTCTCTGTTCCATATATCTGAGCCGCCATTACTAGTTTTATAATAGTTGTTAGTATTTCCAATAGCTGAAACAGTGGTTGGTCTTCTTGTAATTCCGTTGGTGGGATTGCCGTTAGGATCAACCGTTGCTAAACAAAATTCAATTTCTGCATCAACTGCTGAAAATACATTGGGAGTGAGATTGGCATCTGTATTTAGCCTTCTAAAATCCTTATTTAGAGCGTTAATTTGAGAAAAAACTTGTGCATTGCTAATATTTTGAGAAGAATTTTTATAAATAATATGTATCACCACTGGAATAGTAATAATACCTGCTTTATTGATATTATTTGCTTGTGCTAAGCGTTTGTTTTGATTTTTATTAATTTCAACCAACTCAGGATGAGAAAGGAATAACTCTTGCAATTTTTCATCGCTACTACACTTCCGTTGATTGTTTTGAGCAAATAGATTGCCTACAACTATAAAACTAATTAAAAATAGAAGTTGTTTCATTGGATAAAATTATTAAAAAGCAACCATTTAATAGATTTTTCGTCTATTAAATAACAAATCTACGTAAGTAGTTTGCTTTTATGTTTGTTTTTCCCATTCCCGTAAAAAACCCTTTTGGTTAGTTTAACTGAGAGGGTTTTTTTTATTTCATTTATTTTGTTTTAATAGCTCTTGGATTCAACTAATAAATATAACTTTTTAGACTAAATAAATAACCTATATTTTTGGTGATGAGATATTATTTAAAATGTTTCAAATCACTTAAAATTCCTAATAAACACTTAAAAATAGCTAGATATCTGAAAAACAATATTAATAAAAATATAATTATCTAAACTTAGTTTTAGAGTAGGTATCTTATCAAATATTTAAAGTAGATATTCCTACAAATACTAATTTTTCCAACTCTTATTGGTTGCAATCAGCAACAATAGCCCAACAAAAAACCTTCTTATTACAGCTTTCTTCCTCCAGGTACTTATTTTTTGTGAACTTTCCTGCTTTTTCGGCAGGCTGGTAGTCCTAATTAGTCATATTTACTAACTTTTAGTGTTTTGTAAATGTATTTGTTTTATTAGAATACATTTAGTTTATTAATTTAGGAGAAATTATAATATGGATATGATGCATAGCTATTAAAAATTAATTAGTTACGTTTTTCAAAAAAACCATTTTACCATTTTTTTGGTATTAAAAAAAATTGGCGTCAGCAATAGAAATTAATTGAGATTTCTTAATGTGCGGATTAATCATTTACGGTTTTTCATTTGAAACCGTTATTAACGGAATCCTCCTTTGAAAAGTCATTGCGAGGAACGAAGCAATCTCAATAAGGACGAGATTGTTTCGCTCCACTGCGCTGCACTCGCAATGACTTTTAGAAAAAAGGATGGTTGCACTTGCAGTGACTTTAAAGGAGAGGAAGATTTTACTCGGAATGACTTTAAATAAAAAAAGCTCTTCCATTATCGATTTTCGATAGCAGAAGAGCTTTTAGAAATATTTTTGAAGTTTAGAAACGCTCTAAGTTAGAGAAGAAAAAGTTTCCTTCAATAGCTGCGTTATCATCACTATCAGAACCGTGAACTGCATTTGCAGAAATAGATTCTGCATACATTTTACGGATAGTTCCTTCAGCTGCTTCTGCTGGGTTAGTAGCACCAATTAATGTTCTAAAATCAGCAACTGCATTGTCTTTTTCTAAAATAGCTGCAACAATTGAACCTTCGCTCATGTAATCAACTAATTCACCATAAAATGGTCTTTCTTTGTGCACTTCATAAAATGCACCTGCTGCATCTTTTGAGAGTTTGGTGTATTTCATTGCAACTATTCTAAACCCTGCTGCATTGATTTTGTCTAAAATTGGTCCAATGTAGTTTTTTGCAACTGCATCAGGCTTAATCATGGTAAATGTTCTGTTTGTAGCCATTGTATATTTTGATATATGATTTACTAAATTGAGGGCGCAAAATTAATGAAATGTAAATGATTTGCCTAATGAATTTTTCAAGAAAATGTATTTTTTTAGACTTTATCTAAAGCCCCAAATTCAGAGTTATTACTGATATATTCTGGAACAATAGTTTTCATTTCTTTTACCAAAATTGCATTGTTGTCTTGCTCCAAAAGCTGAATTAAATGAGTTACTTTTTGAGAAATTTCTTCAAAATTGTACTCTCTCACTTTTGCTATCATTATTTGTTTGTGATGAGTTGGTAAAGTGTTTTCTGTATCGTTAAGCAATTCTTCATACAACTTCTCCCCAGGTCTTAATCCAGAAAAAATAATCTGAATATCTTTATCGACTTCCAAACCTGAAAGTTCAATCATTTTTTTAGCTAAATCGACTATCTTGACTGATTTTCCCATATCAAAAATAAAGATTTCGCCTCCTTTTCCGCTAACTCCAGCTTCTATTACCAATTGGCAAGCTTCGGGAATGGTCATAAAATAGCGTGTAATTTCAGGGTGTGTAACTGTTATTGGTCCACCATTGTCTATTTGTTTTTTGAATAGAGGAATTACAGAACCATTTGATCCTAAAACATTACCAAACCTAGTTGTGACGAACTTAGTTGTATTGCTTTGATTGTTTAGTGATTGCGTATAAATTTCGGCTATTCTTTTAGAAGCACCCATTACATTGGTTGGATTCACTGCCTTATCAGTAGAAACCATCACAAATTTCTCCACTTCAAATTTAACTGCTAAATCTGCAAGTATTTTTGTTCCTTTTACATTGGTTAAAACTGCTTCCGATGGATTATTTTCCATCATGGGTACATGCTTGTATGCTGCAGCATGAAAAATAATATGAGGACGTAAAACTTCCATTAATTTCTCCATTCTTTTGAGGTTGGAAATATCGCCAATTACAATTTCTAGACGCTCAAAATTGTTAGATCTGCTTAATTCCATTTCCATTTCATACAATGCGGATTCTGCTTGATCTAACAATATCAACTTCTTTGGAGAGAATCTCAATAATTGTCTAACTATTTCGCTACCAATGCTTCCTGCAGCTCCAGTAATCAATACAACTTTATCTCTTATTTCAGCATTAATCTTGTCTTTGGTCAGTTTTATCTCTTCTCTACCCAACAAGTCATCAATTTTTACTTGCTTGATTTGTTTAAAACTCAATTCGCCATTGATCCAAGTATTGGGAGCAGGCACATTTAGTATTTTAACTTGATGTTGTAGACATATTTCAGTAATTTCATTTAATCGTGACCTTCTAACTTGTTGAGATGAAATTATTAGAAATTCTACCTCATTTTTGGTGAAATATTCAGCCAATAACTCACCATTTCTAATTTTGATTCCTTCTAATACTCTTTTAGTCTTTTTTGAATCATCATCAAAAAAAGATACAACCTTAAAGTTACTTTTAGCATCTCTATCTATTGTTCTTTTGGCAATAATGCCTGCTTCACCAGCACCAAAAATTACTACTGGTAGTTTCTCACTTGTGGGATTCTGAATTTCAGCATAAATGATTTTCACACCAATTCTAGTAGAAATCATTAATAAGGAAGCGCATAAAAACTCAATACCAATAACAGAAAATGGAATTAAATATAAACCATTTGAAAAATAATAAGTAAAGACATTTACAAAACCAAAAAGCACACTACCAATTGCTAATGCCATAAATATTCGTTGAGCATCTTTGGTACTAGTATATCGAATTATTCCTGCATAAATTTTCCCAAATAAATAAACTACAATTCTTATTGATAGCATTATTGGGAGCGAAATCCACATTAATTCTAATTCATGAGGTGGAATAGAAAAATTGAATCTCAAAAGATATGCAACCAAAATACTGACAGTAAATATGGCTACATCTAAAATAAAAATGATCCAACGAGGTGTGTTGTTTTTAAAAATCAATTTTGTATAATTTTTGAATTCAAATTTAGAAATAAATTGGGGTTTTAGTCTATGAATTCTATCTTTGCTTTACTAAAAATGAATTTTTTGCAAACAAAAAGAGTTTTATACATCACTTACGACGGATTAACTGATCCATTAGGTCAGTCTCAAATCTTACCTTATTTGATAGGCCTTTCTAAATTGGGGCATCAAATTACTGTGCTGAGTAATGAGAAAAAAGACAATTATAAAGCCAACAAAGAAATTGTTATTCAAAAGTTGAAAGAAGCTAACATTCAGTGGAATTATATAGATTACACCAATAAAGTTCCTATTTATTCTACTGTTATGTCGATTCGTAAAATGAGAGAAAAGGCAAAACAATTAGCCAACAAAAAAAACTTTGATATCATACATTGTAGAACGATATTATCCGCATTGATAGGTGAAAGTGTGCGAAAGAATATAGGTGGGAAATTAATTTTTGATATACGAGGTTTTTGGGCAGATGAAAGAGTAGAAGGGAAGCTGTGGGATTTAAATAATCCAATGTTTGCGGCAGTTTATAAATATTTTAAGAAAAAAGAAAAAGAATTTTTTAAATCGGCAGATGCTGTTATTACTTTAACTAAAAATGCTAAAAATCATGTAATTAATAATTTTGAAACCAAGAAAAATATTCATGTAATTCCTTGTTCTGTTGATTTAGCACATTTTAGTAAGGGTAATTTAAACCGAAAACTAATGAATGAACTTCGTGATTCATTAAAAATTAATGAAGATAATTATGTTTTATCTTATGTTGGTTCTTTAGGAACTCGATATCGATTGAAAGAAATGTTATTTTTTTTTAAACAACTCATTAAAATAAAACCAAATGCGAAGTTCTTATTCATCACTAAAAGTAATACAGAGGAAATTTGGCAATGGCAGCAAGAGTTTTCAATTCCTAAAAATAGTATCATTTTAACATCTTGCAATTATCAAGAAATCCCATCTTATATTGCCTTAAGTCATGCTTCCATCTTTTTTATAGTCACGTCTTTGTCAGGTAAAGCGGTGAGCCCTACCAAGCAAGCAGAAATTATGAGTTTAGGATTGCCCATAGTTTGTAACGCTGAATTGGGAGATTCGGATAAAATATTGAGAGAGACTCAGACAGGAATTATTCCCGATAGTTATACTGAAAAAGATTTAAAAATTGCAGCCCAAAGATTAGTTGATTTTCAAAAAGATTCATCAGATATTATACAAGTAGCTAAAGAATATTTCTCATTGCAAACGGCCATTGAGAAATACAATGCAGTCTATCAATCTCTAAATTAAAACTATTTATCGACTTTATTCTACCAGAGATAGAAAACTAATTGTATAAATTTTTAATAATAATCAATAATTAAGTGTTTGATAAATAGTTATTTGAAGTTAGTTGCGTAAGTATTTGAACTAGGATTTTTAAGCCATTGAAAACGATTAAATTCATTTATATCCACTATATTTGCTGCTTAAAAAAAAGATATGATTTCATCATTAGTTACAGGAGGAGCAGGATTTATAGGCTCTCATGTTTCAAAAGACCTAGTTGATTTAGGTCATAAAGTAGTGGTTTTAGATGATTTGAGCGGGGGGTTTGAAGAGAATTTACCTAAAAACGTAATATTTATCAAAGGTTCCATCACTGATCATGTTCTTTTAGCTGAAATTTTTGAAAAATATAAATTTGATTATGTTTATCATCTAGCGGCTTATGCTGCAGAGGGTTTGAGTCATTTTATTCGTCGATTTAATTATACCAATAATTTGATTGGAAGCGTAAACTTAATTAATGAAGCCATCAAGCATAAAATTAAATGTTTTGTTTTTGCTTCATCTATAGCAGTTTATGGAGAAATAGAGCCACCAATGATGGAAAGTTCTATCCCTTATCCTGAAGATCCTTATGGTGTTGCAAAAATGGCAGTGGAGCAAGATTTAAAAGCTGCACTCAGCATGTTTGGATTGAATTATGTTATTTTTCGTCCACATAATGTATATGGAGAATACCAAAATTTAGGCGATCGGTACCGAAATGTTGTAGGGATATTTATGAATCAATTGATGCAAAATAAACCGCTCTCTGTATTTGGAGATGGAGGCCAAACGAGGGCTTTTAGTTATATAGGTGATATTTCTCCGAGTATTGCTAATTGTGTTAATGTTCCTGAAGCCTACAATGAAATTTTTAATATTGGTGCTTCCAAAGAATTTTCGGTTAAAGAATTAGCCTTAACTATTATGGAGGTGATGGATATAAAAACAGAATTGAGGTATTTGCCTGCTAGAAATGAGGTGACTCATGCTTATGCTGATCATTCTAAAGCTGAGAAAATTTTTGAGATTAAAAATACTTCTTTAAAAGATGGAATTAGCAAAATGGCCAACTGGGCTAAAGAAACTGGTGTTAAGAAAAGTGACAAATTTAGTGCAATAGAAATCCATGAAAAATTACCTTCTGTTTGGCTAGAAGATTGATTAAATCATTAATATCCCTAAAGAAATAGAATGAAAAAAGTCCTTTTTATAGCCGCTCATGAAAAAAATAGAGCCCCTAATCAAAGGTTTAGATTTGAACAATATATTGATTTTTTAGAGCAAAATAATTTTCAATGCGAATTGTCGAACATTATTTCTGAAAAAGAATTTAAGATTTTATATTCTAAAGGGAATTTTCTAAAAAAAGTTTTTTTTGTATTTAAATCGTTCTTTATAAGATATAAAGATTTAAAAAGAGCCAACCAATTTGACATTGTATTTATTGCAAGAGAAGCCATGTTAACTAGAAATACTTTTTTTGAACGAAAAGTTAAGAAAAGCAAAGCCAAAGTTATTTTTGATTTTGATGATTCTATTTGGTTGCAAAATATATCAGAAGCCAATAAAACTTTTAAATGGCTAAAAGGACATTCTAAAACTGCTCAATTAATATCTTTAGCCAATTTAGTTTTTGCAGGAAATCAATATTTAGCAGACTTCGCTTTGGAAAATAATAAAAAAGTGGTCATCATTCCTACTACGATTGATACCAATGAATATCTTCCAAAAAAATCTGTACCGAAAGCTGAAAATGAACCCATTTGCATTGGTTGGAGTGGCAGTATTACCACTATCAAGCACTTTGAATATGCTATTCCATTTTTGAAAAAAATCAAAGAGAAATACGGCGAAAAAGTTAATTTTAAGGTGATTGGAGATGCTAATTATAGACATGATGAATTAGATATTAGGGGATTAGCTTGGAATAAACAAACTGAGTTAGACGATCTACAAACTTTTGATATTGGAATTATGCCCTTGCCAAATGATGAATGGTCTAAAGGAAAATGTGGTTTGAAAGGTTTACAATATATGGCTTTGGAAATTCCCACTATTATGTCGCCTGTAGGAGTAAATACCGAAATAATAACTGATGGAGAAAATGGATTTTTAGCCGATGAAATTACCGATTGGGTAGAAAAGATTTCTCGATTAATAGAATCAAAAGAATTGCGAAACTCTATGGGGAAAAAAGCTAGAGAAACAGTTCAAAATGATTACTCAACTGATTCACAAAAAGATAATTATCTAAAATATTTTAATCAACTTATTCAAGAATAAATATGAAAACGACAGCTTTAACACAGGTACATGAAAAATTAGGTGCTAGAATGGTATCTTTTGCAGGATACAATATGCCTTTGCAATATTCAGGATTAACAGAAGAGCATTTGGCAGTTAGAAACAGTGTAGGTGTTTTTGATGTTTCTCACATGGGAGAATTTATTATTAAAGGCAAAGGAGCATTGGATTTAATTCAAAAAATAAGCACCAACGATGCCTCTAAATTAACACCTGGTAAAATTCAATATTCTTGTATGCCAAATGGTAGAGGGGGAATTGTAGATGATTTATTGATTTATATGTTAGCTGATGACAGCTATATGTTAGTAGTAAATGCTTCTAATATTGAAAAAGATTGGCAATGGATCAGTTCGAACAATAGTTTTGGAGCTGAAATGCAAGATATTTCTGAAAGAACTTCTTTATTAGCCGTTCAAGGGCCTCGAGCTACAGCGGCTTTGCAAAGCTTGACGGATGTAAATCTTTCTGATATGGTCTATTACACTTTTGATAGAGGTGTTTTTGCAGGTTGCGATAATGTCATTATTTCTGCTACAGGCTACACTGGTTCAGGAGGTTTTGAATTGTATATGGATAATAAAGATGCAGAAAAGGTTTGGAATAAAATTTTTGAAGCAGGGGAAAAAGAAGGTATTGTACCAGCAGGATTGGGCTGTAGAGATACGTTACGTTTAGAGAAAGGCTTTTGTTTATATGGCAATGATATTGATGATTCTACTTCACCTATTGAGGCAGGTTTGGGATGGGTTACTAAGTTCACCAAAGACTTTATTGATTCAGAAAAATTTCAAAAGCAAAAGGAAGCAGGAGCCGAACGTAAATTAGTAGGTTTTAAAATGATGGATAGAGGTATTCCTCGTCAACATTATAAAGTTTTAGATGCTGATGGCAATGAAATAGGCGAAGTTACTTCAGGAACAAGCTCTCCTTCTTTAAAGGTTGGTTTAGGATTAGCTTATGTTAAAACTGATTTTGCGAAAGCTGGAACAGAAATTTTTATTGACATTCGTAACAAATCAGCAAAAGCTGAAGTAAGTAAAACACCTTTTTTATAAAATTAAATCTAAGATATTGGAGAATCCAGAAGCAGCACATCTATTAAAAGTTGAAGTGTGTTTATCACCAGCATTATTTCCAGTTTATTATTCCAATAAAAATTGCGTAGTAGTTGTAATTGATGTTTTTAGAGCCACTTCAGCTATTGTAACAGCCTTCGATTACGGCATTAAGGAAGTGATTCCGGTAAGCTCGATAGAAGAAGCAAAGGATTACAAAGACCAAGGTTATCTTGTTGGAGCAGAGCGTAAAGGGGAGATTATTGAAGGATTTGATTTTGGCAATTCTCCTTTTAGTTATATGCAAGATCAGTTGCGTGGGCAAACAGTAGTTTTGACGACCACCAATGGCACAAAAGCATTAAACAGAGCAAAAGTTGCTGATAAGGTTATCGTTGGTTCATTTCTAAATTTAACTGCCGTTGTAGAATATTTACAAAAACAAAAAATGGATGTTGTTCTATTATGTGCAGGCTGGAGAGATCGTTTTAATATGGAAGATACCTTATTTGCAGGAGCAGTGGTAGAACAATTAATTAAAGATCCAATATTTGGAAATGTAGCAGATAGTGCCATTGCTAGCAAGCATTTATATGAAGTTGCTAAAAAGGATTTGAATGCTTACTTAAAAGATTCTTCGCATAGACGCAGATTGGCAAGATTAGATTTAGAAAAGGACATTGATTATTGTTTGCAGATTGATATCAGTAAAAATGTACCTATCTTAGAGGGAAATGCATTAATTGTACATGATCCGATTGTATTGAATGAATAAATTAAAATCCATATTGCCACTAAGTATTGTAATTCTCTTAATTTTTCAGAGTTTACAATTGAATTCTTGGGGCTTTTTTGGACATATTCGAATCAATCATATGGCAGTGTATACATTACCGCCTGAAATGATAGGTTTTTATAAACGTTACATCGATTATATTTCAGAGAATGCAATCAATCCTGATAAAAGAAGATATGCAACTGCAGGAGAAGCTCCTAAGCATTATATTGATATTGATCATTATGGGAATGATACGTTAGATCCATTTGATGCAGTTCCCGAAAGATGGAATGATGCAGTTGAAAAATATTCAGAAGATACGCTTCAAGCCTATGGGATTGTTCCTTGGCACATTAGCCGAATGACGTACTATCTTGAAAAAGCATTTAAAGAAGGTAATGTCAATCGGATTTTATATTTATCATCAGATTTAGGTCATTATGTGGCAGATTCTCACGTTCCTTTGCATACTACTGAAAATTACAACGGTCAGATGACCAATCAAAGAGGAATTCATGGATTTTGGGAATCTCGCATTCCTGAATTAACAGCTCAAAATTTTGATTATTTTGTTGGCCGAGCTGAGTTTATCAAATCACCATTGAGGAAAGCTTGGGAAACAGTAAAAGCAAGTCATGCTGCTGTGGATTCTGTATTATTGTTTGAAAGAGAATTAAACGACAGATTTCCATCTGACCAAAAATATACGTATGAAAATAGAGGAGCTTCTGTAATGAAACAATACAGCGAGGCATACGCAATAGAATATAGTTTGATGATGGATGATATGGTAGAAAAACGAATGCGTTTGGCTATTATTACAGTGGGAAGTATGTGGTATACTGCTTGGGTTAATGCAGGTCAGCCTGATTTGGATAAGTTGTTGCTAAGTACAAAAGAATTAGAAGAATTGGAGAAAGAGGAGATAGAGTTGGAGAAACAATTTGAAGACAATTCGATTAAAGGGAGGGAGCATGATGAATAATGTAACAATGGATTAATCCTCCTTCACTGCGTTGCGGCGGACAAGTGTAACAATAAGTCAATCCTCCTTCGTTTAATTCTTCGCTAAAGCTACGAATTACAAGTCACTGCGGCGGACAAAGTGAATTAATAAGTCAATGAATCAATAAATTAGTGTACAATTTATCAAATCTTCTACGACTAGTTACTTCAGTTAAGTAATAAAAAAATAGAAAGGCTGTGGTGGACAAAGTTCTTCATTGCTTCCTCCTACACAATGTTTCGGCAGACAAGGAGAAATGTTGAAATCCTTTAGAAACGCCATTGAGAACGAAGTTTATAACTGATTATTAATAGATTAAAGATAAAAACATAGTGAAGCAATCTGTTTTGAATCAAAAGGATTCTCTTCATTGCTTAGACTCTTAAAAATAACATCCTCCTTATGCTAAGAATACTATTCTTCTTCATTCTCTTCACATCCTTCCAACTCATTGGACAGGAAAACTATTTTTTGACTCAAATTGAAAAGCTGCAAGCTAAAAATGATTCCTTCTATGATGAAGGATTAATTCCTTCACAACGGTTTTATGCTAATCAAGAAAAAGGCAAGGAGGATAATAATATTTTCTTTACCGCATTAACAGTTTATACATTACAATCTATTCGGAACAGATTTGATAATAAAGATAAGATTGATTTTATTATTGAAAGAGCTAAACGAAATTATCCATCTTATAAAAATAGGGCAGGGGACATCACTTATAATTATTGGCAAGTAAGACCTGAAAATCCATTTCCTAACTCTAAATTTCTGAGCAAAAGAAAGAAAATGAGAATAGCTGATGATTTTGATGATACGGCAATTATTTTTCTAACTCAAAATAATTCAGATAGTTTGAATAAAGTATTGCATCAAAAAATGCAAGCACAATCTGAAAAAGGAAAAAGCAAAGTAAAAAGCACTTTTAAGGCATATCAAAAGTCAAAAGCTTATAGAACATGGTTTGCCACAAAAATGAAACAAGATTTTGATGTATGTGTACAAAGCAATGCGCTCTTGTTTGTTTTTGAGAAACAACTTGAATTATCAAAAGTAGATACGGCTACTATTGTATTGATAAAGGATATTATATTAACTGATAAACACATTGAGTCTCCAGTTCTTGTTTCGCCACATTACCAAAATACATCCATTATATTGTATCATATTGCACGATTGATAGCTGCAGCAGATAATGATTTATTTAAAGAAATACAATCTAAAGTAATTCAAGATATTTATGCTCAACTTAGAATAGTCGACAATGAAATGGAAAAAGTGATTTTATATACCTCCTTGTTTCGTTTAAGAGAAAAGCCTGAGATAAAAATTGACTCGAATAAATTGAAGGATGATTTACAAAATTTTTATTGGTTTAAAGCGAGTATGGTTGCCACTTCCAATATTAAAATCAAAAAAGTAATTGCTAAAAGTAAGTTAGTTAATTTTAACTACCAAAGTGAGGGGTATTACTATGCTTTATTGTTAGAGTTGGAGAGTTTGACAAATAGTAACAAAGTGCCTCTCGATATAATTCAAACTTTAGGACATTAAAATTACCTAAAATTTGAATCACTCGATGACCTTTGTTTACATACTTCCTTTTATTTGGTTTTAGAATCTATTTGTACCGTTTTTTCGTTCATCTCGGTACAAATCGGAGTACCGATTCACTCGATGAACGAAAAAAAACCCGTACTCAATTAAGAATACGGGCAGTGCTATGATCAATCAAAAACTAAAGGTTTGATTGGAGGGTAAAACTTATTTCTTCATGATCAACGCTTTTAATTCATCAATTTGTTTTTGTTGATTATCTATTTGTGATTGTTGACTGTTGATGATTGCTTGTTGTTCTTGAATGGCTTTTACAGCTACAGGAATAATATCTGAATAATAAACTCCTAAACGATCATTTTGAACTTTTGTAGTTGTACCGTCTTCGTTACGAACTTTGTCGTCTTCTTTTACAACTTCATTTAATATGGGTTGTAATTCTTGGGCAATAAAACCTAATTTGAATTTTTCATCTGTTCTATCTTTCCATTGAAAGCGAACTGCACGCAATTCCATTATTTCCTTTAATCCATAATCCAAATTTTGAATATTGGTTTTATCTCTTCTGTCAGAAGTTTGAACAGTACCATTGGTCGCATATATATCATCCCATCTTTTAGTAGCAGATCCTAAGTCATCAAAATCATCGAAGACTGGTATTAAAGCACCATTTAATTCGGTTAAATAATTTGAAACATATCCAAAATAATTTATAGAACCTAAATATAATCTTCCCGTTGCTTTAATATCTCCGGCTACATCTAACTTTCTTGCTGGTGTTGCTACTCCAATACCAATATTTCCACTTGGTTTTATTGTAATTCTATCTACAAAGCCAGTTGATAATATCAAATCTTCTGTGCTACCTGATGCGGTGCTTATTTCAAAATTTGAAGTATTAGACCATAAATATCCTTTTGGTAGGCCACCGTTAAACAAAGTTATGTATGGGTTTGTACCATCTATTCTTAAAGCTTCACCGCTTCTATTTATTAATGTTTTACCATTAATTTCAACATCCCCGCCATTAGTTACAATTGCAGGGCCTGAAGAAGTATTTTCTACTTCTAAAGCCGCTTTTGTTGCATTACTACTAATTGCTTTAACACCTACACCATTTGAATGACCATAAACTCCGTAATTATCACCGGCAAATCCACCATTAGAATAGCCTAAAATTCCAATTTCATCTCCTGAAATATCTAAATCTGAAATGTTTGCATAGTTATCAGCTCCTTGTAAAGCAATAGCTCCTCCTGTGGGAGTATTACCTACAAGTTCTCCTTTTATGGCAGCAGAACTGTCACTGGATGATGTATTAATTACAGCAAGAACATCTGTACCAGCAGAACCTGAACTAATTTCTAATTTATGCGTTGGAGTAGAAGTTCCAATACCGATATTTCCTGTTGACTTAATTGTCATTCTATCATTTAAACCTGTAGAAAGAATAAGATCTTCAGTACTACCACTTGAAGTTCCCAATTCTATTCCTTTGGAGTTAGACCACAAAAAACCTTTATAAACACCTCCATTAAGTATTCTAATATATGGACTTGACCCATCTAATGTCAAAGCATTTGCATTAGCATTTATCCTTACTCCACCATCAACTTGCAATTTACTTGTAGGGGTAGTTGTCCCAATCCCCACGTTACCAGTGTTTCTATACACATTGCTGCCTGCTAATGTCCAAGGACTAGTAGTAGCTGTTGGAGTTGTTGGTGCCCAATTGGTACCATTATATTGCAGAACTTGACCGTTAGAAGCCCCCATATCATCAATTTTTGGAGCAGTTACGGCGTCATTGGCTAATTGTGCAGTATTTACTGCATTGTTGGCAATTTTTGCATTAGTTACCGCATCATTTTGAATTTCAGCAGTAGCTATATCAGTTCCTAATGTTGATGAAATGGCATTTGAACCTGAAATGTTAATACCTGAACCTGCAGTATAAGAAGCAGAACCAGTATTATCAGCAGCAGGAGCCCAAGCAGAACCACTCCACTTGATAACTTGTCCTGATGTAGCACCCATTTGGTCTATTTTTGGAGCTGTTACGGCATCATTAGCCAATTGAGCTGTATTTACGGCATTGTTGGCTATTTCTGTAGATGTTACAGCATTAGTAGCAATCTTAGCAGTTGTAACCGCATTATTTTGAATTTCACCAGTAGCAATGTCCGTACCTAAAGTTGCAGAGATAGCATTAGTACCTGAAATGGCAACACCAGAACCTGCAGTGTAAGTTGTTCCACCAGTAGGTGTAGCAGGAGCCCAAGCTGTACCATTGTACTGCATTACTTGTCCTGAAGTTGCACCCATTTGGTCTATTTTTGGAGCTGTAACAGCACCCGTTGCTATTTCGTTTGAAGTAACTGCATTGGCTGTAATTTTTGCAGTTGTTACAGCATTGTTTGATAATTCGCTTGAAGTAACTGCATTACTAGCTATTTTAGCAGTAGTAACTGCGTTATTTTGCAATTCAGCGGTAGAAATGTCAGCACCTAAATCTGCTGCAATCACGTTTGTTCCACTTATGGTAATACCCGCACCTGCACTATAGCTTCCAGTACCACCACCTGTGGTTAAATCATTTTGTGGCTTCCAAGCTGTTCCGTCCCATTTTAAAACTTGACCCGATGTTGGAATACCTGTTACATCAGTTAAGTCTAACAAGTCCATATCTGATGCTTTTTCACTGCTCAGCGCATAAGGAACACTCAACAACTGATTGGTAGCAGAAATACTGTAAGAAGTTCCGCCTGTTGGATCTGTTTCTGTTTTGATGAAGTAAGCATCTGTTCCCCAATTGATACCTGAAATACTACCACTTACATTGGTACCATTGCCTATTTCTACACTTACTAAACCGTTGGCATTGGTAGTTATAGAATGTGTTTCTACAAAAACTGCAGTTCCTGTTGCCGAAGTTTGTAAGATGCTTATTTGTAAGCCCACACTTTGGTTAACTATTAAATTATTAGTTGCATCTCTAATCACTGCTTGATAGCTCATTTTAGAAGGAGCTTGTGCAAATGATGAAATGCTGAATACGATTGCTGTAATCAGCAAAATCGTTTTGAATGTGTTGTTTGTCTTTTTCATAATATTGATTTTTATATTATAAGGTCGTCGAGTGTCCCCCAATATTATTGGGGATGTACCGAGACGACTATTTTGTTTTAATAATTTTAAATGTTTGATAATTATTTTCCTGATCGTTGACTCTTAAAAAATAAGTAGCCGCAGCTTTTTCTCTCATATTAATGATACTGTTATTTTGGGATACATTTTTGCTCTCCAAAACAGCACCATTCAAATCTATCAATTGATAGTTGAGAATTTTGCTTGAGTAGTCATCGATTTCTAAAGTAACTTGATCTGTTGTAGGATTTGGAAAAACCTTCATCTCTAAATTGAGTTGATTATTTTCTCCTAAACTGGTTACAATTGAAATTTCATAAGGTTGCTGAACTCCAGTTGAAACTGTAGTGCCGCTACCATTTGTCTGATTAGAAATTTGTCCTACTGAAAAAGCAACGGTACCGCCACTTCCTGTAGCATCACCACCGGCGGCATTTGCCGATTGCTGTGCTTGAAGAGCTCCTGTAGCCATCAGCAGAAAGATTCCTAAGAAAAGTTGTTTTGTTTTCATTTTGACCTCCTGTTTTTAATAATTATTTAATTTGTTAAATGTATTTCAATAATTTATTTAAAAACTAAGGGTATACCCTAGTTTTACTTATTTTTATGTATAAAATATTACGTATTAATACTTATTTGATATCAAAGTTATGTCAAAGTATTAGTTGTATAATTTAAAAGATTTTGGATTATTTGAAGTATAAAATTGTAATTTCAGCTTTTTTAAAATAGTAAATTGTTGTTAATTAGATATATAATCCATTACGCAAATCCTGTTTTTTTGAGTTATAACATGATAATAGCTTACATTACTATAATATAGAACAATTCTATTCTTCTATTAAAATGAAGTTAATTAGCAAAAAAAAGGAGCAAGATTTCTCTTGCTCCTTTAATCCGTTAACTTTCGGACTGTAATAAAATAATTGTTTTTTTTATTTTGATAGAATCAAAGCTTTCAACTCATCAATTTGTTTTTGTTGATCTTCAATAATTTTTTGTTGTTCTTGAATAGCTTTTACAGCTACAGGTATAATATCTGAATAATAAACTCCTAAACGCTCATTTTTAACTCTAGAAGTTGTGCCATCTTCATTACGTACAACATCATCTTCTTTTACTACTTCATTTAAAATGGGCTGTAATTCTTGAGCAATAAAACCTAATTTGAATTTATCCTCCGTTTTATCTTTCCATTGAAAACGAACTGCACGCAATTCCATAATTTCTTTTAGACCGTAATCTAAATTTTGAATGTTGGTTTTGTCTCTTCTGTCTGAAGTTTGAACTGTACCATTAGTAGCATAAACATCATCCCATCTTTTAGTTGCAGAACCAAGATCATCAACATTGTCAAAACGAGACTCAAAGCTTCCATCAACAGCAATTCTAAACGAACCACCATCTCTAAAGTTTTCACTACTTCCAAGATATATTAATCCAGTGGCATCTATATCACCTGCTACTTCTAAATCTCTAGTAGGTGCTGATACTCCAATACCTACATTTCCATTATTAAGGATTGTTAAACGGTCGCTACCTCCAGTTTTTAAATTTATTTTTCCTGTCGTATTGGAAGAAACTAGTGCTATGTCAAGATCACTATCTGATTGCTCAATATAACTTTTATAAACTCCAGAGTCATAAATTCTTAAAAAAGGATTATTTCCGTCCCATCGCATAATTTCAGCTCCCTTTTTTAATGAGATTATACCTGCATTTACTTCTATATCTCCTTTATTTGTTACAATAGCAGGACCAGTAGAAGTGTTTTCAACTTCTAAAGCTGCTTGTGTGGTACTAGTACTAAATGCTCCAACACCTATACCATTGGAATGACCATATACCCCATAGTTGTCTGTAGGAGAAGTACCTGTAGAATAACCTAAAACACCAATTTCATTTCCTGAAATATCTAAGTCTAAAATACCACTATAATCATTGCTTCCTTGTAGACCAATCGCACCTCCTGTTGGACCTAAAGTACCTTCACCTTTGATTGCAGAAGCTCCTGCTGAATTCGATGTATTTTCTACAAAGACCATGTCTTTTGCACTACTGCTACCAGTCACTTCTAATGTACGAGTTGGTGTAGCAGTTCCTATTCCTACATTACCTGTACTTCTTGTAACATTACCACTTGCTAATGTCCAAGGGCTTGAAGAACCACCCGCTGGAGTTGTTGGTGCCCAATTGGTTCCATTGTATTGCAAAACTTGACCATTAGTAGCACCCATATCATCAATTTTTGGAGCAGTTACTGCATCGTTGGCAATATTTGCAGTATTTACTGCGTTGTTGGCTATTTTTGGATTGGTTACTGCATTCGTTGCTATTTCGTTAGTTGTAATTGCATTGGCTGTTATTTTTGTAGTTGTAACTGAATTATTCGATAATTCATTTGAAGTAACCGCATTAGAGGCAATTTTAGCCGTTGTTACTGAATTGTTTTGTAATTCAGCAGTAGAAATATCAGCTCCTAAATCTGCAGCAATTACGTTAGTACCACTAATAGTAATACCTGCACCTGCTGTATAACTTCCTGTACCGCCACCTGTAGTTAAATCATTTTGTGGCTTCCAAGTTGTACCATCCCATTTTAATACTTGTCCTGATGTTGGAGTTCCAGTAACGTTGGTTAAATCTTTCAACTCCATATTTGTAGCAGATTTACTACTCAATGCAAAAGGAACACTCAACAACTGATTCGTTGCAGAAATGCTGTAAGAAGTTCCGCCCGTCGGATCTGTTTCTGTTTTTATGTAATAAGCATCATTTCCCCAGTTGATTCCTGATATACTACCACTTACATTGGTTCCACTGCCTATTTCTATACTTACTAAACCGTTTGCATTGGTAGTTGCTGAATATGTTTCTACAAACACTGCAGTTCCACTAGCTGAAGTTTTTAAAATGCTAACTTTTACACCCACACTTTGGTTAACTACTAAATTGTTAGTTGCATCTCTAATCACTGCCTGATAGCTCATTTTATTAGGAGCTTGCGCAAATGATGAAATGCTGAATACGATTGCTGTTACTAGCAATACTGTTTTGATTTTCATAAATTTTAATGTTGTTTTCATAATTTTAATGTTTTTATCCATCGTAGCTTTTCTGACTTCTTAATACTTTTGTGAAGTAGTTAAGCGTAGTTGGATTAATGTTTTTGAAAACCTTCTCAATTTTTTAAACCTTCGATTTTCTTTTAATTGTGCATTTTGCTAAATGGAAAGTCGATTTAAGGTCGTCAAGTTTTTAATAATTAAGTTTGAAAAACTTAGCTATTAAAAGTATCGAGAAGATTATTTTGTTTTAATTATTTTAAATATTTTGAAATTTTGTTGTTGATCATTTACCCTTAAGAAATAAGTTGCTGCTGCTTTTTCTCTCATATCTACAATACTGTTATTTTGGGATACATTTTTACTTTCCAAAACAGCACCATTCATATCTATCAATTGATAGTTGAGAATTTTGCTTGAGTAGTCATCGATTTCTAAAGTAACTTGATCTGTTGTAGGATTTGGAAAAACCTTCATCTCTAAATCGAGTTGATTGTTTTCTCCCAAACTGGTTACAATTGAAATTTCATAAGGTTGCTGAACTCCAGTTGAAACTGTAGTGCCGCTACCATTTGTCTGATTAGAAATTTGTCCTACTGAAAAAGCAACGGTACCGCCACTTCCTGTAGCATCACCACCGGCGGCATTTGCCGATTGCTGTGCTTGAAGAGCTCCTGTA
The DNA here is from genome assembly GCA_963716125.1 of uncultured Flavobacteriales bacterium. GTDB lineage: Bacteria > Bacteroidota > Bacteroidia > Flavobacteriales_E > Vicingaceae > Acidiluteibacter. Next base: position 1,645,390 of record OY970294.1, read on the forward strand.
GCCATCAGCAGAAAGATTCCTAAGAAAAGTTGTTTCGTTTTCATTTTGATCTCCTTTTTTTTAATTGTTAAAATTATTTTTTTCAAAGTTCTATTATTGTTTCCCTAATTTTTTAAGGGTAAACCCTGATTTTTAATAAAATTATTGACTAAAATCTCAAATCTTATACAATAATTTATTTTATTTATTAATTAATCAATTGTGATATAATTAAATAGATAATGTATGGTTCTAAATACATAATATTTCCTCCTCCTTTTTTATTAATAAATTGTTTACTTCGTATTTTTACTTATACAAAGTTAGGATGGCTTATTAAGAAATTTATTTAAAAGATTTTGATTTTTTTGAACTATAAAGTGACGATTTTAGAAAATTTTTATGTGTAAATTATTTATTATCAAACAAATGATTCATTACTCAAAATTGAATAATTTGATGTATAGCATAAAAAAAGGAGTAAGATTTCTCTTACTCCTTTAATATTTTGTTATCGTTATAGATGACAATCGATTAATTAAAAATTGGATTTATTTACTCTGAATCAGCACTCTTAGTTCATCTATCTGTCTTTGAAAATCAATAGCTTGATTTTGTAGATCGATAATCTTTTCATCCTTCTCATTTACCATTGCATTTAACTCTTGCACTGATTTAACTAAAGGCACTACAAACTCAGCATATCGCAACCCGTAAAAATCATCCTCATTTTTAGGAGCATCTACACCACTAAAATCAAAGCCACTCTTTTTGGCAGATGCCTCTACCTCTTGAGCTATAAAGCCAGTATAAGTAATGTTATTTTTATCGTATTTACCTTCCCAATCTGAGCTATCAATTTCTCCATAATGATCAAAATAAAATTGCTCAATTGCCTCTAGGCTTAAATTATAAGTAACAGGTCTTAATTGATTGATAAAGTTTAAGCCTTGCACATTTTCTGCAACATTTCTTTTAAAACGGCCATCACTAACTGTAGACCATCCAAAAGTACCACCAATACTTGTTACACTGCTATTGCCAATTCTTACCATATTTGATGCGGTAGGATTAGCATCATAACCTATACCAGTTGAATTTGAATTGATCGATCCAAGGGAGTTTGCAGATAAACCATAAGCGGTATTATATGTACCAATAGTATTTGAGAATAAAGCATATTGACCACTAGCAACATTATTCCTACCTGATGTGTTTGATGCCAAAGCATTTCTACCCAAAGCAATATTATTACTTCCTGTTGTACTATTAATTAAAGTTTGAAATCCAATAGCGATATTGTCAGCCCCTATTGTGTTGCTTAATAAGGCTTTATTGCCCATGGCAAAATTACTAAAGCCTGTAGTATTGCTTGATAGTGCTAATCGACCAATAGCAATGTTATTATTACCACTAATGTTATTGCTTAGGGCATAATACCCATTTGCAATATTAAAAGAACCTAAAGTATTAGCAGAAAGAGTAGAATCGCCAATAGCTATATTATAATTTCCCGTTAAATTAGATTTTAAAGCATTACTTCCATTTGCAATATTATAATTTCCAGTAGTATTACTTCTAAGTGCATAATATCCGTTAGCTATGTTATTTCTACCTGTAGAATTAAACCTTAAAGATTGATAGCCATTAGCAATATTATTACCTCCTGTTGTGTTAGCATATAAAGCATCAAATCCAATTGCGATATTAAAACTTCCTGTAGTATTATTTCTAAGAGCAGAAGCACCATTAGCATAATTACTATTTCCGGTAGTATTGGCATACAAGGCATAATAACCCAAAGCATTATTATTTCCTCCAATTGTATTATTTCTAAGTGAATTATATCCATTTGCAATATTATTACTACCTGAAGTATTAGAATAACCAGCATTAGTACCAATGAAAATATTTCTATTAGCTGATAAATCATCACTGTTACCTGCATTATAACCTATAAAAACAGAACCTCCTGTATTTTCAGGTTCAATTCTTGTACCTTCCATCTTCCAACGTTCTGTTCCTGCTAATGTAAACCGAATGATATCTTCGTCAGTGGATTTTTCTACTTCAATTTTTGTGTCATTGTCGGCATCTTTAATAGCATTAGAAGATCCTGCACCTGTATTGTCAGTTGCAGGTCCCCATACTGTACCATTCCATTTTAATACTTCACCTGAAGAAGCACCCATTCCTGATATCTTTGAGCCTGTTACAGCAAAGAAATTAATGTCAGAAGTTTGCACTGCTCCTGTTGCAATCTCATTAGAAGTAACCGCATTCGTTGCAATTTTAGCGGTAGTAATTGCATTGTTCTGAATTTCAGCAGTAGCAATATCAGTTCCTAAGGTAGAAGTTATGGCATTCCCAGATGAAATATTTATCCCTGTTCCGCCAGTGTAAGTAGTTCCACCTGATGGAGTAGCAGGAGCCCAAGAAGATCCATTGTATTGCATCACTTGACCGTTGGTTGCGCCCATCGCGGCTATTTTTGGAGCAGTTACTGCATTGTTGCTCAATTGAGCAGCGTTGACTGCATTATTGGCTATTTCATTGGAAGTAATCGCATTGGTGGCAATTTTAGCAGTTGTAACTGCATTATTTTGAATTTCATTAGAAGTAACCGCATTCGTTGCAATTTTAGCGGTTGTAACTGCATTGTTTTGAATTTCAGCAGTAGCTATATCAGTTCCTAAAGTTGATGAAATTGCATTAGAACCTGAAATATTAATACCTGAACCTGCTGTATAAGAAGCAGAACCAGTATTGTCAGCAGCAGGAGCCCAAGCAGAACCACTCCATTTGATCACTTGTCCTGAAGTTGCCCATTTGATCTATTTTTGGAGCTGTTACCGCATCATTGGCTAATTGCGTCGTGTTTACTGCATTTGTTGCAATTTCATTTGAAGTAACTGCATTTGTTGCAATTTTAGCGGTAGTAATTGCATTGTTTTGAATTTCTGACGTTGAAATGTCTGTACCTAATGTAGAAGTAATGGCATTCCCAGATGAAATATTTATCCCTGTTCCGCCAGTGTAAGTAGTTCCACCTGATGGAGTAGCAGGAGCCCAAGAAGATCCATTGTATTGCATCACTTGACCGTTGGTTGCGCCCATCGCGGCTATTTTTGGAGCAGTTACCGCATTGTTGCTCAACTGAGAAGTAGTTACTGCATTATTCGCAATTTCATTAGAAGTAATCGCATTGGTGGCAATTTTAGCAGTTGTAACTGCATTGTTTTGAATTTCAGCAGTAGCTATATCAGTTCCTAAAGTTGATGAAATTGCATTAGAACCTGAAATATTAATACCTGAACCTGCTGTATAAGAAGCAGAACCAGTATTGTCAGCAGCAGGAGCCCAAGCAGAACCACTCCATTTGATCACTTGTCCTGAAGTTGCGCCCATTTGGTCTATCTTTGGAGCTGTAACAGCACCCGTAGCTATTTCGTTGGTTGTAATTGCATTTGCAGTAATTTTTGCAGTTGTTACAGCATTGTTTGATAATTCTGTTGAAGTAACCGCATTAGAAGCAATTTTAGCAGTAGTAACTGCATTATTTTGTAATTCAGCAGTAGAAATGTCAGCACCTAAATCTGCTGCAATCACGTTTGTTCCGCTTATGGTAATACCTGCACCTGCGCTATAACTTCCAGTACCACCACCTGTGGTTAAATCATTTTGTGGCTTCCAAGCTGTTCCGTCCCATTTTAAAACTTGACCCGATGTTGGAATACCTGTTACATCAGTTAAGTCTAACAAGTCCATATCTGATGCTTTTTCACTGCTCAGCGCATAAGGAACACTCAACAACTGATTGGTAGCAGAAATACTGTAAGAAGTTCCGCCTGTTGGATCTGTTTCTGTTTTGATAAAGTAAGCATTATTTCCCCAATTGATACCTGAAATACTACCACTTACATTGGTACCATTGCCTATTTCTACACTTACCAAACCATTGGAATTGGTGGTGGCTGAATGTGTTTCTACAAAAACTGCAGTTCCTGTTGCCGAAGTTTGTAAGATGCTTATTTGTAAGCCCACACTTTGGTTAACTATTAAATTATTAGTTGCATCTCTAATCACCGCTTGGTAACTCATTTTAGAAGGAGCTTGCGCAAATGATGAAATGCTGAATACGATTGCTGTTACTAGCAATACTGTTTTGATTTTTAAAAAGTTTAATGTTTTCATAATTTTTAATTTATTATCCTACGTAGCTTCAGCGTAGTAGGATTATGTTTTTGGATGACCTCTTGATTTTCAGACCTTAGATTTTCTTTTAATTTTGGTATTATGCCAAATTGAAAGACAATTTAAGATCTTCGAGTTTCCCCAATATTATTGGGGAAGTACCGTCACGAAGCTTCGTGAAGATTACTTAGTCTTTATAATTTTAAATGTTTGAAAATTGTCATCTTGATCGTTGACTCTTAAAAAATAAGTAGCCGCAGCTTTTTCTCTCATATTGATGATGCTAGTGTTTTGGGAAATACTTTTATTTTCCAAAATAGCACCATTCATATCTATCAATTGATAGTTGAGGATTTTGCTTGAGTAGTCATCGACTTCTAAAGTAACTTGATCTGTTGTAGGATTTGGAAAAACCTTCATCTCTAAATTGAGTTGATTGACTTCTCCTAAACTAGTTATAATAGAAATTTCATAAGGTTGCTGCACCCCAGTTGCTACTGTGGTGCCGCTACCATTTGTCTGATTAGAAATTTGACCTATAGAAAAGGCGACTGTTCCGCCGCTTCCTGTGGCATCACCTCCTGAGGAATTAATAGATTGTTGTGCTTGAAGGGCAGTTGTTGCTATGAGCAAAAGACTGCTAAAAATAAGATGTTTTGATTTCATAATATATGTTTGTTAGATAGATTGAAATTTTTTAAAATCAAACAAATTCGTTTCATTTGATTATTAAATTATTTCGACAAACATACACGATATGAGTATCTTTCACTTCACTCTTTCGGGTGAAATTCACTTTTTAGTTCATATTTAATTTAGATCATTTTTGTTCCGACATCTGCAGTAAACTCCCTTTGATAGCCGCTTGTGTGCGGTTATTGACATCTAATTTGAGGTATAAATTTTTTATGTGGGTTTTAATTGTATTGATGGAAAGAAATAACTTTTCACCAATTTCTTTGTTGGGTAAACCTAAAACCAATGCATCTAAAACTTCCTGTTCTCGTTCTGTTAATTTATCCTGTAGAATGATATTTATGCTTTCTATTGGAGTTTGGTTATGTTCTTTTTGAACTGATAATTGATTTTGAAGGGCAAGAACTTCACTTAGTCTTAATTTTACTTCGGTACGTAATTGAGTATCCTTTGCTTTTAAGTTTTTTCGGAGTAAAATAACTAATATAATCAGTGCAAGTACTATAATAATAGCTAGAAAAAGCCATAACCGTTGAATAGATAAGGAGTTTTCTTTTAAGACATTTTCTTTCTCTAACAATTCGTTTTCAACAAGTACTTGTTTGTTTTTCAAACTGTCTACTAAGTGTTTTTTATTGTACTCAAATTGAAATTCGCTTTCAATCACTTTTTTCTGTGCCTCAATATTGTTCAAACTATCGGCTAAAAGGTTATATCTTTCAAAATATTTTAATGCATCAGTTGTATTATTGTTAACCTTATAAATTTTGTAAAGTACTTTTGAAGCATCTCTTTCTTGTGCTTTATAACCCCATTTTTTTGCTATTCCAAAAGACTCTAGCGTGTATTTTAATGCTTTTTTAAATTGACCTTCTATGAAATAAATATTTCCTGATTGGTATAAAGAAATAGAAGTACCCTTACGGTCATTTAATAATCTTCTGAAAATAAGACTTCTATTGTAATAGTTTAGTGCTGAATCTAAGTCGTTTTGGGCTTCAAAAAGTGATCCTATATAACTATAACTACTAGCTAACCCAATGGTATCTTTAATTTCAATTCTGATATTAATTGCTTTTTGAAAATATCTAAAAGAATTTTCAAATTCATTTAGATGATGATACACCAATCCTAAGTTCGTAAAATTAGAAGCCAAACTTTTTTTAGCATTGTTTTTGGTGTTCAATTGAATACACTCTTCAAAATAATATTTTGCTTTTTCATAATTATCTAGTTCTAAATAAAGAGTTGCTAAATTATTTAACATTCTTGGATATTCACTTTCATACCCTTGTGCTTGGATAATGGCTAAGCATTTAATGTAATACTGAATTGCTTCAGATAAATTGCCTTGTTGTCGACTTAAAAAACCGAGAAAACCATATCCTTGAGCTATACCATCAATGTATTGATTTTTTTTAGAAAGTTCAAAACCTTGCTCTACATAATAAGTAGCACTATCTATGTTTTTATAGATATAGCTTCCTGCCAATTTATAGTTTTGCTCTATTTTTATAGTGTCATGGGCATCTGAGTTTAATATAGTTTCAGCCTCGTTTGGATTGGCATTTATTTCTGAAACAAAACCTATAAAACAAATAAGTAAAGCAAAGATTAGGGATGACGTACTTTTAATTGGGATAGAATGTTGGTATTTTTTCATAGACCGCTAATTTGCAGAAATTATTTGATTTATAAAAAAATAATTTAAAAAGGATCGGTAGGAAAGTAGAAGTTCAACTTTGTATATTGCTATTTTTCAACTATATTAATTGTATTTTTAACTGTTTTTAGAAATTAGTTATAGATGAGCAAAATAAATTGAAGAACAAAAAAAGGAACAAGATTTCTCTTGCTCCCTAAAATTAATGTTGATTAATTATCGGTTTCTATTTTGTCATCATCAAAGTTTTCAACTCATCTATTTGTCTTTGCAAATCATTAATCATTTCATCTTTCTCATTTACCATTACATTTAACTCTTGCACCGCCTTTACCAAAGGCACAACAAATTCAGCGTAACGCAAACCATAATAATCTTTCTCATTTTTTGGTTTATCAACACCATGAAAATCATAACCGAATTTTTCTGCAGTAGCTTCTACTTCTTGCGCAATAAAACCACTAAAAATTTCATTAGAATTGGTTATTTCTTCTGCATCTTCAGGTTTATCCAGCCCGATAAAAGCCTCAATTTTTTTATCATCTAAGGTATAAGTTACCGGACGCAATTGCTGTATAAAAGCCAAACCTGCAACATTTTCTTGCACATTGGTTTTAAAACGACCATCAGACACAGTGGTCCAAGCAACCCTACCACCAATTGATGAAGTACCAATGGATGATCCAATTCTATATTGATAACTAGCAGTAATTGATGCATAAGCCCCAAAAGCACCCGATAGAGTATAATTAGTATCGTTAACATCTGCAGTATGTCCAACTAACGATAATGCACCACCTGTCCTATTATTATCTCCAGCGCTATAACCAATTGCAATATTAGAACCTCCTGTTGAATTATTGCCTAATGCATTAGCACCATGGGCTAAATTAAAGTTTCCTGTCGTATTATCAAGAAGTGCATCTCTTCCATTGGCTATATTTTGGCCACCAGTAGTATTCCTTAATAATGCTCGATAACCATTTGCAATATTGTTTGCTCCTGTAGTATTAAGAAATAGAGCTGACTCGCCAAGTGCAATATTATCAGATCCTGTAGTGTTGCTAGTAAGTGCAGATCTACCTATTGCTATATTTTTGTTTCCCGTAGTATTATCACTTAATGCGTTATCACCATTCGCAATATTATCATCTCCAGTCGTATTACTAAATAGTGCATAACGCCCAACTGCAATATTTTCTGTACCTGTTGTATTAGCTTTGCCAGCATTATTACCTATAAAAACATTATTATTATTAAATAAATCGTCATTTAATCCTGTGTTTTCTCCAATAAAAATAGAGCTCCCAGACCTAATAGGTACTAATCTTGGACCATCCATTGCCCAACGTTCTATTCCGCCTAATTTAAAACGAATAATGTCTTCATCAGTGCTTTTTTCTACTTCAATTTTGGTGTCATTATCTGCATCCCTTATTTCATCTAAAGATGAAACACCTGTATTATCAGCTGCAGGTGCCCAAGAAGAGCCACTCCATTTTAGTACTTGCCCTGAAGAAGCTCCCATATCATCTATTTTTGGAGCAGTTACGGCATCGTTGGCTATTTCAGTTGAAGTAACAGCATTTGTTGCAATTTTTGCAGTGGTTACGGCATTATTTTGGATTTCCGTAGTAGAAATATCCGTTCCTAAAGTGGAAGTAATAACATTAGAACCTGAAATAGAAACACCTGAACCAGCAGTGTAAATAGATCCTGTAGTTGGAGTAGCAGGAGCCCATGAAGATCCATTGTATTGCATCACTTGTCCTGAAGTAGCTCCCATATCATCTATTTTTGGGGCTGTTACGGCATCATTGGCTAATTGAGCTGTATTTACTGCATTGTTTGCTATTTCAGTTGAAGTAACCGCGTTGCTCGCAATTTTAGCAGACGTTACTGCATTATTTTGCAATTCAGCAGTTGATATATCTGTGCCCAAATCGGCTGTAATTACATTGGTTCCACTTATGGTAATGCCACTTCCGCCACTGTAGCTTCCACCACCAGTTCCTGCGGTTAAATCATTTTGCGGTTTCCAGGCAGTTCCGTCCCATTTTAATACTTGTCCTGATGTAGGTGTTCCCGATACATCTGTCAAGTCTTTCAATTCCATATTAGAAGCTTTATCAGTGCTCAAGGCATAAGGAACGCTCAACAATTGATTAGTAGCTGAAATGCTGTAGGTTGTTCCCCCATTAGGATCCGTTTCTGTTTTAATAAAGTAGGCATCTGTTCCCCAGTTAATGGTTGATAAATTACCGCTTACTACAGTTCCATTGCCTATCTCTACACTTGCTAAACCGTTGGCATTGGTAGTAGTTAGGTGCGTTTCAATATAAACTGCTAAACCACTAGCTGATGTTTGAAGGATACTTATCTGAATACCCACGTTTTGGTTGATAACTAGGTTGTTGGTTGCATCTCTAATCACCGCTTGGTAACTCATTTTTGCAGGTGCTTGGGCAAAAGTGGAAATGCTAAATAGGATTGCTGTAATCAGCAAAATTGTTTTGAATGTGTTGTTTGTCTTTTTCATAATATTGATTTTTACATTATAAGGTCGTCGAGTGTCCCCAATATTATTGGGGATGTACCGTCATGAAGCTTCGTGAAGATTACTTAGTCTTAATAATTTTAAATGTTTGAAAATTGTTTTCCTGATCACTTACTCTTAGAAAATAAGTAGCCGCAGCTTTTTCTTCCATATTAATGATGCTATTGTTTTCAGAGATAGTTTTATTTTCCAAAACAGCACCCTTCATGTCTATCAATTGATAGCTGAGAGTTTTACTTGAGTAATCTTCAATCTGTAAGTTAACTTGATCGGTAGTTGGATTAGGAAAAACCTTCATCTCTATATGGAGTTGATTAATTTCTCCTAAACTGGTTATAATTGAAATTTCATAAGGTTGTTGTACCCCTGTTGCTACTGTTGTGCCGCTGCCTGAAGTTTGATTTGAAATTTGACCTACAGAAAAGGCAACAGTTCCACCGCTTCCTGTGGCATCTCCACCAGAAGTATTTAAAGATTGTTGGGCTTGAAGTGCAGTTGAAGCAATGAGCAAAAAACTGCTAAAAATTAGTTGTTTTGTTTTCATAAAATATATTTGTTAAATGAGTTTTTAATAGTTGCATTTCAAGTAAAAATTCTTCACTTAATTTGCAAAATCATTCAACAAACATAGATGCATACACATGTTTTATTCCTACCCATTTGGGTAGAATTTGCATTTTAATCTATTTTTAGTACATGTTATTTTTGCTCAGACATCTGCAGTAAACTTCCTTTTATAGCGGCTTGTGTACGGTTATTGACATCTAATTTAAAGTATAAATTATTAATGTGGAATTTGATGGTATTGACTGAAAGATATAATTTGGTTCCTATTTCCTTATTAGATAAACCTAAAACTAGTGCATCTAAAACTTCCTGTTCTCTTTCCGTTAATTTCTCATCTAAGACAATATTTATACCTTCAATAGGAGATTGGTTTTGTTCTTTTTGGACTGATAATTTATTTTGAAGCGCTAGTACTTCACTCAACTTCAATTTTACTTCAGTTCGTAATTGAATTTCTTTTGCCTTAGCGGTTTTGCGAAACAATATCAACATTATAACTAAAGCACATAGCAAAAGAATTGTTAATAGAAGCCATAAACGTTGAATAGATAAAGATTTGGCTTTTAGCGTATTTTCTTTTTCTAATAATTCATTTTCAATCAATATTTGTGTGTTTTTTAAGCTGTCCACCAAATGTTTTTTATTGTACTCAATTTGATAGTCACTCTCTATTACTTTTTTCTGTGTTTCTATATTGTTTAAACTATCGGCCAATAAATTGAACCGTTCATAATATTTTAAAGCTTTAAGGTTATTGTTAGTAACCTTATAAATTCGATACATTACCTCTGAAACTTCTTTTTCCTGAGCTATATAGCCCCATTTCGAAGAAATCTGATAAGATTCTTCAGCTTTTGCTAGTGCTTTACTGTATTGACCCTCTAAATAATAAGCATTTCCTAATTTGTAAAGTGAAATAGCAGTTCCTTTTCGATCTTTTAATAATTTTCTATAAGTGAGGCTTTTATCGTAATAATAAACAGCAGAATCAAGTCGTTCTTGAACTTCATAAAGGGTACCTAAATTACTGTAAGTGCTCGCTAATCCAATAGTATCCTTAATAATAGTTCTGATTTCAACTGCTTTCTGATAATTTTGAAAAGAATTATCAAAATTTTCTAAAATTCGATCAATCAATGCTAAGTTGTTATAGTTAGAAGCTAAGCTTTTCTTCGCATCCGCCCTTGTGTTAAGTTCAATACATTCTTTATAATACTGCATTGCTTTATCATAACTTTTTAATTCTAAATGCAAGGTGGCTAAATTGTTCAATATTCTAGGGTATTGACTCACAAATCCTTGTGCTTGAATTATGGCTAAGCACTTTACATTATAATTAATAGCTTCCTTTAAATTACCTCTTTGATGACTTAAATAGGCTAACCAACCATAACCTTCGCCAATTCCGTTTTTATAATCGATTTTTTTAGAAAGTTCAAAACCTTGTTCTACAAAATAAGTAGCACTATCTATGTTTTTATAGATATAGCTTCCTGCCAATTTATAGTTTTGCTCTATTTTTATAGTGTCATGGGCATTTGAGTTTAATATAGTTTCAGCCTCGTTTGGATTGGCATTTATTTCTGAAACAAAACCTATAAAACAAATAAGTAAAGCAAAGATTAGGGATGACGTACTTTTAATTGGGATAGAATGTTGGTATTTTTTCATAGACCGCTAATTTGCAGAAATTATTTGATTTATAAAAAAATAATTTAAAAAAGGTATCTTCTCTTTCTAAGTTTATATATAAGGGTAAACTCTCATTATACATCTTTCATTAAATTATTGGTTTATTGATGTAAAATTTTTATACCTTTATACCTTAAATGGTTTGATATTTTTCGCTGTGGAGGGCAAAATTGATTTATATTCTAAATGGAACTGTTAGAGTTTTGATTCCAATTATAACGGTTTATTCTACAGCTGTATAATGTCAACTATTTTGTTTGACAATCTATATTATGAAAGCTTTATTTGATACTATTTAAAAAATGAATAAAGGCGAAAGACTTTACTTTCGACGATCATTTACTGCTGAAATACCTCCGAAATACATTGAGCTATATGATTTCATTCTTAAAAATAAAGATAAGGATTATGAAAAGCTCGATTCTAAAATTGAACAACTTTTTTCTTCTCAATCAAGCTATGTAAAACATCAATTGCATCAAAAAATACTATGTTCTTTAGTGCAATGCAATAATGATAAGGATGAAGAATTAAATATTTTGATGGAAATAGCAATGATCAAAATGCTGTACCGAAAAAATTTATTTGAACAAGCAGCTAAAAAATGGAATCAAACATTTGAAAAATGTGTCCAGCTTAAACAGTTAGTATATATAGAAATATTGATACAGATACAATTGAGTGCTGAGGTTTACAGTGGGAAAACTCTAAAAATTAATGATTATTTTAAATTATTAGACTTTTCTCAAACGCATAGCACTCATTATGTAGAATCAATCCGATTACGTCAGTGTTTTAATGCTTTATTATTAATCCGTAAACGTTCTAATATATTAGGAAAGGAGCAGCAGCAGCGTTTCCAAAAAATTATTCAAAGATATGAGAAAATTAAAACCCCTAAAAAGGATAGTGAAATTGAATACATAATCACCTATTACTCTTCACAGGCTTTGATCTATTTTTTGAAAGGTGAATTTGAGTTGAGCTTGAAGGAAATGCAGAAAGTATTACATAGTTTTGAAAATAACGCATTAAATTTTAGATATAATTCTGACTTCTTATTGGAGGTATTTCGATTTACATCAGATTTGTTTTTCTACAATAAAAAATACAAAGAAGTAGAACGATTACTACAATCTATAGAAGCCATTAATGACGTGAATATTTCCACTCAGAATAGTTTTGAGTTGGCTATATTTTTAATTAAAAATAGATTGTACAATTCTACAGTTCAGTATGATAAAGCAAGTCAATTGCTGCAGGATAATAAATTAAAATTTAAATTTTGGATTGATAATGCAGTAGAAGAATATCAATCTATTTTAAGTGCCTCTTTAGCTATAGCTTATTTTATTGCCAATGATTTTCAACAGGCATATTATTATGCCAGTTTAGTAATTAAAATTTATGCACAATCTACACGACAAGATGTATTGACTTTTATCTATGTATTTGGAAATTTAATCACCTTTGAAATGGAAGATGATCGTTTATTTGAAAGTACTATGGGAAAAGGTACAGCCCATTTTTATCGCCACACAGAAAATAAAGATGTTGGTTTAGAGTTATTAAACGGATTAAATAAATGTTTTTATGAAAATAATAAAAAAGAAAGAAAGCTATTATTTGAAGAGCTTTTGTCTCATTTAGAGCATTCTACCAAATCTGTTAAAAAGAAAGTATTTTACAATTATTTTGATTTCCCATCATGGATTAGTGCTAAAATAGAAAATGAGACTTACCGAGATTTTAAAGCCCGAAAGGTGATGAAGGAAAATAAAATTAAAGGATAAAAAGTATTGTATAGAGCATATTAAGGCGTAAAAAAAGAGAAGTTACACTAACTTCTCTTTTTAATAATATTTTCATTCAATAGATAAATGTAAGGACACCTTCTACAAGCATTATTTTCTTTATATTTTTCGCAACACTTCGTTTTCAAATCAAGCATTTTCAATTCCTTTTTATATGCTTTAATTATTTTTTTCTTCCCCATTTTTTGCTAGGGTATTAATATAAAAGATTTATAGAGCAGGAGTTACAGTCAGCGTTTTTACGTCTCTATCAAATAAGTATAAACCACCTTTGTCATCTCCAATCAGTTTAATTTTATCTAAAATAGTTCTAGCTAAAGCTTCTTCTTCAATCTGCTCAGCTACATACCATTGTAAGAAATTATGAGTAGAGAAATCTTTTTCATCTAAAGTTATTTCTACTAAATCATTGATGCTTTTAGATACCATTACTTCATGTTGAAACAACATTTCAAACATCTCCTTAAATGAGCCATAAGAAGTTTTGGGAGCTTTTAAATCTGAAATGACAGCATGACCGCCTCTTTCATTAATGTATTTTACCAATTTAAGCATGTGCATTCTTTCCTCATCTGAGTGCATATACATAAAAGCTGCAATTCCTTCTAAACCTTTTAATTCTGCCCATGAAGCCATCGCCAAGTATTCTTGTGATGATTCAGCCTCAACCTTCACTTGTTGGTTAAGTGCTTTCTCTATTCTTTCGTTCAACATATTAATCTATTTTTTAAAATCTAAAATTAAGGCTTTAAAATCAATTTTGGAAGGACAAATTTTAAAATTTTTACTCTAATTGAATAGACTATTTTTTATTATAATTTATACTCACTAATTAATTTTTTTTCATGTAAATTATATTTCAGCATCTCATGCATTATAAAAACCTAAAATATTTATTTTGATTTCGTTTTTACGGTTTTTAATAATTTTTTTGTGTCAAATTATCTAAATAACTTATACCCAATGTCCCATTCTATAAAATCGGAAATATGATAATCGTATGCTCTTAGATTGAATCAAATAAAAAACTTATTTTTTATCGCATATCCTATTCCCAATCTTTGATAAAAAAATGAGGTTTGCCCTTCAATTTTTTTTCTATAAAAATATAGAGATGGTTGAAATACAGCTGTAAAATGACCTGCTGTTATTTGGTAGGAAGGGTAAAGGCTTATTTGTAATTTTTCATGAAATTTAGCTGGAGTGACTTCAATATCATTTTGTTTAATAGCAATTTGTGTATCAATTGAACCATTGTCATCTAATGTAATTCCAAATAATTTGGCCGATTTATAATTCATTCTTTTATTTACAGATGAGCTTATACTAAAAATGGGAAAGTTTACGCCTTCATACTTTTCTATTAAATCAATATTAAGACTATCAAATATGAAATTTTTTTAATACCTAAATACTGAAAAATTATATTCAATGCCTTTATAACTTTTTCTTTCTATTTTGGATTTTTTTTTCTCTGCTTTAAATTTATAATACATAGAGAATTTAGGAGCAATTATGTTAATTCCTAAATTGGGTAGTTTTAAAGAACCATTAGAATAATGAGAGAGATTGAGTCCTGCTTCCATTGACAATCTATATAAAATGTTATAACCTAAAATTAATTCTAAATCAAAATAAAAGCTTTGTCTAGCACCAATTGATAAATTCTGATTGTTATTTATTGGATTAAAAGGTTTCCAATTAAAAGCTGCTCCAAGACCAACATCATAACCAAAAGTTAATTTATTCTTTTTAATAAAAGGTGCTGTAAAAAATCCTGATACAACTATTGGAGTTCCTATAAAATTAGGTTCGCCAAAATTAACTATTTTTGGCTGAAAATCATACTGGGGTTTATTGTATTCATTTTCCCAATACTTTTCCCCTGAAGTTTGAACACCTAATCTCACTGAAATTGATTCATGAAATTGATTTTTTCTTGTTCAGGAATTTGTCCTTTCAAAAAATAGTTTGTTTGAAATACATAGCCAGATTGAAATGAAGCTTTTGTAAAATATTATAGACATTATTATTAATTTGACTAAAAAAATTGAATGTGAGAAAAAAAGTACTGCAATTAACTAACTTTTCAGGGTAAAAATACCTTTCAGATTATCATGAAAATTTTTTATTCTCAAAAATTGATTAATCTTCTTTTTCTTCACTTTCCTCTTTTTCCTTTTTTATAACTTTTCCACTATTATCAAAGAGTACTTCTATGGTTTGTTCTCCATTTTTTATTTTTACTTCGTAAGCATTCACCTCAGAATTTTCAATTAATTCAGCTGATTCAATTATATAGTCATTAAATTCTTTGCTAATACTATTTTTAATAACTTGAGGCAATTGATTAATATTTAATTTATGCTCTGTTTTTTTCCAAATTCCATCTGCTGTAAAGTTAGCTGAATAATCAGCATTATTCAATTTAAAATCTGCTTCCCATTCTTTTTCATTTTCTATTTCCCAATCTACTCTTATTATATTAGGAAATTTTTCATCAAATGATTTTATAACCTTTTCAGGAATTTTTTCATCATTGTTTATTTGAGCAGAACAAGGTGCAATATATGTTGCAAATAATACCGTAGCAATCATTAAGTATTTCATAATATTTATTATTTAAATTAATAATTGATCAAATATACCTTTGAAATTAGAAGAAATTTAGAATGATTTGATGCCAATCAAAGGTTTTATAATGAATTGAAAATAATTAAGAGTAGTTATTAATCTGATTCATATTTTATTAACAATTAATATATTAATGTAATATTTAAAAGTTTTTTAAATTCTAAATTTCTTCTAAATTGATTAAAACCTTTGTGTCATTAAATATGGAATATTCAATTAAATATTAGAACAAATGACACAAAAATTAAGATTGACTGGCATCTTTTCAATAGTATTCCTAAATACGATAACTATTACTAATATAATAGCTCAAAAACAAACAAATGAAAAGATAACAATTAGCGGTTATATTTATGATAAAGATACAAAGGAATCTTTACCTGGAGCAAGTGTCTTTTTAACGAATAATAAAAGTGGTACTTCTACCAATAATTATGGTTATTATTCGATATCACTACCAAAAACAGATACTATAGGATTGGTATTTTCTTATATTGGTTACCAGCCTAAGGCAATGAAAGTTCACGTTGAAAATACTCTTAGACTTGATATTTTACTGCCAACAGCATCTACTGATTTGAAAGCTGTAGAAATAACAGGAAACCGAAAAGATGATAATATAAATAAGGCGGAAATGGGTGTGATTGAAGTGCCAATGTCTTCCATTAATACATTGCCTATACTTGGTGGTGAGCGAGATGTACTCAAAGTTTTGCAATTCTTACCTGGTATTCAGCAAGGACAAGAAGGAACTACTGGTTTTTTTGTGCGCGGTGGTAGTGCCGATCAAAACTTAATACTTGTTGATGAGGCTACTATTTACAATCCAAATCATTTATTTGGTTTGTTTAGCATGTTCAATGCTAATGCCATTAAAAGTGTAACCATAACTAAAGGTGGTTTCCCAGCACAGTATGGTGGCAGACTTAGTTCAGTTTTAGACATCCGAACTAAAGATGGGAATAAGGAAAACTATAGCATTGAAGGTGGAGTTGGACTTTTGTCAACTAATTTAACTGTTCAAGGACCATTAGAAAAGGGTAAATCTTCATTTATTATTTCAGGAAGACGAAGTTATTTGGATCTTATAACAAAACCTTTTTTGCCAAATGGTATAAATGGAATTAATTACTATTTATATGACTTTAACGCAAAACTCAACTACACTTTGGGCGATAATGATCATCTATTTTTAAGTTATTTTACTGGTAAGGATAAAGCGGATTATACAGGTGCAAGCAGTTTAAATTTTCTAACAGAATTTGGAAATACTACTGGTACAGTTCGTTGGAATCATTTGTTCGGTAGTAAACTGTTTAGCAATACCTCCTTTATTTATAATGATTATCACTTAGCCCTATCTACTACTCAAGGAAATTATTACTCTAACTTATATACAGGAATTAAAGATTATACTGCAAAAACAGATTTTACTTATCTTCCTGGTGCAAATCACAAAGTACGTGCGGGAGTGAGTTATACCTATCACACAGTGCTTCCTGGTGCCGTTTCGGCTAAAGTGCCAAAAAAAGGAAAACAAATTGATGTTATTCCCGATAGTATTCCAAAAACATATTCCAATGAACTCGCTTTTTATATTAACGATGAGCTAAAAGTAAATGATGTTGTTAGTTTAAATTATGGTCTACGTCTACCTGTTTTTAGCGGTAGTAAAAAATCATATGTTTTTGTGGAACCTCGTTTAACTGCAAAATTTTCATTAAACGATGTCACCTCCATAAAAGCATCTTATACAAAAATGAACCAGTTTGTGCATCTTGTGCCTAACAGCACTGCCTCCCTACCTACAGATATTTGGCTTACTAGCAATCAAACAATAAAGCCGCAAAGTAGTCGTCAGTATGCACTAGGACTTTATAAAAATTTCTTAGGGAATGGATTTGAAACAAGTGTAGAAGTATATTACAAAACGATGGATAATCAAGTACTTTTTAAAGAAGGGACACAGCTTTCTGTAAGCAGTGATATCAATAAATCATTGGCATTTGGAAGTGGTAAATCTTATGGTGTTGAATTTTTTGTAAAAAAGAATTTTGGTGTGTTTACCGGTTGGTTGAGTTATACACTATCAAAAACAACTCAACAATTTCCTGACTTAAATGCTGGAAAGGAGTTTCCATTTAGATACGACAGACGTCATAATTTATCAGCAACTGCCATTTATAAATTGAATGAACGGTGGACATTTTCAGCAGACTTTACATTATATTCTGGTGCTGCATATACGTTGCCTGCAGGAAAAGTATTTGCTTCAAACGCAGGTGCGCTTTATGACAATGTATATTATGATTATACCTCACGTAACAATAGTCGCTTGCGAACCTACAACAGGCTCGATATAGGTGCCTCCAATAAAAAGAAAGTTCGTCTTTTTGGAAAGGATTGTGAACGAGAATGGGCTTTTGGAGTGTATAATGTTTACAATAGACAAAATGCATACTTTGTTTATCTTACTACTGATTATAAAACTAAGCAACCTCAAGCTAAACAAGTATCGTTGCTTCCAATTTTACCTAGTGTTTCTTTTAATTTCAAGTTTTAACTTAATTCAATTATCATGAAAACAAAGATCATATTACTATTAGTCGGAATTTCGACTTTGGTAGCTTGTCAAAAAGATATTACAGTTCCTTCTCCTGATTATAGTAGCAGAAAAACAATTCAGTGCGCCTTGGAAGTGGGTGTAAAACCCAAACTTTACTTCTATAATACCGTTCCTTATTTTGATAATGTTCGTCTAAATGATGTTTTCGTCCGTGAAGCAAATATAAAAATTAGTGATGGTACTATTGTGGATAGTCTCAGAGTGGATAGTGCCTATGATTATTTGAAATGTGAATATGAATACTTTTATATTGGAATCTTACCTATTCAAGCAAACCAAAACTATAAACTTAAAATATTAAGTGGTAGTGAAGTATTTGAAGCTTCAACCCAAACAAACTTGTCAAAAGTAGTGATAGATAGCGTGGGTTACACACCCAATTTTAGTGATATTTATGGTGAGCACGAAGGAGTTATTCCTTATTTTAATGACATAGCTGGGGTAGATAACTATTATCGCTATGAAATGACACGTCAAGTTGACACTACAATGACCTATAAAGAAGCTAAGATTTACAGTCCATGTATTGGACAAAGTTCAGTAACAATTGTTGAGTATGGAAGAAGTGTTTATGATGACCAAAATATCAATGGAAATCAGATAAGATTAGTCATTGAGCCAGCATTTTCACATAGAAAAGGTTTTACAGGAAACGTTAGAATTGAATCGATTGATAAGGTTACTTTTGACTTTTTCGATCAACTTGATAAGCAAAAACTAGGTCAACTTAATCCTTTTGTTGAGCCAGTTTTTTTGACAAATGGTCAGTTTGGGAGCAAAGCAATAGGGTATTTTGGAAGTGTGAGAAGAAGTGATCCCATTTTATTTGTTTTTCCTGAATAGATTGCTATTCAACAATGCTAATTCTATATTAGGCTGAGTTCGGTTATTTTTAAAAATTCAGAACGCCTTTAATACCGAATGTGTTATAAAATGTCGTATACTTATTGCCTCGTCTGCTGTACTAGATTTTTAGAATATAGCTCCTTTCTACCAAGTCTAGCAAGGCACGATGCTAAATATCTACCTTGAATATTATAATTTCTGAATACCGATTACTATCGGCAATGATTTCCAAAATAATAATCGAACTCAGGTTATTATTTAGAAAATATTATAAAGTTTTATTTTAAGAAAAAATCAATCAGACTGATTTTATTTTTTTAAAAGAAGGTTAATATAAAACTTATAAAAATATTATTTAGACACCTTTATACATTGAAAATCTTCTGTTTTAAAATATTTCAATTTCATTTATTTTTAAATTAATAGTCTAATTATAAGTGTATTGCTTATTTTTTAATGTAGCCACAGTTATTTTATTTAGTATCAAATAAGTAAACTATTAAATCTTAATTAGTGTAGATATTCCCAAGAATTATTTATTTAACATTGGAATGAAACCTTAATATATATTTAACTTTTTCATAATATTTTCTAGATATGTTAACTAAAAGTTGGATCTACTTTTGCCATGTATTTATTATTAATTATCATTTATAATTAGCAATTGAGCTCATTATTTCACAAATATTTCATTTTTTTACTACTATTCTCTGCTTTTGAAAGTAAAGCTCAACTTAGCGGTAAAATTACTGATGAATATACCAAGGAAACAATACCTGGCGCAACGATTCATATTGAACAAACCGATTTTTATAATTTTTCAGGTTTTGATGGAAGTTATAATTTAAAAGATATTCCAAAGGGCACTTATAGTGTTTCCTGTAGTTTTATAGGTTTTGAAACACAAAAGAAATCAATTACTATTTCAACATCTAAAGCAGTCTTAAATTTTGAGTTGAAAACTTCAGTAACTTCTCTTAATGAAGTTACAATAGAAGGGAGACAAAATAGAGAAACAGAAAGTTATTCCTTGAATAGAGAGAAAAATTCCGACAATATTTTGAATTCAATGGGAGCTAAGACTATTGAACTGCTTCCAGATTTAAACGCAGCGGGTGTTTTAAATCGAATGTCAGGTGTTTCCTTAGATCGTTCAAATACTGGAAATGCTAGTTATGCAATAATAAGAGGTATGAATAAGCGCTACAACTACACCTTAGTAAATGGTCTAAAAATTCCAAGTCCTGATGATAAAAATCGCTACGTCCCTATGGATGTTTTTCCAGCTGATTTATTAGGCAGGGTAGAAGTAATCAAAGCTTTAACACCATCTATGGAAGGAGATGCTATTGGTGGGGCGATGAATTTAATTTTAAAAACAGCACCTGATTCCTTAAATATACATGCAAATATTGGAACTGGTTTTAATAGTTTAATAGTAAAAAATGGTTATACGAATTTTGATAATAAGGTAGTCAGCAGTAAATCGCCATCAGATATTCATGGTGCAGATTATGTATCAACACCTAATGATTTCACTTATAATAATTTTGATTATTCTACAAGAAAGCTCCCATTAAATACCATTTTGGGTTTTTCAATTGGTAATCGGTTTTTAAAAGATAAGAAATTAGGGGTTCTATTATCAGCAAGTTACCAAAATCAATTTAGTAGATCAAATGACATATTCTTTAAACCGTCCAATCAGCCAGAGCCTGGAAATGTGCCTGCTTTTGTTGATTATTATAAAAGAGAGTACAACACTAATAATATGCGTCTTGGGTTACACTCTATTGTGGATTACAGATTAAATAAAAAAAATACGATAAGTCTATATAATATATTCTTAAAAACTGAACAAACTCAATTTCGAAACACAATAGATACCAGTTTATCAATTGGACGATCTGGTGTTGGTACAGGAAATACTTATAAACTTTATCGTTCACTATTTAGAATACAAAGTATTTTAAATAGTGCACTACATGGAAATCATGAAATAAGCAAAAACTTTAAGATAGACTGGTCAGGATCTTACTCTAAAGCAAAAAGTGCACGGCCTGACTGGTCGGAATATCAGACAGTACAAGTAGCTGGTTTTGATGTAAACAATAATCCCACTATAACTGAAGCTGTTTTAAATATTCCGTTTTATAGAATTTGGACCAATAATTCTGACATTGATTATCAAGCTTATCTCAATTTTCACTATAGGTTGAACATATTATCAAAAGAAATGACCTTTTCATTTGGAGGATTATATCGTGATAAAACAAGGTTTAATAATTATAATGAGTGGAACTTGATTCCAAAAACATCAACCAATGGCGCAGCTGTTATATTTAATGGAACGCTATCCCCCAATCAGTTTGTATTTAATGGGGAATCAGCTGCTCAAGGTAGGCCAAAAAATCCTTTGAACTATGATGCTACTGAAAAAATAAAAGCTTACTACATTCAGGATAATATTTTACTTACAGAGAAATTATCTGTTTTAGGTGGAATTAGAATAGAGCAAACCGACCAGACTTGGAAAACTGCACAAGATCCAAAAATTACTTATGGCGCAGTAGGTGAAGTTAATTATACTGATTTTTTACCAAGTGTTCATTTTAAATATAGTTTGACTTCAAAACAAAATTTAAGACTTTCCTATTTTAGCGCTATAAACAGGCCTGGGTTTTATGAATATATTCCATTTACTATAAACGGTGACAACTTTACTCTTAGTGGAAACCCACAATTAAAGCGTGCAACATCTTCTAATTTTGATTTTAGGTATGAAATTTTCCCGGGAGGTCTAGATGAAATTCTTATAGGAGGATTTTTTAAAAATATTAGAAACCCTATTGAATCTGCTATAAAATTCACAGGAACATCCAGTGCTACATTACAACCTAGAAATTTTGGTACAGCCACTAATTATGGATTTGAAATTACATTAATCAAGTATTATGGAAAATTTGGTGTGAGCACCAATTATACTTATACTAATTCTAAAATTACTACTTCAAAACTATTTTATAATGAAAGTTTTGTAGCTGAGCAAACTACACAAACAAGACCATTGCAAGGTCAGTCGCCCCATATTGCAAATGCAGCTCTAATTTATAAAAATCAAAAATCAGGTTTAGATGTTAAACTCGCATTAACTTATACAGGCAGAAGAATCACTTTTGTCTCTCCTTATAAAGATTTAGATTATTGGCAAAAAGGAACTACTCAACTTGATTTTTCATTGCAGAAGAAATTTTATAAACACTTTATACTATACGCAAAGATTTCAAACCTTCTAAACACTCCTGTTTTAATTCAAATTTTACAACCTAATATATATACCACTGGAAAATTTGCATTACCAGAGCAAAATCGAAAAGATAGAGTTACTGTTCAAAAGGATTACTATGGGCAAAATTTCACATTTGGAATTCGCTATAAACTTTAAAAACAAATAATAATTAATATAATAATAAACAATTTAAATCATGAAAAACAAATACAATTTATGCATCATTGCCATTAGCATAGCTGCATTCACATCTTGTAAAAAAGATGAAACAACTCCTGTAGTTTCCACTCCTCAATTTCAAGCAGGTCAAGAAATTTCTGGTGAGAATCTTTCTGGTAGTGTAAAAGGAACTATGACAAGTGGGAAAACCTACTATTTTAGTGAGCCAATAACCATTAATGAAAATGATACTTTAGTGATGCAAAAAGGAGTTAAACTATTAGCTAGAAACCCAAATGCTCAATTAATCGTTAAAGGAGTATTTATATCTTTAGGAACTAAAGATTCCCCAAATTGGATTACAGGTGAAGATGCTTATTTAAATCCAACAAAATATAAAAATACTGTGCTTTTAGATCCTAATATGGATCCTGCAATAAAGCCAGGAGGTAAACTTTGGGCAGGAATTCAATGTGATGTTACCTGCCAATTATTGGATATAAAATGGACACATATTGAGTTTTCAGGTGGAACTGCAAGTCAAACTAACCCGCCTGCAGGTTACGACCCGGGTGATGATTTATTTACCATACTTTTTCAAAATGCTGATGGAATATTTATTTTAGAGGATTCTTGGGTTTATGGCACTACAACTGACGCTGCAAGGATGTTAGGAGGAAAAGTATCTATCATGAGAAATACACTTGAAAAAATTGGGTATAATGATGCCGACTGCTTCAATGCAAAAAACTCAACTACTGGAGATATGGCTTACAACTTATTTCTTGGAACTCCAAAAGGTGGAACAAAATCTTCCAATAAGGGAACTTATGGAAACGTTCAAACAAATATAAACATGTATAACAACACCTATATTTCAGGTGGACTAAGAAGCGTAGATCCTGATCGTGGTTCTAATGCTAATATTGAACAAGGAGCTAAGGGGAAAGTTTATAATAATATTTTTGTCAATTGTAGAACTGGACTTCGTATTTTGGAAAATCCTGCTGCAGATTTCGCAAACACTTCTTATGGTAATAATTTAAGTTATGGTGATACAAAAGAAATTGTAAATGAATTTTATCCAACTACCCATGCTACAGAGCCACAGTCGACTGATATTCCTGAGCCATCAACATTTTACCCTGGTTACCCTAATAGTTATACCCTAGGTGAGGTTTACGATGCTCCGCAACTTATTGGAAAAAATAATCCTGAATTTAAAAATTTCCCGTTGCCTATAGCTGCATCAGAATTAAGCAAATTAACTTTGTTTAATTTTCAAGGAAATTATGATTTTCACTTAATGAAGAGCTCACCTGCAATTGGAAAAGGTACAAACTCTTTTTCAGCGGTAGATGCTACATCTTCACTTGTTGTACCGGCTTTAAAAGCAAATGTTACTCCTCCTAATATTGATTTGGGAGCATTCCCTACAAATGGTCAAGGCAACCAACACTAATTTTATAAAAATGAAAGCTCTTGATTTCAAGAGCTTTCATTTTTTTTACCTTATAACTCATAACATTTCGAAATCATGAAGCGAATAGTTTCAGTCTTATTTACCCTTTTATCGGCGCATTTGTGTTTTTCACAACAGACCGATTTAAATGAGTTTTCATTTATCGCTTTTGGTGATATGCCATATAATTTACCTCAAGATTATCCTCGCTTTGAGAATTTAATTGAGACAGTAAATAAAGAAAATCAAGTGTTTAATGTTTTTGTAGGCGATATTAAATCGAGTAGTTTACCTTGTTCCGAAACTCATTATAAAAAAATATTCACTTACTTTAATGAATTCAAAAAACCATTAATTTACACACCGGGAGATAATGAATGGACGGATTGTGGAATAAAAACAGCCAAGAAATATGACCCTGAGGAACGCCTTCAAGTAATCCGAAAATTATTTTTTAAAATTCCGATTGAAAGTTTGGGTAAAAATAAAATGACCTTAAAAACAGAGTCTACCTTTCCAGAATTTGCAAAATTTGTTGAAAATCAAGCATGGGAGTACAACGGAGTTTCATTTGCAACAATGCATAATGTTGGCTCCAATAATAACTTTCTTCCAACTAGTAAGGACAGAAACAAAGAGTTTTTTGAACGCTCTGAGGCAAACATATTTTGGTTGAATAAATTGTTTGATCAAGCGAATGAAAGAAATTCAATGGGTATTGTAATTTTCCAACAAGCGGACATGTTTACTTCTGATCAAGGAATGAGCGGTTTTATAACTTTTTTAGATACCTTAAAACAATTAACACAAGATTTCGGAAAACCTGTATTGCTTATTAATGGCGATTCGCATATCTTTAAAGTAGATAAACCATTATATGCTGATAAAGCAAAGGAAAAATTACTTTTAAACTTTACGAGGGTACAAGTTTTTGGTGAAGAATATATGCATGCCGTAAAAATAACAGTCAATCCGGAGGATGCCGCACTTTTTGAAATCCAACAATTTTGGGTTCCTAAAAATAAATAGGACATCACAGTTATAAAATATTTAAAAAAATGAAATATACTTATTATATTATTTTATGTTATATAGGACTTTGCTTTGCAGCTTGCAGTAAAAATAATACCGATATAAAACCTCAAGTAGTTATAATTACCGACAGTATTCCGAATGATACAATTAATAATAGTTCAAGCAAGTTTTCAACAGTGGCTACACTATTCCCTTTTGCTTCTGAATCTTCAGGAATTGTAGAATCAGAAGGATTTATTTGGACACATAACGATGGGGGAAATGCACACGAAATCTACAAATTATCTCCTATTGATGGTACATTATTACAAACAGTTACCATTAGTAATTATTATAATATTGATTGGGAAGATATTACGGCAGATGATGATTATATTTATATAGGTGATTTTGGCAATAATGATGGTAATCGGAAAGATCTTAAAGTTTTAAAAGTGGATAAATCTCAATTTATAAATAGTAATGCGCTTAGAATTGATGTAACAGCTGAGGCCATTAATTTTTCTTATTCAGAGCAAACGAGTTTTCTTTCAAGCAACACACACAATTTTGACTGCGAATCAGTGATTTCTATTGGTGATTTCTTGTATTTGTTCACCAAAAATAGAGGTGATTCAAAAACTCGACTTTATAAATTATCTAAATCACCAGGTAGTTATACTATAACTTCAATTTCAACTTATGATGTTGAAGGATTGGTAACAGGTGCAGATTACAATTTAAACACTAATGAGATTGCATTAATCGGATATAAATCAAAACATAAAGATTCATTCCTTTACTTTCTAAGTAATTTTAATGATTCTGCCTTTTTTTCAGGATCAATTGAAAAATTTATTATTGGTAACAATACAGATGATTGGCAAACAGAAGGCATTGCATTTTCTACTGAAGATGACAATGAATTTTACATTTCTTGCGAAATAACATTATTTGCTACTTCTACATTATATTCAGCTAAAAGAGATTCATTAATTCATTAAATACTGATTTCTAAAGTTGCTTAATACTTTCCAATTTCATCCGAATAATTTTTTCTCTAGAAGGGTTATCCATTTGGGTTATTCTGAAAATTGATTTTTTAATTATGTTTTAAAATATTTACAATATAAAAATAGTCCTAAACCAATCCAAACTACACCAACAATAATGGCTCCAATTAGGCTATTTTTTTTACTCCAATTATAAGTTGCAGCTTTTATTTCAGCAGTATGAATTACATTCTTTGGAATTAATTTAATAGCAAAGTATATTCCGATTGGCAATAAGATTAAATCATCTAAATAGCCTAAAATCGGAATAAAATCTGGGATTAAATCTATTGGACTCAAAGCGTAAGCAATTATTAGAAAAATAAGAACTTTTGTAATCCAAGGGGTTCTATTATCTTGATAAGCCAAGTGTAAGACTAATAATTGTCGCTTTATATACCTAATCCAATGTTTTATTTTTTTCAATTTTTAAAATTAAAGCTTTAAAATCAATTTTGGAATAACTAACTTATATTATAGATACAATTAAATTATCATATATTTAATATTTTACTTTATCAATCTAAAGTTTTTATCTCATGATAATCTCTATTTTTTAATAAGTAATTTCGTTTATTTATTTGATTAATAATGATTTATTATAGTTAATTTTCAACAGTTTAGTCATATTAATTGTAAGTGGTTGATTGTCCAATTATACTATGGCATTGAGCATTTTCAAATGCTTAGACCTCCTGAATATAGCCCGATATATTTAAACTATATCGAATGAGCTATAAGTATAAATTTAGTGCTACTTCCCATGTTAGTTTTTTGATTTAATGTTAATAAACAAAACCCGCATCAAAGTTGGCAACACCACCAGCAATAAAGGCAAACCCACAACAAAACCACCAATTACGGCAATAGCCAAAGGCTGCTGCATTTGTGCGCCAAGGCCAATTCCCAAAGCCAATGGCATTAATGCTAAAATGGCTCCTAAAGCTGTCATTAATTTGGGTCGAATTCTTAAGGCAATGGCGTAATCGATGGCTTGATCTACATCACCACTCACTTTTATGTTCTGTTTGTATTGATTCACCGTAAAAATGGCGTTTTCAGCAATTATCCCCACTATCATAATAATGCCAGTGTAACTGCTTACATTTAGTGGAATTCCCACAATGAACAATCCTAAAATACACCCTGCAATGCCTAAAATAGAAACCAATAAAATAATAATGCTAATGCCAAAATCTTTAAAAAGAAACATCAACACACCAAATACAAACAAGCAAGCCAAACTTAAAATAAGTAACAATTCACTAAATGATTTTTGCTGCTCGGCAAAAGCACCTCCATAAGCAATTCGGTAATCGTTGGGTAACGACAAATTGGAATTCAATTGTTGTTTTATTTCTGCAACAGCACTTCCTAAATCTCGATTATCCAGTCTAGCTGTGATAGTAATCACCGATTTAAGGTCTTCTCGTTTTTGCTCAATTTCTCCGGGCACAACTTTTATTCTGCTAAAAAAAGAAACCGGACGAGTCGTTCCATCTGGCAAGAAAATAAGTTGATTTTTAAGCTGATCTATATTATTATCTTCAAAATCAGTAAACCGTAATAAAACTCTTCTCATTTGTTCGCCATCTTGCAATTGTCCAACTTGAATTCCACCTGACATCGCCGCTTGAGCCGGCGATGGTGTTGGTTGGTTCGCAGCATTTAAACCCAATGGAACACCGCCAGTATAAGCCGTAAGTTGAGTTTGAAAATCGGAAAGTGGAATATTGTACAAACTCAGTTTTTCTTGATCGGGAATGAAAACCAAGGATGGGCCTGCAGTAACCAAACCGTTGTTAATATCGGCAAGCCCTGAAACGTTCTCCAATAATTTTCCAGGCCTCAGCAGCTTTTTCTTGAAGAATACTATAATTATCGCCAAAAATTTTAATCTCAATCGGTTCTGGAGTACTCATTAAATCACCCAAAAGATCCGCAATTCGTTGACCAAAAGACACATTCATGACCGGCACAGAAGCTTCGATTTTTGATCTTAATTCACTGATTACTTCTTCGGTGCTATTACTGCGTTCTTTTTTTAATTGAATGGAATAATCGCCAAAATTAGGCGGAACAGTGGCAAAAGCCATTCGTATTCCCGTTCTGCGCGAATAAGTTTCAACTTCTGGATTGGCTAAAATTATTTTTTCCATTTCGCGGCACAAACGATCTGTTTCTTCTAAACTTGTGCCTGCAGGTGAGTAATAATCCAACACGATTGTTCCTTCATCCAATGCCGGCAAAAAACCAGTTTCCAATTTGGTGGAAGCAAACCAAGCAGAGCCTCCCAATAATAAAATAAAACACAAAGTAATGATGGGCTTATTGAAAAACCACGTCAGCCAACTCAGCTTATTGATAGATTCATCTTTCTCATGATGATGAGGTTTTAATGAAGCCTTGTAGCCGATAAGCAAATGCAAAACAGGCAGCAACAACCAGGTAACCAAAAAGGACACTATCATGGTAATTTGCATGGTATCAGAAAGTTCTTTAAAAAAACTCCCTGCTAATCCACTCATTAAACTAAAGGGAAAATGGATAACAATAGTTGCTAAGGAAGAGCCGACCATTGCAGGAAATAAATCTCGGATGGCTTCTTTAACCACCGTAGCTTTTCCCTTTTCAGGATAATCTTCATGGGTTCGATAAATTTGTTCAATAATCACAATGGCATCATCTATAATTAACCCAATGGAAGCTGCAATTGCACCCAAAGACATGATATTAATGGTGATTCCGAATAAATAAAGCACTAAAATGGTAAACCCAAGCGTAACAGGAATGGTAAATAATACCACTAAACTTGCCCGCCAAGATCTTAAAAATAAAATCATAACTACTAAGGCTAAAAACAAGCCTTCGTAAATGGTTTTGGTAACGCTGTGGATGCTATCCCCAACAAATGCACTTTGATTATAATAGGGTTTCAAATGATAACCTTTCGGCAATAATTTTTCAATTTCTTTTGCTTTTTCATCCGCATCTTTAGCAAAATCGAGCAAGTTGACGACCAGGTTGTTTTACCAAATCAATAATCACAGCTTTTTCGCCATTGGCATTCACCTTAATAAATTCTTGCTGCTCTTCTATTTCAATTTTAGCAACGTCCTTAACCTTTGTAATTCGTGCACCATCATTTTTAACTACAATTTCATTCAATTCGGCTATGTCATTCACCCGAGTATCGGTCAAGGATAAATAAAGTCGTTCATAATCAGACACATTCCCGTTAGAAAGCACAAAGTTGTTGTTGTTAAAAGCAGTAATGAAACTGTTAATTGTTATGCCAAGTGAGGACATTTTAATTTTATCGGGCTTTATTACATATTCTTTTGCTCTACCACCTCGAACGACCACATTTGAAATACCAGGAACTTGCGAAAAAACAGGGCGCACCACTAAATTGGCTTTATCTTTTAAGGCCACTAAACCTTCGTCATTATTTTCCAAAGTATATCCATAAACCGGAAAGAGCGATTGGTTCATGGCTTCAATGGAAAGTACTACACCTGGCGGCAAAAAGCTCTTAATTTCATTAATCCTGCTCTCCAATTGAGTTTTTTGAGCATAGGTATCCAATCCCCAATCAAAAAACACATCAATGGTGGCACTTCCTCGGCTGGTATTCGATTTTACTACATTTACCCCTTTCACTTTTTTTACTGCACTTTCCAATGGTTTGGTCACTGTAATCATCATGCGGTCAACCGGAAGTTGCCCAGCATCTGCAATCACCGTTATTCTTGGAAAAAGCACCTCGGGAAATAAATTGGTTTGCATGCGGCTGTAGGAAAACATGCCTGCAATCAACAATAGAAATCCAATAAATAGGATTGGTTTTGAAAATACTTGGAAATAATTCTTTTTAGTCATGGGAGATTTAATTCAATTGAATAGTGCTGATTTTTACCAAAGTTGAATCGGCCATGTGATAGGAGCCTGTTGAAATTATTCTATCCGTAGCATTAAATATTGGACTCAAAATCTCCACTTTTTCTTTATTTCTACTTCCAATTTCAACAGGTACTTTAACAGCCATGCTATCGTTAATTAGTTTCATCACCCAAAAGTGCTGTAGCATTTCATCGCTTTGCACTGCTTTTTGAGGAACGATTTGCTGGGCAAGGGCGTTTCCTTTATTAATTAACACCTTCACGGTTAAGCTTTCAGGCAGAAATACTGTTTTAATGGGTTTTGCCAATACCGTTTGCGTTTGGGCTGCACTATTCATGGTAGTTAGTGGTTGTGTTATCTTTAGCAAATAGCTCGAACCATCTGGTAATATAGCTTTGCAAGTGTCCCCCGTTTTTACATAGTTTTTATATTCAAACGGCACATTAATTTGAAATGCCAAATCGCTGCTTTCAGCAATGGTGCAAAGCCTAGTTCCTTCCAATACATAATCTCCAGTTTGTTGTTTATCAAGTGTACTTACAATACCTGAAGCTTGCGCCTTTAGCTGAATAATTCCAAAATTATCCATTGTCGATTCTAATATAATTGATTGATTTCCAACTGCTCTATGCTCTTTGCTCTCCAACTCATAAAGTAGTTGTCCTTTAGCAACTTTATCACCCAAACTAATGTTGACTTTAGTAATGTAGGAAGCTATTGGAGCGGTTGAAATGTTTCGTTTCAGGTATGTGGTGCTTGCCAATAGTTCTAAATTATCTTCCACACTTCCAGATTTTACCTGCACTATTTCAGCGATTGTTTTAGGTTGAGAAGCTAGTTTTTCTTGACCATCTGTTTGATTTTTACAAGACAGAAGAAAGCTGAAAATTGAAAGATATAGGATGCTAATTTTCATTGATTTTTTTAATGCTAAATTCATGGGTTTAACGATAAGTTGAGTTTACCAATTCCAATAATTGTATTGATTGATAAGTAATAAACGATTGGTTTTTAATATAATATAATCGCGATTGACGGTGTTGCTATTTTTTAAAGTAGTGATGTAATTAATAATGGAAAGTTGCCCTTGCATGATTTCTCTTCTGTAAGCTTTTAGTAGTGTTTGGTATTCAGTAAGTTGTTCTTCAATAATATTCAATCGGTTATCGTAGGAATCCAACTCATTAAGAATTTTGGTTTTTCTAAGCTCGTTTTGAATTAAAAAATTGGATTTATATCGAGCAACCGTTTCCAATTGAATTTTTGTTTTTTGCCGAACAATAGGTTTTTGCCTTCCATCAAAAATATTCCAAGAAAAACTTAAGCCGGCACTAAGCCCAAACCGATCGGGAATTGTAGGAGCATAAACAGCATTAAGTCCGGCATTTCCAATTAGATTTAATTGGGGTTTGTACTTGGCTTCAAATACATTTTGAGTGGCCAAGGCGCTTAAACTATCTAAGGTATATTTATTCAAAAAGCCATTGTTGCTGGTATCAGATTTAGATTTCAGGGTTAAGTTACTATTTTCTAACCAAACAATTGAGCTGTCATTGATGCCACACAGCACTTTTAAATCAAATAAATCTCGCTTATAATTGGCACTGTTATTTACTTTTATGGCTTTATAGTTTTGCAATTCAATTTTTACCAATGCTAAATCAGATTGCTTTAGCAAACCACTCTCTAGCAATTGATTTACAATAGAAGTCTGGTCTTTTAATAAAATCACCATAGAGTCTGCAAATGCAATTTGATGTAGGTCGTTGAGGCATATAATGTATTGATCTGTTATCGATTTCTCAAGATCATGTATACTTAGTTTAGTG
This sequence comes from uncultured Flavobacteriales bacterium, assembly GCA_963716125.1. GTDB lineage: Bacteria > Bacteroidota > Bacteroidia > Flavobacteriales_E > Vicingaceae > Acidiluteibacter. The sequence continues at coordinate 1,677,366 of OY970294.1, forward strand.
GTGTTGCTATTTAATTCAGCATTTATTGCCGCTTGCTGTTCATAAGCCTTTCCACCATTAAATAAAGGTTGATTAAAATTGATTAACCCTTGATAGTTCCCGCCGTTAGAAGCTGCTAAATCATAGCCATAATAATTTGTTGCATTTTCAGCATTGCCTACAAAATTTGTTTTTCCATTTTCCGTAGAAATAATGGGAGCAAAAAGATAGTTGGCACTTAGGCTAATTTGCAGTTTATTGTACAATGCTTTTAGGCGCTCAGTTTCCAACTGACTAAGTTTTGCCTTGTTTTGATTATCTAAAACCAATGGGCTATTTTCTTTTCCTATTTTCAGGTAATAAGACAACGTATTTTGTGCCGGTAAGCTCAAACCAAAAAATAGAAGTGCAAGGAGAAGAAATGTAGTTTTTTGCATGAATTACAGATATTTAAAAAAAATTGAGTATTTACTTAAACACTCTTCATATAAAAAGAGCGCATTGCTAAGCTGTGCAATGCGCTCCATTTTTTTTATGATTTAATCATTATCTTCTTCATCTTCCGTCTTCATCGTCTTTTTCATCACTTTTCCATCTTTGGAAATGGCTACTTCCATAGAAGTTTCTCCATTTTCCAACTCAAATTCATAGACTGTTCCTTTGGCGGTTTCCGAAATCTCAGATTCTTCAATTTTATACTCCGAAAATTCATTTTCTAAGGTCATTTTTACAGCTTGCGGAATATCACTTTTCTTTATTTCATGCTCTGTTTCTTTCCACATACCATCAGAGGAAAAGTTGGCTGAATATTCGTTGCCATCTTGTTTAAATTCCGCTTCCCACTCCGTTTCAGATTCCATATCCCATGAGACTTGTTTGGCATTTGGAAATTTTTGGTTAAAAGCCGTTTTTACAGCCTCAGAAGGTGTTTGTACTTGTCCACAAGCCGAAAAACCAATGAAACCAAGAGTTAATGTTGCAATTAAATTTACTTTTTTCATGTTATTTATAGTTTATATTATTAATGACACAAATGTCTCAACCGATTTAGAAGAAATTTAGAATTTAAAAAATCAGCTTTAAAAAAATCTGTACAACTTTAAATTGTCCTAAGTTTATTTATAGCCCTTAAATAATTTATAACCAATATTCCATTCTATAAAATCGGAAATATGATAATCGTATGCTCTTAAATTGAAACCCACAAAATATTTATTTTTCATCGTGTATCTAATTCCTAATCTTTGATAAAAAAATGCAGTTTGACCTTCAAGTTTTTTTCTATAGATGTAAAATGAAGGTTGAAATATGGCTGTAAAATGACCTGCAGTAATTTGATAAGAAGGGTAGAGGCTTAATTGTAATTTTTCCTGAAATTTGGTAGGAGAAATCTCAATTTCATTTTGATTAACAGAAATTTGAGCGTCAATAGCGCTATTATATTCCAATGTAAACCCTGCTCCAATAGCAGATTTATAATTCATCCTTTTGCTCACAGTTGAGCTAAGTCCAAAAACGGGGAAGTTGACTCCTTCGTAATTGTTCGTTAAGATACATAGTTTACAAAGTTAAAGATACATGCTTTACACTAAGTTTTGACATAACCTTATTGATTTAATTTTATCTCTTTTATTTAATTCATCAAAGAAACCTAAAAATACGTTTCTATAATATACTCTCCAAATTCCATTTCCCATAGGTTTTAATCCAACATATTTACCCTTTAAAGCTATTGTAATATACACCCAATAATGAGTAGCCCATCTAAGTGCACCGTTTTGTGTTACAATCTGAACTTTCATGTCAGAGTCATATTCAAATTTAGGTATTCTTTCTGGGAATGGTCTAGTTGAAAAATTATGAACTTCTCCTGGTGTTTTCATGTCTAAAGCTTCGTGAGGTCGTTCGTGATTAAACTCCTTCATAAAATGGTTTAAACGTCTTTGTTGACTCTTCAAATCGTATGCTGAAGGTTTTGCACAAGCAGCTTTTAAATCTCTGTGCATTCGTTCATGTCTTCCGTTTTGTTCTGGGTGTGCAGGATCAGAAAACACTGGCATTATTCCAAGTTCTATAAACCAATATGAAAGTCTAGTAAATCGTTGAATTGCTCGCACTGATCCAAATGGACTTCCATTATCAGTATGTATTTGTTTAGGCATACCATATATTCTGAAAACCCTTGTAAACTCTGCCTTTACCAATTTTGTATTTTCATGATAATGGCCTTTTGAAGCAAATAAAAATCTACTTTTTGAGTCCGCAATTGTAAGTGTATGGCAGTATTTATTATTGCCCATATAGAACTTTCCTTTGTAGTCTGCACTCCAAATTTCATTACACTCTTTTGGGTCAAAAATGGGAAAGACTGGTTTTACTCTTTTATGACGCCTTTGAGGTTTAACTAGTCCATTTTTATGCAGAATATTATGAACAGTAACCACTGATGGAATATCTTCCTCCAAACAGCTTTTAAACAATAGTACCCTTATCTTTTTGGCTCCCCAACGAGGATATTTTTCCTTTAAATTAAGGATGTTTCGCTCTACTTTTTCAAGTGTTTTGTTAGGGTGACTCTTAGGTGTTTTCTTTCGATCTAAAAGTCCTTCTATTCCAAATTTTTCGAACCGATCAATCATTTTGTAAGCGGTTGGTCGAGAAATTTCGAATGTTCTACATAATTCTGTGATGGTGTGTTTCTGAGTTCGCCATGCACTGATAAATTCTAATTTTTGTTCCATAGTTGTTGTTACTTTCCAAGGCATAATAATCTGTATTGATGTTCAGATTATACGTCTCATAAGTGTAAACTATGTCCCTTTTACTTTGTAAAGGATGTCCCTTTACCGTACCTAATTTAGGTGCAACGATATTAATACCGTAGTTGGGTAATTTTAAAGCACCATTAGAATAATGAGAAAGATTGAGTCCTGTTTCAACTGTAAATCTTTTTGAAATGTCATAGGCTAAGATAAATCCTAAATCAAAATAGAAACTTTGTCTAGCTCCTATGGATAAATTTTGATTATTGCTAATTGGATTAAAAGGCTTCCAATTAAATGCAGCTCCAAGACCAACATCATAAGCAAAAGTTAACCTTTCAGTTTTTAAAAGTGGAGCAGTAAAAAAGCCGGAAACAACGATGGGAGTTCCTATAAAATCAGGTTCACCAAAGTCAACTATTTTAAATTGAAACCCATATTGGGGATTATCATATTGATCTTCCCAATATTTTTTTCCAAAAGTTTGAAGTCCTACTCTAACTGACAGCGATTTCATTGAATTAATTTTCTCTTTTTCAGGATTATCACCTTTTAGAAAATAATTCGTTTGAAAAACATATCCTGATTGATAGGATGTTTTTATAAAGTAGTTGTACTCCGTTTTTTCATCTTGTCCAAAACAAAGAAATGCAAATAAGATTATAAAACTGGTGAAATATATTTTCATGGAATGGATTTAAATTACTTGATTTTCTATCTATTATATAAAAAAAGCTAATTGTATTTACTGTATCAATCAATTTTCAAATTGATGCACTACTTTTTTAGAATGCTTATAATGTGCTATAATTATAAATACAGTGACTAATCCTATGGAAACCAAGGAGGCATTTAATGTGCCCATATCTAATCCTCCTTTTGATAAAGGTTTGGTTAAAAAATCTCCAAAGGTGGCACCAAATGGCCGTGTGAAGATAAAAGCTAACCAAAAAAGTAAAATAGCATTGATTTTAGTGGCGTAATGTAAGGTAATCACTAAAATTATTACTCCGGCGGTTACAATTGCCCCTTGAAGGTAACTAAGCCCAACAACATCGCTCAAATAATCACCAAAAGCAGTGCCTAAACTATTTGAAAATAAAATTGCTAACCAATAAAAAAGTTCCTTCTTGCGTTTAAAAATGGGATAAATTGATAATTCTTTGAATTGCTTGTGCCAAAAAAGTAAGGTCAGTAACAATCCGCTTAATAAAATAATGCTACCACCAGTATATCCTAAATTCAAACTTCTGTCGATAAAATCAGATATTTCGGTACCTAAAGTAGTAGTAGCAATAATTACCAACCAATAGGCAATAGGGATATACTTTTTTGAGTAAAGCTGAATGAGTAACAATATTGCAAATGCGGCTGCTGTTATTCCTAAACTGATAGCATAACCCATATTAAGAGTCATTGAAATATAATCGCCAAAAGTTTCACCTAAGGTAGTTGCAATTATTTTCATGATCCAAAAAAGGATCGTTATCTCAGCAACTTTATTGTATTTTTCCATCTTTTTTCTTCAAAAGTGATACTCAATTTAGAAGAAAATTAGAATTTTAGAAATGAATCTGAAAACAATGTAGGTTATCTTTAAATGTATAGGTAATTTTCCAATTATATCTGAGTGTGATTTCTTTAATTATTGCTAATCCTAAACCACTTCCCACTTTTTCTTTAGTGGAAGTCGAAAATCTTTTAAAAAGTTGATCTGATTTCAAGAGGGACGAGACCGTTATTTAAAACTGACATATAATTCTTATTTAATTCAACGATTATTTTACCATTATCATTTGTGTGGCGAATAGCGTTTGATATTAAATTATTAATTAAAGTTTCAATTAAGTATTTATTAGCCTTAATTTTTAAGTCATCTATTAAATTCGTTTCAAGACAGATGTTCTTGGTTAAGAAATAATCTTCAAAAAGGTGTAGAGAAGATTCTAAAAATTGTTTTAAACCAATTTCTTCTTCATTAAAATCTTGATTTTCAACTTTTGCCAATAAAAGCATATTTTTATTAATTCTTGAAAGTCTTGCAAGTGGTATTTCAATATCATTTATTTCTTTGGCTAATTCAGGATGAATAGACTTTTCTTGAAGTAATAAATCTAATTTGGATTTTAATAATGCAATAGGAGTTTGCAATTCATGCGATGCATTTTCTATAAATGATTTTTGTTGTTTGTAAGCCAATATATTTTCATCTACCAATTTTTGTAAAGAAGAGTTTAATTCTTTAAATTCTTCAATTCTAGTTTCTTCTAATATTAATTGTTTGTCTTTTTTTAGATCAAAGTTTTTTAAACTTACCAATGTTTTATAGAAAGGTTGCCAACTTTTCTTAGATATCCGTCGGTTTAGAAGGATCAAACCAATCAACAGAATTATAAAAAAGGTTCCTGTTACCGCAGCAATTGCTATAAATGTTTCGTCTGAATCTTCAATATTTGTTTCTACAGTAATTTGGTAGTGTTTGCCATTTATTATAATGAAAGATTTTAAAACCCTATATCGTTCTAATTCATCATCATCGGAATACTGATTGATTTTTGTGATTTCATAAACTTTGTCTGGGAATTCTACTGGAGAATTGATTTTTTCTATTTTAACTCCTGACTGCAAACTATTCCAAATAGAAAGGGTATTTTCTAATTCACCTTCATCAATCTTATTATTTTGAAATTTCTCATCGATTCTCTCTTTAACTGATTCATTTTGTTCATCTAGCTCATGCAACCAGATATAATCTACCACTAAAAAATAAACTGGAATACTAATTAATAATACAATCAAAGAGTATATTGCAAAAGCTTTTAAAGGTTTATTTAATAATTTTGTCATATTTCCCATTTGTAACCTGTACCATAAATCGTTTTAATGTAACCTCCATAATTTTCTTCATTTAGTTTCTTTTTTAGATTTTTTACATGAGCATATACAAAATCGTGGTTGTCAAACATATCAGCTAAATCTCCTGAAAGATGCTCGGCTAAAGCTCCTTTGGATAAAACTCTGTTTTTATTGCCTACAAAAAAAAGTAATAACTCAAATTCTTTCTTAGTTAGGTTTATAGATGTGTCATTTACACTTACATTCTTTGCGTTTACATCTATTGTAATTTCATTTTGAAGGATAACATTATGGCTATCAAACTTTTTTCTTCTAATAATTGATTCTATTCTTGCAGCTAATTCTGCTTGATGAAATGGTTTTGCTAAATAATCGTCGGCTCCCAATTTTAATCCTTTAATTTTATCTTCAGTAGAATTTTTTGCAGAAATAATAATCACTCCTTCATTTTTATTCAACTTTTTAAGTTCATTTAGCACCGATAAACCGTCTCCTCCTGGAATCATTAAATCTAATAGAATACAATCATATTCATAATTGTCAATCTTCTCTAAAGCCTCTTGATAATTAGAAGCGGTCTCTATTAAATAATTATCATCAGTTTTAAGATATTTGGTAATATCTTCAACGAGTGCTTTTTCATCTTCAACAATTAAAATTTTCATTGGTGCAAATTAAGAAACGAATTTAGAAGAAAAATAGAATTTTAAATTGAGTCTAAAGCTATTGATTGTATTTGGAAATAAAGATACAAATTAGCTTTATTTTAAATATTTAAACCCAATTCACTGATTGCTCAGTTTAGATTTTTATATTTGCATTCGAAATGGTGAATGAGAGAATCATAGCAGATAGCAAAAAATTGCAGTTGACAATTAAACGGCTTTGTTATCAATTGATTGAAAATCATTCAGACTTCAAGGATACTGTAATTTTAGGTCTGCAACCAAGAGGTATTTTTTTAGCGGATAGAATACATGCCGAATTGGAAAAAATTCTCAATACTAAAGTTCTTATTGGAAAATTAGATGTTACTTTTTTTAGAGATGATTTTAGAAGACAAAAAAATCCTTTAATTCCCAATGCAACTCAAATAGATTTTACGATTGAAGGAAAAAAGGTGATCTTAATAGATGATGTGCTTTACACCGGAAGAACTATTCGTTCGGGTTTAGATGCTATGTTAGCCTATGGCAGACCTGAAGATGTGGAATTGATGGTATTGGTAGACAGGAAATATAGCCGACATTTGCCTGTAGAAGCAAAGTATATTGGCACTCAGGTTGATTCAATAGCTGAGGAAAGAGTAAAAGTTGATTGGAAGGAAATAGACGGAAAAGATCAAGTAATTTTATACACACCTAAAAACTAAGATGGAGAAATTATCTAGCCGACACTTATTAGGAATTAAGAACTTAACAAGAGCCGACATTGAATTAATTTTCAATACAGCAGATAATTTTAAAGAAGTCATAAATCGTCCCATCAAAAAAGTTCCTTCTTTAAGAGATATTACCATTGCCAACCTATTTTTTGAAAATTCTACAAGGACTAAATTATCTTTTGAATTAGCAGAGAAAAGATTATCTGCTGATGTGGTTAACTTCTCAGCAAGTGGATCTTCCGTATCCAAAGGGGAAACTTTAATAGACACGGTCAACAATATTTTGGCAATGAAAGTAGACATGGTGGTGATGCGCCATCCTAATCCTGGGGCAGCAGTTTTTCTTTCTAAAAATATAAATGCAAGCATTATAAATGCAGGTGATGGAGCGCATGAACATCCAACTCAAGCTTTATTAGATGCATTTTCAATAAGAGAAAAATTGCATTCTTTTGAAGGTAAAAAAGTGGCAATAGTTGGTGATATTGCGCATTCTAGAGTGGCATTGTCCAACATATATTGTCTGCTAAAATTGGGAGCTAAAGTGAAAGTTTGCGGGCCGCCTACGCTTATTCCTAAATACATTGCAGCGTTAGGAGTAGAGGTGGAGTACAATTTAGATAAAGCTATTGCTTGGTGTGATGTAGCTATGATGTTGAGAATACAATTAGAGCGACAAAATCAAAGCAATGAAGGCAATCAAGTGAAATACTTCCCTTCCATCAGAGAATATACCAATATGTATGGCTTAACGTTAGAAAAGCTAAATCGATTAAATAAAAAAATAATTATAATGCACCCTGGGCCAATCAATAGAGGAGTTGAAATTACATCAGAAGTGGCAGATTCAGAGCATTCTATCATATTAAATCAAGTAGAAAATGGAGTGGCTATTAGAATGGCAGTACTTTATTTATTAGCAGGAAGTCATCACGATAAATAATATTTTTATATATTTGTTTTTATGTCAAAAGAGGAGAAAAATTACGAGATAGTTAAAGAAGAGAAATTTGCAGCTATTAAATTCACTACAGAGAAGTTAAATTCCTTAGTTTCTCCATCGGTTAAGGCTAATGTGGTGATGCTAGATGAAAAAGGATTTTCAAACATGATTATTGATTTGAGTGCAGTAAAATATTGTGATTCATCAGGTTTAAGTGCGATTTTAGTTGCCAATCGATTGACAAAAGATAAAAATGGTATTTTGGTCTTAAGTGGATTGCAAGAAAATGTGAGTAAGCTCATTCAAATATCTCAATTAAATAATATTTTAAATATAGTTCCTTCTTATGATGAAGCAATGGACTTTGTTTTTATGAGTGAATTAGAAAAAGATTTGGGAGATCAAGATTGATCCCTTATGGCCTTATCTGTCTTAATTCTAGGTAGTGGTGCAGCTGCACCCACATTAAATCGAAACCATACAGCACAAATTGTACAATCCGAAAAACAACAGTTTTTAGTTGATTGTGGTGAAGGAACTCAGTTGCAATTGCGTAAGTACAAAGTTCGTTTTCAGCAAATTAATCATATTTTTATATCACACCTTCATGGCGATCATTTTTTTGGTTTAGCCGGATTACTTTCTACCATGCACTTGCTAGGAAGAAAAAATACAGTACACATCTATGGCCCCGAAGAATTAAAAGAAATTATAGAAACCCAATTTAAATATTCAGGCGGAAAGCTATCTTTTCCAATGGAATTTCATGCAGTAGAAGGTGGTAATGGTTTAGTATATCAAGATGAAGAAATTACGGTTAGCCGAATTGCTATGACCCATCGTATAAAATGTTTTGGATATAAATTTCAAGAAAATCCAAAACCCCGTCGAATTAACGGTCCAAAAGTGGAAGCTTACCATGTTCCCAATCATTATCGACCTAAACTTAAAACAGGTAAAGATTGGTTGAACGATGAAGGACAGTTGATTAAAAATTCAGTCCTAACTTTTGACCCGCACCCTTCGCATTCTTATGCTTTTTGTTCGGATACTGCTTATAACGAGAAAATTATAAAATTGATTGAAGATGTAGATTTATTGTATCACGAAGCTACATTTTTAGAAAAAGAAGCCAAAAGAGCCAAGCAAACCTATCATTCTACCGCCAAACAAGCTGCTACCATAGCTCACAAAGCGAAAGTGAAAAACTTGTTGATTGGTCATTTTTCCAACAGATATTTGGATTTAAATCCATTGTTGGACGAAGCTAAGAAAGTTTTTGAATCCACCGAATTAGCCATAGAAGGACGAACATTTTCTACTTCAGATAGTTTTAAATAAAATGAAAGCGCGCTTCAATTTTGAACTGATTTTAGATGAAAATTCAGATTTAACTGAGTTGGAATTGTTGGATAATGTGGCTGATAGTTTAGCAATTCATTCCTACGCTATTATTGATAATTTTTTATCCGATCAAGAAGCTTTGGATTGCTTAGCTGTTTTAAAAACTAACCAAGAAAAAGGAGCTTTTAAAGAAGCCGGAATTGGAACTCTGGGAATGCATCAAATTAATAAAAGTATAAGAGGAGATGAAATTAAATGGTTAGATAATAATATTTTATCTCCTGCTTCTCAAATCTACATGGATCAAGTGCAAGCGATGATGCGCTATTTTAATCGTACCTTATTTTTGAGCTTAAAAGATTTTGAAGGTCATTTTGCGCATTATCCGAGTGGTTCATTTTATAAACGTCATTTAGACACACTCAAATTATCAGACCACAGAAAACTGAGCTTTGTTTTTTATCTCAATCCCAATTGGCACAAAGGCGATGGGGGAGAACTGTTATTGTATTTAAATGACAACCAAGAAGAAAAAACGGTTGCTGTTGAACCTATTTTAGGTCGATTAATCGTTTTTCGCAGCGAAATGTTAGAGCATGAAGTTGCTTTAGCTCACAAAAGCAGATATAGCATCACCGGTTGGATGTTAGATCAGTATAAAGGAACTACTTTTTTGTAGACTTTCTAATTCTATTTTTTTTCAAAAAATTTATTGTATTTCTATTTTTTTGACTAAATTATTGACGAATAATTGACGTTAATATTGTCAAAATGATTTAAACAAGATTAAAAATGCAATTTGGAGAATTAGATAGAAATATTGTACACATGGACTTAGATGCCTTCTTTGTGTCGGTAGAATGTTTGCAAAATAGTGAGCTCAAAGGCAAGCCACTTTTAATTGGTGGAAGTAGCAATAGAGGAGTAGTAGCCGCTTGCAGTTATGAAGCTCGAAAGTATGGCATTCATTCAGCTATGCCGATGAAAATGGCTCGAAGACTTTGTCCACATGCTCTTATTATTGGTGGCGATTCAGAACGTTACAGTTATTATTCTAAAATGGTGACAGAAGTAGTGGCAGAGGCTGTGCCTATGTATGAAAAATCATCTATTGATGAGTTTTACATTGATTTGAGTGGTATGGATCGTTTTTTTGGAGCTTATAAAATGGCAAGTGAATTGAGACAACGCATTACTAAAGAGACTGGTTTGCCTATTTCTTTTGGTTTTTCTATCAATAAAACAGTCTCTAAAATAGCGACTAATGAAGCAAAACCCAACGGGCAAATACAAATCAATAAAGGAACGGAAAAATTGTTTCTTTCTCCTTTAACCATCAATAAAATTCCGCAAGTAGGCGCTAAAACATATCATTTACTGCGCAATATGGGTATTGAGCGCGTACTTACACTACAACAAATGCCTTTGGAGTTGATTGAGAATGTATTGGGTAAAAGTGGTCATGTTATTTGGATGAAAGCACAAGGAATTGATAACAGCCCTGTGATTCCTTATTCAGAGCGAAAATCTATTTCGGCCGAACGAACTTTTACGAAAGATACTACGGATATGAGTTTACTCAATAGCACTATGGTAGCCATGACTGAAAAACTTGCTTATAAACTGCGAAGAAAAGAAAAGTTGACTGCTTGTGTAACTGTGAAAGTACGTTATTCTGATTTTGACACACAAACTGTACAAAAAACTATTCCTTACACTTCAAATGATGAAGATTTGATTAAAATCGTGAAGGAGTTGTTTTTAAAATTGTATCAGCGCAGAGTTTTACTGCGATTGATTGGTGTGCGATTTAGCCACTTAGTGAGTGGTGGCTATCAAATTAATTTATTTAACGATACTTCTGAGCAAATTAGTTTATACCAAGCCATTGATAGAATGAAGTTGCGTTTTGGTGATAAAGTATTGAGTCGTGCGGCGGCTGTAGGAATTAGACAGCAGGAAGAGACCAAATCTGACCAATCATCAGCAGCTGGATTTAGAAGAAAGTAGTTTAAAAAGGAATAAAAAATGATTCTAAATGCACATTCATATTATAGTTTTAAATACGGTACATTAAGTCCTACGAACCTAATTAATGCTGCTATTGTTAATGGTTATAGCGCTTTGGTTTTAAGTGATATCAATAACACTTCTGCTTGCCTCAACTTTGTGCGATTGGCTCAAAAAGCATCGATTCAACCAATTTTAGGAATTGATTTTAGAAATGGAGTAAACCAGCAATTTGTAGGAATAGCTAAAAATAATAATGGTTTCCAAAATCTCAATCAATTTTTGAGTGAGCATTTGCATCAAGATAAGCCCTTTTTAGCTGTAGCTCCTATTATGGAAGATACTTTTATCATTTATCCTTTTGGAAAAGTGAAAGAGAGACGAGAACTGAAATCAAATGAATATGTAGGTGTTTCAATTTCTGATCTTAATCGTTTGCCATTTTCTGTATGGAAAAATAACTTAGACAAATTAGTGATTTTACAAACGACAACTTTTTGTTCTAAAAAGGATTTTAATGCACATCGGTTGTTAAGAGCAATGGATAAAAATTTGTTATTGAGTAAATTGCCAAAAAGCGAACAAGCCAATCAAGAAAATACTTTTGTTTCGAAGAATGAGCTCATAAAGGCTTTTGAAGCCTATCCTATACTAATAGAAAATACTCAACGACTTTTAGAAAATTGCACTATTCATTTTAACTATAAAGGACATAATAAAAGCAATACCATCAATGAAAATAAACGCTTATTTGGGACGTCTGAAAAAGAGGATTATGCTCTTTTGCGTCAACTGTGTTTTGATAATATTTCTTTGAGATATCCAAATCCTACACAAGAGGTTTATGATAGAATAGAAAAGGAATTAAAGGTGATCAAAGAACAACGTTTTTGCACTTATTTTTTAATCAATTGGGATATATTGCGTTATGCAAGAGAGAAAGGTTATTTTTATGTAGGAAGAGGTAGCGGAGCCAACAGTGTAGTTGCTTATTGTTTATTAATTACAGACGTAGATCCCATTGAATTAGATTTATATTTTGAGCGATTTATCAATCCCTATCGGGAAAATCCGCCTGATTTTGACATAGATTTTTCATGGAGAGATCGAAACGATATTACCCGCTATATTTTTGATAAATACAGTTGGAAACACACGGCTTTAGTAGCTACTTACAGTACTTTTCAACAGCGAGCAGTCATTAGAGAGTTGGGAAAAGTATTCGGGTTGCCCAAAGCAGAGATTGATAAATTTGGCGACGAGCCGCCCACCTCTAAAGTGTTAGATGATATTCAAAAGTTGATTTATAAGTACGCCGCTTATTTACATGGATTTCCATCTCACTTAAGTGTACATGCAGGAGGTATTTTGATAGCTGAAAAGCCGATTCATTATTTTTCCGCTACTTCCTTACCGCCTAAAGGTTTTCCCATTACGCATTATTCTATGTTAGAATCGGAAGATGTAGGGCTGTACAAATTTGATATTTTGAGTCAAAGAGGTTTAGGGCATATTCGAGAAGCAGCTGAGCTGATTGAAAAGCGTCATCGAATCAATTTAGATATTCACAATGTGAAAATGTTTAAGGAGGATGAAAAAGTAAAATCCTTATTGAGAGTAGGGCAGACCATTGGTTGTTTTTATGTAGAATCTCCTGCTATGCGCATGTTATTGAGAAAATTGAGGGTAGATTATTATTTGGGGTTAGTAGCTGCAAGTTCTATTATTCGTTCAGGTGTTGCCAAGTCGGGTATGATGCGAGAATACATTCTTCGATTCAATAAAATGCCAAGAGAAAAACCCACACATCCTATTTTAGAGGATTTGATGGCAGAGACTTTTGGAGTGATGGTTTACCAAGAAGATGTGATTAAGGTAGCCCATTATTTTGCAGACTTAACTTTGGGAGAAGCTGATATGCTGCGCAGAGGAATGTCGGGAAAATTTCGTTCCAGAGAAGAATTTCAAAAAGTAAAAGATCAATTTTATGCCAATTGCCATAAAAAAAACTATCCTAAAAGCACTATTGATGAAATTTGGTTGCAAATAGAAAGTTTTGCTGGCTATGCTTTTTCAAAAGGACATTCTGCCTCTTATGCTGTGGAAAGTTACCAAAGTTTGTACCTTAAAGCACATTATCCATATGAGTTTATAGTAGGAGTAATCAATAATTTTGGCGGATTTTATTCTCGCGAAGCCTATTTTCATGAAGCTAGAATGAGCGGTGCAAATGTAGAAGCTCCTTGTGTAAATCACAGTGATTATCTAACAACTTTGCACCATGAGAAAGATATTTATATTGGTTTTATCCATTTGAATGATTTTGAGCAAAAAATAGCACAAAAAATTATACAAGAGCGAAATAGTAATGGATTTTATAAAGGTTTAGCTGACTTTATCAATCGTTTGAGTATTTCTATTGAGCAATTGAGATTGCTAATTCGTATTGGTGCATTTAGATTTACAGGCTCGCCACGGCAAGAATTATTATGGGAAATTCATAACTTAATAGGAACCGCCAAAAAGTCGGAACCTATAAATGATTTGTTTGGGAGAATCAATAAAAAGCATGAAATTCCTGTATTGGATTATAACCCAACTTTAGAAGTGTTGGATCAACGAATGATTTTGGGCTTTCCATTGTGTTCACCATTTGAATTGGTAAAAGAAATGCCTGAAAATTTGACTTTTGCCAATGAATTGAATGAAAATGTAGGCAAAAGAGTGCGAATGGTAGGTTATTTGGTGACCATTAAAAATACAAGAACCTCTAATCGAAAACGCATGCAGTTTGGAACTTTTATAGATGCCAATGGCGATTGGATAGATACGGTACATTTTCCACAAATAGCAGAGCAATATCCATTTAAAGGAAAGTCATGTTATGTTATTGAAGGAAAAACCGTGGAGGAGTTTGGTTATGTAACCTTAGAGGTAAGTAAAATGGAAAGGTTGGAGGAGAAGAGTGTGTAAGTGTCGTTTACAATATCATCTCTTCAGAATAATTAACATCAATGAGCTTTTAAATAAGAGATGTTGCACCTACGGAGCTAAAAAATGATTTAATTATATTTTTTAATAATATTTCGCTCCAATGGAGCTAGAATTTATCTAACAATAAGGTTGCTTTTTTTTACAATAGAGGAATGTTCCTCTAAAAGCCCAAAATCCACTTGAGAAGATATATTATCGTATTGAGTTTCTTGGTAAAAAATAATATTTATATTTAAACTTTTAACAAATGAAAAAAGTAACATTAATTGTGGCAATTGCCATAGGTACAATTTTTACTTCTTGTGAAAAAGAAGATTCAGTGAATCTTTCAGGAAATAATAATGCAAAATCAAAAAGTCAAATTGCACAAAATGATAAATCCGCATCAGCTGATTTTGAATTGATGGCAAAGGCTGCAAATATTAAATCAATTGATATAGTAGGTAATACTTATGAAGTTAAATTTTATGGAACTACAGATATTTATGAAGTAGAAGTAATAACTTTCGATACTGCAAGTTTTATTGAATTGGAAATAAAACTTTTAGGTTCGACAAAAGTAGTTGAAATTGATATTGATAATGAACAATTTGATATAGATGATGTTGGGTCATATACATTTTCTGAATATGAAAATACAGTAATTTCTACTAATTCAAATATTTATAGTGATTTAGCGGCTATAATTTCTGTTTATCATTATAATAATCCTACAGCAAACTTAACAGTTGCGGATAATGGAATTGATGATGTATTTCCAGATGATAATGATGGGGAGCGTAAATTTTTTGGAAGAGGAATATCGTCTAATCCATGTTTTATGGGGCAACAAAATAATTATTCAACATTTTATGTTTTTGGCATGGGGTTTGGCTATCATTTTATTGGAGTAGGGAGTTGTTAATCTAATTAAAAAGAGTATACTTATTTATAAGTATACTCTTTTTATTTTTTATTTGTAAATATGAAACTTATTCTGTTTTTATTTTTGCTCTATTTGTCTATATTTCAGGTATTAGCTCAATCAAATATTAACGCAGTTATTACTGATAAAGATAATGTACCTCTTGAATTTGTTAATATTTCTGTAAATCAAACTATTAGAGGAACTTATACCAATAAGAATGGAGAATTTTCTATAAACGATTTATTCACGAATGATACCTTAAAATTTAGCAGTCTAGGTTATAAAAATAAAAATATTTCCATAAATAATATTAAGGATACTATTAGATTGGATGAACATATTATTAACCTAAAAGAAGTTATTGTAAAATCAGAATACCAATCAAAAATAATAGGTATTAATAAATATAGAATTGAAAAAAATGGAATTGGAGATTTTAATGGATATGTTGTAGGGACGATAATAAAGAAAATTCCATATTCTTTTTTGGAAAGTGTTGAAATTTATATTTTACAATCTCAAAATAATCCAAAGAATAAATTTCTCTTAAGAATTTTTAATATTGATACTGTAAGTGGATATCCTAAAGCGGATTTATTAAATGAAAGAGTATTTATTCCTGTCTCTAAAAATGGTTGGATTAATATTGATTTATCGAAATATAAAATTAAAGTTGAGAGTGCAGTTTTTTTAGCAGTGGAATCAATGCCAAACGAAGAATATGTAGAAAAAAATGTAATTGTAAAAGATGTAGACTATGCAATGGAAGACGTTGTTTTAATTGGTATTGCTAAAACAAAAAATAAAGATCCACTATTTCATTGTATGGGTAGAAATGATGTTTATTGGCAAATCATAAACGTTCAAGAATTATTTGATAATAAATGTAGTTTTATTCCAATGATTAGAGGGAATTTAAAATATTAAAAATTTTATCAAAAAAGCATTTATATTTAATGAAATATTTGAAATTGTTGGAGAAAACACTTATACATTTGATGAATATGAAGATACTATAATATCAAATACTACAGATGTTTATAGTAACTTATCAGCAATCATTCCTATTTTCCATTATGGAAATCCTACCGCTAATTTACTCAATGCAGATAATGGTAATAGTGATATATTTCCAAGTGAAGAAGATGGAGATAGGAGATGGTTTGGCTGTACTGATAGTCAAGGACTTTGCATTGTGGGGATAGGAATTGATTACTTAACTTATCATTTTTTTGGGTTTTCTTTTGGTCCTTATTATCAAGGAACAAATAGTGATTGTTAATAAAAAAGTAGAAATAAAAAATTTGCTAGCATACTTACTTAGTATGCTAGCAAATTTCAATTAAATAGATGAAAAATACATTAATAATTAGCTTATTTTTTTTATTTATCAGTCAAGCTTTGGCTCAGAAAAATATTAACGCAGTAGTTACAAATATTAAAACAAATTTACCTTTAGAATTTGTAAATATTTCAATTAATTCTACTATTAAAGGGACATACACTTCAAAAAATGGCACTTTTAGTTTAAATAACCTAAATGCAATTGATACGCTCAAAATAAGTTGTATTGGCTATAAAACTAAATTGGTTTTAGTTGAAAATATTAAAGACACGATCAGTCTTGAAGAGTTCGTTACTGAATTAGGAGAAGTTGAGGTAAAAGCTGAGTATCAATACGAACAAATAGGTATTAAAAAACACAAAGTTCAGCCAAGAGGCTTTTATAATAGATATGGTTTTATAATAGGAACGATTATAAAGAATGTGCCAAAATCATACCTTCAAAGCATAGAAGTGTTTGTGAAACATCATCAAAACAATCCTAAAAATATTCTCCTATTAAGAATTTATGATATTGATTCGGTAAGTGGATATCCTAAAACTAATTTATTAAATGAACGAATAGCTGTTCCTGCTTCTAAAAAGGGATGGGTCACTATTGATGTATCAAAATTTTGGATTAGAGTTGAAAATGCAGTATTTTTAGGAGTAGAAAATCTTCCAAATCCGAATTATTATAGAAATGAAATAATCGAAAAAGAATTTGAGGAATCCATGGAAGATGTAGTAACTATAGTAACAGGTAGAACTAAAAATCAAGATCCGCTTTCTTTTTGCATAGGAAGGTCAGATGTAGTCTGGCAAATAACTGATTTTGAGCAATTATTTGATGGTAAGTATAGTTTTATTCTTATGATTAGAGGGAATATAAAATATTAGAATTTTATCAAAAAAGCATCTACATTTAATTAAATATCTATGAAACCACTCTATACGCTATTCTTCTTAATGCTGTTGAGTTTTGTATCCTTCAGCCAAAACTATCAAGGTTATGTTCCGTTTCCTACATCCGATAATTATTGGGTGGAAACTTATGATATAGAAGGAAACTTACCTGATACTAGTATTTGCTTAACTAAACAATATTATTTTGAGAAAGACACTACCATAAATGGCTTGCAATATCATAAAATGAAAATGCGGAAAGCTAATCGTTTTGGTTTTTCTGGTTGTGGACCATTTGCTACTGCTGCTTTTACTACATCTACTTTTGGTTATCTTAGAAATGATAGTATCAATAAAAAGGTTTGGTTACGTTTTCCAAGCTCAAATACAGACTCACTTTTATATGATTTTGATTTAGAAATAGGAGATACATTAAAAAGTTCTTATTTGATGTCCTCATCATCTATATTAATTGTTGATTCTATTGATACTGTATTGATTAATAACCGATATCGAAAAAAGTTTTATTTGCAAGATGTAGCTGTAAATGGCTTTATAATAGATTCAATAATTGAAGGAATTGGCAGTGGTTCTGGTTTTGCACAAACTATAGGTTGTGGGTCTCCTTTATTTGGAAGTCAATGCGCTTTAGATTGTGTCGGTGATAATGTAGGCGCTTATTTTCCAACTGCATCTGCTGTCTCATGTCAAATTCCAACTAGTCTGAATGAAAATGGGTTTAAAAATATAAATGTTCAAGTATTTCCAAACCCCACTAAAGGTGATTTAAATATTAAAGGAGATGTAATTATAAAAGGTATTACAGTGTATAATCATCAAGGGCAAATAGTTCAAACTATTAATCCTTCTATTAAAAATTGGGAATTACCAAATGTAAATGGTTTGTATTATATTAGATTAGAAGATGAAAAGGGTAATTTCTATACTAAAAAAATAATTAAAAATTGATAATTATAAATTGATAATTATTTAAATTTTAAATAGTTATTTTAATGAATTGTTGTATTTTTTTCTAATTCCGAAGCTATGGAACTAAAGTCTAACTTCCCACTCTTCTTAAACTGATGACTGAATCAAAAATTGATTGATTTACTAATCTTTACTTATTCCGAAGTTTGGGAACTCACTTTTTTTAAACGACATATAAAACCTTGAAGGTTTTTCACACTTCTTTTTAATTGATCAATTTATTACTACACTGCGTCCGACGCAAAAAGGTTAAGGTGGATTGAATCAATTGCTATATTAGAACTTAAATCTAACTTCTAATAGTGAAACGGTCTAATGTCTAACGTCTTACTTCCTCTTCATCGGATACGCAATTTTCTTTTCAGAAGTCGGTTGCTCATTTGAAGACGTTTTTTTAGGATAAGATTTTTTCTTTTTATTCCTTGTTTTTTGATTATTATCTCTTGATTGATGTTTACTATGACCTCCGCCACCGCTATAATTTGGACCTTCAGCAAAACCTTCAGGTAAAGGTAGTTTTTCAACTTCCATTCCAATCAATGATTCTATTTTTTGAAAATTATAAACATCACGCTGAATTGATAAATGTCCAAGCCGTCCCTGTAGATTGAGCTCTAGCAGTTCTTCCTACTCGGTGCACATAATCTTCTGCATCACCAGGCACATCATAGTTAATCACCAAATCAATGCTATCAATATCAATTCCTCTTGAAATGATGTCGGTTCCAACCAATATTTTTAACTTTTGATTTTTAAATCAACGTAATACTTCTTCTCTTTGAGTTTGATCTAAATCTGATTGGATACCATCTGCATCTAGGCCTAATTTTCTTAAATTACGTTTGATATCATTTACATTGACTTTTCTAGATGTAAATATTACAATGCTTCTTAAATCTTTTTTATCCTTTAAAAGAGATTCTAATAAAGGTATTTTTTGGTCGTCATGCGCAAGGAAAGCAGCTTGAACTACACCATCGGCCATTTTAGAAATAGCAATGTTAATCTCAACAGGGTCTACCATCGAGACTTTTGCTAAACTTCTAATTTTGGGAGGCATAGTAGCCGAAAACATAATGGTTTGTCTTTTTTTAGGCAAATACTCCATTATTTTTTTAATATCGTCATTAAAACCCATATCCATCATTCTATCGGCTTCATCCAATATTAAATGCTGTACATTATCTAGTTTTGCGTACCCTAAATTGAGGTGAGATAATAATCTACCAGGAGTTGCCACTATAATATCAGCACCTGTTGTTAACGCATTTTTTTCTTGATCAAATACGCTTCCTGTTCCTCCACCATAAATGGCAATAGAACTGATGCCACTAAAATAGCCAAAACCTTCTAAATGTTGATCAATTTGTTGCGCCAACTCTCGCGTAGGTGCAATAATGATGGTGTTCAAATTGCCACCTTCACCACTTGCTATTTGATGAATAACTGGCAATAAAAAGGCTGCAGTTTTACCTGTTCCTGTTTGTGCGCAAGCTATTACATCTCGTTTTTTTAATATTTCAGGGATTGCTTTTTCTTGTACTGGGGTTGGTTCCTCAAAACCCATAGCTTCTAATGCTTCATTAACAGAAGGATGTAAGCCAAAATCTTTAAAATTCAAATGTCTTTATTTTTGTCGTGAAATTACAGATAAATCTGCACATATAGAATTTGGGAATCATTCAAAAAAATGAAATGCTTTAAATAGTTAAATTTACTTCGTTTTACTTTTCAATTTTTAATTCAATAGTTAGTCCTAGAGCGTTTGCAATTAAGGCGAAATTTGATAAACGAATATCCTCTCCGTTCTCTATACGAGAAATGTAAGGCCTTTTTTTACCAACCTTTTTTGCCAAATTTTCTTGACTCATTTGCAAATATTTTCTTCTGTTTTTTATGATTTCTCCAAAATAAAATGAAAAAGCTTCCTCACGGAATTTTTCACGTTCTTCAGATCCTTCTTTTCCATATCTCTCCGCAATTAATTCTTTTGCATTTATTGATTTATTCATAGTTATTTTCTTTTAGTATTCTTTCAGCTTGGTTTATTGCTTTTTTATAATCTTTTGTCGATTTTTTTTGAAATCCGCAAAGACATACTGCCTTTTTGCATTCAGCAAAGTTTAAGTGATCAATTGCAAAAATTATAATTCGATATTCATTTCCCGCTTTTATTCTTAATTCATAAAATTGAGAAGATTGAAGTTTTTTTAAAAAGTTTGAATTAATTATTTTTATTTCTCCAATTACTTCAATTAGCTGAAAAAATTTTAATGACATTTTTTTGTTCTGCTTGTCAATGTAAGCAAGACATTCTGCTGTTATTTCAATTTCTCTCACCTAGCAAATGTAACGAATTAGTTACAATAGTATTCAATTTGTTCTGAATAGTTTTTAGACTTTAATTAAAAAAATAGATGAGAAAAGCCTTATATTTCTAATAACACGAAGTATTTATTAGCTGAACATACAATTTATCTTATTTTTGAAAAATGAATTTTAAAAACATCGATTTAAATCGTTTCAGTGAAATATTAGGGGAAAATCAAAGAATTGTTATTCTTTCACATAAATCTCCTGATGGTGATTCGATTGGCTCTTCTTTAGGAATGTATCATTTTTTGAAACAATTAGGACATCAATGTTCAGTGGTAACTCCTGACAGAGCTCCTGATTTTTTAATGTGGTTGGATGGTGCAGAGAATTTGATGAATTTTGAATACAACACCAAAGAAGTACGCAACGAAATTTATCATGCTGATTGGATTTTTTGTTTAGATTTTAATGCTGAAAATAGAGTAGGAGATTTAACAGAATTGTTGACCAAGGCTCCTGCAAAGAAATTAAATATAGATCATCATCAAGATCCACAGCATTTTGCAGATTTTGAATACATTGAAACTGATGCAAGTTCTACAGCTCAGTTAGTTTATGAAATGATTGTGCAAACAAAACATACTGATTTAATTAATAAATCTATTGCAGAGGCTTTGTATGTAGGAATCATGACGGATACTGGTTCATTTCGATTTTCTTCCACTACAGCTTCCACACATAGAGTGATTGCTGCATTGATAGAAGCCGGTGCCGAAAATTCATTGGTTCACCAAAAAATATATGACAGTTCTACAGAGGAGCGATTAAGATTATTGGGTTATGCCATTAGTAAAAAGATGCGAATTTTTTCTGAAAAGGGTTTTGCTATCATAGCTCTTTCTGAAGAAGAACTGAATGATTTTAAATATCAAAAGGGAGATACAGAAGGAATCGTAAATTTTCCTTTATCTATTCAAGAAGTGATGGTTTCCGTATTTATTTCAGCGAAAGACGATAAAGTTAAAATGTCTTTTAGATCCAAAGGAAATATTGCAATAAATACGATTGCCAATAAATATTTTGAAGGCGGAGGACATACGAATGCTGCCGGAGGAATCTCTTTTTTATCTTTGGATGAAACAGAAGAGAAATTAATTAAAATCTTAAAATCTGAATTAGAAAATGTCGTTGCATAAATCTATTCAATTGTTTGTGAGTTGTTTTTTACTTTGTTTGTTGGTTCAATCCTGCAACAGTCAAGAAAACAAAAAAGATTTTAACTTCAAATCTCAAAAGGATTATGATGATATGATGATTGAATCGCATAAAAAATTTAATCAAGATTTAGAAGTAAAGATAGAACAATATATAGACAGCTCTAATATAAATTTTCAACGAACGGGAAGTGGTTTAGCTTATGGTGTTTTGCAAAAAGGTAGTGGAATAAATCCTAAATTGGGAAATGAAGTAAGAATTAAATACAATGTTCGATTTTTAAATGGTGACACGATTATAGGTTATGAAAATATTCAAAATTTATCTTTCTATATTGAAAAATCTGATGTAGAGACTGGTTTGCATGAGGCTTTACAATTGATGAAAGTTGGAGAGAAAGCTGAATTTATTTTCCCGCCACATTTGGCTTTTGGAATTAGTGGAAATAGAAAAGGAATTCCACCACAATCTACTTTGATTTATAATATTGAATTGGTCGCTGTAAGATGAAAAAAATAATATATACTTTACTAGTGGTATCCCTTTTGGCTTGTAGCAATTCATCCAATAAGGAAAATATGACATCCAATGGATTTGAAATATTGTCTGACGGAAGTCAATTTAAATTGATTGCTTTTGATGATTCTGAGTTGCTCCCAACTGAAGATTTCTTTATTGAAAGTTTATTGATGATTACAGATACTGCGGGTGATACTATTCATTATGTGCCTTCTTATAAGTATTACGTAGAGTTCTATAAAGAATCTCCTATCTATCAAGCGTTAAGTAAAGTTCATAAAGGGGATTCTATTAATATACGTATTAGAGAAGATGTATTACAAGAAACTTTTGGTTTTAATCCATTGGTGGCAAACAGCGATAAACTTTTAGAATTACACTTTCGAGCTCTACAATTTCTATCGGGAAATGAAGTAGGTGATACCTTATTGAAAAATTTAGCCATTCGTTCCAAATCAGAATCAAGAAAAATAGAAAATTATTTGGAAAAAGAAGCTGATAAAATGAGTTATCAAAATGTGGATGGTATTTATCGGAAAAGCTTAATTAAATCGACAAAAGAGAAGATAAAGATAGGAGATAAGATTGTAATCGAGTATGTTGGAAGTTTTTTAAACGATTATATTTTTGATTCCAAAACTGGAGATAATGCTTTGGAAATCACCTTTGGAATGAGTGATCAAATTATAAGTGGATTTGATAAAATAATCCCTGGCATGGGAGAGGCTGAAAGTGTGAAAATAATATTACCTTCGCGCCACGCTTTTGGAAGTAAAGGTTCTATTAAAGGAATAGTTCCTCCATACACTCCAACTGTTTATAAATTAACTATTAAAAAAGTAACACATTAAAATTAAGATGAAAAAAAGAATGTTTAAAGGTTTTATAGCAGCTATTGCTATTGCTACAATTTCAGTATCATGTGGTGAAAAATCAGATTTTCCTGGATTTGATAAAATTGAAGATGGATTGTATATTAAGTATGAAAATAAAGCTGAAGGTGCAAAGTCTGCAACTATTGGAAGTATTCTTTCAATGGATTTAAAATACGGTACCAAAGATTCTACTTTAATGAATACCGCTGATAATGGTATGCCATTTAAATTGCAAGTTGACTCAGGTCAGTATGTTGGTGATATTATGCATGCTTTTGCCAAATTAAGTGAAGGTGATAATGCAGTAATAATTACTTCGGCTAATCAATTTTTCACGAAAACAGTTGGAACTCAATTACCTCCGTTTATTGATTCTTCTGAAATGTTGTATTTTACTGTAAAGTTGAATAAAATTCAAACACAAGAAGAAGCTCAGGCAGATGCTCAAAATGCAAATGCTCAAAAAGCAATGAAAGAACAAGAAGATTTGCAAGCTTACCTTCAAACAAATAATATTACAGCAGAACCTACTGAAAGTGGAATTTATTTTATTTCTGAAAAAGAAGGAACTGGAAAAGCAGCTGAAGCAGGTAAAACTGTTAAAGTTCATTATACTGGTATGTTCTTAGATGGAACTAAATTTGATTCATCTTTAGATAGAGGTGAGCCATTTGAATTTCAATTAGGTATGGGTAATGTAATCCGTGGATGGGACGAAGGTGTTGTAATGATGAAAGAAGGTGGAAAAGCTCGTTTGATTATTCCTTCAGCAATGGCTTACGGTCCAAATGATAATGGTCCAATTCCTGGTTCTTCTACTTTAGTATTTGATGTAGAGTTATTGGAAGTATTGGATAAATAATCGATTCAATAATAACAAATTATAATGCTAAAAGATGGTGAAAGCCATCTTTTGGTTTTTAAAAGAATTTTTAAACAAAAAAAATGATCATGAAGATTCTAAAGTATTTTATATTAACAGTTTTAATCGGTTTTTTTTCTGCTTGTAGTGTATTTAAAAAAGGCACAAAAGTGGATAAAAGAGAAGTTGGTAAAGTTTATAACACCCCATCAGGTTTATCTTATGTATTTACTGAATTGGGAACTGGAGAAAAAGTAGATTCAGGAGATGTAGCTACTGTTCATTACACTGGATTTTTAACGGATAGCACCAAATTTGATAGTTCTAAGGATAGAGATCAACCATTTAGTTTTAAAGTAGGTGGTGGTCAAGTGATAGAAGGATGGGATGAAGGTTTAACTTATATGCATATTGGAGATAAAGCTACTTTTACTATTCCATCAAATTTAGCTTATGGCAGCCAAGATCAAGGTGTAATTCCTGCCAATTCAACACTTATTTTTGATATTGATTTATTGAGTATCAAAGAAGGCGCAAAACCTTACAAAATTGCAGGTTTAGATACTACTTCTTATGAGTCTGGTTTGAAAATTATTAAGGTGGTTGATAATGCAGAGAATGAATCTCCTAAAGTTGGGCAAACAGTAACGGTAGATTATTCAGGCTATTTAATGGATGGAACTTTATTTGATTCATCAGTTGATAGAGGTGAGCCAATTTCATTTGCTGTAGGAACAGGAAAGGTGATAAAAGGTTGGGATGAAGCTATCATGAAATTAAAGAAGGGCGAAAAAGCAAGATTGATTATTCCTTCTACTTTAGCTTATGGTAAAAGCGGAGCAGGTAGAGTTATTCCTCCTGATGCTACTTTGATATTTGATGTTCATTTAATTGATTTTAAATAAAATAATATTTTTTAAAACGTCTCAAATCTATTGAGACGTTTTTTTATTCTATTAACAATTCGATGTTTAATGTTTTGTTTGATTTTCTATCAATTTAAATTTGAATGCATAACTTTGTTTGGATGATGATTTCTAAAACTTTCTATAATTAATGGAAAAATATGACTTATGCGTGATTGGTGGCGGTCCTGCAGGATACGCAGCTGCTATGCGCGCAATAGATTTCGGAAAAAAAGTTATTCTTGTTGAGAAATCAAAACTAGGTGGTTATGGAATTTATGATGGTGCTTTGGCCTCTAAAACCATGTGGGAATTATCTAACAAAATTAGTACCGTTAGAGAAACCATCGGACAGGATAAAAGAATTGATATGACTTTTGAGGAAGTCAAAAAAATTATAGATGAAGCACTTTTCGAAAGGAAATTCCAACTTTCTTGCCATCTTAGAATTATTCATTCTGAAACCAATTTAATAACCTACGAAAGAGGATTAGCAAGTTTTTTAACCGATAAGGAAATTAAAATTGATAAGACCAATGGAGAAGAGATTATTATTTATGCAGAGCATACGCTAATAGCATCAGGAAGTCGTCCTAGGACACTAGATCATATTGATGTAGACGAGAAAACTATATTAACATCTGACGGTATTCTGCATTTGGATGAATTTCCTAAAAGTTTAGTAATTCTTGGAGCTGGTGTAATCGGTTGTGAATTTGCAACCATGTTTTCTAACTTTGGACAAACGAAAGTTTATTTAATTGATAAAGCTGAACGTATTTTACCATTTGAAGACAATGATATTGCCGAAATGGTTGCTAATAATTTGGAAGAAAATGGTGTAGTTATACATCGTGGTCTTCAATTGATTAGAATGGAACACAAAGATGGCGGTGTAGAATATGAACTAGAGAATAAGGATGGTAGTAGAGAGGTAATTCAGGTTGAAAAAGCTATGCTTTCCATTGGTAGAATTCCAAATTTTGAAGATTTAAAACTAGAGAATGCACATGTTGAAATGAGTGAAAGAGGTGTGCATATCGGAGAAAATGACACTCAAACCAATATTGATCATATTTATGCAGTTGGCGATGTATCAGGTAATATGGCTTTGGTAAATATTGGTGAAAGAGAAGCTAGGCATGCAGTTGTTTTAATGTTTGCTGATTTTGCAGTGAAACCAATTAGATATTCGAATATTTCTACCATTATGTTCTTAAATCCTGAAGTAGCGGCAGTAGGAATTAATGTGCAGCAGGCTAAAGATCAAAATATTCCTGTTAGAGTTTCAAAAGTTGATTATTCCACTATAGCCCGTGCTATTGCTATGCGTAAAACCAATGGGTTTTTTAAAATAATAGTGAGCGATGATGATGAAATGCGTATTTTAGGAATGCGTGCTGTTGGTGAACATGCATCTAGTGCTATTCAAGCGGTGGCTTTGCTGATGTATATGGGCAAAGGAATAGAGGAATTAGCACATATGATTCACCCACATCCATCTATAGTTGAAGGTATTCAAGAATGTGTTAGAATGTTATTGGGTAAATCGGTATATAAATCTTCCGTATTTAAAGACAAGCTGAAATGTTATCGTTTTGTGAATGGTGAAAAACAGCCCTTAAATGTATTAGCAGATAATAACGATACCTATCGCAAGGAAAAAAATCCTCAGAATCATGAATTAAAAAAGGGATAAGTTTTTTTATCTCTTTTCTTATTTATTTCAAATATTTTAAGGTCTAAAAGCAGGATTATTTACATATGAACTATCCGATAAAGCTTTTAAAAATGCTACTAAATCAGATTTATCTTGGTTGGATAAATTAGGGTTTGCACCGCTATTGTTATGAAACATAAACTGATCAATATTCGGTGAATTTTCCTTCACTCCTGTGCTATAAAAATCTACTACTTCCTCTAATGTTGCAAATCTTCCATCATGCATGTATGGAGCAGTAAATAACAAGTTTCTCAAAGAAGGGGTTTTCCATTTACCAATATCAGATGGATTTTTTGTAACAAAAGCTAAACCTGCATCTGGAACTAAATCTAAACCATTGTTTCTGAATTGAAAATCTGTCCATAAAGGATTATTTCTATCTCCAAGACAATGGGTACAATCACCTTTTGATTGATCACTAAATACTTCAAATCCCTAATTTCTTTAGTTGATTTGAACTATATTTTTAAATTTTATACCCGAAAAACTGATTATAATTTGATTTTTGTCATATTTTCGTGAAATAATGAAAAATTATCCATTAATTGTCATTTTAGGACCAACAGCAGTTGGCAAAACCACTCTAGCTTGTCACCTAGCAATGCAAATTGATGCGGAAATTATTTCAGCCGATAGCAGACAGGTTTACAAAGAGATGAATTTAGGAACGGGTAAGGATTATGATGACTACACTGTTGATGGAAAGCAAATCCCTCATCATTTAATTGATATTAAAAACCCTGGAGAAGAATATTCTGTATTTGAGTTTCAGCAAGATTTTTTAAAGACTTACCAGCAAATAAAAGAAAACGGTAAAAATGTAATCCTTTGTGGTGGTAGCGGAATGTATTTGGATGCTGCGCTTGCAGAATATAAAATGAGTGAAGTCATTATCAATAAAAATTTGAGAAGTGAATTAAATAATTTATCTGATGATGAATTGGTTAGTAAATTGTCTCAATTGAAAAAACTTCACAATACTACAGACAGTATAGATAGAGAAAGGTTGATAAGAGCGATTGAAATAGAAACCTATTTAGCTAATAATCCTAAAGAAAAAATGCCAAAAATAGATAGAATTGTTTTTGGCTTAAAGGGCGAAAGAGAATGGATTAAACAGAACATCCATCATCGATTAAAGGAGCGTTTAGAAACTGGAATGATTGAAGAAGTAGAGCAATTATTGACCCTGGGAATTAATCATGAAAAGTTGCGCTATTATGGTTTGGAATATAAGTACATTAGTCTTTACTTAGCGAACGAGATAGACAAAGCAGCTTTGTTTACAGAATTGTATAGAGCGATAGCTGTTTTTGCGAAAAAACAAATGACATGGTTTAGAAGAATGGAAAAGACGGGTACAAATATTCTTTGGTTGGATGTTCAAAACGATGACAAAATAAACACTTTGACTTTTATTCAAAATCAACTCAACAAAATAAATTAACACGATAAAATATTCTATTGGAAAATTTCAAAGTCTATAAATCATCAGCAGGTTCCGGAAAAACCTATACTTTAGTAAAAGAGTATTTAAAATTAGCATTGCAAAGTCATGCGGTGAATAATTTTAAGCGCATATTGGCAATTACATTTACTAATAAGGCTGCCAATGAAATGAAAGAGCGAATATTATTGGCACTTACTGATTTAAGTTCTGGAAAAGAATTAGAAGGAACTTCAGCTTATTTAAAAGCAGATTTAAAAAAAGAATTGTTGCTGAATGACCAACAAATTAAGAAACTTTCAGCCGATGTTTTAAAAACTATTTTGCATAATTATGCAGATTTTGGGATTGGGACAATTGATAAATTCACTTATAAAATTGTTCGAACTTTTGCTAGAGATTTAAATCTGCCTGCCAATTTTGAATTGGAGTTTAATGCTGATTTAGTTCTCAATAAAGCCATTGATTTAGTGTTGTCAAAAGTTGGGTTGGATGAGAAATTGACCGATTTATTAATAGAATTTACTACTCATAATATAGGCGAAGAGCGAAAATGGCAGTTGGAAAGGGATATTCTTACCATCGCTAAAGAAATATTAAAAGAAGATGGTTTGCAATCCATTCAATTTTTAAAACAATTTAATTTTGATGATTTTCAAGAGAAAATAGATTCTTACAAAACGACTATTTCATCATTTAAAAAACAAATTCAATCCATTGGAGAAAATGCGATAAAGCTTATTGAGCAGCAGCATATTTCAGCTTCTAGTTTTGGAGGAGGTGAAAAAAATAGTATTGCAAAGTATTTCTATTACTTATCAAACTTTTTTGAAAAAAATTTAAGTCCAACTAATTCTCACATCAAAACTATTGAAGAAGATAAATGGACATCGGGAAAATGTCCTGCTGGTGAAAAAGCAGCTATTGAGTCAATAAAAATGGAGTTGACTAATTTCTTTAATGAATCTCAAAAAATAATTGAATCTTCCTTTTCTGATTATATTATTAAATCTAATGCGCTTAGAAATTTATATGCAGTAGCATTGATTAATGAATTAGAAAAAGAAATTGAAGTCATCCGTAAAACGGACAACATCGTTCATATTTCAGAATTTAATAAACGAATTTCGGCTATCATTTCATCAGAGCCTGCTCCTTTTATTTATGAGCGAATAGGAGAGCGCTACAAGCATTATTTAATTGATGAATTTCAAGATACATCAATACTTCAATTTCACAATTTGATTCCACTTTTTAGCAATTCATTAGCTGAAGGACATTTTAACATGTTGGTAGGAGATGGTAAACAAGCCATTTATAGATTTAGAGGTGGAGAGGTGGAGCAATTTATGCAATTGCCTAAGATTTATAAAGCCGATGAAAACCCTGTTGTTGCCTCCAATGAGCCTATTTTTAATAGTGAATTTAAGGAAGACTATTTAAAAAATAATTTTAGATCAAAAAAGGAAATTGTAGAATTTAATAATGCGTTTTTTGATTTCATAAAATCAAGTTACCCTCAAATTGAAGAAATTTATTTTGAACAAGAGCAAATTCCAAATGAGAAAAATACAGGTGGATATGTTGAGTTCTATTTTTGTGAGCCTGCTCAAAATAAGAAATATGGCTTTGAGGAAACAACAGAAGATGAAGAGCAAGATGATCCTGAGCAAGTTGAAAAGTTATTAGAAACTATTCAATCATGTATTGAGGATGGGTATCAATATAAAGACATTGCAGTTTTGTTTCGAGCCAATAAAATAGCCAATACTGTTGCACAAACATTAGTGGATCACTCTATTCCAATTTCATCTTCCGAATCTGTAAAGATTGGCAACTCCAAATCAGTGAATTTAGTAGTAAATTTAATGGCTTATTTGGTTGATTCTGAAATTACTTTATATCAAAAAAATATAGTAGAAGGTTTTCATACTTTAGGATATTATCAAGAAGATTTACATACGGTTTTTACCAAGTATTTAAAACAGAAAGATGCTGCAGTTTTCTCCAATCATTTAATTCTACTTTTAGGTGAATTGGATATATATCAATTAAAAGAACGACCCATTTATGAAATAGCAGAAGAACTTTTTAGGAATTTAAGTTTGTTTGAAAAAGCAGATCCCTACATTCAGTTTTTCTTGGATGAAGTATTTTTATTTGCACAAAAGAAAAACAATGATTTAGCGGCATTTATAGAATGGTGGGATCAAAATAAAGATGCTAAAGCCGTGATAATACCTGATGGGATCAATGCGGTAAATATATTGACAATACATAAATCAAAAGGTTTAGAATTTCCAATCGTAATTTTTTCACATGCAACTGCAGGTTTGCAAAAAATGGACGGAAGATGGGTTAAGGATGAAGATGCAGATGCCAAAATAAACAAGTTGGATTTTCTTTCAATGAATTCAGCGATTGAAAAAACAAAATTTGCTCACATTTATCAAGATGAAGACAAAAAGCGGCACATTGATTTTTTGAATAATCTATATGTTGCTATGAGTCGGCCTAAGGATAGATTGTATATAATTAGCAAGCAACCTTCAAAGAAAAGGGAAAGCTTAAGCTTGCCAAATGTTTTTGGTAACTATTTAAATTCTATAAAAATTTTTGAAGAAGGAAAAAAGCTATATTCTTTTGGCATTTTAACCAAAGTAAATTCTTTGATTGATGAGAATGAAAATTTAAAGTTTATCAATTTTCTTTCTTCCGATTGGCGCGATAAATTAAATTTAAGTTTGCAAGCACCTAATTTTTGGGATATCAAATTGAGTCAAACTGCACGCCAATATGGAAATACATTACATTTTATTTTAGCTCAAATTTCGTCCATCGATGATTTAGATCATGTTCTAAATCAAATGAAAAATGAAGGAGCAATCAATACTGTTCAATTGCAAGAGTATAAGATGGAAATTGAAAATTTATTATCCATTGAGAGTATCAGCAAATACTTTCAAAAAGATTTAAAAGTAAGAACAGAATCAGATATTATAACTTCAAATAATGAAACTTACCGACCGGATAGAGTTGTTTATTTTGAGAATGAAATTACTGTAATTGATTTTAAAACAGGACAATATCAAGAGAAACATCAAGAACAGTTAAAAAATTATATGGAAATTATTCAAAGTATTGAAAGTAAAAAGGTAAATGGTAGTTTGATTTATATTTCGGAGGGGAGAGAAGTTAATGTATCAATGATTTAATGTAACAATCCTCCTTCACTGCGTTGCGGCGGACAAAGTGAATCAATTGCGTATTGCTTCGCAATACTCTAATGTAACAATTAAACAATTTAACAATTGCGTATTGCTTCGCAATACTTTAATAAAAATTAATCTTTAATTGGACAAATTCTAGCTCCATAGGAGCGAAATATTATTAAAAAAAGTAAATCATATCGATTTTCAGCTCTGTAGGTGCGACATATTAGTTAATATTTTGAGATGCTGATTAATTTATCAGCCAAAAATTTAGCGATATCATAATCCTTTTCAGGTTTGGGATTTTTCCTCAAATTCGAATTATCATTCAAGAAATAATGATTGTGAAAGGCAAATAATGATTTTTCAATTTCTGTTGAATCATTGATACCAATTTCCTCTTTTGCCTTTTTTTGAAATTCTTTGATAGTCTCATTATAATGAAAATCTTTTTCTAATAATTCAATAGTACTATACCCTAAAGTTCCTGCAATTTTTGAATCAATTATTATTAGTGGATTTTTACTTGTCATACTCCAAAAATAGGCGTGTTTACTTGCGTAAGATGATCCGATTCCTTTAATAGAGCTAAAAATTATTTTGCATATTGGGTTACTTTCTTTTGCCAATTTAATTCCTTCTTTATATACCCACATGGTATTTTCGTTTGATTCAATTTCGTCTCTAGGACTACTAGAACCATTGTGTTTAGCATAAAACATTCGTCCCGATTTTCCGCCCCAAGAATAGATTAAGTCAATAACTCTTAAAATATCTTTATCAGCTAAATCAACTTTTTTTACTATATTTTTAATTTCTATGGTACACGTATTTGCATCTCCTATTTTTGTAATATACTTTTGCATATTAAGACCGTTGCAAAACCCAATTAATAATTCAAATCTAACTTTTAGAAGTAGTTTCAATTAATTTTTGTCATATGATGTGATTTTTAGTTCTTTTTCTTGTCTTTATAGTTCATTTTCTTGCTGTTCTTCCGTTAATTTTTATAATTAGACGTAACTATCCCCGGACTTCGATACAAATTATAACACATTGCCTCCATCAAGTTCTGAGTATGCATTTTTTCCATTCCCCTATATCTCGCCATTCCTCCGTTAAACCATCTTTTTATTCCTCCAAAAGTCCGCTCTACCTTAAATCTTGTTTTACCTATTAATTTATTGAATTTTTTCTCCCAATAAGTTAACGGCTTGTTTATTAATGCCTTTTTAAGAATATGATTTTTAAACTCTCTCTTTTTTAGTAGCTCCACATTTTTCTTTGATTGATAACCTTTGTCCGCTTTTAAAGGAATGCCTTTGGGTAAATCTATATTTATTGTATCTAACACCTCTTCTAAATTGGCAATCTCGTTTGTACTTGCCGTAGTGGTTAATACTCCTATTACCATTCCTTCTTGATCTGTAGCGTGATGCTTCTTATAACCAAAATGATACTTTCCTCTTTTTTTCAACCACGTCCCATCTTTGTCTACACTCTCTGCATACTCTTTTTTCACTTTTACTTCTTCATCAGTTCGATCTTCAGTTACCTTATGATTCGTTTTTCCTTTTGGTCGAAGTGGTGTTTCAATCACACTTGCATCCACAATAATTCCTTGCTTTACAATGATATTGTGTGCTTCTAATTGTGCATTAATTATGCGAAAAAGTTTCTCAAAGGTTTTTGTTTTCGTTAGGGCGGTCCTAAATCTACTCAAAGTACTATGGTCGGGAGCAACTTGATCTATATTCATTCCACAAAAGTAGCTGAATGAGATACTATCATTCAACCTGTCTTCTACCTCGTAATCACTCAATCCATACCAATTTTGTAAAAGACACATTTTAAATAATAATAAACCGCTATAAGAGGGTTTGCCAACTACACTTTTCCCTTTAGTATAATCTGAACCTATTAGCTTTTCTATCTCATCCCAATCGATTAATTTATTTATTTGGCCAAAAAAAGTCCTTTTTATCTTTCTTGCTCGCAAATCACAAATTGTGTCTGCCAATGTAGGTTGTTTCTGTAATTCCATGCAATAAATATACGACTTAAATATCTATATAACAAAATATTAGGTGTTAATTTGCTAATAATTTCAACCTATTTTCCCCTGCAACGGTCTTATATTGGTATTGGTGTAAGATTCTTCAATACCTATTTTTTCATTCCACACTGATAGCCAATGCTTATAATCTATATTTGGAAAATTCATATTTAATTTTAAAAATCAATTATCTCAACAAAGTCACATTTCCTTTTTTCTCAACTAACTTGTTTTGGAAACTCAAAGCTTTTACCACATATATATAAGTATCCATAGCTTGGTCTTTTCCTTTGTAGGTGCCATCCCAACCTTTTTTGAGATCTGTGCTTTCAAATACTTTTTCGCCCCAACGGTTATAAATTTCAAAAACCAAAAGTTCTTTGATTCCCCATCCTCTTACAAATATAATATCGTTGCTTCCATCTCCATTTGGACTAAATGCGGTAGGAATGTCAACAGTGAAGCCATCAAAAACTTGAATGTAAATGGAATCTATAAATGTGAAACAGCCAAATGAATCCGTTGCTGTTAAATAATACATAGTATTCACCAAAGGCATTGCCAAAGGATTTTCACAATCACTGCAATTTAAACCTAATGGCGGTTTCCAAGTATAAATATAATGTTGTGCATTGTTGAATTTTATTAAATTCATGTTTTCACCCAAATAAAGTAGGGTGTCATTATTTAATGTTATATCCGCCTTTTTCTGAACGATTAAATTCATATTGGCAGTGTCTTTACAATTATTGCTATCTATTACTTGTACTGAATAGTTGGTAGATTGATCTGGTGATGCTTTTGGATTAGAGATAGTTGCTTTACTTAAGCCAATAGCGGGTGTCCATAAATATTGTAATCCGCCTGAAGCGAATAGTTGAATAGAATCACCTTCACAAATACTAGAGTCGGGAATGATTTGAGCTATTGGATTGGGAAAAACTTTTAAATCAACATATGCCGTATCAAAACATCCTTTTCCTTCA
Source organism: uncultured Flavobacteriales bacterium (assembly GCA_963716125.1). GTDB lineage: Bacteria > Bacteroidota > Bacteroidia > Flavobacteriales_E > Vicingaceae > Acidiluteibacter. The sequence goes on from OY970294.1 coordinate 1,711,880, forward strand.
CCTATCAATCGGATAGGGTAAGTTCCTGCATTGTATGTTTTGGTTAAATTTATTTGGTTAGAATTATTGCCATCGCCCAAATCCCAAAGAAAAGTGCTTAGTCCTAAACTTTTGCTGCTGTTTATGTTGACGGTTAAAGGTTCGCAGCCAACACTATCTGAAATATCTATCTGACTTAAAACTTCTTGAATGTAAATGGTATCTCTTATGCCTACTGAACATTGATTGGAGCTATCGCTTAAAACTAAAGTAGGAAATAGCGTTCCTGCTCTGTCAGTATATCTATGACTTACTGGATTGATGCTATCTAATTTTCCATCAGCAAAATCCCAATAAAATGAAAACACATTTTCAGGATTAACCATCTCGAAAGTAATGGATTCATTGACACATATAGAATCAGGAAAAAAGCGAATTTTGGCGGAAGGACCTCTAGTTTCAATGTATTGAGGCTTTGTGATACTGTCTCGGCAGCCATTTTGATTGGTGACTACTAATTTCACATCAAATTTTCCGATAGCGGTATAGTTGTGAAATGGATTTTGAAACACAGAGCCTTGGGAATTATCACCAAACTTCCAAGTCCATTTGTTGATGTTTATACCGGTTGATAAATCTGTAAAATTAACCGGTAAGGGATAGCAATTGGCTTGAGTAGTATCTGCAATAAAATCAGCTGTTGGGTTAGCTAAAACAGTGATGTAGCCTACCTTATTTTCTATTTTATCGCAGCCGTTAGGATCTGTAGAAATTAATTGGATATCATAGGTTCCTGGAAGACTAAAAGTAGTTTTTGGATTCTTTATTATACTGCTATCACCATTGCCAAAATACCATTTGTAGGTCAACGAATCTCCAACGCTTATGTTATTAAAAAATACGGAATCACCAACACAAACATTTCGTTTAGGACTTAAAAAACGAGGTAGATTAAAGTAATAATTAATGTATTCTATCTTTAAAATAGAATCTGTGCAACCTAAACTATCCGTTACTTTTAAGAAAACATCATAAGTTCCTTCAATACTGTAAAAAGATGTAGGATTTTGAATGGTATCTGCTAATCCATTGCCAAATCTCCATTCCCACTTTTCTAAAATACCTTGTCCTTGGCTGGTGTCTATAAACTGGACAGTAAAAGGACTACAATCACCTCTTTTATCACTTGAAAAGGCAGGAATTGGTTTAAATCCATGAACAAAATTTTCCACCGTATCGAGACAACCGTAATAATCTACAAAAATTAATTGAACTTTTTTTGCACCTCTAAAATTCATGGTGTCTGCAATGGTGTCTTGCATCAAATCAACCCCATTTACATTCCAATAATAAGATTGGGGAAGTAAGTTAAATTGAGGTCTAGCTACATATCTAAAAGGAATACAACTACTGTCTACACTAAAATAAATTTGTGTGACAATGGTGTCGTAAAAAGTTTCTTGTGTTACTTCGTAAAAACAATTGGTTGTATCATTAAAAACTGTCAGTTTTACATCATAGCTTCCATTATTGGTATAAGTATGAACAGGGCTTATATTCACTGAATCAATAGGTGAAAAATCCCCAAAATCCCAATAAAATCGATTGTAATCGATTATTTTAGCTGAAAAGTAATGTGTTGCCAAATTAGGACAAGCTATAGAATCAATTAATTTAGTGATAATTGGCCCTTTTATGTAAGCATTGATTTGATAGCCAAAATCGCAATTTTTATTGGTGAGTGTTACTCGTATGTCTGTATAACCTGTATCAACAAAATTATAAACTTTGATAGTGTCTATATCTGCAGGGCCCATTACTTTGATAAAAGATAAGAGCTTATTATTTGTAATATCTACAATAGCTTTGATAGTTGCTTTACGGCCATCAATATCAGTAATAAAGACGATAGAATCATTGCCACAAACAGTATCAGTTAGCACAGTGTGACTATTAGAAATGGTATCTCCTGCAGCAAATATGACAGTGTCTGTAGCTACACAACCGAGACTATCTATAATAGTAATAGCAGCTTTGATAGTTGTATCTCTAGTTATAGTGTAATTGGTAATTTTATTGGATGACGTTCCAAGTGTTCCATTTTTTCCGATTTGCCAATTGTAGGACACAATAGGTGATAAGGAAATAGACCGTGCATCTAAGGTGAAAAATTGCGGGATACAGCCACCAATAGGACTTACTTTTGGATCTAAAACAGTGAAAAATACTTTTCGATTGGTTTTGATGATAGTATCTCTACAACCTAAAGGACTAACAGCAATTAATGTATCTCTAGGATTGGAGTTATTTGTAAATGGGATATAAAGCAATGTATCACTATAATATCTTGTTGTATCTCTTCCAACTTTCCAAGAAATACTTTGTGCATTATAGGATTGGTTGATAAAAACAACGGTGTCTATTTGACAAATAATAAGTGGTTGACTTGTGAAATCTGCGCTGATAGAATCTACATAAACTGTAGCATAGGAAGTATCTGCACAAGTGCTTCCATTTTTACTAATTAATCGAACCGAATAAGTGCCTGCCTTAGGATATTTTTTTAAGGGGTTTTTTGTAAAAGTAGTAGTGCCATCGCCAAAATTCCACAAATAGTTAGTGGCACCTGTACTGTTATTTGTAAATTTAATAATTACATCTGTACAAACACTGTCTTTATCTTGCGCAAATGCTGATGAAATAGGTTCAATAATTACATAGTCGATTCGGATTAAAGTATCTTTACAACCTGAAACGTCGGTAACAATTAAACGGACAGTAAACTTGCCATTAGAGGTATAAATATGAGTTGGAGTAGCTAATGTAGAACTTTGTCCATCTCCGAAATCCCAATTGTAACCTAAGGTCAATCCTGTAGAACTATTGGTGAAATTTAATGTAAATGGTGCCACACATGAAATTGGTGGAACCGTTGAACTAAAATTAGCTACCGGTGAATTAAAAACATCAATTAAATTAGTTTGAATTTTAGTATCAGTACAACCGTTATCATCAGTAACTTTTAAGGAAACAGAGTACAATCCAGTGGTAACGTATTGATGAGATGGGTTGTTTAAAGAATTGGCAGGACTACCATCATTAAAATCCCATAACCATTGGTTAATAGTGCCATCCACAGAGGTGGATTGATCTGTAAAGTTGACCAATAGAGGATTACAACCCGATAGAGGGGAAGCTACAAAATTACTCTGTGGTTTTTTGTATACTTTAATATAATTTGTTTTAGTGACCAGTTTGCTTGTAGTTCCATCAGAAATAGTCAATTTTACGGTATAAAAACCTGTTGCACTGTAATTAACAGTAGGGTTTGGAAGGGTGGAAGTATTAGAATTGCCAAAATCCCACAACCAAGAAGTTGGGTTTCCTGTAGATAAATCTGTAAAGACTACACTTCCTAAAACTCCACATCCTTGGGTTTTATTAGCTGAAAAATCCGCTGACAATTGAGCATAAGTTTTTATTCCAAGCAATAGAAAAAGGAGTACAGATATTATCGGTTTAAGTTTCATTTATTTAATTGGTACAATTAACGCCTTAAATTTACTTTATTTATGACTATAAACAAATAGCGTTAGTTGCCTCCATTAAATTTTTTATCTTAGCAAGCATCATAATTATAAAACTATACGTCAGTAAATAAATTAAAGTGAATGAATTAAAATTTAATATTTTATCATATTTAAATTTTATTTACATTTAATCACAAATGATAAAAAGTAGATCCACATATTTTTTAAGTCGATTCTTATCCATTCAATTTTTTCTTTGGATGGGGTTTTCCTTTCATTTAAATGCTCAAGATTTACATTTATCACAACAGTTGGCATCACCTATATTCATTAATCCCGCAAACACGGCTAAGAGTGATTATGATTGGCGAATCAGCGATAATTATAGAACTCAATGGCGCAGTTTGGGGGAGCCATTCATCACCAATATAGTGAGTGCAGATAAAAAATTATACATTGCTAATCAGATTTTAGGAATTGGTGGATTATTGATAAATGACAAAAGTGGCGATGGTAAATTGACCAACTTTTCGGTTTATTTAAATGGTTCCTATCAAAAAACAATTCGTGAATTTAAAATAAGGCTTGGTGTAGGAGTTGGATACATCAATAAGAGTTTTGACGTTTCAGGATTAACTTTTCCAGAACAATATGATAGAACTCAAGGAGGATTTAATCAGCAATTGAGCAATCAAGAAAGTTTTGCCTCTAGCCAATTGAATTATATAGATGTTAATTGGGGATTGACCATAGAAAGGCAATTGAATGATAAAATTTTAGTTGGCGTAGGTTTGACCAATTACCACACCAATCAAGCTTCAGAATCATTTTTTGATGTCAATCAGAATAAGAAACCATCTTTTTACAATTATCAAATCTTTGGAAACTATAAGTTGAATAGTGAGAGAGAAATTATAGGTTTTATGAATTATAATTTTGAATCAAAAGCATCGCAATTGATGTTGGGTGCAGATTTAAAATCTTATCTAGATAATCACCCACAGAAAATAGAGTATTGGTTGGCAGGTTTATATATGCGAAGTGGATTTAGTAGAAATTTTGATGCGGCTATTTTAAAGGCAGGTTTGGGTTTTAATAGAATAGAAGCAGGTGTAAGCTATGATTTTACCTTATCTCCATTGCGAAAAGTAGCTGCATATAGAGGTGCTTTAGAATTGTCATTGATTTTAAAAGGACCAACTTCATTGTTAAAATTTAATACTATTCCTTGTGAACGTTTATAAATATAGTTGTTTGTTTTTAGTAATATTTTGTTTTTCTGTAGTTTACGGACAAAATGAACTATTGGGAGAATCGAATGCTAGTTTAAAACGAAATGCTAAAATAGCGATAAGAACAAATGATCCTTATATGGCTGTAAATTATTTGGAAGAATACACCAAAAGGAAACCAAAGGATATTCAATACCGCTATTTATTAGCCCAACAATATCAGAAAAGTAGAAATTATGAAATGGCTTATAAAGTCTATAAATCTGTCAATGAATCGAGGGGAGATAAATATAAGAAAGCATTGTTTTATCAAGCAGAGATGGAAATGCGCCTAGGTAAATACAAGGAAGCAAATAATCATTATGAAGAGTTTAGGGACAATTATAGAGGTGAGAAAGATGAGGTAGAATGGAGACGATTGGCAAAAGACAAGATGGAAAGTACTGTTTTTGCGGATACGCTCTATAAAAGTGATCAGAAGTATACAATTCAGCATTTATCTACTTCTATCAATAAAGCTTATGTGGAGCAATCTCCCATTTATATCAATCCAACGACCGTTTTATTTATTGCATTAAGATCAGACACTTTAATTAAGTACCAACGAAATGAAAAAATAAACCTTCCAAAAAGGAAATTTTATTTGGCGAATAAGGTCAAAAATGAATGGCAATTTGCAGGAGAAGTAAAGTTTGATGCATTTTTTAATTCTTTTGAACTTTCAAGTGCAAGTATTTCGCCTGATGGAGAACGAATGATAGTTTCTGCCTGTAAGGCGAATGAAACTGGGAAAATTCAATGTCAATTGTATGAATTGAGTAAAAAAGGAAATGATTGGGCCAATCCAAAAGTATTACCTAAGTCAGTTAATGAATTGGGCACTTCAAATACACATCCCACAATTGCTAATGGCAAGAAAGCATACAGAGAAATACTCTATTTTGTGAGTGATCGAAAAGAGGGTAAAGGTGGAAATGATATTTGGTACACCATATACGATAAACGAAAAGGCACTTATAGAGAAGCGCGAAATGCAGGTATGAAAATAAATAGCCGACAAGATGAAATCACTCCTTATTATGATAATGATGCTGCTATTCTTTATTTCAGTTCTGAAGGGCATAAAGGCTTAGGTGGTTTGGATGTATATTTTACAGAGGGATATAAAAGTAAATGGGAAGAACCCCAAAATGTTGGCCTACCATTAAATTCTCCAGCTGATGAGCTGTATTTTACTCCATTTCCAAATGGAGTTGATGGATTATTCGTTAGTAATAGAGCTGGAGGTGTTGCCTTAAAAAATAAGACTTGTTGTGATGATTTGTATGCTTTTAAAAAAATAGACAGTGTGCAGATTGTAATCAAATGTATTGTTTACAAGGATAGTGTGATTACCGAAGGGACTAAAATGAATGTGTTTTTTATAAATTCTGAGGGCGAGAAAATATACAATAAATCTAGCTTTACTGATAAAAGTGGTAATGTGGTTTTCAATCTTTTACCTGGGAGAAAATATCAAATAGAATCTGCTGATGAAAGTACTTTTACAGAAATAGCAGATATCAATACGTTGGATGCTTTTGATGGGATGAATTTAGAAAAGTACTTTTATTTAAAAACGATGAAAGATAGAACTTTTGTTTTGGAAGATATTAATTATGAATTTGATAAAGATAGATTGACGGAAGAAGCTAAAACTATAATTGATGAGAAACTACTGCCTATTTTAATTAATAATCCACAAATAATTGCAGAATTAGGATCGCATACAGATAGCAAGGGAACTGATGCTTACAATAAAAATCTATCACAAAATAGAGCTGAAAGTGTCGTGCGTTATTTAATATCTAAAGGAATTGATGCCAAAAGATTGCAATCAAAAGGCTATGGAGAATCTCAGCCAATAGCTAAAAATGCCAATACTGATGGTAGCGACAATCCAGAGGGTAGAGCGATCAATCGCCGAACAGAAATTAGAGTTGTTGGAGTAGTGGAGGTGTTTGATGAAGAGGATGAGTGAATTGTGATTAGATAATTATTGGTTTTTTAGAATAATTGTAGAAATTTTAAAAAGAATAGTTCAAAAAGTCTTATTTTTGATTGATACTATAAATAAAACAATATGGATACGGTTGCTCAAATAAAAAATAACTTAATATCAAGAATTCAGAATTCTAAAGATTTAAAGTTCTTAACAGCGATACAAACTATATTTGATAGTACAGAACAAACCTTATATCCTATCTCACAAGAACAAGAAAATTCAATAGAGATTTCTAGAAAGCAAATTAAAAATAAGGAGTTTTCTTCAAATGAGTCAGTAATTTCTGAAATGAAAAAATGGCTAACAAAAAAATAATTTGGTCTTATAAAGCAAAAATTGAATTTCGCAAAATTCTTGAGTTTTTCAACGAAAGAAATGGTTCAGAAACTTACAGTTTAAAATTACTTTTAGAAACGGAAGATTTGTTAGTAACATTAGCTAAAAGTGAGCTCATTGGTAGATTAACTTCAAACGAAAAAACTAGAGTGATTCCTTTAAAAACCTATTTAATTTTTTACGAAATAAATAAGGATAGTATTGAAATATTATCTTTTTGGGATAATAGACAAGATGAGTTAAAGAAAAAATTTAAATAAAGATAGAACTCCATCTAAATATCCTTAATAATTAATGCCACGAATGCACGAATGTTCTTTTAAATATATTTGATTTATTAATTTATCCGTTCACTTGTCCGATTGGGTTTATTAGTGTCTATCTTTTTTGGGATGAAAGCTCGAATTTGTTCATTTAATTTTTATACCAATTAAGTTTTTTAATGCCGCATATAAATTTTTTTGAACCATTTTAAAAACGTAGAATTGGTAAATGCCGAACAGTAAGATAAGGAGCAAATGAGGAACGAAGTGTGCGACATTAGATTACTAAATCGGTATTATACTCTCAGAAAAATCTTTTCTTGAATAGAAATCTTTAAAATAATTACAAAAAAACCCATCAAACTTTTAGTTCAATGGGTCTAAAATCTAATAAACAACTTTTAAAAATGACATCAGAACCCATCGCTTAAACTTCAAGGTTTTATCAACTGGCTTTATTACTATTTGAAGCTTCACTATATTTTAACAGCCAAAACCTTGAAGGTTTTTCCCATTTCTTATTAATTCACATATATGGGTATTGATTCATTGACTTATGGATTCATTAAGACCATTGTTAAATTGTTACATTGAATCATTGTTACATTGTTTTAACCTTTAAAAAACAACTTTCGCATTTTCATTCCACAACACAAAGCTCCATATGTCCGCCCATTCTTCTATTACTTTAGAAGTTGGTTTCCCAGCTCCATGTCCTGCATCTACATCTACACGAATCAATACAGGATTTTTGCCTGAGTTTTTATCTTGTAATTCAGAAATAAATTTAAAACTGTGTGCCGGAACTACTCTGTCATCATGGTCTGCTGTGGTAACCATAGTAGCTGGATAATCGGTTCCCTTTTTTATATTGTGCAAAGGAGAATATTTATACAGGATGTCAAAACTTGCTTTGGTTTCACTGTCACCAAATTCGCCCGCCCAAGCCCAGCCAATTGTAAATTTGTGGTAACGCAACATATCTAAAACTCCTACTCCCGGTAAGGCTACTTTTGCCAAATCAGGTCGTTGAGTCATTACAGCTCCAATCAATAAACCACCATTACTTCTTCCATGAATGGCTAACTTCTCTGTTGAGGTATAATTGTTCTTTTTTAAATATTCTGCTGCCGCAATAAAATCGTCAAACACATTTTGTTTCTTTTCTTTCATTCCTGCTTTGTGCCAGTCTTCACCGTATTCACTGCCACCTCTTAAATTGGCTACTGCATAAATACCACCTTGTTCTAAAAACACGGTAGTTTTAACATCGTATCCTGGTTTAATGCTAATGTTAAAACCTCCATAAGCATAAAGGAATGTAGGATTGTTACCATCCATTTTTAAGCCTTTTTTATGGGTAATAAACATGGGTATTTTAGTGCCATCTTTACTTTCATAAAAAACTTGCTTGGTTTCGTAATCTTCTCCTTTAAAGGCTGTTTTAGCCTCATACCAAACCTCTGATTGATTGGTTTCTATATCGTATTTGTAAATAGTACCTGGTTTGGTATAAGATGAAAATGAATAAAAAGCGACACTTTTATCTTTCTCTCCACTAAAACCAGCAGTTCCAATACCTGGTAAATCAATTTTATTGATAAATTCTCCTTCATAGGTATAAATATTCAATTCAGTTACTACATCTTTCATAGATGATGCAACTAATTTTCCATTGGCAATAGAAACACCATTCAGATAATAATCTTTGTGGGGAATCACATCTTGCCAATTAGTTCTTTCAGGATTTGAAATATCAACCTTTACCAATTTATTGTTGGGTGCATCTATATTTGTAAAAAGTAACAATTGACCATCTTTGAAATCAACTACGCGGGTCTCATTTTCAAAATCATTCACCAAAGTGATAAATTCGCCATTGTTTACCAAGTCTTTTACTTTTAGTGTGTTGCCTGAAGTAGATTCAGAACCTGATACAATCAATAAACTTTCATCGTCTGTAACACCAGCATAGAAGTTTCTTTCTGGATGTTCTTTATCCTCAAAAATAATTTTGTCATCTTTTTGAGAAGTACCTAATTTGTGATAAAAAATCTTGTGAAATTCATTTTTGTTAGAATATTCATTTCCCTTTTTAGGAGCATCATAACCGCTATAGTAAAACCCATCTTTATACCAAGAAATACCTGAAAATTTCACCCAATTTACGGTATCGTTGAGCATTTTTTGATTTTCTAAATCCATCACCTGTATTTCTACCCAATCAGAACCGGCTCTTGATATTCCGTAGGCCATGTATTTAGCATCTTTTGAAAAACCCAAGCCATTCATAGCCGCTGTGCCATTGTCAGACCATGTGTTAGGATCTAATAGTACTTTTTCTTCACCTTCTAAACTGTCTTTGTAATAAAGCACATATTGGTTTTGAATACCATCATTTTTATAGTAGAAGTAATAGTTACCTTTATTAAATGGAGTACTAGTTTTCTCATAATTCCACAGTTCGGTCAATCTATTTTTGATTTGATCACGATAAGGAATTTGGCTGAGGTAATCGAAAGTTACCTCATTTTGAGCTTTTACCCAGTTAGCAGTTTCTTCAGATTTGTCATCTTCTAACCATCTGTACGGATCATTCACTTTTGTGCCAAAATAATCATCACTTATCGTATCTTTTCTTACCTCAGGATAAGATTTTAAAGTAATTTCTTTTCTTTCTTCTTTTTGATTCGCTTTTTCGCCACAAGCTATCATGGTCAATAGAGTAGAGGCTATTATTAAATTTTTCATTTTTTTAGTGTTTGTTCTTTGTTATAATTCAATTGGCTAAAATAAGATTTTGGTTTGATTTGGAAAAAAAATTAATTTTTTTGATGTACTTTCGTATCAAACAATAAAACCAAATCATGTATAAATTAGCTTTTCTTATTCTATTTACTTTTACTCTTTTTGCTTGTAATAATCCTCAAAAAGAAACTGTTGAAAATCAAAATCAAGATGCTGATTTTAGTACTTTCACAGAAAATTTTGTGGACCAATTGTGGCAAACATTTCCAAATTGGGCAAGTTCTGAGGGCTTTCATAATTATGATAGCGCTTTAACTATTAACGATTCAAGTAATTTTAATAAAGTTGACGCTTTTGTCGAAACGCAAGAATCTAATTTGGAAAAATTTGATATTAAAAATTTATCTGATTTAAATAAGATTGATTATTATCTAATTAGAGACTTTTTTGAATCTCAACGTTTTAGTAGGAACACCCTAAAATCTTATGAGTGGAATCCATCATCATCTAATTTAGGAGGACAATTCTTTAATGTAATAGATTTTAAAGATCATTCTTTAGAAAAAAGATTAAATGATATTTCACAAAAATTAAATCATGTCGACCAATATTATATTGCTGCAAAGGAAAATTTAAATAATCCGACAGAAGTGCATACTAATTTGGCAATACAACAATTAAAAGGATCTATACAAATTTTTGATGTTACCTTAAGAGATTCTTTAAAAGCTTCTTCTTTATCAGATTCTGAAAAAGAAATCTTTACGAAAAAGTTAGACAGTGCAATTGCATCCATTAATACTTATGTAGCATATTTAGATAAAGAGATACTACCAAAAATTAAAAGTGGAGATATAGGTAGAGATTTTAGATTAGGACAAGATTTATACGAAAAGAAATTTAAAAATGATTTATCATCTGCTTATAGCGCTAGAGAAATTTATCAAAAGGCAATAGAACGTAAAAATGAGTTGTATGAAAAAATGTTTGCAGTCACAGAAAAAATGTGGCCAAAATACTTTGCAGATACTAAAATGCCTGAATTTAGAGAGGAAACCATCAAAATGATGATTGATACTTTGTCGGCGGTGCACACTCATAGAGATTCATTTATTACCACTATTCGCCAACAAATTCCTGAATTAGTAGCTTTTGTAAATGAAAAGGATTTAATAACACAAGATCCATCTAAACCTTTGGTGGTGCGTCCAACTCCTGAATATATGAGAGGTTTTGCTGGAGCTTCCATTTCTGCACCTGGGCCATATGACGCTAATTCAGAAACTTTTTACAATGTTACTCCATTAGATCACTACAGCCCTGAAGAAGCTGAAAGTTATTTAAGAGAGTACAATCAATATTTATTACAGATTTTAAATATTCATGAGGCTATTCCTGGGCATTATACCCAATTGGTATATAGTAATAAAGCTCCAAGTATCATTAAAAGTATTTTTGGGAATGGCGCCATGATTGAAGGTTGGGCAGTTTACACTGAATTGATGATGCTCGAAAATGGTTATGGAAATAATTCGGATGAATTATGGTTGATGTATTACAAATGGAATTTAAGAACAGTGTGCAATACTATTTTGGATTACAGCATCCATGTTTTAGATATGAAAAAGGAAGATGCTATTACCTTATTAACCAAAGAAGCTTTTCAACAGCAAGCTGAAGCTGAGGGCAAATGGAGAAGGGCACAACTTTCGTCTGTTCAGTTGTGCAGTTATTTTGCTGGTTTTTATGAAATTACAGAGTTGAGAGAGGAAATGAAACGTAAAAAAGGAGATCAATTTGATCTAAAAACTTTTCATGAAAATTTCTTGAATTATGGAAGTTCACCTGTGAAATATATTAAAATGTTAATGATGTCGGATAAGGAACAATAAAAGTATAAAATAATACATATATTTGAACCTCCCCAAAGGCTGCCACTACTAGAGTTTATTGTAAATTTTGGCTCTAGTTTAATTCAGCTATTATTTGTATATTGTGTGTATGAAAACAGAAAAGCTTAAAGACCAAATACTCTCTCTGCCAATTAAACAACGTGAGCGTTTGTTGAAGGAGATTGAAGATTCAACTAAAGAGATTAACCTGTCTGCGATTGTTTCACGTCAGCATGAGTTTAATAACAAACTCGGAGCCTGTCCTCATTGTTCTCATTCTAAGTATGTTCGTTTTGGGATTGACAAAGGAGCACAGCGCTACAAATGCAAGTCTTGCCAAAGAAGTTTTACGGAGTATACAGGTACTTGGATGGCAGGGCTGCAAAGAAAAGACAAGATTGTTGATTATCTTAAACTAATGGTTGAAGAAAAAAGTCTTGACAAAATTGTTTCGATTTTGGGTATTAATAAGAAAACAGCCTTTGATTGGCGCCACAAGATATTGTCTTCAGTTGACGCAGATGACGGAGAGCCCTTCATTGGTATCACAGAAAGTGATGAGACCTTTTTCCTCAAATCTGAAAAAGGGATGAAGGTTAAAAATCGAGAACCAAGGAAAAGAGGCGGTAAGTCAAGCAAAAGGGGTGTAAGCAATGATCAGGTTGCGGTCATCGTGACTCAAGACAGAAAGTCAATGCTAAATCTGAGTGTAGCTACACTTGGACGGATTAGAAAGATTGATATTAAAAATGCTATTGGCAATCGCATAAAAAAAGGGAGCACAATTTTGTGTAGTGATTCTCACCACAGTTATAAAGGCTTCGCTAAAGACACCAAAATTGAGTTTCATCCGGTAAATGTTTCCAGGGGAGAAAGAGTAAAAGGAGCGTTTCATGTACAGCATGTAAACTCAACGCACAATAAAATAAAGAAGTGGATTGGAAATACATTCTGGGGCGTGTCTACTAAATACCTGCAACAATACCTAAATTGGCATATTATAAAAGAAAAAATAAAATCAAACAAGGATATTACCCTTGCTTTCGCAAAGCAGATAGTTGTTGCGGGAGCTCTGGAGCGCTTTGTTCAAATCCAACCAAACTATAAAACACTATTATCAACGCAGTGCTAAACTAGAGCCTAAATTTTTTAATAGTTAGTTTCATACAGAATGCCAAACTCATTTATTAGACTTAAACTCTTAGTTGTTCTAATATTTCTATTTCATTCCGTTGCTTTTAGTCAATGCTATAGCATCCGTGATGGAAATGGAACGTTTACAAACACTAATCCTTATTGGATTCATTGTTCTTCTGCGCCTTTTAATTTGGTGTTAGAAACCAATATGACTATCGGTTCATACACGATTGATTGGGGAGATGGTACTAATGCGAGCGGCGCTGGATTGGTTCCGCCTGCTATTTTGCAGCATATTTACCCTTCGGTAACAGACACCTTTAATTTTGTGATGATAGCAGACGGTTGCACCATTAATGGAGTGATTGTTTTAGAGAGAAATCCCTTGGCATCCATTCAATTGCCTTTGGGGGCTACCAACTTTGGATGTACACCTGCTTTATTTAAATTCATCAATTCTGCCAATCAAATTTCTCAAACAACTTCCTTCACCTGGGATTTTGGCGATGGTTCTACTATCCAAAGCTACGGAGACACCAATGCAGGTGATACAATCAATCATACCTATTTACCTGGCGTTGGAACAATAAGTTGCGATTTGGAAGTTACTTTGGTAGCTACCAACTATTGTGGGACTTCATCTGCTAAATTTAGACCACTTAAAGTTTGGGATAAGGATGCTGCCGTTTTGAATGCTTCAACAACCGTTTTATGTTATCCTGATACCGTATTTCAATTTTATAATAATAGTATTAGAAACTGTTTGGCAGACGGAAATAATGGTCAGCGCTACGAATATTGGAATTTTGGTAATTATTGGGGCAAAGGATATGATTCCATTATTGCCTGGCGTCCATGGAATCCGCCAATTATTAATCCTCCACCCATTGGTTTTCCGGGGCCAGGTTCTTATAACATATTTTTAATAGATAGTAGCTTTTGTGGTCAAGATACTGCATTTATGACCGTCAGTATTACCACACCACCTATCGCAGGAATTAGCTCAAATAAAGATACTATTTGTGCTGGTGAAGCGGTAACTTTTATAAATACTTCTACAGGAGGGGCTACTTCTTATCGATGGAATTTTGATCAAGGTACAGGATTTCAATATTTAAGTGGAGCCAATAAAACACGAGTTTTTACAACCTCAGGAAATTATACCATTGCATTAATAGCTGGTACTGCAGGTTCAGCTACTTGCATGGACAGTGCCTTTGTCGATTTATATGTGCACCCTAGTCCTGATTCAGATTTTAATTTCAATAATAACAATGGCTGCGACAGTATGTTAGTTAATTTTACTGACAATTCTACTGGTGCCATCCAATGGCGCTGGACCTTTGGTAATGGAAATACTTATGTAGGAAACAGTCCACCGATACAAAAGTATGGTTCGCCTGGAACTTATTCTATTAAATTAGTAACCACTAATATATTTGGATGTAGAGATTCTATCATTAAATCTGTGGTAGTTAAAAAATCTCCAATTCCCGCATTTACTGCTACCTCAGTTTGCGTTAATGAGCTTGCAAGTTTTACAGATATTTCATCTTCTGCTACAGGTGACCCAATTCTAGCTTGGAATTGGAATTTTGGGAATGGCAGTACTTCTGCGATTAAGAATCCTTTTACGACTTATCTTAGTGGAGGAGCCTATTGGGTGGTTTTGGAGGTATTTACTGCTAATTGTTCAACTATAGATAGTATGCAAGTAGTAGTAGAAAATAAACCAACAGCTAATTTTAGCAGCAGTATTTCAAATGGATGTTCACCTATCAATGTGAATTTTACGAATACTTCTTCAGCTAATTCTGCCAAATATAAATGGGATTTTGGCGATGGCAGTTTGATTGACACTACTATCAATCCATCGCACATATTTAAGAATTTCGGAACTATTGATACCACTTTTCAAGTTCAATTAATTGCTTCTACTACTTTTGGTTGTTCCGATACAATGGTTCAAAATATAAAAGTAAGTCCCATACCTAAAGCAAATTTTACTTCTAATGCAGTAGTTGATTGTGGCCCTATTTCAGTTATATTTAATAATCAATCAACAGGTGATAGTTTGGTGTACCAATGGAATTTTGGAGATGGTTCGGCTTTTTCTTTGCTTAAAAATCCTACTCATATTTTTCAGAATCAAACGTTATTTCCTGTTTCCTACACCGTACAATTAATAGCTCAATCAAAAAATAGCTGTACAGATACCATCAACAAGATTATAACTGTAAATCCCGAGCCTGTTTTTGATTTTACTGTTTCTCCTGATTCAGGATGCAGTCCGATTTTAGTTCAATTTTCTGCAGCTGCAGGTGCTGTAAATTACAGATGGAGTTTTGGCGATGGAATTAATTTTATAGGAGTAAATCCTTCCCATACTTATGTTAATAATACAATTAATACGAGAACATTTAAAGCTAGATTAATTGCACAAAATAGTTTTGGGTGCTTCGATACTACTTTCAAAAATATAGTGGTTTATCCTACTTCTAAATCTCAATTTGATTTAGATACCTTTAGAGGATGTCAACCTTTAAAAATTAGATTTTCAAATAATAGTATCGGTAATAATACATATAGTTGGAATTATGGAGATGGCACTTCCAATGCCAATGCCAACGCAAATTTTAATAAAACATTTACTAATAATTTGGCTATTTCAGTATTTAGAACTGTCGAATTGATTAGTCAGAATGTACAGGGATGTGCTGATACAACTCAAAAAATAATTGAAGTATATCCAAAGGTTAAAGCTGAATTTTTTGCAGATTCAATAGGTTGTAGTCCTTTTAAAATCGATTTCAACAATCTATCTATAGGTGCTAATGGCGGGGTGGAATGGTTTTTTGGTAATGGCAACCTTTCAAATGCTACTAATACCAAACAAACTTTTAATAATAGTGGACTTATCGATTCTACCTATAATGTAAAGTTGAGAGTGCGTTCATTTCAACAATGTTTGGATTCTACTTTTAAAACAATTACTGTACATGCAAAACCCAACGCCACATTCATTCCAGATGTTTCAGCGGGTTGCCAACCCTTGCAAGTTCAGTTTACCAATAACTCTACCATAGCCGACAGTTGTTTTTGGGATTTTGGAAATGGAAATTTCAATAATAATTGCAGCCCAACTGTCAACAATACATTTTATAACCTCAACTCTACCGTACCTGTAAACTATCAGGCTACTTTGAGAGTTAAAACTGCTAATGGATGTTCTGATACTTTAGCACAATCGATTACCGTAAATCCTAAGGTTATTGCAGAGTTTACTTCTGATTCTATTGGTTGTAGTCCGCTTAGAGTAGCATTTCTCAATCTATCAACTGGAGCAAGCAATAGTACAGAATGGTTTTATGGAGATGGCAATTCTTCAGTAGGAGTGAACCCTGTTCATACTTTTACAAATACCTCTTTAAACGATACTACATTCACTATAAAATTAAAAATTGGTTCAATTGAACAATGTTATGATTCAACTTTTAAAACAATTACAGTGCATCCAAAACCAGTAGCTGCATTTTTGCCTGATGTTATGTCTGGTTGTCAGCCTTTGCAAGTTCAGTTTAACAATTCCTCCATCTTAGCCGACAGTTGTTTTTGGGATTTTGGAAATGGAAATTTTAATAACAATTGCAGCCCAACTGTCAATAATACATTTTATAACCTCAACTCTACCGTACCTGTAAACTATCAGACTACTTTGAGAGTTAAAACTGCTAATGGATGTTCTGATACTTTAGCACAAACAATTACTGTAAATCCTAAGATTTTGGCACAATTTACATCTGATTCAATTGGTTGTAGTCCACTTAGAGTAACCTTTAACAGTCAGTCGATTGGAACCAACGGATTTTATGAATGGATTTTTGGTGATGGACAAATCGGAAGTGGAAATATTACCACTCATAGCTATATAAATTCAGGACAAAATGATACCACTTACATAGCAAAATTAAAAGTGAAATCACCGCAACAATGCGAGGATTCAGCAACTAAATTGATTAAAGTTTTTGCCAAACCAATCGCTAATTATACCACCAATTCCATTAATGGATGTCAGCCATTACAAGTTCAATTCTCTAATACTTCTGTCAATGCAGATTCATGCAGATGGGAATATGGAGACGGGTTTGGTTTGAATAATTGTACGATTAATTCTGCTCATACATTTTATAATTTAAACTCTATAATTCCAATAAATTTTACAGCTATTTTAAAAGTATTTACAGATGAAGGTTGTTCTGATAGTATTCGAAAAAGTATTACTGTCAATCCAAAAGTAGTAGCTGATTTTACTTACGATTCTCTCGGTTGTTCTCCTTACGCTTCTAATTTTCAGTCGGTATCATTTGGTGGTAATAATTACAACTGGAGTTTTGATGATGGCACATTTGCAAGTGGTCAATTGGCAAATCATACCTTTAGAAATTCTGCTGCCACAGATTCAATTTATAATGTACAATTGGTAGTTAATTCATTGTATAATTGTGCCGACACGGTTTATAAACCTGTACTTGTTCATCCTACACCTTTAGTGAATTTTAATGCAAGCCCTAAAACACAATTATATCCAAGTGCGAAAGTTTTTATTTCTAACAATACCAATGCTGGGCCTTGGGCTTATGAATGGAGTTTTGGAGATTCATCTACATCTAATTCAGCAAGTCCATTAAGTCATACTTATAGTAAATGGGGTACTTATAGAATTTGGTTAAAGGCAAATAGCAATTTTTGCGCTGATAGCACATTTGAAGATATTTCTATAAATGCTCCTAAACCACTAGCCGCTTTTAATGATTCTGCTTCAGGATGTGAGCCCTTATCCGTTCAATTTTACAATAACTCTTTATTTACCAATAGTTATGAATGGAGTTTTGGTGATGGGGCTAAGTCTAAAGATAAAAACCCTCTTCATTCTTATAACAGACCAGGATTATACGATGTTCAATTAAAGGTTTTTGGAGATGGCGGTAGCGATACTCTTTTAAAAAATGATTATATTGAAGTTTATCCACGTGCCAAAGCAGATTTTACCATCAATTTAGATATTGACGAAAATATTTTTATTCCAAATGACCCATTAATAGTTTATAATCAATCAAATAATGCAGATCGCTATTTATGGAATTTTGGCGATGGAGATACCTCCTCTGAAAATTCGCCGGTTCATTTTTACAAAGAAGTTGGAGCGTTTGAAATTAGTTTAGTAGCCATTTCAGATAAAGGTTGTTCAGATACTTACACCCTCAATCGAAAAATAAAAACGATATTAGAAGGAGAAATAATATTACCCAATGCCTTTACTCCTAATCCAAATAGTGCCAATGGAGGAAAAGTAGACCACAGACCATCAGGAAGAAAAGTGAATGATGTATTTTATGCTATTGTAAGGGGCACAAAGTCTTTTGAAATGACGATTTTTAATAAATGGGGAGAGTTAGTTTTTGCATCTGATGATCCTGAAATAGGTTGGGATGGATATTATAAAAATGAATTATCAAAACAAGATACTTACGTTTGGCAAATAAAAGCCACATTTAAAGATGGAAGAGTGTATAATAAAGCAGGAGAGTTCTTATTATTGAGATAAACGATAAAATTTAACTATTTGAAATTAAAATTACTACTTTACTTTGTTCTCTTTAGTTGCACACTTGTAAAAGCACAAGATCTGCAATACTCGCAATTTTATGCTTCACCGCTTCATGTAAATCCTGCATTTACAGGCGCTACTTTAGAGCATCGTTTATCGTCCAATTATAGATTACAATGGCCTAAAATAGGAGGGAAGTTCAAAAATTATAATTTATCTTATGATTACAATGCCAACGATATTAATACAGGTTTTGGATTTATTGCCAATCGGGAAGAAATCGGTAATTACGGGCTAGTAACTACAACTTTAGCTTTGTCTGTTGCACATCGTATTCAAATTAAACGAAAGTTATTTTTAATGGCTGGTGCTAAGTTTGGATTTGGTTTTCGCAAAATTGATTATTCTAAATTATTATTTAACGATCAACTCGAAACAGGAAATTCAGTAAGTGGGGATCAATATAATTTCGCCAATCAAAATGTAACTTATCCAGATCTTTCAGCTGGTTTATTATTGTATTCTCCTAAATATTGGTTTGGTTTTTCAGCCAATCATCTCAACCAACCCGACCAAAGTTTATTGAAAGGGGATCGTAAAAGCCAATTATCTATTAAATATTCCATGCAAGGAGGTTATGTTTTTGCGCTAAATGGTAGTTCTGCAGAAGCAAGAGATATCAATAAACTTACAGCTGCTTTTCAATATAAATCACAAGATAAATATGACCAATTTGATTTGGGATTTTATTATAGTTACGATCCTATTGTGATAGGTTTGTGGTACAGAGGCTTGCCAATTATAAAAGATTATGAAAAAAACTATCCAAACAATGAAGCAATCATTGCTCTAGTAGGTTATAATATTCCATCATTTGATTTGCGAATCGGTTACAGTTACGACATTACCATTTCTAATTTGATTGGAAATACCGGTGGAGCTCACGAAATTACTATGGTCTATGAAGTAGCAAGTCGTAAAAAAAGATTGCGAAAAAGAAAATTTATTATTCCATGTGCAAAGTTTTAGTATTTAAGTTAATAGCTATTTGTTGATTTAAGATAAGCTTTTTTTTTCTTAGATTTTTTTTTAAATATTAGGATGGTGTCAATTAAATTATTTATATTTATGGTCTAAACTAAATGAACTAAACCTTTTTCTTAAACTCTCCGTATAAAAATATATGGCAACCCACCGTAATAAATATCTACTCTTAACTCTTCTGCTTTTTCTAGCAAGCAATTCATTATTTAGTCAATGTTTTAGAGTTTTAGATGGAGATGGAGTTTTTACAAACACCAATCCATATTGGGTTAATTGTACGCCTGGCACTTACAATCTGATCTTACAAACCGATATAGCTCTTGGTTCTTATACCATCAATTGGGGTGATGGCAATTCTACTTCAGGTGCGTCTTTAACTCCCCCGGCATTTCTACAATATACTTATGCATCAACTACTGATACTTTTAATATTACAATTGTTTCGGGAGGTTGCACAATTAATGGAGTAGTCGTACTAGAAAGAAATCCTTTGGCATCTATTCAGTTGCCTGCAGGAGATGATAATTTTGGATGTACACCTGTATTATTTAGATTTATCAATAGCTCTACTCAAATTTCCGAAACAACTGTTTTTACATGGGATTTTGGAGATGGCTCACCAACTGAAACTTATGATTATACCAATTTAGGCGATACTATTAATCATGTTTACCTTCCCGGAATTGGTGTTTTAAGTTGTGATTTGGAAGTTACTCTAATGGCAACTAACTATTGTGGATCATCTAATGCTAGTTTCTTTCCGTTAAAAGTTTGGGATTTAGATGAGGCTGTTATTACACCCTCAGCATCTTTATTGTGTTACCCTGATACTGTGGTTCAATATGTTAATAATACAATCAAGAATTGTTTTCCTGAAGGAAATATTACTCAACGTTATGAATATTGGAATTTTGGTGATTATTGGGGAAAGGGTTATGATTCTATTATAACTTGGAGACCTTGGAGTCCACCACTTATAAATCCTCCGCCCATGGCATATCCTGGAGTTGGTACTTATTCAGTTACTTTGATTGATAGTAGTTATTGCGGTAGAGACACTACTTCTATTAGTATTACTATTACTTCGCCTCCAACTGCTGTTATTTCTCCAAATAAAGATTCTATTTGTGCAGGTGAATCAATTACCTTCATTAATGGTTCTTTTGGAGGGGCCAATGTATATAGTTGGAACTTTGGGCAAGGGGCTGGATGGCAAAGCTTAAGCTCTGCTAATAAGACAAGAACTTTTAATTCCTCAGGAAATTATACGATTGGTTTAGCAATTGGCGTAGCAGGTGCTGCAGGTTGTTCAGATACATCCTACACCTCTATTTATGTAAATCCTAGTCCTAACTCTGATTTTGCTTTCGATAATAATAATGCTTGTGATAGTATGCAAGTAAATTTTACTGATAATTCTACTGGTGCTATTTATTGGAGATGGGATTTTGATAATGGAAATTCATTTCTAGGACAAATTCCTCCCTTACAAAGATATAATACCCCTGGAAGTTATGATGTTAAATTATATACAAGAAATTCTAGTGGATGTGCCGATTCAACTACCAAAACTTTAAATGTTTACAAAACCCCAATTGCAGGATTTACAGCTACTTCTGTTTGTGTGAATGAAATAGCAGCCTTTATGGATACTTCAAAATCGGTAAGTGGAGATCCAATTACTGCATGGCTTTGGGATTTTGGAAACGGAAATACTTCTGTTTTACAAGATCCATTTACTATCTATACAACTGGTGGAACCTACACGGTAATTTTGCAAATTTTTACAGCAAATTGTTCGGCTATAGACAGCATGCAAGTAGTAGTTGAAAATTTACCTATCGCAGCCTTTACTGTTGATGTTGATAAAGGTTGTTCACCATTGAATGTCAACTTTACGAATAATTCTACCTTAAATGCTACCAAATTTAGATGGAATTTTGGTGATGGTAGCCCTATAGACACAGCGAAAAATCCAATCCATATATTTAATAATACCAATGTTAATGATACCAATTATATAGTAACTTTAATTGCTTCTACTACTTTTGGTTGTGCAGATACCATTTCTGATACCATTAATGTTAATCCTATACCAGTTCCGTTTTTTACATCTGATGCATTGGTAGATTGTGGTCCTATTACCGTTAATTTCACCAATCTTACCTTAGGCGATAGTCTAAACTATATTTGGAATTTTGGAGATAGCACTGCAACGACTACCTTAAAAAATCCAACCCATATTTTTGAAAATAAAACGCTTTTTATAAATAATTACGAGGTGAGTCTGATTGTATTATCTACTAATGGCTGTACAGATACCCTCTCAAAAATTATAACAGTTAATCCTGAACCAATTTTTAATTTTACTACTATTCCCGATTCAGGTTGTAGTCCGTTAAGAGTCCAATTTCCAGTAGTGGTAGGAGCAGTGAGTTATCAATGGGATTTTGGTGATAGTAACACTTCCACAGGAGCTAACCCTGCGCATGTATTCGTAAATAATACCACTAATAATAAATCATTTAGAGTTCAGTTAATTGCTCAGAATAGTTTTGGATGTAGAGATACCACTGAAAAAAATGTGCTCGTTTATCCAAATCCCACTTCTATTTTTTCTACTGATACCTTTAAAGGTTGTCAACCATTGCCCATTGAAATCACTAATTCAAGCATTGGTGCCAATGTCTATTTATGGAATTATGGTGATGGAACCTCAAACGATACATCTGATGCTGTTTTCACAAAAATTTATGAGAACAATACAGCAGCTTCAATTAATAGAACTATTCAGTTAATTACACAAACTACACTAGGATGTAGCGATACTTCAATCAGGACAATAGAAATTTATCCTAGAGTAATTGCTGATTTCATTTCAGATTCAATAGGTTGTAGTCCTTTAAAAGTTTCATTTACCAATCAGTCTATTGGAGCAAGTGGTGGTTTCGAATGGTTTTTTGGTGATGGAGTGATTAATAATTCAGTCAATCCAAATCATTATTACATTAATTTTGGATTGGTAGATACGGTATACACTGCTAAATTAAGAGCTAGATCTCCTCAGCAATGTGTCGATTCTATGACCAGAAATATAAGGGTTCATGCTAAGCCTCAAGCTTTATTTGCTATGAATTCGTTCAATGGTTGTCAACCATTAGATGTTCAGTTTACCAATAATTCAATTATAAGTGATTCTTGTAGTTGGATTTATGGAGATGGAAACAGTTTTAGTAGCTGTAATCCTATAAGTAATCATAAGTTTTTTAATCTTACTTCCATCATACCAATCAATTATACCACCGATTTAAGAGTTTATACGGCAAATGGATGTGCAGATACCATGAGTCAAGTGATAACAGTAAAACCACAGGTAATTGCCGATTTTACTTTCGATACGGCTGATTGCTCACCATTTCCTGTAACTTTTAGGTCTCAATCTTTCGGTGGAATGAATTACAATTGGAACTTTGGCGATGGAGGCTCAGCTACAGGACTAATTACCACACATACTTATTATAATAATTCAGCTGCAGACACTGTATTTGATATAAGTTTAATCGTGAAATCTGTATATGATTGTTACGATACACTGGTCAATCAAATTACCGTAAGACCAACGCCATTAGTAGATTTTGACGCTACACCAAATTCTCAGCTTTTTCCAAATACAACAGTTAATCTAGTTAATACTACCAATCCTGGCGCATGGAGCTATGATTGGGATTTTGGAGATACTACTGCATCTACATTGCAGGTGCCGGGTAATCATATTTATAGTTATTGGGGACAATATAAAATTTGGCTAAAGGCGAGTAGTGCCTACTGTTCAGATAGTATATTTAAACAAATTACTATTCTTCCACCTATACCAGTTGCAGCTTTTAATGACAGTGCAGAAGGTTGTGAGCCTTTAGTAGTTCAATTTATTAACGAATCCGTTTATGCCGATCAATTTATTTGGAATTTTGGTGATCGTGGAACTTCCACTCAAAGAGATCCTAAATACACCTACAATTCACCAGGTATTTACACCGTAACATTAAGAGCGATAGGGGATGGTGGAGAAGATTCAGAATCAAAATCTTCTTATATAAAAGTTTATCCGAGAGCTGATGCTTATTTCACGATAAATAAGCAAGCCAATGAAAAATTTTATATTCCAAATGACCCACTTGTGTGCTATAATAAATCGTCTGGTGCAGACAGTTATATTTGGGATTTTGGAGATGGCAATTCCTCTACTGATACTACTGCTGTTCATTATTACACTCAACCTGGAGCATATCAAATTTCTTTAATTGCATTTTCTGTGAATGGTTGTTCTGATACCTTTAAATTAGATAGAAAAGCAATTGCCGAATTAGATGGACGAATAATTGTTCCGAATGCATTTACGCCTAATAGCAGTGGGTCAAGTGGTGGAAATGTGGATCATACTCAACCAGCTGGGAAGATGAATGATGTATTTTATCCCTTGGTAAGAGGAGCTGTTAAATATGAGCTAAACATTTTTAATAAATGGGGAGAGCTGTTGTTTATTTCAAAAGATCAAGAAATTGGTTGGGATGGTTATTACAGAGATAATTTGTGTAAACAAGATACCTATGTTTGGAAAATTAAGGCTGAATTTGCAGATGGAAAAACCTATGTGGAAGCAGGTGATTTATTATTATTAAGATAATGAAAGGCAAAAAGAAATATCAATTATTATTTTTAGCACTAACTTGCTTTGGGCAAATATCTTTCGCTCAAAATAGTAGAGCTGAACGAATTGCTTTTGAAGAAGCTGATTCATATATCGCTTATGGTGATTACAAAACTGCTTCTGAATTGTTTGAGAAATTGTATCAAAAAGACACCAATAATATACAGATAAAATATAAATTAGGTCTTACTTATTTTAATTTAGAAGAATTTAAGAAAGCGAAACCATTACTTCTTCAATCTATTCAAAATTATGAAGATGCAAAATATTATCTAGCATTTATAGCGCATTTTCAATTCTCATTAGCGGAGGCAGAAAGGTATTTACAGTATATAGATTTATCTAAAACTACCATTGAAAAAAAGACAATCAATCTCTTATCGGATCAAATTAAATTTGCAAAGTATCAAATGGATAATCCTGTTGATGTAAGCATTTATAATATTGGAATTGAAATAAATAGTGAATATCCTGATTATGTTCCTTTGATTACTGCCAATGAAGAATACATTTATTTTACAAGTAGAAGACCTACTCCTCAGCATCAAACCTTAGATCCAACTAATCAATATTATGAAGATATTTATTATGCTAAGAGTAAATATAGTAATTGGGGAAAAGCTATTCCGCTAGATGATATAAATACCGATAAACATGATGCCTGTGTAGGAATTAGTCCTGATGGCAATACATTGTATCTTTTTAAAACCAATATTAACCTAATTGGAGGTGATTTATATCAGTCGCAAAAAATAGATGAGAAATGGACAATACCTTTAAAATTATCCAATAAGATAAATGGGGAGTATAGTGTTGAAAAAAGTGCTAGTATAGGTTCAGACGGAAGGATTCTATACTTTTCTAGCAACAGAGAAGGTGGTTATGGAGGTTATGATTTATATAGAGTTGTGAAATTACCTAATGGAGAGTGGAGTGAAGCCATGAATTTAGGAAAAGACATTAATACTGAATTTGATGAAGATGCACCATTTATCCATCCTGATGGAAAAACTTTATATTTTAGTTCTAAAGGATACGACAATATGGGTGGCTTTGATGTATTTAAAAGTTCAATTTCAGAATTAGGTGAATGGTCACAAGTGGAAAATCTAGGATACCCAATTAATACTACTTCTCATGATATTTATTTTGTAATTTCTGAAAATGGATATAGAGGATATTACTCATCAGCAAAACCAGGGGGTAATGGTGAGCAAGATATTTATGTCATCGATTATTTGGAAAAATCATTACAGCAATCGGTGATGAGGGTCTTTATTCCTGAACTATTAAAAGCTAATAATACCATCAAGAATATCCAAGCAACACTTTATAATGCTGAAAATAATGAAGCTATTGGTTTTTATACTCCAAACCTTAGAACAGCTAGTTTTATTTTTACGGTAGACCCAAATACAAAATATCAATTAAAAATAGAAGCAGATAAAACAATACTTTACGATCAAGAATTAAATTATACTACACAGGATCTCTTAGATAATCAAAATCTTATTATTCATTTATCAAAATCGAATTAGGATGAAAAAATTATACTTGCTCACGTTACTCTTATCTATTTTTATGCATGTATTTTCGCAAGATATGCAGTATTCTCAATTTTATGCATCTCCTTTATATGTAAATCCGGCTTTTACAGGTGCTACTTTAGAACATCGATTAACCGCAAACTATAGATTACAATGGCCAAGTATTCCTGGTGGTTTTAAAAGCTACCATTTTAGTTATGATTATAATGCGAGTGATATGAATTCAGGGTTTGGAATAGTAGCCAATAGAGAAGAGTCAGGTTCGTTTGGACTGATGACCAATTTAATAGGTTTAACTTATTCGTATAGATTTCAAATAAAGAGAGAAAGTTACTTAATGTTAGGAGCAAAATTTGCTTATGGATTTAGAAGTTTAGATTTTTCCAAATTAGTTTTTAATGACCAATTGGAAAGTGGAGCTGCTACCACAGGCGAACAAGGTGATTTTATGAGAAACAATGTTAGTTATCCCGATATATCTTTTGGAATGTTATTTTTTTCGCCTAAATACTGGTTTGGAATCTCAGGAAATCATCTTAATAAACCTAATCAATCCTTATTACAAGGAGGAAAGGTAAGTGAATTGCCTATTAAGGTTTCCTTGCATGGTGGCTATGTTTTTCCTTTAGAAGGTGGAGTAGTTCAAAGATTGGGAAAAAAGAATATTACGGCTGCTTTTCAATACAAGGCACAAGGAAAATTTGATCAATTTGATTTAGGTTTTTATTATAATCATGAACCATTAGTTTTTGGAGTTTGGTATAGAGGTATCCCCATTTTTAAGAATTACGAAGATGTATTTGCTAACAATGATGCATTGGTAGCTTTGGTTGGTTATAAGATATCTGATTACAACTTTAGCATAGGTTACAGTTATGATATAACCATTTCTAGATTAATTTCTAATACTGCTGGTTCACACGAAATTTCATTGATGTATGAAGTAGCAAGCAAAAGGAAAAAAAGACGAAATAGGAAATTTCTTATTCCTTGTGCAAAGTTTTAAATGGGTATTATATTCTGTATTTGTAAGGAAATATCTACATTTTTTTACAATCGTATTATTTGATTTAATTATTAAATAAATCAATCTCAATTATTTGTGTTTTTATTCTTGATTGGTACAACTATCGCAATCTACTAATTGAACTTTAAAAACAAACAATATGAATATTAGAACTAAAACAATTTTTGCAGTTGCTGCATTATTTTTCACAACTGCTTTTACAAATGATGCCAAAGCTCAAGAC
The DNA here is from genome assembly GCA_963716125.1 of uncultured Flavobacteriales bacterium. GTDB lineage: Bacteria > Bacteroidota > Bacteroidia > Flavobacteriales_E > Vicingaceae > Acidiluteibacter. The sequence continues at coordinate 1,739,198 of OY970294.1, forward strand.
AGTGAAGTGGGTATTAAAGGTGGAGCCAATTTCTCTAATTTTTTTAATGATGAAGTGGATGACCAAAATCTAAGAATAGGTTTTCAAGGTGGATTATTTTTTAAAGCTGCTTTAACAGATTTCTTTGCCATCCAACCTGAGGTATTATATACTCAAAAAGGATCAACCACTAAGTATGATAAATTCTTAACAGGTGAAGGAGATATCACTCAGAAACTAGATTATATTGAGGTGCCTATTTTAGCAGTTATTAATTTAGGAGAAAATTTAAATGTGCATGCAGGTCCTTATTTGGCTTATTTAATGAATGCTTCAATAGAAAATAATAATGAAAATAATGTATTTGATGGTATTGAAGAATTAAATGAGGGAGACTATGAAAGATTAGATTTTGGATTAGCTGTTGGTGTAGGATTTGAATTTGAAGTAATTAGATTTGGAATTAGATATGATTACGGTCTAAAAAATGTAGGTAAAGATCAAGACTTTACATTAAATGGAAGTAAAGTTTCTTCTGATATCCTAAAAAATTCTAAAAATTCAACAGCATCTCTTTATGTTGGTATAGGATTCTAGTATTAAAAATAACAGAAATATTAAAAAAGTCAATCCAAGTGGGTTGGCTTTTTTTTTGGTTGAAAATTTAATTATACCAATTAAGTTTTTTAATGCCGCATATAAATTTTATTGAACCATTTTAAAAACGTAGAATTGGTAAATGCCGAACAGTAAGATAAGGAGCAAATGAGGAACGAAGTGTGCGACATTAGATTACTAAATCGGTATTAGATAGAAATTTGTTTGGATAATTAATTAAAGGTTTTTTTTTGATGAATTTTATAAACAACTATTTAAGTTCGACGATCTATAATATTTTGATAAACAAAAATTTAGAATTAAATTTCAGCAATATTAATTGATCTAATGGCAATACACTGCTACTTATTTAAACATCGTGATTTTAATAACAAAGGTTAATTATAATTTTTAATGTATTTTTAAAGACTAAATTTGATAAACATTTTTGTTTTTAAGCAAAAATGAAGATTAAAAAATGGATACACATAGAATTGAAATATTTACGCCTAGGTATGAAGGAGAGCGATTTAGTGAACACAGGCTGCCACTCGATCTGATTGAAGATTTATTTGTATTTCAAGAAATGACAATTGAAATGGCGAAGGTCATTTATAAAGAGAAAAATCAAGATAGAGAGCGAATTCCAAAAGATTTTACAAAAGGAATATCGTTTGAATTAGAAAATATTAATGAAGGAAGTACAATACCAAAGGTAGTTTTAATAACTGCTTTGAGTGGATTATTTCCCCAACAAAATGTTGCTTACTTTGAAGAAGCTAAAGACAGAATAATTGAAGTAGTGCAATCTGCCGCAGACAATACTAATATTAATACACATGCGCCGGATTCTATTTTAAAATATTTCTCTCGATTTGGTAAAAAATTAGGTGAAGATGAGTTTATAGAATTCAATCCTTACGGTGAAAAAAAAGCAAAATTCACTAAAGAATCAAGAAAAAAAATAATAAAGGCATCTTCTAAAGCAAATGAATATAATGAAGAAGTAAAACTTCGTGGATTAATTTCTGAAATGGATTTTCAAAAAATGTCTTTCACAATCGACTTAGTTAATGGTCAAAGATTAACATCTTTGTACAATTCAGACCATCAAGAGATTTTGAAAAATGCGCTTGTTTCCTTTACGGAACGTGTTCAGAAAAAAATAATAATGGAATCAACTGTTAGGTTCAACAAAACTGATAACATAATTAAGATAGAATCTCTAGAATCTATTTCTGAATTAGAAGATTTAGATGTTCCTTATCGTTTAGAGGAAATCAGTTATTTAAAAAATGGTTGGTTTGATTCTGATAGCGAAAGTTTTAATATGACACAATTACTTTGGCTTTCAACTGAATTTGATGATAAATTCGATCCTAAATTACCTTTACCAAATACCTTTCCAACACCTGAATCTAATATACAATTCGAATGGTCTTCAGATAAAATTGAAGCAGATTTAATTGTGGATTTGAAAAACAAAGCCGGTAGATTATCTATTTTAAAAATCAAAAGTGACAAAGAGGATACATATGATTTGAATCTTGACTCCATTGAAGATTGGAAAATTCTAAATTCAGTTATTGAAACTAACATTATTTAGAAATATGGATTCAAATAATAAATTATTTCGTCAAGTTCACCCTAGCTTCGTTCAGGGTAATTCAGTTTCTTCTCAAGTGTTTTCTTCTCAAACCTTTCGGCCAACTTCGAAAGATAATAATAAATTATCTGTTTATAATGAAATTGTATTTTCGGCAAAAGAGTCTTTTGATCATTATCAAAGTCTAGGATACATTTCTGCAGGTGTAGTCGGTGTTTCGAAAGGAGAATGTGACTTGGAGAATTTACCTGTCAATGAAGATAATTTACCGTTTAATGGCCATTGCTCGATTGACTATAATGGATTAGAAGCAAGTGCTATAAAAAATAAAGCTAAGAAACTTAAAAATTATGCTACAAAAAGAGGATGGATTTTTATAAGCAATTATGACGATCGAATTTTTTAACTTTTACAAAAACAGTTTGTAATTTGTATTATTTCTAATCCAAGTATTTTGTTAAATACTCATATGATAAAAGTCCAAAAAATAATAAATTTAATGGAAGAATCAAGAAAATTATATTCTCAAAGAACTATTGCTATTGCAACTTATATCGGAACGCCCGCTGTTGCAGGATATTTAGTTCAAAAAAATTACCAAGCATTTGGTCAAGATATTAAAGGTAGAAATTCTCTTATTATAGGGATTGTTTCAACTCTTCTAATGTTTATTGCAATATTTTCTATACCTGAACATATAATAGATAAAATTCCAAATTTTTTAATTCCATTGATTTATATGGGAATTATTTATCTGGTTGTAGAAAAGCTTCAAGGGGATTGGCTTAAATCACATAAAGATAATAATGGAGAATTTTTTTCCGCATGGAAAGCAGCAGGAATAGGAGCAATATTTTTGGTTATACTGTGTGTAATTGGTTTTGCCGTAGCCTTTATTTTAGGTGATTTATTTGGTACTGACTTTGATGCCATCAATTATGACCATAAAATGGAGCAATTTGTTGAAAATGAAAATGAATCATTAAAAGTTTTTAATGTAATTGAAACAGCTGAATCAGCGTATTTAGTGAGAGAATTTGATAAGAATGTTGATTTATGGAAAAATAATAAGTTAATCGTTATTGAACTTCAAAATATAGAAAACCTTCCTAATGAATTGGTTGAGCAAAATGAAATACTATTAAGATATTGCAATCTTAGAATTCAACACAATGAGTTGATTGAAAAAGCAGTTTTAGAAAACACTGAAAAATATGTAACTGAAATCGAAAATATTGGAATGCAAATAAATAGTGTTTTAAAAGAGCTTAATTAAAGATTTAGTAATACCACAATGAAAACCTATTCCTACTAGCTTTCTTATTTGTCTCATATAGTTCATTTAGCCAAATAAAAGCCATTATAATTAACAGTGAAACGAATCAAAAAGTACCTTTTGTAAACATTTGGATAGAGAATGAAAATGTAGGAACTACCTCCAATGAAAATGGTGAATTTCAATTAGAGATTATTGAACCCAAAACCATCCTTTTTTCGGCAATTGGTTTTGAAACCTTGCGGCTTCATTCAGATTTAATCAATACTACAGTTAAGTTAACACCCAAAGCCTATGATTTAGAGGAGATAGTGATACTGCCCAAATATGAAGATAAAGAATTGGTGATTGGCAAATTTAGAAAGTCTAAGGTCGATCATTCTTTTGGGGTAAATTTAAAACCATGGATTGTAGCTCGATTTTTTGATTATAAAGCAGAATATAAAGAAACACAATATCTAAATAAAATACGGTTAGTTACCAATAGTGATATCAAAGATGCTAAATTCAATATTCGATTGTATAGCATGAATGAAAATGGTGAACCTGACGATTTTATTTATGACAAAAACATCATTGGAATAGCGAAAAAAGGAAAACATATTACTGAAATCGACCTATCAAATTTAAATATTAGATTCCCTAAAGAAGGATTTTTTGTTGCTGTAGAATGGTTTATAATTGAATCGAATAAATATGAATATGAATACGTGATGGTGGGAAAAAATAAAAAGTATAAAGGAATTTCATATGAACCAAGTATAGGTTCAATTCCAAAAGAAACCGACGAAAATGGTTGGGTATTTATGAACGGAAAGTGGAAGCGTATTTGGAAAAATGAAAGAACAACTATGAAGAAATATAAAAACAAATACAATTTAATTGCAATTGAATTAACTTTAACTAATTAGATGGATTTTTACATCAACTTTTAGAATATTATGAAGTTTGTCCCTTAAATTTTCTTTTAGCTAATTATTTTAATCAAGTAATAATTTTTTATGAAAATTCATCAAAGAAAGTATATTATTATATACCTTTGAAAGAATAAATTGAATTATGAAATGTTCAAAACTCTATAAAATTTTAACCAAAGATGGTTGGTATCCATTTTCATAAAGAGGTTCACATGTAAAGATGAAACATGATAAAAAAAAAGGAATAATTATTTTTCCGAACCATGGTAGCCAAGAAATGGGTAAAGGACTCGAAAATAAAATTTTAAAAGACGCAGGACTAAAATGATTAACATGAAAAAGAATAAAAAAATTGTATTAATAGTTGAGAAAACAGAAACTGGATTTTCAGCCTATTCTAATAATCAACCAATTTTCACGACTGGAAAAACAATTCCTGAATTATTGAATAATGCTTTTGAAGCTGCTCAATTGTTTTATGAGGATCAAAAGGTTCAGTTAACTCATAGCGATATAAAATTAGAGGTAGATTTTCAACAATTCTTTCAATATTATAAAGTTTTAAATGCAAAATTTTTAGCTGAAAAAATAGGAATGAATTCTACTTTACTTTCTCAATATGTACAAGGGCATAAAAAACCTTCGGAGAAACAGACGAATAAAATATTAGCGGGAATTCATCAAATCGGACAAGAGTTGTCAGGATTAAACCTAATACAAAGTTAAAAAAGCACCCTAACCTAAATATGAAATGATGAAATACGCATATACGATTCTTTATGTTGAAAATGTATTGGAAACGATTGATTTATATGAAAAAGCATTTGGTTTTAGTCGAAAATTTATAACAGATGAAAACGATTACGGTGAGTTGATGACAGGTGAAATAACCATCGCATTTGCCTCCATAAAATTAGGAGAATCGAATTTCAAAAAAGGATTTGAAAAAAGTAGTAATTCAGGAAAACCCTTTGGTGTTGAATTGACTTTTACAACTGAAAATATTGAAGAAGATTTTCAAAATGCAATAAAATATGGAGCAACAGAATATGAACCCTTAACAGAAAAACCTTGGGGACAAAAAGTCGGTTACTTAAGAGATAATAATGGATTTCTAATTGAGGTTTGTACACCCATTAAATCGAAATAAATAATATATGATGAACCATAAGTTTTTACTACTAATCCTAATTTCTCTTTTACTTTTTTCTTGTAAATCACCAAAATTTATTACTTCAGAAAAGAATTACAATAAATTAAATTTAGGATTCTCATCAGATAGTATTTCTATAATTGATGAAAGAGTTACTATCTCGCAGGATGAAATGAAAATACCATTTATTTCTGTTCCCAATCAATTATACAATTATTATCCTAAATTAAATCAAGAATATCAGGATATTATAAAAAATACAATTTATGAAAATTTGAATACTGCTTCCAAAACTAATTCAATTATAACTGTTTATGTAATAGAAGCCCGAAAAGAATTTTCAACCACATTTTCCGCCGAACAAGAATTAGTTGCCATTACACTGAAATTAGTAATTGAAATCGATGGTGAGAAAATAGAAATAATCGAATCAGGTAAATTTTATAAACGTTCAATGGATGCCACTTATAAATACTTTGAAAAACTATTTCAAGAGTCTTTAAAAGAAATTACATTCAATGGACTTAAAAGAGCAAAATATATGAATAGCCAAAATAATTCTAAATAGTATTCTTAAAAGCTCAATTAATACAATTTTTAGCTTTTAATTCTCTAATTTTTAGTTTTTTAGTTGGGGAATTTGAAGTTTTTATTTATTTTTGAAGAGAAATAAATAGATTGGATAAGAAGTATAGATTGGGTTAAGATCCCTTTTTCTTTTTTTTGCAAAAAGAAATGATGGTTTGGATTGAAATAGCTTAAATCCTAGACTAAATATAAAAAAAATGATAATAAGTAAAAAAAGAAAATAAATGAATCAATCCGTACACAATAGATTAATATCCTTTATCTGGTCTATCGCAGACGATTGTCTCAGAGATGTTTATGTGAGAGGTAAATACCGTGACGTAATACTTCCAATGGTTGTTTTAAGAAGATTAGATGCATTGCTTGAACCTACTAAAGAAGCAGTAATGGAAGAATTAGCGTTTCAAAGAGATGAAGCGGGTTTTACAGAATGGGATGAAACCGGTTTGAAAGATGCTAGTGGTTATGTATTTTACAATACAAGCGAATGGACATTACAGCGCCTTTACGATACTGCCACAAACAGTCAGCAGATTCTTCTTGCCAATTTTGAAGATTATCTCAATGGTTTTAGCCCAAATGTAAAAGAGATCATTGATAAGTTCAAGCTGATAAGCCAAGTTCGACATATGGCATCCAAAGATGTGTTGCTAAATGTACTGGAGAAGTTTACCTCCTCCCATATTAACCTAACACCTTTTGAAAAAGAAGATCCCGATGGTAGAAAACTGCCTTCACTTTCCAATTTGGGAATGGGTTACGTTTTTGAAGAGCTAATCAGAAAATTTAATGAAGAAAATAATGAGGAAGCCGGAGAGCATTTTACCCCACGTGAGGTAATTGATCTAATGACTCATATAGTGTTTGACCCCATCAAAGACCAATTGCCACCCGTAATGACTATTTACGATCCTGCTTGTGGTTCGGGTGGTATGCTTACTGAAGCTCAAAACTTTATCAAAGACGAAGAAGGGGATATTAAAGCAATGGGTGATGTTTACTTATACGGTAAAGAAATCAATGATGAAACCTACGCCATTTGTAAGTCTGACATGATGATCAAGGGTAATAATCCTGAGAATATACGTGTTGGTTCTACATTATCTACCGATGAATTTTCAGGAAATACTTTCGACTTTATGCTCTCTAATCCTCCTTATGGAAAGTCTTGGAGCAGTGAAGTGAAATATATAAAAGACGGTAAAGACATCATTGACCCTCGATTTGTAATTTCTTTGAAAGACTATTGGGGCAATGCAGAAGAAGCAGATGCTACACCTCGTTCTTCAGACGGACAATTGCTCTTTTTAATGGAGATGGTGAACAAAATGAAAGCTACCAACCAAAGCCAATTGGGTTCTCGTATTGCTTCAGTGCATAACGGTTCTAGTTTGTTTACAGGTGATGCAGGCGGTGGCGAAAGCAACATTAGAAGACACATTATTGAAAATGATTGGTTGGACTGTATTATTCAGCTGCCGAATAATCTGTTTTACAACACAGGCATAACCACTTATATATGGCTATTGCATAACAACAAAGCAGCCAAACGAAAAGGAAAAGTATTACTCATTGATGCTTCACAGCGATTTACCAAATTGCGTAAGAATCTGGGTAATAAAAACTGTGAATTGACCACAGATCATATTAAGGAAATACAACAAGCCTACAATAAATTTGAAACCATTGAACGTGAAAGCGAAGACGGATTGGCAGCTAAGGTTTTCAATAATACAGATTTTGGTTTTTATAAAATAACCATAGACCGACCTGCAAGATTAAAAGCTCAATTTTCTGAAGAACGTATTGCTGAATTACGCTATGAAAAAACACTCAAAGAACCCATGCAATGGGCATATGAGGCTTATGGTGAGAAAGTTTACACGGATTTAAAATCCATTGAAAAAGAACTTTTGGATTGGTGTGAAAAAAATGACTTGGATTTAAATTCGAAAGGCTCTAGTTTAATTCAGCTATTATTTGTATATTGTGTGTATGAAAACAGAAAAGCTTAAAGACCAAATACTCTCTCTGCCAATTAAACAACGTGAACGTTTGTTGAAGGAGATTGAAGATTCAACTAAAGAGATTAACCTGTCTGCGATTGTTTCACGTCAGCATGAGTTTAATAACAAACTCGGAGCCTGTCCTCATTGTTCTCATTCTAAGTATGTTCGTTTTGGGATTGACAAAGGAGCACAGCGCTACAAATGCAAGTCTTGCCAAAGAAGTTTTACGGAGTATACAGGTACTTGGATGGCAGGGCTGCAAAGAAAAGACAAGATTGTTGATTATCTTAAACTAATGGTTGAAGAAAAAAGTCTTGACAAAATTGTTTCGATTTTGGGTATTAATAAGAAAACAGCCTTTGATTGGCGCCACAAGATATTGTCTTCAGTTGACGCAGATGACGGAGAGCCCTTCATTGGTATCACAGAAAGTGATGAGACCTTTTTCCTCAAATCTGAAAAAGGGATGAAGGTTAAAAATCGAGAACCAAGGAAAAGAGGCGGTAAGTCAAGCAAAAGGGGTGTAAGCAATGATCAGGTTGCGGTCATCGTGACTCAAGACAGAAAGTCAATGCTAAATCTGAGTGTAGCTACACTTGGACGGATTAGAAAGATTGATATTAAAAATGCTATTGGCAATCGCATAAAAAAAGGGAGCACAATTTTGTGTAGTGATTCTCACCACAGTTATAAAGGCTTCGCTAAAGACACCAAAATTGAGTTTCATCCGGTAAATGTTTCCAGGGGAGAAAGAGTAAAAGGAGCGTTTCATGTACAGCATGTAAACTCAACGCACAATAAAATAAAGAAGTGGATTGGAAATACATTCTGGGGCGTGTCTACTAAATACCTGCAACAATACCTAAATTGGCATATTATAAAAGAAAAAATAAAATCAAACAAGGATATTACCCTTGCTTTCGCAAAGCAGATAGTTGTTGCGGGAGCTCTGGAGCGCTTTGTTCAAATCCAACCAAACTATAAAACACTATTATCAACGCAGTGCTAAACTAGAGCCATTCGAAAAAGCGAAAAGCACTCATAACTGCTGCTACATGGAAAAAGCAAAAAGAGATTTTGGGTGTTGCCCATGAATTAATGGATGCCATAGGAACAGATGAATACAATGATTATAATGTCTTTTTGGAGTTGTTGGATCAAAAATTAAAGGACAAGAAATCAAAACTCTCTGGAAGCGAAAAGAACCAAATATTGGCTGCCGTTAATTGGTATGATGAAACAGCCGAAAAAGTAATTAAGAAAAAGCAAAAGTTAAGTGGCGACAAACTCAATCAATTGTTGCATCACTTAGATTGCACCAAAGAACAATTAGCAGATTACGGTTATTACCCAAGCGGAAAACCCAACGAATACATTGTTTACGAAAACCAAACCGACTTACGAGATAGCGAAAGCGTGCCTTTGGCAGAAAACATTCACGATTATTTTTTACGGGAAGTAAAACCCCATGTGGCCGAAGCTTGGATAGATTTGGACAAAACTAAGATTGGGTATGAAATCAGCTTTAATAAATATTTCTACCAGCACAAACCCTTGCGACCCCTTGAAGTAGTTAGCTCAGAGATATTAGAGCTTGAGAAAGAAAATGAAGGTTTAATTATGGACATTTTAAATATGCGGTAGTGATAATGGAATTGATGGGTACAAAAAATATTCAGAATAAGATCTATGCTATACGGAGAGAACAAGTTATGCTCGATAATGACTTGGCAATTCTCTATGGTACAGAAACTAAATTCATTAACAGAGCCGTGAAAAGAAATCCACTTCGATTTCCTGAATCTTTTATGTTTCAGTTGGCTGAAAAAGAGTGGACAGACTTGAAGTGCCAATTTGGAACCTCAAGTGAACACGGAGGGAGACGAACATTGCCTTATGTTTTTACAGAACAAGGAGTAGCCATGCTTTCTGCTGTATTGAATACGGATAGAGCCATTATGGCAAGCATCCAAATTATGCAAGCATTTGTTGCCATGCGTCAATTTCTTTTAAACAATGCCTCGGTTTTCCAAAGATTAGACCAAGTGGAATTGAAACAACTCAAAACGGATGAAAAATTAGAGCAAATTTTCAATGCTTTAGATGCGAGAAAACCCGAACCGGATAAAGGAATATTTTTCGATGGGCAAGTTTTTGAAGCTTATGCGTTTGCCTCAACTATTTTTAAAAAGGCTAAAACCGAAATAATACTGATAGATAATTATATAGACGAAAGTAGCATTACCCATTTGGCAAAAAAAGCCAAAAAAGTGGAAGTCCATTTATATACCAAAAAACCCAACAAGCAACTGGCTTTGGATGTTAAAAAAGCAAACGAACAATACGGCAAATTTCAGATACATTCTTTAACAAAAAGCCACGACCGATTTATTATTATAGACCAAAAAGAACTGTACCATCTTGGTGCATCATTGAAAGATTTGGGTAATAAGTGGTTTGCCTTTTCTAAAATTGATCATTTGACTAAACTAGTGTTAAACCAACTAACCAAAAACAGATGAGCCAACTAGAAACAAAAGCAACCTGTCAAAAATATTCTGCTTATAAAGAGTCGGGTGTTGAATGGTTAGGTCAAATACCTGAAGGTTGGGAGATAATAAAATTGGGCGGTTTATTGAAAAGTGTTTCTGAGAAAAATTACCCATCCCTACCATTATTGTCAATAACTCGTGAAAAAGGTGTTATTGTTAGAGATGTGGAAGACGATAGCGAAAACCACAATTTCATTCCTGACGACTTAACTGGATATAAACTACTTGAAAAAGGACAGTTTGGTATGAATAAAATGAAAGCATGGCAAGGTTCTTATGGGGTGTCACCTGAAACTGGTATTGTCAGTCCCGCTTATTACATCTTTGATTTTACGAAGCCTGTTTTACCTAGGTTTTTCCATTTAGCGATTCGTTCTAAAAGATATATATCTTATTTCGGTGCCGCCTCTGATGGAGTCCGTATTGGTCAATGGGATTTGTCAAAAGATAGGATGAAAAAGATTTGTTTTTTCTTACCCTCAATAAAGGAACAAACCGCCATCGCCAATTTCCTAGACGAGAAAACCGCCAAAATAGACCAAACCATTACCCAAAAAGAGCGACTAATAGCTCTGCTCAAAGAACGCAAGCAAATCATCATTCAAAATGCGGTAACAGGTAAATGGTCAATGGTTAATGGTAAATGGTCAACAACACCCAAGGAAAAAATGAAGGATAGCGGTGTGGAATGGATTGGAGAGATTCTGGAGCATTGGGAGGTGAAGAGGTTGAAGTATGTTTCTCAAATAAATATTAACTCACTTACTGATAACACTCCAGCTGCTTATACATTTGACTATGTTGATATTGGTAGTGTGAGTTTTGAAAATGGTATTGAGAAAACGGAATCGTTAGAATTTAAATATTCCCCATCAAGAGCAAGAAGAATAGCTAAAGAAGGAGATACTGTAATTTCAACCGTTCGTACTTATTTAAAAGCTATTGACTATGTATCTTTAGAAAAGTCAAACTTCATTTATTCAACAGGCTTTGCAGTTTTAACTCCTGTGAATATTCAAAAGATATTTCTATATCACTTTGTTAGGAGTAATGCATTCACTGAGCAAGTTACAGTAGATTCCAAAGGGATGAGTTATCCTGCCATTAATAGCACAGATTTAAGCAGATTAATATTAGCAATTCCGCCATTTGAAGAACAGAATAAAATAGTCCACCACATAGAAACCCAATCTGCCAAAATGGATCAATCCATTACTTTACAACAAACCCAAATCGAAAAGCTGAAAGAATACAAAGCGAGTTTGATTGATAGTGCGGTAACAGGAAAACTTCGAGTACCCTCAGTTCAAGAAATAAAAGTGAGTTAATATGCCTAAAGAAATCATTTTCATATCGAGTGTACAAAAAGAGTTTGCCAAAGAGCGGCAAGTCCTTGCTGCCTACCTCCGTGAAGATGAATTGCTAAAACTTTTTTTTGAACCTTATTTATTTGAAGAAGTGGCAGCTACTGCTTCTTCTCCCACTGCAGTTTATTTACATGAAGTAAAAACATCTACCATTTATGTTGCTTTGCTAGGTGAAGCTTATGGCTATGAAGATGCAGCAGGTATTTCGCCCACCGAAAGAGAATTTGATGTTGCCCAAGAAAACCATAAAGCCTGTTGGGTATTTATTAAAGGAGATGATAGCATAAAACGGCATGCAAAAGAAGCTGCTTTTATTGATAAAGTGGGCGAGCGGGTATCTCGTAAGCGTTTTACTGACGTAGATTCTCTCAAAAAAGAAGTTTACCGATCGTGCATTTTGTACTTAAAACAAAGTGGCAAAATAGATTCGGAAGATTTTGATAGCGCTATTAATAAGAAGGCTACATTGGATGCTATTTCTGAGGAAGCCTTAACCGAATTTGTGCGTGCAGCACGTTTCAAAAGAAATTTTCCATTAAAAGAAACTGATAGTAAAACAAAAGTATTAACCCACTTAAATTTGCTGCGTAATGGGCAATTAACCAATAGTGCAATTTTAACTTTTGCGCAAAAGCCTCAGTTTTATTTTCCTTCTGCTACTATAAAATGTGCGCATTTTCATGGCTTAGCAGTAGAAAAGCCTATGCCCGATTATAAAGAATTTAGTGGTACTATTTTTCAAATGGCGAATGATGCTATGGACTTTGTGCTATCAAAAATTAGCCTGAGTACTGGCGATAGAAGCATATCAAACCAAGTAGAAACTTCCTATGAAATTCCAAGAGCGGTAATTGCCGAAGCGCTTATTAATGCAATAGCACATAGAGACTACGCTAGTAAAGCAAGTATTCAACTATCTGTTTTTAAGGATCGTATTTTAATTGAAAATCCTGGTGCATTGCCCAAAGAATTAGATATAAAAGCATTAAAAGAGCCTCATAGTTCGTATCCACACAATCCGCTTTTAGCCAACTGCATGTTTTTGACAGGAGCTATAGAACGTTTTGGAACAGGAATTCTTGATATGTACACGCTTACTGCTGAGAGAGGATTAAAAGAACCTTATTTTGAGGATAATAAAACATTTTCTGTAACACTATGGCGGCCATCTGCTAAGAGCGCACAGGATACCGACCATGATACCGACCATGATACCGACCATGATAAAAACTATATATTTATTGCAGAATTACCAAAGCGATTATTGTGGATAATGGAAGGCGAAAAAAGCAGAAATGAGTTGATGGAAATTTTGGAATTAAAGCATAAACCTACATTTAGAGAAAACTACCTTGAACCCGCCATGGATAATGGTTGGATCGAGATGACAATTCCAGACAAGCCACAAAGTAAAAAACAACGCTACCGATTAACGGAATCAGGAAGCCTAGAAAAATCTAAATTGAGCAATGACAACAAGTAAAACTAACGAACAGGCGCTAGAATCAGCCATAGAAAAAACTTTGACAGGAATTTGCTTAGAAGACATTAAAGCAAGCGGAATTACCTTTGAAGAAGCCCAAGAGGAATATATCGCTGCCAATAAATATTACATTGGCGATACCAATGATTTTAATGCCAAATACGCCATAGACGAAACAAGATTTTGGCACTTTTTAGAAGAAACTCAGAAAGAAGAAGTCGAAAAATTGCAACGATCAGCCGACTGGAAACTTAAAATACTAGAACGCTATGACCGTATGGTTAAAAAATATGGTATTTTGCGTTTGCTGCGAAAAGGTTTAGAAGTAGAAGATGCCCACTTTACTTTGCTGTATCAATTGCCGATGGCAAGCAGCAGTAAAGCGATAAAAGAAAACTTCGCTAAAAATGAGTTTAGTGTTAGCCGTCAAATTCATTACAACATAGAAAACCCTCGTGAAGAAATTGACATGGTGATTTTTGTGAATGGTTTAGCTATAGCAACGTTAGAACTTAAAAATCAATGGACTGGTCAAAATGCCAAAGTTCATGGCATTAAACAATACAAATATGATAGAGACATTCGTCAGCCTCTACTAAATTTTGGTAGAGCCATTGTGCATTTTGCAGTAGATACCGATGAAGTGTACATGTGCACTAAATTGGAAGGAAGTAGTTCGTTTTTTCTTCCATTTAATAAAGGGCACAACAATGGAAAAGGAAATCCACCAAATCCTTTTGGGCATAAGACTGCTTATTTGTGGGAAGAAGTATTTTCTAAGGAAAGTTTAACTAACATCATTCAGCATTTTGTCCGTTTCGATGGAAAATCCACAGATGCATTAAACAAGCGCACCTTATTTTTTCCACGTTATCATCAAATGGATGTGGTTCGCAAAATATTAAACCATGCCGCACAAAAAGGTGTTGGTCATACTTATTTGATACAACATTCGGCTGGTTCAGGTAAATCCAATTCAATAAGCTGGGCCGCATATCAGTTGATAGAAACTTATCCCGAACACGAAGGGCTTCCAGGTTCAAAAGGCATTCAAAATCCATTGTTTGATTCAGTTATTGTAGTAACTGATAGAAGATTATTAGATAAACAGCTCCGAGAAAACATTAAGGAATTTTCAGAAGTCAAAAATATTGTTTCTCCGGCTTTTTCATCTAAAGAGTTAAAAGACAGTTTAGAGCAAGGAAAAAAGATTATTATTACCACTATTCAGAAGTTCCCATTTATTGTAGATGGCATAGCAGATTTAAGCGACAAACGATTTGCAGTGATTATAGATGAAGCGCATAGTTCTCAAAGTGGAACAGCGGCTGGTAAGATGAATCAGGCGATGGGCATGAGTCAACAATCTGAAGAAGAGGAAGAAGATACACAAGATAAAATTCTAAAGGCGATGCAAGCTCGAAAAATGAAGGGCAATGCATCTTATTTAGCTTTTACTGCAACTCCTAAAAATACCACCTTAGAACGTTTCGGAAACAAGCAGGACGATGGTACTTTTAAGCCATTTCATTTGTATTCTATGAAACAAGCCATTGAAGAAGGTTTTATTTTGGATGTTTTGGCAAATTATACTACCTATAAAAGTTACTATGAAATAGAAAAGTCAATTGAAGATAATCCTCTTTTTGATACCAAAAAAGCTCAGAAAAAATTACGTGCATATGTAGAGCGTGATAAGGGAACCATAGCTACCAAAGCTGAAATTATGATGGAGCACTTTATAAGCAAAGTGTACAATACCAAAAAGCTTAAAGGGAAAGCCAAAGGAATGGTTATTACTCAGAACATTGAATCTGCCATTCGATATTATTTAGCTATTAAAAATATTTTAAAGGATAAAGGATACCCATTTAAAATAGCTGTTGCATTTTCTGGTAAAAAAATGGTAGATGGCATTGAATACTCCGAAGGAGATTTAAATGGTTTCGCAGAAAAAGATACCCGTGATAATTTTGCTTCGGATGACTATCGCATATTGGTAGTGGCTAATAAATACTTGACTGGTTTTGATCAACCCAAACTTTGCACCATGTATGTAGATAAGAAACTACAAGGCGTATTGGCGGTGCAGGCATTAAGCAGATTAAATCGTTCTGCCAACAAATTAGGGAAGAAAACTGAAGATTTGTTTATTCTTGACTTCTTTAATCAAGTGGAAGATATCCAAACTTCATTTGACCCTTTTTATACTGCCACTTCACTGAGCAAAGCAACTGATATTAATGTATTACACGAGTTAAAAGGTACATTAGATGATGCAGCAGTTTATGAATGGTCGGAAGTAGAAAACTTTGTAGAGAAATATTTCGAAGGAGTAGATGCACAACAATTGAGTCCTATAATTGATGTAGCTGCAAATCGTTTCAATCATGAACTAGAATTGAAAGATGAAGAAAAGGCAGATTTCAAAATAAAAGCCAAACAATTTGTAAAAATTTATGGTCAAATGGCTTCCATTATGCCTTATGAAGTACTAGAATGGGAAAAGTTATTTTGGTTATTAAAATTCCTTATTCCAAAATTGATTGTGAAAACCAAAGAAGACGAATTGATTGATGAACTATTAGAATCAGTTGACCTGTCAACTTATGGTTTGGAGCGCACTAAATTAAATCATTCAATTAGTTTAGATGATTCGTTAACTGAAGTAGATCCTCAAAATCCAAATCCAAGAGGAACGCATGGAGGTGAAGAAGAAGTAGATCCATTGGATGAAATTATTAGAACTTTCAATGAAAAATGGTTTCATGGCTGGGATGCCACACCTGAAGACCAAAGAGTAAAATTTGTTACTCTAAGTAAACATATTCAAGCGCACCCTGATTATGAATCAAAAGTTGCCGACAATAAAGACGTGCAGAACCGAAACTTGGCATTTAAGAAAATATTAGATGATGTAATGAGTCAGCAGCGAAAAAAAGAATTGGATTTGTATAAGCTTTATGCAAAAGATGATTCTTTTTATCAAGCCTTTTTTGATACGATGAAACGAATGATAGATAACCCGAATTTAGGTCGCATGAAATAATGGATCAGCCCAAAAATACACATTGCCATGTCGCTCAATTTATTGATACTAACTTCAAAATTAAAAGTTGAAGTATTTGTCTTTGCTAACAAGTTTACGAGAATAATTAATAGAAATACCACAAATTCCAAATAAAAAACTCATAAAACACATTCAATTCTTGAAACTAAAAGGATTCATTTCTCGTATTCTTCTTTTTACTAAAATGAATTTTTATGGATAAAAATGAAATACTAGATACCATGGGAATCTCTCGTACATTAGAAAGTATGATAGATGATTCTCGCAATTTTTTGATTTTTGTTTCTCCTTATCTCAAGATTACTCAAAGATTAAAAGCCAAATTAATGGATGCATTTAGCAATTTAGAAATTTGTTTTTTTATTTATAGAAAAAATGAATTGATGCCAAGCGAAGAGGAATGGCTATCATCCATTAAAAATGTGTATCTGATAGGCGTGGAAAATCTACATGCAAAAATTTATATGAATGATAAAGTTTGTGCCATTACCTCTATGAATTTTTATGAATATTCTCAAATAAACAACTATGAAATAGGTGTGGTACTTAAAAGTAGTGATAGAAATAGCTATCGAAAAATAACAGAGAATATTTTATTAATGACTAAATTTTCAAAGTATTATGATTTATTTTATAACACTTTAGAAGACTATTTAGATTATACAATGGGAAAATGTTTTAAAAAAGTTTTAGAAATTTCTAATAAATATAATTCACAGAGCTATAATGATATATCCTATATAAAATTCTGTGATGATGCTAGAAAAATAATCAATTTTACTGAAGATGAATTATATGAGGATAAAACAGCAATATTACGTTCTGCTAATCTCGGTAAAGAAAGGTTTGATTTTATTTTGAATAGCTTAAAGTAACTTTTCAAACCATCACCAGCTTCCACCGCCGCCGCCGCCAAAACCACCACCTGATGATCCGCCACCACCGCTGGAGCCACTGCTAGAAGGTGCACTTACCATTGTTGATTTTGCAGCGTTCATAGAACTATTAAACGAGTTGGAGAAAGATGACATATTAAATGCTGTACCTGTGGAGGAAGTGTACCAAGATGGTGGTTCCAAACTTAATACATCAAACTTTTTGGCCCATTTATCAAACAACCCAAAGGCTAGGGCATAACTCATCGTTTTTTCAAAATAAGTAGGATTTTCTTCCAGCAACATTTTTAGCTGGTTTAGTTCAGCTACTTTTATAAATTGCTTAAACCCTTTAAGCTCTGAAAGTGCATCAGTTCCTGCTGCATTCATTTTTATCATATACCCATTCAATATCAATAAAAGTACAAATGCTACAAGAGTGGCAATAGCAGCAAATACACCCCAAAAGTAGAAAGTAACAGGAAGTAACACCAACATCAACACCACCATCACTCCACAAGATAATTGCATCACTCGTCGTGATTTTTTGATGTAAAAGGCTTGAGCATCATCTTTCAATAAGGTTTTAGAGCTGTTCATTGTCGTGTAAAATTTATTCTTGAGACTGCTCACTAAAACCTCAGAATTTGAGCGGCTTTCAAACAAACCATCGAATAATTCTTGTTGATATTTTGGAAATTCATTGGGTAGATTTTTTAATTTTATCAGTTTGGTGTCATCTGATGCAAACCATCCTTTTTTATCAATTTCCTCTACTTTTAAAAATCCCATTGATCCCCAATAAGGAATAAGCGAAATCAAATCGGAAGTATCGCTTTTATCATTAATTAAAAAGCCTGCCATTGCAGGATCTATTCCTTTTGGAGGATAATAACTAGTAGTGGAAATTACTCTATCATCTTTTCCAAATTTTAGCCAAACTCGATAGAAAAGAAAAATGGAAAGTCCAATAATCAATGTCCAACCATATTTTGTCCAAAAAGGCCAAAGTGGTTTTATTACTTTTATAGAGTCGGGTGGAAGGTTTACTAAAAGTGTCACACTCTCGCCATAATTCGAATTAAAACTCTCTAAACTTTTACCTTCAAAAACGCCTAATTTATAGTTTAAATCAAAATCAGCACTTACAGAAGTATCTCCATATTGTCCGGCATAGACAAAACTGTTTTCATTGTTCAATAAAATGTTCTGAGGAGTGTGTATTGTAAAATGAATGTTATAAAAACTAGCATACCAATCCTTTGGTTTTATGTTCCAATAAAAGCTAGTGTATTCCTTTTCATAAATAAAGGCATTTTTTACGCGGTATTTTATTTCATAATGCTGAGGGCCTATTAACGTAATGTTTGGATCTCCAATTTTTATGTTGACTTTTCCTTCTAGTTTTTGATTGAATTTATTGGGAACATCATATTGGTAATTGGGCACCTCAATATGGCTTACCTCAATTATTCTATTTTCCTTTTCTCCATCAGAAGTAATCAAATCGTAATCTGTCTGAATTTCTCTATAAATACCATGTTTATAAGCTTCAAAAACTAAATCATAATTTTCTACCACATCAAAATATCCTTCTTCACTAATGGTAATGTCAACCTTATAGTTTTTAACACTGAAGTCTTGAGCGTTTAAGGTAGAAAATAAAAGAAAGAAGCCAAGAGTTAAATTTATTTTTTTCATACTTTCAATTTAATTTAAAGAAAAGCAGTATTAAAATTTAAGAAAAATCTACTTTCACATTTTCACGGCTAATTGCATCAGCTTCAAAAAAGTCGAAATGCTTGTATTTTAGCATTCCTGCAAAAATAACAGCGGGAAATGACTCACCATAAGTATTGTTGACACGAACAGTGCCATTGTAATAACGGCGGCTTTTTTCTAGATTTTCTTCTATTTCGTTCAACTTTTGCTGAAGATCCAAAAAATTGGTATTGGCTTTAAGATCAGGATAAGCCTCACTCAATGCAAAAATGCTTCTCAACGTTTGTTGCAGGCTATTTTCAGCTTTAATTTGCCCATTAATATCATCAGAAGGAACAGCCATTGCCACATTACGAGCTTTAATAACGTTTTCTAAAGTGGTTTTTTCGTGGGCTGCGTAGCCTTTAACCGTTTCCACTAAATTTGGAATTAAATCATAACGGCGTTTCAACGCAACATCTATATTGCTCCAGGCATCTTGCACTACATTTCTGTTTTTAGCAAATTGATTAAATATGAAAACCATTAAAATGGCAATCACTATTAATAGGCCTAATAAAATTAATATAATACTCATAATTAGATGATTAAATATTTGTAATTGGTTTGTTGATTGGTTTGAAAGCAATAAATATACAATTATTATCGAAACATCATTTTATTTATGGTCTGACTAAAAAGGTTTAAAGCGAAATTTTTTCAATATTTATCTGATGATAGTTTTTGAAAAGAATAATTTAATTTGGAGATTAGAAGGATTTATTTATTTTTGAAGCAATAAAAGAAATTTTTGAAAGGTTCTCTAATTTAAAAATGGAGACTTAAACCATTACAAAAAAAGGGCGTAAACGAAAAGCCAAACGAGTAGTAGACTTATTTTAAAAATAAAATTAATGGAAGCACAAAGAGTGGATATGTTTATCATGTCAAATGCAAAATTTTTCGAAAGTCATCAAGTAAGTATTGTTAGAGATAGATTGATTGCAATGGATGATTCTAAATGGCCAATTATTTCAACTTTACAATTGAAAGACCCTACGACAACTTTAATTGTTTCAATTTTAGCTGGATCGTTAGGGATTGATCGTTTTATGATTGGAGATACAGGTCTTGGTGTTGGTAAACTTTTGACATGCGGTGGATTAGGAATTTGGGCAATTATTGATTGGTTTTTAATTCAGCAAGCCACAAGAGAAAAGAACATGCAAAAAATCCAACAATTCTTGTAATAATGCCACTCAAACGGAACAAGTTATACCTATATTTAATAATAGCTTGCGTTGTAGGATATATATGGCTTTTTTATTGTTTAAAAAATGGTGTTTCTGAAAATGAATCAATAGGAGTTTGCATAATTAAGCACACTACAAATGTACCCTGCCCTTCCTGCGGTTCAAGTCGGTCGGTTATTTCCATAATAAAAGGAAATTTCTATGATGCGCTAATGTTTAATCCATTAGGTTATTTTATTGCCTTGATAATGCTCATAACACCTTATTGGATTTCAATTGATTTAATTCTAAAAAAGAGATCTTTATTTAATTTTTATCAAAATATAGAGATGAAATTAAAAAAAGCTCAATTTGCAGTACCATTGGTCATGCTAATTGTTTCTAATTGGATTTGGAACATTATAAAAGGACTATGATAAAAGTTGAAGATTTTGATTATGAACCAGGTGAGCATGAAGCGGAAGCAGCGTCAAGTAGTTATTTAATGTCATTAATTGCAATAATTGTTGGATTGCCGCTACCAATTATTAATCTTGTTGCAACTCTAATTTTTTATCTTGGAAATCGTAAGTCAACTTATTTTGTTCGTTGGCACTGTACTCAGGCTTTATTATCTCAGCTATCAATGCTAATCATTAATAGTTTTGCTTTTTGGTGGACTGTTTCTATTTTATTTACCGAGGAAGTAATAACTAATAATTATTTAGCCTACATAATAGTTGTGTTAATTTTTAATTTGACAGAATTTATTGCTACTATTTATACTGCAATCAAAACAAGAAAGGGGATACATGTAGAATGGTGGTTATATGGAAACTTAACGAATTTAATTTGCAAGTCGAAATAATGAAAAAGTTAATAATCCAAGTAATAACTATAACCGTTGTATTTCTATTAATGTGGTTTACATTAATTCAATTTGATTGGATTAATATCTTTAAAGTAAGAAAGATAACTAACAAGACAGAAGAAAAGTTAGGCAACCTTTATTGGGAACATTTTCGAAAAACTGATGAAGAAAATCAGAATCCTTTTGTAATCAATTCAATTGATAGTATCGTTACTAAAATTTGTTCTGCAAATAATATTGATCGAGAATATATAAAAGTCCGTATTCTTGAAAAAGATGATATTAATGCATTTGCATTGCCGAATGGATATTTAATTATTTATAGTGGATTGATATTAAATTCAGAAAGTCCTGAAGAGTTAAGTGGTGTTATTTGTCATGAAATTGCTCACATACAACTTAATCATGTAACGAAAAAGCTAATAAAAGAAGTTGGACTTTCTGTTTTGTTATCAATAACAACAGGTAATGGAGGTACTGAAAAAATTGGGCAGACTGCTAAATTGCTATCATCTTCAGCCTTTGACAGAAGTTTAGAAAAAGAAGCTGACATTAAAGCAGTTGATTATCTTATAAAGGCAGATATAAATCCTGAATCATTCGCAAACTTTTTGTACAAGCTTTCGGATAAGGAAAATGAAGATATAAAGTTCTTATCTTGGATTAGTACACATCCTGATTCAAAAGAAAGAGCAGAGTACATTATAGAATATAGTAACGGCATAAATCAAACAATTGATAAAGTAATTACATTGGAAACTTGGAATAGAATTAAAAAAGAACTTGAGAAGAGTTTCGTTAAATCGGATTAATTATATAGCAGCATGAATTAATTGAACAGCTTATGCTTGTTGAAAAAGTGGAAGAAGGAATTAATCAATCTAAAAATGATAGAACTGTTTCAAATGGGACCATCAAAAATATGATTGAAAAATGGTCATTAATTAACTAGAACTTCCTTAAAATTCTAATTAATCCTCGTCTTCGACCTCTTTTTGATCTGGTGATTCTTCATTTTCGGCTCTTAGCAAAACAGCGTAAGCTTGTGTATGATCGGATTGATATAATAGAATTTGAATAATTCCTGTAATTGGAATTGCTAATATCATTCCAATGATTCCCCAAATGCTGCCACCTAAAATTAAAGCAAATACCGCCGCTAGTGGATTGATATTTACTTTGTTTCCTACAATATTTGGCGTAATTAAATTTCCTTCTAAAAATTGTATAACGGCATAAATCATCATCACCCCAATAGGGTACCATATGGAATCTTTTGTAATCAGTGCAAAAATTATAGGAAGACTTGCGCCAATAGCTATTCCGATATATGGAATGATAGTTAATAAAGCCGAGAATATACCAAAAAATAGTGCGTATTTAATCCCTAAAGCAAATAAACCAATGCAGTTAAGAACAGCTATAATTAAAATAACTATTCCCATTCCACTAATATAACCTTGTACCACATCTTTGATTTTAGAAACAGTATTTAAGTAATTTACATTTTCTTTATTATTTCTCAATTTTATAAAGAATAGTTTAAAGTTATCTTGATATAACAAGATGAAAAATACATAAATAGGAACTAAAGATAGAAAAGAAAATACAGAAGATGTAGTGGTTACAGCTCCTCCTATAAAAGACCCACTTTGTTTTAAAATATTTGTTGCTCCTTGTTTTAAATAGGCAATTTGTTCTTTAGAAGTATAATGAAAGTTATTTTCTATTTTATCACCAACGGAATTGATGACTGATAAAAACTTTTCTTGCAAAGAAGGCAATTCTTGAATTAGACTGTTTATTTGAGCCGATAGTAAGTATATTCCTCCACCAATAACCGAAATTACAATCAATAAAGATAAGATAATTGAAAAAACTCTACTCTTTAGGTATTTCGTAAAGAATTGAACTATAGGGTAGAGAGCGAGAGAAAAGAAAAAAGCAAAAACGATAGGAATCAAAATAGATCTACCGTAAATTAATCCTAGTAAAACAATGGAAAGGATAATTAGAATTTTATAGGTTTTGTCCAAACCACTAGTTTTTGTACTCATAGAATGTTAGCTTAATATAATCAGTTAAAAATACGCAAAAAACGGTTTAAATAGGATTGAATTTGAAATTGATATTTTGATGATAAAATATGAATTAAATTTTTAGATAATAAACCCACGAAAGAATGATTTTTCTTTAATAACATATCTATTAAAGAAGTTGCTCCTTTTTTAATTAATCCAAACGAGCTAATTCCAATTAAACTATTGGCACTCTTAGTTCTAAATATAGATTTAAACCAATTTCCTTTAGAATATTTACTTTTCAAAATGGAATAATTAGCCTTAATTAAAGCTTCTTTCTCTACAATCTTTATTTCATGGAAAAGTTGAGCTTTTCTTAAAGAATCTAAATCGGTTATCGCACCTATGTATGTAGTTTTATGATTCATCATTTTCAAACATTTTTTTGATGGAATAATTGGTTAAACCTTTTTTGAGAGAGGTGTTTTTTATTGCAAACAATATAATAAACAATACTAAATAAATACCTGCTACAATTAAAAATCCTAGGCCGTAATTATTTACTAAATCTCCCAAAAAGAAGCCACTTGCTATACTTACAAATAGTAAAAATAACATTCCTGCGTATATTAAAATAGTACCAGTCATTAAATCTGCTAATTTAAAGGCAACTTTTTCAGCTACTTTTAGCTTAGCTAATTCAATCTGATGACTAACATAAGATTGACCATCTTCTAGTATCTCTTGTATCTTTGAATCCATTTAGTAATGTGTTAATTAAAAGTATATCTCCAAAAAAATGGAGATATACTTTTATATATTTGCTAATATAAGTGCTTACGCATTTACTTTTTCTCTTGCAGCATTTTTTAAATCACTTGCTTTATCTTTTGCACTATCTTTAAAATCGCTATATTTTTCTTTCGCTGAATCTTTGTATTCATTGAATTTTTCTTTGCCTTTTTCAGCATAATCTTTCATGCTATCTCCAAATTCACCTGCTCTTTTACCAATTTCTTCTCTTGTTTCTGCTCCACTTTGTGGTGCTAACAATATTCCTGCTAATGCTCCTGCTGCTGCTCCTGCTAATGCTGCTAATAATATTTTTCCTGAATCGTTCATGATTTTTTCTTTTTAAAATTTATATATAATTATTTATTGATTTGATTTACTTTTAAAGTGTCTGAAGGCGTATTGACAAAGAATGCTAATTTCCCTTTCTGCACTATTGGTGTTTTAATATGTTGAGGATATCTAAGAATTAAATTCATCCAACCTTCTTTATCATAAACACCATTAATTAAAGATGAATTGAAGTCTTCAGAAGTTTTATCCAATAAGTTTTCTAATTCTACATTTAATTTATCAGCTAATTGCAGAAGTTGAGTACCTGTTAACTTGTCCTTTGTGACATCTACTTCTCTTACTGCTAAACCTTCTGATTTTGCAAAAGCCAAAGTTTGTGTATCCTTATTGTCATTTCCGCCATAAAATATGGTAATAACTCTATCTTCGTTCTTATTCATCCTTTCTAGTTTTAATCCTTAATTTTTACTTGCTTCAAAAATTCAGCTACCTTCATAGAAGCATCAGCACCATAAGCATCTATTAAAATACCTTTCGAGCCATCTTTTGCTTCCATTGCATAAATAATTGAAGTGTCTGAAGGATTTGATTCTCCCTCAAAACGATGAAATTCACAAATTTCAACTTCGTTAGGTTTAAAAGAATTATCTGTTTTACTCACTTTTAATGTGTTTCCATCGGACGCTTCAAAATCCTTACTAAAACCTCTTTCTTGTAAAGCTTTATATGCTGTTGAAAGCGTACTATAATGATTATTTTCCATAATATTTTATTTTGACAACATACTTCTCAGCATCCATGCCGTTTTTTCATGTAAGTCTAAACGTTGAGTTAATAAATCTACTGTAGCCTCATCTGAAGCATCTGCGGCAGGTTTAACTGCGTTTCTAGCCGATCTAATAACAGTTTCGTGACTTTCCAATAAATCTTCCAACATTTCTATATCTGACTTATTACTGTCGCCTTGTTTTAAAGAACTCAATTGATCAAATTCCTTAATCGAACCAGGAGCGTTAAATCCTAAAGCTCTAATTCTTTCAGCTATAATATCAACAGCTGAAAATAACTCTGTGTTCTGTGTATTGTTCTTCTGTTAATAAATGAATCTGTCTAAAATTTAATCCTTTTACATTCCAATGATAGTTATGCGTTTTCAACATCAAATAATAACTATCGGCTAAAACGCTACTCAAACCTTTGCAGATTTCTTCTCTTTTTCCTTTTGCTATGCCTGTGTTTAGTTCCATTTTCTGTTTTATTTTTTGTAATCTGATAGAACTAATAGAAATTTTATGCCATAATAATTGTAAAATAGATTGTTGTTGATATTCAGTTTTTTAGTAAATGATAAGAAGGTTCTATTTTTGGGTTGAAATGGTAATTTGTGGAAAATATCCCACATATAAAATAAGATGTAGAAAATCTAAGAATTTATTGATTAACGCAATACCGAAGGGATTTTAGAACAAAACGATAATTTTCCATGTCCATAATAAAATCTTTTCGTTGATACTTTTCAAAATCCAAATCTTTAAAAGTAGTCACCCCATTTTTTTGAAATTGATCCAAAGCCATTGAGCTAATTGCAAACATGATTTGAAACACTCGAAAGGCTTTTTGAGTGGTTTTAGAATTGCCGTAATACTGAAAATAAAGGGTCTTACTTTTTTTTATTTGTTCTTTAAAATATTCGTCTACTTCATTCAGTGTAATAACGTTGGAAGTAGTATTAATTTTTTCTATAGAATCGTCATATGCATCTATAATATCATCTGCCAACTGTAAAGTGTAACCAATTTGTTTGATGCAATCAGCTTCTACATCATTAATAGTATTTTCTAGCAAATATCTATACAATAGCATAGTTAGACTGCCTTTTTTATAAGTAATCTGTCTTATATCATCAATAGTACTCAATTGAGTTTGTTGAATACTATTAACTTGTGCTTGAATAGCCGCATAAAAAAGTGGTTCTATTGTATTGTTTGATTTAAAAGTTTGAATCAATTGTTGCGTATATTTAAACAATGGATTTCTACTTAAATTTTCGTCGAAAACATCATCAAAAGTTTTAATATTCAATTCTCCATTATCCATCCATTCATCTTGTAATGCATAGAATAAAGACATTTCAGTGGTCATTCTTTTTTCGGTGGAATTAAGTGGATTTTTTCTAATAGTAGCAAAGCAATCATTAATTCCTACAACGCCCCAAAGCGCATAATACTTTAATTTAAAACGAAACTTTTTTGAAATTCCTTGCTCAAATAAGGGTGATTTTTCTTGAAAATACCTTTCTATAAAAGCAGACTGCTGTCGATGCTTTTTATATAAATCAAAATAGGTAAATATATAAGGTAAACTTTTGAGCATATTCAAAAGTGCATATTTTTTTAATTTCCTACAAAAGAAAATGTATTATAAATTTTTATACCTCAGTCGATACACTGATTGATAGTTGGACTGATCTTCTAAAAAATCTTGAATCTCTTTTTTCATATCTTCTTCTACAAAAGTCATCAAAGGTTGGTTAACTGATTCAATCTTAAATAGCGATTTTTTGATGATTTTATCCCACTTCTCATAATTTTCATCAAAGTCTGCTGGTTTTACTTTTCCTCTGCAATCAGCATGAGCACACTCTAATAAAATTTCATATTCCAAATTAAATATACCGTATTCATCTGTGATTTGCTCTCCTGCATTAATGTCTCTGATGGCTATTTCAAATCCATAGCCAGTACTAATTGTATTAAAATTGCAGCAATGGTTGACATATTTAGCAAAATCCCAACTCACTATTCTGAATCCTCTTTGATCCATGTAGCTGTATTTTTCAATCACATCTTGCACTTCTTTTTGGTGTTTTTTGTAATCTTCAGGGCTAATTTCTATTTCTAAACTGTCTTTGACATATACGATACTTCCTTCCGGAATATTTTGAGTTGCAAAAACACCATAACCCACTGAATCGTTGATGTATTTGATGGCAGTATGCGGATGAATCATCTTTCGTATTTTTAGATTAAATGGAAGTGATATTTTCTCCAATATTAATTCAAAATTGTATTCCTTAAATCAAATTGGAATAATTTTTATTAATTGACAATGAGCATTTTAAAAGAATATAACGATTGCGTTAGACGATTGATGTCTAAAAATAATCCCAAGAACATCATTTGATGAAATAAAATTAAAATAGATGAATTATTCTTCCAATTTATCTGGTATCTCAAAATCAAAATGATTTCCCTTATCCCATTCTGTTCTTTGATTTCCTCCCATTGGAAAACCTCCATTATCTTTTAGCATCTTAGCCATATGCATCAAATTATACGTCATAAAAGTGGTGTTTCTATTGGTGAAATCATTTTCAGGGCCACCTGATCCATCATCTTTATAAGATTTTCCCGGACCTACTTCTCCCAACCAAGCTGCATCGGCTTGAGGAGGAATGCAATAACCTAAGTGTGAAAGAGAATAAATCATATTCATAGCACAATGCTTGGCACCATCTTCGTTTCCGGTTATTAAACAACCAGCGGCTTTACCATAATAAATGTATTGTCCCTCTTTGTTGGTTTGCCCCGATTGAGCATATAATCGTTCAATAATTTGAGCACAAACAGAAGATTTATCTCCTAACCAAATAGGTGTAGTTAAAACTAAAATATCAGCCTCCAAAACTTTTTCAAATAATTGTGGCCATTCATCTTTTTCCCATCCATGCTCTGTCATATCTGGATAAATACCTGTAGCAATATCCATATCAATTGGGCGGATAACTTCTACTTCTACACCGTTTTTCTCCATTATCATTTTGGATATAGCAATTAAACCTTCTGTATGGCTGATTTCAGGAGTTTTCTTTAATGTGCAGTTTAAAAAAATTGCTTTTAGTCCTTTGAATTTCATGTTTTAGTGTTTAAAATATATAAACTATAATACTTTTATAAAAGCATTGTAGGCTGATAAATGCAATACATCTGCATGGCTCTGGTTTTTAAAGTACTCATAAAATACTTGATTTTTGTCTTGATATTCCCAAATCTAATTAAAAATTAACCATATCTTGACAATATGTCAGTTTTCTTGCTTTGGTATCAACTTTGAAATAGGCTATATGCTTTAAAAAGCGAGTTAAATATTAAAATATTAATCAAAAAATATAAAAAATGGCAGAAGGAAAGATAAATGTTCAAACGGAGAATATTTTTCCAATTATAAAACAATTCTTGTATTCAGATCAAGAGATTTTTTTAAGAGAATTAATATCCAATGCAGTAGATGCTACTCAAAAGCTAAAAACTTTGGCAACTTTAGGCGAAACTAAAACTAAAGTAGACGATTTGAGAGTGGAAGTGAAGTTGGACAAAAAAGCAAAAACATTGACTTTCTCAGACAATGGAATTGGGATGACCGCTGAAGAAGTGGATAAATATATCAATCAAATTGCATTTTCAGGTGCTGAAGAGTTTGTACAAAAATATAAAGATAAGGCGAGTGTAATCGGTCATTTTGGATTGGGATTTTACTCTGCATTTATGGTAGCTTCCAAAGTAGAAATTTTCTCACTTTCACATGTTGAAGGTTCTAAAGCCGTGCGTTGGGAATGTGATGGTAGTCCTAACTATACGATCGAAGAAAGCGATAAAAAAGAAAGAGGTACAGATATCGTGTTGCATATCGCAGATGATTCTAAAACGTATTTAGAAAAATCTGAAATCCAAAAACTATTGGATAAGTATTGTAAGTTCATGCCAATCGAAATTAAATTTGGAACCAATGAACGCACCGAAAAAGAAGGTGAAGGCGATGGTGCAAAGGAGAAAAAGATGGTTGAAGATAATATAATAAACAATACTACTCCAGCCTGGACAAAATCTCCATCAGAATTTAAAGATGAAGATTATAAAAGTTTTTATAGAGAGTTGTATCCTATGACTTTTGATGAGCCTTTATTTCATATTCATTTAAATGTAGATTATCCATTTAACTTAACAGGTATTTTGTTTTTCCCAAAACTGAAAGGAAATATGGAAATGCAAAAGAATAAAATTCAATTATATAGCAATCAAGTTTTTGTTACTGAGTCTGTAGAAGGAATTGTTCCTGACTTTTTAACAATGTTGCATGGTGTAATTGATTCTCCTGATATTCCATTGAATGTATCTCGATCTTACCTCCAAAGTGATGCGAATGTGAAAAAAATTAGCAAATACATCAATAAGAAGGTTGCTGATAAATTAGAAGACTTATTTAAAGATGATCGTGCAGATTTTGAAAAGAAATGGGATGACATTAAAATTTTCATAGAATATGGAATGCTTTCAGAGGAGAAATTTTATGATAAAGCAAAGAACTTTGCTCTATTGAAAAATACGGATGGTGTTGCCAAAACTATGGAAGAGTATTTGGAGCAAGTCAAACCAATTCAGACAGATAAAGATGGTAAAACAGTTGTGTTATACACCTCCAATCCGCAAGAGCAATATACTTATATATCAGCAGCTAAAGACAAAGGTTATGATGTTATAGTAATGGATTCACCATTGTCTGCGCATTTAGTAGGTAAATTTGAGCAAGAGAATAAAGACGTTACTTTTGCTAGAGTGGATGCTGACACGGTTGATAAATTAATCAAAAAGGACGAAGAAATTCCTTCTAAATTGACTGAAGACGATGAGAAAAAATTGAAGCCAATTATTGAAGACACACTTCCAAAAGAAAAGTATACGGTTGTATTTGAAAGTATGAGCGAAACAGAACAACCATTTACGATTACTCAAGCTGAGTTTATGAGAAGAATGAAAGATATGAGTGCTGTAGGTGGTGGCGGCGGAATGATGGGAATGGGAAATATGCCAGAAATGTACAATTTGGTTGTCAATTCTAATCATCCATTAATCAGTAAAATACTAAATGAAAAAACAGCTGATAAACAAAAAGAAATGGCGCACCAAGCAGCTGACTTAGCTTTGCTTTCTCAAAACCTATTGAAAGGAGAAGAATTGAGCAATTTCATCAAAAGAAGTATGGCTCAAATTAACTAAAATAAAAGCCTTAATAGTTCAATAAATTTGGGCTATTGAGGCTTTTTTACATAAATTTATAGAATTATCATAAACTAACTAAAATGAAAAGAATAATTAAATTAACATTAATAGCATTTTTTGCTTTGAGTATGTCATCTTGTGGCTACAATAGTATGGTGCAAAAAAGTGAAGGTGTAGATGCTTCGTGGGCACAAGTTCAAAATGTATATCAGCGAAGAGCAGATCTAGTACCTAACTTGGTAGCTACTGTAAAAGGTGCTGCTGAATTTGAAAAATCTACTTTAACAGAAGTGATTGAAGCAAGAGCAAAAGCTACTAGTGTAAATATTGATGCTTCTAAATTAGATGCAGCTGGTATGCAAAAATTTCAAGAGGCACAAGGACAACTGTCTGGGGCATTGAGTAGATTGCTAGTATCAGTAGAGCGATACCCTGAATTGAAAGCCAATCAAAACTTTTTAGAGTTGCAAGCTCAATTAGAAGGAACAGAAAATAGAATAGCTGTAGAGCGTAAAAAGTTCAATGAAGTAACTGGAGATTACAATACCTACATCAAGCAATTTCCAAGAAATATGTACTCTGGTTGGTTCGATTTTGAGAAAAAACCATACTTTGAAGCAGATGCAGGAGCAGATAAAGCACCGGAGGTGCAGTTTTAATTATGGCAAAAGATAACTTTAACGACAAAGAAATTAAGGCGATTGAAGATTCAATTGCTGCTGCTGAAAAAAATACTTCAGGAGAAATTCGAGTACACATTGAGAAAAGATGCAAGGAAGATGTCTTAGACAGAGCTGCCTATGTATTTGAATTGTTAGACATGCAAAAAACAGAACTTCGCAATGGAGTTCTGTTTTATTTGGCTACAGCCGATAAACAATTTGCCATTTTAGGCGATATGGGTATCAATGCCAAAGTTCCAAAAGGTTTTTGGGATGATATTCGCGATGGAATGCTAGAGTATTTCAAAAAGGGAGAGTTTACTGAAGGATTAACCTCTGGTATTGAAGAGAGTGGAAAACAGTTAAAAACTCACTTCCCTTATGAAAAAGATGATGTGGATGAATTGCCAAATGAGGTTTCATTTGGAAAAATGGAATAAAGAATGAACTATCTTAAAAAACGATCAAAAAATTATACTTGGCTTTTAAAATCTCAATTGGTATTACTTACCATTTTATTAATTGGAAATTTTGGCCTTTTTGCACAAGAATGTATTCCTGCAAAACCATCTAAGGAACGTTTGGTAAATGACTTTGCTAGTGTATTTTCAGCTCAAGAAGTTAATGCTTTAGAACAAAAATTAGTTGGATTTAACGATACTACTTCTACTCAAATAGCTATTGTAACCGTCAAAGATTTGTGCGATTACGATCCTGCTTCATTTGCTTATGAAATAGGAGAAAAATGGGGAGTAGGTGATAGCCGATTTGATAATGGAATTGTCATTCTATTTAAACCTAAGATTGGCAATAGCAAAGGACAAGTTTATATAGCCACAGGTTATGGTCTGGAAGGTGTATTGCCCGATGCCATTGCGAAAAGAATAGTGGAAGTAGAGATGATTCCATCTTTTAAAAATGGCAATATTTACGGAGGAATCAACAAGGCTACAAATACCGTCATTCAAATAGTTGGAGGTGAATACTCTGCCGAAGCCTATCAGAAAAAGAATAAACAAAGTATGCCCATTTTTCCTTTTCTATTTGTACTTTTTATAATTTTCATTTTTGCGTATAATTCCATCAAACGTGCAAAAACTTACTCATTAGGTCATAATGTCTCCTTATGGACTGCCTTATGGTTGATGGGATCTGCTACGAGAAGTCATGGTGGTCATTGGAACAACTTCAACTCTGGAGGCGGAGGTTTTGGTGGTGGCTTTGGTGGAGGAGGCGGCGGTTTTGGCGGCTTCGGTGGTGGAAGTTTTGGTGGCGGTGGAGCTGGAGGTAGCTGGTAAAATTGATAACTAAAGTGTATCTCTATACAAATCGGATTACCGATTCACATGAAGTATAGTGACGAAGACCAGGAATAAAAAAAGTCCTTTTCAGAAGCGGTTTGCTTTCCAAAAAGGACTTGAAGTTTTTTAATTGTTCAGATTATAGATAGGTCTGTAAATTCGTTTGAGAAGAAACTCTTCTTAAACGTCTAAGACCTCTTTCTTTAATCTGTCTGATTCTTTCTCTGGTTAAACCGAAAGTATTTCCTATTTCTTCTAAAGTCATTTCGCTTGAGCCTCCAAGACCGTAGAATAATCGAATCACTTCTGCTTCCATTCCTTTTAAATAAGAAAGGGTTCTTTCTAAATCTTTAGAAAGAGATTCTTGCATCAAAGATTCAGTTGGATCAGGAGTATCACTGTTTTCCAAAACGCTAACTAAGCTATTGTTATCATCATCGTTGCTCATAGGAGCATCAATAGAAACCTGCTTTTTAGACATTTTAAGAGACATTTCCACTTTTGCTACGTCCATTTCAGTCAAATCACTTAACTCATCAGCAGTAGGAGTACGCTCATTCTTTTGCTCAAATTCATTAGATGCTTTACTTATCTTTTGAATTTCTCCTAATCTGTTGTGCGGTAAACGAATCGTTCTAGAATTATCTGCAGCAGCTTTTAAGATACTTTGTCTAATCCACCATACAGCATAAGAGATAAATTTAAATCCCTTTGTATGGTCATATCTTTTGGCAGCTTCTATCAAACCTAAATTACCTTCGTTGATTAAATCTTCTAAGGTCAATCCAGTATTTTGATATTGCTTAGCAACAGAAATAACGAAACGTAAATTAGCTCTCACCAATCTATTCAGAGCTCTTTCATCACCTGTCTGAATTTTTATTGCCAACTCAACTTCTTCCTCTGCGTTGATCATTCCCTCTTTAGAAACGTCTTGCAGATACTTCTCAAGCGATTTGCTTTCTCTCTTGGTGATCTGTTGACTAATCTTAAGTTGTCTCATGTTTTTATCCTTCTATAATAATGTTATTGTTCTAATGACGTAAAATAAGTAGCAAAAATTGTACTACAATTTTATATTTAAGTTTTTTTAATCTTTAAATTTTCTATTTATAAAATCTATCCTATCTAATACGTTGAAAAAGCTAATTTTGTTTTGATAAATTCTTTTTTTTTACTTTATTTATTACAAAATTGATTCATGTAATATTAGAGCTTCATTAATCATTCATCATCAACATTTTCAAATTTACTTTTTTCACAAAAAAGACGCAAAAAAAGTAAAATGATCAAAATTTAAATTTCAACAATTCATAATTTCTAATTTAAATCAATTATAAATCCAAAATTTTAGAATTTATGGAATTGATGTATCAATAAAAGTAACTGACAATTAGATGGTTATGTTATATATTAATTAAATAGGTTGCAAAGATAAAAGAAATCTGCTTTTTTGAAAATAGTAGAGCAAATATTATGTCTAAATATATGGCTTTGGTTAAATTTACAATCTTAGAAAATAGGAAATAAAATATGGCAGGTTACAGTAAGTGGATTGGTGGAGGATTAGGATGGGCATTTGGTGGTCCATTAGGTGCAATTTTGGGTTTTGCAGTGGGCAGTATGATCGATAAAGCTTCTACAGAAGTAGATACCGAGCATATGGGTGATGGTTTTAAATACCGTAGAAGTCAATCGAGAGAAACGCAAAGTGGTGATTTTAGTGCAAGTTTGATTGTTATGGCAGCTGCAGTGATGAAAGCTGATGGGAAAGTGGTAAAGAGTGAACTGAATTATGTAAAAGACTTTTTTGTACGTCATTTTGGTGAAGCAAAGACAAAAGAATTGTTGCCATTGCTAAGAAAGGTTTTAGATCAGCAAATTAATTTGCAGCAAATAGGAATGCAGATTAAAATGAATATGCGGTCAGCTGATCGTTTGCAGTTACTACATTTCTTATTTGGTGTTGCAGGCGCTGATGGCACATACAGCCCTTCTGAGGTAAATGTATTAAGCCAAATTTCTACAGCTATTGGAGTCAATAGTTATGATTTTGAATCTATTAAAGCGATGTTTATTAAGCAAACATCAGGAGATTATAAGATTTTAGAAATAGAAAAATCTGCTACAGATGATGAAGTTAAAAAAGCATACCGTAAAATGGCGGTCAAATTTCATCCTGACAAAGTGGCACATTTAGGGGAGAATGTGAAAAAGCAAGCAGAACAAAAGTTTTTGAGAGTTCAAGAAGCTTATGAGGCTATTAAAAAACAAAGAGGAATGAATTAATTTTGTTGCTCTTTCCTCTGAATAATAGCGTTTTGATTAATGGTAGTATCCTTTTTTTCTTTTAGCAAGAAATAAGTAATTTGAAAAAGAGAAAATTCGTATTTAACTGCATTTGCTTTTTGGCTTGATTCTTTAGGAACATTTATTTGATCGTAAGTATTGGCCTTAGCAAAAGCAGGAATACTAAATAACAAAATGATTGAGCTGAACGGTATTAATATATGTTTCCTCATCTTTTTAGTTTTAGAGAATCAATATTACGAAATAATTAATAGATGAATTGATTTTTTTTATGGAGGGTAAAAATCTTAAATCGTCGGAAAAAGACAGCTATTGGATAAATCAGATAAGAAAAAGTTTTTTTACGCCATATTGTTCCCAAGTATTTTTGTGGCAATTATATGGTTGGTAAAGTTCGTAGAAGTTTTTTTTGGAATTTCTTTTGCCAATTTTGGTGTGGAACCAAGGACAATATCTGGTTTAAAAGGAATTTTATTTTCTCCTTTTATTCATGGCGATTTCAATCATTTGTTCAATAATTCTGTTCCTTTATTAATATTAGGCAGTAGTCTTTTCTATTTCTATCGTCCCATTGCTTTCAAAGTACTTTTTTGGTCAGTAATTATGAGTGGCTTGTGGACATGGATTTCAGCACGTCCTTCTTTTCATATTGGTGCGAGTGGAGTTATTTACAGTTTGTTTGGATTCTTACTAATGAGTGGTTTTATTCGGAAACATTATCGATTGATAGCAATCTCTTTTTTAGTTGCTTTTGTTTATG
Source organism: uncultured Flavobacteriales bacterium (assembly GCA_963716125.1). Taxonomy (GTDB): domain Bacteria; phylum Bacteroidota; class Bacteroidia; order Flavobacteriales_E; family Vicingaceae; genus Acidiluteibacter. The sequence continues at coordinate 1,774,670 of OY970294.1, forward strand.
GTAGTATGATTTGGGGAATTTTTCCGATCAAAGAAGGCATTTCTTATGAAGGTCATTTTTGGGGATTATTTGCAGGTTTAGCGTTGGCATTTATCTACAAAAGAATAGGATTACAAAAGAAAGAATATGTTTGGGTGGACGAAGATGAAAGAGATGAAAATGATCCTGAAGCTTATTGGAATAACCCAAAACCAAAGCCCCAAAAGCCTCCTATTTCAATCAATTATATTTATAAAAAGAAAGGGGAGGAGTAGTGGAAGATTGGATTTAGAATCAGCAAAATATCCTTTATAATTACTTTCTTACCGCAAAGGCGCAAAGTACGCCGAGGGTATATTCTTTGCGAACTTTGCGACTTCGCGGTTAATCTTTTTCTTTTACAAATTAAACCAAGTTTTTCACAAAGTTCACTAAGGGATTACACTCCTAAATTACCATTTAAAACTCGTTTAATTTTATTGTTAAACAAGGTTGAATAATTAATTAAGTATAAAGCATTTTCTGTCTCTTTTATCCTTTGTGTTCTTTGCGACTTCTTTGTGTGCTTGGTGGTTAAACTTTATTTTTTCTAAATATACATTTGGTAGTATTAAATAAATACTGCTTCTAAAATTACAACCTATAAACCATCCTTATTGTACATGCAAAATGACCTGTACTTCCCATTGCATGATTAATATATTCAAAACCCGTTTTCTCATATAAAGCAATAGCTTCTTTTAAAGCAGGGAATGTTTCTAAATAGCAAATGTTGAAGTTTTTTTCCTTGGCAAATGCCAAACAGAGCTCCATTAGTTTTTTACCAATACCTTTTCCTCGAGCTGTCTTTTTTAAGAACATTCGTTGCAATTCGCAAATAGCATCGGCTTCTCCTGTCAATAGATTTATACCTGCTCCACCCAAAATTTCTCCCTGATATTCAGCTATAAAATAATGACTTCTTTCTGAAATAAAGGTTTTTGAAAGGTGATTGGTTCCGTCATCTGTAAAAACAGTTCCTTCAGTTGCAGAATTGTATTCTACCAAAGTTTCTTTGATGATCATTGCCAAAGCTGCATCATCTTTTTCTTTTATTTTTCTAAAAGTAATATCCATCAAAATTTTAATCTCATTTGAACTTTTATTTCACTTTTTACATTTCCTGAAATTAAATCTTTACTAGAGCCAATCACATCTCTGTCTGTATAATAGGTTTGAGCGTATCGTATCCAAAGATCTATGTGTCGGTTTACATGGTATTTTGTAGAAAGGTAAAATCTGGTTCCTCTACCACTGTAAGCAGGAATAGAAAAAGCATATAAAACATCGTTTTCATAAGCGTAAATTCTGCTGTCGTAAGAATCTGTGTCAAAAATAGCGTAACGCATAGAAAATGAAAAAGGACTACCTAAACTTTTGTATGCTAAGTCTTGGTAAATCAGATATCCATATTCGATTTTATCTTCTCCATGTTTGTATTTTACTATTTCTAATCGGTTATCAATTTCTAAGCTTTTATTAATTTTATAGCTGATATTGTATCTATAATTCGTCTTCCTTTCTTGTATGACTTGATTTATTTTTTCATTGTCCAATCGATAATTTTCTCCTTTTTCTTTCTCTCTTATTCTGCCGTACATATTCCATTTTTTTGAAGGAGAGTAAGATATTTGAGCTAAATAACTATATCCATTGGATGGACCATCGGTTTGAAAACGCAACCATGGAAAAACAAAACGATCTACATAAGCTGAAATAGATATCTTTTTGAATGGCCGAGCATTAATGCCAATAAAAACACCGTTTTCATTATTGTTGGCTGATCCTTCGCCAATGGCATTGCTTTCAAAAGCAATAAAATCTCTATCGTATTTCCTTTGCTGAATGGCTAAAGAAAGCTTAGGATCTAGGTATACCAATAGTCCATTAGTCATGGCAATTCCACCATCCAAACTATGACTAATTTCACCAAAAAAATTGAAATTCTTAAATAGGTAATTATAATCCAAGCCTAAATTTGTATTTTCATTTTTCAATTGCGAAAATTCATTGTAAACTCTATTAGTTGGTTGAAATTCTCCTCCTAATTTATTGGTAACTGCTGTAATTCCAATATTTATATTTCGCTTAACATAAGCTAGGTGCCCTCCAATAAATTTTTTCTCTATTCTATTCTTTTTTTCTAATTCAGAAGCAGTTCTATGAAACCCTGACTCTCCCAAAGAGGAAAAAATCAATAAATCTTGATCGTTCACAGTATCGCTTATGTTGGCATCCACTTTTGTAGAAGAATAAAAGGCAGTCAATTCAAAATTATTCTTCGTCAAGGTAATTCCTCCTCCTCTTAAAAAACGGTCTTCTTGCACGGATGTGTATGGTCTCAAGCCTCTTGCGCTTCGTTTGACAGTTTGTAAATCAGCACTTTTGCCAAATGCCAATCCAGACCAAAATGTTAAACCTTGACCGAATTGTGCTTGAAAATCGCCCAAAGCCAATTCTTTAACCACTCCAAAATTTTGCAAATACAAATGAGCACTGTAAAAGTCAAAACCATTTTTCTGACTGCCAGTAAAAAATTCTTCACCAGCATCTTTTTCAGCAGTAAACCCAACACTTACATTATTGCTATAAGTAAATTTATAACGGCTATATAATTTATCAGGACTACCTAAATAACGTGCATTTGGATTGCTATCCAATTCATCAGTAGATATTTCAGAAAATCCTTTTTGTTCTTCCAAAACCCTTGAATACCTTACAAATAACTGATTGTCGCCATCTTTTATAATGTCTTTAAAGCTCACATTGGGCGAATCTGCATTTCGATTTACTTTTATAAACGGAAGAATGATTCTAATGCTTGCTAAGTCGAATCCATCAATGGATTGAAGCTCTTCCAACTGTATTAATTTGCCATAATTTTCGATGTGTTTTAAAAGGTTATTGATTTGAATATCATTTAATAAACCAAGGTTTTGCAATTCAGAAAGTGTTGTTTTATTTAGATTGATTGGTTTTCTATAATAGAATTCTAATTGCTCAAATAGAGTGGTGTAATCAGCATCACCAGATTCGTTGTTATCCAATAAAAATTCGATTCGAGATTCAATGATTTTATTTTTTTCATCTTCTATTTCTAGATTTTGAGCATTTACTATGAGTGATCCAAAAAAGAATGGGAAAAGTAATAATATGGATTTTAAATGCTCCATTATTCAAAAGTATAGGCCAATGAAATTTTAGGAGAGAAACCAAGATTTGATTCAAAAGAACTCGCAAAGTCTAATTGAAAATCTTTAAGCAGAAGACCAAATCCAAAGGAACTTTCAATTGGTTTAGAGGCTATTCCTGCTCTTAGATAGAGCATTTCTAAAGCCTGATATTCTATACCAAAATGAAATTGTGGATCAAAGTCAATGTCCTTTGAGAATTGAATGGATGTGTTTAACTTATCTGAAAATTCATAATTCAATCCCAATTGAAATTCGGTGGGTAATCTTTCATCCTTATAATCGACTAATTTTGATCTTGTTGGATTGCTAATAGTTGCTGCTAAGCTAAATTCATCAGTAATTTTAGTAAATAGACCTATTTTAGCTGTAATTTGATTTTTACTGCCGTAACCTTCTCCAATCTTTAAATTAAAATAGTTAAGCTGAACACCCAAACCAAATTTATCGGATAATTTTAGTCCATACGCTAAACCGATTTTATTTTCTTGATAAAATTGATAACCAAATTGAGAAAGACTCAAACCAATAGTTGAATTTTTTAAGGGATAAGTTGCTACTAATGATTTTAATGCTAATTCTTTAACTAAATAGGAGTTGCTGTAATATGCACCAACTGAAACCTGATCATAAAAGGCCATGGCACCCAAATTATTCTCAGCCGACCAAATATCAATTTGATTAAGTGAAGCGCCACCCATTGCTGCTGATCGTCCACCTAAATTTTCATTGAATTGTGCAAACCCAGAAGCACTAAATAGAAACAGAAAAATAAGAGAATAGTACTTTATCATTGGGTGTTGGTTTTAAGCATTCTAATGTACTACCTTTTTTTTAGATATCATTAAAAATTTAGGATAATCAGATTTTGAATAAATTATATAGAAGAATTATTGAATAATTATAAGTCAAAAACTATATTTGCGAAATGCGATTAATTTCTAAATTTATATTTTGGATTACAGGTTGGACAACAGCTATTAATGATTCTCCCGAAGTTAAAAGATGTGTATTAATAGCCTCTCCACACACGAGTAACTGGGATTTTATGTTTGCTCGATGTGCTTTATATATTTTGGATGTTCGATTGCGTTTTTTAATCAAAGATGATTATTTTATCTTTCCTTTGGGAATCATTCTAAAAGCGATGGGTGCAGTTCCTATTAATCGATCTAAAAAGAAAGGTAAGAAAGTTCAATTTTTAATTGAATTATTTGAACAGAATGATAAAATGGTTACGATGATTCCTGCTGAGGGAACTCGTAGTTTAGTGAAAGAATTTAGGAAGGGATTTTATTACGTTGCGGAAGGAGCAAAAGTTCCAATTGCTTTAGGTTACTTAGATTATAAAAAGAAAATAGCCGGAATAGGACCACTTTTTTATCCAACTGGTGATATTGAAAAAGATTTAGAAGAAATCTATGCTTTTTATAGAACGATTAATGCCAAGCATCCACAAAATGCAATGCCTTAGTCTTTTATTTCTTTATTCATCTGATCTACTTTAGTTTTTAAGCTTTCTTTGTAAGCTTGTATTTTTTTCATCACATCAGCGTCTGAAGTTGCAATAATTTGGGCTGCCAAAATGCCTGCATTTTTTGCACCATCAAGAGCTACGGTTGCTACAGGAACACCTCCAGGCATTTGCAAAATAGATAAAACAGAATCCCAACCATCTATAGAATTGCTTGATTTTACGGGAACTCCAATAACTGGAAGTGGAGTTAAGGAAGCTACCATACCAGGTAAATGTGCTGCACCACCTGCTCCAGCTATAATTACTTTTAAACCTTTTGATAGCGCATTTTTTGCATAATCGAACATCATTTCAGGAGTTCTGTGTGCTGAAACGATGGATATTTCATAAGCTACTCCTAATTCTTTAAGTACTTCAGCCGCTTGATTCATCACTTTTAAATCTGAGCTACTTCCCATTATTATTCCTACTTCTGCTTTCATAATTATGCAATTATTTTAATGCTTTCTTTTACTTTTTTTGCGGTTTCTTTTGCTTCTTCTAGCGTTTCGGCTAAGATAGTAACATGTCCCATTTTACGATAACTTTTAGTTTTGGCCTTTCCATATAAATGAATATTAACTCCATCCATAGCCATAACCTTTTCAATTCCTTTATAAATAGCATCTCCTTCACAACCTTTTTCGCCTAATAAATTCACCATTACAGAAGGTTGAGTCCTATCCGTTTTTCCCAAAGGTAAATTTAATATAGAACGTAAATGTTGATCAAATTGTGAGGTATAATTACCTTCAATGCTTTGATGACCACTATTGTGTGGACGAGGAGCCACTTCGTTGACCAATAAATTTCCAGATTTATCTAAAAATAATTCTACTGCCAAGATACCAATCATATCCAAACCTTCTATTATTTTTAAAGCGTATTGTTTTGCTTCATTTTCAATTTTTTCTGAAATGTTAGCAGGTGAAAATAGAAATTCTACCATATTAGCATAAGGATTAAACTCTTGTTCTACCACTGGATACAATTTGCAATCGCCTTGTTCATTTCTAGCAACTATTATAGATAATTCCTTATCCAAATCAACTGCTACTTCGCACATTGATGGTGCATCCATTGCTTGTTCTAATTCTGCAACCGATCGAATTTTTTTTACTCCATACCCATCATAACCTGAGGTTCTTAATTTTTGGAAAATAGGAAATTTCTCTGCTTTTTCTTTTAGTTCTTCTCTGTTTTTGGTCAAAAAATAAGGAGAAGTAGGCACACCGATTTTAGTAAAAAACTCCTTTTGTAATCCCTTATCTTGAATGATTTTTAAGGCTTTTGGTTGAGGAAAAACCTTAACTCCTTCATTTTCTAGTGCTAATAATGCATCTGAATTAACATCTTCAAACTCAATAGTTATGACATCCTTACCTTTACCAAAATTATAAACAGAATCATAATCTTTAAAATCGCCAACTACAAATTCATGAGCTATTTGATGACAAGGAGCTAATGGATTAGGATCTAAAACGGAGATTTGAATATTATAATCATACGCTTTTTGTAGTATCATTCGGCCCAATTGACCACCTCCTAAAAGACCTATTTTAAAATCTGAACTATGAATACTTTTCATGCTGCAAAGATAAATTTATGTTTTTAAAAGAAGAATAAAAGCGCTTATTTATCACCCAATTCTATTATTTGTAAATCTTTTATTTGGTCTTTGTCGATTGAAAACCTGACTAAGGTCATTTTTTGATGAAAACCTTGTTTGCCGGCTGCACCTGGATTAATGTGTAAAAGATTCAATTTTTTATCGAAAATAACTTTTAAAATATGCGAATGACCTGTAATGAAAAGTTTAGGTGGATTTCTTCGAATTTCATCTCTAATTCTTGCATCGTACCTATTGGGATAACCTCCAATGTGTGTTATCCAAACATCCACATTTTCACACATAAAGCGTTGATTGAGTGGGTATATTCTTCTAATTTCATGTCCATCAATATTTCCATAAACGGCTGTAACAGGTCTGAATTTTTCCAATTGATCCATCAAAGTTATAGTACCCATATCACCGGCATGCCATATTTCATCACATTCTTCAAAATGCTTAAAAATAGCAGGATGCAGATAACCATGAGTGTCAGATATTAAACCAATTCTTTTCATTTTAATACAATCGTGCTTTATTTCTACGAAATTATTTATAAATTACAAGCTTAAATAATATTGCGAAAGAAAATTCAATAATTCATCTATGACTACTGAAATTAAAGCTTCTAATTATTCTATCATTTTAGGTGATACAGAGGTATTTCAAAAATTGAGTGAAATAATTGATGAAAACTATAAGAATTCACAAGTATTTCTATTGGTCGATAGTAATACATATCAGCATTGTTTACCGCTTTTGATTGAACATGTTGAGATGTTAGCTGAAGTGCAGTTAATTGAAGTAGAATCTGGTGAGCAAAGCAAAGATTTGAATATATGTGCCCATATTTGGCAAACATTGAGTGAAGAGAACGCCGATAGAAAAACACTCTTAATTAATTTGGGCGGTGGAGCTATTACTGATTTGGGTGGATTTATTGCATCTATTTATAAAAGAGGAATTGATTTTATAAATATTCCTACCACTTTGCTATCACAAGTAGATGCTAGTGTAGGAGGGAAGACAGGTATTGATTTCTTAGGATTTAAAAATCAATTGGGAACTTTTACAAATCCAAAATGTGTGATTGTTTGTACCGATTTTATGCACACTTTGCCTAAAAGAGATATGCTTTCTGGTATGGCTGAAGTTTTTAAACATGGATTAATTGCAGATAAAGCCTATTTTGAAAAGACCCTAAAGGAGTTTAAGGATATTGATTTTAACCTTTTAATTAAGAGAAGTATAGAAATTAAAAATACGATTGTAAATAATGATCCTTTTGAAGGTGGGGAACGTAAAAAACTCAATTTTGGACATACATTTGGTCATGCAATTGAGAGTTTTTATTTAGAAAGCGAAAATTATTTATTGCATGGTGAAGCTGTTGCAATAGGAATGCTAATGGAGTCTCAATTGTCTTTTAATTTAAAAAAACTTATCGGTGATGATCTGGAACAAATTTACACGGCATTGGGCTCAACTTTTCCTATGAGAGTTATTGCAGATGATGACATTAACAAATTAATAGAATTGTGTCAACAAGATAAAAAGAATGAAAATAATCTGCTAAAATTTACATTATTAGAAAATATTGGGAATGCAATTACCAATCAAACGGTTAGTGAGGAAGAGTGCAAAGCTGCAATAAATGATTACAATAAAAAAATAGTTAAATGGACGTAAAAATAAGTCATCCTAGTAAATTTCTTTTTGGTAAAATTGACTTGCCGGCTTCAAAAAGTATTAGCAACCGATTATTGATTATCCAACAGCTGTGCAATCAGCCATTCGAAATTTTTAATTGTAGTGAGGCTAATGATACTCAGTTATTAAAAAATATACTTAAGGAGAATAGAAATGTTATTGATGCTGAAGATGCGGGTACTACTTTTCGTTTTTTAACCGCTTTTTATGCGAGTCGTGAAGGAGAAAAAATACTAACTGGAAGTGATCGAATGAAAAAGCGTCCGATCAAGATTTTGGTGGATGCATTAAGAGAAATAGGAGCCGATATTTCTTATATGGAAGAAGATGGTTATCCACCCATTGCAATTAGAGGTAAAGCGTTAAAAGGTGGAGAGATTTCTATTGATGCTACGGTTAGTAGTCAGTATATTTCAGCTTTATTGCTAATTGCTCCTTGTTTAGATTTGGGATTAACCCTGAGCTTAAAAGGAGAATTGAGTTCTAAGCCTTACATTAAAATGACATTAAATTTGATGAAAAAAATGGGAGTCAATTATTTGTGGAAAGGAAACGTAATCACACTTCCTTCACAAGGTTATAAACCATTGAGCATTATTGTGGAACCTGACTGGAGTGCTGCTTCCTACTTTTTCGCGATGGCTTCCTTATCCTCTTCTGCTGAATTGACATTGAATGGTTTGAACAAAGATAGTATTCAAGGAGATAGAATTGTAACAACCTTATTTGAGCAGTTTGGTATAAAAGTATCGTATCTTAAAAAAGGAATCAAATTACGGAAAGAATATGGAGATAATCCTTTGAAACAATTTGAGTTTGATTTTTCAGATTGTCCAGATTTGGTGCAAACATTAGTTCCAATTGTAGCTGTTAATCAGTTACCTGCTATTTTTAAAGGAGTTAAAAGTTTGAAGATTAAGGAAACTAATCGCTCCGTTGCTTTGCAAAAAGAAATGGCAAAATTTGGGATTGAGATAAAAATTATTGACGACGACCAATTTGAAATGATTCCATCTGAAATTAAAGAGAATAAGGATAGTGTAAAAACCTATCTCGATCATCGTATGGCAATGGCTTTTACTTGCTTGGCATTAATTCAAGATGAATTAATCATCAAAAAATCAGAAGTAGTTCAAAAATCTTTCCCCACTTTTTGGGAAAGTATTCAGAATATTGGATTTGAGGTTGAGAAAGTGTAACCGCTAAGCCGCAAAGTTTTATACTCTATTAGTAATTAGCATTTCAGCGGTAAAAAAAGAATTAACCACCAAGAAGTCACAAAGTTCACCAAGGGTTTCAAAATTCACTTAAGCCTGAAAGGCTGACATCATTGTAAAATATAAATGGGAATAGAAAATTTAAAAAAAATAACCGCTAAGTCGCAAAGTTCGCAAAGCGGATCAAAAAACTTTGTGCCCTTTGTGAAAACCTTAGTGAACTTAGTGGTTAGAAAACAAATTCTTAATTGGAAGAAATTGATCCTCTGCGTTCTCTGCGCCTTTGCGGTAAAAAAAGAATTAACCACCAAGAACACCAAGAAGACACAAAGATCACCAAGGGTTTCAAATCCAGTTAAGCCTGAAAGGCTGGCATTATTTTAAAAAAAATGGGAATAGAGAATTTAAAAAAAATAACCGCCAAGTCGCGAAGTCGCAAAGCGGATAAAAAAACTTGGTGTCCTTTGTGAAAATCTTAGTGAACTTAGTGTTTAGAAAATAAATGCTTAATTGGAAGTGATTGATTATCTGCGTTCTTTGTGTCTTTGCGGTAAAAAAAGCTTTTATAGAGATAGCAAGCCAATTAAAAAAATACTTGCCAAGTCGCAAAGCGGATAATTTAATTGTAAAATCACTTAAAAAGTTTAAAAAAAACGTGTTAATTCGCATTAAAATTTTCAAATGAGTCCAATTGCGATTATAGCCATCATTTTAGGCTATTTTATTTTATTGATTGCCATCAGCTACTTTACATCCAAAGGTGCTGATAATGATACTTTTTTTGTAGGTAATAAAAATTCTAAGTGGTATTTGGTAGCTTTCGGAATGGTAGGTGCCAGCTTATCAGGTGTTACTTTTGTTTCAGTACCTGGTTGGGTTCAATCTAGTGAATTTTCATACATGCAAATGGTTTTTGGCTATTTGGTTGGATATATTGTAATCGCTAATGTATTAATGCCTTTATATTATCGCTTAAACCTAACATCTATTTATACTTATTTAGAACAGCGATTTGGTTTTTGGACCTATAAAACTGGTGCATTCTATTTTTTGCTTTCTAGAATAATAGGAGCTTCTTTTAGATTATTTTTGGTGGCAAGTGTCCTTCAATTAGCCGTTTTTGATAATTGGGGCGTTCCATTTTGGGTAACAGTTGCCATTACTATTTTTCTAATTTGGGTGTATACCAATAAAGGAGGAATCAAAACAATAGTTTGGACAGATACTTTGCAGACCTTTTTTATGTTAACGGCTGTTTTTGTGACTATTTATGTGATAAAAGACCAATTAAATTGGTCGTTTGGTGAAATGGTTCAGCAAGTAAAATCTAGTGATTATTCTAAAATATTCTTTTTTGATGATTGGAATTCTAAACAGTATTTTGTCAAATCATTTTTAAGCGGGATGTTTATTACCATCGTTATGACAGGATTGGATCAGGATATGATGCAAAAGAATTTGTCTTGTAAAAATATCAAAGAAGCCAAATGGAATATGTATTCCATGAGCATAGTGATGGTATTTGTAACTTTTGTATTCTTATTTTTAGGTGCCTTGCTTTTTCTGTTTGCTGCCGAAAAAAACATTACAATTCCTGCTAAAACAGATGAATTATTTCCACTATTAGCTACAGGTGGTTATTTAGGCTATACCGTAGCAGTTTGTTTTATATTAGGCTTAATAGCTGCTGCTTATTCAAGTGCTGATAGTGCATTAACTGCCTTAACTACCTCTTTTTGTGTTGATATTATAGATATCAATAAAAAGGAAGTAGATAAAAGAGTAAAATTGAGAAAAACGGTACACGTTGGAATGTCTATTGTTTTATTTGCAGTAATTTTATTGTTTAATGTCATCAACAACAGTAATGTAATCGATGCTGTTTTTAAAGCTGCTTCCTATACTTATGGGCCACTTTTAGGGTTGTATGCTTTTGGATTATTTACTAAAATGCAAGTGAAAGATAAATGGGTACCAATCATTTCTTTAGCAAGTCCTATTATTTGTTATGTTATTCAGTTGAATTCAAAAGTGTGGTTAAATGGGTATGAATTTGGGTATGACTTATTGATTTTAAATGGCTTACTTACTTTCGTAGGTCTGTTGATTATTCATAAGAAACAGAATTAATAACATTGATTAGGAGTAATTGTTAGAAATATTATTAATTATATTTAAATTGCTGAATTATAATATTTATTTTTATGCCCAATGAAAAATAGAATACTTTCACAACTTATTTTTTTCGTTTGTATTTCTACAACTTATTTTAGTTGTGTTTCTGAAGTTAATACAGATAGCGCAACTGAAACTTCTTCAGCTGACTCCAATACAGTAATTAATAGGAATGATTTAGCTGATTCTGTTTACTATGCTACTCCAGCTTTAATAGAAATGTATGATTTCTTAAAACAGAAGGATATTGAATTTAATGCAGCTTTACTGCAACCAATCAACACCAAAAAGTTGCTTTCAGAACAAGAAAAAGCAATTGGTTTTGGTCAGTATTTATCCAATCTAGCTTATGTTTCAATTTATGATGATTTTCAAAAATCTATCAATTATTACAAGGCAGTTAAAGAGTTAAGTAATGATTTGGGAATGAGTAGTGTTGTTAATGAAAAAACCTTATCGAGATTAGAAAAAAATATTGATAATAAAGATTCAATCATCCAAATAATTGAATCAAATTACAAGGAGATTTCTTATTATTTAGAGTATAATAAAAAATCTTATCTCATGTCTGTAGTGGCATCTTCTGCTTGGTTAGAATCCATGTATATTTCTATTTCTTTAAAAATTGATGATACAGAACAAAAGAATTTTGAAAATAAATTATTAGATCAACGAATTGTTTTTGATAATATTTGGACTTATCTACAAGCTTATAAAGAAGATAAAGCTGTGGCAGATATGATAGCTTTATTATCTGAAATAAATAGTGCATATCAAGATAGTGAAGTGATTGAAGAGGAAGAAACAATAGTAGAGAAGAAGGGCAATAAATTAGTGTTTGGTGGAGCAGAACAATCTACATTATCAAAAAATCAATTCGAAGGGCTTAAAGCAGCCATTATTCAAGCTCATCAATCACTTAATAAAGGTATTTAAATGAGAAAGATAAATTATCATATATTTTCAATTATTTGGATAGGATTATTTTCACTCGGTTTATCTACGGAAATTAATGCGCAGGCTTGCAATTATTTTCATCGAAGAAATTGCATTCCCGAAGGAGAATTAATATTGAAAGAAAATTCTCAATCGAGAAGCGCTTTATTTTCGACAGGTCAGAAATCTGATTTTAATATAGTTGCTCATGCTAATCAAGATTATCGAGTAACAGTTTGTGCAGATTTGATTTTCGAAGAGCCTTTAGAATTGAAGATTTATGAAAAGGTAAGAGTGAGAATTATGGATACTAAAAGTTCTGCTTCCTCATCTTCATCTGCTAGCAATGAGGAGGATGTTTGGGAAAGTGATAATTACGATTCTGAAACCACTACTAAGAAGGAAGACCCACAGTATAAAATAGTTAAAAAGCTATTGTATGATAACACTCAAGATGACTTAAATCAAAGTGTTGAATTTACTGCAACCACTACCAAAAGTTTGATTGTGCAAGTAAAGGCACCAGGTGAACCTTCCGAGTTTAAATTGAAATTGAGTGAAGTGGGTTGTGTGGGCGTTTTGATAGAGCAAGGAATAGCAGGATCTACAGGATTTTAAGTTTGGGTTAAAAAGGATATCCAATTCCTATATTCAAATTGGTCTTTTTTAATTGAACATCAAATTGCTCATTTTTAGGTAAACCCGGATCTTTTATCGGAGTTGCAGCATCAAAACGAAGTATAAAAAATGTAAAGTCTAAACGGATTCCTAATCCGGCTCCTACTGCAATATCATCCCACAATTTATTGAATTTAAATTCTGTTTCAGGTCTTGGATCTTTTTGTCGGTATTCCCAAATATTTCCTGCATCAACAAAAGCCGCACCTTTAATTATTTTAGTAATGTCAAAACGGTATTCAACATTTCCTTCTAGTTTTATATTTCCAATTTGGTCAATTAGATTTTCATTTTTATTCGATAATGAACCTGGACCTAAAGCTCTTGCCTGCCATGCTCTAATCCCATTAGCACCACCTGCAAAAAAACTTTTTTCAAACGGCAATACAGAAATATTACCATAAGGAATTCCAATACCTCCTGCTAGTCTGTAAACCAACGATGTAAACTTGTAAATACGATAAATTCTAAAATCTATATCAGTTTTAACATATTGAGCATATCGAATCCCTAAAACTTCGTAAGGTTTTTCTGCATTGGGTTTTCCTCTGCTTAATCGATTGATTCCATTCAATAGATTTCCTGCTATTTCTAAGTTTCCTCTAAAATAAAAATTTCTTCTTTTTAGTTTAGTTTCTTGATTGTTGTAGATAAAACTATACTTTCCTGCAGCTATAAAATGATCTCTGTAACTGTTTAAAATAAATGGATTATTGATGGAATCTAATGTTCTTCTAAACTGTTCAGAAGGGTTTAATTTAATATAACTGATGTCAATCGGTTGAACAATATGTGTCTTTCTATCGGTTTCATTCCAAGAATAGGCTAAGAATATTTTTGAAATTCTTCTCGTGTAATCAGGTCTTTGTTGATAGTTAAAAGAAGCATTAATAGTAGTGTTCGGCCTAGTTCTAGTAGAGAATAAATCGGCGGAGACCGGTAAGAGAAAACGGGGGATATCAAAACTAATTTCAGGACTAACTTCTATAGTGTTAAATGGCAATCCATTAGATATATTTTTATTAGATGCAGCATTTAAAACTTGTTGAGCTTCCAAACCACCTTTTAATCTAACATTGAATGTTTCCGCTCCTTTAAAGATATTAGCATTTTGAAAAGCAACATTGCCCGATATTCCATAATTGCCTCCGCTGTTAGTTCCTTCAGCTTCTGTGGTAAAACTTTTACTTTTTCGAGGAGATAAATTGATGTAACAGTTTAACTTATTTGGGTCTTCAAAGTCTTTCTCAAATCGAATACTTATAAATTTAAAAGTTTTTAATGCAGATAAATTTCTATAGGTGATTTCTTGATTCTTAATTTGATATAAGGAGTTTTTTTCTAAAAAAATACTTCTCGCAATTGCTTTAGGTTTATAATTAAACTCTCCATCATCTATAAAGTAAGTATTTTTGATAGCTTGTGTATCGCTTGCCAACTGATATGTTCTTTGATTATCATAGTTTAAACGCACAAAAACATCGTTGATTGCAAATTTTTCATGTGGTTCAAAATAGAATACTCCATTGGCATCTTTTTGTTCTATGTCTTTAATACCAATTGTTAAAGCAGCTTTTTTATTAGTGGTGTCCGCCTCAAAAAAGATATATTCTTTTGAAAAATAGAAATAACCTTCATTTCTCAGCATTTTTGTAATTCTGCTTCGTTCTTCTTGCAATAAATCGATATCAAATCTTTTTCCTATTTCCAAAAGACTGTTGCTGCTGTCTGATATAACATATTGATTAATAAACCTATCTGTAATTGCATATTGAACATCAGAAATGACATAAGGTTGGCCTTCTTTAATATTATAAAGTACTTTTATGCGTTGTTTTTCTGCTTGAAGCAAAGTGTCATAACTTACTGTGGCATCATAAAAACCTCTATTTTTTAAAAATAATTCGATTTGAGAAACTGATTTATTGGTCAATAAAGAATCATAAACAACTGGTGGCTCACCAATTCTATCTTTAATTTTACTGTCTTTTTTATTGTAATATAAATTATAGATGCCCAAATAAAGTGGGAAAACGCCTAATAACCTTCTGTTGGGTTTCTGTTTAACAATATTGTATAAGCTTTCTTTATCGACATCCTCATTACTAACTTTTATTTTAACTTTGTTCAATAGCAATTCGTCATCTTGCAAATGTCTTGTAGGACGACAAGCATTCATAGTAAAAATGAATGATAAGATGATTAATGCTGAATTGTAGCGCTTTAGCTTCAAACTAGATGTAGATATTTATAATTACTCAGCGAAATTACTAATAAGCAATGCTTTCTAACAGACAAATAAAATTAATACAATCGTTAAAACAAAAGAAATTTAGAAAACAAGAGGAATTATTTGTTACAGAAGGCGATAAAATTGCTTCTGAAATACTTCAATCAACTTCCTTTGAAATTTTTGAAATATTTGCTTTAAAAAACTGGATAAACGAGAATCAATTAATTTTAAACAATTATGAGAGTAAAGTTTTTGAAGTTTCTGAAAAAGAGTTGAGTAAAATTTCATTTTTAACTACACCAAATCAGGTATTAGTTTTAATTAAAACTCCAACAAACAAAAGCAGAGTTACCGATTGGGAAATTGCAGTAGAAGATTTACAAGATCCTGGTAATTTAGGAACTATCATTCGTATTGCAGATTGGTATGGTATTGAAAAGGTAGTTTTGAGTGAGAATTCAGTAGATGTGTATAATCCGAAAGTTGTTCAATCAACAATGGGCTCAATTGCTAGAGTTACGGTAGAATACCATCCGTTAAAAGCGTATTTAAAACAGCAAGAAAAACCAATTTTTGCCGCAGCTTTAGGTGGAGAACCTTTAAATAGTTTCCAATTTCCCTCCAATGGAATTTTATTAATGGGAAATGAAAGCCAAGGTTTGAGTGATGAAATCAAAGCTTTAGCCACAAAAGAATTAGAAATTCCTCGATTTGGCAAAGCTGAATCTTTGAATGTTTCTGTTGCTACAGCCATATTTTGCCATGAAATTAGGCGTTGATGCAATAAGGAAAAAATATTATTGCAGGGTTAAGGATATATAATTGAAGAAACGAATGATTATTTAGAAAGTTGTCCCTTGAATTTGTTTTTTAGAAAATGAAATAAATTCTTAGGGAATCCGAGAAGCTTCATATCTTTGATTGAACCCCGAATTGCTGTCGGGGCACTCGGGTGCCTGTCCCCCTTTGGCGGAAACTTAGGAGTTATAAAAGTTGGAAAAAATAAAAATTCAAAGGACGAGTTTTTTTTGTTTCGTTTTTTTCACGGCGAAAAAAATGAAAAAAATACTTTTATAGAATGTAGGTAATTTTATATGATAATAGACTTAAAAAAAATTATTTATTCAGCTTTTTACTAATTGCCAACGCACATTTATTACCATCAATCGCTGCTGAAACTATTCCGCCTGCATAACCAGCTCCTTCGCCACTAGGATAAAGTCCTTTAATTTGTGGATGTTCTAAACTATCTTTGTCTCTAGGTATTCTCACAGGGGATGAAGTTCTACTTTCCACACCAACTATAACGGCGTCATTACTCAAATAACCTCTCATTGCTTGTCCAAATAGTTGAAAACCTTCTTGCAATCTTTTGCTGATTACATCGGGTAACTCTAAATCTAACCGGACAGATTTTATACCTGCTTTATAAGAGCAATCAGGTAAATCTTGTGAAAGTTTTCCTGCTATGAAATCATTTAATCGTTGAGCTGGAGCTATTTGTCCAATCTTTGTTTTCTCAACATTCCCTGCCATTTTAAATGCCTTTTGCTCTAGCCATGCTTGATAATGCATTCCTGCCAAAGGCCCATTAAAGCCTAATTTTTCGTAGTCTTTTTCTTCTACAGGAATTACGATTCCTGAGTTGGCATAAGGATTATTTCGTTTTGATGGTGACCAACCGTTAGTTACTATTTCACCAGCTTCAGTGGCGCATGGAGCTATAATTCCACCTGGACACATGCAAAAGGAGTAAACTCCTCTGCCTTGTACTTGTTTTACTAATTTGTAGGCAGCAGGAGGGAGCACTTCGTCACTTTTTCTGCCATTATATTGAATTTGATCAATTAAATCTTGTGGATGTTCCACACGAACGCCCATTGCAAAAGTTTTTGACTCAATTTGAATATTATTTTTATGTAAAAGTTCATAAATATCTCTAGCAGAATGTCCTGTTGCTAAAATTAAATTTTCACAATCAATAGGTTTATTTCCATTGATTTCAATGGCTTTTAGCCGATTATTATCTGTAAAAATATTGGTGAGTTTAGATTCAAAATGAACTTCACCGCCTGCTGCAATTATTCTATCGCGCATGGCTACAATTATTTGTGGTAATTTATTGGTTCCAATGTGTGGATGAGCATCTATTAATATATCTTCCTTTGCACCATGTTCTACAAAAATATTTAAAATTTCATCTACATCACCGCGTTTGGTACTTCTTGTGTATAATTTACCATCGCTGTATGTGCCTGCTCCACCTTCTCCAAAGCAATAATTCGATTCGGGATTCACATATTGTTGTTTGACGATGGCTGCTAAATCTCTTCTTCGGCTTCTTACATCTTTTCCTCTTTCAAAAATAATCGGTTGAATGCCCAATTCTAATAATTTGAATGCGGCAAAAATTCCTGCAGGACCAAAACCAATTATTACAGCCGATTTTTCTTTTTTTATTGATTTGAACTGAGTTTGATAGGTTGATTTTATTTCTTCTTCATTAATATAAACATCAAATCTTAAATTCATTAAGATATTTTTCTTTCTTGCATCAATAGACCTTTTCTTAAGATTGTAGGAAGTAATGTCTTTGATTTTTAGGGCTAATTTATTGGCAATAATTATTCTAAAATCAACAGTTTCAGAATAAATATCGACTGAAAGTATGATGTCAACAGTTTTTATCAAAATAGAATATTTGTATATTAATTAACAAAGCTATGATATTGTTCAAAACTACTTGTTAAAAAATTTCGCTTTAACGCGGAATAGAAGTTTTTTTGTAAAAAAATACAAAGATGCGCATAAAATTGTCGCTTGCTATTATCTGTTTAATTTTCACTAATTTACTTTTTGGGCAACAAAAAGATACTGTGAAAATTATGACCTTTAATTTGCTTAATTATCGAAATGTAACGACTTATTGTACGAATAACAACAATAATATAGCAGCAAAAGAAGGTTATTTTAACACAATCATCAATCACGTTAATCCTGATATTTTAGTGTGTAACGAAGTAGGAGCTAACTTCGCAAATGGATATTATTTGCTAACTAATGCGCTAAATATAAATGGTGAAACCAAATGGGGTCAAGCTAATTACAATGCAACAACCAATGCAGATTTAAGTAATATGCTCTACTTTAACAAAGAAAAAATTGCTTTGCTATCTCAAACTACCATTTCTAAAGACACCAACAATTTTGATTTAGTTCGATTAATTGATGTGTACCACTTATATTATAAAGACAGCAATTTAAGTGCTTCCACTGATACTGTATTTTTTACCGTATTGGCAGCTCACTTAAAAGCAAGTAATGGATCAGCCGAAAGAGCCATTCGGGCTAAAACTACAGCAGCTGTAATGAATTATTTGGATATCAACAATGTACAAGGAAATGTGTTTTTCTGCGGCGATTTAAATGTATACAAAGGCAGTGAAGCAGGATTTCAAAATCTAGTTAATTATACCGCCAATGCTTCCGTTCGTTTTGTTGATCCAATTGGTGCAATAGGTTCTTGGAACAACAATGCTTCTTATGCTTATGCCCATACCCAATCGGTGAGAAGCTCGAGCAATGGTTGTGCTGCTGGTGGCGGAATGGATGATCGTCTTGATTTTATTTTAATGTCGGATGAGGTGATTAATAATGTGAATAAGGTACGATACATTTCAAATTCTTACAAAGCCTTAGGGCAAGATGGATTGCGCTTTAATGGAAGCATTAATTCACCAACAAATTATACTTTGCCAGCAAATGTTATCAATGCACTTTATAATATGAGTGATCATTTACCTGTGTATGCTAGTTTAGAAGTAGAAAAGCCTATGATTTCTTCTTTGGCTGAATTAAAAATGTCAAAAATTAGTATTATTAATCCTGTAGAGGAAGTGATTTATATCAAAAAAGAAAATGCTAATTTTATAGATGCTGCCTTTTTGGTTTACGATATGAGTGGACGATTAATTTCTGAAAGTAGAAATTCAAATACTTCTATAGAGCAGATTAATGTAAACAACCTTAAGAAAGGAATGTATATTTTAAAGATTTTAGAAAGAAATCAATTGATAAAAATCGAAAAATTAATAAAGATTTAATTTAAAATTTACATGAGTTGCTTAGCAAAAAGCCGAACTTCGCAAAAAATATGAAAAGACTACTTTCAATTTTCTTTATACTTACTCAGCTTTCACTTTTTGCACAAAATGCATCTTTTGAAGAGAAAGTAACATCTGTTTCTAATACGCGCTTGACGGTTACCAATGTTGGAACTTTTGGAAATGCGTTTAGAGGCTATAGAGATGGAAGTGGAAATCCTTCTTGCGAATATCCAGCTGGTTCAGGTATAGAGCATTTGTTTGAAGCTGGAATTTGGGTAGGTGGTTTGCTGAATGGGAGTCAGGTTTTGGTTTCAACCACAGCATTTGATCAGCCGCAAGGCTATGCTACTGGTAGAGGTGGTTACGAATTTACAGGAGAATTAGGTAGTAAGTTGGAAGAACGTTCTTCTTTATACGACAGCCCATTTTTTAATCCAAATGCAGTTTCTCATCAGGATTTTATAGCCACTTATACCGATACTAATTTATTTGTACCCGGCACTCAAGTGCCCATTGCATCGCACACACAACCTTTGAATGTAAAAGTGATTCAAAAAACATACAATTGGAATTTTACTTTTAGTGATTTTTTAGTTTTTCTTGATTTTGAAGTAATTAATTTAGGTAGAAAAGGCTCAGCTACTTCAACTATTGACAGTGCTTTTTTCTCCTTTTATGCTAATGCGGTAGTTAGAAACATCAATTTAACACCTGCAGGTTCGGGTGGTGGAGCATTTTATGACAAAGGAGGGAATGGTTTTATCGATTCATTAGATATGTCGTATTGCTATGATAAAGCAGGTGATGTAGGTTTTACAGACAGTTATATAGGACAAAAATTTTTAGGAGCCGAAGATAAAAATGGATTTTATCATCCTACACTAGACCCCTTATTCAAATCGCATTATAGTGCATGGACATTTAATAATTCCTCAGATGCTATATTTTTTCAACCTGCCAATGATAATGCTCGATACATCAAACAAACCAAAGGCTTAAACGATAGTCCCTGTTGGGATGATGGTTCTGCTGCAGGATGCACAGGTATAAGTTATCAAGCAACTTTGAATAAAGCAGGAAATAGATCTGATTTAGTTTCAGTAGGTCCTTTTCGAAGTTTTGAAAAAGGAGATACCATCAGAGTTTCTTATGCTATTATAATGGCTAAGAAATTTGATGATGGAAATCCGACTTCTGCTAATACATTGGCACAAAAAACTACTCTTTTTGCAAATGCAGATAGAGCTCAAACGGCTTATAATGGTGAAGATGTCAACTTTAATGGTATTTTAGATGCAGGAGAAGATAAAGATAATGATGGTAAAATTACACGATTTATTTTGCCTGAACCTCCAGCCATACCTAGAACTAAAATAGTTGTAGAAGATCAAAAAGTAGATATTTATTGGGCGGACAATGCGGAGGCATCAATTGACCCTATTACACAGACTAAAGATTTTGAAGGATACAGAGTATTTTTAACCAAATTAGGTTTTGATGTAACTGGAACACCTAATTTATTGAAAGATTTAATTCCTATTGCAGAATATGATATCGCAGGAAATGGTTTGGCCAATGAAGTAGGTTTAACAGCCATAAAACTCGATCAACCCAAATATTTTGATGGTGATACTAATAAATATAGTTATAAATATACCATTGATAATTTATTAAACGGCTGGCAATATGCAGTTGCAGTGTCTGCTTTTGACTCTGGTGATAAGGAAAGCAATTTAGAATCATTAGAATCGTCTTTACTAGGAAACAATTTCAGAATATTTACTGGTAAAACAGCACAAGAAATTAGTAAAGACCATGAGCCATTTGCTTACCCAAATCCTTATTACTTAGGAGCGGCTTGGGAAGGTCAATCTAATTTTCAAGAGCAAAGTAGAAAATTAATATTTAGTAACTTGCCAAAGCGTTGTGTGATTAGAGTTTTTACGCCTGCAGGAGATTTAATAGACGAAATACAACACAATCCGTCTTATGATGGAAGCGATATTAAATGGTTTGATACATTTGGTGCAGAAAACAAGGATAATAACAATTTTTCAGGTGGTGAACATGCTTGGGATTTATTGTCAAAAGCGACACAAATCATCAGCAGAGGGATTTATATGTTCTCGGTAGAAGATTTGGATAATGGAGAAACATTTAGAGGGAAATTTACAATAATAAAATAATAAAGACTTAAAAATTAAATAATTAAACTAAATAAAAATGAAAAAAATAGTACTTTCTTTTATAGGAATATTAATTGGAGCTTTTGTATTTGCTCAAACTCCAGCGAGTATTTATAGCATCAGTTATGTGAGTCCTGCGGATTTGGCAGCATGTAATGATAGCAGTCAATACTTAGGTGATACGGTTAAAACAAGAGGAGTCGTGGTTACCGCAGGTAATTTATCTGAAGTTGCTTCAGGTTCTGTGCAAGGTGGTTCAAGACCATTTATTTATTTGGTAGATACTGCCAATGGTGGTGCACCTGGTTCATTTAAAGGGATTGAAATTATGGGAGCTGCAGGTTCTCCATTAGTTCCTGTTGCCGCTATTGAAAATGCACAAGCTGGTGATATCTTAGAAATTACAGGTATTGTAAGTCAATACCAAGGTGGATTGCAAATGACACCTTTGAGCAGCACTTCAGTTACTTTAATTTCTTCTACTACTGCACCAACATCACAATTAATTGCAGTTGGAGATTTAAACGATGCGAGTAGAGTGAATAAATTACCTACTGGAGAGCAATGGGAAGGATCATTTGTTGAATTCCAAAATGTAACTGTAGTTGCTGTAAGTTTATTCGGTGGTAACAGAGTAAGTTTTGATGTAGCTGATTCTGCAGGAAATCAAATTAATGTTTCTGATGAATTTTTGGCTCAAAAATTAAGTTCTTTTACAGTAGTTAATCCAAACTCACCAAACTCTATCGCTAATGGAGGAACTGGTACTGGTTCATTTGTACCGCCAGTAGTTGGAACTATATTTAGTTCTTTAAAAGGTATGATTCGTCATTCTGAAAATGGTTGTACTAATGGAACGGGTAGAGGATATGAGTTAAATCCATTTGATTCTACTCATTATGTTAAAGGAGCTACTCCTCCTGCAATTACTGCTGTTAAAAGATTGCCGATAGTACCTAATGCTATTCAAACAGTTGATATTTCTGCTGATATTGTAGATAATGATGGTACAGTTGTTTCAGCAACTTTATTTTATTCTGCTGATCAAACAGCTGCTCCTGCCACATTTACTTCTGTAATTATGGCAAACACTGCAGGTCGCTATTCAGCGACTATTCCTGCTTTTCCATTGGATACAATAGTTAGATATTACATTCAAGCGGTAGATGATAGCGCAAATGTTACAACTTTTCCAAGTCCTAACTACAATTCTTTTTACACGGTTAGAGCAAATGGTTTAACTATTATGGATGTTCAAAATCCTGGTGAAAACCCAAATGGAGATTCACCTTTTACAGGAGATACTGTTACTTTCACAGGAGCAACTACTGCAACTTTAAATCAATTTGATTTAGGTTATGTCTATCTTCAAGATACCGTAGGATTGCAATATGCAGGTGTTTATTGTACAGGAAATGCTACTTTAGGTTCATTAGGCAGAGGTGATGTTGCAACAATTACAGGTGTTGTAACAGAATCTTTTGGTTTTACAACTATTAATGTTATAAATGTTGTTACTACTTCAATTAACTATAATATTCCGCCAATCTCATTGACTCCTGATTCTACTTTTGCTGCAAAAGGTGAAATGTATGAGAGTATGTTGATTAGCTTGGATGATCCAAATAATGGTAAAATTGCTGTTATAGAAACTGATTTAACCAATGGAGAATATGGTTTAGGCTTGGCAGGTTCTTCTGATTATGTAAGAGTATTGACAGGAAGAGTAAGTGGAACATTTGCTCAATCTTCATTGAATGTTTCTTTAATAACAGATACATTTTATGTAAATAATCAAGGTATTATGAATGTACCTGCTATCTTAACAGATACCAACCAAGATATGGATGCGATGATTGGTATTTTGTGGTATTCATTCGGAGCTTATAAATTAACTCCACGTCATAACAGTGATTTAGTTAATTTTTCTGAGCCATTAATTTATGTGAGTAACAAAGAGTTGAAAAATAATAATTATGATTTAACTTACTTCCCAAATCCAGCTCAAAACAATGTTACTATTCAAATTAATTCAACTAATTTGAATCAATTGGAAGTTTTCTTTTATGATATGAAAGGACAATTGATGAAATCAAATAACTTGATTGGCAATAGTAATTCTATTGATGTTTCAAACTTCAATAATGGAATTTATATTGTTAGAGTAATGAATGGTGCTGAATTAATCGGTACTTCTAAATTAGTGATTTCAAAATAATACAATTTTAAAGCAAAGGGCATCGCCCTTTGCTTTTTTTAAAATTATAAAACATAAGAATAATCACTTGAAAAAAATAGTTTACATATTTATTCTGATTTCACTTTTTGCATGTGACAAAGGGGAAAAAGAAATTAATCAGGCACCTGACACTCAGTTTTCCGTTGAGGAAATCAACTTAAGTGGTGATAATCGATTGAACTCTGTCGTTCGGTTGAGTTGGTATGGAAAAGATCCTGATGGATATGTTAAAGGCTATGAATTATCTTATGATCAAGTCAATTGGTTTTATGTAACCAATCAAGACTCAACTTTTAGGTTTAGTATTTCATCCAATTCAGATACCGTTGACATTAACTTTTATGTGAGATCTATTGACAACGAAAATTTAGCTGATCCTACACCTGCTTATTTAAGAATACCCTTAAAAAATACACCTCCAGTTGCCGAATTTAATTCAAAATTGGCTTATTCAGATTCAATCAACATTGTAGCCACCACTTCTTGGAAAGCTACTGATATAGATGGTGATGAATCTATTCAAAATGCATATATCAAAATAAATAACGGACAATGGCACGAAATTGACCGTTTTAAAAAGACTTTTTCTATCATTCCTGATATGCCATCACAGAGTGGTGTAGGGAATGCTAAAATATATTATAATTCAGAAAAAAATCCTGCTTCCATTTCTCTTGATGGATTAAATGTCAACGGAAATAATACGGTTTACTTAAAGGTAAAAGATATTTCAGGAGCAGAAAGTGAAGTGGACACGAGTGCATCTTTTTATTTAAAAGGGAAGAACAATGATGTATTATTAATAGCTGGTTTAGGAGGCGCTCCTGCAACGATTTATAGAAATACATTAAATAATATTTCAGTTGGATTCGATTACATCGATTTTATTTCTAACACCAATGCTAATCTGCCAAAGCTATGGAATCCTACTTTCACTTTATTATTGTTGCAATATGATAAAGTGGTTTTCTTTTCAGATGATGGGATTGTTTTTAATTCATTGTCTAATGAGTCTGGAATGATACTAGAATTTGCAGCACCATCTTTTCAAGAATTTGCCAATTCGGGTGGTAAGTTTTTAATCACAACCGATTTTAAAACTACTTCTAATATGGAACCAATTTATGGTACCTTACCTATTGATACTTTGAACGGAAAACCCGATTTTGGAGTAAGAATATTTAGTGATAGCGCTATAGTTCCTGCTAATGCAGCCTATCCTTCATTAAATCCAACGAATATTGCAGATGGGGTCAATACCTTTTATCCAACTGCTGATGCTGAGGTTTTTTATACAGCTCAGCTGAAAGCTCCTTCTACATGGAGTGGCTCAAAAGTGATAGCTTCAGCCCGAAGAAAAAATGGAAAAGCATTTCAAGTATTTTTCTCTGTAGAGTTATGGGAGTTTAATAAGAGTCAAGCTGATCTGAATGCATTATTTAATCAAATATTGAATATAGAATTCAATTAATAGATGAAAAGAGTAATCTCCATATTATCCCTTGTTTTATTTTGTGCTACTTTATTTGCACAAGATGAAGCCGCTACAGGAACTTTGAAAGGTTCAGTTTTAGATCAACAGACGAATGAGCCTTTGATAGGAGCAACTATTTTAATCGTGGGTACCTACAGAGGTGCGTCAGCTGATATTGAAGGAAATTTTGAATTCTTAAAGTTAAAACCTGGTGATTATTCTATAAAAGTGACTTTTATCGGTTACGGAGAAAAGCAATACAATGATATTTCAATCAAAGCAGGTCAAACTGCACAATTAAAAGCAACTTTAGCGCCTGCCTCTCAAAGTTTGGACGAAATTACTATTGTAGGAAATAAGAGTTTAGTCAATTTGGAGTCTGCAACCACTGAAGTTAAAATTTCTCGTGAAGAGATTAAAGAAATGAATGTGCGGGATGTTCAAGAATTAGCAGCCATGCAAACTGGTGTCAATAAAACATCTGATGGACTGCAAATTAGAGGAGCTAGAGTATATGAAACACGTTATGTTGTTGATGGCATTTCTGCACAAGATCCTTTAGCAGGAACTGGTTTCGGAGTAGATGTGGCATCTTCTTCCATCGAAAGTTTAAATATTATTACAGGTGGAGCAGGAGCTGAGTATGGTGATGGTTCTTCTGGTGTTATATCAACTACTATTCGTGAAGGTGGAGATAAAATAGAGGTAGCGGGAAGTTGGCAAAGAGATAATTTAGGATTCAATACCAACCAAGGAACTGCTTGGAACACGGATATTGCTGAGGTTTCTATTGGTGGTCCTGTACCATTTACCAATAAACGCTTGTCGTTTTTTGTTAATGGTACTGTCAATTTAACAGATAATTATTTTGGTTCAACAGCCAATCAACTGCATTCTTCTTTATTTACTAAAAATGATTCTCTTTGGGCTCCACGCCAATCAAATTCTTATACCAATACGATTAAGTTAGCCTATCAATTTAAAAAAGGAACGAAAATTAGTATTACCAATCAACACAGTTTAAGAGTTAACCAAAATACTAGAACACTCCAAATTGTTGGCTTTGACGCTATTTTGCAACCTGGATTCCAATTTGAAAGAAGTTTAAATTTAGATAATGCAACAACATATACACATCAATCTAACCTAACAGCTTTAAATTTAAAGCAGTTAATTAATGAAAGAAGCTGGATCAATGTCTCTATAGGTCGCTTATTTACTAATTTGAGAGCTGATGCCAACGGTCGTCCATTTAGATATCCTACAGTAGATCAGATTTATGATGAGTATTCTATTGTAACAGATCCGATTCAAATCTTTAATCCTGGTGATGATATAGTTTATGTTTTACCTGGACCTGGTTTGATTAATAATGGTGGAATCACACCTTTGTGGCATGACCACTTTGCAAGAGAATATACCTTTAAAGGTTCATATACTAAATATTCTAAATCTCAAAAAAACAGATTATCATTAGGGGTTGAGCATAAAGCAACGGAATACCAATGGGTAGATGTTCAAAAACCTTGGATTGGCGCACCTATTATTATTAATGATAGTCTGACTACTCCTGCCACTTCTGTGGGTTCGTCTAACGATATTTGGGCTGTAAAGCCTTTTAATGGTGGGTTTTATGTTTCTGATGAAATTAATTATAAGGGAATAAATGCTACCATTGGATTGAGATTAAACTATTGGGCGCCTGGTAAATTTGCGGATAATGCAGTTGCTGATCCTAATTCTCCAGTAGTTGATCAAGTTCGAAAAGATTTTCAAGAAAAAACGATTGGCTTTGCAGGATTTAGAATTAAAACAAGATTGTTACCAAAGATCAATGTTTCGTTTCCGGTAACTGAAAATAATGTGTTGTATTTTAATTACGGACATTCCATGAAGTTGCCTCATCCAAGATTTTTATACGCAGGATTAGATCCCGATTTTCAAGATCGTTCTTTTTTATCAAATTTGGGTAATCCTGATATAGATCCGGAGGTTAATATTTCTTACGAGATTGGTTATAAGGCTCAAATTACAAAGGATTTTGGATTGAATGTGGCTGCATTTAACAACAATCGTTTTGATTATATCGTTCAAAGAAGTGTGATTGTTAAAGATCAAACTGGTCGTCCTGTAACTAAGAGAATGTATATCAACCAAGATTATGCGAAGATTATTGGTATTGAAATGGGAATCAATAATCGTTTTGGTAAATATGTGAGAACATTTTTTAATATAACGTATCAAGTAGCGAGAGGAAAATCTAATTCAGCCCGTGAATCAGGCTTACAAATTGAACAAAATGGTGCTGTTCCTTTAACTTCAGAACAATATTTAGCATTTGACCGTCCTTGGGATATTTCAGCAGGAGTTATCTTAAAAGGAGATAGCTCTAAACGAATTTTCGGAGTTTCTACAGCAGGCTTTAGAGCATTCTTATCTGCTCATTTTCAATCAGGATATAGGTATACTCCTTATATATTAGATGGATACAATGATCTAGGTCGTCCATTGTACCGTTTGCAAGAAGATAAATATTTATCAAAAAAATCTACTCCTTGGTTTAATACAGATTTAAAAATGAGCAAAGACTTTTCATTTAAAAGTAAAAACTCAGGAATAACTCTAAGTATAGAAATTAGAAATTTATTCAATAATAAAAACTCTCAAATTATTAATCCAATCACTGGTAAAGCGTATCAAAATGGTGATAACGTGCCTAATGATTGGAGAGACCCTCGATATATTGGACCTGAGGAAAGTGGAACACCTTCAGATAATCCGGCTCGATATTTACCGCCTACTCAAATTTTGTATGGATTAGCTTTTAGATTTTAAGAATGAGAAAAAACTTATACATATCTATATTTATCTTTTTTACAGCTATTTCTGTGAATTTACAAGCGCAATTGCTGCCCATCTTTGGTGGTCAGCGTGCCGGGCTTTCGGCTTTGTCTTTTCTTAAAAATGATTTAAGTCCAAGATCTGCAGCTTTATCTGGAGCTAGTGTGGCTTTAAAAGGAGATGCTTATGCGTTATCAACAAGTCCTGCTGCAGCTACCGATGTAGAAAATTTGACAATTACCACATCAAATCTTAGTTTGGGAGCCGGCGTTCAACAATCTTTTTTATCTGTTATCATTCCTAGAAAAAACCAATCATCTATGGGTGTTAGTTTGAATATTCTAAACTCTGGTCAGATGGATGTGCGTACAGAATTTCAACCTGATGGAACTGGAGAAAAATTTTATGTTACCAATTTGGCAGCTGCTTTTACTTATGCCCAAAAATTGTCAGATATGTTTTCTGCGGGAGTTAGTTTAAAATATATTTATGAGCAAATTTCTGATTATCATAATTCTACTGTAGCTGTGGATGTCAGTTTTCTGTATTATACAGATTATAAAGATTTAAAATTTGCAGTAATGGTGCAAAATTTTGGCGGAAATTCAGCCCTAAGTGGAGATAAATTAGAAGTAGGTTATAATAGAGATGCAAATTCTTTAGAATTGCAAGAATATACTGTTCCTACAGTCTTTAAAATGGGTGCTTCAATCGTTCCTTTTAAAAGAGATAATCATTCATTGACCACTTCCATACAATTGAACCATCCGAATGATAATGCGGAGAATTATAGAGTAGGAGTGGAGTATGAATACCACGATTTATTGTTTTTGAGAGGAGGAGCTAAATTGAATGTGGCAGGACAATCTTATCCAACTTTTGGTTTTGGTGTTAGAACTAGAGTAGGAGGGTTTCCAATTTATTTTGATTATGCTGCTAATCCAACTCAATATTTTGGATTTCAACATAATATAGGATTGTCATTTTCATTTAATAAGGTAGAGGAGCGTTAATGATGAATAAAATTATAAAACTTACTTTAATACTTTTCATCACTTTAGTTACCGCTTCTTGCGAAGATTATTTTGGTAATAAAACCGATTTAGATTTTATTGAAATACCTACTCAAAATTATAGAGAAGTAGCTTATGTTCCTGTTCAGCCGGTATTGGATAAATTCGTCAGACCTACTGATGTTTTAGCAGGTTTGGATGAATTGATATACGTAGTAGATAATGGAACTGAAGAAATTATTGCATTTGATGAATCAGGGAGAGAAGTTGGAAGAAAAAAAGTGCCCGGTGTTATTTCAATTACTCAAGATAGAAAGCTAGATATTTTAGCTGTAGGAACCATCAACACCATTCAAGCAGGTAATGTGCCTTATACTTTGAGTTGTATTTACAGATTAGATTTATCAACTACCTTTGGATATGGAATTCAATTTGCGCAAATTGTTGATACGATTATACATCCGTTTTATTTTAAAACTTCATTTTTAGCAAGAGATGCAGATGTACAGTTTAATAGAATAGCAGCCATTGGGAATAATCAATTTTATGTGACTCGACAAGGACCGCGTAACTCAATTACTCAATTAAATGGGCCTGACAACGCTATTTTATTATTTGATGAAGATGGCACTTTTATAACCCCTATTACTGTTACAACCAATGATGGTAGAGCATTTAGAGATTACTTCAAAAGTCCTTTTGGGATTAGTACATTGGCAAAGCCGCCACAAATAAATGCTTCAAACTCTAAAGATTTTATATTTACAAGTATTGAAAATTCTACTGTTTTAAAAGTACAGTATATAGAATATATAGAAAGTGATTTTGGTAGTCAATACACGCCAAAGCAATTGGCAGCAGAAGATACCGCTGAGGCAGATGGTTTTTTAAACACACCTTATAAATTTACAGGGCCTGTTGGAGTAACAATAACAGGTGATGGAACGAATTACATATTTGTTGCAGATAAGGAGAAAGATTCTATATATCAGTTTACCAACACTGGATATGAAGGGGTAAACCCTCCACCGGCGTCAGGAAGAACCAAATTTGTAAAAACCTCATTTGGTGGTTCAGGAATTGAGTTGAATCAATTTAATGAGCCAATGGCAGTAGCTTATAGCAATAAAATATTGTATGTAGCCGACGCAGGAAACGGAAGAGTATTGCGATTTAAGCTGACTTTGGATATTCGTTAAAAGGTGGTAAAGTGTGTATTAATCATAATGAAACCTGCATTTAACAACCCTTATTTCATCTTCATGAACTTGGTAAATTAAACGGTGTTCTTCATCAATTCTTCTCGACCAAAATCCACGATAATTATGTTTCAGTGGTTCAGGTTTTCCAATTCCTGCATAAGGTTGTCTTGAGATGTCTTTAAGTAATGCATTAATACGTTTAACCATTTTCTTGTCGATTTTTTGCCAATACAAATAATCTTCCCATGATTCATCTACAAAAACGTATTTCATCATTCTAGTAATTCTTTACTAAAGGAATCGTCTTTTTTGAATTTTTCAATGGCTGAATCTAGTCTCATTCTATTTCTTTTAGAAGACATTTCATGTTGAGTTGTAATCAACGAATTGTATTCATCTAAAGAGATAACAACTACTCCTGAGTTTTTTCCACGATTAATTATCAAAGTTTCAAAATTATCGGTTACTCTTTTTAGATATTCTTTTATATCTTTTCTAAAGTCTGAAATAGTAGTTGTAATCATATTGTACATTTATTTGTACAAAATTACGTACAAAAATTAAACTATTATTGTTTATATAAAATTTATTGATGATTTGGAAAAAAAAATCTAAGAAAGTTTACAATAAAAAATCTTTTACGTTTGAATAACCCCAACATTATAAGGCTTTTCAATGGGAGCATTATTGGCTGCTTCAATTCCCATAGAAATCCATTGTCGTGTATCTTTAGGATCAATTATCACTATCAACCCATAATCTGGAAGCAGCATAGTAGGGAGAAGTTTGTTTGTCGTAGCGTTCTGTCAATTTCGTTAACAATTTCTTTTGATCCTCTTCACTTATTTTTTCACCTTTACTTTTAAGCGAAGCCACTTTAATTTGTAATAGTATTTTAGCCGCTTGCGAGCACCACTCATTACAGCCAATCTTGCAGTAGGCCATGCATACAATTAATCTTGGATCATAAGCTTTTCCACACATGGCATAATTTCCTGCGCCATACTGAATTTCCCATAATAATGGTAAATTTAGGAACAACAGAATTTGCCATTGCATTCACCATTTTTGCGCCATCTTTAATAATGCCACCATGTTCAGATTTGGATCCTACCATAAATCCAGTAACATCTTGTAAAAAAACCAAAGGAATTTTCTTTTGATTACAATTCATAATAAAACGAGCGGCTTTATCGGCTGAATCAGAATAAATGACACCACCAAATCGCATTTGCTCCTTTCTTGGTTTTCACCAATTTTCTTTGATTGGCAACAATTCCAACTGCCCAACCATCAATTCTTGCATAACCACAAACAATTGTTTTTCCATACAATTCTTTGTATTCTTCAAATTCACAATTATCTACCAAATTTTTTATAATTCATTTACATCATAGTGCTTGATTCTATCTGTAAGGAATTTTACTGTAAAGTATCTTTCAATTTGAATTTAGGAGCAATAGCTTCTTTTCGACTGTAAACCAGCTTTATCAAAGTCGCCAATTTTATCTACTAATATTTCTGATGGAGGTGAGGCAAGACTTGATCATCTGCACATTTATAATCTGTAACTCCTGATATTTCACACTGCGTAGTTGCTCCACCCAAAGTTTCATTATCAATATCTTCTCCAATGGCAGCTTTTACCAAATAAGAGCCTGCTAAGAAAATGGATCCTGTTTTTTCAACAATTAATGATTCATCGCTCATAATTGGTAAATAAGCTCCACCTGCAACACAACTCCCCATAACGGCAGCTATTTGAGTAATTCCCATGCCAGACATTACAGCATTGTTTCTAAACATTCTACCGAAATGCTCTTTATCAGGAAAAATTTCATCTTGTAAAGGTAGAAATACTCCTGCACTATCTACCAAATAGATAATAGGCAATCTGTTTTCCATGGCAATTTCTTGAGCTCTTAGATTCTTCTTCGCAGTAATTGGAAACCATGCTCCAGCTTTTACGGTAGCATCATTGGCAACAACAATACATTGTTTACCTGAAACATATCCAATTTTGACTACTACTCCACCAGATGGACAACCACCATATTCTTCATACATATCGTTAGCAACAAAAGCACCAATTTCAATACTTTTAGAATTTTTATCTAATAAGGTTTCAATTCTTTCTCTTGCTGTTAGCTTACCTTTTGCATGTTGTTTTTCAATTCTCTTTTTCCCACCACCTTCATAGATTTTCTCTTGCTTTCTTTTCAATTCAGAAATTAATATTCTAATGTTATCATCGTTCTTGCTTTTTTCTAAATCTATTTTTTGAGCCATAATTGTTTTCGGAAAATTAAATTGATTTTCAAATATAATTAAACATAAAATGAAAAGGGAAGTTTAAGGAATAAAAATTGAATCCCTACTCTGTATAATTAGAGTAGGGATTCAATTTTTAAATCAAAAAATATTGATTTATTTAATCATCAATTTCTGTGTAATCACACTTTCACCACTACTAACTTTTACAAAATAAACGCCTTTCTCTAACTTCTCCAAGTTCATTGCTTTATTCTCCAAATTAGAAACCAAAGCCACATTCTCAGCTTTTACCATTTGTCCATTTACATTCAATATTTCAACTTGATAAATACCTTTGACAAAATCTGCGAATATTAAGTTAAATTGTCCATTAGATGGGTTAGGTTGAATATTTAATAAAGCTTTTTTATCATTTATTTCATTTATTCCCCATGGATTTAATTCAATTCTTAAATCATCAACTCCAAAACCTTCATTTTCCACAGTTCCATTAGATTTAAAAGCAAATCTAAATTTTACTTTTGAGTTTCCTCCTAAACCTGTCATATCATTTAAAACTGGAAGCCATACTCCAGCTCCACCATTGGAGAAACCCTCCCATACATTTGCGGTTGTATTATTATAGAAATTGACGGATGATACAGAGGGCATTACTTTAGACCAATTTCTACCGTTATCAATAGAATATTCCATCCACGCTTGATCAAAGCCAGCTTCAGTTCTGTAGATATTTTTAAATTGTATGTTAAAAGGTTCTAATGGGGAAACACTACTCATATCATAACAAGCGGTTTCTAAGTAAGACATTTCATAGTCATTGTGATTGGTAGTCAATCCGGTTACCCATGCTTTAGTACCTGAAGCTGCTCCTGGAATATAAAAGGTTGTTGGAGTACCCCATTTCCAAGAGGATGTTAAAGTGTCTGCGTAAGTAATTAAATTGCCATTATTGGCTTCAAAATCATAATAAGAACCATTGTTTACACTATCTATTGTATAAGCGAAACTGCTAGCAATATTCGAAAATAAACTATCATTAGCTGAGTTCCCATCTACTGGGAAAGAAACGAATACTTTTAATGTATGGTTTTGAATGGCTGATACATTTATTTTTGTACTAAAAGTAAAATTGTAAGTAGTTCCTGGGTTTATTATTGCTGTTATAGTTTCAACAACTGGTGTTCCACCATTAAACACATAAGTAATAGGGAAATTGCTAACTGGATTTAATCCAACATTTTTTAAAGCTATAGTTACACTTTCTGCTGCTGATAATCCACAATCAGAAACAGGTGATAGAATTGAATCAACTGCCAAGTCAATGGCAACTGTATCAAATAATCTAATATCATCAATAGCCATATCACCAAAAGAACCATTTCCTTTTACACCTACAAATTTTAAAGTAATCGACTTTCCTTGATATCCAAGTAGTATTGCAGAAGTATCTTTCCAAGGGTTTGCCTGCAATGGCTGTTGCTCACCCACAAATCTAAAAATAGTATCAGATACATTATTCGTATCTACTAACACATATAATTCTCCCATTGTTGCTCCATGCATGTGGTAGGAGAAATCCAATAGTGTGATTGTGCTGCTTGTTGTTGATGTTGGAACATATATTGGAGAGCTGTTTAAGGTATTAGATTGACCCTTTGAACCTCCTGATGTTTCTAAAAATAGATATTTTCCACCTGCAGTTGTTGGTAATGTTGCATCAAATAAGGGGCGTTTCCACTGGTATTTACGTTGTTTCCAGTTGAAACTTCCGATTCCCATCTAGGTATTATAGATGCTGTACTTTTCCAACCATTAGTAAATGAAGTACCAATCTGTCCTACCGAAAAATTTTCAAAATTTTCGGAGAATGGAATACTATTGGATGTTCTAAAATTGATAGGGCCTAGCCAAGCTGAAAGATCAGTGCTCCCGCAATTGCTTCGAACATAAATATCATAAGCTGTATTGGCAATAAGACCGCTAATTGTAAAAGTATGAGTTGTGGCACTGCTTAGAGTTCCTGTGCCTAATGTAAATCCACTAGTTCCATATTCATAATCTACAGCTCCTGCTAATCCATTCACAGTAATATCTATCGAATTTAATGTTGTATTGGTAGTTGTAATTGAAGTTGGGGTTGAGGCAGTAGAAATTGTAATTGCTACTGTGTCGTTCAAATTATTTGTATCTATTTTGTTATTAGGCATAGATGTATAAACCTTTACGATAGAAGAGCCTGTAGAAAAATTAGCTGAACCTAATAGTACTTGCACGGTCGATGGATTAACTCCATTTAGAGTATCAATTAGTTGAGTATAGGACAAGGGTGGCTGAGCTATTCCATTTACTTCCCAATTGATAGTGAGGGTATCAATTTGATTAGTACCATCATTGATTATTGTTGAATAAACACTATTATTTCCAGCGCAAAATACTTTGGGAGAGTCTATTGATAATACTCCTGCATTATTGTCTCCTGAAATTGGTTTTCCATACGAAACACCTCCTGCAAAATATCTTGGATAATTAGTTGCAGTGCCATTTCTTACCCAGCCATATCCCACATTATAACCAATCGAAATTGTTACTGTACCATCTGTTACAGAGTTTACAGGAATTGTTGCACTAGCAGACCCAAAACGGATACCAGTATTTGAAAAAGCAGGATCTCCAATATAAAAACCATAAGTGCTATTAGCTTGCATAACAAAACTAGCAGGTAAGACAATTGGAGCTAAATTGATACCGGAAGGAACTGATTGAGAACTTATTAAATTATTATAAATCCGAGTTGTACCTATAAATTCTGCGGTGGTAGGTTGACCATTTATTGCTGAAGGTCTATACCAAACTTCTAAATTATTTGAATTTCCTATAATACCGCTCGTATTTACAAATAATGTATCAATATGGATGGTTGAGGTTGTAGTTACATTAAAAGTTATTCCTCCCCATTGAGTTGTACCATTGATTGCTGGAACTGTTAAAACTTTACCGGATTGGGAAAATAGTGCAATAAAAGGTATTAATAGAAGGGAGGTTAATAATATATGTTTTGATACATATCTATTCTTAAATGAGGTAAATAAATTTGTTCTCATAAGTGGATGTATTAAATATTATACGTAAAGATAATTGAATATAACTTCAAAAATTAAATTTTATAATTATTTTTAAACCAATAAAAAAATCAGGATAGGGTAGGTATTTTAAAGTGAAAGTTTTAGTAGTACGAACTAAAGATGAAATAAGTAAAGCTGATGCAAAATTAATATATGAAAAAGTAGCGTTTTTTCTGAAAAAAGAACTTCGTATGTAGAAATTTCAAATTTTTTAGAGATGCCTATACAGTAAAATATGATGAACAAACAACAGAAAAACTTCAAATGGCTTCAGATCGCTATCAGTAATGTAAAAAGAAACTATTAGGAGATTACTATAAACCTGAGTTCGATTATTATTTAGGAATTCATATTTTCAGAAATTACAATATACAAGGTAGATATTTAGATATATAGCGCCGTGCCTGGCGAGCCTTGGCAGACAGGAGCTATATTCTAAAATCAAACGCAGTAGATTTTTATTTCTGGGAAAGTTTTAACTTATACCAATTAAGTTTTTTAATGCCGCATATAAATTTTATTGAACCATTTTAAAAACGTAGAATTGGTAAATGCCGAACAGTAAGATAAGGAGCAAATGAGGAACGAAGTGTGCGACATAAGATTACTAAATCGGTATTATTCCACCTTTAAACAGTAATCTTCTTCTTAAAATTCCCTTGAAATAGCTTGCTATTTCATCGCTAATTTTAATCGAATCCCATTATTTAAAGGCGTTCTTAATCCTTAAGAATAACCGAACTCAGGTTATAAAATTAAAGATAAATGTTAACAATAAGTACAATTTAAAAGTTATCTAATTAGAATTTTGGTTAGTACTAATTTTTTATTTCGGTATTGTCCCTGACTTATAAAATCATCGTTTTGGTTTTGCTTATTTTTTCCAAAAATGATTTATTTTCTTTATTGTTTAGTAATCTCCTTTTTCAAATTCATAATTTGGCTTTAAATAAAAAAAAAGGGGCGATTTTCGAAAGAAAATCGCCCCTTTAAACTTATTATTAATTTACTCTTATTTAATCACCAATTTCTGAGTAGTTACACTACTTCCATTGGTTACTTTTACGAAGTAAACTCCTTTATCTAAGTTATCCAAATTCATGGACTTAGATTGGAATTTAGAAGCTACTGCAACGTTTTCAGCATTTACTAGCTGTCCGTTTACATTCATTACTTCTATTTTATAAATCCCTTTAGCATAGTTGGTAAATACTACATTAAACTGTCCATTTGATGGATTTGGCTGAATGCTTAATAAGGCATCTCCATTGAATAAATCATCACCATCACTTACTGCTAAGTTGATTTGTAAATCATCTACACCGAATCCTTCGTTTTCAACTGATCCGTTAGATATAAATGCAAATCTAAATTTAACTTTAGAGTTTCCACCTAACCCCAATACATCATTGATAACCGGAATCCATACACCAACTCCTCCATTTGAGAATCCTTCCCAAACATTAGCCGTAGTATTGCTATAGAAATTTGCTGATGAAGCTGATGGCAATACTTTTGACCATGTGTTGCCATTGTCTGTCGTATATTCCATCCATACTTGATCTGCTCCTATTTCTGTTTTATAGATTGCTTTGAATGAGATAAACAATTGCTCTGATGCTGCAATAGTACTTAAATCATAACAAGATGTTTCTAAGTAAGACATTTCATTCGCATTGTGATTGGTCGTCAAACCTGTTACCCACGCTTTTGTACCTGACGCTGCAGCAGGAATATAAAAAGTAGTTGGTGCACCCCATTTCCAAGATGAAGTTAAGGTATCTGCGTAAGTAATCAATTTACCATCGTTTGCCTCAAAGTCATAAAACTTAGTTGGTGTACCAGTACTGTCAATTACATCAGAGAAACTACTCGTAACATTTGAACTTAAATTATCATTACTAGAATTCCCATCGCCTGTTACATTAACAGATACACTTAAAGTGTGGTTCTGATTTGCTGATACATTCGCTTTAGCCGTAAATGTATAGTTAAACGATGTTCCTGGGTTAATGGTTGATGTTACAGTTTCTACCACCGGAGTTCCACCATTCAATATATAACTTATCGGAAAGTTAGAAACTGCTGATAAACCTACATTCTTAAGTCTGACAGTTACATCGGCAGTGGCAGACAAACCACAATCTGATAGTGGAGAAAGAATAGTGTCAATCGCTAAATCTACTGCTACAGTATCATACACTCTAAAGTCATCTATAGCAACATCACCTGCAAAACTTGTACCTTTTACAGTCCAAAATCTGAATGAAGAAATTCCTTGTGCTTGAAAAGCACTTAAATCAATACTTCTCATTCTAAAAGTATCTGCATTAGCAGTTTGTTGCTGCCCTAATAGGGTATCAATATTTATCCAATAACCTGCAGAATCAATATCTAATCCTAAAGCGATTACATCTGCTCCGTACATATGATACCAATAATCTACTCTCGTACTACTATTAGCGCCTCCAACGGGTGTTAAATCAACACAAGTAGAAGTTAAATAAATAGTATCTCCAATTGTTCCAGATGAAGCCTCACTGTAAATGTAAGTCCCTGTTCCATTGTGTGGAGCAGATGGCCCTGTATTAGAAGAACTAGTTGTGGTTGTCTCTGCTCTCCAATCGTAAGCTCCTGCGTTAATAGAAGACCATTTAATAGAAGAGAAATCTGTTAAACCATCAGTTAAAACATCAAAACCTTGATTATAAGGTAAAGTCTCCGCTGCAATATTTGTAAAAGTAACACTAGCCGTATCATTTGTTAGATCAAAATCTCCTGGTATTGCAGTATATACATCAATAGTATAAGTAGATATGTTAGATAGATTAGCTAAAGTTGTAAATGCATAACGTATGGTACTATTTGGTAACAAGGTATCTGTTATTGTTTCAGGCAAAATATTTACCCCATTTATAGCATAAGTTACATCAAAATTCATCAAAGTATCCGTTCCTTGATTTTCAAAAATAGCTTCAATTGTTTCCGCCGAACCTAATCCACAACCAACAGTTGGTTGTGTAATTTTAACTGTTTTAATATCTATAGCTGGTGATTCATACACTTGGAAGTTATCAAAACCAAAACCTTCAGTATTAGTGAAAGTATTAGCTCCATAAACTACTCTAAATTGTACACCAGGATTTCCTGCTAGAGATGGTAATCTACGCTTTGCTCTAATCCAACCTTGGCTACCATTAACTCCATTTCCAGTCCAACCTTCTTGAGAAGGAATAATATTTACTAATCCAAAAATTGTGTTATCGTTATACCAGTTATCAGGATCTCCAAAAGCTCCAACTTTTGACCATGTAGCTCCACCATCGGTAGAAAACTGCAAAGCAGCTCCATCATTACTATTATCTGCTTCATACCAAATATCTAGTGCTACAACAGGAGAAGTTAAAGATGTAAAATCAAAACAAGCTGATTGTACATAACTTTCTTCACTTACGTTGGCTTTTCCGCTTAAGTTAGTAACCCAAGCTTGAGTTCCTTGAGCTGCAGAATTAATCACAGTTCCTGTTGGAGCTCCTAATGCCCATGAATTATTTGAACCATCGGTAATCCAGCCTCCATTTGAAGTTTCAAAACTCTCTGCATATGGATAAGAAGTGATTAATGG
This sequence comes from uncultured Flavobacteriales bacterium, assembly GCA_963716125.1. Lineage (GTDB taxonomy): Bacteria > Bacteroidota > Bacteroidia > Flavobacteriales_E > Vicingaceae > Acidiluteibacter. Next base: position 1,814,035 of record OY970294.1, read on the forward strand.
TACACTTGTTACATTTTTATAAGCCGTATCATTTGATGCTAAGCCATCAGCAGTTAAACTCGAATACGCTTTTATTGCATAAGTAGTGTTAGCTAATAAATTTAAAGTTCCTGTAAAAGTATACACTAAGGTATCTAAAGGTAAAATTGTAGCTGTAACAGTATCTGTAATAGGAGTACCGTTATTTAATACAATTGAAACTGGGAAGTTAGAAATATTTGCAGTACCTGCATTTACTATTTGAATAACTGCTGTTTCAGTAGCCGAAAGAGCACATCCATTAGAGGGGGAAAGTATTGATAATACTTCTGCATCTTGAGCTGGAGTATCATAAATTTGGAAGTTGTCAAAAGCAAAACCCTCATCTGCGATAGAAGGATCTGATCCAAAAGCTACTCTCAGTATTACTCCTGATACACCTGCTAATCCAGTTAATTTGTTTCTTGAAGTTACCCAACCATTACTTCCGTTTGAAGATGATGTTCTACCTGTCCAACCTTCTCCTGATGGCTCTAAGCCACTTGTAAGACCTACGATTGAATTATCATTGTACCAATTGAATGGATCATTGAAAGTACCCACTTTTTGCCAAGTAGTACCACCATCGATAGAGGATTGTAAAACCGCTCCATCCCATGAAAACTCTGAATTCCAGAATACATCCAATGAAACAACTGGATCTAATAAAGAAGTGAAATCAAAACATGGAGATGTTACATAACTTGCTTCAGAAAAGTTGTAATTAGTATCCAAACTCGTTACCCAAGCTTTTGTGCCACTTGAGGCCGTATCAATTATTGTATTATTAGGTACTCCTAAAGCCCATGAACTATTAGCTCCACCGCTAATCCATCCACCATTTCCGCTCTCAAATCCTTCAAAATAAGGGAAGCTAGCAAAGATTGGAATATTAACAATAGCTTTCGAAGCTGTATCATTAACATTTATTGGATCAGTAGATACACTAGTATAAGCTTTTAAAGTATAATTTCCAAGTGTACTAAGATTTACTGTTTGAGTAAAAGTAAATATTAAAGTATCTTGAGGTAATATAATAGAAGTGACAGTATCTATAACTGGCGTTCCATTATTAAGGATATAACCTACTTCAAAATTCGAAAGATTTGTTATACCTGCGTTTACAACTTGAACGACAACAGTTTCATTTCCTAAGCTACATCCATTAGTAGGAGATAAAATAGCAAACATTTCTGCATCGTTTGATGGTTTTTCATAAACAGATACATCATCAAAAGCAAAACCTTCATCTGCTATTGAAGCATCTGATCCGAATGCAAACCTTAATTTAACGGTTGATTGACCACCTAAGCCTGTCAAATCGTGTTTTGTGCTGACCCAACCATTACTACCATTTGAAGATGAAACTCTGCCTGTCCAACCTTGTCCTGAAGGTTCTAATCCTGAAACTAATCCATTAATTGTACTATCTGTATACCAATTATTAGGATCACCTATTTTACCTACTCTTTGCCAAGTTACACCACCATCTATTGAAGACTGTAATGTAGCTCCATCCCATGAAAATTCTGAGTTCCAAAAAATCTTAGCAGAAAAAACTGGGGCAATTAAAGAGGTGAAATCAAATATTTGACTTTCAATAAATGAACTTTCACTTGCATTGTAAGGTCCAGTTAAATTGGTAACCCATGCGTTTGTGCCACTAGCCGCTGTATCAATAATTAAATTGTTAGGAGCACCCCATTGCCATGAACTTGATGTTCCTCCAGTTACCCATTGACCATCATTGGCTTCAAAATTCTCAAAATAAGGAAAAGTAGTAATTCCAGTAAATTTAGTAATGGTTTTATCTAGTGTGTCATTTGTTAAATCAGCATCACCTGTTAAAGCGGAATAAACCCTTAAAGTATGTGTTCCAGGAGCAGAAAAATCACCCGTAGCAGTAAAAGTATATTGCAAATTTCCTGAGATGGGCACAGGACCAGGTACAGTTTCTGTAACAGGAGTGCCACTATCTAAAATAAATGTCAAAGGAAAGTTACTTGCTGCTGCACTTCCTAAATTGTCAATTAGAACAGTAATGCTTTCTGTTGTTCCTAATGTGGTAGAACTCAAAGGATTTATTACTGAAACAATTTCAAGATCATTTGCTGGAGGAGTAAAAACTTTTATGTTATCAATAGTCCAATTTAAGCCATAATCTCCTCGCCATCTAAAACGTACCTTTGCAGCAGTAGTAGCGCTTACTAAAGAGGTAATATCAAAGGTATCTTTTTGAGGATTATTTGAACTAGTCGATGTAGAATTTATTTCAACCCAAGAAGTACCGTCATAAACTTCAATAGAAGCAGTGTCAAAACCAATATAAGAATTAAAATATTGATCAAAAGTTAATTTTACAGAAGTGGCTCCAAAAGCATTAAATGCAGGAGACTCTAAATAAGCATCTTCAGAAACTGTTCCACCAAAACCATTGAAATCGCTATCAAAAATAGCTGCAGGGCTTGTAATTGGAGAGTTTAAAGTTCGATTGCCTGGGTTATCAAACCTCCAAACTTCGCCACCACCGGCACTATCTACATTTGTCCATCCTGTGGGTGGGGTAATTGAATCAACTGGTAATGCAAAATCCTCGTTTAAATAAATTTGCGAGAAAAGCATTACACTACTGAGAATAGATCCCAATAAGAGAGTAATCTTTTTCATAATAATATTATTAATGAATAGTTAAAATTTTAAAACTATCTGTTTTGAATCGATAAATTTAAACATCTTATTTTAAAGATAGAATAAATTAGTAATTAAATTTGCCCATCTTTCATTATTAATTTTCTATCGCACATCATTGCCAGTTCCTCATTGTGAGTTATTATCACAAATGTGCTGTTTAATTGTTTTCTCAATTCAAAAAATAATTGATGTAATTCTTTGGAAGATTTTGAATCTAAATTTCCGCTTGGTTCATCTGCAAAAATAATAGCTGGCTCATTGATTAAAGCACGTGCCACAGCTATTCTTTGCTGCTCACCACCTGATAGTTCTGAAGGTTTGTGTTGTGCTCTTTCTGTTAAATTTAATAACTTTAGAAGTTCTGTTGCTTTTTTTTCTGCTTCTTGTTTAGAAATACCTTTAATGTAAGCTGGTATACAAATATTTTCTATAGCAGTAAATTCAGGAAGTAATTGATGAAATTGAAATATAAAACCAATGTTTGAGTTTCTAAATTGAGATAATTTTTTATCTGACAATTGAGTTATTTCTGTATTTTGAATTTTTAATTCTCCACTATTCGGAAGTTCTAAGGTTCCTAAAATTTGTAATAATGTTGTTTTTCCTGCTCCAGAGGCACCCACTATTGAAATGATTTCACCTTTTTTTATTTCTAAATTAACACCTTTAAGAACTTCAAGGTCACCATATTTTTTAAAAATATTTTTAGCTATTAAAATACATTCTTCCATAGTGGACTAAAGTACAAAATTAAAATTGCTCTATTGTGAACAATTCAAATGATTTTTTATTTTCTAAAAACTAAATAAGTGCTACTTTTGACCCATTCAATTTATTAAGATTAATAAAAAATATATTTAATGAATATTCACGAATATCAAGCAAAAGAAACACTAAAGAGTTTTGGTGTTGCAATTCAAGAAGGAATAGTAGCGGACACTCCTGAAAAAGCAGTGGAAGCAGCAAAGAAATTAACCGAAGATACTGGAACTTCATGGTGGGTTATTAAGGCTCAAATACATGCCGGTGGAAGAGGAAAAGGTGGAGGTGTTAAGTTGGCTAAATCCTTAGATGATGTTAAAAAGATTGCTTCTGATATTATAGGTATGCAATTGGTAACACCACAAACTTCGAAAGAAGGGAAAAAAGTACATCAAATATTAGTGGCGCAAGATGTTTATTATCCTGGTGATAACGAGCCTGAAGAATATTATATGTCTGTATTGTTAGATCGTGCAACCGGCAGAAATATGATTATGTATTCTACAGAAGGTGGAATGGATATAGAAGAAGTAGCAGACAAAACTCCACACCTTATATTTAAGGAAGAAATTGATCCTGCAGTTGGTCTGCAAGGTTTTCAAGCTCGTAAAATTGCTTTTAATTTAGGTTTATCAGGAAAAGCATTTAAAGAAATGACCAAATTCGTTTTTGCTTTATACAAAGCTTATGAGGGAATTGATGCTGCTTTATTTGAAATTAATCCTGTATTGAAGACTTCAGACGATAAAATTATTGCTGTTGATTCTAAAGTTTCTATCGATCAAAATGCACTTTACAGACAAAAAGATATCGCAGCAATGCGTGATGTAAGAGAAGAAGATCCAACTGAAGTAGAAGCTGGTGAAGCCAACCTTAACTTTGTCAACTTAGACGGAAACGTGGGTTGTATGGTAAACGGTGCAGGCTTAGCTATGGCAACTATGGACATTATCAAATTAAGTGGTGGTAATCCTGCCAACTTTTTGGATGTAGGTGGTACTGCAAATGCTGAAAGAGTAGAAAAGGCTTTTAGAATTATTTTGAAAGATGAAAATGTAAAAGCTATTTTGGTAAATATTTTTGGTGGTATCGTGAGATGCGATAGAGTGGCTCAAGGTATAGTAGATGCTTATAAAAATATTGGCGATATTCCGGTTCCAATTATTGTAAGATTGCAAGGAACCAATGCAGAAGAAGCTAAAAAAATTATTGATGATAGTGGTTTGAAAGTTCACTCTGCTATTTTATTGCAAGAAGCGGCTGATGCTATTAAAGAGGTATTAGCTTAATTATAAAATTCAAATTTTAAAGTCTCGGTTTTGCCGGGACTTTTTTTTGACTCCATTTTTAAATTTATTCCTGATGAAATATTTTGAAAAAGATTTTTTAGATTTTTTTATTGAATTATCCCAAAACAATCATAAAGATTGGTTTGATGAAAATAGAAAACGCTATGAACAAATTGTGAAAGACCCATTTAAAAAATTTGTTGGAGATTTTGCCGCTTATTTATCGCAATATGATCCATTAATAGAACTTGAACCTAAGAATTTAATATTTAGAATAAATCGCAATATTCGATTTGCAAAGGATAAAAGACCTTATAAAACTTTTGTTTCAGCTGTTGTAGCAAAAGGAGGAAAGAAAGATAAATCTACTGCAGGATTTTATTTTGAATTGAGTCCTGATGGAATTGGTGTTTATGGAGGTGCTTGGAGTCCTGATAAAACTCAATTGGAAGATATTCGCTTTTATATAGCCAATCATTTAAGTGAATTCCAAAAATTGATAGCAGATAAGGATTATATAAAACACTTTGGATCTCTAAAAGGAGATAAAAATGTGCGTATCCCAAAAGAATTGCAAGCCGCAGTAGAAAAAGAACCATTAATTGCCAATAAACAATTTTTTCATACTAATAAATTGACTGCTAAGATTATTACATCCGATGATCTAATTCAAAAATTAGAAGAGCAATATCTTGCTATGAAGCCAATTAATAGCTTCTTAAATAAAGCCTTAGGAAATTAATTTAAATTTTACATTGTAATATGAAATCTTTTATATACTTTTGGTTTATATTATAAACTAATTTATAAATGAAATAAATTTACTAAAATGGAAAATGAGAAACAATTACAATTGATTGAAGAAATGATAACCACAGCCAAAGGCAATTTAAAAGATGGCAATATCTTTTATTTAATTTGGGGCTGGTTGGTATTAGTAGCTGCACTTTTGAATTATTACTTATTAAACTTCACAGATTATCCAAATCATTGGATAGGATGGCCGACTTTGATGACATTAGGTGCAATTATTAGCATTATTGTTGGGTTTAAGATGGAGAAAAAAAGAACTGTTAAAACTTACGTTGATAGAGCTATAGGTTATCTTTGGATAGGTTTTGGAGCTACTCTTTTAGTTTTAATAATTTCAATGCAGCAATTAGGAGTGCTTAAAACTTATCCTATATTAATTTTATTATATGGTTTAGGAACTTTTGTTAGTGGTGGAATCTTAAAGTTTAAACCACTCATAATTGGAGGGGTTTTGTGTTGGATAATTGGAGCATTGGCTGTTTATGCCAACTTTTCACAGCAATTACTATTGATATCTCTAGCAGTTATAGTTTCATATATTATTCCCGGTCATTTATTAGGTGCTAAACCAAAAAATCATGTTTAAAGATTTAGATCCTTTATTGCATTCACAATTGCGCTTGGCGGTTATTTCCTTATTAATTAGTGTGGAGGAAGCAGATTTTACTTTTATAAAAGAGAAAACTGATGCCACTGCTGGTAATCTAAGTGTTCAAATTGATAAATTGGAAAAAGCAGATTATATAGAGGTTACAAAGAGTTTTAAAGGGAAACGCCCATTGACAACATGTAAAATAACAGCTGTTGGCATCAATGCTTTTGAAACGTATGTTGCTAGTATTAAAACATATTTAAATAAAAAATAAAATGGAAATTATTAAAAACGACAAAAAATCCTTTCCAAATGGAAATACAATCATGGTTGGATGTATGTTTATCGGAATTGGGGTAGGGATGTATTTTAGTGCAACAGGAATTGGCACTTTAATAGGAATGGGAATTGGATTTATTTTAAAAGCCTTTATTACAGCTAAAATCAAAGAAGAAAATTAATTTTAATTAAAAATAATTGTTATGAAAAAAAGTATAATTATTCTAGCCTTTATAGGATTGTTTCTTAATACATCCTCAACTGCGCAAACCAATGAATCAAAAGGAATGAGTGTTGGATTTCAACTCAATCAATTTCAAAAAGATTTTGGATTGGGAATAAATATAGAAAGCCCCGCAATATTAAATAAATCTGTAACAGTTCACCTAAGAGCGAATGCTATGTTTTATAACTTGGTGAAAGATGGAAAAGAAGAGGAAATAACTTATTCAAATATAATGCTTGGGGTCTCTTCAGTTAGTTATAAAATAACTCCAGCTATAGGTTTGTATGGCGAAGGAGGTTTTATAACCATTTTTCCATCTTCTCAATTTGCGAGTAGTTCGGCAGAATTTGGTGGATACGGTTTGTTTGGATTTGAATTTTATTTTTATGACGGCTTCTGCTATTTTTTAGAGGCAGGTGGAGTAGGAACTGGCGCAACTGCTGATAAATTACCAACTGAACCAATTTATTCCAATGGGTTTTTGATGAGTGTGGGATTCAAAATTAAATTTTAATCTTCCTTTTTTTGCACTAAATAATACATACAGGTAGTTACAAAATTCCTAACCCAAGGTATAGCAGCAATTATACCCAATTGTTTTCTTGCCTTTATATTGAATTTATAACTGTAAATGGGATTGATGAAATAGTATATTTTTTGATTGATTGAATAGTTATTCTTTTTACAAATTTTTTCAAAACGCTCTATACTTATTCCAGTTTCCTTTATTTCTAAAAGTTCTTGAATGGTTTCAGGTTTTTCCTTTGCCAATTTCAATACTCCTTTATATATAGAAGAAGGTAATAAATGATAATAAGGACTAACGGATAAAATTTTGTTGCTCGCTACTTGCTGATGACCGCCAAAAGGCATTTGCCAAGGTGGAAATCCAAAAAAGATGTATCCTTTTGGTTTTAAAAAGGATCTTAATTTATCTAATAATTTATCTTGATCAAAAATATGTTCAATCACATCTTTTAGAATAATTAAATCAAACTGACCTTTCATTTCTAGTTCAAAGTCAACATCATAAATATTTTTATTGATTAAGATAGCTTTATTGTCTTTTTCTTCCTGCGTTAAAAATTCTTTGGCCATTTTTAATCTTGATGGAGAAAGTTCAACGCCATAACCAATACAACCTCTGTCTATAAATGCCTTAATTACGCCACCTTCTGCACAGCCAATTTCCAAAACTTTCATTCCTTCTTTAAGTGGAAACTCTTTTTCTACAAAAGGAATAATATACTTTTCAGCATTGGAATATTGCATATTAAAGTATCTAGGTTTGTCGGAATGAAAATCGTATGCCATTAAAAAAAATTGAAGGTCAAATTTAGCATTTTAAACAATAGAAATCGGCATCTGTTTAGTACATTTATAGTTGATATGGATAAAATAGAAAAAATAGCAATTTTAGGTTGTGGATGGTTGGGATTTCCCTTGGCAAAAGAATTGGTTAAAGAGGGTTATATAATTAATGGCTCTACTACCACCGAAAGCAAATTAGGTCAATTTTCGGATGTCGGAATTATTCCTTATTTGATTGATTTAAATCATTTTGAAAGTAATAATAAGGTTCATAATTTTTTTGATGTAGATGTTTTGTATATCAATTTGCCGCCTTCAAAAGCGAGTAATGACAACAATTCATATGCGGGTAATTTTGAAAAAATAATTCCTTTTATAGAGCAATCGAGGATTAAAAAAGTTGTTTTTATTAGTGCTACCTCTGTTTATGAGAATACTAATGAATGGGTAAATGAAGATAGTGTAAAATCTTTGGGTAACCGCGGACAAAGACTTCTTAAAGCTGAAAATATATTTATAAATAATACTTCTTTTAAATCGATTATTATTCGCTTTGGCGGGTTAAATGGAAATGGTAGAAATCCTGTAAAATATTTAAGCAGTAAATCTGAAATTAGTGGCAAAGACGAACCAATTAATATGATTCATATTCAAGATTGTATCGCTATTTCCAAATTAGCTATTGAAAATGAAATTACTGGAATTCACAATGCGGTTTCAGACAAACATCCTACCAAATTGGAATATTATACACAAATGGCCAATTTATTTGGCATTTCTGCCCCAAATTTTTCAAAAACTGATTTAAAAACTGATTTTAAAATGGTAGACAGTTCAAAACTTAAAAGAAATTTTAATTATAATTTTGTTTATTCAGATCCTTTGAACTTTACTAACTAGCGATATTTGTAAAGCAAATGGCGAATAAATTAGCTTTCATTTTTCTTTTATTTTTTGTTTTTTCAGGTTTATCGAAAGCGCAATCAATTGACTATGGATTAAATATGGGAATTCCTTTTGCGAGTTATAGATATGAAAGTAGCAGTAGCCAATATTTTGTCGCTGATTATAAAAGGTTGCCAGGTTTAACTGCAGGGTTCTTTGTAAATATAGTTCCTTCGCGAGATCAAATTCCTGATCGGACAACAATAAAGCCTTTATTAAATTTTCAACTGTCATTATCTAAGTATTATTTGAATATAAAACCTAAAAAACCTATTGACGGCGTGATTTTTGTGAAAGATAGGCTGTATCGGTTGGAGTTTCCTGTTACTGCAGGTATTTTAATTAATAATCGAGTAGAGTTCTCTGTAGGACCTAACCTAAATGTCAATTTATATGCTGAATCTGAGCTAGTTTATAATCAAGGAAGCTATTATCATAAAATTAACGATGAATTTAATCGTTATGGATATGGATTTTTAATTACAGCAGCTTATTATGCAAATAATATGTCCTTTCAATTACAATTTGAAGGTACAGCTTCAGAATTTAAAAACAATTTAAACGGTAGACTTGTTTACATGCAGATGGACATGGTTCGGTTGGCTGTTCACATGAACTTAAACAATAGAAACTATGAAAAAAATAGAGGAAGTTTGTTTAAGGATAACCGATTTCAGTAAGAATACAATTTTAATCGTAATTTTGCAACACTAAAATATAATATATGATCCCAGCAATAAAGTACATTAACAAAGATCAAGCAAAGTTTTTTTCTACTTTAAGAAAAAGAGTAGATGGTTACTTTAAGGAAAATAATCTTTCAAAATTTGGAAGTAATCGTTTAATATGGAAGGCAATAGGGTTACTTACGTTGTATCTTATTCCTTATTTTTTAATTATTGCAGATTTTCTTCCGGCGTGGTCAATGTTGCTTTTGGCAGCATTTATGGGTATAGGAATGGCAGGAATTGGAATGGGAGTAATGCATGATGGAAATCATGGAACTGTTTCCAGTAAAAGTTGGATAAATAGATTGTTTGGTTCATCTATTGTTTTAGTTGGAGGTCATAAAACCAACTGGAAAATTCAACACAATGTTCTGCATCACACACACACTAATGTTTTTGAAGCAGATGAAGATATTGATGCTAATGGATTAATAAGAATGTCTCCACACGATGAATATAAAGCAATGCATAAATATCAACACATTTACGCACCATTTTTATATGGTATGATGACTTTATTTTGGTTTACTTTTAAAGATATTAAGCAATTAGCTGGTTACTATAAGAGAGGGTTGCATCATGGAAAAAAGATGAATTTAAAAAGTGAAATTATTAAATTATCCATTGGTAAATTAGTTTATGCTGCTTACACATTAGTTCTTCCAATTATTTTAATCAATAGTGTTCCATGGTGGGGAATTTTAATAGGTTTTGTTACCATGCATTTTGTATGTGGTTTAATGTTAGCAGTAATTTTTCAATTGGCTCACTTGGTAGAACATACTGAGCATCCTATACCTAATGAAAGTGGAACTATTGAAAATAACTGGGCGGTACATCAATTAATGACTACTGCAAATTTTGCTAGAAAAAATAAAGTGTTAGGTTGGTATGTAGGTGGGCTTAACTTTCAAGTAGAGCATCATATCTTTCCTAATATTAGCCATATTCATTATCCTCAAATATCAAAGATTGTTCAAGACACAGCTAAAGAGTTTGGAGTGCCTTACCACGAATATAAAACTTTTTGGGGTGCATTTGCATCACATTGGAGGTTATTGAAAACCTTTGGTAGACCACAAACAGCGGCAGCCTAAAAGAACTTTAGAAAATTTATTTAAGCCGTTTTGCTATACAGTAAAACGGCTTTTTATTTGTATCACTGCTTGCTATAATGTAGTGTTCACCGCCATCCTTAATTTTTGCTTTTGTCTTTATCTGTGGAGCTGAAAATGGATGATTTCGACTGATGATATTTGCTTTTTTTGGTAAGTTTTTAATTTGAGTTTCTAATTTTTCAATTTCAAATACTCGACCTGGAAAATCACCTACCAATTTGTTGGATGTATATAAATGTGAATTAATAGCTATTTTATCCAAATCATAAGCTTGACCTATACCTTTAAAAGCTCCTGCTTTCAAAATACTACTATTTGGTTCGTAGAGATATTTTAAAGGTCTTGAAATGGAATTAAGGATTTCAGCTTCATTCTCATAATTAAAAATGAATTTTTGAATCTCCTCTTTCGTAAAATTAACTGTATGGATTTCAATGTTAGAAGTATAATTCTTTTCTAATAAGAATAGTAATTCTTTGCAGTCGTTATTGACTGAGATAACATCTACTCTTTTTACATTTTGCAGTTGTTTAATGGCTAATTTGATGTCTAATAAGGGAGAATATTTAACTAAAATCTGAATAGAAAATTTAAAAATGACTTCCTTAATTTCAATTAGATTCGGTGAGCAATCTTCTATTTTAACCCCTTTAGAATTATTCTCTGATCTTCTATCAGGATCTAAATAAACCAAATCAAATTCTACTGAATTATCTTTTATAAACTCCTCTGCTGTACCATTTATAAAATCTAATTTAAGTGGAGATAAAAGAGTTAAATTATGCTGTGCTATTTTAAATAATTTAGTATTATTTTCAATATAAATACCTTTTGTAGCCTTCATTGAAAGGAATAACGTGTCTATGCCAAATCCACCGTTGAGATCTATAAAATATTTAAAATTAGTTATTTCACTTTTGTAGATGGCAGTTGTTTCAGAGGAGCATTGCTCCATGGCTCGCTTTTCAGGATATAGAACATCGGCTGCTTTTGATAAAGTTGGAATTTTATTTTTAGCAATTTGATAACCTTGAATTTGTTGAATAATAAAGGTTTTGTCTTGCGGGTTTTGCTTGGCTAATTTTAATGCTAAATCTGATATGTTTGCATCCTTATTGGACTTAATTATATTTTTTATTTCATTGGTCATGCTTAATTTAAAGGATCATTAGCTAAAAACACATAAGAAATTATATTAGCTCCCATTTTTAAAGCTTCAGTTCTTTTTGCTTCTGAATCTTTATGAATTTCCTGATCTTCCCATCCATCTCCTAAATCACATTCATAGGTATAAAATAATACGATTCTTCCTTCGTGAACTATTCCAAAACCCTGTGGAGCTTTACCATCATGTTCGTGTATTTTTGGCAATCCGTTATTAAAATTATATTTTTGATGGTATATTGGGTGATTAAAAGGGATTTCAACTAATTCAGTATTAGGAAATATTTTTTTAATTTCCCTTCGTACAAACTGATCCATTCCATAATTATCATCAATATGTAAAAAACCACCTGAAGTTAGGTAGTTTCTTAAATTTTCTGCTTCTTGAGAGGAGAAAACCACATTTCCATGGCCTGTCATGTGAACAAATGGATAATTGAAAAGTTCAGGACTTCCCACTTCAACTATCGCTTGTTTTTTTTCAATATTGGTGCCTAGATTGCTGTTGCAGAATGTAATTAAATTAGGCAATGAAGTTTCTAAATTAGCATACCAATCGCCACCGCCATTATATTTCAATAATGCCAATTGGTAGTTTTGAGCTTTTCCAAAAACAAGGCAAAAAAACAAAGTTATGAGAAGAAATAGTTTACGCATATTGTTGATTTATTAAAGTAGTTGCCACTATAGCAGCAGTTTCTGTTCTAAGTCTAGCATTGCCTAAAGTTACGCTTAAATACCCTTTATCAATTGCTTTGTTGATTTCATTTTCGTTAAAATCTCCTTCAGGACCTATTAAAATAATTGTTGATTGTTTAGGATCTATTTTTTCTAAAATTATTGATTGATCGAAGTTATCATTACAATGTGCCATCAACAAATTTCCTTTAAGATTTTGTTTCAGAAAATCATTAAAGGAACAAATAGGTTCAATAGATGGAAGGTATGATTTTAAAGATTGTTTCATAGCTGCAACTACCACTTTTTCTAATCGATCTGTCTTTATTTCTTTTCTTTCAGAATTGGCAGTAACTATTGGATAAACTTTTCCAACCCCAATCTCCGTAGCTTTCTCCAAAAACCATTCAAAACGATTGATATTTTTTGTTGGAGCTATGGCAATGTTAATATTTGAATAAGGATTTTCCGTAAAATTCTTATTTTGAATTGAAAGCAAGCATTTTTTAGGATGGGCTTGAATAATTTCGCACTTATACATCGTTCCTTTTCCATCAACTACCATTAATTGATCTCCTTCATGCATTCTCAATACTTTGATAGCGTGCTTAGAATCATTTTCATCTAAAGTGATGAGATCGTTGATAATATTGGTAGAATAAAATAATTGCATAGCCAACAAAGTTAAGATTGTTAGATTAAAATCAATAATAAACCGTCAAAAAGGCATAAATTCATAATTTAGCAGAAACAAATAAGAACCAATGAAGAAAATTTTAGTTGCCAATAGGGGAGAGATAGCTTTACGAATTATGCGTACATGCCGTGAAATGGGTATTAAAACCGTCGCAGTATTTTCAGAAGCCGATAGAAAAGCACCATTTGTTCAATATGCAGATGAAGCTGTTTTATTAGGTCCTCCACCATCAGCAGAATCCTATTTATTGGGTGATAAAATCATAGAGATAGCTAAAAGTTTAAATGTGGATGGCATTCACCCTGGGTATGGGTTTTTATCTGAAAATGCCACTTTTACTGAAAAAGTAAAGAAAGCTGGTATTACATTTATTGGTCCATCTCCTGAGGCTATGACGATTATGGGAAGTAAATTGGCTGCAAAAGCTGCAGTAAAAAACTATAATATTCCAATGGTTCCTGGAACTGATCAAGCGATCACAGATATTCCTGCGGCTAAACAAAGGGCAATAGAAATTGGGTTTCCTATTTTGGTAAAAGCTTCTGCTGGTGGTGGTGGTAAAGGAATGCGAATAGTTGATAAAGCCGAAGATTTTGAAGAACAGATGGATAGAGCTGTTTCTGAGGCAATTTCTTCTTTTGGAGATGGTGCAGTTTTTATTGAAAGATATGTGGGTTCTCCTCGTCATATAGAAATACAAATCTTAGCAGATACGCATGGAAATATAGTTTATTTATTTGAAAGAGAGTGTTCTATACAAAGAAGACACCAAAAGGTAATTGAGGAAGCTCCTTCATCAGTTTTGACTCCCCAATTGAGAAAGGCAATGGGTGAAGCTGCAGTAAATGTTGCTAAATCTTGTGATTATGTTGGTGCAGGAACTGTGGAATTTTTGCTAGATGAAAATAAAAACTTCTACTTTTTAGAAATGAATACGCGCTTACAAGTAGAGCATCCTGTAACGGAGCAAATTACAGGTTTGGATATTGTACGTGAACAAATTAAAATTGCTAGAGGCGAAAAATTGGAATATATGCAAGAGGAAATTCCAATGATTGGACATTCTTTTGAAGTGAGAGTATATGCAGAAGATCCTACAAATAACTTTTTACCCGATATCGGAACTTTAAATACTTATCGTCGTCCACAAGGTTATGGTGTAAGAGTAGATGATGGTTTGGAAGAAGGAATGCAAATTCCTATCTATTATGATCCTATGATTGCAAAGTTGGTAACATTTGGTAAGGATAGGGAAGAGGCTAGACAAAGAATGTTGAGAGCGATTGATGAATATGAAATAAGTGGATTGGAAACCACTTTACCGTTTTGTCGATTTGCATTAAGTCATGAAGCATTTATTAGTGGAAATTTTGATACGCATTTTGTAAAAAATCATTTCAAACCTGAATTTTTAGATGTTGATAGCCCAAAAGAGGAAGAAGTGGCCGCACTTTTTGCTGCTTACTTATTTGAAAATCAAAAAAATAATAAAATTCAAATTGCTGAAGGAGATAGTATCAAAAAAAGTAAGTGGAAATTAAATAGAAATTAATTTTTTCTTTAATCTCGAAAGGTTACAATAATTTTTAAAACATTTAATTTCTTGAAGCTCAATCCTGAAGGAAGGAGTATATTTTTATGATTAATATTTACATCAATTATAATTCTTCGTATTGTTAAATGCTTAACAGTTGTTCAAATTCATTCATCCTTAAAAATTTTCATTTTAAAGTATTAACCTGAGTTCGGTTATTCTTAAGGATTTAGAACGCCTTTAAATAGTAGGATTCGATTAAAATTAGCGATGAAATAGCCAGCTATTTCAAGGAAATTTTAAGAAGAAGATTACTGTTTAAAGGTGGAATAATACCGATTTAGTAATCTAATGTCGCACACTTCGTTCCTCATTTGCTCCTTATCTTACTGTTCGGCATTTACCAATTCTACGTTTTTAAAATGGTTCAATAAAATTTATATGCGGCATTAAAAAACTTAATTGGTATAAGTTAAAACTTTCCCAGAAATAAAAATCTACTGCGTTTGATTTTTAGAATATAGCTCCTGTCTGCCAAGGCTCGCCAGGCATGGCGCTATATATCTAACTATCTGCCTTGTATATTATAATTTCTGAAAATATGAATTCCTAAATAATAATCGAACTTAGGTTATAAACATCAATTTAGAAACTTGTGTCTTAGTTTTAAAATTTCCAAATGCAATAACTGCCTCTTTTCCATTAATTTCTAAGACAGTTCCACTTTGTTTTCCATCAATTAGTTTTACTTTAGATCCAATTAATATAGGTTGTTGAGGCTTTTTTGATGGTTTCTTTCCTGCACGTCCGGCAGGCGGTTTTTGCTTTTGTTTCGCAAGAACTTTTAATTGTTTTTCTTTTTCAATAGCATCTATTTTGCTTTTTTCTATTGCCAAATACTTTTTCAATTCAGCAAGCATGTTTTTATTTGATTTTTTAGAATTATATGAATCAATAAATTGAAGCATTTTTTTGCCACTATTCAAAAACTTATTATTTTTCTCAATGACTTGCTGCTGTCGATCCAGCATTTCCTCATATTGATTTTGTTTTAATTCATACGCCTTCTTTTCATCTTCGGCAATAATTTTTGCAACTCTAGTTTCTGCATTTATCTTTTCAAATTCAGCCTTTTCTATTTGCAATTCAGCAATCAGCTGATCCATTTCTACTTTTTTAGTATCTACCTTTTCTTTGGCTAAATCTATTACATCTTGCTCAATTCCATTTATTTGGGCAACTTCAAAAGTGAAAGAGCTACCTGGTTGTCCTATTGATAAGTGAAACATTGGTTTAAGAGTAGTGATATCGAAAAGCATATTGGCATTGACAGCATTTGCCAATTGAGCAGCTTTTAATTTTATATTGCTGTAATGAGTGGTAATGATTCCAAAGCTTTTTTTGGAATAGAGTTTTTCAAAGAAAACTTCTGCTAGCGCTCCTCCTAAATCTGGGTCTGAACCAGTTCCAAATTCATCTAATAGCAACATGGTGCGTTTGTTAGCAACAGATAAAAAATAGTTCATTCTCTTGAGCTTGTAACTGTATGTACTCAATTCATTTTCTATACTTTGGTTATCGCCAATGTCAGTTAAAATTTGATGAAACCATCCCATTTTACTATTGGAATCGGCAGGAATCAAAAGTCCTGATTGCATCATTAGTTGTAAAAGTCCAACCATTTTTAAAGTAATGGATTTTCCGCCTGCATTGGGTCCTGAAATCACCAACATACGACTAAATTTATCCATTTTTAAAGTTTGAGCTTTGGTCTCTTTCTTAAGCTCCTGATTTTTTAACCATAATAATGGATGATAGGCATTAATCAATTCCACATAACTTTCATCTACTAATGTAGGCTTTACTGCATTCATCATTTGTGCCAATCTCACTTTAGCTTGAATAAAATCTAATTCAGTTAAAATGCTTTGAAATAATTCAATAAGGCCTAAATGAGTTTTGATAAGTGCTGTTAATTGCGCAAAAATTCGTTTGATTTCCTTTTTTTCATCGTCTTGTAGCTGTTCCAATTCAAAATTGTAAGCAACCGTTTCTTCAGGTTCAATATAAGTTAAAAAACCAGTATTAGAAGAGCCTAAAATTTTACCATTTACCTGTCTTTTATAGGAAGAAACGATAGAAAGAACTCTTCTATCATTGATTAAACTCTCAGAAGTATCTTCAGCTAAGTATCCTTTGGAGCGCATACGTTTTAAAGCAATATCAAAATTTTTGGCGATTTGTTTTCTAGTAGCATTAATGCTCATTCGGATGTGATACAATTCAGGACTTGCATTATCTTTAACTTTCAGTTTGTTATCCAAAATTTGCTCAATTGATTCAATCATTTCTGTATTCAATTCAGCTTGTTGAATTAAATTAGAAAGCTGTGGAAATGCGGTTCTATTTTTATTGGCAAAAAGTATCAAACTGTTAACCAATCTATTTGCATCCAATATTCTAATGATGCTTTCTAATTCTAGAATTGAACCTTGTTTGGGAAGAATTTTCAGCTCGAATAGCAATTCTTTAAATTCTAATCGCGGAAACCTTAAGCCTTCATTTTTAATATTTAGGAGCTCTTCAGCTAAAGTTAGTTGATATTCAGCTTCTTTTAAATTTTTTAAAGAACCTAATTGCTCGAAACGTTTTAGAGCAGTTTCACCAAAACAAAATTTATAAAGTAGATTTTTTATTTCATCAAATCCGATAGCTATCGTATCTAAATCTTCTATCGTTTGCTGATTAATGGGTATCAATAAGAATGTTATTTAATATTAGAATTACAATGAATAAAAATAGCTTTTTTTTGGCTATCATTTGTTGCTTTTGATAAGAAATGTATAAAATGAAAGTAGAATTACTAATATACTTTAGCCATTTACTTTTTGCTTTTGTAAGAAAAGTTATCCTTCTCATAATTAACAATCAATAGATTTTATTAATTTAAGGGAAAAATTTAGGATATGAGTGTGATGTATGGAGTGCGTTATATTCATATGTTACCATTCATTGGGTACGGTAAAGTAAAATCTAAATTTTAACACATCAGATTTTTTTAATTTTTTATAATTAAGATTGAAGAGTTGCGTTATTAATTCTAATGAAAAAAAGAATATTCATATCATTATTCATTCTATTTATATCTTTTTTAGGGTCTATAGGCTTTGCTATTTATACAATTGAAAATGAAGAATATCATCAATCTCCATGTGAATCTTCAGCAAGACTGCTAACTGATAGCTTGAGAAAGCAATATAATATTTGGGGTTGGAGTAGCTATCCGAAAAATTTTTGCTCTAAATGTGATGATTACGATTCGAACTCAGTTGACTGCTCAATTATAATCTGCGAATTAAAGATAAGTGAACCTGAATTAGATTTTCAACAGGACTCAATAATTTATAACATTATGAGTCTGTTTTGGTCATTCCCTCAAAACAAAGTAGTTGACAGCCTATATTTAACAATATCTAATAGCAAATATATAATAACAACGGCACTCAAAAAATCAGATTTAAAGAAACTTCCCCAAAAAGTATACTATGATAGCTATAGAAACTTTACAGAATTTAAAATCACAGATATAATTGATGGTATGGAATATGGAGGTGGTGGAGAATATAAAAAATATGAAATAAAAACAAGAGAACTTAAAGTTTTATCGCAGATAGACTTGATTGACTATCATTCAGTCGCTGAATATTTTCATACAAAAGAACTCAAAAGATGCAAAAGAGACGATATCTCAACCTTAACAATCAAAATTGAAACCATAAACCCAAATGGTCAATTTTTAACAAGCAAAACAAATAATTACACATTTGAAATAGTCCCATTTATTAATTATCATCAAAAGAAACGCTCTCTGTGAAACTTAATCAAAGAATTAGCTTTAATTACAGTTTTGCAAACTTGCAGCTTCCACTCTTTTCCCAACGGAGGGACTGATGTTCAAAACTGATATTTGATTTCAGCTAAATTGTCACTTATTTACATTTAATCAACTTGTTGACTAATAATAACTCTCAAAAATTGGCTGTAAAACGGTTCTACAAAATTGCACCACCACAGTTTCAATTTATCGGTGGGACTGATGTTCAAAGCTGATATTCGATTTCAGCTTAATTGTTGCTTATTTACCATTAATCAACTTATTGACTTATACCAATTCTCAAAACTTTACTTCTTTTACAGCTGTGCAAACTTGCAACTTCACAATTTCAATTTAGCAGTTGGACTACTTACAAGACTTGTGGACTTCGCCAACTTTAGCAAAGTAGATTTTAATGGCTCTAGTTTAATTCAGCTATTATTTGTATATTGTGTGTATGAAAACAGAAAAGCTTAAAGACCAAATACTCTCTCTGCCAATTAAACAACGTGAGCGTTTGTTGAAGGAGATTGAAGATTCAACTAAAGAGATTAACCTGTCTGCGATTGTTTCACGTCAGCATGAGTTTAATAACAAACTCGGAGCCTGTCCTCATTGTTCTCATTCTAAGTATGTTCGTTTTGGGATTGACAAAGGAGCACAGCGCTACAAATGCAAGTCTTGCCAAAGAAGTTTTACGGAGTATACAGGTACTTGGATGGCAGGGCTGCAAAGAAAAGACAAGATTGTTGATTATCTTAAACTAATGGTTGAAGAAAAAAGTCTTGACAAAATTGTTTCGATTTTGGGTATTAATAAGAAAACAGCCTTTGATTGGCGCCACAAGATATTGTCTTCAGTTGACGCAGATGACGGAGAGCCCTTCATTGGTATCACAGAAAGTGATGAGACCTTTTTCCTCAAATCTGAAAAAGGGATGAAGGTTAAAAATCGAGAACCAAGGAAAAGAGGCGGTAAGTCAAGCAAAAGGGGTGTAAGCAATGATCAGGTTGCGGTCATCGTGACTCAAGACAGAAAGTCAATGCTAAATCTGAGTGTAGCTACACTTGGACGGATTAGAAAGATTGATATTAAAAATGCTATTGGCAATCGCATAAAAAAAGGGAGCACAATTTTGTGTAGTGATTCTCACCACAGTTATAAAGGCTTCGCTAAAGACACCAAAATTGAGTTTCATCCGGTAAATGTTTCCAGGGGAGAAAGAGTAAAAGGAGCGTTTCATGTACAGCATGTAAACTCAACGCACAATAAAATAAAGAAGTGGATTGGAAATACATTCTGGGGCGTGTCTACTAAATACCTGCAACAATACCTAAATTGGCATATTATAAAAGAAAAAATAAAATCAAACAAGGATATTACCCTTGCTTTCGCAAAGCAGATAGTTGTTGCGGGAGCTCTGGAGCGCTTTGTTCAAATCCAACCAAACTATAAAACACTATTATCAACGCAGTGCTAAACTAGAGCCATTTTAATCAAATAAAATCAGCCAATTTCTGCTTTCCAATTTAGCAACTTACAAAAGTCATACTTACTCAACTATTTGACTATTTGACTCGAGGTTAATGGATTGAGAGCCGAGATTGAGAACAAAAACGAATGGTAACATAATGCAAAATTTATTGGGGTTTAGGTAGTTAGGTTAGTTTTGGTGCTGTTTGACGTCCCACAAAATCCGTCTCGGATTTACGGGACGACAAAAAAATCTTGCAAATCCCAGCCGGTTTTTGTTATTTAATAAACTGAAAATATTACTTTTACTTATCGCCCTACAATTCTTATATAGGCGTTGTGAAGCCATACGGTACGGTAAAGGGACATCCTTTACAAAGATAAAGGGACATAGTTTACACTTATGAGACGTATAATCTGAACATCAATACAGATTATTATGCCTTGGAAAGTAACAACAACTATGGAACAAAAATTAGAATTTATCAGTGCATGGCGAACTCAGAAACACACCATCACAGAATTATGTAGAACATTCGAAATTTCTCGACCAACCGCTTACAAAATGATTGATCGGTTCGAAAAATTTGGAATAGAAGGACTTTTAGAAAGGAAGAAAACACCTAAAAGCCACCCTAACAAAACACTTGAAAAAGTAGAGCGAAACATCCTTGATTTAAAGGAAAAATATCCTCGTTGGGGAGCCAAAAAAATAAGGGTACTATTGTTTAAAAGTTGTTTGGAGGAAGATATTCCATCAGTGGTTACTGTTCATAATATTCTGCATAAAAATGGACTAGTTAAACCTCAAAGGCGTCATAAAAGAGTAAAACCAGTCTTTCCCATTTTTGACCCAAAAGAGTGTAATGAAATTTGGAGTGCAGACTACAAAGGAAAGTTCTATATGGGCAATAATAAATACTGCCATACACTTACAATTGCGGACTCAAAAAGTAGATTTTTATTTGCTTCAAAAGGCCATTATCATGAAAATACAAAATTGGTAAAGGCAGAGTTTACAAGGGTTTTCAGAATATATGGTATGCCTAAACAAATACATACTGATAATGGAAGTCCATTTGGATCAGTGCGAGCAATTCAACGATTTACTAGACTTTCATATTGGTTTATAGAACTTGGAATAATGCCAGTGTTTTCTGATCCTGCACACCCAGAACAAAACGGAAGACATGAACGAATGCACAGAGATTTAAAAGCTGCTTGTGCAAAACCTTCAGCATACCATTTGAAGAGTCAACAAAGACGTTTAAACCATTTTATGAAGGAGTTTAATCACGAACGACCTCACGAAGCTTTAGACATGAAAACACCAGGAGAAGTTCATAATTTTTCAACTAGACCATTCCCAGAAAGAATACCAAAATTTGAATATGACTCTGACATGAAAGTTCAGATTGTAACACAAAACGGTGCACTTAGATGGGCTACTCATTATTGGGTGTATATTACAATAGCTTTAAAGGGTAAATATGTTGGATTAAAACCTATGGGAAATGGAATTTGGAGAGTATATTATAGAAACGTATTTTTAGGTTTCTTTGATGAATTAAATAAAAGAGATAAAATTAAATCAATAAGGTTATGTCAAAACTTAGTGTAAAGCATGTATCTTTAACTTTGTAAACTATGTATCTTAACGAACATACTTTGAATGAAAAAATTTATCTATAGTGTTTTAGGATTATTAATAATTGGATTTACTTTTTATAATACTAATCTTAGAGCTAAATTCTATATTCAATATGGAATATGGTTACCTTCATATTGTAACAATATTGAATTTAAAGAATCGCCTGGTTTAATGACAATTTTAGGAATAGGAGGAGATGGAGCAACAGCCATTTTTGAAATCAAAAAAGAAGAGATCGAATCATTTATTGAATCTATAGATCCACAAGACTTATGGCTAAAGTATAGTGAACTTGATTCTACTTTAACCGATAGAACTATTCATCATTCAGAAGGTCTGCCAGAAGAAGTATTAGATGGTCAAATTAAAGTAATGCTTTGGAGTAGCGATACAAAAAGAGATTATTACAATATTTGGCTTCTACCGAGTAAGGATGGGAAGATAAAAGTGAGTATAAGTATTCCTTTTACATAAAAAATTAAAACAATGCCTAACATCAAATATAGTGCATAGTTAATCAACAGATTACGAAAGTTTAATTGCTTTTTGATACTTCGTAAAATTCGCAAGCGAATTTTGTAGAAAAGGGAAAAGTACAAAATCGCTCTGCGATTTTTACTATTTAGTTTTAAGTAAATTGTATCTTTATTTTATAACCAACAGCACTTTACACGGGCGCTGTTAAGAATTGGGTATGGTAATGGATAATTAAAAAAATAGAAGGATGGAAAAACACAATTGGGATAATTTAACACATTTACAAAAAGGTCGATATGCTGAATATTGTGCTAAAATGGAATTTAGTCTTTATGGCTTTGATGTTTATACTGCCGAAGTTGACGACAAAGGCATTGATTTTATAATTAGAAAGGATGGTAAATATTACGATATTCAAGTAAAATCAATACAAGGTAACAATTATGTATTTTTTCCAAAATCTAAGTTTTTAATCAAAGAAAATTTATTTGCCGTAGTAATCATTTTAAATAATGGCCAACTACCAATGATTTACCTTATTCCCTCAATTGAGTGGAACAATCCAAATTCATTATTTACTAATAAAGAATATGTTGGACTAAAAAGCAAACCTGAATGGGGCTTAAATATTTCTAAAAAGAATAATGAGATTTTAGTTAAATATGAATTTGATAAAATGATTGTAAATCTTTAAAATTTAATTTTTAACACAATTAACTAATTGACTGAACATAAAATCCTTCCTCTTAGCACAGCCCACTTCCTTTATGTACTCATTTTCTTAGAACTTTCCTGCCTGTCCGGCAGACTGGTAGTCCTAATAAACCGTCTTCCCAACTTTTAGGGTTTGTATAAATGTATTTGTTCGAAGAGAATACATTTATTTTATTAATTTAGAGGAAAAATTTATGAATTGTATATAATACACTCATCAAAATATAGTGTGTTATATAAGTATTTTGGGGAGCCATAGGAGAAAACTTAAATGGTATAAAAAATTAGAAAAATATCCTTAAATTAGAAGTATGAAAGTCTCAGATATAAATACAGTATTGGTAGATAACTACTTTTCATTGTTGAAGAACCTAAGTCCCGACAATAAATTGGAACTTATAGCCCGTCTTTCAACTTCATTGCAAAGTTCAAAAAAAGCTAAAAAAGAAATTTCTCTTAGTTCACTATATGGTTCTTGGGTTTCAGAACAATCAGCTGACGAACTCATTTCCGAATTAAAAAATGCAAGAAGCTTTAATCGAAATAGAGAAGGTTTATGAAAAAATATCTTCTCGATACTAATATATGCATCTATTTTCTCAAAGGACAATTTAATCTACATAAGAAAATTGAAGAAATAGGAGAAGAAAATTGTTTATTGTCAGAGATTACTATTGCCGAATTAAAATTTGGTGTTGAAAATTTCGACCCAAAACAAAATCTAGCTGAATTACATTGTAAACACTTATGAGTGTAAATTAATCATGTACGAACATCTTATGCAATGGTTAATAAACGACCAATTATTCTTATATTTATATTCAAAAACTTACATAAAATGGCAACAGTTGATAAAATAAGGAATGGATTGATTGAAAAAATTCTATCCATAAAAAGCAAAGACTTTTTGGAAGCTCTTGACAAGTTAATTGTTTCAAGCTCATCTGAATCTGAAAATATTGAATTGACCAATGAGCAAAAAATAATGTTGGAAATGAGTGAGAAAGATATAAAAAATGGAAAATTGATTTCTCAAGATGCAATGGATAAAAGGAATCTGGAATGGTTAAACTCCATTTAATATAGACATCATAGAATTTTTTTGGAAAAACAGAGTTTGTATGAAGTCTCCCGTTTTAAATCATTAAGTAAACACTCTGAGCCATTGAACAAAAAGCCATCCAAACACTATAATTTCCTTCTTGAATTTATAATAGTTACAATTTTAACAGCTATTCTTATTGTTTTACTTGTTAATTTTAATATGCCTGCAGTTAAAGAAAGCAAAGGGTTAGACAATATGTTTGATGGAATGGAAAATTTCATATTCCCTGTGATCGGTTGGCTTGTATTTAATTTGATTTTAATAATAAGGATTAATATATATATTTTTAAGTCAATCCACTATAAAACAATCACTAAAGATATTATTATTTTTTATATTCTTGATATTCTCGTAATTTCTGCGTAAGTGTCTATTTTTACGAAATTTATGTTTTCATATTAAAACTAATTTTGAGTTTGTTCAATATAGAATGAAAATTGATTGTTTCCCAATAGGGAAATGTTTAATTTTGACGAAGCAATTATGAAGATAAATTTTGAATAGAATTTTTGCCTGAAGCATCAGAGTTTTTAGAAAAACTCGATATTAAATCTAGAGAAAAGATTTTTTATAATATGAAGAAGGCTCAATTTTCAAAGAATAATGAACTCTTCAAGAAACTAAACGATTTTATTTGGGAGTTTAGAACTATTTACAATAATAAATCTTACCGACTTTTTTCCTTTTGGGACAGTTCAAATGAACAGCTAACTATGGTAATTGCAACTCATGGGATATTAAAAAAGACAAAGAAAACACCTTTAAAGGAAATTAAGAAAGCAGAAGAAATAAGAAATAGATATTTAGAAAATAAGATAAAAAGATAATAATTATGGAAAAGGAATTTAAGACAGTTTCGCTCGATACAATGATTGATAAACACATTGGTAAACTTGGAACTACAAAACGTGATGCTTTTGAGAATGAATTAAGGATTGATTTATTGGGTGACGCAATAAAACAAGCGCGAAAAGAACGGAATTTGACGCAAGAGCAATTAGGTAAACTTGTTGGTGTCCAAAAGGCTCAAATTTCAAAAATAGAAAATAGTGTTAAAAATGCCCGCTTTGAAACAATATTGAAAGTATTTGAAGCCTTAGGCGCTAAAGTGAATTTTAATGTAGAAATGAGCGACCAAAAATTGGCTTTTTAACTTTAACTTTTAATTTATACCAAACAAAGTAAACCAACAAACAATAAAAATTTACTGTTGTCTAGGATATTCTCAACTTCCACAAAATACACAATACTTTGCCTCTTTATTATGCTCTAATTTTTTATCGGAAAGCATATCGGTAAATACTTCCTTCAAAAGGTTTTCAAAGCTTTCAATTACTTCTTTATCGCTGTTATCGTTTTCAATTTGCAATGGAATTGTCCACATTTTTAATTTACGCATGGAGATAATACTAGCCTCAGGAAGAGTGGATAAATTATTGGATTTTAGATGCATATAAGCATACATCAGTAATTGTATTGCTTGACTGTATTCGCTTAATGTTAGCTCACTTAAAGGCTTTTTGATTACTAATTTATTTTCGTAAACAGATCCACTTTTATAATCGATAACTCTTAATTGGTTGTTGAATTCATCTACTCTGTCTGCTTTTCCTTTTAAAATCACTTCTATATCATTGAATTGAAATGGAACTTTGTAGTTGGCCTCTAATTGAATAATTCTCAATTGATTTCCTTTTAGTCTTGATTTTTCTTCTTCAAAAAATAGCTGAATGTATTTAAGTGCTACTTGATAAGCCAATTTGTTTTTACCAAAACTAATGGTTTCCAAACTAAACTTATTTATAAATTCTTTCTCGCAGGTGGTGAGTGCAATTTTCTTTAATACACCAATCATTTCGGTATTAGTATTTTTACCGATTAAATCTTTGTACGCTTCTTCTAATGAACTGTGTATAATCTCTCCAAAAATATTGGCAGGAATAGTTTCTTCTACTACTTCAGCCTCGTCTAATTTTAAAATATATTTGTAATAAAAATCTAAAGGGCAATTGATGAAGGTATTTAAAGCCGTTGGAGAAACCCCCTTCTTCAAAAAGCTTTTGATGGAATCTTTAATGTTATCCGTTTTTTCAATGGTCGTAAATTCTTGATTGGCTTCTAAAAATGAAGTCTGAATCAACTTTTCATTGATGTCAATATTCGGATTATAGATTTTTAATTCATGCAACATTTGCTCTATAAATCTACTTTTTTCTCCACCACCAAACTCATCCACTTCAGAATTGTACAAAATAGATACATTTTCAGCTCTTTGAATTAATCTGTAAAAATGATAGGCGTAAATAGCGTCTTTTTCTTTGTGCGTTGGCAATCCAAACTGCCTTTTAATATCATAAGGAATAAAACTGTTAATGGATTTTCCAGATGGCAAAACTCCTTCATTGACAGAGAGTAAAATCAAATTTTTAAAATCAATCGTCCTTGTTTCCAAAACGCCCATCATTTGTAAACCACTCAAAGGTTCACCAAAAAATGGAATAGTGGCTTGCTTTGTCAAATTTTTGAAAATAGAGTAGAAGGTGCTCATTTTATCAATAGAATGATAGCTTTCTTGTAATTCTAATATACGATTGAAAATCTTGGCAAAATGAAAAAGGTATTCCATTTGTAAAGATTGCCCATTGGTTTCTTCCTTGTCTTCAAACTGCGTTTTAGCTTGGTTGATTGCCCATAAAATATTCTTTATTAGCTCATTGATATTCTCAAAGGCATTATTTTTAAATAAATAATCTGATAAATTTTTATCAATTGATTCAAGTTGGTCTTTAGTAAGATATAAAAATTGATGCTTTAGAATTTCAGATTTTATCAATTTAATCTGACTATTTTTCAATTCAGGAAAAACAGTTTTCATAAATGGATGATCCAATAGATTAAAGACATCCTTATGATAAATCAATATTTTCCCTTTTTGTTCTTTTTGATTTTCAGCATTGGAATACAAGGCTAAGAATCGTTCAAAAAAAGTATAAATAGGAGAATTATTCAAGGGATAACCCATGGTTATATTCACTGCATTTACTTCATCGGGCAATGATTGTAACATGGGAAGTAATAAATTTTCGTCTGCTAAAACAACAGCCGTATCTTTGAAGTTTTCTTTGCTATCAATAGTTGATAATAGATTTCCTGCCAATTTACATTGACCTACATTTTTTGGAACTGCATAAATATCTATCTTCTTTTTGCCTTGAAAGTGCTTTCCTATGGTATCAAAAAATGGAGCAAAATGTTTTTTCTTTTTTAATTGCCTCAAAAATAATCCTGCTTCTTGTAGTTCATCGTTCACATAATATTCATCGGCATCAAAAATGATTTCTGCTTTTCCATTCTCTACAAACTGCTCAAATATAGTTTGTTCAGCAGCTGTTAAGGCATTAAAACCACAGAAATAAATTTTTTGATAGGGTAAATCAATTATTTTATCGGGATTTAGCGATTCCACTGCCCATCTGTACGAAAGTCCTGGATAAGCTAATTGTTTTGCCTTTAAATGATCTTTAAAAGCAAAATATAGACTTTCCATTTGTTTCCAAAATTGCAAGTATTTATGCTGAACTTCACTAATTTCTGATTCATTTACATTCCAAACTTCCAATGCTCTAGCTTCATTCACATAGCCAAAAATCTTATCAGGAGGAATCAAATAGCGATCTATTTCATTAAAATCTTGCAATAAAATCTGAGCCCATTGCAAAAATTGGTCAAATGGTTCTTGTTGATCTTTTGGAACCGTTTTTTGATAGACTGCATGCAATTCAAACTGCAAATTTAGACTGTCTAGGATGGAGACATCTGCTAAATTCTCTAAAAATTCCTCTTCACTAATAATTGTAGGACTCCAAATCGGCTGATCGATAAGAGTTGAAAAATGCTTTTTTAGAAATAAGGAAGCTCTTCTATTAGGTAATATGATAGCAATATCTGCTAAATCTTTAGGATGCTTTTCGAATAGTTTTTGAGCCGTTTGTAATAGAAATTCCTGCATGCAGTAAAACTAATCAATCGCTAATTTAAAACCAACACCATGAATATTTATAATTTGAATTTTAGGATCATCTTTAAGGTATTTTCTTATTTTTGAAATAAATACGTCCATACTTCTACCACTAAAATAATCACTAATGCCCCAAATTTTTACTAATGTTTCCTCTCTATTCGTCACTTCATTTAGATGTATACAGAGCATTTTTAGTACATCCGTTTCTTTCTTCGTCAGTGAAGTTCTAATGTTTCCCAATTCAAGGTATTGATTGGTCACATTAAAAAAGTATTGACCAATTTGGTATTCTTTTTCTCCTTCTTCTAATTCTGAAGTAGTTTTTTGTTGTTTGGATCGTTGTAAAATATTATTAATACGCAAAACTAACTCATCAAAATCAAAAGGTTTGGTGATGTAATCATCAGCACCTAATTTTAAGCCCTTTATTTTGTCTTCTTTCATAGATCGTGCTGTGACAAAAAGAATAGGGATGATAGGATTTTCTTCTTTTATAATTTGTGCCACTGTGAAACCATCCATTTTTGGCAACATAATATCTATTAAGCAGATGTCGAATTTTCCGGTTTGAAAAGCTTTGATTGCTTTTTCACCATCAGCGCATAAATTGACAACAAAACCTTCATCTTCTAGGATATCTTTAGTAACGAAACCTAAATTCTCATCATCTTCTACCAATAATAGAGTTGCTTTTATTTTTTTCATTTTTATGATTTAAATGGTAGAAATAGTTCAATAATAGTTCCTTTGGGCTGATTGTTTTTCAATTTAATCCAACCTTTATGTAATTTTATCATTGTTTGAGCATAATTTAATCCTAAACCAAAACCTTTTACATCGTGTAAATTACCTGTGTTGACTCTATAAAATTTTTCAAAAACATTTTTCTTATCCTTATCTAAAATCCCTATTCCATTGTCTTTTATCTCTATCAAGATTCCCTGTGATGTATTAGACGTGTTAATTTCAATAAATGGCTGCTCTTTTGAATATTTTATCGCATTATCAATTAAATTAAAAAATACATTACCTATTTGAAATTCATCAGCTAGAATGGTATCATTTTGTGCCTCAAATGACTTGTTGAGTGTGACCTCTTTATCTTTTAGGATTAAATCAAAACTATCTAACGTTTGGTTGATGAGTTGATGAATGCTTATTTCTGACTTTTCCAATTCAATATTACTTCGCTCTAAAGAAGCCATTTGCAAAACCTTTTCCACATGATTCTTTAGACGATTATTTTCTTGCTTAATTATCTGAGCGTAACGTTTTAATTTTTCAGGATTTTCAATCATATTGGGACGTTCCAAAATATCTATACTCAAAGAAATAGTTGAAATAGGCGTTTTAAGTTCATGGGTCATATTATTGATGAAGTCAGTCTTTATTTCTGAAATCTTTTTTTGTTTCATAATTACCCATATCGTATAACTAAAAAACAACATGACAATGAATAGAAAAATAGAGGAGAAAATCCATAAATCCATTGCACTGATAATATAAGAGCGTTTATCGGGAAAGTAAACTCCAAAATAGTGGGTAGTTTCTTTAAATCTTTCATTTCTTGAAGCAAAATTGATAAACGATTTATCGTCTTTTTTTAATGGAACATTTTTACCATAAACAATTGAATCTGTGAAACAATCATAAATCATGTATTCAAATGCCGTCTTTATATTTCGGCTTTCAAATTCCTTAGATAAGATATTTTCCAACAAAAAAGGGTGTAACGTATCGTTGGTACTGACAATAAAAAAATTAGAACTTATTTGCTGAATAGGAGCATACAAGTCACTTGAATCTCTATTGAGTTTTTGTACAGTACGCGCTACATTATTTAGAGCAACAGTTACTCTTTCGTTAAACTGCTTAGATTCCATATTAAACGCCTTGCTTACCCAAAATATTTGGAAAGAGGCAATACCTACCAAACTGATGGCTGCAAATAAAATGACGATTCGAATTGTTTTTTGATTCATTTGAATGTAAATTTAACAGCTATATTTATTTTTACACTCAAATTAACTGATTTTTTTAATTGATGAGCGAATCTTTTACCTATCCTCAATATAGGAAATACAAAAATGATAAATCATTTTTTAAAATACTTTCTGCTGAGGAATTTATAGAAATTCAATGGATTGGGAAAAATAAATTGGAGCATAGAATAGTTGCGAAAATTTTGCCGGATAGAAATTTTATAGCGGATATGCTATTTGATTTTGAATCGAATTGGGATAAAATTTCAGCAGAAGAGTACAAAAGAGGAACATAAAATTTTATTTCTAACAATAAAAAGAGCATTTTTGCGTAATAGATAAAAAATAGGTAATCAATGAAGCACTACTTTATTACTTTTTTCTCCATTTTCTCCATATTTATATGCAACAGTTCAGCACAAAATGGTGGAACTGATACGTATGAATTTTTAGATTTAACTTATTCGGCACGAGTGGCTGCATTGGGTGGTAGTCAAATTGCAGTAAAAGATAATGACCCGAATTTTGCTTTGGGAAACCCTGCCTTACTCAATAAAGGTATGGATAATCAATTGACATTGAATTATATCAATTACTTTGATGATATTAATTTTGGGTATGTTTCTTACACCAAACACATTGATTCTGTAGGAACATTCAATTTAGGAGTTAATTACGTCGATTATGGAAAATTTACCGAAAGAGATGCAGGAAGTAATGAAATAGGAACTTTTAATGCGGGAGAATATGCCATTGTGATGGGATATGGTAGAGATTTAAATAAATATTTTAGTGTTGGAGCAAATCTAAAAACTATTTTTTCCAATTTGTATCAATACAATTCTTTTGGAGTGGCTGTAGATTTGGGTGCAACTTACTATAAAAAAGAAAATGGTTTTACAGCAAGCTTAGTGCTTAAAAATATGGGAGCTCAAATCGTAACTTATGATGGTAATAGAGAACCGATTCCTTTTGAAATACAGGCAGGAATATCTAAAAGATTAGAGAATGTACCTATTCGACTTTCTTTGACTGCTCACAGTTTAGAAACTCCTGATTTAACTTATAATTCTCCTAATAAAAAGAAAAATGTATTATTTGGAGAAGAGCAAACTAAGGATAAAAATAAATTTTTAGACAATATGGCTCGCCATGCAATCTTTGGAGTGGAGTTTGTTCCATCAGAAAATTTTAATATCAGATTGGGTTATAACTATCAGAGAAGGAAAGAGTTATTGATTGAAGAAAAGACTGGTTTAGTTGGCTTTAGTGCCGGTTTTGGAATTCGAATTTCTAAGTTTCATTTCAGTTATGGATGGGCTTCCTACCATCAAGCAGGAGCTTTAAATAGTTTTTCTATCGTCACACGTATTTCAGATTTTTACAATTAGTGTAACTTAGCGGCATGTCAAAAATTGTAATTGCCGTTGACGGTTTTTCATCTTGTGGAAAAAGTACTTTAGCCAAAAGCTTAGCCAAAGAGTTAGGTTATGCTTTTATTGACACTGGTGCTATGTACAGAGCAGTTACTTTATATTTTTTACGAGCAGGAGTCAAAAATTTCAAAGATATATCAGCCGATAAAATAGAAAGTTTGCTCAATCAAATCACTATCGATTTTAGATATAATTCCTCCACAGACAGTAATGATACTTATTTGAATGATGAAAATGTAGAAAATGAAATTAGAAACGCTGAAGTTTCTGATGCCGTTAGTGCATTGAGTGCAATAAAGCAAGTGCGTTCAAAAATGGTAGCTCTACAAAAAGATTTAGGTAAGAAAAAAGGAGTAGTACTAGATGGAAGAGATATTGGCACTGCTGTTTTTCCAGAAGCGGAGTTGAAAATTTTTATGACTGCAGATCCATTAGTTAGAGCCAAAAGAAGACACCAAGAATTGATAGAAAAAGATATCGAAATCAGTTTTAATCAGGTAAAAGCCAATTTAGAAAAACGAGATTATGAAGATACCAATTGGAAAGAAAATCCATTGCGTCAAGCTGAAGATGCTGTAGTAATAGACAACACAGATATGGGTAGGGAAGAGCAGCTTAGGTTGGTAGTGCGGTTAGCGAAAGAAGCAATAGCTCAATGTAACAATGATTTAATGTAATAATTCTCCTTTGCTATGCAATGTAATAATGTAACAATTTTATAAATTAAACAATGTATCAATTCTCCGTTACTATACAATTTCGGCTTCGGCGATGCCGTGTAATTATAAATCAAAGGCTTGGTCAATCTTAGCTGCAGGGCAACGGAATATTAATAAAAATAAAAGTGGATAGTGTATAAAGCTGCAGAGCAGCGACATATTATTTCAAATCATCATGAATGGACGATAGACTTATATGTATAGCTTATTATCAATATGAATTATTTATAGCTAATTGATTTAAATCTAGGATATTTCGATAAATTGATAATTCACAATCATTCTCAATTGTCCTTTGAATTGAGGACTTCATTCATACTCTTACTATTTGGAAAGTAGCTAATTATCTTTTGAATTACTTCATCTATCATCGTATCAGGACAGGAAGCTCCACTGGTTAATATAATTTTAGTTGGCTGATTTTTTGGTAAAAAGTTAACTGTTTTTTCCATCATTTGCTTTTCGTAGTTAAAGTGATTGATTTCATCATCACTTTTAATTTCAGCAGCTGAAGATATAAAGTAAGTTTTGAGTTTTTCTTCACATAATTCCACAATATGAGAGGTGTTAGAACTATTGTAACCTCCAACAACAATAGCCAAATCAGCAGCTTTTTTTAATAAATCATATGTCGCCTGCTGGTTGTCGTTGGTAGCATAGCAAAGCGTATCTCTTGTATCTGCAAAATGATTTTTTAAATCTGCCTCACCGTATTTTTCTTGCATAATTTGCTTAAAAAAATCTGCGATTTCTTGTGTTTCGCTTGCCAACATGGTAGTTTGATTCACTACACCAACTTTTTCCAAATCCTTTTTAAAATCAAAATTATCAGAATACATTCCTTTAAATTCTTCTTCAAAAACTGTTTGATCTAATTTCCTTAAAATAATATCACCCAATATACGAGCTTCATGAATATCTTTTATAATGATAGAAGGTGCTGCAGCCTGCGAATGTGAAAATGTTGCACGTGTTTCTTCATGTTTGTGTTTTCCATGAATCAAAACGGTGTAATTCTCTTTTCCTAGCTTGTCGGATTGTTTCCAAACCTTGTTCACAAAAGGACAAGTAGTATTGTATTTTTGAGTTTCAATGTGTTTATCGGCTAAAATTTTTTCAATTTCTAAGGTTGTTCCAAAGGCAGGTATAATGACAATGTCATCTGCTTTCAAATCATCCCAATCTAAAAAATGATTGCCTTCAGTATCCATAATAAAGTCAATTCCTTTAGAACGTAAATCTGCATTAACAATAGGATTGTGAATCATTTGAGAAAGCAATAAAATACGTTTGCCCGGGTTTTCTTCAACTGCTCTATAGGCTATTTCAATGGCATTTTCTACACCGTAACAAAATCCAAAATGACGTGCAATGTAAAACTGAACAGAACCAAAATCTAAAAGAGTTGGAGTAAAGTCTTTTTTGCGAGGATCAGTAATTTTACGAGCCTCTTTAATAGTGCCTATAAACGAACTTCTGTAATAAGTGGGAATATCAAATTGTTTCATAGTCAGAAATTAAATTCAAAATTAAGAATAAGCATCTTTATAAGATAATATAATATGAAAAGAAAAAATGATATTTTATTGTATAACTATAAAAAAAAAGGATAGAATGATTTAATTTGCAACTTCAAAACAATAGATTATGGGAAGAGCATTTGAATATAGAAGAGCAGCCAAAGAAAAGCGTTGGGACAAAATGTCTAAGATTTTTCCAAAGTTGGCAAAAGCAATTACATTGGCCGCCAAGGAAGGCGGAATGGATCCTGAGAGCAATGCTACTTTGAGAACTGCTATTCAGAATGCAAAGGGCGAAAATATGCCTAAAGACAACATTGAGAATGCTATAAAAAGAGCAGAAGCAAAAGATGTTGAAAATTATGTAGAAGTGAACCATGAAGGTAAAGGTCCACATGGTGTTTTAGTTTTTGTAGAATGCGCTACCGATAATACGACAAGAACAGTTGCCAATATCAAATCTTATTTTAATAAATCTGGAGGAGCCACAGTTCCTACTGGTTCTTTAGAATTTATGTTTAACAGAAGAGCAGTTTTTGAATTTGAAATTCCTGAAGGAATTGATGTCGAGGAATTAGAGTTAGAACTAATTGAAAGCGGCTTAGAAGAAATAGAAGTAGATGAAAATACTGCCTATGCTTATGCCGATTGGCAAGATTTTGGAACATTGGCTCATGCATTAGAAGAGAAGAAAATAGAAGTCAAAAAGTCTAATTTACAACGTTTTCCAACCTCTCCAGTTGAGTTTACTGATGAACAAATGGTGGACATTGAAAAATTATTAGATAAGATAGAAGATGATGATGATACGCAAGCTGTTTATACGAATATAGCGTAGGGGAGAAGTTTTGGATGAACTGTGTTTAATGTAGTTTAGGTTTTATCTCTCAAAAATTATATCGATGTTAACACATTCATATTGGACTTTCAAAGTTAGTGTAGTTAAAGTTATATTTTTTATTTAAAATTGAGCATTCCCTTCTTGCTTTACACCATTTTCAGATAAGTCAATTAATATTATTATACTATTTTTACTTTATAATTCGCATTAGCAGTTCCTTTTCCAGATTACCGTCCTTTTTA
This sequence comes from uncultured Flavobacteriales bacterium, assembly GCA_963716125.1. GTDB lineage: Bacteria > Bacteroidota > Bacteroidia > Flavobacteriales_E > Vicingaceae > Acidiluteibacter. Next base: position 1,848,935 of record OY970294.1, read on the forward strand.
AAATTAAATGAATAAATTGGAAAGTAACTTACTTCCTCATATTTAGGATTTGAAGCTGAGACGTTCGAAAATTTCCAAAAATCGATTAGTTTATCAGAATCTTGTGCGAAACTGAAATTAAGTATAAATATTACAAATGTAAAAGTCAATAGTTTTTTCTTTCATTTTATGTTAATAACCGAATAAACTGTAAAGTACGTTTACTTCCTATATAAACCTCCCTCAAATGTTACGAATCCAAAAGTGCTACATTATTTAAAAAATCAACCTCAGTTGATATTTTTTAGAGTGGTAATAACTATAATGCTTAGATGATAAAAGTTTAAAATCTATTTTTCAATAATACTCAATTATAATAGAGTATACTGATGAACAAATGTTTTAAAAAGTTAGTAGTACTTAAGTTTTAAGAATACTATTAGGTGATATTCTATTTAACTCATCAATATTAAAGTCTTTATCAAACAATTTAATACGACCTAAATTTATTTTTTCTTTGAAATATTGAGTGAGTATTGCAATTAATTCAGTATTTTTATCAAGAGCATTGGAATACGGCTTTAAAAAAAATGTATGAGATTGCATATTCATTTTACTTTTTTATATAGTTTTTATTGTTTTTTACCCACCTTTTTAATTCTTTTCATTTACTAATATAATATTATTTAAATTAATAAAGTTTCTCAAGAGTTTTCTTACAAAATAATTCATTTAATCTAATGTTATACTCTTTTTTGAATAGGTATATATAGGTTGATTAAAAATACATAGAGTAGTCATCACTAATAATTTTTAAATGTTAAATAAAATGAATGCTTAAAACAATCCAATTAATTGCTTTATTACAAGGTCTTTTCGTCCTTTCTGTTTTATTTATTAATCGTAAAGACTATAAAAAGACTACGTTCTGGCTATTATTCGGCAGTTTACTCTCCGTTTCACTTTACATTCTAGGCGATGATGAAAATAATCTTTTTATTCAAAACACAGATTGGTTTCTCTTTGATAATACTCTCTTTGTAACATTTATCTATCTATTTTTTAGATATCACAAAAATGGAAATGAAAAATTCGCCAATCTCGATTTTCTATTTTTTACCCCCAATATTCTATATTTTATAATTGAGGTAATTGAAACACAAACAGTAGAGGATAATTTAATAGTCGAAATCTTTGAGTTATTTACAGAATTGACTTTTATAGTTTATCTTACGTTAATTTTATATTCAATTTTTTCAGGTAGAAGGAAACATTGGATTATCTATTTTACTGTGCCGATTGTAATTCTGTTTGTGCTTTCCTTTGTCAATGATATTCTTAAAATATTTGGATTATCAGAATTTCCATTGTTTGATAACAAAAATTCTGATACTTATCTTTTATTGGTTGTTGCATTTTTATTCTATTTTATCGCCTTCAAATTGTTGAGTAAAGGGAAGAACATTTTGCCTGAAAACGACGTTAGCAAATACAAGAATTCTAATCTTAATACAGAACTTATACCGAAGTATATGAAAGATTTAGTTAAGGTAATGGAGGTTGATAAATTATATCTTAATGGAAAATTGTCTATTCAGGATGTTTCAGAAAAACTAAACATTCCTCGTCAACATATTTCTGAAGTTCTAAACGAACATATGAATACAAGCTTTCAAGATTTTATAAATCAATATCGTGTTGAAGCGTTTATTCATCGTTTAAAAAGCGACCAGAATAATAATTTTACACTCTTGGGAGTCGCGACAGATGTAGGTTTTAATTCCAAGTCATCCTTCAATGCTATCTTCAAGAAATACAAAGGTTTAACGCCAACGCAATTCAAGAAAAATCTTTTAAAATAGGTAAAATATGTGTAGATATATTGTTCTGCACTTATCTTTTAGATTTTGCTTAAAAAATCTACCGTTATTTGATGAATAATTAAAATATTTATCAAAAATGTCATTACAAAAAACATCAAAAAAGCAAAGTAAAGATCTGTTTAAAAACGTTATAACAAAATCGTGTTTGTGTTTTGTGCTATTAATTTCAGTACAATCCATCATAGCACAAGTCCAAGATTCTCTTTCATTTATCAAATCAAGAAAAATGTCTGTTGAAGACCTTTCAAAGAAGCGAGAAGGAACATTTATAACGGGAATTCCAGATTTTTCGTCAGACCCAGTTACAGGTTTCGGTTTTGGAGTTAGAAGTAATGTATATTGGAACGGAGAACGTACAAATCCATTATTTGCTTACACACCATATTTGGCAAAATTAAAAGCAAATGCAGCCTATTACACTTCAAATGCAAGAGAGTTAGTACTGTCATTAGATGTTCCTTATTACAAAGGAACACGTTGGAGATTTAAAATTGATTTTAAAGCACAACAAAATCCGGCCAACTTATATTTTGGTTTAACAGAAGCTACACTTGGTAATTTAAGTCTACCATCAGACCCGAATACAACATTTGCTACTTATGATGAATACGATAGCGCAAGAAAAACTTTGCGACCAGGAGAAGGTGGAGAAGCAAATTTTGTGACAGATGCCTTGTCAAATAGATTTAGAGAAACCGAATTTATGTTGAATTTAAAAGCAGATTATGCAATTGGAAACGGAAAATGGCGAATAATGGGGGGTTATGAAATACAAAATTTACAATATAAAACTTTTGAGGGAGAAGAAGCCGAAGCCATTTACCCAGCTACAGGAGAAGAAACAAATGCACCAAACGGATTTTCATTTTTACAGAGAGACTTTGACCAAGGAAATATATCAGGTTTAGATGGCGGTTGGGTTTCCATTTTTCAAACAGCTTTAATTTATGACACAAGAGATTTTGAACCAGACCCAACAAAAGGATTTTATTTTGAAATAGCCAACGAATATTCAAGTAAATACATAGGTTCGGAATTTGATTTCAATAAACTTTTTGTTCAAGGACGTGCTTACAAAAAATTGCCTTTTGGAAAAAGAACCGTTTTAGCAAGTCGTGTTGGAATAGGACATATTTTTGGCTCAAACGCACCATTTTTTGAGTTTCAAGACCAATGGAGTCCAGAAGGAAGTGTCAATGCACTTGGCGGTAAGCAGTCGCTAAGAGGATATAGATCCAATAGATTTTTAGGACGTTCAATGTGGTTTACAAATCTTGAATTGAGATTCAGAATAGCGGAAACAAAACTAGGAAAACAAAATTTTGCTTTTGGAGTAGCACCATTTTTTGATGTTGGAACTGTTAGAAATAGATGGCAAGATTTAAACTTTAAAAACATAAAATATTCTTATGGTTTAGGAGTAAGAATTGTATGGAATCAATCCACAATTATATCTTTTGATTACGGATTGTCTAAAGAAGATAAATTGTTTTATATAGGTATTGGACAGGCATTTTAATTTTCTACTAAAAAAATATTCAATTGAAAGACCAATGTAGCAAAATTATATACTCCTGCGGAATTTTTTACCTAAATCTTCTGAAAATTTTCATACCAAAAATATTTCTTAAAAAGGTCAATTCTTCCTAATTTTAGTGTTCGGATTGAGGTTTTCTAAATATTTTTTGTAACAATAATTTAAATTAATTATCATAAATTTAACTTAGAAATTTTTTATAATCTTATGATTTTTTTAGAATTGTATTTTTATAAAAGTAGAATTAAATGTAATTTTAAATTTGTATCATATTTAACTTTCTGAAACTTTATATTTGTATAATTATTAACTTTAAAACTTCTTACCATTTTAAATCAAATTTTAATAATAGAAGATGAGCCCAACGTAGTAGCTTTTATTAGCCAAGGGTTGCAAGAATCAGGCTATAAGGTTTTTGTAGCTTTCGATGGAATAAAGGGTTTAGAATTACTTCAACAAAAGGAAATAGATTTAGTAGTTTTAGATGTAATTTTGCCGGGAATGGATGGTTTGGAGATAGCTAAGAAAATCAGAGAGCTTGGCTTTGATAATCTCCCTATTATTATGCTCACAGCTTTGGGAACCACTGAAAATATTGTAAAAGGTTTAGATTCTGGTGCAAATGATTATTTAATTAAGCCATTTAAATTTAAAGAATTATTAGCAAGAATAAGAGTGCTTACTAGAAACGTTAATTCGTTAGTTAGTAATAGTTTAAAATTGACTATTGAAGATTTAGAGCTTGATAGAGATGCAAAAGTAGTGCAAAGGGCTGGCAAAGAAATAAAGTTAACTTCTACTGAATTTAAATTGTTAGAATATCTGCTAAAAAATAGAAATAGAGTTTTAAGTCGAATTGATATACTTGAAAATGTTTGGGAGATTAATTTTAATATCAGTACAAATGTCGTTGATGTTTATGTTAATTACCTAAGAAATAAAATAGATAAAAATTTTGAAATAAAACTAATTCATACAGCTATTGGTATGGGGTATATACTCAAAAGTTAAAAATTTATGCAGTTAAGAACAAAGATTACATCTATCTTTATAATACTCACCAGCCTATTTTTAACTGCTATATTCATTTTAATTTATTATTTTTCAAAAGAATACACTGAAAGTGAGTTTTATTTACGTTTAAGTCAAAGGGCTACAATAGCAGCAGAAGCTTATTTGGAAGCTGATGAATTAAATGCTGAAATTTATGAGGATATTAGAAAACTTCATTTACAAACCTTACCCTATGAGCAGGAGGTTATTTATATTGTTGATGCAAAGCTTAAAAGATCTTTAGAGCCATTTGACAATTCTTTGCCATATTCTTTTTATCAAACTATATTTGATAAAAAATATTCAGAATTAAATTTAGACAAGTTTTATTATATAGGTTTATTGTATAATGGTCAAGAAAAAGACTTCATAGTAGTGCTCTCTGCAACTGATTTATATGGTTTTGGTAAGTTAGATAACCTTAGGAATATACTAATTTTAGCATTTTTTGTAAGTTTAGTTTTTATTTTCTTTTTGGGTAGATATTATGCCGAGCAAACATTAAAACCAATATCAAAAATTATAGGAGAAGTTAATTTAATAAGTGCTGAAAATTTGTCACTACGTTTTGAAACTGCAAATGGTTATGATGAGCTTGTAAAGTTGGCGAATACATTTAATAATATGTTAGATCGGCTTCAAATATCGTTTGATTTGCAGAGTAATTTTATTAATAATGCTTCACACGAACTCAGAAATCCTCTAACTGCAATTCTAGGTCAGACGGAGATTGCTCTAAATAAGGAGAGAAGTCTGGAAGACTATTATTCCATTCTTAAGAAAATAGATAAGGAAGCATCGAGATTAGATTTTTTAATAAATGGGCTTTTGAAGCTTGCCAAGACAGATTTCGACTCTAAAGGTTTAATTATAGATAAAATACGTGCAGATGAATTGGTGTTGAATATAAAAAATAATCTTGATATTGCAATTCCTGAAAATAGAATTGAATTAAACTTTGAAGAATTGCCAGAAAACGAAGATGAAATTACTTTACTTGGTAGCGAATCTTTATTAAATGTTGCCTTAGAGAACATATTGGTGAATTCTTGTAAATTTTCTAATAATAAAAAAGTTGTAGTAAAGCTACTTACAGATGGAAATTTTTTGCTTATAACAATAAGAGATATAGGTATAGGAATTCCTGAAGATGAATTAAAGAACATTTATGAACCTTTTTTTAGAGCTTCAAATGTTAGAGATATTCAAGGTTTTGGTTTCGGGCTACCTCTTGCATATCGTATTATAAAAATGCATTCTGGAGAAATTTATGTCTATTCTCAAGTGGACAAAGGAACACATGTAAAAATTAAATTTCCCAATACAATTATTTTTAATACCTAATTCAAATTCTAATCTCATTTTAATTTCATTCTTAAACTATTCTAACTACTGTCATTTAAATTTGTAAAATGTCAGATAAAATGAAAAAAGTTCTTATCCCTACAGACTTTACTGTTAATTCATTACAGCTCATAGAATATGCAATTTTAAATTATCCAGATACAAAGCTAAATATTATCCTAACTGCAGGATATAAGTTGCCTGATAATAAATGGTCTATAATTCATTTTAACAAAAATGAACAAGTATATAAGCAAGTAAACAATGATTTTTTGAATTGTAAGAGGAGCTTATTATTTGAACATAAAAATAACATCCAAAATATTTCCTTCGAATTATTTATAGGAGTTAATTCAATAGCCTTTTTAAACTTCATCGAACAATTAGATGTACATCATACCATAATACCAAAAGATAATTTAAAATACACAGAAAATAAATGGTTTGATATCACTAAGCTTTTAAAAAAAAATGTGAAGGAAGTTATTGAAGTTCAGCTTAACAAAAATTGAATATTGAAGATAAAGAATTATTTGAAAAACACACTATATCTTACTAATGAATTATGAAAAATTTCTCAATAAAGTATTTAAAGACAGATATCAAATCTGGATTAGTGGTTTTTTTAGTTGCATTACCATTATGTTTAGGTATAGCATTAGCTAGTGGGGCGCCACTATTTTCAGGAATTATTTCTGGAGTTATTGCTGGAATAGTTGTTGGAACGCTTAGTGGTTCACAATTGAGTGTCTCAGGACCTGCTGCAGGACTAACTGCAATAGTTTTGGCTGCTATAGCAAGTTTGGGTTCATTTGAAGCATTTCTACTAGCTGGTTTCTTGGCAGGTGTTATACAAATTATTTTAGGTTTTATAAAGGCAGGTATACTATCGAACTATCTTCCATCTAATGTTATTGAGGGAATGCTCGCAGCTATCGGAATAATCATTATTCTATCTCAACTTCCTCATGCAGTAGGTATTGATGAAATGCATGAAGGCGACTTCTTTTACATAAATACCTTAGGTGAACATCAAATATTCACAACATTGGCTAACACAATTAATTTTATTCATCCTGGAGCTTTAATTATAACCTTAGCTTCATTAACAATACTTATAGCATTTCTAAAAGTATCTTTTTTTAAAAAATTAAAATCTATTCCTGGTGCTTTAGTAGCTGTGTTGGCAGGAATTGGCATAAATGAAATATTTATAACCACGGATTCTTCACTAGCAATAAGTCAAAACCATTTAGTAAATCTTCCTATTCCCCAATCTATACAACAATTCTGGGGTCAATTTAGTATCCCTGATTTTTCACAAATAGGGAATATGGAAATTTGGGTAGTAGCTATTACAATTGCCGCAGTAGCCAGTATAGAAACGCTATTATGTATAGAAGCCGCCGATAAAATGGATCCGCTTAAACGATTGACTAATACAAACAGAGAATTAAAAGCACAAGGAGTGGGTAATATGTTGAGTTGTTTAATAGGAGGAATACCTATTACATCAGTTATTGTAAGAACTTCTGCGAATGTGGATTCAGGAGGTAAAACCAAGATTGCTGCAATTTCTCATGGTATTTTTTTGATGATTGCAGTATTATCGATTCCGTTTCTATTGAATAAAATACCGCTTGCTTCACTTGCTGCTATTTTATTAGTTATAGGATTTAAATTAGCAAGTCCTTCTAAATTTTTTAATATGTGGCGTAATAGCAAGAAGTTTCAATTTATTCCATTTGTTGTAACTGTAGTAGCTATTGTGTTTACTGATTTGTTGATTGGTGTTGGAATTGGTTTAGCAGTTAGTATTTATTTTATATTAAGAGGAAATGTGAAATTAGCATATTTTTTTAAAAAAGATTTACATACTGAAGGAGAGATTATTAACATAGAATTGGCACAAGAAGTTTCATTCCTAAATAAAGCTGCATTAAAACAAACGTTTATTAATTTGCCAGAAAAAAGTCAAATTGTAATTGATGCTTCTACTACTGTATATATAGATCACGATGTACTTCAGTTAATTAAAGAATTTGTAAATGAAGGTGCTAAAGAGCGAAATATGTCTGTAGAACTTATTGGTTTTAGAAAAGAATACAATATTGAAAACTCTATTTCACATGTTACCTCAAAGATTGCAATCAACGGAGATGCTGTTTCTCATACAAAGGTTTCTATTGGAGTTAAAGTCCCTTCCAATGTATTAAAAGTAGAAGATATTAATTCTTAAGTGAGTTATGGTGGACATTGAAAAATTATTAGATAAGATAGAAGATGATGATGATACGCAAGCTGTTTATACGAATATAGCGTAGGAAATGGGAATTTTCAGTTTTCTATCTTTGAATTCTTCTCGGGAAATGTAAACATTCCTAATAGCTACTTTGCAAAAATATATTAGTTTGATTTTGTCTCTTTTCTATTGAATATTCAAATCTTCAAGCAGGTCTAATAATTTAGGATTTGAAGGTCTTGGAGCATTAGAATCTATGATGTTTCCCTCAGGATCAATTAATATAAATCTTGGAATAGTTTGAATTCGATAATCTGATTTAAAATTAGATTGAGCATTCTCGACTGCAAGTAATTGAACTCCTCCTAATTGTTTATCTAAAACCATCTTAAACCAACCATCATATTTATCATAATTATCTATTGAAATACTTACAAATTGAATATTTTTATTAAGATATTTTTCTTCAACTAATTGCAAGCTTGGAAACTCCGCTATACAAGGTTTGCACCAAGTAGCCCAAATATCGATGTAAATATATTTGCCCTTTAAATCTGATAATGATGTTTTTCCACCTTTATGATTCACATAATCTATAAAAGTTGGCGAAGGTTTTCCCTTCGTTAGTTTATCAAAAGTTTTATAAAGCTGTGTATATTCTTTGTTGTATTCTAAATTTTTAGAGGCTTCTAATAACCCTTTATAACTATCTTTTAAGAATTTGTTAGGTTTTAGAATTTCAGAAGAATATTCATGTAACAGCTCATCTTTTATAGTTTGGTTTTTAAATGCTTTAATCGCTTCAAAAATTGAGTGAGATATTCCCAATGAATCAACATATATAGCCGCTGCTTTAAACTCAAGATGAGCTAATAAAAGATGTTGATAGGCTTTTGAATAGTTGTAAGCCTCTTCGTCATCAAGCTTATATTCATATGTATTTTCAAGAATTAATTTGGAGACTTTGAAAGTTTGATTTCCTGTGTAAATGCGGTGATTGGCTTGGTAATTTAATAATGCTTCTGAGTGATTATATTTGGTATCGTTAATTAAGGATACTTTGTAATTGTCTGAAGCATCGCTTTTTTCAATTAGTTTAATTAAACTGGAAGATATTGTTTTAGTTTTTTCAACAAATGACTTTTCACTTAAGCTATAATATTCATTATTAGATTTTTCTAAGTTATTTTTGGTAAAATTTACATGAGTATATAAATTATTTTCTGCTCCTAATGTTCCACTATATTTTACACTTTGATCAAATTTTTCTTTGTTAATTGATAAAAAAAGGGTTTCTCCATTTTTGACATATATTGTTGAACTTTCACTGCCCCAAAAATATATGCTATAATATCCTTCCTTTGGACTTTTTAAAGTGTCTAGAAAACTACCGTCCTTCGATATTTTTATTACACGAGACTTTCCATTAAATTCAATCAAAAATGATTCGCTGTAAGGATGTTCAATTTTACCTGAAAAGATGAAATAGTCAACCTTTTTTTCAGCTTTTATTTGAAATGAAGATAATAGAAGTATACATAATGGGAGAAGATATTTTTTCATATTGAATTGTTTCAAATACAATTATAATGAAACTTATTCATATATTTTTTTGCATTCAACTCAAAACTATAGGTTTCTCATTTTAAAGTTTAGTTTCTATTTGTTAGAATCGATACGTTGAATGTAACTTAATAGAAAAACTTTCGGATACCTATAAAAACAAAAATCATCACTGTATAGACTGAAAAGAAAGGCAAAATAAAAGCTTTTAGCCCTAAAACTAACATTACTGCTATTAAAAGTAGTTGGAAACCCAAACCAAAGGTAGAGATGAGTGTCATCAACCAATTTGGCAACACTTTACCTTTGTAGGCATTGCTATCAAGGGTATAAATGATTTTATCAAATATTCCATAAAGCATTTTATACAAACCAAATAAAATAGTTACATGCTTTTGTTTTTCGCCTGCTAAAGCCTTTGGTGTCTTATTTTCAAATACACGGCTGGTGGTATCGCCATTGAATTTATTTCGTAAAATAACATAATAGTAATTATAAAGAGTGCCTTGTAATTGTAAGCCAAAAAAGGCTAGAATAAAAATCCAAATAGAAGTATCATTAATAAACCATATAGAAATAAAAAATAATGCATTTAATATAATATCAGCCACAGAATCTAAATATCGGCCAGTATAAGATGGTTTTTGTTTAATACGTGCTAATTCACCATCTGCAGCATCCAAAATAGATTTGAAAATTAAAAAAAATGCAGCTAGCCAAAAATTACCGTTGATCATATAATAGATAGCCACTAAGCCGGATATTATAAAACCTATTGTTACATGAATTGGTGTGAAAGATGTATTTTTTAATGATTTAGCTATAATCTTTGCTATAGGCCTTCCATAATCTGAAAGATCTATAAATTTATGCTCTATTGGTAATTTGGACACTTAATATCATAGAAAACTGTATTGTGGAATATACCTAATTGAATGCAAATATACAGTTATTCATTTATTTGATTTCACAAAAGGAGCTCGATTATTTGTTGAATTGAAAATTGTATTTTTTTAAAAGGTATACTTCTATTTTTTTTAATGTGAGTTATTTCTCAATTTAATTAAATCTGTTAAATGTGTATAGATTACAATTGGAACAATAGTAGCTGGTAATAATATAAATGGAAAATAATTTATTGCTCTGTTTGGCTGTTCAAATCCGAACAATTGTATTGGTAACTCACTCGATAAGATTCCAATTGTAAATATAAAAAGAACTAAAAGTAATGCTAATATGTTCCAAACAATAAGTGCTTTTCGATTAATCATGTTCTTTAGCCATAAAATCCCGATTATTGGTGCAGAAACACCTGCTAATATATCAAAATTACTTCCTTCAAAAGTCATCAATTCGGGTATCATTTTGTTTATGAATAGATAGTAAAGAATGATTTCTATTGGAATTCTAATTGTATGGAGAAGTGTACTCCATTCTGTTCTTCTGTTTTGTATAATCCAATTTCTATTTTTTTTGAATAATCCAAAAGTGATAAATAATAAAACTGGGATTAATACAATTATAAATCTAGGTGGGAATAAATCGGTTTTTTGATAAAACCCTGTGAAAGCTAAAATTGATTGTCCTAAACTCCAAATTATGATGGATAAAGTCAATTTTGTTGGTTTACCATTGGCAAAATGAAATATTCCAATAGTCAAAACTACAGTAAGTAGAAAAACCCAATTAATCCAATTCGGTAAATTTTCAATCATTATAATGGCTCTTATTAATGGGAATTCTTCAACTGGATAAATGGAAATTAAGTTTATCCAAATGGTATGTTTGGTCTAGTTATTTTTACTCCCAAATATACTATAACCAATGATATTATCAAGCTAGTTTTATAATATTGAAAGCTAACCATGATTATTAATTAAAGATTAAAACTATTTTTTTACTATAGCCTTGCTTTACCCAATTTTTTAGAAATTACTTTTTTATCTATTTCATTTTTGGACAATTGCAAAGCTAATTCTAAATGAGATATTTGTTTTGTATGATCTAATCCTTCATACAGTTCTGCTAATAACGAATGGTACAGATGACTTTTGTTCAGGTTTATTTTCAGAGCTTCTTTTACTGCTATTTCCCTTCCTTTTGCTTTTGCTAAGGCATAAGTTCTGTTGAGTGCTGTAATTGGAGAATATTCTATTTGTAACAGTCGGTTATATAATTGCAAAATACTTTCCCATTTCTCTTTAGTTTCTTGAGGTTTAGTATGCCAAAAGGCTATTCCTGCTTCTATATGATATTTAGATAGTTGATTTCCTTGAGCCGATTGATGTAAATAGTATTCTCCTTTAGCAATTAACTCTAAATCCCAATTTTGCAGTTTTTGATCCGCGTACAAAAAATAATCACCATTTTCATTTATTCTCGCTTCAAATCTAGAAGCATGAAAACAAAACAAAGCCAATAAGGCATTGGTTTTCGACAGATTTGTTTTTTTATTTTCAATTAATAGATGTAATAAACGCATAGCTTCAAAACAAAGGTCTTTGCTGATAGTTTTTGAAGCTGTAGCAGAATAATAACCCTCATTAAAAAGTAAATATAAGACAGAGAGAACATTGTCTAATCTTTTTTCTAAATGAACCTCTGATGGAAATGACAAGTCTACATTGTTTTCCCGCAGATTAGTTTTGGCTCTAAAAAGGCTTTTATTTATGCTTTCTTTAGTACTTAAAAGAGCATTCGCAATTTCTTCTATACCAAAGCCGCAAAGAATCCTTAATGCCAATGCAATTTGAGCCTTATTGTTATTGATAGGGTTACAAATAGCAAAAATCATTTGCAATTGGCTGTCTTGAATGTTTTGGTCGGAAAGGTCTATTGCAATTTCAATATACTCAATTTGTTGATTTCTAATATCTTCAGCTACTTTTTGATTAAAGATTTGATTTCGTTTTAAATAATCCTTTGTTTTATTTTTTGCAACAGTATACAACCAAGCAGTTGGATTTTCGTGAATACCTTTAATTCCCCAACTTTCAGAAGCTAATAGAAATGTATCATTAGTGATGTCCTCAGCAATTTCTATATGTTTTATTCCAAACAATTTACAGAGTACAGAAATAATTTTTCTGTACTCTGTTTTAAAAAGATGCGGTATTAATTCCGTTTCATTCATTTTGAAATTACACACCAAATTGTTTGAGGTGATGGTCTATATGTTTATAAAACATATTGTTCCATTCTACTTTATTCAACTTGCCAAAAGAATGTGAAATTTTATTATCAAAAAATGAATCGCCTAAATGTTGAGTTTTATTAATAAATTCAATCAATCTTTTTTTCTCAATTTCAAAATTTCTTGCGTCCTTAATAATAAAAGCTGGAGCAGTTTGCCCATTATGTTTGTAGGGTAATTCATTAGTCACTGTCTTTTTTACAAATGCTTTTAGAATAAATTTCATAAAAGCATTAGGTCTAGGATGTTTATCTTCAAAAACTAATTCATAGGTAACATTGCAATGTGCTAACATTTCAGCTACATTCATTTTCCCCCAATTAGCTCGACTTTGGTCATTCAAATGATTGATTCTTGAAATTATTTCATCTGAAATGTTTTTATTAAATATATAAGGTAGTGCCATTGTTTTTTAATTGATTATCATAACATCTCTTACTTCAACTTTTCCGCCCATTAATAGAGTAGGGCAGCCATCACTTAATTTTACAGCATCTTGTAAGTTTTCAGCTTTTACTATAATATATCCGCCAACTATTTCTTTTACTTCTGCATAAGGACCATCACTGACTATTCCATTTGTTGAAACTGTTTGTCCTTCATATCCCAAAGCATTGGTAGCCACAAATTTTCCCTGAGCTGCTATTCCTCCAATCCAATCTTGCCACTGTTTTACCATTGCTTGCATTTGTTCTGGCGATGGTTGACCTGCAGGTTCATTTCTAAAAATCATCATAAATTCTTTCATAACTTATTTTTTATATGTTTATATACCCTTGTAACGATTGATGAAATGTAAATAGGACAATTTAGCTCATTTTTTTTTAATAGATAGCATTGGTATTAAAAAAGTTCACAAAAAAAGAGACCATTCTCGCAAACAGTCTCTTTCTTATCTTCTATTTTTAGGTCTATTGAAAACTCAATTTACCGTAACGCATGTTTTTCTTTTCAGAAATACCTATCACTTTAATATCACCTTCGCTATAAGTTTTACTTGGTGTAAAGAAACCATCTTTGTCTTTATTGTCAAACCATACTTTTTTCTTTTTTACTCCATCTTCTGAAATAGTATAAAGCATGGTTACAGCTTTATTTGGAGCAGTCATAGCTTTAACATCATCCATGCTCTTTGCTTCAGCATTTTTTTCATCATCATTAAACATGATATAAATGTTACCATTATCAACAAATGCACTATATGAAGTATATATTTCCATTAATTTTCTGAAACCATAAGGAACAGCAAATGTAAACCCCATAGTACTAGGTGGTCTGTAAGAATCGTATTGATATTTAGGTATGAAGTTGATTTTGTCTAATTCTTCATCATCATTATAATTGATAACTAACAATTCATAATAGTTATACGAAACCATACTTCCATAAACAACGCTTAGGTTTTCTGCAACAATAAAACCTCCAACTCCATTTTCTGAAGGATAAATTTTGGTTAAGAATTGTCCTCCTATATTAGCCTCTCCTTTTTTCTCTGCTTTTTTACCGTAAAAAGAAAAAGCTTTAGCATCAAAAGCAGCAGTACTAAACTTTGAAAATGTATAATCACTTGGATTGAAAGTTCCTAAAAAGAATCCTTTATAGAAAGTCTTTCTATTTACCTTATCAAAATAAACACCTGCAAATTTAATAGAACCATCTTTGGCAGCAATCATATCTACATTACCCAATGCGTAGTTTTTATATTCTAATTTTTGCTCCTTACTTAGTTTGCCTGCATTGTCAACTACATATAAAGTTACTTCTGCATCATCTTTTTTATCGCGTTTTTTATTGATTAATAAAAACACATTTCCTTTGTTGTCAATTTGTTGCTTAAGAATTCCAATTTCATCTCCTGAGAAAATAATCTTTTGAGAGTTACTTGTTGATGCATCAATATCAGCAGTTGGAATACTGATGACATTAAATTTTAATGGCTCATCTTTTTTAGAACTTTCAGAAAAGACTCCACAAATGGTAGATTTATCAGGTGAAATACTAAACTGCATTGGTTGGTAAGCTCCTCTTGCTCTTAAGGAAAATGAAGCTAAATCTTTTCCGCCTATCTTTTTACCATTCAAATCAAAAGCATCATAAAATACTTTTAACTTATCAGTTTTACCTTCATATTGAGAACTGAAAATATATACTTTGCCATCAATAAATCGAGTGTATTCAAAATTAACTGTTGCTGCTGATTCATATGCCACTTCTTTTATAGAAACGACCTTCATATCAGCATTGATTTTTTCAATAGATACACTGTATTTATTTGCCATAATTATATAATCTAATCTAAGATTATAATAATTTCCTTCAAACCAACCCATAGGTTCGTTTATACTTTTTTTATCTCCACCATCGCTTTCCATGCCCCATTTTACTTTTACATCTTGTGCAATAGAGGTGGTGTGAATACCTAATAGTATAATTAGGGTTAATAGTGTTTTTTTAATGAGTGTTGATTTCATAATTTAATTTAAGGATTTATAAAATTTAAGCTGACAAAATACTAATTTTTTATTATCTAATGTGTTGTAGAGTTAACTTTTCGATAAATTATCAACACTTTTTATGTCAAACTATATCATGAGAGAACACAATTTCTAAAGTCTAAGTTCTAAAATCTAATTTCTTCTTAAACTTTCATCGCTCTATCCATTGCTCTTTTGTCGTCTTTTTGCTTCAGACTTTCTCTTTTGTCATGCATTTTTTTACCTTTTGCTAAGGCAATTTTTATTTTTGCATAACCGTTTGCATTAATATACAATCGCACAGGAACAATTGTTAAACCGACATCTTTCTTTTTCTTGAAGAGTTTTTCGAGTTCTTTTTTATGAAGCAACAATTTTCTGTCGCGCTTTGGGTCGTGGTTGTTGTACCCACCTTCTTTGTATTCTGAAATATGTATGTTTTTTACAAATAACTCACCTTTTTTAAAAACGCAATAACCCTCTTTGATGCTTGCTTTAGAATCTCTTATGGATTTAATTTCTGTGCCAGTTAATTGCATGCCTGCTTCATAAGTATCTATAAATTCATACTCAAATGAAGCCTTTTTGTTTTTAATATTAATGTTATTTTCTTTCTTCTCTTTTGCCATACTTCAGCGAAATTAATGATTCTAATGGGCAATTTTTTCAATTTCAGATAAAATTATAGCACAACCTTCTTCAATTTCTGCATCCGTAATATTTAAAGGTGGTGCCAAACGAAAAGAATAGGGAGTTGATAGAAACCAAAATATCAATACACCATTTGCCAAACAACCCTCTACTACCTTTTGAACACTTTCAGCTGAGTCTAAATCAATGGCAAACATTAATCCTTTGTTTCTAATTTCTTTTATATTGGGATGTTGTAGTAAAGATTTGATTTTTTTAGCTTTATTATCAACAGTAGTTAATAATTTTTCTTCTCTAATTATTTTTAATCCTGCTGCAGCCGCTGCACAAACTACTGGGTGTCCACCAAAAGTGGTAATGTGTCCTAATGCAGGTGTGTGACTTAGCAATTGCATCATATCCTTATTGGCTGCAAAACAACCTATGGGCATTCCACCGCCTAAAGCTTTGCCTAAGCAAACGATATCTGGAACAATATCATAATGTTCAAAGGCAAACATTTTTCCAGTTCTGCCTATTCCACATTGTATTTCATCTAAAATTAAAAGCGCTCCTGTTTCATTACATCTTTTTCTAAGGGCTTGAATATAGTTGTAATCAGGTATCCGAACTCCTGCATCGCCTTGTATGGTTTCTAGAATAACACAAGCAGTTTTTTTAGTGATTTGTTCTAAATCAATTAAATTATTGAGCTTAATAAAATTAATATTGGGTAAAAGTGGTAAAAATGGTTCTTGTTTAATTTTATTGGCACTCACGCTTAATGCTCCATGCGTATTGCCATGGTAGGAATTATTAAAAGCAATTATTTCCCTTCTTTTGGTACTTCTTTTGGCTAATTTTAAAGCTCCTTCTACTGCCTCAGCGCCAGAATTCACAAAATAGAAAGAATTGATTTTGTCCGGCATTGTTTTTAAGAGTTCATCCCCTAAGTCTGATTGAGCTTTTTGTATAAACTCTCCATAAACCATCACATGTAAATGCTTTTCTACTTGATCTATAATAGCTTGTTTGATTTTTGGATGCCCATGCCCTAAGCTACTCACTCCAATCCCTGATATAAAATCTAAAATAGCTTTCCCGTCCTTTGTATAAATGTAAGAACCCTCCGCATGACTAACTTCTATACCCATCGCATATGTGGTAGTTTGCGCTAAGTTTTCATAAAAAATATCAGAGGAAGAATGCATGTTGTAAAGTTAATTATTTTGATTCAAATCCAAGATTTTAGATTTAGATTGGTTCAATAGTAAATTCTATGATTCAGAGATAATTCGAAACTGGATAATCATTTTATTTTCTAAAAATTAAAAACCATCAATAGCTCCTAAACCAAACAATGCAAAATCATATTTAATTGGATCTTTAGCATCCATTTTTAAGAGTTGGTTGCTAATTTCTTCTACAGCTTTCCAATCGTTTTGTTTGCGTTCTAATAATTGCAGTTTTCTACCCACATTTCCTGTATGCACATCCAATGGTAATTTTAATTGTGAAGCTGAAATACTTTTCCAAATTCCAAAATCAACACCTCTAGTATCATTTCTCACCATCCATCTCAAATACATATTAATACGCTTCGCTGCAGATCCTTTCATAGGATCAGAAATATGCTTTTGAGATCTTAAACTGTAAGCATTAACAAAGAAAATTTGTTTTAGCTGAGATATATTCTCAGCCATATTCTCCGATTGACTCAAAACATTTTCTAAACCATTATGTTGTTGATATATTTGCTGTAAAGAACTAAAAAACTGCTTTAAATCTTCAGCATTAAAAGTTCTATGTACAAAACCTGCAGTTCTTTCTAAGTCTGAAACTTCATGATTCATAATAAAATCATAAGGTGCATTATCCATCAATTCAATCATTCGATTGGCGTTTTTGATAATGCTTTTACGATTTCCCCAAGCTATAGTAGCAGCTAAAAATCCTGCTATTTCTATATCTTCTTTTTTGCTGAATTGGTGTGGTATAGAAATTGGATCATCTGCAATAAAATCAGGACGATTAAATTCTTCATATTTTTGTTCCAGCAGTGCATGAACATCAGTAAAAGAGAGCGAATTTTTTTTATTTTTCAAGATGGAATAATTAATGGATAAATTGAATGTTAAAGAATTTGAGAAAATGTCACTAGTTTTTAAATATCAATTAATTAAAAACGAAGGGAATTTTGTAGCCTCTCGCATATTTGGAGGTCATAATGTGCATTTATTCACTTTAAGAGGTGCTTATATTGAAATATATCGCGTATTTGGCCTCAATCAAATTCAATGGATTGAAGTACTCAAAAACCAAAAAGTAATTGACGATTATTTGGAGAATCTCTAGCCTCCAACACGTTTTACTTTATAATTTGCAGCTTTCAATAATTGCATCACTTTTTCTCTATGATCTCCTTGTATTAATATTTCACCATCTTTTACAGAGCCACCTACACCACATTTAGATTTTAACATTTTTCCTAATTCATTCAAATCATCAGAATTGCCGACAAAGTTATATACCAATGTAACTGCTTTCCCAGCTCTTTGTTTTTTGTCTAAAGTAACTTTCAAGTCTTGTTGTTGCGGTGGAAGTGTATCTAATTCTCCACTTTCTTCCTCTTCATAACTAAAGTTAGGATTAGTGCTATAAACGATATTTTTCAGTTTCTTTTTTGACATAATTTAAATAAAAATGGGTCTAGTTTTGGGAAATAATTCTCTCAAAGTAGGATCAGGACCTAAAATTTCATCTGAAAAACCATTCATTTCATCCAATGATTCAGCTGAAATTTGCTGCATCAACTCATCCATCACTTCACTACTAATACTGTAAGGAAAAACTCCATAAACTAAATGTTTGCCTTTAAAATGACCATAAATCTGAAATTCTGATGATTCGGATACATATTTATTGTTAATCACACATTTTTCCAACCACTTTTCAGCAATCATCTCGTGTTCTTGAAACATATTCAAAAAACCGACATTCGGTATCGACTCTGTCTTCAAAAAAGCGGGTAATATTTGCCCTTGAGGATTCACTCATTTTAGATTGCATACTCCCTATACAATCAAAACAAACAGCATATTCAAATAAAGTATGTCGCTGCTTTTTTGAAGCATTTTTAAAGGCTTTTTCTACCAAATATTCTGTATCATCTTTTAATTCGGTATTGCAAAATTTACAATGATTTAGGGGAGCTCCACTCAAATCTGAGTAGAATATTTTGGGGATTTCTTTTTGAGTATCGGTAATTAACATTCTTATATGTTTTTTGCTAAATTAATAAAACTCTTATAAATTGACCATCAGCATTTGAAATAAATGATTTTTCATATTTTTACTCGTTAATTTTTTCGATTATTTTTATTAATATATCAATTCTTTGGGTTGATTAGATTTAATATGTCGCTACTCTGCAGCTTTAACCTTATTTGTTTAAATTCTTATTTATTTACAACTTCTGCAGCTAAGATTCAAAACCCATCTTATTCAATTACTGGCATTTCCTTGATTGAAATTGCGTAAACAGATTAAATTCCAAAAATGATTCATTGGTACATTAGACTATTGTTACATTAATTCAATCAACAAATTACATGTAAAGAGGAGGGAAGTACCTTAATTATTAAATCTTCTTTCACTCTAATAGGTTCACCATCAATATGAGCTAAACCTCTGTGATGTTTTATTTTTATCTCTTTTCCTTTATAAATTTTGTAATATTTGGATTTTTCTAAGCGTTTGCTAAACAATTTAAAAATCATATCAGGAGCCAATAGGGCAGGAAATTTTTCCAATACACATAAAGAAATCATTCCATCGTCGATTTCTGCTGAAGGTGCTATCCATGCATTGTTACCAAATTGAGAGGAATTCGCAAAACTCACTAAAAAAGCATCTGATTCTATCGTTTTACCATCTATTTCTAATGAATACTGATCTGTTTTATACTTAAAAAATTCATTGGCAGTAATTTGCATATAAGAGAAAAAACCTCTCTTGCCAAATTCTGAAAATTTCCAACCTACATGTGCGTCAAACCCTAAACCTGCTGTGCCCAAAAATACCTCTTCATTTATAGTAGCCGTATCGATTTTTTTGCTTGAAAATTGGTTGATTTTTTCTATGGCACCTTCTATATTCATTGGAATTTTTAAGTGTCGTGCTAAGCCATTTCCTGAGCCCAAAGGCAAAATTCCCATCGCTACATCTGTATGAATTAATGATCTACCTACTTCATTTACCGAACCGTCTCCGCCAACTGCAATTACAGCATCAATATTATTTTTAACGGCCTCTTTACTAAGCTCTATTGCATGCTTAGCTCTTTCTGTAATAATTATTTGATAATCAATTTTATCTACATTAATCAATTGCTGTACTTTAGCAATGGTTTTTTCTTTTGGAATATCTCCAGATGTAGGATTGACAATGAAAAGGATTTGGTGTTTTTTTAGAGTAGACAAATCAATCAATTTAAGTGGCTAAGATAGAAACTATTTAGTAAGGTTTAATTTGTTTTCTATAATTCTATTGTTGTATTGCTGAATAATTGCTTTTAATTTTTTATCCAAGTAATTTAATTGATCAACTTCTGTACTTTTTAAATCTGTTTTTAGTTCGGGATCAGTTCTAAAATTATATAAACCTATGGTTTCTTTGCCATCAAATTGATAGGAATAATCTCCTTCAATTAATTGATAAATTCCATTTAAATAATTTACTGCAAAATGATTGTTGTTGCTATCTAAAGGATTATTTCCAAAATAAATCACATGGCCACTGTATGGTGTATAACTCAAAATTAATGGAACAATATCTGATTGTTGAGTTATTATTGTGCTTTTTTTAGCAGGAGTTTGTTGCTGAAATATAATTAAGGGAATTCTAAAAATTCCCATTCTATTGGCATAAGCTTTCTGATTAGATTGTGCGGTATGGTCTGCAGTAATAATAAAAACAGTATTTTCAAACCAATCCATTTTACTAGCCGTTTTAAAGAATTTTTTCAATGCAAAATCTGTATAACCAATACTTTCATCAATTTCCAATTCTCCTTTAGGAAATTGATTTTGATGCTGCTCGGGTATAGTATAAGGGTGATGAGAAGATAAGCTAAAAATAGAGCTAAAAAAGGGCTGTTGCTTTTGACTTAATTCATTAGCAAAATATTGGAAATAAGGTTCATCAAATATTCCCCATTTGCCATCATAGTCTTTTTCGTTATTGTATTCTGCTCTACCAAAATAAGTATTAATGCCTGCCATTTGCACAAAAGCATCAAAACTCATAGTTCCATTAGTGCCACCATGATAAAAGGAGGTGTTGTAATTGATTTCTTTTAGTAAGCTCCCTAAACCTTTTATATTGTTATTGTTATATGCAGAAGTAATGTATGGATTTTCCATTAAATTTGGTATTCCTGCTAAAATGGAGGGCAATGCTTCAATAGATTTTTTTCCATTGGCAAACGCATTTTCAAAAACGATGCTATGCTGCATTAATGAGTCTAAAAAGGGGGTATAACCGTTTCCATTGTTATAAGCACCAATATATTCCTTAGAAAAGCTTTCCAAGATAATAAGAACAACGTTTTTTGGTTTTTGATTACTATTTTGGATAAGATGGACTGGAGTGTATATTTTATCTAGTTGATTAGCAGTGAAATAATCTTCCTTTTTTAGCTGTTCTTTAAATAAAGTTCTGATAATTGTAAAAGGAGTATTGAGCACTAAAGGTACGTTTTGTACAGAGCTATATTGACTTGCTTGCAAAGGACTAATAGGGCGCAGTTGCAAACCTCCTCTGCTTGCCGTAACTGCTATACCTAAACCTAAAATAAAAAATACGATACCTTGAATTGAGAAGTGATATTCAATTAATTTTTTTTCAGTTTTTCGATATAAAAATTCAAATCCGATAATAAAAACAGCCAAAACGATTATTAAATACCAATAATCCATTAAAAATTGTGGTATTAAATTAAAAGTCTCATCTGTAGCCGAAATAAAATCAAAAATATCAGCAGTAGTTCTTTTAAAAGTAAACCTAAAATAAACGATATCAATTATTGCCAGTAATAAACAAACTAAACTAGAGAGATAAAATAAAACTTTAAGAAAAACTTGATAATATCTGCTTTGATTGAAAGCAAATGGGAGCAATGAAAAAACAATAAAAGGGATATACCAATAAGCAATGGCAGAAATATCAAATCGCAAACCACCCCATAAAATAGAAAAATTTAATTCTGTAAAGTAGGATTGATTAAAAAGATAAAATACCCACCTTAATAGCGTGAAAATAAGCAGCGCTATTCCTAACCTTTTAAATAAATTTAGAAATGGAAGAAATGCAGCTTTTGTCAATTTAATCAATGTTTTCTATTGGTAAATAAATGATAAAAGTACTTCCTTTTCCTTCATTACTTTTAGCCGTAATATAGCCACTGTGGTTTTCAACCACTCGTTTAGTCAACGCTAATCCAATTCCTGTTCCGCTATACTCTGATCGTCCATGTAGTCGCTGAAAAATAGTAAAAACCTTATCCAAATATTGTTCATCAAAACCGATTCCATTGTCAGAGATGGCAATACGTAAATATTTTTCATGTGTGATAACCGAAAGCTTATTTTTCATCGTATTATTATCTACTATTTTCGATTTAATTTTAATAATAGGAGCAACGTCTTGTTTTTTATATTTTAATGCATTAGAAATTATATTTTGAAATAATTGTCGCAACTGTACTTCGTTTCCATTAACAATAGGATCGTTAATTAAATTAATTTTTACATTCGCTTCCACCTCTTTTATTCTAACACTCAATTCTTCTACGACTTCCTTAATAGATTGATTGACTTTTACATTCGATTTATCTCCTACATTTCTTGTGGTTCTTGAAAAATTCAATAAATCTTGTATCAACAATTGCATTCTAGTGGTAGAAGCTACCATTCTTCCAAAATAACCTTTGGCTTTTTCATCTAAATTATCTGAATATTTCCTCAATATAATATCAGAAAAGGAGATTACCTTTCTTAAAGGTTCTTGCAAATCATGAGAGGCAACATATGCAAATTGCTCTAATTCTTGATTGGACTGACTCAACTGGTGAACCGACTGCTTCAACTGCATTTCCAAATTAGATCTCACCTCTATTTCTTTTCTAAAATTTAGGTAGGCTAAAATGATAATTATAAGTGTTAGCAAAGCAAAAATACTAATGGTTAGATAGTTTTTTTCAAGAGCGTTACTTACTTCTTGATTTCTAATTGTTCGTAGATCATTTTCCAACTCTTGCATTAAACTTAGAGTGGATTTAATTTCTAAAATAGAACTTTGAACTTTTTTGACTGCTGTAATTAAATTGTTAGAATTAATGGTACTGTCAGGATTAATATTAAAATTATATCCCATTAACTCATACCATTCATCCAATTGATTTTTAAGAATCACCAATTTTTTTTGTTGGGAGGTATTATCTAATGTGAGTTTTTCTATCTCATTAATATAAGTTGCAATATCTATTTTAGAATCTACAAAGGGCTTTTTATATTCTGATTCCTGAGTTAATAAGAAAGCTCTTTGCAAAGTAGTAGCTTTTAAAACTTCAGCCCCCAAACTTTCTATATTGTACATTACCTCAGTGGAATGAGCAGCCCACTCATTTTTTTTATTAAAAGAGCTTAAGGTACTATATGATATATATGATAAAAGAGCAAGGAAGAAAATAGCAGCTCCTAAAATTATTTTTAATCTATTCTCTATTTTGTTAATCGCAGGTGTATAGGGCATAAATTAAATAATCTTATAGATTTTTTTCTTTTTCTTTTTGCATTTCCATCAAACCACATTTATCACAATCGTGAGATTTGGTCTGTTTTCTTATTTTGTAAATCAAATAAATTGCCGCCAAGACTAAAAGTAGAATTATAAAAATATTTTCAATACTCATTTTGTTGATAATAGCTTATAAATTTATCCAAAGTTAGCTAAAATCACCTAACTTTGATTGTTAAATAATTGAATAGTTTTAAGGATGAATATGCATTTTGATAGAAAAAATATAGACGATAATATACTCATTTTACTTTATAGAAGTATTCTACTTCCAAGAATGATAGAAGAGAAGATGTTAGTTTTACTGCGACAAGGTAAAATTTCAAAATGGTTTTCGGGAATTGGTCAGGAAGCCATTTCAGTGGGAACTACATTAGCACTTTATGAAGATGAATATATTTTACCAATGCATCGTAATTTAGGTGTTTTTACATCAAGAAATATTCCTTTAAACCGTTTATTTTCTCAATTCCAAGGTAAAATGAATGGTTTTACTAAAGGAAGAGACCGTTCATTTCATTTTGGAACCAATGAGTTTAATATTGTAGGTATGATCTCTCATTTAGGGCCACAGTTAGGTGTAGCGGATGGTATTGCATTGGCTAATTTATTGGATAAAAATCAGAAAGTTACAGCTGTTTTTAGTGGAGATGGTGGAGCAAGTGAAGGAGATTTTCATGAATCTTTAAATGTAGCAGCAGTTTGGAATCTACCGGTATTATTTATCATTGAAAATAATGGTTATGGCTTATCAACACCTTCATCTGAGCAATTTAAATGCAAGCAATTTATAGATAAAGGCATAGGATACGGAATGGAAGCCGTACAAATAGATGGAAATAATGTTTTGGAAGTGTTTCAAAGAATGAGCGAATTAGCACAATCTATTCGAGAAAATCCACGTCCAATACTAGTTGAATGCATCACCTTTAGAATGCGTGGACACGAAGAGGCATCTGGGACGAAATATGTACCACAAGAATTATTTACCCAATGGGAGGTAAAAAATCCTGTAGACCGTTACAGAGAATATTTGGAAAGTATTTTTGTTTGGGACCCAACTAAAGAAGCTGCTTTAAGAGCAGAATTCAAACATCAAATAGAAGAAGGATTGGAATTAGCTTATGCAGAACCTGCAATAATAGCCAATACTGCTACTGAAATGGAAGATATGTTTGCTCCTGCCGAATTTAAAGAAATTAAACCTGGCGCTGAAGCCAAAGATATGCGACTGATTGATGCAATTTCAGACGGATTGAGAGAAGCCATGCGAAAGCATGATAATTTAGTGTTGATGGGTCAAGATATAGCTGATTATGGGGGTGTTTTTAAAATAACAGATGGATTTTTAGAAGAATTTGGAAAAGATAGAGTAAGAAATACTCCATTGTGCGAAGCTGCAATAGTTGGAACAGGATTAGGCTTGAGCATAAAAGGTAAAAAAGCAATGGTAGAAATGCAGTTTGCTGATTTTGTTACAGAAGGCTTTAATCAAATAGTTAATAATTTAGCTAAAATACATTACCGTTGGGGACAAAAAGCAGATGTAGTTATTAGAATGCCCACTGGAGCAGGAGTTGCAGCGGGTCCATTTCATTCACAGAGCAATGAAGCATGGTTTACACATACACCTGGTTAAAGGTAGTTTATCCCGCATTTCCTGAAGATGCCAAAGGTTTATTATTGACTGCATTTGAAGATCCAAATCCTGTGCTATTTTTTGAACATAAAGCTTTGTATAGAAGTTTGAGTGGAGATGTTCCTACAGGATATTATACAATTCCTTTTGGAAAAGCACGTAAAGTAAAAGAAGGAAACCAAGTGAGCATCATCACTTATGGAATGGGTGTTCATTGGGCTTTAAAAGTATTGGATAATCATCCTGAAATATCAGCAGATTTAATTGACTTAAGAACCTTAGCGCCTTTAGATACAGAAACCATTTACGAATCAGTAAAAAAGACTGGAAAAGCAATTGTTTTACAAGAAGATGTAATTAGTGGAGGTATTTCATCTGATATTTCTGCATTAATTATGGAAAACTGTTTTAAATCACTTGATGCACCAGTGAAAAGATGCGCAAGTTTGGATACGGCAATCCCGTTTAATCCAGCTTTAGAAAATAATTTCTTAGCCTCTAAATATTTTGAGGAAGATTTGATGGAGTTGTTAGCATTTTAATAGAATATACATAACATTAAATAGGACTCTTCCAATTTTGGAAAGTCGATTTTCTGTTATGGATTAAAAACAAATTGTAAAAACGGCTCCACTGTCGTTAGTAAAATCAATTTCAGCATTAATCTGACTAATCAGAGCGGTTATGATTTCCATTCCTAGAGTCTCAGGCTGGAGCAATTTAAAATCTTCTGATAAACCTACTCCATTATCTCTATAAATCAATACATAATTATTAGCCTCTTTTGTAAATGAAATTTCAATTTTTGGATTCTCTACTCTTTCAAAAGCATGTTTTACAGAATTGGTCATCATTTCAGATACAATTAGACCTAGCGGCACTGCAATGTCTAATTCAAGAATAAAATTGCTCGAATTAATTTGACATTGAATATTAGATTGAATAATTTGTTGAGAATTAACTAAATCATTTAAATAAGCATTAAAATCTACTTGGCTTCCTGTATTATTGTTGTATAAATTCTGGTGAATTAATGCAATAGCGCCTACTCTTGTCTTAGATTCGTTCAAAATTGAAATTATTGATTCATCTTTGATCGAACTTTGCTGTAAGGATAGCAAAGAAGATATAATTTGAAGATTGTTTTTTACTCTATGATGTACTTCCTTTAATAAAATTTCTAAATGATTTCTTTGATCCAATATTTCCTTGTTTTGTTGAGAAAGTTCTTGGTTTGTTAATTTCAACGCTTTGTCTTTAATTTTATTTGTGTGGCTAGCATAAATTATTATAATTAATATAATTAGTCCTATAATAGCTTGATTAAATACGAACAGAGAGGAAGTGAAATTTGCAGGAATAAAGTGTGCACCCAACTCTCCTTTATAAAGAAAGTAAGTAATGCTTAATAAGCCTATCATAGAACCATTAAATAGGATAACAGTAGGGAGACGCCAAGAATAATCAAGTAGAAAGACTATAGATAATGCATAAAAGAAATAAAAATATCCTGCATCCCATCCCAAAAAGTGAGTATGTATAATTACCTCAAAAGCTACCGTATATGCAGTAATTAGGAAAGCAACTTTTACTGTCAATCGATTTTTTAACACTAATCTAAAGCAAATTACAAAAACTATTGTTCCAACGATTGGGCTATACAAAACTTGGAATGCAGATAAATAAATGAGTAATCCCACAATGGAAATATTGGTCAATACCCCTAATATTAAAATAAGGTAAATTACCTGACCAAGTCCGTTTTCATTTTTTAGACTATTATTCATAAATATTGAGGATATTACATTTTGATTATTTAAATGTTGTTGGTTAACAATGAATACATTAATAATGATAAAGCTAAGTAAAAAAATTAAACTAATAGGTAATAGTTTTCGTTAAATAAACTGCATTGTCTTATTATTTAAAAGTATAAATTATTTAGACAATATTAAAGTGAATTTATCGATTGAGTAAATGTGAAATTTCTAGAATTATAATGAATAATTTCCAATTAACCATTTACAATTAATTAAAAATTATCCATTGTCAACTTGTCCGCCGCAACCACTCGTAATTCGTAGCTTTATAAAAGAATTAAGGGAAGGAGGATTGTCCATTATTTTCATGTAATTTTCAAAAATAATATCCTATATTTGCAGCCCGAAAAAATCAACGTATTGGCATCGTTGATTTATATTAATTTCTCTTACTTAATTGCCAATTTATAAGTAAGATACAAGTAATTTAAAAATCAGTTATGGCTGAAAAGAAAGAAAAAGATACAAATTCTGATGAAGAAGTTGTAAAAAGAACAAGAATTAAAGCGAAAAAATCTGCAGAAGCAAATGATGACGCTGATGATGTAGCGATTGAGAAAGCAAATGAAATTGCTGACGAAGCTAATGATGAAGACGAAGACAATGATGAGGTAGAATCTAACGCTAAAGAAGATGTTAGTATCAATGCATCAGTTGACGCCAACTCTACAGATTTTGATTGGGATGCTATCGGTAAATACGATGAGTTGTATTCAAAAGCTGAAAGAGAAGAAATGGAAGAAGTTTATGGTGATACCTTAACTTCTATCAATGAGCAAGAAGTTTTAGACGGTATTATCGTTTCTAAAAACTTAAGAGAAGCAGTGGTAAACATTGGCTACAAGTCTGATGGTGTAATACCAATGTCTGAATTAAGATATAAAGAAGAAGTAAATATTGGAGATTCTGTTGAGGTTTTTATTGAAAGCCAAGAAGATAAGAATGGTCAATTATTACTTTCTCACAAAAAAGCTAGAGCGCTTAGAGCTTGGGATAGAGTAAATGATGCTCTTGACACTCAAGAAGTAATCAAAGGTTATGTGAAATGCAGAACTAAAGGTGGTTTAATCGTTGATGTATTTGGTATTGAAGCTTTCTTACCAGGTTCTCAAATTGATGTGAAGCCTATCCGTGATTACGATATGTATGTAGATAAAACAATGGAATTCAAAGTTGTTAAAATCAATAAAGAATTTAAAAACGTTGTAGTTTCTCACAAAGCATTAATCGAAGCTGAACTAGAAGTACAGAAAAAAGAAATCATTTCTCAATTAGAGAAAGGTCAAGTATTAGAAGGTACTGTTAAAAACATTACTTCTTACGGTGTATTTATTGATTTAGGTGGTGTTGATGGATTAGTTCACATTACAGATCTTTCTTGGGGTCGTGTGAATCATCCTGAAGAAATGGTAGAATTAGATCAAAAAGTACAAGTAGTAATTCTTGATTTTGATGATGATAAAAAGAGAATTGCTTTAGGTATGAAGCAATTAGAGAAGCATCCTTGGGATGAGTTAGACGAAAAATTAACTATTGGCGACAAAGTTAAAGGAAAAGTTGTTGTAGTTGCTGATTACGGTGCTTTCGTTGAAATTCAGCCTGGTGTTGAAGGTTTAATTCACGTTTCAGAAATCACTTGGTCTAACCATTTGAAACCTGCTCAAGAATTCTTTACTGTTGCTGACGAAGTGGAAGCTCAAATCTTAACTTTAGATAGAGAAGAAAGAAAAATGTAGTTTAGGTGTTAAACAATTAACTCCTGATCCATGGGAAGGTGTTGAAGCTAAATTAATTGTAGGCGATAAGCACAAAGGTAAAGTGACTAACATCTCTGACTTTGGAGTATTTGTAGAATTAGAAGAAGGTGTTGACGGTTTAGTTCACATTTCTGATCTTTCTTGGTCTAAAAAAATCAATCACCCAAAAGAAGTAACCTCTGTAGGTGAAGAAATGGAGATAGTAATTTTAGAAGTTGATAGAGAAAACAGAAGATTGAGTTTAGGTCATAAGCAAATGGAAGAAAATCCATGGGAGACTTTTGAAACTGTATTTGAAGTTGGAAGTACACACCAAGGAACAATTACTGATATCAATGCTAAAGGTGTAGTTACTGTAGTATTGCCTTATGGTGTAGAAGCTAATTCTACTAAGAAGCATATTCTTAAAGAAAACGGCGGTACTGCTGAAGTTGATGAGGTATTGGATTTCAAAATTGTTGATTTCAACAAAAATGCACGTAAAATTGCAGTAAGTCACACTCAAATCTTTAAAGACGCGGAATACGAAGAAATTAAAGAGAAGAGAGCTACTGCAAAAACAGAGCAAAAAAATACTTCAAAGAAAATAAAGAGTATGCAAGACAGTCAAGAGAAAACGACTCTTGGAGACTTGGACGCTTTATCAAAATTGAAGTCTGAAATGGAAAAAGGCGAGAAGAAAAAATAGTTTTCTGATTAGCTTTTAAATATAAAATCCCGCTTTTGGTTTTTCAAGAAGCGGGATTTTTTTTATCCCAAAAATAGTAATCTATCGAAAAATTTGATTTATTATAGATTATATACTTAATATTGAAACCTTAAAAAATATACTATGAAAATGAAAAAAATATTTATGTTATTAGCAGTTGTATTAATGACAGTCGCTGTTTCTGCACAAACATTAAAACAAGGAAAACCTATTGATGATGAATTTATTGCAGATGAATATAATAAGCCAATTGGAGCTGTAGATGGTAATTTATTTTTCTTTAATATAGACGCTAAGGAATTGTATTTAGTAAAAATAAATAAAGAACTAAATCTGGAGTCTAGGAAAAAAATTAACTTTGAATTGCCTGCTTTTCATAATCTTAATGCACACATTTACAATCAAAAAATATATCTTCTTTATTCAAATTTGAATTTACTTTCAGTAAGCTTTAAATATGCTATTTTTGATTTGAATGGAAATATATTAGAAGATAAAGATATTGGTGAAATAAAAGGTGATTTTAATATAACTAATAACAAGTTTTTTTCAATTTCACCAAATGGCAAATTCTCTTCTGTTGTAATGTCAGGCAGAAAAGGAAGAAGTGATGATTTATCATTAATTGTTATGAAAATAGAACTGGGTGAAAATGTTACTTCAAGTGAGTACTTTACAGAAATAGACTTCAAAGACTATAAAGTTTCCAGATTGGAAAGAATTTCAATTAATAATAATGGGAAATTTATTGGAATTGTAGAAAAGAGGAGGGGAATTGATGTATTAGATACAGAAACCGAATTATTTGTATTAGACAATAAAGCAAAATTATTAAAAAGGCAAGAAATAGCTGCTAAAGGATATTATCTAAAAGAATTTATGTTAAATATTAATCAGCTCAATGAAGTTAAAATGGCTGGCAATTATTATTCTAGAAAGGATAAAAAGTTCTACTTAAATGGATTCTTTATCGCTAATTATAATATGGAAGAATTGGAATTTGAAAATGTTAATTTTAAACCTTTGTCAGGTGATATATTAAGTATTTATGGTGAGCCAAATAAAAAAGGACAGTATGAGAATTTCAGTGGTAAATTTGAAGTGAAAAATTATAATAATGATGACGGTAGCGGCTTTTTAGTAGCAGAACGAATTTCAGAACCTAATTTTAGACTGCAGATGGAATTAATTGTTATACCTTATAATCAGGAAAACGTATTCGAAAACTTTGTTTTTGTTCCGAAAAATCAAAGATATTATGTAAAGCCTGATATTAATATAACCTATTATGCATTTACTAAAAACAATCACTTAAATATCTATTATAATTCTGATGAGAAGGTTATAAATGCTAAGAATGCTATTTATATGAATGTAATGAAATCAGCTGATTCTAAAAAATCTAGGACTTTTAAATGTGTTATTAATGATGAAAGTCAAAAGAATTTAAGCGTTTTTGCGAATTATGAAACAACTGATGAATATTTAAATGTTGAAAAATGCTTTACCATTGATGGTGTTAATGTTTTGACTATGATGAAAGATGGTAGCATCATTTATGGAATTTTTGAATAAGATAAATCAACTAACAATTCTAAAAAGCTCATCCCCAAGTATCTTGGGGATGAGCTTTTTTTATACAATATGTTCTATTGAAATAGCTTTTCCATTAAAGTGAATTGATTCTCCAATTTTTTTATCTTTCAAAAGTTGCCCAATAGGAGAGACCAATGATATCGCGTAATAATTTTTATTTTCAATACAAATTTTACCATATGCGATGGATATAAAGTAATTTCCATTATTACATTGCACTAAACTGCCCAATTTCACTTTTTGATGAGTTGCAATTAAACTTATCTGATTGATTTCGTTGATTTGCTTTTTGGTTTTGCTCAATTGCAATTCATAATTTTCCATCTCCATCTGAGCCATAGCTCTTGAAGTTTCAAATTTATCTCCTGCACTGCTTTTGGTATCACTATCTCTAGATTCTTTAATAGATGTCACGCTATTCTCTAGGTCAGTGACTTTAGAACTTAAGGATTCTATAATGAATTGTATCAAGGAATCTTTTATGGAGTTTTGGATGTTCATTTTTTACTAAACTTTAATAAACCCAAGAAGATATAGAACTAAAAAAAATATAAATAACCAAAAAGATCAATCCGAAAGCTTTTTGATGAAGGAGGAAGCCATGCGTTATTGTTTCATTGTTACATTATTTATTTGAATTTCTAAAGTCTAAGGTCTAAAGTCTAAGGTTTAAGGCCTTACGTCTTTCCTAAACCGGCTGCTTCACCACTTTCACCGGATATTTAAAATTGCCATAATTGACCACCACACTATCGTTTAGCTGTAATCGAACATTGAATAATGCAGAATCCAACTCTCTATATACATGAATTTCGTATTTATTGGTGCTAGGATCAAAAACAACTCTACCTTGTCCTTCAGAAATAGATAACCATATATTTTTAGGTTTTAAGTCTCCTAATTCTATTTCAGCAACTTCCAAACTATCATAAATTAAATAATCTCTTCCATCTGCTAGTTTTAATTCTTGATTGTTTAAACCATTATCATCAATAAATTCTCTTAGCATTGCATCTGAAACGCTTTCTCCTGCTTTTGGTTCTACCTTTGAGTAGTCTTTGTTTGAATGATCACAGGCTGCTAATAAAATAGCAATACCTAATAGGGTGATTATATTTTTCATCTTATTTATCTTCTTCGTTATTATCGTCTCGGTATTTTAACTGCATTCCGTAAATAAAATTGCGCAGAACCTGATCTTTACATTTTCTAAAATTTTTGTGTGTTGGTTTTTGAAATAATGCGTTTATCTCAGGTTTACTAAATCTAAAGTTTGCCAAATCAAGTATCTCTAATAGTTCTTCATCCTTTAAATTTAAGGCAATTTTTAGCCTACGCATCACTAAATTATTATTCAAACTTTTTTCAGGTTTTGGTTGTGGTCCTTCCTTTTTACCTCTTTTTAGATTGATAAAACCATTTAAAAAACTAGCAAATTCTTTATCATAAAGTTGCTGTTGTTCAGGATTGTCATCTTTTTTTAACCAATCACTTATTTCAGCTCGTGTGGTTTCATGTTCTGCTAAAGCAAAAATAGAAATCATCTCATCGTCATTAAAATCGAAAGTATATCTCAGCCTTCTTAAAATATCGTTGTTGTTCATATTACATTTTAATTTTTTGAATCACTTCTAATATCCTCTCAGTTGCTTTTCCATCCCAAAGTGGCGGAATTTTGCCTTCTTTAAAGTCTTTGTCGTTAATTTTTTTGACAATGGCTTCCACGTCAAATTTCGCTAAATAATTAGTTCCCATTGTCAGGGTGCTTGGTCTTTCAGTATTATCTCTAATAGTGATGCAAGGAACTTGTTTGAAAGTGGTTTCTTCTTGAATACCACCGCTATCTGTTACAACTACTGAAGCATTGGCAATTAATTGCTGAAAAGCAAAATATCCAAGAGGAGCTAGACTATATACATTGTTGATGGCTTCAAAACGATCATGTAAGTTGTATTCCTTCAATTTGTTAACCGTTCGTGGATGAATCGGGAAAACCACTTTATTATTTTTGCTTAATGACTCTACCAAACTCACGACTTTTGTCAAGTTTTCTAAATTATCTACATTACTTGGTCGGTGCATGGTCAACAAAATAAAGTCATTTTTCTGTAAACCTAAATCTTCCAAAATAGGAGAATTGTTGATGTCATTTTGAAAAGCAACTAATGTGTCAATCATGGTGTTTCCAACAAAATGAATACTAGATTCATCACGATTTTCATTTCGAAGATTATCTAATCCACTTTGCTCTGTAACGAAATAATGATCAGCCAATTCGTCTGTAACTAATCTATTGTTTTCCTCAGGCATATCCCTATCGTTGCTTCTCAGTCCGCTTTCAATGTGACCTAATAAAATTCTGCGTTTATTGGCTACGATAGAAGCGCACAAAGTAGAATTAACATCACCAACTGCTAAAAGCATATTGGGTTGAATTTTATCTACTAAAGTGTCAATTTTACTAATAATTTCGCCAATTTGTTTACAAACAGATTCTCTTCCTACATTCAAAAAATGGTCAGGAGTCAATTGAAATTGTTTAAAAAAAATGTCACTCATATTGTCATCAAAATGCTGACCGGTATGAGCAATAACTATTTCTATATCCTCATATTTTTCAGCTGCTTTTTTAAACTGAGTTACTTTTATAAAATTAGGTCGAGTGCCTACTATAATTAATACTTTTTTCTTCATAATTTATTTTATCACAATGCTATCCAATAAATTGGCATATTGCATTGCTAAATTTTTTCGTGAGTATTTTTCAATTTTATTAGAACTGAAGTTTTTAAAATCAATTGTTTTTGAAGAATTGAAATGATCGATAATTGTATTTTTTAAGAGGTTTTTTTCATCAAACCCAATCATTTTTCCTGCATTTGTTTCTTCAATTATTTTAGCAGAATCACCGCTTTTGTCTCCAATACTTATAATAGGACGTTTGGCAGCTAAGTATTCGTAAAGTTTACCAGGTATTATTCCTGATTTGTTTGAAGTATTATTGATTAAAAGTAATAATAAATTACTTGTTTGAATGATATCAATTACTTTATTATGAGAGATATGATTGACAATCTTCACACTATCTTTCAATTGTAATTCAATGAGTTCTTCTTCTAATTCAGAGGTAATATTTCCTATCAATTGAACCTCTAATTTATCCTTAAATTCTTGATTTTCTTTACAGATTTCAGCTAATGCCTGCCAAATTACAGGTGAATTTCTATCCTTATTTAAGGATCCAATATGCGTGATGGTAAATTTTTCATCCAATTGAACATTTTCTTGATTTTTAAAATCCGCCGGATCAAAACCATTGGTAATCAATTCAAACTTTTTACCATATAATTTTTCAAAATCATCAGCCCACGATTGGCTCACCGTCACTAACTTATCAGCTAACTCAACTACACTTTTCTCTAATCTAAAATGTTTTTTTCGAGCTAATTGACTCAAATTTAAATCCTCAAAAAAGTCAATAAACGTCCATGGGTCTCTAAAATCGGCAATCCAAGGAATTCCTGTTTTCTTTTTGATATTTAATCCGATAAGATGCATAGAGTGGGGTGGACCCGTAGTGATAATCGCATCTATATCTAAATTTTTTATTTCTTGGATGATTTTTCTGGAAGCAGGCTTAATCCATAAAAATCGAGCATCTGGAATAAATAAATTAGACCGAATCCATACCATTGTTTTCTCAAGAAATGAGGCAGATTTATTTTTTCCTCCAATTCCACCTGCAGCTACATTTTTTTTAAACTTATTCAAACCTAATTTACTCAAAAAGTTATTGGGCTCCAAAATTGGATGTCTCAACACTTTTAAATTTTTTGGCAATTGATCGTTTAAGGAGCTGTCGTTCACTAAATAACCTGCATTTTTAGGAGTAAAAATGATAGGTTCCCAATCTGAATCACTAAATAAATATTGACTCATTTTTAACCATCGCATTACACCGCCGCCACCTCCTGAAGGCCAATAATAAGTGATGATTAAAACTTTTTTCATGGATTGTTAATTATAAAATACAAACTTAATCATTATCGAAGCTTTTTTGAAGTAGAGCATTTACTATCCTACATTTATAGCCTCTTCAATAGCATTGTTGAATAAATCAAATAATGAAATTCCTGCTGCTTGAGCTTGTTGGGGAATTAAACTGCCTTCGGTCAAACCTGGAACCGTATTGATTTCAATTACATATGGGCCATCTTTTTGAATTATAAAATCAATCCTGATTATCCCTTTCATGGCTAACTTCTTATAAATTTCAGTGACCGTTTTTTGAATGCTTGCAGTTAATGAATCATCTATTTTGGCAGGAGTAATTTCTTCAGAGGCACCTTTGTATTTTGCTTCAAAATCAAAAAAGTCGTTCTGTGACACAATTTCTGTAATAGGCAAAGCTTTAACTTCTCCTTTATATATTAATGCTCCACAAGTGACTTCTCTACCTATTAAAGCACTCTCAATCAATACTTCATTATCTTCATTAAAGGCTTTTTGAATGGCTGGTTCCAGCGCAAAATCAGCTTCAACTTTGCTTATTCCAAAACTACTACCAGCATTATTTGGTTTAACAAAACAAGGCAATTTTAACTCTTGTAAAATAGAATTACAATCATAAGTATCTCCTTTTCTCAATAATACAGAATTGGCACATTTAATTCCTAACTGCTTCAAAAGCGTGTTGCAAATCCATTTATTAAAAGTAAAAGCAGCATTTAATAAGGATGGAGTGGTGTAAGGAATATTTAATAGTTCAAAATAACCTTGTAATTTACCATCTTCGCCAGGTGTTCCATGGATGGCAACAAAGGCACAATCAAATTTAATATATTGACCCAATATCAACACACTAAAATCATTTTTATCGACGGGATAACTTTTTTCTTCGAAATCTACATGCCAATCTGAGCCAACAATGCTCATTTTATAACAATTGTATTTGTTTTTATCAATATGATTGTAAACAACTTCAGCAGATTTTAAGGAAATAACTATTTCAGAAGAATCTCCTCCAGCTATTACGGCTATGTTTAGTTTATTACTCATTTAGTCTCTCTGATTTTAAGATATGCTAAATTAAAGTTTGTGATTTGTTAATTTCAATTCTGTATAATGTTTTATCAACATTTTTTTATTAATGTAACTTTTCATTAATGTAGCAATAATTTAATGTAACAATGGATCAATTCTCAATTGCTATGCAATGTTATAATTTAACAACTCTCCATTGCTTCTCGTCTCCGCTTTACTGCGGACGAACAAGTATTTAGTTTTAGTTAATGCTTTTTTGATAACCATTTTTGTTACTCCATTAGCAAAGACCGTTTGGATGATTTGGAATTAATAAAATCAGTACTCCTTTATATAAAATTGGCGGATGAAACTTCCTTCCGTTGCTCCATCGAGAACAAGTTGTAATGTAGTTTAAGGAAATACGTAGTAATTATAAAAACCAATGGGGATAAATAATAGCTCCATAGGAGCGGTATATTGATAAGGATAAAAGTGGATGATGTATAAAGCTGCAGAGCAGCGACATATTAATTCAATTGAAATAGTAAAAATTTAAAAAGAACTCCCTATTAATTTAATATCTTTGTTTTCTTTTAAAAGAAGTTCGATGCGATTTTTTCAATTTTTATTTTCCAAAACATTTTTAATTAATTTGTTGATTGCTATAGTAGTAATTATCGTCTTATTTTTTATGGTTTCATCCTATTTGAATAGTTATACTATGCATGGCGAAAGTATTAAAGTGCCTAATTTAATTGATACAAGAATTGGTCAACTAGAAGAAAAAGTAAAGGCTGCTGAATTAAAATATGTAATCAATGATTCAATATATGTGAAAGGAAAAGCTGCAGGAATCGTTTTAGAACAAGATCCATCGGAAGGTAGAGAAGTCAAAAAAGGGAGAAAAATTTATTTGACTTTAACTGCTGCTTTCCCACCACAAACGAGTATTCCTGATTTAGTTGATCGATCTATGCGTCAAGCAGAAGCAACCATAGAAGCTTATGGTTTAGTAGTTGGAAATATTTCTTATAAATCCGATCCATGTAATAATTGTGTTTTAGAACAATCTATAAAAGGAAAAAAAGTAGAAGCTGGTAAAGCAGTAACTAAAGGAACAGTAATTGATTTAGTATTAGGAAAAGGGTTGAGTAATGAAATGGTTAATTTTCCTTATTTATATGATATGGATGCTGAAAATGCGAAAGTTTTGTTGAGAGCCTCTTCTTTATCTGTTGGAATTGAGGAATATGATGAAACTGTAAAGACAACCGAAGATAGTGCCAATGCTATTATTTATAGAACAATACCAAGCTATTCCCCCAATAGAAATATCAATGCAGGAAGTATGGTGAGTATTTATTTAAGTTTAGACAAAAATAAAATCACTCCAATTGACGTTGATAGTACTCAAAATGCAGGGGATTTATAATGAAAAAACTACTTACGATTTTAATTATATTATTGCAATTATCTGCAATTGGGCAAGATTACCTTACTGTTCCATCATCTAATCCGTCTTTATTTGAATCGCCATGGGAGAGTAATTTTGACAAAGCTTACATTGAAAAGGATACTTTTATCTACTTGTACAATACTATTTCATTGCCATTTAAAGATGATTTTACAAGAAATCATTTAAGAAAATTGAATGCAAAAATAACAGACTCCAATGTAACTGATACTTTATTGTATTATTTATTAATTGGCAGTCAAGTTGTTGATACTAATTCTAGATTTACAGAAGCTATTACCAACACTTATCGTTTTAATGCCGATAGTACACCAATTGATACAATTGCTTTAACTGCTGTGAGTCTTACCATTAACATTTTAAAAACCTATCCTGTAAATAATGAAGTAAGACAAGTATATCCGGCTTATAATATTTACGACACAGTTGGAAGACCATTAGATACTATAGCCACTATTTTTGATTACAAACAAGATTCTATTCAAAAATACATTGTCGCTCCTTTTGGAAACCCTTTGTGGCAAGAAGATTATGTATATATTAATGATGGTTATGCAGTTAATCAACCCTCTTATGGCGTAGCCACTTTTGATGGTTTGGATAGAGATGGGCGCCCTTATGATATTTCATCTTCCGCTACTTATGGAAGAGCAGATCAATTAACATCCCTTCCAATAGATTTGAGTGCTAGATTAGCTTCCGATTCTATTTATTTAAGCTTCTTTTACCAAGGTAAAGGTTTGAGTAGGGATGGTCCTGAAGATAAGGATTCGTTGGTTTTAGAATTTTATAATTCTACGACTCAAAAATGGAATTTAAAATGGGCAAGTAGAGGTAGAACAATGACTAATTTCGATCAAATTTTAGTGTATGTGAGTGGTGAATTCTTAACCAATGCTTTTCAATTTAGGTTTAGAAATAAAGCGAACTTATCAGGAGCTTGGGACAATTGGAATTTGGATTATGTGCTTTTAGATAAAAATAGAAGTATAGATGATACAGTATACAATGACGTGGTAATCAAAAGAAAATCGAGATCTATGTTACCTGTTTATAGTTCTATTCCTTATTGGCAATATGGCGTGTCTAGTTCTCTGGACTCCATCTTAAAAGATACCATTTCATACACTTTTGGAAATAATTTTAATTCACAACGAACCATATTATTTAGGTATTTTGTTAGCAATCCACAAGGAAACTACTATCCTCAGTTTCCGGTACCTGCAGGTTTATCTACTTCAACTATTTTGCAAGGTGGCGGAACTCAAAAAAGGGTGTATGATTTTAATCAAGCACCTGTAAACTTTGAATATCCAACTGCAGATATGGATACTGCCCATACATTTGTTACTACTTACGTGGCTCAGTGGAATAGTACACCTTTAAAAGATTTGTTTCCTGAAAATGATACTTTATTTCATGAACAACGTTTTGATCATTATTATGCATATGATGATGGTTCTGCTGAAGCTGGTTATGGTGTCAACTTAACTGATACGACTATGGGGAAAAGAGGAATAGTTTTCCAAAAATTTGATTTATTAATTTCAAAAGACACATTAAACGCAGTTTCTATTTATTTCCTTCCACAAGGAGAAAATATGGAGGGTTCAACTTTTACAATTTCAGTATGGAAAGAACTTAATGCTTCAGGATTATTGTTTAAGAAGACAATGAAATCTCAAATTTACTATGCTGCTCAAAATGGATTTATTACTTATTTATTGGATACTAGCTTAGTAGTTGAAAATGATTTTTATATTGGAATTGAACAAAATACTTATCAGTCATTAAATATTGGCTACGATTTTAGCAATGATCAAAAAAATAAAGTTTTTTATACGTTGAATGGAGCTAATTTTTTGCCTGCAGGACCAGCTATTCAACCTGGTAATTTGATGGTAAGGCCTTACTTTAGAGTCAATAAATTTCAAGTTGGGACTGAGGAATTGGTTAAAAAATCAAATCTTAATTTTAAATTGTATCCGAATCCTACCAACGGAATTGTAAAAATAGAGATTGGAGACGATAGTTATGTTACTTACTTATTTCAACTATATGATATTCAGGGTAAATTATTTAAAGAAGATCAATTTTTTCAATCAAAGTCCTTCGATTTTAACTATTTGAATAATGGAGTTTATTTTGTGAGAATAGTAGATGAAAACGGACTTAGTTCAAGCAAAAAGTTAATTATAGCGCATTGATGAAAGAAGAATATAGAGAAGAAGAGGAGCATGAGGAAAATGAAGAACTTTTTGAGCATTATAAATATGTTGCAGATAAAGGCCAAGCGGTATTAAGAATTGATAAATTTTTGAATGATCGTTTACCTAATACTTCAAGAAATAAAATTCAAGACGCAGCTACTGCGGGAAATATAGTAGTGAATGGGAATGCTGTAAAAGCCAATTATAAAGTTAAACCATTGGATACTATTTCCATCATGTTGACTTATCCGCCTAGAGAAACAGAATTGATAGCGCAAGATATTCCTTTGAATATTGTTTATGAAGACGATACCTTGTTAGTACTCAATAAACCTTCCGAAATGGTTGTACATCCTGGTTTTGGAAATTACGATGGTACTTTGGTTAATGCGTTAATTTATCATTTCAACAATTTACCTGAAGCTGATGGAAACGAGGGCCGCCTGGTTTAGTTCACCGATTAGATAAAAATACAACTGGTATTATGGTTATTGCCAAAACTGAATTAGCATTAAGCAATTTGGCGAAGCAGTTTTTTGATAGAACTTCATCACGCACCTATCAAGCTATTGTGTGGGGTGATTTTAAAGAAGATACTGGCAGAATAGAAGGTCATATTGGTAGAAGCTTAAAAAATAGAAAAATTATGGATGTTTTTACCGATGGTGAATTTGGTAAAAATGCTGTAACAAATTTTAAAGTTTTGGAACGTTTTGGCTATGTTACTTTGGTAGAATATAAACTAGAAACGGGCAGGACACATCAAATTAGAGCTCATTCTAAATTTATTGGTCATCCTTTGTTCAATGACGCTGATTATGGAGGTGATAGAATCCTAAAAGGGACTA
Source organism: uncultured Flavobacteriales bacterium (assembly GCA_963716125.1). Classification (GTDB taxonomy): domain Bacteria; phylum Bacteroidota; class Bacteroidia; order Flavobacteriales_E; family Vicingaceae; genus Acidiluteibacter. The sequence continues at coordinate 1,889,768 of OY970294.1, forward strand.
CCTTTTCAAAGTATAAGCAATTCATAAACAATTGCTTTGGAATATTACCACGACAAGCATTACATGCAAAAACATTAGGTTTTACACATCCAAAAACTGGGGAGTGGATGGAGTTTAACTCTGAATTACCTGATGATATGAAACAAATTTTAGAAAGATGGAGAAATTATGTAGTCAACCGTGGTTTAAACGATGAAGAGATTGATGACAGTGGGAAGGAGTTAATATAACAGTCCTCCTTCACTTCGTTGCGGCGGACAAGTCCTCCTTCACTTCGTTGCGGCGGACAAGTCCTCATTCACTTCGTTGCGGCGGACGAATCCTCCTACACTTCGTTGCGGCGGACAAGTCCTCCTACACTTCGTTGCGGCGGGCCAATTGTGCCAATGATTTAATTAATCAATATAACAATGGTGTAATGAAACACAATGAATCATTTCTGGAATTTAACCTGTTTACGCAATGTCAATCAAGGAAATGTCTGTATTTGAATAAGATGGGTTTTGAATCTAAGCTGCAGAAGCTGTAAATAAATAAGAATTTAAACAATTAAGGTTAAAGCTGCAGAATAGCGACATATTAAATCTAATCATCCCAAAAAATTGATATACTTATAATTACATCAAAATTTTAATTTATATTTAACTCTGAAAAGGTCTCATATTTATTATAACAAATTAAAGCCGCGCTACCTTTTCCCTTTACTTAATTCTTCTTACTTTTTTGAGAAAATTAAATGAATTTGCACTTTAGAGTTTATAAATCAATTATTTATAAACATATTTTGATGAAATACTTTACATTTAATTTTTCTAACTAATTTCGTTGCGGCAAAAACCATTTAAACAGGAAATAACATCTTTTAAAAAGCAATTTTGAAAAATAGAAAAGCTTCTCTCGTCTTTATTTTCATTACTATCTTAGTAGATATTATTGGAATAGGTATAATTATACCTGTTTTGCCCTCTTTAATTGAAAATTTGACAGCCGGAGGTTTAAGTGAAGCCTCAAGAGTAGGAGGTTGGTTGATTTTTGCCTTTGCTATCATGCAGTTTCTATTTGCTCCTTTATTAGGAATTTTAAGTGACAAATTTGGTAGAAGGCCAATTCTTTTATTGGCTTTGACAGGATTGGGAATTGATTATATTTTTCATGCTTTTGCACCAACGATAGGATGGCTTTTTGTCGGAAGGGTTTTTGCAGGTATTACTGGTGCCAGTGTAACAGTTGCAACTGCCTATATTGCAGATATTAGTACTCCCGAAAAGAAAGCTCAGAATTTTGGTATGATTGGAGCCGCTTTTGGTTTAGGTTTTATTATTGGGCCTGTAATTGGTGGCATAGCTGCAAAAGTAAACTTACAATTGCCATTTTTGATAGCTGCAGGCTTAACATTGGTTAATGTTATTTATGGCTATTTTGTACTTCCTGAATCATTAGCATTAGATAAAAGAAGAGAAATTAATTTTAAAAGGGCGAATCCTTTAGGTTCTTTGAAATTGATTAAAAAGTACCCAATTGTTTCAGGCCTAATGGTTTCATTCTTTTTGATTTACATGGCTAGTCAGGCTGTTCAAACTACTTGGACGTATTACAGTATGTATAAATTTAAATGGGATGAAGCCATGGTTGGTTATTCTCTTGGTGTAGTTGGAGTAATTGTGGCTATTGTTCAAGGTGGTTTGGTGAAATATGCAGTGAAATGGTGGGGAGAAAAAAAGACTATCTATCGAGGTTATTTCTTTTGGATGATAGGCCTTATTTTATTTGCATTTGCCTCAGAAGGTTGGATGCTTTTTGCTTTTTTGTTGCCATATTGTTTGGGAGGAATTGCATCGCCTACGCTACAAGGTGTAGTGTCTAATCAAGTTGCTGATAACGAGCAAGGAGAGCTGCAGGGAGCTATGACTGCATTAATCAGTTTATCAGCTATTATTGGACCTTTACTTATGACTAATTTGTTCTACTTTTTTACTCAAGATGATGCTCCTTTTCAGTTTCCAGGAATGCCATTTTTAGTTGGGGCAGTGCTTGTTGTAGTCAGTTTCTTTTTTAGTATTAAATCACTTAGAAAATTAACGAGCAAATAAGACTATTTCTTCTTTCTTTCTGTTGACTTATTTTTTACATAAATAATTTTAAATCGTCCATTTTCTTTTTCTATTATTTCAAAATTAGGAATAGATTTAACTAAAGGAGTAAGCTTTTGAAAACCGTAGTTTCTTGCATCAAAATTGGGCATCTTTTTTTGTAAAAGCCCACCCACATCACCAAGAAAAGCCCATCCATCATCATCTTCTAAATCAGCAATAGTAGAAGCAATTAATTGAATGACTTTTGGAGTAATTTTTTCTAAAGTATCTTCTTTTAATTCATTGCTTTTAGATTCAGCTGCATTTTCTTCTGATTGTTTTTGTAAAATTTCAATGTAAATAAATTTATCACAAGCAACGATGAAGGGATTGGGAGTTTTCTTTTCACCAATTCCATAAACTTTCATTCCGGCTTCTCTCAATCTTGTTGCCAATCTAGTGAAATCACTATCACTTGAAACCAAGCAAAATCCATTTACTTTTTCTGAATACAAAATATCCATGGCATCAATAATCATGGCAGAATCAGTTGCATTTTTACCTGTAGTATAACCATATTGCTGAATAGGAGTGATAGCATTTTCTAACAATAAATTTTTCCATTTAGTCAAATGCGGTTTCGTCCAATCACCATAAATTCTTTTAATGGTAGGGTTACCATATTTGGCTATCTCTTCCATCATTTCTGTAACGTAGGCTGATGGTATGTTATCTCCATCAATTAATACTGCCAATTTATTGTCCATATAATTTTGTAATTCTGAATTAATACTTAAAAGTACTTATTCTCAATTGATTTATAATTTTTTTTGTTTCATTTGAATGTTCAAAAACTATCCGGAAAGTGTTTAATTATAAAATTATCTGCATATTCGCTCTTAAATTCCTCCGCATTTCTTGAAAAATACTCTTCAAACTTTTTATTCTCAATACCACTAAGGTTTAACTCTTCAAGCTCAATAAGTAGTGGTTTATCTTCTCCTGCAATAAAGAATAAAGCAGGCAAAATATTCATTTTTCTACCAACAGGTTTAGTATAATTGTGTTTTGAATGAATTTCTTCTAACTTTTCATCTTCTTTGTTAAATTGAAGACTAAGGTATTTTCTTAGTGTAATGGTCTCATTAACTATCGTTTTGTCAAGATATGGATTAACATTTGTATTAAATTCTTTGAGTACTTTCCTATTCTTTTTAGTTCGGATATCAATTATGGAATAATGATAGCTAGTTTCAAATACACTTTCTTGCATACGCTTACTGTAAGCTCCATAGTTTACAAATGAAAATGCAATGGCTTCAATTTTTAATTTATTCATTCGTCTTTATCCAAATAATATTCTACGATTCTAGCTACTTCTTGTTCTTCTGTTAATTCTAATAAAGCTCTATTCACATCATATATTAGTTTTGTATTCATTGGAAAGGCAAAACCATATCCTTGATTAAAATATTCAGCTTTAGCGATATGCAAATTTTCATCTGCATGATTTTTTAAATAATAGAGCAATTGTGGTCGATCGTAAACAACTGCGTCTACATTCTTATTCTTTAATTTTTTAATAGCATCTGTAAGATTATCTACACCTAAAGTTTTTATTTTTGACTCATTTAGAAAAAATTCTGATGGTGAGGCTGTTATTGTTGCAGCTCTTTTATCATAAAGTTGTTCAATATTTGAAATAGTTGATGTACCTAATGACGATAATGTCAAAGTACTGGCAATTCCTGCTACCATTGATGTTGCGAAAATTAATGAAATGATCATCCAACTTCCCGCAATAATTCTACCCCATAAAGTGATTGGAGCTTTATCGCCATAACCTGTTGTACTCATAGTAACAATAGCGAGCCACATGCCATTCGCTATACCATTAACTGGATCATAAGGAAACTGATCCGGTGATTTTTTTCTTTCTGCCAACCATAGAAATAATCCTACGACGGAAAGGATAAATAGAAAAATCAAAACCGCCAATAGTAGTTTAAAGCTAAAAAAAGGTTTAATTTTTTCCCAGATGCTCAATTTGTCTGTCCTAGAAACAATAGCTAAACTAGAATTATAGAATGGTTGAGAAAATCTCATAAAAGCCATTCTATTAGAGGTGATACTAATTGGACCTGCAACCAAATCTAATTCACCTTTATTTAAGGCTTTTAGGGCTTCATCTACTGAAGAATAGGAAATATACCGATAAGTATATTTTTTTTTGATTGCTAATTCTTTCCAAATTTCAATAGCAATTCCTCTTGGTTCTAAATTTTTTTTAAAAACAAAAGGTTCACTTCCTGCGATACCTACTTTTAATGTATCACCCTTATATTGAGCAAATAGCATTACTGGAATTAATAGCAGAAAAAATGTGACGAATTGAATTTTGAGCTTTTGAAACATAAACTGAACTGATAATTATTAGCTAAGTATAGTTAATATTTATAATATGAGCAAATAAAAATATGTAATGTAATAATAATTAAAGTATTACAAATATTCTATTTTGATTATTTCAAATACTTTATCTTCATTTTGAAGTTTTAAAACAGCTTTTTCATTTACTTTTTTATTTATTAAAAGCGCAGCTATGGGTGAAATAAATGAAATTTTACCTTTTGAAACATTTGCCTCATCAGCTCCAACAATTTGATATTTTTGATTCTTTTTTAATTCATCAATTTTTAATGTTACGGTTGCACCAAAATGAACTTCATCCTTTACTTGCTGATCCAAATCAATCACTTTAGCAGTTTTAATTCGGTTTTCTAACATCTCTAATTTAGCGTGAATATGATTGACAGCTATTCTATTTTCATTCTCATTTGAATGACTTAAACCATCTTTTTCAGCCAATAGTTGCTGCTTTTCAGTTAGTAATTCATTTATTCCAAATGGTGTAACATAATTAATGACATCATTTGGTAAATCGGCTCTAGGTGGAACCATAGGTACTTCTTCTTGATCGCTTTCTTTTACAAATCCTCTACTCATATCTTTCTGTTTAATTAATATTCTTCGTTAATGATTTTAGAATCATCAATGTCTAATTCTTTTAAAGCTTTTAAAACTGCATCCATCATAGGTGGTGGTCCACAAACATAAATATTTTCGGTTGAATTATTCAGATGTTTTTCAATAATCTCTTTAGTAATAAAACCGTGTTCATATCCATCTTTTTTCTCATCTGATAATACATTGGTAAAATTTTTCCCCAATGTATTTTCAAAAAATGTTTGATTTATAATGTCTTTGGATGTCTTGTTAGCGAAAATAAGTTGGTTGTTACCCACTTTATTTTTTTGTTTTAAGTCTTTAAGAATGGCTATAAATGGAGTTATTCCTGCTCCACCAGCTATGAATAAGCCTTCGCCTTTATATTCAATTTCTCCAAATACATCACCCAACAAAATTTCATTATCTTGTTTCAAATGACTTACTTGTTCTGTAACTCCATTGTGTTCAGGATAAACTTTTATATTAAATTCTAAAAAATCATCTTCTGGTAAGGATGTAAAAGTAAATGGTCTAACTTCATCTTTCCATTTAGGTTCATTTATAGCAAAATCAACAGCTTGACCTGGTTGGAAGTTTATATCTTTTGGCTTTTCAGTTTTAAGATATATAACATTGTGAGTTTCATTTTTTATCGATAATATCTTAGCTTTTTTCATTTTTCTTTTGAATTGATTTGTTTGCAATTCAAAGCTGCAAATAATACGCCAAAAAGTATATTTAGTGAGAGTTGTAAGAATATTGGATAGAAAGGCTTATTTAAAAATCAATACCAACAAATAAGTTAAACCAAACGCAAAAATAGGTGCTACCATCCAAACGCTTAAAAATTTACGTACTGTACGATTCTTGAATGTTTTATTTCTACCATGCTTGCCTATGCTTAAAGCTATAAATGCTGCACCATTAAGCTGAACTAGGGAAGTAGGAATACCTTTAAATATAGAGGCATATAAAAGTAGTGTAGCTACCAAAAGTGAAATAATAGAAGCATTTAGTGGAGTAACTTTTACAATTTCTTTGCCTGTACTTCTAGTTACTTTATGTCCAAAAATCGCACTCCCAAATCCAAAAAATGGAGCAACAATAAGGATAGAAAGCAGTGCTATGGGTATATTATTTCCAATTGTGCTTGCATTTAATTCATTCATGGTTAATGATGCAATTGGACCAGCGGCATTGGCAACATTGTTGGCTCCAACTGAAAATGCCACATAAAGGGATGATATTATTAAGAAAATTTTTAATCCTTTGTGCTCATTGATTTCTGTAAAATCGTAATTAGGAAGTTCTTTTTTAACTCTTGGTAATATCCAATTGATGAATAACATTAAAAAAAATGCAATTACAGGTAAAACAAACCAATAGGGAATGATTTCATAGATTAACTTTTCACTATTTAAACCATCTAGAGCTATGGCAGCACCTGCAATAGCCATTACCGTAGTTTGACTGGTACTTTGTGGAACGCCCATCAAATTGGCAGCAAATAAAGATATTCCAATTGCCAATAAAATAATAGAACTGTAAATAGGAGTGAAGTAAGAGGGAGATAAAATGCCTTCGCCCAAGGTAGTAGTTACTTCTTTTCCTGCTAATAAAGCTCCAGCTATTACCATTACACCAAATAACAAAGGAATCGCTTTTTTCTTAATCACTTTCGCACCATAAGCTGCTGCAAATGCTGTAGCAGTGCCACTTGCTCCCATATTTGCTGCAATAAAAAGTGCTAGCAAAATGGGAATGATTAAGATGTAAAGTGCGTCCACTTATTTTATAATTTATTTTGTGCTAATTTAACGCTTTTCAGAAAACCAAAAGTATTTAAAATTCTTTAATTCCTATCGTTGTAGTAGAGATTAAGTTTAAAATTGAAAAATCCTTGTAATTATTTAAATTACAAGGATTAAAAATATTTCTATTCTAAATGAAAAAAGTATTTAACCACTTATTTCCAAAATTCATCTTCCCAATTGAGGCAAAAAGTGTCTTCAGTTAACACTTCTTCCATTTTTTTGAGTTGTTGATCATCAGCTACATCTTGAATTGCATTAAAAAGTGTTCTTTCTTCAAAGCGAATATGTTGTTCCAATTCTTCTTCTAATGCATGTAAAGATTTTTCTAATTCATTTTTATCTTCTACTAATCTCTTAATTCTTCTATGCTCGCTTAATGCTCTTTTAACTAGTTGATGATCATTGCCTAAAATGGGGAAAACATGAGTTTCTTCCTCTGAAAAATGCTGGGTTAAATGGTTTTCATAAAACCATTATACATAATTTTGGATTCTATCAAATTCAATTTTTCTACTTAAACCTTTTCTGATTTTCCAAGATAATAATAATCCTTGGTGATGTTCTCGGCTTAAAGGTTGCAAAGCAATATGTCTTTTTTGAGGTTTCTTAGTTTCCATAATAGATTTTGAAGTTTTATAATTCTTTATGTTTATGTAATTTCTCAACTATTTTTGCAGCGCTATCATTAGCATATACGCCATAAGCATTTACTAGTAATCCTTTAACAGCATGCTTTAATGAAGAAATCGCATATAAAATAGAAGAATCTCCTGGATCATTCATTCCTTCAAATCTAAAAACTTCATCTATTTCAAATTCATCATCCGATAATTGTATTTCTGTTCTTTTACAAACAATACAATCATCTAAATCTGAAATGGAAAAATCAGTGGTATAACCATCTTTAATTAAATCATTGATGGCTTCGCTCAATGTGTCATATGATTTTCTATTGCTCATCATTTTAATTTAAAGTATAATTATTTTTCTGCCCAATGCTCTCTTTCGCTTTCTGTCCAAAAAGTAGGGAAGAATTTTCGTTGTTGAAATTTTGGATGCAAATATTTTTTCCATTCAGATCCGCCTGTAGCTGCTTTATTTTCACCTTTTTTATCCAAATAATGCTGTGCAGTATTTAAGTGTACCATTGGCCAAGCTACATTGTATAAATGATCAAATTCTCTAATTTTTTCTTTTAACTCATCTGAAGGTTGATTCCATTCCATTAATTTATCTTCAATTGTTTTCCCTTTCATTTTGGTAGCCAAAGCGATGAAGCTATCCAAGTATTTTTCTTCGAATTGTCTTAAAGTCAATGTTTTTTTGCCTGTTTTTCTGTTCAAACCTGCATCTTTCCAATAAATGTGTTCAAAATATTCTTCTACAGTTGGCTGTTGACTTAATCTGTTCTTGCCCTCATCATTAATAAGGTTTTCTAACCGTGTACAATAAATTTCAATGTATCTAAATTGTGCGCTTTGAAAACCGCTAGCAGGAGCTAATGTGGCTCTAAAGGTATTGTAATCATCATAATTCATTCCGTCTTTCATTATATCGAATGAGTTGATTAACATGGAAGTATATCTATTTAGACGAGATATTTTTGTCATTAAGAAATCCTCACTCAATTTATCTTCATCAATTATTTGCTTGATTTCATGAACCATCAATTTAAGCATCAACTCTGTAACTTGGTGATATAAAATGAAAATTTCTTCATCTTTAAAATTGGTTCTAGGTCGTTGCAAAGACAACAATGTTTCCACTTCTATGTAATCCCAATAATTGATTTGTTTTGCTTGCAACAAACCATTTAAGTAAGTATCAGGGTTTTCACCAATATCTGTATATTTTTGATTGATTTTATCAATAATTTCTTTTTGTTCCATAATTTCTATTTAAATAATCGAATTCCAAATATAGTTAGACTAATCGTTTTTATAGCTTCAAATCCCACATAATAAAAATGAAGATTGGAAGGCAGAACTGCTAATCCTTGAATGTGCATTTCTGCTCTTGTATCCAAGGCAGGTAATAACCAAATACTTTGAATAATTACTAATATAGCTGCGAGGTAGAAAGGGATCATTTTGAGGCTTAAAAATTTAGCTTTAGCTATCAAAAATTGAAAAACAATGGCAAGAATAAATACCCATTCCACTTTATTCAAAGCATCAAATACCAATCTTCCAATACCTAAACCCAAAGGGAGGGTGATGCCTGGTGCTCTAAATTTTAACCAAGCCTCCATAAAGCTGATGGCACAAACAAATCCTATCCATAAGAACGTGATTACAATAGCTAAAGGGTATTCGACACTTTTTTTCATGAAATAGGAGTAGAGCTGTTATTTTTATAATATTCAATTTTATATTGAAACATTTGAGCCATTTTTTCAGCTCTCCATTTGGCTTCTTTCGCTTTTTCACCATCAAATAATTCATCAATAGTTTGATAGAATAAATTGAGCCAATTTTGAAAATGTTCAGCGCCAATAGGCATTGTGGCATGCGGAGCAAATGGACTTCCATAGTAGGTATGCTTATCTAATAAAATAGTTTGCCAAAAACGGTACATTTTTTCTAGGTGTTTTGGCCATTCGTCTTTTATTCTTTCATTAAAAATGGGAGCTAATATTTCATTTTCTCTCACTTTATCATAAAAAGTATCTACTAATAATTTAATGTCATCAATATGTATAATCTCTTTTTGCATAAAATTTTTAACCTTAAACGGTTTTCAAAAATGATAAACCACTGTCAACTCCAACAGCCATTTCATAAATACTTGTGGTTTTTAACATATTCTCTAGACCATCTCTAATAATTTTAAATTTAAAATGAACGGGGCAAGGTCTACTTTCATCGCATTCTCTTAATCCTAATCCACAGCCAACAAATAGTTTATCATTATCTATAGCTACAACTACTTGAATTAATTTGACTTCATGCATTTCATTTTTAGGAATATAAAATCCACCGGTAGGGCCTTTTGTAGAATAAATTACTTTATTTCTAACTAATTTTTGTAGTATTTTTGCAGTAAATGCGGTGGGAGAATCTATTTCTTTTGCTATATCAATTAAGGTAGCACGTTGATTGTTGAGTGATTGAGTTGCAACATATACAATTGCTCTAATTCCGTATTCACAAGCTTTTGAAAACATCTGTTATTTTTTATCAAAGTTAAGTAAATCTAAATTAAATCGGATTAACTTGTCCTTTTTTAATTAAAAAAAGAGCTATCAAATTTGATAGCTCTTTTAATATGAATAATTAGTGAAGTTTACAACACAATTAATTTTTTAGTTAAAATTCCATTTGCATTAGAAAGGCTGATAAAATAAATTCCTTTTGGATAATTTTTTACATTCAATTGAATCTTTGTAGATGCAACTTGGTCTAATAGTATAGTTTTCCCATTCAAATCTTGTACTATATATTTTTCAAAATTAGAACCTTCATTTAAATTAATAGTCACAATATCTCTTGTTGGATTGGGATAAAAATTGAAAGTATTTACTAAATCCAACTCATTAATAGAAGTAGGAGCTAGCACTGTTAGTGTTCCTTTCATTCCACCTGAGGCATGAGGTCCACATACATAATAGTATTTGCCTGGAGTTTGAAAAATAGTAGTTCCCCCACCTGCAGGATGCTGAAAACCATTATTTGAAGTGTTTCCGTTGTTCATCCAAACCGTACTATCTACTTCTACTACAGTATGTATGTTGGCTAAATCCCATACTACAGTATCGCCAACTTGAATAGATAAAATATCCGGTAAAAATTTAAAATTTTGGTCCACTATAGTGTGTTTAGTGGCAAAGGCTACCGTAATTGTAATTATTGAAATTGCAATTAAACTGAGTATTTTTTTTTTCATCATTAAAAGAAGTTAGTTAAATAATTAATGTAATATAGGTAAAAATACTTAATTATTTTCATTATTTATTTATTAATATAAATGGCATTCGATTAATGTATAAGTTGCATTGTAATTCTTTCGGCTTTAGATAATTTCTTTAAATTTTTAAATTTGCTTTCTAAATTTGGGATTCCATTTTCAACTACAGTTTTTAAAACTGTAGGATGGATGTAATATTTTCGGCAAACAGTTACTGTATTTCCTAAATCTTTTGCTACCATTTTTATGAGAGTGGACTCTAATTTTAATCGATTATTTTTTTTAAATTTTTGAAATGCAGCATCATAATAGTCAACAGCCAATTTGGCGCCTCCCCAGGTTCTAAAAGTTTTTGCACTAAATTCATGGCTTGAAATTGAATGGATGTATTCGTTAACATCTTCACTTTTTATATCTATCCAAGTAGATGCATTCTCTTGATATTTAAAAATTTCGTATCCAGGACAATCAGAAATTTCAGCAACTAGTGCTGCAATTTCCATATCGTCAATATGAATTTCTCTGATTTTATTGCTTTTAGCTTTGTATTTAAGTATTAATTCATCTTTTTTATGGTCAATATGCTTTCGTCGTATGGTTGTAATACCATAGCTGTCATTCTCTTTTTGATAGTGTGAATTTCCAATTCTTAAATAATGCTCATCTAATAAATGTACAATAAGCGCCAGTACTTTACTTTTAGTCCACTTATCTTGTTCTAAATCCGTTTCTATTTTTTTTCTAATTTTTGGTAATCGTTCACCAAAATCTTTTAATCGTGCAAACTTGGCTTCCTGTTGAAATTTAGAATAATCAGGGTGATAAATGTATTGCTTACGTTGCTTTTCATCTACACCAGTGCATTGAATATGCCCCAACTGATCTTTGCAAATCCAAACATCAGACCATGCAGGCGGAATGACTAATGCTAAGATTCGTTTTAATTCTTTTTCGGATTTAATTATATCACCATTAGCGTTGTAAAAGGTAAAATCTTTGCCTGTTTTTTTGCGACAATAGCCTTCTGTATCGATTTCTACACGGTTCAGTCTTTTTGGAAAATCGTCCAATATTCTATGTTTTTAAAAGTGAAATCTTTTAAAAACATAAATCAAACCAATTTTTATCATTTATCTAAAAAATCTTGATAGCTTTCTTGAGTAATTGCTTTTCCTAATGAGTCTAATAAATTACTTTCTTTTCCTTTTTTGATTAAAAAATCTTGTTTGTTGTAATCGTAAACAACTGTCCCATTATTGTTTATTGTTCCAAATCCTTTATTGAAGATATAATTCGCATAATGATGATCGGAATCTATCAATAAATCATTAGACCATACAAATTCTTTAGATGGTATATTCAATTGATTTAATAATGTTTTTGAAAAATCTACTTGACTCCCAAAGTTTCCAATAGTTGTATCTTTTACCGCCAGTGCACCGCCTAACCAAAGCATAGGTATATGAAACTTGGAAGGTGCATTAAAAATTCCTGCTTGTTCAGGTTTTGGATGCCCATGATCTGCCATAATCACAATTAATGTATTGTCCCACCAAGCTTGCTGTTTGGCTAATTTAATGAAATCTCCAATTGATTGATCGGTGTAAGCATGTGCACTTCTAAAACGATTATCTTCTGTATCTTTTCCAAACTTATAAGTGCTAGGAAATTCAAATGGCTCATGACTAGAAAGCGTAAAAATAATGTCAAAAAATGGCTGGCGGTTCGTATTTTTATTTTGTTCAATAAATTTATTTAATACCACATGGTCATGCGCTCCCCATTTTGAATTCCAATCCTTTTTATCAAAGCTACCTCCATCTATAAAATCATTAATTCCACCAGTTCTTAAGTAGGTATTCATATTGCCAAAATTCAAATCTCCACCGTAGTAAAATTGAGATTGATATCCTATTTTCATCAATTCTCTTGGTAGCATAGGTAAAGATCTAATTTTATTGGTTATTTTAATTATACTTCTATCTGTTTGAGGATAATATCCACTTAAAATGGCTACTAAACCTTTGTCGCTTCTATCGCCATTGGCATAAAAATTAGTAAATAAAATTCCTTCTTTTGTCAGCGCATTAAAATTGGAAGTTACATCACTTTCACCACCTAAAGGAGCAACAATTTTAGCTGTAAAGCTTTCCCAAATTATTAAAATTACATTTGGTTTTTGATTGTTGAGAAGAGGTGATTTTGCAAGCGTATCATTTTCTTTAATTTGTTGATTTGCATTGCTTATTATTTTTTCTGCAGTCGATTTCTCAAATTTTATATAAGGATTGTTGTCTTCATATTCTCTTTTAATCATAGAATCCATAAAACTCCATGCAAAATTTACAGCCGCATGATTAGCGAACATTTGTTTGGAAAAATAGACATTACTTATGTTGATATGAATGGTTTGAAAGCCTCCTCTGCCCGGCAAAATAAGCGTTGATATAAAAGCGAGTAAAATAAATGAATGATAAAATTTAGCTTTTGGAAGTTGAACTATTTTAATTCTAAAATATTTTTTGAATAAAAAAAGAAATAGAAATGTCATTGTAATCCAAGCTATGAAGCTCAAAACTAATTGAAAGGTAGAAACCGAAGCCATCATTTCTAATGGAGTATTGATATACATAATTGGGGTTGCATCTAATCTTACTCCCCAAGGGCCATATAAACCAAGATCAATCAACGCTAATAAATTGACTAGTACTAATAGTAATAACGTATATATTTTAAGAATATAGTAAGTTAATTTATTCTTTAAAAAAACAGAAAATGAAATGATTAAGAAAGCAAATGCACTGAAATAGGCAGCTGTTGAGATGTCTAGTTTTAAGCCATATATTGGAGCTAAGATTAAATTTTTTAAACTTAAGTCTGAAGCTTTATCAAAATAATACGCTAAAAAGATTAATCTTAAAATAATAAAATAGACCAACCAATACAAAAAGTACCTGATATTAATTGATATTCTCTTAAATAATGCTTGCATTAGTTTTTATTTTGACTGGATAAATGTAGATTCGATTCCTCCATTTTTAATTTCCATCTTCTATGGCTCCAAAGCCACATTTCGGGTGAGTTTTGAATAGCAGTTTCTAATTGTTCAGCATATTTATCCATTACCTCAGTTCCTGATTTACTTATTTCCTGATCTGTAATCAATTTTAATTCAATTTGATAATAGCCTCTTTTAATTTTTGTATAGCAAGGAAATAAAACGACATGTTCACTTTTTTTAGCTATTCTATCGGCTCCTATTAAAAACGCTGTATTTTGATGTAAGAATTGAATCCAATATTTAGAACTATTATTCATCGGACTTTGATCACCTATTATAATATTCATAGTTAAAATACCTTCATCTTTTAATTTAGTGAGGGTTCTATAACCTTTTGAAGATTCAATACATATCACTCCAAATCTTCGGCGTATTTGAAGCATAAGTTGATCAAAATAATGACTAGATAAAGGTTGATAAAAGGAAGTCATTTGATGAGAAACATATAAAGGTAAGTAGCCCAGCCATTCCCAATTGCCTTGATGCGCTGAATAAAGTGTAATACTTTTATTCAAATTATAATACTTTTGGGCTAATTCGGGATTTATAACATTAAATCTAGTCTTTGCTTCTTTATTGGAAATAGTTAAGCTTTTTAAAGATTCAATGAACGTATCGCAGAAATGCTTGTAAAAAGCTTTTTCAATTCTTCTAAGTTCTTCAATAGATTTGTTTGGAAATGAATTACTTAAATTATCCCTAACCACCTCTTTTCTATATTTTAATAAACGATATAAAATAAAGTAAGCAAAATCTGAAAATAAGTATAAAAAACTCAATGGTAAATAGGAGAGTTGGTAGAATGGAAAAAACTGAATTGAAGCAGGGATCTTCATTTTTAAAACCTAAAAAGTATTTTACAAATTTAACGTTTAAAGTAGAGATAAAAAACTGAGGTAGATTATTCAGTTTGTATTATTTGTTAATTAATTTTATAGTCTGCCCGCAGTTTAAAATTCAAATTTTGTATCGCACATTTTCTCAGAAACTTCCCATAGTTTTTTGGCCACCTCTTCATCTTTTGATATTTTGTTGGAGTTGGCTTTCATTGGTTTTCCTTTCATTTCTCTAAATCCATCTGGGCCAATATAATCGCCGCCATTGACTTCAGAACTCAAAGCTGCGGCTATTTCGGGCAGAGCTGCTTTATCTGGAGAGTGCGCAATAAATGGAGTAAATAATGGTGCAATAACTTTTAGAATAGAGGGCATGTATTGAAATAAATTAGTAGCAGAAACACCAGGATGTGCAGCTATTGATGAAGTGTTGGCTTGATGTTTTTTTAATCTTTTATCTAATTCATATGCAAACATTAAACAGGCTAATTTACTTTGTGAATAAGCATCAAATTTATTGTAATTCTTTTGGCTGTTTAAATCTTCAAAATCTATTTTACCAGATTTGTGGGCGATTGAACTCATGGATACAACTCTCGAATTTGGAGTTTTCAATAAATTCTCCATCATTAATGAGGTTAATAAAAAGTGAGAAAAATAATTGACACCCATCTGACTCTCAAAACCATCTTCTGTCAGCTCAAAGGGAGGAATCATAATTCCCGCATTATTTATTAGGTAGTCTAATTGATTATATTTGGAGTTAAATACTTTAGCAAACTCTCTCACATTGCTTAATTTGGATAAATCTAAAGGTAGAATATCCAAGTTAGCTTTGGGATTTATCCCCAAAATTTCCTTTTTAACTTGCTCTGCTTTTTCTAAGTTTCTGCATGCCATTACTACATGAATTCCCTTACTCACAAAGGCCATGGTAGTTTGCTTGCCTAAACCATCATTTGCACCAGTAATTAATGCAATTTTTCCATTTTGATTGGGTAGGGTATCTAATTTAAAATCTAGCATAAATTTTAGTTTATTATGGACTAAGTTAAGACTTCTGCAGTGAAAAAGCTATATATATAAATAATTATTAAGTAGGGACTATTTATAAAGTTATGATAACTAATTAAATAAGTTTTTTTAATAGTATTGCTATTGTAATTAAATATATTGCTATTATATTTGCAAGTAAAATATTAGAATAATGCAGGAGCTTTTAAGAGGAATTGAGATTAAAGTCAATGAGGAATTATTTTTAAAATACCCTGAATCGAGTGAATTGGGAAAAAATATTATTTCAGGAGCAATAGATTTAATGGAGGAGATAGGTTTTAACGATTTCAATTTTAAAAAATTGGCAGTTCAGATAAACTCCACAGAAGCTTCTGTTTATCGATATTTTGAAAATAAAAATAAGTTGCTGCTTTATCTTATTTCATGGTATTGGACATGGATGGAATATAGATTAGTGCTAGCTACTACTAATATGTCATCACCAAAGGATAAACTCGTAAAATCTGTTTTATTGATAACTCAAGAGATCTGTGAAGATTTAAAACATTCCAATATCAATTTAAGAAAGTTAAATAATATAGTTATTTGCGAATCTTCTAAATCGTTTTTTACAAAAGAAGTAGATAATGAAAATCAAAAAGGGGCTTACATTACTTACAAACAATTTGTAGAAAGGATAAGTGAATTTGTTTTAGAAATTAATCCTGCCTATAAATACCCACATATGTTGATTTCTACCATTATAGAATCTGCTCATCATCAAAGGTATTTTGCAGCGCACTTACCTCGATTAACCGATGTGGTTGATGGGGAAGACTCTATTGTAGAATTCTATAAATCATTATTAATTAAAACTATAACATAAATCAATGTCAAAAAAGTTCAATGCTTCAGCATTAAAAAGATTTTGGAAATTATTAAGTCCTCATAAGGCCGAAATAAGAAACGTATATATCTATTCCATATTTATTGGTTTAATCAATTTGTCATTGCCACTTGGTATTCAGGCTATTATTAATATTATTCAAGGTGGACAAGTCAGTACTTCATGGTATATTTTAATCTTGTTTGTGGTTTCTGGCGTTGGATTTTCAGGAGTGATGCAAATCTTTCAAATTAACATAACAGAGAATTTGCAAAGGAAAGTGTTTACTAGAGCAGCTTTTGAATTGGCCTATAGAATTCCAAAAATTAAATTTGAGGCAACATATAAGCATTATGCTCCTGAATTGATGAACCGATTTTTTGATATAATAATTGTTCAAAAAGGATTGTCAAAAATATTGATTGAATTTTCAGCTGCTATTCTTCAAGTTACTTTTGGATTGATTTTATTATCATTTTATCATCCGTTTTTCATCGCATTCAGTTTAGTCCTAATTTTATTGGTGTATGTTATTTTTCGATTTACATCGAGTTTAGGATTATCTACAAGTCTTCAAGAATCTAAACATAAATATGAAACTGCTCATTGGTTACAAGAACTTGCTCGATCAGCTAAAACATTCAAATTAGTAGGAAATAGTGATTTACATTTAGAAAAAGTAGATCAAAATGTGGGTGATTACATTGGTGCAAGAAAAAGCCATTTTAACGTTTTAATTAAGCAATTTTCTATGATGGTTGTTTTTAAAATGCTTGTAGCCTTAGGTTTATTGTTGATTGGTGGTATCTTAGTAATCGATCAACGAATGAATATTGGACAGTTTGTAGCAGCAGAAATTATAATTATGATGGTGATTGCTTCTGTAGAAAAATTAGTCCTCAACTTAGAAATTTTCTATGATGTTTTAACTTCCTTAGAAAAGATTGGAGAAGTAACTGATCTGCCTTTAGATGATGATTCAATTACTGTAGAGAATAAAAATCTTTTTGATAATTCCATGCAGGTAAAACTATACAATACCACTTTTACTTATCCCTTTCATAATAAACCAACAATATATAATATTTCACTTCTACTGGAAAAAGGAAAAAAGTATATGTTAGATGGAGAAAATGGCTCTGGTAAAAGCACCTTTTTATCACTTTTAGCGGGTTTTTATGACTTTAATGAAGGTTCTATTTACTACAATGGAGTATTAAAAGAAAATATTGAAACTGATCAATTGAAATCTAAAATTGGATATTGTTTAACTGAAGATCAATTGTTTAATGGTAGTATATTAGAAAATATAGTTGTTGGTAGAGAACAAATCACGGATGAAGATATTGAGTGGGCATTAAAAAATATAGGATTATATGAATACATCAATATTTTACCAAAAGGAATCAATTTTATATTAGATCCATTAGGTCATAAACTGCCTAAAAGTATTGTTAGGAAAATTTTATTGTGTAGAAGTATTGTTGCAAAACCGTCTCTTTTGTTAATTGAAAATTCATTTGATATTCTAGAAGAAAAAGAAAGAAATAGAATTATTGATTTTTTATGCTCAGATGAGAATAAATGGACGATGGTTGCTATTTCTAACATAGATTACTTTTATGTCAAATCAGATTACTTAATTAGCCTTGAAGATGGAAAATTTGTTGGCTTAAAAGAATTTAAAAATAAATAAAATAATTAATCAATTAAATGTTAAATATTTCAGAAAATAACCTTTCATCAAAGATTTTTAAGGAAAAATTTAAAAATCTGCGAGCAGTTGAATCTTGGAAGTCCAATAAAAAAATGATTCGATTGCTGTTGGTGATATTTTTATCAGTACTTATTTTTTTATTTCTCCCGTGGACTCAAAATATACGATCGAATGGATATGTAACTACCTTAAAGCCCAACCAAAGATTTCAATCAATTCATACAATTATTCCTGGTAGAATAGAACGGTGGTATGTGCAAGAAGGCGATGATGTAAAAAAAGGGGATACCATTATATATATATCAGAAACGAAAGATGAATATTTTGATCCAGAATTACTTAGTAGAATCAAAATGCAAGTAGACGCTAAAGTCGCTTCTGTAAATTCTTATCAAGAAAAAATAAAAGCTTTAAATAATCAAATAAATGCCATTGCTGAGATAAATAAACTAAAACTAAGTCAAACAAAGAATAAAATAGAACAAGCAAAATTAAAATTAGTTAGTGATAGTATTGATTTTGTTGTTGCCAAACAAAACTATGAAATTGCTTCTAATCAGTATGAACGTATGATTCAATTACAGGAAGAAGGATTAAAGTCATTGACGGATTTAGAATCTAAAAGAAATTCACTACAAAAAGCAAATGGTTCTAAAGTTTTGTATGAAAGTAAATTTTTAAGTGCAAAAAATGAGATTTTAAATTTGATTATAGAGTTAAGGAGTATTAATGCTTCCTATAGAGATGATTTAGCCAAAGCTGAATCAAATAAATTCTCGGCAGAATCAAATATGTATGAGGCGGAAGCTACTACGGTGAAATTAAAGAATCAATTAACTAATTACAGTGTGCGATCAAAAATGAATTACATCACTGCTCCACAAGACGGTTATATCACTCAAACCATACAATCCGGTATTGGTGAAACTGTAAAAGAAGGTCAAGAAATAGCAACCATAATGCCTAAGCTATATGATTTTGCCATAGAGATGTATGTAAAACCAATTGATATACCACTTATTCAAATAGGAGAGAAGGTAGTCACTCAATTTGATGGTTGGCCTGCCATCGTTTTTTCGGGTTGGCCTGATCTAAATTATGGGACATACAGTGGAAAAGTTTATGCCATAGATAATTATATCAATCAAGATGGGTACTACAGAGTTTTAGTTGCACCTGATGCTTCATTGGGTTTTTGGCCCAAAGGTTTAAGGGTAGGATCGGCAACTTCTAGTATGTTATTGCTAAATGATGTACCTATATGGTATGAATTATGGCGAAAAGTGAATGGTTTTCCACCGGATTATTATATAAAAAGTAAGAATAATTCCATATCTAAAAATTCTTAGAATGATAAAATTGAGAAATTTTTTACTGTATTTAATCTTATTACTTTATAATGGGTTATGGGCTCAAGATAGCAGTTTATACATTTTAACTTACCAACAGTTTAATCAATTCGTAATAGAATCTCATCCAATTTCAAAAATTGCTGAACTTAAATTGAAAGTTTCTGATGCTACGCTTGTAAAAGCTAGAGGCGGATTTGATCCAAAATTATATGCTATACACGATCAAAAAGAATTTGAAACTAAAAACTATTTTAATCAGTCGAGAGTAGGGCTTAAAGTGCCTCTGCCATTAGGCTTAGAAATAGATATGGCTTATGATAAAAATACTGGAATCTATTTGAACCCTGAAAATAAAACGCCTGATGATGGATTGCTCCAAGCTGGTGTAAAACTAACTTTAGGTAAAGGGCTTTTTATTGATGAAAGAAGAGCATCCTTAAAAAAAGCAAAATTATTTGAAACCTATAATAGTTTAGAGCGACTTATTATTTACAATGATTTAAGATTAAGTGCAGGGATAGCTTATTGGGATTGGTTTTCATCTTACAATACCTTTAAAATTATAGAGAAAGCAACTGCCATTGCTGCCGAACGATTTATAGCTATTAAAAGAAATGTTGTTTTAGGTGATCAAGCTGCTATTGATACAGTTGAAGCATCTATTCAATTAAGGAATAGACAATTTCTTTTGAGTCAAGCTGAATTAGACTACTATTACGCCAAAGAAAAATTAGCTTTATTTCTTTGGGATGAAAATAGTAATCCTTTGCAGTTGAGCGATTCTATAGTTCCTCAAGATAAAGAAGAAATAAGTGATGAATTATTTAATACGATTACTTTGATGACAGATTCATTGATACTCAACCACCCAAAATTGAGACAAATGGATGTTAAATTGGATCAAATGGAAATTGAAAGGAGACTAAAAGTAGAAAGTATAAAACCTACAATAAATATAAAGTATAATGCCTTAAGTGATGTTAATTCTGATGTAGTTAATAATTATAATTCAGATAATTATAAGTTAGGGTTGGAGTTTTCAATGCCCATTTTTTTGAGAAAAGAAAGGGGAGATTTAAAGTTAATGAATTATGAAATTGCAGAAACTCAATTGAACTACTCAAACTATATAGCAGAAATCAATTATAAAATGAAAACTTCTGTAAAAGAATGGAGCACTGTTAAAAATCAATTACAGATTTACGAAAATATTGTACAAGATAATACCGCCCTTTTAAATGGAGAAAAGAAGCTGTTTGAAATTGGAGAAAGTTCTTTATTTATGATCAATTCGAGAGAACAATCTTTTATTAATTCACAAATCAAACAGGTAGAAATACATGCCAAGCACAATAAGGCTTTGCTAAAAACGATGCATTCTATTAATTTGTTGGGGGATGATTGATTAGATTGATCACATTCGATTCCATCAAATGGTTAATACTTATATTTCAACACCGCATTATTTTTATTATTTTTGCGGCCTTATAAATTCTATATTTTGAAAGAAATTACCGTTTTAGATAAAGATTTTCGCCTTTTTAAAAGTAAATCAGAAATAGCTGAGGCTATTAAAGTTATTTCTACAGAGATAAATAATGATTTAAAAGGTAAAAAACCTTTATTCTTAGGTGTTTTAAATGGCTGCTTTATGTTTGCTGCAGATTTATTAAAAGAAATTGATTTAGAGTGTGAAATTAGTTTTGTAAAAGTAGCAAGTTATAAAGGGATGAAATCCACTGGTGAAGTTAACCAATTAATAGGATTAGATAGGGCTGTAGACGGTCGTGATGTCGTTGTAATTGAAGATATTGTTGATACCGGAAATACAATTGAAGTAATTGTTGATTTGTTGACCAAAGCCGGTTGTAATTCTATTAAAATTGCTACACTATTGCTTAAACCTGATGCGTATACAAAATCTATTCCTATTGATTATGTGGCTATGGAAATACCAAATGCATTTGTGTTAGGTTATGGATTAGATTATGATGGTTTTGGACGAAATTTATCCGAACTTTATGTTTTAAAAGATTAAATTAAATATTGATGTTAAATATCGTATTATTTGGCCCTCCGGGAGCAGGAAAAGGAACACAAGCAACTAAATTAAAGGAAGAATTTAACTTGGTTCATTTATCTACTGGCGATTTATTAAGAGCCGAAATTAAAGATGAAACAGATTTGGGCTTAAAGGCTCAATCTTATATGAATAAAGGCGAACTAGTTCCTGATGATGTAGTTATAGGAATGATTGAGAGGAAATTAGCTCAAAATAAGTTAGCTCATGGTTTTATTTTCGATGGTTTCCCCCGTACTACTGAGCAAGCAGAAGCGCTAGATGAATTGTTGAAAAATTATGATACAAGTATAACTACTATGCTTTCATTAGAAGTGGATGATGATGAGTTAGTAGCTAGAATAGTACAAAGAGGCAAAGAATCAGGAAGAGTAGATGATAAAAATGAATCAGTAATATTCAACCGAATAATTACTTATAATAGAATAACTTCTCCCTTAAAAGTATATTATAACAAACAGAATAAATACCATGTAATTGATGGAATTGGCTCTGTTGAAGATGTTTTTAATCGATTGACTAAAGAAATAAGATAATTTAAAAGGCATTGTTTTCTACAATGCCTTTTTAGCTTTCAAAAGAGAACCTTTTTAAAGCTGTAAATAAAAGTAAAATTAGCTGGAACAATGTCAGAAAATAATTTTGTTGATTATGTAAAAATCTCCTTCAAGTCGGGACGTGGTGGTAAAGGATCAACTCATTTTTATAGAGATAGATTGACTGCTAAAGGTGGACCTGATGGTGGAAATGGAGGTAGAGGAGGACATATTATTCTGAGAGGTAATTCGCAGTTGTGGACATTGTTGCATCTCAAATTTAGAAAACACATTAGTGCTGAAGCAGGAGGTATTGGTGGAGGAAACAATAGATCAGGAGCTGATGGAGCCGATGAAATTGTAGATGTACCTATAGGAACTATTGCAAAAAATGCTGAAACTGGTGAGGTTGAATTTGAAATTACTCAAGATGGCGAAGAGCAAATTCTATTGAAAGGTGGCAGAGGAGGTATGGGAAATACTAATTTTAAATCTTCTACCAATCAAACACCACGATTTGCTCAATCTGGAGAAGATGGAGAAGATGTATGGAAAGTGCTTGAATTGAAAGTTTTAGCTGATGTAGGTTTAGTTGGATTTCCCAATGCAGGAAAATCGACTTTACTCTCCGTGATTACGGCTGCAAAACCTGAAATTGCCAATTATCCTTTTACTACATTGGTTCCTAATTTAGGAATTGTGCCTTATAGAAATTATAAATCTTTTATAATGGCTGATATTCCTGGAATTATAGAAGGCGCACATACAGGAAAGGGGATTGGTTTAAGGTTTTTGCGACATATAGAAAGAAATAGTTTATTGCTTTTTATGATTCCTGCTGATTCTGATGATATTGATAAAGAATTTCAGATTTTATTAAATGAATTAAAACAATACAACCCCGAATTATTAGATAAAAAACGCATTTTAGCTATCACCAAATCTGATATGTTGGATGCTGAATTAAAAGAAGAAATAACACCTCTATTACTTGATATTCCTCATTTATTTATTTCATCTGTAGCTCAGCAAGGCTTAGATGAACTAAAAGATTTGTTGTGGAAAAATTTAAATGAATAAAATGCTGGAAACATTAATAAATTTAGATAAAGAAATTTTTTTAAAGCTAAATGGTCTTGGTGCACCTGCGCTAGATGCTTTTATGGTTTTTGTTTCAGGTAAATTGGAGTGGATTCCCTTTTATGCCATTTTACTTTTTGTTGTATTCCGAAAATATAAAATAAAAGGATTGTATATTTTATTTTTCATAATTATTTTAATCACTTTAGGCGATCAAATATCGGTTAACTTATTTAAAAACATTTTCTTACGATTTAGACCTTGTCATGATCCCGATTTAGAAGGTTTGGTTTATATCGTTAACAATCATTGCGGCGGACAGTATGGCTTTGTATCGTCTCATGCTACAAATACCTTTTCTTTAGCTGTTTTTGTCTCATTTGTACTCAAAAATAAATGGTGGTCAGCGCTATTGATAGTTTGGGCAATAATAGTTTCATACAGTAGAATTTATTTAGGAGTTCATTTTCCATTAGATGTTATTTGCGGTGCCATTTTAGGAATCTTAATTGCATGGATAGTCTTTGGTTTAATGAAATGGGCCAATCGTAAACTTAAATTAGGAATTTGGAAAACGGATCAATTATGAATGCACTAGCAATATTTATAGGTGGAGGTTTAGGAAGTTTATGTCGATATGGGCTATGGTTGTTGATTGAAAAACAAATCTATAAATTTCCTTGGGCTACTGTTATAACCAATATCTTAAGCTGCTTGATATTAGGTCTTATTCTAGTATTTTTTCAATATAAAATTGTTCAAACTCCTATTTATAAATTTTTACTCATTGTCGGATTTTGCGGTGGTTTTAGTACTTTCTCCACCTTTGCATTGGAAACTGTTTATTTATTAAAAAATGGTTTTACTACCATGGCGGTCATAAATGTTTTGGTAAGTATTGTTTTTGGGTTTGGTATTTTGTTTTTTCTTTTAAGAAAACAATTGATTTAAATGAAAAAAACTCCTCTGGGGTGAGAGGAGTTTTTTAAGTTGTTTGCTAAACAATCATTAACCAATAATTTAAACACGAAAGAGTTTTGCTTAGCTATAAGCAGTAGATCGATATATCAATTTACTTAGGTTAAAAGAGTTATTGTAATAGCCATAAAAAGGTATTTTTTCTTTAATTTTCTCTTTAATGGATACTACAACTTTATTAGTAGTGGTATTTCTTTGATTTGTATTAATCTCTGCTATTAATTTATTTTTCAGCACTGCTGAAAAATTGAAATTGTAAGCAATTTTACCTTCTTTAGATTCTATCAAATTATCATAGACAACCTGCATACTTGCATTTGAATTAGAAATTGATTTCATTCGAATGCTGATTAATTTTAATATATTACAAGCATAATATTGTTCTGTTCCACTTGCCAATAAGGCAATCTTTTTCATGCTTTCCACAAACAATTTTTCAATTGATTTTACATGGGTAGTTGCGTACAAGGAGTCTTTTACAAAGACTGAAACTAATAAATGTGCCAATGCATGGAAAGTATTAGTAAAGGCATTTTTATACTCATTATGAATGGCATCTATTTCATTTAAACTTTGATTGATGTGGTTCAAATAAATTTTACAGGGTTCTTCAGTATATTCATCAATTTTTGAATTTAATTGAGAAAATAAAATCATACAACGCTCAGTGGTTTGTTTAATTTCTAAGGCTCTTTTAAATTTCTTATTGTATTTATTGAAATTACTATTGTTGCAATTTAAATGTGCTAATCTTTCATATAAGGAAGTAGCATAAAAATCTAATTGAAATTGTGATAATTCATCCAATAAATAGTGTAGAATGGTAGTTTCTTCTTCCAAATCTGCACAGTACGATCTAGAGATGGTTAATTCAACTCTATTGATTAAGCTATATCTATAATCTTGTGTATCTATAGAAAGGTAATCGAAGATATTTTTCTTCAAAGCTCGATTGATAGCATTAAACTGGTCTGAAGGAATATTGAGTGCTTTCACCATTTCCGGTTCATCCAATATTTGTTCTCTATAAAGCACTAAAGCTTCAATTAAAAGCGTTTGTTTTTTGTTTCTACAGTCTAAGAGAAGCTCGTCATATTCAGTCTGAGTCATCTGTAAAATAAGGTTTCTAACTTTTATCATTGCTATAGTTTTTGGTTAAACATATTTTGTGCAATGTAAAAGTAAGCACACATCTCAAGCAGATGTTGGACAATTTCGTCAAAACTCACCCATTGAAAAGCACTGTTATTTTTGTTAAATAACAGTGCTTAAGTATTTTAAGTGTTCAAAACTCACCCATTGAAATGGCTGTTTATTGAATATATTTTTAATGATTAATTTTCCGTATAATTGGGTAAATCCCAATCACCACCTCTGCCATCTTCTTGTGCTTGAATTTGAGTAGTTATTTCTTGTTCAGTCATTTGAGAAAAGTCTGCTGGAGTTCCATATCCTAAAAGGGAAATCAATATGCTTATTAAATGTATCATTTTGGTTATTTTTAGTGTTAATTTCGGTTAGTTCTTAATTTTTTTTGAAGATACAACAATTATTCTTCTGTATAGTTGGGTAAATCCCAATCTCCACCTCGTCCATCTTGCTGAGCTTGTATTTGGGTAGTAATTTCTTGTTCTGTCATATTAGAAAAATCTTCAGGTGCACCGTATCCTAATAAAGAAATAAGTATTGTAATTAAATGAATCATAAGTTTAATTTTTAGTAGTGTTTGTATTATTTTTAATTAACAATTCAAAATTGCACTTAAATTTGAAGCAAATGTTGGACAATGTTGTATAAAACTCACCCATTGAAATTGGCTTTTTTTGACAATTTATTTTTTTAAATGCTTTAAATATAATACTTTTAGGATTTAAAACTCACCCGTTGAAATGAAAGCAAAGAAAGATTTAGAAAAACTACATCAATTAATTTTAAGTCTCAGTTCTGCTGAATTAGAGTTAGTTAAAAAGGTTGTGACTAATTTAAAGTCTAATTTTAATAAAATAAATTTACAAGAAGAATTATTTATTTTATTGTGTAACAAAAGTCAAATTGAATACGAGTATTGTAAAGAAAAGGTTTCTGAGGATGGATCTGATGAAACTTTTATAAGAGTAATCAATAAGTTAAGAAATAGAATTGAAGAAACTTTAATTTATGAACTCAATATTAATAGAGCTGATAATTTTAGTATTGCCTTTAAAAGTAAAATTAAACAGAAGAAAATTTTATTAGCGGCTTACATTTTACAAACGAGAGGATTAATTTCTTTAGCTCAGGAGCGTTATAATAAGGTAATTCAAATTGGAAAACGATATGAACATTACGATGATTTATTAGAAGCATTATATTTAAAACAAGGCTTATTGGGATTGTCGAAAGGAAAAAAAGCCTATAATAAAATGTCTGATCAAATAACCTTTTACGAGGATTGTCGCATTTCACTTTACAGCGCAAAAGACTGGTATAGATCTTATTATGCAGAAGTAGATTTTAAAGGGGTAAAAGGGAAAAAGTCGATTGAATTATTACAAAAGTACATTAATGATTTAAAAAATTCTTTCCAATACACCCAATCAGATAATATAAGAATGTATCAATTTTTGTTGGAGATGGAATTGTATCAGCAGTTGAACAATTATCAATTGGTAGATCAAATTGGTAATCAGTTTGCTATTTTTATTCAAAACTCTAAAGCTGCCTATGGTAAGCAAAGGTTAATTGGGGTATATTATCAATTGGCAGAAAATCAATTAAAATTGATAGAGTTTAAGGAGATTCTGAATTATTGCAATATTGGGTTAGAGTCTTTTATTTCAAAAAATATTAATTATTACAATCTTAAAGAATTAGAAATTGAAGCCTTATTTCATCTGGGTCATTACGACCAATTAATTGAAACGATTCAAGAAATAACCAATGAGAATTTTTACATTAAAGTAGAATTTAGGCGTACTAAGTTGCGTTATTTTTTAGGGGTTATTTATTTTATTAAAGGCGAATATAAATTGGCAAAAACTGAATTTAACGATACCGCAGAATTTGAGAAGGATAAGGAAGGTTGGAATCTTTGGATAAGAATAATGCGAATTTTATGTGATATTGAAACTTTTAAAAATAATTTTGTTGAATATGATATTGAAAGTTTTAGAAAGTACATTGAAAGATCGCGTCAGCAGTTGGAAGTAAGGCCTAGAGATCAATTAATATTAAAGGCTTTGATTGCTTTGGGTAAAAATCAATTTCATTTTAAAGAAACTTACCGCAAAGAAGCAGATTTATTTGGTCAGCTAGAATCTATGAATGATAATGCACGATGGAGAGTAGATTCACCTGAATTGATTATCTTTCATCAATGGTTTTTAGCTAAAATGATAAAAATAAATTACAAGGCTGATTATGAAGAATACCGATTGAATGCTGTAAAGAATAATTCAAATTTAGAAGATTTAGCGATTACATCCACCACTGAAGACTAAAAAAAATATGCCTAATATATTGATTGCCGATAGCGGTTCTACTAAAACAGATTGGAGATTTATTCCTTCTTCCAATTCAAATATTATTCAATTTCAAACGATTGGATTAAATCCATTTCACCATACGGTCGATAGTATTCAAGAAGTATTGGAAAAAGAAGTTCTACCCAAAATTGATATTCCTGTTGAAGCAGTTTATTTTTACGGAGCTGGTTGCTCTGCACTAATTAAACAAAATGAAATTAAAGGGATACTTCAAAATTTATTGCCTCAAGCTAAAATAGAGATAGGTCATGATTTATTAGCTGCGGCAAGAGCTACCTTGGGTAAAACGGAAGGTATGATTGCGATTTTGGGTACTGGAAGCAATGCTGCCTATTATAATGGTGAAGCAACTAAAGCGGTTTTGCCTTCTTTAGGTTTTATATTAGGAGATGAGGGAAGTGGAGTTTCAATTGGTAAAGCTGTTTTAAAGGCATTTTACTATCAAAAATTTTCAGCAGAACTGACTGAAGCATTTGAAAAAAGATATCTTCCTGATTTGAACGAAATATTAGATACTATTTATAAGAAACCATTAGCTAATAAATATATTGCTCAATTTAGTCAATTTGCATTTCATCATAGGTACAAAGCAGAAATGTCTGACTTAATAATAGAATGTTTTAGAGAATTTTTTAATGAAGTTATTTTAAAAATAGCAAACCAGAAGTCATTTGAAAATTTTCAATTGAAGTTAGCCTTAGTAGGTTCAATTGCTTTTTATTACGCCGACTTTATTAAATCTGTAGCCGATGAAAATTCAATTGAAATTAGTGTTATTTTAGAGAAACCAATTGCTGCTTTGAGCTTATATCACAGTTCACTAACCGATTAGAAAAATGGCAGCTCGTTTGTGAAAACTGCTTTTATTTTTTTTCCATTCTTGTATGGTTTGCGATATAATCGTTTCTTTAGCTAGTGTTAAATCTACAGCTACACACAATGAAGTTTTAGGATTGAGCGTTTTTTTGAGTTCTTCTAGCAATTTATCATTTCTAAAGGGCGTTTCAATAAAAATTTGTGTCTGTTTTTCTTTTTGAGTTGCTACCTCCATTGATTTTATTTGTTTTTGACGCTCAAAATGATCGTGAGGTAAATATCCGTGAAAAACAAAAGATTGTCCATTAAAACCACTAGCCATCAATCCCAATAGGATGGAAGAGGGACCAATAAGTGGATGAACAGTAATATTATTTTGATGCGCTAAAGCTACTATCAAAGCTCCTGGATCGGCTACTGCAGGACAGCCAGCATCTGATAATAAACCCATATCATTTCCTTCAAGCAAAGGCTTGATATAAGAAGGTATTTCGTTTAAATCTGTATGTTTGTTCAGGTTGAAAAATGTCAAATCATCAATAGGCGTTTCAATTCCTAGTTGAAGTAAATAGCGTCTTGCATTTTTCTCATTTTCAACTACAAAATACTTTAGTTTCTTAATCGTATTAAAAACTTCAGTTCCAAAATAGCTTTCTGGATTTCCTATTCCTAGCACATTGGGGATAAGGTAAAGTTTAGTTGTTTGCATTTTCTCTTATTTGATTAATTAATGCATCACAAGAGGCGTCGAGCATTTTATAAACACTTTTAAAGCCTTCATCACCTCCAAAATAGGGATCAGGAACTGATCGATTTTCATTGGGATAAATAAGGTTTAAGATCAGATCCACCTTTGCTTTTTCATCTTCGTTTCTAGCTAAAGCAATTACATTTTCATAATTGCTATAATCCATTACAAAAATTTTATCAAATTCATCAAAATCTTTTGCTGTAAATTCTCTACCGCGCAAAGTTGAAATATTGATTCCATTTTCTTTCATAGTAGCTATAGCTCTTTCGTCTGGTGCTTCATCAATGTGATAAGAAGAAGTTCCTGCCGACTCCACACTAATCTCTAATTTTGTTTGATCCACTTTATTTCTCAGAATACCTTCAGCCATTGGAGAACGACATATATTTCCTAAACAAACCATTAAAACTCTCATTTGTAAATAATTTTAAATAAAAATAGGAATTAAAGCACTCTTTAATTCCTATTTAAAATTGAATAATTCTTATTTTATTGAATACTTATTTTCTTTTCTAATTCGTCTACATAATTTCTGAAACGCTTATCTGTTTCCACTAAATTATTAACTGTTTTACAAGCATGAAGTACGGTAGCATGATCTTTTCCGCCGCAATGCATACCAATATTGGCTAAGCTTGATTTGGTCATTTTTTTAGCAAAGAACATCGCAATCTGTCTCGCTTGTACCACTTCTCTTTTTCTAGTTTTAGATTTTAACAATTCAATAGGTAAATCAAAATAATCACAAACTACTTTTTGAATGTAATCAATAGAAACTTCGCGAGCCGTATTTTTAACAAACTTATCAATCATCTGCTTAGCTAATTCTAAGGTGATCGCTTTTTTGTTTAAAG
Source organism: uncultured Flavobacteriales bacterium (assembly GCA_963716125.1). Taxonomy (GTDB): domain Bacteria; phylum Bacteroidota; class Bacteroidia; order Flavobacteriales_E; family Vicingaceae; genus Acidiluteibacter. Next base: position 1,920,036 of record OY970294.1, read on the forward strand.
ATGATTGAGCCAATAATGAAATCAAAGCACCCTCTAGTTCTCTAATATTAGTTGTAATGCTATAAGCAAGGTATTCAACCACCTCTTTAGGCAATTCAAGACCTTCATTATACATTTTGTTTTCTAATATAGCGATACGAGTTTCCAAGCTTGGGCTTTGCAAATCTGCAGATAAGCCCCATTTAAAGCGAGAAAGTAGGCGTTGCTCCATTCCTTGCATTTCTACAGGAGCTTTATCAGATGTTAAGATTAATTGTTTTCCAGTTTGGTGCAAATGATTAAATATGTGAAAGAAAACATCTTGTGTTTTTTCTTTTCCTAGAAGAATTGAACATCATCAATGATTAAAACGTCAATCATTTGATAAAAATGAATAAAATCATTTTGGTTGTTATTTCTAACTGCGTCTATAAATTGGTGCGTAAACTTTTCAGAAGAAACATACAATACCGTTTTGCTTGGATGTTGATTTTTGATTTCAATACCAATAGAATGGACTAAATGTGTTTTACCTAAACCTACACTACCATATACTAGCAAAGGATTAAAGGCTGTTCCACCAGGATTTTTTGCAACTGCATAACCTGCAGAGCGAGCTAATCTGTTGCAATCTCCTTCTATAAAACTATCAAAAGAATAGTTAGGATTTAATTGAGAATCAATACTGATTTTCTTTAAACCCGGAATAATAAAAGGATTTTTAATCGGATGATCTTTATTTACGTCCAAAGGCACAGAAACTGGATCATTCTTAGTTGCCTGCCTATTGGTTGTAGGAATTTTAACAGTATATGGTTTTGAGCTATTAGAGCTATTTTCCATCACAATACTGTATTCAAGCTTGCCTTCTGTTCCTAATTCTTTTTTGATTGTCTTTCTTAATAAGGTAATGTAGTGCTCTTCTAACCATTCGTAAAAAAATTGACTAGGAACTTGAATGGTCAATATGCTATTTTGAAGTTTGACTGGTTTTATGGGTTCGAACCAGGTTTTGAAGCTTTGAAGACTTACATTGTCTTTAATTATTTCTAAACAGTTTTCCCAAACACCTAAATAGTTACTACTCATTATTTTGCACAATATTAGATTTTGCTAAAAATTTTTGTCTAATTAGCTAAAATCTTTCGTTATTAAATATATTTTTAAATATGCCTTAAAATTAAAGCATTACAATTCGGAAATCAATGAAAATTTAATGGTTTAACGTTTTTTGTTGAACTATTATTTCTCTTTTTAAAACCTGAGCAAATATGATACAAAAATAGTTAAGAAAAAAACATTTTTGCTATTGTTTTTTAATTAAAAAATGCTATTAAAAAACAATTAATAAATTTGCTTACATTAGGTGTTTTTATTTCATAAATTGAGTATAAATTTAACAAAAATTTTAGTGGATGTACAAACATTTTTCGAAATTAAGAGTAAGGTATTCAGAGACAGATAAGATGGGTTATGTGTACTATGGTAATTATGCGCAATACTTTGAGGTTGCTAGGGTGGAGGCACTTCGTGAATTAGGATTGAGCTACAAAGAACTGGAAGATAATGGGGTGATGTTACCTGTTTTATCCTATTCGATAAACTACCTAAAACCGGCTTTTTATGACAGCTTATTAACTATAGAATGCAGGCTGATAGAACTGCCTTCGGCTAGGCTAAAATTTGAGTTTAAAACAATGGACGAAGAGGGGCAAGTTTTGAACAATGCTAGTGTTATTTTAGTATTTGTAGACATGAAAAAAAACAGACCAATTTTAGCACCTACCTATTTTATAGAAAAATTAAAACCATTTTTTTAATGAAGTAAATTTTTTATTTTTCTTTAAATAATATTCAGATATAATCAATCCTTTATAAATATTATCGTGTGTTTTATAAGTAGTTTGCCCTTTATGAGGTATTTTTCCAACTAATTTGTAAAAACTATTGTGTGCTTTTAAAATAGATAATGCATGTTTCCAATTGCCCTCAAAAATAAATTTTATAGCAGCCACACCATCTAACACTAAGCGAAAGAATATTTTACGATAAACTTTGCTCTTATATTCATTTTTGTAAAGTGTCAAAAGACTATTTCTAAAATTCAAGAAAGTTTTTTGTGGATTAAGATTAGACAAAGTGCCACCACCTAAATGATAAACCGTAGAATTAGCAATGTATTCTATTTGATAACCTTTGTTTTTCAAGCGCCAACAAAGATCTATTTCTTCCATATGAGCAAAATAGGAGGCATCAAATCCATTTAATTGATGGAATATTTCAGATTTTATAAACATGCAGGCACCTGTGGCCCAAAAAATAGGTCGATTTTGATTGTATTGACCAATATCTTTTTCTAATTCATTAAAAATTCTTCCCCTACAAAATGGGTATCCTAATTTATCAATATATCCACCTGCAGCTCCTGCATATTCAAAATATTCTTTCTTCTGGTAGCTTTTTATTTTGGGTTGGCAAACAGCTAATTCAGGATTTGATTGCAATGCTTCAAGTGGTGCTTTAGTCCAATTTTCAGTAACTTCTACATCTGAATTAAGTAAACAATAATATTTGGCATCCACTTTTTTTAAGGCATCATTATATCCCTTTGCAAAGCCTCCATTTTTATCATTCACAACAATCTCAACGGTTGGGAAATTAGTTTTAACAAACTCAATAGAGTCATCACCACTATTATTATCAGCCAAAATAATTCTATTTTCAGAAGAATATTTAACGATAGATGGTAAAAAGTTGGCTAAATGATTTTTGCCATTCCAATTCAGAATAACAATTGCGAGCTCCTTTGACATGTATAAATTTTAGAAAAACAAATGTAATGGAATTACTAACTATCTTGGGTTATTAAAATAATCCTCCGCTCTGTTTCCATAAGAGTTAACAGGGTTGGTTTGGTCGATGCTATTGCCTTTGATATTATTTCTTTCATAAATTAGCATTTTCCACTGTTCATCTCTAATCTCTCCATTTACATTGGAATGAATTAAAACATAATCTGTCATTCCTATTTCTTTACTATAAAAAACGAATTTACGATTACCTAAACCTTTCAAATAGTCGTATTGCCAAATTTCATAAGGATAAGCCGATGGTTCGTAAAGTGATTCTGTAAGAGTGGTTGGTCGTCCATATTGTAAGAATACTCGTCCTCTTTCTGTTAAATAACCTGGACGGGTTTGGTAACCAAACTCTTCATTAGCAATTCTAACCTGTTCTTTATATTTAAACCATTCTGTTTGTGGATCAGCAGCATTTTTCTCAATCCAAAAATTGAGGAAAAACTGCTGCATTAATTTTAAATCCTTATTAACTAATTGGTTGGATACAAACTCTTTTTGCAAATCGGATGAAATAGGATATAAATAATTAATATATGTATATAAGCTATCTCTATCAGTCATTTGACCTACAAATGAATTTTCAATTTCATCAATTTCATAAACTACGGTAGGATTACTTCTTGTGAAAGCGATGCTTCGTTCTGCTATTTGCTCATTATTTTTAGTTTTGGCTCTTAATATAAGTTGATAATTTCCACTGGGTAATTTTGAAATATCAATTGTTTTAATAATAGCACTAAAGTCATTTGCTTCTAGTTTTGAAAAACCTTTTATATTTAAAGCAACTTTATTTTGATCCGAATTCCAAAGTAAAAACTCTAATAGGTAAAGGCTATCTTTTATTGTTTTATTAGCATGATAGATTTCAGCGTAAAAACTCATAGAAGTTTTATTCATATCATAAAAAGCGGCGATATTTGGAATAATTTCAAACCCTGCTTTATAAAATTCATTTTCTTGATCGCTTTTTTTCATTTGATCAATTAATTCAATATCACTAAATTGCAATTGACTGTCTTTGATATCAATTTTAAAAATAAAATCAGTTTCAAAATCAATAACAGGACTATTTACATCGTTAATTATTAATTGAAATTTATAATTTCCATTAGGAACAATTAATCTTTTTACATCAATAATGTCTGCAGCAGAAATGGAATCGTTAAACTCAGGACTTTTGATTTGAAATTTCTCAAAAGTGACTACTTCTCCTTTTGGATTGGTGATAATATAGGTAATTGCCAATTCAGCTTGGTACATATTTTGGCTATTTTTTTTCATCACTAAGCTATTTCCTTTCACAGAAAGGTAAGCCTCCATGTAATTATTGCCATTGTTAGACTGGAAAATAGAGTAGTTAAAAAGAGCATTAACATTCGCATTGCTAACAGAGTAGATGCAAGATAGTAGCAGTATAAACAGACCTAATTTTTTCATAATATAAAGGTACTAAAAATAGAAATGTATTATTTGAAAAAAAAATTCAAAAAAATTCTTTGAGAAATGAAATGCTTTGGTACTTTTGCCGCGGAGAAATGGCAGAGCGGTTGAATGCACCGGTCTTGAAAACCGACGTACTGCGAGGTACCGGGGGTTCGAATCCCTCTTTCTCCGCAGTGAAAATCCCTTCAAGCTATGCTTGCAGGGATTTTTTGATTTCAACAAGCTTGAGTTTACTCAAAAGTGAAGTTGAAATCAAAAAATCCTCACAATTTGAAAAATTGTGAAGGGATTTTCACTGCAAGGTCTCCCCTCTGGGATAGGCGCAGTGAAACGAAGCCAATCCCAGCTCAATTGTTGAATAAGTCAATTAATCAATTAATCAATCAGTGAATCAATTAATGATTTAATCAGTCAATCAGTGAATCAATTAATCAATCAATTAATAAGTGAATCAATCAACCAATAAGAAAATCAGTCAATTCGAAAAGTTGAGCTAAATGATTCTACTACTACTCATTTGAAAAGTCATTGCGAGCGAAACAACTGAAAGATTATCATTTTAAAAAGGGCTAATTGGAGCGAAGCAATCTTTTGATTTACGATAAGTACTACGTGCAATAATAATTTTTATATGTATATTTAATAAAAAAAGATTCATGCGTACCAAATTAACGCTTAGTTTAGATCAAAAAACAATAGTAATTGCTAAAGAAATTGCTAGAAAGCGCAATACGAGTCTTTCTAAAATGGTTGAAGAATATTTTTATAAATTAATGAATAAAAATAAAGAATTGGAAATTCATCCGGATATACAATCAATGGTGGGTCTTTTTACAATTGAGGACGATAGAGATTATAAAACAATTATAGAAGAAGAACGCATAAAAAAATATGTAAAATAATGATCCATTGTTTAATAGATTCAGATATTGCCCTAGATGTTTAACTTAAAAAGAGTACCTTTTGTGATACACTCTTCACAAATTTTTAATTGCGCTAAATTCAAAAAACTAAAAGGCTATTTAACCAGTTTAGCCCTAGCAAATGTTTATTATGTTTTGCGTAAAGAATATAGTAAAGAGAGGATTATAGAAGAATTTATAAAATTAACATCGATTATTGAGATAGAAACCACAAATAAAAAAATAGTTCAAAAAGCTTTATTGTCAGATTTTTCAGACTTTGAAGATGCATTACAAAATTATAGTGCAGAAAATAATAGTTTGATTACACATATCGTAACTAGAAATGTAAAAGATTATAAAAATAGTAAATTGGTGGTGTTGAGTCCAAAAGAATTTTTAGAGATTCTATAGGATTAGTATAGTTTTGTCTTATTTATAATAACTTAATATTTTAATTCTACTACTCATTTGAAAAGTCATTGGGAACGACAACTGAAAGATTATCATTTTAAAAGGGGTTCTTGTAGAGAGCTTGTTCGTCCGCAGCAAAGCAAAGGCGGGAAGCAATCTGTTTTTATCAGGATAGATTGCTTCTTTACGTAATTGTCAATATTCAGATAATAATTAATAATAAACACCATTCCCAAAGACGGTTGAAATTAAATTATATTTTAAATAAAGTGTTGCTATCAACTTAACAATTGATTAATTTTCAGTTTAATTTAAAAATCTTATCTTACAACAATAAACAATTATAACTATGGACGATAAGACAAGAAAAAGATTAGAAACAATGAAATCTGTTTTAGTAAAAATGGAAGATATTAAAAATACACAACAAAGTTTAATCGAAAAGATTGGACAAGTTGAAGTGAATCTATTTGATATAAAATCAGATGATTTAGATAAAGAATTAGACAAAGTAGCAACTAATGCAAGTAATTCTTATGATATAATTAAGGATGCAATTGAAGCCTTTCAAATGAAGAGAAACAAAATTGAAAACGAAGCTTAATTTAATTTTAAGCTTTCAATAATTTCTCTTTTTGATTGGTTGGTTGTATATATACTTGGTTGATTCGTGGTATTTGCTGAATGATATCTGTTCTAATTTGGGAAACGATTTCTTCGGCTTCTACTATTCCTATGTTTTCAATTAAATCAACATCTATTTCTACCATAATACGGTTGGGACCAAAATGCATCGTTTTAGGATAAGTATAATTTTCGATTTTTTGATTTTGTTTTAGAATTAATTCTATTTGCTCAATTATTTCATCATTCGCACTTTCACCTAACAATAAACCTTTCGTTTCCCTAGCTAAAAAGGTAGCCACAGTTAACAATAATAGACCAATCAAAAGTGAGGCAGCTCCATCTAAATACGGATTTTGAAGCTGAACTGATAAAAATACACCCAACAAAGCGATAAATAAACCAATCACTGCTGCTGTATCCTCAATGACTATGGCAAAGTTGGCGGGATCTTTACTTTTTACAATTTTAGAAATCAAGTTACCTGACTTATGAGATTTGTTAAATTGTTTAACAGCAATAATTAGAGAAGCGCCTTCAAAAAGTATAGCAGCACTTAAAACTGCATAACTCCATACTGGGTTTTCTACAATCGTTGGATCTTCTAATGCATGAATTCCTTCATATATAGCAAATCCACCACCCAAAGCAAATATCAAAATAGAAACTACAAAACTCCAAAAGTAAATTTCCTTACCGTAGCCAAATGGATGAGCCTTATCTGCAGGCCTTGATGCGCGTTTAATTCCTAATAACAATAATAGTCCATTTCCTGTATCTATTACTGAATGAATACCTTCCGCTAACATGGCAGAACTGCCTGTAAAAAAGGCAGCTACAAATTTACTTACAGCTATTAAAGAATTGGCTGCTATAGCCCCATAAATTGCAATTTTTGATTGTCCTGCCATAATTATAAATTAGATTTTAAATGTAAGTTATTGATTTAAAATAAAAAAAGCTTTTCTCAATTAATTGAGAAAAGCTTTTAAGTTATAGGATAAGATTTATATTTTCAATTTACCTTCTTCGCCACCTTCACCATTAGATTTTCCACCTGTAACAGCCGAATAAAGCATCAATGCCATATCAATTAGTTTTCCATGTTTTGTTCCCCAATATTTTACATCAATTGGTTTTACGCCAATTATGGAAACATTCGGATCTTTTTTTCCATCTTTAAACCAAACTTTTGCTAAATCAGACCAATGCGCATCAATTGTTTGTTGATCCGCATAAATTTCAGCTTTTCCATAAATAGATAAATATTCTGATGAGCTTTTGTTGATGAAGAACAATTGTAATTCAGCATCTTTTTTTATTTCATAATTTTTATCACTGTCTTTACCACTTATAAACCACATAATTCCATTTTTATCTACTTCTTGCAGCGTCATTGGTCTTACAGATAATGGTCGTTTATCTAAGTAAGTCGACATCATACATATTCTTGCATCTTCAGCAAGTTCTTTTAATTTTTCAATCGCTTCTTTGTTGTAATAGTTTTCTTTGGACATAATTTCAATGTTTTTTATTGCTAATTTTTTATTAAACATTTAAAATCTAAACTGAATTGAAAATTATTTGTTTAGATAAAAAAGATTTGACATTTAAAAACATATTTCTTGCCAAATATCTAATTGACTAGTATGGAATAGTTTTTGAAAATAAAATTAAAAATAATATATATAATTTGAAAAATTTTCTACAGTTTAATTCAAATGGCATTTATTGTATTCCTGGAAAATTCTATTTAGATCCATGGAAACCTGTTGATTATGCAATTATTTCTCATGGGCATGCAGATCACGCTCGTTGGGGAATGAAACATTATCTAACTCATCATTTTACTAAACCTATACTTCAGCATAGAATTGGTGCAGATATTTCTGTGGAAAGTATGGGATATAATGAAATAAAAATCATCAATGGTGTAAAGGTTAGTTTACATCCCGCAGGGCATTTAATTGGTTCTGCTCAAATAAGATTAGAATATAAAGGAGAAGTTGCAGTGTTTTCAGGAGATTATAAAGTAGACAATGATGAAATAAGTACTCCTTTTGAATCCGTAAAGTGTCATACATTTATAACTGAAAGTACTTTTGGTTTGCCCATCTATAAATGGAATAGTAACCAAAAACTGAAGGAAATGATGCAAAATTGGGTCATTTCTAATCAAAATATGGATAAAACATCCGTTTTTTTAGGTTATTCCTTAGGAAAAGCGCAACGGATTATGAAATTAGTAGAAGGTTTGGATGAAATTTTTGTTCATACTGCAATCGATAATATCAATCAAGCTATTTTTTCTTCAGGTATTGAATTACCAAAATATCAAGCAATAGATTGGGATAATAAATCAAAAATGAAAGGAAAAATTGTCATAGTTCCACCTGCGTTATTGGGTTCTAAAATGATAAAAAACATACCAAATGCAGCCACAGCTATTTGTTCTGGTTGGATGCAAATAAGAGGCAATAGAAGATGGAAGGCTGTTGATGCAGGTTTTGCAGTGAGCGATCATGCAGATTGGGATGGTTTACTAGAAGCTGTAAAAGCCAGTGAAGCCAACAAAGTTTATGTAACACATGGTTCGCAAGCTACCTTTTCAAAATATTTAAATGAGATTGGTATAGAGGCTTATGAACTCAAAACGGAGTATGGAGAAGATGAAAAAGATTAGGAAATGTTGCCTTAAACACGCTAGAATATTATGAAAGATTTTTCCAATTTAATTTCTGCTATCGAAATGACCAATAAAGTATCGGTGAAGATGGCTGCTTTGGTTAAGTTTTTTGAAGATGCTGCTGAAGATGATAAGCTTTGGGTGGTCGCTTTGTTTACCGGTAAAAAACCAAAAAGACCCATTAAAACTACTTTATTAAAACAATGGTGTTTAGAAATTTGCCAAATTCCCGAATGGTTGTTTTTAGAGTCTTATAGTACTGTAGGTGATTTAGGTGAAACAATTTCACTTTTATTACCACCACCTAATCAGCTGATTGAAAAATCATTGTCAGAATGGATGGAAGATTTGAAAGTCATTAAAAACAAATCAGATGAAGAGAAAAAGCAATTTGTTTTGATGGCTTGGAATGGTTTGGAACAGCAGGAACGTTTTATTTTTAATAAATTGATTGGTGGAAGTTTTAGAATAGGCGTTTCAAAGAAAGGTTTGGTCAATGCTTTAGCGAAATATACTGAAAAAGATGCCAACCAAATTATGCATAGTATTAGTGGAAAATGGGAGTTAAGCGATATAACTTTCAATGAATTAATTTTAGGAGATCATATTAACTACGATAATTCTAAGCCATATCCATTTTGTTTGGCTTATCCATTAGATCAGGAAGTTGAAGAGCTTGGAAATACTGGAAATTGGCAGGTAGAATACAAATGGGATGGAATAAGAGGGCAAATAATTAAAAGGAATCATGAAATTTATATATGGTCTAGAGGCGAAGAAATAGTCAGTGATCAATTTCCTGAATTGATGGATACATTTGCTAAAATCAATAGAGATTTTGTAATTGATGGAGAGATTATACCTTTAAAAGATGGAAATGTTTTAAAATTTAATGATTTACAGAAACGATTGAATCGAAAAACAATTGGAAAGAAATTATTAGAGGAAGTTCCTGTTGGTTTTTATGCATACGACTGTTTGGAAATTGATCAACAAGATATTCGTTTGAAATCTTTGAAAGAAAGGAGAGATTTATTAGAGCAACTTCTGACCGAAATAAATGGGCGAAATATTTTTAAATCTACTATAATCGACTTCACTCAATGGAATGAATTGGAGGATATAAGAGAAAACTCTCGATCAATAAATAGTGAAGGTTTGATGTTAAAAAACAAATTATCACCTTACCATGTAGGCAGAAAAAGGGGAGATTGGTGGAAATGGAAAGTAGATCCATTGACAATAGATGCAGTAATGATTTATGCTCAAAGAGGTAGCGGTAGAAGAAGTGGATATTACACAGATTATACTTTTGCTGTGAAAAAAGGGGACGAATTAGTAAGTATTGCGAAAGCTTATTCAGGATTGACAGATAAAGAGATACAGGAAGTGAGCAGATTTGTAAGAAATAATGAGATAGAAAAATTTGGACCAGTTAGAACTGTAAAAGCTGAATTAGTTTTTGAATTGGCTTTTGAAGGAATTGCTTTAAGTAATCGGCATAAATCGGGTGTAGCGCTAAGGTTTCCAAGAATTAAAAGATGGAGAAAGGATAAAACCGTAGCTGATATTGATACCATTGAAAGTGTAAAAGCACTAATTAATTAAAATTATGCCTATTAAAGATACTGAAGGTTATCAAATCATACATAATTGGATGCTTGAAAAAGGAATTGAACCATTTCCTTTTCAAATTCAAACTTGGAATAAATACCAAAATGGATACAGTGGATTAGTGATTGCGCCAACAGGTTTTGGGAAGACTTTTTCTGTTTTTTTAGCCGTAATTATTAATTATTTAAATCATCCTGAGAAATATAAAGCTGGGCTTAAGTTAATTTGGATTTCTCCATTAAGGTCTTTGGCTAAGGATTTACAAAGAGCTATGCAAGAGGCTATTGATGAAATAGGTTTGGATTGGGTAATTGGTTTAAGAAATGGAGATACACCCCAAAAAGTAAAACAGCAACAAAATAGAAGAATGCCTGATGTTTTGATTGTTACTCCTGAAACTTTGCATCTTCTATTTGCGACAAAAAACAATTCTAAATTTTTTAAAAATCTGAAATGTATCGCGGTAGACGAATGGCATGAATTGATGAGCAGCAAAAGAGGTGTCTTAACTGAATTGGCTATTGCCCAATTAAAATCATTTCAAAAAAACTTAAAAATATGGGGCATTACAGCTACCATAGGAAATTTAAAAACTGCTGAGAAAGTTTTAATTCCTTATGATATCAAGAAAGTTACTATCAGCGCAAAATTGAAAAGAATAACGATTATTACATCCATATTACCTGATAGTGTAGATGTTTTGCCGTGGGCTGGTCATTTAGGTGGTAAAATGATTGACAAAATAGTGCCCATCATTCATCAGCATCAAACCACTTTGATTTTTACCAATACTAGAAGTCAATCAGAACTTTGGTACCAATTATTGTTAGCGGCTGCACCCGAATTGGCAGGATTAATAGCCATTCATCATGGTTCTATCGATAAAGAATTGAGACTATGGATAGAAGAAAGTTTGAGTACTGGCAAGCTTAAAGCTGTCATTGCTACATCATCATTAGACTTAGGTGTAGATTTTAAACCTGTGGATGCTGTTATTCAGATAGGTTCTGTCAAAGGTGTCGCTCGTTTTATGCAAAGAGCGGGAAGAAGTGGGCATTCACCATCTGAAATTTCTAAAATATATTTTGTGCCCACACATATTTTAGAATTAATTGAAATAGCTGCTGTAAAAGAAGCTGTTAAAAATAATGCAATTGAAAAACGAATCCCTTTGGTTTTAACTTTTGATGTGTTGATTCAATTTATGGTCACTTTAGCTGTAGGTGAAGGATTTAAGGAAAGAGAATTAAAGAATATTTGCCTGCAAACACATGCTTTTAATAGTATGACTGACGATGAATGGAATTGGGCTATTCAATTTATTACTCAAGGTGGTGAGGCCTTGCACAATTATGAAGAATACCATAAAGTGGTGGTGGAGGAAGGTCTCTACAAAGTTACCAATAGGCGCACCGCTATGATGCACCGCATGAATATTGGAGTGATTGTTAGCGATGTGATGCTAAAAGTTAAGTTTTTTAGTGGTGGTTATATCGGAATGGTTGAAGAATATTTCGTTTCCAAAATGAATCCTGGTGAAAAATTTATTTTATCAGGTAGAGTATTAGAGTTAGTAAAAGTGAAAGATGCTCTGGTAATTGTAAAATTATCAAAAGGAAAAGCGATTACACCTTCCTATTTAGGTGGTAGATTGCCGTTATCTTCTGATTTGAGTCACTACATGAGAGTGAAGCTTTCTGACGCATTAGATGCTAGTACTAAAGAAAGAGAATTGCGATTTTTACATCCATTATTGAGTCAACAGAATAAGAAATCTTATATACCCAAAGTGGGTGAATTTTTAATTGAAGAAATTAACTCAAAAGAGGGTTTTCATTTGTTTATTTATCCATTTGAAGGTCGTTTGATACATGAAATTTTTGCTTCATTAGTAGCTTATCGCATCAGTAAAATTAAACCTATTTCTTTTACAATTGCCATGAATGATTATGGTTTTGAATTGTTAAGTGATCAAAAAATTCCTGTTGATGAAAAAAATATACATCAAATACTTAGTAATGAAAATTTAATGCGTGATATTACTGCGAGTGTCAATGCTACCGAAATGGCAAGCCGTAAATTTAGAGATATTGCTGTAATTTCGGGTTTGGTGATTCAAAATGTATATGGAATGAGCAAAAACTACAAAAGTTTACAAAGTTCTTCTAATTTGATTTTTAAAGTGTTTGATAATTATGAGCCTAATAGTTTGCTACTAAAACAAGCTTATTCTGAAGTCTTTAATCAGCAGTTTGATGAGTACAGACTTCATCAGGCTTTTGAAAGAATTTCTAAAAGTAAAATTCTTTTTAAACAGACCAATTCATTCACTCCATTGAGTTTTCCAATAAAAGTAGATAGTTTGAGAGCCTCCATGAGTAATGAAAATTTAGAAAAAAGAATTCAAAAAATGTTGAAACGGAATGGACAAGTGTAACAATGAATTAAAAATAATTCAACTAATTTTGTCGAATGCTCATACAAAAGGAAATTAAATTTGCAAATTCTACTTTGATTCTTACCAATAAAAGAGCTATTTATCATGCAGATACAAAAAGTTTAATACTTTCAGATCTTCATTTGGGAAAAGCTACTCACTTCCGAAAAAATGGCATTCCTATTTCTAATAACATTGTATTAAATGATTTGAATAGATTAGCTGAATTGATTGAATTCTTTAAACCGATTCAAGTAGTTGTAGCAGGCGATTTTTTTCATGCAGCAGCCAATGGTGAAATTGATTTGTTTAAAAATTGGAGAAAAAATTACAACACCATTGATTTCATCTTAGTTAAAGGCAACCATGATCGACTAAATTTAGAAGTTTATCAAGAAATTGGAATTGAATTAATCAAAGATAAGTTGAATTTGAATGATTTTATCATCACCCATATTCCTAAAATTAAACCTATTGATTTTGAAATATGCGGACATATACATCCTGAAGTAGCGATAAAAGGTATTGGAAAGCAAAAGCTCAAATTGCCTTGTTATGTGATTAATGAGAAACAGATTATCTTGGCAGCATTTTCAGAGTTTACAGGATTAGATACCTCTTTTAGTAAGGTAGGTAACGTTTATGCTTTTTCAGATGATTTTATTATTGAAATATAGGTTCAAATTTTAAAAATGATATCTTTTAATTCAATGTCAATAAGATTAGAGTATTGTTATTTAAATTCTACAACTAAGGAATAAATTCAACAAATATTGATTTTCAAAGAATTTATTGGTTGGTAAAACATTTTTTATTAATGAATTACAATTTGGAAGTTCGGCATAGAATTTAAGCTTTTATTAGTTATTAACCCATTAAATTCAATTATTATGAAAACTTTAAAGATTGCATTATTATGTTTTGGCTTAATTGCATTTGTTTCATGCAGTGATCCAAAAAAGGATGTAAAAGATGGAGAAATTATTAATTCTGCCAATAATTCTATCAACAACAGCAAGCATGATAAAAGCTTGCATATGGACGAAATGGAAACCTCCGATCAAATGTACAAACTGTATAATGAATTAAATATGAGTGAAAATCAAATACAGGATTTTGTGAAAAAGCACAAAAATAGAGTAGGAGATTTAAGAAATGTTGAAAATGGTGTTGTAGATAAAAATAAATTGGAAGAGCTTAAAGATAAAACGTTTAAAGATGTCTTAACTGAAGAGCAGTGGGAGAAATATCAAGAACTTAAATAATTTTTAAAACATATTTTGAAATTAAAATCGCTGAATTGAAAAATCAATTACTGTTATGGCGACTTTAATTTCAAAATTTTTGTTGATTGCTTATTTACATAATTGCAGCTGCAGCAACTGACCAAAAAATAAGCATCAAAATATAAAATGAGATCATCACTATGGTAAAAATTCCTAGAAATTTATAGTGCGACTTTAAATATTCAAAAGATGACTCTAAGGTGGTATTATCTTCATGAGCAAAAGCCCTTTTCAATTTTGAAGAAAATTGATATAAGTAATACACAGGGAAAAAATAAATCAAAGCTAATATTAAATAAATCCCACTTAGAAAGAAAGTTGGGAAAGGCATTGCTTGATTGTAATTTGGGATCATTGAGAAAATAGAACCGATAAAAAAGCTGGCTAAAACCATCAATCCAATTCCAATAAAACCAATTATTGAAATAAAATTACTCCATTTGGCAGTTTCTCTTAAGAAAATTTTTGAAGATGGTGATAACATTAAATTTGATTCGTTTGCTTGCCCAAGATTTGAGCTGTAAGTTGTTTCATTTTCCATAAGTTAATTTTTAATTTGGTTTTTAGTTACGATAAAGTTGAGCAATTTACAAAAAAATGAAATGAATAACAATTTTCCATAAAAAAAAGCCATGTTGATTGTTCAACACGGCTTCAATAATTAAAAATTGATAGACTACTGCTTAGTAAAGGTGGTTGTTTCAATTAAAATGTCATTATTGCCATCATTATCAAAATCATCAACTTCAGTTGATTCTAATTTTAATGTTGTACCATTATTAATTTTGATATCAAAAACAATAACATCACCATTATCATCATACCTTAATTGTTTATCGTTTGACACTAATGACCAAGTAAATGATGTTTGTTGAGGATCAGTAGGAACACATTTAGTAGGACCTTCATCAAAAGTTCCTGATAAATCGTCTAGAAATCTAGTTATGTCATCTTTATCACATGCATCTATATCAGCATAAGTCATAAATGGTGTACCATTTAATGATGCGTTATAATCGGTCATTTTAAAATCCTTGTTAGTGATTTTTGACTTTTCTGTTCCCGCTGGCGCTGAATCCTTATTATCCTCTTTTTTACAAGAAGAAATGGTCAAAAATGAAATACTAATAAATAGTAAAGCTGATATTTTAAAAAAAATTTTCATAATTTTTAATTTAAGTTATGAATGTAAATATAAAAAAATTTATAATATAAAATTTGGTTCGTTGGCTTGCACAAGATTTGAGCTGTAAGTTGTTTTATTTTTAATAACCGAACTCAGGTTAATAGGTTAATTTTTAATTTGGTATTTAGTTATGTTTAAGTTGAGCAATTTACAATAAACTTAAATAGTTCGCCTTATTTCAAAAAAAAAGCTGTTTCATCTAACTGAAACAGCTTTAAAATACATGTTTTGTATTATTGTTTTGTGTATGTAAATGTGATTACTATATTATCAATAATACTATCGTTATCAAAGTATCCAGTTTCTATTTGCTCTAACTTTAATGTTGTGCCATTATTGATTTTTATATCTAATACACTAATATCACCATTATCATCAATTCTCAATTGAGTATCATTAGTGACCAATGACCAAACAAATGAAGTTTGTTGTGGATCTGCAGGATCACATTTAGTAGGTCCTTCATCAATAGTTCCAGTTAAATCATCCATAAATTTTGTTAGATTGTCTACTTCACAAGCATCTAAATCGGCATAACTTAAAACAGTTATAGTATTTACAGACAAATTTGCATCTGTTAATTTAAAATCCTTGTTGGTTAATTTGGCTTTGGTTGTAGCGGCAGGCTTCGAGTCTTTATTATCCTCTTTTTTACAAGAAGAAATGGTTAATAATGAAATACTAATAAAGAGTAAAGCTGAAGTTTTAAAAATATTTTTCATGTTTTTTTATTTAAGTTATGGATGTAAATATAAATCATTTTTTAATATAAATTTAAAATTTTAAATGTTTGATTATTTTATCTGAATACTATCTGCCACAGCTTTAGCTTTCTTTCTCAATTCATCCATATCCGATCCTAATTTATCATAAGCTATTCCTATGCCCATTCTTCTGAATAATCGAGTGATAGGTTTTCCAAATATCCTAAAGTCAGCTTTTTTAAATTTTGCAGCATTTTCTAAACCAATATATTCAGGTGATTTTTCCTCGTCTTTTTCAAAAAGAATTACAGCATTAGCAGCATATCTTTCTAAAGTTATTTCAGGAATTTCTAACCCTAAAACGGCTCTAGCGTGCAATTCAAATTCACTAAAATTTTGAGATCCTCCTAAAGTTACCATTCCAGTATCATGTGGCCGTGGAGATAACTCTGAAAAATAAACATCATCACCTAAGAAAAACTCTACTCCCCAAATTCCTGCTCCTTTCAATTCTTTGGTAATTTTTGCTGCCACTTCTTGAGCTTTGGCTAGCATTTTTGGATTGATTTCAGCAGGTTGCCAACTTTCCATATAGTCTCCTCTTTCTTGTCTATGACCTATGGGTGGACAAAATAGGGTAGTGCCATTCTTTTGTGTTACGGTCAATAAGGTAATCTCAGAATCAAAATCAATAAATGCTTCTACAATTACTTCCAAAGATTTACTTCTCCCTTTGGTTAAGGCTATTTCCCAAGCTTTCTCAATATCTACTTCTGTTTTAATAACTGATTGCCCTTTTCCAGAGGAGGACATCAAAGGTTTAACAACACAAGGCATTCCAATTTCCATTACAGCTTTTTTTAACTCTTCCAATGAAGTAGCATAACGATAATCAGCTGTTTTAATCCTTAATTCTTTAGCTGCCAAATCTCTAATTTTTTTACGATCCATTGTATAGTTGGCAGCTTTGGCAGAAGGAACAACTTGAATTCCTTCTTTTTCAAAATCGTAAAAAAGTTCGGTTTTAATGGCTTCTATTTCAGGTACTATTATATTAGGTTGATGTTTTTTTACAATTGCTTTTAAATCATCTCCATTCAACATATCAATGACTTCAAAAGCATCTGCCACTTGCATAGCTGGTGCATTTCCATAAGAATCAACTGCTACAACAGTTTGTCCATAGCGCTTGGCAGCTATTGTAAATTCCTTTCCCAATTCCCCTGATCCTAGGAGCATAATTTTTTTCATACTTCTGTAATTTTTGTTAAAGTTAATAAAGACAGTATAATTACACCAACTCTATTGTTAAATTTGTTGCATGGCTGCTGAAACAAAAAAAACAATGGTATTGGGTGCCTCCAATAATCCTTCAAGATATTCTTATAAATGTGTACATCGTTTGCAAAGTTTTGGGCACGAAGTGGTTCCTGTAGGAATTAAGAAGGGAGAAGTAGGTGGAATAACTATTATTAATGAGAAAAAGGAAATTAAAAATATTGATACAGTTACGATGTATTTGAGTGCAGCTAATCAAAAAGAGTATTACACTTATTTACTAGATATTATTTCTCCCAAGCGTATCATATTTAATCCTGGTGCCGAAAATGAAGATTTAGCGAGCATAGCACAGCAAAAAGGAATAGAAGTAGAGGAAGCTTGTACATTGGTGATGTTAGCTACAGATCAATTCTAAAATTAGAAACTTTTTTATCACTAAAACGTACAATTGAAGCATACCGAAAAAAATAAAATGAAAGATACATCAACCATCAATAATAGGTCTTTAAAGCATAAAATGACGCTTTATCATATTTATTATAGACGAACTGGTTTGTATCCATTTTTATTAAAACATTTTATCCGTTTTGTCATTGGAATTGGAATTTTAGTAATTGGACTAGTGTTACTTAATAAATATGTAATTGATGTAGATTCTGCAATGGACTACATGTTTTCTAGCTTTAGCGATACAGCTATTTTTACTTTTTTCACGGTTTCAGAAACTATTTTAGGTATAATTCCACCTGATATTTTTATTGTTTGGGCTGGTGGTAAATCCTCACCTTATTTATACCTTACCTTATTAGCTGTACTTTCCTATTCAGGAGGTATGATTTCTTATTTTATTGGTAAAAATATTGGAAAAATTCACAGCGTTCAAAGTTATATCCAACGTAAGTTTTTGTCTCATTTTGATTTGATTAGAAAATGGGGTGGGTTTGTTGTTATTTTTGCAGCCTTATTTCCTTTACCATTTTCTCCAGTTTGTATGGTAGCAGGGATGGTCAGGTATCCATTTTTGCTTTTAGCTATCTTTGGTTTAACGCGTTTCGCAAGATATTATATCTATGCGGCAGCACTTTTTAACCTTTTCTAAGAGACCCTTAATTTTTTAGTATCAGATTATTTCTTATTTTAGTGCTTCAATCACTTCTTATAAATAGGTATTTTATTATCTATATCCCCAATAAAGTGATTTAAACTCAACGAATAGAAATAAAATGGAAGATTACAAAGAAGGTATGTTTGTAGAATGTTTGGACAATGCAAAAAGTGCCTATAAAAACTTAGCCAGCACCTACGATGATATATTACTCTTAATTAATACTTTAAATAGAAGAGTAAAACATCAAATGGACTTAATATCGGCTATTGATGAAGGTTTTGACGCCAATGGAGATGAGAGTGATTTTGAAAAAGTAGGAAAATTAATTTTTGAAGAACTTTCTATTTTTAACAATGGAATAGCAGAAAATATAAATCTTTTCAATACCTGTATCAAAGATTCGATTGATAATTATAATAATTCAATGCAGTATTTTAGTAAAGAGAAATCTGAAATTTCAGATTTAATGATAGCTAGAAAGACTCTTTTATTTTTAGAAGCACTAATGCGAAAGTTTTTAGCCAAAGTAATTGAATTACAGTCTGCATTAAATATCTTGCCCAATTTTAATGAAGAGATGAAACATGCCAAAAAAACATTTTATGCGAATGTAAAGCAGTTGATAGTAGAACTAAGAGCCGCGGAAGATAATTGTTTGGAAACTGCTGATGCTATAGTAGAAGTGATTGGGAGATAAAAACATACTCTAAATATAGTGTGAAATTAATTCTATCAAATAATCTGACATCACTTAATTATTATTTTACCACTTTTACTTATTTTATTGTTATTAGTTAATCTATAAAAATACATTCCTGCGGAAAAGTTATCTAAATTAATCTGATGAAGATTAGATGCGTTCAATTGAGTTTTGAATTGAAATCTTCCTAGCACATCTATTAATTCAAAGTTGACTTGCTCATCTTCTCCTACTGAATACTCTAAATTAATTACATTTTTAGCAGGATTAGGATAAATGCTAAAATTGACTAGACAATCTTTCACTTCAATTGTAATTTTTCCTCTATTTAATGAAATACAACTATCTTTTAAGTTAGCAATATAAAAAATTCGATTCTCATAAAATTTTTCTATCAGTGAATCACCTATAAAAAAGGGATCTGCGTCTATTAAATTTTTATACCAAACTAAAGTGTCGTATGAAGTAAATTGAGAAGGATAAATTACACTTTCTACTCCTTTACACAACTCATAAACGGTATCAAGACCGTTGCAAAACCCAATTAATAATTCAAATCTAACTTTTAGAAGTAGTTTCAATTAATTTTTGTCATATGATGTGATTTTTAGTTCTTTTTCTTGTCTTTATAGTTCATTTTCTTGCTGTTCTTCCGTTAATTTTTATAATTAGACGTAACTATCCCCGGACTTCGATACAAATTATAACACATTGCCTCCATCAAGTTCTGAGTATGCATTTTTTCCATTCCCCTATATCTCGCCATTCCTCCGTTAAACCATCTTTTTATTCCTCCAAAAGTCCGCTCTACCTTAAATCTTGTTTTACCTATTAATTTATTGAATTTTTTCTCCCAATAAGTTAACGGCTTGTTTATTAATGCCTTTTTAAGAATATGATTTTTAAACTCTCTCTTTTTTAGTAGCTCCACATTTTTCTTTGATTGATAACCTTTGTCCGCTTTTAAAGGAATGCCTTTGGGTAAATCTATATTTATTGTATCTAACACCTCTTCTAAATTGGCAATCTCGTTTGTACTTGCCGTAGTGGTTAATACTCCTATTACCATTCCTTCTTGATCTGTAGCGTGATGCTTCTTATAACCAAAATGATACTTTCCTCTTTTTTTCAACCACGTCCCATCTTTGTCTACACTCTCTGCATACTCTTTTTTCACTTTTACTTCTTCATCAGTTCGATCTTCAGTTACCTTATGATTCGTTTTTCCTTTTGGTCGAAGTGGTGTTTCAATCACACTTGCATCCACAATAATTCCTTGCTTTACAATGATATTGTGTGCTTCTAATTGTGCATTAATTATGCGAAAAAGTTTCTCAAAGGTTTTTGTTTTCGTTAGGGCGGTCCTAAATCTACTCAAAGTACTATGGTCGGGAGCAACTTGATCTATATTCATTCCACAAAAGTAGCTGAATGAGATACTATCATTCAACCTGTCTTCTACCTCGTAATCACTCAATCCATACCAATTTTGTAAAAGACACATTTTAAATAATAATAAACCGCTATAAGAGGGTTTGCCAACTACACTTTTCCCTTTAGTATAATCTGAACCTATTAGCTTTTCTATCTCATCCCAATCGATTAATTTATTTATTTGGCCAAAAAAAGTCCTTTTTATCTTTCTTGCTCGCAAATCACAAATTGTGTCTGCCAATGTAGGTTGTTTCTGTAATTCCATGCAATAAATATACGACTTAAATATCTATATAACAAAATATTAGGTGTTAATTTGCTAATAATTTCAACCTATTTTCCCCTGCAACGGTCTTGTATCGTAGGGATTGGACGGATTGTTAACCTCTACCATTAATGTATCTGAATAATAAAAATTACAAAGAGCAAAACGGTAATAGGTTTTTTCTAAGGGCTGATGGGTAGCTATGGTATCTTTATTTAAGGTAAACCAATCTATTTGGTTGCTGCTGTATTGCCACTCAGCTTCTCCATTACTATTTTTACTTTTTAACAAAATATCTGTACCTGCACAAATAGATGAATTGCTCAAACTCACATTTCCAATAGACAAATCATTAAATAGCATTGTATCAATGATATTATTGGTGGTGTCTTCATCTTTTGTCAAATGTGCATAGATTTTTAATCGATAAGCTTGTCCCATTTGTGATAAATCAATAGAATTTAGCGGAATAGTAATACTACTATCTGGACTAAATAAACCTCCATTAAAATTTAAAGTATTATTAGAAATGCTTTGTTGGAAGCTTTGTTCTAAATTTCCATTACGAAATACTTCTGCGAAAAGTGTTAAAGTATCTTCGGTGAAACTGATAGAATCAATACTTCTATTTTTGATGGTTAAACTCAAATAAGTACTGTCTGTAAAACAAGGTTTAATATTGGCTACAGCCATACTACTAATATCAAACTCTTTAGGAATACTATCACAATGACCTAAATACAAATTGTCTATAAAATAATACGTGCCATAATAATTCGCATCTAGACCTCCTCCTGAAGAAAACAAAGTATCTATCCCTAAAGTATCGTTAAAGTTGCCCATGGTTAAATATCGTTCACCTCCTTGGGCAGTATATGGTAGATTAAATTCTGTCCAATTGACTTTATCTGTAATATAATTGGTGGGTGAAATTATTAACTGAGGAGTATAAGGAATATTAGCATTCGAAGTAGAAGAAATAGCCGAATTGGACAAATAGATGCCCAATTGCCCTCTAGAAGCGTGGGTCACAGAATCGGGCAAATTGACGTAAAGTCTTAAACAATAGGCACTATCTTTTAATAATGCTCTTTTCAATTTTACTTGGATATAGTCTCTTTGTACTGGTGGAGTTCTAATTAATAAATACATGACCATTCCAAAATAAGAGTTGCCATTTTGTGCAATTTGATATCCAAAAAAATTTTGGGGAACCGTCCATTTATATTTATTGTAAGGGGTATAATGTTCTCCTATAGAATTATTGCCAGATGGTGATGTCCACTGTTTCGGAAAAGTAAAACCTCCTCCATAACTGATAGTATCTTCAAAACTAGCATTAGGTATTAAATTCTGTCCCCAAATTGTTTGGGGACAGAATATTAGAATTAACATAAATAATATAATTAATCTATTTTTCAACTCACTCTATAATTAACTTACCACTTTGAGTAATAGTATCATTTTTAATCAGACGATAAGAATAGATGCCCTCTTGCAAATTATTTAAATTAATTTGATGCATATTGGTGTTTTTCAATTGAGTTTTTAATTGCATTTTTCCTAACACATCTATCAATTCAAAGCTTGCTTGTTCATTTTGTCCTACTGAATAATCTAAATTAAGCATATTTTTGGCAGGATTGGGATAAAGATTAAATGGATTTATATTTAATCTACTACTAATCCCATTTCCACCACTTTTATTGGTTGAACCAATGGTGATAGTTGGAGTAGAGATTTCGCATGGATTCAAGATAATTTTCTCGCCTATAGCATCTAAAATAAATCGAGCTTGATAAACTGCAATACCATCGTAGTAAGGACATTTAGCAGCCAATTGACGCACTATAGTGAGTTCACTGCTTGTAAGAACACTATCCGCTTCCTGTTTTTTTAGAATAGGATCTACTAAAATGACATTGGCATCAAAATTATTATTGCTGATGGTACTTCTATTGGTACTTAAACTTAAACTGTATCCCATTGGCGTCAGTTTCATACTGTCTAAAAATGGTTTCCACACTAAGCTTTGCATAGCAGCTGAGTCCCGACTTAAATTGTAATACAACAGTTGTTTATTGAAGATTTCCGCACTATCTGGTACCCAAACCATAAAAGGTGTTTTTCCTTTGGCAATTTGGTTTGGGCCATTTCCAACTCCTCCCGATTTACTTAAATTATTCACTGGATTTTTAATTGGGGCAATCAAATAAGGATTATCACAATCTTTTTCAATTGGAGTATTGGATGAATTATTTTCTCCGATGGAAGAAGATGAGCCCCCATTATTATCAGTTGAAATTATTAAAGGATTAGTATTTCCAGTACCACTTCCAACATATAAAACAGTTGAAGCTCCAGTAGAATTTTCACTGTAGGTATGAGAACCTAACACATTATAGGATCCATTCCATTCATTTTGGATAGAACCAGTAGTATTAGGTCCTGTGTAGATACTACCCACATCACCTAAATAACCGTTGTTACTCAATACAAATCCGTAATAATGATTATTCATTTTATTGTAAGTAATGATTATATCATCTGTATTATCACCAGCAAACTTTAAACCTACACCAATATTTTTAACATTGTTGCAGCTTACTTCAGTAATATTTGAACCACCACCTGTTCTAGGAGTTGTTGAAGTATTTTCTACTTGAATACCTGTCATATTGGTATTGTCAGCAGGGTTAGAACTGTACAAACTAGGGTCAGTATTTACATCGTTTCCAATA
Organism: uncultured Flavobacteriales bacterium; assembly: GCA_963716125.1. Classification (GTDB taxonomy): domain Bacteria; phylum Bacteroidota; class Bacteroidia; order Flavobacteriales_E; family Vicingaceae; genus Acidiluteibacter. The sequence continues at coordinate 1,943,701 of OY970294.1, forward strand.
ACAGTAGGTGAGCCTCCCAAAACTTTAATACCAAAGCCTGGTGAAGCAGGACATGGTGGTAAATAAGGAAGACATGAGCCAGGAGCAGCTGTTAAATTATTCATCTCTTCAATGGTATTATCCAAAATATCAGTGATTGAAAAATTAGCCACTATTCCTATTTTGGAATGTAGAATTAAATTATCGGTGATTTCATTGGGTTGATACCTTAATTGATAATATGGAATGCCATAATTATTTATTGAAATCGCAGTACTATATCTATTGTCCTTTAATGAATAAACAGATGGACTGGCTTGTTTCTCCATATCAAAAGTATTATCATGAATACTAAAGCTTTGACACTTGGTTAACAGAATTCCTTTATCCACATTATAAATCTGATTGTTTTTTACCTCTGAAAATAGACTATAACCTGCTACTTCATTATTATTAGATACAACCATAAAAGATGAACCACCCAATCTACTACTATAGGTTAAATTAATGGGATCATAATTTACAAAGCAATCTTTAATTTGATAATTCATATTATCTAGAATCCAGATTGAATTATCATTACCAAGGAAAGTATTATTATATACAAAAGTGGTTGTTGCCGAAGGTACCCACGGTCCTGTTCCTGGGTCTGCTAATCCTTTTAATTTAATAGCAGTAGTTGCTTTAAAAACTCCAGGTATATTATAGAGATTAGGCTCTAGTTTAGCACTGCGTTGATAATAGTGTTTTATAGTTTGGTTGGATTTGAACAAAGCGCTCCAGAGCTCCCGCAACAACTATCTGCTTTGCGAAAGCAAGGGTAATATCCTTGTTTGATTTTATTTTTTCTTTTATAATATGCCAATTTAGGTATTGTTGCAGGTATTTAGTAGACACGCCCCAGAATGTATTTCCAATCCACTTCTTTATTTTATTGTGCGTTGAGTTTACATGCTGTACATGAAACGCTCCTTTTACTCTTTCTCCCCTGGAAACATTTACCGGATGAAACTCAATTTTGGTGTCTTTAGCGAAGCCTTTATAACTGTGGTGAGAATCACTACACAAAATTGTGCTCCCTTTTTTTATGCGATTGCCAATAGCATTTTTAATATCAATCTTTCTAATCCGTCCAAGTGTAGCTACACTCAGATTTAGCATTGACTTTCTGTCTTGAGTCACGATGACCGCAACCTGATCATTGCTTACACCCCTTTTGCTTGACTTACCGCCTCTTTTCCTTGGTTCTCGATTTTTAACCTTCATCCCTTTTTCAGATTTGAGGAAAAAGGTCTCATCACTTTCTGTGATACCAATGAAGGGCTCTCCGTCATCTGCGTCAACTGAAGACAATATCTTGTGGCGCCAATCAAAGGCTGTTTTCTTATTAATACCCAAAATCGAAACAATTTTGTCAAGACTTTTTTCTTCAACCATTAGTTTAAGATAATCAACAATCTTGTCTTTTCTTTGCAGCCCTGCCATCCAAGTACCTGTATACTCCGTAAAACTTCTTTGGCAAGACTTGCATTTGTAGCGCTGTGCTCCTTTGTCAATCCCAAAACGAACATACTTAGAATGAGAACAATGAGGACAGGCTCCGAGTTTGTTATTAAACTCATGCTGACGTGAAACAATCGCAGACAGGTTAATCTCTTTAGTTGAATCTTCAATCTCCTTCAACAAACGCTCACGTTGTTTAATTGGCAGAGAGAGTATTTGGTCTTTAAGCTTTTCTGTTTTCATACACACAATATACAAATAATAGCTGAATTAAACTAGAGCCTAGAGATTATTAAATCCAACAAATCTACAATCTTCTATTTTAGTAATAGAATTTTCTAAATAAACTTGACCACCACTTCCATCAAAATTATTATTTGTTAGAAATAAAAGGGTTGAAAAATATTCTTTTTGGAGAATAAAATTAATTGCTTGAATAGAACGTGACGGATAATATTGATTATTAGAAGAATTTACTAAAGGAGTAGAGCATCTAAAATCACAGTTTTTAATAATAATGCCGGCATTATAATTATTGTTTGTTTTTATTTTTACTGCTAAATTATTCCTATCAAAATTGATATAATTTAAGCTAACATATGGATTTCCAGTAGTAACAATACCATTCATGGCGTTTTCAAAAGCAGCATTTTCTCCTGTACCCCCCGGTGTCTTTAAAATTCTTAAACTTCCTTTTGCTCCTCCATTGACATAAATTCCATCCCAAAATTTAGAGGAATCACAAGATTTAATAAATCTTTCTGCATTACCTTCAAATCTTACTTCTTTTGTGATATTTATTTTGGCATTTAGTCCCATAAAAATGCGACAGTTTTCAAAAATAATATTTTCATCAAAATTGATAACTCCATTCAAATTTATATTTAAATCTCTTATTACAGTAAAAAACTTATTACCAGAACTAGTACTGGAAGGTAGAAATTCAGTTGTGTAATTTTTAGAAGTCAATAAATTTTGTAAGTCTTCTATATCGCCACCATTCAAAGTAGGAGTATTAGCGCAGCATTTATTGTTATCTGTTATAGAAACTTCATCTACAAAAAAGTAACTCACTGTATAATTTCCAATATTAGCTGGTGCTACACTATTGTTATCTGATTCAAAGTTGGCAATAACAAAATGGGTTTCTGTTCCGTCTGCAGTATAATTACCTGATACTTCAACCCAGTTACCTGTAGAAGCAAGCACTTCATTATCGCTAATATCAGCAGTCATATTATTAATGTCGATTGGTTTTAATGATCGATTATGTCTATTTGTAAAATGAAGTCCAGGAGCTACACAAGCAAAATTATATCCAGGTCTTTGAGATAAATTAACGTAATAAGTTACTCTATATGTTTTTCCTGCTTCCAGAGGTTGATTTAAAGTACCTGTCATACTTTCTCTAAATTGTCCTGGTTGTAGACTATTTAATGATGTCCACAATGTTACTAATCCGCCATAAGCGGTGGTGCCATTCCCTAAACTTTTAGCTGCTGGATTATTAATCGAACTACTTGGAACTTGGAACTGCGAATTAGTTGAATTCGAATTAAAATAGTCCGCCGTATAAGTCAGAAGGTTTAATTTATTTCCATACCACCCAAAACTTCTATGGATTGCTGCGTTTAAGTTACCCAATGTACCGCCAATAGTTGTTTCAAAACTACCATTTATTACAATATTACAATCAGGTGGATTAGGACATGGAGGCCAACAAAAAGGTCCTTGTGGTGTAATTGGTGGCATTGAGATATAATTTAAAGTTATAGTAGTGGCACTACTCGTTCCATTTTGAACTATTTTTAAAATATATGTGTAGCTAGGGTTTAGATTATATAGATTTAAACCTAAATACTCTACATTATTTGAATCTATAATTAAATTGGAAGTTTCGATTGGTTCGCCCTCACATTCACCAATATACAATTATAAGGAACCTGGCATATCGTTACTTGTTGTTATATCAAAATAAACGATAGAGTCTGAAGGTGAAAAAGAAAAATAATAATCATGCCCTGCCATATTAATGGATGAGCTATTACTTTCATTGTTTACTTCTATATCTGCTGGATTTTCACAACTTTCGCCATTTTGAGCTTGCAATATGTTGTAATTTAGTAGCATAAGCGCTATCAACCCTATACTTTTTAGGGTGTACTTTTTTATATTTTTCATCTTAATAAATTTTTGTTTGAAAAAAAGGATTATTAATTAAGTCTAGCTTTAGGCTTAATCATGCTATATATAAATATTAGCTTTGCCTGAAAAAATTAGCTCTCCCTAGAAATAGAAAATGTTTGAGAATAGGAAATATTTCTTTTGAAAGTAATTTTTCATTTTGGTTAATGAATAAAATATATAGTTGAGAAATTGTAGTGTTTGAAATACTAGGTAGAGTAGGAGTTTTCATGGCAATAAGAGTATTTAAATATTAATCTTAGAGAATAAACTAATGCAATTTAAGAAAGATTTAGTATTACTTCCAAACATTTGTTAATAACTTTTTGTTAAATGTTAAAGAATGCTCGATTTTATTGGGATGTTGGAGAGTGATTTTTTTTATTAAAAAAAATAATAAAAATGCCCGTCCCCAAATCATTGGAGACGAGCTTTCTTATTGATATTCTGTTTTATCTTATTTGTTCTTCAATTCATCAAAAGTCTTTTTACCATCAAAAGCTTTTGCTGCTTTTCCAACTCTTTTAATAGTGATGGTTTGAATCACGTCGCCTTGCTGAATCGCATTTACTACATCTTGTCCTTTGGTTACATAACCAAAAACAGTATGTTTTCCATCTAACCATGGAGTTTCATTATGAGTAATAAAAAATTGGCTCCCATTAGTGTTAGGGCCAGAATTGGCCATGCTTAAAACTCCTGCTCTATCGTGTTTTAATGAAGGATCTATTTCATCTCTAAATGAATAACCTGGAGAACCCATTCCTGAACCTGTTGGATCTCCACCTTGAATCATAAAGTTTGGAATTACTCTATGAAAGGTAATACCATTGTAAAAACCTTCGCCTTTCTCATTTTTTGCTATAGTGCCTTCTGCCAAACCAACAAAATTACCAACTGTCATAGGAACTTTTTCAAATTCTAATTTAATTTCTATGGTTCCTTTATTGGTTAGGATTTCAGCGTACATACCATCTTCATTTTTTGGTTCGGATGCTATTTTTGATTTTTCAGATGTATTAGCATCTTCTTTTCCAGAATTGCTAGATTTTGAATTAGCTCCGCAAGCAGATAATAAGATTATACTCAGAAGAGTAAAAAAAGATAGTGTAATTTTTTTTGTTTTCATTTTAAATATAAATTAAGATTTAATTATTCTTCCGCCACAGCGAAAATATTTTTTATAATAGTCCATTGAAAGATCGCTAATAACCACACCTTGAGAGGTGGATGCATGCACAAACTTTCCATTGGTTAAATAGATTCCTATATGTGATAGTTTTCTTTTTCCTATATCAAAGAACACCAAATCACCTTCACGTAATTCTTCTTTTTTGAGATAAATTGGGGTAGCACCATAAATATCATAAACTCTTCTTGCCAAATTGAATTTAAAAATAGAATCATAAATAACACCTGCAAAACCTGAACAATCAGTGCCCTTTAATGATTGTCCTCCGTATTTATAAGGTGTTCCCATCCACTCATCTACCAATTTATACAAACTCAGATTTTTAATGCTGTCTTGCAGAGTATTCAATAATGGAGCGTATTTTTTTCTTAAATAAACTAAGGAATCTTGCAAAACCAAAGTAGTCTTATTAGAAGTACTTATTTTCTTGTTTTTTCTTTCTTCAATTTTTGTTTTTGCGGAAGGGTTTGATTTTTTTGCTGAAGGTTCAAAATTCTCTTTACGAGTAGGTTTTACTGTTTCGGCAGTTCTTTTTTGATGCAAACTACAGCTAGATAAAAGTAAAACCGCAAATAGTAAGATGAAAATATATTGAATTTGCTTACTCATAGCTATATAATCGATTTTATTAATCTTAAACGATGAGAATACTTTTTTGTTTCATCATTGTAAATTCCTTGATGATCAATTCTATCAATTCTTACTTTGCCAGAGGCATGTATAATGCGATTATTTTCTAACATAATACCTACATGAATAATTTGTCCTTCCTCGTTATCAAAAAAGGCTAAATCACCTTCTTCAGCTTCTTCAATAAATGAAAGTGTTTGTCCCATTTTTGCTTGTTCTGAGGCATCTCGTGGCAATTGAACACCATTTAATTTATAAACTACCTGTACAAATCCCGAACAATCAATTCCAAAAGGAGACCTTCCACCCCAAAGGTAGGGAGAATTGATATAAATAAATGCATTTTCTTTTAAGTGCATTTTGGAAAGCGGAACCGCGGAATTGTACGTATTTCCATCAAATAAATAGCTTTGAGAGCCATTTATAAACTTTCCTTTTTTATAATGATGAAATTGACTGCCAATTGGTATGGCGATATATTGCTCATCTGATTCTCTTTGAACTATTTGAACTAAATCACTTGCAATATGCGGTTTTAAGCTTTTTAACTCATTAAAAAGCTCTTCTTCAATAAATTCAAGTTGTTTTTCATCTATAAAACATTCATATTTGTCAGAAAAAGTTTTGATTCTATACCAAGATTGTTTTTTCTCATAAACTTTTATCAACTCACCAAAAAGTAATTGAGTAACAATCTCACTTTTATCAGAAGCTTCAGCTCTACAAGGTACCACACTTAAATTGCAAATTCCGTATTTCATCAAAGAAAAAAAATAACCGATTGCATAGAATACAATCGGTTAATTAGGATTAAATATTTTCGATTACAATAGCAGAAGCACCACCACCACCATTACAAATACCGGCAGCACCAATTTTGCCATTGTTTTGCTTTAATACATTAATTAAAGTAACGACAATTCTAGAACCTGAGTTACCAAGGGGATGACCCAAAGATACAGCGCCACCATTCACGTTTACTTTTTCAGGATTCAATCCCATTTTTTGATTATTAGCAAGCCCAACTACTGCAAAAGCTTCATTCAATTCAAAATAATCAACATCAGTAATTTTAACAGATGCTTTCTCTAACGCTTTTGGTAAAGCCAAAGAGGGAGAAGTAGTAAATTTCTCAGGAGATTGAGCTGCATCAGCATAGGCTCTAATTTTTGCAATTGGTTTCAAACCTAGCGCATCCATTTTTTCTTTGCTCATCAAAACTAAAGCAGAAGCTCCATCATTCAAAGTAGAAGCATTGGCAGCTGTAACTGTTCCATCTTTTTGAAAAGCAGGACGAAGACTTTTAATTTTGTCCATTTTTACATTTCTAAATTCCTCATCTTCAGAAACTATTATAGGATCTCCTTTTCTTTGGGGAACTTCTACTGGAACAACTTCCTCCTTAAATTTTCCATCCTTCCAAGCTTTTGCTAGATCTTTCATAAGAACTAATTGCATAATCATCTTGTTGTTCTCTAGTAACATTGCAATCTGTAGCGCATAATTCTGCTGCAACACCCATTGCTTGATTGTCATAAGCGTCAGTCAAACCATCTTTTGACATACCATCAATCACTGTTTTGTTACCAAATTTTGCTCCCCATCTATTATCTTCTAAGTAATAAGGTACTGAAGACATATTTTCCATTCCTCCAACTACTACTACATCATTATCGCCGGCAATGATACTTTGAGCACCAAACATAATGGCTTTCATTCCTGATGCACAAACTTTATTAATGGTAGTACAAGGTACATTATTTCCTAATCCTGCATGTATGGCTGCCTGTCTAGCAGGAGCTTGACCTAAATTTGCAGATAATACATTCCCCATAAAAACTTCTTGAACTTCAGAAGGTTTAATTCCTGCTTTTTCAATCGCACCTTTAATTGCAGCTGCTCCTAATTTTGTTGCAGGCACTGTTGATAAACTTCCTCCAAAACTTCCTATTGGCGTTCTAACCGCCGAAACTATATATACTTCCTTATTCATGCTTTATATTTATGTGAGTTCTAATTAATAAAATTCATCACAAAATTAATTATTTATGTTCTATTATCGAAGTCTTTTTATATCTATCTCTTTTCAAGTTTAATTGCATCCTAACAAATCGAATTGTAATTTTGAAAACTATATGACAAGATTAATCAGTTTTTTTAGAGATCGATACAACGGATTGTTTAAGTTGTTTATTTTCCTTGCAGCAATTTCTTTGCTTGTCTTTATATTTCCAAAGGAAGCAAAATTTAAATATGAATTTCAGAAAGGTAAACCTTGGAGTCATAAGGATTTAATAGCACCCTTTGATTTTCCTATTTATAAACCATCCGAACAAATAGAAGAAGAAAAAGCAACTTTAGCAGAAAATAAAAAACTTTTTTTTAGAGTAGATACGAGTGTAAAAACAATCGTTCAGAAAAAAATAATGGATGATTTTGATCGACTTTATGGTGAGAAATCTGCCAAGGAATTATCATCTACAGAATTTACCAAAACCACACAAACTATTAATCAATTGATAGAGCGTGTATATGCGAAAGGTATAATAGCTACTAATGCTGTTATTGAGAATAAAGCAAGCGATTATTCTATTGAATTGATAAAAGGTAAAGAGTTTGAAAATAAAGAATTAGGTGAACTTTTAACCATCAAGCAGGCATATCTGATAATAGTTGAAGGTTTAAAAGATGCTGACATTGATATTAGAAATACTTTAACAGACTTTTTTGAAAAGGAAATTGCTCAAAATGTATTTTTTGATGAGACAATTAGTAATCAAGTGTATAAAGAAAGTTTAGATGAACTTTCATTGACGGAAGGATTGGTGCTAAAAAATGAAAGCGTTATTTCTAAGGGTGAACTGGTAGACGGTAGGAAACTTTTGATGGTGCAATCACTTAAAACAGAATTTGAGAATAAAATAGGAGGTGGAAATCAATTTTATTCCATTCTATTTGGTCAGATTTTATTGGTTTCATTGGTAATGATTGCCTTGGGATTATATTTATTCTTGTTTCGAAAATCAATCATATCGAGCGATCTAAAATTGACATTTTTATTGCTGCTCATCGTTTTATTTGTTTTTGCTGCCAAAACAGCTCTAAGTATTGAAATATTTAGCATTTATCTAGTTCCTTTTTGTATGTTGCCCATTGTGGTGCGTACATTTTTTGATTCGCGTACTGCAATATTTAGTCATTTAGTTTTGGTATTAATAGTTGGATTTATGGCGCCCAATGCTTATGAATTTATATTTATAGAAATGCTTACAGGAATCATTACTATTTTTAGTGTATTGAGTTTAAAAAATAGAGGCCAACTATTTATTTCTGCAGCTATTATCTTTAGCGTTTATTGTGCATGCTATTTTGGTATTTCTTTGATTCAAGAAGGCAATATTGAAAACATTAATTATTCCGCATTTTCTTGGTTTTTTGGTAGTGCTATGTTAACCTTATTCGCTTATCCGCTGATTTATATGTTTGAAAAGATATTTGGTTTTGTTTCAGAAGTTACTTTACTTGAAATTGCTGACACCAACAATAAGCTTTTGAGAAAATTGAATATGAAAGCTCCAGGTACATTTCAGCATTCTTTGCAAGTGGCTAATTTAGCGGAAGAAGCAATTCAAGCACTAGGAGGTAACGCCTTATTGGTGAGAGTTGGAGCATTGTATCACGATATTGGTAAAATGAAAGCCCCTTTGTATTTTATTGAAAATCAAACCTCCAATATCAATCCACACGATGAATTAAGTCCTGAGGAATCGGCACAAATAATTATTAAACATGTTAAAGAAGGGATAGAAATAGCTAAAAAGTATAATATTCCTGATATTATAATTGATTTTATTCGAACACATCATGGAACATCTCACGTAAGGTATTTTTTAGCCAAACACAAAGAATTAAATCCTGATAGTGAGATAGATGTATCAAAATTTACTTATCCTGGACCTATACCTTTTAGCAAAGAAACATCTGTATTGATGATGGCAGATTCTGTAGAGGCGGCTTCAAGAAGTTTGCAACATTATGACTCGGAAAGTATTGATAAGCTAGTAGAAGGGATTATTCAATATCAAATAGATGAAGGTCAATATGTACATGCAGACATTACTTTTAAAGATATCACGACCATTAAAAGGATGTTTAAGAAAAAATTGAAAAACATTTATCATGTGAGAATTTCCTATCCCGATCAGGATTAATTTTTTTCTAACTGTTTGGCTAAGTGATTGAATAAATACAAGGTGCAAAAAATAGCTAATCCAGGAAAAACTGCTAGCCACCATGAGGAAGGGCTTTTTCTAGCTTCAGCTAAAATAGAACCCCAACTGACATTTTCGGCAGCTATTCCTATTCCCATAAACGATAAAGTAGCTTCAGCTAAAATAGCAGCAGCAACTCCGAAAGTGATGTAAATTATAGTAGATTGTAAAGCAGATGGCAATATGTGCTTAATAATGATTCTTTTATGGCTATAACCTAATGCTTGTGCACTTTCCACAAATTGATTGTTTTTGACTTTTAATACTTCGGCTCTGCAGTATCGAGCTAAATTAGGCCATATAAAGATTCCAATAATCCAAACTAGATTCCAAATACTAGGCGGTAGAATGGCAGCTATACTGATGATAATAAATAGAGTAGGGACTGATTTGAAAAGTTCAACAGTTCTATTTATAATAAAATCTAAAGGGATTGAAATTGCATTTTTTAATTTGAATAATGCACTCAATTTTTGTGCTAAAAATGTAAATAGCACAAAAATTAATAGGAATAACAAAAGACTTAAGGCAATTGAAATGAGACTTGTTTGGTTTTGAGATTCAAAAGAAAATTGGTGAAAACTATAAAACCAACTGACAAATCCGATAGGAAGGATTAAAGCAATTGTTAAGAAATTAGTTTTTAATTGATGATCACCAAAATAAGCTGCTGCAGCACCTAAACTTATCCCGATAAGAGAGGCAATCAGCATGGCACCTAAACCAATGATTAAAGCTATTCTACTTCCGTAAATTAATCCCGATAAAACATCTCTGCCCAATTCATCGGTTCCTAGCCAATGACGGTGATACCATTTTTCAATGATTTGATTTGAAAAAGGACTAACAGACTGTGAGTTGTTAAAATCGATGCTATTTGGAGAGTAGGGAACAGGTGCATTTAATTTCCAATCGTAATCCATCTCCTTCAAAGAGTTGCTAAATGCAGGAAAATATAAATTTCCGTTATAAGAAGCTATCAATGGCTTTTTGTTGGCTAATAAAGGAGCGAATAATGCTAAACAAATCAATAGTATAATCGACCAAGTAGTTAATTTTGAAATTTCTGATATGTTTTGCTTTAACCTCACTAATTCATTGAATTTTTAAGATTTATTCTAGGATCTAATCGATGGTAAAGTAAATCGGCTATTAAAATACCAACCATAACCAAAACAGATGAAAGCATCAAAATACCAAATAAAGTAGGATAATCTCTGTATTGAATTGAAGTGATTAAAAGTTTGCCAAATTCCTGGTATGGCAAAAATGTATTCAATTACAAATGAACCTGCTAATAGCGATGGAAATAAATTGGCTACTTGAGTAATTAATGGGAAAGAAGCATTTTTAAAGGCATGTTTCCAATAAATTTTTCTTTCCGAAAGACCTTTAGCTCTTGCTGTTAAAACATAATCAGTTTTTAAATATAGGAGCATCGACCTTTTAGTTTGTTCACTGATATAAGCAACAGATGCGTATGTCCAACAAATAAGTGGCAAAGTAAAATGAGAAATCGATGTAGTAATCTTTTCAATTATAGTTAGATGAGCATCATATTGGCCAACACCAAAAGAAGAAAACCAATTAAAGTATTCTGCATTGGCAAAGAATAAAATCAATAAGCTAGCTAACCAAAAAGAAGGAATAGAATGAATGCTAAATAGGAATGAAGAAATCAGTTTATCCCATCGACTTCCATCTATTTTTGCTAAATAAATTCCTAATGGAATGGAAATTAGATAAGAAATAATAATAGAGATCAAGCTGATAACTAAAGTCCATTTAAGTGCTTCAAATATTTTGGTAGCTACCGATTGCCGATCAACGTACGAAATTCCAAAATTTCCTTTTATAAAACTGCTCGCCCAAATATGATATTGATTATTAAATCCATAAAAGATAAATTTTGGAATATATCTATTCATTTGATTGCTAGTTTGATCTAAATTTATGATAGATTCATTCAATTCTTTTAATAGTGTTGTATCTTGATGATTCAATTGAAATAATTCAATTTCTCTCTTAATTTCGGCTAGCTTATTTTGTTGCTTTAAGGAATAAATTAATTGGGTTACATCCCTTTCTTTGGATGCATATGCCGAAATTTCTAAAGATTTTAATACTTCAAAATAGGTGTTGACCGATTTCCAATCACCACATTGAAAAGCTAAATCGGATAAATTATTTCGCCAACTTTTATTTGCTATTTTATAGAGTGTATCACTTTGAGTTTGGTTAGTTATAGAAAAATAAAAGACCGCCTTATACATATTAAATTGAGTGCTAAGTGCTTTAACCTTTGCATCAATTAGTTCTTTTGAAATGACTGATTTTGAATTATTTATTTGATTGGAAATTATTTGATCAATAGGATTTCCCGGAGCCTTGACACTGATTAAAAAAATAACAATAGAAATACCAATTAAGGTAGGTATAAACCAAAGTATTCTTTTTAAAAAGTAGTTAGTCATCCGTTTTTAGTTTAAAACCTGGCGCATAAAAACCAGGCCGTAAAGCAGATAAATTATAATTGGTAAATTTATTTGAAATCAACATTCTTTCTTGCGGTGAATATAGAAATATATATGGAATATCTTCTACTATAATTTCTTGAAATCGATGATACAATCGAATTAAATCCTTTTCATTTTGGCTATCATTTATTGAATCTATAATTGAATCTAGCACCTTATTTGAATAGGAAGTTTGATTGCTGCCCTCGCTAATGGATTGAGTATGAAATAATGGTTTATGATTGGGTAGGTTAGGGGAAAGCGATTTACCACTGTAAATAAGATCAAAATTAGATTGTTTGCCATTTTTTAAAAAGATAGACCATTCCAATTCTTGAATATTAATTTTGATACCTATTTTTTTTGCATTTTCTAACAGCATCAATCCAATCATTTTACCATTTGTATTGGAGGTATTGACCAAATAATTTAATTCAAAATTTACTTTCTTGCCATCCATAATTTTATCCAAAATACCGTCATTGTCTGTGTCTGCCCACCCTTCATTTTTTAAAGTTTTTTGAGCAGCATCTAAACTAAATTGATAAGCTTGTAAATGAGAATTATAAATTTCGTCAAAACTCTTTGGTATTGGACTCTGAATTCGATCGGCATAACCATAGGTAATTATTTTAATAATATTTTCATAGTCAATTAGATAAGATAAGGCTTTGCGGTTATTTTTGATTGATAATATTGGATTCTTAAAATTCAAACCTATGCTGTAATAGGCCAATATAGGTGGATTTGAAAAACTAAATTTATTTTTAACCGATTCATTTCCTTTTAATTCATCAAAAATTTTAGGTGAAATAGAACGAATCAAATCAATTTCACCATTTTTTAAAGCTGTTATTGCCGCTGTTTCATCAGGAATGATATAATAATTGATTTGGTCAATAGTATTCTTAAATTCTACTAAATTGATTTTCAAATTATTGCCATACCAATTGTGTTTTAATTCTAACTCAATTTTTTGTCCAATTTTCCATTTCTTAAGTTGATAAGGTCCTGAACCAACAATATATTTAGGATTAATATTATATTGAATATTATTCAAGGCTTGCAAAAAATCAATAAATTCATTCTTTTTTAAAAGGTCGTCTTTCAATGAATCTATTTGTGGGATGGAATAAGCATCAAGAAATTGAGCGCTATCGTAATTGTATTGTGGTAAAATATAAATATCACCAGTTTGAAATAAAGATTCAAAAAAATCATTTTCAATTACGATAGAGAATTTTTTATTGTTGGTGGAGTCATATTGAAAGTCGATTATATTTTCATAGGGATTAATTGAATTTTCAGGATTGGGAATTTTTAAAATTTTGATAGAAAATTCCACATCTTTGGCTATAATTGAAGTTCCATTATCCCATTGAGCTTCATTTCTTAAGGTGTAAGTGTATTTTATTTTACCATTCGTAAGTGTATCCTTTATAGGTAAATTTACCACTAGTATGGGTGCTACTTTCATCGTTTTATAATCAACAGCCGTTAATGTTTGAAATAAAAAAGAAGTGACAATGCCTGATAATTCAGCAGAATAATTTAATGGATTGAGAGATTGACCATCCGCAGTTTCTCTAATGTTTAAGATAACTTTATCATCTTTAATACCTTCTTTATTCTTCTTTTGATTATCTCCACAAGAAGATATTAGCAGAATAAACATAAACCAATAAAGGTATTTTTTCATTGAATAAAATGGATGTTTGTTTCCTACAAATATAGTTCAACTTATGAATTATACATCATATTGTAAGGGAAATATTTACATTTTTCAACTTAAATGATAGATAATGATTGAAATGAGGGCAATAGAAAAGATCATTGCTTTTCTGTCAGTAATGCCCAATAACGCTTAGGAACGTGTCTTAAATGTAGCTTTGGATTGTTTCTTTCCTTAATATTGATAGATTGAAAATATTCCTTCCATAATTGTTGAAACTTAGCTTCGAAATCATCCATGGCATCGGTGGGTAATTTTCCATCAGCTACTTTGTGCATAAAATCAATTTGAACTTCGGACAATGTTTCCAAATCATAGTAAATACCAAATTCTCTTTTTAAATCAAAGATGATCCATTTTTGATCGGCATACCTTTCTTTAAAATGGCTCACGCTAAATGGCAATACATTAAAATCGGGTTCAATAAAGGCGTACCAAATATTATCCTTCGCCAATTGAAATCTGACAAACGCATGCATTCTATGAATTTCTCGATTAAAAGACTTTTCAATCTGTTTTAATTTTAAAACCCATTGATTTCCATAATTATTTTCTGCTTCATTGGGCTGAATGAGCAATAATTTCACGATATTATAGATTAGAAATTCTCTATCCGCCTGTTCACTATAAAAAGCTTTTAAAATTCTTTGGTATGTTTTTTTTGACATGGATTTTAGTTTCTTTTCCACTCGCAAAGCTTTATTTTCATCGGTAGTAATGTATCTGCTTGATTGAAAAAGAAGATTTTTTTGAAACTCTTCTGCAATATTTTCAGGTGATTCTTTGCGCTCATACGCTTCAAAAATGGCACTCAATAAACCATTGAATGTGCCATCATAAGTATAGATTAAAGTATTCATTCGAATAAATTTAATTGTAATGCTTTAGGATTTGTTTCCAATAAAATATGTTGTTTTAATTTTTGTGGCGTCCAATCTAAAAAATGATGATTGTCTAAAAACCCATTTAAAAAATACTTAGCTCTATTCCAAGCTAAACCCATTTTTTGAATTTGCTCTACTCTTAATCTTCCAAAGCGTCTGGCATTAACAATTAAATGGGCGGTTTTTACTCCTAATCCTGGCACTCGAATCAATTCATACAAACTTGCTTTTTGAATATTTATAGGAAAAAAATGAGGATTTCTAAGTGCCCAAGCGAGCTTAGGGTCAACTTGTAAGTCTAAATGTGGGTTGGCATCATTTAAAATTTCTTTTGCATCAAATTTATAAAATCGCATCAACCAATCTGCTTGGTAGAGTCGATGTTCTCTTGCTGTGGGCGGACTTAAAAGAGATGGCAGTCTGCTATCATCACTGATAGGAATGTAAGCTGAAAAATAAACACGTTTCAATTTTTGATTCTTATACAAAGAAGAACTCAGCTGTAATATTTGATGATCGGTTTCAGGAGATGCACCAATTACTAATTGAGTACTTTGACCTGCTGCTGCAAACTGTGGGCTATGTTTTACTTTATCAGATTTATATTCCACTATTTTATCTTTCAAATAATTCATTGGACTATAAGCATCTGCATAGTTTTTTTCAGGAGCAATTCGTTTTAAACTAATTTCAGAAGGTATTTCTAAATTCACACTTAGTCTATCAGCATACAAGCCTGCTTCATGCAAAATTTCAGGACTAGCACCCGGAATCGCTTTAAGGTGAATGTAACCATGAAAATTTTCTTCTGTTCTCAGTTTTTTAGCAATCCTACACAACCTTTCCATGGTGTAATCAGCATTTTTAAAAATACCTGAACTCAAAAATAAACCTTCAATATAATTTCTTCGATAAAAATTAATCGTTAAGTCAACCACTTCTTGCACCGTAAAAGCAGTTCGCTCCACATCATTAGATTTTCTTGAAACACAATAAGCGCAATCGAAAATGCAATAATTAGTCAATAGAATTTTTAGTAAAGACACACATCTACCATCTGCGGTATAGGTATGACAAATGCCCATTCCTGAAGAGTTTCCCAAACCTTTTGCAGTGTTCTTTTTTTTAACACCGCTGCTTGAACAACTTACATCATATTTTGCGGCATCGGAAAGGATGGCTAATTTCTCATTTATAGTTTTGCTCATTTTATCGTCAGTTTATTGACGATAAAATAGGAATTTTATTTTGATTGGTTTAAGTTTTTTGAAAGGGAAATAAAATAAATAAGGATGAGCTAGAATCAAATTAATTTTATCAATGAGAAGTAAAAGTAAATAATTTTAAAGTTAATTATCTGATTTTTATATCGTCAGTAAATATTTAAAAAATAAACCAAAATATTATTTTCTCATTTAAAATAGATTGTTACTTTTGCTCTCCGTTTGAGAAAATACATTCAGCAAGCGAGCTGAAAATTAAAATATTTGAAATATCATTAAGTTGATTTTCAGGAGGAATGGGTGAGTGGCTGAAACCAGTAGTTTGCTAAACTGCCGAACTCGCAAGGGTTCCGGGGGTTCGAATCCCCCTTCCTCCGCAAAGATACTGACAAACAGAGAAAACTGTTTTAAAATTAAATCGGGGTGTAGCGTAGTCCGGTCATCGCGTCCAGTTTAAGACTGGAAGGTCGAAGGGTTCGTTACTACCGCCTGAAAAAATTACAAACAGAGAAAACTGTTTTAAAATTAAATCGGGGTGTAGCGTAGTCCGGTCATCGCGTCCAGTTTAAGACTGGAAGGTCGCAGGGTTCGTTACTACCGCTTGAAAAAATTACAAACAGAGAAAACTGTTTTAAAATTAAATCGGGGTGTAGCGTAGTCCGGTCATCGCGCCTGCTTTGGGAGCAGGAGGTCGCAGGTTCGAATCCTGCCACCCCGACCAAAAGTCTCTAATCGAAAGGTTAGAGATTTTTTTTATTAAAAATAACTTCAAATGCCTCACTACGTTTACATTTTACAGAGTCAAACTTCTGAAAAATATTATTGTGGTGAAACGCAAAATATCCAAGATCGATTAAACAGACACAATTCTGGATTATCCAAATCTACAAAATATGGAGTGCCATGGAAATTGTTAAAATTAATTGAGGTTACTGACAGAAGTGAAGCGAGGAAATTAGAAAGCAAGATTAAGAAAATAGGTATCGGCAGATGGTTGGAGCTATAGTCTGGTCATCGCGTCCAGTTTTAAAACTGGAAGGTCGCAGGTTCGAATCCTGCCACCCCGACCAAAAGTCTCTAATCGAAAGGTTAGAGATTTTTTTTATTAAAAATAACTTCAAATGCCTCACTACGTTTACATTTTACAGAGTCAAACTTCTGAAAAATATTATTGTGGTGAAACGCAAAATATCCAAGATCGATTAAACAGACACAATTCTGGATTATCCAAATCTACAAAATATGGAGTGCCATGGAAATTGTTAAAATTAATTGAGGTTACTGACAGAAGTGAAGCGAGGAAATTAGAAAGCAAGATTAAGAAAATAGGTATCGGCAGATGGTTGGAGCTATAGTCTGGTCATCGCGTCCAGTTTTAAAACTGGAAGGTCGCAGGTTCGAATCCTGCCACCCCGACCAAAAGTCTCTAATCGAAAGGTTAGAGATTTTTTTTATTAAAAATAACTTCAAATGCCTCACTACGTTTACATTTTACAGAGTCAAACTTCTGAAAAATATTATTGTGGTGAAACGCAAAATATCCAAGATCGATTAAACAGACACAATTCTGGATTATCCAAATCTACAAAATATGGAGTGCCATGGAAATTGTTAAAATTAATTGAGGTTACTGACAGAAGTGAAGCGAGGAAATTAGAAAGCAAGATTAAGAAAATAGGTATCGGCAGATGGTTGGAGCTATAGTCTGGTCATCGCGTCCAGTTTTAAAACTGGAAGGTCGCAGGTTCGAATCCTGCCACCCCGACCAAAAGTCTCTAATCGAAAGGTTAGAGATTTTTTTTATTAAAAATAACTTCAAATGCCTCACTACGTTTACATTTTACAGAGTCAAACTTCTGAAAAATATTATTGTGGTGAAACGCAAAATATCCAAGATCGATTAAACAGACACAATTCTGGATTATCCAAATCTACAAAATATGGAGTGCCATGGAAATTGTTAAAATTAATTGAGGTTACTGACAGAAGTGAAGCGAGGAAATTAGAAAGCAAGATTAAGAAAATAGGTATCGGCAGATGGTTGGAGCTATAGTCTGGTCATCGCGTCCAGTTTTAAAACTGGAAGGTCGCAGGTTCGAATCCTGCCACCCCGACCAAAAGTCTCTAATCGAAAGGTTAGAGATTTTTTTTATTAAAAATAACTTCAAATGCCTCACTACGTTTACATTTTACAGAGTCAAACTTCTGAAAAATATTATTGTGGTGAAACGCAAAATATCCAAGATCGATTAAACAGACACAATTCTGGATTATCCAAATCTACAAAATATGGAGTGCCATGGAAATTGTTAAAATTAATTGAGGTTACTGACAGAAGTGAAGCGAGGAAATTAGAAAGCAAGATTAAGAAAATAGGTATCGGCAGATGGTTGGAGCTATAGTCTGGTCATCGCGTCCAGTTTTAAAACTGGAAGGTCGCAGGTTCGAATCCTGCCACCCCGACCAAAAGTCTCTAATCGAAAGGTTAGAGATTTTTTTTATTAAAAATAACTTCAAATGCCTCACTACGTTTACATTTTACAGAGTCAAACTTCTGAAAAATATTATTGTGGTGAAACGCAAAATATCCAAGATCGATTAAACAGACACAATTCTGGATTATCCAAATCTACAAAATATGGAGTGCCATGGAAATTGTTAAAATTAATTGAGGTTACTGACAGAAGTGAAGCGAGGAAATTAGAAAGCAAGATTAAGAAAATAGGTATCGGCAGATGGTTGGAGCTATAGTCTGGTCATCGCGTCCAGTTTTAAAACTGGAAGGTCGCAGGTTCGAATCCTGCCACCCCGACCAAAAGTCTCTAATCGAAAGGTTAGAGATTTTTTTTATTAAAAATAACTTCAAATGCCTCACTACGTTTACATTTTACAGAGTCAAACTTCTGAAAAATATTATTGTGGTGAAACGCAAAATATCCAAGATCGATTAAACAGACACAATTCTGGATTATCCAAATCTACAAAATATGGAGTGCCATGGAAATTGTTAAAATTAATTGAGGTTACTGACAGAAGTGAAGCGAGGAAATTAGAAAGCAAGATTAAGAAAATAGGTATCGGCAGATGGTTGGAGCTATAGTCTGGTCATCGCGTCCAGTTTTAAAACTGGAAGGTCGCAGGTTCGAATCCTGCCACCCCGACCAAAAGTCTCTAATCGAAAGGTTAGAGATTTTTTTTATTAAAAATAACTTCAAATGCCTCACTACGTTTACATTTTACAGAGTCAAACTTCTGAAAAATATTATTGTGGTGAAACGCAAAATATCCAAGATCGATTAAACAGACACAATTCTGGATTATCCAAATCTACAAAATATGGAGTGCCATGGAAATTGTTAAAATTAATTGAGGTTACTGACAGAAGTGAAGCGAGGAAATTAGAAAGCAAGATTAAGAAAATAGGTATCGGCAGATGGTTGGAGCTATAGTCTGGTCATCGCGTCCAGTTTTAAAACTGGAAGGTCGCAGGTTCGAATCCTGCCACCCCGACCAAAAGTCTCTAATCGAAAGGTTAGAGATTTTTTTTATTAAAAATAACTTCAAATGCCTCACTACGTTTACATTTTACAGAGTCAAACTTCTGAAAAATATTATTGTGGTGAAACGCAAAATATCCAAGATCGATTAAACAGACACAATTCTGGATTATCCAAATCTACAAAATATGGAGTGCCATGGAAATTGTTAAAATTAATTGAGGTTACTGACAGAAGTGAAGCGAGGAAATTAGAAAGCAAGATTAAGAAAATAGGTATCGGCAGATGGTTGGAGCTATAGTCTGGTCATCGCGTCCAGTTTTAAAACTGGAAGGTCGCAGGTTCGAATCCTGCCACCCCGACCAAAAGTCTCTAATCGAAAGGTTAGAGATTTTTTTTATTAAAAATAACTTCAAATGCCTCACTACGTTTACATCTTACAGAGTCAAACTTCTGAAAAATATTATTGTGGTGAAACGCAAAATATCCAAGATCGATTAAACAGACACAATTCTGGATTATCTAAATCTACAAAATATGGAGTGCCATGGAAATTGTTAAAATTAATTGAGGTTACTGACAGAAGTGAAGCGAGGAAATTAGAAAGCAAGATTAAGAAAATAGGTATCGGCAGATGGTTGGAGCTATAGTCTGGTCATCGCGTCCAGTTTTAAAACTGGAAGGTCGCAGGTTCGAATCCTGCCACCCCGACCAAGAAAAGCCTTCAATTGTAAAATTGAAGGCTTTTTTGTTTTTCGCAATTTGTGCTTGCACAATAATTGAACGAAAAACAAAAAAGACAAAAATCTGTGCATTTCGATACAAAATGAAAGCACCCTGAAGGGTGAATTCATTTCACTCAATGTACTTTTTTAAAGCTTTTCTTGAGGCAAACCCCATTAAGGATGACCATAGCGCAGCGGAGGTCAACCCTACCACCCGAATCCAGCAATTTACTTCAAACTTACTTGAAAACAAAAAAGACAAAAAGTGCATTTCGATACAAAATGAAAGCACCCTGAAGAGTGAATTCATTTCACTCAATTTACTTTTTTAAAGCTTTTCTTGAGGCAAACCTGCCACTTCTTTTGTTTTATGTGTTGAATTTATTCATAAACAATAAAACAAAATTTCAAATAACTTAAGTTAATAACATTTCTAGACGTTCTTTCCATTTTTTCCAGTCAGGCATAATACTTTCTTGTAATCGATAAAAATCAGCCGTGTGATTGTGGTGAACTAAATGACAAAGTTCATGAATGATAACATATTCAATACAACCTTTTGGCGCTTTTACTAGTTCAGGATTTAAAATTATTTTACCTAAGCTAGTGCAGCTCCCCCAGCGAGTAGGCATAGTTCTAATTTGTAATTCAGGTGCTTGTACTTTATACTTTGCAAATAAGAGAAATGTTTGATCTAAGATAGTTCTAAAATGACTTTTTGCCTTTTCTCTGTACCAATTTTCAAGAAGGGTAGATGGAGTTATTTGTTTATTTACCGTAATGGTTAACTTTCCTTTAACTAATGTAACTTCATTTACTTTATCTTCTTTTATTTTCAGTTTATACTGTCTGCCTAAATATAAATGGGTTTCTCCATTTACAAATTTTCGAGGCGGTGTTAAGGGATAAAAAGAAAGAAACTCATTCTGTTGTTTTAAAATCCAAGGTGCTTTCTTTCTTAACTTTTCTTTTAATGCTTCATGAGATGTTTCTAAAGGGGCAATCACTTTTACTTTGCAGCTCGGGTATACACGAATTCCAAGAGTCTTTCGATCTTGAAAGTCTAATTCATACTCTATTGTTTTAGAGCCAAATATAAAGTTTTTTATGAGTGTTTTATTAGACATATTTCAATTTTGCCACCTTTAATACTTCATCTACTAATGAATCTACCAACTCTAAGGGTAAATCAATACCTCTTTGAGATTTTAAATCATAGAAATATTCATCTATCTCGATTCTTATAGCTCCCTCAATATCAGATTTAATATTCCAATCTATTATTGGTTGACCATTTTCAAAAACAATTGATTTAATTACAGAATCAATACCTTCAGCGATAAATGAATTACTATTTTCAATTCCTTCTATGGGCTGAGTATGTAATTTAAAAATTTCATTGGTTAAATTATAAATTGCGATTCCTGTTTCATTTCCTTCCAAATTTTTTGGAACATCTTCTTGGCTTCCATTTAGGAATTGATCTTCACCTGCTTTTGCTCTATTGAGATACTCTACTTCAGAAATACGATGTTGGTGATAATCATCTATTGCGTCTCGTATTAATCTAGAAAGCTTTCTGTAAAAAACAGGATCTTCATCCATTTTTACATTTATCGCTTTTATTGTTCTGCTGGTAATGTGGTCAGCCTTGGCAGCTTTACTTGTCAATTTTTCTACTTCGAGTTCTCGTTTTTCTTTATCAAATATGTTTACCAAATCTGTAATTTTAAGCACATCACCTTCTGTAGTAATATGTTTGTCAATTAGTTTTTGCACTTGTGGTTCAAATTCTTTATATTCTAAATCATCAAAATACCTTCGTTTTACAGAAACTCTTAACTCTAAAAAGAATTTCGCATCTTTTTTATACTTTGCGACTAACTTTTCAGGGGAATTTGTAATAAATTCAATGCTCGATAAGGCTAGTTTAAGCAATCGTGCAAATGCTGAAACCTTTTCATAAAAGCTGTGTCGAACTGATTCATCATTCAGTAACTCTTCGTATGCAGCGATATCATATTTGTTCTTTATCGTTTTAAAAATGTCCCATACTTCTGAGTGGACTTGTGGAAGCTTTTTTATTTCCTCTCCAATGTTGGTCAATGTACCTGCCAAATCATTTTCATCGTATTCATCTGCCCCTGAATAGGTTTTTAACGCTGCATCTAAGTTTTCAAGATTTCCGTAATAATCAATAATTAATCCATATTCCTTGCCGGGAGCTAATCGATTTACTCTTGCAATTGCTTGTAATAAAGTGTGTTCTTTTAAAGGGCGTGTTAAATAAAGCACATAATTATTAGGTGCATCAAAACCTGTTAATAGCTTATCAATAACAATTATAATTTCAGGAAAATCTTGTTTTTTGAATCCATTAATTAGCGACTTTTCATACTTTTCTGAAGTTCCGTATTTATCTAACATACTTTTCCAAAACTTTAGGATCACATCTTCACTTTCTTCAAATGCGTCTTCGTGGTTTTCTCTAATATCAGGAGCAGACATCAATACTTCACAATCTACTTTGCCAATTTCTTTAATGTATTGACGGTATCGAATAGCCGTTGTTTTGTTGGGTGCTACCAATTGCGCTTTAGCTTTTAATGTACCAAAAAGTAATCCTTGTACATTCTGTTCAAAATGTTCGGAGATATCCCATGCTCTCGCATATATAACTTGATCTGCTTTATTTAACTGACTTGTAGAACTAAATTTTCGTTTTAACGATGCCTTTCCATAAGGTGTAAGGGGTTCTGATATTTTTTCGAAATAATTATCTAGCGGCTTTTCGTTTACTTCTATTAAATTATGTCGACCTTCATATAGCAGCGGAACTACGGCTCCATCTTCTACCGCATCAGTAATTGAATACACATCAATCAATCCTCCAAAACGATTGGCAGTGCTTTTCTCTTTTTTCATCAAGGGTGTTCCTGTAAATGCGATAAAGCAGCCGTTGGGGAAAGCTTTCTGCATTTTTATATTAAAAGAACCGTATTGACTGCGGTGTCCTTCATCTACCAAAATGAAAATATTAGGAGAATCAAATCCTTTTTTGACTTTATTTACCGCTGCTTCAAACTTATGTATGATGGTGGTAATTACAGCTTCATTGTTATTGGATAATAGTGAAAGCAACGATTTGTCGTCTTTCAATTTTTCCAATTCTTTTACTGTTAATTTTTCTCCATTCAGTTGTTTTACAATCTCTGTAGATGCACCTTTTTCAGCATTTTGTACTTCAATATGACATTTTTGGAATGTTTCTGTAATTTGATTATCTAAATCAATCCGATCTGTTACCAACACAATTTTTGGATTCTTGATGTCTGGATGGGTTGCAATTAATTGGGCTAGCATAACCATTGTCAATGATTTTCCACTTCCTTGTGTGTGCCATATCACACCACCTTTTCGTTTGCCATTCGCATCTGTCTTCGCAACCTTATTTAAGGTATTTCTAACAGCAAAAAATTGCTGATATCGAGTAATTTTTTTTACTCCCTCATCATAAAGCACAAAGTTTAAAAATAAATCTAGTAATCGATTGGGTTCGCAAAGGTTAAATAGCAATTTATCTTGCTCAGTAATTTGCTGTACTTCTTGCTCTAAGTTTTTAAAGTAACTCCACACATTTTTATACCGCTGTTCAAAGAGAGCAGTTCTTTCATTATCAGGTAATGAAGTGTTTTTTAAATTATTTAATTCTTCTAACCATGCTGTTTCAGCTGCTTTGGTTTTAAATAATTCTTTCCAAAAACTCCAGAATTCTTTTGGTGTAGCAGTAGTACCATACTTTGCATCGTTGGTGGCTAAACCCATTATTAAACTGCTGTATTGGTAGAGTGTACGAATACCATCTTCTTGTTGGTTTCTTAAATGTTGCTCAATAGCCCTATTTATTGGATCTTTAATTCTAGGGCTTTTGCACTCCATAACTACCAAAGGAATTCCATTAATAAACAAAACAATATCAGGGCGGTAATTGTCATGGCTATTGGTTCTAGCAACACTAAATTCTTCAGTTACATGAAAAATATTATTACTCGGATTTTTCCAATCAATAAAGTTAAATGTGAAACTCTTTTTATCGCCTAATACATTTTGCTCAAAACTTCTACCCAGAGTGATTAATTCATAAAGCGCTTTATTGGCTGCCATAAATCCATCTTGAATGGGCAAATCTCGCAGAGATAATATGGCATTGCTCATATTATTTTCGGAGAACGAAAATTCCTTGCCTTTGTATTCAATGCTGTTTATTTTCTCTAATTGCGATCTTAAAATATCTTCCAGAAGTACATTAGCTGTTCTGCCACCTCTGGCTTCTAATGCTTGTTCAGGAGATAGGTATTTCCAACCCATTTTCATGAGTAGAAGCAAGGCTGGCAATTGCGAAATTTGATCTTCTTTAAATGAGGGTGTATTCATTTTTTATTTTATTAAACCGTTAAATATTTTCCTTTTGTGTTGTTCATAAATAATATGATATGTATAAAATGTGTAATTTAGTATATGTAAAAATATTTGGACTGGGGTGTCCCCGATCGGCAGAAAGCGGAATCATTGGTTTCGCTTTTTGTTTTTCAAAAATTTATACTTTTTATACATTTATCCAAATTCTTGTACATTTTATAATTCTTGCTTTTTCCGTTATTTTAAGTTTTCATGTTTTTTTAAAATATATACTTTTTGTACATTTTTCCATTTTTATATACATTC
This sequence comes from uncultured Flavobacteriales bacterium, assembly GCA_963716125.1. Lineage (GTDB taxonomy): Bacteria > Bacteroidota > Bacteroidia > Flavobacteriales_E > Vicingaceae > Acidiluteibacter. The sequence continues at coordinate 1,968,762 of OY970294.1, forward strand.
TGTATACATTTAATCTTTCATGCTTTTAGTTTTTATTCTACTGATTAATAGAAGTCTGCTCTTGTTTTTTTAGAAAATGAATTTACTTCAAAATGTAATTCTTGTACATTTATCCAAATTCTTGTACATTTTTATCTGCTTACCTTTTTTTATATAGTTTGTCTATTTTGATTTATTAATAATTGCATACTTTTGAATTGCTCTTTACCATAGGTAGGGAATCTACAAAGGTCTCGAACGCTGAACCCAGTAATCAGCGTTCTTTCTTTTACTATTTTTCTTCTCCTTCTCCCCATTTCTTACCGTTGCTTAGCAACATCCCAGTGTTGCTTATTTTAGCGGTAGTATTGCTTAGTGTTTTTAAGTTAATCAATATTAGTTAGTTATAAATATTTATTAGCGTTGCTTAATTAGTGCTTAGTGTTGCTTAGCGGGTTTTATGGTTTTTTAAGTGAATATAACGCATCCGAATCTCTTTGTTTCTCGCTTAACCTTTCTACTATGTTTTCTTGAAGTAGTATATTTAAGTTTCTTGAGATTGTATTTTTATGAGTGTCACAGTATGCTGCCAACGTTTCCTTAGTAGCTCCATTTTGTGCAATTAAATAACCTAGTATTTTTTGTTGTGTCGTGTTAAAGCTTTCCCATTCTGTTTCGATCTTTTTAACTACTTTGTCATGAATAGTTTTTGAATGATCGCTGATTTTATTTCTCAGAATTAAATAAACAATTCCATTCGTTTCTTTGTATTCGGGAACTGACAACATCGACTTTTCCATGGAGGCGTAAATCCTTGAAACTCCTTCGTTCAATTGTCTTACATATCCCATGTCTTCTAATACTCTTGCAATTCTTGGGTTTCTTGCAAATCGTTCTGTTTTTATATTATTTATCGTCACTTGAGCAGGCAATGGGCCACTGTTTGAAATTTCTAAATAATTATCAAAATGCTTAATATAAACCGAACTGCCTTGTACATTATAAGAGCGATGGCATAGGGCATTAACTAATCCTTCAAACCAAGCATCTTCAGGATATTCAGGTACTTTCTTAAATTTGCCTTTCACCATATTAAAAAAGTAATAATCTCGAAAAGTAGCATTCAAAAATAGCTTAATCTGTTCTAGAAGTCTAGAAATGTTATTTTCAAAACGCACATCCTTTATAACATTAAATTCAGTTCCTGATTTAGCTTCTATTCCCTCATATCTGATGTATCTTAGTGATGCTGACGGGATATATTTTTCTGGGTCATTTGAAAATAGGAGGATAGCTGATTTTTTAAACAAATATTGCTCATTCTCTTTTTTTGCTAAGTATCGTTTACACAATAAGTCTAGCGCATTACCATCATAGTTAAGTTTGGCTTTATACGTATCCAATAAATCCATATCCAAGTCCTCAATCTCAAAGTCAGGAGCATACTCTTCTTCAAATTTTCGTATGGTTTTATCATATTCTAATTTTGCAACACCGTCCCGATCTAATTTGCGATTTGTATCCAACACTCTTAGATATACTTGCTCATTATCTTTTCGGGAATAAAGCCGTTCATGATCCTGTTCTACATGATATAAAAACAATAATTTACCATTAATACTTACCTCCTCAAGTTCTATATTGCATGAAGGGTGTATAAAATCAAAACAAATACTCCTGTATTTATTTAATTCTACTTCATTCAGGGTATTTAAATCTTGAAAATCGCCGGTGTCTGAAATACCAAAGGCCAAAACACCTCCGTCAGCATTTAGCATTCCAATTAACTCTTCAGCAATTTTTGTAGGCTTTGTGTCTTTTTCTCCTAAACCTTTTCGTTCAAAATATTGACTCTCTTCCTTAGAACGTAAATAGTCTACAGTGATGATTGGATTTATAGATGATATAAAAAGTGTACTCATGTTATTTTATTGTTTATTAAACCTTGCTTTAATTATTCTTTGTTCTTAAAGAACCTCCCCATTTCTTACCGTTGCTTAGCAACATCCCAGCGTTGCTTATTTTAGTGGTAGTGTTGCTTAATGTTTTTAAGTTAATAAAAATTAGTTAGTTATAAATTTTCATTAGCGTTGCTTAATTAGTGCTTAGCGTTGCTTAGCGATTTTTACATGACTATATCAGGATATTCATCTAAATCAATACAGTCGAGAGCTTCGTTTTTAAGGTTGGTGTTAATGAATAGCAAATCATCTATTCCTGCTATTGCCGTAAAACCAATCTTTTTATAATAGTTGATTAATCTTTGAAATGCCTTTTCTTCATTTTTATCAAACAATGCGTATTCACTAGCGTCTACCGGTTTTGTTTCAAGTCTTGCTTCAAACTGCAAAGGATAAGGCTTAAGTGCAAATAAATGACAAGTGCTAGAGTAGTGGAGTACAATATTCTTAATCACCTTAGCTCCCAAATGATATCCTCTAAATTTTGGATGAATTTTAAGCGTTCCAAATAAACAGAAAGTCATCTGAAACGACTCATCGTCAAAATGTTCTGAAATAAGTGGATGATATTCTTTACGCTCAATATCAATTACTTTTGTGCCATTCTCAAATACATATTGGTCGTAACTATCCAGTACCTCCATAAAAGGGACTCCACTATTAGTAGCTTCATCCAATAATAAAATGTAAAAATAAACCTCACCAATTTTGGCTGTCCGTTTTTCATCATCATTAGACGCAATAATGTCTACATTAACTTTATTTACATATCGTTCGCCACCTTCTTCTCCCAAACCAGAATCAAAAGAATAGTTGAATGTGATGTAGATTTTATCACCTTTTATGAATGGGAAGTTGTTGTTTTTCATTTTTTCCATCACTTCACCATTAAATAATATGCTACGTTAAAAGCTGCTTCTTCTAACTTTTTATTAGCTGATTGTGTTAAAGGATTCTTTTTAAAATATGCTGAAATAGATTGTGGCCATACAAAACTGATGGAATATTTTTCATTTAACTGTATAATCCCTTCTAATTTAAAGGACATTGGAGAAGGTGCTTGCATTCCTTTTGCTTTATAGTTTCTGGCTAAAATGCCAATTTGGTCTGGTGCGATAGAGTCGAAGGCAGTATTTACTTGATCTCTAAATTGTCGCACTTGAACATGGTCATTCGGATCATCAAACTTAAATTTGGTTGAAGATGATAGTTGAATAATGTTCCCTTCACTGTCTTTTTCTAAAACAACCAAAATGGCTTCTGTTGATTTTAATTGAATACCTAATATTTTCATAATTTCATTTATTTTTTTCTAAGTATCAATGGATGTAAATTGACTTTTTAATTTGCCTCCTTCGACTACCCTCTGCATGACAAATCAAAAAATTAACCATTGATAATTAACAATTTACCATTAACAATCAACCCTCACTTCCCCAGTCAATAATTTCTGCATCAAGCCTTTTTTCTGCTCTTGAAGAGTATTTAGTTTTTGTTGGTTGAGTTGTAATTCTGCATCAGCAGTTTCCAATACGTTGGCTATGGCTTCTTGTTCTTTTATAGATGGTAGCAGAATTGAAATTTTGAATAAATTTTTCGGATGTATTCTTTTGGATCCGGTTCCAGTTGAGATATTCTCTAATTGAGAATAAAAACTTTCCCGACCAATAAAATGAATAAACCAATTGGGAATAACTAATTCAGTAAAATTGAAAGTAGGAATATCTTGAGTACTTTCAAACCCATCTAAACCTATCGGAATTACTCCAAGTGCACCTTTATGCAAATTTTGCTTTCCGTAAATAAATTGCCCTGCATTTCGAGTGAAGTATGCTGTTGAATATAAAGCTTCCGTACCTCGTTCTAATCTTTTTTTTACTCCCTTCAAATTTAACTTAACACTAATTCTTTTTGCAGGGTTTGGGTTCTTTGAAGGTATCCTACTTTCTATTAATAGTTTTCCTAATTTTATTTTCTCCCACTTATCTGTAAATTTCTTCAGCCGCAATTTTCCAGTCAACAACTGCTGCGCTAACCCTTTATTCCGCTTTTTTAACGTTTTTATGGTGCTTTCTAATTGCTGTATGCCTTCATCCCAAGAGCTTAAAATAGCCGCTATTTTTTCTTGCTCAGGAAGGGGTGGGAGAGGGAAAAGAACTGTACTTAAATCTTTCTGACCAATATTAGACCTAACAACTCCTTGACCTCGAACAATAATTTGTTTCCTTAAAATTGATGATCTAAAACAATCCTTTTTAAATTGATTAAATAATTTTGAATTTTTACTTCTTCCTCTTATTACAAACCCCCCAAAGATTACTTTTTCAGTGTCTAAATAGACAGATGTTAAACCTATTTCAATAGTTGTTTCAGAAGTTCTATTAAAAAGCACATCTCCATATTCTATTAAATTTGGTTTAATTTGTTTTTCATCAAGTGTGATACTGCCTTTAATTAGGTCGTGTGTTAATTTGTTGTTGTTAATTACCTCCATCACATTGATGAATTTAATTCCCTTTCCATATGAACCTTTATCAGCATTTACTCCATTTTTAAATTCAAACAAATGTTCAAGTTGGATTAATTCCCAATCCTCTGGAATTATCCCAATCTTCGTCTGCTTATATCCTTTATTCACCTTTGTTTCGGTAGGTAGACCTTTATTTATATGTTTAATTCCTTCCATTTAACCTTAAATTTTTGAGCGTATTAAGTTTTTTAAACTATTTTTTAATTCCCTCGAATTCGGGGGAATTAAAAGTTGGATTGTTGATTTGCTCCCAAACCCCTAAAAACAATATTGTATCCTTGTTTTTTATCCAATTCTCAATTAAAGAGCTTCCACCATCGAAGTTTTTAACCATATCAGTTAATGAAATAAAATCAGCTTCATTAGCTGTTAGAATACTAATAGTTGTGCCTTGTACCTCTATTTTATTTTTTTGCTTTTTTCTCATATTATTAAAAAAATGAATTTAGTATGCTATAAAAAATTAGATTTTATTCGATTTCACTTTCACTTTCTCCATCACAGTCCCAGTTCCGTTAAGTACGCTTGCATTTGGTTTTCCACTGCTGCCAAATCTGTTTTTAAAGTAGTTAGTTTGGCTTGTGTAGCGGTTATGTCTACTGGTGCTTCCTCTTCAAAAGTGTCTACATAACGTGGTATATTTAGGTTGTAGTCGTTCTCGGCTACTTCTTTTACAGAGGCACGGTAAGCGTATTTTTCTTCTAACACTTCGCCTTCAGCAGTGGTTAGTGGTGGACTGTTTTTAAAGTTGTTGTAAGTCGTTATTATTTTTTCAATGTCGCTGTCTCGCAGTTTGTTTTGGTTTTTTCCTGCTTCGTAACCTTGGCTAGCGTCTATAAATAGTATGTCTGTGTTTTGCACTTCGACTCCGCTCAGTGTGGCAAACTCAGCGTTTTTATTGTCTGTTTTCTTAGCCGAGCCTTTAGAGGTGCTTTTGTTTTTATTAAACAATAAAATGCATGCAGGAATACCAGTTCCAAAAAAGAGGTTGGCAGGCAAGCCTACTACAGCTTCCAATAAATTTTCTTCAATCAGTTGTTGGCGTATTTTGCCTTCGCTGCTGCCTCTAAATAATACACCGTGAGGCAGTATTACGCCCACACGGCTATTTTCTTGGTAGCTAGCTGCTAACATGTGTGATATAAAGGCATAATCGCCCTTGCTTTTTGGAGCTACACCTCGGTGGTGGCGGTTAAATTGGTCTGAAATGGCAAAATCGGCTCCCCATTTATCCAAAGAGAAAGGAGGATTGGCGCCAATGCAATTGGCTTTCAATAATTCATCGCCTTCCAATAGTTTTGGGTTGTTCAAGGTATCTCCCCATTCTATTTGTGCATTGTCTATTTCGTGCAAAAACATATTCATTCGTGCCAACGCCCAAGTGCTGCCGTTAATTTCTTGTCCATACAACGAGAAATTATTACTGCCCACTTCTTTTGCCATTTTAATCAACAAAGAACCAGATCCACAAGTGGGATCCATAATCCGATCTCCTGGCTGTGGAGCGATCAGTTTAGCTAATAATGTAGAAACTTGTCCTGGCGTATAAAATTCTCCAGCTTTTTTACCTGCATCAGAAGCAAAGCGCTCTATCAAGTATTCGTAAGCATCACCAATTACATCGTTGTTCGCCAAATGCGAAGGCTGTAAGTCCAAGGCAGAGAAATCAACCAATAAATTCTTTAATCGTCTGTTCCGGTCTTTGGTTTGCCCCAAATTAGATTCTGAGTTAAAATCAATGTTTCTAAACACGCGGTCTAACTTGCTTCGGTTGGCATCTTCCATGCTCTCCAAAGCCGTATTGATCAATTCGCCTACATTGGCGGCATTTCTGTTTTCGAACAAATAATCGAAGGTGCAATTTTCAGGCACTTTAAATCGCTCATTGCGCAATGCACGCTCTATTCTAACGGTATCGCCTTCGTATTTTTTCGCATAGAATGCTTGTTTATCTTTCCATACATCAGAAACATACTTAACAAAAAGCATGGTCAATATATAATCTTTGTATTGTGCTGGGTCTATTACACCTCTAAAGGTATCGCAGGCTTTCCATACAATGTTGTTAATTTCACTTTGTGTAATGGCTTTCGTTGTCATGGTGTTTCTAATATCAATTTATTAATAGCAGTTTGATAAATATTTTGTTTTTGATCTAGTATTTGTTGGGTTAGTTGTTTACTTTTTAAATGTAACTCTTTTAGCGTTACCACTTTCATTTGTATTGAAAGATCAGGTAAATCAAAAGTAAAAGCTTCTAACTCTGATTTTCGAATAGAAGGGATAGAGCTTCCTGCACCCAAACTTTGAAAGTAGGCTTGTGTTTGTTTCAAATTAAAAAGCGTGGTTAAAAACTCAGGAACTACTTTAGTGTGATCTACTCGAATCACATAAAAAATAGAGGAAGCAATGGCATTTCCTAATTCAGAAGTATAGGTCCAAGCAAAATTTCGCATTCCTTTACCTACAAATAGCACATCACCATTTTGCAATAAGTGGGTGTTATTCTTTGTACTTAGTGATAATTTGGTGTCAATTAAGGCATTTAGCTGATATTCCTCATCAAAGTGCTTGGTTTGAATGTAGCACACGTCACCTGTTATTTTAGGTTTGGCATATAATCCAAAATGAAGAGAGGCAATATCAGCTAATTTTACTTTCATTTTTTTTGTAGTCATTTTCAAATAGAATACAAATGTAAATAAAAAGAATTAATTATAATTAAATTTCTTTGTAGAATGATTCAAAAATTAAATATTTAATTCTTTAATTGCTTCTTTATAAAATTGATATGCCAAATCAATCTTTCGTAAGACCCTAAATCTAAAGCTCTTTGACCTGTTAACATGGAAGTAAAGAAAAATGGGTTTCCATTTAATGTATAGGTGCCATAATCTTCATTCATTATAAAATCATATCCCATCCAAAATTTGCTTTTTTCATCCTTACTTTTATCTTTACCTAATAACACTCTAGCCAATGAATTATTTACTACAAAAAAGATTTTCTGTTTTTGATTGATCAATTCATCTATAATTACTTGGGTAATTTCTGTTTGTTGATAAATAAAGTCAACACCTTCTTTAGATTTCAAAATATCTCCAACTTTAGCTTGTTGTGTTTCTCTAATGTAAAGAATATCTAGATGAGTCCATTCTAAACCAGTTTTTAAAGAAATATCCATAAATTTTTTAAAGTAAGGATGTTGTTTATGTGCTCCATGTAAATCATAAAAATGAGGTTCATTTTCTTGGTTACTTAAAACTCTTTTTCTATCCATCTCATTTATGGAAGGGTTAATTCCGATAAAGATAATAGCATTTTCCTTTATTTCTTTAGGATATAATGGAGGTAGTTCACAAAAATCAAAGTTTTTATATCTTTTCCATAATTTATTGAGAGGTTCTTCCACTTTTGTTTTTAAATCAATCATTAGCCTTGTCTTTTTGCAGGAATTAAAAGTTCTTCTTTTAGCTTTTTTTCCATAAAGATTTCAACTGCTGCTACCCAATTATAATCTTCTCTATCTTTAACATTGAACAATAGTATTTCTTTGTCGGTACTATTTTGAATATCCCAGATATTATGATTTTCATTGCCAGTACAATTATTTAAATGTTGCATTACTCTTAATCTACTACTTGCCAAATGTCGTCCGACACGGTAAGGTTTTCCATTTCCAAAGAACACATAGACTCCGGGATGCCAAATTTTGTTATCATCATCAGAAGGTCTTTTTACCTGGCTAATTGCTTTTGCATTAAATTCTACTTTATTCTGTAAAACTTTAATAATTTCAAACTTATCTAGTATAGGTTCAAATTCTATTTTAAAAAAATCAATAATATCTTCTAATGTCATATCAAATAATGTATTAAAGGGATAAATATAAATAAATGTAGCAATTTTTCAGTTAAAATATGATTCCCCAAACACAAAATGCGAGAATTCCCCCATTGATTGAAATGAAGTTCCAACTTACCTTTGAATCGGTTAAACACTTAATAGTATAAAAAGTGTAATTTAATTATGATCTAAAGAGATAAAAGCATTGTAGGGTAATTAGGTTAATATGTTAGTAGCCCTTTATAGTAGTGTATACAATGCTTTTTCTCTTTCTTTTAACAATCAACATTATCTTAAAGACGAATTCCTACAAGAATTCGTCTTTATTTTATACATTTAATCTTTAAAATCAAATTTCTTATGGAAAATACCATACCCTTAGATGAAGCAATAGCTGCTGTAAATAGATGGAAAAATTTGGCCAATCAAAAATTAGGTGTCGATGATTTAATCTTAGCTTTTAAAATTCCGGTAATCAATTTTACTCAAATAATAGACAAAGGTTGCCACAGTGTAAGAGGTTACTTAGCTATCAATGATGCTGGTGAAAAGCAATTGTTTGTAGTGGGAGTAGATGCCGAAGGTCATGATTTAATTGATTACGATAAAGGTTATTATGTTTATGATTTTTCAAGTGCTTGTCCAATGACTTGTGATAGCAGTAGTCCTTTATATACCAATTAAAATTAAGATGGATTTATCTAAAATTGATTCCTATTTAGCCTACTTTTTTTTATTGTTAACTGTTATTATCTATACTTTCAATTATAAAAGATTAGATAAAAGCATGAAGATTTTCTTCGTATTTTTAGTGTTATTATCAATTAGCGAATCTATATGTATGTATTTATTTTATTTTAAAAAAAATAATATCTTCATGTGGCATCTATTTAACTATGTGGAGTTAATTATACTTACTAATTTCTTTGCACAATTTTATCCATTGATGAAACGTAAATTTATCTATTTATTAGGTCTTTTTACTTTAATGTTTTTGTTGATTGGGAGCTTCTTTTTTTATGAGCTATATGAATACAATGTTCTGGGATTTTTTGCTTTAAAAATATTTGTTATTGCCTTATCAATTAGAGAAATATATCAATATTATTTTAGTAATGAAAACCATTATTTTTATATCAACTTAGGTTTTATAATCACTTCTATTGTCAATCTTTCCATCTTTACATTTGGAAATATTTTGATGGATATGCGGGCTGAAAAAGAGCATTTTAAAATATTATGGATAGTAAATGCTGCTATATTTATAATTTCTTTGTTTTTATACCTTTATGAGCTTTATAAAATTAGACAATGGAAAGCACTGAAATAGCCTTTTCTATATTACTAGTATTCTTAGTTTTACTAGCTTTTATTATCATTTTAATATTGATAATGCATCATTCTAAAGAGAAAATTAGGAATGAAAAAATGCATGCCCAAGAGTTATCTATACAGCATAAAAAAGAACTTTTATTGCACGCTATTCAAGTACAAGAAGGGGAAAGAGACCGCCTTTCGGCAGAATTACATGATGGAATAGTTTCTAAAATGAATATCATCTATTATCAGTTAGCAGGTTTAGCAGCTAATATACAAGATGATAAATTGAAACAGGATTTTAATAAAACCAATGAAATTTTACATCAAACGATAGATGAAACTCGTAAAATATCCCATGAATTGTTTCCTGTAGTTTTAGAAAGTTTTGGGTTAATAACTGCTATTGAAGAGTTAATCGACAATGAAAAGAAATCACCCATAAAAATTAATTTCATATCAAATTTCCAAAATAAGGATTTCAGTAAAGATGAGTCTATTCATTTCTATAGGATTATTCAGGAACTCTTAAGCAATTGCGTTAAACACAGTAAATGCACTGAGATAAATATCATTTTTGGAAATATTAAGTACGATATAAATTTAGTATTTGAGGATAATGGAAGTGGAAATGTTAAATCTCTTTCAACTAAATCTGGTTTAGGGATGAAGAATATTCAAAGTAGATTAGCGGTGATGAATTATGAGGTAAACATAGAAAATAGAAATCCTGGATTGCGTTTTACTTTTACTAAAATCTAAATAGTCATGAAAAAGATAAAAATTGCGTTGATAGACGATGAAGAGCTTTTTTTAAATGGCATTTCAGAATTGTTATCTAAAGTAGATCACTTTGAGATATTTAAAACTTACACCAATCCTCATTATTTATTAAAGGATATTGAACAAAAAGAAAATGAAATTGATGTGGTTTTGGTAGATATGAAAATGCCCCAACTCAATGGAATAGATTTAACAAAATTCATTATTGCTAAAAATACCAATACAAAAGTCATTGGTTTAAGTTCGTATTATTCTAATGTGTTGATATTTCAAATGCTAAATATTGGAGCTGCGGCATTTTTACCAAAAAACACCAATATTGAAAAATTGATAAGAACAATTGAAAAAGTAAGTGAATTGGGCTTTTATTTTGAGGATATTATTTTAAAAGCTTACGAAAACAAAGAGAAAAATCTTATACAAGATGCTAATTCTTCTATTCTTACGGAACGAGAAATAGATGTTCTTCATTTAATTTGTGAGCAAAATACAACCCATGAAATTGCTGAAAAATTATTTATTTCTAACAAAACAGTAGAGCGGCATCGCACCAATTTATTTGAAAAGACAGAAGCAAAAAATGTAGTAGGATTAGTACTCTTTGCTTTAAAAAATAATTTAATTTCCCATTCTTTTTTATAATTATTACACCGCTACCGCAGAACTGATTCGTAATTCTAAATTGTTAAAAGTAATTTACAAATCTTCTTTTGGAGGTTTAAGTGAAAAAGGGAATACACTTTATCAGCCGCAGTTCCTTGTAATTCGTAGCATTATAGACTTCGAAATACCTTGATGAAGTAGTCTTGCGCAGAATTAAACTAAGGAGGATTGACTTATTGTTTCATTAAATTTATTGTTACATTAAATTACGACATTGCATTTAGTCCGCCGAAACCTTGTGTAGGAGGAAGCAATGGAAAATTGATACATTGATTACTTAACTTATTGATTCATTGAACAATTGACTTATTACTTAACTTATTGAATGATTGACTTATTGATTCATTATCTTATTGATTAATTGAACAATTGTTACACTTTGTCCGCCGCAGTGACTAGTAATTCGTAGCATTATAGACTTCGAAATACCTTGATGAAGTAGTCTTGCGCAGAATTAAACGAAGGAGGATTGATTCATTGACTTATTAATACATTGATTAATTAACTTATTGATTCATTAAACCATTGGCTTATTGATTAATTGAACAATTGACTTATTGATTCATTGAACAATTGACTTATTGATTAATTAACTTATTAATTCACTTTGTCCGCCGTAGTGACTAGTAATTCGTAGCATTATAGACTTCGAAATACCTTGATGAAGTAGTCTTGCGCAGAATTAAACTAAGGAGGATTGACTTATTGTTTCATTAAATTTATTGTTACATTAAATTACGACATTGCATTTAGTCCGCCGAAACATTGTGTAGGAGGAAGCAATGGAAAATTGATACATTGATTACTTAACTTATTGATTCATTGAACAATTGTTACACTTTGTCCGCCGCAGTGACTAGTAATTCGTAGCATTATAGACTTCGAAATACCTTGATGAAGTAGTCTTGCGAAGAATTAAACGAAGGAGGATTGATTCATTGACTTATTAATTAATTGACTTATTAATACGTTGATTAATTAACTTATTGATTCATTGACTTATTAACACATTGATTGATTGACTTATTGATTCATTAAACCATTGACTTATTGATTCATTGAACAATTGACTTATTGATTATCTTATTGTTACATTGAGCAATTGACTTATTAATTCATTAACTTATTGGTTCATTATAACATTGATTAATTGATTCATTGCTACATTAATCAATTGTTACATTATGTCATTTTCTTATTCCCAAAACACCCAACAATCCTCTAGTAATTTCTCTCGCAATAGTTCTTCCAATCTGTCTAGCTGTGGTAGATCCCAAAACTTTTTCAACAGTAGATTTTTGAGCTCTTGAAGAAGTTGATTTTTTGGCTGGCTTATCTTCTTCTTTCTTCTTTTCTAGAGCTGCAGTAGCTTTTGCTGCTTTTTCAAGTTTAGCTGTCAGTATTTCATAAGCTGATTCTCTATCTACTTCCTTATTGTACCTGTCTATAATATGTGAAGACTTTACAATGGTATCAATTTCTTGATTGGTCAATACATCCATTCGGGATTGAGGAGCAATCAACATGGTGTGGGCTAGGGGAGTTGGTCTGCCTTTTTTCCCTAAAGCAGAAATCAAAGCTTCACCTGTACCTAATTGAGTTAATATTTCTTTGGTGTCATAAAACTCTGTGATTGGATAATTTTCAGCAGCCAATTTGATTGCTTTTCTATCTTTAGCGGTAAATGCACGTAAGGCATGCTGTACTTTTAATCCCAACTGAGATAAGATAGAATCTGGCACATCTACAGGGTTTTGTGTTACAAAGAAAATTCCAACACCTTTAGAACGAATCAATTTGATAATTGATTCCAATTGATCCATTAACTCATCTGAAGCTTCATTAAAAATTAAATGTGCTTCATCTATAAATACACATAATTTAGGTTTATCCATATCGCCTTCTTCCGGCATTTTAGCATATAATTCCGCAATTAAACTCAACATAAATGTGGAGAATAACTTTGGTTTATCTTGAATATCAGTTAAGCGCAAAACGGATACAATACCTTTGCCTGTATTGTCTGTTCTTATTAAATCTTCAATTTCAAAAGAAGGTTCCCCAAAAAATGTGTCAGCACCTTGTTGTTCTAATTCCAATACTTTTCTTAGAATAGTTCCGGTAGACGAAGAACTCAAATGACCGTAGGCGTTTGCGATTTCATCTTTTCCTTCTTCTCCCATATAAGATAAAACCTTTTTGAAATCTTTTAAATCCAATAAAGGAAAGCCATTGTCATCGCAATATTTAAAGGCCACTGAAACTGCACCTGATTGGGTATCATTCAATCCCAACATTTTTGAGAATAAAACAGGCCCAAATTCTGAAACTGTCGCTCTTAATTTTACACCTTTTTCATCACTCAAGGAAAGAAACTCTACAGGACTTTTACCAGCTAAAAATGGAATTCCAATTTTTTGATGTCTTTCATCAATTTTTGGGTGACCTGCAGAAGCCGCAGCAATTCCACTTAAATCACCTTTCATATCCATAATCAGTGAAGGAACGCCTTTTTTAGAAAGCTCTTCTGCAATTATTTGAAGTGTTTTAGTTTTTCCTGTTCCTGTAGCTCCAGCTATCAAACCATGCCGATTCATGGTGTTCAAAGGGATTTTTACTATACTATTGGTTTGTGTTTCAAAGTTGTACATTGCTCCACCAATAGATATGGAATCGCCTTCAAATGTATAACCTTCTTCTATGTTTTGTATAAATTGTTCTTTAGTAGACATCTAATGTATAATTGCAAATCCGATTTTTTTCGAATTTAATATTTTAAAACTCAAAAGTAAATATTGAGATTTGATTATACAATTATAGAACAATCATTAAAAATAAAATAGAGAAATTAAAGAATCAAAGTATAATATTACTCCTTAACTGAATACTCAAAAATATCTTGAGAGTAATTTGAAGTAATTTTAATTTGATAATTACCGTTTTCTAAACTATTATTCAAAAACATACGGTAATTAAAAAGATTGTATTCTGAATCGATATTAATGGTTTGCGTATCGTAATAATTTCCTTCTGCATCCATTACATCTACTTGATAAAAACCTACATAAGGTTTTAAGATGCTGAAAGTTATTTCTTTACTATTACTTGTAGCATTTATAATTTCGGTTTTCACATTATAAAAATCCGCTGGTATCACAGAAATGGTTTTTACAACTTCTGCCGTTCCTCCAGCTTCAATCTTTTTAATTCTTAAATAATTAATTCCATATTTTAAGGGTGCTACTTCATCTACATACTCTAGTATTTTAGTGCTATCTGTAGTTCCTTCAATCATATCAATAGTTTTGAAATTGATATGATCACTGCTTATTTCAACTGTAAAGAAGGCATTTTCTATTTCGTTGATAGAAGTCCACTTAACATCTATTTGATTGTTATCATTGAATTTTGCAGTAAAATCTAGTAGATTAAATGAAAGTACACTATTTGCAGATTTAACTTCATTAATTGGTTTAGAATTATTTAAAGTGCTTTCGTTGCTTATTGTCGCCAAACTGTTTATTGAATTACTTTGAGCAAATCCCAAAGTACCTGATAAAAGTAGAGTGAAAATTGTTAAACTTCGTTTCATCTTATTGTTTTCTCATTGTTTACGATGATAAAACAGGAGAGTTCGAAAATATAGACTAAAATCCATTTTTAGTCGATGAAAAACTATATTTGGTCTATGAGTGGATGAGTTTATTTTGGCTATTTCAAATCAAATAACAATTGAATCAGTGAATTGAGAACTAATTAACAATATATTTTTTAATTTCTTGCGTATAATCAGAGGCTATCTTTATAAAATAAATTCCTTTAGATAAAGGTTTATTAAAAAACATTCTAAAACTATAAGTACTATATTCTGAATCTATGTAAATATGTTTAGTGTCATGATAATTTCCGTTAACATCTATTATTTCAATTCTATAAGCTCCAACATAAGGTTTATGTAAGCTTATCTTCACTTCCTTACCATTACCAGGGTTTGGAAATATTTCGGTTTGAAGATTGTAAAAAGTATTAGGATGAACAGCAACTATTTTAAAAGTTTCAGATTTTCCATCATAGTCTGTTTGTTTGAGTCTTAAATAGTTTACACCATCGTACAACGGATTTAATGCTGTGCTGTAATTCTTTTTAATAGAACTGTTTCCTGCTCCATTAACCTTCGCAATTGGACTAAAGTTTACTGCATCATTACTAATTTCAACAGTAAAATATTCATTGTTTATTTCAGATAATGTCGTCCATTTAACTTCAATTTGATTGTTCTCGTTAAACTCTGCCGTAAACTCTGTTAAACTAATAGGTAAAGGTGTGCCGTTTCCATAGGTACAAGAACTAGGGCAATTCATAGAAGATCCAAAAATAGTAGAAGAATTGGTGGTTTGCACCATGCCATCAACTTGCAAAAATCCAGTTCCTGATATGGTTGAAGTGTTGGTGCTTCTGTAATCTCCTTTCACAATTATATTTCCATCTACTAGAGCTTGAACTTCATTGGACAAATTTAAATTGCCTTCAATAATCATTACGGCGCAAGATTCTATGGTAAGCTTAGTTTGATTACTAAATTTTGTATTTCCACCTATTCTTAAAGTATCACAACCTCTCAAAATAATTTCACCATTATTTGAAACACTAAAATTTCCTTCAATACTTAGGTTTCCACCGATATCAAATTTACTAGCACCTGATAACCTAATATTGTATTTACTCCCACCAATTGGATCAGTAACAGAACCATTGTTAATGGTATATGCTGTAGTGCTCGACAAAGAGAGATTGGTATTTAAAGTCATATTATTGGCAATGTTGGCTATGTCTTGATATCCAGGAACTCCATTCGTCCAATTGCCATTGGTATTCCATAAACCATCATTGGTAGTTGCTGTGTTTTGTGCAAAAGACGCAAAATTGATGCTTTGAAATAGAATGAATAGGGTAAAGGTTATAATTTGACGTTTCATAGCTTCTTTTTTTATTAAAATACGAAATTACTTGCATTAAGATCGAAATCATAGCCGATTGCAGGTATCTTTTCGATAAAAACACAGCTTTGTCCTTTAAGTGGCAGAGAAAAATCAAATTAAAGCTTGAGAAATGGAAGGCTGCAATTGTGGTAAAATATCTTTTTGAAACCAATCATTCTTTTTCATCCAAATATTATTTCTAGGTGAGGGGTGGGGCAAAACTATGTATTTGGGCAGATATTCTTCAAAATTAAAAACCCTTTCGGTGAGTGTTCTTTTATCTTTTAAGTAATAATCTTGAGCATATTTTCTAATTAGCAGGAGGGTTTTTACTTGTGGCATTTGAGTTAATAACTTTTGATGCCAAAGGGGAGCACATTCTTTTCTTGGTGGCAGGTCTCCACTTTTACCTTTACCAGGATAGCAAAAACCCATTGGGATAATTCCGATTTTTGGATTATTGTAAAATTGAGATTTATCCAAACCCATCCATTCTCTCAGTCGATCTCCACTTTTGTCATTCCAAGGTATTCCACTATTATGAACCGCCAAACCTGGTGCTTGACCCACTATTATAATTCTATTTTCAGAATGAGCATACAACACAGGATTAGCTCCTAATGGTAGAAAAGGCTCACATAAAGTGCATTTTTTTATTTCGGATAGAAGGGTTTTCAATTGTTATAGTTTTTATTTAAAAGAATGCCCAAATATACACCTCCGACAACAACCATATAAAAAGTGCCGTTACAATTATTGTCACCACTGAAACCATTATTTTTCTTTTCTTCTCATGAACAATTCTAGCTTTAATTTTTAATTTTAAAGCTTTCATCTCATTAGGTGTTAATTTTTTATCTTCAAGGTTGCCTTCTTTTTTGGCCTTAGAAATCTCAGACTTCAATCTAAAATAAGCTCCACGCTTGTTTCTCAATGCAGCATTGTCAACTAATCTATTATATCCATCAACCCCATGTGCCATTATTTAATTTTTTATGAAATATCAGTTGGAGAGACCTTAGAGCTAGATACTAAAGATTAGTTTTCTTCATTAACAACTTAAAAATAAATAATTATAAATTATCAATTGTCAATTCTCCACTGTAGTTGTTATTTAAATATAATCTTATGACTAATATTATCTGTGTCAGTACTAATTTTTAAAACATAAACGCCATTGTAAGTAGGTTTCTTTTCAATTATAAAATTGTTAGAAAGGATGCTATCAACAGCTACTAATTGACCTTTTAAATCATATAAACGATATTCTTTGGCTTCTATAGAGCTATTTATGAGTACTTTTATATCGGTTGAAGAAGGATTAGGAAAAATGATGACCTTATCTTTTTTCAATTGATTATCAATTATAGAAGTGTAATTAGGATTAGAAATTTTTATAATAGAGTGAGTGCCACTATTAGTTGCTATATACAATTCACCTAAAGGACCAATGGCTATATCTCTTAATCTTCCCCAAACATTTGCAAAATACTCATTGTCACTAAGAATACTGTCTTTTTGAGCATTTAAAGGCAGTTGATGAATAGTTTCATCTTTTAATGTGGTTAACAATATACTGTTTTGGAATTCAGGAATTGCAGGATGATTGTAATAAACTATATCTGAAGTGGCAACAGTAGGAGTCCACGCAAATAAAGGTTCTACTACATTAGAATCTGTGCAAAAAGTGATTTCATTGGTTGTATTACAAAAACCTTGAACGGTTGGCCAACCATAATTTCTGCCTTTTTTAATAATATTGATTTCATCGTCATTGTTAGGGCCATGTTCTGAACTGTATAGAAAACCATTGGCTAAAAATAAACCTTGAGGATTTCTATGTCCCCAACTCCAAAGTGGGCTATTTGGGATGGGATTATCAGTAGGAATGCTACCATCTAAATTTAGACGTAAAATTTTACCAGACAGTATGTTAGTATTTTGTGCAGATGGTTGGTTGATGGCATCACCTGTACTCATAAAAATATGCCCATTTCCATCTATTTGTAAACGTGATCCATCATGATTGACAGCCGCAGGTATTTGAGCAATCAATGTTTGTTCATTAGTTAACGTATCATTAGCTGCATTATAATCAAAACTGACTAATTTCTCTTTTAAGTTGCTGTTTGACCCATAAGTATAAACCACATAAACTTTTGGAGTAGTGCTAAAATTGGGATGCAATGCCAAGCCTAGCATTCCACCCTCACCATAATTATTTACGGTGCTTCTAAAATCGAGAATAACTTTATTTTGTTTGTTGACAGGGTTTAAACGATTAATTTTTCCAGTTCTTTCTGTGAACCACAAATGATCATCTGAGCCATATTGAACTTCCCAAGGAGTGCTCAAACCACTTATTAAGGTTAAGGTATCTACAGTTGTATTGCCAATGGTTAATTGAGCATCAGCATTTTTGGTAAACAATAGCGATATAAATATTAGCGAAGTAAATAGGTGTTTTTTCATTTTATAAATTTTATAAGATTGGCTTAAAGTTAATTAAAAAATAATAGACTTTTAACGTGTTAAAAATTGGAATATTTGCAAAAAGGCCGCTATAGTTTTTATATTGAGACACATGCATTGTTAATAAATCTTAATTATAAATATGCTTTGTATTTTAAGTTTATGTACTTTTGACTTAATAATTTATAACTAAAATAAAAAAAATGAAAAAATGTTTATTATCCATAACAGTTATTGCACTATTTATGAGTGTCAATGTTAATGCACAAAGTCGAGATTTTAATGAAGGACAAAGTACAGTTCAAATAGGATATGGAATAGGAAATTTTGCTCAAGGATTGTTCAAGTTTTCTGAAGGAGAGCCAGGTTACAGTTTTAAAGCTGCGGGACCATTTTTCTTAAAGTATGAGTATGCAGTATCAGAAAAGATTGGTATTGGGCTTAATGTAGCAGTTGTAACCGCCAATGTGGAATATAAACAAACCTACTCTGATTCATTTGGTAATACTTCCACTTATACTGAAAATATTGATTGGGTTGGATATAGCTTTTTATTGAGACTAAATCAGCATTTTGGTAATTTAGAAAAATTTGATCCGTATTGGGGATTTGGAATGGGTTATAGGAGTAATTCAATTAAATATAGTAATAATGATCCTAATAATAGTGATTCTAATCAAGAAGTAGGATCTATATTCCCTTTTGGCTTTGAAGCAACAATTGGTTCAAGATACTTATTTACAGACAATTTTGGTGTATATGTAGAAGCAGGTTTTGCAAAAGCTGTAGTTCAGTTTGGTGCGAATATTAAATTCTAATACTCAGTATTAAATATATAAACGGCTTCAGAAATCTGCTGAAGCCGTTTTAAGGTCTTGAATTTATATATTTAACTTGATTATAAATTAATTAGGGTTTATTATCATGAAAGTACTTTGTATCGTGCTTAATTTTACTTTTTTATTAAGTTCTTGTGTGTTTTATAAACCTGCCAAAATAAATTCACCCATGTTGCAAAACAAGGGAGATGGGCATATAGCTGCATCAATTGGAACTGGAACTAATGTGAATGCAAGTTACAGTCCATTAGAGAATCTTGTTTTAATTGGTAATTATCACAATGCTTTTAATTCAGTAGAAAACTATATTGATCCTGTGTCAGCCCTTGAAACAGAATTATTTAATTATAAGAATCAACAATTTGAGTTTGGTATTGGTTATTATCAACCTAAATTGTTTAATAAGGTATATATTAATTTGATTGCTGGTTATGGTTTTGGAGAATCGGGAACAGGTATAGATTTAAGTTTTTTTTCATATGAGAAATTTGGTTATGAAGCTAAATTTCACAATTTTTTTATACAATCCACTTTTGGGACTAATTTAGATAATGATTTTGTTTTTGGCATTGGAGGAAAGCTTAATTTTTTAAACTTTTACGATTATCAATCTACAGTTGCTCCAAGAGGATACACTGACACTACTTTTTTTTCAGTAGATACTAAGATTCTATTTCAACCATTTGTAAATTTTAGATTTAATCCAGGAGTTTTAGGATTTGAAACTTATTTTGGTTTAGCCTTTAGTAATGAAAATCCATTCTTTACTTATAGAAATTATGATTTTGGAGTAGGATTGCATGTAGATATTGGCAAGTTTAGAGATTATGTTAGAAGTAGAAGATAAAAAACGGATTCAAATTAAATTTAAAGATTACTTTAAAGAGCTGTTCTTATAAAGTTAATTCTTAATTGATTCCCTTGTTTCATAATTCTAATGTCTTTAAATCCTATTCTTTGAAAATTCTGAATAAGTTCGTTCATTGTTGTTACTATTCTTGAATCCAAAGTTAAAATTACTAATTTGGAATCATTATCTATATTTTTTTTGTCCAGTGTAAGAGTCATAGTGCCAGCTATAAGGTAATTATTTAAAATTATATTTGTATTTGATATTGAAATATTCTTACCATTAAAAGGAAATTGTAAAGTACAGCTAGGTAAATACAAACCCGTAAAACCTTTTAGTAAAGTATCTAACTTATTGTAATGTTGATCTTTAACATTACTAATACGATTAGAAGAATCAGTTAAAAATAGAGGGTAATCGTAAGCTTTAATATATTGATAACGATTATTCTTAGAGCCTATAAATATTATACTGTCAAAATCTAAACGAATTTTAGTTCCTGTAATTTCTGTTGGCGTAATACAAATCTTATTGATTTGGAAGTCCATACCATCCATAGTAGAATAATTTACTTCAGAAACCTCACATAATATTCGACTTTGGGAACTTTTTAAATTTCTAATAGGATTATATTTTCTTATAATAGCTGTATCTAATTCTATATTAATTTTTTTGCAACCCAAGGTCGCATTAACTTGAGGATAAATAGTTCTATCCATACTTTGAATAGTAATGTATCCCAAATTCTCTCTAAAAATACTTAATACTTTATTGATTTCAGCTTCATCATTTTTTGCAATTCCACTTTCATCGAGTATAAATTCTTCCATCAAAAAATCAGCAAAATCAATATTTTTTCTATTCAATTCTAAAATTATTAATTTTATTACTTCACTAGGATCATCTAAGTTTAATTTTATTGAAGTAGTATACTTTTTATTAAATCTATTTATGAAATGTTCTATTTCTAAGTCTTCAGAATTAAATAATTGATTAAAAATTATATTCTCTTTATTATACTCTGACATCCTAAGTAAAATATATAAATAGGAACTTGAACTTCTATCAAAAGAGTCGGATTCAAAGCCATTTATATATCGTTGCATGGAATTTATATAACTCAGACTGATTGGTAGCTCAAAGCTGCCATTTTCATTCGTACAAGGTGTAAGGTTTACGGTAAATGTTTTAGTAGGATTAAATATACGTATTGGTAAATAACCAAAAGTTTTCATGTAATAACCCGTGTTTCCCAAAGTTGCATGAGTTACTAAATCTTTAAAATAAGTTTTACTATAAAAATTCTCATTTCCTGCGTACTCCCAACCTTGTTTGTTTAATGAACGCATTATAAGGCGTTAAAAAATCTAGTGGAGTAAGGTATTTCGTTTTCTTTTCCAAAAATTGATAACATTCACAAATGGAATCAGGCACGATTACACTATTTCTAATTTCCACTTCTTTAAAATCTTGAGAAAAAGCTAATTTCGAAATTGCAAATAAAGAATATAATAATGTGAGGCGAAAGGATTCATTAAAATAACTAAGGTTTATGATAGAGTTACGAGATTTGTATTTAGAATGCATAAATTTGAATTAATCTCACTTTTTAAAATTATACCAATTAGCATTTTTAAATACATCATTTAATTTATAAATATTAAAGCTATTAAAAATGCATAAGTGGTAAATGCCGAGCTGCTTATAAAGGAGTACACGAGGTACGAAGTATACGACATTTAGAAGCTTAATCGGTATTACTCAAATCAATGATTACTTCTGTAGAAGAACAGTAGGTCCTTTCATAGGCAGCACTACCATAATTGCCATAATTTTTATTTCTATCTCTAACTTTAAATATATTCTCCCTACCAACGGACCAATTCATTTTTTGGCGACCAGTATTAGCTAAATAAATAAAAGTATCAACTGGAATGTTATCATTAATTGGACCAACATATACTCTTTGAATTGGGTAATAATGTTCAATAAAAAGAGTGTCAGTAATGGATAAGTTTGCCCCACCTATAGTTCTAAAAAATACAGTGTCATTAGGATGTGTAACATAATCAAGTGTTAAATTTTTATACATGACCACCTCATCAACTAAAGGAATATAAGTATTAGGGAAGCCATCAACTGTAAATTCAATTTCCATCTGTTCAGATTGACCTTTGGAAAATACCTTTTCATCTTGATAGGAAGCTTCATAATAACCATTACTATCGGTAATAACTTCTGCTAAAACTTTTACCTTTATACTAGTAATTTTAGGTTTTATAGATCTAAACCTTAATTTAGAGTTAACCCTTGGAGTGCTACAATTCTCTAAGAAATGCCCCTTAATGGTATAGGTGTTAAGTGGCACTTCTTCTTTTTTACAACTTATTAGGAGCAATATGCTGAGAAAAAATATTAAAGTTTTCATATTAACCTTACTTTTTAAAATTGCTCAAATCAATAATGACTTCTGTAAAAGAACAATACGTTCTTTCATAGGGTACACCTCCATAATTTCCATAATTACTATTTCTTTCTCTTTTAATTTTAATATTTTCTCTACCAACAGACCAAAAAACTGCTTGAAGCCTTCCTGGATTATATAAATAAACAACTGTATCTATTGGTATATTATCATTAACAGGGCCAACAGCAATACCAAAAATATTATTGTCAAGTATCAAAAATAGAGTATCTGTAATACTTAAATTAGCACCACCTATTGTTCTAAAAAATACAGTGTCATTAGGATGAGTAACATAATTGAGTGTTAAATTTTTATACATGACCACATCATCAACTAAAGGAATATAAGTATTAGGGAAGCCATCAACTGTAAATTCAATTTCCATCTGTTCAGATTGACCTTTGGAAAATACCTTTTCATCTTGATAGGAAGCTTCATAATAACCATTACTATCGGTAATAACTTCTGCTAAAACTTTTACCTTTATACTAGTAATTTTAGGTTTTATAGATCTAAACCTTAATTTAGAGTTAACCCTTGGAGTGCTACAATTTTCTAAGAAATGCCCCTTTATAGTATAGGTGTTAAGTGGCAATTCTTCTTTTTTACAACTTATTAGGAGCAATATGCTAAGGAAAATTATTAAATTTTTCATAAAACCATTACTTTTTGAAATTTCTTAAATCAATTATAATTTCTACTGAAGAGCAAATGTTTCTCTCGTAAGATCTACTGCCATAATTTCCATAATTTTGATTCCTGTTTCTCATAGTTTTGGTATTCTTAATACCAACAGACCAATCAACGGATTGCCTGCCAAAATTTGATAGATAAACAAAGGTGTCTATTGGAATATTGTCATTAAATGGTCCTATGAAAAATCTATTAATATAGTTTTCATGTTGAATAAACAAAGTATCGGTATTGCTTAAATTAACACCTCCTATCGTTCTAAAATATGCTGTGTCATTGGGACGTAAAACATGATCAATAGTATAATTTTTATACAATTCAGCCCTTATTTTATCACTTGAAAAACCTTTAGCACTAAAATAAATTCTAAGTTCTCCGTTTTGCCCTTTTTTATATACTCTTTCACTTTGATAAGTAGCTTTATAATAACCTTGTGAGTCAACAGTAGCTTCTCCTAATTTTTCTGTTCTTATACTAGTGATTCTAGATTTTAAAGAATAAAGACTTATTTTTGATTCCACTCCTAGAGTACTACAATCTTTTAAAAAACGGCCTTCTATTGTATAAGTATGGATTGGTAATTCTTCTTTTCTACAGCTAGCTAGAATTAAGATAGGTATCAATAAGAAAATCAACTTTCTTAGCATCTTTTTCTGGGTTTAAGATTTCTTATAAATTTAAGAAGAAATATTTAATTCATAAAATTAGTACTTTTATCTTATGTGTACACTTACTATTATTCCCCAAAAAGACGATTTTATTCTAACTTCCAACAGAGATGAAGCTAAAAGTAGAAGTTTGGCTCAATTTCCTGTTTATGCTAAATACCTTGAAAAAAAAGTGCTTTTTCCGCAAGATGGCGATGCCAAAGGTAGTTGGATAGCCATGAATGATTCTAGAGTAGTTTGCTTATTAAATGGTGCTTATAAAAAACATAAACACCAGCCACCCTATAGAAAAAGTAGAGGAATAGTCTTATTGGATTGTTTCAATTATATAGATTTTGAACAATATACTTTTGATTATAACTTTGACAATATTGAGCCATTTACTATTGTATGCCTCGATTATAAACCTGAACTAGCCATCTATGAATTTCAGTGGGATGGTCTTCTAGTTAACTTTAGAGAGTTGAATCCCAAAGAAGCACATATCATTTCGTCTGTTCCATTGTATCCTAAAAAAGTGAGAAAAGAAAGAGAAAAGTTATTCGCAGAATTTCTTTCCAATAAAAATGGTATTAATCCTGAAGAGGTTATTCAGTTTCATCGTTTTGGAGGAAGTGATTTACAGCCTAATATTCAGTTGGACGAAAGTCATTTTGTGCGGACAGTTTCCATTACTTCAGTTTTAAAAAAAGGGAAAGAATTATCTATGGATTATTATGATTTGATACAGAAAGAGCAGAAAAGCGAGCTCTTTAATTCTTAATGCTCGTCTTTTCTGAAATTTTTCAATTTATCTAATAATTCCATTTTAAAAGCACGCTCAGCTTTATAGATTTGTCCTACTTTTTGCATGGGTAAAATCTTTTTAAATGAAGCGAGATATTTTTTGTCAATAGCAATTTCTTGTTCTTTCTTAGCGATTCTTTCATCTAACCTTTTTTCTATTTCTACATCACTTTCATCAGCTGTTTCATCTTTTGTTTTTCTACCATCCTTATAACTAATTCTCAACTGATCGAGCTCTTCAACATATTCCCGATAAACGGTTTCAAAATTACCTTTCTCTTTGTCGTTTAAGTTTAAATAATCAGCTACAAAACGAATTTTGTATTCTTTCATTTTTTCTTTGTCATAACCTTTCTTTTCTTGTGCATGAGCTGCAAATGAAATACCCATAAAAAGGCTGATCAGTATTAAGATTCTATTTTTCATAATTAATGTTGTTATTGATTGATAATTTCTTCTATTTCTTGTTCTGAAAGATAATTTATAATTTGTTGTTCTGTAGGTTCATATCGAATCTTCGGATAAACTATGGCATATTCACTCATCAGTTCTAAATCTATTTCTGATGCTTCTAAATCTTTTAAATAGCTGTACACTTCATCGTGATTAATCTTTGAGTCAACGGTTAGTTGTTGAATTGTAAAAGTGCCAATAGCCAATAATAAAGCAATGGAGGTTGTAACAAAAAAACGTGTTACAAATAATTGAGAAAATTTTTCTTTCCAACTAGTTTGGTCTATTTCCTTAGAAATGAATGCTTCAATTTTGGAAGGAAATTCCTCAAAATAATTATCAGGTGTTTTAAACGCATCTGAATTTTTGTGTCTATCAAATTGGTCTCCGTTATTTTTCATTGTATTAATTGGACTATTTTATGATGGAAAGGTTTAATGGAGTTCAATAAATTTTTTAATTTTTTCTTTTGCATGATGATAGGAAGCCTTTAATCCACCAACTGAAGTTTCTAATATCTCTGAGATTTCTTCGTATTTCAAATCATCGTAATAACGCATATTAAATACAAGACGTTGTTTTTCTGGCAAAGTCTGCAATGCAGCTTGAAAAATTAATTCCATTTTATCTCCATCAAAATAGATATCTTGTTTCAACTCATGTTCAATGTGCTCAATAGAAATATTAATATTTTTGTTTTTACTTTTCAAAAAGTTAAGACATTCGTTGGTAGCTATTCTATACATCCATGTAAACAATTGACTATCCTCTCTAAAATTATCTAATCCTTTCCAAACTTTGATGAAAGTTTGTTGTAAGATATCATCCGCGTCTTCATGTATCAATACCATTTTTCGAATATGATGATACAATCTTTCTTGATATTTTCGAACAATTAAATTAAATCCATAAGAAAGACTATCAGCTTCTAAGCATAAAGCAATCAATTCACTATCTGATAGATGATCTTTCATGTTTCATATATTTGTTTATAGAAAAACATTGTGCAGCAATGAACAATTGATACACTCGTCCGCAGCAGTGTAATTCGCAGCCAATGCGAAGAATTAAACGCAGGAGGATTAATTAATTGTTACATTAAACATTGCGCAGCAATGTACAATTGTTACATTGTTAAATTGAATCATTGCTACATTAGATCCATTATTACCCTCGTCCGCCGCAGTGACTTGTAATTCGCAGCCAATGCGAAGAATTAAACGTATGAGTACTGAATCACAGAGCGCAGCGAATGTGAATTCTATTTCCGTTTTATTACCTTTTCCGCAGCTTTTACAATGTGTTTAGCATCTAAGCCATACTTTGTCATCAACTCTTCTGGAGTTCCACTTTCACCAAAACTATCATTTACTGCTACATATTCGTGTGGTGTAGGATTTTCTTTTGATAATAACTGAGCAATTGAATCTCCTAAGCCTCCATTCATCATATGTTCTTCGGCTGTAACAACACATTTAGTTTTCTTTACTGAATCTAAGACAGCTTTTTCATCTAAAGGTTTAATGGTATGAATATTTATTACTTCAGCAGAAATTCCTTTTGCTTCTAATTGCTTCTGCAGCTTGTAAAGCCTCCCATACTAAATGTCCTGTAGCAAAAATACTTACATCAGTTCCTTCCGTTAATTTGATTGCCTTACCAATTTCAAATTTTTCATTCTCAGGCATAAATACTGGCACTTTAGGACGACCAAAACGTAAATAAACAGGGCCATTATGCTCAGCTATAGCAATAGTTGCTGCTTTTGTTTGGTTGTAATCACAAGGATTAATTACTGTCATACCAGGCAACATTTTCATCATTCCCAAATCTTCTAAAATTTGATGAGTAGCTCCATCTTCTCCAAGAGTTAAGCCAGCATGAGATGCACAAATTTTTACATTTTTATCACTATAAGCTACTGATTGTCTGATTTGGTCATAAACTCTTCCTGTAGAAAAGTTAGCAAATGTACCAGTAAAAGGAATTTTACCACCAATAGTCAATCCGGCTGCAATTCCAATCATATTGGCTTCTGCAATACCTGCTTGTATAAATCGATCAGGAAATTCTTTCTTGAAACCATCCATTTTCAAAGAACCAGTTAAATCAGCACAAAGTGCTATCACTTTATCATTTTTTCTGCCTAGTTCTAATAATCCATCTCCAAATCCTGATCTGGTGTCTTTACTTCCTGTTGACGTATATTTTTTCATTGATCTTTATTTTTAAAACTTTACTTGTGTGGTTTGTCCTGAATTAATTGTAAATGGTTCTTCTTTGGTATAGATACTTTGCTTGGCATTCATTGGTCTAAATACTAATTTGTATGATTCCAGGTTGCAAAACAATAGATTCTCTTGTGCTATTCACATTTAATTGAGTTACTAAATCTAATTCATCGCCATTTTGCTACAAAAATACTTCCATAGCCTTTCACGCCCATACCAATGGCAGCAACACCTGGCTGAGGAATCATTATTTTAGTTGTTTACTTTGAGCAATATTTACATCATCTAAAATTATTCTCGGTAATGTGAGAATCTCTAAATCGTACTTGCCCACTATATATTTTTTCTCATCGTCAAATGTTTGTTCAAATAAGGTGTTCATTTCTCCTTTTTTACGAACAATTGCTGATAAATTTTTGATATTCATTGTAGCCATTCATTTGCAATATCAAGCTACCTTGAGGAGCATCCACCGCTATGGTGTTATGAGTGCCTGCTATTAATTCTATATTTTTTTTCACTACAGGTGGAGTAGTGTGAATCACTAAATTGTATTTTCCTAAAGGATCCACAGGCAATGTATCAGGGTTTCCTCTACTATCAATCGTATGCACATAATTATAACGTGAAATTCCGCTATGCGCATCATAAAAAGTCATAGCAACATTAGTTTCTGTTGGTTTGTTATAAATCATCCAATAAATTTACTTGAGCGGTCGTATTATTTAAGGCTTGAGAAATTACAATTCCTAATACTTGCTTAAAAGTAGATTCATTTCTTGCATCATAAAAATTTCCAATACATTTAAAAGCATCCATAATGCTAGGATCTAATCCTAAACCAATCACAAAAGGCTTTAAAACAACACCTCTTTCGTTGTAAAGCTAAAGAAACAGCACAAGGATCACCGTCGCATTCTTCGATTCCATCAGTGATGAGTACAATTATATTTCTTACAATCCCCACAGGTTGGGAAATCATTTGCGGCTTGCTCTAAGGAATAAGCGATAAGAGTAGTTCCTTTTGGCGTAATATCTCTTAATTTACTAATTATTTGATTGTGGTTTCCCGATGAAAAAGGAACTTCTAATTTGGTGTCTTTACAACTTCTTTCACCCGGCAACACTCTATATTGATGTCCAAAAGCACGCAAGGCTAATTCTACATTTTTTACACTCTTAAGGCTGTCTACCATTTCTCCGAGTAGGCGAGTGGCAATTTGCATTTTTTGTCCATTTTCCCATTTGGCAAACATACTTTGAGAACCATCTAATACAAAAAGAATTCTCGTTTTTTGCTGATTAGCGTTTTGTGTAAAGGCATTTAAATTCAGAAATATAGATAATGTTACTGCAACTATAAGTTGAATTAAATTAAAAGGAAATATAAAATTTTTTTTCATTTCTTTTGGGTTCAATTATTTGTCATGTTGAGCGTAGTTAAAACAAAGACAAATCAATAACAATGCCTTAATTAGTAATCTCCTAAAGTTTCTGGCAATTGAGAAAGTGCATCTTCCAATTGCTCATCATTTGGAGCTACTCCATGCCATTTGTGCGATCCCATCATAAAATCAACACCTGCACCCATTTCTGTTTTCATAAGATAACAACAGGTTTTCCTTTTCCTGTCAATGATTTGGCATGTTTTAAGCCTTTTACCACTGCTTGCATATCATTTCCATCCATTTCCATTACTTCCCATCCAAAGCTACTCCATTTGTCTCTCAAATTTCCTAAATCCAATACATCGTTTACATCACCGTCTATCTGTCTGTTATTGTAATCAATTGTAGAAATTAGATTATCTATTTTATTGTGGGCGGCAAACATAACTGCTTCCCAAATTTGTCCTTCTTGTAATTCGCCATCACCATGAAGAGTGTAAACTAATAGAATCATCATTGTTCATTTTTTTAGCCATAGCTGCACCTATTGCTACTGACAAGACCTTGACCTAAGGAGCCCTGTGCAATTCTAATTCCTGGCAAACCTTCATGTGTTGTAGGATGACCTTGTAAACGAGTATCTATTTTTCTAAAAGTAGTGAGCTCTTTTACCTCAAAGATAACCGGCTTCTAGCCAAAACACTGTACCATACTGGCGAGATATGACCATTAGAAAGGAAGAAAAGATCTTCGTTAAAACCGTCCATTTTAAAATCTGTGGAATAGTCCATTATATCAAAATATAAAGCGGTAAAAAAATCTGCACAGCCCAAGGAACCACCTGGGTGACCCGAATTTACTGCATGTACCATTCTTACGATATCTCTTCTAACTTGAGAAGCTACTTTTTCTAATTCTGCGGTTTCAGCCATTTGTAATAGAGTTTTTCTTTATTTTAATGCAAGACAAAAGTAAATCAAATAGATTGGAAAGCCCGATTTCTGTTAATAACTTTTGAAATTCGTTGAAAACGATTTTTACTACTGAAATTTAAATATCTTTGCGCCCGTTTTTTAATGGGAAAATAGAATAGATATGGCTTTAAAATGTGGAATAGTAGGATTACCGAATGTTGGAAAATCAACTTTGTTTAATTGTTTGTCGAATGCGAAAGCGCAATCTGCCAATTTTCCATTTTGTACAATTGAGCCAAATGTGGGTGTTATTACTGTGCCAGATGAGCGATTGAATAAATTGGCTGAGATAATTCATCCTGAAAATATATTGCCAACTACCATTGATATTGTTGATATTGCAGGTTTGGTTAAAGGAGCAAGCAAGGGTGAAGGTTTGGGAAATAAATTTTTGGGTAACATTAGAGAAACAGATGCAATTATTCACGTATTGAGATGTTTTGACGACGGAAATATCGTGCATGTAGATGGAAATGTGAATCCAGTTAGAGATAAAGAAACGATTGATTATGAATTGATTTTAAAAGATTTAGAAGCAGTTGATAAGAAATTAGAAAAAACGGTAAGAGCTGCCAAAACAGGAGACAAAGATGCCATCAAAGAAAGAGAAGTATTGATGGTTTATAAGTCTCATTTGGAATCAGGAAAAGCTGCTCGTTCAACTTCAGTTGAAACAGAAGATAAAAAATATGTTGCTGATTTGTTTTTATTGACAGCTAAGCCAGTACTTTATGTGTGTAATGTAGACGAGAAATCCATCAACACTGGCAATAAATATGTGGATGAAGTAAAGGCTGCAGTAGCAGATGAAAATGCTGAAATTATAATAGTTGCAGCTGCATTAGAAGCTGATATTGCAGAATTGGAAAGTGCTGAAGAGCGCCAAGAATTCTTAGAAGATGCAGGCTTAGCAGAACCAGGGGTCAACAAATTGATAAAAGCAGCTTATAGATTACTGAATTTAGAAACCTATTTAACTGCAGGTGTTAAAGAAGTAAGAGCATGGACTATTCGCAAAGGTATGACAGCTCCACAAGCTGCAGGAGTGATTCATACAGATTTTGAAAGAGGATTTATTAAAGCAGAAGTAATTAAATACGATGATTACTTAAAATTTGGCTCAGAAGCTGCGGTAAAAGAAGCCGGTAAAATGAGTATGGAAGGAAAGGAATACATCGTGAAAGATGGTGATATTATGCACTTTAAGTTTAATGTGTAAGTCTTTGAGAACTTGGTGCTTAAGCTTTAGTAGAATCAAGTCTAGGATTTAACAAAGTGGAGATGAAGTGAAAAATCACCTCAAAATAACCACACTCCCTTTATACTCCACACCATCAGCTACAACTACATAAAAATAAGTGCCATCTTCCAAATTTCCACCATCCCAAGGAATGTTGCCTTGCCATGAAGCAACTTCGTTGCCCCAACGGTTGAAAATGGTGGTGGAGATTGTTTTTCCTTCTGCATATCGATATCTAAAAAAATCAAATTTGCCATCTCCATTAGGTGTAAATATATTGGGGATTACTAAAGGACATTGACCAAAAATAATTTCGTAGTTGCTTTTTTGAGTGGAGAAGCAACTGTCTTTTTGAGTTTGTAAATAAAATGTTTGACTTTTATCTACCAATACATTATAGCTAAGACCACTGTAAAAAGGAGTTGAATCTGTTTCAGTATAAAACCAATTGATATTATCGATATCAGAAGTAAATTGAGGGATTAAGATTTGATTGGTTGTTTCACAAACAGTTATATTTTGATTAGATAAGATTGGTGGATTATTAACAACTACTCTAAAAGTATCTGATATTAAATTTTCACAAACTCTTAATCGATAAAGAGTAGTCGTATCAGGATAATCAATAAAAACAGCTGATGGATTAAAATTCTCCCAATTCAACCCATTTTTGGAAGATTGCCAATTGGGCTCTCCTATAAAACTAACTGTTTGCAAAGTGACTGCCTCATTTGGACAAACAACTCTTGGACTCACCAAAATATTACCCAAAGAAATTTGAGGAGTTATAATGGTATCAATGCTATTATTAGTGCTGTCCTCATCTCTGCCAAAGCTTGTTGCTATATGTATTTCATGAGCTTGACCATATTGGGATAAATTGAGCGGAAGTTCTATAAAAATACTGCTATCAGGAGCTAGTGGCTGCCCATTATTGAGATTGTTATTGGTAATTTGTTGATTGAGATTTTGGATGACCACATTATTTACTTTTACACTCCCATTAATATTGACAGTATCTACTGTAAAATCTAAAGGTAATTGTCCATTGTTTTTAAGTTGAAAAGTAGATGGTGTGCTAACAGAATAACATGTAGTTTGAAAAGTTAAATTAGATACCCAACTATCATAATCCATGATGCGGAATAATGAAACATCATCGATGTAGTAGTAAGAGTTTGGGTATAATCCATTTGGATACACCTTAAAAAAATTTATATTTAAATCACTTTTAAAATTACCAATGTAAAGATACTTTTCATTCCCATTAGCAATAAAAGTATTGGAGAATTTCATCCAATTTAAAGTATCATCAAATAAAGTAGTGGCAGAGTTTTCGATAATCGGACTTAAACAATCCATTAATGAATTAGTTGAATTACATAAAGTAGTAAGTGAATCCTTAGAAAAATAGATTCCAAAATCTTGAATAGCAAATTGAGAAGAATTTGATAATGACACATAAAATTCAATTTTATATATTTTATTATTAATCAATTTCTTTTTTAGGATAACGCCAATATATTCTCTAAAATTATTTATTTGTTCGGAATAAACGTAATACCCAACATATGCAATCCCACTGATTGGATTTTGAAAACCAATTAAATTTTTAGGAATTGATACATTTGATGTTGGCTCTGCACAGTTACTATAGTAATCCACAGATGAATATAAGCCTTTAAACCAATTATAACAATTATACAGTTGATTGTAAGATGAAGGACAAGCTACAGTATCTTCAAAACTAGGATTGGGAACTAAGTTTTGGGCAAAGCCAATATGAGTAAAAAATAAAAGAATCGCAACGAAAAACCACTTCATAAATTTAAAAATAAGGGAGAAGCTATAAAACTTCTCCCTATAAAATTAATGAATAATTAGTTTATCTGATTGATTGATGATATCATTTATACTTATTTGATAAAAATAAATACCTGAACTCAAATTTTCAATGTTGAGTTCATTACACCAAGGGCGTCTCGGTACATCCTTAAAATCACAAGAAATTAAAATAACTTTTTTTAAAAGGACACTCGACGACCTTGATTTTCGGAATCAATTGAAATTGCATTTTGATGAAATTTGTCTTGTTGAGCGTACACGAAGTTTCGTGTTGTATAATTTGTCATGCTGAGCGTAGTCGAAGCATAGACAAATTAATATCAAATCATCTCAAAATAACCACACTCCCTCTATACTCCACACCATCAGCTATTACTACATAATAATACGTTCCATCTTCCAAATTACCACCATCCCAAGGAATGTTGCCTTGCCATGCAGCAACTTCATTGCCCCAACGGTTGAAAATGGTGGTGGAAATGCTTTTTCCTTCTGCATATCTGTATCTAAAAAAATCAAATTTACCATCTCCATTAGGTGTAAAGATATTGGGGATTACTAAGGGACATTGACCAAAAATAATTTCGTAGCTGCTTTTTTGAGTGGAGAAGCAACTGTTTTTTTGAGTTTGTAAATAAAATGTTTGACTTTTATCTACCAATACATTATAGCTAAGACCACTGTAAAAAGGAGTTGAATCTGTTTCATTATAAAACCAATTGATGTTATCTATAGCGGAATTAAATTGAGGTGCTAAGATTTGATTGGTTGTTTCACAAACAGTTATATTTTGATTAGATAATATTGGTGGATTATTCACCACTACTCTAAAAGTATCGGACAATAAATCTTCACAAATTCTTAAACGGTAAAAAGTAGTCGTATCAGGATAATCAATAAAAACAGCAGATGGATTAAAGCTTTCCCAAATTAAACCATTTTTGGATGATTGCCAATTAGGCTCACCGATAAAACTATCTGTTTGCAAATTGACTGCGCCATTTGGACAAATAACTCTTGGATTGACTGAAATATTACCCAAAGAAATTTGAGGAGTTATAATGATATCAATGCTATTATTAGTACTATCTTCATCTCTAACAAAGCTTGTTGCTATGTGTATTTCATGAGCTTGGCCTATTTGCGATAAATTAAGTGGAATTTCAATAAAGATACTGCTATCAGGAGCAAGTGGCTGCCCACTATTGAGATTGTTATTGGTAATTTGTTGATTGTAATTTTGAATAAGCGCATTATTCACTTTTACACTCCCATTTATACTCACAGGATCTATAGTAAAATCTAAAGGCAACTGTCCATTATTTTTAAATTGAAAAGTAGATGGTGTGCTATCAGAATAACATGTAGTTTGAAAAGTTAAATTAGAAACCCAACTATCATAATCCATTATACGGATTAATGACACATCGTCGATGTAATAACCTGAGGATGAGGTTGGAGAACTAGGATAAGATCTAATATAATTAGAATTCAGATCTGAATGAAAGTTTCCAATGTATAAGTAATTTTCATTTCCGTTCGCAATAAAAGTATTTGAGAATTTCACCCAATTTAACGTATCATCAAATAAAGTAGTAATTGAATTTTCGATAATAGGGCTTAAACAATCCATAGCAGAATTGGATGAATTGCATAAAGTAGTAATTGAATCTTTAGAAAAATAAACTCCTAAATCTGAAATTGCATACTGAGATATATTTGATAAAGATAAAAAAAAATCTATTTTATATACTTCATTTTGTATTAATCTCTTACTTAAATTAACTCCGAAATATTCTCTCGCATTATTTATTCCTGAAGCATAAACTGCAAAACCCAAATAAGCGTTACCAGATTTAGGATATTGATAACCTGCAGCATTTCGAGGAACTGATACATTAGTTGAGTTATTTGAACAACTATTGTAATATTCTACTGATGAATACAACATTTTAAACCAATCTTTGCAATTATAAATTTGATTTAAATTTGTAGGACAATTAATTTTTTCTTCAAAACTTGGGTTAGGTACTAAGTTTTGAGCAAAGCCAATATGAGTAAAAAATAAAAGAATCGCAAAGAAAAACCACTTCATAAATTTAAAAATAAGGGAGAAGCTAATAATGCTTCTCCCTATAAAATTAATGAATAATTAGTTTATCTGATTGTTTTATCAAATCATCAATCAAAATTTGATAGAAATAAATACCTGAACTTAGATTTTCAATATTTAATTTATTGTTGCCATCCTTTAATTGAACTTTTTGCATCACTCTCCCATTCATATCTAATAAAGTCATTTGTGCATTTTCTTTTGAATCCAAATCAATAGTAATATTAAAATTTTGCTTCGCAGGATTTGGATATACACTAATTACTCTATCAGCATTAATTTCGGTAGGATTTTTCGACTTTTTGGAAGGAGCTGCTCCAGTAGTATAATCTTCACAGGGATTATTATATCCTATGTTTAAGAATTGATTTACTAATGCTCTTGCTTCATATACAGCAGGTCCTTCTATAAAAGGACATTCTGATGCAATAGTATTTAAAGTGTTAAAAACATGAGCAGGTAAAGTATCCCACCTATTATTCACTATATCATATTTTAAATTGAACACTGTTTTCAATTTTGATTCTTGAATATTTGATGGATTTACAGCTAGTACAGAAGATTTGGATTTTAATGAGGAATTTAAATTTTTATTAAAATCCAACATTTTACCTACTGCTGATAGTTTCATACTGTCTTTAAATGCCTGTATAGCTTTATTCACTATTAAACTATCATCAGCTATTGCTGCATAATATTGGTATTGTGCTAGCCATTTTGCTGTATCATCTGTATAATAACTGCTAAATGAAGGCAAACCATTATTACCATTTTGCGCCACAAAACAGCCAGGACAAGGTTGCACTCCTCCACAATCCAATAAAGTACCAGTGGCATTAGTTCTAATGTCAACAAGATAAAAAGGATAATTATTAGTTCCATTAAAAGTAGGTGTATAAGGTAACACTGATCCCCTTGTCCACAATATAGTATTATTACCATCAGCACCATAGGTATAAGTGTGATAACCAGTATTCTGATATCCTGGGTTGTTTGACCATACATTATCAGATGCTCTATTTGAAGCACCAATATTACCCAATATTGTATTGTTTGTCAATAAGATACAATTGTGATTTAAATACATTGTATTAGCATAGATAATGGAAGATGTAGGTAGGTAATTAGATATGTTATTATATGCCATAGCAGTACCAGTTTTTGATATGTAATTACATTGTATTGGGGGTATACCATTTTGGGAAGAAAAGTATAACCCATACACTTTTGTATTAGTAGTTTGATTATTACTTGTAATTACATTATAAAAAACTTCGCTACCCAGATTGCCATTTACATATATACCAATATTTGAAGTAGTTCCATAAATAGTAGAATTTAAAGTAATATCATTATCATTAACAATTCTAGCATTTCCATCTTTAATAAAAATACCCCTTGTACATTTCGAAATAGTATTATTATTAATGTCAGATCCATTTAGTGGTAATATAAAATTTGCATATACTCCAATATTATTTGCAATATTCAAAAGTTCAATTATATTGTATCTTATATATAGTGTTTTAATTTCATATAAATTATCAACTACAATTCCCTTTTCTACTCCTTTAATTGAATTATTCTGAATGAAATAATCAGATTCAAAATTAATATAGTCATCTATAAACTTTATTGCATTTGAACCACTTGCAATTGAATAAGACCCCATATCAAAAATATTTGCATTTACCAAAGTACTTAAATGACCAGTACCCTCGATACCTGAAGTAGAATTGTAAAAATAATTGGGTTTATTACCACCTAAAAATCCGATTCTCACATTGGGACAAAATTTAGCTCCAAAGTAATATAAATCAGGTACACCTTCAATGTAGATTCCTGTTTTGTATTGAGTGTCGATTGTATTTTTAACAATAAAATCTCTAAATACATTGTTATAAAATAGTACTGAAGAATAAACTGCTTTTACTCCAATCTTTAACCCAGGTGTTAAATTTCCGCTAGTGGAACCATTGCCTGGCCCATAAAAATAGTTTTTGTCAGAAGAGTTTGCAGAACTACCAATATTAATTCCAAAGTTGCTAGAACCTGAAACTAAATATCCCACTTCATTTACATAAATACCAGCCTCAGCTCTACCACTAAATGGAGCTAATAAATTTGAAGAAGCTTTAAATATGGAACTTTTTACAGTACCTTGGTGCATATTAGGATAGTTATCAACATAAATTCCATAATTATTGGCATCAAAAGTAGATCCTGTTACTGTAAATTTACCTCCATTGAGGGAATTAATACCTTTTTTAGCTTCTCTAATTTCAGAGTCAGTTAAAACCAATTCGGCAGTATTACTATTAATTTTAAAGCCATTCCACATATCTTGACCACATACTTCAAACAAAGAATTATTTGCTGTCAATTTTTTACCTGCTAATATATCAATTTCACCATCTTTTTCAATTAAGAAATCTGTGTTATCAATAGTGAAGTTTTTATTAATTGTAAATAAGCCTTCTATTTTAACAGGACTTGTCGTACTTAAAGTACTTCCAATTAAAAATGGAGCAAAATCAGCAGAAGCTAATACATCATCAACATCCCATCCATCCTTAATAATTAAAGTATTATTGCAACAAGCATCTAAGTCTGTTACAGAAACTTCGTCGATATAAAAATAACTTCTATTAAATGTGGAAGCATTTGCTACGCTTTGATTATCTGGTAAAAAGTTAGCAATTATAAAAAAATTTTCATTTCCATTTGCTTTATAATCACCACTGATTTCAATCCAATCACCACCTGCTGACTGAATAGTCATATTTTGAATATCAGCAGTCATATTGTTAATATCCAAAGAAGTCAATGTTTGATCATCTAGAGTTACGAATGCTAACCCAGGAGCTACACAATCATAATTTAATCCAGGTTTAGTGGTTATACTAACATAATATTTAACTTTATATGTATGTCCATTTAAAAGTGTATTTTTCAAAGAACCGGTCATCCATTCTCTAAATTGCCCTGGATAATTTGGGTTTTGACTTGTCCATATAGCAAATAAACCTCCATAAGCATCCGTACCACTCATTCCATTTTTAGCAGTTCTTGTTCCTAAACCATTTATTGGCACTCTAGAATTAATATTTAATGCATTTGTATGATAATAATCAGCAGGATATGAGTTATTGCTTAAAGGTCTAGACCAGCCAAAACTATAATCGATGCGACCATCTAATGAGAATGGGTTAGATGGATTCCATGGATTGGGATTACCTAAACTTATAAACGATTCAAAACTCCCATTGACAACTCTGTTACAATTAGATTCACAAGTACAGGGTGGTGGCCAACAACATGGTCCGCTTCCTGGTCCATTAGGTGGAACAGAAACATAACTTACATCTAAATTGGTAACAGTACTTGCCCCATTTTGAATTAGTTGAAGAATGTAAGTTTCATTTGGATCTAAATGATAAAGATTTAAACTTAAGTGTTCAACACTATTAGAATCAACAAATAAATTTGATGACTCAATTGGATCTGAGATACAATTAGTCAAATATAATTTCATTGAGCCAGGTAATATACCCGAACTTACTACATCAAAATAGACCATGGAATCAGAAGGAGAAAATGAAAAGTAATAAGCGCCAAGTCCGCTCATGCTTATTGATGATGTATTTGAAGAGTTATTTACTGTTATTGTTTTAGGATTACTGCAATTATCACCGACAGTTGCGTGTAATTTAGCAGTATAAGTGCTATCAACCCTAAACTTTTTAGGGTGTATTTTTTTAGATTTTTCATGACAAAAAATATTAAATGAATAAAATATTATTTATTGTATAATCTTATTTAAGAATATACAATACCATAGTTAAATGGTAAAAAGATTTATAGCACTGCTGGACAAAATTAGCTCTCCCTAGAAATAGAAAACGTTTGAGAATGGGAAACATTTCTTTTGAAAATAATTTTTCATATTGGTTAATGAATAAAATATATAGTTGAGAAATTGTAGTGTTTGAAATACTAGATAGAGTAGGAGTTTTCATGGCAATAAGAGTATTTAAATATTAATCTTAGAGAATAAACTAATGCAATTTAAGAAAGATTTAGTATTACTTCCAAATGTTTGTTAATAACTTTATGTTAAATGTTAAAGAATGCCTGATTATAGTAGGATTGAAGATGGGTGAAATCATCCATTAAAACAAGAGCTTTGCAGCACGCAATCCAAAATTATCAATTATCAATTGTCAATTAAATATGAGCTTTGCCGCAGGTAATGCGAAATTATCAATTGCTCTTACTTCTTCTTTTTTGTTTCTGTACATCGGTATCACCAAAAAAGTGATTGATCTTTTTCTCTACTTTGATGAAAGTTCCTTTTTTATCTTTTTTCTTCAACCATTCTAAAAATCGCTTGAAAGGGGGAACTTTTTTTGCCAAAAGAAATGTTCCTGCAAAAAGCAAAACCCAGCCTAAGGGAATAAATGGAACCATTACAAAAACTAATCCAAATAATAGGCAAAGAATGCCATAAACTGTTCTTGAATATCTAAATCTGAATGGATTAAATTTCATTATTTACTTTGGTTGAATAGAAAATTCTTTTCTTCTTTGCTCAAGCTGTCATAACCAGATTTTGAAATTTTATCTAGTATCACATCCACTTTTTGTTGGTCCTCTATCTTATTAGAATTATATTGATAATCTGACTTTGGAACTGTATTTTTATAAGACACTTTAAATTTTTTATTTTGATTCATTCGAAAAATTTTAGCAAAAAAGTCTTTTACTTTCCACACCCAACTGCTAATATCATTCCCTTTTTTAAACTGTATTGCAAAGAAATATCCGAAAATAGCTCCTCCAATGTGAGAAATATGTCCACCGCTATTTCCTTGGCTGATACTCAATAGATCTACCACAAAAAGAAAAATGACAATCCATTTGAGTTTAATGTTGCCTAAAAGCAGCATTCTAACTTCCATATTAGGTTTATAGCTAGCAATAGCAGCTAATATAGCCATAATAGAGGCAGAGGCTCCAATTGCTTTAGAAGTAGGAATTGCCTCTCCAAAAACAGGAAACAGATTGTAGGATATAATATACAGAATGGCGCCTGCTATTCCACCTGTGATGTAAACACTCCAAACTTTTTTCTGACCTAAAAATTGACTGAATATTTTACCTCCAAAATAGAGCGCAATCATATTAAATAATAGATGCAGAAAGCCTACTTGCATAAACATATAGGTAAATAGCGTCCATGGTCTTTGCAATAAAGTTTCAAAATGAGTAGGAACCGCTGTAAAGCGCATCATCCATTCATTGGCAAGGCTAGAGTGAACTCCAAATAGCCATAAGACAACTAAAATAAATTTAGCTAAAATGAAAACAGCTACATTGATATAAATGAGTCGGGTAGGTGCATCAGCTTCCTGATATCCTAAGTTTAATTGATCGAAGGAAAATTTTTTCATCAATAAAAATTATTTGTTTTTTTCTTCCAATAAATAATTAAAAAGTATCCAAATAACATTCCGCCTAAATGTGCAAAATGAGCAATATTGTCACCTGGATTATTAGATATACCTGAATACAATTCTAATGCACCATAAATCATCACAAAATATTTAGCTTTGAGTGGAATGGGTGGTATTAGCAACATCAATTTGGTGTTGGGGAACAACATTCCAAAAGCTAATAAAATTCCAAAAACAGCACCCGAAGCACCAACCGTTGACCTATCTCTAGTAGCTATAAACATTTTTTTAACATCTCTTATAGATCCTTGGATTATTCCTTGATCATTAGCGTTTGCAGTAAAATCAGAGATATACTGCATATTAACTCTACTATTTCCATATTTATCTAAAAATAATTCTAAATTGGAAGGCGTGGGATTCTGAACATAATAACTAACTGCTTCTTCTAATCCATTAAGCGTATAAGTTTGAACCAACATATTAATCAATGCTGCACCAATTCCCGTAACCATATAATAGAGCAAAAAACGCTTAGGTCCCCAGACTTGTTCCAATACTCTACCAAACATATATAAAGCAAACATATTGAAGAATAGATGCATAAAACCACCATGCATAAACATATAGGTGACCAATTGATAAGGTTTGAAATCAGGGCTTGAATAATGGTGAATCCCGAGCATATAGTTCAGGTCAATGCCCTGTCTTTCCAAAACAAAAGTTGCCAAAAGCATAATTACGTTAATAATTAGCAAATTTTTAACTACATCAGGGATATTGCTTAAAAATGATTGTTTTTGAAAACTCATAATCGTTGAAATCTTTTATCTAATTCATCCATACCATACATTACAATGATAGGCTTACCGTTGGGTAAATTGCTAGGTATTGCACAGGCAAATAGTTCATCTATTATGTTCTGCATTTCTTCTCTTTGCAAAACTTTTCCTCTTTTAATGCTCATATTAAAGGACAAAGAACGAGCAATGCTTTCTCTTTTATCTAACTTTAATTCTGATTGATTGAGTTTAAACTGTTCTAAAAGTTTTTCAATCAAATTTTCAACCGAACTTTCAGTTATTTCTACAGGTACTGCATTAACCACAAAGGTATTTTTACCAAATTCACTGATATCAAAGCCTAAGTCACTAAATTCATTTTGAAGTTCTTGCATCAAAATAGAATCCTCAGTAGAAAACTCAATAGACTCTGGAAAAAGTAATTGTTGACTGGCATGCTTTTTTTCATTTAAAGCTTTTATGAAACGCTCATATAATATTTTCTCATGCGCTCTTTGCTGATCAATGATGATCATTCCCGATTTTAATTGACTGACAATATATCTTTGATTGAGCTGAAAAAATTTGTGAGGATTATTCTCTTCCTTATCATCCAATTTAGAGAGTAAAGTATTTTCTTTTGGCTCTTGGTCTATTGATAGAACTTCAGTTTCTTTATCAAAATCACTCTGACCGTATAAACTTTGCCAATTGGTAGGCTCATTTTTAGCATACTGCTGATAATTTGCTTTTCTTGTTTCAGATTTACTGCTAGAATTTTCAAAAGGATTAAAATTTGGATTCACTTCAATAGTTGGTGGCGTCAAACGTTCTGGAGCTCTCAACGAGGCATTAAAAGAATTTTCTTGTTCAAAATCTAAAGAAGGAGCAATATTGTATTTTCCCAAAGCCTGTTTTACAGATGTTCTAACTATTGCATAAATAGATCGTTCATCTTCAAATTTTATCTCTGTTTTAGTTGGGTGTATATTTATATCAATATTTTCAGGATTTACTTCCAATTTCAAAAAATAAGAAGGATGCTGATCTTTGGTCACCAACTCATCGAAAGCAGCTTGCACGGCATGACCCAAATAGGGACTTTTAATAAATCTGTCATTCACAAAAAAGTATTGTTCTCCTCTCGTTTTTTTAGCATATTCTGGTTTACCCACAAAACCACTTATGCCAACTATATCCGTTTTTTCATCTACAGGAACTAATCTTTGATTGTATTTATCACCAAATAAACTGACAATTCTATGTTTGAATGAACCTTTTGGCAAATGAAATAATTCTCCACCCTCATTTTGCAATTTAAAAGCAATTTCAGGATGAACCATAGCCACTCTAAAAAATTCTTCAATAATATGTTTGGTTTCTACCGGATTGCTTTTTAAGAAATTTCTACGCGCAGGAACATTGAAGAACAGATTTTTAACCAATATATTAGTTCCTTCTTTGGTAGCACATACATCTTGTGAAATAACAGAACTACCTTCAATACAAATTTTAGTTCCTAAATCGTTTTCTCGTTTTTTGGTTTTTAGTTCTAGCTGACTAATCGCAGCAATGGAAGCCAAAGCTTCACCTCTAAAACCCATGGTGCGAATATGAAATAAATCATCAGCAGTTTTGATTTTAGAAGTGGCATGTCTTTCAAAAGCCAAACGAGCATCAGTAGTGCTCATGCCTGAGCCATTATCAATAATTTGAATAAAAGTTTTACCTGCATCTTTAATGTGTA
The DNA here is from genome assembly GCA_963716125.1 of uncultured Flavobacteriales bacterium. GTDB lineage: Bacteria > Bacteroidota > Bacteroidia > Flavobacteriales_E > Vicingaceae > Acidiluteibacter. The sequence continues at coordinate 2,011,824 of OY970294.1, forward strand.
GTTCAATATCGGAAGCGCCTGCATCTACTGCATTTTCAATCAATTCCTTAACAGCAGAAGCTGGTCTTTGAACCACTTCTCCGGCTGCTATTTGATTGGCAACAGAATCAGGTAATAATTGAATGATATCAGACATAGAAAATGAGACCTTTACTTTTAATTAAATCTGATGGTAAAAGTACAAAATTGGTAAGGTTTGAACAGATTATTATTGCAGTTTTTCAAATTGCAACTTACTTTAACAAGGAAAGGGGTAAAGTTTCTTTGAATTGACTGTTATAACATTTCTAGAATATTTATTTTTTGCCCCTTTTTGCTTCGCCTGCCTTCAGCAGCAGAAAAACTACTTTCGGCGAAGGCACAGCCAAAAAGGAACACAAAAAGGCGTGCCTGCAATAAATCTCTTCTTTTTACTTCTCAAATACTAAGTTTGGCTGGATGATCTCTTCATTCTTCAGAGCTTTCCAGTCTCTCTAAGTATTTGCATTGAAAAAAGTATTATTTATTGCAATGGCTTTTTTTAGTTCTGCGAACTGATATGAAAAAAACAGTCATTTTAAATTAAGAGTTTTTTTAAGTGAAATGATTAATGAATAGAAAGTTCTATAAGAAATACCATTATAATCCTGCTAGCGCTTACTTTAAGATATAATAAGCAAGCGCTAAGAGTAAAAATAGAATAATAAAAACTCTAAAATTAGAACTTTTTGAAAAAGTAGAAGTGTTTTTATTGGATTGCCATTCTTTTCTTAAACTTCCTCTTAATTTAGAACTATCGTAATTACCTAAATCAGTTCCTTTATTTAGTTCGTTCTTTATCCGAGCTCTGCGCTCATCCATTGCTTCTTTCGTTTGATTATAGTAGCGTGGCGTAAACTCAAATTGCTTTGGATTTTTACTTTTAAAAAAAGATGGGAGTCGCATTCCTGACATAATTTCAAAATTAAGTAAACTACTTTATTAAACCAATTGTTATTAAAAATTTAGGATCAATTTTTGATTTATTAATGAACGTAAAAATGTTTAAAAGTATTGTGATTACAAAGTTTTGAAGCTAAGGCAATCTTTAATTTAGACATTCGTTAATTTTGTTGTTCATTTAAAATATAAAAGTCTTTATGAGACTAAGATTCGTTTTCATTCTTCTTTCTTTTGCCTTTGTCTCAAGTTCATTTTATACCACTAAAAATAGTTGGGAAGAAAGCTACGAGCCAAAGAAAATTCCTTATTTAAAAACTTCAAGTAATTGGGCTAATTCATTGTTGCTTACAATGACCTTAGAAGAAAAGATTGGGCAATTATTTAATGTAGCTGCTTACAGCAACGAAAAAATCAACAAAGAGGAAGTTGAAAAATTGATAAACGATTATCATGTTGGAGGTTTAACCTTTTTTCAAGGTGGTATTAGCAAGCAATTAGAATTGACTAATCATTACCAAACTATTTCTAAAATACCATTAATGGTAGCAATGGATGCCGAATGGGGAATGGCAATGCGAATAGACAGCGTAGTGAAATATCCTTGGCAAATGACTTTAGGAGCTATCCAAGATAATGCATTGATTTATCAAATGGGAAAAGATATTGCGAAACAAATGCATAGAATCGGGGTAAATGTGAGTTTTTCACCTGTAGTAGATGTCAATAACAATCCTGATAATCCAATTATTAATGCACGATCGTTTGGAGAAGATAGAAAAAATGTAGCTCAAAAGGGAATTGCCTACATGCAAGGTTTACAAGATGGTAAAGTATTGGCTTGTGCCAAACATTTCCCTGGACATGGAGATACGGATAGTGATTCTCACAAAACTTTACCCTTAATTGATAAGACGAAGAAACAAATGGATTCTTTGGAGATTTATCCGTTTAAACAATTGATTAAAAAAGGAGTAGGAAGTATTATGGTTGCCCATTTAAATATACCTGCATACAGTGAATCTGTAAATTATCCTTCTTCACTAAATCCTGAATTGGTTACTAATGTATTGAGAAACGAATTAGGATTTAATGGTTTAACTTTTACTGACGGATTGAATATGAGAGGCGTAAGTGATAATTTAACCTCTGAAGAAGTAGATTTAAAAGCCATTATGGCAGGTAACGATATTCTTTTACTATCAAGAGATGTAGGGAAAGGCGTTGCTGCCATTCAACAAGCCATTTTAGACAGTACATTATCTTTAGAAATTTTGGATGCTAAAATCTTAAAAATTTTAAAAGCAAAATATTGGATGGGTTTAAATAATTATCAAAATCAGCCTGTTAAAAATCTTTATACCGATTTAAATCAATCTTCTTATCAGGCATTAAACAGAAGGTTGACAGAATCATCTATTACTTTGTTGAAAAACGAGGATATTATTCCTTTAAAAATAGGTCAGCAGAAAATAGCTGTCTTGTCTATTGGTGAAAAAAATACAAGCACATTTCAAAAGGCAATTGGCAGTTACGCTAAAGCTAATTTCTTTAATGTAGAAACCGATCTTTTAGTAAGCGACCAAAAAGCGATGATGGACACTTTGATGAATTATGACATTATTATTGTTGGTGTTCATAGAAGCGATAAACATCCATGGGTAAAATATGATATTTCAGATGATTTAAAAGGATTTATCAATGTTTTGAGGTTAAAAAAGAAAGTCATCTTAGATGTTTTTGCCAATCCATATTCTTTGAGAAATTTCTTAGCAATTGATTATGTGGACGGTTTAATTATGTCTTATCAAAATTCTGATTTTGCACAGCAAGTATCAGCTGAAATAATTTTTGGTGCTTCTGCTGCTAAAGGAAAATTGCCTGTAGGTATTTCTCAAATGTATCCTTATGAGTTTGGATTAAAAAATGAAACTACCAGTATTTTAAACAGAAAAATACCTGAAGAAATAGGGATAAACGGAAGTGTTTTAGATAGAATTGACACAATAGCTTTAAATGGAATAAAAGAAGGAGCTTATCCTGGTTGTCAGATTTTAGTAGCTAAAAGTGGACATATAATTTATGATAAATCCTTTGGTAAACATACTTATGAAGGCACTCAAATGGTAGAACCTTCTGATTTGTATGATATTGCTAGTGTTACCAAAATATCAGCTACCTTGTTGGCAGTAATGGATTTAGTTTCTAAAGATCAATTGAGTTTGGACGATAACTTAGGCAAGCATCTAGGTAAATTAGTTAAGGGAACGGATTACGCACCCTTAAAATTGAGAGATATTTTGGCGCATCAAGCTGGTTTGGCTGCATGGATTCCTTTTTATGTTAAAACGATGCAAAAAGGAGTTCTTCGTGCAGACTTATACGATACGGTTCCTTCTGATAAGTTTTCAGTTAGGGTTGCTAATAATATTTACATTACTAAATCTTATGAGGATACTATCTTTTATAGAATTGTTCATCGAGCCAAAGTAAACGAAGTTAAAGAATACAAATACAGTGATGTAGGCTATTATTTTATGAAGGCGATCGTTGAAAAGATTACAAATATGCCTATTGAGAATTATTTACAGCAAAATTTTTATGGACCAATGGGGATGAGTAAAACAATGTTTAATCCTAGATTTAATATTCCTTTAACTCAAATTGTTCCAACAGAAGATGATAAGATATACAGAAAGCAATTAATTTGGGGGGATGTTCATGATCCTGGAGCTGCTATGTTAGGTGGTGTAGGCGGACATGCTGGTTTATTTACAACTTCTAATGATTTGGCAAAATTGATGCAGATGTATATGAGTTTTGGAAGTTACGGAGGGAAACAATATATTAAATCATCTGTTATTAGAGAATTTACTAAATGTCAGTTTTGCAAGGGCGATTTTCCTGCCAATAAGGATGAAAATAGGAGAGGAGCTGGATTTGATAAGCCTCAATTTAGAGGAGAAGTTGGTCCCACATGTGATTGTGTAAGTTATGCAAGTTTTGGACATTCTGGTTTTACAGGTACTTATGCATGGGCTGATCCCGATAATGGCATAGTTTATATCTTTTTGTCTAATCGTGTTTACCCTGATGCCAACAATAAGAAATTGGTAAGTATGGGAATTAGAACAAATATACAAGCAGTTATTTACGATGCAGTTGCAAGCAGTAAAAAGACGGTGATAAACTAAAAAACGAGAATTATGAATATAGGTATTGTGCTTTATCCAACGTACGGTGGAAGTGGAGTAGTTGCAACTGAATTAGGAAAGGCATTAGCAGATAAAGGTCATAAAATACATTATATCACTTATCGACAACCAGTAAAGCTAGAAGAATTTACTGCGAATATCTCCTACCATGAAGTAAGAGTTTCGGATTATCCATTATTTGATTACCAGCCTTATGAATTAGTTTTAGCGAGTAAATTAGTAGACGTAGTTAAGCATGAAAAATTAGATTTATTACATGTTCATTATGCTATACCGCATGCTTCTGCAGCATACATGGCGCAGCAAATTTTAAAAACAGAGGGAATTAATATCCCGTTTATCACTACTTTGCACGGTACAGATATTACTTTAGTGGGAAAAGATACCTCTTTTGAGCCAGTAATTACATTTGCAATTAATCAATCAAATGGTGTGACTGCAGTGTCAGAAAGTTTAAAAAAAGATACTTACGATCATTTTGCTATAAAAAATGGGATAGAGGTAATTCCTAATTTTGTATGTATAAAACAATATGAAGAAACAAAAATCGATGAACGATTAAAAAAATCTATTGCACCAAATGGAGAGCGGTTAGTAATTCACATTTCTAATTTTAGAGAAGTTAAAAGAGTACCTGATGTGGTAGAAGTTTTTGCTAGAATAAGAAAAGAAATGCCGGCTAAATTAATTTTGGTTGGTGATGGACCCGAAAGAGCTAAAGTAGAGCAAAAGTGTCGAACATTAGGAATTTGTGGTGATATGCATTCCATGGGAAAGGTAAATGATACCATTCGTGTTTTGAAAATTGCAGATTTATTTATTTTACCTTCTCAATCTGAGAGTTTTGGTTTGGCGGCATTGGAGGCAATGGCTGCTAGCACTCCAGTAATATCTACCAATACTGGTGGAATTCCTGAGGTAAACATAAATGGGGTAACAGGTTTTATGAGTGACATTGGTGATGTGGATGATATGGCTAAGAATGCGATTAGTATATTGAAAGATGATGCAACTCTCAATAAATTCAAAGCTGCAGCATTTGAACAAGCAAAACAATTTGATTTATCCAAAATACTTCCTTTGTATGAATCCTATTATAAGCGCGTAATTGAGGAGTTTAAACCTTAAGCATTCCAAATTTTCCAGGCTTCTTCCGCTTGTATTTTAAGCATTTGTTCACCATTGATACAAATAGCTCCCTTTTCTTTTCCTTTTTTCAGAAATTGAGTTTCTGTAGGATTATAGACTAAATCATATAGAAAATGCTGAGGAGTCAATAAATGATAGGGTAAGGTCGGCATCTCTTCCACATTTGGAAAGGTACCTAATGGAGTAGTATTTATAATTAAAAGATGATGTTTGATGACGTATTCATTGATATCGGCATAAGAAATTTGATGATCTCCCTTAGGGTTTCTGCTGACAAATAACACTTGAATTCCTAATTTTTTGAGGACATTAGCTATAGCTTTGCTAGCTCCACCACTTCCTAAAATTAGAGCTCTTGTATGAATGTTTTCTAAAAATGGTTTAATGCTATTCCTAAAGCCAATCACATCTGTATTATAGCCTTTCAATTTACCATTGAGAATTTTAATTGTATTTACAGCACCAATTTCTTTAGATTCAGCATCTATCTCATCCAAAAACGGAATTACTGACTCTTTATACGGTATAGTTACATTTAAACCCCTTAATTGTGGATTGTTTTGAGTGAGAAATTTAATTTCTTCAATTTTAGACAATTCAAAAAGCGCATATTCACAATCTTGAATTTTTTCTTTTATAAATTTTTTATCAAAGTAATCTTTGGAAAAAGAGTGTTGAAGTGATCGACCTATTAATCCAAATGATTTCATACTTCGGTTTTAGGAGTGCGATTTTTATTGGATCGATTACCTAAGCTTTCCAAAACGAAAATTACAGCAAATCCTATTACGGCCATTACTAGAGCAGTTAGCAATAAGTTGTCGCCTTTGTAACTTTGGGGTAACAAATTAATTTGCTCCAATGGGATTTCTTCCCCATGTCTGTCTGTGGTAAAACTCAAAGTTTCTTTCCAAGGCCAAATTTTATTTAATGAACCAATCATAAAACCTGTAAGAATTGCCATGGTAAGGTTGTGATAATGCTTAAGTAACCAAGATAAAAAATGAGAAAAACTTAATAAACCAATGATACATCCGCTTCCAAATAAGAGAATTACTGAAACTCTCATGGCACTCAATGAGTCAATTATGTAAGCATATTTTCCTAGTAAAAGAAGGATAAAAGAACCTGAAATACCCGGTAAAATCATGGCACAAATGGCAATAGCACCACTGATGACAATAAAATACCAATTGTTTGGAGTAGCAGCAGGTACTACAGTTGTAATCCAATAAATAAGGGCTGTACCACCAATTAAACCAATAATATTAACAAAATTCCATTTAGTTACCTGTCTACCTACAAAAATAGCAGACGCTACTATTAATCCAAAAAAGAATGACCAAATAGGAATTGGATGGTCTGAAAGGAGAAATTTTATCAATTGAACCATACTTATTAAGCTGATTCCAATTCCCAATATTAAAGCAAAAAGAAAATTTCCATTGATGTGTTCCCAAAACCCTTTAATCCCATTATTTTTAAGAGCTTTGATAGCAGATAAATTAAAAGATTTCAATGTATTGACAAATTCTTCATAAATGCCGGCTATTAAAGCAATAGTGCCACCTGAAACACCTGGCACAATATCAGCAGCTCCCATTCCCATTCCTTTTAAGGTAATGATGGCGTAATCTTTAATTGTTCTTTTCAATTTACTATAGATTTATAAGTTGAGAGACGAGTTTATTCTCCTAAAAAGGCATTTACACCACCTTCTAGTGAATATAAATTATCAAAATCGAATTTTCTGCACAAGGTCATTACAATAGCACCTGATCTTTTACCAGATTGACAACAAAAAATGACTTTTTTATCTTTTGGGATTTGATCTACAGATGTTAAGATAGAATCTAATGGTATATTTTTACCACCGATGTTTCTATCATCAAATTCATACGGTTCTCTAACATCAATTATTTCAATATCGTTATTATGAAGAGATTTTTTAAGTTCTTCGCAGTTAATCGTATTCATTCAATTTATTTAAATTCGGTAACTAAATTTTCAGGTAAAAATGAAAAGAAAGTATCGCCTCTTAAGCCTATTCTCAAAGTTTCTAAAGGAATTACTTCTTCATGACCTATATTTCCTAAGTTTACGTTAGGTCCTAATAGTTTAATAAACCAAACTTGTTGACCTTTAATAGGAGCTTCCCATAGAATTTTTTCCATTGGAACTTTCTTTAAAATCTTGTTCACTAATGCACTATGTGCAGTTCCATTAGGTCGGTAAATTCCAACTGTTCCACTTTCTCTAGCTTCAGCAATTACTTTCCAAGAACCTGCTTCTAATTCGTTGTTCATCATACTAATCCACTTATCCTGGACTAATTAAAATTCCCTCTTCTTTGGAACCTACTTCAGAAAGTACTGTAAAATCTTTAGCTAAAGATGTGATGTATTTACATTTTTCTTCGTGCTTCATCACAATTGAGCCATCAGAAACTTCAGTCATTTGCAGTTTAAGTTTGTCTAATAGCTTTCTGTAGTCTTCAAACATACCTCTAGCAATAAAAGCTTCGAAAAGAGTTCCTCCTAAATAAACTTTAATCCAGCTTCGTGATATAAATCTATTTTCTTTTCTAAATTATTAGAAACATAAGAAGTTCCAAATCCAAGTTTAATAATATCGGTCAAATGTCCGGAAGTCAATAAAGTTTTCAGCTTGTCTAATACTTAAGCCTTTGTCCATCATCATCGTAACGCCATTCTCTCTAGGTTTTTAGTCCTTTCGGGAATGTGTGGTAATTCAAAATTTTTCATCTATTATTTATAATATTCTATCAATTCTAAAACTGTTAAATCTTCTTTGGCTTCAGGCATTACTAAAAACAATATTTCATGTTGATCATAATATGCCGCTAATGCTTTATCTAAATTAAACATGGCTTCTTCTTTTCTGCCACTTTTAAGCAAGAAAGCCACGAAATTATACAAAAGATTTTCATTATTCTCTTGTAATTCTAATCCTTCTTGAAAACAAAGCATGGCTGAAGTTTTATTTTCCATTTGGTCATACAACCAAGCTGTATCATACCAAATCTCTGTATTGTCAGGGTCTAATTCTTTTACTTTTTCATAAGCTATAATTGCTTCTTCTACAAAACCCAATTTGGCTTGAACATCACCGTAAACGTAATGAATATTCAGCATTAAATTCGTCTAACTCTAAACCTTTTTTTACATAGTGAATAGCATCATGCAATTGGTTCATTTCACTGTAAATAGCACCAATTCCAACATATGCTTCAGCACAAAAGGCATCCAATTGAATAGCTTTTTTATAAAAATGTAAAGCTTGTGGATAATCTTCTAATTTTTCATAACATTCTCCAATGTAATAATAAGTAGAAGATTCAGCTGCTTCAAGCTCAAATGTTTCTTCAAAACATGCGATAGCAGCTGTATACTGCTCTAAACTTTCCAAACAAACTGCTTTGCTGAAGTAAGAAGAGGCAAAATCTTCGCGAATGGCTATACAAAAATCAAAACAATTAATTGCTTTTTCGAACAAATCTTGTTTCATATAAGATATTCCTAAATTATACCAACCTAAATGAGAGTATGGTTCTTTATCGACATAATTTGAAAAATATTCTATTGCTTTATCAATTTGATTACTTACCTCAAAACAAAAGAATAACTCATAAAGCGCAATTTCATTTTCAGGAAATTCATTTAAAATCAGATTTAAATATTCTATTGCATCCTTGTATTTATCGATATTTTCATATTCAAAGACAATGTTCAAGAACATTTCTTCTCTTTCCATATCATCCGCATATTCCATTGCTTTTTTAAAATTTTCAATGGCTTTGTCAGATTGTCTTAATTGGCTGTAAATGCTCGCTTTAGTTTGAAATAAATCAATGTTGAATGGCTCAATAGCTTCTGCTTGCTGTGTTCATTTAAGCGCTTGATTCGGTTTGTGCAATGAAATATAAACTTGGGCCTTACAAATGAGCAAACCTCCAGACATAGGATGTTGATCCAGAGCAAATTCTAATACTTTAAGTGCCTGTTTTGGATTGTTTTTATCAATATAATAATTTACGATGTCCTCAAATTCATCTACATCAAAATAGAAAGATTGTTGAGTGGATAACATCTCTTCGAAACGCTGAACGGAGTAGAAATCGGATTCTTCATCATTAAAGCGACTATTACTTTCTTCCATAAGCTAATTATAGTTACTACAAAGTTATAAATAAACCCTTAGCTTTCTTGTGTTTCTTTTATTGTTTTACACAAAGATTTAAACAGCAGGGTTCGTGATTATTTACTATTTTTGTGCCATAATATTCAATTGAATGACATTAATAAAATCAATTTCAGGAATTAGAGGTACTATAGGTGGAAAAGCTGGTGATGGGCTGAGTCCTGTAGACATCGTAAAATTCAGTTCTGCATACGGTAGTTGGCTAATTTCGAGAAAAGAAGATAAAAAAAGTAAAGTAAAAGTAGTGATAGGCAGAGATGCAAGAATCTCTGGTGAAATGGTGAGTCAATTGGTCTCTGGAACCTTAATTGGTTTAGGGATTGATGTGATTGATTTAGGTCTCTCTACTACGCCAACAGTAGAAGTGGCGGTAACGGATTTAAATACAAATGGTGGAATTATAATCACTGCCAGCCATAATCCTGCGGAATGGAACGCTTTAAAATTGCTGAATGAGAAAGGAGAATTTATCAGTGCCGAAGATGGTGCAGATATTTTAGATTTGGCAGAAAGTGGTCAAGTTCAATTTGCAACAGTTGGTCATATCGGCAGTATCAAAAAAGATACAACTTATATGCAAAAGCACATTGATATGATTTTAAAATTACCTTTGGTTGATAAGAAAGCAATTGAGAATAAGAATTTTAAAGTAGTTATTGATTGCGTTAACAGTACTGGAGGAATTTTTATTCCCGCATTGCTGAGAGCGTTAGGTGTAAAAGATATTGTAGAATTATACTGCGAGCCAACAGGTCAATTTCCGCATAACCCTGAACCATTGCCTGAAAACTTAACTGAAATTTCAGAAGCTGTTAAAAAGCATAATGCTGATTTTGGATTGGTTGTAGACCCTGATGTTGATCGACTGGCAATAGTTTGTGAAGACGGTGAAATGTTTGGAGAAGAATATACTTTAGTAGCTGTAGCTGATTATGTATTAAGTAAAACGAAAGGAAATACCGTTTCAAATTTATCAAGTACTAGAGCTTTAAGAGATGTAACCGAAAAATATGGTTGCGAATACAGTGCTTCGGCAGTAGGAGAGGTGAATGTGGTAGAAAAGATGAAAGAAGTAAATGCTATAATTGGTGGTGAAGGTAATGGAGGAGTTATTTACCCTGAATTGCATTATGGTAGAGATGCTTTAGTAGGAATTGCCTTATTCTTGTCGCATTTGGCAAATTTTAATGGCAATTCTTGTGTAAAATGTTGTTCTACTTTAAGATCTACTTATACAAATTATTATATTTCTAAAAATAAAATTGAGTTAACTCCTGAAATAGATGTGGATATGATTTTGGAGAGAATTCATAAAAAATATAGCAAACAACCCATTTCTACCATTGATGGTGTGAAAATAGAATTTGATAAAGAGTGGGTACATTTGAGAAAATCAAATACAGAACCTATAATTAGAATTTATTCTGAAAGTGAATCTGAAAGTACTGCTGAACATCTTGCAAAGAAAATTATCAGTGACATCAAAGAAATAATAAAAGAAAATTAAGATGAGAATATATTTAGATAATGCAGCAACTACACCTATAGATCCGAAAGTGGTGGAAGCAATGATACCTATTTTGTCCAACAATTATGGTAATCCATCTTCTATTCATGCTAAAGGAAGGGAGGCTAAAGCAATTATCGAAACGGCAAGAAAGCAAACAGCCAAACATTTTGGTGCATCTCCTGCTGAAATATTTTTTACTTCAGGTGGTACTGAAGCTGATAATATGATTATAAGGTGTGCGGTGCAAGATCTTGGAGTAGAGCGTATTATTACATCTTCAATTGAACATCATGCGGTTTTGCATACAGCTGAACAAATGGATGCTGCAGGAAAAGCAGAATTAGCATTGGTCAATTTGACAGGAAATGGATCAGTAGACTTGATTCATTTAGAGGAATTATTGGCTGATGAATCTAAAAAAACGCTAGTGAGTTTGATGCATGGGAATAATGAAATAGCGAATATTTTACCATTAGAAAAAGTAGGAGCTCTATGTAAGGAACATAATGCTTATTTTCATAGTGATACGGTGCAAACTATGGCTCATTATCGCATTGATTTCAGAAAATTAAATATACAATTTGCGACATGTGCTGCACATAAATTTCACGGACCTAAAGGTGTAGGTTTTATGTATGTTGATGCTGATGTTAAGTTTAATCCAATGATTACTGGAGGAGCGCAAGAACGGAATATGCGTGCAGGAACCGAAAATATTCATGGAATAGTTGGTTTGGCAAAAGCTTTAGAAATTGCTTACACAGATTTGGAAAAACACCAAGAACTTGTTAGTAATTTGAAGCAATACATGGCAGAAGAAATAGTAAAATCAATCCCAAATGTTGCTTTTAATGGCGATTCAGCCTCAAAAGATTCACTATATACTGTTTTAAGTGTTTGCTTTCCTCCAAATGATATGGGAGAAATGTTTTTGTACAATTTAGACATAGAGGGAATTTGTGCAAGTGGAGGAAGTGCATGCTCATCAGGCAGTAATGTTGGTTCTCATGTATTGAGAGCAATTGGATCTGTAATGGAACGTCCATCTATCCGTTTTTCCTTTTCAAAGTTTAATACTAAAGAAGATATTGATTTCACATTAAGTGTGTTGAAAGAATTATATGCAGTAACAGTTTAATGGAAGATGCAAAACTCAAAATAACTTTTTTAGGAACAGGAACTTCACAAGGAGTACCTGTAATAGCTTGCGAATGCGAAGTTTGCCAATCTAAAGATCCCAAAGATAATCGTTTGAGAACATCCATTTTAATAGAAACACCCACACAAAATATAGTAGTTGATACTGGTCCTGACTTTCGTCAACAAATGCTGCGAGAACAGGTAAAGCAGTTAGATGCAGTATTATTTACTCACGAACACAAAGACCATGTGGCAGGAATGGATGATATAAGAGCTTTTAACTTTAAGCAAAAGGAAGACATGAATGTTTTTGCTACAGAAAGAGTTCAAGGAGCATTAAGAAGGGAATTTCCATATATTTTTTCAGATGATAAGTATCCTGGAGTACCTCAGGTAAAGTTCAATACAATTGATGATAAAGATTTTTATTTGAATGACTTAAAGGTAACTCCCATAAAAGTGATGCATTATAAAATGCCCGTTTTAGGATTTAGAATAGGTGATTTTAGTTACATTACAGATGCTAATTATATTTCAGAAGAAGAGAAAGAAAAAATAAGAGGTAGTAAAGTATTGGTGATTGATGCTTTAAGAAAGAAACAACATATTGCACACTTTAACTTAGAAGAAGCTGTCGCCTTGGTAAAAGAATTAAAAATTAAACAAGCATATTTAATTCACATCAGCCATTATTTTGGCAAGTATTCCATTGAAAATCCAAAATTGCCTAAAGGAGTAGAAATGGCTTATGATGGTTTGAAGATAGAAGTATAGTTTTACTTTATATCGTATTCTTTTACAATTGAGGTTATTGGGATTGCTTTAACTTTGTCCTTTTGAAGAAGAAAAATAACATTTTGAGATTTTCAATAAATTTTCCTTTAATAGTTTAATTGTTAGAATACTTTAAAGTAATAGGTTCCTGATTTTTAACCTCTTTTGCTGTTATTTTACTGTAAACTGAAGCAGAAACATATAAATAATAGACAAATAAGCCAAAGAAAGTAATATATCTAAATGTATGTTACCAGCTTTTGTTATCCAACTTAAAGCTCATATTTGAATAAAATTTAGGAAACTTTCTTTTCCAGAGAATATCCAGCTTAAAAAGTATGTATATTGCTGAAAATGAGACGACAGAAAATATAATTATTTTAATATTGAAAATGGAGCGATTATAAAATCTAACACATCTGCGTAATCAAAAATATTCATATTAAACTCAGCAAATTTATGATAATTAAAAAGCATAACAATCCCTACAATAAGTAAGTATAATACAGTTATGATGGTCTGAATTTCTTTTAAAATGGCTTCGTATGCATCTTTAATTAATTCTTCATTCATAAATAGAATTTAAATGTTCGTTTGATTTGACCTTTTAACCTGAGTTCGGTTATTCTTAAGGATTCAGAAAGCCTTTAAATACCTCTTCTTGTTTTGAGAAAGCTTTAAATTCTAAAGGATTTCCACTAAAATCTAATACAAACATTGTAAGCTGTTCTCCAATTGCACCTTCATAGCGTAATTTGGGTTCTACCAAAAATTCGACTTTTGCCTTTTCTAATTTAGCTTGAATAGCTTTAAATTGGCTGATAGATAGTAAGCAGCCGAAATGGGGAATGGGAACATTAATTCCATCTACTTTACCGCAATAATCTAAATTGGGCATAGTTGAACTGATATGAGCAGATAATTGATGCCCCAAAAAATTAAAATCTATCCAATTTTCAGTTGAACGACCTTCTTCACAGCCTAGAAGAGTTATGTAAAATTGGCGTGTGGAAGGAATATCTTTAACTTTAAAAGCGTAATGAAATAAGTTCATATTCAGGTAATTAATTTAAATAATACAGTGTAAAGATAATTTTATTTATAAATAATCTTCAATAAATTTCTCCGCATTTTCTAAATGTGTTTTTCTTTTTGATTCATCCATTTTATTGTAGGTGTGGTACAGCATGCCTGTACGGGAATTTGATTTGAAAAAATCTTGATGTTTGTCAATAAAACGCCAAAATAAACCATCCCAAATACCTTCCCAATCTCCTTTTGGATAATTGCTCATTTTTTTAATATAGTTAGATCCACCTACATATGGTTTAGTTGCAAAAGTTCCACCATCAGCAAATTGACTCATTCCGTATATATTTGGTACCATTACCCAATCGTAGGCATCTATAAATAGTTCCATAAACCATTTGTACACTTCATCAGGGTCAAATTCGCATAATAACATAAAATTACCCAAGATCATTAAACGTTCAATATGATGGCAATAACCTGTTTTTAAAACTTTTTTAATGGTAACATCAATAGGAGGGATGCCGGTAGATCCATCGTAAAAGCTTTTAGGAATTTTTCTATTAAAATTCCAATAGTTCTTTGTTCTAGAATAATTGCCTTTGCAGTGATACATGCCTCTTATAAACTCTCTCCAACCTATTATTTGCCTCACAAAACCTTCTGTAGAATTAATCGGAATATCTTCCTTTTTTGCAAAAGAAAGGCTTTCATCAATTATATGTATAGGATTAATCAGACCTACATTCATCAAAGGTGATAGCAGACTATGATTTATAAACGATTCATCTTTCACAATAGCATCTTCATAAATTCCAAAATCATAAAAGCGGTACTCTAAAAATTGTTGAAACCATTCCTCTGCATCTTGATGATTGATGGGATAAATAGGTTCTTTACCCAATTGACCAATATTCTTCTTAAAATTAGTTTGCGTGTATTCTACTGCCTCTTTCCAAAAGGTATCAGCTTTAGGGAAATGGATGGTTGGGGGAGTTTTACTTTTAGGATATTTCTTTCTATTCTCCGTATCATAAGTCCATTTACCTCCTTGAGGCTCTTTCTCATCATCCATTAAAATTTCTAACTTTTTTCGTTGCTGTTTATAAAAGCTAGTTTGAAAAAAAGATTTTTTATCTGTTTTGAAAAAATGAGATAAATCGGATCTTGAATTTATAAAGAGTGGTGAATCATATATTTCTAGTTTAATATCTTTGGTAATGACGTTAATCCTTTTTTCTAACCATTCATCTGTTGGATCTATCAAATGAATCGTTGCTATTTTTTTTGCCTTTATTTCTCTTTCGAAATTTCTAATATCGGCTAATTCATTTTTTGATTCTATGTAATTGACCTTTATATCTTTTTTTTCTAAAAAGTTTTGGTAAGATTTCATAGTAGCTCTATGAAATGCAATTTTTTGTTGGTGAAAATTGTATTGTTTAAAAAAGAGGAACTCTTCTATTAAGTATACTTCATTTCCATTTGTTAGCAAAGGACTATCTGCAAACAATTGGTGCGGAAAAATCAAGTTGATAGCTTTATCCATTCTTTTTATTTCTTTTACATTTTTCACTGCAATATTTTACTTCTTCCCAATTCTTTTCCCATTTTTTGCGCCAACTAAATGGAAGTTGGCAAACAGGACAAATTTTTATAGGTAAATGTTCTTTTTTCATTCAAAATCAGGAATTTCATTGGTTCTTACATATGGAAAACTATCTAATTTAGTTAAAGAATAATAAGTGTTTAAGCCTGAAATGCCCACACAAGCATACTTTTCCAAATCAATTTGACCTAAATCATTGAGAATATCATCAGGTAGAATGATAGATTCTACAGAACCTATAATCAAAGTACATTCATTTGGAAGAGGAATACTTTCCATATGTTTCATAGCAATTTTAACAGCGCTTTCTTTAACAAAAGGAGCATAAAAATCATTGATAAACTCCTGAGTTAAGTTCATCTTTTCAAATTCAGAATCGTCTTTATCTAATTTTGCCGAAGTGTAATGCGCCTTTTTAATGAATGATTCTGAAACATGATTGATGGTGTAATAACCCGTTTCTAAAATATTTAAATAGGTATCTCTTGGGTTATTAGTTTGAGGTCGCATTATAAAACCCAATTGTGCAGGATGAGAACCTAAATGCACTACAGATGAGAAAATAGCCACATTATCTAGTTTATTTTTAGATCGCGTGCCAATCAAATTCGCTGGTTTAATTCCTGATATAGAATTAATTAAATTCAAACGATATTTTCTTTCTAAGGCTTCAATTTCTAAACTGTTCAGTTCCATTTTTCAAAATTAATTGTTACTTTAAAGTTCTTTTTTGCATTTTTTCCAAAAAGAAAAAAAGGAAGGATAATATCCTTTTATACTGCTCATCCAATCTCTGGATTCTTCATTTCCTTTATAATGAGCATTGGTAGGATGCTCTTTAAAAATGATATTATTGGAATGGACTGTATTTTGTAATTCTGAAAATTCACCAACAAACAATTCAATACCCTTTATATTTTCTGTTAAATCAATGGCAAATTGTAGACACCTTTGACTAATTGGAAATTTTTTAAAGAAGGAAGGTTCCATTAGAAATAAACGTTGAACATCTTCATCTTTATGCCATTGTGGGTCTAAGTTGTAGTAATTATAAACAAGTGTTTTCTTATCTTTTTCAAGTCTTGGATTTTCTAATTTCGGCAATTGTGTAGTTACATCCAATGGCTCCACCTCATTTAAAAAACTAGGAGTTGATAATTCGTCAAACTCACTGTAATCAACATCTAAAAAAGTGCCTTTTTGTTTGCTTTCAAAGAAGTTATTGATATTTTCTTGATTGGCATAATATTTTTTATTTGAAAAAGCACCTGCTACCCATTGCCAACTTAAATGATTTGATGCTAAGTCACCATCTAATAGATGACTGTATAACCATTTTGCAGGTTCAAGCCAATGACAATTAGCGATATTGCAACAAATAGAAGCTACATACATGCGCATGTGATTGTGCATATAACCAGTTTCATACAGTTCATTAATCGCTTGGTCAACTGCATCTATTCCTGTTTGTGCATTTATAATCGCTTTAGGAATTTGATGATTATCAATTGGTATCTGTGGATTTTTTAAATCAGAATAAATTTCGTCTTTCTTGGCTATCCATACTTGTTGCCAATAATCTCTCCAAGCTAGTTCTTGTATCAGCTTTTCTGCTTTATACCAAGGTATATCTAATGTTTTCAGATAATCATAAACTACTTTAGTAGAAATTACACCTCTAGAAATATATGGACTAAGGGATGTAACTGCACCATTTTTATAATTTCTAGTGGCAGCATATTCCTCAGGATTGATAGATTTAATTCGTTCCTCTACAGCAGATATGTCAGTAGGGAAGTCTATCTTTTTGAAATTTTATTGTTTGAAATATTTTTTTGTCGACTACACTTAAAACGTTTGATAGAATCATTCCTTAACTTCTGGTGTTTTTGACTAACACCACTGTTGACACGTTTTCGCCACAATTTAAAAGAACTACTTTTTAATTCTTTTCGCATTATTTTAATCGTATCGGCTTCATTTACCCCAAATTGAAATTCAATAGCCTCAAAAGGAGTCCTATCTTCCCAAGCCATTTCGATAATTCTATCTAAATCTCTTTCTGTCATTAATCGCTTAACTTTAGTTTCAACGCTAAACAGCAAATATGATAGATTGTTTTAATTACTCTATTTTTAAAATCAATTGATTTTCCGTTTAATCATTTTCTGTAGAAAAATATTGTTGGGTAAGGTTATTTCCTCACCGCTGGGAGTTTTTAATCTGGTAAAAAAAAGGCCAATATCGCTTATTCTGCCTTCTACCTGAAAATCTTTGTCAATTATGGATATGGTATCATCCAATTTTACAGAATGACTAAAAAATATAATTATTCCTGAGGTAAGATTAGATAAGTGAGACCATTGAGCAAACAAAGCTATACCTATCACTGTTAGAATAGAAGTCATGAATAAAACTAAATCTGATTGTTTTACTCCCCAAATGATTAAAATAAAGATGACGACTATTAAAGCTAGTATTATTTGAAAAACTTTTTTAATAATCTTTCCACGAGTTTTTTGCAAAAGACTGTTATTGACAGTTCTATTTATTAATTTATAAGTTATATATCGAATTAAGAAAAATAAAACAATTAATATTCCGCTCTCAAATAATTTAAACTCTATTTCGGTCATATTTAATAACATAATATCTCTTTAATGAATTAGTAATATGGAATGAAGTAAAGATACTATTTAGAAATTGTTATTAATCATTAAATTCATTGCTAAAAATGTGAAGCAGGAAGGAAAATGAATTATTTTAATAATTCTACATAATTCATAGCTTCTTTTGCATATTTTTTCCATTTATCATTATAATGAAATGGAACTTGCACCCATTCTTTCATAGGTCGTTTTTTTCCTGAAGGGTCAAACAATTGAGAACCATCTAAACTCAATGCCTCACGATGCATTTCTCCAAATAATTTAAAAACCATTTCGTTTTGAAAAAAACAAATAAATGCTTTCTTGTTTATTTTAAAGCATGGCTTTCCAAAAAGTTTAACTCTCTTCAGCTTCTTTTAAATTTTGTCCTATATTTAGGTATAATTCTAATGTTTCTTTCATTTTATATTTTGTGCTTCAAATTGAGATAATGTTTTCTTAATTCTGTGTTTAATTTTTCAATCGCATATCTAAGTGTTATTCTAGGCATTGATACAGCGTGTTTATCAAGGAAACTTTTTAATCGATCTTCATTTTTTTTGCCTGCTTCTCTTATCCAACTTCCCACTGCTTTTTGCACATATTCATTGGAGTCATTTATAAGAATTTCTGCAATCTTGAAGGTATCTTCTATTTCATTTTTTCGGATAAAAAAGTAAGTACTCACTATTGCGGTTCTTCTTTCCATTGGATTCTTAGATCTAGCTAATTCGTACAAAGGTTTTCTATCTTTATCGAACAAATAGCCTCCAACCACATAAGGAGCAGCTCTGTCAACTAATCCCCAATCATCAATCAATTGATGATTATCAATATAAGCTCGGTATACTTCTTCCTTTTCTTTTGCAGTAGCTTTACTATTTCTAGCCTTCCAATCTAATATGGATACTGCACCAAGCCGATGATCGTTACTTTTATCTTTCAACAATTTTACAACTTCAATAATTGACATATATTGAAATTCTTTCGCTAATGAGAATATCTCTCTTTTGGGAATAGCTCCATCATAATCGTAACTAATTATTTTTAGAGTTTCTATAAATTCTTGAGCAGTCATTTGGTTGGATTAAATAGTAAATTATATTTATGCCCATCAAGATCTGAAAACACCAATATGTAAAATCCGTTTTCATCGTAGACTTTCTTTTTATCTGTTAAAGCCATTATATTTAGTTATTGTGTAAATTTATTTTATAAAAATTTATTCCTTCTTGTCTTATGGCAAGAAATGACTTTCATTTCAAACATCAGTAATAACCTGTTTACTTTATTTTCGAAATATATTACTATGTAAAGACACAATCTCCATCACCATCTTGAATTTCAACATCTAAGGAAAGTAATTTTTCGTTTAAACTTTTAGATATCAAATAATTCCTTTCAGTTTTTTTTCGAAATAAAGCGACAGTTTTCAATTCCATTATTCTTTTAGATAAAGCTGAATGATAAGTAGTGAATGTTTTAATTTTCCATTTGATTATATGATAATTAATAACTTTAATTACCTCATCCAAGTTGTTGTTATAGTAGAAATAGGGTAGTTTTAGCGTACCATTTCTAATAGAAAAAAATAAAAATGCTATCAATTTATTATTTGAATCTCTCACCTTTATCAATTTATAAGAAAATGATTTTGAAATAGATGAGAAATAATACTTTTGATTTAATTTCATCTTTATCATTGGCAACTAATATCCATGGATGGTTTATTATCCAATTTAAATCATCCTTGCTGCGTCTCGAAAGTTGTTTATCCTGATTATTGATAATGAACTCATTGACTTCATTATCAATCTGACTGATGTATTCAAAATTTAAATGAGAAACATCTATTTTTATAAATTTTAAACGAATGTTGAGGACAAAGTTTAAGGTAAAATCAATGGCTTTAAAGGCCCATTTAGTTTTTTTAAATATTTCTTTTTTAGGTGGTAGAATATGTTGTAAATCAGATTGAATATATAATCGAATACCTTTTTTGATATAAGGTTGATTTGTAAAAAGATTAGTTTTATCGTAAACTATTTTTGTAGCAGGTACATAATCTGCAAATAGGACTTTATGATTCCAAATTTCTACTGCTTTTGTTATTAATTGGGTACTAACTCCTTTACCACGGGATTGGTTTGAAACCCACAAACAACTTAACCATCCAATTTTAATCGATTCGTTTTTGTTTAGATAAAAGTAGTCAGGAAGTATACCGAGATAACCCATCATTTTATCTCCAGAAAATGCTACTAATAGCAGTATATCTTCTTCAAGAAGTCGTGGATTTTTAGTCTGTGAAATAGCTCTATGCAAACTAATTGGAATATCATTGCCTTTCCTAAAATCATCAGAATTGATATAATCTAACAATTGACTTTTATTAAATTGTTTTATTTCAAGCATTCCTGTAAATTGTATTTTTCCCAAAAGGTATTTTTAATAAATAGTAGATTAATTCTGAGTTCAAAAGTTGTTTTGCATTGTGATTTGCATATTCTAAAGGAATTCGTTGAAAATTCTTTTTAATGATATCTTTTTTTTGTCCTGCAATACCAAAAGTAAAATCAGCAATTTTATTTTTATAAATATGATCAAAAAAACCTTTTGAAACTTTGTAATCGGTAAATGGGAATGAAAATATTTTGTAATCAATTGAATAGGTAGAACATATTAAATCGATGCTTTCCTTTGTTTGTTTAATTTGCTCTGCTAATTTAAGATATTGAAATTCTGGATGATCTGTACTATGTGCACCAAAAAAGAAACCTTGTTTAATTAATGAATTTATTTGATTACTTGTTAAATAAGGAGATTTATTTGATAGGAAGTCTTGAAAATTATAATCTAATAAGCTTGCTACATCGTCCAACAAATCTTTATTTTGATAATTAATAGACAGTAAGTTATGTGTATTTTTTCTAGTGTTCGAAAACACATTTTGAAGACTTTTATTTAAAAGCGGCTCTTTTTTCAATATATCAATTAGTAAACTTGATTTGTACCTGTAGAATAGATCTTTATTGTCAATAAAATCGCTATTTAGAAAACAAATTGCTGGAATTCCTTTTTGCAACAATATTGGAGCTATCGTTTCGTAAAAACTACTTAATCCATCATCAAACGAAAGTAAGAATGAAGGTTTTCTAGGCTGTTTATTATTACGTTGCAATTCTGCAAATTCATTATAATCTATAGGTGTGTAATGTTTCAGAAGAAAATCTAAATCTTGAATAAAAGCTTTAACTTCTTTTACAGGATATAAATGCTGAATATGAGGCATTTCTGCATCTGAAATAGAATGATAGAAAGGAAGTATTAATTTTTGATGAGATGTTTTTTGCAAAAATGTATGTGGAATACCTCCAACAAAATTGCCAAAACGATTTATAAACTGATTTTTTAAACTTGCCATATTTATTTAAAACAATGTTATTAAATGGCTTTACATTTAAAAATCTCTACATTTAGAGAACTAATATAGTAAAGTTTTTAATTTCAACCCACGATTTAATGCAAAAGTTCAATACAGGGTTTGAAATCAATTGTTAATCTATAAATTAAAATAACCTTAATCTTCTTTATTTACGTTCAGTGTGCATTATTTTATCCCAAAATGTAAAGTATAGGCCAAAATTCTTTTTTACATATTTATGATGGTGATCGTGATGTGTAGCGCCGATAATATGTTTTCGGAAAAATTTAAACTTTTTACCAAGAGGATAAATCTCAACACCTGCATGATTAATTATAGCAGAAACAGTCATAAGAAAAAGAGTTATAATAATTGCTAACATGCTCATTGGTAGAATTACAACAATTATAGGTACAATAATAGATTGTAAAAGGGACTCTACAGGATGAAATGAAAAAGAAGTAAAAGCTGTAGTATTTACACTTTGATGATGAACCATATGCATACGCCGAAGAATAGGGGAGGTGTGCATCCATTTATGCAGCCAGTAATAATATAAATCATGTATAATGAGATAAATAATTATGCTTATCGGGATATACCAAATTGGATAAGTATTTATATCTATATATATCTTAGTGTAACCTACTTGCCACAATATTAATAGAACCATACCCATTATACTAAAAATAATGGCACTGTATGTTGAAAGAATAAGCTCTCTTTTAATCTGTTGACTATTATTTTTTTGAGCAAAAAGAATTCTTTTCTCAAATCGTTGTTTAAAAACTTTAAAAAAAAGCCAATGGTAGGCACCTGACAACAATAGATAGCGCAAAAAGACAATCACAAATATTAAAACAAGCGATATGATGAAGGTTTTAGAATCAGTAAAATCTAATCCTGCAATCGTTTTCATTTTCAGTTTATGATTAATGAATAGGTAATGGTGTGAGGAATCACCATACTAACAGAAAAAGAATCGTATTTGTTGCAGGAAATAATAAGTGATTCGATTTTATACAAGTTTACCTTTCATTAATTCCTTTCAACTGAGGAAGCAGATTTACTTTATTTACTATTTAAAAATGAAAATAAGGTACTCGATAGAGAATTCATTTTAAATGAAGTATGGGGTGATGTGGGTGATTATGTTGGTAGAAATTTTGATGTTTTTATCTCTAAATTGCGAAAAAAACTAAATGCAGATATCCATCTGAAAATTATCAATGTAAGAGGAGTTGGCTATAAGTTTGTAATAAACTAAGCATTTATTTAGAGTTTATAAGATCATCAATTTGTTGCAGACTTTTAGAACATGGAAAACTGTTAATTTTCATTGAGTTTTGTTTCAATATCTGTACTCGTATAATAGTGTAATATCTTATTCAAGATAGCTTTGATCTCATCAACAGATTTTGAATATACCACCTCAAAAGGTATTTCCCAGTTTTCATTTTTGATCATTTTTATTATAAATTCTCCTTTGTTAGTAGCGATATTACCATACCAACCTAAATCAATAATCAAATCATCTTCTTCAAATGAGCATTGAAGTAAATCATCTCTTTAAATAGTTGAAGCTATCCACTTCATTAAAAAATTTTACAGGATCATAGGTATAAAATTCATGATGAATAATAGTGCAATCTAATGGGAAATCTATCTCTTGAATTTTAATCATCATTTTTTTGAATAAACACTGTCTTTTTAGCCTAAATTGACAGTGCAAATGTAGTTATTCTTAGCGTTTGTGATACTCTTAACTAATCATCAAGAATAGGATTGTATACCCCATCGAGAATCTCTCCATTCTTTTTGTTCTTCTTTTGTTAGGAAAGTCCAAGCTAGAATTCGACTAGATTTGTTGCCAGTTTCCATAGGAATAGTTTTTATCTGTTTAGCTTTAGTTTTTTCTAATAATTTTAGGAGTCCTTTTAGATTGGATTCTTTAGAAACTAAGATTGAGTACCAGTAACAGTTTTTAGAATACAGCTCACTCTCAATAATCATATTTGCAATGAATTGATATTCTCCACCCTTATAGACTAATTCACTGCTGTTTCCTGCAAAATTTAGTGTTGGCGTTTTAACAGTTTTACCTGATAAATTCTTAGTTTTTCTTCTGCTTCCCTTTTGTGCATCGGCAATGGAAGCATGAAAAGGAGGATTACAAATAACAAATTCAATTTTTTCGTCTTTGCTTAAAATACCATCAAAAATAGCTGATGTTTTTTTTTGCAATCTACATTCAACTTTCCCTTTAAGCGATGGATTATCTATTATAATACTATTTGCCGATGCAATGGATTTTGGATCAACATCAGTTCCAATAAATTGCCATCCGTATTCTGATACGCCAAGAATAGGGTAGATGCAGCTAGCACCCATTCCTATATCTAAACCATAGATTTTATCACCAGTAGGAATTGTTCCCCAATTATTTTCGCCTAATAAGTCTGCTATATAATGAAGGTAATCTGCTCTTCCTGGTATAGGTGGACATAAATTTTCATCTGGAAAATCCCAATGTTTTATTCCGTAATAATGATGAAGTAATGCTTTGTTTAAGAGTTTTACTGCGAATGGGTTTGCAAAGTTGACAGATTTTACACCAAATTTATTTAATTGGATATACTGTTCCAATTTAGGACAAGCAATTACTAAAGCGTCTAAATCATATCTGTCTCGGTTTTTGTTTCTGGGATGTAATTTTATTTTTTTAGATGGATTGGGTTTAGATGACATAATTTAAGGGACGAAATTACTTGATGTTTAGGATGGAATCCAAATCGTAAAGATACATTTCAAAATCGTAAAATAAAAAATCAATATCCATTAGACGGAAAATCGAATTTAAAGATGAATTTTCTTTCATAAATTTTAGCTACCTCATTCCACGTTTTAAATGTTTCTTGATAAGTATCCATTATTAGATTCTTTTAGCGTTTTTTTTTGGATAGCGAAAGATACTACAAATAGAACAACAGCTTTAAAGTTAGTTATTCTATTTTTAAACTGTACTAATTCTGTGGGAGCTTAAACAATGGCTAAACTTGAGGTAAAAACAAAACATACCGCTAAAACTTCAACTTATTTGAAATTATATCAACTAAATAGACAGAATGCCGATCTTATTCCACTATTTTCTCTTGTAAAAAAAGCATTACTTCCAATAAAAGACAACAAAAAAGAAACTTGAAGATGAGCAGACCTTATTAAATCCCCATAGCAAAAAAGTAAGCAGACCGAAGGGCTGAGCTCAACACAGGCTCTATTGAAGTGCGTCCTCAACGCACTGCATTAGAGCCTAATTGTTACCCATTGTTATTTTTTCAGTTCGCAAGTTTATAATTGTTCACAAGTACAGATGCAGATATTTGTAAGATTCGTTCTAATTCTCTTATCATATCAACAGTCAATCTTTTCTTTCGATTCAGAATTTCTGATACTCGGCTTTTTCCACCGATTATTCCAACCAAATCCTTTTGACGCATATTCAATTCCTCCATTCGGATTTTTATTGCTTCTATTGGGTCTGGTGCATCAATCGGATAATGTTCGTTTTCGTAATTTTCTATGAGTAATGAAAGTATTTCTGCTTCATCACCTTCTTTTGTGTCAATTGGCGCATCGAAAATCACATTCAAACGTTCAAGTCCGTCTTGATAATCTTTCTCGGTTTTAATAGGTTTTAATTCCATAATGTTTTTTTAAATAGTATCTGCATCTATTTTGTCATATTCAGCGTGTGTGCCAATAAAACGGATAAATGCCCATTGTTTTTCGTAATTAAACTTGACAATTAGGTGATAGGAATTTCCTTTAATATTGAAAACTACTCGGCCATTTTTTAGAATACTTGCGTTGATGTAAGTTTGTTTAACATCATTTGGCGAAAACCATTTGGCACTTTTTACAGTATCATACCAGGTTTTTAAATACTGCTCTGAATCTGCGTGTTTTTCCCAATATTCTCGAAGCGTACTTTTTGCAATTATTCGTTTCATCTGTTCAATTATAAAACAAATATACAATAAGTTCTCAAATTACGAACTGAAAACGATTTTTTTATAAAAGGTAACGTGTTTGTATATGAAAAGTTGCGTGCAAATAGGCTTTAAACCTTCGGTTTATTACTGACCTTAAAAATAAGGAAAAGCCAATGGATTAAGCACTTACCAGTAATTTTTTATATACGGTGTGTGTGCCTTGAATGGTAAATATAAGTAAGTTCTTTAAAATATTGAATTTAATCCAAAGGGTGCAAGTCCCTTATGCGCTAGGGTTCCCGATTAGCTCGGGACAGGCTGTGCCTGGAAGCAAAGCAAGTGGCACGCGTGTCGCTGAAGCTTTAGCGTAAGCACAAGGTTGCTAACCGTGAGGTTTAGACTGAAGTAAGCCAGACTGCGTAAACTGTACTGACCCTTCGACAAGCTCAGGATAAACCAAGCAGAAACTGAATATGAGGCTATTAGATTGGATGCGTAAGCACACTTCGGCATGCTCAGTGCACCGCATCATTGCGAAGTCCCAAGCTGCTGAAAAGCAGAGATAATCGAAGTAGTAGATTCAGCAGGCATAGTTTAAAGGATATTTATCCGCCTCAGGCGGAGAGATCTCTGTAGCCACGAGTTGGCAGAGCAGAGAAGTCAGGCGTTTACGCTAAAGCTTCTGCGACAGCGTGCCGAAGTCATAGTACTTATTGGAAACGAGGTGTAATAAAAATACATAGGTCTCACAAGTAGGGAAGGACTGAACGTTAACCTTTCAGAAATTAAATTAGGAGCATATTTTGCGTATAAAGACAGTATTCTAGTAAAATTGTAGCCTTTTATGAAAGTATGAAATAGCGAGAATTGGTGTAAAGAGCAATTGTCATGATGGTTAACGAACCGTCCCGAGAAAATCGGGATGGTGTGAGAGGTGAACTCCGACTATTTTAGTCGGAGCCGTCTACTCGATTGTGCTTTCGTTATTTTAATTATTTTTTTCAGATGTTGTCAATTCAATAATTCGGTCAATGGTTTTATTAATTTCCTTGGCTCTAGTTTAATTCAGCTATTATTTGTATATTGTGTGTATGAAAACAGAAAAGCTTAAAGACCAAATACTCTCTCTGCCAATTAAACAACGTGAGCGTTTGTTGAAGGAGATTGAAGATTCAACTAAAGAGATTAACCTGTCTGCGATTGTTTCACGTCAGCATGAGTTTAATAACAAACTCGGAGCCTGTCCTCATTGTTCTCATTCTAAGTATGTTCGTTTTGGGATTGACAAAGGAGCACAGCGCTACAAATGCAAGTCTTGCCAAAGAAGTTTTACGGAGTATACAGGTACTTGGATGGCAGGGCTGCAAAGAAAAGACAAGATTGTTGATTATCTTAAACTAATGGTTGAAGAAAAAAGTCTTGACAAAATTGTTTCGATTTTGGGTATTAATAAGAAAACAGCCTTTGATTGGCGCCACAAGATATTGTCTTCAGTTGACGCAGATGACGGAGAGCCCTTCATTGGTATCACAGAAAGTGATGAGACCTTTTTCCTCAAATCTGAAAAAGGGATGAAGGTTAAAAATCGAGAACCAAGGAAAAGAGGCGGTAAGTCAAGCAAAAGGGGTGTAAGCAATGATCAGGTTGCGGTCATCGTGACTCAAGACAGAAAGTCAATGCTAAATCTGAGTGTAGCTACACTTGGACGGATTAGAAAGATTGATATTAAAAATGCTATTGGCAATCGCATAAAAAAAGGGAGCACAATTTTGTGTAGTGATTCTCACCACAGTTATAAAGGCTTCGCTAAAGACACCAAAATTGAGTTTCATCCGGTAAATGTTTCCAGGGGAGAAAGAGTAAAAGGAGCGTTTCATGTACAGCATGTAAACTCAACGCACAATAAAATAAAGAAGTGGATTGGAAATACATTCTGGGGCGTGTCTACTAAATACCTGCAACAATACCTAAATTGGCATATTATAAAAGAAAAAATAAAATCAAACAAGGATATTACCCTTGCTTTCGCAAAGCAGATAGTTGTTGCGGGAGCTCTGGAGCGCTTTGTTCAAATCCAACCAAACTATAAAACACTATTATCAACGCAGTGCTAAACTAGAGCCATTTCCTTTAATTCACTTTGAAATACTATATCTCTAATTAATTCTCTTCTAAAAGCAATAGCATTTTGGAATTCCAAACTATTTAAAAAGGTATAGTCTGTATTATTATAATCTAAAATATTAGAGTTATTAGAAAATTTTAGAAAAGAAATGTGTTTCCTGAAAAATGGAAAGTAATCATTTAAACAAGATTCTCTGGAAATAATTTCCTCTTCTTTATAATCTTTGACTAATTCATCCCAGTTTTGCAAAAGCTCTCTCAATTCAACGTTTGATATAATTTCAAACGAAGAAGTATTGGTTAAAGAATTAATTGTAGATTGCTGTGGGTTGAATGTCCAATAATTAAAAGTTTCTGAAATATAAAATGATAAAGAATCTTTATTAATTGTTTTAATGTCTATTGGTGTTGAATTCAAGATTTTTGTGGCATTGTTGAACACTTTAAAATGATAAAAAGTAACTGTATCTAATTGCTTTCTATTTAAAATAAATT
Organism: uncultured Flavobacteriales bacterium; assembly: GCA_963716125.1. GTDB lineage: Bacteria > Bacteroidota > Bacteroidia > Flavobacteriales_E > Vicingaceae > Acidiluteibacter. The sequence continues at coordinate 2,040,072 of OY970294.1, forward strand.
CTTTATTAATGTTTTTAATGTAATTTGCTTCTTTTTTCCTTTCAATTCGGTCATTATTCCAATTATTTACCTGTAAAGCCAAAAGAATACCAATCATAACAAGTACAATTTCTCCAACAGCATATTTAAGATACTTTCCAGTTTTGCCTTCTGAAAGTTGGTTTTGTCTAATTTTTCTAAAGAATTTTATCATTGGTTATCGGTTGGTCATAATTCTGACTAACGCCTTTTTTTTTACTCATTATTAAGTAATTGAAAATCAGACATCAGCTGGATTTATGTCAAATTTAGCGATTTGTTTTCTAATTTTTTTAATCAATCCAAGCTTTCTTTTTTCATCTCTGTACATATAAATGGATGGAGGGTTGTAAGGTTGTTTTTTAGTAATCATATTCCAAATGATTACTGCAAGTTTTCTGGCAGTTGCAGAAACCGCAGCCTGTCTTCCTCTTCTATAGGCAACTCTCTTGAAAAAGTCAGAGAGATGGGTTTCTTTTAAATTGCCAATTGCATTTGCGGCTTGCCGCAAAGCAATTTTTAATCTATTGCTGCCTTTTGGTAGCTTATTGCTTAAAATTTTTCCACCTGATACTTTATTATTAGGAGCAAGTCTTAACCAAGAGGTAAAGTGCTTTGCAGTTTGAAACTTACTAAAACCTGCAAATCCAATCTCACTCATAATACTCAGAACTGTCGCATGACTCACGCCCTCAATGGCCATAAAGTCAACACCATCAAAATATTGATAGGCTTTTTTAGCAAAGTCTTTTACTTCATGAGCATTTTTATTTTTTCTTTTGTATGGATTAGAGTTGAACTTTAATTTTTTCTTTTCTGGATGTTTATTTAAAAAAAGCTTTAGTGCTTTTTCAATTTCCTTATCGCAACAAATTAATTGCTTTTGCAGAAAGATAAAAGCTTCATACTCTTGTTTTAGACCAAACAAAAAGTCTTGCCTATTATTTCCATGTAGCGCTTTTTCAATCTCTTGTTCAGATTTTCGGCAGTTATAGCGCCTGTTTTTGGCTAATTCAGATGGCTCTAAATTTCCTTTGCAGATTTCATCAATTATTTTCAGTCCTGTTAAACCACAAACATCTTTAACGACTACATCAAGTCTGAAATTTAAGAGCTTAAGAAATTTTTGCATTCTTCTTGATGTTCCTGCAATTTGTCTAATAATGTTACTTCTTTGTCTGTAATAAGTCCTGATTATTTCTGTTTCATGATCTGGCAAAAAACTGCTAGAAAGTAATCCGAGAGAATGCAGTTGCTGAATCCATCGAGCATCTTTTACATCTGTTTTTTTGCCTTTTGCATTTTTGGTAAACTTTCCATTGACAAGAATTACCTCAAAGTCAAACTTTATGAGTTCTGTAAAGAGATTTTGCCAATAATCACCTGTAGATTCAAGAGCAACAGTTGTTACTCCAAACTTGTGGAGATAATTACAAATAGCTGTCAGATCTTCTGCATAAACCCCAAATTCTTCGATTTCATTATCGGCTTGTCCAACAGCAACAAAATGAGATCTACTTCCAATATCAATCCCTGCAGCATTGGGATTAATGATGTTCATTTCAATTTTTCCTTTTTCCATGGTTAAAAAAGTTTTAAAGATTAATAAAAATGACTCTAAGGAAATGTAACTTTGGATTGAAAATTATTCTGAACGGGGTCTTCACTAAATGAGCCACCACTGAAATTATCATCAAAGTCCCGAGTCTAAGTCGGGACTTTTTTTACATTCCAAGCTAGAATGAACGCACGGGCTTCCCGAAGCAAATCAGGAGCCCCACTTTAAAAAACAGCCTTACAAAGAGTCAAATCGAAGTTCCGAAAAAATTGGCGTTAGCGATAGAAATTAATTGAGATTTTGATGTGGGTAATGAAGCACAACGGTTTTGTGTATGATTAGTTGCGTGATTAAGCACGGAATTTAGTAAATAATAACCGAATAGAAAGTCCGCGAGGATTTTCGTAAGTAGACGATAACCAAGCAATTAATTATACGCGGTGTGTGGCTAGTGCTTACTTTTTCAGTTCGCTAATTTCTTTTTTAAGTTCAGGAAGTTCCTTGATAATTATAGTCCAAATTACTTCATCCGAAATACTGTCATATTCGTGAGCGATTCGATTCCTCGTTCCGATTATTTTTTGAGCATTTTTAATTTCAATTTCAGAATTTTTATATTTTAAAATCCTGTTAATCGCTTCTCCAATTATTTCTATATTTCGTTCTACTGCCTTTTTTGTTTTTAAATCTTTTTGATACACGAAAAAGTCACGTTGTTCGGGTAAGAAGTCAAAAATTTCATCAATAGACCTTTCAACGTCTTCAAGCCAAGAGTTAATTCTATTGTCCATAAATCAACACTTTGGTTTCATCAAGCTCTTTTCTGAAATACTTGTTTTTAATAGCTCTGTATTCAATTAGGTCAATTTGACGTTTTAATAACTTTTCCAATTTATCTTTTAATTGAAAGTATAAGTTCGTGTATTCAAACGGGTCATTTTCATCAAAGTCCACGACAAAATCGATATCAGATTCATCGCTAAAATCATCTCTAGTTATTGAACCAAAAGCAGAGAATGTCCGAACTTTGTATTGTTCGCAAAGCTTTTTAATCCGATTTATATTTTTGTCGTTAATTTTCATATCTCAAAAATAGTCAAATTTCTTGTATGTTCAATTCTGTTTGCGATTTTTCTGGCACTAGCCACAACGGTTAGTATATGAAAAGTAGGCGATTACGAAGCACTAAACTTTCGGTTAAGCACAAGCCGAATTTTTAAATTTTACTTATTATTAATTTTCTCAATAAGCCAAATTTAAAAATTTGGCGACCTCGAAAAGTGCTGTGAACATTGGGTTAAGCACCAATTGCCCTATTGTTTTTATACGTTGTTGAACTCAACCTTCGGTGGCTAAAGTCTACAGTACTTCCAATCGACTTTTTAATTTAACCGTAAGCTAAGCTCATAAAAATTAATATTATGAGCAAAGAAACGAAAAAATACCCATGGTTAACCACTAAACCCAACTCAGCAAACACTTTAATAGCGCAAGCAGAAATCGAAGTGCCCTATTTTAGAGATCATATGGAGAAGTTTAACGAACAAGTGGTATTGCAGAGCTATTCCAGCTCAACAGTATTTAGCTACTCCAGAGCCATCGCACAAATCAGTCTGTATTTTAAAAAAAGTCCACTTCATTTAGAAGCTGATGAAATCAATCGGTATTTGTTTTTGCTTAGGAGCAAAGATGAAAAAAGTGATACTTATTTCAAATATACCATTTATGGGCTCGGTTTTTCTTTAGACTTTATGACTTAGATGATAAAGCACTACGACTGCCTGCGCTAAAAAAAGATCAAAAGCTACCTGTCATTTTTTCACAACAAGAACTACGGCGTTTATTCATCGCTCTTCAACGACTAAAGCACCGCGTATTGTTTAGTTTGATTTATTCAGCAGGTTTAAGAATAAGTGAGGCCTGCGCTCTCAAGCTATCAGACATTGATTATGATCGCAAGCAACTGCATATACGCAACAGCAAAGGCAACAAAAGCCGCTATGTGGTTTTAGGAGACTTAATAGCAAGAGGGTTGAAAAAATTCATCAAAGGAGCTAAGCCCAAAGAATATGTATTCAATGGCAAAGAAAAGGGAACACCATTAAGCCACGGAAGTGTGCAGCAGAGCTTTAGGTTGGCTATGCAAAAAGCGAACATTACTAAGCAAGCAAAGGTGCATAGCCTGCGGCATAGCTTTGCCACTCATTTGTTGGAGCAAGGAGTGGATATTGTAACCATAAAAGAGCAGTTGGGACATGCCCGCTTAGAAACCACCTTAATGTATTTACATGTCGCTCAGTTTGAGCGATGTTTGTCACACAGTCCATTAGACAAGCTATACCGGGTTGAAGCCTAAGCAAGAGGTAGCAGAAATTGTCCATCAGTTTGGAGCGGCATACCGCAAAAAGTACAAAGCTAGTCTGCAAGTAAACAAAGCACTAAAAGCCATAGGTATGTGCCGAACCGTTGCCCTCGGCGGTCACACCGATGCTTGTAGTAGTTGTGGTATTATCAGCCAAAGGTATAACAGTTGTAGAAACAGACATTGTCCGAAGTGTCAAGCTACCAACCGAGAAAGATGGATTGCAGCACGGGAGCAAGAATTGCTTCGTGTGCCTTACTACCATATTGTCTTTACGCTATCTCACTGCTTTAATGAGTTGCTGCCCAAATATGCTAAAGAAATTTATAGCAGCTTGTTTGCCGCTAGTTGGCAAACCATACAAGATTTTGCAGCCAACCCAAAATACCTAGGTGCAAAAACAGCCATGGTAGCGGTGCTACATACTTGGGGTCAGCAGCTATGGCTACACCCTCATTTGCATTGCATCGTTCCCGGTGGTGGAATTACCCCAAGTGGTAAATGGAAAAATTGCAAATACAAGAATAAATACCTTTATCCTAAGCGGGCAATGAGTGTAGTGTATAGAGCAAAATTTATGGCTTCGCTGAGAGAAAAAATAGCAATACCACAGCATGTAGCCAAGGCTGCTTTTGCAACAAAATGGGTCGTTTACGCCAAGCGCCCTTTTGGCAGTCCAAAAACAGTAGTAGAATATTTAGGAAGATATACCCACAAGGTAGCTATATCTAATCATAGATTACAAAGTGTAAATGAGCAAGAGGTATCCTTTAGTTATAAAGACTATCGAGACGGAGCCAATACAAAAAAAGCTACCATTAGTGGAGTTGAGCTTTTACGGCGTTTTGCAGAGCATGTGCTTCCCAATGGTTTTATGCGCATACGGCATTATGGTTTTTTGGCGGGCAGAAACAAACCTAAAGAGCTAAATTTAGCCAAGGCTGAATTAGGGCAAAAGGCTTGGGAGAAACTAAAGATAAGTTGGCAGCAACTAGCTGAAGAGAAGCTAGGAATAACCGCAAATATTTGTCCTAGTTGTAAAACACCAACCATGGTGTGCATCGCTACACAATTAGCGCCGAGGGCACCACCAATGAAAATACAACTTAAATCATGATTTTCATATCAAAATATACCCTCTCATTTTATCTTGTTTTTTGCAGGACAGGGAAAGCTATGGCTAAACTTGAGGTAAAAACAAAACATACCGCTAAAACTTCAACTTATTTGAAATTATATCAATTAAATAGACAGAATGCCGATCTTATTCCACTATTTTCTCTTGAAAAAAAAGCATTACTTCCAATAAAAGACAACAAAAAAGAAACTTGAAGATGAGCAGACCTTATTAAATCCCCATAGCAAAAAAGTAAGCAGACCGAAGGGCTGAGCTCAACACAGGCTCTAATGAAGTGCGTCCTCAACGCACTGCATTAGAGCCTAATTGTTGCACTGCATTAGAGCCTAATTGTTAGCGGTTCGTACTTTTCCCTTTTAATACTTCATTTATCAAATAGTAATAGGCCTTGGGTTGATGATGTTGCATTAATTTTGTTTTATCATAAGGGAATAATTTATGATAATCCGAATCAGCTTTCAATACATAAATATTTCCTGACTGTACATAATTACTACTATGGTAATATGTAGGACTGATAAATCCTGGTAGCTTTTCTTTAATCTTATTTGAAACCATTTTCCCAAAGTATTTTTGATATTTCCGTTGCGCCTTTTTGGATGGATTAGCTACTTTATTGTACAAAGCCTTTCCCATAATTTTTTTGAAAAATGATTGATTATCAATCCCTTCTTTAACGGTAACAAAAATGTTGATATCAGGAAAGTCATCTAGTGTTTGAACTGTCAAAAAGCTTTCTGGCACCCAATCGTTCGGATTTATAACATTATATCCCCAACCGTCTTGTGTTAAGATACTATAATTATTTGCGAAGTATTGGTTGCCAACTTTTGGGCCAGCTGAACTATACGTTTTAAAGCGAATATCTTGTGGAATAATTCCTTGTTTTTGTAAATTACTAAAGTATGATGTCATTAGGATAGCTATTGCGCCACCCTGACTGTGCCCCGTAATATAAATATCTTTAATTCCAGTTTGATAACAAGAATCAATTTTCGGTATTATATCTTGAGATAAAAAAGCCATTGAGGTTAACCAGCCTATATGCACTGCAGCTTTCGGATTTTCGGATAACTCATATTCAAAAACATTATTCTCCGCAATGGTTAGTTTTCCTTTAGCAGAAACCATAGCTGCATAGGCATTTGCTAAAAAACTACTTGGGTCTGCGCTTGTGCCTCTAATACTTATCACAGCAATGCTATCAGTGTTAGTCCATAGCTCCCAAACATTATCTAGACCCATAGGTTGAGAACGATATTTTCTTTCATAGTTAGCAGGATAAGGAATATTCTTCGTTTCAGAGGGATAATAATTCTTGACACTAATGGCAAGCAATTCTTTGTATTCCTGTGGGTTGAATCCCGCTTTAATTTTTTGTGCGGCTGTTTGATAATAGGTGATAGTAAGTATTATCAAAAGTAAAGCAGGCTTAAATTTCATAGTTTCGAAATTAATATTGTTTTAAATAATTAGTAACAAGTTTGTGTATGACCGCTAACGGTCTTTTATATGAAAAGTAGCGGATTTTATGCACGAACTTTTCGGAAAGAAAGATACTTAATTAAATGCAAAAACGGTTCAGGTTAGCACCTAAACCGCTATTTTTTATATACGTTGTTACCCACTGGCTTTATTCCGTTCAGCTTGGTTTTCAGCGTTGGCAAAGACATACTCTTTTGCAATTTTTGGCGTAGTGTTGGCTGGTGCGAATTGCAAATGTGTATGGCTTTTAGCGTTGGCTTTTTAGCAACAACTTTTATTTTCTTGAATTGGTGGACAAGGTACAGTTCCATAAGAGCAATAAACACAACAATCTCCATCGTTTGGTTTTAGAACCGTTTTACAATTCTCGCACTCGTAAAAGAATTGACAAGCGTTTGTTGGCATATCCTCTACTTTTTTATGTCCGCAGTTTGGACAGGTAATTTCTGATTTTAATATAGTTTCCATTCAAATTTTTATTAAAGCATATGTGGTATGTCCGAAGCCAATGTTGGATATGAGAAAATCATTGTTCTAATATCATTAACCTTCATCTTTGTTTTTATGGCCATTGCAAAGAGATTTATTGTTTCCTCTGTATGTGGTCCTATTAAATGAGCTCCCAAAATTGTTTGGGTTTCTTCGTCAATTATCGTTTTGAACGCATATTCTTCTACATTCAAGCGTTTGGCATTGAACCAATTGCCAACCTCTTTATAATTTACCTGAATATTGTAATTCAGCTCTTTTGCTTTCGATTCAGTATATCCAACAGAAGCCATAGTTGGCAAAGTGAAAACTACCGTTGGCATTGGCGGATAACTTATTTCTTTAGAATTGCCTTTAATGATATTTGAAGCAACCGTATGACCTTCCAAAACTGCAACTGGCGTTAATGGCAAACCTTCTGTATTTGCTGCATCGCCTGCTGCATAAATATGTGGGTTTGAAATACTTTGCAGATACTTGTCTATCGTAACACCTTTGTTGGTAAATGCTATGTTCGCTTTTTCTAAATTTAAATCAAATATTGCAGGTGGTCTGCCGGCGGAATTAAATACAGCTTCAGCTTCAAAATATGCTGTTTTTTCTGCGGATTTACCTTTCACTCGATACTGGTTATCCACTTTCTCAATACCGGTAACATCTGTATTAAGAATGAGTTTTATGCCTAACTCTTTTGTGGCAGAAACAAGATGATTTACAATATCCTGTTCAAAATTTTCCAAGGGATTTTCTCCACGATGAACAATAGTAACTTCTGCTCCACATCGAGCTGCGATATGCGCAAACTCAAAAGCAATATATCCACCACCGATAAATAATAAAGATTTTGGTAATTCTGCTAAATTCAAGAAATCGGTACTGGATTTTGCAAAGTGACCACCTTCAAATTCTAAAACCCGTGGTTTGGAACCCGATGCGATTACAATTTTTTTAGCTTGTACTTTATCGTTCCCAACCTCTAATGTGTTTTCTGACAGAAATTTTGCTGAACTATGAAAGGTGTCTATTTCGTTTTTTTTATATCCTTTTTCAATTTTTGGTGGCATTTCATCCACAAAGGATTGTTTAAATGCTATTATGTCCTTCCAATTGACTTTAGGTATGGTATCAATGCCATTACCTTTAAGTCTTTTCGCAAAATCTCGTACCTCCGTAGCGGCTATAATCACTTTTTTTGGGTCACATCCTCTCAAAGCACAAGTACCACCATACGGTAATTCATCTGTGATTCCGACTTTCAGGCCTTTTGAGGCGCACTTATTGGCGATGGTCATTCCCGCCATTCCCGAACCAATTATAAATACATCATATTCTTTCATACTAATTGATTTCTTTTTTGTCGGTTACTTTATAGCCTGTTGAGTTAATTGCTTTCTCAATTTCCGTTTCATTAGATTTGGTTCTGTCAAATTCAATGATTGCGTTTCCGTTTTCATAGGACGCTTTTGTATTTACAATTCCATTGAGTTTATTTACTTCGTGATTGACGTGTTCTTCACAACTGGCGCAGGTCATTCCACTGATTGTAAATTCCGTTGTTTTAATGTCCGATTTGTCAACTACAATGATTTGTTTTTCTGTGTTTGCGTAAAAAATTCCTGAATAGTATGGGAAAGCCAACATTATAATTGCAAATACAGTTACAATTCCTAAAAAGGTTTTTGATTGAATAAATTTTGGTTTCTCGTCCGTATCGCATTCACAGTCAATTTCTTTTTGAGGTTTTAGTTTTTGATACCAAGCAAACCCAAGAACTAAAACTGTCAGTCCAATTAGGTAAGGTCTAAAAGGTTCTATCCAAGAAAATGTTGAAGCAATTCCGCTTGTTCCTGCGATTAGAGCCAAAACTGGTGTAATACAACATAATGATGCTGTAATTGCAGTTAACAAACCTGCACCTACTAATTTGTTGTCACTTTTCATATCGTTTCTAAAATTTTGTTTTTATCAAGTATCTCAAAAAACGGATTTAGCATTTTTTCGTATTCAGCTGTGAGTGAGTAAAAAATCGTTTGGGCTTCTCTATCGGTTTCCAATAGATTTCGGTCTTTCATTTTCCTTAAGTGTTGGGAAATGGCAGAAATGTTCATTCCGAGAATATCACTTAAATCACAAACACAAAGTCTTTTTTCCTCAAAGAGTAGGTAAAGTATTTTCAGTCGAACGCTATTTCCGACCAATGAAAGTCCATTCGCTAAATAGTCGAACGATTCGTTTAATTCCGAAACTGTGTCTTTGCAACGGTTTATTTGTTCAATATCCGCTTGTTGTCTTATGCAAGAATTATTTTCCATAGCGCAAATATACATTTATTTCTTATTTAAGCAAATACTTAAATACAATATTGTGAAGCGTTGGCAAAAAACAGCTCTTTTATTTTTTTGAGCGTTGGCTTTTTGCGGTGGGAAAAAATAAATGTGCTGTTTGTGCGGCTGGTTTTCAGCTTGTGGGTAACGGTCTAGTATAAGAAAAGTAGGGCTAAAAATAAGCAATTACTTTTCGGTTAAACACAAGCCAAATTTTTAAATTTGTATCCATAATTTTTCACAATGAGCCAAATTTAAAAATTTGGCGACCTCGCAAATATGCCTGAAACATTGGGTTTAGCACTTGCTTGCCCTATTTTTTTTATACATTGTTGCCACACGTTTTTATTTCCGCTCGCATCTACTAAAAATCAAATTCACGTCTTTTAGGTTTGAAGAAATTTTAAATCTTTTTTCATTTCCTAAATACATAGGAAGTTGGTCAGATGCAACGTCATATTTTGCAAATCCGTTATTTGGAACATAGCCTTCGACCCAAACTCGGTTATCTCCTGTTAGTTCCATTATGCACCATTGTCCATCAGAAGGCAAAGTAATTTCTTTTACTGACCTTGCTCCAATTATGAGCCGAATAATATCATTTTCATTATCCTTTTCGATTTGTGTTTTGGTTTCGGGAAAGTTCTCTAAATTTTGCTGTATAAACTTTATTTCTGCTCTATAATCTTGAGGAATTGCATATTTATTATTAAAAATCTCCGCATAAATCTTTAGAGCTTCACTTATGACTTTTGATTTTTCTCTTGGTAGTTTATCTCCAAGTTCCGTTTGTAAGGTCAGATATGCTTGATAAGCTTTGTTGTAACTTGCATTACCTTTAGATTTTTCAATTTCGAGTGCGTTTTGAGTCAGTCCACGCATTGCCAATGCGCTTTCGTAGCTTTTCGTCAGTTCATTTTTGATTTCTATAATTTGTGGTGAATCCGCTAAATTGAATTCTGTCGTTTCCTCGTTTTCTGAATCAGTTTCTTGTTCGTAATTATACTGTTTGGGTTCTTCAAACACTTCTTCTGATTGGTTTTCAGGTAAATTTGTTTTTTCGGTTTCTAATTTGTTTTCTGGTGCAAGTAAGGAATAAATAATAGAGATTGCTATAATTCCAATTATTCCATATACTATAAATTGGCTCTAGTTTAGCACTGCGTTGATAATAGTGTTTTATAGTTTGGTTGGATTTGAACAAAGCGCTCCAGAGCTCCCGCAACAACTATCTGCTTTGCGAAAGCAAGGGTAATATCCTTGTTTGATTTTATTTTTTCTTTTATAATATGCCAATTTAGGTATTGTTGCAGGTATTTAGTAGACACGCCCCAGAATGTATTTCCAATCCACTTCTTTATTTTATTGTGCGTTGAGTTTACATGCTGTACATGAAACGCTCCTTTTACTCTTTCTCCCCTGGAAACATTTACCGGATGAAACTCAATTTTGGTGTCTTTAGCGAAGCCTTTATAACTGTGGTGAGAATCACTACACAAAATTGTGCTCCCTTTTTTTATGCGATTGCCAATAGCATTTTTAATATCAATCTTTCTAATCCGTCCAAGTGTAGCTACACTCAGATTTAGCATTGACTTTCTGTCTTGAGTCACGATGACCGCAACCTGATCATTGCTTACACCCCTTTTGCTTGACTTACCGCCTCTTTTCCTTGGTTCTCGATTTTTAACCTTCATCCCTTTTTCAGATTTGAGGAAAAAGGTCTCATCACTTTCTGTGATACCAATGAAGGGCTCTCCGTCATCTGCGTCAACTGAAGACAATATCTTGTGGCGCCAATCAAAGGCTGTTTTCTTATTAATACCCAAAATCGAAACAATTTTGTCAAGACTTTTTTCTTCAACCATTAGTTTAAGATAATCAACAATCTTGTCTTTTCTTTGCAGCCCTGCCATCCAAGTACCTGTATACTCCGTAAAACTTCTTTGGCAAGACTTGCATTTGTAGCGCTGTGCTCCTTTGTCAATCCCAAAACGAACATACTTAGAATGAGAACAATGAGGACAGGCTCCGAGTTTGTTATTAAACTCATGCTGACGTGAAACAATCGCAGACAGGTTAATCTCTTTAGTTGAATCTTCAATCTCCTTCAACAAACGCTCACGTTGTTTAATTGGCAGAGAGAGTATTTGGTCTTTAAGCTTTTCTGTTTTCATACACACAATATACAAATAATAGCTGAATTAAACTAGAGCCTATAAATTTTAAACAACCTTTCATTTTTTTAAGTTTTTATTTCGTGATGGGTTAAGATGGTAAACAAGGTAGATTTCTAAAGCGGAAGCAAGACAGAAATGCTCATTTGGGAAACCAATGGTTATAATACTCGTTAAATCCTGCCAATTTTCAGTTGGTAAATATTTGTTGGGATTTAGTTGAAGATTTTTGTTGACTTTAAAATATCTTTTTAGACGATAACCCAAGCCGTGGTTTTTATAAATTCCCGAACCTTTACTAATACCAATTCCAATATAAATTATTTCATCATTTTTTAAGAGAGCATAACATCCTTGTTTATCGTGATTGGGTATAGTTCCGTTAAAAACCCATTCAGATTTTTCCCAAATCGGGATTCTTCCGTTTTTTGGATTCCAATAACATCTAAAAAAGTCTTTTGTAGTTGAAATTAAATTGTCTGTCGTAATCATCTCTCAAATGTGTGGCAACGCCCATGTAAGATTTGTTGGGAGCTAAGTAAAAGTACTATTTTCAGTTTACCAAATAACAAAAACCGGCTTGATTTGCGTAATTTTTTTGTCGTCCCGTAAATCCGAGACGGATTTTGTGGGACGTCAAACAGCACCACAGCTAACCTAACCGCCTAAACCCCAATGAATTTTACATTATGTTAGCAAAAGTTATTGTTCTCACTCTCAACTACTCACAAGAAAACACTCGAGTCAAATACTCAGTCCATTTACACTGAAACTAAGCACCAAATTGAAAAAATAGGGTTTGTGATTTTTTCTGCTAAAAATCTAAATTGATGAAGTTGGTTTGTTCTTAAGTTGTGTAAGTTTTGAGTTAAACACTCAGTCCAACAGTTAGCGACGAACTGCAGAAGGTTAAATTTAGCAGAAATGGAATTTCAGTATTGGAGTCCAACCGAGTAGGCGCATTTGAGCTTTGTAAGCCCAAAATTGGAACACAAAAGTTTGCGATTTTATTTGATTAAAATCTACACTGATGAAGTTGTTTTAGTCAACAAGTTAAAAAAGTTTTGAGTTAGACACTCAGTCAAGGCGTTGGTGCGAAGTGGAGTAGCAAAAATTTAGTAAAATGGAATATCAGTTTTGAAGTCGAAGCGTTAAGATAAGTTATTGGTCGCAATTTCTAATTATCGTTAGCTCTTTCAAGGTGTCACTATCAAAGTTGAAAGTGGCAGAGAAATTATTAAAATCACAAAAATAAATTGAATCATTTAGAGTAGTGCAGAGTCCATAATTTGCTTTTGAAAATTGCTCAATTTGTTTCTGATGAAGTCCAATTTTTATTGAATCCCAAACAACTACTAAATTAGTTTTTAAATTAATTTTAAATACTTCTTGGTTCTTATCATTAGCATTCCAATTCCCTAATTGTCCTTCCTTAAATATATCTATATGTCCTTTTATCACAGGTAAAAACTTTGAAGTCTTGTCAATTAAATGATATCGACCATAAAATCCTTTTTGATTATTAAAACAAGTTTGAAAATTCTTCTTTTCTGGTGAGCCTCCTGAGGTGAAATCTAAATGATTAATTAATTCAAGTTTTTCTACATTAAAAGGGTTTTTAATAAATCTCTCTTTATTATTGGGTTCTATTTTCTTAGATAAGCTATCCTTAATTTTTCTTTCAACTAAATCATCAATTTGCTGATAAAGTTCATCTTGATATTTTATTATTTCAGTAGAGATAAAAAGTCCTTTTAAAAACCAACCCATTGAAAAACCTAAGCCTAAAATCAAAATTATCAAAAGGATTTTTTTCATGTTTTGGAATTTTTGCTAACGGTTTTGTATATGGCTCGTAGCGTGCAAATTAGCGATAACTATTCGGTTGAGCACGAGCCGAATTTTTTAATTTTCTTATTATCTTTTTTTCTCAATAAGCCAAATTAAAAAATTTGGCGGACTTCGCAAATATGCCTGAACTTCTGATTAATCAACTGACTAGCTATGAGCTATATACGTTGTTAGCTGCTGCCTTTTTTCAGATTCAATTTTTAGAGAAGTCATTGATACCGAACCTCCAACTGCTTTGTCGTTGAATAATGTTATCTTTTCATTTTCTTCTTTTAATGCCAATGTATAAAGTAAAGGCAGATAATGTTCAGGTGTCGGAATTGCTAAATCGAAAGCTTTTCCTTGTGATTTAAAGTCAATAAGTTTTTGATGGTCGCCACTTAAAATGTGGCTTTTCATCTTTTCATTTGCTTCTGTTGCCCAATCTTAGGCATATTGTTCGGTTAATTTTTTCCAAGCCACCATACGTAGATTATGAACTATATTACCGCTTCCAATAATCAAAACTCCTTTCTGACGAAGGCTACTTATTTCTTTAGCCAATTCGTAATGATATTTTGCTGGTTGCGAATAATCAATGCTCATCTGTATTACTGGTATATCAGCATTTGGATATAAATGTTTAATTACGCTCCACGCTCCGTGGTCAAGTCCCCATTTATCATCTAATCCAACTTCTGTTTTGGTAATAATATTTTTGGTTTCTTGAGCCAATTCAGGGCTTCCTTGTGCTGGATATTGAACATCAAATAATGCTTGTGGAAAACCACCAAAATCGTGAATGGTTGGTGGATTTTGCATTGCTGTTACAAATGTGCCTTTTGTTTCCCAATGTGCCGAAATACAAAGAATCGCATTTGGTCGCACTAATTCTTTCCCCAATTTTTTAAATGCCGAAACAAACTCGTTTTCTTCAATGGCATTCATTGGGCTTCCGTGACCAAGAAATAATACAGGCATTTTGCCCGTATTACTCATTGTTGAAGTCATTTTGTTTAAATCTTTTAAATCCATATGTAACTTATTAGTGGCAATAATACCATTGACTTTATAAATTGTTTTCTATCCATTTTATGTAACACAAACTTGTTTAAGCCATTTTTTTGCTCAACCAATTATCGATTGAATATTTTCCTGCTCCAACAATTGCAAGCATTATATAAATTAATAGGTAAAGCAACGCTAGTTCTTTAACTGCAAAATCATCATTTGTGTGAACAACGAATGCAGCAATAAACATTGTTATACTCAAAAATATGGCTGAAAACCGTGTTGCTACTCCGAAAATCAAAAAGAGTGAACAGAATACTTCGGCAAAGACTGCAAGTGCCAAGGATGCTGTTAAACCAACACCCATAGGGTCTGCAAATTGTATTGGGTCGTTACCAAATAGCATTGTTAGTTTTCCTAAACCGTGTGTCAACATCATTCCTCCAATTGTAACTCGAAGTATCAACAATGCTATGGATATGTTATTCTGTGTGGTGTTAGAGCTAAAGCTCTTTTTAATTAGTTGTTTCATTTTTTATTGCTTTATAAATTGAACCTCTGCGTTAATTTTAATTTCATTGCCAACCATAATACCTCCTGCTTCCAAGGCTGTATTCCAATTGAGACCAAAGTCTTTTCTGTTCAGTTTGCCATTTATGGAAAAACCTGCCTTTTCGTTTCCGTAAGGGTCTTTCATAAAACCTCCAAACTCGGCATCTAACGTAATTTCTTTTGTAATTCCTTTAATTGTAAGGTTGCCAACTAATTTAAATTCGACCTCATCTACTTTTTTAATTGAAGTGCTTACAAATGTAATTTCAGGATAAGTTTCAACTTCAAAGAAGTCAGGACTTTTTAGATGCGTGTCTCTATCGTTATTGTTGGTTGATATAGAACTTGTGTCAATGTTTGCCGAAATTGTTGATTTTGTAAAATCTTCTCCATCAATGTTAGCTTGAAAATTTCTGAATTCTCCTTTTAAGTTAGAAATCATTAAGTGTTTTACCTTAAAAGTGATTTCGCTGTGTGTTGGGTCTATTGCCCATCTTGTTGTTTTCATTTTTATTATGTTATTTTTAATTACCATTATTAATTTCCTAGACCTAATTGGTTCATATATGTTTGGTTGTCCCAATATAAATATTCTTCGACCATAACTCCATCTTCCCAAATACCAATGGTAGCCATTGGCAGTTTAAAACTTTTTCCTGTGGGTTGAATAAATTTTCCGTCACCAATAGGCATTGGCTTTGTAAACGTTCCTTCCATTATTCCTGTTACTGCCGTATATTTTCCAGAACCGAAACGGATAGGGTGTTGTTTAATTCGTGTATTTGGTGCATACACAAACATTGCACTCAAATCTTCAATGTGTTTTTCAATACCTGTTGTAAAGTGACCATCAGGCCAATTTACCTTAATGTCTTTTCCGTGGCTTTCGTGCAGTCTTGTCCATTCTTGATTTGAAAATACAGTATAATCAAGTGTGTCGAATGTGATTAGATTTTGTTCTACCAAAGTACTATTTGCAGTCAGTTCAGTAATTTGTTCTTGTAATGATTTGATGGTTGCTTGATTATCAGAATCATTATTCCCATTGGTGCAACTCATTAATACTGTTAGTGCTAATGCAAATGTAATTGTGTAAATTCCTGTTTTTGTTTTCATTTTATTTTCTTTTAATTGTTTATGGCTCTAGTTTAGCACTGCGTTGATAATAGTGTTTTATAGTTTGGTTGGATTTGAACAAAGCGCTCCAGAGCTCCCGCAACAACTATCTGCTTTGCGAAAGCAAGGGTAATATCCTTGTTTGATTTTATTTTTTCTTTTATAATATGCCAATTTAGGTATTGTTGCAGGTATTTAGTAGACACGCCCCAGAATGTATTTCCAATCCACTTCTTTATTTTATTGTGCGTTGAGTTTACATGCTGTACATGAAACGCTCCTTTTACTCTTTCTCCCTGGAAACATTTACCGGATGAAACTCAATTTTGGTGTCTTTAGCGAAGCCTTTATAACTGTGGTGAGAATCACTACACAAAATTGTGCTCCCTTTTTTTATGCGATTGCCAATAGCATTTTTAATATCAATCTTTCTAATCCGTCCAAGTGTAGCTACACTCAGATTTAGCATTGACTTTCTGTCTTGAGTCACGATGACCGCAACCTGATCATTGCTTACACCCCTTTTGCTTGACTTACCGCCTCTTTTCCTTGGTTCTCGATTTTTAACCTTCATCCCTTTTTCAGATTTGAGGAAAAAGGTCTCATCACTTTCTGTGATACCAATGAAGGGCTCTCCGTCATCTGCGTCAACTGAAGACAATATCTTGTGGCGCCAATCAAAGGCTGTTTTCTTATTAATACCCAAAATCGAAACAATTTTGTCAAGACTTTTTTCTTCAACCATTAGTTTAAGATAATCAACAATCTTGTCTTTTCTTTGCAGCCCTGCCATCCAAGTACCTGTATACTCCGTAAAACTTCTTTGGCAAGACTTGCATTTGTAGCGCTGTGCTCCTTTGTCAATCCCAAAACGAACATACTTAGAATGAGAACAATGAGGACAGGCTCCGAGTTTGTTATTAAACTCATGCTGACGTGAAACAATCGCAGACAGGTTAATCTCTTTAGTTGAATCTTCAATCTCCTTCAACAAACGCTCACGTTGTTTAATTGGCAGAGAGAGTATTTGGTCTTTAAGCTTTTCTGTTTTCATACACACAATATACAAATAATAGCTGAATTAAACTAGAGCCTTGTTTATAAATAAATTAACAATGCAAAGATGAAAACAAATAGGTTTTAAGTTGTTACACTAATCGGAAGTTGAAATGTAAATTTAGGAAATGAGCCGTTTTTTCATATCGTCTCTAAATTCACTTGGTGATTGTCCAGCTTTCTTTTTGAAAACATTAGAGAAGTATGAGTTTTCGTTGTAACCCAAATCGTATGCAATTTCAGAGATAGTTTTATCGGTGGAAATCAATAGGTTTTTTGCTTCAATCAATTTACGGGTTTCAATTATTTCAGAAACACTTTGTTCTAAAATATTTTGGCAAATAAGATTCAAATTTCTTGATGACATAAAAAGTTTTTCAGCATAGAATTCTACGCCAACTGGTCTTCGATAATTTTCTTCAAGGATGCTCAGAAAATTTCCGAACGAAATATGTTGGGTTTTTTGCAAAGGCTCGTTTTGTGGTTCTAACTTTTTTCTTTCTGCTTCTATCATAGTGAACATTACACTTAAAAGTTGTCTTACTATGGAAAGATCAGTTGTTTCTTGTTGGCTTTCTGCATACATCATCTCACATAGTGTAACCAATCTTTGAAAACAAAACCCGCTTTCAAATTGTATGTTTGCTTGGTCGTGATAGAGAGAGTAAAGTTGAAATGTAGTCTCCGGGATAAATTCGCTCTTGAAACGTATTCCCCAAATGTTACATTTCCCGTTATAAATTCTTGGTATTAATCGGTGTGCTTTTCCTTTAGTTACGAAACTCACAAAAGGTGCTTGAAGTTTGGTCGTGTTAAAATCAATGAAATGCTCCAACTCTCCGTTTATTCCAATCAATAATTCTTCAAAGTCGTGATTGTGAGGTTCGCCAGGTTGTGCAGAAATTCTTTTTGCATCTGTTTCGTCAACTTTGAATATGTGGAAAAGTCTATTCATTTAATATGATGTTAGTTGGTTTGTTCAGGTGTTCGTTAAGATACATAGTTTACAAAGTTAAAGATACATGCTTTACACTAAGTTTTGACATAACCTTATTGATTTAATTTTATCTCTTTTATTTAATTCATCAAAGAAACCTAAAAATACGTTTCTATAATATACTCTCCAAATTCCATTTCCCATAGGTCTTAATCCAACATATTTTCCTTTTAAAGCTATTGTAATATACACCCAATAATGAGTTGCCCATCTTAGAGCACCATTTTGAGTTATAATTTGAACTTTCATATCTGAATCATATTCAAATTTTGGTATTCTTTCTGGGAATGGTCTAGTTGAAAAGTTATGAACTTCTCCCGGTGTTTTCATGTCTAAAGCTTCGTGAGGTCGTTCGTGATTAAACTCCTTCATAAAATGGTTTAAACGTCTTTGTTGACTCTTCAAATCGTATGCTGAAGGTTTTGCACAAGCAGCTTTTAAATCTCTGTGCATTCGTTCATGTCTTCCGTTTTGTTCTGGGTGTGCAGGATCAGAAAACACTGGCATTATTCCAAGCTCTATAAACCAATATGAAAGTCTAGTAAATCGTTGAATTGCTCGCACTGATCCAAATGGACTTCCATTATCAGTATGTATTTGTTTAGGCATACCATATATTCTGAAAACCCTTGTAAACTCTGCCTTTACCAATTTTGTATTTTCATGATAATGGCCTTTTGAAGCAAATAGAAATCTACTTTTTGAGTCCGCAATTGTAAGTGTATGGCAGTATTTATTATTGCCCATATAGAACTTTCCTTTGTAGTCTGCACTCCAAATTTCATTACACTCTTTTGGGTCAAAAATGGGAAAGACTAGTTTTACTCTTTTATGACGCCTTTGAGGTTTAACTAGCCCATTTTTATGTAGAATATTATGAACAGTAACCACTGATGGAATATCTTCCTCCAAACAGCTTTTAAACAATAGTACCCTTATTTTTTTGGCTCCCCAACGAGGATATTTTTCCTTTAAATCAAGGATGTTTCGCTCTACCTTTTCAAGTGTTTTGTTAGGGTGACTCTTAGGTGTTTTCTTTCGATCTAAAAGTCCTTCAATTCCAAATTTTTCGAACCGATCAATCATTTTGTAAGCGGTTGGTCGAGAAATTTCGAATGTTCTACATAATTCTGTGATAGTGTGTTTCTGAGTTCGCCATGCACTGATAAATTCTAATTTTTGTTCCATAGTTGTTGTTACTTTCCAAGGCATAATAATCTGTATTGATGTTCAGATTATACGTCTCATAAGTGTAAACTATGTCCCTTTTACTTTGTAAAGGATGTCCCTTTACCGTACCGAATTTTTGCTAACGCCCGTATAAGATTCGTTGGGCATTTGATAAAGATACACTTTCAAGTTGCCGATGAACAAAATTTTTTCGCAGTCCGCAGGTTTGGGCGGTTAAAGGCATACTATTTTGTAATTTTTGAAATTGCTCGGCTTTAGCGAATTGCAAATGTGTATGACTTTTAGCGTTGGCTTTACCCGACAAAGATGTGATTTGTAAATAGAGTATGAGGTGCACTAACGAGGTTAATATCAAATTTTAATGAGGGCTCAACTCTTGAACTTGCATTATGAATTCTAAACGATATTTGCCACCCTTCATTTAACGAAACAAGTAAAGTCGTCTTTGAGTTGTCTTGAAATACGATTTCTATTAGTCTTGATGGAAGTTTAAGTTTTGGAATCTTAGCTTTTGGTTTTATTTTCTCAAATGGTAAATTTAGTGTTCCACTCAAATTGTAAGCTTGGATTTCAACTTTTTTATTTCCTTTTATTACTTTGTAAAAGTCTTGATGTCCAATTAAGTATTGTACAAGGTTTTCAGCTACGATAGCTGGGTTTGATTTGTCGAGTCTTAAAAGTTCTTTTTTAAATGCATCCAATATCGGCAGGTAAACTACATCGTGCATATTTTCAATTGAAGTCCATTTGGTTGATTTATCTTTAGTTCTCAAATTAGTTAACATATCAAAAATTGGTTGAATTTCTTTGAAATACTGGTCTGAACAATTAACACCAAGCCATTTTTGTCCAAAGTCAATTTTTTGTGAGAGTCTTGAATGTTTTACTGCTCTGTGGTTATTTTTAGCAGAAATCCCAATTTCCCATTTTTGTAGCGACCTAATAATCAAAATGTCTCTTACATCGCCTGATTGACCGGCTTGGTCACTAACAATTTCTAACTCTAAAACATCAGTTTTGTCAATCCCATTTGAAAGTCGCGGTTCAATGTCGATTAAGAAATTGATTGCAAAGCTTGCCGTTAATCTAAAAGTGTCTTGTTCATCCTCTTTGAAGCTATCAAAAAACCCTTTAGCAGTTATATAAGGTTCGTTTTCTGTAATTGAAACTGTGGTTAAGACTTTCAACCTTTGGTGAAATTCGAGAAGTATGGCATATTCAAATGCTTTACCGTTTATTGTTTGACTTGCCATATTTACGAATAAGTAGTTTCTAAAACTAAATCACTTTCTTTTATTTGAACTTCTTTTGCCAAAGCGTTATCAATTTGCGATTTAATGTTTATAGCCATATGTTTAGCAAGGTTTACTGGTACGGCATTACCAATCATTTTGTATCCTGCTGCAATATGTGTGTAATAAAAAGTAAAATTATCTGGGAACGTTTGAATTCTTGCACATTCTCTAACGCTTAATCTACGATATAAATCTTCTTTCCCTTTTACGAATTGACGTATGTTTTGCTCAATGAATTTCATTTTGGGAGCTTGCGGATGAATTGGTGCATGACGTCCACCTGCTTGAATAGTAAATGACTGTTCTTCCCAAGTTCTCACTCTGTTTCTTGACATAAACATTGACGAAAATCCTCCAATCATAAATTCATGATTGGAAACTTTACAATCTTCTGAGTTTGTTTTATTTCCTTCTTTTGCTGCAATAACTGTATCTTTTAAGTCTGAAATTGCGGTTTCAAGATTTATTTTATATCCAACTGGATTTGGAAATTGAAACTCGAAGTCAAGGTCTTTACGAATGCCCACAAAAAATACTCGCTTTCTATCTTGTGGAACATCAAAATCAGATGCGTTTAAAAGTTGAAAGGATAAGTTGTAACCTATACCTGCGTTTTTAAACAATTCTTTAATATTTTTTAAAGCTTCGCTGTGTTTATCTAAAAGCATTCCACTAACATTTTCGGCAAGGAAAAATTTTGGTTGCTTCGCTTCTAATATTTTTATGAAGTCATAAAATAGTTGTCCCCTTTTGTCATTAATCCCTCGATGTGAACCTGCTTCACTCCAACTTTGGCAAGGAGGTCCGCCAATTATCCCATCGCATCCTGGAACTTCATCTGGACTAATTTCGGTAATGCTGCGTTTATCTAAAATTGTATTAGGATGGTTCTTTTTGTAAGTTTCCCAAATATCTTTGTCATATTCATTTGCCCAAATAACATCGAATCCCGCTTTTTGGAAACCTAAGTCAAGCCCGCCTGCTCCTGCAAAAAATGATACTATTTTCATATTGCTTTTTCTGTTTTAAGATTTTTATTCAAAGTCCTTCTATATTCTGCTTTTTCTTCTGCAACTTTTAAAAGTTTTGCTGTGCAATTTGTTTCATAAATTTTCTTTCCAAGTTGGTCAGAAATAAATTCATCTTTGAGTTTATTTAGATTTAAGCCAAAAATTTTTGATAATGTAGGGAGTCGCTTTTCGTCAAAGTCCCTAATTCCATTTTCAATTTTGCACAAATTTGCAGAATCCAAATTGAGTTTTGCAGCAAGTTGAGTTAATGTGAGTTCATTTTCATTTCTCAACCGTCGGATATATTCTCCAAAAGTAGTTTTCATTAGACTTGTCAATTTTTGACAAACTTAGCTAAAAATATTAGTATTTTGAAATGGAAACGATAAAAATTAGCTTATTTGTTATTTTTGCTTGCCGAAGGCAAGCGAAAACCAAATGTGCTAAACTAAACGTATGAATTTTAAATTGTTGGTAACGGTCTAGTATAAGAATAGTAGCGGATTTATATGCACTAATTTTCGATTAAACACAGAACTTTTTTATATTCACTTACATTGGATTTAGCACTAAACCCGCTATTATTTTTATACATTGTTGTAAGCAGGCTTTCCACGTTCTGCTTGGTTTTCCGAGGTTTTAATGTTGGCTCGGAGGTGTGCGTTGGCAAGACATACTCTTTTGCAATTTTTGGCTTTAGCGTTGGCTGGTGCGACTTGCCAATGTGTATGGCTTTTAGCGTTGGAATTTCCATATTTCTTATTTTACTTGATACTTCTGGTCAAAGAAATTTATCATTTCAAAATTCGTTCGTTGTTCAGGAAATTTGGTCTTCTCAACAGTAACAGCGTTAATAATTGTTGTCTTTTCTCTCTCACTTAGTTTATTCCAAAATATTGGTGATAAATAAAAATTTTCAACATTCTCAATTATCAACTTAGACAATTCTTTTTCAAACTTTTTCGTATTGGAAGTTAGATTTCTCCATTGATTAAAAATGAGTTCACTACCATTATCGGCTTTAAATCTGGCAAGGATAATTTTGGTCTTATTTTCAGAAGGGATAACAGAAATAATTATAGGAAAACCGTAATAAGGTGTGTTTCCGTCACTCGTAATTAAAAATCCGTTTCCAAATTGAATATGAAGAACCATCCACGAGGAACAAGCCAAAGGGCATAAAAAGTCCTTTTCGTAAACCAAGTACTCTAGTTGACTATAAGATTTGTTATTTATAAATTCAATTAACAATTTCCTATGCTTTTCAAACCTTTCAATTTCTAATGTTTCAATTTGTTCCTTGGAAATTTCAGGAACAGCTGACTTGTTTAATTCTTCAGGCAATTTCATCCCAATTGTATCAGCCAAACCTTTTATAGAATCAATTAATGGGTTTAAGTTAGAAGTGGTATCTGTTATGAGGTTCAAAAAGTAATCTTTGAACGACTTAATATGATGATAAGAATACGCAAAGGATCTTGTAGAATAAAGAAAATATTCTTGTTCAACGGAAGTGCATTTTTTCTGGTCAATTGGCTCAAAAATCTGGTCGTGTTTATGGCAAAATCCTTTAAATGTACTGGCTTTAGTAATTTCAATTTCGTTTTTTTCTTTTCCACCATTTTGAGCATTTTGAATGAAGTGGAATACTTTTCCATCTTGTGCAATCAAGGAAAGTTCACCATTCTCTTGAATACTATGTGCATCAATAATTTTATCACAATCTTTTTGAATAAAACATAACTTAGATTTTTGCTCCAAGTCAGCATAAAAAGCTCGAACCCCTAATTCCTGTAATTTTTCCTTGTCAGCATCAGTTGTTTCAGGACTATTCTTGAACTTATTGTGAAAATTGTTCAATTGCTTAAAGTTTTTCCCTTTAAAAATATTTTCGAGCGGTTTAGCTTGGTCAGATAAATTTGAAGAAACATTTTTTAATTTATCTAAATCCAAATTGTTTGGGTCAATTCCTAATTCCTTTAGAAATTGTTCTGGATTTTCAGAAGCCTTTTTCTCCATTTCTTGACGATTTTTCTGAGCTTCTTCAATTATTTTCTGATATTTTTCAAAAAAATTCTCCATTTACATAAATTCAATTTTATCAATCTCTTTCATCAATCTATCTGTTTCGCACAATGCCACAATAATTTTTTGATAATGTAAAATATGTTCAAATTCTAATTTACGGCCTTTACGGTCTTTGAGCCATTTTTGGGCTGGTTGATAACCACCAATGTAAAACTCCCAAGCTACTTGCGGAACATTGTCAAAATACTGTGTGTCGTTGATGTAAACTTTGCCGTCTTTGTATTTTGGTTTGCTTACTTCATTATTTCCGTCAATTGGATATTGCGTAATGTATTGCTCCACTTTTGTACTTTCCAATAAATGAATTTGGCGAATTTCTCCGCCCAATTTTACCAATTTCCAAAAAGTGTCTTTGTCTTTTGGATAAGGCACTCTCGGAAAATCAATTTTCAAAAACTCTTTGTATTTCTCACGATACGTTGGCGAATGCAAAACCGCATAGATGTAATATAAAATATCAATTGGTGCAAAAGTGCTGTCGGTCGGTACTTTCTCGTTGGTAAAATTTAAACCTAATTTCTCTGCAATTTGATTTACAATTTCAGCTTTTAGATTTGGTTTTCTTACGGCTGATTGTTCAATAGTATGTTGTCCGTTGGTTTCTGGATAGAGATAAAGAGGAAAAGCATAACTCACTTCTCCTGTTTGTAAAGAAACAGAACATCTTTCTACTGCACTTTTTGTAATAAAAGCGTGTTGAAAATCAAAGGATGTTTGTCTTTTACAACATAAAAGAGCTACATTTTCTTTTAAAAGATGCTTAACCGTATCAAAACGAGGGCGAAACATAACTCCTTTACTATTCGTTGATATTAGGGTATATCTTTTGTCGAATGGACGATAAAGCGATTCTATTGTGTACGCATTTTCTATATCACTTTTTACTTCATTAGCTTTTGTGATTTTGAGATTGTATTTACTTGATATTTCCTCAGATGAAAAATTTTCTATGTCCTCTTTCAGAGACTTTATGTCTGTTTTATTGAATTTGATTAAAAATTTATCTTTCGCTGTTTCAAAACCTGAATTATTAAATGGAAGAAGCTCATCAATTTTAAACCCTAAATCATATTGATTAGCACTTTCAAAGTTTTTTGGAACAAAAAAGTAATAAGGTGAATTACATTCAATGCTGGAATAATTTAATGAACTTAAATCATTTTCTGTTAATGTTTTATACTTAAAGTCTCGTTTTCCATATAAATCATAATTATATACTTGACCTAATTCATTTTTCTTTTTCTTTCCTGTTTTGACGAAAATATTAATTGAAACACCTGCCATTATATCAAATACATTTTGGTCAATTGAACCATCAGGACTTGTTTCTAATTTTCGAGAATTTCCGTGTAAATCTAAGATGTAGATTTTATCAAAACTCTCTAACAAGTGTTTCCGCATTTGTCTGTGAGTAATACCATCTAGGAAGCTGTTATTAGAAATGTAAGCCAAAACGCCACTCCCATTTTTGTCGATATAATGTTGACCGTAGCGAATGAATTTGATGTAATCATCATCCAAATTGATTTTACGTTCATTCAGGTTTTTCTTGTAGTCGGAAATTAAATCTTGAATCCAATCATTTTTATTGGTACTACTTACAGCATAAGGCGGATTCCCAATAACACACATTACTGGTGTATCTCTTTTGATATGGTTGGCTTCATTGGCTTCTGTGCTCAACCAATTGGCAAATAGCGTACCTGTGTCTTGGTGGTGTTCTTCTAAACTGTTGGTCAAATAAACTTTAAATCGTTGGTTGGTGGTTGGCTTGTAGCCTGTTTCTGTTAAAAGCAAATCCAATTTCAAGTGTGCCATTGCATAACTCGCCATTAGCAATTCAAAACCGTTTAGACGTGGCAATAAATGCGTTTCTACATAATTGCTCCAAATGCCTTGTTGTCCTTGAAATTTTTTGTGAATGTGTTTTACTACTTCTGCCAAAAAAGTTCCTGTTCCTGTGGCTGGGTCAAGAATCTGTACTTTGTGTACTTCTTGCTCCATTTGTTTGTATCCTGTTGCTGAGCGTTTATCTGCGGTTTGGGTGTTTACTTTTATGGTTGTCTTGCTAGTGTCGGCAAGTCCTTGCGGTAAATCAAATTCCGTTTTTAGAATGTCGTCAACTGCCCGAACAATAAAATTTACAACGGGTTGCGGTGTGTACCAAACGCCACGAGATTTACGCAATTTTGGGTCGTATTCGCTTAGAAATGTTTCGTAAAAATGGATAATCGGGTCTTCCATTTTGGTGGATTTCCCATAGTTCTTCAAAATTTCTTCTACGTTACACGCCAAAAAGATTTCCGAAAGGTTTTCTACTACCCATTTAATTCGGTCGTCAATATCTGGACCTGCAATGTAGCCAAACAGTTTTCGTAAAAACGGATTTGATTTAGGAATCAATTCAGCCGCTTCTTGTCTGCTAAAATTATCCAAAGTAGGGTCGTGCAAACGAGCCGCAAACATTCCATAAGCAATTGTTTGTGCGTAAACGTCTGCAAAACCTTGTGGCGTAATGTCGTGAATCAGAATCTGCTTGAAAGCCAACATTTGTTCTTTCAACGTACTATTCTCTTGATTTTCTTCATCACTGGTCAACGACTTTTCAATAATATCAGAAAGAAGGCGAGCTTTGCCCGCCATCATTTCTGCTAATTTTTTTGAGCTTTTTATCGTTTGTCCAACGTGAACGCAAAAGTCTTTTATCAGATTTTCAAAGTTGCCAAAGTTCTCAGGTAAAGGTTTTATTCCTTTGTCCGTGATTTCTGCAATTGAAATTTTGGTAACAAATTCGCCTTCTCGGTATAGATGAAAGTTTATGTAATCTGTAAAAATCAGATTGTTTAGAGAAGCTTTGTATCGGTCAAACTGCTCTTTGTTTCCTGTTTTCTTAGTGCCGTCAAGGTCTTTGTCGCCAATGTCTTTAGCTTCAATAAATCCAACAGGAATATCTTTTTTGGTCAAAATGTAGTCAGGTGCTCCGCAACTCTGTCTTTTCGGTTCGTTGGTCGCTCTGATGGTCGGCACTAAACTTTCCAAAAGTTGCTGTAAATCACCACGAAAAGTATGTTCAGTCGCATTTCCGAGTCTGTACCTTTTGTCTAAGTTGTCAATATAATCTTCTAATGTCATTTATTTCTTCAGTTTCTGTCAGAGCGTTGGCAAAAAACAGCTCTTTTGGTTTTTTCTGCGTTGGCTTTCCTGTCGGCAAAAAACCAAATGTGCTGTTTGTGCGGTGGGCTTTTTTTGTATGTTGCCCAACGGTTAGTATAAGAGCAGTAGCGGATTAAAATGCAACTACTTTTCGGCAAGCAATATACTTAATTAAACGCAAAAACGGTTCGAGTTTGCACCCGAACCGCTATTGCTTTTATACAATGTTATGTGCTGCCTTTCCTTTTCAGGTGCGTTGGCTTGGTGGCTCTTTTGGATTTTTTAGCGTTGGATTGAGGGTTCGGAAAAATACAAATGTGCCACCAAATGTGTTGGCTGTACTTGTCGTTAAAAACTCCATTTCAGCCTTGTGAAAACATAGCTTCCAACTCCATTGTAAAGACTGTTTTTGTCGCCTGTGAATATTTGTGCTGCAATCAGTAAATTAGTGTTTTCTGTCAGAGAGAAGTCAATTGTTGGGTTGAAGAAAATAGAGTTGTCGTCAATGTTCCAAATGGAATTTAAGTTGGTTTTTATTAATGGTGTAATGTCATAACCGACAGAAATGAAGGTTGAAACATAGTTGTTGATTAGTCCTTTTGCAGTAACGGGTTGTGTCAAAAACTCGATATTTGTCGTCTCTATTGGATTTGTATTTCCAATGAATTCAAGTCGGAAATTTAACGTGTTTGGCAGTGTGTAATCAAATGAAATATCGCCTATAAAAGTCGGGTTTACGCCAACATTTTTGTAAGGCTGAAAATAGGTTAATTCTCCTTTAAAACCTGCATTCTTAATTTGGCCTGCCCAACCTGCACCAAGGGCAATATCTGTTTTGTATTTACCAACCAAAAATTGAAAGTCATATTCTTTAATATTTGTTTTGTAATTAGTTGCAAATATCATTTTGTCAAAAGTGCTATCAATGTTTGATGCGAATTCAATTGATGATAGTGAACCAATGTTGTACTTTAACTAATGCAGCATCAGTTCCTCTGCGTTCTTCATAGTCAAAATCGAAAAATGAGTAAGCATTAAACAAATCGTTCGGGTTCCAAGCATACGTTTTCCCCCAATTTATTCGCTGTTTACCAATTATCGCTTGCCATTTATCTTTATCAAGTTTTAAGTTTGCACGGTCTATTGTTGAATGAATGAGGTAAGATTGCCCTTGCGAGACAATACCTCCTAAACGTATATAATCTAACGATTGATTAACTTGCTCGTCAAAATTTGGAATTTGTTGAACGCTATTCCCAAAGTAAATTCTATTTCTTGCTTCAGCATTAAGTGTAAGCCAAGAATTAGCGTAGTATTTAAAATTAACACGGTTATGTATTTGATTATCGAAAGACCATAATCCATTGAAAGAAGGAATAGCTACTGAAACCAAATCTTTCAGATACCCATTTATTTCAAACTTACTTGGATTGTTATTTTCAATTTGTTCTACATCAATTGTGTCTGTTGGATTAATGTTTTCATTTTGGGCAAATAAACCAAGGCTTGGAAAAAGAAGAAGAATTATTATAAGATTTGAATTTCGCATTTTTCATTTTTCATTTTGAAGTATCGCTTATCACTTTCCCATCTTCAAATACAATTACTCGTTTTGCCCTGTCAACTACTCTTTGGTCGTGAGTGGAAAAAATGAAGGTTGTACCTTCTTTTTGATTAAGTTCTTCCATAATGTTTAGCAAATCCGCAGTTGACTTACTATCCAGATTTGCGGTTGGCTCGTCAGCAATTACAAAAGTTGGTTTGTGAGCTAAAGCTCTTGCAACTGCAACTCTTTGTTGTTGACCACCTGAAAGTTTTGCAGGTCTTTCATTTATTTTATCTGCTAAACCAATTTCGGTAAGTAGTACGGTCACTCTTTTTTCTCTCTCTTCTTTTGGTTTCTTTTGCAGTTCCATTATAAACTCAACATTTTCTTTTGCAGTTAAAACTGGTAAAAGATTATACTGCTGAAACACAAACCCAATATTGTCTCTGCGAAATTGTGTCATTTTGTTTTCGGATAATTCGCTTACATTTTTTCCATTGATAAATACATTGCCACTTGTGGGTGTGTCAATGCCACCTATCAAATTAAGTAAAGTTGTTTTTCCTGAACCCGAAGCACCTACAATAGCGGTAAATTCTTTTGCCTTAAATGAAAGGGAAACATCATTTACTGCATTTACTGGAACTGTTTTTTCGTTGTAAATCTTGCGAAGGTTTTTTATTTCTATTACGTTCATTTTATTTTTTTTGTTGTTAATCTCTTAATACTATTAGGCTTAATTCTCATTGCTCGGTATGCTGGTATTGAAGCAATTGCAACCGTTAAAATTTTAGCAATTACAATTACCATTATTATAATTTCAGGATTCAATTTAGGATACATCACTGGTCTAATGCCTAACATATCAAGTCCTGAACTTATAGGCACACCTACCTTGCTGGCAATGAGAGTTAAAACATAGCCAAATAATATTCCTGAAACTGCACCTATCATCATAAGCACTCCTGCTTCATTTAGTAGCATTGAAAACACCTTGAATTTACTTTGTCCAATGGCTCGTAACATTCCTATTTCGTGCGTTCTTTCTTGAACTATCATATTCATAATATTCATCAAGCTAAACCCTAAACCTAAAATGACAATGATTGTAAAAAGAACTCCAACCATATTTATCAAAGCATCAAAAGCATTGAGTTCTGGCAATAATTCTTTCCAATTATTCACTTCATATTCGGCAGATAGCGTTTCCTGAATACCACTCTGTGTTTCTATTAATTTTGTTGGGTCTTTAATTTTAATAGCGATTTCTTGCGGTTCAGAAATTGAACCCAATTCTTGTAAATCGGTGTAATTTACAATTACCGTATTTTCATCAAAAGGTGTACTTGGTGTTGCAAAAATTCCTGCTACTCTAAAACTTCCGCCAACAATTTCCTCTTGAGTGTTCTTGAGTGTGATAATGATTTTTGATTTCAATTTCAATTTTAACTTGTCGGCAGTTTTCTTACTGATTAGAATTGGCATTCTCATATCTGTACTTAAATAGCTGCCTTCAACCAAAAAATCTTGTACTACACTTATTTCACGTTCAGTTGTAGGTTCAACTCCCTTAATTTCACAACCTATGCTGTTTTCAGGTGAAGCTGCAACTGCATTTGTGGATATGCGTTTTGCAACAACATCTACATTTGCGTTTTCTTTGACTTTCTGAATTACATTTTCTGCGTTAGGAATAAAAAGTGTAATGTCCTTGTCGTCTTGAAATCCCATTTTGTGAATTTGCAAATCACTTGTTTGTAGATTCTTCGCATCATCCAAACGCTGTTGGGATATAGACTTCATTAAATTTAATGCGAATAAAGCCATTGCAAATCCAAAGAAGGCTGCCAATAAAAAAACGGTTGTCCGTGTTTTGTTTCGCCAAATATTTCTCCAAGCTAATTTTGTAGTCATATTATTATCGTTTTATATGGCTTCAGCCACTTTTTGTTTATTAATGATTTGAATAGGAAGCAAACTTGCAATTAGCATTATGCAGAAAACTATAAATGACATTAAAGCCCATAGTTTCGGTTTGATTCCAAATTGCATAATGGGTTCCGCACCCATTGCCTCAAAAGATTTTGCACCATCTCCTGTCAATGGAATTGGGTGGTAGTACATAAAAATCATAAATGGAATTGCGATTGATAATCCTATAATAATTCCTGTAATGCCCAACATTAAACTTTCTAAAAATATCACAGTTTGTATTTGTGATTTCTGTAATCCGATTGCTTGAAGCATTCCAAATTCTTTTTTTCGTTCCAATGCCATCATTATGATTGTTCCGATTATTCCAAAACCCACAATTAAGAAAAGACACGAGGAAAGCAAAGTAAAAACGGTGGTATCAATTTTGAGCGCGTTCAAAACTTCAGGTATCATTTCATCCCAAGTCATAATTTCATAATTGCTACCCAACTTTGATTTTAGTTCTTTGGAAATTCTGTTTGTTTGGGATTTGTCTTTAATGTTGAGCATTAAAGCGCTACACATTCCAAATGCACTATTGTATTCTTGTGCCAAAGACAAAGGCATATACACCAACATCACGTTCATTTGTGGATTAGGAATTTTTACAATTCCTGATATTGGGTATTTACCTGCTGCTACATTTGCCTGATAACCTTGTCCGATTAACACCAATGTATCGCCTACTGTAAGTTTTAAATATTTTGCTAACCCTTCTGCTATCACTACTTTTTTGCTCTTTGAAGTAAAAAAACTACCCTTTACAATTCTGTCTTTTACTTTGTTAAATTCATTTTCATTATCGCCATCAATGCCCAAAACCAAAGAAGCCTTTGAAGTTTTGTCTCCTGCGGCTAATGAGAAGTTTTGAAGTCGTGGAATAATTTGTGTAACACCTTCTATAGAGTTGATTTTGTCTATCAATTTATCATCATCCAAAAGCAAATCATTGATAGACTTATCTTTCCAATAATCCGCAGTATGTACTTGAATATATCCCACATTCTTTACACCTGCTTCTACCATTTTATCGCCATTACCAAGCATTAAAGAACGCAGGCTAATTGTAATAATGATAGCAAAAGCAATACTGACAAGGACAATTACACTTCTTTTGCGTTTTCGCCAAATGTTTCGCCAAGCTAATTTTATAAGTTGCTTCATTTTATTTTACGGTTTTCATTTTTTCTTTTGAGAAAAAGTTATTGTCCAATTTCTCACTGAAATTTGCAGCTGAAATTGTTAGGATAGTCTTTTGTCCTTTTTTATTATTGGGTGTCATTTCTAAAGTGGTGGCTATTTTTTTACCTCCTACAGTTTTGAAATCACTATTGATAAGTGTGTTTATCAATGTTCCATCTTCATCATAGTATTCAGCTTTCCGTTGTAATATATCATCTTTGCTAATCCATAAAATGACCTTGCCCCAAACTACCGCTGCATTTGGTTTAGGTGTTGCTTGAATTTTATAACAAGTAACATTTTGAAATTTTTCTTCGCCTAATAGTTTATGCGTGTAGTCGTTCACTATCGAAGCTTCTTTTAATAAATTCTCATTCGTAAAATCTGAACCCATCCAAGATTGGCTCATTTGGGACGGTGAAATTTTGGTTACTCTTTCAATGGAAGGAAGCCAAGTCCAACCTTCCGATTTAATTCTCAAAGTCGAGATTCCTTTGTCTTTTGCAGGTGCTTGGATTACCATCATTCCGTAATCCGCATCTTTTGACCAAGATTTGACAGTGAGTTCTCTTGTCCATTTTGGACGCACTAATTTCATTGTCATATTCATTGAGTAAGCACTACTTCGAACATTGTAATAAGCCTTTTTTACGATTTCGGTTGGTGTGTCCGCTGGTGCAAACGCCATTAGAAAAATGGCGACTGAAAGAAAACCGTATTTTAGAATTGATTTTATCATATACTTCGTTTGTTTTAAAACTTGTTGTCTGTTATCGAATAACTTGTTTTATATTTGTAATGCAAAAATAGAATGTCTTAAAAAAACGTACAATAGCTAAATCGACCAAAGTGTCTGTTATGGAACAGATTCGGATAAAAGTTCAGTAAAATGAAGAAGAAAACTCAAAAGCCTGTTGATAGGCGAATTCAAAAATCAAAGAAGTATTTGTCAGATGCTTTTATAGCATTGATTTTAGAGAAAGGGTATGAAGCGGTAACAGTTCAAGAAATAATTGATAGAGCAAATGTAGGTCGTTCCACTTTCTACGCTCATTTTGAAAGTAAAGAACAATTACTCTTTAGTTTGCTTGGAACGATGAACGAGAAAAGTAAAGATGGGATAGATTTTGAAATGCTTTTCAATCACTGCGCAGACAATTTTCAAATTGCAAAAGCAATGTTGGGGAAGAAAGGTGGGGATTTAATTATCGGTCATATTCGAGATGTGATGAGTTTGAAAATTGCCAAAGATTTAAAACGTGATTCATCAAAATCAAAGTCAGAACAACTCAAAATATATTTTACAAGTGAAGCGTTGTCCGCTGCATTGGTCAGTTATCTAACAAATTGGTTGGATGAGGATATGCCTTACAGTTCAGAAGAAATGTCTGCAAAGTGTAATGAACTGGTCGAAAAGTTTACTTGATTGTTGTCAATCCATTCATCTTTTGGGGTGGTGGGTGGGCTTGGGTGCGGTTGGGCAAAATTAAATGTGGTGTTTTAGTGTGGGCTTGTGTGTTGGCAAAAACACCTCTTTTAATTTTGTGAAGGGTTGGCGTTTTGCATTCCTTCCATTTCAATGTTGCACTGTCGTTCGTTTTTTTAGGTTGCACATAACAAGTGCATATGACGCACTCAGTGCGTCATATGCATATTTTGTGATTACCGCAAATTTAATAAATCTATTGGACTTTTTATCTTGTGAATTTGATTAGTAGCCACATGAGTGTATATTTCTGTCGTCTGACTAGAATTGTGACCCAACAAAACTTGAATAGATCTCAAGTCGGTACCATTTTCCAATAAATGAGTAGCAAATGAATGTCTTAATGTATGCGCACTTACATTTTTACGAATACCTGCAATTGATGCTGCTTTCTTTATCAACTTATTAATGCTAGATCCTGAATACTGCAACCCAGTAGATCCCTCAAATAGATAGTTTTTAGGACGATACTTTTTGTAGTATATTCGTAAATCGATCAAAAGCTGTTCACTCAACAACGTTACGCGATCTTTATTGCCTTTTGCTTGTTTGATGTTAATCAACAATCGTTTACTATCTATATCTTCCAACCGAAGATTAATTAATTCGCTTCTGCGTAAACCTGCAGAATACAATAGACTAATAATACACTTGTGTTTTATATTTCCTGTAGCCCAAATAAGATCTTCTATTTCTTTTAATGCCAAAACAATAGGAAGTTTTTGATTCTTTTTTTGGTCTATGAATAGCATAAAATCGGTTGGGCATACCTAGAACTACTTCATAATAAAATTTAATAGAATTTATTATCAAATTTAAAGTGTTTTTAGATATTCCTTGTCGCTGATTCATCAATAGATACGATTGGATATCCTGTTCAGTTAGATGGTTATAATCTATAGAATAATAATGATTAATAAATTTTTCGAAATAATGTATGTACGATTTTGCAGTAGCAAAGGAGTACATTTTAATTTCTAAGGTATCATAAAATGAGGTAGGACAGTATTGAATACCTTCTTTCGGTAATCTATTTTTATAATCATTTAATGAAATCATCTCTTCATTAAAACCACCTGCATTTCCAAAAAAATACTTTCCATTAACCCATGCTACACCTCTAAAAGTATGAAAGATAGTATCTAAGTTTTGCTTACAATTTGCTAAATAAAACATATCAAATTGATCAGACCATTTTATCTCTTTTATTTCTTTAGTTAAGGCAATCAATACCTTATTAGGAAAGAACTTCAAACCGATTTGTTTCTTTCCATCTATAAATAAGTGCTTTAAAGATATTTTATATAAGCTTTGAGTAAACATATTATGCATAATTAAATATAAAACATACTACAAATGAACTATTAAGCGACTAATAGTCGCTTAATAAGCTTTTGTTTAAATTTGTAAAATGGAGAAAATAAAAAAATGCCCTGTTTGCGATACTAT
The DNA here is from genome assembly GCA_963716125.1 of uncultured Flavobacteriales bacterium. Taxonomy (GTDB): domain Bacteria; phylum Bacteroidota; class Bacteroidia; order Flavobacteriales_E; family Vicingaceae; genus Acidiluteibacter. Next base: position 2,074,559 of record OY970294.1, read on the forward strand.
AATCAGAGGTAGAACGGATAAGATTTTTTGTTCTTTAGAATGCAAAAGAGCTGCTGATTATGAAAAAAGAAAAACGGAAGAAGTACTATATTTAGAAATTGATAGACAATTAAAAACCAATAGAAAAATTTTAAAGAAATACAACAGAGTAGGTAAAACAACACTTCGAAAAGAAGATATAATCAAAGAGGGGTTCAATCCTAAATATTTTACGCATTATTGGAAAAATAATAAAGGAGATGTATATCTTTTCGTTTACGATTACGGATTTTTAGCGCTTAAAGATAATAATAAAGAAAAATACCTCATTGTCCAATGGCAAGTGTATATGAAATAAAAGTTTATCTCAAAAAAAATGCAGCTAATTAATAGCTGCATTCATTTTATTTGGTTGCTTTTTTTCTCTCGTTTGGCTGCCTTTTTTTCCTTGGCAGTTTTTGTAGGTGCCTTTTTCTCGGTCTTTTTTGCATCTTGTGACTTAGCCATAATCTATAATTTTTTGAAGTTTAATTGTATAATTAGCGACTCCTAAATTAAGACTAAAATCAATTTTTTTATTCATTTTAATAAAAAATTATTTTAAGCTGTTTTTTCTAATAGAGTTATCAATTCAAATTTAAAGCAACTTTCCTTCCTTAAATAGTCTCGACAGATATTGAATTGTTTGTTTTGAACGTAGCCTTACCGATCAACATCCCAACAATTTTCCTGCTCCAAAAAATACTGCTATCCATACTAATCCTTTGATAAAGAAAAAAAGAAAGCCAGCCACACCAATACGTTTTAGCCAAGTTTTTTTATCATTTTTCTTCTTGTCATTTTCATAGTCGGTCATTTTATTATCTTCCATCAAATAGCAATTTTAATCTCCTCAGGATTTTCTTGTAAAATCATTTCAAATAATTTTACTGTAGCTTCTGCATCTCCCTTAGCTCTATGTCGATTAGCAACTTGAATACCTAAGTCTTTACATAATTTACCTAAACTATAAGAGGCTCTAAATGGAATGTATTTTCTACTTAATTTAACCGTACAAAGATGTTCTCTCACAAAGGAATAACCTAAATTTTTAAACTCTTCTTTTATAAATGAATAGTCAAATTTTGAATTGTGAGCTATAATAGTGGTGTTTTGAGTAATAAGTACAATTTCTTTGGCTACTTCATAAAACTTGGGTGCCGTGGAAACCATTTGGTCGGTAATACCTGTAAGTCGTTGTACAAAAGGTGGTATAGGCATTTGTGGATTAACCAAAGTGGAAAATTCATTAATTACTTGCTTGCCATCGTGAATAAATATGGCAATTTCTGTAATTTTACCTTGGCTGCAGTTGCCTCCGGTTGTTTCTATGTCAATTATTGCAAACAATCAATTATTTTGTGCAAATTTATCAATTCATTATGAATTGGAACATATTAAATATAAAACTTTAAATAAAACGATTATGGCGAATAAAAGAGATCTTAAAAAGCAAATTAAAAAAAGAACAAACAATTTAATGGAAGATGCCTATTCATACACCTTAAATAATCCTGGTGATAATGATGCTAAAGCAGATAAACTTATTGATAATATTGCTGATAAATGGTTTGATTTGGTTTCTAAAGTGAATCATCATCCAAAAAACGGTAAAAGATCAGAAGTAAAGAAGCACTTTTCAGAAATTAAGAAAGAATTGAATGAATCTGCTTCTAAATATGACGAAAAAGTAGATGAGCTGTATAAAAGCTAAATAGGATAAATAAAAAAAGTCTCGACATTGTCGAGACTTTTTTTATGTTGATACAACTTCCAAATCAGGATATCTAGGTAGCCATATATCAAGGGCTTTCATATCCTTTACATATATAATTGTGTTGCGATCTAGTTTCACTTTAATTTTTGGCTGTAATACTTTTTCTTTCTTTTTCTTAGCCATTGTTTTTTAATTTTATTAAATTTAAAAGTACATAATTTTTTATGCACGCATAAGGTTTCTACTGTTAAAGTTCCTTAATCTCGGGTAAGATAAATCTATTCCTCTAATAAACCAAATTTTTGTAAAATTGTTTTCATTTAATGTAAATTAAAATAAACTTACTTTATTTTAAAAATGATTATAGTTAATTTTAAATCCGATTATTATCCTATTTCAATATACTCAAATGATATTAAAAAATAATATAATAGAATTGCCTCATTTTTACAAAAAGTATGTAGATGCAATTGATGAAGGCAATTATTATACCTTATTAAATGACAATTTAATGCAAATCAAAACAGCATTTAAAAAGTTTGAAAATAATCCTCAATACACTTACGAAGCAGGCAAGTGGACTGTTTTAGAATTGCTTTCACATATGGTGGATGTAGAACGGATTTTGGGATATAGAGCGCATGCAATTGCTAGAAATGAGTCTAAAGATTTGCTAGGTTTTAATGAAGATGATTATGTAATTGCTACAGATTTTGATAATAAATCAATAGGCAAATTGTTGGAAGAGTTTGAATACCTAAGAAAAGGTAATTCCATTATGTTGGAGCAATTTTCAGACAAGGAATTTAATAGAGTAGGTAAAGCAAATAATTATTCTGTAAGTGTAATTGCCTTAGCATATATTATTTTAGGTCATGCAGTTCACCATATTAATATATTAAAAGAAAGATATAATGATTAGTTGGGAAGATTTTAAAAAAGTGGATATTAGAACAGGAACCATTATAAGTGCTGAACCATTTGAAAAATCAAAAGCTTCAGCATATATTCTCCACATTGATTTTGGTGCAGGTGGAATTAAAAAATCTTCGGCACAAATTACTTCTATTTATTCTCCTGAAGAATTAATAGGTAAGCAAATTGTGGCTGTTGTCAACTTTCCCAATAAACAAATTGCCAATATTCAGTCAGAATGTTTGGTTTTGGGAGCTGTTCAAGAAAATAATGAAGTAGTTTTGCTACAAACAGAAAGAAATACCGAAAACGGAATTAAAATCAGTTAAAATGAAGATATATCCAATAGAAACAGGAAATTTTAAATTAGATGGCGGAGCAATGTTTGGAGTAGTGCCAAAAAGTTTATGGCAAAGAACCAATCCTGCCGATGAAAATAATTTATGTACATGGGCCATGCGTTGTATGTTGATAGAAGATGGTAATCAATTAATATTGATTGATAATGGAATAGGAGAGAAGCAGTCTGAAAAGTTTTTTAGCCATTATTACTTACATGGAAGTGCAACTTTAGAAAATTCTATAAAAAAATTAGGATTCGGATTGGATGAGATTACAGATGTTTTTTTAACGCATTTGCATTTTGATCATTGCGGTGGAGGTATAAAATGGAACAAGGACAAGACTAAATTTGAGGCTACTTTTAAAAATGCGAATTATTGGACCAATCGCAAGCACTGGAAATGGGCAACGGAGCCAAATGCTAGAGAGAAAGCATCTTTTTTGAAAGAAAACTTAATGCCCATGCAGGAATTAAATCAGCTTAAATTTGTAGAAGATGGTTTTGATGCATTTGAATTATTTTATGCCAATGGGCATACTGATGCTCAAATGATTCCTATATTAAATTATCAGGGTAAAAAACTAGCATTTATGGCAGATTTATTGCCTTCCGCTGGACATATACCACTTCCTTATGTAATGGGGTATGATACACGTCCTCTTTTAACTTTAGCAGAAAAAGAAATCTTTCTAAACCGGTGTGCAGACGAGGAAATTTTTATGTTTTTGGAACATGATGCAACCAACGAACTCATAAGAGTAGAACAAACTGAAAAAGGAGTAAAATTAAAAGAAAGCTTCCATTTTAATGATATATTTAGTTAGTTCTCAATAATCTTATAATCAATTAACTAAAATTTTTTATGCAATAAAAAATAATTGTCCATTGTTCATTGTTCATTGTCAATTGATCTTTAAACCTCCGTTTAAATTACACTTAACTTACTTACGATTAGGATTTTAAAATTTTTTATGCAGTAAAAAATAATTGACCATTATCAATTATCAATTATCTATTGTTCTTTGATTATCAGGCTACTTTAGTAAAACTCCGTTTCAATTCATTTAAAAATTTATTGATATGATCGTATGTCACATGCGACATAACAACAATTTTCCACCAAGATGGTCGGTGCTCATAGGTATCGGCAACTAATTCATATTTTAAAGCAATTTCAGATGGAATATGATTCGCTTTAATAGTTACAATATTGATATAAGGATTTCTATAGTATGGAATTTTTAATTCATCCAATTCATGACATAAATAATCAGCTCTTTCGATTAATTCATCCATTTTGGCTTTCCATTTAGCAGATCCATAAGTCATTAACAACATCCATATTACAATTGCCATAGCGCCACTTCTGCTGCCACAAAGCGTATAATCTAGTCCTGGTACATATTGTGCTTCTTGAGTGGTAACATATTGCATGAACCCTTTTCTAATCAAAAACATTCCCGTTCCATAAGGAGCTTGTAACATTTTATGACCATCTATAGAAATAGAACTTACTCGATTATTGGCAAAATTATGTTCATTTTCTTCATGAGTAAAGGGATAGATAAAACCGCCAAAAGCAGCATCTAAATGTAGTTTGTAAACTAATTCTACTTTTTCCAAATAGCCAATAACAGGCTCTATGTCATCTACTGATCCATAAAGTGTAGTGGAAACATTTAGAATCACAATAAAGTATTTAATTCCCTTATCTCTTGCATCTTTAACAATCTGATGCAATGCTTTTTCATCAATTTGTCTTGTTTCAAAATTAACTGGTAATACCAATGAATGAAGCTGGAGTAAATCGCACCCTTTGGCGATAGAATAGTGGGTATCTTCAGAATATAAAACACCTATTTGAGAAATATCGGCTCCATATTCTTTTCTAAAATAATTTCTGTAAATCCACATGGCTTCTAAGTTGGCTTCAGTGCCGCCTGTTGCTACATAACCATCTTGTTGTCCTTTTTCACCTTTAAAAATTTGTTCTGAACATAATTCTATAAGTTCTTTTTCAATAGTTTGCGTTCCTTTGAATAATTGCAAACCTTTTTGATCCATAGTATGGCATCCAATATGATTAGGATTGGCAATTAAGGTTTGTAAAAAAGGTGCTTCTTTTAAGAATAAGGCATCTCTGTAAAATTCATCCTCATCAAGGTAAGTACCAGGTATACCCAAAATTGGTTTCTTTCCATAATTTCCATTATCTGCTAATGCTTTCTTAACCCTTTTAAGAATTTGTGCTTTTGTATGTGATTTCCAATTCATAATATGAGTATTTTTAGTGACATTCCACTATTTCTTTTTCTGAATCTATTTTTGGGCTAATGTATGGAATGCCTAAATTCATCCCTCTCAAAATAAATAATAATCCAATTGCAATTACGAAAACAAACATAAAAATATCCCCATCAAAGGGTTTAGAAGCTAACATTCTAAAACATTTCAGGATATCCAAAATTGTATAGTAAACACACCTAAAATTTTCATCTTTTTTACCTCCGTTAAACTTCTAAAAAATTATAATAGCTGAAACGATAAAAATAGAATCGTCCCATTTCTATGAAGTGTTACTACATATTAAAATAAGTAAATAAATAATACAACATCCATCCTAAGAAAAGGATGATGATAATCCAGAGCCAATTAGGAATACTTTCGGGAGTTTCACTTCCTTCTATTATAAATTGTTTTTGGTTTCCTTTGTCGTAAGCGTTTATCATTAAAGGTATTTTACCATCAACGACTTGGTTTTCTTTTAATCCGGAAATGGTAACATCAGGCCCATTTTTTACTATGAACTTAATCTCTTTAACTCCTTCTTTTTGATGCGTAGATTTACTTACAATTCTTAATTTGTGCTCACCATCAGTTAGTTTAGTTGTGTCTAATTCAAACTGAATGGGTGTTGATAATTCTGCTATTGGTTCTATTTCATCATCAATGAAGAGTATCACCTTGCTATTATTTTCTGACATGCTAGTTTTCGGTATTGGTTAATATACTTCTTTTGATATGGTCTTTATTCTTTTCTCCTGGTTTAACTAAGTATTTAATTGATAAATAAAGTGTTATCAATGTAAATAGGGTAATAATTGAAATATTTACCCAATCCCAATTACTATCAGGTCCAACACCATGAGTAAAACCTGCCGTAATCTTAGGTTGTCGCTTTTCGCAAAGTTCACAAGCCGATGAAAATTGGTAGGCTATCAAAAGTAAAAATGTAATCAAATATCTAATTTTCATATCTTTATTTATCAGATGTTAGTTCAATAAAATCCATTATTTTTTTAACTTCTTCTACAGTTACCGTTTTTGCATCATTGCCCCAACTTGTTTTTTCATGATTGATGATGGCAGTTACTTCCTCAGAAGTTAATCCATTGTCTTTTCCTACAGCATTCATTACTGCATACTCAGGTCTAGCATCATATCCTTGCATAATAATTGAAACATACAATTCCAAATCGTCTCCTAAAACTACTTTACTTCCAACTAATGGTGGAAAAGCTCCTTGTAATCCTTCGCCATTTGCTTGATGACAACTTTGACAGTTGGTAGCATATAGTGCTTTGCCATCTAATGTTCCAATTTGTTCACCTTTAGAACTAGCTTTCTTCGGTCTTTTATACAAAAAATCAGGAATAGCACTTTCATCTACTAAGTCGGTTTGTTTTAAACTTTGTAAATAAGCCACTAATTGAAGCACTTCTTGAGAAGCCACCACTTTTCCTTCTTCCTCCTTTCTGTATTTTTTTGGAACTACAACTTCTACATCACCTTCCATTACAGAATCTTTTACTTCAAATAACCAAGGATAAGCTGGCATAATAGATGCTTCAACCACCGCTCTCGGTTGATATAAATGCAATAAATTCCAAGCTATACTAGGCTGACGAATACCTATGTTAGTTAGGTCAGGGCCTGTTCTTTCCGTTCCCATTAATGTAGCCGTATTTCTCCAAAAGTCGGTTCGTTCTATTCTTGCATAATCGGCAGCTATTCCCGGTCTTTTACCCCAAACTTTATCCATTTCTACATTTCTAACTTGCTGCGTATGGCAAGCCACGCAACCCTGTGAAATATAAATCTTTTTACCTGACATTTCCATTTCAGTCAATGGTTTAGAGTTGGGCAATGGAGCATTATTATTTTGATTATCAAAAGCAGGTTTAATGACCACAATTAATGATAATCCTACAAACAGCAGTAAAGCTGTTGTAAAAAGTCTTTTATGATTATCGAAAAAATTCATATTCAAATAGTTTTAGTGATTGGTTTTGGTTTTTTCAAATTCATCTCTCGCTTGTAAATATTCAATTGGAGAAGAAGGAACTTTAATTTCTTCCTTTTTAAAAACCATTACGTAAAAATTATAGGCAAACAAAATATGTGAAATCCACATTAAACTACCTCCAATTGCACGCCATAGCCAATAAGGAGCCATCATAATTACACTGTCAATAAATGGTTGTGAATCCATCCACATCAAACCTCTTAATGAAGATCCTATCATTAATGGAACGGTGTAAAACATCAAACCTATTAGAGCTAACCAAAAGTGTGCTCCCACAGTACTTTGGGGTGGTTCTTTACCTGTCAACCTTGGAACTATAGTGTAGATAAATGCCCAAAGCATAAATGCAATAATACCATACATAGTAAGATGCGAATGAGCTACTGTGAAATCAGTAAAATGCCACAGTAAATTAGTGTATCTAAATGCTTCTGCAGTTCCTTGAAGTGAGCCGGTAAAGTAAAATATAATACCAATAATATAAAATGGAAGGGTATAACTTCCTGATACCTTATGCCATGAGCCTTTAAAGGTCATTAAAAAGTTAGTAGTACCTGCAACTACCGGTATTATCATTCCCATACTTCCTACTATGGCTACTGTTTGCAACCACCAAGGAATAGCACTAAAAATAAAGTGATGCGTTCCTATTAAAGTGTAAAAAATAATCTGTGCCCAAAATGCTAATATTCCTAAACTATATGAATAAATAGGTTTGTTAAGTTGCTGTGGTAGATAATAATACATTAAACCTAGAGAAAATAGCATAAACCACATTCCAACACCTTGATGCATATAATATCCTTGGGCTATGGTTTCTCCTAATCCACTTTGCCAAGATGGCCAATAGGCTACAATTGCAATAACTATCACGAACATTAAAGAGGCAATTATATACCAATTGGAAACATATATTTCTTTAGTTGTTCTTCGAGCAATCGTTTTTAAATAGTTTATTAAGGTAAGAATAACGCCTATACCAAATAATGCCATAATGGGCCAAATATATTCTCTATATTCACCTCCTCCATTGTTGATTCCTGCCATTAATGAAAGCGTACCTATAACTACCGTAGCATTGACTAAAATTAATGTCCAATAACCTAATTTTATACTGTATAAAGGAACGTTGCTCACTCTTGGAACAACATAATAACCTAAACCAAGCATACCTAACGATGACCAACCCCAAAAAACGGCATTAGTGTGAACAGGTCTCAACCTACCAAAACTCAACCAACTCAAATGATCCACATCGGGAGCCACAAATTTTATTCCTAGGTATTCACCTACAGAGGTGCCAAATAGTAACCAAATTGTAGCAGTTCCTAAAAACCAAAGAATCAACTTTGTAAGTTTAGGGTCAACTGTTGGTCTAGAAATACTTTTCTTCTTCTTTTCTAAAAATCTGAGCTCTTCTGCTTTTTGTACATTGTCAATTAAGCCTTTTTTGTCTCTAGGTTTTAAATCGCCTGACAATTCATTGTTTTTAAGACTAAACTCTAATTCTTCTTTCCTTTCGATTAATACCTTTATTTCCTCCTCACTTAATGCTTTTACTTTTTCTTGAAATTCATGAGTTTGGGTTTTAATAGAATGATCTTTTAAAACTCCTTTTGCTTGTGAATAAGCAATTAAAGCACCCACAATAATGGGTACCAAAATCAATGCTATCGTAATGAGGATGCCTGATTCACTAAAAATACTATTTATTATCATTTATTAAGTGTATTAGTGGACAAAAATGTCCATTATTGTTTCAAATTTTTTTCTAATTATTATTAAAAGTGAAAGCCTTCTTTTTCGTTATTTAACTTCTTTCTCTCGATCACTTTTAGTATTGTTTTTGAATTTAATTTATCCACTTCGATTTTCACAGGATTTTAAATCTATCTATTTAAAAATACAAAGTTAAATAACAATTTAATAATGGACAATAATGTCCGTTATTATTTTTTTCAATTTGATCATTTACATTCTACCATGTCATACTCCAAAATGTAAGAATCTTTTCAAATTACATACAAGTTAAATGGTTCTAAACTTAATAACTTTCAAAAAATCCAACCATGCAATAACTAATTGTGAAGTACAATTGGCTGTTGGGTAAGGATTTTACTTACAACATTACATTAAAGTATGACAGTGCGCAAATTTCTTTTTTTTATTCTCTTTAAAGTATGATATTTGTCATACTTTGAATTATGAGTAAGAAATTAGATATACCAAGTTGTGATAAGTGTGGTGCGAGGCAAAAATCTGTCTTTTGCAACTTAAATCGTGAACAATTGATTGAATTAGATCAAGAAAAAGCATGCGATTTTTATTCCAAGGGAGAAGCTATATTTAAAGAAGGTACTTATGCAAAAGGCCTCTTTTGTGTCAATAAAGGAAAAGTTAAACTAAGCAGAATGGGTTCTTTAGGTAAAGAACAAATTGTTAGATTTGCTACACAAGGCGATATTTTAGGCTATAATTCTATGTTGAGCAAGCGCAAGTTAAGCGCTACTGCAATAGCCTTGGAAGATTCTGCAATTTGCTTTGTACCCTCCCACCAATTTTTTGCTTTGATAAAATCAGATCCAAACTTTAGTCTTAAACTACTAGAATTAACTGCTAAGAATTGGGACAATGCTTCTCGATTAATAACTGATATGGCACAAAAAACTACCAAACAACGCTTGGCGGAAATGCTACTTTGGTTGAAAGAAACATTTGGATTAGATGAAGAAAACTGCATAGATGTAAAGCTAAGTAGAGAAGAAATAGCCAATATGGTGGGCACTGCCACGGAATCAGTTATTCGATTACTTGCTGAATTTAAATCAAAGAAACTGATAGGTTTAGAAGGTAAAAAAATTAAATTGTTAGACATTCACGGATTGGTGGTATTGGCAGATTTAATAGATTAATCTTCTAAACGATTTAATTTTTGTTTCATTTCAAAAATTTCTAATTGTAAATCTTCAATTTTATCCAATAAATTAAAAACTGTATCAATTCCTTCTATATTGATATGAAGCTCTTTATTTAATCGAATCATCTTTTCTAAACTTTTTATTTTATCTGTATGAATACATTGTGAATGTTCTATAGTAACGATTTCGAGCATTCCTATCTCATTTAATTGATTAAAGAATGAAATTTCAATTTCATAATGATCACACAAAGAATTTATGGCAATATAGTTGGTTGATTTCATGATTTCTTGATGTTTTTAAGTTCTTGAAATAATTCTTTTTCTTTTGCAGTTAGATTAGATGGAATTTCAATAGAATAAGTGATGTATAAATCACCAAACTGTCCTTCTTTTTTATAAACAGGGAAACCTTTTCCTTTCAATTTTACCTTCGTTCCATTAGGTGTTTCAGCTTTCACTTTCAGTTTTACTTTTCCATCAAATGTTTTAACAGTAATATCGCCACCTAAAATGGAGGTGTATAAATCTAAATGAACCGTTGTAAATAAATTATCATTTTCCCTCTGAAAAGCAGTATTGTTAACGATAGAAAACTGAATAATTAAATCTCCTTTAGGCCCACCATTTCTTCCTTCACCACCTTGATTGGGTATTTTAATTATTTGACCATCTTTAACTCCGGCGGGAATGGTTAAACGAATATTTTTGCCATTTACAGTTAGTGTACGTTGATGATTTTCATAAAGATCAGTTAAGTTTAATTGTAATTCAGCATTGTAGTCTTGTCCTCTATATTTTACATTAGATTGAGATGAACCCCTAAAACCACCTCCAAACATCGATTCAAAAAAATCGGAATACTGACTACCTTCTGAATAATTAGCTTGACTTTGCTGACTACTACTTCTTTGCTGCTGCTGTTGATTTGCTTTTTCATAAGCTTCAGCATTTTTCCATTCCTTACCGTGTTGGTCGTATTTTTTTCTACTTTCAGAATTACTTAATACTTCATTTGCCTCATTTATTTCTTTAAATTTAACTTCAGCAGATGCATCATTAGGATTCAAATCTGGATGATATTTGCGCGCTAATTTTCGATATGCTTTTTTAATATCACCCTCAGAGGCGTTCTTGCTAATTCCTAAAACTTTGTAGTAGTCTATAAATGGCATTTTTTAAAAATAGGTGTATAAAATGATATAGAATGAACGATCAAATTTAATTATTTTTATATTGAATTTTGGAAATTATAGAGATAATTAGAAATCAAAAAAATACATTAATTTAGCATGATGAATTTGAAGGAAACTTTAAGCGTTAAAATGGATGAATTTTTACAAATATGTCTTGCATATAATGTAAAGAAGATCCATGCATTCGGTTCATCAATAAACGAAAAGTTTAATGAAGAATCTAGTGATATTGATTTATTGATTGAAATGGAAGATCAAGATCCTTTAAAACGCGGTGAGAATTTAATCGATATTTGGGATAAATTAGAACTTTTTTTTCAAAGAAAAGTTGATTTATTATCTGAATCGTCAATTAAAAATCCAATTCTTAGAAAAAGTATAGATGCTACTAAAGTATTAGTTTATGATCGAAAAAAGCAAAAAGTATTTATCTGATCAAAAGTATTGAGAATGGATTGGGTTCATAATCTTTTATATCACATCTATTTGCAGAATAGAAGAGGGTATAAGTATCATTTTAATTTGTTCTTTATAATAGCAATCCTTACATATCAATCAAAAAATCCCTTTATCTCTTTTTTTAAGTTATCCCATTGATCTTTATCTCCACTTATAATTTGTCCAACCTCTTTAATTTTGGAAGTTCCAAAACCAATTACTTCGTCCAATCCAATATGAGAGGGTAAAGATAATTCTCCACTATTAACTACTGCATCAATGATAAAAGGTTTAGTACTGTGTTTTGCTTTTACAATAGCTATTTCAATGTCTTTTGCATGTTCAACTCTAATACCATCACCACCGCATAGCTTTGCGTATTCTGCAAAATTTACATTGTCCTGTTTTAATGCATCTAAAGCAGGACTTAATCCTACTTCTTCCATTTCTAGTTTCACAAAACTCAATTGGGAATTGTTGAGAATTAAAATCTTTTGAGTTACACACTTAGCGTCTGTTTTATTTGATAGTGATAAATTGGTTTGCTTTGGACCATTCTGTTGATTGTTTTATGAAAAATATTGGTTTTAAATTGTGAGCGGTTAATCCTAAAGCAAAATTCATCAAAATATGCTTGTATATGCCATTTACTTACATGAGTTGGTATTGCTCTGAGCCATGATTTAACTTGCATAATTATAATGTGTAATTCTTTGAAATTTGCTCCATTATTACTTTGGATTTGTTCAATATTATACTTTTCTTTTAAAGGTTCATAACCTCTCCATTTATCTGTTACTATTTTAGCAGAAGTACTAATATGTTCTTCAAAAATTGGAGTCAATGATTTTGCAGAATAATCAGGAATTGATTGAATATATACTCTCTTTATTTTGTTGTTATCAGTTAATTCAACTGCAATTACAGCTTTTTTCTTTTTCGTATCATAACTTCTTCCTTGTTTCCCTTCTTCTTTTCCTCCTACAGTAAACTCATCCACATGAATTATTTTATCTAAAGGGTATTTTTGGCTACTTTTCATTGATTTTCGTACTTTTTGCATAAAATACCATGCTGTTCCTTGGCGAATACTAAATCGTTTACCCATTTGTATACTTGAAACACTTTTACTACTTGTACTCATTTCAAATACAACACAAAATGCTTTTTGTAACCCAAATTTAACTTTGTGAAAAAGCGTGTTGGCTGTGGCACTTTCTACATGATTACATGCATAACAATGATAATTATAACCTGCTTTTTCACAACCTTTTGTATGTCCGCATTTACTACAAGTAAATCCATCCTGCCATTTTATTTTAGCCAAATAGGCTTTACAAGCTTCATCATTTGGAAGTTCTTTTATAAAGTTTAGGATATCTTGTCCTTTGAATTGTTCCATAATCGCAATTTTAAAGGGATAAACATACAGAAATTAAATGACTAACTCAAAAAATCTTTATAGGAAGTTGATACTTTACTGCTGTAATGAAATCCTGCATACACATATTAAAAGCACCATCGCCTGAAATAGCCCAAACCTCTTTTTCGGGATGAGCAAATTGTGCACCAATCGCCGAAGGTAAGCCAACTGCCATAGATCCATGATTAAAAGATCCTATAACTCTTCTTTTTGAATGAAAAGAAATATGTTGAGTTGCCCAAATTGCTGATGTTCCTGTTTCTACAGTAAATATAGCATCATTTGAAGCATGCTCATTAATTTTTGCTGCAAATATTTGTGGATGTAGTGGTTCCATATCTCTCTTTTCAGAGGATTCTTTGGCTTTACTAGCTTTCCAATCTTTAAAACTAACCGTTAATTTGCTTAAAAAGCTTTTATCTGTTTTTTGTTTAATATGCGGGATTAATAATTTTAGAAATTCTTTAACATCGCTATGAATTCCAATATCTACAGCAGTTCGGTTACCAATATTCTCTTCTCTTATATCTACTTGTATACTTTTGGTAGTATGAGGTAAAAATTTAATGTATGGAAAATCAGTTGCCAACATGAGCAATAAATCGCAATCATAAACAGCATGATAACCTGATGGATTTCCAATAAGCCCTGTTAGGCCGACGACATTTTCAGTGTCGTGATCAAAAATATCAGAGGCTCTTAATGTATGTGTAATTGGAGCATTTAATAGTCGAGATAATACCAAAACTTCTTCTTTTGAATTTCTACAACCATGACCTGCTAATATGCCAATATTTTTTGCGCTATTAATTGCCTCAGCAGCTTTAGCAATAGAATCAAAGCCTGCAATTAATGTAGCGTCTGAATGAAAAATTGGGTGAATAAACTCTTCACTTTCCGCCTTCATTCCTGCAATATTTGCTGCTAATTCTATTCGGCAAACGGTGCTGTGAGAAATTGCAATTTGAATGGCTTTTTGTATTATAGAAGGCGCTTCCTCAGGAGTTCTTATGATTGCCTGGTATTCACACACATCATCAAAAACCTTTTTTAAATCTACCTCTTGAAAATAGCTTGTACCTTGGTTTCTTTGAGGTATTTGACCTGTAATTGCCAAAACAGGAGTTCGTTCTTTTTTAGCATTATACAAACCATTAATTAAATGTAAGGCACAGGGCCAACAGTTCCAGCACAAACAGCTAATTTGCCTGTGGTTTCACTTTCACCAAAAGCCGCAAAAGAAGCATTGCCTTCATGCTTAAAGCCTATCCATTCTATTTCTTTTCGACTTTCTATAGCTTTTACAAAAAAGTTTAAAGCATCACCAGTTACGCCGTATACTCTATTAACTCCCACATTTATCAGGATATCTAATAATTGCTCAGATACATTTCTAGACATTTTATTTATTTATTTAATAATTAACGTTGTTACTCATCCCACAAATTTTCTTTGGTATAATGAGGGTTATCCGTCCAAAACGAACCATCTATTAAACGATAATGTTTATCTAAATCATTCATTTGCTTCATTTCCTCATTATTCAATTCGATTTTGTCAGCATTTAAGTTTTCTTGAATTCTTCCTTTATTAGTCGATTTTGGAATAGCCGTAATTCCTCTAGCTTGTAACCATGCAATTACTATTTGAGCATTGCTGCAATCTTTTTTACTTGCCAATTGGCTAATGATTTCATTTGTTAAAGGGTTGGGTTCACTATCTTTTTTACTATTTCTATCAGTAGAACCGAGTGGGGCATAGGCAGTCATTAAAATTTGTTCTTTATCACAAAATGTCTTAAGCTCATTCTGAGATAAGAATGGATGAATTTCCACTTGATTCATTTCTACTTTGTGATTAGAATTTTCATTCAAATGGTTTATTTTTTTGATTGAAAAATTAGACACCCCTAAATGCTTCACCAAACCTTTATTTTTTGCATCTATCATCGCATTCCACGTTTCCAGCAAAGGGACATCTTCCAAACTCAAAAATTCAGCTTGTTCAGCATCTTTTTTCATAGCAACTGGCCAATGCATCAAGTATAAATCTATGTACTCTAATTGTAAATCGCTCAAGGTCTTTTTTAAGGCAGGCAAAACATCTTCTTCTTTGTGTTGATCATTCCATAATTTGGAAGTGATAAAGAGCTCATCTCTTTTGACAATATTATTTGAGAAAACGAAAGTTAATGCTTCTCCAATTTCTTTTTCATTACCATAAATAGCAGCACAATCAATGTGCTTATACCCACATTTAATAGCTTCTATTACTGCATCTTTCACAGCTCCTTTTTCAGATTTCCATGTTCCTAAGCCTATTGTTGCAATTTTATCCCCGTTTTTAAATTGATTGTGCTTCATAAATTTATCTTTTTATCAATCTGAAAATTAATTAAATCCATTATACTTTTTGGATTGATTTCTATTAAGATTTCTTAAAAAGAGATACATTTATATTAATCATTTGAGGAGGTTCAAAAAAAAAGCTGTCTCAAATTTTGAGACAGCTTTAAATTAAATTTTAAATAGATTATTCAACGGTTATTTTACCATTCGCTTTTTCTATACCTACATTATTAATGCTATAAATATATTGACCACTTGATAAGTTACCTTTAAAAATACGGATTTCATTTTTAGAACGCATTACTTTTACTTGTACTGCTTGTCCATTCATATTTGTCATCTGTACATTTACTAAATTACCATCTAAACTTTTAGGTAATTCAATGGTAATGAAATTATTAAATGGATTTGGATAAGCCTTTAAGTTGGTAATAGTTTTCAATTCTTCAATAGAGGTTCCTGTTCCTTTTTTAAATTGAACCCTCATCATAAAGTCTTCAGAATTATTATTTACATAGGGATCAAATCCATTATTATCAATTTGAAAACTGTATTTAGAAAAAGGTAGATTCTTGTCTACACCTAATTCAATACCTGCATCTATCGGTTCCCAAATAACATAAACACCACCACTATCAATGTATGCACCCGGATTAGTAGGAGTAACATTATAATAAGTGTTTAAAGTTACATTTCCTGAACCAACAATCACGCTGTCTAATAAAGTTCCTGGTGTTCCATTAGGACCATCATTCTTTTTAATTTTAGCTACAAAACCTGTTGAACTTCCTACTGCAGTGTGCATAAAAGAGGTTCTAGTTATATTAGCAGGATAGTAAGGTGGCTTAAAGAAAGCAGCGTAGGCATTTACCGAATCACGATTTACTGTAGAACCTTCAGCGTTTAAATCTGCATAAGTTAAATTAAGTAAAGCTAAGTTGGTATCTACCACTAAAATCTCTTGTCTCATCGTGTCATTTGTATTGATATCATCTTTCAAGAGTTTATCAAGAAACACTTCATACATATAATTACCTGCAACTGACGGGGAAAAATTATTAGAGAAAGTAAATGTGGTATCATTTCCAATACCTATAAAAGGTAAAGTAGCAGTACCATTTCCAACATTAATGTTAGTGACTGTCATCTTATTTTTTACTGTAACATTAGATGCATCTCTAAAGCCAACATTTGAAATTTTGGCAGTTAAAGGATAAGAATTTACTCTTTGAATGATGACTGCATTACCATTGTTTTTACCAATACTTGTTACTTCTCCATCTTCAGACGGAGTTCTAACTGTCATACCCATCATAAAATCTTGAGTCTGTAGATCTCTATAACCAGCCCATCCGCCGCCAATTACCTCTATTGCTTGTTTAGAAATAGGAGGAGTATCATCTGTACCAATGCTAATTCCATCACCATTCATTAAATAATGAATATAAACTCCACCACTTGTTATATTAATGTTGGTATCATTTGGTACTACTGTATTGTACGCATTTGTAATAACGTTACCTACAGGCACAAATACACTGTCTAGCAATGTTCCATGACTACCGCTTGGTCCATTATCATCGTAAATCATTGCAGAAAAACCAGTTGCGGTTCCTGTCGCAACTATAAAATATTCTGTACTTAAAATTTTAGACGGATAAATAGGAGGTTTAATATAAACAGCAGTTCCACCATTACCACCAGACCAAGAAACAGAACTGGAAGATATATCATCTGAATAATTAAATCGCAAAGTATCACTAACAGGATCAAGAATGATTAATTTTTGATTTTTAGTGTTGTTAGATGTGATATTATCACCTGTAATTCCACTTAAAGTAACTGTATTAGTAGCAATACCTATTTTGTTTGGAGAATATGTTATTGGAAAACTAACAGTAGTGTCATCTCCTGCAGCTAAACCATTTACAAATGCAGAAGTGCTGGCAGAATTTCCACCTGCAGGTGGCGTAATAGCAGAAGTAGCAGTAAAGGAATTAATGTACTGATTACCCGTATTCTTAATGTTTGATTGAAGTGTAAAGGGGTCTCCTTTAAAAATAAATTGTCCTTTTGATTCATCGTTACCAACCCAATCTACACTACCATCAGTTAAGGGCGCTACTGTAGTTGGGAAGTAAAACTTTGTAGAAGTTCCCGCTAATGGAAAAACCATTCCTCTATATCTTTGTAAACCATCATTTCCTGTATTATTTTCAATACCAATTGAAAGACCATTTGCAGTATAAGTAGGATCAGGTAAACCTGACTGACTTTTATAGTTAAATGTAATAGACTTGTCTAATTTATTTAAAATAACTTGAAAAGTGTTGCTACCTCCGTAACCGTTCGTATTATTAATCCAAAATGGAACGTTTTTAAAAGTTACACAAATCGTATCACCTGTAGTATAAAAATAGGCTTCACCAGGATTGGCAGTGCCTGCAAAACTTAAATCTGTAAGTAAAGGTGCAATAAAATCATTGGCTCCACCTACTAAAGGTATCACTTGAAATGAGCTTGAACTTGAACTAATATTTACAGGATTAAAAGATATAAAACCATTAGAGCCTACATATAAAGAAGTAGGGGAAGAGGTGTAATAACTAAAACCTGATATTGAAAATGATCCAATGTAATTATCATCGCTGAGTCCAACGACTTTAGTTCCAATAGAATCAATATCAAACCACGAATATGCGGGCCCTGCAGTGTCTGCAGATGATTTCCAGGTGTAACCAAATGTATCAGGACCACCAGAAGTTTGTGCGAAAGCACCAATAATTGCCATCATAAATGGCAGAAGTAGAAATTTTTTCATTTTTAGTTGATTTATGGATTAAAGTCTAAAGTAAGAAATTTTTGTTGAATTTAACACTGAAATTAATAAAAATTTTATTTTGAATTCATAAAACTATGAATCCATTATTCAAAAACTTAAATTTGCCTTCCAAAAAATAATTTAGCAGATGAAAAAAGCAATAATGAAGACCCAAAACGGGGAAATGAAAATAGAATTTTTTGAAAATGATGCTCCTAAAACAGTGGAGAATTTTATAAAATTGAGTAAAGATGGTTTTTACAATGGTTTGACTTTTCATAGAGTGATTCCTGATTTTGTGGTGCAAGGAGGCTGCCCAAATGGAAGTGGAGCAGGTGGTCCTGGTTATTCTATAGACTGTGAATTGGATGGTGGGAATCAACATCATGATAAAGGAGTTTTGTCTATGGCACATGCGGGAAGAAACACAGGTGGATCGCAATTTTTTATCTGTCACAGCAGAAAAAATACTGCCCATTTAGATGGTAATCACACAGTATTTGGCAAAGTAGTAGAGGGTTTAGATATAATTGATACTATTAAAGTGGGTGATAAAATTGAAAATATAGAAATTATAGAAGATTAAAATTATGAGTTTATCAATAGACGGAAAAATAGTAAATATTTTAGAAATTGAAAAAGGTGTAAGTAAAGCCGGAAAAGAGTGGAGAAAGCAGTCTTTTGTTTTAGATACTGGTGCTCAATACAATCCTCAAGTATGCTTTAGTGTATTTGGTGATGATAAATTGAATATGTTAGATGGTTTTGCCAACGGACAAAGTGTAAAAGTAGGTTTCAACATTTCATCAAGAGAGTATAATAGTAAATGGTACCACAATTTGGATGCTTGGAAAATAGAAGCTTTAGATGGTAGTTCTAATCAAGATACTCCTTCAGCTGCCAAAAGTGATGCACCTCCTATTAGTGACATGAATCCTGCTGATAATTCAGAAGAAGATGATTTGCCATTTTAATTAATGGATTCTCTTACTCAAATTGTATTAGGTGCAGCAGTTGGTGAAGCTGTTTTAGGTAAAAAAGTAGGTAATAAAGCCTTACTTTGGGATGCTATTGGTGGCACTATTCCTGATTTAGACGTTTTTGTTGGCGGTATGTATAGTACTGTTACAGAATTAGATATTCATAGAGGCTTTAGCCATTCTATTATATTTAGTTTACTTCTCGCACCTGTTTTAGGGTATTTAGTTCATAAAATATATCAGCATAAAAATGAGGCCAATTGGAAAGATTGGTCACTACTTTTTTTCTGGAGTTTATTCACTCATCCTTTGTTGGATAGTTTTACCACATGGGGTACTCAACTCTTTTGGCCATTAGATTTGAGAATCGCCTTTCACAGCATCTTTGTCATTGATCCTATTTATACCTTACCTTTTTTAATCTGCACCATTGCATTGATGTTTTATAAAAGAGGTTCTTTTACTAGAAGACGATTAAATCGTTTCGGACTCTTTTTTAGCACTGCTTACTTATTGATTACATTATTGATTAAAACGCATGTTAATGAGCACATTGCCGATAGTTTGAAAAGACAAAGTATCAGTTATGAGCGTTTTCAAACTAGACCTAGTCCGCTGAATACCATATTATGGAGTGCCAATATTGAAACGGATAGTTCGTTTTTAATTACTTATTATTCGCTGTTTGATAAAGGCGAGGACATCACTTTTAAAGAAGTTCCAAAGAATAAATACCTACAAACAAAAGTTGAAAATGAAAGTGATTTTCAACGATTACAGTTTTTGACAAAAGGGTATTATTCCCTAGTTGAAAAAGAAGACACCATCATCATGAACGACTTAAGATTTGGCCAATTGAAGGGTTGGGATCCCAACGACCAAGATTTTGTATTTGCTTACCAATTATATCGAAGTGAGAAAGGTGAACTAATGGTCGACAGAAAACCAAATGATATGGCTAAAGCCAAAGAAGCTATTGGTGCACTGTGGGAGAGAATAAAGGGAGATTGCTAATGTACCAATTAAATAATGTACCAATTTCTTAATCGTCCATTAATTTACTCAGCTCGCAACGAAGGTTTGGAGGGGATTTTTTGGAATTGTTTTAAACGACAACACTCTTTGAAAAGTCATTCCGAACGAAACAAAAGATTGACTATATTTTTTAAAAAAAGTTCATGTGTAGAGCTTGTCGGTCCGCAGCAAAGCGAAGACGGGACGAGTCCTTCGTAACAAAGTGAAGGAGAAAGCAATCTGTGTTTTTTTTATTGTTTGATTACTTTTATTGTAGTTCTTGCACCATTGGTAGCCTGCACTTCTACAAAGTAAATTCCATTATCAGTGTTAATGTTAAGCTCTATTTTTTGGGTAGCATTTAAAGTTTTGTTGATAATAGTTTCGCCTAGAATATTTCTAACAATTACTTTATTGGCTTTAAATTCATTTGATAATTGAATAACAAATCTACCACTAGTTGGGTTGGGCATAGCAATAATTGATTGATCTAAACTCAAATTATTTAATCCTAAACCTATTATTTGAACACATCTAGAAGTGTCTATGCAATTATTTTCAATGACTTGAACGGCATAAGAACCATTTGTTGTTGGCATAAAAATTTGATTGCTATCTCCAACTAGAGGGGCAAAGTTATTGTTGCAATCTAACCACTGATAAGTTGCTCCAAAAGCATTGGAGATGATAGAAGGTGACAAAACTGTAAGAGAAGTATCCACCGTTTTAATTGTTAAGTCAACAGTAATTAAACTATCACATCCCAAAGAATTAACTCCAATTAAAGTATCTAAATAAGTACCGGAGGTTTTCCAATTGTATTTTCCACTTGGGGATATGTAGGATTGACAAGCAACGACATTGTATCGATATGCAGAGTTGTTGATATTCAAATTAACCGTTATATTACTATCACAATTTTTTGCATTGCCACCAAAGATAGTATCCATATAAGTGCCGGAGCTAGACCAAATAAATCGACCACTTGGAGAAGTGTATGCATAACAGGAAGTAATATTTAAAGTAGAAAAAGATTGATCAATACTCAAATTGATGGTCATTATACTATCGCAGCCAAGGCTATTAGCTCCATATAAGGTATCATTATAAGTTCCATTGGTTTGCCAAGTATATCGATTACTTGGAGAAGTATAGCTGCTACATGCAGAAGCATTCAACTGAGCTGAACTACTATTTAAAAGAGTGAAGTTGATGACGATAATACTATCACAATTCGCCACAGTAGAAATAGTATCCAAATAAGTAGCGGAAGTAGTGTAAATGTACTTTCCGCTAGGGGAGGTGTAAGCATCACAAGAACTGACAGTAATAGTATCTCTTTGTGGCAAACCAAAGCTTAAATTAATGGTATAAAGGGCATTGCAATTGGTAGAATTCAAAGAATGTACCGTATCTTTATATTGCCCATTACTATACCAAGTATAATTGCCACTGGGAGAAACAAAACTATCACATGCAATAATATTCAAAGTAATTGCAGTATCACAAGGCTCAAAGATATAGGCAGTTCCTTCATCTGTAGTAATAGAGACATTTTGATTTAAATCATATAAAGGTGCACCAGCAATAATTTGTTTTTGATACATCGCCACAGAAGTTCCCATCTCATCTAAAAAACCAGAATTAGATCCTTTTAATTTTTGAACAAAAACCCATCTGCCTGTGAGAACTCTTCTGTAAACATAAGCTGACCCTGACCTTGCTCTAGAAAAAGTAGGACTATCAGTTGCATCTTTACTATTATTTTTTGCACAAGCAACAGCATAATCGCCGTAAATGGCAACCGAGTAGCCAAAATTATCACTAGTAGTTCGTTGATAAGAAAGTACTTTTTGAGTTTCAACCCACATTCCATTCGCACTTTTCTCAAAAGCAAAAAATGCACCAGGCCTCAGATCTTTGTAAACCTATTATAGTGTCCCAAGAATCATTGGGAGCTCCAATTATTATGTGATTATTATCAATAGCCAAAGATTGAGCAAAATAATAGTAGTTATTTCGAAGCGAAGCTACTATTTTCTGAGTCTGAACCCAATTTTCAGAAGTATCTAAATTATATATATAAGCAGATCCTGCTGAAAACCTACGATTTAAACCATTGGCATCGTGGTCTTCTTGATAAGCTCCAATTAACAAAGTCGTGCTGTCCATAGCTAAGGAATATGCAAAATAATCTTCTGCATCTCTATCAGCAGAAACAATTTTTTGGTTTTGAACCCAATTCCCACTGCTATCTTTTTTAAAAATATATGCTGATCCTGCATTTGAAAGTGTACTTGTACCTGCAGTATCATCATCTTCTTCATAAGCACCAATTACTATATAATTTCCTGATATAACTACAGCTGCTCCAAAATAATCTCCTGCATCTCTATCCAAAGCGATAAGCTTTGCAATTTGTTGCCATATTCCATTGCTATCTTTTTCAAAAACATAAGCAGCACCGGCATCAATTTTGGTATTCAATCCTGCAGCATCTTCATCAGCTGCATAAGCTCCAACGACAGCATATTTATCTGATATACTCACCGCATAGCCAAAATAATCACTCGTATCTCTATCAGATGCCACCAATTTTTGTTTTTGAAACCAATTACCAGCACTATCCTTTTCATAAATATAAGCCGCACCCGCATTAAATAATATATTTCCACTTGCAGTATCTCTATCCTGATAAGGAGCTCCAGCTATGGCATATTTGTCAGTAATGTCAACAGATAAACCAAAATTATCTTTAGGAGTTTGGTCTGATGCCACTGCCTTAAAGCTTTCTTTTAGTTTTTGACTGTAAAGTGCTTGATTAAAAGCAAGCAATAAGAAGAAAGGAAATAAATAAAGTAGTATGTTTTTCATCCTATTGTATTATTTTATGGCTCTAGTTTAGCACTGCGTTGATAATAGTGTTTTATAGTTTGGTTGGATTTGAACAAAGCGCTCCAGAGCTCCCGCAACAACTATCTGCTTTGCGAAAGCAAGGGTAATATCCTTGTTTGATTTTATTTTTTCTTTTATAATATGCCAATTTAGGTATTGTTGCAGGTATTTAGTAGACACGCCCCAGAATGTATTTCCAATCCACTTCTTTATTTTATTGTGCGTTGAGTTTACATGCTGTACATGAAACGCTCCTTTTACTCTTTCTCCCCTGGAAACATTTACCGGATGAAACTCAATTTTGGTGTCTTTAGCGAAGCCTTTATAACTGTGGTGAGAATCACTACACAAAATTGTGCTCCCTTTTTTTATGCGATTGCCAATAGCATTTTTAATATCAATCTTTCTAATCCGTCCAAGTGTAGCTACACTCAGATTTAGCATTGACTTTCTGTCTTGAGTCACGATGACCGCAACCTGATCATTGCTTACACCCCTTTTGCTTGACTTACCGCCTCTTTTCCTTGGTTCTCGATTTTTAACCTTCATCCCTTTTTCAGATTTGAGGAAAAAGGTCTCATCACTTTCTGTGATACCAATGAAGGGCTCTCCGTCATCTGCGTCAACTGAAGACAATATCTTGTGGCGCCAATCAAAGGCTGTTTTCTTATTAATACCCAAAATCGAAACAATTTTGTCAAGACTTTTTTCTTCAACCATTAGTTTAAGATAATCAACAATCTTGTCTTTTCTTTGCAGCCCTGCCATCCAAGTACCTGTATACTCCGTAAAACTTCTTTGGCAAGACTTGCATTTGTAGCGCTGTGCTCCTTTGTCAATCCCAAAACGAACATACTTAGAATGAGAACAATGAGGACAGGCTCCGAGTTTGTTATTAAACTCATGCTGACGTGAAACAATCGCAGACAGGTTAATCTCTTTAGTTGAATCTTCAATCTCCTTCAACAAACGCTCACGTTGTTTAATTGGCAGAGAGAGTATTTGGTCTTTAAGCTTTTCTGTTTTCATACACACAATATACAAATAATAGCTGAATTAAACTAGAGCCTATTTTATTTAAAAGAAGAATTGTTGAGCTTAAAAATATTCTTAATTGTGTAATCTATTACAAAAGTAATTAATTCCTATTTCATTTAATCGACAATTCCCCTTTGAAAAGTCATTGCGAGGGAAACAAACGAATGACTAAATGTTATAAAAAGGTTTTTGTGTAGAGAAGCAATCTATTCATATCACATTAGATTGCTTCTCTACGTTTTAGTCATTAAATAGACAATGAACATTAAATTACTCCGCTCGCTATGACGGTTAGTAAGTTAGCGTTTAAATACTTTAAAACAATAAGGCTTATAAATATTAAATTTAACTTCATATATTCCAGGATAGTCTGGATTACAAGAGTTAAAGATAAAACTACGGTACATGCCTAAATTATCTTTTAATTTAAAATTATTAGGTTTATATACTTGCCATAGAATAAGCTCGAAGTAGCTTTTGTGCATTGAATAATGATCTTTCTCAAAGTAATGTCGAATAAATTTTTCAAATTTTCTTTGATATTTCCTAGCTTTCAATTTTCTTTTGGCATATATTTCAGGTGTTGCGTTATACTTAGTTACATAATCACCCCAAACCGCAAAAATAGATGATTCATAAAGGTGAAAACTAGGATTAAGGATTAGATACGATATGTAATAAGACATTCTACGTTTAATTTTATGCTGTTTTGAAAAGGACGGATCAATAATCAGTATATAAGGATTTCTTGTGTACATTAAAAAGCCGTCAGTTAACAAACCAAGTGTGTCAGGAAAATGATATGAAAATACCTTTTCAGAGTTTATATTCTTTAAACCTTTTTTAATTGTATCTTTAATTGTATACCAAGTTAAAGTTACACTATCAAGTAAAGGTGGCATGTACTTTTTATATTCTTTTGGAAAAGTTGATTCTAAGCTATCTTTTGAAACAGTAAAAACATTCCAACTAGGGTCTAAGGTGTCAAGGGAAATTTTGTGTGGATTTGATATAGAACCGTAATGATAGAAATCCCATTCCAAATGATTCTTATTGGCTATCCGAATCATTTTAATCGGATAAAGTTGGTTTAATGTGCCTCCGGTTTCTTCAACTCTCCAGATATATTTTGATGAATATTCTATAAATTTATTTTCATCTTTAATGCCAAAAGAATCGAAATCAAAACAGTATTTTTTATTCTGACAAGCAGAAAAAAAAATGCTAAAAATAAATAAAGTTATTATAATATTTATTGAGTTACACACTTAGCGTCTGTTTTATTTGATAGTGATAAATTGGTTTGCTTTCGACCATTCTGTTGATTGTTTTATGAAAAATATTGGTTTTAAATTGTGAGCGGTTAATCCTAAAGCAAAATTCATCAAAATATGCTTGTATATGCCATTTACTTACATGAGTTGGTATTGCTCTGAGCCATGATTTAACTTGCATAATTATAATGTGTAATTCTTTGAAATTTGCTCCATTATTACTTTGGATTTGTTCAATATTATACTTTTCTTTTAAAGGTTCATAACCTCTCCATTTATCTGTTACTATTTTAGCAGAAGTACTAATATGTTCTTCAAAAATTGGAGTCAATGATTTTGCAGAATAATCAGGAATTGATTGAATATATACTCTCTTTATTTTGTTGTTATCAGTTAATTCAACTGCAATTACAGCTTTTTTCTTTTTCGTATCATAACTTCTTCCTTGTTTCCCTTCTTCTTTTCCTCCTACAGTAAACTCATCCACATGAATTATTTTATCTAAAGGGTATTTTTGGCTACTTTTCATTGATTTTCGTACTTTTTGCATAAAATACCATGCTGTTCCTTGGCGAATACTAAATCGTTTACCCATTTGTATACTTGAAACACTTTTACTACTTGTACTCATTTCAAATACAACACAAAATGCTTTTTGTAACCCAAATTTAACTTTGTGAAAAAGCGTGTTGGCTGTGGCACTTTCTACATGATTACATGCATAACAATGATAATTATAACCTGCTTTTTCACAACCTTTTGTATGTCCGCATTTACTACAAGTAAATCCATCCTGCCATTTTATTTTAGCCAAATAGGCTTTACAAGCTTCATCATTTGGAAGTTCTTTTATAAAGTTTAGAATATCTTGTCCTTTGAATTGTTCCATAATCGCAATTTTAAAGGGATAAACATACAGAAATTAAATGACTAACTCAAAATATTTATATACTTCATTATTTTATTCTTTTGGAATTTCAATATCATTTTCTAATAAATTGCCCCACAAATGATTGAATATTTCAAATGGGTCGTTCACAGAGGCAGCTTGTAAATAACTTAGACTCAGTTTTACTTTTTTAATATTAGTTTCTAAATAAACAATTAAATCATTCTTTTTAAGATAATTAAATAAGACAATTAGTATCAGACTATTCATTATCAAAGATATTAAATTGTATGTAATTAATCAATTAATAATATCTATCCCAACAAATACATTAAATTTAGAAAAGAAAGAAAGTTACATTTAAATATTAAAGCTAATTAAATAGGTAATAGGAATGAAATTTTTTGATAAAACTTCCTTTGAAAAGTCATTGCGAGCGAAAAAAACGAATGATTTTAAATTTTAAAAAAGTTCATGTGTAGAGCTTGTCCGTCCGCAGCAAAGTGCAGGAGGACTTGTCCGAAACAATGTGTAGGAGGACGAGTTCTTCGTAACAAAGTGAAGTAGAAAGCAATCTGTTTATATCATAATAGATTGATTCTCTACGTTTAGTTAATATTTTAATGATGACTATTATGTTACTCCGCTCGCAATGACGGTTAGGAGGGGATTGCGTTCTTATTATTCGAGCAAAAGGTTAAAGGATAATAATCATCTAAACAAATACGTTTAGTATTATTGTAAAAATAGTTGATTTGGAAATTTTAATTTATGAATAGTTAAAATAGTTCAGCTTTGATTGATAAAGCTAGTATTGTAGGCCGAAGGATTGCAAATCCTTCGGAGCGGGATGATCCATCGGGCATAAACATTCCCACTAATTTGGAAGAAAAGGAGCGACCTTGGTCTGGAATGGTAGCTAAACTAATACCAGCCCCAAAAGTGGTTCCATCTTTTCCTAAATATTTATCTGGATAAATACCTTGACCACCACCATTATAATCTTCTTTATAAAATTCCCACCATCTGGCGTCTTCTGTTAATCCAATTTTTGTTTTTGAAGGAACATATCGTCTTCCAAAGATACCTCTAAAACCATATATTCCCAAACCAGTAGCACCCAAAACAAGTGGTGTAGCTAAGGTTAAAGAGGCATCCACTAAAAAGCTCGGAACTTTTGGTTTATATGTCATTGCAGCACTTGCAGCTATTCCTTTGTTAGGCATTGAAAAATCAATTCCTCCTTGATATTCTTCTAATCCATTTGGATCATTTTTTAGGCGTAAATAGCCTTTAATAATTACATTTGCTCTTTCTCTTGGAGCAGATGCAGGAATATATAAATCAATATTAATTCCTTGGATACGCATAAAAGCATCTATATAACTACCATCTGAGGGATCAAATGCATAATACAATTTAATTCCATCACCCCTCAAATCTAACCCTTCAGGATCCAAACTCAATGCGGCATCAAAGCCGAAAAATTTGTAATCTATTAGTTCACCATTAAATGTTCTTTGGTCTTGACCTAAGTGAATATTAGTAACAGATATTTTTGCTGGGCCTAACTGTAAGTTAACCGATTTTGGTAATGGATTAAACCCTCCTTTAAATTCAATTTTACCATCGTCCCAAATGATTAGTTCTTTTACTGAAACAGCTGAACTTAAAAAGTTTCCAATACTACTATTTTCAAAAGATAAATCTCCTGAAATTGAAAGAAAAAATCGATCTCCTTTATTTCCAACACTGAATGATTTAATAAATAAGGTAAATACACCTTCTTGTTTTAAAGCAGGAATAGGTTGATTTGGTATAGCTGTAATGTTAAATTCTCCATTTTGTTCAAAATGAACTAGAACATCCAACTTAAATGATTCATTATATTCGTCTTTAAACCAAGGCAATGTCATTTCTGCTTTAATATCAGAACCAATAATGGCATTTTGTCTAAAGGTAAGTGAGAAGGTGTTGATAATTAATTCAAAGCCACCGACTTTAATTTTAATATTTGGAGTACCACTCTGACCATCTTTTAATTTTAGCCCTATTGTTCCTGAAATACCTCCAGTACCAACTAATAAATTATTTACGAATAATTCAGCATTTGAATTAGTATCATCATGATTTAAAAATGAAGGAAAACCTATTGTCCCTTGAGTAATATATACCCCTATGAAATCATCGGGGCGATTATCTGCAATTGCTTCGGGAATGTTATTTTTTCGACTTAAATCCAGTTTTAAATTTGTTACTTGTAAAGTAAAACCAGTTTGTAGAATTTCAGATGAAGGTAATGAAATAGTAGAAACATTTTTAAATTCAAAGCCAGTTTCAGTATCGTAACCTATACTGCCGAGTGTAAATCGTAATATTGAAGGAACATCTTTTCCATTACTATCTTGAAGTGGGTCAAAGTTAACGGGATTAACTTCTCTTAAAATAGAAGCAGGAAACTGAACTCCTACTGATATTTCATCTATTGAAGCATTAATCTGCGGGATAAGCATCTTTTTGATTCTATCGACAGAAAAGAAACCAAGAAATTTAAATAATAATTTTTCGATATTTTTAAATAATACAATTTCATTGTTATCAAAAATGTAATCATTAAAAATAATTTGAAAAAGATCTATTGATTGCGCATCAAAAGCATCAGTTATGTTTTGAATATATACATTAGGGTCAGGATCTGATAAAACTGTAATAGAATTCCCTGGATGAGCAGAATTATAATTTATAATAAAATCATTTATTGGATTTGAGCCACCAATGAAAGAATACACTACCTCTCTAACTATATCATCACTATTGGCTTCTGCCATTGTAATTATTATGTTGAACAAAGAATTTGGCGATCCATCAAATTGACTTATCTCGAAAGATTGTAGAAAACGAAAAACCTCCCACTGAAAACCTATTGAAATAGGAATTTCAGAGCCTGAATCAGGAATGGCTGCGGGATTTAAAATAAATATAATACCAGTTCCCGGAATTTCAAATCCAATTTTATTATACGAAACAAGAGTTAAATGAAAGCTTTTTCTATTACCAGACTTACTAGTATTTGTTTGAAAATTCTTATAAAATAAACCATCAAAAATGTTATCAGCTAAATTTTGAATAAAGCCTAGATTTTGAGGTAAACCTTTTACAGGAATTAAAGATGAAAGTGATGGATAGAATACTTCGTTAGCCATTAGATGATGTTTTTATTTTTGTTAATAAAATATTTACCTACATAAAACATAGATAATAAACTCACAATTACACTAAGAAATTCAATTACAAGGTGTTTTGTTGGTTTAAAATTACCAATATAAAGCTCACTTGAATCAAATAATTCAATATCTATCTTAAATTGGTTAAAGGTTATAAACTGGAAGTTATTGGTATTATCTTGGGTGAGAAAATTATAAAAAGCTATACCAAAAGGTTTAACAGAGAGATAGTAGTATGCTGAAGCCTCAATATCATTAGATGGTTCAATTGAATACCTTGCTGCAGATGCTTCTTTTGTTATAGTAGGAAAAAAAAAGAACAGTACAATTATCAGTGCTTTGATATTTTTTTTATAAGATTCTTTAGTTATAAGAATTATACTTATTAAAATAAAAAAGAAAAAAATAATACTTAAAACGGAGAACATCCCAATTTTTTCTAAATCTAAATTAGTTAGGTATTTCGTAGTTCCATAATAGTCTATAATTATTAGACTTAATTCTTTATTAATTGTATAATAAACTTCTGTGGGGTGAATAAAGTGTATAAGTAAATATGACAACACATAACAACACAAAAAAATAAAAATTTGTAATACTAAAGTTATTATTTGTTTATTTCTAGCCATTTTAAAAATCTTTTTGCATATATATCTGAGTAGTTCTGTAATTGTAGATTTTCTGATTGACTAGGCTCAACAATATTATCTTTTTGATACCAAATTATCGAGAATTTGTGAATCTCGGCTTTAGCATAGTTATAGACATTTTGCTGATCAATAATAGGAACAGTAGGATCAATATTTAAATATTGAAAAAATTCTTCAAAGGCTCTTTTATCATCAGACTTAATACTCAAATTAAAGTAGTATAAAGCCGTAGCTATGTTATTAAATGATGGATCATAAAATAAATATGTATTTAATTGGCTATGCATAATATGCGAATAAATATCAGCTAGCAAATCCTCATCTTTTGCTCTCGTTTTATAATAATGTGTTAAAAACGCGCTCTCCTTTTCTTGCTGAGAAGCATTTGGATTCATAGTTTGCCAATCAACTTCATAAGCAGCGTCTTTTGAATTAATATAATCTTGTGGCGCTGCCCCTATATCGCCTACCCACGTAGAATAATCAATATTATTGGAAATGTCTAATGTAAAAATATAAGTAGTTATCTGAAAATTAACTCTTTTAAAATTTAAAACATCTAATCCAATAAATAGATGATGTAAATCAATAATTTTATTATTAGCTAATTTAATTCCAAAATAGTCTACAAATAATTCAAGGTTTTCGCTTGCTCCAACCGGCACATTATTATATAAATCATTTAATCTGACAGGCGGGTCTGGTATGGTGTTAGTTTGGGTTATTATTTCATCAAATAAGTCACTAATATCACCACCCTCTTTTGTCATTTGACGAATTCTAGTAATTCTTTGAGTTAAAGTGTCATTTTGTGAATTTGCATTGATATCCATCCCTTTTGTCAAATTTAAAAAGTCTATAATAAATTTTTCAAAAGATGCGACTGGATAAAATACTCTATCAAATATATTTGATTCCTTTATATTAGGTCTTATCCAACCATTATTATTAGGTGAACTCGGTGCCTTCTGAGGCTGATTTAAAGTATTTGGAGCTATACCAACATAACCATCTTTCCATTCGATATTATACCATGTTTGATTCTGATTATCTTTAGTTTTTTGTAGAATAGTAAAATACGTAAGTCCCCTAGCTCTAAAAAGAACATTATTATTCATAATAGCTGGAGTTGAACGAATGTTTAACAATGCATCAGTTTGCAAAAAGCTATGCGAAAAGTGTTTCCTATTTTCGTCAATGGAATTTAATCCATCAAAATTCTCAATTGCAGCAGATGATGCAAATAATCTTGGATACTCTTTGTCATTTAAAATTTTTATATTTGTTGATTGTTCAAGAACAGCTACATTTCCATTATTAAATTTATATCCTTCAATGAATAAATCGTATTCTGTATAATTTAGAATTCCAAAGCTATCGACTTTGTTTTGCTTGTTTCTTAACACAAGTCGTTTATCAAAATCAGCTTCCAAAGCATTCATTGCTGTTACTATTTGCGGTAACTCACTTTTATCAATAGCAATAAAAATTAAACTTCTTCCATCCTTGTCAATAATTGAAGGATCAATTAATAAATCATGAACTGAGTCTGGTAGAGCATCAGAAATTAATATTGACTTAGAATTGCTATTTGAATCTATGAAATCTATTTTTTTAAAGTCAACCTGATAACCATATTCAATAGAGAGAACATTAGGCATTAGGTTAACATTATTACTCGAATCACTGGTAATTTTTTCGGCTTCAATTAATGCGAAAAAATAAACATTACTAACATCTTCCCCTACTCCAATCTTAGCAATGAAAGGTTGCCCATATCCTGCAATTTCATCAGTGTAAGATACAGAGTTAGTTATATGCCATTTTATAATGTCATTGTTTTGCAAAGGTATTTTGAGAGAGCCATCATTTTTCATTAATGAAGATAATTCAAATAAATTATCAAAATAGTGATTAGCTTCCAATGTCAGTGTGCCCGATGGGGGTGTAGTCTTGATAAAGGGATCACGTTTTAAATATCGAAGATTAATGTAAAAGGGAATCGTAGTATTATTTGATAACTTTGGAATTGAAATTTTAATTTCAACCGTAAAGGAACTGTTGTTTGGATAGAAAATATCATCTCTAATCGGATGTTTTGTTTTTGGTTTTTGGGACATTTTTCTGAAATCAGAAAAATAATATCCTTGAGATAAATAAATTGCAGGTGCAGGATTATCTCCTTCGGGTAATTCTAGAGTTATTGTACTTGGTATTTTTGAATTAGGGTTGGTGAATGAACTTACAGGTAATGCAAAAATAGGCCATCCATAAGGTGTGTTCGGAGGTGGAGAATTAAATTTAAAATATTGATATTCATTAAGTGTTCTTATTCCTCCATCGTAAGAAATATGAAATTTGGCAAATTCACTAGGGAGGGTATTATAATTTCTATAGTAATTTAAACAATGATTATGTTCATTACGAATATCTAAATAAACAATATCTTTTGTATAAAATACTGATAAGACGTCATTAAATAATTCTTCACCAGGTTTATTCATAAAGGATGTTGTAGCAGGTGTATTCTTTACTCTTATTCCATCATAAAAAAAACTTGAGTAAAAGGCACATGCATCTATATAGTGGAGTATTCGTTCTCTTTTATCTGCTTCTATAAATTTATTCACATCACCTGAGGTGGACGGATTAGCTATTATAACTGTTTCGGAATTTCTGACAGTTGCTAATGTCAGGCCCTTCACCAAGCCCGTCCAATACAATTTCAAAACCAAATCCTGATGATAAAAATTGACCCAAATCATCACCTCCGGAAACACTTGGAAATTCGTCTTCATCAACTCTTAAAAAGATTTCATCTATTAATGAATTATCAGGAAATCTATCTGGGGGAGCAGCTGTTGCGGTTAAATTTAATCCTATTGCGCTTAAAGTAGCAGGAGTCGTGGTGGTACCAATAGGGTTTTTTTTATTTTTATCATAAGCTAAGTTGCGTTTATTCTGAGAAGTTTGGATTATATTAGTTAACTTACTTTTAGTTGATATAGCAATTTTTGTTGGATTGGCAGTATCAATTAAAAAATCTTTGTCAATACCCTTATATATATAGTATTTTACAGGAATATTATTAAGAGGTTGCTCTGTTGGCTTTAGAACAAGATTTATTTTACCATTGACCAATTGTGCAAAAACTTTTCCATTACAAACAGCATAGGCTTTTAGGTTATTTGTAGAGGAAAAAATTGAAGAAACTCGATATTTTGAATTTTCAAAATTCTTTACAGGTCCGAATGATTGAGAGTGGGTCTGATTATTAAGTCCGTTTATATTAGTAAAAAAATGCACCTTAACCATAATAGTTTTATTTAATATAAGACGTAATATATTTAAAAAATATTGCCTCATCTTATTAAAAAAGTTATTAACAAATTCTGAATGCTAAGAATTTCGGTATTTTTTTAAGTAAAAAATGTGTTTGTCAAAAACTCCTTTAAACAAATGCTGCTTAAAAAAGGGTATTATGGGAATTCGATTTGAAACAGTTATTGTGACAATTCCCCTTTGATAAGTCATTGCGAGCGAAACAAACGAGTGATTTTAAATTTTAAAAAAGTTCATGTGTAGAGCTTGACCGTCCGCAGCAAAGCGAAGGCGGGACGAGTCCTTCGCAACAATGTGCAGGAGGACTTGTCCGCCGTAACATTGTGCAGGAGGACTTGTCCGCCGTAACATTGTGCAGGAGGACGAGTTCTTCGTAACAAAGTGAAGTAGAAAGCAATCTGTTTATATCATAATAGATTGCTTCTCTACGTTTAGTCAATATTTTTATGATGATCATTAAGTTACTCCGTCCGCAAAGTCGGTAAGGAAGGGATGTTATAAAAAAATTAATTATTCTTTTCTAATCTATTCTTTAAAAGCTGCACATACATAGGAGTTTCATTGTATAAATAAGGAAATTTTTCAGGGTTTAAGTTTTTCTCTAAGGCTTGCATCAAAATTTTAGCATGCTCAAATTGCTCATCTCTAATTAAGTCATTCATTTTAAACAGTGCCTCATATCTAAAATTTTCTAAAATCCTTCTTTCATCTGTACTGTTCATATTTAGCTTTTTGGCCATCTTAAATATGTGATTGATGTCTTTTAAATATGCTTTAAAAGGATAAATAATTTTTGAGTTGAGTGTTAATTGATCGGATACGATTAATGAAGAAGTATAATCATTTAGATTTAAGCGCATATCTTCTGCAAAACCAATTGTAAAATAGATGGGCTTATCGAACTCATTGTTTTGCAAAAGACTCAAAAATAACCGATCGCCTCTCAATAAGTAAGCATCGTGGTAGGAGGGAGAAACTACCCACGAAAAATTTTTAATAGTGATTAAACTATCTTTCCAATTACTATATTCTAAAGTATCTAATTCAATGTCATTTAAATTAAAATCAACCAAATTTTTGTCTTTTAAATAATGCGGATACCATTTGCTATTCAACAAGCTAATATCAACCACAGAGACATCTGTTCTAATATTTTTTACTGTTTGTAAATACCATAAACTAAAAGTTAAATTATCGCCAGATGAAATAATTATAGCATTTGGTTGACATTTTTGAAGTGTTTTTTGACAAATAGCTAATTTAAAAGCGCTAAAAGTCCCTTTTTTCTTGCCTGTTTTAAATGCCCATTTGGCGGAGTCTAATTTATCTTCATAAAGATATTTGGCTGCTAAAGAACCCCATTCTGATGAAATTTTGGAATAAGGGTCTAAGGAAACAATATCACCTTTATATTGTGGAGAAATTTGGATTACTTTTTCGAAGTAGGAGGATACTTTTAGAGTTGTATTTACATCCATTTTAATAATAGACTCTCCATCTTTAGAGTTTAGGCGACTGTAGGCATATCCCAAATAGTAATTAGCTTCTGCATCATTAGGTTTAAGTGCGACAGCTTTTTCTAAATTATCTACTGCTTTTTGATAATCTTGTTCGTCAAATTCTTTTTTAAATTCAGCTTTACCATTGTTTAAAAGTGTTTGAAAATCATTAGTCTGAGCCAATAAGATTCCATTCAGAGATAAGAAGATTAAAAGTAGGCAATATTTTTTCATTCGTTTTCAAAGGTAGTATTCGTATTCAAATATATAAATCCTAATTCAACAAACTTATTCAAATTTTTGAAACAATAAAAGACGACCAATTATTAATTGAAATAATTGGTCGTCTTTTATTAAAATACAGTTAGGTATCTGCTTAATTAAACTTAAAATTTACTCCAACTGATATTAAATCATTGTCTTGAGGGAAATCTTCATTTGAAATATTAATACTCTTCATATATTGAACTTGAAATTTTAATCGTTCTAAACCTGCTCTAATTGTAATAGCAGGCTCTATTAAAAAGTTAGATTTATTGTTGTTCAAATAGATATTTTGATTCAACGAGTCTTTTGTTAAAGTCCCGGATACATTTGAATAATTTAAATTTACAAACCGACTCGAACCTATAATAGAGAAGTTTTCGTAATTTAAACTTAAACTCGGTTGAACTCCATACCTTAATAAATTGGCAGAAATTTTACCATCCGTTGCAGGAAAATCATTGATAGTAGAAGGGAAATGATTTTCCATACTACCAAAACCTAAAAGAGCGTAAGTATCAAATAATAAATTATCAGTTATATTTTTATAATAACCTATTCCTCCTTCAAAAAATTTACCTTCTCCACCATTTCCATTATCCTCATCTCTAGCTAATACGATGTCTGCATTTGCTTGTAAAGCAATTGCGTCGCTAATACCAATGGCTCCTTGAAATTCTAATTGATTTCCATTTCCAGCTACTGTGGCACTAACTTGTCCTGCATTGTTGATAGTAGGTACGTTTTGAGTATTAGGGATGTAATATTTTGTATTACAACTAGATAATACAAATACAGTTGACAATATTCCAACACTCCAAATGCTTAACTTTTTCATAATATTTTGTTTTATGGTTATAAAACTATGAGGTCAATAAGTATGCTAAACATTAAACAAAAAAGAAATTAAAGAATAAATAAATAGTTAAGACATTATAAGGTAGTTAGTTATACTTCTTATGTGTTTGATTGTTTTAATGAATGGATCAACAAAATATAAAATTCTGTTGTAGAAAATATTACCCTTAAATTTATTGAATCGTATAGAAAGTGGAATGGTAATTTCTCTTAACAGGTAATTTTACCATAAAGCACCTTGGTAACAATATTACCATCGTTATCCATAATATTTAGAGTGCCGTTAATTTCTTTCTCGCCTTCTGCATCTATTTTATCATTAAATATGACAATCACTTTATAGTTTTGGCTATTCCATTCTTCTACCAATTGAGTTGAACTGTTTTTGGTACTACTTTTATTGGTTAAGTTAATGAGTTGATCATAAATAGAAATAACGGCCTGCTTTTGATTGTTAGAAGCAAATAAGAATTGCCCATTTTCATAATCACTTTTAGAATTTGCGAAATAATTATAACATCCACTTTGCTGTTTTGGAAATCTTATGAAAGTGCTTACTGAATAAGCATCATTAGAAATCATTTCCATATTATCAGGCGTTTCCAATAAATTATCGGTATCCTCCAACTCTTCACTTTCTTCAGCTGGAAAATCGGTGACTGAACTTTCTTTATCAGAGGATTCAACCAATTTTTGGGAACCACAACCTAAATTTAAAAGAAATAAAAAACTGCTGTAAACTAAAAGTAATTTCATCATAAATTATAAATTTCTAGCTGAAAATGTATTGCCTTGTTTTACATCACCTGTTTCATAACCTTTTTTAAACCAACGCATTCTTTGAGCAGATGTGCCATGTGTAAACGATTCAGGAACAACATAACCTTGTGATTGTTTTTGCAAACGATCGTCACCAATAGCATTTGCAGCGGTTAATGCCTCTTCAATATCCCCATCTTCTACTATTCCTTTAGTTCTATCCGCATAATGCGCCCAGATGCCTGCAAAAAAGTCGGCTTGTAGTTCTAATTTCACTGAAAGTTCATT
Organism: uncultured Flavobacteriales bacterium; assembly: GCA_963716125.1. Classification (GTDB taxonomy): domain Bacteria; phylum Bacteroidota; class Bacteroidia; order Flavobacteriales_E; family Vicingaceae; genus Acidiluteibacter. Next base: position 2,111,975 of record OY970294.1, read on the forward strand.
GTATGCCTCTTGACTGATTTTTCCTCTTTGTCGATCTAGTTTGTCGGTAGCACCCAACAAATTTTGAACGTGATGTCCAACTTCGTGTGCTACTACATAAGCCATAGCAAAATCACCTGGGGCTTTAAATTTATTCTTTAAATCTTGATAAAAGCTTAAATCAATGTACAATTTTTGATCACCGGGACAATAAAAAGGCCCTGAAGCAGCCGAAGCAGAGCCACAAGCCGAATTGACTGAACCAGTAAACAAAACCAATGTAGGTTCTTTGTATTGTTGGTTGAGATCATCTCTAAATATAGGATGCCAAACATCTTCAGTTTCTTTGAGAACTACTTTTACAAATGCAGCCAATTCATCTTCTTCTGCGCTTCTAGGAGTATTTGATTGAACTTGTTCTTGTGGGCTCTTTCCACCATCTAATAATTGTAATAAATTCATAGGATTTTCACCTAGAAATAAAGCAATTACTATCACTATAATAGTTACTATACCGAATTTGGTTTTTTTACCACCTGGTATTAAACCTCTTCTATCTTCTACATTTGAGCTTTGTTGTCTTCCTTTCCAACGCATGGTTAATTTTTTATTAAATAATTGGACTCAAATCTAGTTAATATTTATAAAATCTAAATAGAAATAATTAGTGTAAATTAGACTTGATGTGTTTTATCTGAATCACTTACTAAATCATTTAATTCTTTTAATTCTAATGGACTTAAATCACGGTATTTACCCACAGGTAAATCTAATTTAATATTGATAATTCTAATTCTCTTTAAGGCTAGAACTTTATATCCTAAATAATCACACATCCGTCTAATTTGACGATTTAAACCTTGAGTAAGAATAATTCTGAATTCATTATGACTCAATTGCTCAACAAAACACTCTTTAGTAATTGTTTCTAAAATTGGAACACCATTTTTCATTTGACGCATGAAATTGGCATTTATCGGTTTATTTACCTTAACAATATATTCCTTTCCGTGATTATTTCTTGATCTTAAAATTTTATTGACAATGTCACCATCGTTGGTCAATAAAATTAATCCTTCACTAGCTTTATCTAATCTTCCAATTGGAAATATTCGAGTAGGATAATTGATATAATCTATAATATTATCTTTTTCAACTCTAGTATCTGTCGTACAAACTATGCCAATAGGCTTATTGAATGCAAGATAGACAGGCTTTTCTTGAGGTTCAGATATCAATTGATTATCTACTCTAACTTCATCATCTTCGGTAATTTTAGTGCCAAGCTCAGGCACTTTTCCATTAATGGTTACTCTACCTTCTTCTATTAATTTATCAGCAGCACGCCGTGAGCAATAACCAGCCTCACTCAGATATTTATTGATTCTACTCGATTTTTTTTCTTCCATCCTGCATTAATTTAAACCCCAAATTTATGAGATTTTAAAGGATTCTGTTTGAAAGGAATTGTTTAATGCAAGCATTTGATCTTTGTCTCGTTGAGATTCTAAAGCTTTATTAGCATCCGATAGGAGTGTAGTTAGTTCTTTATCAATAATTAAAGAATAACTTTCTTGCGTATTTGGTAATTTTCTTAGATAATTCAACATCCATATCATTTTTTGAACAATAATGGGATCATGTTTGCAATAAGTTCTCATAGAGGACATTACATTATACATTAAATCTTCAAATTTTACAATGGCTAATTTTACTACAGCCTCATTATCATCAATTATAATAGTTCTATCTTGCTTTCTCATTCTTAGTGCAAACAATTCTGTTAAATAATCAATCGCATTTATTGCAGTTCCCGGATCATTAATTCCTGGAGACATAGCCTTGACAGCTATTTCAGTAATTTCTTTAAAAGCAAGCACAAAATTATCTTCAACTATTTCTCCACGAGCAAAACTAAAGTTGGAAATAATTTCATCAACAATTTCCTTATCTAATTTTTCGCTAGATTTAATTAGAGGCATATTTTGTAAAATAAAAAGTCCTTTTGGAATAGTAATGTACAATTTAAATTGATGTTTTACTGCCAAACGTCTTAGATTACTTATAGATACATTTTGATAATAACCTGTTTTATTGGAAGTGTAAGTATGCCAATTTCTTGTATCAGGAAAATCTAAATTAACAAGTCCTTCATTGTCATTTTCATTTTTAATAATACGCTCTAGTTTGTGTACAGCTTTTTGATAGATATTGTCTAAAATATTATTATTGAGTTACACACTTAGCGTCTGTTTTATTTGATAGTGATAAATTGGTTTGCTTTCGACCATTCTGTTGATTGTTTTATGAAAAATATTGGTTTTAAATTGTGAGCGGTTAATCCTAAAGCAAAATTCATCAAAATATGCTTGTATATGCCATTTACTTACATGAGTTGGTATTGCTCTGAGCCATGATTTAACTTGCATAATTATAATGTGTAATTCTTTGAAATTTGCTCCATTATTACTTTGGATTTGTTCAATATTATACTTTTCTTTTAAAGGTTCATAACCTCTCCATTTATCTGTTACTATTTTAGCAGAAGTACTAATATGTTCTTCAAAAATTGGAGTCAATGATTTTGCAGAATAATCAGGAATTGATTGAATATATACTCTCTTTATTTTGTTGTTATCAGTTAATTCAACTGCAATTACAGCTTTTTTCTTTTTCGTATCATAACTTCTTCCTTGTTTCCCTTCTTCTTTTCCTCCTACAGTAAACTCATCCACATGAATTATTTTATCTAAAGGGTATTTTTGGCTACTTTTCATTGATTTTCGTACTTTTTGCATAAAATACCATGCTGTTCCTTGGCGAATACTAAATCGTTTACCCATTTGTATACTTGAAACACTTTTACTACTTGTACTCATTTCAAATACAACACAAAATGCTTTTTGTAACCCAAATTTAACTTTGTGAAAAAGCGTGTTGGCTGTGGCACTTTCTACATGATTACATGCATAACAATGATAATTATAACCTGCTTTTTCACAACCTTTTGTATGTCCGCATTTACTACAAGTAAATCCATCCTGCCATTTTATTTTAGCCAAATAGGCTTTACAAGCTTCATCATTTGGAAGTTCTTTTATAAAGTTTAGAATATCTTGTCCTTTGAATTGTTCCATAATCGCAATTTTAAAGGGATAAACATACAGAAATTAAATGACTAACTCAATATTATTAATTTGAATGCTTTGTGATATGTTGTGAATGAAATATATAAATAAAGCCAGACAGAAAATGGTAGCTGCTATACCCAATAGGATTGACAACCCAGGTAAACTGTATTTTTCTTCAGAAGGCTCAATGGAGAAAAGGGTAAAAATATTGTAAATGATAGTACCTAAATAAATTCCTAAAATTATTTGGTGTTTTTTATCAGAAATTAAGCCAGGTAACAATCTTGGAGAATAATTACTAGAAGCTTGGCTAAGCAGCAGCATTACCATAGAAAAACTAAATACCATCAACGATATTAATCCACCTATACACACATTAATGATGGATAAAGCTGTATCTCCATTTTCAATAGCCAATTGCGGAAAAATTTTCAGCATTTTTATAGAAATACCTTTACTTTCAAAATAAATCATTAAAAAAGCTAATACCAGACCCCCAAAAGCAATTAGAGTGGGAAAAAAAGCTATTTTACTGCTAATGGTGTGATAAAAGGTTACAATTCTATTAAACAATTTTTTCATAAAACTATTTTAGTCTGTAAAAGGGATATCACAAAAAATGTAATATCCCTTATTAAGTTGTATTTCATAAAGATATTAATTAAATCTTTATTGCGCTAAATAACCGCCATCTATTTCAAGTGCACTACCTGTAACAAAAGAGCTTTCGTTGGAGGCTAAGAAAATAAATGCATTAGCAATTTCTTTAGATTTTCCCATTCTATTCATTGCGTGTTTACTTTCTATTAATTTTTTAGCGTCTTTATCATCATTAATTCCGGCTTTATCCATTAGTGGAGTTGAAATAAATCCTGGACAAAGTGCATTAACTCTAATACCTTCTTGTGCATACTCTAAAGCAGCAGTTTGAGTTAAGCCAATTACACCATGTTTTGCTGCTACATAATGAGATGAAGTAGCAAATCCTACTTTACCTAAAATGGAAGACATATTGATAATAACACCACTTTTTTGAGCTTCCATTTGTTTTAATTCATGTCTGCAGCAATTAAAAACTCCGTTTAAATTAACATTAATTACTTGCGTCCAATCGTCAGCTTCTAAATCGCCAACTTTTGCAGCTTTACCTCCAATACCAGCATTATTTAAAGCCACATCAATACTTCCAAAGGCATCAACTACTGTATTGATAGCATTTTCAACTTGTTCAAAATTGCTTACATCGCATTCTATAAATATGGCTTTAGAATTAATATTTTGAATTTCATTTAAAACCTCTTTGCTATCATCAGATTTCAAATCGGCTACCGCAACATTAGCGCCTTCTTTGGCAGCTAGTAAAGCACACTCTTTACCAATTCCTGATAATCCACCAGTGATAAACACACTTTTATTCTCTAATCGTTTCATAACTCTATCGTTTTAATTATTTGATAATAATTATGAAAAAACTATTCCAATTTGTAAAAAGGAAACACGAGTTTATATATGCTAGTAGAATAATAGCATAGAAATGAAACAATAAAAAAAAATAGAGTAAAAAATAAAAAGGTGTTACATTAGAGCCTCAAAAGTAGAATTTTATCACACTTTATAAATAACGGCGTTGATGTTCATTCCCGCTCCAACTGAAGCAAAAACTAAACTGTCTCCTTTATTTATTTTATAACCTTCCATCTTTTCCTTAGAAATTAAATCTAATAGAGTAGGGAGAGTAGCTACTGATGAGTTACCCAACCAATCAACGGTCATTGGCATTACATCATTTGGTGTAACATCAATGTCGTAAAGGGAATACAAACGTTTTAAAATAGCGTCATCCATTTTTCCATTAGCTTGATGAATCAGAACTAATTTAATATCAGACAAACAGGTGTTACTTTTTTCTAAACATTCTTTAATGGCTTGTGGCACTGTTTCTAAAGCATATTGATACAGTTTTCTACCGTTCATCTTCAAATAAATTTGCTCTTTATTGTCTTGATTATAAGACTTATCCATAAATAGCATTTTTGAAAACAAAAAGGTATCTGAACGAGTTTTGTGAGCAAGAATTCCAATAGGTTCATCACTTTCTTTTGCTTCCAAAATTGTTGCTCCGGCTCCATCGGCATAGAGCATACTGTCTCTATCGTGAGGATCAGAAACTCTAGATAAAATTTCAGAGCCAATCACTAAAATTCGCTTGGCATCACCTGCTTTAATGTAATAATCTGCTTGAATTACAGCTTGTAACCATCCAGGACAGCCAAAAGGCAAGTCATAAGCAACGGTATTTGGATTTTCAATTTGTAAAAGATGTTTCACTCTAGCCGCTAGAGTAGGCACAATGTCTGATCTTTTATTATCACTTTTAACATCTCCAAAATTGTGGGCAACAATAATATAATCTAAGCTTTCTTTATCAATTTTTGCAGATTCTAAAGCATCTTTAGCAGCAAAATAAGCAATATCTGAAGTTACTAAGTCATCACTTACGTATCTCCTTTCAGATATGGTAGTAATCTCATGAAATTTATCAATGACTTCTTGGTTAGGCTTACTTATTTTTTGACCGTCAGATTCATAAAACTCATTGGTTAAAAAATCAGTGTTTTTTACTTTTCTTGGAGGTATATAACTTCCTGTGCCTTTTATTATACTGTAAATTTTACTCATTCTAATCTATTCAGATAAAGCTCCATTAATATAAATATGGAAATAAATTTTTCAAATTAAATGAAATTATTTAAAATGAAGATTCAATGTTTATAGAAAATCCATACCTTTTACAAAGTTAAACTAATATTCATAAACTATTTAGTCAGAATCTGACTTATTTTGATTTTGTTTAAATGAATCATCAAGTTTTATTGTGATTACTTATAACCTGAGCTCGCTTATTCTTAAGGATTCAGAACGCCTTTAAATGGTGAAATTTGATTGAAATTAATGAAGTAATAACGAGTTAATACAAGAGAATATTGAGAAGAAGATCGCTGTTTAAAAGTGGAATCAGGTTAAACTCTCCCAGAAATAAAATCTACTGCGTTTGATTTTAGAATATAGCTCTTGTCTGCCAAAGTTCGCCAGACATGGCACTATATATCTAAATATCTGCCTTGTGTATTGCAATTTCTGAAAATATGAATTCCTAAATAATAATCGAACTCAGGCTTATAATAGTTTCATAAATAAAATGGATTTAATTCAATAAAAATAAATTGTGATACTTTTCTACAAAATGTTAGCTTTGCATTTTTAAAATATACAATATGAAATTTAAACACCTTTTAATTGCTTCTGCAGTCATCTTTTCATCAGGATGTAGTAGTTTTAATCAAGTTATAAATGAAGTAGATAAGCAATTATCTCAAACATCTTCCGTGCCTACGGAATCTGAAATTGGCAATGGATTAAAAGATGCTTTAATAAAAGGTACTAATGAAGGAGTAAGCAACTTATCTCAATCTGGTGGTTATTTGAATAATAGTTTAGTAAAAATACCCTTTCCTAAAGAATATGAAAGAGTAGAAACTGCTTTGAGAAATGTGGGTTTAGGAAGCGAAGTAGATAAAGTGGTAGCTTCTTTGAATAGAGCAGCAGAAGATGCAGTAAAGGAAGCGGCTCCTTTATTTGTAAATGCCATTAAAAGCATGAGTATCCAAGATGCAAAAAATATTTTGTTTGGTGCAGATAACTCAGCAACTGAATATTTAAAAAGTAAAACTACTGCAGGTTTGGTTGCAGCATTTGAACCAAAAATAAAAGCTTCTTTAGATAAAGTGAATGCGACTAAATATTGGAGTGACTTAGCGAATACCTATAATAAATTACCTTTGGTAACGCCAGTTAATGCTGATTTGACTTCTTATGTTACAGGTAAAGCAACTCAGGGTTTGTTTTTAAAAATAGCAGAAGAAGAAAAAGATATAAGAGCTAATCCAGTAGAAAGAACAACAGCTATATTAAAGCGAGTTTTTGGTTATGCTGATTCTCAAGGGAATTAATAAAAATTGAAATTTATAAAAAAACTCCAAGTGTCTACTTGGAGTTTTTTTTGGTTTAAATTAGATTCAAATTACTTTTTAATCAATTTATCAGAAGCAAAATTACCTTTTTCATCTGTGAGATGGTAAATATAAGTTCCTGAATTCAAATTTGAAACATCAATATAGGCATCACTATTTGAGATAGCTTGTTCAATCACTTTTTGACCGTTGATATTAAAAATTTCTAAAGTATAATTTTTCTGAACATTTATTTGTCTAAAATGTAGTTGATTTTCAATTGGATTAGGATAAAAAATAAAATTATCTTTTGCTATTTTATTATCTTTTAAACCTGTAGGTGTATAATTACCATTACTATCTACTTTTAAAATATAAATATCTTTTTCTTGCCCATTAGGACTATATTGATTGTATGAAGTTCCTATCATTATGGCACCACCATCAGTGGTTGCAAGTACTTTATTCATAAATAAATAGGTATTATTACTGTAATACCTTGTCCAAATTTCATTTCCGTTTAAATCTATTTTAGTAAGCATATAAAAAGATGTATCAATTGGATAAGGAGAAGAAGCCTGTGAATTTTCTGTACCTCCTATATAAATATTATTATCATTTTTATTTCTACTAGCAGAACCTATAGCTTCTTTAGCATTTGAATCCAATTTACCATAAAAATTAACTGAAATTTGGGAATAATTTGTATCCCAAATTAAAGCTGCCAAATCATTTGGAGCAGTTGGAATCAAAACTTTGGAATTATTAGCTCTAGAAACCATCATAAATTTATCATCATTCAGTTTTAATGCTGAAATATTAAAACCAAAATTTGTTGTTATTGCTGGGGTGTAACAAATTTCTACTACTGTATCCAAAGTTAAATTCATATTAAGAACCTTAATCTGGGTATTAGAATTACAGATAGAAGTAGGGTTAGCTCCAAAATATGTGAAAAAGTAGTATTTATTATTCATTTTTAGTACATCACTTACTCCTTCAAAAAATCTATTAGGGCTTCCTAGATATATATAATCTTGTTGTCCACTATTTAAATTAATAATAGTTGCAGCACTATTCCTATTTAGTGCACTATCTTCCACTTGAAAAAAAACAAACATTAAAGAATCTTCTAAAATTCTAGTATTATATAAAAATAATTTCTTTGCAGTATCTTTAATATAAATGTTATTATTTATTATTTTTAGAGTAGAATCTATGCTTAAAAGACTTACTTTAAAAAGTGTATCTTTAGGACTATTATTTTTGTACCTTTTTCCTTTGGTTAGTAAAATTGAGTTGTTATTTTGCTGTATAGAGGAAAAATCAAAATTATATTGCGTATAATCAACCGAGTCCAATAATACTTGCCCAAACTTATCCAATTTAAGAATAAATGGATAATATATTTGATTTTGAAGTTCATATCCTACCGAAATGTATCCATCACTTGTTTCAATTATATCATAATTATTATTTTCATTATTTTTATTTAATAGAAAATCAAAATTTTGTGCAAAAATCGCAACGCTAAATAGCGTAGTGATGATTGTTAGAGTTAATTTCTTTATCATTTATCTAATATCTATAGTTTAAAAACTTCATTAGATGCTTTTAATTATGCAGGATGATTTTTTAATTATGAATCTGAAAGTTAGAATTCAATTTTTTTAAATCCAAGTTTTTTAACAAATATATAACCTTATATAAAGAAAAACTCCAAGTGTCTACTTGGAGTTTTTTTTGGTTTAATTTTAAATCACTTCTCTACACATATCTGCACATTTTTTACAGCTTTCTGCACATTTTTGGCAATGATCCATATCGTGCTGTGAGCATTGGGAAGCACAATAGTCACAAATCTCAGCACAAAGCTTCATGAAATGTGAAGCTTTTTCACTTTTTCGTAAAAGAGCTTTCATGGTCATTTCGCATACTTCAATACATTCTATGCAACATTCAGGACAATTGTTTTTACTTTCTTTTCCCACCATTTCTTTAAAACAGAGGGTACAATCTATTATTGCTTGTTGACAAGCATCTATACAACTTTGATAATTCATTTTTTTAAAATTTAGGTAAAAAAAAAAGGAGCTAATACAATGTATTAACTCCCTTTATCTGATAAAATCATCTATTAAATTTTATCAATAAAACTTTTGATGTCTTCTTTGGCTTTTCCTGTTTTCTTTTGGATTCTACCAATTAATTCATCTTCCTTTCCTTCTTCGTATTTCAAATCATCATCAGATAAATCTCCGTATTCTTGCTTCAATTTACCTTTTGCTTCGTTCCAATTTCCTTTTACTTTATCTGTAAATGCGCTCATAATATTAAATTTTAAGTTGTTAATAATTTATTTGATTACTATTTACAATACTAATAATGTTCCAAAATTAAAGCGTTTTGTTTCTAATTGTATGTTAGGTATATAAATGAAATTAAATGGTAACTTAAGTAGATTTTAGATTAAATATTGAGCATATTTTCTACAAATGATGTATTATTTTTTACGATTTTTCTTTACTTTCTTATTCGCTTTAATTTTTTGCTTTTCCATCTTTGCCCATATTTTTTGATGACTTTCTAAGTTCCATTCAAAATTCCATATGGCAGTATAATCGTTTAATGGACTTAAACCAACACTTTTCCTTCTTTCATCTACTGATTCAGGATTTTCGATAGGTTGCACATAATATTCGCCACTTTCAGCATCCCTTGCTATTTGACTTCCGTAAATTTGTTTTTTGCCTTTTCTTAATGCTACTCTATCTTCTAACAAAGCTAAATCGTTTGGCGAAGCATTCTTTTTTTCTACTGCATCTCTCATAAGTGGCAAATACTTTTCCTGAGTTGCTAAATCAGCATGTTGAATAACCAAAAATAAAGTGTTATTTCCGGAGTTTCCAATTACATCTGCACCGAGCCAACCTCTTTTTTCTAAAATTTCCATGACTTTAGTAAGATTTATTGAATCAATATTTTGAATGACTTGCCAATGAGCTTTCATTTCTTCAGAGTTTCTTCCATATTTCTTTTCTATTTCTTCAATTTGTTGTCTGTATTTCTGATCGTCTTGATATATGGTATCTAAAATGGCAACTAAAGGTTTATCAAAATTCTTCTCTACATCATCTTTGTTAGCCTTTACAATATTCAATAATGAATCCCATCGAGTGTCAGTATGCAAATTGACTAAATCAACATCTATTATTATATGGTTATAATTACTATATTTTGAACCATCTGCCAATCTAAAAAGATGGTAAAATGATGTATCTGTTTGGTCGCTTAAAGCATAAGAGCAGGCAGCATTGTAGCGATCATTAGGAAATGCTTTTCCATCAAATATATCGAAAGCACTTTTATAGGTTTGTGCTGATAATTGAAAAGCTTCAGCATTATAATATTGTTCAGCTTCCTTTACTAAAGATTGGTATTCAGAATTTACTTGTGCAAAAAGTGAACTATAAAAAATAAGTAAAAACGAAAAGATAAATTGATTTTTCATCTGAGAGCTTAATTGATTTTTATAAAGATATAAAATTTATTTTTTTGCAACTATAAGATCATTAGATCCTTGTATTAATTTTAATAGATTTACCTTCTTTGTATTTTTTTCAAAAGTTTCATACATTAGTTTGAAGGTGGTAGGAGGTAAGGTTTTACGCATCGTATTATATATAAGATAAGAAGATGGATTCATCAATTGAATTAAATTCTTAATAAAATCTTCTTTGGTGAAAACTGTTGGAATAGTGTCTATTATAAATAAATCTACGATAATCAAATCAAAAGTATCTTTGCAATCTGCTACATAGTTGAAAGCATCAGCATGTATAATTTGGATATTTGAATAGTGATTAATTAAAAATTCATTTTTTGCAATTTCAATTATTTTTTCATCCAATTCTATTAAAGTGATTTTTGCATTTGATTTAAAATCTTCTCTTATAGTTGGTATAATTGATCCGCCGCCTAATCCTAAAACCAATACTTTTGAAAATTCTTGATTAAATTGAATAAACTTTAGCGCCTTAAAAAGTATTTTCTGAAGTGAACCAAATGAATAATTAGATGATTCAGTATCCATTACCTTTTTGCCATCAATTATATTTATTTCAATATCTCCACTATATTCTGAACTAACTTTTTTGAGTGTAATTGGAATAAAATAACTGATGATTTTTTGAAACAGCCTCATGATTTATCTAATTCAATTTCAATAAATTGTATAAGATCCTTTATTTTAGTTTCCACTTCTTTATAGTAATTAAGAATATACATTCTGTTTAATTCAATTTTATTTAAAATGTATACTATTTGATTTCTATCCGATAAGGATATATTCTCATCTACTTTTATCTGAATTAAATTCCCCAAAGAATCAAAAACATAATTTTTTGCTAAAATGGCATTTACTGTATTGAAATAACTCTGATGAAACTGCATCTCAGCGTATTGCTCTTCTAATTTTTGAATGATTGAATAATTAAAATCATATAAATTAATAATTGCTAAACGCAAAGAATCGTTTGATATAATCTCAAAACCTTTTGATTTTAAGGATTCGTAGGCTGACGTATTTTGAATAGCGATGAAATCTCTAAATAATAACATGTAAGCTTTGTTCAGGGAATCGGAATCTATTTTCTCATTTTCAACTTGATTGACTGTTGTAAAAAAATACTTTCTAAAATAATTAATCCCCTCAATTCCATTTTGATGGCCAAGCATATTTCCTTTTAAATCGACCAAATCACTTTTTAGACCGTTCTTTATTTCAATTAAAGTTTTATTTTCTGAATGAATTATTTTATTATCCTCATTCCATTTATTCAAAGCGAAAGCAAGGCTAACACCAATAAAAATGGATAAGAATTCTAATAGATATTTGCTCCAATCAATTGATTTATTTTGTTTTGAACCCATTAGTGTAGATTTTTATTGCTCTTTTGTAAAAATAAATTCTCCTCTTTGTATGAGTATCATTTTATTTTCTTCAGGCATAAATTTAAGTTTTAAGGAGGCTTGATCAAATGAAAATAAATGCTCAGAAACAGCTTCTAATGCAAAAGATGGTTGACCCGTAGCCTGCCCAAATAATACATTACCTTTTTTGGTAATACTTATTTTAATAGGTATTTGTTCGCTGCTATATTCTCCTAAATACTGATCTAAATCTTTTGGTTCTAATTCGATAGAGTTGAAGGTAGGCAGTTCAAATTCTTTGTCGTAATAACTGCTGAGGGTTGCAATAGCGATGTTATTATTATTAAAATTACTTCCATTTGAAGTTAAAGAAAAGGCAATTTTATCTTCAGGAATGTATGTCAACATAGAGCTGAAACCATCAATTCCACCTGTATGTCCGTAGCTCACTTTTTCATAAAAAGGCATACTAAAAATCCCTCTACCATATCCATCTTCTAATTCTATCATTTTATTGAGTGAAGTTTCGTTAATGATTTTATAGTCAAATAAGGCAGTAATAAATTGCGTTAAATCAATATTGTTGGATAAAATATCTCCTGCACCAATTGGAATAGACATATTGGTTTCATTTTCCTTTTTCCATTCACCTTCATAAGAATATGAATTTGCTTCCTTGTTATCAATCTCAATTTCCTTAGCTAATGAAGTATTTTTAAGATTTAATGGATTGACAATGTTTTTGTTCAATAAATTCTCATATGAATCATTATATATTTTTTCAAGAATTATGGCTAATAAAACATAGTTAGAATTGCTGTATTCCGCTTTAGAGTCCACTTTGAATTCTCTAGGATATGAAGAAATCATTTCAATTAAATCTTCTTGACTGAAATGTTTTGTATTCCATTCAAGATAATCTGATTCATTAGTAAAGTTATGTAAACCGCTTCTGTGGTTCAATAAATTGCTAATTGTTATATTTTTAGATTCAGGGAGATTTGGAAAATAGGTTGCAATAGTTGTATTTAATTCAATTTTATTTTCTTCAATTGCTTTAAAAATTAAAACAGAAGTGAACATTTTAGAAATAGAGCCAATTTTGTATTTGGTTTTTGCAGAATTCTTGGTTTTTCTTTCAATATCAGCGTATCCAATAGATTTGGAATAGATAATATCACCATCTTTAGCTAAGCTTACGGTTCCCATAAACTTATTATTTTCTTCTAATTTTTGAAATAAACTATCTAGTTTAGAAAACTTTGAATTTTGAGCAAAAACAACTGTACTGAAGCCAATAAAGAGACTTAAAATTATTTTTTTTAGCATATTTTTAAATTAGATGCTTAAATTAAGGATTTATTTCACATAGCTGTGCAACAAACCAAATTAATTTTAAGAATAGGGGAGACTGTAATTTTATTTTCCTTCATAAATTACCCCAGATGTAGGAGTTTCATTCAGTTGAATCTGAGTAAGAATGGGTAGATTAGGTTTAATTCTATTCCATAACCATACTGCGATAGCTTCACAGGTTGGATTTTCTAATCCTTCAATATCGTTGAGCATTTTATGATCGATACTTTTAATGATAGGATCTACTACTTTTTTAAGATCTGTAAAATCAATCACCCAATTCAAATCCTCGATTAGTTCTCCTTCTGCATAAACTGTTAAATGATAAGTATGACCATGCATTTGCTTGCATTTATGATCATCGGGAACATTAGGTAAAAAGTGAGCAGAATCGAAAGTAAAACTTTTAAAAATTTTCATTGATTATATTTTTGCAAAGGTCATAAAAATATTCGTTTTGCAATGATGTGTTGAACCTACAGTTAGATTATTTTGAATTACTCTTTTTAATCATACTGTCTTCATAAAATGTAACAACACCGCTATTCAAATCATGCATTGCACCTACCACAGCAATTTCTCCTTTATGAATCATCTTCTCTAAGATAAAGCTTCTTTCCACAATCGCTTTTACTGATCTTTTAACATTAATAGCAGCAACATTTTCTACAAATTCTTCATTTTTAGAATTTCTTTTATCACTATTTTTAACTGTTTTCTCTTCATAAATTGCCGGTTGTATTTTTGACAATAATTCAGTTAAATTTCCAATTTCTACGTGATCACAAGCACCTTTAATAGCACCACAACTAGAATGACCCAAAACCACTAATAATTTAGAGCCTGCTAATTTACAGGCAAATTCCATACTTCCAAGAATATCCGTATTAACAATATTTCCAGCAATTCGGATAGAAAATATATCACCTAATCCTTGATCAAAAATTAATTCTGCAGAAGTTCGACTATCAATACAACTAAGTATTGTAGCAAAAGGAAATTGTCCATCAACAGTTTCATTGGCTTGCTTTAATAAATTTCTATTGGCCTTTAAATTATTAACAAATCTAACATTGCCTTCTTTTAAAATTTCTAAAGCTGTTGATGGTGTTAATTTGAATTGATCTTCCTTCGTAAATGTTTTCATTTAATTACTTCTTTAATATTTGTTTTGGATTTGCAATATCCTAAAATTAAATCAATTATTTGTTTGATTTGATATTCTAAGTTGATCTTCTCTTTTAATAATATCAGCCAAAGTGGCATTTTTTAAACGCTCTACTGTTTCATTTCTAATCTCTAAAAACACTTCACGAATACCACAAATTTCTTCATCTATACATTCTTCACAGCGCTCGTAAAACCTGTAGGTAGCACAAGGTAATAAGGCTACAGCACCATCAAACAAGCGAGTAATTTCTGCCATATCTATCTCATTTGGTTTTTTATTGAGTTGATAACCACCAAATTTCCCTTTTTTACTATTTAAAATTCTTGCATTTTTTAAATCTAACAAAATAGATTCTAAAAATTTATGAGGAATATTTTGATCTTTTGAGATTTGACTGATTGGTATAGCGTCTTCATTTTCTCTTTTTGCGAGATATACCAATGCATTTATCGCATATTTTGTCTTTTTAGATAGCACTATGTAAAAATATACATAATCAATAAACCTTCTAAATTTTAAATTGATTTTATTTTAAAAATATTGATTGTAAGAATGGGAATATTAATTTAGCTTCCTAATTTAAAAACAAAAAAATGAAAAAAATAATTTTAGGTTTAGGTTTAATTTTTGCCACTTTGTGTTCATTTTCACAAGAATATCAAATTGTTACAACTATTGAGTCTGTAGTTCCTGCAGGAATTGGTAGATCGAGAATGTTAAAAACAAATGATCAAGGAAATTTAGAAGAAATTAAAATGGAAAACTTTTTTAGTATTGCCGGAATTAACTTTGGCAATGTAAAAGCCAATGATAAAATGATTTCTGATATGATCAATGAAATGATACAGAAAGGGTGGGAGTTAGATAATATTGTTACAGGTGTTTATGCCACTGAAACTAGTACAGGTATTTTTATAAGTAGGTATTTTTTCAAAAAAGATTAAGAAAAGGCTGCTTTTTTCAGAATTCTAAAAAGCAGCCTTTTCTATTTTCAATTCGTTTATTGATTTTGCAAAATCAACTTCTCTAATTCATTAATTGGTACAACACCAGATTGTCTCCATTTAATTTCTCCTTTTTTAAATAAAATTAAAGTGGGAACACCTTGCACCTTATAGACTTGAGCAGCCTTTTGATTTTTATCTACTTCTATTTTTATAATGATTGCTTTATCACCAATTTTTAATTTTAGATCTTCTAAAATTGGCGCCATCGCTTTACAAGGGCCACACCATTCAGCAAAGAAATCAACTAATGTAGGTTTCTCACTATTAATTATTTCTGAAAATTTTGAAGCCATATATTTATTTGTTTATTTTTTGTCAATTACAATTATTGCTAACAGATGAATTTTTTCTCAATAGAGGAAAACCTATAAAAGGAATCAAGAGGATAAGTAGCAACTCATTGCTTCTATAAATTTCAATAGTAATCAAAAGAATTAAAATTATTCGAATCCATTTTGAGATTTTAAACCAATTAAACATCAATTCATTTTTTTATTTAAACTCATCCAGCCGCCACCATTGTATACTTCTTGATAACCGGCTGATTTTAAAATACCTTTTGCCAAAGAACTTCTCATTCCTGAAGCACAACAAGTAATAATGGGTCTATTTTTATCTTCAATTTTTGATAAATTAGTATTGATTTGATCCAAAGGTATGTTCAATGATCCTTTTATATGCCCTTCATTATACTCTCCCTTTGTTCGGACATCAATAATTAAAGCATTTCTATTTTTTAATTCTTTATAATCTATTTTTGATCCAAACCCAAACAGTTGTTTTAAAGTATTTAACATAATTTTGTTAGCTATAAATTTTTACAAAGGTAAGGAGAAGCTTGTATTTTTGCTCTTGAAATGAGCAACATTTTGTTTTTAACCATTCATCGAAAAATGAAGGATAAACTGCATTATTCAATTTACTTTTGCAGTAATTAATTGGAAAAATATGAAAATTATGCAACTATTTAAGGTCAATTTTCGTACTTATAGATTAATAGTTAAGTTAATAACAACTAATACACTACTGCACTTATTTAAATTATGAAAAGAATTTTACTTTTTCTTACCATTTCTTTAGTTTCAAACTTAAGCAGTTTTTCTCAATGTAATACTTTGGATACAGCAGTGTCAAGTATTAATTTAATTGGTCCTGAAATGAATAGTGCTGGTATATCAGTTGCTTACAATCCTCAAAATCATTTATATTACTCCATTAGTGGAAGTGTTACTAATAATAATGTTATTACTTTTGATTCGCTAGGAAATCAAGTGAATGTTGGTTACAACACGAATTTTGATCATAGAGGCTTATGGTGGAATCCAATCCTGCAACAATTAGAAACAAATGGGAATAATACCACTATTAGAAGTTTTAGTTTGGATACAAATAAGTATGCAAAGAAAACTACAAGTGTTATATTTTCTGCCAATCAGCCTTTTAGTCAGTCGTGTGGAAAGTTAGATTATATTGATAATGAACTAATCTATTACTTTAATGGTAGAATTTACAGAAAAGATAGAGTAACAAATGCTACAATCGGTAATTTTATAATTACTGGTTTGCCAGTTCCTGCTTCTAACTTAGAATATTTTATAGGTTATACTGGTTGCATAGGCAAAGAATTTGTAGTTTATGATTATGTGAATAAAGCACTTTATTACATTAATAAAACGACAGGTGCTTATGTCACCACTACTTATATGCCTTCGTCTGTTCCTTCTGTTTCATGGTATAATATGTCTTATGCTAATGAGCAAGTATTTTTTCGTTCAGGAACTACTTGGAGTGGATATAGAGTTATTCCTAAATGTGACTCATTGACTGTTTCTGTTAGTACTACTGGGTTAGTTTGTGCTCAAACTCCTATCACTTTAAATGCTACATCCATTCATTCAGCTAACATCACATGGGATAATGGCGTTACTAATAATGTTCCGTTTTTTCCTTCTATTACTAAAACTTATACTGCTACGAGCAGTGATTCCAATGATTGTTTTGCATCAGTAGTTGTTCCTGTAAAACCCATTTCAAATTTAACCGCAGCTGTTGAAGTTTGTGAAAGTTATTTGAGTCCTACTGGAAATACGTACACCACAACAGGAACTTATTATGATACTTTGACGAATTCAGTTGGTTGTGATAGTATTATTACTACCAATTTAATAGTAAATTACAATACACCATCTATTCTTAATATTTCCTCTTGTGGCAATTACAATTCTCCGAGTGGAAATTACGTTTGGACTTCAACAGGGACTTATTATGACACTATACCAACTACAAAAGGTTGTGATAGTACAATGACTATTAATTTAGGTGTATTTAATAGCACTTTCTCAAGCATTTCTGATACGGTTTGCGATACATATACTTCACCGAGTGGTAATTACGTTTGGGGCTTGTCTGGTATCTATAAGGACACTATTATGAATGTGAATGGATGTGATAGTGTAATAACTATTGATTTGACCATAAAAAATAGCAGTTTATATAGTTTTTCTCAATCTGTTTGTGATAGTATTGTCGCACCTTCTGGAAAAGTATTCTATAGTTCAGGTTTAAAATATGACACCATTCCAAATGCAATCGGTTGTGATAGTATTATACTAATTAATCTAACTGTATACAATTCCACCTCTTTTAGTTTTAGTGAAGTTGTTTGTGATAATTATACTTCGCCTTCTGCTAATTTTACGTGGAACACTTCAGGTATTTATAAGGATACTATACAAAATAGCAATGGCTGTGATAGTGTTTTAACAATTAATTTAACGGTTAACAAAAAATCTTTTTCTGTCATAAATTTATATGTGTGTGATTCTTTGATTTCACCAAGTGGTCTTTACATTTGGAGAAATACTGGTATCTATTTTGATACTTTAGTAGGAGGGAATAGCAAAGCTTGTGATTCTATCATCACAGTAAACCTTTCCGTAAGAAAAAAATCATTTGATACCTTAAATATTACTTCTTGTCTTGCATACAATTCACCAAGTGGAAAATACAATTGGGCAACAAGTGGATCTTATTTAGATACCATCCCAAATGCAGAAGGTTGTGATTCGATAATGTTATTTAACCTTACAATCACTCAAAACTCTACGAATACTTTTGCTTTTACTGCTTGTGATAGTTTAGTATCTCCAAGTGGTAATTTTGTCTATAAAAGTAGTGGAACTTATATCGATACATTATTTGGTGCCAATTCAGAGGCTTGTGATTCAATAATGGTTATTAATTTAACACTTATAAATGCCACTTTTAGCAGTATTAATGTAACAACTTGTGATAAATACACTTCACCTTCAACTAATAATGTTTGGTCGATAAGTGGTGTTTATCAAGATACTTTGATTAACAATATGGGATGTGATAGTGTAATTACTGTAAATCTTACCATTTTAAATTCAACTATTAATACTATTAACCCTGTAGTTTGTGATGAATATACATCACCATCAGGAATCTACACTTGGGCAAGTTCAGGAATCTATTCGGATACATTGACTAATTCAGTGGGTTGTGATAGCATTATTATTATCAATTTAACCGTTAAAGAATCTACTTTTGATACTTTAAATGCTTTAGATTGTTATACATATACTTCGCCTTCAGGCAATTATGTGTGGACGACAAGTGGTATTTATCAAGATACAATAATGAATGTTGCAGCATGCGACAGCATAATAACAATCAATTTAACCGTTGTGAGTTCATCAGTCAATAATGTATCTATTTCAGGTTGTGATAGTGTTATTTCACCTTCAGGAAAGTATACGTGGAAAACCAATGGGGTTTACATGGATACCTTAACAAGTAGTTTAGGATGTGATAGTATTTTATGGATTAATTTAAGTCTTTATTCTAAAACATTTACCACTGTCAATATTACCTCTTGTGATAGTTTGATTTCTCCTTCAGGAAATTATACCTGGTCTATTGGTGGAACTTATCAAGATACAATTAGCGGACAAGGTGGATGTGACAGCATTTTGACCATTAATCTGACCATAATTAACAGTTCATATTATAGTTTTTCTGATTCAGCTTGTGTTAGCTATCCTTCACCTTCAGGTAAATTTATATGGAATACTTCAGGAATTTATAAGGATACTTTGGTGAATTCTGTGGGATGTGATAGTATTCTATCAATTAATTTATTGATTAAAAATAATAGCTTTGATACAATAACTGTTTCTAATTGCTATTCTTATGTTTCGCCATCTGCATTAAACACATGGACAACATCAGGAACTTATCATGATACCCTGCCCAATACAATTGGCTGTGATAGCATTATAACTATCTATTTAACCATAGATACTGCTACCTCAGATTCTCTTCATCTTGTTGGTTGTAATAGTATTCTTTCTCCAAGTGGAAATTTTGTGTGGACGAGTTCAGGTACTTATTTAGATACAATTCCTAATTCAAAAGGCTGTGATAGTTTATTAACCGTAATTGCAGCAGTTTATTTCCCTACATCTGTGAGTACTAATGAAATTACTTGTGATTCATATACCTCACCAAGTGGTTTATATACTTTGACAACAAGTGGAAATTATAAAGATACTATTGCTGGCTTAGGCGGTTGCGATAGTATTTTAAATATTCAATTGACTATCTTGAATAGTACTTCATTTGCTATATTTGATACTGTTTGTGGAGCTTATACTTCTCCAAGTGGAAATTATATTTATACCAGCACAGGAGTTTATTCTGATACCATTCCTAACAGTATAGGTTGTGACAGTGTGATTACCTTAAACTTAAATATCAAAAAGCTGAGCAGAGATACTATCTCAGTAGATGCTTGCATTAAATATGTTTCGCCGTCGGGTAAATATATTTGGAATATAAATGGAACCTATCAAGATACCTTAACTAATGCAGTAGGATGTGACAGTATTATAACTGTAAAATTGAAATTATTTGATACATCTTCATCTATTAACAGTTTTTCTTCTTGTGATTCATTGATATCGCCTAGTGGTAAGTATGTGTGGACTGCCAGTGGAATTTATAATGATACAATAGTGAATCATTTAGGTTGCGATAGTGTGATGCTAATTAGTTTGACCATTTTAAATCCAACATTTGATACCTTATTTACTACATCATGTGATTCTTACACTTCGCCAAGTGGAAACTTTAATTGGACAAGTACAGGAATTTATCAGGATACTATAAATAATTCAGTGGGATGTGATAGTATATTGACCATTAATCTGACAATAAATAACAGTAGCACAATTACTTTATTGGATTCAGCTTGTTCTATTTATACTTCTCCAAGTGGAAATTACACATGGACTCAAAGTGGAACTTATTTTGACACCATACCTTCAACTATAGGTTGTGATAGTTTATTAACTATTCAATTAAAAATTCTAGAAAGTAGAGATACTATTAATGTAAGTGCCTGCGATACTTTTGTTTCTCCTAGTGGTTTGTACAGATGGTCAGAAAGTGGAACTTATTTCGATACCATTCCAAATGTTGCATCTTGTGATAGTTTAATGGTCATCAATTTAAGTATTGATAAGTCTTTCGATACACTAAACTTATCAAGCTGTGGTTTGTATGTTTCACCAAGTGGAAAATATATTTGGAATAGCAGCGGAACGTATCAAGATACTTTAGTAGCTGCAAACACTTTGGGTTGTGATTCAATTGTAACATTTAATTTAACTATTGATACAATTGATATTACAGTTAACTTAAACGAACCTAATTTAACAGCCAATGCGATAGGAGCTACTTACCAATGGTTGGATTGTGATAGTTCATTTGCTCCAATAACCGGAGCTACTTCAGCTTTATTTACAGCAGTTAAAAATGGTAATTATGCGGTAGAAATTAGTAAAAATGGTTGTGTAGACACTTCTGTTTGTTATTCTGTACTTAATATTGGTTTAAACGAGCAAAATCAAGCATTTAATGTCAACATGTATCCTAATCCAACAGAAGGAAAAGTGAGAATAGATTTAGGATCATTCAACGAAAGTATTAGTTTAACCGTTAGAGATATTGAAGGCAGAATAGTCTTTGAAAGTCAATATAAACAAGCGAACAGAATAGAATTTGAATTAGAAGAGAGTAGAGGGATCTATTTTGTAGCATTGAGAAATGAAAAAGGATTTACGAAAGTGATGAAGCTAGTGAAGAATAGATAATTTACTTTTATAAGTAAAAAAAAGCCTCTAAGAATCAAATCTTAGAGGCTTTTTTACTAACCAAATTACATGAAAAAAACCTTATTCATATATACCAATTTAAAGTAAGACAAAATAAATAGGCTATTCGTCTACTGGTCTTTAAAATAAATTAGTTTATTCCTTCTTCTTTTTCTTGTCATCTTTATTAATTATGCTTGATTGATCTACTTTTATAGTTTGATCAATTTGCTTTTGCAAGGGCTTTATAAAGGCATTTTTTAGTAAAACTGTAATAGCTTTCCAAGTTCCAATGCTCGTATCATCTATTTTTCCAGATATTGGAACTTTGGTTCCTATTTGATCTTTTTTAGGATTTTCTAAAACGTTTCCACCTAATCCAACTAAAGCTTCCCACATTTTACCCCAAAAATTTTCTTCTTCATTTTTCCAATCTAAAATTTTTAAATCTTTAATTACGGGTTTTACATATCCATCTAACTGTTTATCTAATAATGCCATCTCAGTATATAAATTAAATTCACCTTCTTCAGCATCAAAATTGGCATAAGCTTTAAAGAAATCATTTAATGCAGGAATATTTAATTTTTCGATACTTAAATTAGCATCAAAGTCAGGAATTTCTTTTAAAATATTGATATCCATATCTACCTTAAAACTACCATCACCAATAGTAGAACTCCTTATCATTACTTTAGAAGGTAATTCAGATTCACTATCTTTAGAATTATTCAGATTGGTGGCTATTGCATTGAAATTATTAAAATATACATTTACTTTAGGTTCAGAATAATCATCTAAATAGGCAATTCTTCCATCGTTAATTTCAAAACGGTTGATTTGCAATGGAATTAAATCTGTAATTGTTTTTGTCCAATCGTTTTCTTCACCTGTCTGAACTTCTTCTTCACCAGGACCTGCAGCAAAATTTAAAACGGGCTTCTCCAGAATGATTTCACCAACTATTGAACCTTCAAATAAAGCTTTCCATTCTACCGAAATATCAATTGTTTCAATTGCTACAAATGGAGTTTTTATTTCTTTTTCCACGGAGAATAAGTTTAAACCATGTATTTGATAAGCACCTCTGTATAAAGCTAAATCCACATCATCTATAGAACCTGTATAACCTTCAATCTCCCCTAATACTTTATTTACATATTTGACAATAACAAATGGTAATGCTATTCTAATTGCAACTAATACTGCAATAATGATTAATGTGATTTTTGTTCCTTTCTTCATATTTTTAAATTAAATTTTTTTATTAATCTTCCAGGTTCTAAGTCCAATAACTATCAAAACTAAACTTTCCTAAATGAACGCGCTTTTACCTGTAATGGCTCTACCAACTATTAAAGAATTAATCTGCTTCGTTCCTTCATAAGAATATATTGCTTCGGCATCTGCAACAAAACGAGCTACATTATATTCCAGTAAAATTCCATTTCCACCCATAATTTCTCTCGCTTTTTCTACTATACTTCGTGTATGTGTAGTGCAACTAACTTTAGCTAAAGAAGCTTGCTCATCGGTCATTAGTCCTGCGTCTTGCAAATGAGATAAACGATACACCATAGTTTGCATAGAGGTTAAATCGGCCAACATTTCTACTAATAAATTTTGAATCATTTGAAAGGAAGCTATCGACTTGCCGAATTGCTTTCTTTCCATGGCATATTCTAAAGCATATTCATAAGCACCTCTAGCGCATCCAACTGCTTGCCAAGCTACTCCTGCTCTTGTCATTTTTAATACTTTAGCAGTATCTTTAAAGGAATTACCATTTTGTAGACGATTTGATTCGTGAACTTTACAATCTTTTAATACGATATGCGCATTTTGAACTGTTCTTAAGGCCATTTTATCTTTTTGCTTTTCAGGATGAAAACCTGGCGTATTTTTTTCAACAATAAATCCTTTTACTTGTCCATCGTCTTCATCTTGAGCCCAAATAATAGTGATGTCTGAAAAAGTAGCATTTCCAATCCATTTTTTCTCACCATTTAATGTCCAATACTCTCCATCTCTTTTAGCTTTTGTAGTCATTCCGCCTGCAATAGCTGATCCTACTGTAGGTTCAGTTAATCCAAATGCACCAATAATTTCCATTTTTTGCATCAAGGGCAGCCATTTCTTTTTTTGCTCCTCTGAACCACAATGATAAATAGAACCCATAGCTAAACCACTTTGAACGCCAAAAAATGTACTGATAGAAGTATCAACTCTCGCCATTTCCATAGAAATAATTCCTTCCATAAGATAGGATAGGTTAGGAGCGCCATAACCTCCCATTGGTACACCACAAATATTCAGTGCAGCCATTTTAGGAATAATTTGATGCGGAAATTCCCCTTTCAACCAATATTCATTAGCGATAGGCTTTATTTCCTTATTCATAAATGATCTTACTTTTAATTGAATTGCTCTATCTTGAGCATTGAGTGTATCATTCAATTCATAAAAATCTCCATTGATAGGAGGTTTTTTATCTTCCTTATTCCCCGCTTTTAAGGCACGCATTAAATTATACAATTCAGCTTCATTCATATTTGAAATAGAACTAAATAAATCTGAAACATTAATATGCTTTGAAATATTTTTGATTTTCTTAAAATCAATTCCTTTAAAAAAATCTAAAAAACCACTTTCTTCTTCTTTTTCCTTTGCCATAATTATTTAATTTTAAAAACATTTTCAATAAATAAGCCAAAGTCATTTGATTGTTTTTAAGTAATATAGGGAGAAAATAAAATAAATGTGTAGAAAATTAGTTACACTTTCCGTCGCAATATAAAAATTTGGGATTATTTGAATTAAACTGTTTTTTCGTTTAAATCCTTTTGTGTTTGAGGGTATTGTTTCCCGCAATTAATGCAATAGTTTGCATCCATCGTATTTGAAAAATCGCATTTTTCACATTCTTTAGTACTTTCTTTTGCTCTTGCCATTGCTACTGTTACAATACCTGTAGGAACTGCAATAATTGCATAACCAATAATCATAGCTGCAGAAGAAATAAATTTACCCAAAACAGTATGCGGAACTAAATCTCCATACCCAACAGTGGTGATAGTTACTATGGCCCAGTAAATACTTTGAGGAATACTTGTAAAACCATCTTGCCCACCTTCAACTACATACATAATTGTACCTAAAATAGTTACAATAGATATAACAGCAATAAAAAAGATGCTTATTTTGTAGAGACTCGTTTTTAAAGCTGTCAATAAACCTTGGGCTTCAGAGCTAAATCTAACTAATTTAAGAACTCTAAATATTCTTAATAATCGAAATATCCTAACAACAATTAAATAATGATATCCTACTAAGAAGAAACTCAAATAAGTAGGTAAGATCGACAACATATCAATAATTCCCCAAAAACTAATAACGTATTTAAGTGGTTTGGGACTTATCCAAAGTCTAAGTAGATATTCTACTGTAAATATGATGGTTAATATCCATTCAATTGTAAAAAACTGAGCATAGTATTTAGCGCTCAATTGAGGAATACTTTCTAGCATTACTACAAATACACTAAATAGAATTATCCATAAGAGTAATATATCGAAACGTTTACCCAATTTAGTGGTAGTCCCAAAAACAATATGATATAATTTTCTTCTTAAAGTCATTATTTAAATAGGATTGTTATTTTTTCGCAAACTTAATAAACGATAAGTAATTCCTACATCAATACCTTTAGCAATATTATTATCATCTTCAAAATAGATAACAGATATATCAAATTGAAGATTAGGGTGAGGAATTATATATATTCCTCCGTCGTAAATAATAGAATTAGCAGCATATTTGGAATTTATATTTCCAAATATTTCAGCATATACTCCTATTTTATTATTGTAAGAATAATTTAAATTAAATACGTAACTATGAACGAATTCATAAATTATAGAAACATCTTTAAAATTATTCCCTAAATGTTCTGTTGCTAGGTTAATAGCTACTCCTAACCTTTTGTATATGGGTAAATTAAAAAGTAATTCAAATTTAGGGGCAGCAAAGTCAGGATTAAAGCCTTTAGTCAATATTGGCAATTTTACTGTAGCTTGCAAACCGAGGTTCGCACCATTAATATTGTTAATCAAATTAAATCTTCCTCCTACAGAAAAATAGGTAAGAGCATTGTAGTTATAAAGAAGTGATATATCTGAAGGATAAGGTAACTTATCTAAACTTTTTACAAAAATATAGTTGGTCGTAAGTATAGCATCCACTTTTTCACCAAGACCGACTCTCAATACATTATTGAAATTATTAGTATTAATTACCCTTTCCCTAAACCGAACTCTTGAGTTTATAAAGTTATATCCCGATTGTAATTGAATAACTCCTTTTCCTAAAGTGTTTGCACTATTGGCCTGCCCAGGTCTATCAGAACTCAAATAGTCACTCAGTTGTGCGTAGGAGGACATGGAAAAAAATAATGCAAAAATCAGGGGTAATACTTTCATTAATGGAATTTTAAAAAGTTTAAATTACTATTAATTGTAGTAATGGAGTGCTTAACTGGGCTATTTTTTCAGTAATTCGATATATTTTGACTGATTTGGAAATTTAATATCCAATCTTATAAATAAAAGTCAAAAGAATCTATTAATTAGGATATTTTACGGAGTAACTAGATGTTAATTTTTTAGTCTCTTCAGGAGCCAATTCAATTGTCCAAGTCAATTTACCTTCTTTTTCTTCTACTTTTGCACCACTTTTCTCTAGCAACTCTACTTCAATAGATTTTCTGTCGCTTAACGGATATTGATCTTCAACAATTATTTTTATATTTTGCTTCTTCGTATTTCTAATACTTATATTATAGCCAATGGTTTCTTTTACATTACTTCCAAAAATACGTTTGTCATAAATCTCTTTATTTCCCTCTCTTTTAACAATTACATTTTGATCTCTCCCTAAAGAAATATTTAATGTGTCTTTAGTTTGATTGACATCCAAATAAGATTCTGCAACAAAAGTTCCTTGATAATAGATGCTTGTATTGCCTGAAAGTAAGTTCAATTTGCTCCAATCGGTAATTTCAGCTGTTAAAAAAGCATCAGGCTCTATTTTAGGAACTGTTTGATAAATATAATTAACTCCTAAATCAACTTCTTTAATTCTGATTGTATTATCTTCTCCATCAGATTGTATGGTATATGGAATAAGAATTTTATATTCTAAATTACTGACATTAGTAGAAAGAGAATTGGCGATTAAATCTTTCGTTTGTAATAGTTTGCTTTTAGAAAGCCTAACACCGTCAATATAAACATCATCATTAATTCCTCTCGCTGATCGAACTGCCATAGATTTAATCTCTTCACTATGCATAGTACCACCTGACATATTTTTGTCAATTTCAATTAATGGTTTATTATAGCTAAAAATTTCAATTGCCGAAATAGTTTCACCTGGATATAAACTAAAATTTTTATAAAGTTCTTTATTGGCTTCTAATCTGATGTTATTTTGAATTAAAGTTTTATATCCAGCATAAGATACTTCAATTGTATAATTACCAACTGGTACAGGTTTTATCGTATAGTTCCCATCAAAATCAGCTGAAGTTCCTGTAATTTGGGTGCCATTTTGAGTTAAAGTAATATTAGCAAACGGCAAAACTTCACCATTGGCTACATCTTTAATATTTCCACTTATGGCAGAAGTTCCTTTTTGGGTACTTGTTTGATTATAAGAATTTTCTCTACCAACATACCATTTAATTAATTCTGGTTTTGTTCCACTTAAACTAGGATCGTTGGATGATAACGTAATGTTAACTCCATTCCAATCTTCTCCAGTGCTTTGGTAAACCTTAGCATTGTAAACCAAGTTAAGTGGTTTGTTTATTTCTTCAACTCTAAAATCATAAGTAGGTTCCCAAGCAGCAGAATTGACCAAATAATTAAGGGTTAAAGATTTATTGGTGAATTGTTGGCATTCTACAGAAATATAAATTTGAGAATAAGTTTTTGAATTTTCGGATTGCACTTTATTAATGTCTGCAAAAACAGCTTTCATTTTCTCTTTTATGACTTTAGATTTCTCAATCAACTCAATCTTTTTCTGACTGATTTCTGTCAGTCTAACTCTATAAAAATCTGCTGCTTCTCTAATTGTTGCAACCGTACTTCCTTCTTTTTCTTTAGATAAATAACTATTGTCCATCAATAATTTAGCTTCTAAATTATATACTTGAAGTGTACTGCTAATTTTATCTGATTCTAATTTTAAAGCATCAATTTTCGCTTCTAATTCTTTTTCTTCTTTTGATTTGTTAGACTTGCTTTGAAAGTTATATTGATGTTTTACAGCAAGAATCTGAAGTCCATTCAAACCTTTTACTTGTATACTCTCTGCATTTACTTCTTGAGGGAGTTTATCTAAAAATAGGATGTGTTTTCCTTTGTTCAAATTGAGTTTGACTTCTCTTGTAATTTGAGCTCCACTAAAAAATACGGTTACATCAGTAATTTTAGAATTTACCTTAAGTGTATCAACAGCTGAATAACTGATTAGTGAACTTAATAGAAAAAGGATTGCAATATAATTTTTCATAGTAGAATGGATTTGCAACTAAGACACAAAAAAAATGGGAAACGTTGCTATTAATACTTTATTGGCTTCTTTTGAAAGAATAGAGTAAAACAAATAAACCAATCAATATCATACCGTAAGGTCTGATATTACTGGTGAAAGTCATATCATCAAAATTCAAATAAGTGATTCCGAAAGCTAATAAAATTGACGCTAAAAAGCGTGCAGGAGGTATTCTTTTCATATTTCTTAATTTATGGCAAGATATAAAAAAATAAGAAGAATATTACGCTTTCTTTTCGGCTGTCTCCTCCTCATCCACACAATCTTCATCAGGAATATCACAACCTTTTGAAAGAACAACTTCTTTTTCGGTATAATGAATAGCGTTAGAATTTGGCTCAACTTTTAAACCATATTTTTTAGCATAAACGTAAGTAAATTCAGCTCCAAAAAATAAAATCAAACAAGAGTAAGAAACCCACAACAAGATTAAGACAATACTTCCTGCAGCTCCATAAGCAGAGGCAGGGTTCGCTTTCCCAAAATATACGCCCAATAATTCTTTACCTATCACAAATAAAATAGAAGTGATAATAGCTCCTGGAATTACGGTTTTCCAATTGATACGGATATCAGGTAAGTATTTGAAAATCAATGAAAACAGTACAGTTATAATCGATAGCGATAGTACAAAATTTAGCGAATAAGCTAAGTAAAGCAGAACATCTGGAAGCATTCTAACAATAAAATCGCTTAAAATATTGATACCTGCGGAAACAATAAATGAAGTCAGTAATAAAAAGCCAATTACTAAAATGAACCCAAAACCTCTAGCTCTATCTGTTACTACCTTCCACATACTCGCATCTGGATCTATTTTAATTCCAAATATCTCATTTAGTGAAATTTGCAATTGATAAAAAACACCTGTAGCACCAAAAACCAATGTAGCAATACCAATAATAGAAGATATTAAGGTTTTATTACCACCTTGTGTTTCAGTTACCATTTCTTGAATAGATTTGGCAGCTTCAGCTCCAATGGCTGAAGATATCTCATTCGTCAATTGCCCTGTAACTATTTCTTTACCCCAAATAAAGCCTACTATATTAATTAAAAGAACCATCAAGCCTGGCAATGCCAATACAGCATAATAGGCTACAACAGCTCCTAATCGAAAGGGATTATCAGCATTCCATTTTATAGCCGTTTCTTTCAATAAGGAAAACGAATCTTTAATCTTGAATTTTGGTGTAAGTATATTCATATTGTTTTTTTAAAGGATCTGCTAATTCAAAAATCAACCCTTAATTTAAATGTTTAATAATGAATATTCTATGTCTTTTTTTAATGTGATATTTGATATGAATTGTAGAAATAATTCAGCAATTAAAAAAGGCTTACACCCAAATTGCCTGGGTACAAGCCTCTGTTTAAAATTATGAGGTTTAATCATTCATTTTCTTCAAAATTTCTCCTTTTTCATTCAATAAAAGATGCATTTCAGTTGCTCCTTTTTCTATTTCAACTTTATATTTATTGCCATCATTTGGAGTTTCTATTTTTTCAATATCATCTATTTTATATTCAGGGTAAGTCTTTTCAATCGACTGACTAACAGATTTTGGCAATTCAGAAACCATA
Organism: uncultured Flavobacteriales bacterium; assembly: GCA_963716125.1. Taxonomy (GTDB): domain Bacteria; phylum Bacteroidota; class Bacteroidia; order Flavobacteriales_E; family Vicingaceae; genus Acidiluteibacter. The sequence goes on from OY970294.1 coordinate 2,141,942, forward strand.
ATGTCGTATTTTGTTTCTATCCAATCACCTTTAGTCGTGAATAAAGAAGTATAATCTTTTCCTTCCATTTTAAAATCTACTTCATAATTTCCATTCTCCATTTCGAATGTTACGTGAGTAGCCTCGGCATAATATTGGTTAAACATTCCCATTACTTCCATAGGTACGTTATCAATATCTACATCTTGCGCTGATAGTTGAGCTGAAACAATTAATGCAATTCCGATTACTTTTAACTTTTTCATAGTTTCTAATTTATAATTAATAAATTCTTTTATTTACTTCTTCACTAATTTCGTTAGCCAAATTGGTTCCTAATCTTACAGGATTAGATTTATTTTTAAATATTAATTCTACTGCACTTAATCCATGAACATTATAAAGCCATCCATTTCCTAAATATCTTACTCCAATTCCCGATAATAACGAATTTCGAACTGCTCTACTACCTTTTAAAGAATTATAATTATAACTTTTTTGAATGATACCAATTCCTAATTTGAATTTGATTGCTGTAGAATTCAGTTCAATGGTCATTTTATAAAAACTTAAAAAACAAAATAGAAAAATAAGAAGTAAGATTAAATCCATAGCAGGAAAGTCAATTGTTTTTATTTGACTTTCAATATAATAATGATAAAGCTTATAAATAAATATCATTATTAAAGGCGTAAAAGCTACAATTGAAATTACTCCATACTGAACATACTTTTTTTTCATTGTTGAAGTTATATCATTTCAAAATATAATTTATCTAAATCGAAGTTAAAACAAAAGTTCTCGAGTGTTTTAATACTAAACGAAAATGGCTGTATTAAAAAGTACCGAGAGGTACTTTGCGGATTTTCTACTCCTTTATTTTAAATCCGGATTTCACAAAATCTACAAACGAACTTCTTTCTTTGCTTGAAGTAAATATGGAAAAAACTTGCTGAAAATAGCTAGGTTTTTCTTTTTCTTCATTTTCTAATTCTTTTTGAATATTTCTAGGTTCTATTTTAGGACTATTATTTTGTAAATTTTCAGAATTGATTTGGTTTCTTCCTCCGATTTGTTCATTACCCAATCGTTTGCCATTTAATTCATCCGCTTTTTTAAAATTTTCAGCTGCTTGATTCATATAACCTAATTTCTCTTCCAACAATCCCAAATTGTTGTGCGCAATATCATCTTCAGGATCTAATTCTACGGCTTTTTTGTAATCTTCAATTGCTGAAATGTTTTCACCGAAAAAAGATTTCGCATAAGCTCTCGATGAATATCTATAGCTTTTTTGAGGTTCTAAGTCTACAGCGGTGTCCATATCTCTCAATGAATCTGCCATATTGCCCAAATGTAAATGAACTACAGCTCGCTCACTAATTAAATCTGCATTGTTTTCAAATAATCCAATAGCTTGATTGAGTATTTCTAATGCTTCTTTATAATTTCCTTCTTTTAATAATTCTACCGCTTTGGCATGATATTTCTCTACATTCATAGATTCAATTTTTCACAAAAGTAAGATTTTAAAGCATGGAATTAAAGACAGCATTGGTTTTAGGAAGTTCAGGTTTGGTAGGAGGACATTTAGTAAATATGTTGATGCACGATGATCGTTATCAGCATATAATATTAATTAATAGAAGTGCTTCCAAGATTGATCATCCTAAAATTGAGGAAAAAATTATAAATTTTAAACAGATTCAGAGTGAAATTAAACTTATTCAAGCAAATGATGTGTTTTGCTGCATTGGTACTACTATTAAAAGCGCTGGGAGTAAAGAAAATTTTAAAGCTGTAGATTATAGAATTCCTTTAGAATTTGCTAAAATCGCTTCTCAAAGTAATAGCAACAACTTTATTGTCATTTCCTCAATGGGTGCAAACCCGAATAGTTCCAGTTTTTATAGTAAAATAAAAGGGCAAATGGAAGATGCATTAAAAAAGATAGAGTTAAAAAATTTAATTATTGTTAGACCTTCATTATTGCTTGGTGATAGAGAAGAGATTAGGGTAGGAGAGAAAATCGGAAAGGTTTTAATGAATGCATTTTCTTTTTTAATGATTGGATCTTTAAAAAAATATAAAGCCATAGAAGCTAAACAAGTCGCAAAAGCAATGTTATTTTTGGCAAATCAAGATAAGACAGAAATTATTTATAAAAATGATTCCTTATTAGCAATTAATTAGCCTAATTTTGAATCAAAATAAGGAGCTATGAACATCCCTGATGTAGAAATTCCAAGAGTAGTGATAATAGGAGGTGGTTTTGCAGGAATCACCTTAGCAAAAAAACTAAAAGGTAAAGGTTTTCAAGTCATATTAATCGATAAAAACAATTACCATACCTTTCAACCACTTCTTTATCAAGTTGCAACAGGTGGTTTAGAGCCTGATTCTATCGCTTATCCCATCAGAAAATTATTTGAAGATAGACCCAATTTATTTTTTAGATGGACAGAAGCAGAACGAATAGATGCTGATAAAAATACTTTACAAACTACTATTGGTTCAATTACCTATGATTATTTAGTGATTGCAAGTGGCTCGGATACTAACTTCTTTGGGTTGAATAAACTGAAAGACGTATGTATGACCATGAAAAGTGTAACAGAAGCTTTAGATCTTCGTTCTTATATTTTGCAAAACTTTGAAAGTGCTTTACTTACGGATGATATAGAAGAACAGAATGCTTATATGAATTTTGTGATTGTTGGTGCAGGACCAACAGGAGTGGAGTTAGCAGGAGCTTTAGCAGAACTAAAAAATCATGTTTTACCATTGGATTACCCTGATTTAGACTTACGTAAAATGAAAATCAATTTGGTTGAAGCTGCTGACAAAGTTCTTCCACCTATGTCTAATCAAGCATCAAAAAAAGCGGAAGAATATCTAAAGAAACTAGGTGTAAATGTTTGGTTAAATACTCCTGTAGAAGATTATGATGGCAATGTAGTCACCATTAAAGATGGTAAAGATTTTAGAACCAAAACATTGATTTGGTCTGCCGGTGTAAAAGGAGCTATTATAAGTGGATTAGCTGATGATGTAGTTGAGAGAGGTAGATTGATAGTGGACGAAACGAGTTTGGTTAAAAATCAATCTAATATATATGCTTTAGGAGATGTTGCTTTTATGAAAACAGAAAAGTATCCAAAGGGACATCCAATGGTAGCTCCTGTAGCCAATCAACAAGCGGAAGTGATGGCCAAAAACTTGGTAAATATACACAAGGGCAAAGAAAAAATAAAATTTGAATATACCGACAAAGGTTCTATGGCTACCATTGGCCGAAATAGGGCAGTGGTAGATTTACCTAAGTTTAAATTTCAAGGAACTTTTGCTTGGTTCGTTTGGATGTTTGTTCATTTAATATCTTTGGTAGGGTTTAGAAATAAACTGATTACATTTTTTAATTGGATTTATAATTACTTTAGTTTTGAAAAAGGAGTACGATTAATTCTAAGGCCATATAAAAGAAAGATACAACCACAAGAGATATTTGAAGATAAGTCGTTGAAAGTGGATTGATGTAAATTCTTTTTTTATTTATTTTTTTTCAGAATTAGGATTTTACCTTATTTCTACAATGCTTAAAAATATTTTTTATGTTCTTTTGGCTTGAACCAAAATGAACCAAAAATTCAAGACTTTGATAAATTTTTCAGTAATTTTTTCCTATAACCTAAGACATTCGATGGATCTCCTCAATTCTTGGGAGCTAATCGAATTTACTAAGGTTTTACTTCAAAATTATTGAAAATTCCTCAAGGTCAGGGGGCTTCGTTATAATCAGTGTAAAATTTATTTTAAATAAGAATTCAAAAAAATAATTATAATCTGGAAATACCTTTACGATGCATAATTGATATCTTTTAAACAAGAAAAAACCACAAGAAATATTTGAAGATAAGTCGTTGAAGGCTGATTGATGTAAATTCTTTAACAGTTGAATGGTATTCGTTAAATTTATCATTTAAATTGTTAAACTGATGAAACTTATGCCAAATAAACCTCCAAGGTTTTACTGGTTTGCCGCTGTAATGTAAAAAGTTAAAGAAAGTATAACAAACGAAACCTTGGAGATTTCACAAGCTTAAATAATTAAGCAATCAACATTAAAATAATTTCAACTTAATCAATACTAAACTGACTAACAATAGGATGGTGATCACTCAATTCATCTTTTAAAGTTTGAAAACGATGAGATTTAATCGTTTTAGAATGGAGTATATAATCTATCCTAAAGGAAGGAAACTTGCCGATATAAGTTTGTCCAAAACCTCTGCCTGCTTGCACAAACGAATCTTTCATATCTTTTGATAAAGTTCTGTAAGCATAAGAATTAGGGCTGTCGTTTAAATCTCCTACAACCATAACTCTATAGGGAGATTCTGCTATACTTTGGGCTATAGCTTCAGCTTGCAAGGCTCTTTTATTAAAGGCCAATTTTAGTTTATTCAACAATTCCTTTTCTTGACCAAAATATTCAACAGCAGCATCTGGATCTGTTTTATAATCTACTTTCTCTAATTGTATAGAAGCCAAATGCATATTATAAACTCTTATAATTTCATCTTTTAATTGGATATCTGTGTAAATACAAATATTGTGCTCAGTTGATGGAAATTCTACTCTACCTTTACCAACAATTGGAAACTTACTAAAGGTAGCAATTCCCCAATAATTCAATCCTTTATTGAAATTGTATTCTACATGTATGTAATTAACATTCTGAAAATTACTGATACTATCTAAAGTTTTAAATTCATAGGTGGTGTCTTCGCTATGATAGAATTCTTGCAAACATAAAATGTCTGCTTTTTCTCTTTTAATCAACTTAAAAATTTCACTTCGAGTGGTTTTCTTTTCTTGCCATTGATATAAGTCAAATAAGCGCACATTGTAACTCATTATTTTATAAGCATTCTCAGGAATACCCTGACTTACATTAAATTGAATAATTTTAGGAATGCTTTTATAACCTAAAATCAAAACAAATAGAGAAAGCATAAACAATTTACGCCCTAAGAAAAGCCATAAAAGAAGATAAAATAGATTGACAATAAATAGAAAGGGGAGTGCTAAACCAAAAAAAGCGGCAGGCCAAAGCGTAATTGGTGAGAAATGAGCAGATATATAAGAAAATAGCAATGCAATTATAAAAATCACATTACTAATTAATAAGAATTTATGAATTATTTTTTTTCGATTCAAGATAAAAAGGATATAAAATATTATTTCCCATTAAGGTTCAATTGATGCCCCATTTTTTCCTTTTTTGTCTTCAAATAAAGCTCATTGTGTTTGTTTGAGTCGATTTCAATATCTATATTTTCAACTATTTCCAAACCGTAACCGATTAATCCAGTTCGTTTTTGGGGATTATTGGTCATTAATTTCATTTTTGAAACGCCTAAATCACGTAAGATTTGAGCACCTATGCCATAATCGCGCTCATCCATTTTAAAACCTAATTTTATATTGGCCTCTACCGTGTCATAACCTTCTTCCTGAAGTTTATAGGCTTTTAATTTGTTCAATAAACCAATGCCTCTTCCTTCTTGGTTCATGTAAACGATTACGCCTTTGCCTTCTTTTTCAATCATTTCCATTGATTTTTGAAGTTGTGGGCCACAATCACATCTGCAAGAACCGAATATATCACCAGTAATACAAGAAGAGTGAACTCTTACTAAAACCGCTTCATCTTTTTCCCATTTACCTTTAACTAAAGCTAAATGTTCCTGCTCATTGGTCAATTGTTTATAATGGATCAAATTAAAATCACCATATTCTGTCGGTAATTTCACTTCTACCATTTTCTCTATAAGCGTTTCATTATTGATTCTATATGCGATTAAATCTTTAATCGTAATCAATTTTAAATCAAATTTTTTGGCAATTACTTTTAGCTCAGGTAAACGAGCCATACTGCCGTCTTCATTCAGAATTTCAACTAAAATTCCTGCAGGTTTGTAGCCTGCTAAACGAGCTAAATCTATTGAAGCTTCTGTATGTCCTGCTCTTCGTAAAACACCACCTGCTTTAGCTCTTAAAGGAAATATATGTCCTGGTCTGCCTAAATCTTCTGGTTTCGTATTTTCATCCACTAATGCCTTAATGGTTTTTGCTCTATCATGAACTGAAATACCTGTAGTACATCCATGACCTATTAAATCAACTGATACCGTAAATTGAGTATGATGCAATACAGTGTTGTTATTCACCATTAAATTCAAACCCAATTCATCACATCTATCATCAACTAAAGGAGCACAAATTAATCCACGCCCATGAGTTGCCATGAAGTTGATCATTTCAGGTGTAACTGATTCTGCAGCAGCTATAAAATCGCCTTCATTTTCTCTATCTTCATCATCAACAACTATAATTATTTTGCCTTTTTTGATGTCTTCTATCGCCTCTTTAATTGTATTTAATTCCATGGATTATTTTCTGTAAAAATATTTGACAAAGTTACCAAAAAATGAGGCATGATGCATAGAATATAGATAAACCCTATCTTTGCAAAATAATTAAATAAAAAGCTATTGAGTAGAATATTAGCAATAGATTATGGTGCCAAAAGAGTAGGCTTGGCAATAACTGATAAATTAAAGATAATTGCGAGCGCATTAACCACTATTGAAAACAAAGAATTGGTTGATTTCTTAAGAGATTATTGTGCGAAAGAAGAAGTGGAAACAATTGTTATTGGTTTGCCTTTGCGACTAAACAATGAATTATCGGATATTGAAACAGATATTCAAAAATTAATTAAGAAAATAGCGCATCATTTACCTCAAATTAAAATTGAAAGACAAGATGAGCGTTTTACTTCCAAAATGGCCATGCAAGCCATGATAACTGGCGGAATGAAGAAAAAGCAAAGACGAGAAAAAGGTAATCTTGATAAAATTAGTGCTGCCATAATTTTACAAGATTATTTAGAAAGTATTGATTGTTAAGGTTTTCCTTTTTTCACTATCCATACTTATGATTCTACTAAATTTACGGTAGGAGGATTGAAAAACAATTCAATTAAAATTGACCACCTTCATCCATATCTCCACCACCTTCTCGAGATGGTCGTTTTCTTTCTTTATCTTGATTAAAACGGTAACTGAAAGTTAAAGTAAATTGTCGTGGTCGCCACTGAAATTCCGATTCACTGTAAAAATTAGCACCTTCGGTAATAGAGCGCCATTTTCGACTATTAAATATATCTTGCACAGCAAAAGTCAGTGTTCCTTTATTTTTTAAAATCTCTCTGCTTGCTGCAAAGTTTAAAGTAGTAATGGATTTACTTTTACCTTGTGTATTTTTATTAGGTGATCGATACATTCCATTCAACTGAAAGTCTGTCAATTTATTAAGGCTATATTTTATGCTCATTCTAGCATTCCAATTGAAAGTTTCAGCACTGTAATTTATGTTTTCATAATCTCCATTACTTTCAAAATAATACAAGTTAGCGGAACCAGTAAATTTTAAATTTTTCATCAAATCCTTTGAAAAGTTAGTTTCAACACCATAAGAATTACTTTGAGCTAAATTAACAGGTAAACTTACCGTTACTCCAGTATCGTTAACTAAACTAATTCTATCAAATACTTGATTAGAATGCTTGTAATAAGTGCCCACATAAAAATTAGATTTTTTCCAATACTTTAAATAACCTACTTCAAAACTATTGGTGTATTCAGGATTTAAATTGGGATTTCCTGTTCTAATATTTCTTGAATCTGCAAAAGAGTAAAATGGATTTAAATACCAAAAGTTTGGTCGGCTAATACGTCGGCTGTAACTCCACTGCAATGAATTATCATTTTCCAATTTAAAGGTAAATGAAGCAGAGGGAAAGAAATTAGTATATACTTTCTTATTTTTAAGATTAGTGGTAATTAATTCTGTTCTAATTTCAGAATGTTCCATTCTCATGCCTAACTGATAACTAAGCTTTTCATACTGCTTACTAAAGATTGCGTAAGCAGCAAATACATCCTCATCATATTTAAAACGATTGGAAAAGGTACTTAAAGTATAAAATTCACCTAAGCTATCCTTTTCAGAAACGTTATAATCATTATCTATATTTCTAATACTTGTTTTTAAACCACTTTCAATCTTCATTTTATTAGCTAAAGGAAGCACGAAATCAGTTTGAAGAATTAAATTATTTGCTAATTCGTTATTTTTACTTTTTTGAATCAAATCATTCTCTCCAAACCCAATTCCTTGAACTACATACTCGTTAATATTTGCTTTTTCATTATCAAGACCATCATTGTATTTTAAATCAGTTGTCCATTCTTTTCCTTTTTTATCAAATGTTTTTTTATAGCTAATGGTGAGTTCTTTATTGATATCATTTTCTTCTTCTTTATTTTTTCGAATAGAAAATTTACTCAAATCATTTAAGACATTATAATCTTTGTATTCAATTTTACTGTCATTATTTTCATCTGAAAACCGGTAAAGACCTGAAATAGTTAAAGTGTTTTTATCATTTAAATAAATATCAGTTCCCAGCATTACATTTTGAGAGAGTCCTGCTCTGTCATATCTTCTATCAATTTCAGTGGAATAGGAGGTATCACTCAAATTAAATCTTTGGGATGATTTTCCTTTCCCAATTGATTCTCGATAGCCTATACCATAATTTAAAAATACATTAAAATGCTCCTTCCGCATATTTAAATTTAAAGAAACCCCATGATTTTGTGGATAACCAGTTTTTAATTCTACTGAGCCATTTATTCCTGATTTTTTTTCTTCTTTCAAGATAATATTGATAATTCCGGCTTCACCTTCAGCATCATATTTAGATGAAGGATTAGTAATAACTTCAATGCGGTCAATCAAACTTCCTTGCAACTGGCGCAAGGCATCTTGGGTGTTGGTTCCTACCAATCCCGAAGGTTTTCCATTAATTAAAATTCTTACGTTTTGACTGCCTCTCAAACTTACATTTCCTTCCACATCTACTGCTACAGAAGGAACGTTGTCTAACAGTTCAGAAGCATTGGCACCTTTCATAGTAGCATCGCTGCCCACATTAAACACTTTTTTATCCAACTTAAATTCCATCTGACTTTTTTGAGCAACAATATTTACTTCCTCCAAAGTTTTATTATCTGCTTGCAAGTTGATTACACCCAAATTAATATTTGAATTGGTAAGATTTACAGATGGGATATCATTTTTTAAATAGCCGATAAATGAAATTTGGATATTGTAAATACCTTCATTTAATTCCATTTTCAACTCGCCTTTATCGTCTGTTACTCCACCATCAACTAATTTTGAATCAGTTGAAGTGAAAATTGACACCGTAGCGTAGGGCATGGGTTGTTTGCTATCTGCATCAACTACTTTTAAACTTAATTTGTGTTTGTTAATTGTATTGTTTTGTGCAGAGACAATGGAAATAGTAATAAATATAAAGAGGATTGTAATAAGTATTTTTCTAGAAATCATGGGGCAAAATTATTCATTTATTAGAGAAGAAAATATAGACATTTAAAAAGATAAAAGGTTTAATCTTTTTTATGGAAAATCATCTTAAAAATAAAATAGGACCCCCAAGCAAACTAAAAACTTCTATTTTTGCCAACAATGAAAAATAAAAAGGTCTTTATTCAAATTTTGGTAGCTATAACTATGCTCGTTTTTGCAGTAGTTTTTGTTCGTGAGCAACATTTGGAAGTCAAAGATATTTTTAAACATCTCCAAAATGCAAATTGGATTTGGATTATCATTGGATTGATTTTTACGATGTTTTTAATATTAGCACATGCTAGCATCTACTTTTTCAGTTTTAAGGCGATTCATCAACCTATTCGATTTCAAAACTTTATTGGTCTTTTTTTAAAACGAAATTTAGTCAGTGTGTTGCTTCCAGCAGGAGGATTTACTTCCCTTTCTTTTTTTAATTTTAAACTAATAAAGGAAGGAGCAAACAAAGCTCAAATTTATATGGGTTCCTATTTATATGCTACTATTGGTTTAGTTTCTGTAGTGGTGGTAGGTGTTCCATTTATGCTTTATATGTTTTTTAATGGACAATTGGATCAGCGAATACTTTGGGGCTTATTGGCATTAATTATTTTGATTTTTTTAATTGGAATGGTTTTTTATTCTATTCTCAAACAAAATAAAATTTATAAATATTTAGTTACAAAAAGTAGTAAAGTTGAACAATTTGTTAAGGATATAGATCTAGCACATTTAGATTTAAAGCAACTTTCATACGCGCTGATAGCCTCTATTTTTGTGGAGTTGATCGGTGTGATTCATTTATATATTGCTTTTTATGCGATTGGTTTAGAGCCAAATATTGTAGCATGTTTATTAGCCTATATTGCTATGATTATCTTATTATTGGCTAGTCCGTTTTTAAGAGGAATGGGAGCAATAGAGGTAGCAATGACTTATATATTGAGCCAATATGGCTACACTACTTTAGAAGCTGCTGTGAGTACTTTATTATTTCGATTTTTTGAATTTTGGGTTTTATTGGTATTGGGAACTTTTGCATTAATCTATTCGTATTTTATAAAAAAGATAACCCAAAACGAATAAAGCATTATAGTCAAGCTAAAAAAAAAGTATTTTTTAAAATTAATTATCTATACAAAATATGCATCTATTTCATCTTAAATTTTTAAAAGTTTCACTTATTATTTCTTATATTTTTCTGGTATTTCCACTTTTTTCTCAATCTAAAATAGAGTTGATTGATAGTGAGGAAATAATTTCCGAAGGCATCGACTTTCACGATATGGGAAATTATGAAAAGGCAATTGAGTATTATTTAAAAATACCTGAAAACGATACGAATTATATCTTAGCACAATACGAATTGGCTTTATCGTATAATGCTGATGAACAATATATCAAATCAATAGAATTGATAGATTTTGCAATGGCAACTGCTAAATCTGAATATGATGCAGATTTTTACAATCTTAAAGGAACTGCACTCGATGAAATAAATAAGGAATCTGAATCTATTGAGGTTTATAACGAAGCAATTGGCAAATTTCCATACAATTACAATTTGTTTTATAATAGAGCAGTGGTTTATGAAGCAATGAAAAATTACCAAAAAGCTTTTGATGATTATATGGAAGCTATTACTTTAAATCCATATCATTTTAATTCTACTTATAGATTGGGTGTTTTGTTAGAAAAAGCCAATGAGCCATCTTTAGCATTTTTATGTTTTGATAAAGCATTATTATTGAATAATGGAGCCACATTTGTTTTCTCTAACCTAGAAAAAATAGCTATTGGCGATCTGAATTCCAAAGCTTTGGAATCTGAAAAAATTGAATTAAATACTTATGCTAGAGAAAACCAATTTACTACAACGGATGCCAAAATGAAAGAAGTAAATGATTGGAGCAAGGATTTAAAAAAGAAAGTGAAGTTTAGAAATAAAGTGACCTACCAAAATTATATGTTATTCAATGAAATAAAGTTGGTGTCTGATAGTCTTAATTTTTGGGATAAATATTATATCCATTTTTATAAAAGAATTTATGAAAAGGGATACTTTGATCAATTTACTGCTTATATCTATTCTGCTTACCCAAGCGGTAAATATAGAAGTGCGGTACAAAAATTTGATTTGCAAAATTTCATAAAGGACACGAAAGAAGAATTAGTAAAGCTACAATCAAAAAAAATGGTATGGGACAGTAGTTTACAAGATGTAACCATTTGGATGCAAAATAATAATAGAATAGGTGCAATTGGAAACGTAAGTGGATTTGAAGAGAAGAAACAAGGATATTGGGAGTATTTTTATTTCAGTAGTGATTTAAAAAGTAAAGGAAATTTTAAAAGTGATGAAAAAGATAGCCTTTGGGTATGGTATGATAACGAAGGAAATATAACTGAAAAAGTAAATTATATAAAGGGAATAGCAGATGGAAATTACACCGCTTATTTCCCTAATGGACAAGTAAAAAAAACATTTGCATACACCAATGATACTATTGATAGTAGGTATGAAATTTACAACAAATATGGAGTATTAATTGAAGAAGGAATTTATAGGAAAGGTCAAAAGCAAGATACTAGTAAAATGTATTATGATAATGAAAGGGTTAAATACATTTTACCTTATAAAAATGATTCATTGAACGGTGTTGTCTATAAATACTTTAGCAATGGTACAAAGGACGAAATTATTCCAATGAAAAATGATGAAAGAGATGGAATATCAGAAACGTATTATACAAATGGACAGCTATATGCTCACGGAAATTATATTAATGGAAAGAAAGATGGACAATTTGAATACTTTTATAGAAATGGGCAATTAGCATCGATTAGAAATTTTGTAAACGATGAAAAACAAGGTGAGTACAAAGACTTATATACTGATGGACAAATACAAGAAGAAGGTAAATACAAAGACGATAAATTGGATGGATTTGTATATAATTATGATAGATATGGAACAAAGATAAACGCTACTCAATATGCAAATGGCAATTATGTGAGTATGACCAATTATAAAAAAAATGGGAAGGAAGCGTCCAAGTTTAATATTGGTAGAAATGAGTTTAAATTCAAATTTAATAATGAATATGAGCGTATTAAGACAGAAGGAACTATTAAAGATGGAAAGAATGAAGGAATTTGGAAATATTATCACCTCAATGGACAATTAAAGTCTGAAGAACCTTTTGAAAATGATAGTTTAGAGGGCTTCGATCGAAATTATTTTAAGAATGGTACCATTGATGATAAGTATTTTTATGTAAAGGGTAAAAAGCAAGGATATCATTCATCTTATTATAGAAATGGGCAATTGTTTCAGCAAGGTTATTATGATAATGATGTAAGAACAAGTTGGTGGGAAAGTTATTACAGAGATGGTTTGCTGAGTCAAAAAACATATTATCAGAATGGTAAAGTAAATGGGTGTAATAACTATTATGATGAAAAAGGAAGATTAGAGTATAAATACTGTTATGATTTTAATGAATTAGAAAATATTTATACTTATGATACTTTAGGTCAAGTAAATGGATATTTTAATTTAGATAATGGAAAAGCTACGATTGAATTAAAACATTTGAATGGAAATGTTTACAAGCAATTTTCTTATTCTTCAGCATTGTTAGAAGGAGATTTTAAAGAATTTGATGGATTAGGAAACTTAATGGTGCAAGGACAATATTTAAATGGGAATCAAGAAGGGAAGTGGATCTATTATTATGAAAATGGAAAAGTTGATACCGAAGGAAACTATTTATTAGATGCAAAGGAAGGAAAATGGAAAGCGTATTATAAAAATGGTCAATTGAAAGATGAATTAAATTATTTAATGGATGAATATGATGGGCAGTGGATCAGTTATCATAATAATGGGGAGATAGCTTCTAAATTAAATTATGAGGAAGGAAATAGACATGGAGATTGCTTCTATTATGATGATTATGGTCAATTACAGATAATTAGAAAATACAATGAAGGAATGTTAGAATCCTACTCTTACTTAGAAGAGGATAATATAACGTTAAAGAATATTCCTTTAAAAGAAGAAAGTGGTAAAATAATCGCTTATTTTCCAAATGGTAAAAAATCTTACGAAATGGAATTAAAGTATGGTTTTTTTGAAGGGGAATTAATCAAATATGATAGCAGCGGAACTAAAAGAGAACATAAAAGATTTAAGAATAACTACTACGATGGCAAAGCAGAATTTTATAATAGAACTGGGATACTGATTAAAGAATCATCTTTTAAAAATGATGATTTAGATGGTGCTGTGAAAGAATTTTATGAAAGCGGTGAATTAAAAAATCAATCCTTTTATATAAAAGGCAACTTGTATCATGCCAAGAGCTTTTTTGAAAGGGATGGCACTTTAATCAAAAGAAGATATTTTTATAACAATCAGTTGATAAAAGAGGTGATGGAATAATTATTCTTCTATTTCTAGTTGTTCTACTGTTTCTAATTCAATATATTCCAACAGCTTATCTTTGTCTTTTGCTTTTATCATTTTTTTGAGATAAGTATTCATTTTTACATCATCTTTATGCTTGTTAGCGTAGTCTATTATTTGATGGGCAGCATACAATTGAATAGTAGTATTGTCTTTGTCTTGACCGTCTTTAAAGATGACATAATCTACCATAGAAGTCATATAGATATTGACCATACTTTGATTATCAATTTCAGCTTTAGCTCCAAATGCGTCCAAAGTAAAAGTTTTTTCAGCACCAGATGCCCATCTAAAAACAAATTGAAATGCTTGATACGCTTCAAAAGAGGAGGGAGTTGATTTCAGAACTAAATCGACTGCTTTTTTAAGCTCATCTTTACTTTTTTCATAGTCTAATTTTGATTCTAGTTCTATATTATCATAATTACTCTGTTCTTGAGCATTTAAGACTCCATAAGAGCATATAAATAAGGCGAAACAAATAAATTTATTCATAATTAATTTTGTTTTATTTTGTGGGGTTTCCATTTATAAAATTATACTACCACTGCTGTAAACTTTTAGGAAAAGTATTTACAATTTCCTACCTTCGTAACTTAATTTTTAAAAAATTACAAATGAAGAAATATTTCATTGCTGCTCTTGCGCTTAGCCTATCATTTACGGCTTTTTCAAAGGGCAAAGATAACAAAATTGAATTTGTAGAGTACGATTTGCCCAATGGTTTACACGTAATCTTACAAGAAGATCATTCCACTCCAATTGTGGCTGTAACAGTTCTATATCATGTAGGCTCTAAAAATGAGGATCCATCTCGTACAGGATTTGCTCACTTTTTTGAACACTTATTGTTTGAAGGTTCTGAAAATATCGAGAGAGGAGAATACTTTAAATTAGTTCAGAACAACGGTGGAACATTAAATGCGAATACGTCATTTGACCGAACTTTTTATTTTGAGATATTACCATCCAATCAATTAGAATTAGGGTTGTGGTTAGAGTCAGAAAGAATGCTACATGCTAAAATTGATCCTGAAGGTGTTGAAACACAAAGAGGTGTTGTGAAGGAAGAATTAAAGCAAAGAAATGAGAATACACCTTACGGAAGTATTTTAAATGAAATGTATGCTCATGCTTATGTTGATCATCCATACAGATGGACTCCTGGTGGATCTCCTGAATATATCAATAAAGCAAAATTATCTGAGTTTATTGATTTTTATAAAACTTTTTATGTTCCTAATAATGCTACCTTATCTATCGCTGGTGATATTGATGTAGCTGAAACTAAAAAGATGATTGATACCTATTTTTCAACTATCCCAAAGGGAACAAAGGAAATACCACGTCCAACTATTGTAGAGCCTAAAAAAACAAAAGAAGTAAGGGATACAGTTTACGATAATATTCAATTGCCAGCTGTTGTTCAAGGATATCATATTCCTGCGCAAGGTACTGAAGATTATTATGCTGCGAGTATGTTGAATACTCTTTTGTCTCAAGGTGAAAGCAGTAGATTGCAAAAAAATGTAAAAGATAAAAAAGAAGAAGCTGTATTTGTTGGTTCATTTTTAATTCCTTCTGAAGATCCGGGTTTAGCTTTAATGTTTGGTATTGCCAATGTAGGAACTAGTCCTGAACAATTAGAGAAATCTATTAATGAGGAAGTTGCTAAGGTTGGAAATGAATTAATTTCGGATGAAGAATTGACTAAACTAAAAAATCAAACGGCTTCAGATTTTATTGCAGCAAATGGCAGAGTGGCAGGATTAGCAGAAAGTTTGGCTAATTACCATGTTTATTTTGGTGATGCTAATTTGGTAAATACTGAAATAGATCGTTATATGAAAGTAACGAAGGAAGACATTCAAAGAGTAGCTAAAAAGTATTTTATTCCTGAAAATAGAGTAGTACTTTATTATCTTCCAAAATCTCAAAATGCTCAATAAAAATCATTCTACTTCTTTAAACAGAAGGAAGTTTAAATATATTTTAAAATGATACAAATGAAAAAAATCACAATATTATCGCTTATAGCTTTGCTATCAGTGCCTGTATTTGCACAATTAGATAGAAGTAAGCGACCTGAAGCAGGTCCTGCACCTGAAATTAAAATAGGTGAATCTCAATCGTTCACCTTAGACAATGGATTAAAAGTATTCGTTGTTGAAAATCACAAATTGCCAAGAGTTGCTATTTCATTAACCTTAGATGTGCCGCCATTTACCGAGGGCGACAAAAAGGGATATACCGATATGGCCGGAGATTTATTGGCTACCGGAACAAAATCGCTTTCAAAAGATGAATTTAATAAAGCTATCGATTTTATAGGAGCTGACTTTTATACATCAGCTAGTTCATTATATGCAGCTGGTTTAAGTAAATATCAAGATAAATTGATTGCAATGCTTGCTGATGTAGCTATGAATGCTAATTTTAAGCAAGAAGAAATGGACAAATTAAAGAAGCAATACATTTCCAATGTAACTTCTGAAAAAGATGATCCAGATGCAATTGCGAGAAATGTAAGAAAAGTTTTGATGTTTGGAAAAGAACATCCTTATGGTGAATTAACAACTGAAGAGAGCATTAATAATATAACTTTAGAAGATGCTCAAAACTATTATACTACTTTTTTCAGACCAAACATTGGGTACATGGCAATTGTGGGTGATGTTGAGTTTAAAACAGTTAAAAAAGAAGTAACCAAAGCCTTTTCAGCTTGGAAAAAGGGTACAATTCCTACTTTTTCTTATCCAACTCCTGAAAAACCAAAATCTTATGAAGTAGTATTTGTAAACAAGCCAGGTGCAGTTCAATCTGTTATTTCAGTTTGTTATCCTGTTAATTTAAAACCATCTGATGCAGATAAAATTCCATCTTCAGTGATGAATACCTTATTTGGTGGCGGATTTACTTCTAGATTAAATCTAAATTTAAGAGAAGCTAATTCTTATACTTATGGTGCAAGAAGTAGTTTAAATGATGATGAGTATGTAGGTTCTTTTAATGCAACGGCTAAAGTTAGAAATGCAGTAACAGATAGTGCATTGACTGAAACAATTAAAGAGATGATGAAAATGCCAGAAGGTGTTACAGCTGATGAATTGCAAGGTATCAAAAATTACATTACCGGAAATTTTGCCATTGGTTTAGAAAATCCTCAGACGATTGCTCGTTTTGAAATCAACAAGCAATTATATGATTTACCTGCTGATTATTACAAAAATTATTTAAAGAATGTAGCAGCTGTAGATTCTAATACCATTAAGGAAATGGCTAGAAAATACATTACTCCGCTTCAATCTTACGTTTTGGTAGTTGGTAATAAGGATGAAATTGCTGATAACATCAAAAAGCTTAGTCCTACAGGACAAATTACTTTCTTAGACTTTCAAGGAAATGTAGCAGTGGAAACTTTAAAAGCTGCACCTGCTGGAATGGATGCCATGCAAGTAATAGATGGATATATAAAGGCAATTGGTGGAAAAGAAATGTTGATGAAAGTAAAATCTTTTCAAACAACTATGAGTGCTGAAATGATGGGTCGATCTATTGATTTAGAAGTAGCTGCTGAAGCTCCTAATAAGTACATGATGAAAATGATGATGGGAGAGATGATGCTGCAAAAACAAGTCTATGATGGTAAGACAGCTAAAGAAAGCAGTATGCAAGGTTCAAGAGAAATTACAGGCGAAGATTTAGCGAAATTAGAGCAAGAAGCACAAATTTTTCCTGAGTTGAGCTACAATAAAGAAAACTATTCATTACTATTGAAAGGAGTTGATAAAGTGAATGGTAAAGAAACTTATGTTGTAGAAATTACTGATCCTTTTGGCGATAAGCAAACCAATTATTACAATACAGAAGATTACTTATTGGTAAAATCTGAAATGTTGCAAGAAACACCTCAAGGATCAATTATGCAGGTTAAAACTTTGAGTGATTATAAAGAAGTGAATGGAATCAAATTTCCTTATGTTATTAAACAAGAAATAGGACCACAAACTTTGGATATGAAAACCACCAAGTTAACTGTGAATGAAAAAGTACCTGCGGGAACTTTTACTGTAGAGTAACATAACCAATTATTTTATCAAAAAAAAGGGCTCATTCCCCCCAAGTTTCTTGGGGGGAATGAGCCCTTTTTTTGTTTAGAAACATCTTCTAATCCTCAGAAAACCGTCTTTGCGAATGGAGTAATTTAATGACTTTCATTGAAGTAATGCCTAAAACGTAATGCTTGTCCGTCCGGAGCAAAGCGAAGGTGGGAAGCACTTTATAACCATTTTTTTAAATTATAATTACTCATTTATTTCGTTCGTAATGACTTTTCAAAAGGGGGAGTGTAGCAGTAATAATTAGTTTATATATTAAAATTCAAAAAAATATGAATTCCTAAATAATAATCGAACTCAGGTTAATAAGCATTTCCTCAACCGACAGAAATTTATACTCATATGGCAACAAATCATATTCATAAAACAAAAAGTCCAATTGATTTATTAAATTTGGAATAAATTATATATGGATATGACGCACTGAGTGCGTCATATGCACTTGTTAGCAAAAATTCTATTATGAGAATAATAATTGTTTCAATTCTCTTTATTCTTACTGTAAAGTCTTTCTCTCAGACTAAGACATATAAAGAGTCAAATTTATCTTTTGAATTGGATTCAATTGAAAATAGAAATGTTAAAGATTATTGCACAACACACTTCATAAAACTGAATAAAGTAGAAATTTCAAAAATTCAAAGAGTGGTTCCAATGCGAGCAAACAATTTAAATCAATTAATTAAAAATTGTGGTTATAAAAATGATTACGATTGGACAGGATCTTCTACTGAAATATCCATTAATTATGACGGCAAAGAATATTGGCTTCAACTAGGTGAGAACCTAGAAACAAGTTTTTTATCAAAAATTAAAGATGGTGATAAATTCGCAGTTTTCTGCAAGGTATTGACAGAAGATTCTATAAAAGTTTCAAGGTACTTAATTGTAGAAAAAGTGATAAAAATATAAGGTTTAGTTTTTTAAAAATTTCAACATTGTAACTTTGCATTATTGGTCTCACTGATTAATCTATTTGCGGACTTCATTAACTTCATCAGTTTAGATTTTGAACAAACAAAATCGCAAACATTTGATTTCCAATTTGATGCTTAGTTTCTATGTAAATTGACTGAGTATTTGACTTGAGTATTTTCTTGTGAGTAGTTGACTCTGAGAACAAAAACTTTTGCTAACAATATATAAAAACTCATTGGGCGTAAGTAAGTTACGATGCTTTAATGGTTATCTGAAACTCCACAAAATCGCTTTGACGATTTTTTCTGAAAAGGGAAAATTAAAAAAACGCAAAGCGTTTTTGCTCTTTAATAATCCCGAAGTTTCGGGAGCAAATTGTATCTTTAACTTTGTAAACTATGTATCTTAACGAACATGCATAAATATGATAGACTAGTGAAATTAAAAATTAAAATATTAGCCCTTTTTATATTCACTGCAACAATAGTTCATGGAAATAATATGCAGCAAAAGAATGCCAATCAAGTTATTGATAAACTTGACTCTATAATTCTATTGTCTTCTTCGGCAAAAAAATCTATAATAAAAATTGATAGTGTTACTTATTTGACAAGTAAACATGTTGAGAAACTAGAAAATAATATCAACGAACAAAAAGTTAAGATTGAAGAACTTGACTATACAATTTCAAATCCAAAATCTGATTTTTATCAAGAATATATATATCCAATAATTATTTCATTGATTGCTGCTTTTATTTTTTGGATGGCCTTTTCTTACTTACCAGAGAAGAAAAGAGAGAATCAAGTAAGAAATAAAATAGACTTTGATTTTTATCAGATTTATATGAAGTTATTCCATCTAATTGACGGTATTTTTAAACACAGCAATCATTCACCTTCTTATTATCAAAAAAAAATCAAAACTAATACTCTAACAAAAGAAGAGATAAGGTTAGGTCTGCAAAACAAGTGCCTTAATGAAAGCTATATATACTACCCAGAATTAATAGGAAAACTGTTCCCAATTGGTAAAAATATTTACGATTCAGAACGTAAAATCAATAAACTTATTGATAGGTTATTTGACTTCAGCATTTTTTTAAAATCAAGCGAGATTTTACTTTTTGAAAATATTAGAACCAAGCTTAGCACATATGGACTTGAAAATTATAATAAAAGTGCTTTTACTGATATAAATGGAGTGCGGCTACAACCAGTAAATCCAAGTCTAAATTACATGCGCAATAACTTATGGGATATTTATATTTTATTTTGTGAGGTACAAAAGCTGATGTTCAAAAATAAATTTGAAAACAGAGAAATTTTTCTTTTCAAGGTTCAGTTCCTATTTAGCCAACACAAATACAACAAAGTTTTAAAAATTCTAAAAAGGAATAAAGAAAATTATAAAAATGATGTCAACTTTATTGAACAATATACATTTCGTTGCTTGTATTGCTTAAAAAAGAAAAAAGAGGCATTTAATAAGATTGAAGAATTATTTAAAAAAGATCTAGACTTAATATCAAACAGAAACTTCATTAAAGATTATGGCTCTAGTTTAATTCAGCTATTATTTGTATATTGTGTGTATGAAAACAGAAAAGCTTAAAGACCAAATACTCTCTCTGCCAATTAAACAACGTGAGCGTTTGTTGAAGGAGATTGAAGATTCAACTAAAGAGATTAACCTGTCTGCGATTGTTTCACGTCAGCATGAGTTTAATAACAAACTCGGAGCCTGTCCTCATTGTTCTCATTCTAAGTATGTTCGTTTTGGGATTGACAAAGGAGCACAGCGCTACAAATGCAAGTCTTGCCAAAGAAGTTTTACGGAGTATACAGGTACTTGGATGGCAGGGCTGCAAAGAAAAGACAAGATTGTTGATTATCTTAAACTAATGGTTGAAGAAAAAAGTCTTGACAAAATTGTTTCGATTTTGGGTATTAATAAGAAAACAGCCTTTGATTGGCGCCACAAGATATTGTCTTCAGTTGACGCAGATGACGGAGAGCCCTTCATTGGTATCACAGAAAGTGATGAGACCTTTTTCCTCAAATCTGAAAAAGGGATGAAGGTTAAAAATCGAGAACCAAGGAAAAGAGGCGGTAAGTCAAGCAAAAGGGGTGTAAGCAATGATCAGGTTGCGGTCATCGTGACTCAAGACAGAAAGTCAATGCTAAATCTGAGTGTAGCTACACTTGGACGGATTAGAAAGATTGATATTAAAAATGCTATTGGCAATCGCATAAAAAAAGGGAGCACAATTTTGTGTAGTGATTCTCACCACAGTTATAAAGGCTTCGCTAAAGACACCAAAATTGAGTTTCATCCGGTAAATGTTTCCAGGGGAGAAGAGTAAAAGGAGCGTTTCATGTACAGCATGTAAACTCAACGCACAATAAAATAAAGAAGTGGATTGGAAATACATTCTGGGGCGTGTCTACTAAATACCTGCAACAATACCTAAATTGGCATATTATAAAAGAAAAAATAAAATCAAACAAGGATATTACCCTTGCTTTCGCAAAGCAGATAGTTGTTGCGGGAGCTCTGGAGCGCTTTGTTCAAATCCAACCAAACTATAAAACACTATTATCAACGCAGTGCTAAACTAGAGCCAAGATTATTTAAATGATGAAAAAATAACTTATTTATTAAAAAAATATTACTCTGAAGAAAAAAGAGAAAGGTTAAGCCAAATAATTAAAGAAGAGGAAATAAAAGCAAATCATTTTATCAAACAAGCTGAATGGTTAGAGAATTTTTATATTCAAAAGTTAGAACAAACGAAAAAAAACGCAGCACAACATAAAATATAGTGCATAGTGAGTCAGTAGGTTAAGAAAGTTTTTTTACTCTTTGATACTCCGTAAAATTCGCGGGCGAATTTTTCTAAAAAGAGAAAATTTAAAGAACGCAAAGCATTTTTGCTCATTAATAAACCACAAATTGTATCTTTACTTATCGCCCTACAATTCTTATATAGGCGTTATGCCCTATGAAAGAAAGATTGTAACCAAACAGAAAATTGAGAATTAAAAGAAAACATATCGTAAAAACACTTGGTTCGACAATTGAAATTATCGGACGCCCAGAAACTATTTGGGAAAACATTACGAATGTGAAGATTGAGCAGTTTTCTGACCCAACTATTTTCAAACTTCTTGACATACCAAAACCATTAAAAGCAGAAATCATTTCAGAAGGACAAGGCGGAAAACGGATTGCTTATTTTGACAACGGAAAAAAATTTATGCAAGAAATTTTGGCATGGAAACCATTAACTGAATATTCATTTTCATTTAATCCTGAAAAGGGTTTTAGAGTTGGCTACTTTTTCGACCTTTCGGAAGGTGTTTTTCAAATTCCAACAGGTGCCTATTATCTAACGACAATTGGACAAAGGACAACTTTAAAACTGACAACAACTTATACTATAGATAAACGGCTATACTTCCTATTCAACATTCCCGCGAGAATAATTTTAAATGCGTTTCAACGCTATTTATTGACTTCAATTAAAAAAAACTCTGAATAAATGAAATCGATAAAATTTTCAGAGACAATTTTGATTAACGAAACACAAGAACACGTTTTTGATTTTACACAAGACTATAATAAGCGATTAAAATGGGACACATTTTTAAGAAAAGCAGATTTGATTGATGGTGCAACGACCGCTCAAAAAGGTGTTAAGGCATATTGTGTAGCTAAAAATGGAATCGGAATGGTGACAGAATACGTTACTTACAACAGACCAAAGGTTACAGCAATTAAAATGACACAAGGGCCATTTATATTTAATTCATTTTTAGGTTCTTGGACGTTTAAGGAAGTGTCAAACGACAAGACAGAAGTTGTCTTTCTATATTCATTTTCTCTAAGATTTCCTTTCAACTTATTGACGAAAATTATAAAAAACAACTTGCAGAATAATGTA
This sequence comes from uncultured Flavobacteriales bacterium, assembly GCA_963716125.1. Lineage (GTDB taxonomy): Bacteria > Bacteroidota > Bacteroidia > Flavobacteriales_E > Vicingaceae > Acidiluteibacter. The sequence goes on from OY970294.1 coordinate 2,164,878, forward strand.
AGACAGCGATTATTTGACCTTAAGAATAAAATTGAAAATGAAAACACGAAGGCATAACATCATATAAAAATCATAGGGCGGCAGCGGGTTACGAGAGGTTTGTGGTTATCTGAAATCCCACAAAATCGCTTTGGCGATTTTTTCTAAAAAGTGAAATTTAAAAAAACGCCAAGCGTTTTTGCTCATTAGTAAACCGCAAATTGTATCTTTAACTTTGTAAACTATGTATCTTAACGAACATTCTAAAAAATAAAAGAATACGTTTTGTATCTACAGGTGTGCTAATTTCTTTGAAAGAATATTAATACATTTACATTGCTAAACATACTAACACATAACTCTCTCGAAGTAAAACCACTACTACCATGCCTAAAGATGAAACTCCAAAAATATTTCTTTCCTATTCATGGCAAAATAAAGAAGAATCTTCAACCATTGAAGAAGATTTTAACAGAATTGGGATTCCCTTAATTAAGGATACTAATAACATAAAATTTAAAGATAGTATATCAAATTTCATTAAGGATATTAGAAATTCAGATTTCGCAATCCTTTTAATTAGCGATGATTACTTAAAGTCTGTAAATTGTATGAGTGAAGCTATTGAAATTCTAAAAGAGCAAAATCACAAAGAAAAAATCTTACCAATTTTAATAAACAACCCAAAAATTTTCAAAACTGCAGATAGAATCAAATACATTAAATACTGGCAAGAAGAAAAAAACTCTTTGGAAAATCAACTTAAGGGTATAGATGTTACGAGTTCAATTGAATCTTACGATGACTTGAAGAGGATTGAAATAATTTATAATTCTGTTGATGCTTTTTTAAAAAACATTGGGGATATGAAGTCATTGACATTAAATGAACTTCAGGCTGAAAATTATCAATCAATTTTAGATTATTTAGGATTTGAGGATATAACCTACCTCCTTGATTTATTTATGATTTCTCAAATTAAAAATCTTGTTATCAAAGAAGCAACACTTGCAAACCATATTAATAAATACGGTACTAGTCCGTATGCAATTTTTGTAAAAGCAAAATTAAAGTCAGAGCAAGGTTTTCAAGAAGAAGCAAGGAACTTATATCAAAAATCGATTAAAATGGATAGTAACAATTCGGCAGTATGGAATGATTACGGATTTCTTTTAGATAATCATTTTAATAAATTAGATAAAGCCGCTGAATGTTACAAGAAAGCAATTGAATTAAATAGCAATTTAAGCGTTGCAAGAATCAATCTAGCAATTATTTACAAGAAAAAGAATAAACTAAATAAATCAAAGAAACAGTATTTAAAAATCTTAAAAATTGACCCAACCGACCCTAAAGCACACAATAATATTGCAAATATTTACCGAAATGAAAAGCAAAATGATAAAGTCATTTATCATTTAGAAACGGCAATAAAATACAATTCAAAGTATGTAGATGCTTATCTAAATCTTGGAAATTTTTATGATGTAACATTATTTGATACAGAAAAAGCTAATTATTATTACAATTTAGCTAAGAATATAGCTAATAATGGAACTGTCGATATGATGGTTCAGTACATGCATAAATTTCAAGAAAGGAGAGCAAAAAATAATTAACACATTAGATTACATTTTAATCAAATAAAATCAGCTAATTATGGCGTTCCAACTTGGCACTTAGTTTCTGTGTAATTGGACTGAGTAATTGACTCGAGTATTTTCTTGTGAGTAGTTGAAAGTGAGTACAATAACTTTTGCTAACATTATATAAAATTCATTGGGGTTTAGGCGGTTAGGTTAGCTTTGGTGCTGTTTGACGTACCACAAAATTCGTCTCGGATTTACGGGACGACAAAAAAATCTTGCAAATCCCAGCCGGTTTTTGTTACTTGGTAAACTGAAAATGTTACTTTAGCTTAGTTCCCAACAAAACTTAGTGTAAAGCATGTATCTTTAACTTTGTAAACTATGTATCTTAACGAACATTTAAGGCTTATCCGAATCGTCATCTTCCGATAAATTATTTTCGGTCTTTTCTTCAAACTCTTTATAGAATAAATCGGCTTCATCCTTATATTGATAACTTTGATGATATAACATTAAGGTGTTTAATGCAATGGAACCTTGTTGTATATAATTATTATAATTTCTAAAATAGATTGATAAAAAAAGCACATAAGCTGAGTATCGAGAATTATCCTCTTCTATCTTTCCAACATCATTAGAAGCTGAAAATATTAATGCATAGTCTTGATTGAGTTCATAGTATGCATCTAAACAAGCTCTAAAAATTGCTCTTGTATGACCTGAACCAATATTTGAGCGGATTTTGTATTTAGTTTTTTCAGTCCCTTTATTATGTTCATAAAATGAAATTACACAAATATTATTTTCATAAATTCCTAATTCAATTATTGTAGTAATAATATTAGTAAATTCAGGAATAAATCTATACATCTTACGAACAATAAACCCATCGTTTCCTTTGGGTTTTACATTCATAAGGAAAATTAATCCTTTTTTAGCCATATGCTAAAAATTAGAATAGTGCCCTAATGTGTTTTGTGTATTTACAATTGGAATTCTATTGTGAGAATCTAATATAAAATCAACAGTAGTATCTTTGTTGATAATTACGTATTTGTCAGTTGGTTGATTACTTAAAAGTCCTTTTCTACTATTTTTCCAAGGTAAATCGTTATGAGTTAAATCAACTAAATCAGAACCACTTAAATGTCCATATGAATTCCAAACATTATCTAAATGGCTAATAATTAAATCATCTAAATCTAAATCTACTGCTCTATTAATTGGAATAATTGAACTTCTTTTCATAAACTTAAAATTCGCCCAAACATCATAAACCACAGGACCATATATCCAAGCTTGAATTCTGTCATCGAATAACATCTTATCGTTTTTGACAAAAAACCAAAGCTGTGAATAATACAGTAACTTCTGTAATTTCAACGGACTAACCCCTTTCTTTATAAAGAATGAGGAAATGTCTATTGCTCTATAGTTTGTTTTCATTTCAGTTTTAAATTAGCAATTTCTTGCTTTTGCAAATATACAATATAAATTGAATATAGGATAATTTCTCGGGATATCAAAAAACTACTGCCAATCGAGTAGATGGCTCCGACTAAAATAGTCGGAGTTCACCTCTCACACCACCGAACGTACGGGTCTCGTCACGAAGCTTCGTGACGGCGGTTCAATAATGATACATCAACGTTTGTAGTATTCGACCAAACTGATACAACCTCTGAACTGTTGGATATAAGCACGATGCTTCGCAGTGGTTTCCTCCTAGCGGCGGACGAGTGTAACCCTGCGAAAAATAAATATGCAACTGTTCTTTTTATTTAGGTTCACACTTTAAATCCAATATAAATTATTTATTATATTTGGATGGATAATAAAACATCCGGATTTAATGGGAATAAAAGAACTCTTCCTTTTATTCGGTTATTATGGGCAATTAGAGCAACCAAATTAATATTATTCCAAATAAATTAATCAGTTGAAAATGTTCAGAAAATACATTCTACTTATAAGCCTCATATTATTTTCTAATTTTATTTCTTCCCAAGAAATCAAGCATAATTCAAATAATAATGTAGACCTTATACCATATCGAATCGGTCATAATTGGGGTTTTTCAAATTCGAAAAAAGAATTAAAAATTCCTGCTATTTATTCAGAAGTTGAACTTTTTAATGAATTTGGTTTGGCAAAAGTTGCTATAGGCAGTCCCAATAAAAACGCTATGCAATTTGGCTACATAGATACATTGGGAAATGAAATAATTGATATTGGCAAATATCCATATTTAAGTGAATTTAAAGATTCGCTAACTATTTTTGAAGTAGTTGAAGAAAATCCAAGAACTATAAAGTATGGCTTAGTTGATACCAAAGGTAATGAACTGATAGCTGCTAAATATAGAGAACTTAAAATATTAGATAATGGGCTAATATGGGTTAATGATAATTATAGATTTGGAGTTATGGATAGAAATGGAAATATTATCATCCCTTTTGAATATAATGGCGTTTCTGACTTCAGTAGTGGACTAACAATTGTTAAAAAAAATGACAAGTATGGGGTTCTAAATGAAAAAGGAGAGGAAGTAATACCTCTCTTATTTGATGGTTTACATGATTCGCATTTTGAATTCAGAGACAAACTAGATAAAATTGATAAACAAGTTATTAGCCAGAAATTAATTCCTGCAAAAAAACAAACAAATAAATCAAGTAAATGGGGTGTAATAGATTTTGATGGAAACGAAATCATATCTTTTAAATATGACTATATCAGCTTCTTTTATAATGGTGTTGCTGTGGTTGGGAATAAGTATGAAGGGGATAAAATGAAATTAGGATTAATCAATAAAGATGGAAAAATAACATTCCCAATAAAATATAATGGGTTGGATAATTTTAAATATGGAGCATCTTATACCTACATCAATAATAAGGCAGGTTTTATAAATATAAATGGGGAGAAAATTTCCGAGTTTAAATATGATTATGCATCAGGCTTTGTAAATGGATTTGCAATAGTAGGAATTACGAAAGAGAAACCAAATACAGGCAGGCATTGGAGTTTCGTAAACAGAAATGGAAAAGAAATTACCAAACGCTATTATGATAAGGTAAAAGATTTTAGAGATGGTTTGGCAATAGTAGAATTAAATGGTAAATATGGACTTATAGATACATTAGATCAAGAAGTTATTCCTTTAAATTATAAGTCAGTTATAAATTTCGAAGATTACATAATTATTGCATCTGAAGATGGGCAATTTTGGGGAATTAATGATAAATCAAATAATGTTATAGTTCCTTTCAAGTATAATCTAATTGCGCCTGTTCCTGAAAAAGAAAATTTGTTTCAAATTATGATTTTTGATTTTAAAACTGGACAGACAAAGGAAGGCTTCGTGGATATAAATGGCACTGAGTACTTTGAAGATTAAAATAGAAAAAGTCCATAACAATAAATATAGTTCATAGTGAGTCAGTAGGTTATGATAGTTCACTTGCTCTTTGATAATCCGTAAAATTCTCTAGCGAATTTTGTAGAAAGTAAAATGTACAAAATCGCTCTGTGATTTTTACTAATTAGTTTTTAGCCTGCCTTGCCGTCAGGCAGGCAAATTGTATCTTTAACTTTGTAAACTACGTATCTTAACGAACATTCTATCTTAAAATATTTGTATTATAAATGAGCAAAACACAGTTATATGAGATAATTTTTATCACATTGTTCTTGGCTATTTTAATAGGACTTATTTTACTAATATTATTTTTACGCAGACGACTAAATAATATTAGAAGTGTATTAGCTATTAAAATCACTTTAATTAGCTTATTAATAATAGAATATATAATTCTTTCAATTTGGATTTTCAATGCTGTGAGATACGAGATGGGTTATCATAGAATAGTAATTGAAAATTGGTTAGAACGTAATCAACTCATTGATGAACTTAATACAATCCAGACACCTTATTGGTGGCTAATATTAGTATTTATTACTTTGACATTTCATTTTGATAAAAAATTTTTAAAAAATAGAAAGAGTTTTGTATTGACTTTAATTACAATTATTATACCTTTCCTAATCATATTAGCAATCTTAGCCTTTAATTATTTTATGAAAACTACTTATCCTGACCTTGAATTTCATGGTTGATTGCTCAAATTAGTAAAGTAACTTTTTAAAGCTGACTTCACTTACTTAATTAACATTCTCGAATTAAATTTTAATCAAATAAAATCGCCAAGCGATTTTGTTCATTAGTTATTCCGTAGTTTCGGGAGCAAATTGTATCTTTGTCTGAAGCACAACACTTTTTACTTTAAGCGTTACCAGCAAGCTGAAAAAACCAATGAGTAAAAAATGAGAAATAGAATAAAATTCCTGATTTTAACTGTATTTACGATTCTTTTGACAAATTGCAAATCATTAATTTCGTTACAGAATGTAAAGGGAAAATATAATATTATACACGAATCAAAAGGAGATTTAAATCTTAATGGGATTTCGGATGTTGCAGTTGTTACTTCAAAAAGTGATAACGAAAAAGGAATAATCATCATCTTTATAGCTGACTCAGAAGGAAATGTTTCCAAAAAACTAGTGAATGACAATCTCACTGACGTTTTCATTGAAAGATATAATCAATTGCCCGAAATAGAAATTAAAAATGGAGAATTGACCATTTCCTATTATGGAGGAATGTGCCATCGAGAAAGTCGGAATATTATATTTAAATTTAACAAGAAATTAAATGACCTATTTTTCCAAACATTTATCATGTCGGAACATAATGTTTGTAATGATGATATGGAACCATCAGGATATGAAACAACAAACCCTGAATTGAGAAAAATAAAATTTACGGAATATAAAGACAACTTATAAATAAATAAAACCAGCTAGTAACATTATAAAAGCGATAATGGGGCTTAAACTTCTAAAGATGAATTCTATGCGATGGAATAAACTTTACGGAAAATTGAAAATAACGGCTTTAAAAGTCCCCACTAAGATTATATTTGACGTTATCATTCATTCCACGCATTAAGAAATCTCAATTAGTTTCTATCGCTAACGCCAAATCTTTTGAGACTAAAAAGGGATAAAATTAGTTGTTTTGTAGAAAGCTTAATTGATTGATTTTCAATAACTAAATTAGGCGTTAGTCAGAATTAACCGACATTGCGTCCTGTGCACCGAAAAAACTTGTAATTCGTAGCATTATAGACTTCGAAATACCTTGATGAAGTAGTCTTGCGAAGAATTAAACGAAGGTGAATTGACTTATTGATACATTAAAACCTAACAATAACTCTCCCTTTGGTCTCTCCTTTTAAAATTTTATCGAAATAGGGGATGATTTCATCTAAACCAACAAAAGTGGCAGCCTCTTTTGGAATTTCAATCTTCCATTTACTAGCTAAATTATTCCATATTTTTTGTCTTATATTCATTGGACATTCCGCGGATTCTATTCCTAATAAATTAATTCCATTTAAAATAAATGGATAAACAGTAGTTTCTAATTTAGGACTGCTTACTAATCCACAACATGCCACATTTCCATTTCTATCACAAGCTTTTAAAAGTGTAGCTAAAGTATCTCCACCAACTGTATCAATTGCGCCTGCCCATTTAGGACGCAGTAACGGTCTGCCTGAATAATCATTTACAAATTCTCTATCGACTACTTCTGCAGCACCTAAAGATTTTAAATAAACTTCAGCATCCTTACCTGAAGATGCAATCACATGATAACCTGCTTTAGCGAGAATTGAAACTGCTAAAGAACCAACACCACCGCTAGCGCCAGTTACCACTATTTTACCTAATTCAGGCTTTTGACCACTCATTTCCATTTTATAGAGTGCTAAACCTGCAGTAAATCCTGCTGTGCCTAACTGCTGACTCATTTGAAAACTGATCTCTTTAGGTTTTGGAACCACCCAAGCTGCAGGAACTCTAATGTATTCAGCAAAAGCACCATCATGGTTCATCCCTAAATCATAAGAAGTTACAATGACTTCATCACCATTCTTAAATTTAGTATCCAAACTTTCTACAACTGTTCCACTTGCATCAATACCAGGAGTATGAGGATATTTTTTGGTGATTCCTTTATTTCCATTAGCAGATAAAGCATCTTTATAATTCAATCCAGCAAAAGCTACTTTTATCAGAATTTCACCTTGGGGCAATTCATCAAAAGATTTTTCCTCCAACTTATTCGTAAAAGTTCCGTCTTTTTGTTCTCTTGTAACTACTGCCTTAAAAGTGTTTTTCATTTTTAATAGTTTAAGTTTTTGTTGAATTTAATCATTTTTTTTGCTAAGGTCTAAGGTCTAATTCCGATAGCTATCGGAATTAACGTCTAACGTCTTACTTCGCTACAATCACCCTAAAATTATCATACCACATATTCGTTCTATCAGAATTCCAAAGATAAATTTTTAAATTTTCTTTTTCTTTATAAGGTAGTTTGATTCTAAATTGTAATGTTTGCCAATGTGCAATAGAATCTATATGATTTTGAATGTAATAGGATTGATATACGTCTCCATAAGTAAATACTAAAGTAGCGGTACTGTTGCTATCGGATAGATAATAATCCGCTTGCACAACAGCATCAATCGCCCAATCGTTTTGATTGTTTTCAATGGATTTTTCATAAGTTAAACCAAACTCAATAGATGGATTTAATTCTAAATGACCATTTTGGTTGTTACTATAATTACTGAAATTTTGATACACCTTTCCGCTGTCTATCCCGAAGTTTAAATACTCACTAGCATAAAGCTCATTGAAAAAGTGATTGGTGTTTAAATTTTCACTTCTTTTATATAATCTGATGTTTTTGTCTCTTGCAACAAAGTCTAATTGATACATTAAATTGGGATAATATCGAATAACGTCAGAAAATAGAAAAGTGTCCATCATGGTTACATAATCAAAATCAAATTTTAAAGCTTCTTTTATTTTTAGAGAATCTGTATTCATTATAGCTAAACCACTTCTTTTCATTAGTAAAAATGCAGCATTAGTAGAATAAGCATCTATTACTAAGATTTTATCATCTTTTCCTACCTTATTAGCAGTAAGTAAACTATCAGAATTGACATAGGCGTTATACAAAACTATTGATCTGTTGTGAATGTCTTCAATATAGCGCTGTTTTAGGCTTGATTTAGCTTCTGCAATCATCCCACCTCCAAAAATTATCAATATTGCAGTGGCTAATGAATAGTGTTTTTTGGGGATTTGTAAGTAGGAAATACCAAGCGCTGCTAAGATGATGAAAATAGGAAAGAAGGAATCCATGAAATAGTAATCGTGATCTACAAACTGCTTGCCCATGACCACAAAAAATAAAATTGAACCAATGCTATAGATCCCACTGAAAAATAAAAAGATAGATATCAAACGACTGTCTTTTATTTTCTTAGTTATTTGATAAATACTAAATCCTAATAAGAGAAGGAGCAATCCATAATGGTAAGGACTGAAATATTCAAATAACCAGCGTTCGTTCATCTTAGCCAAGACACTATTTAAAGTATCTAACGAATCAATGTTTAGAAAAGAAGATAAAAATATATTGCCATAAGTGTGAGATAAATATTGATTGTAGAAAAAATAAGCACCAACTAAAATAATTCCTAAAATAGGAGGGAGCAAAATTTTAAAATTGAATTTCTTATGACGAATCTGACGAATTACGATCAAAGCTAAAAGTGCAATTAAAGCAATGCTATAAGGCAAACGGACTAGTGCTGATAATGAAATAAATGAGATGGAAATAAGATAATTGTTATATTTCCCATTCTTAAAAAATAAAGTTAGAAAATAGATTCCAATAAATAGGTTGGAGAATGCAGGAATAGATGGCAAAAAACCATTGAGATAATAGCTAAAAAAAGGTGCTGTAATTGTGAATATAAGTAGAATATAAGCTTTGAAGTTGGATGTGGAGAGCAGGCGAGCAAAGAGAAATATAAAATAGCACCCAATTAAACCATAAATCAATATCAATGAACGAAATACAATAACAATATCGAGATTGAATGTTTTTGAAATGATGGCAACTAGATATTCATAAATAGGAAAATCAACGGCAGTTATACCATTAGTAGTGATTAGATTAAAATTACAAGGATGAAATAGATCAAATCCATTTTGGATAAAGCACTGCGCTATCGCCAATCGATCACTTTGAGTCCAAGCATGCACATGTGCAGGAAATACATCCATTAAAGAATAGTAGAAATAAAAAGCAATCACAGCTAAAGTTGTAAGAACTAAGCCATTTGTTTTGCGATTATCTTCAAAAATGTTCTTAAAAATTCCCATCATTTAGTTTCGATAGTTATCGGATGCGAAAATAGGAAAAGAATAATGAAAGGGAAAGAAGTAAAGATTTTTCTATAATATAATACCAATTAAGTTTTTTAATGCCGCATATAAATTTTATTGAACCATTTTAAAAACGTAGAATTGGTAAATGCCGAACAGTAAGATAAGGAGCAAATGAGGAACGAAGTGTGCGACATTAGATTACTAAATCGGTATAAGAGAGGAGCAACACCTATTCGCAATGATATTATGTTTTTTCAGGACTAAATTGAATTATATTCTTTAGCCTGAAGTGGTGTATTATAAGTTCTAAAAAAACACTTTTTCAATTCAAAATATACACCAAAGAAAAGATAGAAATAAATATCCACAAGCTTAAAGCAAATATAATTGGTTTAAAACCGGTAGCTTTTAAATCTTTAATGGAAATGGTGGTTCCCACTAAAAATAAGGTCAAGATTAATAATCTCTTAGCAGCTAGCACGATAAAGCTAGTAACGGTAATTGGTAAAATGTGGTAACTATTTATTATTATTGCGATTATAAAGAATAAAATAAATAATGGAATTTTTATTTTCTCCCCTTTTGTTTTGAAGAGAAACATAGAGAATATAGATAAAGGAATAATCCACAGTGTTCTTGAAAGTTTAACAGTTGTTGCAATTCTCAAAGCTTCTTCACCATATTCTAAAGCGGCTCCAACAACAGAGCTTGTATCATGAATCGCAATGGCAGCCCATAAACCAAATTGATCTTGACTGAGATTAAAATAATGTCCGATAGAAGGGAAAGTAAACAAAGCAACAGAATTCAATAAAAAAACAATTCCAATAGCCATGCTTATTGTTTTGCCGTCTGCTTTTATTATAGGCGATATAGCGGCAATAGCACTTCCACCACAAATGGAAGTTCCTGAAGTAATTAAATGGCCTAATTTCCTATCTAATTTTAATAATCGGGTTAAAAGCAATCCAAAACACACTGTTAAAAGAATAGAGTAGAAGGTAAGGCTGAAACTTTCTTTACTAGTTTCTAAGGTTTCCTTTATAAACATTCCAAATCCTAATCCTACTACGGCTATTTTTAGAAAATAATGGATTGCTTTTTTACTGTAGTTCTCAAAGGGATTATCGAATAAGATTGTGAATAAAAATCCTAATAATAAGGCAGTTGGACTATTGATATAACCAAGTATCGCTGCTAAAACAATTAAAAAATAAATTATTTTAGTAAGTATATCTTTCATTAATAATCCATAATGTATATATAGATTGCAAAGCTAACCACTTATGGCTTAACAATTGATTTATTTAGAATTTTCTATGTGTTCAAAATGTATTGTTTATAAACTTTTTCAGTCTCAACTTGATTTTTGTATATCATTTCTATTTAATCTATCCTTCATCAAAAAAAATATAAATCTATATAGATTGAACTAATTATCTATTTTACAATTGTTTTAACTTATTTAAACAATCTTTAAATAATCATTAATTAAACCTAACTTTGCAAAATAATAAAAACACAACATTTGAATAAATTTTCAGAATTAGGGCTTTCAGATTTACTGACGAAATCCCTCGCAGAAATGGGCATTGATAGCCCTACAGAAATACAAGAAAAATCTATTCCTGTACTCATCCAAAACGAAAAAGACTTTATTGGTTTAGCACAAACAGGAACAGGAAAGACAGCGGCATTTGGTTTGCCATTAATTGATTTAATTGACGTTAATGATAGACATTCGCAGGCTATCGTGCTGGCGCCAACTAGAGAACTGGGACAACAAATAGCAGTTCAGTTTCAAAAATTTTCTAAATATTTGCCTCAAATTAAGGTATTGGCAGTTTATGGTGGAGCTCCAATTTCTAACCAAATTAGAGCACTTAAAGATAAACCTCAAATCATTATTGCTACTCCTGGTAGAATGATAGATTTATTGAACAGAAAAGCATTGCACATCGATAAAATTAGATATGTAGTTTTAGATGAAGCAGATGAAATGCTTAATATGGGTTTTAAAGAGGATATTGACGAAATATTATCTCATACTCCAGCAGAAAAATTAACATGGTTGTTTTCTGCAACTATGCCTAAAGAAATTAGACGTATAGTTAAAACCTATATGAAAGATCCGACTGAAGTTGCAGTTAATTCAGGTAATTCTACTAATAAAGATATTGAACATCAATATGCAGTGGTAAAAATATCGGATAAAACAGAAGCTATTAAACGTATAATGGATGTAACTCCTAAAATGAAGGGGATTATATTCTGTAGAACAAAAAGAGATACTCAAGCATTAGCAGACGATTTGAAACATGCAGGTTATCATGTAGATGCTTTGAATGGTGATTTATCACAAGCGCAGAGAGATAGAGTAATGCGTCAATTTAAAGCACATAGCTTACAAATGATTGTAGCAACAGACGTTGCAGCAAGAGGAATAGATGTTGACAATTTAACACACGTTATCCATCATGCTTTGCCAGACGATATTACTTACTATACGCACCGAAGTGGTAGAACGGGTAGAGCTGGTAACAAAGGTATTTCAATTGCTTTCATTTCTTCAAGAGATCAAAGAAGGTTGAGAGATATTGAAAGAAGCTTGGATGCTAGTTTTCAAAAAATTGAAATCCCCTCTTCAGCTATTATTGCCGAAAAAAGGGTGTTGCAATGGGCAGAAGTATTAGCCAATGCTCCTGTTCGTGAGAATATGGATAACTTTTTAATGACAAAAGCTTTAGAAACTTTAGAGAAATTTTCTAAGGAAGAAATCATTGCTAAATTAGTTACTGCTGAATTAGATAGTCTAAAATTAGATAAATCTGCTAGAGATTTAAATGAAAAAGAATCTAAATCTGGTAGAAGAGAAGGTAGAGACAGCGGAAGAAATAGCAGAGATAGCAGAGATGGAGGCAATAGAAGAGATCGTAGAGATAGAGATGCCGGTAAAGGCAGAGATAGAGGCGACAGAGCTGAAAGATCTGATAGAAAAGAAAGAAGTAGCGATAAAGAACCAAGAAGAAATTTCGATCGACCAAAAGAATGGTTGATGCTTAATATTGGAAAGAAAGATCAAATTCGTAAGAAGGATTTAGTTGAATTTATTGCTACAGAAGCTAAAATAGACCGTAGAGATATTGGGGATATCGTTTTGAAAAATGATAGAGCTTATTTTGAAGTGGAGAAAAAGCAAATGGATAGAGTAACCAAAGGTTTGAAGAATTTCCCATTGGAAAATGGAAAATTGGAAGTAAGCCAAAGTACTCCTAGTGGTAAATAATCATCGTAAATGATAATTTAAACGCTCCAAGATTATTTCTTGGAGCGTTTTTTTATGCAAAATTTTCAGAATGCATAAATAATGAGTAATTTTTTGGAATTAAATTTTATGGTATGAATTATAGAATCAATTCCTTTGAAGATTATAAAAAGAAATATACTGAAAGCGTCGAAAATCCTGAACAATTTTGGGAAGAAATAGCCAGTACTTTTCAATGGCAAAAGAAATGGGATAATGTATTAGAATGGAACTTTGATGAACCTTCAATCAAATGGTTTTTAGGTGCTAAACTAAATATTACCGAGAATTGCATCGATAGACATTTAGAAAAAAGAGGGAACAAAATAGCCATTAGTTGGGAACCCAATGATCCAAAAGAAAGCTTTATAAGATTAACCTATAGGGAGCTCCATGAAAAAGTTTGCAAATTTTCCAATGTTTTAAAAGCTCATGGAATCAAAAAAGGAGATAGAGTCATCATTTATATGCCTATGATTCCAGATTTGGCAATATCTTTATTGGCTTGTGCGCGAATTGGAGCAATTCATTCTGTGGTATTTGCCGGATTTTCATCTCAAGCTTTGGCTGATAGAATCAATGATTGCGAAGCTAAAATGGTTATTACTTCAGATGGATTGTACAGAGGTGCTAAGGAAATTCCTGTTAAAAGAGTGATTGATGAAGCTCTCGAAAATTGCACTACAGTTAGTTCAGTTTTGGTTTCTAAAAGAACTAATTGGGATGTTACTATGAATCAGGGTATAGATTATTGGCTAGAAGATGAACTAAAAAAAGTCGATAGTAATTGTCCTGCTGAAAGGATGGATAGTGAAGATCCATTGTTTATTTTATACACTTCAGGTTCTACTGGAAAACCAAAAGGAGTAGTTCATACATGCGGCGGTTATATGGTTTTTGCCGAATATTCATTTAAAAATGTATTTCAATACGATGAAAGTGATATTTATTGGTGTACAGCAGATATTGGATGGATTACTGGACATACCTATATTTTGTATGGTCCATTATTAGCAGGTGCAACTACCATGATGTTTGAAGGAGTTCCTACCTTTCCTGATGCAGGTAGATTCTGGCAAATTATTGATAAGTATGGAGTTAATCAGTTTTATACGGCTCCTACTGCTATTCGTTCTTTAATGGCGCATGGCGATGAGCATGTTTTATCGTATAGTTTAGATTCTTTAAAAGTAATTGGATCTGTAGGCGAACCAATTAACGAAGAGGCTTGGCATTGGTACAATATTCATGTAGGAAAAGAAAAATGTCCAATAGTTGATACTTGGTGGCAAACCGAAACTGGAGGAATTATGATATCTGCTTTGGGAAGTCATGGGCCAACTAAACCATCTCATGCAGGTTATCCTTTGCCAGGCATTCAAACTGTATTGTTAGATGGGGAAGGAAATGAAATAGAGGAGAATGAAAAAGAAGGTTATTTAGCAATTAAATTTCCTTGGCCATCAATTTTAAGAACTACTTGGGGCGATCATGAACGCTGCAAACAGACGTACTTTAATATTTACAAAGGATATTACTTCACTGGTGATGGTGCCAAAAGAGATAAAAATGGCATGTATCGTATTATAGGTAGGGTAGATGATGTAATTAATGTGTCAGGACATCGTTTTGGAACTGCAGAAATCGAAAGTTCAATTAATCAGAATAAACATGTGGTAGAATCTGCTGTAGTAGGATTTCCGCATCCCATAAAAGGACAAGCAATTTATGCTTATGTGGTTACAAAAGATGGAAATAATACCCCAGATAATACAAAAGCCGAAATTATAGAAACGGTTGTGAAAGAAATTGGCAAGATTGCCAAACCAGATAAAATACAATTCGTTAGTGCCTTACCAAAAACGAGGTCAGGAAAGATAATGCGTAGAATATTAAGAAAAATAGCAGAAAATGAGTTAGATAGCCTTGGAGATACGTCAACTTTATTGGATCCTGATGTGGTAGAAGACATTAAAAAAGGTAGATTATAAATCGGTTTTTTTATAACCACTTGAAAGCCATAAAAAAATAATTAAAAATTTAACATATTAAAAACGATAGTTTCAATAATTCTCTTACATTTGCAGCTGAATTAAAATAATTATAATGAAAGAAGGTAAAGTAAAATTCTTCAATGATACCAAAGGTTTTGGTTTTATTAAAGACGACAGCGATGACAAAGAGTATTTTGTGCACGTAACAGGATTAATTGATGAAATTAGAGAAAATGATGAAGTAACGTTTGAATTACAGGAAGGTAAAAAAGGCCTTAATGCTGTTAATGTAAAACTTGCTTAATATTTATAAAATTTGAATCTTTAAGCCTAAGCCCTTTCGACCATGTCGAAAGGGCTTTTTCTTTGGTTTATTTTAAGGGATTTTCTTTCACTCTGAATTGAACTATTCTTGCAATTAATTCTACTGGCAACTCTTGACTCAATAAAAATTGGATAGAACCTTTTGCCGTTTTATATTCTTTTAAATCATTCTCAAACTGCAAAATTGCTGAAGGCCTAGGGTAGAAGCCAATATGTTTTTCATATCCTGCATAATGAACTAAATTTCCATTCAAATAGAAAGTGGGTAATCCATAACTCATTTTTAAATTAGCATCTGGCGCCGCTTTTTGAATAGTTGAATGAACTAATCGCAAAGCTTTTTGTGTTGCTAAAGGATAGTTAGAAATGTAATTTTCTATTTCATCAATCATAACTCTACTGATTTTTTTTCTACAAACTTTTTGAAATTATCCAATATGGCTTGCCATCCACTTTTTTGCATTTCTACTGAATTTTGACTTTCAGCTTCAAATTCTTGTATCACTTCCGTTTGATCACTCTTTTTATTGAATTTAACATTTACTTGACGGCCATCTTCTAATGAATAATTATATTTTTCATTCGGAATAATTACTTCATTTTTCCCATTCAAATCAAATTCAAAACTTCCATCTTTAGCTGCCATTTTGTAGCAAAATTTTCCATCTACTTTTAAATCATTTTTCGCAGAAGGGCAATGCCAATTTTCATTCGCAAAATTCCATTTTTGAATAGAAACTTCATTTGTAAAATGCTTCCAAACATCTTCTATTGGACTTTCAATTGTTGTACTTACGATTATCTTGTTTTTCATTTTCAATTTATTTTTTTTGTTTTAAAACTCTAAAGGAAGCGTGTAATTTTTATTGATTAGTGCTTCATATTGCACCTTTTCAATGACTTTCTCTGTATTGCCGTAAGACTTATTGCCTTTTAAGTTATTAACTGTATGTGCCTTAAGTTCATTATTAGGGTGTTTACTGATTAATTCTATTAATTGTATTACATCTAATTCATTATCTACCATTTTTAGCCATTTGTTCTCGAATTCTTGTGGTAAAATTAACGGCATTCTTGCTTCACTAAGCTTTGGATTGTTGTGAATTTTCTTCATTAAATCATTTGCCTTAGTGGTAACAATAGAAAACGAATGGATGATTTCTCCGTTGCTTTCATCTAAAAATTCATTCCACAATCCTGCTAATGCCATTGCTTTTTTATCCTTTCTATAAATGTAATAAGGATAAGTGTTTTTTTGATAGTGATAATGCTCAAAAAAACCATCAATATAAATAATACATCTTTTATTTTTAGCAGAATCTTTAAAACTAGCCGTTTCAAAAATGCTTTCACTTCTTGCATTTAAAGTTTTATTCCAGTGTTTTTTTGCCTGATTTTCATCTTGAATCCAAGAAGGAATTAAACCCCAAGTTGAAACTGTAGGATAATTTGGAGATTTATTTGTGTAAATTAATAGTTGTGGATGATCAAAACCCGACACATGATAAAGTGGTAAGTCAGTCATTGGAGCTAACTTTTCTTCTATTTCTTTAATTGTGTCCGCATCATTATTCTGCTTAGCTCTACTGAGTTGTGATTTAAGGCTTGCGTGTATATCGTAACACATATTTACAGTATTTAAACAGTTAAATATATGAAATTATTAATTAATTCTAAATCAATCTCAACTTACATTATCTTTAATCCATTGCAAACTTTCTTCATAGGTGTCAAAGATTTGATTTTTGGGAATTAAATTTGGAATAATATCTATTCGTTCAAACATATATTGAGGTTGTTTTACTAAGTTAGATATTAGTATAATATTGTTTCTACTTATCAAATCAATCAACACATCTTCCATAGCATATAATCCCGATTGATCCATGTAATTCACTTTCTCCATACGAATAATGACCACAGCAGATGAATCAGGAATTTGTTGAGATAAAGCCTGAAACTCACTTGTAGAACCAAAAAATAAAGGACCATCTAACTGTTTTACATATACTTTACTTTTCACTTTATCTTCAAGTAAAATTTTATTGTCTAAATCTATTACACTTTCTAAATCAGTAACATTGGAGCCTTTTGCAGTAAGATCTCCTATCTTTTTCATGAATAAGATAGATGCTATTACCAATCCAATGCCTACTGCATATACCAAATTCCACACGGATGATAGCACTAAAACTACTACCATTATTAAAACTTCGGTTTTTGGCATATATGGTATAGCTTTCAAACCTTTATAATCCATAACACCTATACCTACGGTAATCAAAATTCCTGCTAAAACAGCAGCGGGAATCATGGATGCAATTGGACCTAAAGCTAATAATATAACCAACAATAAAACCCCTGCAAACATTCCTGAAAGTCTAGTTTTTCCACCTGCTTTTATATTTACTACCGTTCTAATAGTTGCTCCTGCTCCTGGAATACCTCCAAAAATTGCAGCAATTCCATTTCCAATACCTTGTCCTACTAATTCTCTATTTGGCTCATGTTTAGTTTTGGTCATATTATCTGCCACAACAGAAGTTAGCAAGGAATCAATAGAACCTAAAAGAGCTAAGGTAAGTGCTGTAAAAATATAAGGTGCTATATTCGAAAAATTAAAATCGGTAAAAATTCCCAAATTGGGAATTGGAAAACCTGAAGGTATTTCTTCTATTGCTCTATAATCTAGATTAAATGCAATGGCAACAGCCGAAACTACAAATAGCGCAACTAAAGTAGAGGGAACTGTGGTGGTAATTTTTTTAAATCCATAGATGATAATAATAGTACTTAAGGCCAACAAGACTTCTAAAAAATTAATGTTTTTAAGTGCGTTAGGCATAACTTTTATAGCTCCAATAACTCCAGATGCATCTTTAGCAGCCAAAGTTTTGGACTCCTGAACAATTTGATCTTCAGTAATTGTTTCTGCTTTGATAATTGTTTGCTCGAAATCTTCTAAAACTAAAATACCTTCTTGAACTTCATCTTTAAGGATGTTATCTAATATTATTTCTTCAGCTTGAGGTTTAAATGTTTGTACATAAGCTATATCTTCTTTAGGGTAATAACCTAATGCAGGCATTATTTGTGTAATTAAAATGATAACTCCAATAGCGGTCATAAACCCTGATACTACAGGATATGGAATGTATTTGATATATTTTCCAATTCCAAAAAGACCTAAGGCTATTTGCATTAAACCGGCTAATAGGAAAACAGTAAGAATAGCAGGCAGAGCTTTGTTAATATCGCCATCAGTAGCTGCTACAATCCCTGCGATAACGACCATGCTCACAGCTGTCATTGGAGCTGTAGGTCCTGATATTTGAGTATTGGTACCACCAAATAATGCCGCAAAAAAACTGACAAATATAGCACCATAGAGTCCTGCTGTTGGTCCTAAGCCCGAGCTTACCCCAAATGCAAGAGCAAGTGGTAATGCAACTATACCAGCTGTAATACCACCAAATAAATCACCCCGAAAGTGACTGAAATTAAAATCAAATATCTTCTTCATCTGAAAATTTTATGAAACAGGCATAAATTTAATCATTTTGACAAAAAATAATCTGATTCTTATATTATCAAATTGTTATGAATGTTGTAATTGTAATTATTTTACAAAAAAAAACCACTTTTGACTAAAGCAAAAGTGGTTCTATAAGATTTGTTTTTAAATCACTATTAACTGATTAAAATTATTAACTAAAGAAAAGTTTTATTTTAGTTATTTTTTTCTTCACTTTTTGGGCGTGCCTTCGCTGAAAGTAGTTTTTTAGCTACTGCAGGCAGGTGAGCATAGACTAAAACAAAGCTGCCTCGCCGCAGGAGCAAAGCTCAGCCATTATCAAAAAATGAAGTAATTGGAAATATTTCATTTTTCAATTGCTCGAATGGAGAAATATATCAAAAATATGATGAAAAAATTAAATTGATTTCCTCCAATCTTTGGGAGTTAAAAAGCTTCGAGAATATTAAAGAATGGAAAAAGGAGTATAGCAATAAACTAAATTATTAAAATTATTTGAAACCATTATTGGTTTATAATTTAATCAAATAAAGTAGATTGCAGTCAATAAAGTGACTAAAAATTTATCGAACAATAGCGATTATTTAACTATTTTTGAGGTGATAAATAATTTATAATATGGATAAGATGAACTCAATCAATTATATCTATTTGTGAAAGCCTATTGCAGAAAACAAACAATAAAGTGAAATTAACAAAAGAGCAATATGAAATAATCAATTCGACTGGCAACATTAAAATTAATGCTGTTGCTGGTTCAGGTAAGACTACGACTGTAATTGAATATGCAAAGGCTCGACCTCAAAATAGCAAAATTCTTTATCTTGCGTTTAATAAATCAGTTAAGTTGGAAGCAATTAAAAAGTTCCAAGAAAAAGGACTATTAAATGTTACTGTAGAAACTGCACATTCACTTGCTTATAAAAGTATTGTATACAAGCATGAATACAAAATTCGACACCAAGGATTCAAGACTTATGAAGTAGCAAAACTTTTAAATCTTCAAGTTAGCGGAGAAAAATATGCTGAATACATTATTGCAAATCATATAAACAAATTTATTGCTTATTTCTGTAATAGTAATAAAGCGAAAATTCAAGACTTAAACTACCTTGATATTGTTTTTGACAAAAAAGCGAAAACATTTGTAACTACATTCTACGATTACATAGAGGCACAAACTCGACTTTTTCTGAGTAAAATGGATAAAGGGGATATAGAAATAACTCACGATTTTTATCTTAAAAAATTTCAACTTTCTAATCCTAAACTGAATTTTGACTACCTACTTTTTGATGAGGGTCAAGACGCATCTCCTGCAATGCTTGATATTTTTCTAAATCAAAAAGCTACTAAAGTTATTGTTGGAGATACGCACCAACAAATTTATGGATGGAGACATGCTGTAAATTCATTAGAAAAAGCTGATTTTAAAACTTTTCACCTTTCTACAAGTTTTCGATTTAGTCAAGATATAGCTAACCTAGCAATGGAAATATTAAATTGGAAAAACCATTTAGATGATTTTAAATCTATGTCTATAACAGGAAAAGGAGAGAGTAAAGAACACAAAGTTAAAGCAATTCTTGCCCGAACTAATCTTGGTCTTTTACTTAAAGCTATCGAGTATGTAACAGAAAAGAAGAATATATCGCATATTTATTTTGAAGGAAATATCAATTCATATACCTACGCCGATGAAGGAGCTTCTCTTTACGATATACTAAATCTGTACAATGGGAACAATAGGTTGATTAAAGACAAACTAATCAAAGAAATGAGCGACCTTGATGAATTAGAAGATTATATTGCTAAAACGGAGGATGTTCAGCTTGGGCTTATGATTGAAATAGTTAGAGAATACGGTAATGAAATTCCAAGTATCATAAAAAAAAGTAAGGCTAAACATGTAGAGAATAACGAAAAGGAAAAAGCTGAAATGATATTTTCAACTGTTCATAGATGCAAAGGAATGGAATATGATGCTATTCAAATAGTAAATGACTTCATTACAGAAGAAAAATTAGAAAAAATCAAAGCAGATGGAAAATCAGAAGATGTAAGTGTTTCAAAAATAAATGAGGAAATAAATTTGCTTTATGTGGCTATAACAAGGACAAAAAATAGCATTCATATACCACAAACCTTAATGCCAAAAGAATTTCCTAAATCGCCTCAAATACATGTAATGCGTGTGGAAAGCGATGAAGAAAAAACAGGAAGTAGTGATGACGGAAAAATAGAACCAAATTCAAATCACTCAAAGGAAAAAGCATACTCAGTTGAAAAAATCAGAGAGAAACATAGTGGCGCATATAGACCTTGGACAACTGAACTGGATGAAGAGTTAACGTTGATGTATTGCGAGGGTATAAATGTTCGTGATTTATCAAAGCATTTTGAACGAACAAAAGGAGCTATTCGGTCAAGAATTAAGAAACTTGAATTGGAAGAATTGTATAATAAATAATCTCACATATAAAAAAACTAAAGCCAAAACTGAATACTTTAATTGACACTCAGTAGGCAGTATGCCCAACTTTTGTTTTGCTTTAAGTAGAAAGCAGATTGATAACTAAAGTAAAATGATTGAATGAATTATTATTAAAAATTTTATTAGGGAATAATAATTATTTATCTATTTTTGAGATTGATAATTATAATATGCATATGACGCACGGAGTGCGTCATATGCACTTGTTACCGTTAATTGAAGTACAATAAGTATTGGACGAATTATTTAAGTAATAAAATAATACACAATTGATAATTTATTGGCTTTTTATTCGATTACAATAAATAAATGACAACAAAACCAATATGCCTTTCACATTTTCGCATCCGGCAATTATTCTTCCGCTAACCTATTTACCTAAGAGATACTTTTCTTTGACAGGTTTGGTTATTGGTACTTTAACACCAGATTTTGAGTATTTTTTGAGGATGCGAATTAAAAGTGTTCACAGTCATGATATAGATGGACTTTTTTGGTTTGATTTACCTTTAGGCATAGCGCTTACCTTCATTTTTCATAATCTTGTTCGTAATGAGCTACTAAAAAACCTACCTAAAATTTTACGGACAAGATTTTTAATTCACAGTGGATTTAAATGGAATAGTTATTTCAAAAAAAATTGCTTAACAGTGACTCTGTCTATTTTGATTGGAGCTGCATCTCACATTTTTTGGGACAGTTTCACACATTCAAGTGGTTATTTTGTAAATCTAATTCCGACTTTGAATTATCAATTAGAAATTTATAATAAAAGCATACCAATGTTTAAAATTTTGCAACATTTTAGTACAATTTTAGGTGGACTAATAATTCTATTCTCAATATATCAAATGCCAAAATATCCTTACTGCAATGAGAAAATTGATACCAATTATTGTGTAGGCTTCCCATTTTTAGTACGGTTCTAAATTATAAATTATTTTTATTAATTAAAACTTCTTGGCTGAAGTGTAGCGCAGCGGAACTGAAGCCAAGAAGTTTTTGTTTTTTATACATTAACGGACTTATACCTCCTAATGAATCGTGAGGTCTTTCTTCATTATAGTCTTTTACCCATTTATCAGTTTGTTTTCTAACATCTTCTAATGTTTCAAAGAGATAACAATCTAGTACTCCATTTCTAAATGACTTATTAAATCGTTCAATAAATGCATTTTGTGTTGGCTTACCCGGCTGGGTATATTTAAATTCTATTTGATTCATTTTACTCCATTCTTGAGATAATTGTGCAATAAATTCAGGTCCATTATCCATTCTTATTTTTTTAGGTTTTCCATATTTATTAATTAAGTGTTTTAATACCCAGACTACTCTGTTGCTTTTGATTGAATAATCTGTCTCTATAAATAATACTTCTCTGTTAAAATCATCGATAACATTGAATGACCTAAATTTTCTTCCATTTTCTAATACATCATGTACAAAATCAATACTCCAAGTTTGATTAAATTCTTCTGGTATAACTAAAGTCTCTTTAACTCTTGCAGGTAATCTTTTCTTTGCCTTTCGTCTCATTGGTAATCCCATTTGCTTATAAACTCTGTGTAGGCGCTTATGATTTACCAAAACAGATTTATTGCGTAAACGGTTATAGCACTTCCAAAAACCCTCTCTTGGATGTAAAATACTTAACTGCGTTAACTGATCTGTTAACAAAGAATCATCTTTAATACTACGATAATTTAAATTACTTCGACTCGTCCTCAATAAACGACACGCCTTGCTTGTGCCGTTTGGATAGATAGTCTTTAATTCATTTACAATCTCTCTTTTGTGGCAAGGCGCTAAAGCTTTTTTTCAATAATATACTTAGCCATATCAAGTTCTAAAGCAAGGTCTGTGTACATCCTTTTTAACTTAGAGTTCTCTTCTTCAAGTTGCTTTATTTTCTTTAGCTCACTAGCTTCCATGCCACCATATCGTTGTCGCCATTTATAAAAAGTTGGCTTCGACACTCCATGCTCTCGAGATATCGTTTCTACATCTTTGCCTAAATCAAATTCTTTTAGAATTTTGGCAATTTGGGTCGGGGAAAATTTACTCTTTTTCATATTACAGTTTTAAAATTACAAATTCTATTTTTAAACTGTACTAATTTTGGGGGAGCTTACAATTGGACAATATTTTCACTAATTGTAATTCTAACTTTGACATTACGCCTAATGACTAATTTTGATCTAAACCAGTTTGGAAATATTATTGTTTCAGGTATTTCATCTATACTTTTAGGTTTGATATTAACACCTTTGATTACAAGAAGTGTAAAAAGAACTAACGGTAACACAATGTAAAATTCATTGGGCGTAAGGCAGTTATGATGCATTTGCTATTATCTGCAAAGCCCGCAAAATCGCCTTGACAATTTCCTAATCGAGATAAAATTAAAAAATCGCAAGGCGATTTTGCTATTTAGTAAACTGCTAATAGTATCTTTACCAAAGCCCAACAAATCTTACATGGGCGTTAGCCAACACCGAAAAACGAGAATGTTAGAAACAAGCAAATCAAAAAAATGGAACTATACTTTTATAAAGGCAACGAAAATATTCTTGAAGGTTTAAAAGGAAAAGCGGAAAATGGTATTTCCGAAGAACAGGCTACGGTTGATGCTAAGCTTAAAAAAATTCAAGATTCTTTCCTAAAAGTCTTAGACAATAAAAACCTTTCTTTTCTATTAGGTAGCGGATGCTCGTCATACAAACTAGAAACGGATGACTTTAAAGAAGTTGGTATTCCAGTAATGGCACCTCTTGCCAAGGAATTCTATTCGTTACCAGAGTTTGAAACACAAAAAGAGTGGCTAAAAAAAGAATTATCAATTGATGTAACTCATAAAAATTTCGCAAATAATCTAGAGAGTTTCTTGTCGACTCTTCATAGCTTGTTTTACTATTACTCAGGAATATCAGAATTCAATAAAATTGACAAGGAATTTTCAGAATTACCTGTTCCAAATAAGATAGATTCAATAATACTTCAAGCAAGAAATTTTCTTTTAGAAAAATGTTTGAACTCTGAAAACTCTAAAGTCCAAGGTGATAATGAAAGCATAGATAAACTATTGATAAATCTGTATAAAAAGTTTTATCGAAAGCTACTTTCAAGAAACTCAACTCTTCCAAGACTTAATGTTTTTACGACCAACTACGACCTTTATTCAGAAAGGGCAATGGATTTATTGGGAATACATTATGTTAATGGATTTACAGGTGGAATTAGTAAGTTTTTTAATCCCGCAATATTTAATTACGCACTCGCAGAAAAAATGGATTTGTCACAATCCAAGTGGGGTGTGATTGACAACTTTTTCTATTTATATAAAATTCACGGGTCGGTCAATTGGATTGAAGCGGATGGAGAAAATAAACTATTTAAGGTCAAAGAAATTCAAGAACCAACATTGAATGAATTAAAGGATAAGGAAAGTATAATGATACACCCAACTCCTTTGAAATATAATGCAAGTTTAGGTAGTCCATATTCTGACCTTTTCAGAGAGTTTCAAAAAAAGTTGATGCTGAATAATAATATTCTTGTAACAATCGGATACAGTTTTAGTGATGAACACATTAACAATTTAATTTTTCAAGCATTTACCATTCCTTCCTTTAGGTTAATTGTTATTGGAGAACCAACAGATAACAACAACATTGGAAAGCTTCGTGAATTGGACGATACCAGAATTTGGATAATTGGCGAAAAATGGCCAGCAGGTAAAGACGATTATATTCCGCTATACTTCTTTAAAAGATTTGTTGAGCAAATTATGCCTGATTTAACAGCAGAAGACCTAGATAAAAAAATGGAAATCACTATCAATAATCTAAAAGACCTTTTGAAATGACAAAAGAAGATAAGCAAAGGGTTATTGGTAAGGTAGTTGCAATAAATTCTGATAGATTTTCTGTTGAATTGTTAAGTGGTTTGGACAATTTTAATGTTAGTGGATTTGATGATATTCATTATTTCGCACAATTAAATAGTTATGTGATTGTTCCTTATCAGAACTACTACATTGTTGCTGAAGTTTCAGGAGTTAGGGAAAAAGATTTGAATGTTCCATTCTCAAACCCAACAGACCAAATTTTGAGCAAAATTCAAGCAGGCAAGTTTTTGGAAGTACTTCCAATTGGTACAATAAAAAACTTGAAAGATGGTACTGTTAATTTTGACTTTGGAGTAAGTGTTTATCCAACTTTGTATTCTGATGTATTATATATCAAAGAAAAGGAACTTGATACTATTTTTAAAACGGATAATATTAAAGTGAAAATTTGCAAGGATCAAGATGATAAATGCACAAAACAAGACTGTGATTGCAAATTTAGATACACTTCATTGCCAATTGGAAAATCAACAATATTTCCTGACTATGAAGTCAAACTTGATATAGATAAATTTTTTGGAAGTCATTCGGCCATATTGGGAAACACAGGAAGTGGAAAATCTTGTACAATTGCCTCTATGCTTCAAACTCTTTATACCTTGGATGAAAATAGTGCAACAGGAAGCACTTTCATATTCTTTGATGTAAACGGTGAATATAAACAGGCATTTGGAAAATTAAATAGTAAGAACAAGAATATAGAAGTAACAAATTATACAATTGATGAAATACCAGAAGAAGAAACTGATTTAAAAAAGTTTATCCTTCCTCATTGGTTTCTGAACATTGATGAATGGGCTTTACTTCTTAAAGCTAGTGAAAAGTCTCAACTTCCCATTTTGCGTAATGCTCTTGGCTTCACTCAAAAGGTAGATTTAAAGACTATTCAACATATTTATGCTTGTAGTATAATGTATGTATATGAAAATTGGGAAGGCTCTGTGACTAAAAGACAAAAAATAGTTTCCCTCATTGATAAAGCAGGATTCAATCCGAAAATTGACTCTTCTGCAATGGATGCCAAATTTGGTAGTTTTCCGAATGCAATAAAAGAAGCAGAATTTAAAACAGCTGTAAGGTCAAATATTGACGAAAATTTAGAAATTGACCCTGATTATAAAAATGAAGTTTTCGAATTTAAAGATTTAACAACTGCTCTAGAATTAGCTGTTTTGTTTGAAGAGTATCACGGCAACAAGCAAATACGTGATTATTGTTCTTCATTAATGACCCGCTTTAAAAGTGTAAAAGAACGAGATGACTTTTCCTTTTTAACTAAAAATAAAAGTGCTTTAAGCCAATCTGATTTCCTAGATTCATTTATTGGTGTTGATAATGAAACAAAGAAGAATCAAGTAATAATTATTGACCTTAATTCAGCAAATGACGAAACTGTTGAAGTTGTTTCCTGTGTCCTTTCTAGAATGATTTTTGAAAAACTAAAACAAGCAAAGATTCGCAATATTTATCCTATCAATTTAGTCCTAGAAGAAGCACACAGATACATATCGAAAGAGTCAGGGAAAGTATTTGGGGATGCGAACAAGATATTTGAAAGAATTGCCAAAGAAGGCAGAAAGTATGGGATGTTCTTAATTGTGTCCTCTCAACGTCCCAGCGAACTTTCCAAAACAGTGCTATCACAATGCAGTAATTTTATAGTACATAGAATACAAAACCCAGAAGACTTAGCACATATAAGACAAATAACACCTCATATATCTGAGACAATTCTTCGAAGAATGCCTTCTATCCCAACACAACACGCTTTAATTTTTGGGCACGCAGTTAATTTACCCACTACATTTAAAGTGAATGACGCTGACCCTACACCTAGAAGTGAGAATAATGCGATAAGTGCGAATTGGTTCAAGGAAAAAGATTTCAAAATTGATTTATAATGAAAATAAAAGGCGATTGGCTAACAATTAGGCTCTAATGCAGTGCGTTGAGGACGCACTTCATTAGAGCCTGTGTTGAGCTCAGCCCTTCGGTCTGCTTACCTTTTTGCTATGGGGATTTAATAAGGTCTGCTCATCTTCAAGTTTCTTTTTTGTTGTCCTTTATTGGAAGTAATGCTTTTTTTTCAAGAGAAAATAGTGGATTAAGATCGACATTCTGTCTATTTAATTGATATAATTTCAAATAAGTTGAAGTTTTGGTGGTATGTTTTGTTTTTACCTCAAGTTTAGCCGTAGCTTTCCCTGTCCTGCAAAAAACAAGATAAAATGAGACGGTATATTTTGATATGAAAATCATGATTTAAGTTGTATTTTCATTGGTGGTGCCCTCGGCGCTAATTGTGTAGCGATGCACACCATGGTTGGTGTTTTACAACTAGGACAAATATTTGCGGTTATTCCTAGCTTCTCTTCAGCTAGTTGCTGCCAACTTATCGTTAGTTTTTCCCAAGCCTTTTGCCCTAATTCAGCCTTGGCTAAATTTAGCTCTTTAGGTTTGTTTCTGCCCGCCAAAAAACCATAATGACGTATGCGCATAAAACCATTGGGAAGCACATGCTCTGCAAAACGCCGTAAAAACTCAACTCCACTAATGGTAGCTATTTTTGTATTGGCTCCGTCTCGATAGTCTTTATAGCTAAAGGATACCTCTTGCTCATTTACACTTTGTAATCTATGATTAGATATAGCTACCTTGTGGGTATATCTTCCTAAATATTCTACTACTGTTTTTGGACTGCCAAAAGGGCGCTTGGCGTAAACGATCCATTCTGTTGCAAAAGCAGCCTTGGCTACATGCTGTGGTATTGCTATTTTTTCTCTCAGCGAAGCCATAAATTTTGCTCTATACACTACACTCATTGCCCGCTTAGGATAAAGGTATTTATCCTTGTATTTGCAATTTTTCCATTTACCACTTGGGGTAATTCCACCACCAGGAACGATGCAATGCAAATGAGGGTGTAGCCATAGTTGCTGACCCCAAGTATGCAGCACCGCTACCATGGCTGTTTTTGCACCTAGATATTTTGGGTTGGCTGCAAAATCTTGTATGGTTTGCCAACTAGCGGCAAACAAGCTGCTATAAATTTCTTTAGCATATTTGGGCAGCAACTCATTAAAGCAGTGAGGTAGCGTAAAGACAATATGGTAGTAAGGCACCGGAAGCAATTCTTGCTCCCGTGCTGCAATCCATCTTTCTCGGTTGGTAGCTTGACACTTCGGACAATGTCTGTTTCTACAACTGTTATAGCTTTGGCTGATAATACCACAACTACTACAAGCATCGGTGTGACCGCCAAGGGCAGAGGTTCTGCACATTGCTATGGCTTTTAGCGCTTTGTTTACTTGATGACTAGCTTTGTACTTTTTGCGGTATGCCGCTCCAAACTGATGGACAATTTCTGCTACTTCATGCTTAGGCTTCAATGTTGTAAAGCCTATCTAATGGGCTGTGCGATAAACATCGCTCAAACTGAGCTACATGCAAATACATAAGCGTAGTTTCTAAGCAAGCATGCCCTAATTGTTCCTTTATAGTTACAATATCTACTCCTTGCTCCAACAAATGAGTGGCAAAGCTATGCCGCAGGCTATGCACCTTTGCTTGCTTTGTAATGTTCGCTTTTTGCATGGCCAACCTAAAACTCTGTTGCACACTTCCATGACTTAGTGATGTTCCTTTTTCCTTTCCATTGAATACATATTCTTGGGGCTTAGCTCCTTTGATGTATTTTTTCAACCCTCGCGCTATTAAATCTCCTAAAACCACATAGCGGCTTTTGTTGCCTTTACTGTTGCGTATATGCAGTTGCTTGCGATCATAATCAATGTCTGATAGCTTGAGAGCGCAGGCCTCACTTATTCTCAAACCTGCTGAATAAATCAAACTAAACAATACGCGGTGCTTTAGTCGTTGAGGAGCGATGAATAAACGCCGTAGTTCTTGTTGTGAAAAAATGACAGGCAGCTTTTGATCTTTTTTTAGCGCAGGCAGTCGTAGTGCTTTATCATCTAAGTCATAAAGTCTAAAGAAAAACCGAAGCCCATAAATGGTATGTTTAAAATAGGTATCACTTTTTTCATCTTTGCTCCTAAGCAAAAACAAATACCGATTGATTTCATCAGCTTCTAAATGAAGTGGACTTTTTTTAAAATACAGACTGATTTGTGCGATGGCTCTGGAGTAGCTAAATACTGTTGAGCTGGAATAGCTCTGCAATACCACTTGTTCGTTAAACTTCTCCATATGATCTCTAAAATAGGGCACTTCAGTTTCTGCTTGCGCTATTAAAGTGTTTGCTGAGTTGGGTTTAGTGGTTAACCATGGGTATTTTTTCGTTTCTTTGCTCATAATATTAATTTTTTTGAGCTTAGCTTACGGTTAAATTAAAAAGTCGATTGGAAGTACTGCAGACTTTAGCCACCGAAGGTTGAGTTCAACAATGTATATAAAAAATAGGCGAATAAGTGCTAAAATTAAGGCTTTAAGCTCGTATCAAACTTTGTGCTTAACCGAAAGTTTTGTGCTTTGTAATCGCCTACTTTTCATATACTAACCGTTGTAAGCAAGCTGAAAAGCCAGCCGCACAAACAGCACATTTGGTTTTTTGCCAACACGAAAGCCAACGCAGAAAAAACCAAAAGAGCTGTTTTTTACCTACGGTCGAAAAAATACAATCTGAATACTTGCCTTAAAAAAATTTATCTATATTTGACACATACTGTCAAGTTATAAATTTCAAATGGAAACAATCGGACAAATATTAAGGAACAAAAGACAAGAGTTAGGAATGCTTTTAAGACAAGTTTCTGCTTATGTTGATATTGACCAAGCAATATTGAGTAAAATTGAAAGAAACGAGCGAAAACCAACGAAAGAAATGTTGGAACGACTTGCGGAAATCCTAAAACTCGATAAAGATGAATTAATGATTCAATTTATAAGTGACAAAATCGCTTACGAAATTGTAAATGAAGATTGCGCAAACAAAGCTTTAAAAGTGGCAGAAAGAAAAATAAAATATTTAAAATCTCATCCTGTAAAAAATTAACTATGCGAACATTGACCACTGATATTGAAAACACAAGCGTAGTTGAAGAACCACAATTAGCTGTAAAATTCAACTCAAAAGTTGGAACACAAAAGAAAAAAGAGAAGAAAAAATCAACTTTAAATATGCTCTCTTTATTTTCAGGCTGTGGAGGAATGGATTTAGGCTTTGAGGGAGATTTTTCTGTTTTAAAATCTTCTGTAAACGATATTTTAAATCCTGATTTTATAGAAAAGGAACTTGGAAATAATTTCGTAAAACTTAAAAAAACTCGATTCAAAACAGTTTTTGCAAACGACATTTTAAAAGACGCAAGAAATGCTTGGGTAAACCATTTTTCTAAAAGAGGACACAATATAGAAGATTATCAAACCGACAGTATAGTTGATTTAGTAAAACTGCATCAAAGCGGAACTAAAGTATTTCCTGATAATATTGACATCGTTACAGGCGGGTTTCCTTGCCAAGATTTTAGTATTGCAGGCAAAAGAAACGGTTTCAATTCTCATAAAAATCATAAAGGCGAACTAAATACTGAGACTTGTGCCACAGAAGAAACCCGTGGTAAGCTTTATATGTGGATGAAACAAGTGATTGAAATTACTCAACCCAAAATTTTCATTGCAGAAAATGTAAAAGGCTTGGTAAACCTTTCAAACGTAAAAGACATTATTCAAAGTGATTTTTCATCTTCAGGAGATAATGGATATTTAGTTTTAAAGCCAAGAGTTTTACACGCAGCTGATTATGGAGTTCCACAATCAAGAGAAAGAGTTTTCTTTATTGGAATCAAGAAATCTGCTTTAAAAAAATCCGCACTAGATGAATTGGAAAAGGAAATTATATCAGATAAATACAATCCTTATCCAAAAACAACTCACGCTTATACAACGGATGGCGATAATTTAAAACGCCACGTAGATTTAAAAGAGCTTTTTGCAAATTTGGAAGAGCCAGAAAAATCGAATGATTTATCTCAAATATTTTACTCAAAAGCAAAGTTTATGGGTAAACATTGTCAAGGACAGATAGAAATTAAGCCAGATGGTATTAGCCCTACAATTAGAGCGGAACATCACGGAAATATCGAGTTCAGACGATTATCCAAAAAAAATGGCGGAATATTAATCGAAGAAATTTCAAAAGGATTAAAAGAGAGACGTTTAACGCCAAGAGAATGTGGTTTAATCCAGACTTTTCCGCCCGATTATGAATTTGTAATTGAGAACAAACAAGGTCGTAAAGGTTCATATTTGGTAAGTCCTTCAAAAGCATATAAAATAATTGGAAATGCAGTTCCCCCTCTTCTCGCTTATAATTTAGCAAAGCGAGTTCAAGATGTTTGGAACATATATTTTAAAAAATAATGGTAGTATCAGTAAACTCAGAACCGCATAAAAACGAGTTCAACGCTTTGCTTAATTCAACAATCATTGAATTAAATGCACACGCAATAAGATCACCTAAAAAGATTGAACAATTGAAAGGTAACAAGCTCGAACCTTATGTTGGAGATGTAATGACTGAATTGGCAGTAGGAACTGCTTTTGAAAATTCAATAGAAGTTATTGGTGGACAAAAATTCCCTGACATCATAGCAAATAAATTTTACGGAATAGAAGTAAAAACTACTACTCAAAATCATTGGAAAACAACAGGAAATGGTGTTTTAGAATCCACAAGAGTTGAGGATGTTGAACGAATATTTATGCTATTTGGTAAACTTGGAAAACCGATTGAATTCAAATCCAGAGCATATGAAGAATGCTTGTCAGAGGTTGTTGTAACTCATTCGCCAAGATATTTAATAGATATGAACTTGGAAAAAGGCAAAACAATATTTGATAAAATAAATACGCCTTACGACACTTTGCGACAAAAGAATAATCCGATTAAACCAATTACTGATTACTATAAAAGCAAACTGAAACCCGGACAAGATTTGTGGTGGATTCAAGACACCGAACAAGCAAGTAATCTTGTCATTAACATTTGGAACAATCTAAACCAAAAAGAAAAGCAAGAAATAAAAAATAGAGCAATGGTTTACTTTCCAGAGGTTTTCAGTAATCGAGGAGACAAGTTTTCTCGACTTGCCATTTGGTTAGTTACTAGAAAGTCTATTGTATGCCCAAATATTAGAGATTTATTTACTGCAGGTGGAAAGGATAATTACCTTATCAAAAATAAAACTTACAAAAATATTCCAAGAATCTATATCAAACTTTTTGAGAATATAAATTCAGTTTTAGAGATTTTGATTAACACCTCTGCCATTGAATTATCAGAATATTGGAACGAGAAAACGAGCGAAAAGAAAAAAATTATGGATTGGATTGACTTGGTCGCAATGAACTCAAAAACTGTTCAAGGTGCAAGGCATTTGGATTTAAAACAGATCTTGAACGAATTAATATTGTGATGGAAAAGCCAACGCTAAAAGCCACACACATTTGCAATTCGCAGCAGCCGACACACAAGCCAAAAATTGCAAAAGAGTATGTCTTTGCCAATGCTGACAGATGGACGAAAAAATAAAGCCAGCTTACAACAATATATAAAAACTCATTGGTCATCAGTAAGTTACGATGTTTTAGTGGTTGTCTGAAACTCCACAAAATCGCTATGGCGATTTTATACTGAAAAGAGGAATTTATAAAATCGCCATAGCGATTTTGCTAATTAGTTAACCGCAAAGTTTATCTTTGTCTAAAGCCTAACGCTTTTTATATTAAGCGTTGTAAAGAATTGGTACGGTAAAGGGACATCCTTTACAAAGATAAAGGGACATAGTTTACACTTATGAGACGTATAATCTGAACATCAATACAGATTATTATGCCTTGGAAAGTAACAACAACTATGGAACAAAAATTAGAATTTATCAGTGCATGGCGAACTCAGAAACACACCATCACAGAATTATGTAGAACATTCGAAATTTCTCGACCAACCGCTTACAAAATGATTGATCGGTTCGAAAAATTTGGAATAGAAGGACTTTTAGATCGAAAGAAAACACCTAAGAGTCATCCTAACAAAACACTTGAAAAAGTAGAGCGAAACATCCTTGATTTAAAGGAAAAATATCCTCGTTGGGGAGCCAAAAAAATAAGGGTACTATTGTTTAAAAGCTGTTTGGAGGAAGATATTCCATCAGTGGTTACTGTTCATAATATTCTACATAAAAATGGGCTAGTTAAACCTCAAAGGCGTCATAAAAGAGTAAAACCAGTCTTTCCCATTTTTGACCCAAAAGAGTGTAATGAAATTTGGAGTGCAGACTACAAAGGAAAGTTCTATATGGGCAATAATAAATACTGCCATACACTTACAATTGCGGACTCAAAAAGTAGATTTTTATTTGCTTCAAAAGGCCATTATCATGAAAATACAAAATTGGTAAAGGCAGAGTTTACAAGGGTTTTCAGAATATATGGTATGCCTAAACAAATACATACTGATAATGGAAGTCCATTTGGATCAGTGCGAGCAATTCAACGATTTACTAGACTTTCATATTGGTTTATAGAACTTGGAATAATGCCAGTGTTTTCTGATCCTGCACACCCAGAACAAAACGGAAGACATGAACGAATGCACAGAGATTTAAAAGCTGCTTGTGCAAAACCTTCAGCATACGATTTGAAGAGTCAACAAAGACGTTTAAACCATTTTATGAAGGAGTTTAATCACGAACGACCTCACGAAGCTTTAGACATGAAAACACCAGGAGAAGTTCATAATTTTTCAACTAGACCATTCCCAGAAAGAATACCAAAATTTGAATATGACTCTGACATGAAAGTTCAGATTGTAACACAAAACGGTGCACTTAGATGGGCTACTCATTATTGGGTGTATATTACAATAGCTTTAAAGGGTAAATATGTTGGATTAAAACCTATGGGAAATGGAATTTGGAGAGTATATTATAGAAACGTATTTTTAGGTTTCTTTGATGAATTAAATAAAAGAGATAAAATTAAATCAATAAGGTTATGTCAAAACTTAGTGTAAAGCATGTATCTTTAACTTTGTAAACTATGTATCTTAACGAACAGCTAAAAAACCGACATCTTTTAAAATGAAATTCCTCATCTCAACAATAATTTTGACACTGACGACTTGTGTGGGACAAAGACAAAATTTGGACTATCCAACTAAAATTGAAGAAATCAAGGAAGTGACTCTGACCCGACCCGACAAAGAATCGAAAGGTAAATTCGCGACTATCAAAGATTTGACTGAAGAACAGACAAAGGAACTCTTGAAAACCCTTGATAACTCAAAACCAGTCGGCCTGATGAAGTTCATTCCGGACTACTATATCGTTTTTTCGACCACAAACAATGAAACCAGAAGAATAAAAATTAACGGGAACAAAATAAAGGGTTACGATAATGACTATACTTATGAAATTGAAAATCTTGATTTCTTAAAAGAATTTTAAAAAGAAAAAAAAAGTACACAATCAAAAATGAATAAGCTACTGATTATATCAATATTTTTCTTAATGTCAATTTCGGCTTGTGACGTAGCATTCGTGGAGCAGAAAACAGTCGAGGAAAATGTTGACTCAACCTTTAATGATAATCAATCTTCGAAAAGACCAATGGATTACTTTGTGCAGGCAAATGGGTTTGCTAAAAATGTGCTTGGAGATAAATTAAGGAGAAATGATTTTAATAATCTAAGCGAAGCACCAAGACATGTTGAAATATTCTCTACTGACGGTCTTAAAAAAATAGTTGCGTTTTCGAATAAAGATTATCCAAAATCTATAAAACCAACTCAATATGAACACTTCACATTATTTTGTTTGGAATATTCAAACTCAAAAGAGGCTAAATTATCTTTTCAGAATCTTCGAAAAATGACTGAAAAAGATTTTTTAAATGACTCTCTTGACGAAATAATTATTCAGAAAATAAAGTTTATTAATGGACAGTCTAAGCCAGGTGGGCTAATTACACAAAGGGGGAATTGGGTTTTTAGTTTAATTGAGACTTGCAGAGATACCCCTATTGGCGGAACTTGGATAGAATATGAAGACTTGTTTGTAAGCTTTTTAAAAGATGACCCAAAAGAAAGAATTGATGTCTTGAATGCTGATTGTGGTAAAATGAAATATAATCAAGAAGAAAAATAAAGCAAGTGCACAACATCATATAAAAATCATATGGCGTCAGCGGGTTACGTGAGTTTTGTGGTTGTCTGAAATCCCACAAAATCGCTTTGGCGATTTTTTCTGAAAAAGGGAAATTAAAAAAACGCAAAGCGTTTTTGCTCATTAGTAATCCCGAAGTTTCGGGAGCAAATTGTATCTTTACTTATCGCCCTACAATTCTTATATAGGCGCTGTAATTAACATAAAAACAGTGAATTAACGCTATTTTACGATACTATTTCTAGTGTTTTACTACCATAATAATCATAAATAAATACAGGAAACCCACTTAATACTGCAACTGTAGAATCTATTTTTATATATTTCTCTCTTTGATTTTTAAATATTACACTTTGCGAATAATTTTCAATTGGAAAATCATATTGATTATTTACTATATAGTTCATTTTGTTCAAATGATTTTCAACTAAATTTTTCCATGTTTCTTTAGAATATTTTGAAAAATGTAAGTATTTTGTGTCACATTGAGAACCAACAATTTGTTTATATCGAATATTCTTTTTCGCTTTTACTTTGAGAAACTTGAAATCTATTTTATCAGATAAATGCTTAATACTTTCAACCATGGGATAACTAATCAACAACTTTCCTGATTCAGTTTCTTCATTAAACATTTCTAACATCATTTCAAGAGAATTATCGTCAGCTAATGTAGAATGTCCATCATAATCAAAAAACAAATAAATCTCTGCAAAATCACTCCTATTATATTCATTTAAAACTTCCCTATTTGAAGGTTTTTCCTTTAATAATGAAAAAGTATCTAAATCAGGATCAGCAGAAATAGCTTTATGCAATTGATAAATTTCGGCACAAAAGGCACACTTAATCAAAGTTTTGTCTTTAAAAAAGAATTTCGTCAAACTTTTAACTAATTTATCTTCAGCACTTTCTCCTTCAAAAACAAATAAAATATTAGACATCGAAAGAACCTGCTTTATACATTTTCTCTAAATTATGTGCTTCTCTTAACTCTTTATCTGTCCTTTTCGAAAGTGGCTTTATAGTATGTTTATTCATAACAAAATAACAATCAGGTCTTAAAAGGTCATTAGTCATAATTGATGTATTATGAGTTGTTAAAACAAATTGCATATCTAATTTTTTAAGTTCTTCAACTATTAATTTAGATAACTCATGATGATAAAATGCATCAAACTCATCTATAAATAAAAATGTAACTTTTGACTGTTCTTTCAAGCGTTGTAACCAAAAATAAAAAAGAGTCAATGCTTTAGTGCCTTGAGATGCAATTTTATAAAATGAAATTGTTTTGCCATCAAAATCAAATGCAATAATATTTTTTTCTGACTCTTTTACTACTTTAAGTTTACATTCTATTCCTGCTATGTTTAAAAAAGATTCTAAATCCTTAACATTACCTCTTTCAATTATATCTTCTTGAATACCTCTTGAGCCAACTTCAATACCTAGATAAGCGTTTCCGTCTAATGACCTAAAAAATAGCATCCCTTCAATGAATTTAAAAAAACACAAAAAACCTTTATTAAAAACATCATCTTCTGCTAAAACAGAATTATTTTTTAAATATTTTAATACAGATAAATTAACATTCTTTATATCGTTATTAAGACTTTCAGCTCCTTTAAGGTTTATTTTTGCTTTGCTACTAACCTCTCTATCAATTTCAGCAATTAAGGTTTCTCCAATTGAAAAACTCTCGTAAACAATATTTTTATTGTCTGATTTCTTATATATATAAACGATTTTTTTTGAATCAATTAAGAATTCATAACGAAATGTGGCAAATTTTGATGGATTTAAAGCATTTAAATAGTAATCATATTCGGAATCGCCATGTTCAGTATCAGTAAGGTGACTAATTATATCAAAAATAGCTAATCCTAAATTCGATTTACCAACTCCATTTTTACCATATACTATAGCATTCTCAACTATGCCTTCAAATACGCTTTCTTTATTAAAATTATAGCCATTTGTATTTTGTAAATCAAACACAAATTCTTCGTTAAAACTTTTAAAATTACTTACACTAAATTTAGTTAACATTTTAAATTATCATTTAAATTCAGTCAAAGTTACGAAACTAAATTTAAATGCCGTATTTTTTTTACGGATATTAAATGTTATGAATGTTAAAATAAAAAACTACAGCTAACATCATATAAAAATCATAGGTCAGCAGCGGGTTAAGAGAGTTATGTGGTTGTCTGAAATTCCACAAAATCGCTTTGGCGATTTTTTCTAAAAAGAGAAAATTTAAAAAACGTAAAGCGTTTTTGCTCGTTAGTAATCCCGAAGTTTCGGGAGCAAAGTTTATCTTTGTCTAAAGTATGTATCTTTAACTTTGTAAACTATTTATCTTAACGAACATTGTCTTAAAATGAAAAATCTACTTATTTTAACTCTCATTTTTTTCTGTTTCAATTCTACTAAAGCTCAAATTTTAACAGTAAAAATACTATCATAGAATAATACAATTCCTCTTGAAAATGTAAAATTAATTGAGTCAGTTATAAATGACACTATAGTTAAACGAACTGATTTTAATGGGTTGGTTAGTTTTAAAATATTAAAAAACAAAACCTATAGTTTGAATTGCTATTTCCTTGGATATGAACTTAAAAGAATAGAAAATATACATATTACAAGTCCAGATACTACTCTCTTAGAGGTAAATATGAAAAAGTGTACTATCATCGACACTTTAAAAAATTGTCCAATTGGAAATTCAAAAAAACATGTTATTCGAACCAAACCTGAATTGATGGTTAGCTATTCATTTGCATCAAAAAGGAAGGAGTATAAATATGCTAAAAAAATACAGAAACAAGGATATAGGACTCATATTGATAATGACGAAGAAGTATTGTTATATGTTCATGATAAAAATGGAGCTGAACTATTAGATAATGCATCAGGTTGCACTAAATATTTATTTTGTAAAAAACATAAACTTGTTTTTAGGTAAATATTTATCTTATTCTCCGAGAAAGTATCGACCAATAAATCTTTTAATTAATTTCTGCAAAATTGTCAAGTCCCCACTTTTCGTCACGACTTGACTTATTCCAAAACCGATATTTGTTAAGTGCTAAATTGTGGCTAATCCACTTTGCATTACCGCTTGACAACAAAGCTGATATTTCATTTCTGCAAACACACCACTACCCGCTTCGTATTAACGGCTGAACGATTACAAGGCTCAATTGCTCAACCCAAATGGACTAAGTTTACTGCCAAATATCAAATTTATCAGCTTTTAATTATCGGTAGGACTGATAGCCAGACCCAATGTTGATAGACTGATAACAATAAAAAAAGCCCATAATATTATGTAAAATTCATTGGAAGTAAGTAGGTTATGAAAGCTTTTCTATTATCTGTTAAGCCCGGAAAATCGCTTTGACAATTTTCTTATCAGGATAATATTAAAAATCGCAAAGCGATTTTGCTCATTAATAATCCAGAAGTTTCGGGAGCAAAGTTTATCTTTGTCTAAAGCCTCTATCTTTAACTTTGTAAACTATGTATCTTAACGAACATTGAAAAAAATGAAAAAATCTCTAATCATTTTACTGACTATATCGCCACTTCTTGTTTTTGCGGAAGGACAAGATGCTTTAGGTGTTTTTCTTGACACTATTGATTTCATTAAAATTTTTAGTATTTGGGCAGTTGTGATTTTCGCATTTATCAAAATTTTCAACTACATAAAACCAAACAAATTAGATAAACGAAAAAAGAAAATAGTATGGTTCGCAACGGGACTTATTGCCTTATTTATATGGTCAATGATAAAACACGATCCTTATCATGACGGTCCAATTGACTCAATATTTAAGAAAAAACTGACTTTTGACCCAAATGAGACTAAACCTGATAGTACAATTGAATACGTATGGTCTGTTAACAAAAACGAAGAGGGGGTATATATTTGGATTGACAACAAAAAGATATTTGTCCGCAAATTTACAGAGAAGGAAATAGCACACGAAGGGCTTAATGATTCATTGACCATGTTTACAGTAAGAGGATGGGAAAAAGAAAAATAACTACCCACAACATCATATAAAAATCATAGGGGGTCAGCAGGTTACGATACTTTTATGGTTATCTGAAACTCCACAAAATCGCTTTGGCGATTTTATACTGAAAAGAGGAATTTATAAAAACGCCAAGCGTTTTTGCTAATTAGTAATCCCGAAGTTTCGGGAGCAAAGTTTATCTTTGTCTAAAGTATGTATCTTTAACTTTGTAAACTATTTATCTTAACGAACATAAAAGAAAATCGTCAATGGAAAAAATAATTGCCATCATAATTATCCTAATCTCTCAAATTGATTCATATGCCCAATCGACAGAGCAGGATAATTGTTGCGACACAACCAGATACGAAGTCAAAAGCAATATTTTATATTTTCCAGAACTTAAAATTAAAATAGATGAAGAGTGGAAAACTTTTGATCTTCTTGACGAAAGAGCTATGCGATTTGACTATAAATGTGAAGAAATCGAATTAAACGGAAAAGGCTCAAAAGAGTTAGTCATTCGATGGAGTAATGCAATTTATGGAACAGGTGGTGGTTTGACAACAAAAGGAATTCAAATTTGGGATTTGGACAACGGAACAAGACTTCTAAATGAAATAATTTCTTGTTCTGATGAAAATTTTGGAAGACACGAAAATCCTTCCTATTTCATAGAATGCCAAAAACAAATTCACATTAAAGATCGAACAATCATAGTTTATGATAAAAACTGTAAAACTGAATGGTCAAATACCGAAGAAGTTCCTGACCCAACTTTAAACTGCGAATTGACGAAACTTAAAGGAGAATATACTTTTGTAGATGATAAACTAAAAAGGAAATAAAAACGTGTGGCAACATTATATAAAAACTCATTGGTCGTCAGTAGGTTATAGTTGTTTGGTAATTATCTAAAACTCCACAAAATCTCTATGGCGATTTTACTAATTAATAATCAAGAGGTTTAAGAAGTAAATTGTATCTTTAACTTTGTAACCCATGTATCTTAACGAACATTACTTAGATGAAAATAATTCCATTTTTTATTTTGCTCTTTTTCGCTAGTCTAGTAATTGGACAAAGCAATGATATTGTCATTAATACAAATAGACCTCTTATAAAAAGGCTTGATGTTGATTTATTCAGCGACCCAAGCGAGATAGGGTTTAATGAATTGGATTACTTAATTGATAGAGTAACACTTGGAAGAATCAAAATCTATTATTTTAATGAGGATACTATATACTTTCGTATTAAATCTGATTTACCAATTATGATTTCGGGACTTAAATCATACACAGACAGCAAAATTATTATTAATAAAATCCCTAGAATAGATTATAATCCAATCGACTCTTTATGGACTTCGACCGTAAAATACTTTGATAAAGATAGTTTAGACCTTTCAACTCAAGATACTGTAATCTATGTGCCAAATAATTCAACGAAGTCAAATTTTAAGCTAGAGACTATAACTATTAACAAGATAAAGTATAACCCTGAAATAATTTCAATTCCGACTGAATTTGGAGCAACTTATTGCACACCAGGAGAATTCTCAACAGAACAATACATAAAGAAGGTTGAAAAATTCCTCCACTACAAAATAAATAAAAACTAATGCTAACATTAAATATAGTGCATAGTGATTCAGTAGGTTAAGAAAAGTTCAATTACTCTTTGATACTCCGTAAAATTCGCAAGCGAATTTTGTAGAAAGAAAATGTACAAAATCTCAAGGCAATTTTACTAATTAATAATCAAGAGGTTTAAGAAGTAAATTGTATCTTTAACTTTGTAACCCATGTATCTTAACGAACATTCTAAGAAATCAAATA
Source organism: uncultured Flavobacteriales bacterium (assembly GCA_963716125.1). Lineage (GTDB taxonomy): Bacteria > Bacteroidota > Bacteroidia > Flavobacteriales_E > Vicingaceae > Acidiluteibacter. The sequence continues at coordinate 2,206,379 of OY970294.1, forward strand.
ACATTTTATATTAGTATAGGATAAGATATTAGTTTTCTATTAATTTGTTCTTTCTTAATATTATAATTTTTTACATAAATCTAATTAAACTATGACCAAAAGCAAACACACAATTATCGTTTCTATTTTAGCAATATTTCTGTCTTCATGTACTACTACATTTTATCAAGTATACCAAGTAAAACCATCTGAAAAAATTGAAACTAAAGAAAACTTTTTAGTCTATGAGGATGAGAATAGTAAAATCACTTATGATTTATGGAGTGAAGGTGGAAATATTGGATTTCAATTCTATAATAAAACAGATAAAGACATTAATTTAGATTTATCAAAGAGTTACTTTATTTTAAATGGCATTGCGTCAAATTATTATAAAAATAGAGTTTATACAAAAACAACAAGTTCCAGTAATTTAGTAGCAAAATCGACAAATACTTCAAAAGCAATTACAGGTTTGAATCAATTAAATCTAATTCAAACAAATAATATACAGGCATCTCAAACTTCAAGTTTAAAATTAATTTCTGGCAATTCTATTTCTATCAGTGAGGAAAAAGTAATAACCATTCCAGCGAAAACTTCAAAATTGATTACAGAATACAATGTAAACCAATCCTTATATAGGGATTGTGATTTATTTAAATATCCTACAAAGAAACAAATTCAACCAAAATCATTTTCCCAGTCTACTAGCCCAATAAATTTTAGTAATAGAATCACTTACAGACTTGAAGATTCTGAAGAGCTAATTAAAATTGAGAATACATTTTATGTTTCAATGATTACAAATTATCCTGCAAATGAATTTATTCAATCAACTTATCCAGAGTTCTGTGGTCAAAAAAGTTTAGTTTCAGAAAAACAATTTATTGGTATTTCCCCTTCTAAATTTTTTATAAAATATGTAAAAGATCAAGACACCTGGAAACATTAATGTTTTAAACTTTAATTTTATATTGCAATGTCATCTAATTACAAACATGTATTTCTAATGCATGTTTGTGATTTATAAATTACACCTTTTTCGCTTTGCAGTCAATGGCTTGACTGAGAAACTTACTCCTAACTTACTTAATTTTCTAACTAAATTAACATCATCAAAATAAATTTTAATCAAATAAAATCAGCCAACATTGGCTTTCCAACCTGCCTGCCGCAGGCACTGTTTAGCGCTTAGTTTCTGAGTAATTAGACTAAGTTTTTGCCTCAAGTATTTTCTTGTGAATAGTTAATAATGAGAATAATAACTCTTTACAGAATTATGTAAAATTTATTGGGGTTTAGGTAGTTAGGTTAACTTCGGCGCTATTTGACGTCCCACAAAATCCGTCTCGGATTTACGGAACGACAAAAAAATCTTATACGGGCGTTAACAAAAAAGAAGCGAGAAATAGATAAATCTATTTCTCGCTTTTTTTTATATAAATTATAATATTTAATTATTCACTTGTCCGCCGAAGCGAAGTGCAGGTGGGCTTATAATCAACAATTAAATTTAAACCGCAGCAATCGTATCCGACTTATATTCTCCAGCTTCTAATTTTTCTTTTACTTTCTTAAATGTTTCTACCGTATATTCTACATCTTCTAAAGTGTGCATTGCTGTAGGAATCAATCTTAAAATAATCATTCCTTTCGGTATAACAGGATATACTACTATAGAACAGAATAAATTATGATTTTCTCTTAAATCGAACGTCAAGTTAGTTGCTTCACCCAAACCACCACTTAAAATTACTGGCGTAACTTGTGTATTGGTCGTTCCAATATTAAAACCAGCTTTTTTAAAGCCGCTTTGCAATGCATGGGCGATTACCCATAATTTTTCTCTCAATTCAGGCATGGTTCTAATCATGTCTAATCTTTTTAAAGCTCCAATAACCAATGGCATTGGTAAAGATTTAGCAAAAATTTGAGAACGCATATTGTATCTTAAATATTCTACGATATCTTCATTTGAAGCAATAAAACCACCAATACTGGAAAAAGATTTCGCAAATGTTCCAAAATAAACATCTATTTCATCTTGAACACCTTGAGCTTCTCCTGTGCCTGCACCTGTTGGTCCCATTGTACCAATTCCGTGTGCATCATCGCAAAGTATTCTAAATTTATATTTACTTTTTAAAGCTACAATTTCTTTTAAATTTCCTTGATTTCCGGACATTCCAAATACACCTTCAGTAATCAACAAAATTGCTCCATTTTGTGATTCAGCTAACTTAGTTGCCCTTTGCAATTGCTTTTCAAGGTTCTCCATATTATTATGCTGATAAACATAACGCTTACCTTGGTGTAAACGAACGCCATCAATAATACAAGCATGAGATTCAGCATCATAAACAATCACATCATTTCTATCAACCAGTGCATCAATACAAGAAACCATACCTTGATAACCGAAATTAACCAAAATAGAATCTTGTTTGTGCACAAATGCAGCTAACTCGGCTTCTAATTGCTCGTGATAATTGGTGTTTCCCGACATCATTCGAGCTCCCATTGGGTATCCTAAACCCCAATCTCTAGTGGCTTCTTCATCTGCTTTTCTAATTTCAGGGTGGTTTGATAAGCCTAAATAGTTATTTAAACTCCATTGTAAACGCTCTTTTCCTCTAAATAACATTCTATTTTTAATTTCTCCCTCTAACTTAGGAAAAGTAAAGTAGCCATGACTTTCTTTAGCGTGTTGTCCTAAAGGTCCTCTATTAGCCTGTATTTTATCAAATAGATCTTTCATATATGTTTGTTTCCCTTTTTATGATTGCAAAAATACTCTTTTAAATAGCAGATGCAAATTATTCCTACTAACAAATGTTTAAACATTTAAATGTAGATAAATTCATAATACAATAGTAAAACAAAATACCTTACCTTTGCAAAATGCTTAAAAAATTGTCATTTGTCTTTGTGGTACTATCTATCGTTCTTTTGAGCGCTTGTAGCGAGTATCAAAAAGTGATGAAAAGCACCAATATGGAATACAAATACCAAAAAACGGTAGAGTATTACAAAGAAGGTGAATACTATAAGGCTTTACCTATTATTCAAGATTTGATTCCGGTATTTAGAGGTACAGATAAAGGTGAAAACCTTTATTATATGTATGCTTACGCTAATTATTACTTGGAAGATTATATTTTGGCTTCTTATCAATTTAAGCGTTTTGCTTCCACTTTTCCAATTAGTGATAGGGCTCCAGAATGTTTTTTTATGAGTGCTTATTGTAATTATTTATTATCGCCAGATGCTACATTAGACCAGTCTAATACATATAGAGCCTTAGAAGAATTGCAAACGTTTGTAAATGTATATCCTGAAAGTGAATTGAGAGATAGCTGCAATAATCTAATTGATAATTTGCATGATAAATTAGAAACTAAGTCATTCTTGAAAGCTAAGAATTATTATAAATTGCGTCATTATGAAGCAGCTATAGTTGGTTTAAATACCACTTTAAGTGATTATCCTGATACGGATTATAGAGAAGAAATTACTTTTTTGATTTTAAAATCATCTTATGATTTAGCTATTAATAGTGTAGAATCAAAAAAAGTTGAACGATTAAACAATACAATTGAGTCTTACTTTAATTTTATTGATAATTTTGCCGAAAGTGAATATTCCAAAGAAGCGCAAAAAATATTTGAAAACGCTACAGCGGAAAAAGAAAAAATAGAACTAAATAAACAATCATAATATTATGAAAAACATCAATACAGACGCAGCATTTTCTACTGTTACTAGAAACTTACATGATTTGGAAGCTCCAAGTGGAAACATTTATGAAGCGATTACCATCATTGCTAAAAGATCTAATCAAATTAGTTTAGAAATTAAAGAAGAGTTAACTAGTAAATTGAATGAATTTGCAACTTCTTCAGATAATTTAGAAGAAATATTTGAGAACAGAGAGCAAATTGAAATTTCTAAATTTTATGAAAGATTGCCAAAGACGAATGCAATGGCAATTCATGAATTTATGAATGATAAAGTTTATTTTAGAAGACCAGAAGTTGTTGTTGAAAAACAAGCTTCAATAGAAGAATAATTATGTTGCTAAGCGGTAAGAATGTACTTATTGGCATTACCGCGAGTATTGCAGCGTATAAAAGTGCGACACTTGTTAGATTATTAAAAAAGTCGGGAGCTCATGTGAAAGTAATCATGACTCCCGACTCTTTGCATTTTATAGGTGCGCTTACTTTATCCACTTTATCTAAAAATCCGGTCTACAGTGAATATTTTGATGAAAAGACTGGTGAGTGGACTAATCATGTAGAATTAGGGAAGTGGGCAGATGTAATGCTTATAGCACCTGCCACGGCTAATACGCTAGCTAAAATGGCCAATGGAATTTGTGATAACTTATTATTAGCTACTTATTTATCATCAAATTGTCCTGTTTTTATTGCTCCTGCAATGGATTTGGATATGTTTCAGCATCCTTCATTAAAAAATAACCTTGGCCAACTTCAAAATTTTGGAAATCTAATTATTAATTCTCCATCAGGTGAGTTAGCAAGTGGATTATCTGGTGAAGGTAGAATGGAAGAGCCTGAAAAAATTATTGAATTTCTTGAAAAGCATCAGTTAAAAGGTTTATGGAGTAATAAAAAGTTTTTGATTACTGCAGGACCCACTTATGAAGCCATTGATCCAGTTCGATTTATAGGAAATCATTCTTCAGGTAAAATGGGTTTTGCCTTGGCTAATGAAGCTACAAAAAATGGAGCAGAAGTGATACTAATTCATGGACCAGTTCATATTGATACTCCTAAAGGCGTTCATGCAATTAGCGTAAAATCTGCGCAAGAAATGTATGAAGCTGTTCATCAAAATGTTTCTGATGTTGATGTGGTAATTATGGCAGCGGCAGTGGCAGATTATCAAGCAGCAGATGTAGCTGTAGAAAAATTAAAGAAAAAAGATGCAGCGATGTCCATTCCCTTAAAACCTACAAAGGATATTTTAAAAAGTGTTGGGGAAATAAAAAAAGAACATCAATTGTTGGTAGGTTTTGCCTTGGAAACTGAAAATGAATTAGAAAATGCTAAATCTAAATTGAAACGTAAAAATCTTGATTTAATCGTTTTAAATTCATTGAAAGATAAAGGTGCGGGCTTTGGTCACGATACGAACAAGGTAATTTTAATCGATAAAAACAATAAAATCACAGAACATCAGTTAAAAAGTAAAGAAGAAGTTGCCAAAGATATTTTAGAAGCAATTTCAACAATTAAAAAATAATATTCCGAGAATTTTTATGAAGTATTTTTTCATTATTCTGATTTCATTTAGCAGTTTTATCACTAAAGCACAAGAGCTTAATTGTACTATCACTATTAATTCAAGACAGGTAGAAGGTAGTGAAAAGACTGTTTTTGAGGATATGCAGAGGGCTATTAACGAATTTGTTAATGAAAGAAAATGGACGAATGATAAGTTTCAAATTGATGAGCGTATAGAATGTAATATGTTGATTACTTTAACGGAACGCGTTTCGACGAATAGTTTTAAAGGTAAAATTCAGGTGCAAGCTAGAAGACCTATATACGGAACCAATTATTACAGCCCGACAATGAATGTGGTGGATGAAAATTTTAATGTTACTTTCAATCAATTTGAACCATTACAATTTTCTGAAACATCATATAATGGAGAGCTTCCTGCTATATTGTCTTATTATGTTTATATGATTTTAGGATATGACTACGATAGTTTTTCATCAGAAGGAGGAACCCCTTACTTTCAAATTGCTCAGAAAATTGTCAACAATGCACAAACCTCTTCAGCTAATGGTTGGAAAGCATTCGACAGTCAAAAAAACAGATATTGGTTGGTAGAAAATCATTTGAACGGTCAGTTTAAGCCATTACGTAAACTATATTATGATTATCATCGAAATGGATTTGATAAATTGAGTAGTGATAGAGACAATGCTACAGCAACAATCACTCAGTCATTAAAAGGATTACTATCCATTCACCAAGTAAAACCATCATCTTATAATATGCAGGTGCTTTTTAATGCAAAAAAAGATGAGATTATAAATTTGTATAAAAAATCTCAAACAGCCAATAAACCTGAGATAGTAGAATTATTAAATCGAATTGATCCTGGTAATACCAATAATTACCAAAAAATCTTGAAAAACTAATTGTTGAAAATCACAACAATTTTTAGTGAAAAGTTTAAAATAGCCATTACATTTGTGCTATGTTAGCATCTCTACAAATTTCCAATTACGCTCTAATTGAGGAGCTCTTTATGAAACCAAACCCTTCATTTACCATTATAACTGGTGAAACTGGAGCGGGTAAATCTATCCTTTTAGGAGCTTTAGGTTTAATAATTGGTCAAAGAGCTGATTTGAATGCGTTGAAGGATAAAGAGAAAAAATGTATTGTAGAAGCAAAATTTGAAATCAAAAACTATCAATTGAGCTCTTTTTTTGATGAAAACGATTTAGATTATGAAGACATCACAATAGTTAGAAGAGAGATAACACCCAATGGAAAGTCGAGAGCTTTTATCAATGATACACCGGTTACTTTAACTTTATTGAAAGAACTAGGAGAGCAATTAATTGACATTCATTCTCAACATCAAACCATTGCATTGAATGATCAAAGTTTTCAATTGAGAGTAATTGATGCTATAGCAGATAATAAAGCAATTTTAAAAGAGTATAAAATTCACTTTAAAAAATATCAATCCTTAAAAAAAGAATTAGCAGAAAAAGAAGCATCGATTAGTAAAGCTAAATCAGAGGAAGATTTTTTACAATTTCAATTTGATGAATTAGATCAATTGAATCTTAAAATAAACGAAGATCAGGAATTAGAAGAAGAACAAGATAATTTAGAACATGTTGAAGATACCAAATCATCAACAAACAGTGCATTGCAATTATTGAAAGAGCAAGACGACAATATACTTTCAATGATGGGTACTATAAAAATTGCCCTATCAGATGCTGCTAAACACAATAAAAATATGGCTGAGCTTCAAGAGCGATTTAAAAGTGTTTTTATAGAATTAGAGGATATTACAGATGAAATTGATTCTGAGAATGAGGATTTGGTTTATGACCCTGAACGTTTGGAGTATATTCGTGAACGACTTTCAGCTATTTACAATTTGCAAAAAAAGCATCAACTGACTTCTGTAGAGGAATTATTAAATTTAAGAGCAGAAATTGAACAAAAGCTATTTCAAATTAGCAATTTTGATGATAATGTGAAGCATTTAAAAAAGAACATTCAATTAGCCGAAGCTGAGCTGACTGAAGTTGCCAAACAGTTGAGTCAAAAAAGAAAAGAAGCTAAAGCACTTCTAGAAAAGAGAGTAGAGGGTATTTTGAGTCAGCTAAGCATGAAAAATGCTGTATTGCAAGTACAAATTAATCCTGAAGAGAAATTTAGATCCTATGGAAATGAAAACATTCAGTTTTTATTCACTGCCAATAAAGGAGTAGAATTAAGAGATTTGTCAAAAGTGGCCTCAGGTGGAGAACTTTCTCGATTGATGCTGGCGATTAAAAGCATTTTGGCTGAAAAAGAAAGTTTGCCCACCATTATTTTTGATGAAATAGATACAGGTATTTCAGGAGAAATAGCTGATCAGGTTGGTTCTATACTAAAAACGATGAGTCAATCTTTACAAATTATTAGTATTACTCATTTGGCGCAAATGGCAGCCAAAGGAAAAATGCATTTAAAGGTATTTAAAAAAGATAGTGACGACGCTACTTCTTCTTATATCAAACAGTTGAGTGAAGAGGAAAGGGTAGAGGAGATTGCTAAAATGCTGAGTGGAGCTAAAACTACGTCAGCAGCGATAGAAAATGCTAAAGAACTTTTAAAGGACTAATCACATTACTTATTCTATATTGATAATTTGTTTTTTTATATTTGTCGAATTACAAATTTATAAATCTCAGTTATGTCAAATACATCGTTCAATTTATTAAAAGGAAAAAGAGGAATTATTTTTGGTGCTTTAAATGAGCAATCTATCGCTTGGAAAGTAGCAGAAAGAGCTTATGAAGAAGGGGCAACTTTCACCTTGACAAATGCGCCTATTGCATTGAGAATGGGCGAAATAAATAATTTGGCAGAAAAGTGCAATACAAAAGTAATTGCTGCGGATGCTACTTCATTACAAGATTTAGAAAAGCTATTTGCTGAATCGATGGAGCTTTTAGGTGGTAAAATTGATTTTGTTTTGCATTCTATAGGAATGTCTCCAAATGTTAGAAAAGGATTTCATTATACCGAAACCAATTACGATAACTTCCAAAAAACGCTAGATATTTCAGCCATGTCGTTCCATAAAGTAATGCAAACTGCTTTAAAAATGGATGCCTTAAACGAATGGGGTTCTGTTGTTGGCTTAACTTATATAGCTGCTCAAAGAGTATTTCCTGATTACAATGATATGGCTGATGCTAAATCGCTATTGGAAAGTATTGGTAGAAGTTTTGGATACCAATTGGGTATCAAAAAGAAAGTAAGGGTAAATACAATTTCTCAATCTCCAACAGTTACTACAGCAGGTAGTGGTGTGAAAGGGTTTGATGGTTTTATGAAATATGCCGAAGAAATGTCACCACTAGGAAATGCAGGTTCAATTGATTGTGCGAATTACTGCATTACCATGTTCTCAGACTTAACGAAATATGTTACCATGCAGAATTTATTTCATGATGGTGGGTTCTCCAATACAGGCGTAAGTCAGTCTGTTATTGAAAGGTTTAATGATTAAGGTATCTCGGTACATTCCTTGAAAGGCCAAACCAAAGGGTTTGCCTTTTCAAGGAACACTCGATAACCTTAATCTTCGGTTTCAAATAAAAGAAGAGGTCATAATACATTCCTTGAAAAAACGTATACCAAAGGTTTTATCTTTCCACGGAACACTCGATAACCATAATCTTCGGTTTCAAATAAAAGAAGAGGTCAAAATAGATTCCTTGAAAAAACGTAAACCAAAGGTTTGATCTTTCCACGGAACACTCGATAACCATAATCTTCGGTTTCAAATAAAAGAAGAGGTCATAATACATTCCTTGAAAAAACGTATACCAAAGGTTTTATCTTTTCACGGAACACTCGATAACCATAATCTTCGGTTTCAAATAAAAGAAGAGGTCATAATACATTCCTTGAAAAAACGTATACCAAAGGTTTTATCTTTCCACGGAACACTCGGCAACCTTAATCTTTGGTTTCAAATAAAAAAGAAGAGGTCATAATACATTCCTTGAAAAAACGTATACCAAAGGTTTTATCTTTCCACGGAACACTCGATAACCTTAATCTTTGGTTTCAAATAAAAAAGAAGTGACAATACATTTCTTGAAAAATGCTGATCAAAGGGTTTGCCTTTCCACGGAACACTCGATAACCATAATCTTCGGTTTCAAATAAAAGAAGAGGTCATAATACATTCCTTGAAAAAACGTATACCAAAGGTTTTATCTTTCCACGGAACACTCGATAACCTAAATCTTCGGTTTCAAAATAAAAGAAGAAGTCATAATACATTTCTTAAATAAATGCAAATCAAAAGATTTGACCTTTTTACAGAACACTCGATAACCCTAATCTTCGGTTTCAAAATAAAAGAAGAGGTCATAATACATTTCTTGAAAAAACGTATACCAAAGGTTTGATTTTTCCACGGAACACTCGATAACCTTAATCTTCGGTTTCAAATAAAAGAAGAGGTCAAAATAGATTTCTTGAAAAAACGTAAACCAAAGGTTTGATCTTTCCACGGAACACTCGATAACCTTAATCTTCGGTTTCAAATAAAAGAAGAGGTCATAATACATTCCTTGAAAAAACGTATACCAAAGGTTTTATCTTTCCACGGAACACTCGATAACCTAAATCTTCGGTTTCAAATAAAAGAAGAGGTCATAATACATTTCTTGAAAAAACGTATACCAAAGGTTTGATCTTTCCACGGAACACTCGATAACCTTAATCTTCGGTTTCAAATAAAAGAAGAGGTCATAATACATTTCTTGAAAAAACGTATACCAAAGGTTTGATTTTTCCACGGAACACTCGATAACCTTAATCTTCGGTTTCAAATAAAAAAGAAGTGATTATATATTCCTTGAAAAATGCTGATCAAAGGGTTTGTATTTTCACAGAACACTCGATAACCTTAATCTTCGGTTTCAAAATAAAAGAAGAAGTCATAATACATTTCTTGAAAAATGCTGATCAAAGGGTTTGACCCTAATCTTAGTTTCAAATGACTTCAAAAAAAAGCCCTGTCCAGATAATTATCTGAACAGGGCTTTTTCTACTTTAAATAAAACTTAAATTATTCGTCTTCTTTCTTAGACTTTTTCTTTTTGGGTTTGATGATATCTATTGATATTTCTTTTTTATCATCATCAAATTTGATACTTATTAAATCACCATCCACCAAATTAGATTTAATAATCTCTTCAGCTAATGGATCTTCCAAGTATTTTTGAATCGCTCTTTTCAATGGTCTTGCACCATAATCTACGTCAAAACCCTTTTCAGCAATAAAATCCTTTGCTTTGTCAGAGATTTCTACCGTAAAACCAAGTTCTCTAGTTCTCTTGTACAAACTTTCCAACTCCAAATCGATAATCTTATGAATATCTTCTTTCATCAATGAGTTAAAAATCATTATATCATCAATTCTATTCAAAAATTCGGGAGCAAATGCTTTTTTCAGTGCATTTTGAATCACACTGTTGTTATGGTCAGTTACTCCTGATGCTTTCGCAGATGTTTGAAAACCTACACCTTGTCCAAAATCTTTTAGTTGACGAGCACCAATGTTTGAAGTCATAATAATAATGGTATTCTTAAAGCTAATCTTTCTACCTAAAGAATCTGTTATTTGACCATCATCCAATATTTGTAGTAATAAATTATAAACATCAGGATGAGCTTTCTCTATTTCATCTAATAAAATAACAGAGTAGGGATGTCTTCTTACTTTCTCAGTTAATTGACCACCTTCTTCATAACCAATATATCCTGGAGGTGCACCAACTAATCTAGATACAGCAAATTTTTCCATATACTCACTCATATCTATTCGAATCAAAGCATCATCATTATCAAATAAATGACGAGCTAAAACTTTAGCTAATTGAGTTTTACCAACTCCTGTAGGACCTAAAAAGATGAATGAACCGATTGGTTTATTAGGATCCTTAAGACCAGCTCTATTTCTTTGAATAGCTTTTACAACTTTTTTAACAGCCTCATCTTGACCTATTACTTTGTCTTTGATGTCATCCAGCATTTGAACCAACTTCAAACCTTCCTTCTGAGCAACTCTTTGCACAGGAATTCCAGTCATCATGGATACTACTTCTGCTACATTATCTTCAGAAACAGTTTCTCTATTGGCTTTGGTTTCTTCTTCCCATGCCAATTTGGCAGTATCTAAAGACTCAGATAATTGTCTTTCTGAATCTCTTAATTTAGCAGCTTCTTCATATTTTTGTTTCTTAACTACCTGATTTTTTTGCTCTTTTACCTCTTCAATTTGCTTCTCAATGTCGATTATATTTTGAGGTACTCTTATATTAGTTATATGCACTCTTGAACCTGCTTCATCCAAAGCATCAATAGCTTTATCTGGCAAATGTCTATCGCTCATGTATCTATCCGTCAATTGAACGCAAGCTTTAATCGCTTCATCTGTATAATTTACGTTGTGATGTTCTTCATAACGCTCCTTAATATTGTGCAATATCAAAATGGTCTCTTCAGGAGTAGTTGGCTCAACTATAATTTTTTGAAAACGACGCTCTAAGGCTCCATCTTTCTCTATATGCTGACGAAATTCGTCAAGCGTAGTGGCACCAATACATTGAATTTCACCTCTTGCTAATGCTGGTTTAAACATATTGGAAGCATCCAATGATCCAGAAGCACCACCAGCTCCAATTATAGTATGAATTTCATCAATAAACAGAATAATATTTGGAGATTTCTCCAATTCATTCATCACCGCTTTCATTCTTTCTTCAAATTGTCCTCTATATTTTGTTCCTGCAACTAAAGAAGCTAAATCTAAAGTCACAATTCTTTTATTAAAAAGAACTCTAGAAACTTTTTTCTGAATAATTCTTAGGGCTAAGCCTTCTGCAATAGCAGATTTACCAACTCCAGGCTCACCAATTAAAATAGGATTATTCTTTTTCCTTCTACTTAAGATTTGAGAAACTCTTTCTATTTCTTTTTCTCTACCTACTATAGGGTCTAACTTATCTTCTTCAGCCATTAAAGTTAAATCGCGTCCAAAATTATCTAATACAGGAGTTTTAGACTTGCTATCAGTTGGTTTGCGAGATCCACTATCTCCGCCACCTGAATCTCCACCCATAAAACTACCACTATCATCATCAGCTGAGCTTCCTGGTATTTCATCTGTGGTTCTTGGTTTGTTAGATAAAGTAGCGTCTAATTCTTCTTTTACGTTATCGTAATTTACATTTTGTTCTTCCAAGGCTTGTGTGGCTATGTTATTTTCATCCTTTAATATAGAAAGCAATAGATGTTCGGTACCAATCATCGATTGATTAAACAATTTCGCTTCTAAATAAGTGATTTTTAGAACTCTTTCTGCTTGCTTTACCAAAGGAATATTGGATAAATGAAACGGACTATTGCTACCAATTTTGGTAGAACTCTCAATTCGCTTGCGCAAAAGTGATAAATCGGCACCTAAAGTTTTTAGTATTTGTACGCCTACACCTTCGTTTTCACGAATCATTCCTAACATTAAATGTTCAATTCCTATGTAATCATGTCCTAATCTTAAGGCCTCTTCGCGACTATAAGTAATGACATCCTTAACTCTTTGTGAAAAATTCGATTCCATAATTTTACGGATATGTTTTTAAATATTGAACCACCTTATACATAAGACGGATTAAATCACTAAAACGTTTCTTTTGGGTGAAATTTAAGATAATTCTTAGTAATTCAAAATTAATTTACGAACAAACTGCAAAAGCCGCGCCAAATCGTTTTTATCAACAGAAATTTGTTAGTAAGTAGGTATAAAAAATCCTTGTTAAGCTGGGTTAAATACTTATCTTCGAGCGTTATTTTAAACACAAAATATATTTTTAAAAGCAGACTGTAAAAATGGCAGAAGGAGAGAAAATAATTCAGATTAATATCGAAGAAGAAATGAAGTCGGCTTACATTGATTATTCAATGTCAGTTATTGTTAGCCGTGCTTTACCCGATGTAAGAGATGGTATGAAACCGGTGCACCGTAGAATTTTATTTGCGATGCAAGATTTAGGTTTATTGTCTAATAAATCTTACAAAAAATCAGCGAGAATTGTCGGAGAAGTTTTAGGTAAGTATCACCCACACGGAGATACTGCAGTTTATGACACTATGGTGCGTATGGCTCAGCCTTGGTCTTTGAGGTATATGTTAGTTGATGGTCAAGGTAACTTTGGTTCTGTAGATGGCGATAGTCCTGCAGCAATGAGATATACAGAAGCACGTCTTAGAAAGATTTCTGAAGAGATGTTGGCTGATATTGATAAAGAAACAGTTGATTTTAGGTTGAATTTTGATGACTCTTTAGAGGAGCCAACCGTATTGCCAAGTAGAATACCAAACTTAATAATTAATGGAGCTTCAGGTATTGCTGTAGGTATGGCAACCAATATGGCTCCGCACAATTTAAGTGAAGTTATAGATGGAACCATTGCTTACATTGAAAACAATGATATCGAGATATCTGAATTAATGCAGCATATAAAAGCTCCTGATTTTCCTACAGGAGGAATTATATACGGTTATGAAGGTGTTAAAGATGCTTTTGAAACCGGAAAAGGACGTATCGTTATGCGTGCTAAAGCAGAAATTGAATTTGAAAGTAATGGTAGAGAAAGAATAATTGTTACTGAAATTCCTTATCAGGTAAATAAAGCAGACCTAATTAAGAGAACCGCTGACTTAGTAAACGATAAAAAAATAGAAGGGATTTCTGACATTAATGATGAGTCAGATAGAAATGGAATGCGAATTGTTTACGATTTAAAAAGAGATGCTATCACCAATGTTGTGATGAATAATCTTTATAAATTTACTGCGCTACAAACCTCATTTAGTGTCAATAACATAGCTTTAGTTAAAGGAAGACCTGAAGTCCTTAACTTAAAGGACATGATCAGAGAATTTGTTGAGTTTAGACATGAAGTGGTTATTCGAAGAACTGAATTTGACCTTAGAAAAGCTCAAGAAAAAGCACATGTATTAGAAGGATTAATTATCGCAATTGATAATTTAGATGAAGTTATTAAGTTAATTCGTGCTTCTAGAACTCCTGAAGATGCAAGAGAAAGTTTAATGAGCCGTTTTTCATTAACAGAAATTCAAGCTAGAGCGATTTTAGATTTAAGGTTGCAAAAATTAACTGGTCTTGAAAGAGATAAGTTAAAAGAAGAGCATGCTGAATTGATGAAATTGATTACTTATTTAGAAAGTGTTTTAGGAGATGAAACCATTCGAATGAATATCATCAAAGATGAATTAATTGAGGTGAAGGATAAGTTTGGTGATGAAAGAAGATCTAAAATTGAATATTCAGCTGAAGACTTTACCATAGAAGATATGATTCCTGATGAAGATGTAGTTGTTACTATTTCACATTTAGGATACATTAAAAGAACACAATTATCTGAATATAAAAGACAAAATAGAGGTGGTAAAGGAAGTAGAGCAAGTGCTACTAGAGATGCAGATTTCTTAGAGCATTTATTTACGGCTACTACACACAATTATTTATTGATCTTTACTGAAAAAGGTAAGTGTTTTTGGATGAGAGTTTTTGAAATACCTGAAGGAAGCAAAACTTCTAAAGGTAGAGCTATCCAAAACTTAATAAGTATTGAACCCGACGATAATGTAAAAGCTTATATTAATGTAAAAGATTTAACAGATAAAGATTACATTAAAAACAATTACATTGTAATGTGTACTCAAAAAGGTATTATTAAGAAAACTTCTTTGGAAGCTTATTCAAGACCTAGAGTAAATGGTATTAATGCGATTACTATTCGTGAAAATGATTTCTTATTAGAAGCTAGATTAACATCAGGAGAAGATGAAATAATGATGGCTTTAAAATCGGGAAGAGCAATTCGATTTAACGAATCTAAAGTTCGTCCAATGGGTAGAAATGCCTCAGGAGTAAGAGGTGTAACACTTGCTAACGAAAAAGATGAAGTAGTTGGAATGGTTACAGTGGACAAACCTGATGAACAAACTGTCTTAGTAGTATCAGAAAAAGGATACGGTAAAAGATCATTCTTAAACGATGGAGAGGGTGGTGAAATTTATAGAATTACCAATAGAGGCGGAAAAGGTGTGAAAACACTTAGTATTACTGAAAAAACAGGGAATTTAATCGCAATAAAATTGGTGAGTGATGATAATGATTTGATGATTATCAATAAATCAGGGATTATGATTAGAATCGCTGTAGCCAACCTTAGAGTAATGGGAAGAGCTACACAAGGTGTTCGACTGATTAATCTAAAAAGCACTGATAGTATTGCTGCTGTTGCCAAAGTGGATGTGGAAGAAGAGGAAGAAGTTTACGATGAGGAAGGAAATTTAATTGTAAATGAAGGTGCTGAACAACCTGAAAATCCTGAAGAAAGTGAAAATGGCAAGGATGTTGATAATACTGAAGAGGAAAATTAATTTTGAACCATAATAGATTAAATAAATATGAAAAATAAAACAATTGTTACACTTGGAGCCGCAATTTTAGTGAGTTTACCTACAATTGCACAGAAAAACAAAGTGATGTCTGCATATAATTACAATCGTTCTTTTGAAAGAGATAAAGATTGTAGTGAACTTATAAAGGGTATTGAAGCCATAGAAGAAGCATCCAAAAATCCATCTACTAATACATGGGCTAAAACTTATTTTTATGGTGGTGAATTATATTTTAATGCTTTGACGAAAGCTAAAGAGGATTGTAAAGCTCGAATTCCAAACGCTTTGGAAAAATCAAAGGATTTTTATTTGAATTTGATTAAGTACAATATGGAGAACAATGAAACTGCAAAAAACGCTGATTTAAGTACTGAAGGCGGAAGAAAGCAGTTAATTAATGCTGTAAATACAGGTAAGCCTACTTTTGAAGATAAAGATTGGCATATGGATGCAATGGGAAATAAATTACCTGCAATATCCAATGCATATATCAATAAAGGAGTAGAAGCTTTTCAAGCTGGTGATCCAAAAAAAGCATTGGAAAATTTTGAAGTATCTCTTTTTATTAGTGAATTATTGAATAAAACGGATACTTTGGCAATTTATAATTCAGCTTTAGCTTCTGAAAATAGTCAGCAATATCCAAAAGCACTGAAGTATTATAATACATTGACTGATTTGCAATACGGTGGCGCTAAAATGTATACCTATAAAGCTGCTTTGTATAGAAAAATGGGTGACACTACTAGTTCAGTAGCAACTGTACAAAACGGTAGAAAAGCATATCCTGAAGATAAAGGTTTAATTATTGAAGAGTTAGATTATTATATACAAACAGGAAAGAGTGCAGAAGCTTTGAAAAATTTAGATTTAGCTATTTCGAAAGATGCGGAAAACTCTTTATTGTATTTTGCAAGAGGAACGATTCATGATAAAAATGAAAGTTTTGATAAAGCAGCAGCAGATTATAAAAAAGCTTTGGAATTAAAGCCTGATTATTTTGATGCAGCTTACAACTTAGGTGCAATGTATTTTAATAAAGCAGCCAATTATAACAATGAGGCGAATAATTATAAATATACTGAAACAACTAAGATAAAAGAAGCGACAAAGAATGCTGAGACTTATTTTTCAAAAGCGAAAGAGCCATTATTAAAGGCACATGAAATTGATCCTACAGATAAAGGAACTATCGATTCATTAATGAAAATTTATATTAATGAAGGTGATAATGAGAATTATAAGAAAATGAAAGCAAAGTTGACGGCTAAGTAATTTCGTTTATCTCGGTACAATTTGGAATACCAAATCACTCGATAACCAACATGCCGGTACAATTTGGAATACCAAATCACTCGATAACCAAAATACCGGTACGATTTGTTTTGGAAACTTTTATAAATAGAAATGTATTAAACTGTCTTTTATCTTTGATAAAAGACAGTTTTTGTTTCAATACTTAAAATCATCTAAATTTCTTCTGTTTTTCTTAGTCGGGCGACCTTTAATACCAAACTGAAGGTTCTGTCGGTTGGTTTCTTTTACTTCTGCTAATTGAGCCAAATCTTCTTCAGAGGTGATTTCTTTAATTAGATCTATAACTAAAGGTGCACCTACACGACTTTTAGGAATATCTAAAATCTTAAAAGTTCTCCAAATAGGTATTTCTTTTATAGCGATTACATCTCCTTTTTTAACAGTTTTGGCTGCTTTTACAAAATCTTCATTGAGTTTTGCTTTTTCATCATTAACTAATTTAGAAGCAATTGATCGTGTTTTAGCTAATCTTACACACCAAATGTATTTGTCTATTCGCATGTAAGCAAAGGTAATCAATCAATAAGTTAATAAAGGATTAAATGAGTCAATAAAAATTACAGTATTCGATAAAATAGAAGCAGCGGAGAAGTTTTAATCTATTAGTTTTTACAAGATGATGTCAATATAATTTGATTAATCCAAAACTTTTAAAGTCAACCAATATTTTATTCCAATCATCACTTTATCTAATTTATTGAGCGTATTAAGATCTTTCTTATGATAGGAAGGAGTGATACTATGCACTATTTTAAATAGAAATTGGTAAAAGGTTTTCATGGTTATTTTAAAATATTGGTACAATCTTTATGCCTAATGTAATTAAATAAGTTTAAGGTTTTCAAAACCTTGGAGGTCTTTTAACTTCCTATTTGACTCAGTCTCCTTTCGGTAGCAACAAATATCAAAATTAAAAGTGAAATAGTGCTTATTACGGTAATTCCTGTTGAATAAGAGGCAATTAAATAAGTACTCAATAATCCAATAGCTATTGATAGTATCCCGACAATTAAACCTTTAATAGCGAAATATTTATTAGCAAATTTCCAATTTTCAATTGATTGAGTTGATTTAGAAGAGCGATATCCATAAATGGAGTTCATCTTTTTAGGTGGAAATAATCTGAAAATTATAAATACAATGACTAATAAAACGCCAAGAATCAAATTTTTCATTAATAAATCTTCCATAATCTATAACTATAAATGAATACTTTTTAAATCCAAATATAGCAAAAAATCAATCTTCTATAGATATTTAATATCGCCAAGGTTTTAAATGCCTTAAAGATCAATAATTTTCAATATCTAATAAAAGTATCTAAAAATCGCAATTTAAATGCATATTTGCAGTTAATTATACCTGACTTACCAATTTATACGATGAAACGAAAATTGATTATTTTTCTATGTTATTTATTTGCTAGTCAATTAGCTATAGCGCAAGATGAAAAACAAAAAACTTCAAAAACTAAATATACTCTAAGTGGCTTTGTGAAAGAAAAAGGTAGTGGTGAGCTTTTAGTTGGGACTAATGTGTATATCGCTAATTTAAAGGTGGGAACAACCACCAATACTTATGGTTTTTACTCCATTACCCTAGAAGAAGATTCTATTGATGTAATTATTTCTTATGTGGGTTATCAAGCGAGGTATTTTAAAATTGATTTAAATGAAAATATTCAGTTAGATGTTGATATCGCTCCAAACAATAATCTACAAGAAGTTAATATAGTTGGAACTAGAGGGGAAGAAAAAATAAGTGAAAGCTCCCGTATGAGTGTTATTGAGATTCCAATCAATCAAATTAAGGATATTCCTGCTTTACTAGGTGAAAAAGATGTTTTAAAAGTAATTCAACTCATGCCTGGTGTACAATCAGGCAGCGAAGGAAATAGCGGTTTGTATGTGAGAGGTGGTGGACCAGATCAAAATTTAATCATTTTGGATGATGCTACGGTTTATAATGCATATCATCTTTTTGGGTTTTTCTCTTTGTTCAATGGAGATGCTTTAAAAAGTGTTGAACTAACTAAAGGCGGTTTTCCTGCTCGATATGGTGGTAGATTATCTTCTGTGTTGGAAATGAACATGAAAGAAGGTAATAAAGAGAAAATATCGGGAGAAGTTGGAGTAGGATTACTTTCTTCAAGGCTAACTGTAGAAGGTCCGCTCAAAAAAGATAAATCATCTTTTTTAATTTCAGGAAGAAGAACATATTTAGACATATTGGCTCGACCATTTATGCCAAAAGACGATAAGGTTGGTTACTTTTTTTATGATTTAAATGCAAAAGTAAATTATGATTTTGGAAATAAAAATAAAGTATACTTGAGTGGTTATTTTGGTAGAGATCAAGCAAGTTCAAAATTTGATAACGGTAAGGAAGTGTTTAAGTTATTTTGGGGAAATGCCACAGGAACAGCTAGGTGGAATCATCTTTTTAATGAACAATTATTTGCAAATACTTCCTTTAGTGTGAGTAATTATAAATTTGCCATTGTCAATAAAAGTAAGTTTGGCGGTGATGACTTTGAATTGAAATACTCCTCTGGAATAAGAGATTTTGCTTTGAAATTTGACTTGGATTATCGTCCTACGCCAAAACATTATATTAGGGCAGGATTTATGTCTACTTATCACCGATTTACACCAAGCGCAGTAGTTGTTAAGGATGAGTCAGTTGAAGAATTTAGAAATGATGTAAATGTTATAAAAGCAGTAGAAAGTGGTATTTATATTGAAGATGATTATAGGGTGACCAATCGATTAAAATTCAACTTAGGAATTCGACTTAGTCACTTTGTAAATGAAAACAAACAATATTTGAGACCTGAACCAAGATTTAGCGGACGCTATCTTTTATCTGAAGATTTATCCGTAAAAGCTTCATTTGCAAGTATGAATCAATACGTTCATTTATTAACTCAAACAGGAATAGGTTTGCCAACAGATTTGTGGGTTCCTACTACCAAAAGAGTGGCTCCTCAAAAATCAAATCAATTTGCCATAGGAGTGGCGAAAGATTTATCAAATCCAAAAATAACTATTTCTTTAGAGGGATATTATAAAAAATCAGACAATATAATTGCTTACAAAGAAGGTGCTAGTTTTTTGGCAATCGGTGGCATAGATGGTTCAGAAGAAGTGGATTGGGAAAGTAATATCACTGCAGGACAAGGCTGGAGTTACGGTGTGGAATTATTACTTCAAAAGAAGATCGGCAGATTTTCAGGTTGGATAGGCTACACTTTATCTTACACGCAATTACAATTTGATTCGTTGAATTTTGGTAAAAAATATTGGGCGAGATATGATAGAAGACATGATGCATCTGTAGTTGCCATTTATAAACTGAAAGAAAATGTAGAGGAAGGCAAGAAAATAACTCTCTCTATGACATGGGTTTATGGAACTGGAAATGCGTTGACACTTCCAAGATCACAATATTTAGCTCAACCGCATACAGATGGTATAGGCAATGGAGGGTTTTTTAATCAAACTGTTAATGAATATGGTGCGATCAATGATTTTAGAATGGCTCCCTATCATCGACTTGATTTTGGAGCACAATTTCATAAACAACTAAAAAAAGGAGAGCGAACTTGGGAAATAAGTTTTTATAATTTATACAATCGCAAAAATCCATTTTTTTATTATGTAAATACTGATAACTATGGAGAAAGAAAATTAAAGCAAGTTTCATTATTTCCAATTATTCCTTCCGTTTCCTACACTTATAAATTTTAAGATGAAAAAATTTAAAATCATATATATTGTTATAATAACCGTTCTATTTTCAATGGGTTGTGAAAAAGACGCCGATATTGATTTACCAAAAACAGCACCTAAGTTGGTGGTCTATTCGTATATCAGTCCTACGGATACACTAATAGAAGTACAAATTACTAAATCTGTCCCATTTTTTGGGAATGTTGATTATAATGCTGAAAATAAACGAGTAACCGATGCTACAGTTGAGATCTCAGGCAACGGACAAGCCGCAATTTTACCCTATGATGCCAATAAGCAGTTATATATTATTTCAAATGGAGTAAACATTACAATAGTAGCAGGGAAAACATATCAACTTAAAATTTCAGCACCTGGTGGATTTAGTTGTTCCGCATCTACAACGGTTCCTGCTCAATCGCCTCAACAAATTTCCGTAAAAATAGACTCTACCGTTCGCAATAGAGATGGTTATAATGAAATGGAATACAAAATTACTTCCATTTGGAAGGATATCGTTGGTATTGCAAATTACTATAACAATAATGTCCATATTTCTAATAGCAATGGTGGTGGCGGAGGCTTTTCAGCATGTTCGGCTATATTTTCAGATGAAAATAAGGATGGTACAATTATTAATCAGAGTTGTGTATTTTCAACTTATATTGATCCTTTTAATCCTTCAGGAGGAGGCATTAAGGGAAGTCTGCTTTTATTGACGACAGATTATTCTTATTACAAATACCATGAATCCTTATCGAGGTATGAAGATGACAATCCCTTTGCACAGCCTGTTCAAGTTTTTACCAATATTGAAGGAGGTTTAGGGTGTTTTGGTTCGTTTTTAAGGGATGAAGTAAAGTTTTGATGGTGTTAATCTTGTTTTTTTAATTCATCCATATTCAATAGAGGCAAGGTGAGGTTTTTTAATTTAGTATCTGCAAGATGAACTGCTAACATACCTCTTGCACCTCCATCTGATATATTGAACCAATCCGAATCATCAACAAGGACTGAAAATCTTCTTGGTCTGGTACCAAATAATTCAATAACTTCGTAAAACTATTGTACAAGCTAATAAAAAACATATAATATATGGAACGAGAAGACTCAAAAGCAGGAAAGTGCCCCATAATGCATGGAGGAAATACAAAAACCGAAACTTCAGTTACTAATTGGTGGCCCAATGCGTTAAATCTTGATATTTTAAATCAACATGATACAAAAACAAACCCTTTAGGCAAAGACTTTAATTATCAGGAAGAATTAAAGAAACTAGATGTGGAAGCACTTAAAAAAGACCTTCACCATTTAATGACGGATAGTCAAGATTGGTGGCCTGCCGATTGGGGACATTATGGTGGTTTAATGATACGTTTGGCTTGGCATTCTGCTGGAACCTATAGAATTTCTGATGGTCGTGGAGGCGGTGGTACAGGTAATCAGCGTTTTGCACCTCTAAATTCTTGGCCTGATAATGTGAGTTTAGATAAGGCAAGACGATTGCTTTGGCCGATTAAGAAAAAATATGGAAACAAATTAAGCTGGGCAGATTTAATAATTCTGTCTGGAACTATTGCCTATGAAAGCATGGGCTTAAAGACTTTTGGTTTTTCATTTGGTAGAGAAGATATCTGGCATCCCGAGAAAGATACGTATTGGGGTGCTGAAAAAGAATGGTTAGCACCTAGTGATGAGCGTTATGAAGATATGGACGATCCATCGACTATGGAGAATCCATTGGCTGCCGTTCAAATGGGTTTAATTTATGTTAACCCAGAGGGTGTAAATAGCAAACCTGATCCTATGAAAACAGCAGCGCAAGTGCGTGAGACCTTTAAAAGGATGGCTATGAATGATGAGGAAACTGTAGCTTTAACCGCAGGAGGCCATACTGTTGGGAAAACGCATGGAAATGGTGATGCTAGTATTTTGGGTTCTGTACCTGAAGAATCTGAAATGGAAGGACAAGGTTTAGGATGGGCAAATCCAACCAAAACAGGAATAGGTCGTGATACTGTTTCAAGTGGTTTAGAAGGAGCTTGGACGACTCATCCTACCAAGTGGGATAATGGGTTTTTTGAAATGTTGTTTAACCATGAATGGGAATTGCGTAAAAGTCCTGCTGGAGCATGGCAGTGGGAGCCTACTCAAATAGATGATTCAGATAAACCTACCGATGTGGAAGATTTTTCTATCAAACAAAATCCGATGATGACGGATGCGGACATGGGAATGAAAGTAGATCCGATTTATAGAGAAATTTCCTTGAAATTTAAAAATGATTTTGATTTCTTCTCAGATAGTTTTGCTCGTGCTTGGTTTAAGTTAACTCACAGAGATATGGGACCAAAAGCTCGATATTTTGGTCCTGATACCCCAAAAGTAGATTTGATTTGGCAAGATCCTATTCCTAAAGGTAAACAGGATTATGATATTAATGCAGTTAAACAGAAGATAGCCGATTCAGGACTTGAAACTGCTGATATGGTTACAACTGCATGGGACAGTGCTAGAACCTATAGAGATTCAGATAAGAGAGGTGGAGCCAATGGTGCTCGTATTCGTTTAGCTCCACAAAATAGTTGGGAAGGCAATGAGCCCGAAAAATTATCAAAGGTATTGTCTGTATTGGACCTAATTGCCAAAGAATTTGGAATAAGCTTGGCAGATACTATTGTATTGGCAGGAAATGTTGGAGTAGAGCAAGCAGCTAAAAAAGCAGGATTAACTATTAAAGTACCGTTTGCTTCAGGACGTGGAGATGCTTCTGATGAAATGACAGATGCAGAATCGTTTGAACCATTAGAACCTTTAGCTGATGGATACAGAAATTGGTCAAAAAAAGAATATACCGTTAGCCCTGAAGAAATGATGCTTAACCAAACTCAATTGTTGGGTTTAACCGCTCCTGAAATGACTGTTTTAGTAGGAGGGATGCGTGTGATAGGAACTAATTTTGGCAATACAAAACATGGTGTTTTTACAGAAAATATAGGTGCTTTAACCAACGACTTTTTTGTAAATCTAACGGATATGGCGAATAAATGGAAGTCTACAAAAAATGGATTGTATGAAATTATTAATCGAAAAACTGGAGCAGTTAAATGGACTGCTAGCCGTATAGATTTAGTGTTTGGTTCCAATTCTATTTTACGTTCTTATTCAGAAGTATATGCACAAGACGATAACAAAGAAAAGTTTGTAAACGATTTTGTAGCGGCTTGGGTAAAAATAATGAATGCTGATCGATTTGATTTGTAAAGTATTATGCCTCACATATAAAGTAATTGTTTATTGTTTTTTTAGTTTCTTTGAAACAGAAAATACTATTTCAAATAGCTGAAATTTTGGAAATAGTTGTAATTGGAAATAGATGCAAAAGATTTGATTGATTCAAAAACAAAAAATAATTATTAATTATAAATGATTAATGTAAAATTAATGAGAGAAAACATAGTAAAGAATAAGAGTTTTGATTTTGCAATTCAAGTGGTTAACACCTGCTAGTTTCTTTATGGAAATAAAAATGAATTTGTGATGTCAAAACAGTTATTACGTTTCGGAACAGCTGTAATTACCTAACTATTGAACAATTTGAAAGTTTAAACAATTTAGCCATTGAGCTCTTGAAATTACTTACAAGCATCATTAGATCAACAAAGAAATCGTTAACCATTAATAATTAGCTATTTACAATTATAATGTTTTTTCAAAATTCAGTTCTCAAAAAACACTTAAACGGACAAGATGCGGAAACCGTTAAAGCTGCTTACCAAAAGTTTACAGCTTATTTCCACAATCCGGCTATTCAACAAAACATTAGAGAAGCCAAAGAAGAACAGTTTCAAGAAGGTTTTTTACGTGAATTATTTGTCAATATTTTAGGTTATACCTTAAATCCACAGCCTAATTTTAATTTAACTACCGAACTAAAAAACGAAAAAGGAGCAAAAAAGTGTGATGGAGCAATTCTTGCACCAAGGGAACATTCGCCAAAAGGGTATGCACCAAGGGGACATGTCCCCTTGACGCTGGCGGTTATTGAACTAAAAGGAACTGACACCAAGGATTTAGATAAAATAAATGTTCAGGCTTTTAATTACAAAAACAATCAATCAGATTGTGTGTATGTGATAACTTCCAATTTTGAGAAACTGCGTTTCTTTATCCATCATTCAGTTGAACACATAGATTTTAACCTTTTTACGCTATCAGAAACTGAATTTCAAGTATTATGGCTGTGTTTATCATCCGATAATTTATTGGGTGGTGTTCCACTAAAAGTAAAAGAGGAAAGTTTACTTGAAGAGGAAAAAATTACCAAACATTTGTATAAAGATTATGCTGCTTTCAGAAATGATATGTGGCAAAATATGGTAAAAAACAATGCAGAAGGCGATAAGTTATTGCTATTTAAAAAGACACAAAAATTACTCGACCGGTATCTGTTTATCTTTTTTGCAGAAGATAGTGGTTTATTACCTCCCAATTCAATTTCTCGTATTGTAAAGCGTTGGGAAGTCTTAAAGGAAGAGGATGCTTACAAACCTTTATACGATATTTTTAAACAGTATTTTGGATACATAGATACAGGAAGAAAAGGTAAAAAATCGCCTGATGATATTTTTGCATACAATGGTGGCCTATTTCAGCCTGATGAAGTGTTAGATACAATTTTGTTGGATGATGAAATGTTGCATCCGCATGTAATAAAACTAACCAATTATGATTTTCAAAGTGAAGTAGATGTCAACATATTGGGACACATTTTTGAAAATTCTTTAAACGAAATTGAAAGTATTACTGCTCAACTAGAAGGGCAGGAGATAGACAAAAGCAAATCTAAGCGGAAGAAAGACGGTGTTTTTTATACGCCAAAATACATTACCAAATACATTGTTGACAATACGGTTGGCAAACTCTGTGGAGAAAAGAAAGCCGAATTAGAAATTATTGATGAAGAATATGCCAAAGGTAGAAAGAATCGAAATAAGGACACCCTTAAAAAACTAGATGAAAATCTGCAAACCTATCGCAATTGGTTGTTAAATATTACCATTTGCGATCCTGCTTGTGGTTCAGGAGCATTTCTCAACCAAGCGTTGGAATTTTTAATGGTGGAACATGCTTTTATAGATGAATTAGAAACACAATTATTAGGCAATGCATTTGAATTTCCTGAAGTAGAAAATCACATATTGGAGAAAAACATTTATGGGGTTGACATTAACAATGAAAGTGTTGATATAGCCAGGCTCTCGTTGTGGTTGCGAACTGCACAAAGAGGCAGGAAACTGACTAGTTTAAATAACAATATAAAATGTGGCAATTCTTTAATTGACGACCCAAAAGTAGCAGGGGAGAAGGCATTTAACTGGCAAAAGGAGTTTCCAACAGTATTTCATGAAAAGGATAAAAAAGCATATCATATAACTACTGCTACACATGATAGCAGAACCTCACAACGAATGATTGATCATAAAGTTCGCTTGTTGAGAGATAATGGTAAAAGACCTAAAGCCGAAGGAATATGGCTAGAAGAGGAAGATGAAATAAAAATAGCCCAAACAGTAGCCACAATTATTGAAGAAGATAAATTAAATGTAATGGCATTTAATATTTGTGGAGACCACCTGCATTTATTGTTAGTATGCAACGAAGAGGAAGTAACTAAAATAGTAGGAAAAATAAAAGCAATAACCGCCAAAATACACAATAGAGAAAAAGGCATAACAGTAAAAGTGCAAGAAGAGATTTCCACTTCGAAAAGGGGAGATGCCTCGCTTTCTACTTCGAAAGAAGGAACTGCCTCGCTTTCTTCCACGACAATAGGACCTGTCTCGGTTTCTTCTTCTACTACGACAAGGGGACATGTCCCCTTGGCAAAAGAAAAAGAAGAAAACGAGAAAAACCCCTCGCCGGAAGAGCAGCAAGAGCAGACTTCCTCGAATAAAAAACCTTACGTTTCTCTGTGGACACAAAAATTTGGTTGTAAGGAAATAACTACTGATGAACAATTGTGGAATACAGTAGCGTACATCCAAAACAACCGAAACAAACACGAACTAAATATTTCTAAAGAAATGCGGTTGATATTGGCAAACAATGCTTTTAATCAACCTTATGAGCATGCTTTTAGACAAGAATATGATGGTGGTTTTGATGTGGTGATTGGGAATCCGCCTTATGTTAGAAGTAGAGAATTATTTTCAGAAGAAGAAAAAAACTACTATTTAAAAACTTTTGAGACTATATCTTATCAGATAGATTTATATAAATTATTTATAGAAAAATCATGTTTTTTAATCAACAATAAAGGTAAACTATCTTTCATTACCCCATCTGTATTTTTAACAAATGATTATGATAAACCACTAAGGCAATTTATACTTGATAATTACTCTCTTGAAATAATTGCAACAAGTAATAGCGATATTTTTGATGATGCTAGTGTTAAAACTGTGATTTTTTTAATTTCTCAATTTAAGCCTAAAAATGTAGTTACTTTATTTAAAATAGATAAAGCTCATTTTCATTCAGAAAAGACAATTCAACAATCCACATTTATCGAACAAGGTTATTTAATAAATGAAAAAATAAATAATACTGCTATTCCGATAATTAATAGGATGAATAAATTTTCAAGAATAGGAGACTTTTTTGAAATAAAAAATGGAATAAAGGTTCGGAAGGAATTACTTTATAATAAAAATGAAGGGGAATTATTTAAGCCTTTTATTTTAGGTAAAAACGTTCAATTTTATCAAAATTCATATGATAATATATTTATCGATTATAAAACTGAAAATGAAAAATTATATACAAACCAAGCATTTAGAACGCCTGATATTTTTGAACAGGATAAATTAATAACTCGTCAAATTTTAGGTAAGAGAATAATTTCCTGTTTTGATAATCAGAAATTATATACGGATCAAACAACTTATGTAATTAATAAAAAAGTAGATAAACATCATTTGAAATACTTGCTATGCTTGCTTAATTCTAAATTGATTTATTTTCTACTTTCAAAATACTTTTTCTGATAACAAGAAAACCTTTCCAAAGGTAAAAAGGTCTCAATTACTTGAAATTCCTTATCCTAATATCGAAAATCAAAATGAATTTGTTAACATAAGTAATAAGGAAATTAATAATGTTAAAGATTTTCAAAAAGCCTCAAACAATTTTACAGAGCTTTTAAAGTCTAAATTTAAAATCGAAAAATTAACAACCAAACTCCAAAACTGGCACGAATTGGAGTTTGGAGACTTTTTGAAAGAATTGAAAAAAGCCAAAGTTCAATTGAGTTTATCTGAAGAAGCAGAGTGGATGCAATACTTTAACGAGCAAAAACAAATGGCACAGGAACTTAAATCTGAAATCAATAAGGTAGATGGAGAAATTGACCGTATGGTGTATCAATTATACGATCTTACAGAAGAAGAAATACAAATTGTAGAACAATCTTAATATGAAAGATGAATAAGGGAGATTCGCAAATACCATTAAAAATAAACAATCATGAGCAAATTGATAAAATGGTTTATGAGTTAAATGGATTGACGGATAATGAAATTGAGATTGTAGAAAGTTCAATTTAAAGCGATTCGCAAACAAAAATAAATAATAATAAAGAAGCAAATTAAGGAGTATTTACTATTGCCAACATTAACAGTATTTTATTAAAAAAGAACAACCAATGAAAAACAAAATAATCAACCTATCTGATAGAAAATTAGTAAACAATGAAGGTGTAAAATATTCATCTCTTTTAGAGAAATTTTTAGAACCTTTTATGAAAGATTTTAAACGTACCGAATTTCTTGAGGACATCATTGAGTTTGCCATTGGAGCTTGGAACTTTGGAAACTTAAAAACGATAATACCAGTAGAAGAGTTTGAAAAAACAATTGGAGCAGCAGAAGATTCTAATAAAGATATTGTGCTACTTAAAAAAATGATTGAGGCAAAAGCAGCTAAATTTGGCGAGTTCACTAATTTTATTATTGAATATGAATTAGAAAAAAAATCTATTGGAGACCCTGTTTTAACTGTTATAACACAAGAGCAAGATGTATATTTACAGAACATGTTTGATTTTATGGAAGAAGAGATGGCTGAAAATGACTTTGATGGTTATATTAATAGGTTTGCAATTATTATTAAACCACAACAACCATTTATAGACTGGTTAAATCAATTGATTCCCGAAGATGAAATTACGAAAGAAGATATTCCAACAAACATTTATTTAGTGAACGAAGAGATTGAAGATCTAGAAAAATGGCTTGCAAAAAAGTTTGATCTCTTTTTTAAAATGGAATTAGAAGAGTGGGAAGATAATAAAAAAGAATGGCCTCAAAAAAGAAACTTTAAACTATTTAAATCTTGGTTTAACGTTGATGTATCTAGAGATATTTACGATTTAGAAAAGGATTCAATAGTTAAAATATAGTTCGAGGTTTTAGACCTGAAAAAATAAAATTCTACATGTATGCTTTGAAGTAGATATGTAGTTAGCCGTAAATCTCTTTATATGCCAAAAATGGACAAGCAGGAAATGAAACACAAAGTCCTATGGCAATTGTGATTTTAGGCGGGCTATTTTCGGCCACCTTATTAAATTTTATAGTAATACCTTGTGTGTACCAATTGACATTGAAAGAGCAAAAATGATTAAAATAAGTCCGAGTAATTGCCATAGCAGAAAACAATTGCTAAGGTTTACAACATAGATTATAAAAATCAAAAGTGTATCAGCTGCTCTTTTAATAGAAGATTGTCTAAAAAAATAATGCGAAGAATTGAACTTGCCAAAATGATAAATCTTTAAATGATGAGCAGATTAGAAGATGTATATAAAAATAGTACAATAAAGTTAGATTATCTTTAATGCGTTAGTTCTATTTATATGCTCATTTGCACATTTTTGATAAATGAGGTGCAATTTAGTCAACTAATATATTTTCTAAACGCACTAAACTTTGCAATACCATTGCAAACATTAATTATGTAAATTTGTCCCAATGAAAAATGTATGTTACATACTGAGTATTTACTTTATGGCCTTGGCAGGAGTTTCATGTGCTGATACAGTTTCTGTAGACAATGCAAAAAATACCATTACAGCCATTAGCAGCGATACTCATAATCACTCTCAAGAAAGTAATTGGGACGGTTGTTCCCCTTTATGCGTTTGTAATTGCTGTCATGTAAGTTTTCTGTCAACTACAAGTTCACAATTGACTCAACTAAGAAAGTTTCCTTCAATTTACATTCCCTATCTTCAGAATTTCAAAGAAATTGAAATCGCTGACTTTCCAATTCCCCCTATATCATAATTTTTCTTTTTAGCAGGATAAGTCTGTCTTAATGATAAAACTACTTTGTCAAACTAGACGAATGTTCATCCATAAATTTGCTAAATACTCCCTAAATACTTTGATTTATTAAAGTCAATTTATTGGCTTGATTAATTGAGAAAAAAATTGGATAAAAAGAAAGAAGAAGGAAATCACATGTAAGTTACTCGTAAAGTGATTTTTTATTGTGTTGGCCTACTAAATACTTCTATTTGGAATTGTAGTGCGTTTTAAACACTATTTCTCTATTTACTTTTAATAATAAAATAATTATGATTAACAAAATAATTTTATTCTCTATAAAGAATAAACTCATCATTGGATTAATGATGTTGGCATGGATTGGAGTAGGAATTTATTCTATGAAGGAAGTGCCTATTGATGCCGTTCCTGATATAACAAATAATCAAGTACAAGTAATTACTACCTCTCCAAATTTAGGCACAGAAGATATAGAACAGTTTGTAACATATCCGGTGGAAGTAGCAATGGCTAACCTTCCTGGAATTATAGAGATTCGATCTATTTCGCGTTTTGGATTGTCTGTTGTAACGCTTGTTTTTAAAGATGACATGGGTACTTATTTGCCTAGACAACTTGTCTCGGAAAAACTGGCAGATGTAAAAGGACAAATCCCTCAAAAATTTGGAGAACCTTTTATGGGTCCTATAACCACGGGTTTGGGTGAAATTTATCAATACACCTTGGCAGTGGATTCCAACTATAAAGATAAATACAGCGATACCGATTTAAGAACATATCAAGATTGGATAGTGAAAAGACAGATGGCTATGCTGGCGGGTGTGGTAGAAGTAAATAGTTTCGGAGGCAGGGTAAAACAGTATGAAATAGCTGTTGATCCGGACAGATTGAGAAGTATGGGCATTACCATTGCTGATATATTTAAAGCTCTGGAGATTAATAATGAAAATACTGGTGGGGCTTACATTGTTAAAGATCACAAAGCCAATTTTATTAGAGGAGAGGGATTAGCCAGATCATTATCAGATTTGGAAAACATTGTGGTTACCACTGAAAATAATATTCCAACTTTAATAAAGGATGTAGCCACTGTGAAGTTTGGTCACGCTGTTCGCTTTGGATCATTTACCAAAAATGGAGAAGGAGATGCAGTTGGTGGAATGATATTAATGTTAAGAGGAGAAAATTCTAACGATGTAATTGCAAGAGTAAAAGATCGTGTAGTGGAGATCGAAAAATCCTTACCAAAAGGAATTAGTATTAAACCTTTTATTGACAGGGCATCTTTAATTGAGAAGACAACAAGTACTGTATCTTCTAACCTTTTAGAAGGTGGATTGATAGTTATATTTGTATTGGTTTTGTTTTTAGGGAATTTCAGAGGTGGATTAATAGTTGCATCTACCATTCCCCTATCGCTCTTATTTGCCTACATCATGATGAATATTTTTGGTGTTTGGTCAAACCTAATGAGTTTAGGAGCGATAGATTTTGGAATAATAGTAGATGGAGCAGTTATTATTGTAGAAAGTGTAGCCTTCTACATATCACAAAGAGTTAGAAATACAGTTAATGGGCAACTGTCGCAGCAAGAAATGGATGAAATATCCAATACATCATCTAGTAAAATGATGAATGCTGCATTTTTTGGACAGCTTATTATTTTAATTGTATTTATTCCAATTCTTACACTACAAGGTGTAGAAGGTAAAATGTTTACCCCTATGGCAATGACATTTAGTTTTGCTGTAATCGGTGCAATGGTTTTATGCCTAACCTATGTTCCTATGGTTTCGGCTCTTTTTATGAGTAAGAAACCATCTCAAAAACTAATGTGGGGAGATAAAGCTATCATATGGATGGCAAATAAATACGAACCATTACTTCAAAAATCTTTAAAAAGAAAGAAATTAATTCTTTCTTTATCTGGAGCTTTTCTTGTACTGGCAATATTTACATTTTCGCGTATGGGTGGAGAATTTGTTCCTCAACTAGATGAAGGAGATATTGCCATGCAAGCCTTATTAAAGCCCGGTAGTTCTTTAGAAGAAACTGAAAAAGTATCTACCTTAATTGAGAAAACCATATTGGATAATTTTCCTGAAGTAACTGAAATGGTTTCACGTATTGGGGTGGCAGAGTTACCTACCGATCCAATGCCAATGGATATCGCGGATATGTTCATTATTTTAAAACCTCAAAGTGAATGGACTTCTGCTGAAACTAAAGAAGAGCTAATTGATAAAATTAGAGATAAATTAGCTTTTATACCTGGAGTAAATTATGAATTTTCACAGCCTCTGGAACTTCGATTTAATGAATTAATGACAGGTGTTAGACAGGATGTTGCAATTAAGCTTTTTGGCGAAGACTTAGATGCTTTGGCAAGCTATGCGCAAAAAATGTCCGAAATAATAGGTACTGTAGAAGGAGTAGCTGACATAAAAGTAGAAGCGACAAAAGGCTTACCCCAAATGACAGTTAAATATGAACGTGATAAACTGGCTCAATATGGTTTAAACGTTCAGGAATTGAACACGATTGTAAGAACTGCATTTAGTGGTGAAGTAGCAGGAGTGATTTTTGAAGGAGAAAAACGCTTTGATTTAGTTGTTCGACTAAAAGATGAGCATAAAACTAGCATCGATGATCTTAAAAATATTTATGTAGAACTACCGAATGGCGACCAATTACCTTTAAAAGAAGTTGCAAGCATCAGCTATCAAGGAGGCCCTATGCAAATTTCAAGAGAAGGAACCAACCGCAGAACTTATGTAGGGATAAATGTAAGAGGACGAGATGTAGAATCTGTAGTTAATGAGATACAAGAAAAGTTAGATAGTCAACTTGATTTACCACCTGGTTATTACATCAAATACGGTGGCTCTTTTGAAAACTTACAAAGAGCAAAATCACGATTAATGATTGTAGTACCTATTGCTTTGGCATTAATTTTTGTACTCCTGTTCTTTGCCTTGAAATCGTTTAGTCAAACTGTGATGATTTACGTGGCAATACCGCTTTCTGCAATAGGTGGCATATTCTCTCTTTGGTTACGAGACATGCCTTTCAGTATTTCTGCTGGTGTGGGATTTATCGTTCTGTTTGGAGTTGCTGTGTTAAATGGTCTCGTCCTTATAAGCAGTATGAACGAACTCAAACAAGAAGGGATGGGTTTGAAAGAACGAATTATTAAAGGAACAAAAGAGCGGATTCGTCCCATATTTTTAACTGCATCTACTGATATATTGGGCTTTCTTCCAATGGCTATATCTACCTCCTCAGGAGCAGAAGTACAACGCCCACTGGCAACTGTTGTAATTGGAGGTATGCTTACAGCATCTATTCTAACTTTAATCATCATCCCAATTTTATATAGTATTGTAGAAGTAAGAGCAGAACGTAAAAAGCTTAAAAGAGATTCAAATGAAGGCTTAAATATTGGCGGAGCAAGTATCGCTACACTTTTGATAATTCCTTTGATTGGAACACTTACCTTATTTGGTCAAAATGTTCAAGCTCAAACTAGTAATGCGAAACAACTCACTCTAGATGAAGCGATTAGTTTTGGATTGAGTAATAACGGAAATGTGAAATCTGCTGAAACGGAGATTAAACGCTTAGAAGCTTTAAAAGGAACATCTTTTAATCTAGGTAAAACCGATGTAGGCGTTCAATATGGGCAATACAACAGCTTTGAAAATGACTTTGCGTTTTCGATAGATCAAAAATTTCAGTTTCCCACTGTCTATTCAAGTAGAAATGGATTGGCAAAAGCTAACATTCAAGCAGGTAAATTTGATAAGGCGATTACTGAAAATGAGTTGATTAAGGAAATAAAACTAAGCTGGTATCAACTTACTTATTTGATGGATAAAAATAAACTGCTTCTTTATCAAGATAGTATGTATGTAAAGTTTTTAAAAGCTGCCAATTTAAGGTATCAAACAGAAGCAGGAACCTTACTTGAAAAAGTGACTGCTGAATCTAAAGTAACAGCTGTTAAAGCACTCATTATCCAAAACGAAGCAGACATAAAAGGCTACAAGAAAAGGCTTCAAACCCTTTTAAATAGTCCATCTCCTGTTGATATTATTAATGGGTTTAATCCAAAAAAGGAATTAAAACTCACATTAGATACAGCTATTGTTTCTAGCAACCCCAATTTGGGATATTTAACCAATCTAATTACAATTAGAGAAAAAGAGAAGGCTGTAAACAAAGCACAGTTTCTACCTGATTTTTCCATTGGTTATTTTAATCAGTCTTTAATTGGTTCATACAATGTGAATGGTTCTGAACAATTCTATGGAAGAAGTCAACGGTTTACGGGAATTCAAGCAACCATCTCTATACCCATTTGGGCGAAACCTGATTTAGCTCGCATTAAGGCAGCTAAACTAAACCAACAAAAAGCACAGACTGAAGCTAATTATTATCAGACTGTTTTGTTGGGAGAGTATGAAAGAGTAGTTCAGGATTATTTAAAATATAAATATACGATCGAAACCTACGAAACTAATGCTCTACCACAAGCAGAATTAATATTGTCAAATTCTACCAAAAGTTTTGAAAATGGGGCAATTGATTATGTAGAATACATTCAAGGCTTAAACAATGGCTTGGAAATAAAAAATGAATACCTGAATATACTGAACCAATACAATCAATCTATTATTGCCATAGAATACTTAGGAGGTAAATAATTCTCATTCAAAAAATTAAATAGAAAAAATAATATAATATGAAAACGAACATAAAATTAATCATCGGAATAATAACAATGGCAGTTTTAATGACTGCTTGCGATTCTTCATCACCAAAAGAAAAAGATGAACATGGAGAGCAGGAATCAGCAGGTCACGGAGAACATAAAGAAGAGGGTCATGAAGAAGAGGGAGAAGAAGGTATTGTTTCTTTAACCGAACAGCAAATGGATGCCATTGGCTTAAAAATGGTTCAAATAGAAAAAAGAACCTTAAACATCGCAGTGTCCGCTTCAGGCTCATTAGAAATGGCTCCTCAGGATAAGGCAGATGTTAGTCCTGTAATAGGCGGTATCGTAAAATCGGTAAATGTTTTTGAAGGCGATAAGGTGCGAAAAGGACAAGTATTGGCTACTTTAGAACATCCTGATTTTATTCAATTACAGCAAGATTACATCAATACGGTAAACAGTTTGGAATACCTTGAAAAAGAGTACGAAAGACAGAAAAAATTATACGAAGAAAAAGTAGGCTCGGGCAAAGATTTTCAAAAAACAAGTGCCGATTATTTCAATAGCAAATCAAATGCAGAAGCACTTAAAGCAAAGTTGAATATGATAGGCATCAATAGTTCGGAAGTAGCCAAAGGGAAAATCTATCCTTTAGTAAATCTTACTGCAACTATTAATGGCATAGTAAGTTTAGTAGAAACCAACGTAGGCTCTTACATAGAACCGCTTACCAAAGTATTTGAAATCGTTGATAATGAAAAGATACATGCCGACCTTATGGTTTTTGAAAAAGACATTGACAAAATTAAGGTAGGACAGAAAATATACTTTACAACTACGGGAATACCGGATAAAGAATTGGAAGCGAAAATTTTTGCCATAAGCCCTGCCTTTGAACAAAACCCTAAAGCGATACATGTTCATGCCAATATTGTAGCCAAAAATGCAAAACTCTTACCTGGTATGTACATCAAAGGTAAAATAATTGCCAATGATGTTGAAACAGATGTGCTTCCTGAACATGCAATTGTTACTGAGGAAGGAAAAACTTACATTTTTGTTAAGAAAGAAGGCAAAGAACACGATCATGGGCATGAAAAAGAAGAACAAAACAGTGATGAACATGCACACGAAAGCGAAAATGACGAACACCATGAAGGGCATGAAGAAGGCAAGTGGGGTTTTGAAATGGTAGAAGTAATTACGGGTGCAACTAGCAATGGATACACCGAAGTTAAACTACTAAAATCCTTACCCAAAAATGCACAAATAGCAGGCAACGGAGCGTATTACATTTTAGCAGAAATGGGTAAAGGAGAAACAGAGCATAGTCATTAATCTATGCCTAGAAATTAAAAAATAATTAACTGAATAAATTAATAAAAATGAAAGAAGTAAAGGCATTTATTAAGCCAACAAGGGTGCAAATAGTTATCGAAGCACTAAGCGATGCAGGGTTTAAAAGTATGACTATTTCGCAGGCAGAAGGAACCGGGGCTTTTAAAACAGAAGGAGCTTCTCCTTCGCTTGATTTTCATATCACGGATAGTCCGGTAGTAAAACTAGAACTAGTTTGCCAAAATGAAGAAGTGGAGAAAGCTGTGCAGTTAATACTTGGAAAAGCCAAGACACATGAAGACGGAGATGGAATAATTTACATTTCACAAGTGGAAAATGCTTTCCAAATAAAGACAGGAGAGTCTATTAAGAAATAAGTTTGAGTTTGTATGATTAAGGAATTAGAGGGCAATTTAAAACGGCATCATATTAAACCAACTGCTATGCGTTTGTTGGTGTTAGAATATTTAATGGAGAAAGAAACTGCAATTAGTTTGACAGATTTATACGAAACTTTTGTGAAATCAGACCGAACAACCTTATATCGAACATTAAAAGCATTTGAAAAAAATGGTTTGGTGCATACTATAGTTGATGGTACTGGTGTTCCTAAATATGCTCTTTGCACGGATGCCTGTCATATAGAAGAACATAATGATGCTCATATTCATTTTCATTGCGAAAACTGTGGTAAAACTTATTGTCTTCCAACCTTTAGAATACCTGGCTTTAAATTGCCTAAAAACTTTAGTAAAAAAGAAGTAAACCTTGTGGTGAAAGGAAAATGTGCTGCTTGCAATGATTAAGATGCATTTTTTTTATTAGCTATTGATTTAACTGCATCTAATAAAAACACAAAACAATGGAAAATTTTAAACAAATATTTGATAAGGTCTTGATTAAAACTCTTAGCATTAATGAGGAGGACATTAAACCCAATATCCATTTTACAAATGATTTAGGAGTTGATTCTCTCGATTTGGTTGAATTAACGATCGAATTTGAAAAGGTATTTAAGATAACCATATCGGATGAAGATGCACAAAGCCTCCAAACAATAGGTGGGGCTGAAGGCTATTTAAGAGAAAAAATTAAATTTTAACTAAAATATGTAATATGAAAAAATTGAAACTTATATCTCTTTTTGTAATAGCCATTTTGCTTGTTCAAAGCTGTGCCGTAGTGCAACCAGGAGAAGTGGGTGTTGATGTACACTTTGGGAAAGTGAAAACTAAAACTCTTGACCCTGGTCCTCATCACTTTTTTGCCATTTTCGGAAGGAAAATAGTACGCTTTGACACGCGTGTGACTAACTATTCTAACAACATAAACTTTCATACCAAAGAAGGAATTGAAGTTACTTCTGAAATCACACTACTCTATCATTTAAATGCTTTCGAAGTAGTTAGTGTGTATAAAACTTTTGGAGAAGATTATCAGGAAAAAGTTGTGGAAGATAATCTAATTAGCATTCTTCGGCAAACAGGACTTCAATACAGTGCCACAGAACTTATCACAGAAAGAGCAAACATAGAAAAAAAGGTAAAGCAAAAAATGGACTCCATTGTTGGAAAATATGGTTTTGCAATGGATTTGGTAATGCTTAAGCAAGTGGATCTTCCAGCTAATGTTATTGCAACCATTGAAGCAAAGTTAAATGCGGAAGAAACAGCCAAGAAAACAGTTATTGACAATGAAGTGAAAAGAAATGAACTCGACTTTCAATTGGAAAAAGATCTAAAAATTAAGGAATTGGAGATTAAAAAACAACGGCTCGATATTGACTTTTACATAGAAAAACAAAAAAAAGAGGCAGAACGCATGCTGATAGAAGCAGAAGCCATAAAAAAGCAGCAAGAAATTGTAAATTCTACACTTACTGATAAATTAATCGAACTAAAAAGTTTAGAAATAACAAGAGATTTAGTGAAATCAAACAATGCAAAAATCATAATTTCTGATGGTAAATCTCCTATTATATTGAATGATAAATAAAAGGTTTTATACAAATGGGACAAACAGGAAGAGGAACCATACAAGAAATGCAATTATTGGCAAAATCAAAAGGTGGGATTTGCTGGTCTAAAACCTACATCAATTCCAAAACTAACCTTTGGTGGGAGTGTATTTATAGTCATCTTTGGCAGGCTACTCCTTTTAGTGTAAAAACGAGAGGTAGTTGGTGTCCTAGTTGTGCAAGTAATCAGCCTTTAGGCATAGTTGAAATGAACCGGCTTGCAGCCACCAAAAAAGGGAAATGTTTGTCCAATAATTATGTAAATGTCAAAACCAAATTGACTTGGGAATGTCAGAAAGGACACCAATTTGAAGCAACTCCTGATAGCATACGAAAAGGACGATGGTGCAAAAAATGTAAATGATTATTTAAAATGAGTGCGGATAAAACTATAAAATCAATAAAGAAAGAGCATATTCTCAAATGGTCTTTAATTGGCATACTATCAGGTATAACAGTTATAAAACCATTTACCCTCTCCCTTTTTACATACGATGCACACAATGATAAAGGTAGTTGGTTCTCC
Source organism: uncultured Flavobacteriales bacterium (assembly GCA_963716125.1). Classification (GTDB taxonomy): domain Bacteria; phylum Bacteroidota; class Bacteroidia; order Flavobacteriales_E; family Vicingaceae; genus Acidiluteibacter. The sequence goes on from OY970294.1 coordinate 2,245,145, forward strand.
TTATTGATTAATGAGTACAAATCAATTTTTTTTATTAGCGATTGGCATGACCTAATCATTACTGGAATTTTCGGTTTGTCAGGAGGTACGATTTTAATAAGTATCATCTTAATTAGATCACTTATGAATAAAGTAAAGAAGTTGAACCACATAAATGAAGCCATAAGTTTAATAAATAGTGGAGAAAATAGTAGCGTTGAATTCAAATCTACTTTACGATGGGATTTAAGAATGGAAAAACGAAATTCAGAAATAGAAATGGCAGTTCTAAAGACAATTGCAGCATTTATAAATACTAATGGTGGAAACCTTTTTATTGGTATTGATGATAATGGAGAATCTTTAGGGCTTGAAGATGATTATAAAACATTAAAAAAGCAAAATAGTGATGGATTTGAACAATTTATAATGACGTTAATTACTACTAAAGTTGGAGCAAATTATTGTACCCTGATTACTACAAAATTCTATAAGATTAAAGGAAAGGAAATATGCCGCGTAATGGTTAAGCCTTATAAATATCCTGCTTATATAAAAGAAAATAAACATACCCGTGTATTTATACGGACGGGAAACGGAACAAGAGAATTAAATATTCAGGAATCGTTAGACTATATCAAACATCAACAAAAAAAAGGGCTATGGGATTAATACATTTTCAGATAGGGTTAAAAAAAAGAAACATATCATGTTATTAAATAAACGCATATCTATTTTAGATTTTTTAAAATCAATAAAATTTGATATTTTATTTATGGTTTCTTATGCCATATCTATTGGTATTTTAGATCAATACGGTTTTTTGAGTAACATATCTGTACCAATTGCAATTACAGGGGTTTTTGGCACCGCTGTGGCTTTACTCCTTGGTTTTCGTACCAATCAAGCTTACGAGCGTTGGTGGGAAGCAAGAATTATTTGGGGAGCAATTGTAAACGATTCTAGAACACTCATAAGACAGTGCGTTTCTTTTTTTAACAGAACCCATGAAAACTATGGTCTAACGGTAAAGCAAATGACCCATCGTCAGATAATTTGGTGTTATGCCCTTGGCGAAGCATTAAGAAAATTGCCTAACTCAGATAGGATAAAGCAATATCTTGATACGAACAATATTGATGCTTTTAACCTGCCAAATGCATTACTTTCGGAACATTCTGAAACGCTATTAGCAGCAAAAGAAAACAATATGGTTAATGATTTTCAGCAAGTTCAAATAGATAGCACAATAGCTCGTTTGTGCGATTCTATGGGAAAATGTGAGCGTATAAAAAACACTATATTTCCTAAAGCCCATAGTTTGCTCATTCATACCATTATTTATGTATTTGCTACCATGCTTCCATTTGGGTTATCAGACCAATATTTGGCAGTAGAGATAGGTTTGACCATCGGTATCCCAATTATTTTTTTAGCTATTGAAAAAACATCAATTCTGATGCAAGACCCTTTCGAAAATCAACCCTTGGATACCCCAATGACAGATTTAGCAGAAACAATTGAAATTAATTTAAAGCAAATGATTGGAGAGAAGGATATTCCTTCAAAAGTAGAATCAGATAAATATTACGTTCTCTAAGAATACAAAATTTTATGATATGAAAAAAATAAAAATAAAAATACCTCTGATACTTCCCGAAGTACCTGATGAAAAAGACCAATGTGTAGAAAAGCTCATCACACAATTAAAAGGCAAAGAAGGACTTAATAAAGTACATGTAGCTGATGAAACCGACAATGGTGTACCGCAGCTCTGTTTTCACTATGATTCTGAGTTGATATCACTTGACCAGATTCAAAAACTAGCGGAGCAAACCGGAGCAAAAATTACAGAAAAGTTTGGTCATAAACTTATTGAAGTGGAAGGTATTAGGCATATACGACATGCCCGTAACATAGAGCGAAACCTACGGAGTAAAGAAGGAATTCTGGAAGCCGCTGTCTCAGGTTCCGGTATGATACGATTGGAATTTGATACCACTCAGACCAATGAGGCTGAAATACTCGAAGGCTTGCGAAAAGAAGGTTTGGACCTTTCAGATACTCAGGTTAGTGCAGAGCAGTATCTGAAACAAGACACTAAAATAAAACCTCAAAAAACTGATAAAGAGCATGATCATAAAACAGGTGAAGAAGACAATAATCATGAAGAGGGTAAAGATCACGATCACTCACATAGTGGGGTTTTTGGAAAAAATACGGAGCTTATTTTTTCCATTACCTGTGGGGTACTTCTCGGAATAGGCTTCGGGCTTTCTTATGTGGAATCCATCCCGGATTGGGTCAGTCTTACTTTGTACATAGGCGCTTACTTTTTCGGTGGTTTCTTTACTGCTAAAGAAGCGGTTCAAACTGTGGCCAAGGGCGGTTTTGAAATTGATTTTTTAATGCTTGTTGCTGCTATAGGTGCCGCCATTCTGGGAGAATGGGCAGAAGGTGCACTTTTATTGTTTTTATTCAGCTTGGGACATGCTATGGAACATTATGCAATGAACAAGGCAAGAAAAAGCATTGCTGCGCTTGCAGACCTTGCACCAAAAACAGCTTTGCTAAAAAAAGATGGCAAGACAGAAGAAGTCGGGATTGAAAAATTGAGTATTGGGGATATTATAGTGGTCAAGCCCAATAGTAAAATATCCGCAGACGGCGTCGTAGTCAACGGAAAAAGTAGTGTCAACCAAGCACCAATTACAGGGGAAAGTATACCCGTGGACAAAATCCCTGTGGAAGATACGGGCAGGGACTATTCGGCAGATGATGATATCAAGGACGAAAACCGCGTGTTTGCCGGAACTATCAACGGTAATAGCACGTTGGAAATAAAGGTAATCAAAGAAGCCAAAGACTCTACACTGTCCCGACTGGTTAAACTGGTCAACGAGGCACAGACTCAAAAATCGCCTACACAATTGCTGACTGATAAATTTGAAAAATACTTCGTTCCATCGGTATTGATTTTGGTGGGTATTTTATTGTTTGCATTCTTAGTGATTGATGAACCTTTTAGTGAAAGTTTTTACCGTGCAATGGCGGTATTGGTCGCTGCAAGTCCCTGCGCATTGGCAATTTCAACACCAAGTGCCGTATTAAGTGGTGTTGCAAGAGCTGCAAAGGGTGGCGTACTCATAAAAGGCGGGCGACCGCTGGAAGATTTAGGAGTGATTACTGCCTTGGCTTTCGATAAAACAGGTACACTTACCGAAGGCAAGCCTAAACTTACCAAAGTAGTACCATTAGGGAATATTGAAGAAAATGAACTGTTAAAGATAGCCGTTGCTGTTGAAAACTTGAGCGACCATCCCTTGGCCAAAGCCGTTGTAAGGGATGGGAAAGAGCGTCTGAAAGGTACTGAAATTAACGATGCGTCAGATTTAGAAGCGGTTCTTGGAAAAGGTATCAAAGCTTCATTAGGGGAGGATAAAATCTATATTGGAAACCTTGACTTGTACAAAGACCTCGATGATTCAAAACCATCCGAAGAAATATCCATAAAAGTAAAGGAACTTGAAAGCGGAGGAAACACCACCATGCTGATAAGAAGGAACAAAGAATATATTGGTATCATTGCTCTGATGGACACCCCAAGGGAATCGGCGAAGGAAACACTGAAAAAATTAAAGGAAATCGGTATAAAACGGATGATAATGTTAACCGGAGATAATCAAAAGGTTGCCGACGCTGTTGCCAAAGAAATTGGCTTGACTGATGCTTGGGGAAGTTTATTGCCTGAGGAAAAGGTTGATGCCATTATAAAATTAAAAAAACAGGAATCTAAAGTAGCCATGGTTGGCGATGGAGTAAATGATGCTCCTGCTATGGCCAACAGCACGGTGGGTATTGCTATGGGAGCCGCGGGTAGTGATGTCGCCTTGGAAACAGCTGATATTGCATTAATGGCTGATAAGCTAGAAACTTTGCCTTTTGCCATAGGCTTGAGCAGAAAGGCAAAAGCCATTATCAAGCAAAACCTATGGGTCAGCCTTGGCATTGTTGCTCTACTAATCCCATCAACCATTATGGGGTGGGCAAGCATTGGTATTGCAGTCGTTATACATGAAGGTTCTACATTACTTGTAGTTTTTAATGCCTTAAGGCTTTTGACTTATAAAAAATATAACTAAATTTATAAATGAATAACAATTAAAACTTATTAAAATGAAAAATGAAAATAATTACTTCAAATTTTTTGGAATGATTGCAACCGCTATGGTAGCAATGTACTTTTTGATGTACACCAATTCTTATCAAATCATTGACCACTTTTGGTTTAGTGAAACAAGGCTTTTTATGACATTGATTATGGCTGGATCTATGATTATCATTATGCTATTGTTTATGTTAAATATGTACAAAAAGCGCAGTGTCAATTTTACAGTTATTTTACTGGGTATTTTGCTAATTGCTGGAGGAATCGGATTAGTAAGAACACAAGTCACAGTTACTGGTGTTGACTACATGGAAGGAATGATCCCACATCATTCTATTGCTATTCTTACAAGTGATCGTGCACAAATTAAGGATGTACGAGTAAGAAAATTAGCCGATGAAATTATTAAAGCACAACGTAGGGAAATTATGGAAATGCAATGGTTGATAAATGATATAAGAAAAAATGGTTTGGTAGAAACAGAAGATGAAATGAAAAACAGATCGTTGCCTAAGTTTGAAGGTTCTCTTGAAAAAGAAACACGAAATCTGACAGAGTAGGAGAATGGTTTTATGACTTGGAGGGATAGAAATCACTTGTACTTCCATTACACTTATGAATTTAATTAATTAAAAATTGAAATTATGATACATTTATTAGAAACAAAGAAAGAAAACCTAATCGCCGTAAAATTAGAGGATAAAATCTCGAAAAGTGATGTTGAAAAGTTACATCCACTAATACATAGCATTGCCGAAAAAGGAAACAAAGTAGATTTTTACCTTGAAATGAACGACTTCCACGGTTATGATTTGCAGGGTTTTTGGGCAGATATGAAAGTAGATGCTTCGCATATTTCAGATTATGGAAAAATGGCTTTCGTGGGTAAAAAGAAATGGCAAAAATGGGTAGCCAAAACAACTAATATTTTTACAGATTCGGAAGTAAAGTATTTTAATTTGACAGATAAAGATAATGCATTAGAATGGATCAGTCAGTAAATAGCAATTCTACGCTGACATATATAAAACAAACGGCAAGTAAGTTTTTAGATAGAGAAACCTCCGGAGGCTTGATTCTAATTGCAGCTACTGTATTTGCTTTAATAGTTGGAAATTCTGCGTGGGCTGATGCTTATCATCATTACCTCAAAGATGATTTTTTATTTGAAATTTCAAAGCATTTTACTTTTAGCTTAACCATAGAAGAGTGGATTAATGATGGCTTGATGGCTATATTTTTTTTAGTAGCCGGCTTGGAATTAAAGCGAGAAATTATGGTGGGTGAGCTATCAACATTTAGGAAAGCATCTATGCCACTACTTGCTGCACTTGGAGGTATGGTTGTCCCTGCACTTATATTTGTAAGTTTTAATGCAGGTACCGAAAGCTCAGTTGGTTGGGGTATTCCGATGGCGACCGACATAGCCTATTCATTGGGTATTATTGGGTTACTAGGTAAAAGAGTTCCCACGCAGCTCAAAATTTTTTTAGTGGCACTTGCTATTGCAGATGATTTGGGAGCTATACTAATTATTGCCTTGTTTTACAGTAATGAAATTAGTTGGATATTTCTTGCTTCAGGGCTTGGCATATTTGTGTTATTATTGTTGTGTAATCGTTTTGGTTTGAAAAGCCTAATTTGGTATATTGTGGGTGGTTTGGCTTTGTGGTATTGCTTTCTCAATTCAGGGGTTCACCCTACTATAGCTGGAGTTCTTTTCGCCATCACAATTCCCGTAAAACCTAAATTGGACAGCAAAATTCTTAAAAAGCGTACAGCCATAAATATCATAGAACTGGAGAAAACAGATATTGAGAATCGAAATCCGATGCAAGATATTAGTCAAAGAAAAATACTAAAAGCTTTGCAAGTGGATGCAGAGAACTCTAGACCTCCGCTTTTAAAATTAGAGAATGCCTTAATTGATTTTAACGCCTTTTTTATTATCCCAATCTTTGCCATTGCTAACGCTGGTGTGAAATTAGATGTTAGTATTTTAGAGGTAGTTTCAAGTTCACTTGGATTAGGTATATTATTAGGTTTAGCAATAGGAAAAGTAATAGGAATAAGCCTTTTTGCATTTATTGGTAAGCAGTTGGGTGTTGCTGAATTACACACATCTTTGAGGTGGGGGCATATCGTAGGCATGGGTATTATAGCAGGGATCGGTTTTACTATGTCGCTCTTTATTACCAATCTTGCTTTTGCGAACTCTGAATTAATAAAAGTTTCGAAAATCAGTATTTTAATTGCTTCTTTAATAGCTGCAATAATAGGAGTTGTAATTTTGCTATTGACCAAAAAAAGAAGTTAAAAATGAAAAAGTCAACGTTTAAAATAACCCAAATGGATTGCCCGTCCGAAGAACAAATGATACGGATGAAATTGTCAGAGTTAAATGGAATTCATCAACTTGAATTTGATATTCCCAATAGGAAACTGACCATAGTTAATGAAACAGATTCTAAGTTAATTCTTGATTCTTTAGAAGATTTAAAACTCAATACCACTTTAATTTCTGAAGAATCAATTAAAGATTATGTAGCTGAAAAATCAACCAATGCGAATGAGCGTAAAATGCTGTGGGCAGTTCTCATTATCAATTTTACCTTCTTTTTGATTGAATTGATCTATGGTTGGCTTTCAGATTCAATGGGTTTAATCGCTGATTCATTAGATATGCTTGCTGATTCTTTGGTTTATATTTTGAGTCTGATGGCAGTTGGAGCAGCCATAGCCAAAAAGAAAAAAGTAGCTCGTTTAAGTGGATATTTTCAAATGGCTTTAGCAGTTTTAGGTTTAGCTGAATTAATAAGAAGAGTTTTCGGAGTTTCTGAAATTCCTGAGTTTCAGAATATGATTATCATTTCAATTTTAGCCCTAATTGCCAATTCTGTCTCGCTCTACCTCATTCAGAAAGCCAAAAGTAAAGAAGCTCATATGCAAGCTTCAGCTATTTTTACTTCAAATGATATCATTATTAATTCGGGTGTAATTGTAGCAGGTGTTTTAGTTTACCTGACTGAAAGTAAGATTCCCGATTTGGTAATTGGGTTAATTATTTTTGGAATTGTATTAAGAGGTGCTTTTAGAATATTAAGATTAGGAAAATAATAATATTGCCTCCCCTACTTCACACACTTTCGTTTTCGCTGCGCTGCACCAAAAAAGTGTTCCGTCCTTCCCCAAATTGAAGAGAAAGAGAAAAACCTTCCCTCCTTTTTTAAAAAGAAATTAAATCAGCTTCCCGAATAAAATTTTGTCATGATTTTGAGGAATAGAATAAGAAAAATCACGCCAAAATTTAATGCTGCGTTATTTAACATAACGCAGTACATTATAGGACAAAAGCATAGTTTTTGTTTACACGTAATTTGCTTATTCTTTAGATCCTATAATGTATATTATGTCTCCGCTACGCTTCGGGCTAAAGCCTAAATAGTATTTCTCGTTATTGTTAACGAAGATCTTTCGTTGGCTCTTGTCCTATAATTAGACGTTATGTCTCCATTCGCTTGGCTAGCTCATTTCGCCTAATCGGTAAATAGCCGCTATTGGCTTATTTGCTGTATTTTGTAATAATTATCTTTTATAGAGGAATATCTCAAGGAAATTTAATTTGGTATTAATTAGAGTTGTAATAACGCAAATTTTAATTGTACTCAGTTTATTCATTATTGGGTTCATTTATAATGAAAACTTTATTTCATATCTTAATCCGCAACTTTTATTGTTAGAAAGCCAATCATTAATTTTAATTGCACTATTTTCAGCACTGCTTTCGATTGCTGTGCCTAATTTCCTAATGGTTTTCTTTATCCCTTTATATTTTGTAATAGAAAACTATTTAGTTTTCTTACTTAAAAACAATTATGATTGGCTAATTCTTGATTATGCTCCTATAAATGTATTTTATCAAATTAAGCAACTTGACAGTATTTTTTATATCGGGATAAATACAATTATTCCTATCTGCTATTTTATTTTAATAGCAATATTAATCCAAGTTATTTTATTGAAAAAACGAATATGAAAAAGTCAGGATTTTTAATGTTTTGGTTTGTATTTACCCTACTATTTATAATTAGTTGGTGGGTTACAATTTCTTTGAGAAATAATAGCAAGAATGATGTAATTGATACAAAAATAAATACTACAGAATTTTACAAAATACTTCCTAGTGATATAAAGGCCGAAATAGAAGATAAAAAAGTAGTTGTAATCAATGTTTGGGCAACGTGGTGTCAGCCATGCCGAAAAGAAATGCCCTTTTTAGAACAATTAGCAATAAAACACCCTAATCAAGCTTTCATAGCGGTAACTGATCAATCCAAGGAAGAAGCATCCTCTTATTTAAACGAATCTCCTATTGCTAATTCTTTTTTACAAATATATAATGGACAAGAATTAATCAATTACATTGCAAATTTTTCAAGTCAAAAAAAAATAAAGGAAGGAAACGCGGTTTTGAATTTACCTACGAACGTGATATTCTATAATGAAAAGTGTGTCTTTATTGAATCTGGTTTTTCAGAATTAAACATCAAAAAAATGGATAGTATTATTACTTCAATTAAGTAATTTAAAATAAGTTGATTCAAAGAATTAAAAATTGGGCTTCAAAGATAAAACGACAATTACTAATACTGCATCTAGCGTATCAAGATGCTAGAACCCCTTGGTTTGCAAAAGCATTGATATTTCTAATTATTGCCTACGCTTTAAGTCCAATAGATCTAATTCCTGACTTTATTCCTATTTTAGGTTATTTAGATGATTTAATTCTATTGCCAATCGGAATTTACTTTGCTATTAAATTAATTCCAAAAAGTGTAATTCATTCTGCTCAAGTAAAAATAGAAACCTACAAATGGAACAAAAAAAACAGTTTAATTGGAGCTATTATAGTAAGCATTGTTTGGCTAGGTTTAGGAGTATTCTTATACTTTGAATATTTTTAAACAGATTGAAAAAGTTAGCTTTCAATATTACTAGCAGTAAAAAACAAAAAATAAAGCAATTGGATACGGAATAAGTCGGTAAAATTTTGGATATTGTTTGGAGAAATTTAGCAATTTTAAAATGCGATGTCAATATTAAGATCAATACCCTTATTCCTTCTTGCCGGACTATGCGAAATAGGCGGTGGCTACCTGATTTGGCTATGGTTAAAAGAAGGCAAACCATTTTGGTATGGGATTTTGGGTGGGATAATCCTTGCCCTTTATGGAGTTGTAGCAACCTTTCAAACTCAAAGTTTTGCCCGAGTATATGCTACTTATGGTGGGGTTTTTATAATAATGTCGTTATTATGGTCAATGAAGTTTGATAATTACTCGCCTGACAAGTACGATATCATCGGAGCATTAATTGCCTTGTTGGGCGTTGGCATTATCTACTACTCACCTAGAGGCTAAATAAATAGTAGAAGTGAAGGTAGTTAAACTATTTGCAAACAGATGTATAGCATAGCAAAGGTTAAAAAAACAATTAATTTACCACCCCACCCCTTGTCATCTGTAAATTTGGATTTAAAAATTTATGCTATTATGATACCAACCGATTTGATGAAAGAAATAAAAACACGGTTAAAAACAATTGGTGGACAATTGCAAGGAATTGTGAAAATGATGGAAGAGGAGCAGAGTCCGGAAAAAATATTACTCCAATTTAAAGCTGCAAAAAAAGGTTTAGATAAAGCACACTACCAATTGTTGGACGATGTTTATCGAAAAGCTTTGGCAATTAGCATCGTAAATGCCGTGGATGGTTGTCCGGGCAATTGTGGTAATGAAGATCGAATAGAATACATCAAACAAAAATTTCCCGACTTGAAACTCGATGAAATTTCGGAAAAATTACAAGAAATGAATGAGATAGAAAACCGTTTAAGACAATACAATGATGAAAAAAATAATAGCCTCAATGAAAAGCAATAAAATAGCTAAAGCACTATTAATTTGTAGTTCTTGCTTTTTATTAACGCCCCTTTTCGCACAGGAACAGGTGAATTCAGACCGGGCTAAAATTGGAATTTATACTTCTGCCGGAGTTCATTTTCCAAAGGTTAAAGAACTGAACAAAGTGCTTACTCAAAATAATTATGCCGCCATTTCAAAGGCACAAGAATCCGTTGGTTTGGGTTTCTCAAGAACAAAAAATAGGCTTACTTATCAACTTGATTTTTACATGTACTTTGAATGTGCTGAAAGTGAGCAAGATATTTGTTCTGATATTTTTGGAAGTGGGCTAAGCTTAAACTTAGGTTACGATCTGTTAGCAAACAAAAAATGGCAATTTTCGCCCTTAGCCGGAATTACTTTTGATAGAACAGTATTTAAAACTTCAGATAATACTACCCCTCAATCCTCATTTAACAGCTACTTTGCCGAAGCAAGAAATCAAAATCAAGTGTACTTTACAAATCTTACTGCCAACGTTGGATTACAACTTAATTTTTTACCGGTAGTAAATGAAAGCTTTCAACAGCGGCTTATTGTTGGATTAAGAAGTGGCTACTTTATTCCACTTTCTACTACTAAATGGAGAAAACACGATGAAAAAAACGTGTTAGAATCAGGTCCAGATTATAATACAGGAGGGGCTTACCTTAAATTTATTTTAGGATATCGAATATAAAGTAAAAATAATCCTTGACAAGCACCCCCTCCCTAATCGTAGCTTTGAATTTCAATCTTTAAAAAAAATGTTATGAAAAGAAAAATTGAAATTTTTACAGCAGGATGCCCGGTATGTAATCCGGCAGTGCAACTTGTGAAAGAAACAAGCTGCGAAAATTGTGAAATTGAAGTTTACAACTTGGTAAAGCAAGCTGAGGATAAGGCTTGTATTGCGAAGGTAGAGAAGTACAACATTAAGCGGTTGCCTTCGGTAGTTGTTAATGGAGAGCTTTTGGCATGTTGCAGAAGCAATGAAATTACCAAAAAGGATTTAATCGCTGCTGGAGTTGGACAAGCCTAATTCCTGAATATGAATGTAAATTATCCAAAAAACGGATTAGCGATCGGGCTATCCGTTTTAACCTTTGTTGCTCCCAAGTTTTGTTGTTGGAGCATGGCAATAGCGGCAATTAGTGGAGGGACAAGTTATTTGGCATGGGTTTATCCCTTGCGTCCTCTACTTTTTGCAATTGCTTTTATCTTCTTAGGAGTTAACTTCTACAGCTTTTATTTGAAGGGCAAAAGTTCACAGTCGTGCTTGAATTGCAGAAGCAGCAAGCCAAATTCATTTCAGTCAAAATGGTGGCTGTGGTTGGTCACCTGCTTTTTGATTCTCACAATAATAATTAATTGAATAACTATGTTATGTAAAAAGAAATTACGCTATCCATTTTTATTGCTTCTGTTCTTTATTGGAAAAACAACTTATGTAACAGCTCATGAGCCACTTTACGGATTAGGTCCTGGCGTGTTATTTAAAGGCGGCAACGCACCCCACATCGGTTTTAGCTGGAACAATCAATTTTTTGAAACAGAATATGGATGGGGCTACGGAATCACTAAAAACTGGACAGCCATTGCAGAGGTTCCTTTTTTATATAACTCTGGAAATTACAGATTTCAAGGGGTTAATCTCAAGCAAAAATACCGGTTTTATAGAAATTTCAAACCAGGATTATCCCGAACAGCAAGTGCTGTAGCTGAAGTCAGGATACCCTCGCAAACCGGAGGGCCCACTGTAGTGAACCTTGGCCTGACAGCTGGACAGGAAGCTCGCAGGTGGTATTGGTTTGTTTCTGGAAGTTATGCAGCCAAATTTAGCGGGGCAGATAGAAAACCCGGCAATCAGGTAAACTATAACGCTACGGTGGGGATTCGCCCTATACTTACCAGTTATAAACAACCCGATCTAGTATTACTATTGGAAGGTATTGGAAACTACCGGGAACAAGCAGAACTGAATGGAAAAGAGTTGGCGAATACTGGAGGACATCAATGGTCAATTGCTCCTACCTTTATGCTGACCTACCGAAATATAGCACTTCGTGGGGGAATGGAGGTAGGTCTCGCTTCTACCGGCAACGTGGGCAAGCCCCAAACAAATTTTAAAACAATTATTGAATATCACTTTTAAATTCATCAAATTATGAAAAAATATATTTTAAATCTTTTAGGAGTTCCATTATTATTGGTCAGTATTCTTTTTGTTTTTCCTAATGTTATTTATGGTAATAGTCAAGAAAGTCAACAGATGGAAAAGAAATATGTCAAGTTAGGGGTTGATGGACTTGCATGTCCATTCTGTGCCTATGGCTTGGAAAAGAAGTTGAAAAAAGTTGATGGAATTGATGATCTATACATAGAGTTGAATGAAGGCTATGCTACTTTTTCCGTTCCTTCCGACAGTGATATAACAGAAAAAGACTTACAGAAAATTGTGTCCGATGCAGGCTTTAAAACAAGAGAAGTGTTATTTTCAGATACCCCATTTGAGCATGATGAAAAGTAAATACAGTCTTTGGGTTTTGATGTTCTTTTTCATCTCTTGTGCATCGCCTAATAGCGGGAAGTTAGTATTCGAAAAAGAAATCTCTTTAAACGATATTACTCCTTTGGGAATTGTAGCAATGCAAGATAAGTTGTGGCTATCTGATCCGGAACAAAATCGGCTGGTTTGCATCAACTATTCAGGAAAACTAATAAAACAGTTTGATGGTTTTAAACGACCTATGCACATCAGCAGGCAGCAATCAACACTTTATATTCCTGAAATGTTGAGCGATACTATTAAAACGTTTGATCTCAACAGTGAAGAAATTCAAACACTAGACCTCAAATCTACTCTTGATGCTCCGGCAGGAGTTGCTATTCAAGATAGCTTAATTGCCATTGCCGATTTTTATAATCATCGGATCGTTTTACAAAAAGAAGAAAAAACTATATTTATAGGGCATGAAGGCCATGAAGATGGAGCATTGTACTATCCTACGGATGTGTCGTTAACAAATAACTTGCTTTTTGTGGCAGATGCTTACAATAACCGACTACAAGTCTTTGACTTGGAAGGTAATTATGTGCGCATGATTGGTTGGCAAGAAAACATAAATGTGGCAAGTGGAATAGCAATTACTGAGCAACAAGTTTTCATCACAGATTTTTACGGAAACCGATTATTAATTTACGATCACTACGGTCAACTGCAACAAATTCTCACTAAAAATCTCAATCACCCTACGGATGTTTCAATTGTGGGAAACCACATATTTGTAGCCAATAATGGGTCGAAGTCGATTGCGATGTTTAAGTTTCAATGAGTTTTTTTTAAATAGATGCTCTTTTTTCGATAAATCAATTTTCGATTTAAACACTTTTCAAATTGGGCAACTAAAAGTTCACGAATACAAAAAATAAATAAAGTGGTGTGAGTAATAGAAGTATTTGGTAAAGGAATTGAGAAGATAAGCGAATACAGCTTTGATATAGTAATAATTACTACTATCATTCAATTTCAATAATGAAGTAATTATAATTTAATTACCTTTGAAAATTCTATGCAGAAGTATATTCAAATAAAAAGCATCTTTTTATTAATCGTTTTTTCTATACTAACGATTCACAATACTTTTCCTCATATTCATCATTCACATGATATTTCTGAGGGGGTTGCTTCAATTGAAAATATCCGCCACACGCATGATGAAGGTCATGATCATCATCATAAGAATCAAGAAAACTCTGATGAAGATTCTGAGAATTTCTTATTAGGATTATTATTAAATAGCCACTCTCACAATGCAGAGGTTAACGAAGATTCGGAAATACAACTAAGCCTTAATAAAATAATAATTGGTAAAGATTTACCTGTCATTACTCTCACTACCAATCATCAAGTTCCTAAGATTACTAAACTTTCTCTCAAAAAGGAATATTTTGAATATCAACAGGATTATAAGCAGGAACATCAACTGCTTAACTGCCCTTTACGAGCACCCCCAATTTTATGATAATCATTCTCTGATGAAATAAATTCATCAACAAACCGACGAATTCTCTTCGTTGGGTTATTATTGATTCATCCTAAATCACAAATCATGTATAAAAAAATAGTGTTCGCTTTTTGCGGATACCTTATTTCGTATGGACTTTTTGCCCAAAATAACGAGATTGAAAAGGTATTGCAAGAGGTTGAAAGAAACAACAAAGAATTACAAGCATTTTCATCCTTAATAGAGAGTAAAAAACTCGAACTAAGTGCTTCAAATAACTTACCTGACCCTCAATTTGGAGCTTTTTATTTGCCTTGGGGTGAACATAATACAGGAGATTACTCAGAGTTTCAAATCTCCCAAACTTTTGAATTCCCTACTGTTTATAGTTCAAGAAAAAAGGTAATAAAAAGTCAACAAACTCAACTTGAATTAGAATATAACGCTAAGCGGCAAGCTATTTTATTGGCTGCTAAAAAACACTGCTTAGAACTTATTTATTGGGATAAAAAAGAAACCCTTGAGCAAAAAAGAGTTGACCAAGCCAAGCAAGTTTTTAATCAATTAAAAGAGCTTTATGAAAAAGAAGAAGTTGGAATATTAGATTACAACAAAGCAAAAGTAGCTTGGATTCAAGAGCAATTTAGGGTATCTCAAATTGAGGTTGAGAGGAAGAAAGTAGAAATATCCAGTTACATTATTAATAATAAAAAATCATGTTAGATAATATTATAAAATTTTCGATTAACAATAAACTTGTTATCGGATTATTTACGTTGGCTTTAATTGGGTGGGGAGCTTATTCCCTAACACAATTACCCATTGATGCCGTGCCAGACATCACAGACAACCAAGTTATGGTAATTACCATATCACCCACTTTAGCGGCACAAGAGGTAGAACAATTAGTTACGTTTCCAGTAGAACAAACAATGGTAAGTATTCCTGGTATTAAGGATATGCGTTCTTTTTCTCGATTCGGACTTTCCATTGTAACTATTGTTTTCGAAGAAAATGTAGATTTATATTGGGCAAGACAACAAGTTCAAGAACGATTAACGCTGGCCGCCAAAGATATCCCTGAAGGGATAGGAAAACCTGAAATGGGACCCGTAACTACAGGGTTGGGTGAAATTTATCAATATGTAATTCATACCGAAAAAGGATATGAAGATAAATATGATGCTACCGAATTAAGAACTATACAGGATTGGATTATCAAAAGACAACTTTTAGGAACACCTGGTGTTGCAGAAGTGAGTGGTTTTGGTGGTTTGGTCAAACAATATGAAATTGCCATAGACCCAGATAAACTTCAAAGTATGAATGTAACTATTGAAGATATTTTTACCGCGCTGGAAAAAAACAATCAAAACACGGGTGGCGCTTATATAGATAAAGGTCCTAATGCCTATTTTATTCGGAGCGAAGGACTTGTGAACAATTTACAAGAATTGGAGAAAATAGCTGTTAAAGTAAATAGCGGCACACCAGTACTTGTAAGGGATGTTGCCAAAGTACAGTTTGGTCACGGTGTGCGCTATGGAGCGGCAACGCGAAATGGAGAAGGCGAAGTTGTTACGGGAATTGTAATGATGCTAAAGGGAGCAAACTCTTCCGCAGTTATCAATGATGTAAAAGCTAAAATTGAACAGATTAAAGAAACTTTACCCGAAGGCGTAACCATTGAGCCTTATTTGGATAGGAAAGGTTTGGTGGACCGTGCAATAGGGACTGTAA
Source organism: uncultured Flavobacteriales bacterium (assembly GCA_963716125.1). Classification (GTDB taxonomy): domain Bacteria; phylum Bacteroidota; class Bacteroidia; order Flavobacteriales_E; family Vicingaceae; genus Acidiluteibacter. Next base: position 2,260,981 of record OY970294.1, read on the forward strand.
CAACTAATCTTACGGAAGGTGCATTGATAGTAATTTTTGTACTAATCTTATTTCTTGGAAATTTAAGAGGTGGATTGATCGTGGCTTCGGTGATACCGCTCTCAATGCTTTTTGCAATCGCGATGATGAACCTCTTTGGGGTTTCCGGAAACCTAATGAGTTTGGGTGCCATAGATTTTGGTCTTATCGTAGATGGGGCGGTGATTGTAGTTGAATCCGTGATGTTTGGGATTCATACCAGTAAAAAGAAGTATTCTGGAGTCGTTAAGCTATCATCTAAACAAATGGATGCCGAGGTAAAATTATCTGCTGGGAAAATGATGAATTCCGCTGCATTCGGACAAATCATTATATTAATTGTTTACGTTCCTATTTTGGCTTTGAGCGGGGTTGCAGGAAAAATGTTCCATCCAATGGCACAAACGGTAATGTTCGCTATTCTTGGAGCATTAATTTTATCACTTACCTATGTTCCAATGATGTCTGCCCTTGCACTGGGTCGCAAGACGGAACATAAACGGAATTTTTCCGATAAAATGATGGATTACTTTCAGCGTATATACCAACCTATTTTAGAAGCTGCCCTGCACGCAAAACTATTGGTTCTGGGATTGGCAGTAGGATTATTTATTATAACGCTGATAGTTTTTGCAAATATGGGTGGTGAGTTTATCCCACAATTGGACGAAGGAGATTTTGCGGTTGAAACCCGAGTGCCTGTTGGAAGTTCCATCGACCAGATGATTGATGTTTCTCAAAAGGCGCAGACCATATTATTAAATGAATATCCAGATGAAGTGAAGCAAGTCGTAAACAAGATTGGTTCAGGGGAAATTCCAACAGACCCGATGCCCATTGAAGCAGGTGATATGATGGTTATTTTAAGTCCAAAATCCGAATGGAAAAAGGCTGGAGGAAGAGAAGAACTGGCCGCAGAAATGAAAGAATCCCTATCAATAATCCCAAATGCTACTTTTAGTTTTCAACAACCCATACAAATGCGTTTCAACGAACTTTTGACAGGTGCAAAACAGGATGTTGTTATCAAAATTTATGGCGAAGACCTCAATATTCTTTCAGATTTGGCTGGTAATGTTGGGAGTAAAATAAAATCGGTGGAAGGTGTTGAAGATTTGTATGTTGAAGAAGTGACCGGATTACCACAGATTAATATTCAAATGAACCGCGATAAGATTTCTCAATATGGAATGAATATCGAGGACATAAATAATACTATTGAAACTGCCTTTGCGGGTACTTCGGCTGGACTTGTTTATGAAGGGGAACGTCGATTTGACCTTGTTGTGAGATTGGACAAAAAGTACCGAACCGATATTACCGATGTACAAAATTTGTATGTCAGTACACCACAGGGAAATCAAATTCCGTTAAGTCAGGTGGCCAGCGTTACATTTGAACCAGGACCTGTACAAATACAGCGTGATAACGCAAAACGTCGAATTATTGTTGGCTTCAACGTGCGTGATAGGGATGTACAGAGTATTATTGAGGACATAAAGCAAATTATGAATTCGAAGGTTGATATGCCGGCAGGTTATTATGTAACCTATGGCGGGCAATTTCAAAACTTGCAAGAGGCTAATCAACGGTTAGTGATTGCTTTACCAATAGCTTTGTTGCTGATTTTAGTGTTGCTGTATTTTACTTTCGGTTCAATGAAACAAAGTTTGCTCATTTTTACGGCAATCCCTTTATCAGCCATTGGCGGTGTCTTTGCACTAATCATAAGAGACTTACCTTTCAGTATTTCAGCTGGAATCGGATTTATTGCATTGTTTGGTGTGGCGGTTTTAAATGGAATCGTACTGGTGGCAGAATTCAACAGACTGGATAAAGAAGGTGTAACCGATATTTATGAACGTGTTGTTAAAGGCACTCGTGTAAGATTGAGACCTGTATTAATGACAGCTACCGTAGCTGCTTTAGGTTTTTTACCTATGGCATTGTCAAATTCATCAGGTGCGGAGGTACAGCGACCATTGGCCACAGTGGTAATAGGAGGTTTGATTACGGCGACTGCATTAACGCTAATTATCTTACCTATTTTATATATTTATTTTACGGAAGGGAAATTTAAATTCAATTTTAGAAGCAAGAAAATAGCTACCACTTTAATCGTGGTTGGCGGTCTATTCTTTTCGGCAATGAAACTTCAAGCGCAAGAAACAATTATGGTGCAAGAACGTGAATTTACATTGCAGCAGGCTATTGAAATGGCACTTCAGAACAATAACCGTATTAAGATTGCTCAATATGAAATAGAGGTTGAAGAAAAAGGAAAATACGGTGCTATAACTATTCCCAGAACAGAATTTACATATTCAAGTGGCGAATTTAATACGCCTACGCTAAAGGATAACCTTTATGGAGTTACACAGCGGATTAATTTTCCAACCGTCTATACCAGTCAGTTTAAACTCGCAAAAGCAAGAGTTAGTAGCAGTGAACAACTAAAGGTTATAGAAGAAAATGACCTGATTGCGGATGTAAAAACAGCCTATTCCAGATATGTGTTTTTAATGCAGAATAAACAATTGTTGCAGCGTCAAGATAGTCTATATGGCAATCTCAACCGTTCAAGTTCGATGCGTTATGAATCTGGCGAATCCACAAAATTGGAAAGTGTAACCTCGGCAACTCAATCGATGCAAATAAAAAACAAGCTTCAACAAAACGAAGCCGATATGAGAATCGCTAAAAAACAGCTTCAGGTAGTTTTGAACACAAATGATGACATTACTATTGCAGAAAGTCAACTGGTTCGCAGTGAGATAGATTTAAATATTGAAAACAAGTCTGTGGAGCAAAGCCCGTTTTACGTTTATTTAAAACAACAGTTGGAAGTAAGGAAGCGGGAGACCAATGTGGAGAGGAACAAAGTGTTACCGGATATTATGTTCGGTTATAATAGTCAATCCTTTGTAGGAGACCAATTTGTAGATGGGCAGGACATTCGATATAATCGTGGTGACCGATTTTCATACTTTCAAGTAGGTGTTGCAATTCCTATTTTTCCTGGTGGACATCGTGCCAAAATTCAGGCGGCCAAAATCGAAGAGGACATCGTCCAATCTCAAATTGAGTTAAATAAGACGCAACTACAAGGGGAACTACAAAATTTATTGCAAGAATATTACAAGCTTCAAGGTACTTTAGATTACTATCAAAATGAAGCTCTGCCACAAGCGGAACTTATCATTGATAATTCAGAAAAGAGCTTTAAAAGCGGTGATGTTTCCTATACGCAATACTTGCAAAACCTCACTTTGGCGAATAGTATTCAAACAGAGTATCTAAACACACTATATCAATATAACCAGTCCATCATAGTAATCGAAGCCTTATTGGGCTTGTAAAAATCTTGTGATATCACATTAAAACATAAAAAGATGAAAATTAAATTCAATACAAAAATTTCGCTACTCATTTTATCCACCCTATTGATGGTGGCTTGTGGCAATACCGATTCTGAAAAAAAGGAAGCTTCCGAAGAAAGTTCGATGAAAAAAGAAGAACCCGTTTCCGACGGAGCTAAACAAATCACTTTTACCAAAGACCAATACAATCTCGCCGGAATTGAAACTGGTGCGATTGAAATGAGAAATTTAAGTAACATCATAAAACTAAATGGAGTTATTGACGTAGAGCCTAAAAGTATGGCATCGGTATCTGCCCCTTTAGGAGGTTATTTAAAAACTGCCGGGAGATTACCCGGTGAAGAAATTAAAAAGGGGCAAGTTTTGGCAACGATTGAAAATCCCGAGTTTATCCAAATCCAACAGGATTACTTGGAAAGTCTGGGAAAACTGCAATTTCTTGAAGAAGAATTTAACCGCCAGAAAAAGTTAAGGGAAGAAGATATTAATTCTGCAAAAACATTTCAACAGGTTTCTTCAGATTATAAAATAACACAGGGGCGGGTTAAGGCATATGAACAACAACTTGCACTCGCGGGAATCAGTAGAAGTGCTGTCCAAAATGGTAACATTACGCGAACTGCAAACCTTTATGCTCCTATTTCAGGCTTTATAAAAACAAGTAATGTAAATATTGGCGATTATGTGTCGCCACAGGATGTTCTATTTGAAATAGTAAATTTAAACGATATTCATTTGGCATTAAATGCGTTTGAAAAAGATTTGGAAAAGATAGAGGTTGGTCAAACCGTTAAGTTCTCTCTTTCCAATGACAATACGTTCAATCGTACTGCAAAGGTTTTCTTAATCGGAAAAGCGACTGGTAATGACCGTATGACACCGGTTCATTGTCACATAGATAAAGAGGACGAGAAAGGTCTTTTGCCCGGTATGTACGTAAAAGCTTGGTTAGAAAGTGGTACAAATAAGCAAAATGCGATTCCCTCAGAAGCTATAGTCCAATATGAAGGAAAAGATTTCGTAATCCTTCAAACCAAAGAAAGTGAAAGGGGTTATACTTTTAAGTTGGAACAGGTTAAAAAAGGTATTGAGCAGGAAGGTTATACCGCCATAACATTTGCTGAAAATGCTAACGTTAACAATTTTAAACCTGTCGTCAAGAACGCTTATTCCATTCTGTCTGCATTGAGAAATTCTGAAGAAGAAGAGTAATATAAAAATCAATAACAATAAAAATTAATCATAATGAAAAAAGTACTTTTTATCGCAACCATTAGCTTAACCTTATTAGCATCTTGCAAGGACAACAAGAAAGTTAAAAATATGGAGGAGCAAAAAAATGAAACAACCTTAAGCCCAGAAGAAATGAGGCATAAGGAAGATAGTTTGAAAATAGTAAGAGAAGAAAACCGAATATTGGACAGCATACAACAAGTTAAATCCCACGGGCACGCCCATTAATAATCAAAGTCCCATTGTACTAATATGTGCAATGGGACTTAAACAATTATATTATGAAAATTAAAAAAATATACGTCTTCCTCATTCTGTTTCTATGCGGAGCATTTGGTTCAATGGCGTATGCTCACGGCGTAGATGAAGACACGCAAACATTTCTGTTAGGAAATAGTGGTGTTGCATTTGGCCCCTTCCTTTATATAGGAGCAAAACATATGATTACAGGATATGACCATCTACTATTTTTGGTTGGTGTTATTTTCTTTTTATACAAACCGAAAGAGGTGCTTTTATATGTTAGCTTTTTTACCATAGGACATAGTACCACATTACTTTTAGGGGTTTTAGCCGATATTAATATAAACGCATTTTTAATAGATGCCATTATTGCGCTATCCATTGTTTACAAAGGATTCGACAATTTGGGTGGCTTTAAACGTTTCTTTGGCAAACAACCTAACACGAAAGCAGCGGTCTTGATATTCGGTCTGTTTCACGGTTTTGGACTTGCCAGTAAATTGCAAGAATTCAAATTTGATAAAGATGGCCTTTTTACTAATCTAATTGGATTCAATATTGGAGTAGAAATAGGACAGTTTATTGCTTTAGCAGTTGTGTTAATCCTTATAACAATTTGGAGAAGACAACCCAGTTTTATGAAATTTTCAACAATTACAAATACAACTTTAATGGCAGCAGGCTTTTTATTGCTCGGCTTCCAATTAACAGGCTATTTTACATCTTAAAAAAAAATTATGTCAGAAATGAAACACCCAATATTGGAAAAAAGTAAAATTATAAAGGCTACCATCATAGCATTAGTTGTTGGAGCACTTCTATTAGTTGTTGCAGTATTACCAGCAGAATATGGTATAGACCCAACAGGAGCAGGTAAACTTTTAGGATTTAGCAAACTCTATGTGCCTGAAAGTAATCAAACTAATGATTTGGGAATGATGGTATCAACATCAAATCTACCACTAATTAAACTCGAAAAAGCTGGGTCGGGATCCGATGTCGCTCGACCATTAGAAGCAGATAATCCCGCACCCGAAGAACAATTAGCAACTCGCGAGGATGAAACCAAAGTGGTAGTTCCGGCAGGAAAAGGCATAGAATTTAAAATAAATATGCTCAAATACGGAACAATGAAATATGAATGGACAACAACCAATAACGAAGTTCTTTACTTTGATTTTCACGGTGAGGTAAAACAAAAAGAGGAAGTTAAAGAGGTTTATTTTGAAAGTTATACGATTTCAAATTCCCATAATATGGTTGGCACTTTTTTAGCCCCTTATGAAGGTAAACACGGCTGGTTTTTCAGGAATACCAGTAATGAGGATGTAACAGTGAACTTAAGGCTTAAAGGTCAGTATACATTATAACTTAAAGTCCTGCAATGGAAGGTCAATTTCTACGCCCAATTGAAATAGCCTTCCATTCAGCAGGCACAAATTTGATGTTTGAAGCACCTTTATAAAATTTATGCAAACGTTTATCCATTATTTCTTACACTTAATTTTTCCGCTATTCATCGCCTTCGTTTTCTTTAGAAACGATTGGAAAAAAGTATATTTAATATTGATAGCAACTATGTTTGTTGATGTAGACCACGTAGTAGCCAATCCAATTTTCGAAAATTATAGATGTAGTATTAATTTTCATCCGTTGCATTCCTATTATGCTATGATAGTATATGTTGCATTACTTTTTTTTCGTAAACCTTTTAATATACTTGGGATTGGGCTTGTATTTCATATGTTCACTGATTTAATCGATTGCTTATTTATGTATTCAAATTGCAAAACTTGTTTTTCCGATTCACCAGCATTTGAACTTTTATATGCGATTTCCAATTTATTTAAAACTTAACGACAGTACAGTATAAATTCTCTGAAACCCTATTCCTTAAAAGAAGATGAAACTTTCAAAATTATTAGAACCGTTCCAAGCCCTTCGGAACAAATTATTTGCGAAACTCTATTTAGCACAGACCATAAGTTTATTGGGCGATGCTTTTACTTGGGTTGGTTTGGCGCTTTTGGCATATCAATTTGGAGAAGAAAAGGCTGCGATTATATTGGCCACAGCACTTACTTTAAGGGTTACAGCATTTATTGTTTTTTCACCTTTTGCAGGTGTATTGGCAGATAGAATGTCCCGAAAAAAAATATTATATATCACTCATTTTATAAGAATGGGTATCGTGGGATGTTTACCTTTTGTAACCGAAGAGTGGCAAATTTATGTGCTTGTCTTTCTGATGAATGTATTTAATGCATTTTTTAGTCCTACGTATCGTTCCATAATTCCGCAAATTGTTGAGAAATCATTGTATAGACAAGCGATTGGATTATCAGCAGCTACGTATCAATTATTGGGAGTTTTGGGTCCAGGACTTGCGGGAATTATGGCAATTTGGTTGGGTGCGAGAGACATATTTTTTGTGGATGCCGCAACATTTGTCATCGCAGGAATTTTATTATTGAGCCTTCCCAAAAGTGCATTGGATGTAACAGAAAAGCAAGACGATGATACAGTTGCGCATTCCACTTGGCAAGATGTTTTAAAAGGTATACGCTTGTTATTTTCAAATCAATATGTCCGCTTTGCACTACTTATTGAATTAGTGTCTGCCGTTGCCGGTGCAATGATTTTGGTAAATACCATAGTTTTGGTCAAAGGAGGCCTTCAACTTACAGATAGGGATTATGGAATTATAATGGCAGCCTTTGCCATTGGTGCTACCATTGCTGCATTTGTTTCTGGAGCAGTTGACAAATCCAAATCAAGACGCATTTCACTTATATTAGGCGCTTTAATTTTAGGAATCGCCATCATTGCTGCCAATTATCTCAATTTTTCAATGCTGTTTTTGGTATGGATAGTTGCAGGACTTGGGCAAAGTCTTGCTGAAATTCCTTCCGAAACACTTATAGGCGAAACCGTTCCCATTGAAGAACAAGGGAAAGTTTATGGGTCGCATTTTGCATTTTCACATTTGTGGTGGGCATTTGCGTACCCACTCGCAGGTTTTTTGGGGACAACATTCCCAAATCAAAGTTTTTTATATGGTGGGATTATTTCAATTCTATTACTTATTGTAGTAGTGGTTTTTTTAAGACCAAAAACCAAACAACCAACTAAAACCTAATCTAAAAATTAACCCTCTAACCAACAAAAATCATCAATAATTACACTATGAAAGATTCTGAAAATAATAAACCTATCATTTATCGCTGTGATGGCGTAAACTGTCGAAAGAAAAAAGGAAAGCTTTTAGATTATTATATTAAAAAATATAAACTGAAAAATAAAATTGAAGTTGAACAAATGGATTGTAATAATAAATGCGAACAAGCCCCTGTTCTTCATCTTCATCCAGAGGACATCTGGTTCTCGGAGAAAGATTTAGGAACAATAGTTAAAAAGCATATTTTGAATAAATAATCATTCAGTTTTTACAGACGTATGAATTGATTTATTCAAATCATAAATTAGCAGTAATTATTTTCTTTTTATCTTAAAAACTTTCAGTTTGGCTTTATCAACAGAGTCAATATCTTGTATTTTTTTGTATTTCTCGAAAATTGCTTTTTCATTATTGGTCTCAATTATTGTTCTAAAACTTTTAGGATATACCATTAATACTATGAGTTTGGGTGGTATGGCCATTGCAATTGGAGCATTGGTAGATGATGCGATTATTGATGTGGAGAATGTATTTAAACGGCTCAGGGAAAATATTAGGAAACCCAAAGACGAGAGATTGCCCATATTGAAAGTCGTTCAAGATGCTTTTGTTGAAATTAGAAGTTCTATCATAATTGCCACCTTAATTATTATTGTTTCATTTATACCCCTATTTTTTCTTAGTGGAATGGAAGTAAGGCTGTTGCAACCTTTAGGGATTGCTTTTATTACTTCGGTTTTAACATCATTAGTTTTAGCGGTTACCGTTACACCTGTTTTATGTTCTTATTTACTGAAAAGCGATAAAGTATTAAAAAAACAAGCTGATGGGACAAAAGTTGAACGATGGCTTCAAAAAAGATATTCTACCGCCTTACTCAAATCATTGAGATTTCCAAAAACCATTATTGGGTTAACCATTGGTGCATTCATTATCAGTCTATTATTTTTCAGCCAATTGGGAAGAAGTTTCTTGCCTGAATTCAATGAAGGTTCATTGGTAATAAGTGTTGTTGGATTACCTGGTATGTCTTTGGAAGAAAGCAATAAGACAGGAAAGCTAGTAGAGAAGTTGTTGCTAGAAATGCCTGAAGTAGATGTTGTAACTCGAAGAACAGGAAGAGCTGAATTGGACGAACATGCACAAGGTGTAAATGCCGCAGAAATAGATGTTCCATTTACTTTGGAGGATAAAAGCAAGGAAGAATATTTTGAGGAAGTTCGCAAGAAATTAAGTGTTGTTCCCGGAGTAAATATTACACTTGGTCAGCCAATTGCCCATAGAATAGACCACATGCTATCTGGAACTCGTGCTAATATTGCGATAAAGATTTTTGGTTCAGATTTACAAAAGCTTTTTGAGATTGGAAAAAACATTGAAACCAATATAAAATCCATTGAAGGAATTGCTGATGTTGCTGTTAACCAACAAGTTGAAGTGCCACAATTGAGGATAATTCCGAATAGACAATTATTAGCAGCTCATGGAATGACGGTTGGTAATTTGATGAAACAAATTGACATCGCATTTGCAGGAGAAAAAGCAGGCGAAATTTATGAAGGTCAAAAGTATTTTGATTTAATGGTTCGTTTCCAAAAAGATTCAAGAGATAAAATTGAACGCATTGAAACCGCATTAATTAGTTTGCCAAATGAAGGTCAAATTCCATTAAATCAATTGGCAAGCATAACTTCTGTAAGTACTCCAAATACAATTAGTCGTGAAGATGTGCAGCGAAAAATTGTGGTAGCTGCCAATGTTCAAGGTAGAGACTTAAGAAGTGTTGTAAATGAAATTCAAGAAATTGTGGGCTCAACAATAACAATGCCTGAAGGTTATCGTGTGGAATATGGTGGCCAATTTGAAAGTGAGGCAAAAGCATCGCAATTGCTTTCAATAACTGCATTTTTGGCAATATTGGTCATTTTTTTACTGCTGTATTATGAGTTTAAGAATGTAAAACTTGCTTTTATTGTGCTTATTAACTTGCCATTGGCACTAATTGGAGGAATCTTAATCGTCTATTTTACTTCGGGCATCATCAGTATAGCGGCAACTATTGGTTTCATAAGTCTGTTTGGAATTGCTACTCGAAATGGCATTTTGTTGGTTTCTCGCTATGAAGATTTAAGAAAAGAAGGCATAAAGGGAGTTGAATTGTTAAAGAAAGGAGCAATAGATCGCTTAAATCCAATCTTAATGACTGCTTTCACAACAGGATTGGCTTTAATTCCTTTAGCGTTGAAAGGAGGGGAGGCAGGAAATGAAATACAAAGTCCTATGGCTATTGTAATTTTAGGCGGACTATTAACTGCCACCTTACTAAATTTAATTGTGATACCTTGTGTGTATGCTTTGGTTGTTAAAGGTGAATAATATGTGAAATTTAGAGTTAGGTTCAACTTTGTTGGACTTAGCTTTAAATTTTTAATTATAAATAAAATGCTCTAATAAGGCTATGACTGATTTTTTAAAATCTCTTAGTCTGAATGCATGTAATTAAACGAGTTATCAGTACCAATCCAAAGAAAATATATTTTAAACGAATCTAAGAGCGGATACATAACGACTTAGCAAGTTGAGTTTTAACATTTTTGCTGTGCTGAAAGCAAAACGTACAAATACTTAAATGAGACGCAGACATCCGCCTGAGGCGGATAGTTGACAAAAGAGATTCTGGAGCTTAGTCGTAAATATCTTAACATAATAGCTGTCGTTAATGTACAGAGTACTGTCCAAGAACTGCTATTATGTGTAAATAGCCTTGACATTTCGACCCGAGGCTTCGGGTTCGCTCAATGTGACAAGGCTATTACAAGGTTTGCTGCTTTTGTCCTATAATGGATTGCGTGAAGTTTATGCAGAGCTTGCCGAAGTATTAAATAACAAGCCTTAAAATTTTGGCGAGATTTTCCTCATCTCGCCTTCGCATAGCTTCAGCAGAGCAAGGTCTATTCCACAAAATCATGACAAATGGAGATAAACGCAAAGTTAAGCTTTTTTCTAAATTTCAAATCGGAATTCACGAGTCCAAATAAAAAATTAAGGTGAAACGAGCTAAAATTTTATTCGGGAAGCTGATTCCCGCCTACCGGACGGGCACGGTAATTTCTTTTTAAAAAAGCCTGCACTGAGCGGTAGTCGAAGTGGAGGGAGGGTTTTTCTCTTTCTTTAATCTTGGGTTGGCACGGAACACTTTTTTGGTAAATCCGCCAATTGGAGGAGGAGACAAATATGTGTGGAGAAGGGGAGGAATTATCTTATTTTTTTTTAGAATACATGAAAATTGATTTGGATTTCTTAATAACTGTCCGTAGATTTGTCCGTGTCCGCAATAATGTCCGTAAATATGGCAACAATAAATTTTTACTTAGATAAAGTCAATAAAAAAGGTTTTGCACCAATTCATCTGAGGATAAATTGTAGTGGTAGTCAGATTAAAGTAACCACTGGAGAAACTGTTAAACCTAGTGATTTTAATAAAGAAGAACAATTACTTAATAAGTATGCAATAAATAGTGAATCAATAAATCATTATCTGACATACTTAAAAGATAGAGCTTATGAACTGATTAATAAGTCAGGAAAAAGTACATATACAGACAAAGAGATAAAGGAAATTCTGAATGGTTATGTAACAGGTTATAGACAAGAACACAACATTAGTATTGTAAAAGAACAAGTGCCACTATATGGTAAAGCATTTACTTTTATTGATTTATTTGCAGGAGCCGGAGGATTTAGTGAAGGATTTCTTCAAGCAGAGGTAAATAATAAGTTTTTCGATTTTAGAGTAGGAAATGATATTAATGAAAATTGTGCATTAACACACATTGTTAGGTATAACCATCAGTTAGGATTGGATGCTGAGTTCCTTTGTCAAGATATCACAGAGCCTGACTTTCTGGATAATTTATTAGAAAAAGTTGGAGATAAGAAAATAGATGTTGTTTGTGGAGGTCCACCATGCCAAAGCTTTAGCCTTGCAGGTAAAAGAAAGAAGTTTGATAAGAAGGATGACCTATTTTCCCACTATTTAGAAGTAATAAAAGTATTACAACCTAAATACTTTGTGATGGAGAATGTAAAAGGCATCTTAACCAAGGAACAAGGTAAAATAAAAGAATTGATACTAAAAGAGATTAACTCTATTGTTGATATAAAAGAAATACCAAAACTCACAAAATTCATAGATTCATTAAGAGAGTCAAATTCTAAAGATGATTTTATTATTGACTGTTTAGTTAAGAGAATTAAAATTGAACAAATAAAGAATTCTGATACGGAGTTAAATAAAGAAGAATATATAAATTTTGTTGATTCTGTATTTAAAAAGTTAACTCCCAAAATAGTTGATTATAAAACAAGTAAGTCAGACAATAGAGTCAGCACTATAAGACATGGACTAAAATTATTAGCAAGAGATAAGGAATGGGAGAAATTGAAGAGAGCAATAATAAAAGAGAAAGACAATTGTAACATTGATAATGATTTCTTTGTTGTTTCTTTTACAGACTTTCTAACTGAATTAGATTCTGAGGAAATAATAGGAAAGATTGAAAGAGCTTTTAAAGAGTTGAATGTGCCTAAAACCTATCAAAAAGAATGTGATGATATTGTCACTGCTTTGAAGCTTTATACATATAATTTAGATGACTGTTTTTCTTTTATTAATCAATTCTGTAACAAGAAGAAAGAAACAGAATTGAATGGTCTTATTAATGACTTGAGATTATATAAAATAGAAGCTCCTTTTGTAGCCAATACTTCAAATTATGGTGTTCCACAAAATAGAGAAAGAGTATTATTCATTGGTTGTAGAAAAGATCAAAAATATATTGATAAAATACCTTCAACTGTAAAAGAGGAAGAAAAAGTTTCAATTTTTGAAGCACTTTATGACCTTGATTTTATTGGGAATAATGAAGAAGCTCATCATTATGACAAAGTAGATATTTCTAAGCAATATAATGGTACAGCCAAAAAAATGAAGGCGTTACTTCAAACTAGGGGAATAGATGGAAAACCACTTAAAACAAAAGGGAAATCTTATGTAGAATGGAGTAAACAAGGTCGATTAAACGGTAGGTTTGTTAATTCATCAAAGCCTTTTTATGTTCGAAATGAAGAAGCTTTAAATAATGAAGAAAAGGTTTTTGATATTTTACATAATCACAAGACTAGCAATCAGAATGAAACTGTTATTAAGAGATTAGAAATTATATTGAAAGAAGGCGATTACAAATCTGCAAAATTAAAACTTGAGAAAGAGTCTTTAACATCAAATAAGAGAAATTATAATGTCTTAAAAGCTGATAAACAAAGCCCAACTATCATGACTAGCCCTGATGATTATATTCATTACAATACAGCTAGGTCTCTTACAGTAAGAGAAATGGCAAGGCTTCAATCATTTGACGACTCATTTGTGTTTCAAGGAAAGAGGTCAACAGGCGGAGACAAAAGGAAATCAGAAGTTCCACAATTTACTTTGGTCGGAAATGCGGTTCCACCTTTATTAGCAAGAGCAATTGGTATAGAGATATTAAAGAATATTAAATGAGAAGTCTTTCAAAATTAGAAGAATCCAAAATTGAAATCTTAACAGAGTATTCTATTTCAATAACTCTTATTGAGCCTACGGAAAATGGTTTAAAAAAATCCATAATGGATGCCACAGGCTCTGTAAGGAATTATTTAAAAAAGAACAATCTTCATAATTATCAACTCCAATCACAAGGTCCTGATAACAAAGTGATGATTGATTCAATAATTTATCAAGAAAATTCAATAATTAAATCTAAGGCATCATTATATCGTCCATATACTAAGAAAGGTGACCCTAGAATTTGGTTTAGGAATCTTATTAAGGTTGTAGAGCCAAATGACATTTTAGGATTGATTGCTTTTGATGGGCATATTCATGTTTTTAATTTGACTCAGTTACCTATTAAAAAACTTTTGGATTCAGCTTTATTAAATCCCTTCAAGGAATTAATTTTTGAAATTAATGAAATTGAATCGTTGGTTTCTAATGAATTGCTTGCCATGCTTAATAAATTAGCAGAAAAACCAATTCCGTCAATGTTGAATGCAGATACCTCTGTTGGAAGAACACTTGAAACTGCCTTAGGTATAGACATAAATTCATCTAAGCAACCTGACTATAAAGGAATTGAGCTTAAATCATATAGAGCAAGTAAAAAAAATCGTAAAAACTTATTCGCACAAGTTCCTGACTGGAGTCTCAGCAAATTTAAAAGTTCGGCTGAAATATTAGATGCTTTTGGGTATTGGAGAGAGGAGGACTTTAAATTATATTGTACTGTTTCGGCAATTACTAAAAATTCTCAAGGGTTAGAATTAATAATGAATACAGATATTAACCATCTAATTGAGAAGTCAGACAAAAAAGAAATAGGTGAGTTTGTGATTTGGTCTATTGATAAATTACATGCAAGATTACTTGAGAAACACAAAGAAACATTTTGGGTGGAGGCAGATACAATTGAGATAGGAGGTAAGGAGCATTTCCAATACAAGCAAGTTGTTCATACTAAAAAACCAATAACATCCCAATTTGACTTATTGATTGAACAAGGAATTATTACTCTTGACCACGTTATTAAGAGAAATTCAAAAGGCAGAGTTTCTGAAAGAGGGCCTTTGTTTAAAATCAAACCTAGTGGGATTGATTTGTTGTTTCCCCCAAGTAAAAGTTATAATTTAATGAGTTAACTGAAATGAAACTAAAAATTTGCATATCACATATTGGTTAATATTATTTTTTCTAAACATTATGTTAAATAAAGAAATTTATAGAGCGCTTTGCTTCGCAAAAGCTATGCAAAAGTAAATAAGTACTTAAAAACAGCGGGCCAACACTTGCCATCGTAGAGCTTCGGCTAATCAAAGTTTGCGTGAGTCTTCCAAAAAGGTGTTCAGGTTTATAGCTAAAACGCAATTTACTTTTGGAGTTAGTAAACTAAAGCAAATTTTAAAAAAATTGAAACGATAAATATAAGTCGATTTCTAGAGTATAATTCAAAAAGTATTGGTGATTGTCAAGAATATTCAAATTTTAAGTATCCTTAATAGTTGGATGGAGCTAAATAGGAAGATTATAAAAATATAAAAGATTTTTTATTTGAAGCAGAGGAATAATATCTGCCGATATTGAACAAACTAAGCGTTTGCCGCAATATCTGATTTTATGCAAAATACTCACTAAAATTCGTATTACGAGATTTACTGTCATTCTGAGCGAACCCGAAGCATCGGGTCGAAGAATGTCCTATAATGGATTGCGTTATGTTAAATAACATGCTTTAAAATTTTGGCGAGATTTTCCTCATTCCATTCCTCAAAATCGTGACAAAATTTTATTCGGGAAGCTGATTTAATTTCTTTTTAAAAAAGGAGGGAGGGTTTTTCTCTTTTTTTATTTTTGGGTTGGCACGCAACACTTTTTTGGTGGAGCGAAGCGGAAACGAAAGTGTGTGGAGTTGGGGGAGGTTATCTAATTTATCTCATTAGTTGGGTGTTATAACCTTATAAAAAAATGAGTATTTATACTTTATTTTTTCTCATTTAATTTTCCTAGATTGCCAATAATTTATAGAATGGAATTTTATAAACTAAACTCGTAAAAATGGGCGAATGGTCAAAGAAAATTGGAGAACATGGAGAATCAATAATTGAGAATTTTTTAAAATTAATAGGATGGGCTGATTCTCAAAAAGGACTTGATATTCCTTCAGTAAACCCTGAAAAACATCAAAAAAAGAGCGCTAAATCTCCGAGATCTACTCATGGTATAGATTTCTATTTCAATTATAGAAGTCCTCTTATTAATAGTACTCTAGAAAACGTTTTAATATCTGCAAAATATAGTACTAAATCTTATCCTTCAAGTCCTATTACTACCTTTAAAGAACATTTTATAGATTTAGCTTGGGCAATCGAATCTTTTAAGAAGTCAAGTTTAAGGTTAGAAGTTAATAACTCTTATAAATCCATTGATGATACTTTCGATAGAGGTGTTTTGTTTTGGATTAATAATGATTTTGAGAGGAAGGACAATATCATTAATGCTGTCGATAATTGTGTAATGCCAAATGATTTGGTGCACGATGGCATTTTTGTAGTTGATAATAAAAAAATGGGGTTTATTTATCAGAGTATCAGATTTGCTAAGAGTAACTTTCCAAGTTCAGAAATTGACTTTGTATATTTTAATACAGGATTAAATCATGATGCAATCACTTCCCAAAATAGCAAAATTCTTCCTGTCCAATATATAAATTCCAACATTCTGCCAATTAAAATAAGGCAGCCAAATCAGATTACTACATTTCTTATAACAGTATTGGATAGCTTTGATAAGGATGTATTGCTTAGAGTAATGGGATTAGCTAAATCAATTGGCACTGAATTACAAAGTGAAACATTAATTTGTTTCAATGACTATGACCCTTTAGCTAATGGAAATGATGTGCAACTTACTAAGTCAAGGTTTGAAGATAAAGATTTTACAAATAATTTAACAGTTGCTAACTATAATACTGATTTTAGATTATAACTTATGGAATTACAACCTGAATATATAGATCGCTTTTTACCATATGGAGATTCTTTAAGAGAATTAATTAAGGATTCTACCATAAGACCAACTGACGTAAAAAAAGTATTGAGAAAGAGGGGCGTTTATGTTGCTGATAACGACAAGAGTTCATATTATCATTTAGCTGTAACAACTCTATTAAGTCCTATAGAATTTGATGATTTAAAAGATAGATTACAAACAAGAGAAGATAATGAGAAAGTGTTTACAAGGACAATACCTTGGAATTCAGAATCAGAAGTAAAATTAATCAATTCTATTCCCAATGATTTTAAACTGGTCGACTTAATAGATCTTGACAGAGAAAAATATAGAATTACTGGAAATCCTAACTTCATAGAGGTAAAAGGATCAAAGAATGAGAAGATACAGCTTGAATACAAGGTAGTAAGAACAGATTTTACAAAAAGCTGGTATGTGACAAAAAGTGAACATACTGGCAAGATAGAATTTGAGAAAGTTCAATCAGGAGATAAGGTTGACATACAAATTAGTTATACTGCTCCTGAAACGAAAGACGTTGCAAATAAAGTTGTTAAAAAGATTGAAAAGAATTTCAAAGAAAAAGGATATGTAGAGCCAAAAGCAGTAATAGAAAAAATACTGTTTAAAAATTTTACTAATGAAGAAAGAATTGCTTTTTTCTGGAAGTTAACTGGTGATGCTGTAAGCTCCCCCAAAATTAGTACAGTTTAAAAATAGAATTTGTAATTTTAAAACTGTAATATGAAAAAGAGTAAATTTTCCCCGACCCAAATTGCCAAAATTCTAAAAGAATTTGATTTAGGCAAAGATGTAGAAACGATATCTCGAGAGCATGGAGTGTCGAAGCCAACTTTTTATAAATGGCGACAACGATATGGTGGCATGGAAGCTAGTGAGCTAAAGAAAATAAAGCAACTTGAAGAAGAGAACTCTAAGTTAAAAAGGATGTACACAGACCTTGCTTTAGAACTTGATATGGCTAAGTATATTATTGAAAAAAAGCTTTAGCGCCTTGCCACAAAAGAGAGATTGTAAATGAATTAAAGACTATCTATCCAAACGGCACAAGCAAGGCGTGTCGTTTATTGAGGACGAGTCGAAGTAATTTAAATTATCGTAGTATTAAAGATGATTCTTTGTTAACAGATCAGTTAACGCAGTTAAGTATTTTACATCCAAGAGAGGGTTTTTGGAAGTGCTATAACCGTTTACGCAATAAATCTGTTTTGGTAAATCATAAGCGCCTACACAGAGTTTATAAGCAAATGGGATTACCAATGAGACGAAAGGCAAAGAAAAGATTACCTGCAAGAGTTAAAGAGACTTTAGTTATACCAGAAGAATTTAATCAAACTTGGAGTATTGATTTTGTACATGATGTATTAGAAAATGGAAGAAAATTTAGGTCATTCAATGTTATCGATGATTTTAACAGAGAAGTATTATTTATAGAGACAGATTATTCAATCAAAAGCAACAGAGTAGTCTGGGTATTAAAACACTTAATTAATAAATATGGAAAACCTAAAAAAATAAGAATGGATAATGGACCTGAATTTATTGCACAATTATCTCAAGAATGGAGTAAAATGAATCAAATAGAATTTAAATATACCCAGCCGGGTAAGCCAACACAAAATGCATTTATTGAACGATTTAATAAGTCATTTAGAAATGGAGTACTAGATTGTTATCTCTTTGAAACATTAGAAGATGTTAGAAAACAAACTGATAAATGGGTAAAAGACTATAATGAAGAAAGACCTCACGATTCATTAGGAGGTATAAGTCCGTTAATGTATAAAAAACAAAAACTTCTTGGCTTCAGTTCCGCTGCGCTACACTTCAGCCAAGAAGTTTTAATTAATAAAAATAATTTATAATTTAGAACCGTACTAAAAATGGGAAGCCTACAATGCAAGTTCCGATATTTTCGATTTTGAAAAAATAAAAGATTTAGATTTCGGACCAGACGAGGGCGAAGATAATATCCCTGCCGATATAGTTTGGATGAATGACGGACATGTTTTAGACTTGAAACTCAAAGGTGAAAGTCTTCACAAGACTATATTTGTAAAAGATAAATCATATCATAAATATTTTGTTTTTGCTGAAATGAAAGCAGAATACAAGTTTTCTTATCATGCTGCTGAAGGAAGTTGTGTTCTTAATTTTGGTTTTCCTAAGTACTTTAACAAGCAAAGCATAAATATTGAGTTTGAAATTGATATTCAATCTGTCACGTTAAATAGGGAATATTCGCATGTTAGTAAAATAGCTGTAAGTAAGTTTCTACTAAAAGAGTTTGAGAAAATGAAACTTGAACAATATCGATTATTTAAATTTCAAAATCTTTCAAAACAGTATACACCACCACAATAATTAATATATGTTTGATTTTACACAGGTAGAGTTAGAAAAAATAATAGTTCACAAAGTAGGAAATAAGATAAGAGAAGAAGATGTAAATCATTCCAATAGGTACTTGGACTTGGATGATTCAGTAAAACAGCTTCTTCTCACATATTTTTTGAATCCGTTTAAAGCTTCAGATACATTATATAATTTCAGTCATGAATCAGATATCGAAAGAAATGATTTGTATCACTATTCAAATGAAATTTTTAGTAATGAGAATGATTCTTTTTTAAAACGTTCGATTGATATAGCAGATAGATTGTATTCAAAATCTGACCACCCAAAGATAAAAGGAGGGGAGTTCTATGTAGCCTTTTTCAGCAATTGTATAATAAATGATGAAATAGTTAATGCTCTTGGTCTATTTAAATCAGAAAATAAAGATACTTTCTTACAAGTTTTTGAGAAAGATGATAATTACGAAATAGGAAGTCAGAAAGGGATTAATATTAATAGATTAGATAAAGGATGTCTAATCTTTAACTCAGAGAAAGAAAAGGGTTATATAGTATCTATTGTAGATGTGGTAAGTAGTGGCAAAGGAAACGAAGCTCAATATTGGAAAGATTTTTTAAAGATAAAACCTAGAGAAGATGAGTTTTATCATACTAAAAACTATTTAAATGTATATAAAGGATTCTGTGAGGATTCATTTAAAAATAAAAATGAAATTGATAAGAGTGAACAAGTTGTTTTGCTTAATAAAGCAATAGAATATTTTGATAACAACGAAAGTTTTGATGAAAATCAATTTGAAACCGAAGTTATTTCTAAACCTGAATTAATAAATTCGTTTAAGGAGTATAAAAGTGAATTTGAAAGTAATAGTGAAATTCAGACTAAAGAAGATTTTGATATTTCATCCGTGGCCGTTAAGGATAGGAAAAAGAGAATTAGAAGTGTTCTTAAACTAGACAAAAGCTTTCATATATATTTACATGGCAATGAAAATAGAATTGAACGTGGTTTTGATGAAGATAAAAATTTAAGTTATTATAAACTATATTTTGAAAAAGAAAGTTAGAGAGAAATACTTGATTAAACTAAATATTTTTTTTAATAGAATCAACCTCTTCTTTTACCTTCTCTAACTCAATTGTTAGACTTCTAATTTGACTTTTTAAAATAATAATATCATCTTTTAATGCTTCTTCTTTTTTCAAAATTTTAATTGCAGTTTTTTTATGAAGTTGAGTTAAATTATTAACATAATCCTTGAATATACTTGGGTCATTGCTAAGTAAAATGTTTAAATCAATCTCAAGTGATTTTGCTATATTAATTAAGTGGTTATAACTAAGATTAGTCTTGCCTGATTCTAATTGACAGTAGGCACTTTGTGAAATATCTAAAAATTCAGCAACTGCTTCTTGAGAGTAATGCAGTTGCTCTCTTAATTTTCGAATTCTTGTATTTACTTCAATCATGATGTTAGTTTTTGGATTTCCAACCAATTAGCTACAACATATAAGGAGAGTTTATGAAATTAATAGTCTTTGTTAATAGTTTATTAGCAAATATAATGAATATATAAGACCGTTGCAAAACCCAATTAATAATTCAAATCTAACTTTTAGAAGTAGTTTCAATTAATTTTTGTCATATGATGTGATTTTTAGTTCTTTTTCTTGTCTTTATAGTTCATTTTCTTGCTGTTCTTCCGTTAATTTTTATAATTAGACGTAACTATCCCCGGACTTCGATACAAATTATAACACATTGCCTCCATCAAGTTCTGAGTATGCATTTTTTCCATTCCCCTATATCTCGCCATTCCTCCGTTAAACCATCTTTTTATTCCTCCAAAAGTCCGCTCTACCTTAAATCTTGTTTTACCTATTAATTTATTGAATTTTTTCTCCCAATAAGTTAACGGCTTGTTTATTAATGCCTTTTTAAGAATATGATTTTTAAACTCTCTCTTTTTTAGTAGCTCCACATTTTTCTTTGATTGATAACCTTTGTCCGCTTTTAAAGGAATGCCTTTGGGTAAATCTATATTTATTGTATCTAACACCTCTTCTAAATTGGCAATCTCGTTTGTACTTGCCGTAGTGGTTAATACTCCTATTACCATTCCTTCTTGATCTGTAGCGTGATGCTTCTTATAACCAAAATGATACTTTCCTCTTTTTTTCAACCACGTCCCATCTTTGTCTACACTCTCTGCATACTCTTTTTTCACTTTTACTTCTTCATCAGTTCGATCTTCAGTTACCTTATGATTCGTTTTTCCTTTTGGTCGAAGTGGTGTTTCAATCACACTTGCATCCACAATAATTCCTTGCTTTACAATGATATTGTGTGCTTCTAATTGTGCATTAATTATGCGAAAAAGTTTCTCAAAGGTTTTTGTTTTCGTTAGGGCGGTCCTAAATCTACTCAAAGTACTATGGTCGGGAGCAACTTGATCTATATTCATTCCACAAAAGTAGCTGAATGAGATACTATCATTCAACCTGTCTTCTACCTCGTAATCACTCAATCCATACCAATTTTGTAAAAGACACATTTTAAATAATAATAAACCGCTATAAGAGGGTTTGCCAACTACACTTTTCCCTTTAGTATAATCTGAACCTATTAGCTTTTCTATCTCATCCCAATCGATTAATTTATTTATTTGGCCAAAAAAAGTCCTTTTTATCTTTCTTGCTCGCAAATCACAAATTGTGTCTGCCAATGTAGGTTGTTTCTGTAATTCCATGCAATAAATATACGACTTAAATATCTATATAACAAAATATTAGGTGTTAATTTGCTAATAATTTCAACCTATTTTCCCCTGCAACGGTCTTTATATGCAAGTAAAATTCACAAATTTACAAGAAATTTGAAAACTTAAAATAATTTTAAAATGATAACTTATGGAAACGAGAGCAATACTTATACAAGCAGGTGAAGTTAATTTTAATTCAGATGGTCAAGCTGAATTTTTAACTCCTGAAGCTAATGATTTTATTCAGTCAACTTTAGATGAGTACAATATAATTGAATTTGTTAACCCTGAAGATTATTCACAATCAACATATGTGGTTCAAGAACAAATTGAATTTAATGCGCAGAATCATGCTGTGGTTCTTTCTATAGATGGTAATGATTTTATAAACCAAACCTTGTCACAATCAGGAAGTATTAGAGCTCAAACATCTGAACTTTCAGGAATAAATATTTCGAAATGTACTGTTTCGAATGATGGGTGTACTTCTAATACTGTTTGTTAAATAACAAAAAAAATAAAATTATGGACAATATACTTATACTTCAAAGTGGGCAAATTAATATCAATAGTGATGGTCAAGCTGAGATTTTAGACGTTGATGCTAATAATTTTATTAGAGATACTCTACAAGAGTATGAAATAATAAGATTTGTAATGCCTAATGATCCGTCAATGGACGTTTATGTAATTCAAGACGAAATTCAATTTAATGGTAATGAACAAGCCGTAGTACTTTCAGTTGAAGCTAATGACTTTATTTCAACTTCTTTAAGTCAATCAGGTTCTATTGGAGTTGGGACACCTATATTGAGCGCAATAAATGTTTCAAAATGCACTGAAACCAATACAAGTTGCGATTCTAATGGTTACTGTAAATAAATAGAACTTAAAATTTAATAATTATGTTTAATTCTCAACCAAAACAATGGATTCTTTCTTTTAATAAAAAGTCACTAAGACTAATAATCTTCGTAACTGAACAATGCAATTTTCGTTGTGTTTATTGCTACGAAGATTTTAAAATTGGCAAAATTGAAGATGATGTCTTAGAGGGAATATATAATTATTTAGAAAAGAAAATTCCTGAACTTAGTATATTGCAAGTGAGTTTTTTTGGTGGTGAACCCTTGATGAATAAAAAAGCAATTTATGATATATCGTCATTTGCAAAAAAAATGTGCGAAGAAAATAATGTGGTTTATTGGGGTGATATAACTACGAATGGTTATAGTTTAG
Organism: uncultured Flavobacteriales bacterium; assembly: GCA_963716125.1. Classification (GTDB taxonomy): domain Bacteria; phylum Bacteroidota; class Bacteroidia; order Flavobacteriales_E; family Vicingaceae; genus Acidiluteibacter. The sequence goes on from OY970294.1 coordinate 2,284,017, forward strand.
ATTTTAAAACATTTGAAAAGTTGTTTTTATTAAATCTAAAAACCTATCAGGTTACTTTAGATGGTTCAAAAGAAACTCATGATAAACTTAGACCTGCGATTAATGGGAAAAGCACTTTCGATAAAATCCTTAATAATCTTTTAGATATTAAAAAAAGTGAGATTAAAGCATATATTATGATTCGGCTAAATGTTTCTGATCAGAATTATGATTCAGTTTTAGAATTTATTACTGAATATGGAGTCTTATTTGCTTTTGATAAAAGATTTGTAATGCATTTTCATCCAATCTTTGGGATGGATAATCTTAAATTATCAAATCTTACAGAAAAAGTTGCTCATTTAAAAGAAGTTGCTGCTAAATATGGTCTAATTTCTGATAATACTTATGAAGAAGGAGTTTGTTATGCATCAAAAGCAAATAATTATGTTATTAGAGCAAATGGTAAATTGCAAAAGTGTACAGTTGCATTAAACGATGAAATTAATAATATTGGTCGAATTACTCCTGAAGGAGAAATGATTATTGATGAAGTTAAACTAAAAAAATGGATACATGCAGAAGACAAAGGCTGTCCTTTACAATCATTAAAAATGGAAAAACTTGCTGTTCCATACGAAAATGCAGGAAAATATGTATAACACTATTTTTATTATTTAATTTTCAATTCGGTTATGCTCAAAATTATAATCTTCAAGATCGTATTTCAGATTTAAGTTTTCTTTGGGAGTCTGCAAGAAATAATTTTCCTTTATTTCAGACTGAAAGAGATATACAACAATGGGATTCTATTTATTATCAGTATATCATAAAAGAAATTAATTCCAATGATGATGGTTATTCTCATTATCAGAGATTAAATGAGTTTTATGCCTTTCTTAACGAGGCACATGCTGATATTCAACCACCAAAAAATATAAAACAAAAAATTAGTTATCCTAAGCTCCATATCAAAGCTTTTGATAAAAAAATATTTGTTGTAAATTCATCTAAACTATTTGCTAAAAAGATACCGATTGGATCTGAAATTTTATCAATAAGTGGTATGGACGTTAAACAATTTTTAAATGACAGTGTATTTCCATTTATATCTGCTTCTACAGAACAACAATTGTGGAATTTAGGTGTTTATAAAGCTTTGTTTGGGAAGAAGGGATCAATTGTTCAGATTAAAATTAAAACTCCCTCAGGTATTACAAAAAAATTTGATGTAAGCCGCACAATTGACACAACAGGTGCAGTAAAGATTGTTAAGCCTTGGGTAGCATTTCGATCTGAAATAATCAATAATATTGTATATTTAAAATTAAATACTTTTAATGATACGGCTATTATTGAAGAAGTTGATAGTTTTTTAAAAATGAATAAAGAAATTAAAGGAGTAATACTTGACATACGCGAGAATGGGGGAGGAAGCAGCACAATTGGTTTAGAAGTTCTAAAACGATTTACTAAAAAAAATATACCTGAGCTCCATTGGACAACTAAAATGAATATTTCATTGTTTAAAAACTACCTGGAAATTGATAGCAATAATATTTCAAATTTTAAATATGATGGATGGTATAATTGGAAGTTAGATACAATACTCAAAGACACAATACAAAATGATTTTAAGGGAAATGTTTACAGTGGACCATTAATAGTTTTAATAAGTTCATCTACTGTTTCAGCGGCAGAAGATTTTTTAATATATCTAGATCAAGTAAGAAAGTATACTAAAATAGGTCAAATTACAGCCGGATCTACTGGAGAAAGTTTATATTTTGATTTAAAAACTGGTGGAATTGCTCGCATACCTTCAGTCCATGTTACCACTCCAAATGATAAGGAATATGTAAGAAAAGGTATAAAACCTGATATTCAGGTTATCCCTACATTACAAGAATATTTAAATAATATTGATCCTGTTTTGAATGAAGCAGTTAAACTTCTTAAGTGATAATATACAATCTTTCAATTTTAAACATAATAATAGACCTAAAACCAAAATAGGTAAAGTTGTGATAATGCGGAGTTCTAGCTATAACAAATATCAGTCAGCGATAATTTTATTGTTTTATAAAGTGACAAAAAAAATGCCCTAATAATAGTAGGGCATTTTACTAACGCCGATGCGAAACCAAAGGAACTCTAAATAATGTAAATAGAACCCTTTTAAACCGCCGCAGGCATTATTGCGATAAATTGAAAACCCAAACACATTGGGCTGGCATGAAATAAAGAACCAACCGCCACGAAGTAGGGGATGGAGGCATAAATTGAAAATAAACTGCATAATAATAAGATTTAAGGTGAATAATTAAAAAGCATGATGCCGGCAACCGACTTGCAACCAAAGCAAATGCAAACGCCAATGAAGCTGCCCTTTGGGATACCAACGAACGAAATGAAAACCAAACTCATCGGTAAGAAAAGCAATATAAAACCAAGACTTAGGAAAGCAGGAAATACGAAATGTGAACCATGTGTACATAATAAAAAGATTTAAATGAACCCCGAGCTAAGTGCCAAGGAAAGCGTTTCCACATGGTTGGAGGAAGGCAAATGCAAGGGGCAAGGCACTTTACGGAGCGATGGCAAAGGGGCGAGCTAAATTGCCTTGATTTATATACCCTTGTCATTTCCCTTATCAACAACCATAAATTTGCTGCAACTTGAATACGATCTAAACCAACGAAATCATAATTGTTGATTTTAATCATTTCTAGATATTATGTTAAATAACGAGATGTAAAAGAGCGTTGGCATGAAAAAACAGCGGGACGGCGGTGGCGTGAATTTGTGGCTAAAACGAATAGTCCGCCTGAGGCGCGATCCTTGGATTAGTTTTGTTCCGCCTTAGCGGAACAGCGGTGCGATAGCAGCGCAAGCCACAAAGAGAGCGAAGAAGCATTGTTTTTTCTTGATTTTTTTGTTTCTTTTTCTCCCGATAGTTATCGGGAAAGGAAAAAAGAAAAATAAATAATAGTTTCAATATAAGGCTATTATTTATTAGAATTTCTCGAAGCTTTAGCTGAGTAAACAAGGCTAGTTCTGCTGAGCGTCAGCCGAAGTATGACCGATTTTTTAAATTAAAACAATCTCGCTTAATCAATGCTCATAGTTTAAACACTAATTCAGTATAAATTGAAATCAAAAAAAAGCGAGGGAAAAAGCAAATGTGTTTGAAATCTTTTTGGGGAGCTTAAGCGTTGGCAAAGATGAAAACTTATTTGATTAGCGTTGGCAGAAAAACCTTAGAGCGGCCTTGCTTCGCCGTAGCGATAAACTTCATTTTTATAAACGAGTATTTGCTTCGCAGAGGCAAGCAAAAAGAAAATCAAATCAATTTGAGCGGTTATTTATCCCGATATAAGTTTTGTAAGCTTTTCTCAAAAAGAAAAGCAACAAAAACCATATTCGGGAAGACATAACGACTAATTATAGGACAGAAGTAAACGAATGTTCTTCATTTTATTCTTAGAAGAAGCGTGGATTTGTCCGCGATCGCTGAAGCTTTATGCGGAGGCGCTGCGAGCTATTTACTTGGCTGATAAGAGCCAAGTAAATGAAGTTTTAGAATTTGTTGCTGTGCTGAAAAGCAAAGCTTACAATTACTTAAACGGAATGCAGACATCCGCCTGAGGCGGATAGTTGACAAAAGAGATTCTAGGTTGGGTTGTGAGCCGCTGTGTTTCGCTGAAGCACGTAAATATCTTAACATAATAGCTGTCGTTATTGTACAGAGTACTGTCCAAGAACTGCTATTATGTGTAAATAGCCGAAATACGGCTATTACGAGATTTACTACTTTTGTCCTATAATTAATATTATGTTAAATAGAATATTTCTAAACCCTACTATTCCTTCAATATACCTCTTCAAAAAAGGTTTAATTTACTGTTTAGAATACAAAGTATTTTGAACTCTTTGTTTGTACTGATATAGTGTGCACATTTTATGAACTTTAAACTGTCTGTAAAAATTAGACATATTTCTAAAGCCACACATCATCGCAATATCTATCAATTGTAAGTTTTTATTAAGAAATTGATTTAAAATCCTATACCTAGCCTTATCCCTAGATAAAAACGTTTAAATCCGTCTTCTATATATAATTGCGGAGAAATTACCATATACTTATTTAAAGGTTTGCTTAAACTGAATCTAAATGTATTTTCGTCAAATAAATCACCTTGTCTAGAAATAAGATAACCCAACTCTACACCAAATAGATGCTCACTTCCACGTTTTTTTAAAAGGTTAAAACGATACCCTACATTTAAAAAGGTATTGATATTCATTTTTCTATTACTTAAAAAATCGTACATTAAATTAGCTGAAACATATCCATTGTGTGTCACCAATCCTTTTTTAAAGAAAGTGATATCTGCTGTAAATGTTATATCCACCAAACTAGTGTTCTTTAATAAACTAGCACCTGTACCAACATTTAAACCTATAAAATCAGAAGTTGAATTTTTAGTATTTTTCTCTGGTATTTTAGTCACTTTACTATCTATACATTGGTAGTAAAGCGATTGGGATACAATTGATTTTTCAGGCAATGAATCAAATACAGTTTGCAAGCAATCAGCAATAGAAATATTTGAAATTGAATTTAAATTATTGGTTGAAATGATTATTCGTAAACCCTTATAAACCAAAACAGCTTCATCTCTAATGCCAGTATTCACCAACTCAGATTCATTCATTAAAAATACTTTCTTTGAATTACCATCTTCTATGGTTAGCAAGCTATCATCAGTATAAGTAACTATTTCAGATTTATCTATTTGTAATTCATCTAAAATATTAGGAATTTGTGCCTGAAACCTTTTTATAATTACTAGAGCATCATTATTCTCGTTAAGAGCAGCATAATCTTCTATTTCAATAATTACCTTTACTCTATTTTCAATGAAGATAATGACAGAGTCAGGGATTTGTTGAGCTATTCCAAATAGTGGCAATAAAGCCATGGAAAAATAAACGAATATTTTTTTCATAAGTATATTATTTAATTATTGATTTGAAGCGAATGAGTTTATTCTGAATTTCATACTTTCAGATTCGGGATTAGTTACTTTCGTCGTATTGTAAACTGGATAAATCTTATTGTAAAGTTGGTTTATATCACTAATCGCAATACTTTTTACAATATGGTTATCTAAAGTATCTAGTTTATTATTTTCTGATAGATATGGTTGATCTTTTATAATTATAGTATCCTTTAAATACACATATTGAGTAGATTGTATTTTAATTTCGTTATTAACTATTTCGCTTTGAAGCTGTTGTAATTGTTTAATATCTGATTCAAAACATAACAATTGTTGATTTTTAATTTCTAGTTGATTAAAATTGGTTGAATAATTTTGTTTCAACTCTATTAATTGAATTGCTAATCGATTTATTTCTTTATGATGCTGTTTTTGCATAAAGTATAAAATACTCGAGAATCCTATAAGCAATAAAATAACAGCTGCCGCAGCAAAAATCCATTTCTTCTTACTTTTATTCTCACTTAAATTTTTATGTATAGCAGACCATACATATGGTTTTGAATGTTCTATTTGCTTCGCAAAAGAATCATTATTTCTAGCCAATTTCTCCCTAAGGAAATTATCAAAATCTGTTGGTTCCATAAGCTGTTTCTTTATTTATACTGTTCATTAGACTCATTCTTGCCTTCTTTAATTGTGTCTTTGATGTGTTTTCACTTATATTTAATAAGCTCGATATTTCTTTATGAGAAAATCCTTCAATCGCATAAAGATTAAAAATAGTTCTATAGCCCGTTGGCAACTTTTCTATCATTTTTAATAGGTCTGAAGCTTGCATTAGATCCAAACTATTAGGTGTTGAATCTGAAATTTCAATTGAATTTAAATCACTATTAAAGTCAATTTTATTTCGCTTATTCAGCAATCGAATTGATTCATTAATTAAAATGGTTCTAATCCATCTACCTAGACTACCTTTCCCTTGATATGTAAAAGATTTAAGACTTTTAAATATTTTAGTGAAACTTAAAATTATAGCATCTTCTGCATCTTGATGATTACTCAAGTATCGAATTGATATCAAATAGAGCTCTTTGTAGTAATTATCATACAAGGTCTCTTGAGCATGCCTATTGTTCACAATGCAATGTTTAATTAAAATTTCTTCGTTTAAGATCAATTCTTTCAATTGGATGAGCTTTCAAATTTAGAACCTTTTAAGTATTGAATGGGTTGTCTGAAATTTTTGATTTATTTAATTTTATTTTCAATATTATGAATATTAAATAATTATAATTGAAATAAATCTAATAGGATTAAAATAAAACAAGCATTGAAATTAAAGTTGAATTTTTTTAAAACAATTCTATAAGTTAAAAAATTACTGAATACAATATCCTATTGCTAAGTTAAAAGCTATTTTAGTTTAAAGAAATTGATTTTCTTATTTTTGAAATTAATTATAACCAAAAACTAAGAATGAAATTAAAGACTTTATACCTATTTATTTTTTTAACTTCACTCCTTCCCTTTGCTAAAAGTCAAGGAGCTTATAATTATATGGATGAGCAAATTGATACAACTAAGTTTTTTGTAGGCATTAATTTAGGAGCTTATTTTGCTAATTCTGAATCAGCTAGATTTTACTCAGGTACACCCAATGTAACTCCTTATGGTATTGATTACATACTTTCTAATCCTAGAAACCAAGCTACTTTTCGTAATTATTTTGGCAATCCTCCTTTTAGAGTTGTAGAATACCCTAATAATCCATCATATAACACATCTTTAGAAATAGGTTTGCATGCAGGTTATAGAATCAATAAAATATTTTCTCTTTTCCTCGATTTTAACACTACTCAATTAGATTACAAACAAGCATTTACAATAGAAAATAAGAATTATAACAACAATAAACCTGGCCCTAATTATGAGCAAATCCCAATTTTTGGTGAAGAAAATAGGTTTTATATCAACTTGGGTCCCCAAATCAACTTTTATAGCAGTGGTAATTCTACTGCTTATTTGTCTGCTTTTGCCAATGCGACCAATGTGAATTTAAAACGAAATTATATAGTGATTGATAATCAGGAATATGAAATATTTCACCAAGACATTTACCAAACCGCCCAAAGAGTTGGTGGTACAGGTTATGGCGGCGGTGGCGGATTAGGCTTCAAATTTCACCTAACCAATACTATATTAGCTGATTTATATTATAATTTCTATTTTGTAGAAGTCAATCTGAATGAAAATTTTAGATCAAGATCGATTCAGAATGCTTTGGGTGTTCGAATTCTTTGGACGAAGTAAACATGAATTTGGAATTATTGTTGTCCCATAAATTTACCAACTACCACCTGCTCCTCCACCACCAAAAGAGCCTCCTCCATATCCTCCAAATCCATTACCTGAGTATGAGTGAAAACTTCCTACTGCGGCGGCTCCTATAACTGTTCCACCGGAATTTATTGCATTCCAATTTTTAGTTAAAAATCCCATAATTCCAATGTTCTTATACAATTTACTGCAATCTATCTTAAAAGTATATAATATGAAATTAAGGGTTAATGGACAAAATGGTTGATAAAAGCTCTTGAAAACCTTTTCCTGATTAGCTTTGGAGCTAATGAAAGGTTATGAATAAAAAAAATGCAAAAATTGTGCAAAGACATTTACTCGAAAATATGGTGTTCGACTCGGAAAACAGCGATATAAATGCTTGCACTGTAACACTTATTTTACTGGAGGAAATATCATTACTCCTGAGAAGATTTGGGATGAATACACAAAAGGAAAGCAGACGTACAAACAACTAGCTGAGAAATATCAGTGCTCCATAAAAACTATTCAGCGTAAAATAGATTTGATTGAAGTAGACATTCCTAAAAAATATCCTAGAAAAGTAGTGGTACTGATGGATACTACTTATTGGGGCAGAAATTTTGGTTTGATGCTATTTAAAGATGCCTATACAAAAGAAAATTTACTTAAATACTATGTTAGATCGGAGAGCAATTATTTATACAAAAAAGGAATTGTTGAACTAATAAGACTAGGTTACGAAGTTTTAGGTATTGTTTGTGATGGTAGACGCGGATTAATGCAGCTATTCGATGATATCCCGGTTCAAATGTGTCAATTTCATCAAGTTGCTATAATAAGGAGATATATAACTAAAAACCCTAAAATACAAGCATCTATCGAGTTAAAAGAACTTGTTAGTATTTTAAAAAAGACAGATAAAGAGTCTTTTAAAGGAGGTTTAGATTTGTGGTTTGAAAAATGGGATTCTTTTTTAAAGGAACGGACAATTAATCTAGAAACAGGTAAAAGTTATTATACTCATAAACGGCTTAGAAGTGCTTGTAGGAGTTTAAAAACAAATCTCAAATGGCTATTTACTTGGTATGAATACTATGAATTAAATATACCAAACACAACTAATTCAATTGATGGACATTTTTCAGATTTGAAGAACAAAATGAGAAATCACAATGGTTTATCAAAAGCAAGAAAAATCAAATTTATAGATGAGTTTTTGAAGGCATAAAGGCTTCTAAAAATAATCAAGAGACTTATAAAAGCCTCTTGATTTGACATTTTTGTCAGCCATCAAATATATCCCTTGCTTGGTTGCTCTCCAGCAGAGCCTAACTCCGTTTTATTTGATAAATTAAAAGTAAATTAAATAAGTTTAGAAAGAACAAAAGGAGGAAAAAATAGAGCAACCATTTTGTCCACATGAAAAAGGTAAGCTAAAAAAAGCAACCATTTTGTCTATTACATCGAAATTAATGATTAAATAAAAGAAGAGCATATTTATAGATACCATGTAGATATAAAAATAAACACAAAATACTATAGCAGAAAAGTTTATCAGTAAAATCATTATGCTAAAATCAAATAAAAAGACATAACTGATATAGAGTATAATAGAAGCGATAATACTTCCAACAAAAGCAAAAACTATTAAAAAATGCCATCTAACTGGTTTGTCAAGCTTATCAAATACTTCTCTTTTTGTTAGAAATCGACCGAGATATAAGCGAATAAAACCATCCTCAATTTTATCTGAATAGTAACTGTACTTTCTTCTAGTTAGTTCTGCATTTTTTTTGTAAAAATGTATTTTATTTCGAGCGGAGTTAAATTGCCTGCCTAAACCTTTTTCTAAAAAGTGCAAATCGTCTAATGCTTCCGGAAAGCCTCTCGACTTATTGAAAAATGCACCATCAAATTCATCACTCTTTGTTGTTATAAAATAGATTAAATTATAACACAAAGAAATAATCCAAATGGCTAGAAATACGTAAAATGCATAGATAAAATAAGTTTCCATTGTTAAATTTTAATCCTGTATTATATTTAAATAAAGATCATATTACGTAATTGATCACACCAGATCCAATTCTTTGATATTCTCTATTCTATTGCGTTCTAAGAATGCGTCTATCGTTTCAAAATGTTCAATCACACGCTGATTTTTGAATTCAAAAACCTTTTCGGATAAGCCTTGTAAAAAATCTCTATCGTGAGATACTAGAATTAATGTGCCATCAAATGCTTTTAATGCTTCTTTTAAAACATCCTTCGACTTTAAATCTAAATGGTTCGTTGGTTCATCCAATATTAATAAATTTACAGGCTCCAATAATAGTTTAACCATTGCTAATCTTGTTCTTTCTCCACCCGATAAAACACTCACTTTCTTGTCGATATCATCTCCACTAAACATAAAACCACCTAGAATCGATTTAATTTGAGTTCTAATTTCTCCTTTTGCAACTTCATCTACAGTTTGAAAAACAGTTAAATTTGGATCTAATAAGGATGCTTGATTTTGAGCAAAATAGCCCACCTTTACGTTATGTCCCAGATTGCAAGCTCCCTCTACTTCTATTTCTCCTAAAATGGCTTTTATCATCGTTGATTTTCCTTCTCCATTTCTTCCAACAAATGATACTTTTTCACCTCTGCTTACTGAAAAGCTAGCGTCTTTGAAAACGATGAGTTGGTCGTATTGTTTTGAAATATGATCTACACTTACAGGATAATCTCCAGAACGAGGAGCAGCAGGAAATCTTAATCGCAATGCGGAAGTATCTATTTCGTCTACTTCAATGATTTCCATTTTTTCCAACATTCGCTCTCTTGAACTTACTTGATTCGTTTTGGAAAAAGTTCCCCTAAACCGCTCAATAAAGGCTTTATTATCTGCAATTATCTTTTGCTGTTCGTCATAAGCCTTTTGTTGGTGCATTCTTCTATCTTCTCTCAACTGCAAATAGTGACTGTAATTGGCTTTGTAGTCATATATTCGACCCATAGTTACCTCTATTGTTCTGTTGGTAATATTGTCGATAAATGTTTTATCGTGTGAGATAACAATAACTGCCTTAGCTTTATTGATTAAAAAATGTTCTAACCATAAAACTGATTCAATATCAATATGATTGGTAGGTTCATCTAAAAGTATTAAATCCGGTTTCTGCAATAATATTTTAGCTAATTCTATTCGCATTCTCCATCCGCCGCTAAACTCAGAAGATAGTCGATGAAAGTCATCTCTTTTAAAACCTAATCCTTTTAGGGCTTTTTCTATTTCTGCATCATAGTTGATCTCTTCAATAGCATAAAATTTCTCTCCTAAATCACTCACACGATCTATTAAACCCAAATATTCAGCTGATTCATAATCTGTTCTACTTTCCAATTGTTTGTTGATAGACTCTATCTCATCTTGCATAGCAAAAATCTCTTTGAAGGCTTTAGCAGTTTCTTCAAATACAGTGCAATCGTCTTCAGTTAATAAATGCTGCGGTAAATAAGCTATAACAGCATCTTTTGGACAATTTACTTTACCTTTAGTTGGTTTTTGTGCACCTGCTATTATTTTCATCATAGTAGATTTACCCGCACCATTTTTACCCATCAATGCAATTTTGTCATTTTCATTCACCACGAAAGAAACATCGCTAAACAATGTTTCCCCACTAAACTCGACTGCTAGTCCATCTATTGAAATCATATCTTAAAAATTAGAAGCGCGAAATTATTAAAATAAAAGGATTCAAAGAAAAAAGGCATTTTGACCGTAAGTTTATATTAGAATTTAGACAAAAAAAGGCTAATTAATTAAAATTAGCCTCTTTTCAATATTGTATTTCAAATAAATGCTTATTTTACAGCTTGTTGAATTAATTCTTCTCCTTTTATAATTTCTACTATTTTATTCTCTAATATCGAATTATCTAAAGCTTCAACAAGTGTTTTAGCCACATCTTGTCTGCTTATTTCTCCATTTTTATTTAGTTTTTCTTTTAGTTCGATTTTGCCTAATGCTTTTTCATCTGTTAATGCTCCTGGACGGATAATAGAATAATTTAAACCAGACTCTTTCAAGAAATTATCAGCATTTTGTTTGGCAATTAAATAATCCTTCAAATCCTCAGATTGAGAAGGATTATCAGCTCCCATTGAACTCAACATTACATATTTCGATATACCTTCCTGTTTTCCAGCTGTTATTAATTTTTTTGCACCTTCTTGATCTACGCCAACTACGTTTTTTCCTTTAGAACCTGCAGCAAATATCACTTTATCCATTCCTTTTAAAGCATGACTTACATCATTTTCTAAATCAGCAAGAACTGCTTTTACCTTATTATTTTCAAAAGATTGCTTTTGCTCTTCTTTTCTAACCATTGCTACAGGTTCATAAACATCTGATTGCTTTAATAATTCGATAATACTTTTACCGGTAGTTCCATTTGCTCCTGCTACTAATACGTGCTTCTTTTCAGTATTCATATTTCTCTAATTTTTTTATTATTAATAAATTGATTTCTATACTTTCACTATCATCTTTCCTTTATTTTTTCCTTCAAAAAGATCAAGAAAAGCTTGTGGTATTTGGTCAAATCCTTCCACTATAGTTTCTGAATATTTTAATTGTTCATCTTTTAACCAAGTTGTCAATTGTTTCATTCCTTCCTCAAATTGACTCGCATAGTTCCCAATAGTAAAACCTTGCATGAGCACACTATTTTTAATTAGTGTAGGAGTAATTCTTGGCCCGGTTGGCATTTCGGTATCATTATAGACAGAAATAGCGCCACAAACAACTACTCTAGCGTTGCGCGCTATATTTTTCATAACTGCATCAGTTATTTCTCCACCCACGTTGTCGTAATATACATCTACTCCATCAGGTGCATATTTTGAAATAGCAGTTTTCATGTCTTTGGTTATCTTATAATTGATTCCTTCATCATATCCAAATTTTGATTTTAGTAAATCCACTTTCTCATCGGTTCCAGCAATTCCAATTACTTTGCAGCCTTTGATTTTGGCTATTTGACCCACTACTGTTCCTACAGCACCGGCAGCTCCTGAAACAACTACTGTCTCTCCATTTTTTGGTTTCCCAATTTCAGTTAATCCAAAATAAGCCGTTAATCCTGTCATACCTACTACACCTAAATATGCTGATAAGGGAGCCTTTTCAGCATCCACTTTGGTTAATCCTTTTCCATTATGAACTTGATATTCACTCCAATCTAAATTTCCATTCACATAATCACCTTTCTTAAATGAATCATTCTTAGATTCCATTACTTCAGCAATAATGCCTGAAGAAATCGGCTCATTTAATTTAAAAGGTGGAACATATGACTTTTCATCATTCATTCTTCCTCTTAAATATGGATCTACGGATACATAAAGAGTTTTCAAAAGCACTTCCCCATCCATAGGTTTTGGCGATTCTTCTTCTATAAATTTAAAGTCTGATAATTCAGCATTCCCTTCGGGTCTATTATTAAGTATTATTTTTTTATTCATTTTCTATTTTTTTTAGATTATTAAGTAGGCTACATATTTCATGCCTATTAAACTGAGTTTAGCAATTCTTAAGTATTGAGAACGCAAATAAATAAGTAAATCTTCTTTTCAACGCATTTCATAAAAAAATATAAATGGTTTATCTATATATAATTGATGGATAATATAGCCTAAGATGCTTCGTTTTTAGCACTAAAATTTAAATATGTTTAGTAACACAGAAACAGCCACTCAAAGGGCATCAGTTAGAGAATTTATAGCTAATTCATTAGTAAAGAGCTTAAAACCAGTTTATTTATATTTAAGAAAGAACAGAAAACCATGGAATATTACTATGGAAGAACTTGAAAAAATGGGAAATGGTACTTTAGGCAATGACTTGTACAATTTTCTCCATTCTCACGGATTAGAAATTATGCCAAGAATAGAGTTTCATGATGTGTATCATGTACTATTTGAATATGAAACAGACATGAAAAGCGAAACCATGATTCAATTTGTTCCAATAGGTAATGGCAGAATTTCCCTACCCTTTCTAATCAGCACTTTTGTTTCAGCTGTTTTTTATCCTGAAAATTGGAATGAATATTATTTAGCTTATTTAAGGGGTAAGAAGGCTATTCAATTTCATGATTGGAACTTTGAAAGTTTGTTAGCTGAAAATACGGAAGAATTGAGAAAGCAAATTTTTGGATAGGCAGACTGTAACATTTAATTTTCCACATCAAATAATCTATAACCTATGCCATTATTAAAGGTTACACCCATTTCTCTCGATTTGCGATTTTGATCTTGAGGAGAGTAGTAATTATAATAATTTTTAGGTAATGGTGCTCCTTTACCACTATAAACGCCGGGTCCTAACTCCAAAAAGCTTAATCCCATTTACCTATTCTAAAGTTCAATCCTATATTTCCAATAAAACCTGTTTGTCTGACATCAGCATATCGACTTCTTTTTCTTACAAATTCAGGATCTTGGTAACCATTAAAAAAGCCTACGCCCAATTCTAAAAACATTAATTTACTTTTTAGTAAATTGATTCTTCCACCCAATTGAAAAACTGTTCCTTTTAAAATTCCTTTAGATATATCTCCATAATAATTTATCTCATAAGAACCAATGGGACCATAAACTAAGCTCGCAAAAAAGAAATCTTTTGAATATTGTCCCCCAATAGTAAAAGTTGGTAAACCATTTAAAGTTCCAGCACCTACTAATAAACCTGATCCTTTATAACCAAAAATTGCGCGTCCACCAATAATACCGTAATTAGGCCCTAATCCAATACCTAAATCAATAAAATTTCTAGGATAAGGCGTTCGTTTCTTTGGTAGACTGTTCTCTTGACTAAATGTTGTTAAGGAGAATATTAATAAAATTGAAAGAAATATTTTTTGCATTGCTTAAAATAAAAAAGCGGCAAATATAATAGAATCAAAACGAATTTAAAAGAACTAAAATTATTGAGTAAGTTAAAATTAATAATAATTACTACTCCAAAGCTTTCACATTCTCTGTCTTAATTCTAGATAATTCCTCCAATTCCCCTTTTTCATAGAGCTCTGCAAGCATGTATAAATCGATGTCTCTAGCTGCTTTATAGTTGATATAATCTTGGAAAAGAATGCCATCCACTACTCGCCTATTGTAGGCTTTCCTAAAGCGTGCACCACCTTTATTCTCTTTAAAATTATATGCTAAATAATCAACCTGCTTCGTTTCTTTATTTATCCAATACATATACTGATCTTCAAAATCTTGACCACCATTCTCTTGCTCAAAATTTACAACAATTAATTGATAAGCCGTATCATTTATAAAAGTTTCTCCTTTTTGATCAGCGATTACTGCTTTATCTTGTAGTTTGTATGGTAGGTTAACAAAGTATATGACTGAATTTAAGGCATTTTTAAACTTTTTTATATCCTCTTCAGGCAATTCAAATTCTTCGCCTTCAACTTTTAATGAATAATTACCATTTTCTATGGTATGAATAAGCTGGTTACCATCATCATCAACATCTTTCATTTGATAAACGTATTTATCCGATTCATTTTTAAAGGAATACTGTTTTCCTCTAAAATCAAAACTATAATGTGCAGTTTTGTATTTTTCACCTCCATGTGCTTCTATAGCATCTGCTATCCATTGTTCCGCTTCTGATGGTTCCACGATAGCTATTGTATCTCGCTTTTCTTCAACCTTAACTTCTTGTTTATTATTATCACAGGATAAAACACTTAAAGTAATAGTTAATGCTACTAGGATTGTTTTTATACTCATTTTTTCAATTTTTTAAAACTCAAAAGTACCAAAAATTTAAAAGACTAATGTTTTGTTTTGCCTAGGAAATCTCTATTACTTTGACCTATTTATCAATTTTAGAATTTTAATTAAATTATGATGTTCTGGATTTAAATGAACATACAAGATAAGTTGTTTTAAGTATTCTTCTGAATCGACTTTTTTACGTTTAAAAATGGGAGTAAATAAACTCCCATTTCTTTTAAATCGTTTATTTATAGATTGAGTATATGAGTTAAAAAAGTGGCTAAATTAACTGATAATTAGCAAACTATCCAAGGTTTTGGAAATCTTTGAGAGTTTGACATCTGATACCTTATTAGCCATTTTCTCTGCAAAAAAATCTTTTTAAACTTCCTCTTTTTTAATTTGAATAACAAAGTGAAAATGATTTAAAATCAAACAATACGCATGTAAAATTGCAATGGGAGAAATATACTTTGCAAATTGTTTTAAAAAGTAATAATAATTAGCCTCTTCCTTGAAAAATTAATTATTTATTATTTGTTCTATTGTAAATGTGATAATAACTTTCTGCTCACATTCAATAAAATTAGCTAAATTTTAATTGACATTCTGAACATTTTAGAACTGAAATATTAAACCATTTTTACGACCGCCTATTAACTAACTTCTCTGAGAATTTCTCCATTAACAAATTCAGTTTGGGCTCAATATATCGTTTACAGAATACCTTTTCAGGATTTTTACTGTAATAGTTAGTTATTTCGTCTCTCGAAGCTTTGAAATTACTCATTAGCAACACTTTGGTAATTATCGGCTTTTCAAAACTGCTTTGTAAATGTTGTAAAATATGCTCTGCCTCCTTATTTTGATCTTCACCATCTATGTAAACTGCTGATCGATACTTATTTCTCATGCTATGCATAAAAGTGCTTTGATGAGTATATAAATGAATTTCAATCAATGTCTTTAAATCAATTACTTCAGAATTAAAATGAACGATAACTCCTTCAGAAAATTCATTATAAGGCTTAATAGAGTTTAAATACCCTTGCTCAACCATCTCCACTCCTATTATAGCTTGAAATACAGCCTCCGTGCACCAATGGCAACCTCCACCCAAACCAATTTTAGAATTAGACATCAGTAATTGGTTTTAAATTATATAAAAAGTCTAAAACCTTACTTTTAGGCATTTCACATGGTTTTAAGAGTTCAGTTTGATCTGTTATGTAATAATTCAAACTAATAAAATCTTTTCCTCCTAATTCTTCTGCAAATAGCTTGATGCTTTTACCATTATTAAAGACAGTTTTACTAAGCCCATACTTTCTATCATTATAAATAACAGTTGAGTAACCATCATTTAAATGAAAAATTAGATTTCTAAGTATTTTATTTTCCACAGGATGCTTTATTTCAACTTT
Organism: uncultured Flavobacteriales bacterium; assembly: GCA_963716125.1. Taxonomy (GTDB): domain Bacteria; phylum Bacteroidota; class Bacteroidia; order Flavobacteriales_E; family Vicingaceae; genus Acidiluteibacter. Next base: position 2,300,548 of record OY970294.1, read on the forward strand.
TCAGCATACATCTTCCTTAATTTGGATAATTTAGGAGAAATTACTGCTTGGCAATACCCTTGGTTTGGATTGTTGGCGTAATAATCTTGATGCTCTTGTTCAGCTTCAAAAAACTCTTTTAAAGGACTGATTTCTGTAACTATTGGATCATCATAATATTTTGATAATTGAAGTTTCATTTCTTCTGCTATTCTTTTTTGTTCCTCATCGTGATAAAAAACAACAGATCTGTATTGTGTTCCTCTATCCCCACCTTGTTTATTTAAAGTAGTAGGATCATGACTTGTCATAAAAATGAGTAAGATATCTTCATAAGTAATAATAGTAGGATCAAAAGTAATTTGTGTCACCTCTGCATGCCCTGTCAATCCTGAGCAAACTTCTCTGTAAGTGGGTTTGCCAGGTACATTTCCACCTGAATAACCCGAAATTACTTTCTCAACTCCTTTTATCTCACTAAAAATAGCCTCAATACACCAAAAACATCCACCGCCAACGGTAGCAACTTTATAATTTGAATTTTCCATTAATTAGGCTTCTTTATTTATTTGTAAAGATTCAGAATTGACACAGTAGCGCAATCCACTTGGTTCAGGTCCATCAGGAAATACATGTCCTAAATGTGCATCACATGTATTGCACATCACTTCAACTCTAGTCATTCCAAATGTTTCATCTTTATGATATTTAATGGCATTCACTTTAATAGGTTGAGTAAAACTTGGCCATCCACTACTAGAATTAAATTTGATGGTAGAATCGAATAATGGTTGGTCACAACAAATGCAATTATATTGACCTTCATCAAACGAACTGCATAACGCTCCGCTATTGGGTGCTTCCGTTCCTTTATTTCTTGTAATTCTATACTGAGATTCAGTTAATTGTTTTTTCCATTCCTCTTCCGTTTTATCAACTCTTCTATCAGGCTCAGGGTTTCCATTAACTGAATAATGAATAATATTATTCCATTTTAACATATTTCTATTTTTTAGGATTTGTCTCAAAATTAATGAGATTGAAACAGCTGAATTGTCATTTAGTTCTCAAATTATACTGCAAAGCTTTAAACTTTCTTAAAAATGAAGCTTTTTTTATTTACGTTTGTGATAATTTATTTTTAATATCTCTTGTTTTAAATGCTTCCGAAAGCTTATAAGAATATAATAGTCATTGGCTTAATGCTATCTTTATTGGCTCCTTTATTAGGTGGTGGCTTCTCTTTTATCTATCGTCGTCATCAAATTAGAAGAGAAATTAAAGGTTTTCTCAAATCTAAATTGGATCAAACTCAATTGGTTTCATTTGATTTTAGTAACGAGGAAAACAAAAGTAGCGTCAAGTGGAAACACGATAAAGAATTCGAATACAAAGGAGCATGGTACGATGTGATTCGCATTCAAATCAGCGAAAATTCAACCATTTATTGGTGTTGGAAAGATGCTAAAGAAACCCAGTTGTATCAAAAGTTAAATCGATTAACTGCTGATTTTTTTAGTCAAAATACGCCTTTAAAACATCAGCAAAATAGATTTCTAAATTTTATTAAGAATTTGTTTTATAATAATATAAATAAGATTAACTTGAGTGATTGTTTAATACTAACCAATCAATTAAATAGTAATAATTTTAATCATTATAATTTTCTTTCATTCCCACCTCCCTTTCCTCCACCCCAACATTTCTAAAATTTTATCGGTGATCATTAGAATTTAAAGTATGGCAATTCTTAATGCTGTAAACTTTACTAATTCTATTATTTAAAAGCTTCTCTTTAATAAGATTAGCTCATATACAACTATAAATTTTTAAAAATGAAAATAATAATTGCATTTATATGCACACTATTGCTGAGTGTAAACCTTTGGGCTCAACAATTAAACGGAAAAGTTATGGATGAGAATAATGCACCTTTAATAGGCGCTACAGTTAAATCATCTACTGCTGAAATAACAACAACGGATAAAAATGGAGGATTTAAATTAAATTGTCAACAAGGAATGGATATTACCATTTCTTACATAGGCTATTCCACCTATAAACAGAAAATTACAACTTGCTCTAACAATCTTATTGCAAAACTGAGTACTTCTGAAAATAAGCTAAATCAAGTTGAAATAACCGCTACATCAAATAAAAATAAAATACTATTACTTCAACCTAAAGCTATTGTAAAATTAGATAGCAATGAATTGAAAAGAGGTAATGGTCTTTTCTTAGATGATGCAATCAATGCTAATGTACCTGGAGTTTATATGCAAAGACGAACTTCTTCAGCAGGACAACAGTTTAACATAAGAGGTTATGGCAATGGATTGGGTTTTAAAGGTGCTAGCAATAACTTTGATGGTCAAGGTTCTAAAGTGTATTATAATGGCATTCCTATTACTGATGCCGAAGGCGTTACGGTTTTAGATGATATCGATTTTGCTTCGGTTGATAAAGTTGAAGTTAGTAAAGGTCCTTCAGGTTCATTATATGGTTTAGCTATAGCTGGAGTGGTTAATTTACAAACTCAAAAAGCAGAAAAAAACAAAACAACTATTGGAGAAAACTTTCTATTAGGTAGTTATGGTTTGTTGAGATCTACTACTTCCATAGCAATTGGTGGGGAGAAGTCTTCGCTTTTAGTTAATTATGGCCGTCAAGAGTTTGATGGATTTATGCCGCACACAGCATCTCAAAAAGACTTTGTGAACTTAATGGCTGATATTTCTATTAATCCAAAGCAATCCATCAGCACTTATTTTGGCTACAGTAATAGTTATGATGAAAGAAATGGTGAATTAACTGCCACTCAATATGATAATTTTGATTATTCAGGGAATCCTCGTTATATCAAAAATAATGCACATTCGGCGGTAAAATCTTTTAGAGCAGGTGTTTCACATAAATATAAGTTTAATAAATATGTGTCAAACAATACTACTTTCTTTGGCTCTTCTCAGTTGATGAACAACAGTTCAGCAGGTGGTTGGTCTGATAAATCTCCGTTGAGTTACGGTTTGCGATCAACAATTGATTTGAATTTTAATCTTTCAGAAAATATTGGTTTGAGTAGTATAAGCGGAATTGAATTGCAAAAAACACAATCAGTTGCCAATAGTTATTCTATGACCTTAGATAGCACTAATCCTAGCGGATACAATGTGATTGGAAGCTTAAGAGGAATTCAAGCATTATCAAGTGCTACGGCTACTTATTTTACGCAATGGACTGTTTCTTTACCTAAAGATTTTAGTGTAACTGCAGGTGTGAGTTTAAATAGCATGAATATTAGTACTGAAGATAGATTGTGGGCATTAAAAAACAATAAACCCGGAAATACAGTACCTAAAGAATACGAAAGAACTTTTGATGGTTTAGTATCTCCAACTGTATCTATTAATAAGAAAATTAATGATATAGCATCTATTTATGCTACTTATTCTATTGCTTATAAAACTCCTGTGGGTTCTCAATTCTACATTCCTTACACCAATGAGGTAAATCAAGATTTAGAAGCTGAAAAAGGCGCTCAAATTGAGGTGGGTACAAAAGGCAGTATGTTAAATAATCGTTTGTACTATTCTGTAGCATTGTTTAATGCACGTTTTAGCAATAAATTAACAACTATTTCAGTACAAGATCAAGCAAATACCACCACTTTATACTCCTATGTAACCAATGGTGGTGATTTGAATAATAATGGGTTAGAAGTTTTATTGAAGTATGAAGCCATGAAAAATAAAAATGGTTTTATTACTTCATTGAAGCCATTTGCTAATTTTACATATTCTGATTTTAAGTATGATAACTTTAATTATCAAAAAGTTGGAAAAGGTAGCTCAAACCAAGATACTGCTATTGTTTATGATTATAGCGGCAATAAAGTTGCAGGTGTTCCTCAATTGGTTTTTAATGCAGGAATAGATCTTGACACTAAAATTGGTTTATATGGTAATTTAAATTATAATTTCAGAGATAAAATGTACTATACTTCTGATAATTTGAATGAAACCAATAGCTTTGGTTTGTTGAATGCTAAAATTGGTTACCGAAAAACTATCAACCGCATAGGATTAGAGTTGTATGCAGGTGCCAATAACATTACAGGAGAGCAAAGTTATTATATGGTTTTTGTCAATCAATTGCCTGATGCTTATATCCCTGCACCAAATGAAATTAACTATTTTGGAGGCATCAATTTGCATTATAATTTTTAAAATAATCTATTTTGGGGGAGAATATTCTCCCCCATTTATAAATTTAATATTATGAAAATCAGATATATATCAGTTTTATTTCTAATTACATTTATATCTTGTGGTAGATTTGGAAATGAAGAAAAAACCTCAGATTCAGAAGAAAGAATAGTAAGTGCAGCCAAACAATATACTGAAATAATGTATGCCTTAGGTGTTGGAGATAAATTAGTTGCAGTTGATATTTCAAGTACTTATCCACCTGAAGTAAAAAAGTTACCCACTGTGGGTTATCACATGCATTTAAGTTTTGAAGGAATAATGGCAACAAAACCTACTTTACTTTTAGAAAGAGGCGGTAAATTTAGTATTGGTCCTGAACATGTAGTCAGACAACTAAAAGAATTGAAAATTCCAACGAAAGAGTTTGAAAACAAAGCAGATGACATTGAATCAACTAAAGCATTAATTACTGAAATGGCAAGCTTTTTTAACAGCAATGATAAGGTAGATGCAATCAACAAAAAATTAGATGCTGACATGGAAAAAGCTAAAGCCGAGCGTATGAAATATGATGATACAGTGAAAGTTGTAGTAATCCATTACGGTCAAGCTATGAATGTATATATGGCAGTTGGCGGCAACAGTGTTGCTGCAAAAATGATAGAATGGGCAGGCGGTAAAATTCCCGTTAATGAAAATGGTATGGCTAGAATTACATCCCCTGAAATTATAGCAAAAGCCAATCCTGATGTGATACTTTTAACTGATTTTGGTTACGATAAACTAGGAAGTATGGATAAAATAATAGAATTACCTGGTGTCTCTTTAACCAACGCAGCTAAAAATGGTAAAATTTATCGTGTAGAAGAGCATGATTTAATTTATTTAGGGCCTAGAACAGGAGAAAATGTATTAAAATTACAACAATTGATTCATCAATAATAAAATCATAACTTGAAGAAATACAATAAAATATATTACTTATTTGCAATTTTAATTTTAGCTATAAGTCTTGTTTCTATGAAATTGGGAGCAGTACATATTTCCTTAGATGAAATACTTAATTCCTTTAAAAATATTGGAAATATAGATGCTTCTAGTTTGAATGAACGCATCTTTATGGAAATTCGGCTTCCTAGAACAATATTAACCATTTTTGCAGGTGCTGCATTGGCCTTAGGTGGTGTTTTGATGCAAGGCTTGTTTCTAAACCCTATAGTAGAACCAGGTTTAATTGGCACTTCAAGTGGTGCTGCTTTTGGCGCTGCATTGTACTTTACTTTAGGTGCAAGCATTCCATTAGAAGTTGGAGAATGGACTTTGCCGCTAGCTGCTTGTATTGGTGCAGCTGTAGCAACCTATTTGGTATATTTTTTATCACAAAACAAATCGAATCGAAAAACCTCTACAATTGCATTACTTTTAATCGGAATAGCAATTAATGCGCTATTTTTAAGTGGTGTAGGCTTTTTGTCTTACATTGCTAGAGATCCACAAGCTAGATCTATTACTTTTTGGAATTTAGGAACTTTATCCGGTGCTAATTGGCATTCTGTTGTTATTGTGGGAATTACAACAATCATCTGTTTGCTTTTAGCATTGAGATATGCTAAATCGCTTAATGCGTTAATGTTAGGAGAAAATGAAGCCGAACATTTAGGAATAAATGTAAAGAAATTGAAGTTAAAAGTATTAACAATCAATGTGATATTGGTTGCTGTTGCTACTTCTTTTATTGGAGTCATTGCATTTGTAGGTTTGATAGTTCCTCATTTATTACGCTTGATAAAAGGTTCCAATAGCAAATATTTAATGATTGGTAGCACCTTGTTAGGCGCTTTAATATTATGCATTGCAGATTTGTTGGCGAGATTACTCCTTGCTCCCGCTGAATTACCCATTGGAATAGTTACCACAATCGTTGGCGCTCCCATTTTTATTTATTTACTAAGAAAAATCGAATACTACTTTTAGATGATACAAACCAAAAACTTAACATATAGTATTGATGATAAAGTATTGATAAACAATTTATCATTGAATTTCAGTGAAGATAAATTAACTTTAATAGTGGGAGCTAATGGAGCCGGAAAGTCAACTTTAATACATTTACTGAGTCAAGAATTAAGCTTAACTGATGGGTCTATTTTATTTAATGACAGAGACATAGTATCAATATCTAAAGCAGAAATGGCGCAACAAAGAGCTGTATTATCTCAAGATGTAGAATTGTCGTTTCCGCTTTCTGTACAAGAAATTGTAATGATGGGCAGGTATCCTCACTTTAAGAACAGTGCTAGTAATCAAGATATAAAAATCTGTGATGATGCCATGAAGTTTTTTAATGTTGACCAAATGATAGATAGAAATTATATGACTTTAAGTGGTGGAGAAAAACAAAGAGTACAATTTGCGAGAGTGGCTGCTCAGATTTGGCCGGATGATTCTAATAAAACGAAGTATTTATTTCTAGATGAACCCCTTACCTATTTAGATATCTATTTTCAGTATCAATTCATGGACAAATTAAAAGAATTAATGAAATTGCAGAAAATGATTATAATAGGTGTAGTTCACGACATCAATTTAGCTTTTCAATATGCTGATAATGTGGTGATGTTGTCCAAAGGAAATAAGATAGCTGATGGAGCTAACAAAGCTGTTTTTACGTCTGAAAATATAAAAAAAACTTTCAGTATGGAAGCCAAATTTTTTCAAGATGAGGCCAATAAAGAATATATCTGTTTTTGAGAAAAGACTGGAGTTTTACTTATTAAAACTCCAGTCTTTTTAAACTTTTACACTTTTTGGAATTACTTCCCTTTCGAGATTTCATACCAATCTATTTTTCGAGTGGCAAACATTACAGTAGCCAATACTACAAATAAACCAACACTTCCTACCAATAGTGAGAAATCTTCTAATTGTAGTATCACAAACACAAAACCATACAGAATTACAAGTGTTCCACTTAATAATGCCGTAAATTTCATTTGCCCAAAAAAGGAATGCACATAAATGGTAATTAATGAGATAACGGCTATTGCAGAAACAAGATATGCTAAGGTAAAACTTGCTTTTTCGGAAATAGACAGCAATAAAGTGTAGAAAATAATCAAGGCAAAGCCTACCAATAGGTACTGAATGGGATGAATTCGTTTCTTATTAATGACTTCAATAAAAAAGAAGATTAAAAAACTCAGCGCAATAATCATAAAAGCATATTTTGCTGATCTCTCATTCTTTTGATATTGGTCGACTCCTAACATTAAATTCAAACCAAACTCAGAACCAAATAATGTATGCTGATTTCCCATCCATTGTTGAGGAAAATTACGATTGAGCTGTAATATTTTCCAATTTACATCAAAACCTTCTTTAGTAATGTGATGCGTGTCAGGTAAAAAATTACCACTAAAACTCGGATTGGGCCATTTTGATGTTAAAATCACTTCAGTCTCCTCTCCTATTGGGTTAAAATACAAATTATTACTCCCATTAATGGATAACGAAGTTTTAAAATTCAATACGTTCAAACTATCTTCAAATTGTATTGGAGCAGAAATGCCTGAACTAAAAATATCATTATTAGGTATTCCAGGACCCATATTTACCTTTTGATTATTTAGCGATACAACTACTTTCTCATTTACACCCCTTAAATCGCTTATACCAAAGCTCATATAAGCTTCTTGCCAAATAATGTCTTCGGGTGCTACTCTCAACTTTGAAAAATCGGGCAAATCAAATTTTCCATTTATATCAAGATTTGTTTTGTACAATACTGATTCATAGATACCTCTATGTCTAACTTCAGGTAATATTTCTCCATTTATTTTAAGATTCTCAGGCAAAAAATGAGCAAATTCTTTTATCTTGGTCATTTCCTTTTTATCTGTCATGACCACTTTCAGATAAGGAATACTAATAATTGGACCGCTAATCGTTTGTTCATTACCCCATTTGCTATTTATTTCTCTAATTGCTTCCTCTTGTCTATACTGGCGTTCACGGATTAAATCTTGAACCATAGAAGTTGGAATCAATAGAATTAAAACTAAAAAGGCAACAGAAAAAATTTTGAATGAAATGGAATTTCTAAACCAACGGTTTAATTTTTCGAAGAAGCTGCTTTGTTCTGACATATTTATTTTTGTTTAGGATTAGACCCAATAACGATATAGATTAAAACCTTATTAGTGAGTGGGTTTTAATAATTGTTAAATTTAACGAAAGAAAATAAAGTACATTCTTTACTAAACTATAATGGAAAAACTTCCAAAGCTAACTTTTGAGACGTAGCAAATTCCTCCATGGAAATATGAGTTGAAATTTTGTTCTCATCAAAATAATCTATCATTTTCTCTGTAGGCATATTTCCTGTTAAATCGTCTGCGGCCATGGGACAACCTCCAAATCCTTTGATTGCTCCATCAAACTTTCTACATCCACTTTTGTAGGCTGCATCTACTTTTTCCCTCCATTTATCAGGTGTTGTATGTAAATGAGCTCCAAATTCTATTTCATTGAATTCTTTAATTAAATTATTGAATAATAAGGTGATATTTCCAGGAGTTGATACGCCAATTGTATCAGATAAAGCAATATTGCCGATTTCTAATTGTTGCAATTTTGATGTCCATTCCAACGCAATTTCAGGGCTATAAACATCGCCATAAGGATTGCCAAAAGCCATAGAAATATACAACATTAATTTTTTATTATTCTGAATGCAAAGGTTTTGTATTTTCTCCACTCTTTCCAAAGATTCTTGAATGGATGAATTGGTATTTCTCTGTTGAAAGGTTTCAGAAATGGAAAACGGGAATCCCAAATAATCTATTTCATCCCACTGAATGGCATCTTCAGCTCCTCTTTGATTGGCAACTATTGCCAATAATTTCGATTGAGTAGAACTTAAATCTAACCCTTTCAAAACTTTTGCTGTATCAGCCATTTGAGGGATTGCTTTTGGAGAAACAAAGCTTCCAAAATCTATTGTATGAAAACCTACTTTTAGCAATTGATTGATATATTTTATCTTCTTATCAGTTGGAATAAAATCATGTAGACCTTGCATAGCATCCCTTGGACATTCAGTTATTTGAATCATTTTTTCTTAGCTTTAAAGTATTTTACTAACCCTTGATTAATCTTTTTAATTGTTTTTGGACCTCCAAATATGAATCCACTGTAAACCTGCACTAAATCAGCTCCTGCTTCTATTTTTTCTATGGCATCTTCAGCCGTTTGAATTCCACCAACTCCTATAATAACCATATTATTAGTAGAATTGCTTCTTAAATATTTCACAACTTCTGTTGCTCTTTGTTTTAAAGGTTGACCACTTAAACCTCCTGCACCAATTGATTCAATTTCTTTAGAAGTTGCTTTAATAGTTGATCGGTTAATAGTAGTATTGGTTGCAATCACACCATTTATTTTCGTTATTTCTACAATTTCTATAATATCATCCAATTGACTATTAGTTAAATCAGGTGCTATTTTCAGTAAAATTGGTTTTGGTTTTGAATTTAAAAGATTAAGTTGTTGTAAATTATTTAAAAGATGGGTTAAAGGTTCTTTTTCCTGTAATTCTCTTAAATTTGGTGTGTTAGGAGAACTAACATTAACAACAAAATAATCAACAACATCAAAAAGTGCTTCAAAACAATAACGGTAATCTTGCTCTGCATTTTCATTTGGAGTAATTTTATTTTTCCCAATATTTCCTCCAACAATTAAGCCTTTAGGTCGATTATGCAATCGTAACACAGCAGCATCCACCCCACCATTATTAAATCCCATTCTATTAATGATTGCGCTGTCATCAATCAACCTAAACAAACGAGGCTTAGGATTTCCATCTTGCGGTAAAGGTGTTAAAGTTCCTATTTCAATAAAACCAAAACCAAAAGCAGATAATTCTTTGTACAACTTAGCGTCTTTATCAAAACCTGCAGCCAATCCAACCGGATTAGGAAAATGAAGCCCCATTATTTCTTTGGCTAACAAACTACTTTTAACATGATAAACTTTTCTAGCCCATTTTAAAGCCAAAGAGTTACCAACAAAAGCTTTTATTACTTTAAAAGTAAAATGATGAACTTTTTCAGCATCAAATTGAAATAAAATAGATTTGATAATCTTATACATATCGAAAAATTAAGGTGCAAAACTAAGCACAAGCCTTCAAATTACTTAATTTTGCACACCCAAACTTACTACAAAATGAATATTGAAACTAAATTATATGGATCTCATTTTTCTTAAAGAATTTAAGGCCATGTTCGTCTATAAAGTCGAGCCCAATATTATTTATCTAAAATTTAAGGAAGCAGTTGATTTAGAAGAAGAAGAAATGAAATCAATAATTGAATTTACTCTTCAATTTTCTGAAATAGGTTATATATATTATATTACTGACGTTAGAGTTCAATTGCACACTATGAGTCAAGAGGCTCGTTCATTTTTAGCAAATCATACTAAAGCTAAAGAATTAGGCATTAAAAGTGCCATTCTTGCTGAAAACATTGGGGTTAGATTAGTTGCCAATTTTTATATTTCAGTGATGAAACCTAACATACCCACAAAGCTATTTAAAGATGAAGATACTGCTTTAAAATGGCTGCAATCGTTTAATTCTTAAAAGTTTCAAATGTATTATCTGAATAAAAGATAATTATCTTCTCTATTTGCTTTTCAGCTTTCAATTGTTTTATTGATTTAGGATTTTTTTCTTTGTTTTCAACCTTATCAAGCATTTCATGCTTAGTATTCTCGTTATTTTCTGCTACTTCTTTAATAGGTTGTTGTTCCTTAACTTTTTCAATAGGTTGTTCAATTTCAACTTCTGCTTTTACAATAGCATCTTCATCGGCTTGTTTCCCATTAATCAACCATTGTGCATCAATCTTGGGAAAATGCACTATAATTTTTTGAATAAAATCTAAACTTGGTTTGTTTCTGCCATTTAAAATATGTGATACACTTGAGCGTTGTACCCCAATTTTATCTGCGAAACTAGAAGGTGTCTCATTGTAAACCTTCATTACATATTTGAACCGATCAATTAAATTCATGTTACAAATGTAATAAATTGATTCATCTTCCACTTACCTTTGTGCTATATTTTTGTAAATATATTAGTATTGTAATTAAATTAAAGCTTTATATAAGTGCTTTATATAGTTGATTTATAATAATTAAAGTAATTTAAAATAATATAAAGCTATTTTAATAGAATGCAATTTACATATCTACATCAATAATAAATTCAATAGGATTTATTGGAGTTACAAATGTACATTTAATGCTATAATGATTAACATTTGTATATTATTGATTGTTTACAAAAGTGAATAGTTCTTTTTAATTTATACAATTATTAAGTAGTTTTATTTTTAGGTAACTCTAAATTAAATATTCAATTCACTTAAAAATATTCCTACATTTGCAATAAATATTAAACTCATGACTTCACTAGCAGAAGAAAATTATCTTAAAACCATATATGCGTTGAATCAATTGCAAGATGGTGGAGCCTCTACTAATGCTATAGCAGAAAAACAAAATACAAAAGCATCATCAGTTACTGATATGCTAAAAAAGCTAAGTGCTAAAAAACTAGTTAATTATGAAAAATATCAGGCAGTTAATTTAACAAAAGAAGGCAGAACTATTGCTATTGATGTTGTAAGAAAACATAGACTTTGGGAGTTCTTTCTAGTGGAAAAACTAAAATTTAAATGGGATGAAGTACATGATATTGCTGAGCAATTGGAGCACATCCACTCCCCTTCTTTAGTTAATCGATTAGATAGCTTTTTAAACTTTCCAAAATACGATCCTCATGGTGATCCAATCCCTGATAAAGATGGTAAAATTATACACATTCATGAAAAAGTGCTTTCCGATTTAAAAATTGGAGAATCTGCAAGAATTGTGGGAGTTAAGGAGCATTCAGCCTCATTTTTAAACTATTTAGATACTGTAAAATTAGTATTAGGAACACCTTTAAAAGTTTTAAGTCGCTTTGAGTTTGATAATTCTGTTGTCATTTCTATTAATAATGAAAAAGAAATTTCTATTTCCGCTGATATAAGTAATAATCTATATGTTAAATCTGAATAAAATGAAGAAAACCTATCTAGTAATAATAAGTGTTCTATTATTGGCATCTTGTGCTCCAAAAGAAGAAAATAAGTATTCAAATTCTAAAAGTGAACCTTTAAAAATAGTTTGTACCACCAATATTGTAGGTGATTTAGTGAATAATATTGTAGGTGATAAAGCAACCGTAAAGACTTTAATGGGTGCAGGTGTTGATCCTCACTTATATAAGGCTACCCAAGGTGATATCAAAGATTTAATGAATGCTGATGTGATAGTTTACAGTGGATTACACTTAGAAGGTAAAATGGGTGAAATCTTTGAAAAATTATCAAAGCAAAAAGTGACTATTGCCGTTTCAGATGGAATTGATAAATCAAAATTAATTAACTCATCTAATTTTCAAGGTGCTTATGATCCTCATATTTGGTTTGATCCTACTATGTGGGCAGATGGATGCATTTTTGTTTCTGAACAATTAGCAAAAGCAGACACTAATAATAGAGAGAGCTTCACTGCGAGTGGAAAATCTTATGCCAATAACTTGATGGCTGTCAGCACTTATATCAGTGAGCAAGTTAATAGACTTCCTAAAGATAAACGAATTATGATTACAGCTCATGATGCTTTTAGTTATTATGGAAGAGCTTATGATATCGAAGTGAAAGGTCTACAAGGCATATCAACGATGTCTGAATATGGATTGAAAGATGTTACCAATATGGTTAATTTTATTATAGATAATAAAATTAAAGCTGTTTTTGTTGAAACTTCAGTCAACAAACGTTCCATTGAAGCGGTAATAGAGGGTTGTAAAGAAAAAGGTTATGATTTGAAAATTGGTGGCGATTTATTCTCTGATGCCATGGGCGAAAGAGGTAAAAAAGGTGGAAATTATGTGGATATGATTAAGTCAAATACATTCACGATTGTTAATGCCTTAAAATAATGGAAGAAATTGCTTTAGAAACTCATAATTTAACGGTTAGTTACAATAGAAAGCCTGTATTGTGGAATATTGATTTCCAACTTCCTAAAGGAAAAATAATTGGTATAATTGGACCTAATGGGTCGGGTAAAACTACTTTATTGAAATCTATAATGGGTTTAACTCCTTTAAGTAGTGGTTATGTGCAAATTTTTGGGCAAGAACTGAATGATGTAAGAAGTAGAGTTTCTTATGTTCCTCAAAGAGAATCTGTAGATTGGGATTTTCCTGCAACGGTTATGGATGTAGTTTTAATGGGGCGATACAGTCCTAAAAAAATGTTTAAACGCCTTTCAAAAGAAGATAGAGCTATTGCCAAAGAGGCTTTAGAGCAGGTTAATTTACTTGAATTCAGCAATCGACAAATTTCTCAACTTTCAGGTGGGCAACAACAAAGAGTTTTTATTGCTCGAGCATTAACTCAAAATGCAGACTTATTTATTATGGATGAGCCATTTGTGGGTGTTGATGCTGCAACTGAACAAGCAATAATCGTTTTGATGAAAGAGATGAAATCAAAAGGTAAGACAGTAATTGTAGTGCATCATGATTTACAAACTGCAAAGGATTATTTTGATTGGATTGTTTTACTAAACACTCGATTAGTTGCCTCAGGGCCAAAAGAAGAAATTTTGAATGAAGAATTATTGCAAGAAGCTTATGGCGGTAAGTTGAATGTATTGAGTAAGGTAGGTGAATTGATAAAGCAAAATGAATTTCCTATGCGAGAAAAAAGTAAGAAAAAATAAATGGAGCAGTTTTTACAATTCTTTTCTTTTAGCGATCCTAATGTTCGTTTTGTAGCATTCGGAACCATGCTTTTGGGCGCAGCTGCTGCTATTGTGGGTACTTTTGCATTTTTAAGAAAACAAGCATTAGTAGGTGATGCCGTTTCTCATTCTATTTTGCCGGGTGTTTGCTTGGCATTTATACTTTCAGGTACTAAAAATCCTGTTTACTTATTAATTGGAGCTACTATTTCGGGTTGGCTTTCCTTATTGTTGGTCAACTACTTATCCAACCATTCTAAATTGAAATCGGATACTACCATTGCATTAGTTCTAAGTGTTTTTTTTGGTCTAGGAATATTATTGCTTACAAGTATTCAGCATTCAGGAAATGCAGCTCAAGCCGGATTGGATAAATTTCTATTTGGAAAGGCTGCATCCTTAAGCTCTTCAGACTTAGAGTTGTTTGGTGGTGTAGCTATTTTATTGATTATTATTGTGTTATTGTTCTATAAAGAATTTAAAGCCATTTCATTCAATATTGATTTTGCTCGTTCAATTGGTTTACCAGTTCAATTTTTAGAATTTGTATTGTCCACCATTACGGTATTGGCAATTGCAGTTGGAATACAAGCTGTTGGTGTAGTTTTAATGGCTGCTCTTTTGATAACGCCTGCTACAGCTGCACGTTTTTGGACACATCAATTATGGAAAATGATATTAATTGCTACTTTTTTAGGAGCATTTTCTGCTCTTTTAGGCACTTATATCAGCTTTACTTATCCTTCAATGCCTACAGGACCTTGGATAGTGGTTTGTTTATCGTTTTTAGCATTGATTTCTATCTTTTTTGCTCCTAAAAATGGTTTAGTTCCGAAAATGAAACGACAAAAGAATAACGTACTTAAAATACGTAATGAAAACATAATGAAGTTGTTCTATCACCTTGGTGAAACTAAAGAAGATTTTTTTGAAGGAAGAACATCTGAGGAATTAATACAATCTAGAAATTTTTCTAAAAAAGAATTGAGTAAAGGCTTAAGCTATTTAAATAATAAAAATTTTGTTAGAAATAAATCCAATAGTTGGTTACTAACTCAGGCTGGTTTGGTAGAAGCTAAGCGAATTATTAAATTACATCGACTGTGGGAAATGTACTTAAACCAAAAATTGAAGTTAGCTGCGGATCATGTTCATAATGATGCAGAAGCAATCGAACATATTATAACTCCTGAAGTTGAAAAGTTATTGGAAAAAGAATTGAATTATCCTAAAAAGGATCCTCATCAAAGTAATATACCTTATACAAACTAAATGGCTACATTTTGGATCATATTAACCGCTTCTTTAGTTGCAATTTGTTGTAGCCTCCTTGGTACTTACCTTATCTTAAGAAAGATGGCTATGGTAGGTGATGCTATATCACATGCTGTTTTACCTGGCATTGTTCTCGCATTTTTGTTTTCAGGAAGTCGTGAAATATTACCTATGCTGATTGGAGCTGCTCTTTTGGGCGTTTTAACCACTGTAATTATCGAATTATTTCATAAAAAGGCTCAATTACAGTCTGATGCTGCTATAGGAATTACTTTTACTTGGTTATTTGCCATTGGAATCATATTGATCTCTTACTTTGCAGACAATATTGACTTAGATCAAGATTGTGTTCTGTACGGTGAAATCGCCTTAGTCCCTTTAGATATTTGGCATACCGCTACAGGAATAAATTTAGGCCCTCGGTCTGTTTGGATTTTAGGAAGTATGCTTTTATTTATAATAGCTTTTATTACAATTGGTTATAAAGGTTTATTTATCACCACTTTCAATGAAGAATTTGCCAAAGCAATAGGAATTAGTACCGCTTTTTGGCATTATGCCTTAATGGGTTCAGTTTCTTTAACTACTGTAGTCTCCTTTGAATCAGTTGGAGCCATTTTGGTAGTTGCGTTTCTAATAGTTCCTGCTGCCACAGCTTATTTAATAGTAGATCAGCTAAAACCCATGTTATTCTTATCGGCATTATTTGGTGTTTTATCGGCATTTGGAGGCTATTACTTAGCCTATTTGATTGATGGTTCTATTGCAGGCGCTATGGCAACTATGTGTGGAGTTCAATTTGCTATCGTATTCATTATTCAAAAATTAAGAGAAAAGAAAGGAACCAAAGTACCCACTTTTATCAATGATTCTCAGTAAATAAAACAATCACTTTACTTTTAGGTTTAACTTTATCATTTAAAATGATTAAAATTATACCATGAAGAATTTAATTCTATTAACTACTGTTTTATTATTAGCCACTTCTCTTCAAGCTCAATTTAGCTTTGATCATTCACAGTGCTATAAAGCAGATCACTACAATTCTAAAGGATTGAATCATAACTTTAATAAAGCCAATGCAAATAGTGCTAATTATGATGTTAATTATTATCGATTGGAATTAGAAGTTAATCCTGCAGTTCTATATATTGATGGTAATGTAACCACTTATTTTACAGTGGTTGAGAATAATTTCTTACAAATGCAAATGGACTTAACACTTGCTTTAACTGTTGATTCTATCATCCATAGAGATAGTACTTTAAGTTTCTCACAAATAGGAAATGATGTGCTTCAAATAAACTTTGGAGATTCATTAGCAATCAATTCATTAGATTCAATTAGGGTGTATTACCATGGAGTTCCATCTGGCTCGGGCTTTGGTTCTATTGTAAGCAATACACACAATGGAGTGCCTATTATTTGGACACTTTCAGAGCCTTTTGGGTCTAGCGATTGGTGGCCAAGTAAAGAAACGCTAAATGATAAGGCTGATTCATTAGATGTGTTTGTAACAAATCCTGTCGCTTATATAGCTGCTTCTATTGGATTATTGGTTAAACGAGACACAAATGGAAGTAAATCAACGAGTCATTGGAAGCACCGCTACCCTATTACATCTTACTTAGTTGCCTTTGCTGTAACTAACTATACTGTTTATTCTGACTGGATGATTAATGGAAGTGATTCTTTAGAAATTTTAAATTATATCTATCCTGAAGATTTAACCGCAACGCAAGCATTAACTCCTGTAACAGCTGATTTAATCAAGTTATTTGATAGTTTATTTATTCCTTATCCTTATATGAAAGAAAAGTATGGACATGCTCAATTTGGTTGGGGTGGCGGAATGGAACATCAAACCATGAGTTTTATGGTCAATTTTACTCCTGAATTAATTGCGCATGAATTAGCACACCAATGGTTTGGAGATATGGTAACTTGTGGTAGTTGGGAAGATATTTGGATCAACGAAGGCTTTGCTACTTATTTAACAGGGCTAACCTTTGAAAATATATATCCTTCTGCTTGGATGACTTGGAAACAATCCACATTAAATAGAATAACTTCATTAGGAAGTGGTTCTGTATTCGTTACTGATACTACCTCTGTTAATCGTATTTTTAATTCTCGCTTAACTTATAATAAAGGGGCTTATTTAGCACATATGCTCCGTTGGAAAATGGGTGATTCAGCTTTCTTTCAAGGATGTAGAAATTTTTTAACGGATTCAGCTTTAACCTATGGCTATGCGAAAACTGCAGATTTGCAAGCGCATATGGAAGCTTCATCTGGACTGAATTTGAATTCATTTTTTACCAATTGGTTTATGGGTCAAGGTTTTCCAAGATATCAAGTCATTTATGATCAACAAGGAACAAATTTAAGTGTTACAATTAATCAAACTACTTCTCACCCATCAGTGAATTTTTTCGATATGCCTGTTCCTATTCAGTTTATGGGTGCAAATGGAGAAGATAGTATTTTGGTGTTTGATAACACTGCTAACAATCAAAACTTTAATGTTACTTTACCTTATCAAGCCGTTAACGCAACAGTTGATCCCGAATTATGGTTAATTAGTAATAATAACATCATCACTTCTTTGGAAGAATCACAATTAAATCCAAACGATATTCAAGTTTATCCAATTCCAACTTCTAATTTTGTAAATATTCTACCTAATTCAAAATCAACTATCATAAAGAGCGCTACATTAATTAATACTTTAGGTCAGGAATTGAAAGTAGAGTTAAATCAAAATAGTGTACAACTGTCTACTTTCAGTGAAGGAAATTACATTTTAAAAATTCAAACGAATAAAAGAATTTACTATAAGAGAATAGTAAAAGAATAAGCAGACAAAATGTCTTGTAATAGTTTAAAAACTATTGAAATAGCTTGTTTTTGCTGCCATAATTGCAGAAAAAAAGCTTTTTTTTGCTTTGGTTTTGATATTGATAAGTACAATTGAACATCAATTTTAATATAAAAATCCACGATATGAATTTTAAAAATTTCACTATAAAATCGCAAGAAGCTGTGCAGCAAGCACAACAAATAGCGATGGAAAAAGGCAATCAAGCCATTGAGACAGGCCATTTATTACAAGCTATATTCACTGTAGATGAGAATGTAAGCCCTTACCTATTGCAAAAATTAGGAGTCAATCAAAACAATTTAACGCAAGCCTTACAAAGAATCACGGATGCTTACCCAAAAGTAAGTGGCGGTGATGCTTATTTGTCAAAATCGGCTAATAAAGCTTTACAAGAAGCACAATCCTATTTAAAAGCCTTTGAAGACGAGTTTGTTTCTATTGAACACTTATTATTAGGAGTATTAAAAGCAAACGATCAAATCGCTCAATTATTGAAAGATAGCGGTGTTAATGAAAAAGATTTGATATTAGCTATTAAAGAATTGAGAAAAGGCGAAAAGGTAACCTCTGCTTCACAAGAAGAAACATATAACTCTCTTTCTAAGTATGCTAAAAACCTAAATGAATTAGCTGCAGCCGGAAAACTCGATCCAGTAATTGGTAGAGATGAAGAAATTAGAAGGGTTTTGCAAATTTTAAGTCGAAGAACTAAGAACAATCCTATACTTATTGGAGAGCCAGGTGTTGGTAAAACTGCCATTGCTGAAGGTTTAGCTCATCGAATAGTCAATGGTGATATTCCTGATAATCTTTTATCTAAGAAGATTTATAGTTTAGATATGGGTGCATTAATTGCAGGTGCGAAGTATAAAGGAGAATTTGAAGAACGCTTAAAAGCCGTTATTAAAGAAGTTACCTCTTCTGATGGTGAGATTATTCTTTTCATTGACGAGATCCATACACTTGTTGGCGCAGGAGGTGGCGAAGGTGCTATGGATGCTGCAAACATTCTTAAACCTGCATTAGCAAGAGGAGAATTAAGAGCTGTTGGAGCCACAACTTTGAACGAATACCAAAAGTATTTTGAAAAAGATAAAGCTTTAGAGAGACGTTTCCAAAAGGTATTAATCGACGAACCAAATACTGAAGATGCCATTTCGATTCTGAGAGGAATTAAAGAGAAATATGAAACGCATCATAAGGTACAAATTAAAGATGAGGCGATTATACAAGCAGTAGAATTGTCTCAGCGCTATATTACTGATCGTTTTTTACCAGATAAAGCCATTGATTTAATTGACGAAGCAGCATCCAAACTCAGAATGGAGATGAATTCCAAACCTGAAGAAATGGATGAGCTTGATCGTAAGATTATGCAATTAGAAATTGAGCGTGAAGCTATTAAAAGAGAAAAAGATGAGAAAAAACTCTCTTTTTTATCCGAAGAAATTGCCAATTTATCTGAAAAACGAGATGAATTGAATGCAAAATGGCAAAGTGAGCGTGATATTATTGAAGGAGTACAAAAAGCCAAAGAGGATATTGAAAAATATAAAATAGAGGCTGAGCAGGCTGAACGTGCTGGAGATTACGGTAAAGTAGCTGAAATTAGATATGGAAAAATTAAAGATGCTGAAGTTGAATTAGAAAAGTTTAAAAAGAAGCTTGTCGACAATAAAAGCAAATCCATGCTAATTAAAGAAGAGGTAGATGCTGAAGAAATTGCTTCAGTTGTAGCTCGATGGACAGGAATTCCAATAACTAAAATGCTTCAAAGTGAGCGTGAAAAACTACTTCATTTAGAGGAAGAATTGCATAAAAGAGTGGTTGGACAAGAGGAAGCTATAATAGCTGTTTCAGACGCTATCAGACGCAGCAGAGCAGGATTGCAAGATGAGAAAAAGCCAATTGGTTCCTTCATCTTTTTAGGAACTACGGGAGTTGGTAAAACAGAATTGGCAAAAGCTTTAAGTGATTATCTGTTCAGTGATGAAAATGCGATAACTAGAATAGATATGAGTGAATATCAAGAACGCCACGCAGTTTCAAGATTGGTAGGAGCACCTCCAGGATATGTTGGTTATGATGAAGGCGGACAATTAACTGAAGCTGTGAGAAGAAGACCTTATTCTGTCATCCTTTTAGATGAGATTGAAAAAGCTCATCCCGATGTGTTTAATGTGCTATTACAAGTATTAGACGATGGAAGATTGACCGATAACAAAGGTAGATTGGTCAATTTTAAGAATACAATTATCATCATGACTTCTAATTTAGGTTCCAACATTATTCAAGAAAATTTTGAAGGAATTAAAGAAGCTGAATTTGAAAGAGTTTATGAAAAAACGAAAGTGGAAGTCATTGGATTGCTAAAAAAGAGCATGCGCCCTGAATTTGTAAACCGAATTGATGAAACCATTATGTTTGCTCCCTTAAGTTCTAAGAATTTGAGAGAAATTGTAGAAATTCAGTTGAAGCAAGTTATTAAAATGGCGGCTAAGAATGACATAACTCTAACTGCTTCTCCAGAAGCGATTGATTATATATCCGAAACTAGTTTTGATCCTCAATTTGGAGCGAGACCATTAAAGCGGATTATTCAACGTAAAGTGCTGAATGAATTGTCCAAAGAAATATTAAGTGGCAAAGTGCATGCAGGTAGCGAAATAGTAATGGATGTTTTTGATGAGCAGATAGTGTTTAGAGCACCGATAATATAAAAGATTTTAGACTTTAGAAGTTAGAGGGCAATCATTTAAAATTATTAAGTTTTCTTTGAAACTAAAATATTAAATGAAGAATTTAAAAAAAGGAATTCGATAAATCGAATTCCTTTTTTTTTGTTTTTATCATCTTCTGCCCTTGCTCTAATCTTGAATGAAAATCTTCTTATACCGATTTAGTAATCTAATGTCGCACACTTCGTTCCTCATTTGCTCCTTATCTTACTGTTCGGCATTTACCAATTCTACGTTTTTAAAATGGTTCAATAAAATTTATATGCGGCATTAAAAAACTTAATTGGTATTACTGACTGACATTGCTATTGGAACGCAGTGGAGAGAAGCAATCTGTTATGTATAATCACATTGCTTCCTAGTGCACGTTGTTACGAAGGACTAGTCCTGCGTCGCAATGCCTTTTCAAAGAATACTTTTATTCTACAAAAGTCTATTCAACTTCAAAAATGGACTCCAAACTATTGTAATGCTGCTAAACAAAGGAATGTTAATTTTGTAAACCATTTACAATTAATAATTAACCATTAAAAATTACTTCTTCTTCTTCCTACTTTTCTCTTCTCTCTCCGCATCATCCAATAATGCTTGCCAGTCGTTTGCTTTTTTCTCTGTTTTGTTGACGGTATATTCATAATCACTTTTAGAAACTTCTAAGCGGTGAATAGGATTACCTAAGTTTTCTTCAATTTCTTTTAATAAAGGTTTTTCTTCCTCACTACAAAAAGAAATCGCCTGTCCTTTTTGGTCTCCTCTCCCAGTTCTTCCTACTCTATGAACGTAATACTCGCTTGAGTCCGGCATATCATAATTGATTACATACTCCACATTTGGAACATCTATCCCTCTAGCACTTATGTCGGTAGCAATTAGAACTTTTAAATCTCCGTGTCTAAAATTGTGCATGGTTTTTTCTCTTTCTGCTTGTTCTTTATCGCCATGTAAGGTTTCAGATTCTACATTTATGCGTTCTAAGGCTTTTTTTACTCGCTCTGCTCTTACTTTGGTGCGGACAAAAACTAATACTTTTTGGTCTGCATGTTCTTGCAATAAACTGCCTAAAAAGAATCGTTTATCATCCATTTCTATAAAAGCAATGGCATGTTCTATGTTTTTTGCAACAGGATCTTTAGGAGAAATTTGAATTCGGATAGCATCGGTAACTAAAGAATATGCCAATTTTTTAATCTTTTCATTTATCGTAGCGGAAAAGAATAATGTTTGTCGCTTTTTGGGCAGATGACGCATTAAATCTTGTATATCTTTTATAAAACCTAAATCCAACATTTGATCTGCTTCATCTAAAACCAAAATTTCAACTCTGGATAAGTCTAAGGCTTTTTGACTAACTAAATCAAACATTCTACCAGGTGTAGCTACTAAAACGTCAACTCCACTTGCCAAAGTTTCTTTTTGAGGATCTTGATCTACTCCACCATGAATACAATAGGAATTTACTTTAGTATGTTTACCTATTGATTTAAAGACACTTTCAATTTGTATAGCCAATTCATGCGTTGGCGCCATCACCAAGCATTTTACACCATCAGGTCGTTTTATAATTTTTCGTGAATGCAAAACATGTAATATAGGAATCACGAATGCAGCCGTTTTTCCAGTTCCCGTTTGGGCTATTGCCAAAACCTCTTCTCCATTTAAAATAGGTGGTATAGATTTAAACTGAATGTCTGTAGGTCTTTTATAATCAAGCTTAGCAATACTTTTCTTGATTCCATCGATGATAAAATAATCTTCAAATTTCATAGGTGTAAAGATACTACTCTCTTTGTGTTGCGCAATAAAAAATTAAAATTTGCTTTTGACATGAAAACAAAATTAAATTGAAACTGTATATTTACATAAATATACCTTTCATTAAATAAAACAATATTGAGCGAAGAAGATGAAATAAAAGAACAGGAAAAAATTGATAGAGAGCTTGAGAAATCTGAAAAGTCTGACAATGGTTCTGCTAAAACACATACTGAAATTCTAAGTGAACAGATTTGCGAGGGACATGACACCTATAACAAAAGCCCTAAGAGTATATGGTTGAGTTCTTTTACAGCTGGTTTAGAAATTGGTTTTAGCTTTTTAATGTTGTGTTCCTTATTTTATTTTGTCAATAACAGAGTGAGTGAAGAAGTCGCATTTAAATTGATTTCCTTTGTATATCCTATTGGTTTTATACTAGTTATATTAGGTCGTTCGATATTATTTACGGAGCAAACTTCCCTACTTACACTTCCTGTTTTGAGCAGAAAACGTAAAGTTAAACACCTCCTTAAAATTTGGGCTATTGTTATTATTGGCAATTTAATGGGTGGTTGGTTAATTGCTTCAGTGATGGTTTGGATTGGGCCAAAACTAGGTATTTTTGATAATGCAACAGTTCTTAAAATTGGCTTACATGTTAGTGATTATTCTCCTTGGTTAATTTTTATAAGTGCCATATTAGCAGGATGGTTGATGGCATTACTATCTTGGTTGTTGACCTCTACTAAAGACACCATAAGTAAAATAGTTTTAATTTTTATCATCACTTCTATTATGTCCTTTGCCTCATTGCATCATAGTATAATTGGTAGTATTGAAGTATTTGCAGCCTTTATCAGTTCTACTGAAGTCAATTTTGGGGATTATTCCATTTTTGAATTGTTAGCATTGGCTGGTAATGCAATTGGAGGCGTTGTATTTGTGGCTTTACTTAAATATAGAGCATTTACCTACAATATTTCAGGTGGAGACTATTAAATAGGAGTTTCTTTAATTTTCTTTTAAAATATAATAATTTAGATATCATCTAATTAACTATTAATTTCATTTATTTAAATCCAAGCTTCACTTCTTTTCGTAGTTGTTGTAAGACAAAGTTTTATTAACAATTAATTAAATTATTATGAAAAGAATGAAAACAATGATTGGGATTGGCGTAATTACAATAGCCAGTGCCGTAATGGTAGCAGCAGATCATATTGATGCGCCTGCCGTAATGGGTGGAACAGCAGACATAACTGATTTTTATGCTTTTGAAGCAACCAACAACAGCAGCAATGTAGTATTTGCAGCCAATGTGCAAGGATTAATTAGTCCTAACAAAACAGGCGATGCAAAATTTGATGAAAATGTATTGATTGAGTTCAATATAGATACTGACAATGACAACGTTGAAGACCTAATTATTCAAGCTATTCCAAGAGGTGGAAAAATGTACTTTTTTGGTCCAATTAAGCCAAGTTCAACTGGTTTAAATAGTACGGTAATGACTGGTTCTCAAATGGGAAGCGTAGACATTACGAAATATGGCGAAAGTGCTAAAATTTCTAATGAAAATGGTATGAGTTTCTTTGCAGGACCTCGTGATGATCCTTTCTTTATGGATTTTGCTCGTTATGGTGAAATTATTCAGGGAAATGCAACTGGGTTTAATGATCCAGGTGCTGATACTTTTGCAGGTACTAATGTGATGTCAATTGTAGTTGAATTACCAAAATCAATGGTTGGATCTTCAGGCACAATTAATACTTGGGTGGAAGCCAAAAGAAAATAATAATCAATTTATAATTTAAATAGACAAAAAGATGAAAAATATAAAATTAATAATGTTAGCAGCTGTAGTATCATTTAGTTTTTATAGCTGTAAAGACGATGAAGTAACACCAACACCAGCTGGAAATGATTTTTCTGGAACGTATGTTCAGGCTGATCAAATGGCAAGACCTGCTATTAATACCGTGTTTGTGGACATGGCAAATAAGGATGCATTTAACATGACTATCCCTTCCAACCAGAATGCACAATTTCAAAGCAATTTTGAAACTTTGTTGATGGGATTGAGTCCAGCTTACGCTAATGCAGGTGATAAAAATGCATTGGGTCAAGATGCTGCAACCTTTACAGGTTTATTGGCAACTGATGTTTTGAATCTTTCATTAGATGGTAAAACCACTTTTTATGATGGTACAAATGTATTAACTGGTCGTGCTTTAGCAGATGATGTTATCAGCACTGAATTACTTCTAATATTTGGTGGTGAAGATGGTACAGAAAACCCTACATTATCTGATGATAACGTAGATGCAAATGACAAAACATTTTTAAGTACATTTCCCTATTTAGCCTCGCCTTGGTAAACCAATGCACTAAATAATTGCAATATAAGGCATGGACTATTTCACATGTCCATGCCTTATTTTTTTTTCAAACAAAAAGACAAAAACAATGAAAACTTCAGCAAAAATATTTCTTTTTACTATGGGTATTTCAGTGCTTACAGCCTGCAATACTAAAGAAGAACAAACAACTTATCCTAAGGATTACAATCAGTATTTGAGTGCGATGGAAACTCCAAACTATGAGTCGGCTCAAAAAGAATTTGATTTTTGGAACACCAAATACAAGGATGAGCCTAGCCAATATCCTTACCTTTCTAAAATAGCAGGTGCAAACAATGAATTATTTGGATTAAGTGGTAAAATAGATTACTTAATAGCTGCTGAAGAAAATTTGAAAGTTGCCAACGAAAAAACAAATTATTCTTCTTCAGGATATTTGCGATCATTGGCTCATAACTATGTTTCTCAACATCGTTTTAAAGAGGCGCTAGAGTTATTAAAAATAGCCGAAAAAAACGGCGATAATTTAGAATCAACTCAAAAAATGCTTTTTGATGTAAATTTAGAATTAGGAAATGATGAAGCAGCAAATAACTATTTAGCAGGCTTTAAAGATTTTAATGATTTTGATTACTTAATCAGGTTATCGAAATGGAGCGATCACATTGGAAATTTAGATGAAGCCATTCGTTTAATGGAAAAAGCTAGAACGATTGCAGTAGATTCTAAAAATAAAACGCTACAACAATGGGTTTATACCAATATAGCTGATTATTATGGTCATGCAGGCCGTATTCAAGATGCTTACCATCATTATTTAAAAGCATTAGAATTAAATCCAACTGACAGTTATTCCATGAAAGGTATAGCTTGGATAGTTTATTCACACGAAAAAAACCCAGAAGAAGCATTGAGAATAATTGAAACTATCTCTAATTATCATCAATCACCTGATTATTATTTATTAAAAGCCGAAATTAGTGAATTTCAAAATAATGAAATAGAAAAGAATGCAAATTTAGAAGCTTATTTTTATGAAGTAGATAAACCATTATATGGTAATATGTACAATAAATACAATGTAATTTTGTATTCTGAAGTGGATTCTAATAAGAACAAAGCTTTAGAAATAGCACAAAAGGAAATAGCAAATAGACCAACTGTACTATCTTATGATTTATTAGCTTGGGCATACTTTAATAAAGGAGAAATCGAAAAAGCAATGCAAATTGCTGATAATAATGTCTATCAAAAAACATCAGAACCTGAAGTGTTATATCACTTAGCAGAAATATATAAAGCCAATAAAGCAAACACTAAAACGGAAGCGTTAAAAGCTAAATTAGCAGGCACCTCATTTGAATTAGGTCCTGTTACAGCAAAAAAGATAAGATTACTTTAAAAATTGAGAATGAACAATTCACAATTGACAATTTTTTAAGTAGTTCTTAAATTACAAAAAAATCAATAGGAGCAGTATTTAGTCTTTAAAACTTAAATACTGCTCCTACTGTTCTAGATAAAAATTAATAAACAATTAAATTAGTTTTTGCCAAAGGCAAAAATTCAATTGCTAATTCTCAGTTATCAATTGTGCATTAATAACTAGCTTTTTACTTCAAATGAAATCTTCACATTTACTCTGAAAGAAGTTATTTTACCATCTGTCACTTCAGAGCTCATATTTTGCACATTTGCCGATTTAATGTTTTTGATTGTTTTTGACGCTTCTGATACTGCATTTTGAGTTGCATCTTCCCAACTTTTAGTAGAGCTTGAAAGAATTTCAATTACTTTTAATAATCCCATATCATTTTATATTAAAATATTACAAACCAAATTTTCCCATTGCGCCTGAAAGCTTGTCGCCTAAACCACCTTTGATTGCTTTCATAATAATAGGTAAAACCATATCTTTAATTTTAGATGCCATGTCGCCATCTAAGTTATTTTTTTCAACGAGAGCCGTTTTAATTTCGTCACCCATTTTGTTGTCGTTATTTCCACCACTTAAAAAACCACCAATTTTGCTCGCTATGTCACCTTTTTGACCACTAACTACTGCTGAAATAGTACCAACTATTCCATCCACTTTGTCAGATGATAAATTAAATTGTGATCCTAATTTGTCGCCGATGGCGTCTTTAATCATTCCTGAAATATCCATTCTTTTATATATTAAATTAAGCTTGCAAATTAAAAAAAAGCTAGCTCAATATAATTTTATTTCCGTTAAAATATCCAAATTGATAGATGAGTGACATATAGGACAAGATAGGTTAATGTATAATAAATCAAATTATCTATTCATCGCTTATTACATTTGTGTTGATTAATATTACAAAATGAAAAAAATTACAATTGCCATACACGGTGGAGCAGGCACTATTTTAAAAAGCAGCATGACTCCTGAAAAGGAGAATGCTTACAAATCAACATTGCAAGCTGCTTTAAATGAGGGCTACTCCCTCCTATCTTCAGGTGGATCAGCTATAGATGCTGTAGAAAAAGCAGTGAGTATTTTAGAAGATTCGCCATTATTTAATGCCGGTAAAGGAGCTGTTTTTACCGCGCAAGGTACACATGAAATGGATGCTTCTATAATGGACGGTAAAACTTTGAATGCAGGTGCGGTTTCAGCAATTAGTGGGGTTAAAAATCCAGTAGAATTGGCACGCAAAGTAATGGAAAAATCAAGTCATGTTTTTCTGTCGGGTAAAGGTGCTGAAATATTTGCCAAAGAAATGAAATGTCAATTTGAAGAAGAGGATTACTTCTATGATGAATTGCGCTATCAGCAATGGCAAGAGGTAAAAGGAACCGATAAAATACAATTAGATCATACTATCGCTAAGAAAGAACAGAAATTTGGCACTGTGGGTGCTGTTGCCCTAGATCAACATGGAAATATAGCCGCGGCTACCTCTACAGGCGGAATGACTAATAAGCAATTTGGAAGAATTGGTGACAGTCCTATGATTGGAGCAGGAAATTATGCAAACAATGCTACATGTGCTGTTTCTTGTACTGGTAGTGGTGAGTTTTTTATTCGATCTGTTGTAGCTTATGATGTTTCTTGCTTAATGGAATATAAAGGTTTGAGCTTAGCTGATGCTTGTAAGCAAGTTGTTCAAAATAAATTGCCAAAAATTGGAGGCGATGGTGGATTAATTGCAGTTGATGCTAAAGGAAACATTTGTTTAGAATTTAATACGGATGGCATGTATCGTGCTCAAAAAGATTCGGATGGATTAGAAGAAATTGGCATTTATAAATAATTAAAACATAAAATACTATTTTTGTATAAACATTGATGTAATTCTACCCTTGAAATCTAAGTTATTAGGCATATTCTTATTGTTTTGTTTTGCAGCGCCAGTTGCAACTACATTTGCTTTTCTTAAATATCAAAAGAAACAAATTAAGAGAGAGGTAAAATGGAGATTAATAGAAGGAATAGATCAAAAAGAATTAGTCTTAATTAAATTAACAAAAAAAGAGCAAGATCGAGAATTAGAATGGGAACATTCAAAAGAATTTGAGTATCAAGGTGAAATGTATGATATAGCAGAAACCAAAACTATTAATGATACAACTTATTATTGGTGTTGGTGGGATTACGAAGAAACAGAATTGAATAAAAAGCTTAATGGATTGGTTCAAACGGCTTTTGGAAATAATCCTACAAAACAAGAAAAACAAAATAAATTAAATTCATTTTTCAAATCATTATATTTCTCAGCAACAATAATTAATACTAAAAATACAGCAACAGATTTAAAAATTTTATTCGTTTTTAGCAATTTTAATTATCAATCATTATATAGCTCTCCTCCTGTTCCGCCTCCAGAAATAAGTTAGAAAATTTTTATATTTAAATCAGTCTGCATTACAATATTATGCGGGCTAAACTTATTTTAATAAACATAAAAACATTAATAATGAGAAAAATTATTATGCTTGTATGGTTATTAGTGGGATTGGTATATGTAGCCAATTCTCAAGTAATAACCATCAAAGATGTGGAATCATCAAAACCTTTAGAAATGGTTAATTTGATAGATGAATCCACTAATACTTATACGACCACAAATGCAGAAGGTCAAGCTGATATTTCTAAATTCAAGAATACGGATAAAATTCAAATTCGTTTATTAGGTTTTGAAATACAGACCAAGAGTTACACTGAATTAGAAGCTGATAATTTCAATATTTTATTGAAAGAGTCTAACATAACTTTAGGTCAAGTAGTGATTTCTGCTTCAAGGTGGCAGCAGTCTTCAGGTAATGTTCCTTCAAAGATTGCAACTATATCCGCTGAAAATGTAGCTTTTCAAAATCCACAAACTGCAGCTGATTTATTGACTCTTTCAGGTAAAGTTTATGTGCAAAAAAGTCAGCAAGGCGGTGGAAGTCCTATGATTAGAGGTTTTGCAACGAATAGACTTTTATATACAGTAGATGGAGTTCGAATGAATACAGCCATATTTAGAGGAGGAAATTTGCAAAATGTGATTAATTTAGATCCTTTTGCCACCGAAAAAACGGAAGTTTTATTTGGTCCAGGTTCTGTAATATACGGAAGTGATGCCATTGGTGGTGTTATGAGTTTCCAAACGTTAACTCCCCAAT
The DNA here is from genome assembly GCA_963716125.1 of uncultured Flavobacteriales bacterium. GTDB lineage: Bacteria > Bacteroidota > Bacteroidia > Flavobacteriales_E > Vicingaceae > Acidiluteibacter. The sequence goes on from OY970294.1 coordinate 2,330,249, forward strand.
TTTCGTTAGGCGATAAACCTTTGGTGACAGGAAAAGCTGTAACTAGATATTCATCGGCTAATAACGAAAAGACTGGTCATTTTGATGTGAATGTAGGTTGGAAAAAATGGGCTTTTGTAACAAGTGTTTCTGCTTGGGATTACGATAATTTGCGTCAAGGAAGTCATGGCCCTGATGATTATATTAAGTCTATTCATGTGGTTAGACAAGACAGCGTCGATAGGGTAATCAATCAAGAAGATCCATTAATTCAGTTTCCATCTGCCTATTCACAAGTTAATATGATGCAGAAAATCAGGTTTAAACCGAATGATAATTGGGATATACAATATGGTTTTCATTATTCTGAAACATCTCCATATGGTAGATATGATCGAAATAATCGCTTTAAAAATGGTACACTTCGTTATGCTGAATGGTATTATGGCCCTCAAAAATGGATGATGAATAACTTATCTATTAATCATAAAGGGAATAATAAAATTTATGATGAGTTGACGATAAGATTAGCACAGCAATCTTTTGAAGAAAGCAGAATGGATAGGGCTTTAAACAAAGACGATAGAACTGTTAATAAAGAGAATGTAGAAGCCTATTCTGTTAATTTAGATTTAGTAAAGTCTTTAGGAAATAAAAATAAGTTGTTTTATGGTGCTGAGTACATTTTTGATGATATTGAATCTAATGGAACTATCACTGATATTTCAACAGCAACAACTGCAATTGGTCCATCAAGATATCCTGATGCTACATGGAGTTCATTAGCATTCTATTTGAATGATGAATTTAAAGTTTCAGAAAAGTTGACAGCAGTTGCAGGTGTTAGATATAACCAATTTACAATAGACGCAGATTTTGCAAAAAATGTTGCTTTTTATCCTTTGCCTTTTTCTAATGCAAAGCTAAATAAAAGTTCTGTAACTGGTAGTATTGGTGGAGTTTATCGTCCAACGGATAAATGGGTAATTAGTGCCAATTTTGGAACAGCCTTCCGATCTCCTAATGTAGATGACGTAGGTAAAGTTTTTGATTCTGAAGCAGGCGGAGTTACTGTTCCTAATCCTGATTTGGAAGCTGAGTATGCTTATAATTTCGATTTGGGAATTGCGAAGGTATTTGGTGATGTAGTAAAAGTAGATGTAACCGCCTACTACACAGTACTTGAAAATGCACTTGTAAAAAGAGATTATCAACTCAATGGATTGGATAGTATTATTTACAAAGGCACTTTAAGCAGTATTCAAGCAATTCAAAATGCAGCTATTGCTCGTGTTTATGGCGTTCAAGCCGGTTTAGAAGTTAAATTGGGTGGTGGATTTAGTTTTTCATCTGATTTGAATTATCAAATTGGTGAAGAGGAGCTAGATGATGGAACAACTAGTCCTTCTAGACATGCACCTCCATTGTTCGGTGTGAGTCGTTTAAATTTTAAAGCGAATAAATTGCATTTACAGCTTTATGCCAATTATATGGCGGAACGTAAATTTGATGATTTACCATTTGGTGAGAAAAATAAAGTGGAATTGTATGCCAAAGATGAAAATGGTAATAACTATGCTCCAGAATGGTATACTTTCAATTTTAAAGCTAGTTATGATTTATCTGAATCATTTACACTAAGCTCAGGAATTGAAAATATTGCCGATAAAAGATACAGACCTTATAGTTCTGGCATTTCTGCACCAGGAAGAAATTTTATTTTTTCATTGAGAGCTAATTTCTAGCATATTTTTGTTTATTAAGTCTTAGTCAATCGTTTCCATTGTGAAGCGATTGACTTTTTTTCATTATTTTGTTTCTACAATAAATGTTTTAAATTTATATTTTTAATTATAAAATAATGAATCCAAAAGTTGATCGTTTCCTGAGCAATACCAGAAAATGGAAACAAGAAATGGAGCAATTGCGCCAAATTTTGCTCGATTGCAATTTAACAGAAGAATTAAAATGGGGAAAGCCTTGTTATACTTACAGAGATAAAAATATTGTTTTAATACATGGATTTAAAGATTACTGTGCGTTGCTTTTTATAAAAGGAGTTTTATTAAAAGATACGGATGATATATTAATTCAACAAACTGAAAATGCACAATCTGCAAGACAGATTAGATTTAAAAATTTGGATGATATAACAAGACAGATTAAGATCTTGAAAGCATATGTTTTTGAGGCGGTAGAAGTAGAAAAAGCAGGATTAGAAGTAGAATTAAAGAAAACTACCGAATATGAAATACCAAAGGAATTGCAAGATAAGCTAGACAAGGATAAACAGTTTAAAACAGCATTTGAAAGTTTAACCCCTGGAAGAAAAAGAGGTTATTATCTTTACTTTTCTGACGCTAAACAAGCCAAAACACGCATTTCAAGAATTGAAAAAAGCTTTCCTCATATATTGAAAGGAAAAGGATATAATGAAAGGTGATGTTTATAGAAAATCCTGTTGATGAAATCATTTAGATAATGAAATGAAAAAAGATTGTCACTCTGCAAAGATTTCAAGTTTTATCTACGCAACCTCTTTAAGGTCAAAATCATCTTGTCCATTATTTTTATACATATTTATTCCTTCAGTATAAATTGAGGATGTCGCACCTTCGGAGCTTAAAAAGGGTGCAAATTTATTTATTTAATAATATTTCGCTCCTATGGAACTAGAATTTTCCAATAACAAGAATATTTATATTATACCAATTAAGTTTTTTAATGCCGCATATAAATTTTAATGAACCATTTTAAAAACGTAGAATTGGTAAATGCCGAACAGTAAGATAAGGAGCAAATGAGGAACGAAGTGTGCGACATTAGATTACTAAATCGGTATTAATTAAAGTCTTGCATAGCAATACGTAATTCCTAAACTTTATCCATCACAAAGCAGTAAAGCAGGATCGATTCATTTCTTAATAAAACATTGTTTCATTAATTCATTGTTACATTAATACTTTAAATTTACCTTTACAAATTCTAATAAATTAAAATGGTATGGATAAAGACTTTTGGATCAACATAAAAGATAAATTTTTGAAATTTTTATTAGAGATTGGACCTGAAGTAGTTTTTGCCATATTTACTTTTATAATTGGTCTCTTTCTGATTAAATTAATAATGCGAATATTAAAACGCATTCTTAGAAAATCAAAAGTTGAACTTTCGTTAAAAACATTTTTAGAAAGTTTGAGTATCATTCTGCTCTATGGCTTTTTATTTTTTATCATAGGTTCTCTTTTAGGAATTAAAGCCACTTCTTTCTTAGCTATTTTTGGTGCAGCAGGCATTGCTATTGGTTTGGCCTTACAAGGTAGTTTGTCCAATTTTGCTGGCGGTGTTCTAATTTTGGTTTTTAAACCATTCAAAGTAGGTGATTTAATTCAAGTAAACGATAATTTGGGTTATGTTCAAAAAATTGATATTTTATATACGAGTATCAAAACTTTTGATGGTAGAATAATTACTATGCCTAATGGGAAAGTATCCAATAGCGATGTGGACAACAGAACAATGGAGCCACACCGTAGAATTGATTTAAATCTTAAGTTTGATTTTGGAGCTAATTTAGATGAATTGAGAATATTGATAGTAGATGCTTTAAAACTTCATCCTAGAATGGTTAAAGATATGCCAGTAGAAATATGGTTGGATGAAATTGGCGAATATGAAATGAAGATTATAGCGAGATGTTGGGTAAACTCTGTAGATTATTGGCCAGTATATTGGGAGCAACTAGAAGCAGTTAAAAAAGCTTTAGATAAGAAAGGCATTGTAATTCCTATTCCGAAACGAACTATTTATCAAGGTGGAGAATCAAAACAATAGGAATAAAAATTTTTTACCTTTATTTACCTCTCATACAAACTTCTCCTGAATCGGCAAAATGGAAATATTACTCAAATCAATTGTAAAACGGTCGCCATTGGCCAAAATATGGGTGGTTAAATTAGACATACTCAATGGAGTGCCTACTTTTAACTCAGCATGTGCATTGTGAGTCAGTTTTCTTGCATCCATTATAATTACCATTCCTGAGCCTATCACTTTAAATTCAGTTCCTTCTTTAATAATAATTCCTGTATCTTCCGCTAAACCAATTCCAATTAATTGAGGATAAATAGCAACTGCTTCTGCCAATCTACCAAAACGTCCTCTTCGTACAAAGTGGGTATCAACAATTAATTCAGGTCTTAAACCTAATCCCGTGCTCATTAATACTGCACCTTTTTGTAAGGCTTCTTTATTACTGCCTCCAGCAATCATTTCAGTGGCCATAGCCATTGCTCCTGCACTGGTTCCAGCTATTACAAATTTTTCATTTTCATATCTTTGTAGCAATAAGTCATGTAAAATTGTTCCTCCAAGTATAGCAGTTATTCTAGATTGATCTCCTCCAGAAAACATAACACAATCGGCCTGACCAAATAAAGCTAATACTTCTTCAGAATCACATTGTTCTCTATGCTTAAGATTAGAAACAGTAACATTAGGACAACCTAATTCCTTAAAAGCTTCTAAATACATTTTTCCCACTTTTATAGGAATACTTGATGCAGTTGGAACAACAATAATTTTAGCATCAATTCCTCCACTTTCTCTTACCACATGAGATAATATACCATCCGATATAAAATCTAAGCCATTGTGCTCTTTCTTTCCTTTATCTTCGTTTCCACCGATTGGAATTAATGTTCCTTTAACTTTTTTCATTATATTTTTTAATCAATATGCAAAAATCTTATAAATATTTCAGTAATTAGTCTAAATTTAGAGGAATTTATTAGCAATTTAATCTTAATAACCAACACTTCACATGAAAATAGTAGAATTACGAGCGCTAAGAGGACCAAATTACTGGTCGATAAGAAGACATAAATTAATTGCAATGGTTCTTGATATTGAAGATCTTGAACAAAAACCAACAAATAAAATTGATGGATTTCTAGATAGATTAAAACAACTTTTCCCCACTATGATTACCCATAGATGTTCAGTTGGAACGGAAGGTGGATTTTTTCAAAGAGTTGAAGAAGGAACTTGGATGGGGCATGTTATTGAACATATTGCTTTAGAAGTTCAAACATTGGCAGGAATGGACGTAGGTTTTGGAAGAACGAGAGGTTATGGAGAAGAGGGCGTTTATAATGTTGTTTTCGCTTACATGGAAGAGGAAGTTGGTAGATATGCCGCCAAAGCTTCTGTAAGAATTGCTGAAGCTTTAATATCTGGCGAAAAATACAATTTAGATACTGATATTCAAGAAATGCGTGAAATTCGCGAAGCAGTTAGATTAGGACCAAGTACGGGTTCTATTATTTCTGAGGCTGAAAGCAGAGGGATTCCTTGGATACGTTTGAATAAATATTCGCTTTGTCAGATGGGATATGGAGTTAATCAAAAACGCATTCAAGCCACTGTAACTAGTCAAACAAGTAATATAGGTGTAGAATTAGCTTGTGACAAAGAAGACACCAAGTATCTATTAGAAAATGCTGAAGTTCCAGTGCCCAAAGGTGAGATTATTAAGTCTGAAGGTGGCTTAAAAGATGTGATTGATGATATTGGCTATCCTATTGTTATAAAACCAATTAATGGAAATCATGGACGAGGAATTACTGCCAATATAAAAAATATGGAAGACGCTTTAGTAGCATTTGAAGCTGCAAAGAAAGTGTCTAACTCTGTAATTGTTGAACGTTATATTGAAGGAGAGGATTATCGTTTGCTAGTGATCAATTATAAATTAGTGGCCGCAGCCAAAAGAACTGCCGCTCACGTAATTGGTGACGGAAAATCAACCATTCAACAATTGATAGATAAAGTTAACGAAGATCCAAATCGAGGTTATGGTCATGAGGAAATACTGACTATGATAGAAGTTAATGATTTAACGAAAAGCATTATTAAAGAAGCTGGTAAAACATTAGATTCAATTTTAAAAGATAAAGAGTTCTTTAAACTAAAAGATACAGCCAATTTAAGTACTGGCGGAACTGCTGAAGATGTAACCGATATTGTTCATCCATACAATATATTTATGGCAGAACGAATTGCCAAAATTATTGATTTAGATATTTGTGGTATTGATATTATGACCACTGATATTGGCAAACCGTTACCTGAAACAAACGGAGCTGTTCTCGAAGTGAATGCAGGTCCAGGATTTAGAATGCACCTCGCTCCTACTAATGGCTTGCCAAGAAATGTAGCAGGACACGTAATTGATATGTTGTATCCTCCTGGCTCTAATTATAGAATTCCGATTGTTGCTGTTGCAGGAACCAATGGTAAAACGACTACCACTCGATTAATTGCACATATATTTAGAATGAAGGGCTACAAAGTAGGTTATACAACTACAGATGGTGTTTATATTCAAAATAGATTAATGATGACCGGTGATTGCACAGGACCGGCTAGTGCAGAATTTGTATTAAAAGACCCTACTGTTGATTTTGCAGTTTTAGAATCTGCTAGAGGTGGATTATTGAGAGCAGGTTTAGGTTTTAAACATTGCGATATTGGAATTGTTACCAATGTTTCTGCTGACCATTTAGGATTAAAAGGAATTCATACCATAGAGCAGTTAGCCAGAGTAAAAGGAGTAGTTCCTGAAACAGTATTTCCTGAAGGTTATTCAATTTTAAATGCTGACGATGATTTGGTGTATGAAATGCGAAATAATGTAGTTTCAAAAGTTGCACTCTTTTCATTGGATGAAAATAGTGCTAGAATGCAGAAACATGCCAAACAAGGTGGATTATCAGCAGTGTATGAAAATGGATACATTACTATTTGTAAAGGAAGTTGGAAAATTAGAGTGACTAAAGCGATTCATGTTCCTTTAACTTTTGAAGGTAAAGCTTTATTTATGATTCAAAATGTACTTCCTGCGGTTTTAACAGCATATATTAGAGGTTGTTCTATTGAAGATATTAAAGTGGCGATTGAATCTTTTATTCCTTCACCAGCTCAAACACCAGGCAGATTGAATATGTTCCGTTTCAAAAACTTTAATGTTTTATTAGATTACGCACACAATCCGGCAGGTTTAAGAGCATTGCAAGTAATGATTGAAAAAATGGATGGCACTCCAAAAGTAGGTATGATTGCAGGTATTGGCGATAGACGACCTGAAGACAATCATGAAATAGGAGCCGTAGCTGCAGAAATGTTTGATGAAATCATTATTAGACAAGACAAACACTTAAGAGGAAAAACGGAGAAAGAATTGATTGATTGGATACATGCAGGAATCAAAAGTGTAGATCCTAATAAGAAAGTAACTATTATTCCATCAGAAGAGGAAGCCATAACTTTTGCTATTAAAAATGGACAAAAAGGATCATTAATGGTGTTTTGTAGTGATGTAGTTCCCGATGCATTGGAATTAGTTATGAAATTTAAAGAAGAAGAAATGAAGAATGATATGTAAAATGTTATTGATATATAAATCTTAAATTTGAAATGATGATTTTAATAACTTTAAAATTATGAGAAACGAAACTACAAAACAAGAATTAATCAATTGGTTAACTTCATTAAATGATGATGAAACAATTGAGTATTTAAAAATTGTAAAGGACTCAAAGGAGGTTAATAAAGATTGGTGGGTTCATTCTAACAATGAAGTAAAAAAAGGTATCCAGAGAGGATTGAAAGATATTGAATTAGGTAAAACAGTTTCACATTCTGTTGTTAAAGAGAAATATGGGTTATGAAATTATATGGACTCAAGAGTCAATTGATAATTTAGAGGAGATCATTTATTATTTAAATAATAAGTGGTCTGTGTGAGAAGTTCAAAGTTTTAAATTTTTATTGAATCGTCAAATTGAAATAATTTTAAAACATCCAAAAATATTTCCAAGTTCATTGTATTTTTCAAATCTAAGAAAAGCAGTTTTAAGCAAACAGACCACTATCTTTTATGAGATCAGAGAAACTAAAATATATATAGTTTATCTATTCATTAATAAAAAAGATATCAATAAGTTATTATGAATATACTATCAATTAAAAAAGAGAGACTACTTACTTTTGGAAGTAAAACAATATATACTTTAAAAGCCCATCTCGAAACTATCAAAATGGGCTTTTATAATTGATTATTAGTAATTTAACTTATTATTTTTACTTTTATAGCATTCATTCCTTTTAAACCTCTTTTTAACTTAAAAGTTACTTTATCGTTTTCATGAATAGGCGCTAATAATCCATTTAAATTAGCAAATAATTTTTTACTGAATGACAAATCATACTTTATCTAATTCAGGGAATAGGCTATTATTAATAACCTGAGTTCGGTTATTCTTAAGGATTCAGAACGCCTTTAAATAGTGGGATTCGATTAAAATTAATGAAGAAATAGCAAGCTATTTCAAGGAAATTTTAAGAAGAAGATTACTGTTTAAAGGTGGAATAAATTAAAACTTTCCCAGAAATAAAAATCTACTGCGTTTGATTTTTAGAATATAGCTCCTGTCTGCCAAGGCTCGCCAGGCACGGCGCTATATATCTAAATATCTGCCTTGTATATTGTAATTTCTGAAAATATGAATTCTTAAATAATAATCGAACTCAGGTTAATAGGCATATTATTTATAGCTATCAATCTTAGGCCTGCACTTGCAAGCGTAGGTCCTTTGATAGAAAATATTCGTATAGATACAAGTTTGTCGAATGTTTTCTTAGGACTTTTAACTACCTTACCTTTAATTGCTTTTGCAATTATATCGACAACTGCACCATTATTTACCAAACGTTTTGGAATAGGACTTACTTTATTCGCAGCACTTATACTCTTAATTATTGGTATATTAATTAGGTCTATCGATTGGCTTCCCGCACTTTATTTAGGAACAGTATTTTTAGGAATTGCTATAGCTTTTGGAAATGTATTATTGCCAAGCCTAACAAAACGAAACTTTTCTTCCCAATCAGGTTTAATAACGAGCTTTTACTCAAGCACCATGGCTATAGGTGCATCATTGGCTGCAGGTTTTAGCATTCCTTTAATCGATGAATTTAATTTTGGTTGGCGTGGTTCTTTGGTTGTTTGGGTCGTACTTGCTTTCATTGCTTTACTTGTATGGTTGCCTCAATTGTGGCGATTAAAAAGAGTTAATTCAAATAGTGATTTTTTGAAAGCAACCAAAAAAATGTTCCAATCATCATTAGCTTGGAAAGTTGCTTTTTTTATGGGTCTACAATCATTTACATTTTATGTGATATTAGCATGGTTGCCTGCCATTTTACTCAGCAGAGGCTATGATGCACAATTTTCAGGGTGGATGCTTTCTTTGTCACAAGCAACTGGTATTTTGGGTTCGTTAATTATTCCATTTTTGGCAGGTAAGAGAAATGATCAGAGAGGAATAGTTATTTTTTTAGTCATCATTGAATCTATTGGCCTTTTAGGATTAGTTATACCAAATGAAATATCAGTTTCCCTTTGGGTTACTTTAATAGGATTTGTATTAGGTGGAACATTCGGTCTAGCATTATTATTCATAGTTCTTCGATCCAAAGATGTCGAAAGCACTACTGAATTATCAGGAATGGCACAATCTATTGGATACCTAATAGCTGCTATTGGACCAATTTTAATTGGAAGAATATTCGATATGACAAATAATTGGAATATTCCTCTTATTCTTTTAGTAGTAGTTGCCTCAATAAAACTATTTATGGGGTTAGCTGTTGGAAAACAAGGCAATGTTTAATTTTTAGAATCAAACATACAGAAAAAATAAAATAGAAAAAGCCCAACTTATAAATTTACAAATTGGGCTTTTATGTTTATTATCAGTAGATTAACTTACTACTTTTACTTTTATAGCATTCATTCCTTTTAAACCTCTTTCTAGCTCAAAAGTTACTTTATCGTTTTCTTGAATGGGCTCTAATAATCCATTTGCATGTACAAAGAATTTTTCTTGTGTATCTAAATCATTGATAAATCCATAACCTTTAGAATCATTGAAAAAACTCACTTTTCCATTTCTTTCAGCTGGCATTTCATCTTCTTCACTTTTCTTAGGTATTCCTAATTCTATACTACTCGCTTTTACTTCTTTCTTTTTCTTAGTTGGATCCGGTGGAGTATCAGTAATTACACCATTTTCGTCCACATAAGCCATCATATTCTCTAATCCACCGCCCTCAGAACTAGCTTTACGCTCTTCTCTCTTCTTTGCTTTATCATCACGTTTTTTCAAACGTTTCTTTTCTTTTTCTTTTTTGCTGTATGTTTGCTGCGATTTAGCCATAAATAAACTTAAATATATTTTATTGATTTTCAATTTCTTTAGACCAATTAAATGTGAGCTAGAAAATGCTCACAAAAGATTTAAAATCTATTGGTGAAAGGAAATTATTGTTCGACAATAGAATTCATCTTCTATCCACAAACGGCTGCAAAGGTAAGTCTTAGTTTTGATTATTTAAAGATATTCATGAAATATCCTATATAGATGAATTTTTGATACCTATTACCTTCTATATTGTTTCAAATTATAAAAGTCAAAGTGAATACCTAATGCAAATTGATTGCGACTGTCTACAATTCTATAATTATAATTATCTCTACCATAAACATATGATAAATAAAATCCAGTCACCCAATCTTTTGGATAAATGCTAAATGTAGCTTGATACCTCAATGGATTAATTGATTTTTGCTGCTGTGTTAAATAACTAAATTGATGATTTAAAGACCACCTAAATCTTAAATCTGTTTCAAAAAAAGTTTCATAACTAATCGCAAATTCATTTTTTCCTACAAATTGAACATCACTTTCGCCATTACTATAATCTAGCAACATGGCAAATGCAGTATGATTTCTATTGTAATATGCTCCTATTTTATGCAGCATCAACTTTCCATTTTGATTATTTTTTTGAGGCAAAACATACTGAATTTCTACTTTTGAGTTATTGATAGAAAAGTTTCCTGAATTTCTATTGAGAATAGCTGCCAAATCACTTTCATCAGTTAAACTTTGATAGATAGAATCACTTAAAGCTGTTCCATCCTTATAATCTTCATTCCATGCACTAAAAGACTGTCCATTGCTGTAATGCCCTGTCTCAATTGCTAAAGTTAATTGACTATTAAAAGGTAAATTAAGAGTTCTCTGATATCCAAGATAACCTCGATACGAAGGAGTTCTCACAGGCAATGATTGGCTTTGATACATTCTGAAATGAGATTGAAAATAGAGGTAAAACGCTTGTTTTGCTTTATTTCCACTTTCTATATTCTCTTTATTATAAGTATTATACAGTTGATAGTAAATTGTTGGTTTTGCTTCGAATAAAATGGGTTCATTTTCATTCATGGCCGATGCCCAGCCTAAACTGGTTACTTCTCTTATAGGTAAATATCCTTGAAAAGGGTTTTGTTCTTGAGCTTTTAGTAGGGTGGCAAGTATGATAAAGAGTGAAAAAATATATAATTTCAAATCGGATTTCATATTTAGAAATGCAATATTAAGTTTTAATCTATTAAGGATAAAATGTCTTAAATAATACAACCTAAATGAATAATCGTACGTATATTTACAAGCACTACATTCAAATCCCAACTATGAAAATAAATTTACTTGCTTGTTTTCTGCTTATTTCAACTATTTCCTTTGCTCAAGTTCCAACTTCTGCAACAGTTAATGATTGCAATAATAATGTGAAAGATATTAGCTCAACCTTAGCCACAGGAAAAGCGCTAATTATTGCCTCAGAAGGATTTGATTGCTCCATTTGTGTTAATGCTGCTCCTGCTTTGCAAAGTTGGGCCGCCAATAATAAGTCGAAAGTTGCAGTATGGGCAGCAATGACCTACAGCAATCAACAACCCAATTGTAGTAATTTGAGTACTTGGAAAAGCACTCATTCTTGGAATGACATCTTTATGTTTATTGATTCTACTAAACAATGGTTTGTTAATGGAACCCCAAAGTATTACGTCTATAACCCCTCAAACGGTTCAATTATTTATAGTGGAAGTAATGCTACTACTGCTCAAAATATGGCATTAAATACCTCATTAATTACTTCACTTAATAATAACAACTTATTAATTAACAGTAAGATATATTTCAATCGAAATGAAATAATTATAGAGAATATTCCTAAAAATAGTAATCGAATTGAAGTCTATAATTTAAAGGGTAAATTGTTATCTGAAGTGATTATCCTCAATGAAATGAAACAAGTAGAAATTCCTATTTATCAAACCAAAGGGATTATATTTATTCGCTTCATTAACAATAATAATGAAATCAGTAGCAAAAAATTCTTTATCCAATAAGGTTATTGTTTTTGCGCTTCCATTTGAATATACTTTCTTGTAATAGAAGAAACTAATTGCCTTTTATAATCCTCTTGCAACCATTTGATATAATTTTTGGTGCTTTTTGTCAAACAATAAGCATATCGTTTGGCTCTATTTTCAATATCTTCTTCCAATAAGTTAGCAAGACTTCTGGCTTCGTAAATATCTTCACTATTATCTAAACACATATTAATATGTTGATCTAATGATTTTTCTAAAACAGCCTTAGGTCTTTTTCCTGATAATTGAGCTTTGCTGTACTCCTCTTCTATGTCTATAGCAAGCTCTTTCGTTTTTGCAAACTTCTCTTTTATCTCTTCCGGCATTTCGTATTTAAAATTCCTTTCTATTTCATCGTCAGAAGTGATATTTTCTAAATAGAAATCAGGCGATTTGAAAATGTCATGCCAATTGATTGGTGCGTCCCACATTCCAAAACGCAATGCGTTATTTCCTAAATCTATAACAGTAAATTTCCTTTTATCGTTAACTACCCTACTTCCTCTACCAATCATTTGATGGTATAAGGTTAAAGATTTTGTGGCTCTATTTAAAATGATCGTTTTAATAGTAGGTTCATCAAATCCAGTAGTTAAAATTCCTACTGAAGTTAAAATGGCATCGTCTGTATTCTTAAACCATTCTAATATATCTCTTCTCTCTTCTTCTTTATGAGTGTTATCCAAATGACGAATGTTATAACCGGCTTTTTCAAAAAGGTAATAAACATGCTTTGAGGTATTTATACCATTGTTAAAAATTAAAGTTTTCTTATTTTTAGCTTTATGTTCATAAGCATAAAGTAATTTATCTAACATGGTAAAATTAGAATAGAGTAATTCAGAAGATTTCACAGTATAATCTCCATTTATCCCAACTTTTAAGGTACTTAAACTTACATCGTAGCTGTATGTTTCAGCTTTAGATAAGAAACCTTTGTTGATCAATTCTTCAATGGAGTGTCCAACGATTAAATCGTGGTACAAGTGTTTCATTGGTAATTTGATGTTGGAACTTAGAGGGGTTGCAGTTACTCCAAGAACAATACTTTTACCAAAATAGTCGAATAATTTTCTAAATGAATTGTAATGTGCTTCATCTATAATCACTAATCCAACATTTTGCATATCCATCACTTGGTCTTGCAAACGGTTATTAAGTGTTTCTACCATTGCCACAAAACACTTGTAATCATTATTATTAGGAAGTGTTTTAACTTTACTATTGATTATTTTATTGTTTACTCCAATTTCTGAAAGTAATCTCGAAGTTTGAGCACATAATTCAATTCTATGTGTTAAAATCAACACTTTTTTACCAGTTTCCTCAATATATCGTTTGGCTATTTCAGCAAAAATAACTGTTTTACCTCCTCCTGTTGGAAGTTGATAAAGTAAATTATGGTTTTCAGGGAATGATTTAAACTTGTTAAATATTTGTTCTATAGCAGCATGCTGATAGTCGTAAAGTTTTTTTCCTGATTCTTTTTCAATGTTGTCGTCAGTTGACGTGGGCATAAATATCTCCTCTTAATTTACTATAATTTTTAACCAAAATATACTATCCTTTTTTAAAAAAGGGCGCAACAAAGTTAGGGCTTAAAATAGGTTTAGTCTAATATTCTATTGATTATTTTTTGTTAAATCGTATGCTTGCATAGTATTTAGGAATTTTGAAAGATGAAAGTTGCAAAATTTATTTCAACATCAAATAAACATCTTCCATATCAAAGTAATTTTCCCAATTATTTATTTTCGAATATTGAACTATTTTCTCTGCTCTATCATAAAATTGAGAAGTGTTCGTTTTTGGATCCAATCCTTTTTCAATAATAAAGGTAACAGCCTCTTTGAATGAATTATAAATACTCTTATAAAATGAAGCTACATTCACCATATTCTCTGATTGATACAATTGAGCTATTTCGATATTGTAAAGCATTAAATCTGAAATTAAATCAGGACTCATCTCTAAGGTTATAAAGTGTTTGATTAATTTTTGAGCTACAGATCGACGCATTCTAGCACGTTTTCTCCTTAAGGGAAAATATTCTTGATATATCTTTGCTTTAGCATCTTGTAATAGCTTATCCTCCTTTGGATTAAACGAAAAATCATAAAAGGTTTTTATTTCTTTAAAGCGGTCGTATAAATCCATTAATTCAGCTTGCAACTGCTTTTTAGTCAATTGAGACAAATGTTCTTTGAGGTCTTTTTTTGCCATTTATTTGCGCATCTTTTTAATAGGTTCTAATAAATATTCCAAACCATTAAGTTTAATTTCATAAATCGTTGCCAAAAGTTCACCTAATTTGCCTTTTGGAAATCCTTTAGCATGATACCAAACTAAATATGGTTCGGGCAAATCACATAAAAACCTATCCTTAAATCGACCGTAAGGCATTTTAGTATTGACAATTAGCTTTAAAGGATGTTCTTGTTCTTTAGCCATTTAAATTTTGAAATCATCTATTTATTTGAAAAGTAAATATACAACTATATACTCCTTAACTTTGCAAAATGCAAGAAGTATCCGCAGCCATTCAAAATAGATTAAAAATATTAGGCATTGATGAGCTCAATAGCATGCAAAAAGCTGCTTTGGAAAGTATTCAAAAAAATGCAAATGTGTTGTTGCTTTCTCCTACAGGAACTGGAAAAACATTGGCTTTTTTATTGCCCTTAATAGCTAAAATACAAATTGATAAATCAGAAAATCAAGCTATTATCGTTACTCCTTCGCGAGAATTAGCCATTCAGATTAATGATGTTTTTAAATCTCTTCAGTCCAATGTGCATATCACCTTATGTTATGGTGGCCATAGTTTGGATATTGAACAAAGAAATCTTTCCGAGAATCCTCAAGTGATTATTGGTACACCAGGTAGAATTGTAGATCATATTAAAAACAAAAGAATTGCAGCCCAAAATGTTCAAACTCTAATATTAGATGAATTTGATAAATCCTTAGAAATTGGATTTGAAGAAGATATGCGAGTAATCGTAGAGCAATGTATGAAACTAAAAAACAAGATTTTATGTTCTGCAACCCAAGCTATACAAATTCCCGACTTTGTAAATTTTGACAACTATAAAGAGCTAGATTATATCAATCAAGGCCAACAAAATCAAAATATTACTTTTAAAAAGGTTATTTCTCCTGACAAAGATAAATTAGAAACCTTAGATCATTTATTAAGAAATATAGGAAACGCCTCTACCTTAATATTTTGCAACCATAGAGAATCTTTAGAACGCATCCAACTCTATTTGATGGTTCAAGGATTTATAGCCGAAATTTTTCATGGAAAACTAGAACAAAATTACAGAGAATCTGCTTTAATTAAATTTAGAAATAAAAGCTGTAATATTTTAATAGCAACCGACTTAGCCGCTAGAGGAATCGACATTGATCAATTGGATTATATAATTCATTACCACATTCCAAAAAAGATGGAAGAGTTTACCCATAGAAATGGTAGAACTGCCCGTATGAATGCCAAAGGAACGATTGTGCTTTTAAAGTCTGAGGATGAGTATATGCCTGACTATATCATTGACGAAATTCCTATTTGGGATATAGATAGAAAAAAAGATGAAATTATTGATCCTGAATGGGAAACACTTTTCATTGGAGCGGGAAAGAAAGAAAAAGTGAATAAAATTGATGTTTTAGGATTTTTAAGTGGATCAGGAGACTTAGGAAGAGATGATGTAGGTTTAATAACAGTAAAAGATCACTTTTCTTATGCAGCAGTAAAACGTGAAAGTATTCATCAATTGATTCGCAAAATTAAAGATCAAAAGATCAAAAAACAAAAAGTTAAAATAGAGATAGCCAAATGATTGAGTTAGGAAAATACAATACGTTAAGAGCAGATAGAAATACAGAACCGGGTATTTATTTAGAAGATGAAAATGGAGAAGCGGTTCTTTTACCACATAAATATGTTCCATTAACATTGCGTTTAGAAGATATGCTGGAGGTATTTATTTATGCTGACAATGAAAATAGATTGATAGCAACTACTTTAACTCCAAAAATGTGTTTACATGAATTTGGTTCTGTTAAGATCAGCTCAGTTACTGCTTACGGTGCTTTTGCAGAATGGGGAGTTGCTAAAGATTTATTAATTCCATTAAAAGAACAACATAAACGCTTAACTGAAGGACAAACAGCTATTTGTTATCTATTTATAGATGAGCAGACAGGGAGATTAACTGCCTCTTCAAAAATCAATAAGTATATCAGCATAGAAAAGCCAGAGCTAAATGAAGGTGATGAAGTTGATATTTTAGTTGCAGATGGTAATGACTTAGGAGTTCAGGTAATTGTGAACAACAAACACTTTGGATTGGTGTATGACGATGAAATTTTTGAGCCATTATTACGAGGTAATCGCATGAAAGCTTTTGTCAAGAAGGTACGTGAAGATGGAAAGTTAGACATTGCTTTAGAAAAACAAGGTTATCAGAAAGTAGAACCCAATGCACAACGTATTTTAGACATTTTAGCCGAAAGTGGTGGCAAACTTATACTTTCAGATAAATCTGATCCCGAAGATATTAGAGATGTTTTAACCATGAGTAAAAAGACCTTTAAAAAAGCAATTGGCTTATTGTACAAACAAAAGAGGATTAACATTTTAGATGATAGAATTGAGTTGGTAGATTGATTAATTTTTAAAAGATCATCGAGGGATTTTTTATAAGATCATCGTCACGATGCTTCGTGAGAATCGGTATACCGATTTGTATCGAGACGCCTTTTTTATTACAGCTCCAACTCACTTTGTTCATCATCCAAATCAGAACCAGGTAATTCTAAGGCTTGAACTGTACCGATTGCATTTCCGGCTATTCCTTTGATAGAACCATACATATCAATGGTATTTGTCACCACTTTTTCAATTTGCTTCTCACGACTTTTCCAAATTCGCTGCATAGAACGTTTTTCAGATTCTAAATCCTCCTTCATTGTTGTAAAGCCTTCAACTATAGCTTCAATCTGCATTTTAAAGGTATTGCTCGTTAAAAAATCATAGAGCATTCCCATTTTATCCCCTTTATTTTCTTGAGAAGCTACAGCGGCATTTAATCGAATAATTGATTCACGCAATACTAACGACAAACCTTTAAATTCTTCAAAAGTACAAATCCAAATACCGTCTTTTAGTCCAACTCTATCCATTCCAGCAGGCATTACTTCAGTCACCAAAACCCCAAGATCAGCGCCTTTATCGCGCATATCACTCTTAAATTTCTCAATCCATGTAGGTTGAAAATCTTTTGTACGTTTACTTTCGTACCAAATACTTCCACAATTGGCTTTAGCTCTAGTATTTACAATTTGAACACAATCAGCTCCTCTAGCTCCTTTCTTAACCTCAGTAATGGTATCCAAAGGGAAAGATGACATCAACCATTCTTCAATAGCCAATTCTTGCACTTCACCCTGAAGCTGCATAGAGCCTTGCTCCTGCTTGCGTTTCATTTCTTCGGTCAGTTTTTTCTGATCTTCAAGCTGTTTCTGTAATTCTTTTATAGCTAACTGATTTCTTTCCTCTTCAGATCGTTTTATTTTTTCTTTTTCAGTAATTATTTGCTCATTAAAACGTTTAGCAGTAGCAGCTTCTATTTCATCCTTCATTTCTAATTTTTCACGCTTTAAACGCTCCAAATCAGCTTGCAATTTATTGTATTCTCTTAACTTATCCGATTTCTCTTGCAATTCTTTTTGCATCGACTTCATCAAATCAGCATTCTCTTCCGCTAATTGCTTTTTAAGTTGCGTATTAATTAGTTCTTTTTCTTCTTTTATTTTTTGATTTAGTTTTTCACTAAAAAGTTCATTTTCTTTCTTCTTTTTTTCTTCAAACAAGCGCTTTTCTTCCTCAAATTTTTGAGTTTGATCTTCTTGTTTCTTTCTTTCAATAGCTAATTGTTGCTCATATTTTGATTTCAACTCACCTTCCAATTGTTTGGATAATATTTGATTGACATCAATTTGAGTTTGACAATTAGGACATTCTATTTTTTGATTTTCCATTTTTAATATCTATTCTTTTAAAGAGTTAAGGCACTCTACTTAAATATTTCATTCAATACACCTGCTAAGCGAATTCCACCTTTTAATAATTGCTCTTGCATTAAATTCCAATGCTGATAAGCATATTCATAACTTAACTTTTCTAATCCGGGATCAGGATATAGAGATGGACGAATAGTTGCTGCCTCATTCGCCCAATCTTCTGCATTGGTGGCTTGTAGTATTTTTATGGTTTCCACATCTATATGATCAATATTTTCTGCCAATTCTGTATATGAAAATTGTTTAAAATCAATCATTTCACTATCCCAAATACGATGTAAATTAGAAGATTCGTAGAACCATTTGATTTTATAATCATTTCCTCCTCTATCTTCACCATTTCCTACGTGTAATGGTTGGTGAATATCGCCAATCAAATGAATTAGAAATTTAAGAGCTTCTTTCTTCTCGTTTTCTGAGCTCAAACTAGATTGAAGAATAACTTTCATATTTTCAATAGCCATTACTACATCTCCTTTTTCATTCTTTTCAGCATCAGCATATGTTTTCCCATCAGGAACGGTGGTATAATGCCAAACGTGCGTGTGATCATAAGTATCATCACTTTTAACTTCGTCCATCCAAGTAGAAGCCACCGCCAAACTTTCAGTTCCTAATATCTCTTGCATTGCTTTTTTAGCTTGTGGTGTCAAATGATTTTCGGCTATTTTACCTACAACCCTGTGCCCTAATTGACCCCAAGCAAATACTGAATAAGAGCAAATTAATAAAATTAATATAAAGATGATTTTTTTCATGAATTTTTCTTTTACTAAGCATCAAAGGTAATCTCCTTTTAAGAGTCATGGGAGTTTCGCGAAAGGAGTTTTTCAACAAAAAAAGGTAGATAATTTAAAAACCTTAAAAATTAAATTTTTACAAGCTATATTGATTGTGAATTTTAAATATACGTCAATTGCCCTATTTCATAATTTTTATGAATGATAGATTTTTGCTGTAATTAATTAATCATTTTTAATCGTTTTAAACCAACACAAAATATCTATTTGGCAAATCAAATAACTACATCTAAAACTGTAACCATTAAATAATTATAACCAATAAAAATTAAAAATTATGAAAAAGATTATTTTTACAATTGCTATCGCTTTTGGCTTAACTGCATCAGCACAAACGTATGATGAAGGTGACAACTTATTGAATATCGGAATTGGATTAGGTTCTGCATTTAAAACAGGAACTACTTCACTTCCTCCTATTTCAGCATCCTTTGAACATGGATTTACAGATAAAATTAGTGCAGGTGGTATAATTGCCTATACTGGATCTAAAGAAGAAATTCAGCTTTGGAACTACTACTTATACCTTTAAATATTCTTATTTAATTATTGGTGCTAGAGGTAGCTACCATTTTTACAACACTGATAAATTGGATGCTTATGGAGGTCTTATGTTAGGATATAATATTGCCAATTCAAAAGTTGAAGTTACTGGCCCTTCAGGGGTTTTTAATCCACAACCAGCCTCAGTTGGCGGAGTAGCTTATGGATTTCACTTAGGCGGTAGATATTACTTTAATGATAAAGTAGCTGCTTTCGCTGAATTAGGCTATGGCCTTGCAATTTTAAACGTAGGTATTACAATGAAGTTTTAATGATTTTTTAAATTGTTTTATTTCGAAGAGGTCTTAGTAGTAGCTAAGGCCTTTTTTTTGCAAATCAAAAAAAGCTCTTAAAACTAGAACCTAAACTAACCATACAGACCTTTATCTTTTTATTTATTTTCTAATCTATCTTTCACAAATTCTATTTGAGTCTTTCCATGAGGTGCAGGCTTTCCATCCTCACCCAAATTAACCATGATAATAGTATTAATAGAAATAATTTCTTTCCTAGTTTCCATATTTCTCACTTCACACCTTAAGGTAACTGAAGTATTTCCATATTTAATTGGCTCAATACCAATTTCTAAAATATCACCTTGTTGAGGAGCACTTATAAAATTGATTTCAGAAATAAACTTAGTAACTACCTTATGATTGTCTAATTGTATGATAGCATATAGTGCCGCTTCTTCATCAATCCATTGAAGTAATCGACCACCAAATAGCGAATTATTTGGATTTAAATCTTCGGGTTTTACCCACTTTCTTGTTCTAAAATTCATAATTATTCTGTTTGATTCGAATTTAGTAGTTTTTTGTGATAATATAATTCAAAATGAAAATTAATTCATGAGAAAAACGAATAAGGCTAAGTAAAGTTGAAATCTGAGAATATTAAGTCAGAAAAAGAAGAAATTTTATTTGGTCACTTTGTGAAAATCAAAGTAAACTTTGTGATAAAAAAAATAGCCACTACTTGAAAATAGAAAATACTACACTATTTTTATAGAAAAATAGTGTACTTTAGAGTTTTAAAAATTAACTTTTATTTTATGAAAGCTGTTGGAATTATTTTATTGATCATTGGACTTATTGGAACTCTAATATTTGGCGCTCAGGCTATGCAAGATTCAGAAAGTTTTAGTTTGCTAGGAATTGATATAGCAGTAAGTAAAGCCAATTGGGCACCTGTTATAATAAGTGGAGTAGTTTTATTGATTGGTCTTATCTTAACGTTTCGCAATAAAAAATAAAGTCCTTTTTTAAAATTAAAAGATGCTTTTTTGTTAGGGTAGAAAGCAAACTTTCATTCAGAATAAAATCATTAGCCTAAATCAAGTATAGAGACCATATTAAAAAATACATAGATCACCAAGCATTCTTCAGATTCTATGACCTTACATTAAACACTGAAATCTTTATTCCTATTGATTTTATAAGTAATTTTGTGCTCCCAAAATACAATCAAAATGATAGAAGCACAAAACATCTCCCTACAATTTGGTAAAAGAGTCCTATTTGATGAAGTAAACATCAAATTTACAGGTAATAACTGTTATGGCATCATAGGTGCTAACGGTGCAGGAAAATCTACATTTCTAAAGATTTTAGCCGGTGAAATGGATGCCAATGCAGGTAAAATATATATTGAGCCGGGCAAAAGAATGGCAGTTTTAAGTCAAAATCATAATGCTTTTGATGAATTTACAGCATTAAATACTGTGATGATGGGTCATAAAACCTTATGGAGCATCATACAAGAAAAAGACGCTATTTACGCTAAACCTGATTTTAATGATGCGGATGGAATTAAAGCTTCTGAATTGGAAGCCGAATTTGCAGAAATGGATGGATGGAATGCTGAAAGTGATGCAGCATCACTTTTAAGTGGCTTAGGAATTGATGAATCTGAACATTATAAAACTATAGATGAGCTTTCAGGAATTCAAAAAGTAAGAGTTTTATTAGCGCAAGCATTATTTGGCAATCCTGATATTTTGATTTTGGATGAACCTACCAACGATTTGGATATTAAAACTATATCCTGGTTAGAAGACTTCTTATTAGATTTTAAAAATACAGTAATCGTAGTTTCTCACGATAGACACTTTTTAGATACTGTGTGTACTAACATTGTGGATATTGACTTTAAAAAAGTGAGTTTATTTACTGGAAACTATTCTTTTTGGTACCATACTAGTCAATTAGCTTTAAGACAAAAATCGAATCAAAACAAAAAGGCTGAAGAAAAGAAAAAGGAACTACAAGAATTTATTGCACGATTTAGTGCGAATGCTTCTAAATCTAAACAAGCAACAAGTAGAAAGAAATTATTAGATAAAATTAATGTAGATGAAATAACAGCATCTACTAGAAGGTATCCAGCTATTATTTTTGATCAAAAACGTGAAGCAGGGAATCAATTGTTGAACATCACCAATTTATCTAAAAAAATCAATGGAGAATTTATCTTCAAAGATTTGAATTTGAATGTAACCAAAGGTGATAAAATTGCTTTTTTAAGTAATGATGGAATCGCAGTTACTAAATTGTTCGAAATAATTGATGGTGTTGAAAAACCTGACTCTGGTGAATTTTCTTTCGGTCAGACGATTACAACTGCCTATTTGCCAAATGATAATTCTGAGTTTTTTGAAGGTAATGATAATTTGGTAGATTGGTTAAGACAATATTCTGAGGAAAAAGACGAAGTATATATCCGTGGTTTTTTAGGGAAAATGTTATTTTCAGGTGAAGAATCCTTTAAAAAAGTAAATGTACTTTCAGGAGGAGAAAAAGTACGTTGTATGTTGTCTAGAATGATGCTACAAGGTGCTAATTTGTTAATTTTAGATGAACCAACAAACCATTTAGACTTGGAATCAATTACCGCTTTGAACAACTCATTGAGTGAATTTCCTGGTACTATTCTATTTACATCACATGACCACGAATTTACTCAGACTGTAGCCAATAGAGTTGTAGAGTTAACACCGAATGGAGCTATTGATATGTTGATGACGTACGATGAATATTTAGAAAGTGATAAAATAGAAAATAAGCGAACTGAATTGATGGCTTAAGGATGTTTAAAAAGTTGCATTTATTAGTTGAATCCAAAAATACAAAAAGGTTTATTTTAATCTATGAACCGCCAATTACTTGTAGTCACTGATATGGGTTCATCCTATTCCTTCCACAAGATATTAACTGTTTAGGATATTTGAAAGCATCTCATACTTGCACTGCCAAATTGAAAACCTTCAAATAGATATTTTACTACTTCTGTTTTGTCAGCTAAACCAAGTGTGTATAGCATCGGCAGGTAATGTTCGTTTGTTGGGTGTGAATACTGAAACAAACTTCCCAGTTGCTCATAATTTACAAGTGCTTTAAAATCTTGGTTGTTTAGTTTTGATTTCACAAATTCATCAAATTCAATAGCCCAATCTAAAGGTTTAGCATTTATGTTATTCCAATCTATCATCTTAAGATTATGAACTATGTTTCCGCTTGCAATAATAAGCACACCTTTTACTCTCATTTTTTTTAAGGAATTAGCTAGTTCAAAATGATAGCTTGATGGTTGTGATTCATCAATGCTCATTTCAAAAACCGGAACATCTGCATTCGGGTATAAATGTTTTAAAACAATCCAAGCGCCATGGTCAAGACCCATTGAATGGTCTTCTTTTATTTGAAAATTAGGAGCTGTCTCAATAACTTGTTTTGCAAGTTGTGGATGCCCCTTGGGTTCATATTTAATTTGTAGTAAGCGGTCATCAATTCTACCGAAATCATAAATAGCTTTTGGTTTTGGATTAACAGAAACAAAAGTGCCTTTAGTAGTCCAATGTGCTGAAATTATCATAATGGCGTTAGGCTTTTCGATACTTGTTCCAATTTTTCTGAGATGTTGCGTAAAGTCATTATCGAGCAACGCATTGATTGGGTGTCCATGTCCAATAAATATTAATGGTGTTTTTTTACTATTCGAAAAACTACTGCTAATTTTTTCAAAAGTTTCAAGTTTTATACTTTCTCCAATAAGTGAACTTGAAGCCAGAGTTTTTAAACATTGTAATCGTTTCATTGAATTATTAATTTTGAATAACAATCACTATTAATTGATGATTCAAAGTTAGAGCTTATGAAATGGCTTTTCGTTCACATAGGTTAAGAACGTATTCATATTACTTTTTCTTTACAAGATTCTGTCGAATACGACTTAATGATTGTGGTTTAATACCTAAGTAAGAAGCTACAAGATATTGAGGAACTCTTTGTAGAAGGTCGGGATGATTTTTTATGATAGATAAATATCGTTGTTCAGCATCTTCACTAAAACTTTTGGCTATTCTTTGCAGAGAACTCAAATACCCGTTTTGAATAAGTATTCTAAAAAATATTTCAAACTTTGAGATTTGCTCACAAGCCTTCTCAAAGTTGGCATGTGTCATTACAAACATATTTGTAGCCTCTAATGTCTCTACATTAAATATAGCATGATTGCCACTAAAAAAGCTATACATATCTCCAATCCAATAACCTTCAAAACCAAATTGCAGGGTATGAGTTTCACCTTTTTTGTCAATTATAAATGTGTGAGTAGCACCTACATCAACAAAATATAAATTTCGGCAAACTTGTCCTTCTTTTACAAATTGCACTTTACTCTCTAGTTGTATTGGAATAAACCAGTTACTTAGTTTTTCAAATTCTGCATCCGTCAGTTTTTGATTTATTTTACTTTCAATATTTCTACGAATATTATTTTGCATTATCCAAGTGAATTGATATTTGGCAGTTTTATGATTTTATGTCGTCCAAGCATGACGCATACCCTTAATGTAAAAAGCGTTGGGCTTTAGGCAAAGATAAACTTTGCTCCTGAGACTTTGGGATTATTAATTAGCAAAATCACTTGACGATTTTATAAATTCGTGCCTGACGACAGGCATGGTCTCTTTTCAATGTAATATTAGCATATGTTTTTATTATAAATTTTCGAAGACATTTCGGTATGAATTTATAGATAATGTGATTCTGTTTCTTCCAATTTAATCGGATTCAAATTTTGAAAGTGGAAAGCTATAACCGTAAGTCAGTTCTACTAACCCGAATAATGTCAATCCAATTTCTGTAAGTAATCTGAGATCAGTTCTTCCATTGTTAAAATATGAAATAGCTTTTCAGCCTTTGAAGCCTTCATTTTATTAGACTTATGAAGAAATAAGTGAAGGATAAGAGATACGAAATTGATATGCTGCTCTAGCTGCAACAATTCTGATAGCTATCGGACTAAAGTCTAATCTCTTATCTTCTTCATTTCCTTACTCAACTCATTATACAGTAGCTCACTAATTGGCCATAAAGGCAAACGAACAGCATCGCCACAAACATTCAGAATTTGTAAAGCAGCTTTTACTCCTCCTGGATTTCCTTCGGCAAATAGCATCCCAATAGTTTTTAGCACTTTATAATGATTTTCTTGAGCTCCAAAAGCATCGTTTTCGAGAGCTAAATTAATCATAGATGAAAATTGTTTGGGTAGTGCATTGGCTACTACAGAAATAACACCCTCTCCTCCTATTGCAATAAATGGCAAAGCCAATGGATCATCACCTGAAATTAAGTAGAAATCTTTAGGCATACCCATCTTAATTGCCATTGCCTGCTCTAAGTTTCCAGAAGCTTCTTTGATACCAATAATATTCTTAAAATCATTCGCCAATCGAATGGTAGTAGCAGCTGTCATATTACTAGCAGTTCTTCCTGGTACATTATATAAAATAATAGGCAAAGGAGTAACTTTAGCCAACGCTTTATAATGCTGGTATATACCTTCTTGTGTAGGCTTATTATAAGCAGGGCTTGCAGACAAAATAGCATCAATTCCTTCAAAATTGGTTGCTTTAATAGTATCAATTCAGCTCTTGCGTATTATTTCCTCCAATACCAATAACAATTGGTTTTCTATTGTTATTAGATTGAATCACTTGGGCAACAACTTTAATTTTCTCCTCGTTGGTCAATGTCACAGATTCTCCTGTAGTTCCCAAGACTACTATATAATCTATTCCACCATCTATAATATGGTTTACTAATCTATCTAAACCTTTGTAATTTACACTATAATCTTTATTAAATGGAGTAACAATGGCTACGCCAGTTCCTGAGAATTTTCTTTTCATGAGCTATTTTTTTACAATATTAAATATTCCTGCATCATCGTTTTATTTTTTAGGACTACTAAAAATTGATTCAATGGATCAAGCTTAAATAGTGTTTCACTTGTTCAATCAGATATGTTTGAGTTTTGTTTTTGCTGATGTCAATCGTTAAATCGCATTGCTCAGTTTTATATGCAGATGACTCCCCTACTTTAAAATGGGCTTTAGATAAAGAGGTAATATATTTTATTGGCAAATAAGTTTTGGTGCTTAAATCAATTAAAATATCAAATTCTTTACTGATAAATCGTAAACAATCCTTTTTTTGAGGTAATTGCAACCAATTCAATTCTTTCTTATTGAAATATTTATAAGTTAACTCACTTTTAACTTTATCTATTTGCTCTTTAGAGCTTATATAACATAAGGTCTCTACATTGATTCGTTCTTCTTTTAGAAAACGTGCAAAGGAACGAACCTCTTCATCTTGCAGTGCTGAGTTAAAATGGTAAATAATGCCAACTTGTTTGGCATTATTCAAGCCAAAAGACTTTATTTTTCTTTTAACTTTTGCTAATTTATTCTTAAGCAATAAATTAGCAATTTTAGATTTTGTTTTATCTATCAAGTTTTTCTACTTTATTACAATATCATATACTATTTGCTTTCCTAAATCTCCATTCAGTTTTTCAATGAGTTTAGATTTTGCCATAGTCAACTCTTGTTTTAAAGCTGAAGAGTCCATTTTAAGATGCAATACTTTCTTTTTAAAATATATTTCGGAAGTATGTTTGGCTATCATTTTTCCCACTAATTTTTCCCATGAACTTATTAGCTCCACTTCATTCATCTTATCTTCTAATCCATAAGCCCTTAGCATCTTATCTACCAATTCTTTAATGGGTGTTTGATTTTTATACGCCATTTACTTCTCCATTATTTACCACGAAGGTACTACATTCTATATCTAATTCCTTAAAAATTTCGACCAATCTTTGCTCGTGTGTATCAGTAATAAAAATCTGACCAAAATCATTACTTCCCACTATTTCCATCAACTTTGAAACCCTTTTATCATCTAATTTATCATAAATATCATCCAATAACAAAATAGGCGGAATGTTTGTAATCATTTGAATGTATTCAGCTTGAGCCAATTTAAGTGCAAGCAAATAAGTTTTTTGCTGACCTTGAGAGCCAAATTTCTTAATTGGGAAATCATCAATAGTAAATTCTAAATCATCTTTATGCACACCAACTGTACTGTAGGTTGCTCTTCTATCTTTTTGTCTCGCTTCTATTAATTCTTCCTGAAAATTATGGGTATTCAATTGAGAAATATAATCTAAACCAACCACATCCCTACTTTCTGATATAAAAGTATAATATTTTTGAAAGATGGGAATAAAATTTTCAATGAATTCAATTCGAGCTTCATGTACTTTTTTGCCATGCTGTATTAGTTGTATATCCCATAATTCAAGACTTTCTTCCTCAAATGAACGTATTTCAGCAAATTTCTTTAGCAATCTATTTCTCTGTGCCAAAGCTTTATTGTATTGTATCAAATGCTCCAAATACAATCGATCATATTGTGAAATTATCAAATCTAAAAATCTTCTTCGCACATCACTTCCATCTAAAATTAGAGATGAATCTGAGGGAGAAATCATCACCAAAGGAAGTAATCCAATATGGTCAGAAATGCGATCGTACTCCTTTTTATTGCGTTTAAATTGCTTTTTTTGTCCTCTTTTTACACCACAATAGATACTTTCGTTGCTTTCCAAACGGTAAAAATCGCCTTGAACGACCATAAATGGTGCTTCATGAAAAATTATTTGAGAGTCAGCCGGATTGAAATAACTCTTACTAAATGAAAGATAAAAAATAGCATCCAATAAATTGGTTTTTCCGCCCCCATTACCGCCTACAAAGCAATTTACATTTTCATGCAAGTCAAGTTTTGCCTCCTTATAATTCTTAAAATTGATGATAGATAAATTCCTTAAAAACATATTTTTTCTAATTCTTTGCAAATTTACGCAATCAACTTTTGAAACAAGCGAATAAATAATTTGTTGATTGTAAAAAAAACTTATTTTTGCAGCCTTATAAATGTAAGAATTATGTCAAATAAGAAAAACCAAGAAGAAGAACTATTTGTAGATGTTGAAGAAGTTTATGGTAAAACTGAATTTTTCATTGAGGATAACAAAAAAGTAATTATTGGAGTTATTGTTGGTATTGTTGTAGTTATCGCAGGATATTTTGCCTATGAAAACTTTATAGCAAAGCCAAATGAGCAAGAAGCCAAAGAATTGATGTTTACAGCTGAGCAATATTTTGCTCAAGACTCATTAAACAAGGCTATTTATGGAGATGGTGCTAATTATGGGTTTTTAGAAATAGAAGATAAATATAGTGGTACCAAAGCAGGAAATTTAGCTTCTTATTATTTAGGAATTGCTTATTTAAGAAGCGGTCAGTTTGAACCAGCTATTGAAGCATTGGAAGATTTCAGTAGTGATGATCAAATTATTAGCTGCATTGCATTAGGTGCTCAAGGTGATGCTTATATGGAATTAGGTGATAAAGATAAAGCAGCAAGTTTTTATAGTAAAGCTGCTGATAGAAATGAAAATGAATTCACTGCTCCTATTTATTTAATGAAAGCAGGTTTAGCTTATGAAGAATTAGGTAAATTTGATAAAGCGTTAACTGCTTACAAAAGAATCAAGAAAGATTACAAAAATACTTCTGAAGGCACTGAAATAGAAAAATACATTGCTAGAGCCGAAACATATATAAACTAGGATTTTATTATGGCTACAACCAATTTGTCAGGTTACGATATAAATACAATTCCGAATGCGCAAGATATGCGATTCGGAATTGTTGTTTCTGAGTGGAATGAGAAGATTACATCAGGACTTTTAAAAGGCGCTAAGGAAACCCTTTTAAAGTGTAATGCCAAAGAGGAAAATATTTATATTTACAAAGTACCAGGTTCATTTGAACTTCCTCTTGGAGCACAATTTCTTTTAGACCAACTCCACGTTGATGCAGTTATTTGTTTAGGTTGCGTTATCCAAGGTCAAACGAAACATTTTGATTTTGTTTGCCAAGGATTAACTCAAGGAATTATGGAAGTGGGTTTAAAATATAATAAAGCTGTTATTTTTGGTGTATTAACCGACAATACTGAACAACAAAGTATTGACAGAAGCGGTGGTAAATTAGGTAATAAAGGTGATGAAGCTGCAATAACAGCTATAAAAATGGTTTGTCTGCAAAGAAAAATTAAGGTCTAATTTAATTTAACCAATTTAGCATCAATATCATGATCATTTATAATAGATTCAGCAAATCTATTCTGACCAAATGGAACTAAAATAGTTAAACTTCCATTTTTCATTTTTGCCATAGTAGATAAAAGTTTCCATTTGCTGACAATATGACTCACATCGTCTGTTCGTTGGGCAATTTCAAAATAAAACTTCCCTCTGGTATTTTGAGCAGTAATATCTGGTATATATTGAACTTCTGAATCCTTTAATTGATAATGAAAAGGATTTTCATAACCTTCAGCGACTGATTTAACTTCATCATAACCTTTGGCTTCTACTCTTTTTAAAGCGGAAAGAATTAAGTCATCAAATTTCTTATTGGATCTGGATTCTTGTAACATATCTATTGAATTTTAAGTAATTAATATTCAATAAAGCTCAAAAACTATTCCTTAATCAATATTATCAGTAAGTTATGATTTACGCTTCTTTGAATGTTCATTTAGATGCTTCCTTAATATTATAAAAACTATGGTCAGAACAAACAATATTAAGGGTAAGGTTAATTGCTCCATTTCATTGTGATAGATGTGAACTATTATAGCTCCTGCCATAATAACAGAAAGCCCAACAGCAGCATATATTCTCAACTTGGGAATTAGTAAACTAATAGCTGCTGACAACTCAAGAAAACCTAAAAGTAACATTAATCCAATAGGAATTTTATAATGTTCAAAATTTTCTACCATCATATCTGTGCGCATCATTTTTGCAAAACCTGCAACAATAAAGACAATTAACAACAATACCGTGATGATATTCAATGTAATTTTCTTCGCTTTAATTGTCATAATTATCTATTTAATGGATGCAATTTAAAACAATAATTAGATATATCTTATTATCCATTGAAAATTTTACTTCAAAAGTTCAGGAAATTTTTCTTCGAAACGATTCAATCTTGGTATAGAAACATTTTGTATATAAGGATTATTTTGGTTATTTTTTTCGTAATTTTGATGATAATCTTCTGCCTTATAAAAGGTTGTATAAGGAGTAACTTCAGTCACTATTGGACTGCCATAAACCTTTTCAGCCTCTAATTTTTGAATATAATCTTCAATAATTTTCTTTTCTACATCATTTTGATAGAATGCTATTGATCTATATTGTGTACCTCTATCAGGTCCTTGACGATTTAAAGTAGTTGGATCTTGTGAACCAAAAAACACTTTTACCAAAGTAGGAAAATCCACTTTAGATGAATCGTAATAAACCATTACAGACTCTGCATGAGAAGTTTTTCCTGAACCTACCATCTCATAAGTTGGATTTTTCTCAGTGCCACCTGCATAACCAGAAACTGCTTCCTCTACTCCCTTCACTTCTTCATACACAGCTTCAACACACCAAAAACAACCAGATGCAAAATAAGCCTTGTTAAAACCATTTAATTGCTTAGGATTCTTTGTTACTTCTATCGGTGTTTCTTCTTCTTTTATTTCTTCATTTTCGTTTGTTGTATTTGCATTAGAACATGCAGCAATAGCAATTACTGCAAAAAATGCCATCATATTTAACTTTTTCATCATTTTCAATTTTTAAATTCTCTTTTATTTACGGTAAAGAGTTCACAAAAGATTGGTAGGTGCTAGGATCAAAATAAGTAGTGTCACAACCTAATTCTAAAGCTTTGGTAGTAATATTGGAAACTCTATCAGTAGGGTTTGGATGCGTGCTCATAAAAACTGGAGGCGTAGTAGCTCCACTATTGGTTAACCTTTGAAAAAAAGTTTTAGCTCCATCACATCTGTAAGGAGTTTTTGCAAGATATTCTACTGAATATTCATCTGCTTCTGTTTCAGCATCTCTACTAAATGCTAAAACTGCACCCTTACTAGCAACCTGTGCTAAAATTTGGGTTAATTGACTAGAATTATCTCCTAATAAAATGCCCAATAATATACTAATCCCATATTGTTTTTGTAATTGTTTTACAGAGTGTCTTCTGTCTGCATGCGCCATTTCATGACCCATTACTCCCATCAAGTCATCTTCCTTGTCCAAATACTTTATTAAACCTGTATAAAAGAAAATATATCCTCCAGGTGATGCAAAAGCATTTAAAGTATTATCATCCTTAATAATATACACTTCCCAAGCAAACTCATCTTTATATCCAATTTCGCCAGAATTTAAAATTTTATCTTTCAAACCACGGATGTATTCATAAGCACTTTTATATTGCACAGAATCCAACAAAGGATAATCTTGTGGATTGGCAAAAATCTCAGCTTTTAACTGAGCTCCTAACTCTTTATCGTCATTGGGCGAAAACAATAAGACAGTTTCCTTATTATCCTCTTTTTTACATGCAGCAAATGAAATTGCAATTAATACGATTATTGACAGTTTCTTTATCATCTTTATTTGATTTGATTTGATTTGATTTGATTTATATTGCAAATATCTACTATATTGATGATATTTAAAAATTATCTTCTCTATCATTATCATTGGAATACAGCATAGATTGGAACAAATCATTAAATCGCAACTTATTTTCTATTCGTTTTCTTCCTAAAAGTGAGTATTCAGTTAATGAATGCAATAAAAACTCTTTTAAGAGATATCTTTCTTCTAAGGATTTATCTTTAAATTTTCTATCAATTAAATCATTCATTCCGTTGATATTATCCAATTCCTCTCGATATACTTTTTCAGTATAATCTGATTCAATATCCACCACATTATTAGCAAAAGAATTGATAACAACATTGTATTTTTGAGCTTCTTCTGTCTTGTTCTTTTTTAAATCAAGCAATTCAGGAAAGTAATTTGGTGCTAATGTTCTGATAGCTGCTTGTACAATAGCATAAGCCACATTTACGGCTCCTTCTTGCTCGCCTTCGTAAACCATCTCTATTTTACCAACTATAGCAGGTATTACGTTTAATAAGTCAGAAATTCGAGCAACGGCTTTCTTCTCATTGTTTAATATACTTCTTCGTTCAGCAGAACTGATCATATTTTCATAAGCAGCTATGGTCAAACGCGCAGAAACACCACTTTTAGCATCTACGTATTCACTTATTCTGGCTTCAAATGCAATTTGCTCTATTAAATCTTTCAGCAATTCACTTACTTCAATATTTTTATTTTGCTCATCAGCCACTTTTACTTCTTGCTGAGTAATCTCTTTTGCTAAAGCGATATTTTTAGGATAATGCGTCAATATCTGACTTTGAATTCTATCTTTTAAAGGAGTAATAATAGCACCTCTATTGGTATAATCTTCTGGATTGGCAGTGAAAACAAATTGCAAATCTAAAGGTAAACGAATTTTGAAACCTCTTATTTGTATATCTCCTTCTTGCAATATATTAAATAAGGCTACTTGAATCCTTGCTTGAAGATCGGGCAATTCGTTAATTACAAAAATGCCTCTGTTTGCTCTGGCAATTAATCCAAAATGAATCACACGTTCATCCGAATAATCCAACTTTAAGTTAGCAGCTTTTATAGGATCAACATCTCCAATTAAATCTGCTATAGAAACATCAGGAGTGGCTAACTTTTCGGTGTATCTATCATTTCTATGCACCCAAGAAATAGGTGTATCATCCCCTTTTTCGGAAATTAAACTTTTCGCATAAAATGAAATAGGATGATAAGGATCATCATTGATTTCAGAACCTTTTATTATTGGCATATATTCATCCAATAAATTGACCATCAAACGGGCAATTTTAGTTTTTGCTTGACCTCTTAATCCCAATAAATTAATATTGTGTTTTGCCAAAATAGCTCTTTCTAAACTTGGTATAACTGTATCTTCATAGCCATGGATTTGTTGAAAAACAGGCGTTTTCTTTTTCAAAGCTTCTATTAGGTTGTATCTCAACTCCTCTTTAACAGTTTTACTTTGATAATTAGATTTTTTTAATTCTCCTAATGTTTTTATATCTAGGAATTTGCTCATATATTTCTTTTTTTATTTCGTTCATAATCTGCAAATACAAAACTTCCCAATCCATCTAAACCTGAATAGAAAGCTTTGCCATTATTGGCTTCAGTAAACTGTTCTACAAACTTTTGCAAATAAGGATCTTCAGCAATCATAAATGTAGTGATAGGAATTTTCAATTTTCGGCATTGAGCGCCTAAATTGATCGTTTTATTTAATATTTTGGGATCTTGTCCCCAACTGTTTTGGTAATATTTTCCATTTTCAATGATACAGGTAGGTTTACCATCTGTAATCATTAAAATTTGCTTGTTGGCACTCTTTTTTCTTCTCAATAAATCCATAGCTAATTCTAAACCTGCAACAGTATTGGTGTGATAAGGACCAACAGTTAAATAAGGCAAATCTTTAATTTGTACTTGCCAAGCATCGTTACCAAAAACTACTATGTCTAATGTATCTTTAGGGTATCTTGTAGTAATAAATTCAGCTAATGCCATGGCAACTTTTTTAGCAGGAGTAATTCTATCTTCTCCATACAATATCATAGAATGGGAAATATCAATCATTAACACTGTTGCTAATTGTGTTTTATGTTTGCTTTCTTGAATTTCTAAATCATCCTGAGTTAGCTGAAATTGTTCTATCCCATGATTAATCTGTGCATTTCTAAATGATTCTGTGAAGTTGATGTTTTCATAAGCATCACCAAATTGAAATGGTCGTGTATCTTCTGTCATCTCCTCTCCTTTTCCAATAAAAGAAGTTGGGTGATTGCCAGTAGTTCCTTTTTTAAGCTTTCCAAAAATCTGATCCAAGGCTCTTTTTCGAATCATTTGTTCCGTTTTGGAGGTAATTTTAGATTTTGAATCTTTAGGATCTGTTCGAAGCATGCTTTTCTTCTCTAAATCTTTTCTAAAATCATCTAAGGTATAATCCTCATCTGTAATATGATGCTCTTTATCCAATTGCTTCATCCAATCGAAAGTCTCCTCCACATCACCGGCAGTATAAGTCATCAGTTCCAAAAAAAGCTTCAGCAAACGCTCAAATGGTGTTTGTTGATCTTCTTCGGCATTAAACTCACTAAAACTAAATCCAATCATAGGCTTTAAAATTACTATTTAAACAACGTATTCTTATGATTGTTTAGATTTTTTAAGACAAAAAAAAGTCGCAAGTAATTGCGACTTTTAATTGAATAAATAGGATATAATTTATTTAAATTTAATAGACATAGGCACTTCTATATAATCCCACTTGAGTGTTAAAGTATCTGTACCAAACTCAAACTCCATTTGTTCTTGCTTCTCAGTCAATTGCTTAGAATTTACATTAAACTTCACTTCATCTTTACTTTTGTCATATTTATAAGCTCCCCACTGCTTAGAAACTTTATTCAATATAATCGTCCATTCGTTTTCAGATGGAATTGTAAATAATGAATATTTCCCTGCGCTCACTTTATTTCCTTCAATAACAACATCTTTGTCAAATTCAATAGTAGTTGCCTCGTTTGCTCCTGTTCTCCATACTTCGTTATAAGGAACTAAATCACCCCAAATAGTTCTTCCCCTAACTGAAGGAGCACCATAATTAACTGTAATAGTATTTCCACCCGAAGTAGTAGAGATCATTTTTCTTGGGCTTTTTATTTGAGCTTCTTTTTCTTCACTCATTTGTACAGCAGGTGCTGCCATTTCAGATGATTCTACTTCATCTTCTTGCAGAGCCGGTTGAGCAGCTTCTGTTTTCTTTTTGTCCTTTTTTAGACCTGCTTGTTTTTGCAAAGTTTCATTTTGTGCTTGCATACTAAAGCTAGCAACTAATAAAAAGGTAATTGATAAAATTAAATTTTTCATAATTATTGAATTTTTGTTTTTACTTTATTCCATGACTTTATTTGCCAATTCGTCTTTGCACTGCATAATTCGTTCCCTTTTTTATCTTTCACTGAAATTATGCATTGAAAATACACTGAACCCTCTGTTTTTAAAGGATCTATAATTTTTTCATTAATTTCCTTATCAGTGATTTCATAAGTAGCGAATGCTTCCATTTTACCTTGATACAGGTATTTTAAGTCCATACTTTCCATAATAATACGATAATCTTTAAACCCTAAACGTGAAAGCAACAATAAACCTGAAGAATATTCAGCAGCAGTTGCTAAAACACAAGCATGCAAACCTTTAATATGATTTAGATTCTTTTTGAAATAAGGTATTTTCACCACTACTTTATTCGATTCTATGGTCCATACTTTCAATTGGTGGGGTTTATTAAAAGGGATCATTCGGTGTAATAGGAAATTGAATTTCCATAAACCAAATTTTGATTTCTGAGCGGATGAAATGATAGAATTAAAGTTCATTATCAAGAGCGTTTATAATAATTTAAGATTTAAAAGCCTCGCCAATTTTTGCAAGAAATTAAATTTAAAGTAAATTTGCACAAAATTGAGCACAAAATGAATAGTTTATCGCAAGATTTTATCATTTTACGCTCAAATAATTATTTTTTGAATTAAAACAAGATTTATGTCACAAGTAAAAGACGGAGATACCATTCAGGTACATTACACAGGAAAATTAACTGATGAAACTGTATTCGATAGCTCAAGAGAAAGAGAACCATTGGAATTTACAGTAGGTTCAGGACAATTGATAAAAGGTTTTGACAAGGCGGTAATAGGTTTGGCTGCAGGTCAATCAACAGTAGCAAACATTCCTTGTGCGGAAGCATACGGTGAGCCAAGAGAGGACATGGTAATGGAAGTGCCTAAAACGCAGTTACCAGCTGAAATTAAGCCAGAAATTGGTATGACGCTTTCAGCAGGTCAGCAAGATGGCACACAAATGCCAGTTACAATTGTTGAAGTAGCTGAAGATCATATTAAATTGGATGCGAATCATCCTTTAGCAGGAAAAGATTTAGTATTTGATATTGAAGTTGTTTCAATTAAATAAATACTACATAAACTATATAAATGCTCCATTTTTAATTAGATGGAGCATTTTTTTTAGCGTTCTTTTTTCATCAAAACTACTACTGAATTATTATGCTCACTACTAATGGATACTGCAATCCAACCTTCAGTGGCCAATTCATTCAAACGATTCTCAAATTTTTCAATACTTTCAAAGAGACCTTTCTTTACAATTTTATACGTTAATTTTGACATGAATAGATTTGTATTAGTAATTAAAGGTAGCGAATTTAGGGTCAAAAATTATAAATTAGTACATTTCAAACAATAATTATTTCTAAAACCAATATAGGTTGATCTTAAGCAATAAAGAAGAGAACTTCATTCAACATACAGACTTTTTTAGTTTGAAAATAAGCATCACTAATAAAATAATGCAAGCATTTTCAGAAATTGAAACTGAAATGAAATCGATCTACCCTATTCTGAGCCAAAAAGTATCTTTTGCACCTATTAAAACTTCTTCAAAAATTTCTAAGGGTGAAAATTTAAAAAATCTACCCTTTTTAATGCTTGATTTTCCAAAGCAGTTTGAGCAAACCAACATTTTTTCTTTTCGTTTGTTATTTTGGTGGGGAAAAGGATTTACATTATTTCTTCACCTAAAAAATGATAATTTAAAAGGAATTTTAAAGCAAATTTCTACTAATCAACATCTTTGCCGCAATAATTATCGCTTTGCAATTGATGGTGATGAATGGGAACATGATCTTGACACAGAAAACTATCATAAATTAGACGAATTAAAAAACTTAAAAAAAATACCTTATATTAAAATCGCTATTCCATTAAAATTTGAAAAAATAAATGATTTGGAAATAAGAGTTATTGAAGCTTATAGAGATATCTTTAAATTAATACAGAACCATGAATAATATTCAATTAGAAGACTTTAGTCATAAAATATCATTTCCTGTGCGTTTTATGGACATTGATGCATTGAATCACGTTAATAATGCACGTTATTTAAATTATTTGGAGGAAGGTAGAATAAATTATGTAAGAGAAGTACTAAATACCTATCATAGTGTGCAAGATTTGAATGTATTGGTGGCAAGAGTGGAAATTGATTACGTTGCTCCTATTCTATTTGGGAGTATTGTAAATGTATATACTAGAATTAAAAAAATTGGCAACAGTAGTTTCCTTTTTGAAACACTTATATGTTCTGAAAGGGATAAAAAGGAAACAATTTCAGCTAAAAGTCTAGTTACTTTAGTCAATTTTGATCCTAAAGAAAAAAAATCAACTCCAATTTCAGATAGTATTCGACTAATAATTAAAGAATTTGAAAAAAAGTTAGATTGATTTTATCGTTCATTATTTTTTTATATCTTGGCTTCACCAATTATGAAATATAGATACCTAACAGACGAAGAACTCAAACTCTTAGAAAAAGACTTTGTTCAATTTTTAATAGCCAATGGCATCGATAATGATGAGTGGTTGAGAATCAACAAGGAAAACGCAGACAATGCATTAGAAATTGTAGGGTTATTCAGCGATGTTGTAGTAGAAAAAGCTATAGAAAATATCGAATATTTAGAATATCGTTCAGAGAAAAGTTTAAAATTATTTCGCTGTAAGAAAGATAAAATTATATTGATTGGTTTAGATATTGATGCATCTAGTTCTTTAGATTTTACTAAAAAAGAAAGTGCAGATATAGCTTTAAATGAAGGTGATGATGCTATAAAATCCTACAAAACATCTAAAAATTACAATCCTGCGCGAGCTGAAGAGATTTTTAAAATGTTAGAAGCTGGTTGTTATATTGTTGATGGGAAATTCTTTAATAGCTTTAATCAACTAAGGAAAGCTTATCAAAATTAGAGTTTTTATCAATTTCTCTATATAAAAGCAGTAAATCTTTGGTTGAATTTACATTTATTGCTCTATTACTTCTATTTAATAATTCTGATGCTACTTCATCAATTTTTTCATTGGGGTAATAGTTATCTCTAGCATAATGAACAAATTTCAATAATTGAAAGGCATCAAACCATTGATAAAATCGTTTTATAAAAGTTAACTTAGAAGCTGATTCTCTTTTTATTTCTTCCAATTTTCGTACCCAAACATCTGTTCCGTAAAAATTTAATAAAATAGGATTTAAATTTTTAATCAATTCTATTTCATCGTATAAAAGGGAAACTGAATTTGATAATTCCTTCAATAATTGGAATGATCTTAAAGAATAAGTGTAGAAATTACTTTGATGCCTTTCAATTATTTCACCTATAGCCTTACCAGTTCCAAAAGGAACTCTATCAGAAATGCGTGGAGAAGGTAAGACTGTAGTAGAATTAATCTCCTCAAATTTAGTGTTTTGAATAAATTTCTGTAAAAAATAAAAGTCTTCACCTGCTTTTCGTTTATTCATTCCTCCTTGTTGGCAATAGTTTAAAACTCTCACTGCCATAGATGAACCTACTGTGTGCATTCCATAAGGTAAATTCGCCCATTGAATAGCATTTTTATAAACTCTTAAATGCAATTCATAGTTAATAATAGCTTGATAGATTTCAGAAGGATATTCATTCCCTTCAATAGGGTGCTCAAAATAGATGGATGCAGCCGCTAGTTTACTATTTTTAAAGGCTTTTTCTATTTCAATTAAATAATTAGGTAAAACCACACAATCTGCATCAAAACAAACAATTACACCGTCAGAATTGTTAATGTCATGGAATCTTCTAATAGCTTCATCCATTCCAATTTTACGAGCCAAACCTACTCCTGCATGTTTAGCATTTAGGTCATTAAAAAGTATTGGATAAATAGATAAAAAACCGTTATAATCTTTTTTAAAATCAATTATTTCCTGATACGTAATTAAATTTTGATGCTTGATCAACTCACTAGAACTTTGAGAAGCATTGATCACTATAATTAATTCTACTTTATAATCTGGTTCAATACAATTTGCTAACGATTGTATAGCTTTAATGATATCTTTTTCATTACAGGCAGGAAGAACAATAGAAATTTCTAAATCAGTACTTACTCCATCCTCAATAAATGCTGGATATAATGCATGTTTTTTAAGGTAATTTTCTAATACTTTCATATCAAGGTGAAAGTCTATTTATCAACCAATTGCCATCTTTTAAATCAAATGCCAAACGATCATGTAATCGAGAAGGTCTTCCTTGCCAAAACTCAAAATAATTAGGTTCAATAATATATCCACCCCAAAAAGGTGGTCGCTTCACTTCTTTCCCTTCAAATTTCTTAGTTATTCGTTCTACTTCCTCTTCCAAAGCAGCTCTTGATTTTATTTTAGTACTTTGTTTAGAAGCCCACGCTCCTATTTGGCTTTCTCTTGGTCGACTATTAAAATATTCATCGGAAATCTTAGCATTTACCCTTTTTATTTTTCCTTGAATTCTAACTTGTCTGTCTAGTTCTATCCAATAAAAATTCATTGCAACAGCTTTATTTTCTTCTATTTCTGTTCCTTTTTTTGATTCATAATTGGTGTAAAAAGTAAAGCCATTTTCATCAAAATCTCTCAATAAAACCACCCTAGAATCAGGAATATGATTACTCACTGTAGATAATACGAAAGCATTAGGGTCTTTCGGTTGTTTTTTTATAGCTACTTCCATCCAATTTTCCATCACATCAAATGGATTTGTAGGTGTTTGATCTAATTCTAATGTGCCAAAATCAAAACTTCTACGGATATTTTTTACTTCATCTCTTAACTTTTTCATAGTTTTAAGTTTTTGTAATTAGGCTACAAAGTAAATCAGAAATAAAAAGTTGCCCTAATTAATTCTACAAAAATCGGATTTATTATCTTTGAAAAAACTCATTAAGAATGGATATAAATCCTTTAAACTACAGTATTAGCAAGTTAAATAGCTTAGAACTAAGTGTTGGAAGCCTTTTGGTGGCAGAACCATTCATGCAAGATGAACATTTTAAGCGTTCAGTTATTCTTGTTTGTGAGCATAATGAACAAGGAACAGTAGGTTTAGTCCTTAATAGAGCCGTTGGGTTAAGCATTAATGATTTAATTAAGGATTTTCCTATAATCAATTCAGAAGTTTTAATTGGTGGACCTGTTCAGGCTGAAAATTTGTATTATATTCACAATAAGGGAGAACTTATTCCAAACAGTAGAAAAGTTGCTGAAAATGTTTATTGGGCAGGCGATTTTGAAACAATTAAGTCATTGATTTTAAACAAAAAAATTAAACAATCAGATATTCATTTCTTTTTGGGTTATTCTGGTTGGGATGTGGATCAAATTAGAGAAGAAATTAAAGGGGAATCTTGGTTGATAACAGATTTATCCGAAAAATATATTTTTGGAGATATTGATCCAGATGATTTATGGGCACAAATTTTAAAAGATAAAGGGCATCAATATGCCATGATGGCTAATTTTCCTGAAAATCCCTCATTTAACTAGATTTGAAAAATTTCTTCCAAGTTTTCTATCAGGCGTTTATTCAATTTAGACAAAGTAACCCTTTGCTCTTAGCATCCTCAACTTCATTTTTTAGCCTGTTTGCTTTACCACCTATTTTAGTAATAATAACTAGCGTTTTGGGTTATTTTAGCAGCGATGATATGTTGAGTAGCGAACTATTTAAAGAACTGACCAACAATTTTGGTCAAGATTCTGCCAATCAAATTCATGAAGTTTTCTTAAATTTTAAATCTATCATTCCCAATACATTTGCATCAATATTTGTATTTTTATTTCTAATATTTGTAGCCACTACGTTAATGAAGTTGGTGAAAGATTCAATCAATTCCCTATGGGGATTTCAACCAAAGGCGAATAATAAGGTTGCATTGGCGCTTTTTGAAAGATTTATCTCTTTTTTACTGTTATTAATGGCTGGCGCTATCTTCCTAGTTTCCTTATTGTCTGATACTTTTCTCACCTTCTTGAGTCAATTTTTGAAACAATACAACCCTGAATTAGATATTTTATTTATTAAAAGTATCAATGCAGTTTTTTCAATTATAACTGTTTCCATTTGGTTTATGCTGTTATTTAAAACATTACCTAATGCCAAAATCAATTGGAAACCTGCACTTATTGGCGGATTTGTAACATCCTTATTATTTACTTTAGGAAAATTTATATTAGGTAGAGTATTAGTAAATAGTGATATAGATAATATATTTGGAGCCTCTAGCAGCGTAATGATTCTCTTATTATTTGTCTTTTACTCCTCTTTAATTTTCTATTACGGTGCTGTATTTACCTATGTTTATGCAGAAGCAATCGACAAGGAGATAAAACCTGGTTACTACGCAGTGAAAGTGAATATTAAAGAAGTCATCGAGGAAGAAGGAAAAGAGTTATAATGGCATTCAACTTGCTATATTAAAATAGAATTAACAACAGTATTGTTTGAAGGCATTAAAGCTTACCCTTAAAATAGTAATCTATCTTTTACTTGCACTAATTATTCTATTTGGTGCAATTGTCTTGTTGATTCGTATTCCCAAAGTTCAAAATTTCATAACAGACAAGGCAATCAGTTATGTAAGCGAAAAAACAAACTCTAAAATCGAATTAGAGCATGTTTACATTGGCTTTTTTGATCTGATACAGATTGAAGGTTTATATGCAGAAGACCTAAATAAGGATACACTCGCTTACATTGGTGAACTTAATGTTGATTTTGATATACTTTCTTTAGTGGGGAAAAAAATCAACATATCATCTCTAGAGCTTAAAAATACTGTTGCCAATTTATCCACTCAAGAAAATAGTCCTGATTTTAATTTTCAATTTATTGTTGATGCTTTTGCTTCTACTGACACTACAACAGTAACGGCAAAAAAAGATACCTCCTCTTCTAGCTTTAGCATTGGTTTAGAAACAGTTGTTTTACAGAATGTTCGTTTTAAAATGGACGATCAATTTAATGGTTTGTATGCGAATACGACAATCGGAGAAATAGAAATTGATATGGAAACCTTTGATTTGAATAAGGGTGTTTTTAAAGCTGATGATATTTTAATTGCTTCTACTAAAATAGATGTGCAAATCTTAAAAGAGAGCCCACCTGATACAACTTCATCAGAACCAATGGCTTTTAAATTTGGAGCTAATCAAATCAATTTGAAAAACAACGACGTTCATTTTCTAGACCAAGTTGGAAAAATAGAATTGAACAGTCAAATTGGGGAACTTAGTATCACTCCACAATTATTTGATATGAATGAGCAAAAAATTCTAATTAAATCAATTGCTTTATCCAATTCAAATGTAAACTTTACACAACTAAAAAGTAACGATTCAACTACCAGTAAGGTGGACACAAGCGTTACTAATGAACAACCTTCAAAAGATTGGTTAGTAGAATTAAATAGCTTAGATATTAACCAATTCAAATTTGTCTTTGATGATAACAATGCCACTCCTATTAATTCAGGAATGGATTTTAGTCATTTGGGAATAAATT
The DNA here is from genome assembly GCA_963716125.1 of uncultured Flavobacteriales bacterium. Taxonomy (GTDB): domain Bacteria; phylum Bacteroidota; class Bacteroidia; order Flavobacteriales_E; family Vicingaceae; genus Acidiluteibacter. The sequence continues at coordinate 2,372,865 of OY970294.1, forward strand.
TAGAACAAACTAAAGCTTCCGACATACATTATAATGGTATTTCTGATATAATAGCCTCTATAGATGAATTTAAGATGAATGAAAAGAGTGGTTTTGGTATTTCTGAATTTAGAACCAACTTTTTAATGGATTCTCAACGTATTCAATTGAATGAATTATATTTAGCAACTTCAAATAATACCATCATTCAACAATATGTAGATCTTCAATTTAATAGTTTAGAAAGCATTTCCGAAAATATTAATCAACTTCAATTTAAAACTGTACTTCCAAATAATCAAATAAGTATTAATGATCTATTTTATTTTAGCCCTGATTTAAGACAAAATGAATATTTATACCGACTAAGAAATGAGGAAATTCTTCTGAACGCTAATATTTCGGGTAATTTAGAGGATATCACTATAGATCATCTGTTTATTTCTATAGCCAATAAAACGAAGTTGATTGCCAACGGAAAAGCAATGTATGCAGGAAATTTAAAAGACGGTTGGTATGATTTATCAATAAAAGAGTTGACCACTTCAGAAAACGATTTAAAGTACATTTTAGGAGATTCAGCACTACCCTCTTCTATTCAGTTGCCTCAAAACATAACAATTAGATCAAAAATAAAAGGTCCAATGCAAAACCTTCATGCATTAACCACATTAGAAAGTGATTTAGGAAATGCTGAATTTGATATTTACTTGAAAAACAATTCAACAACTTTAGACGACTTAAAATATTCTGCGGTTATCGGTTTAGAAAAATTTAATTTGGGTCAATTAATGAAGGACAGCCTAATTGAAACTTTTAGCTTGAAAGCCAATATAAATGGCTTTGGTATCGATCCTAAAAAAGTACAAGCAAATATAAATGCAACAATTTCTGATGCGATTATAAAAAATTACGAATATGCAGACTTTACCATCAATGGAAACTATGAAAAAGAGTCTTTTGTAGCGGTGGCAGGCATAAAGGATAGTAATTTAATTTTTCAATTAGATGCAGCGCTCAATTTAATGGAGGAACAACCCAAGATTAAATTTGATTTTAACTTAGAAGGTGTTGATTTGCAGCAAATAAATTTTTACGAAAAAGACTTAAGACTCAAGGGAAATATAAAGGCTGATATCGTTGGTGACAATATTGATGATGTTATAGGAAATATAGAATTGAGAAATTTCTTGATAATGAGTAATGAAAGTAGATATACTATTGATTCCTTACTTTTTGTCTCCATTAAAGATAGTATTAATAGTAATATTAGTTTGAAATCAGATTTAATAGATGGCTATTTTAAAGGAAATATACAGATATCTGAAATTGGCAATTCGATCCAAAAGTTCTTTAAAGGATATTACAATGATACTTTAAGTAATGATTTAGATAAGGAAAGGCAAAAATTTTCTTTTGAGATAAATATAAAAAACAATCAGCTACTTTCTGAAATATTCCTACCTGATTTAGAAAAGTTTGAAGGAGCTAAAATTAAAGGTAGATTTAATGCGATGGATAATATTATTGAACTAAAAACTCAAGTACCATACACAAAATATGGAAATATAATATTAGACAGTTTAGATTTTGAGACTAAGGCTGATGGAAAACAATTGACTTATAATTTAGCAATGGCTTCAGTTCAAATGGATAGTTTAGCAGTTAAGAATCTGAATATAAAAGGATTTTCTAAAGGCGATACTTTAGTAAGTGAATTAATACAAAGCAAAGTTGAAGATAGTTTAAACTATTACCTTAAAGCGCTCACCTATAAAACAAACCATAATATCCAAATTCACTTTAATAGCGATAAAGCAATATTAGACGGTGAAAGATGGAATATTTCTCCTAACAATCAAATCACTTTTGGAGATCAATTAATCATCAAAAATCTAAAATTTAGTAAGCAAGGTGAATCCATTACATTAAAAAGCTTAGAGAATCAATTGAGAAGCTTACAAATTGATTTTGAAGGATTTCACATTTCTAGCTTACTTAATTTAGTAGAAAACGTTGAAAATGATAGTATTCAATTTGTTGATGGCATATTAAAAGGGAAAGCAACTTTAGATATAAATAGCGAAAACTTTGGGTTTGAATCTGATTTAAAAATTGACAGTTTAATGATGAACGAACAGTATATTGGAGTTTTAGATTTAAATGCTAAAAGTACTGATCTTAAATACGTAGTTGACGCTGCACTTAGTGGTGATGAAAACGATATAAAAATTGATGGTTTTTATCCTAAAAATGATGCTGACTTTAATTTTGACATTCTCATCAATCAATTAAATTTAAAAACTATAGAGCGTTTTTCTTTTGGAGCGATCAGAGAATCTCAAGGGAAAATCACAGCTGATTTAAATATAAGTGGAAATGCAAAAAAACCTTTAGTAAATGGTCAAATTCAGTTTGTAAATAGCCAATTAAGGTTAGACTACTTGAACAGTCAATTTAAATTGGGTAAAGAAAAAATTAGTTTTAAAAATAACAAAGTTAAATTCAATCAATTTTCAATTCAAGATAGTCTTGGCAATGAGTTTAAAGTAGGTGGAAATGTCAATTTTGAAAATGTAGATCAATATAAATTTGATTTGACAATCAAGAGTAAAAATTTTCAAGCATTAAATACGAAGAAAAAAGGAAATAATGATTTATTTTATGGCAAAGTGTTACTTAGTAGTGATATAAGCATTAAAGGAGATCAAAATAAGCCCATTATTGATGCAAAAATTAAATTGAATGAGGGAACTGATTTCACATTTGTATTGCCTGCAGGTTCACCTTCTGAAGTAAGTCGTGAAGGTGTTGTAGTTTTTGTAGATAAAAATAAGGATGAAATTGATATTTTTGGAAGAGATAAAGTAAAAGATACTATAAAGTCAGTCATTACTGGGTTAGACTTAACCGCTAGAATTGAGATTGATAAAAAAACAAATTTAAATATTGTGGTTGATCCAATTGCAGGAGATCAATTGAGTTTACAAGGAGGTGGAGTTCTTAATTCTACCATAGATCAAAGTGGAAAAGTGACCTTAATTGGAAAATATATAATTAATGAAGGGAGTTATAATTTAACGCTTTACGATGTTGTAAAACGTAAATTTAATATAAAAGAAGGTAGTTCAATCACATGGGCTGGAGATCCTTTGGAAGCAAAATTAGACATAGCTGCTATTTTTGATGTAAAAGCAGCTCCTGCAGATTTAATTAGCCAGGAATCCACGGCAGCAAATGCTGCAGAGCAAAAAGCCTATCAAGTTAAATTACCTTTCGAAGTATATTTAATGATGAAAAATGAATTGATGTCACCTGATTTATCATTTAAAATAGAATTGAAAGACGATAGTAAAGGAGCTTTAAATGGAATCGTTTATGCCAAATTACAAACCTTAAATGAACAAGAAAGCGAATTAAATAAGCAAGTATTTGCTTTGATTATACTAAAAAGATTTCTATCATCTAATGCATTCGGTAATCAAAATGATGGAAGTAATTTAGCGAGAAACTCAGTAAGTAAAGTGCTGAATCAGCAATTAAATAAATTGTCAGATAAATATATAAAAGGTGTCAATTTAGAACTTAATGTTGATTCGTACGAAGATTACTCTTCTACCTCAAATAGTTACGAAGGAAGAACCGAACTGAACTTAGCAGTAAGTAAATCATTTTTCAATGATAGAATATCTGTAAAAGTGGGTGGAGATATTGATTTAGAAGGCGAAAGAGCGAAACAAAATAGCTTAAGTGATTTTGCGGGAGACGTTACTATTGAATATGCAATCACGGAAGATGGCAGATATAAGGCAAAATTATATCGTCAAAATAATTTTGAAGGTCTAATTGAAGGAGATATTACTGAAACAGGAGTTTCATTAATTTACACAAGAGATTACGACACTTTTAAAGAATTGTTTAAAAAACCTGAAGAAATTAATGTAGACGAAGAGTTTGATACTACAAGTCCTATAAAAAATGATAAGGGGAAAGCTAAGCCATGAATAAATTAACTTATATCTTCATTTGCTTTTCATTATTTGGATTGGGCGCTTGTAGCAATTCTAAATACCTCAATAGTACTGAGGTATTATATACAGGAGCTGATTTAAAAATAGATAAGGAGAAATCTGCCATTGGAGATATTCGCTCTGAAATTGAAAATGTGATTGTCCCTGAACCGAATACAGCTGTTTTTGGATTTTTGAGAATTAAGCTTTGGATTTACAATAAAGCCGGAGAACCTAAAAAAAATAAAGGAATTAGACATTATTTTAGAAATAAAATAGGTGAAAAGCCTGTATTATTGAGGGATGTAGATGCAAACAGAACCTCCGCTCTAATTGAAAATAGATTGTACAATAATGGCTTTTTCTTTCCTAATATAAGCTTTGAATTAAATGTAAATGAAAAAAAGAAAAAAGCTACTGTTACGTATGAGGTTAAATTAGGACCACAATATATAATCAATAAAGTAACCTACCCAGACTCAACCAATGATTTGGGATTAATTTTAAAAAGAGCTCAAACAGAGAGTTTAATAGATAGTGGTAATCCTTACAATTTAGATTTATTAAAAGAAGAACGAACAAGATTGAATGAATTGCTTAAAAATGATGGATATTATTACTTTAATGAAGACTTTCTTTTATGGGAAATAGATTCAACTTTAAATGAGAAAGTAAATGTTTATCTAAAAGTTAAAGAAGACATTACATCTAAATATCTTCAAATATATCGTTTTAATGAAATTTATATCAACCCTCAGTTTGATTTAAGTGATTCTGCAAGCTACACTAATTTTGACACCTTAAGAGTAGATAGTGTCTATTATTTGGAAAAAGATAGTGTATTTCGTCCTGAAATAATTGTGGATGTGATTGATTTAGAAAAAGGGGGCAGATATACAAGCGAATTACACGATAGAACAATTAGAAAATTTACAGGATTGGGTCCTTTTAAATTTGTGAATGTAAAATTTGAAGAGAATGAACAAGATAGCTTAAAATTAGATGCTTATATAAATTTAACACCACTACCTAAAAAATCTTTGAAGTTAGAGTTTTCATTGAAATCGAAATCAAATAATTTTGCAGGTCCTGGATTTAATGCCAGTTTTAGAAATAGAAACCTTTTAAGAGGTGCTGAGCTATTAACAGTTAATTTCCTTGCAGGATTTGAATCACAGATAGCCAAAAATTCTAAAGGGTTAAATTCTTATGAGATTGGAGGGGATATAGAATTAGAATTACCGCGCTTTATTGTGCCTTTCAACCTGGCGTCTTCGAATGTAAAATATCCTCCAAAAACACTATTTAAGATTGATTATAGATTACTGAGTAGGATACAATATTACAAAATGAGTTCTGTGGGTGCTAAATATGGGTATAAATGGAGGGAGGCAATTACAAAATCTCATGAACTCTACCCTATTACTTTTAATTATGTACAATTATTAGATACCAAATCAGAGTTTGATAGTATTCTTAATGCCAATCCTTTATTACGTAAAAGCTTTGAACAACAGTTTATTTTTGGGACTTCTTATTCCTACACATTTGATAGTAGATTAGCAGGTGAGAAGAAAAATAATTTTTATTTCAATATAGGCATTGAATTAGCCGGTAATAGTTTAAGAGCAGGTGCAAGATTATTTAACCCTGTGAATAATCCAAAAGATAAACAATATGAAATTTTTGGTCGTCCATTTAGCCAATTTGTAAGAACAGATATAACTGCAAAATATCATTTTAAGCTTGGAGAACATCAAAAAATAGTAAGTAGAATTACAGGAGGAGTTGGTGTGCCATTTGGTAACTCAACTACTCTACCTTATATAAAGCAGTTCTATATTGGAGGTTCTAATAGTATCAGAGCTTTTCAAGCACGAACATTAGGTCCAGGAACTTATAATATTGATAAAGCACAACAAAGAAACACCCTATTTTTAGACCAAGCTGGTGATTTAAAAATGGAAGCCAATTTAGAATATCGTTTTGACATTATTAGTTTTCTGAAAGGTGCATTTTTTGCTGATGCAGGTAATATTTGGTTATTAAATTCTGATACCTCCAAGCCAGGTGGAAAGTTTAATGCAAAGGATTTTTATAAAGAATTTGCAGTGGGAACAGGTGCCGGCTTAAGAGTAGATGCATCTTTCTTTGTTATAAGGTTAGATTGGTCTTTCCCAATAAGAAAACCCTATTTCCCTGATGGGAAAAGGTGGGTTTTTGATGAAGTTAAATTTGGAGACAAAAACTGGCGTCAAGACAATTTTGTATATAGCTTAGCAATTGGATACCCTTTCTAAATCTTAAACTTAGCATCTAAACTATACTTTCCTGGTCCTGAAACAAGCAATACTATGAAAGGAATTAAATACAATATTCCCAACTCTTGTTGAGCAAATACATCATTGCCATGAACTATAAAAACAGCAACCAACATAGCAATAATCAATGGAATTACTGCATATCTCGTAAACAAACCAAAAATTAATAATACAGAACAAAATAATTCTGCAAAAACGATAAGAATATAGGAAGCTTCATTGCTAATACCTATTGGATCAGGAAAATTGTGAAAACTTTTTTCAAATGAAATTATTTTAACCCAACCGTGATTGATAAAAATCATTAAAGCTGTTACTACTCTTAAAATAAGTAAACTAAAATCTATTCCTTTGGTCTGATAATTTTTCATTAATCGATATATTCTTTCTTTTTAACTAATGTAAAATTACCATCTTCTAATTTTAAATAGCCATAATCATATACATATTTATATACATTCCCATTGTTAGTAACGTATTCTGATGTAAAATAGTTAAAATTGAATCCTTTTTGTTTTAATTTTATTTCAGAACATTTCGCCATTCCATTAGGATTGAGCGTTTCTAATATTTTTCTGTTTTTTCTTAAAATGTAATTGGTGTTTCTCACAATTTGATTACTATCCTTATTCTGCCTATTGTTAAAGGTATTACGACATTGATCTGTACAGAATTTTTTATCTATTCGGCCTTCAAATTCTTCACCACATTCTTGACATGTTTTCAATTCCATATTTAAAAATAGTAAATTAGTTGCATTAAACTAAGTTAAGTAAATTATTTGAGTTTGTTAATTAGCTTATCCAATTATTTATGAGGGAAATTGATTTGTTTTATCAAAATTTAGAAGAGCCCTACAACTCTTGTTTTATGGCATTAAAATCTATTATTTTAGCGTTTGATAACCGAATTACAGAAGAGTGGAAATATAAACTGCCATTTTTCTATTTTAATGGCAAAATGTTTTGCTATTTATGGATTGACAAGGAAAATAAACAACCTTATGTTAGCTTTGCTGATGGCTTTAGAATGAATCATCCGCTTTTAGAATCGGGTGATAGAAAAAGATTTAAAATTTTCTATGTTGATCCTAATAAGGATATAGATATTAAGAGTTTAATTGAACTGATGGAAGAAGCAAAACCGTTTCATTTATAATAAGAATGATCCTTTGTAGAAAATGAAATACAAAAACAATAGAATTTAATTTGCAACGTTTTTATTAAAAAATACCTTATGAAAAAGTTAATCAGCCTTGCCTTATTATGCATTACACTACTGTCTTGCGAAAAGGAAAATGATGATGATACCATCAATGTAGAATATCGTCAAAGAATGCGTCAATTTGTAATCAATATCAGTCAATATTGTAAAGGTCAAAATGCTGATTTTAAAATAATACCACAAAATGGAATAGAATTAATAACCGAAAATGGTGAACCTGATGGTAGTTTAAACACTGCATATCTCAATGCAATAGATGGACATGGACAAGAAGATTTGTTTTACGGATATACGAATGACAATGAGAAAACTCCTTTTAAGGAGACAAATTATCTTCTTTCCTTTTTAAATAAAAGCAAATCTCAAGGAAAACAAATTTTGGTAGCAGACTACTGCTCCGATACGGCCAAAGTGAATGAATCTTACCAATTGAATGATCAAAAAGGATTTATCTCCTTTGCGGCCAATAAAAGAGAATTAGACGAAATTCCTATCTACCCCACTCCTATTTACAATGAAAATATTTTAGATATAACCACTTTAAATGATGCTCAAAATTTCCTTTACCTCATAAACTTTGATAAATATACTCTAAAATCAAATTTGATAAATGATTTAAAGAATACGAATTATGATATAATATTGATTGATTTATTTTTTAATGATGGAAGCGCATTTGTTGCATCGGAGATTAATCAACTTAAAACAAAAAAGAACGGCGGCAAACGATTGGTTATTTGTTATATGTCTATTGGTGAAGCTGAAAATTACCGCTACTATTGGCAACAAAATTGGGTATCCAATCCTCCTGTATGGTTATTGAAAGAAAATCCTAATTGGGCAGGAAACTACAAAGTAGAATATTGGAATCCTGAATGGCAAAAAGTTATCTATGGTAACAATAGTTCATATAGTTCAAAAATTCTAGCAGCCGGGTTTGATGGAGTATATTTAGATATTGTAGATGGTTTTGAGTATTTTGAATAATTCTATCAATCAGTTAATTGAAAAATAAGTCAATAATACCGATTGCGCTATCAAATGTCGTATACTTTGGTATATGCGTCATTTTAAAACTTAATTGGTATAAGTGAATTCTCTAGCGCTTTGTTTCCTTCGCAATGACTACTTGTAATGTATTTGTAGATATAATTCTAATTTACAATGCATTGAATAACTTTTCTTCATTACGGAATAATGGAGAACTGCATCCGTCGTCACGGAGTGAAGGAGGATTGTTACTTTAAATTATTGGTACATTAAATTCTTTTATCCCCTCCTAACCGTCTTTGCGAGTGGAGTAACTTAATGTTATTCGGCAATGTAATGACTAAAACGTAAAGAAGCAATCTATTGTGGCATTAATAGATTGCTTCCTCCTGCACTTGAACTTTTTTAAAATTTAAAATCATTCGTTTGTTTCGCTCGCAATGACTTTCCAAAGAAAGTTGTCGCTATGAATTTCAAAAAATCAATTGTTACGTAACACAGTAAAAAACATCATTTATAGCAGAGTTACCTAAAAAGAAAACATTCATCACAAGTAAAAACATAAGATGCAAATAACCATATAAATATAAGCATGAACCAGAAGAATAAAGCTAGGCTAAAATTTTTAAATTTAAAGCCAAATAAGTATAAACTAATAAAAAGAAAGGCTTGCAAATAAAAATTAAATTCAACCCACTTTAAAATAAAATCTTTTGTTAACCAACTATTTCCATCCCATAGGGGCATATCGTAAATTTTAGATCGTATTTGATCAATTCCATGCACTAATTCTTTAAGTATAGCAAAACCTAAACTTAAAAGAAAAATTATCTTATTACTATTATTTTTATTCATTGAAGTAGCTGGTTTGAATAAATTGATAAAATTTATCTAAAATATGCTGAATATGTTGATTAATTTTAGTTGTTTAATTATTGAATTGCTTTACTTTAATACCAATTTGTTGAAATAATCTATTGAATAAAATTCATTGAGCCTAATGAATAAAACACAAAACATATTAATAATATATATGGGATACCAATAAAAATATAGAAGATAAAATAAAGTATTTCAGTATTTGAAGCTTTCACCTTTAATATTCTTATTCCTAAAAAAGTTTGAAACAAAAAAGAAATCAATATTATTATTAAGAAAGTATTAAAATTTAGAAATCCGAAAAATAAAACAGATATATTAACATTCATATCTATCACCTGCAATACGAAAAATAAGAAATAAAGAAAGCAAAATACTTTGATAATTACATTCTTCATACAAAATTTATTGACGATTGTTCAAATGAGACTTTTGGTTTTAACCATTGTAAAAATTTTATCAAAGCATAATCCGCTCCGAAGGATTTGCAATCCTTCGCCCTACAATACTAGCTTTATCAATCAAAGCTGAACTATAATAACTATTCATAAATTGAAATTTCCAAATCAACTATTTTTTACAATAATACTAAACGTATTTGTTTGGATGATTATTATCCTTTAACCTTTTGTTTGATTATTAAGAACGTAATCCCCTCCTAACCGTCATTGCGTGCGGAGTAACTTAATGGTCATCATTAAAATATTAACTAAACGAAGAGAAGTAATCTGTTGTGGTGAGTATAGATTGCTTCTCTACACTTGAACTTTTTTAAAATTTAAAATCATTCGTTTGTTTCGCTCGCAATGACTTTTCAAAGGGGAATTGTTGTAACGACGGTTTAAAAAAGGGAATTCTTTCAATATAATTCATAATTTTAAAAAAAAATGCCATTAATGGATTTAATAGAAGATAAACATTTTAAAGGAATTGATTTTACAAACAATTCATCAAATGAAGAATCTATCTTAATAAAAGAATACGAAGACTGTACTTTTTCTAACTGTAATTTCGCATCAATCAATTTATCACAAATCAGTTTTACGGATTGCTTTTTTGAAAATTGTGATATGAGTTTAGCCAATATTAGTGATACAGCTTTTAAAAACGTAAGTTTTAAAAATTCTAAATTGTTAGGATTGAAATTTGAAGATTGTCATCAGTTTCTTTTAGAGCTCAATTTCGAAAATTGCAATTTAAATCTATCTTCATTTTACAAACTCAACTTAAAGAATACCAAATTTATAAATTGCATGCTGCATGAGGTAGATTTTACTGAATGTAATTTAAGCCAAGCCAATTTTGCCTCTTCTGATTTAAGTGCGACTATATTTGATACTACTATTTTGCTAAAAGCTGATTTTAGAGGCTCAATTAATTTGCAGATAATTCCAGAAAAGAATCAATTAAAAGGAGCTAAGTTCTCATCAGAAAACATAAAAGGATTAGTTAATCACTTAAATATAACTATAGAATAAAAAAAGTCCCAATTCAACAGCATGTAAAATCGGGACTTAAAAACTACTTATTTACTTAATTTATCAACCGCTAATTTATACGTAGGGTCTTCTAAAAAGTTCACATCTATTATTTCTTCCGCATTTTTAAGCAGTTGGATACAATCCTTACTTAAATGCTTTAAATGTACTTTCTTTCCTACCTTATAATATCTTTCTGTTATTTTATTTAAAGCCTCTATGGCAGACATATCCACTACTCTACTTTCTGCAAAATCTATAATAATATCTTCAGGATCATTTATAATATCAAACTTATCGTTAAATGCGGCTGTAGAACCGAAAAACAATGGACCATATATTTCATAATGCTTCACCCCATTTTCATCAATATGTTTTCTAGCTCTAATTCTTTTAGCATTGTCCCAAGCAAAAACTAAGGCTGCTATAATAACACCTATTAATACTGCTACAGCTAAATTATGTAATACAGCAGTAACTAACGTCACCAACACCATTACAAAAATATCTGATTTGGGCATCCTTTTGAAAGTTTTTAAACTTGCCCATTCAAACGTTCCAATAGCTACCATAATCATCAAACCAGTAAGTGCAGCCATTGGCATTTTTTCAATCAATGAAGATCCAAACATTATAAATACTAATAACATAACAGCTGCCACAATTCCTGACAATCTTGCTCTAGCTCCTGAAGAAATATTAATCAAACTTTGACCAATCATGGCACAACCGCCCATTCCAGAAAATAAACCTGATAAGATATTTGCAGTTCCTTGAGCCATTGCCTCTCTATTGCCCTTGCCTCTAGTTTCAGTAATTTCATCTATAATATTTAAAGTCAGTAGGCTTTCTATTAAACCTACACCTGCCATTATAGCTGCGTAAGGAAATATAATGCTTAACATTTCTAAGTTAATAGGAACTTGAGGAATGTGAAAAGGAGGAAAACCTCCTGATATAGATGCTAAATCTCCTACAGTTTTGGTATCAATATCAAACAATATAACAATTGCAAAAACACTCAAAATAGCCACTAATGAAGCCGGTATTTTCTTTGTCAATTTAGGTAAACCCCAAATAATTAGCATAGTTAAAAGCACTAATCCCAATAAAATATACAGTGTACTTCCCGTTAACCACTCTCCACTAGCATCTTTAAATTGAACCAATTGACTCATAAATATAATGATGGCTAGCCCATTTACAAATCCAAATATAACAGGATGAGGAACCAAACGCATCAGTTTACCTAATTTAAGTAATCCTGCTGCCATTTGTAATAATCCAGCTAAAATAACTGTGGCAAAAATATATTCAATTCCGTGTGTTTTTGCCAATGCAACCAAAATAACTGCTACTGCTCCAGTTGCACCAGATATCATACCTGGTCTTCCACCTAAAATAGAAGTAACTATGCCCATCATAAAAGCTGCATACAAACCAGTTAAAGGAGGTAAGCCTGCAATAATTGCAAAAGCTACTGCTTCAGGTATCAAAGCCATTGCAACTGTTAAACCAGAAAGAACTTCTGTTTTATAATCTACTTTTTGTGATAAATCGAAAAGATTAAAAATTTTCTTCATAAATTTCTTTAATCGAATACTCTATTTCAAAAAGTTAGAAATTTCCTATTCGTATTTTATTGGTTGGAATTTTATTTGAGGCTGCAAAACTAAGGAAATGTTTGTTACCACCTTTAATAATTAAAAGACGTTAATTAGTTGCTTTTAACAGTATAAATGAAGTCCTTTGATACTTATAATAACGAGACATGAGCAAGCTTATAAATTTAAAAACTTCATTTACCAACAGCCTAAAAGAAAGGGCAAAAGAATTAAGTTGCTTGTACCAAATTTCAAAAATTGCGCATCAAAATGAAAATGAATCAATAGATATCATTCTTCATAAAATCTTATTAATAATTCCTGAAGGATGGCAGTTTCCTAAAAGCACCTCTGCTTGTTTAAGTTTAGACGATGAAGTGTATGGAAATACGAATCCAACCGACAATTTTATTGAAACTAAATTAATTATCGATAAAATAGAACGAGGTAGTTTGGTAGTTTATATAAAAGATAATGTAAAAGATTTTTCTAAGATTCACTTTTTAAAGGAAGAAAAAGATTTATTAGACCAAATTGGTATTGAATTGGTTTCTGTAATTGAAATTCAAGAGAAAAGAGAGAAACAAAAATGGATTGACTCTAAAATAAGACAAACGGATCGACTAAATTTATTAGGTGAAATGACTGCAGGAATAGCACATGAATTAAACACACCATTAGGTAATATCCTAGGATTTGCTGAATTAATGCTAAAATCAGAAAATGATCCCAACAAAAAGAATGATTTAAAAAAAATAATTAAATCTTCTATTCATGCCAGAACTATAGTAAAAAAATTGATGTTTTTCTCCTGTGAAATGCCCACTCAATTTCAAAAAGTAGAAATTAATCAGCTGATTAAAGAAAACTTAGATTTACTATCTTTACAACTGCGAGAAAACAATATCACAGTAGAATTAAATTTGGATGAAAACATTGAAGCGATTAGATTAGACAGTATACAAATTTCGCAAGTAATGTTTAACTTGGTATTAAATGCCATCAATGCAATGAATAAAACAAAAAACGGAAAGATAAGCATAAGCAGTAGTCAAAATGAAAAAAGTGTTTTTTTAAGTATAAAAGACAATGGTCATGGAGTTGATCAAAATAATTTATCCAAAATATTTGAACCATTTTTCACTACGAAAGCTGCCGGTGAGGGAACAGGATTAGGTTTGGCTGTGGTTTTTGGAATTATTCAATCCCATGGAGGAAAAATAGATGTATTTTCTGATAATAAGAAAGGTGCAGAATTTAAAATTCAATTCAATAAATAATATCGAATGAAAAACCTATCAGTTTTAGTGGTGGATGATTCGCACGATATGCTTGAAGTAGTGCGTAGAAATTTGGATGAAATGGGATTAAACCCTTTTACTTCTGATACTGTTTTAGGTGCTATAGATTTAATTGAAAATAGTTCAATTGATTTAATCATCACAGATTTGAATATACCTGAAATTGGTGGTATTCATTTAATTAAATATATCTCTCAACATTTTCCTGAAATTCCAATTTTGGTAATCACTGGTTTCCCCAATGTAGAAAATGCAGTAGAAGTAATGAAATTGGGAGCTTTAGAATATCTTATCAAACCTTTTACTGCAGATGAATTGAAAGTAGCAGTTCAAAATATATTAAATGAAAAAAATGAGGTAATTCCTGAGAAAGAGACAGAAAAGCTAGAATCCTTTCATGGTATTATAGGTATTTCTAATGAAATGCAAAAGTTGTTTCAAACAATTGAACGAACAAAAAACAATAAAGCTACCGTAATGATTAGTGGCGAAAGTGGAACAGGAAAAGAAATGGTTGCAAGAGCCATTCATTATAATAGTAACTTCTCATCCGCCCCATTTGTGGCTGTAAATTGTGGGGCTATTCCTGATCAACTATTAGAAAGTGAACTATTTGGACATGTAAAAGGGGCATTTACAGGTGCAATTACATCAAGAATAGGGTTTTTTCAAACTGCCGATAAAGGAACTATTTTTTTAGATGAAATAAGTAATGCGTCTCCGGCTGTTCAAGCAAAGTTATTGAGAGTAATTCAAGAAAAAGAAGTGACAATGGTTGGTTCTAGTAAGTCTCAAAAGATTGATGTACGAATTATATCGGCTTCCAATGTAAATTTGATGGAGCAGATCGAAAATAATCAATTTAGAGAAGATTTATATTATCGATTAAATGTGGTTACGGTTAACATTCCTCCTTTAAGAGAAAGAAAGGAAGATATTCCATTGCTAATCAAATTTTTTAATACAAAGTATAGTAAAGAAAACAGTAAAAAAAGTTTGAAAATTTCTCAATCAATCATTGAAGTTTTAAAAAACTATACTTGGCCAGGGAATGTTAGAGAATTGGAGAATTTCATACATCGTTTGGTAATAATGATAGATTCTAAGGTAGAAATGAAAGATTTACCTGATCACGTAAAAATGAGTTTATCTAATGGAGAAAATGAAAGTAATCAATTGAGTTTAGTCGAAGTAGAACGGCTTCATATATTAAAAATTTTGGCACAAACTAATAATAATAAAACGCAAGCTGCCAATATTTTAGGAATAGATAGAAAAACATTAAGAGAAAAAATTAAATAGACTGATACATTTTGTTCCATACGGGTAATTTTGAACCGATTATTAACTAAATTTGAACTTAATTTAAAAATAAAAAATTATCAATAAATTACTAATACAACTATAAACTAATGACATAGAAAATAAATAATTTATATTTCTTGCAATGGCACACAGATTGAAATAAGCTCAATGAAATTAAAAAATTTAATGAGTCTTTCAAATAAATATCATCTATGCGATAATTGTTATCATCAAAAAGATTGTATTTTTAAAAAACAAGCAAAAATGCCTATAATTCAATGTGAGGAATATGAAGTAGAAACAAAGAACGGTATTTTAAGTATCTCAGATACTTTAATTCCGCAAACTACTGAAATTCAAAATGAAACTTTTTATGGGCTTTGTCAAAATTGTGATTTCAAAACAAATTGCGCTTTGAGAACCGATGGAGTTATCATTATCAACTGTGAACATTATCAATAAAATTTTTTAATAAAAATGGGTACTAAAGTAATAGAGAAAAAGAAGAAAAAAACAGGCATGTATGAAAACGTGATGAGTCAATTTAATCATGCTGCTGATATTATGAATTTAGACAAAGGTGTTCGCACCATTTTGTCAGCAACCAACAGTGAAATTGTTGTTCACTTTCCTGTAAAATTAGACGATGGAACAATCGAAATTTTTACAGGATATAGAGTTCAGCATAATAATGCATTAGGGCCATATAAAGGTGGTTTGAGATATCATCCAACTGTAGATATTGATGCAGCGAGAGCATTAGCTATTTGGATGACTTGGAAATCTGCTTTGGCAGGATTGCCTTATGGTGGTGCAAAAGGTGGAATTGAAATAGATCCCAAAAAATATTCTTCGGGTGAATTAGAGCGAATTACTAGACGTTTTACTTATTCATTAGGAGATAATATTGGACCTGATTTAGATATTCCTGCTCCTGATGTAAATACCAATTCACAAATTATGGCTTGGATTGCAGATACTTTTTCGTCAACAAAATCTCCATCTACTAGATACAATAATTTACATGTTGTTACTGGTAAACCAATGGGTTCAGGTGGATTAGAAGGAAGAGATAGAGCGACTGGTTTTGGAGTAGTTTCTACTATCAAATCATGGGCAAAACTTAAAGGTAAAAGCCTTAAAGGAATGAAATATATTGTTCAAGGATATGGTAATGTAGGATATTGGTCTTCACACTTTATGAAAGAACAAGGAGCTATTTTAGTAGGAGTTCAGGATGCGAGTGCTACTTTTCACAATGGTGATGGTATCGACGTAGAAGGATTATACCAACACAGTTTAGGTTATAAAAATCAAATCGAAGGTTTTGGTGGAGCAAAAGAAATTGATCCAAAAGACTTTTTTGGAATTGATTGCGATATTATAATCCCTGCCGCGTTAGGAAATCAAATCACCAACGAAAATGCAGACTCTATAAAAGCAAAATTAATAGCTGAAGGAGCTAATGGACCAACTGATACTGATGCTGAAGAAATTTTATTGGCGAAAGGTATTGAAATTATTCCTGATATTTTATGTAATTCAGGTGGAGTTATTGGTAGCTACTATGAATGGTTACAAAATAAGCGTTCGGAAATTTGGAAAATGGATGAAGTATTGAAAATGATTGATGATAAAGTAAATACAGCTTTTAATAAGGTGGTGGATGCATCAAAAGAATACAATACAGACTGGAGAAATGGAGCTTATTTAGTTGCATTAAAAAGATTAGAATTAACCTACAGAGAAAGAGGTGTATTCCCATAATTAATTATGAAGAAATTAGGAGTCATAAATGAAAGTAAGTCGGAGGAAATTGTTTCTCTGACTCCAAGTAATGTAGTGAAATTAAAAGATCATTTTGAAATTTTAATTGAGAAAGACGCAGGATTAATTTCAGCATACACTGATGCTGAATATATTGCGGCTGGTGCAAAAATAATCGGCAGTAAAGACGAATTAATTGAAGCATCTGATATTATATTAAGTTTCGGAAGCTCCATAAATGCTGCATCCTATTCGAAAAAGAAAACCTTTATTGGTTTTCTAAATACAATGAATGACAATTCAGTTGTGGCTCCTTATTTAAATAAAAAAGTTGATGTGTATAGCTTGGATATGATTCCAAGAACTTCATTGGCGCAGTCCATGGACTTAATTTCTTCTGTAGCTTCTATATCAGGTTACCAAGCAGTTTTAATGGCGGCTGAAATGTCTCCTTTAGTAGTTCCAATGATTACAAGTGCTGGTGGTACTTTAAAACCTGCTAAATTTTTAATTTTAGGAGCAGGAGTAGCAGGTTTGCAAGCTATTGCTACTGCTAAAAGATTAGGTGGACGAATAAAAGCCTTTGATGTTAGAAAAAATACAAAAACTGAAGTTGAAAGTTTAGGTGCAGAATTTATTCTAATCGAAGGTTCAGAAGAAAGTGCAAGTGCTGGTGGATATGCTATTGAACAAAGCCAAGATTATTTAAATGAAGTTGCAGCTCGATTATCCTTGGAAGCTTCAGAAGCTGATATTATTATTACTACAGCTAAAATACCTGGCAAAAAATCTCCAGTATTAATTACTGAAGAAACAGTGCACAAAATGAAGCCAGGTTCTATAATTATTGATTTGGCCGCAGAAAATGGTGGAAATTGCGAACTAACTAAAAAAGATAGAATTCAAATCGTGAATGGTGTAAAAATAGTAGGTCCAATATCGCTATTAAAAAATTGCTCCAATTCTGCAGCCAATTTGATTTCAAATAATTTCACCTCTTTCTTAAACTACTTTGTAAAAAATGTGGATAATGAGAAAGAAGATGAAATCTTAAAAAGCACTAAAGTAATAGAAGATGGGAAGGTCATTCACGAACGAATAATTTCAGAAGTAAGTAATCTATAAACAACATGTTAGAAAATTTTTATTTATCACCAATTGATGGTTGGTATGTCATAATATTGAGCATACTTATAGGAATGGAAGTCATAAAAAACGTGCCTTCTGTATTGCATACACCTCTAATGTCAGGAGCAAATGCTATAAGTGGAATAATATTAATTGGTGGAGCAATTCAATTGCTCTCCACTCCTATTTATGATGTTACTTCAATTATATTTTCTTCATTGGCTGTCCTAATAGGTACGATCAATGTTTCAGGAGGTTTTTTTGTAACAGACAGGATGTTATCGATGTTTAAAAAGCCAAAAAATTAGAAAATGATAGGAATAATAAATATCGCTTATTTATTAGCTGCAGTCGGCTTTATTGGTGGGTTAAAGTTAATGGCTACTCCAGCTCAGTCTAAATTAGGAAATCTAATTTCAGCTTTAGCTATGTTTATAGCAGTTGCTGCTACAGTTGTCAACGTTATGGTTGAATATCAATATTTTGAAAATTTATATTTATTAATCGCATTGATATTTATAGGTAGCTTTATTGGTAAATACTTATCTCAAAAATATGAGATGACGAGAATGCCTGAATTAATTTCGCTATTTAATGCCTTTGGAGGCCTTTGTGCCATGATTATTGGTGTAAATGCTGCAATAATTATTGATTATGGAGCTCAACAATGGGTCACTAAATTAATTTTAATCTCAGGAGTATTTTTAGGTGGAGCTGCGTTTTCAGGAAGTATTATAGCTTTTTATAAGTTGTCAGGAAGTCTTAAAAAAGTTTTTCAGTTAAGAGTATTATCTATTTTGACATTATTATTAAGCTTTGGGTTAATAGCTTGGCATTTGTTAATGCCTGAAAGTAGTATTTCCTTTTTGACATTAAGTATACTTCTAGCAGTTATCTCATTGGGATATGGTGTAATTTTCGCACTACCAGTTGGTGGAGCAGATATGCCGGTTCTAATTTCAGTGTTAAATGCTGTAACAGGTATTGCAACAGCTATCTCTGCAATAATTTTTGGAAGTACTATTATGTTATTGGGTGGAATATTGGTTGGTTCCACAGGTATATTGCTAACACTGCAAATGTGTAAAGCAATGAATAGATCACTCAAAAAAGTATTATTGGGAAGTGGTAAAAAAATAAAGGGTGGTTCTGCTGCAGCTTCCAAAGAACAAGACATTACAAGTATAACGCCTTCTGAAACTGCTTCAATATTAGCTTTTTCAGCTAATGTGGCAATTATTCCAGGATTTGGTATGGCAGTTTCTCAAGCACAAAAAGAATGTTATGAGTTGCAAAAAAGCCTTCAAGGATTAGGAGCTCAAGTAAAGTATATCATTCATCCTGTAGCTGGTAGAATGCCTGGGCATATGAATGTGCTTTTGGCTGAAGCAAATATCGATTATAATGATATTGTGGAAATGGATGAAGTTAATGACAATATGGGTCATTTTGATATGGCAATTATTATTGGGGCAAACGATGTAGTAAATCCAGCAGCTGAAACTGATGCAGATAGCATTATATACGGAATGCCAATTATTAAGGCATACAATGCCAAACAAGTGGTAGTTATGAAAAGAGGAATGGCAGCGGGATATTCAGGTGCTAGTAATCCACTTTTTGAAAGAAGCAACACCAGATTATTATTTGGCGATGCAAAATTGAGTTTACAAAAGATTATTGAAGAAGTAAAAAAGATTTAAGATGGAAGAATATAAATTAATTGTGAGCGAAAAAGATCACAAAGTATTGGTTAATCTTATAAGAGATACCGATACAGTTGACCCAATTACAACTAAAAGTAAAATGAAATTAAAGGAAGAATTAAAATCAGCTATCATTCTTTCTTTAGATAAAATGCCTGCAGATGTTGTAAGAATTAACAGTATTGTAAACTTAGCTACCTCTTTTGGTAGAAAATCAGGCCTACAATTAGTATTGCCTCATTTGGCAGATATTCAAAAAGGCAAACTCTCAGTTATGTCGCCAATGGGGACAGCATTAATGGGTTACAAAAAAGGTGCTGAAGTATTGTGGCATTTTCCAAAAGGTGATGAAACTATTACCATAGAAGATGTAAACAATCAAGAAATTATAAATGAAAATAACATAGTTGTTTAAGTTTTTCTTAAACAAACAAAGATTCTCTATTTAAATATGTTTTGGTTAGAGGGCTGCCTGTTTCAGGTAGCTCTCTTTTTTTTATTATTTATTTTTTATCTTTGTATAAATTAATGAACTAAATTATGCTCATCCGATTACTCTTTATTTCATTAATCTTAAGTGTTTTTTCAGCATGCTCTCGCTCAGAAACTAAGGCTGAAGCTACAAATCAAATCAAAAAGCAATACAACTATACTGATAGTACAGAAGATTTTATTTTTTATAGAGCCGCCAATGAAAAGGCTGCTTTAGTTATTTTTCCTTGTTTGGGCTGCACAGCAGCTAGTACAGTATTAGATTTCCCAATTGTAGATGAAGCTAATGCATCAGGGATTAGTGTTTTAATACTTAATTACAGTCAAACAATATACTTATTGGAAAATGAAAAGATAGAACTTAATAATTTTTTGAATGAAGTATTTGATTATTATCAGATAGACACGAATAATGTTTACCTTGGTGGATTCTCTGCAGGAGGAAATATTTCATTATTAATGACTGATTATCTATTAAGAAACAATAAAAAAAATCATCCTAAAGGTTTATTTATGGTCGACTCTCCAATTGATATTGGAGGTTTATATAAAAATGCTTTAAAAAATATTGATAGAAATATTTCTGAAATTGCGGTAGCTGAAGCAATGTGGATAAAAAATACACTGGATAGTGCTATAGGTTCTTATTCAGAAAACTCATTAAAGTATGATTCTATTTCACCCTACACATACTCTAATCATCATATAAAAAATATAGAATCAATAAAAGATATTAAATTGCGGTTTTATAGCGAACCTGATACCCTTTGGTGGAAAAACAATAGAGGTTCTGATTATAAAGATTTGAATTGTTTTTATATCAGCAATTTAGTCAAAGATTTAAAATCTGCAGGAGCAAATAAAATAGATTATATTACCACTGAGAATAAAGGCTACAGAAGCGATGGCAGAAGGCATCCACATTCTTGGTCTATTGTAGATAAAAGTGAATTAATAAATTGGATAAAAAAATGAAAAGATACATCTGTATTTTAAGAGGAATTAATGTAGGCGGACATCGTAAAATTTTAATGGCTGATTTATTAAAGCTATTAGAAACAATAGATTTAAAATATATTCAAACTTATATTCAAAGTGGCAATTTAGTTTTTTTCTCTAGTAAAAAAGCAGATGAATTAGAAGCTGAAATATCTGAAACGCTTTTTGCTAAATATGGTTTTGAAGTTGAAGTTGTTATCAGAAAAAGAAGTCAAATTCAAGCAATAGTGGATAAAAATCCATTTTTAAAGAAAGACACTGACATAAAGAAACTATTTGTTACTTTCTTAAAGGAAAAGCCATCAGAAGCTGATGTGAACAAATTATCTGATTTAAACATTGGGGAAGATGCTTATTTCATCAATGAAAAAGAAGTGTATTTGAAATATGAAAATAAGCTGAGTGAATCAAAAATCAATAATAATGTAATAGAAAATAAGCTTAATGTAGTAGCTACCACTAGAAATTGGAAAACTATAAAAGAATTATTAAAATTAGCTGAAAATTAAAATAAGTGATCTAATAATTAACAGAACAAAAATATACGTATAAATACTTAAATACACCCTAAGTAATACAAAGTCAATTCAATAAACCATTGAATTGACTTTTTTTTGTTCTGTAATTATTTAGTTTGGTTAATAAGTGCAATTAAATTCACTTTTAAACTAACCTTTTTAAATAATAGTCGTATAATTGTCAAAAATAGAGCAATCAAATGCACCAACATCAATTAATAATCATACTAAAGGAAAGAAGGGATGAGTTGAAAATAACTCAGGGTCAATTGGCTGAGATGGCAAACGTAGGTTTACGTACGCTTAAAGCCATAGAAGGTGGAAATGCAAATCCGACTTTAGAAACTATGAACAAATTGTTAGATGTTTTAGGTCTTGAATTAATGATAGACATCAAAAATTTAAAGAATCGAAGTAAATCAATCAATAAACGAACAAAAGATAAAGTTTCATTTTAACCAAAATCCCCTTTATATGAAAGTTATGCAAATAGAGCATTGTCCTGGAACATTAGCAAAAGGTTTTAATACTTACAGTAGCGGTTGTGTCAACAATTTATTTCATCGTAAGAAAGTAAATCATTTCCTCCCCTTCTCTACTCCCGAATTTGTTAAGGAGGAGTCAGCTGTAAAAATAGCTAGCAAAACATTCAATTACCCTTCCTTGCGTTCGTTGTTGGTCAATATGTCTTTGAAGAAAAATAAATTACAGTTTAGCCAAAATAATGAAATGGATGAATACCATTTAAAATTGGTAGATCCTAAAATATCAAATAGTGAACAAATGGCTGCCAACGAGCATTTAACCATGCAGTTGGCGAAACAAGTGTTTCAATTAGAAACGATTGAAAACGCATTAATTTTTTATAATGATGGCAGACCTGCATACATTAGCAAAAATGTAGCATATGACTTTTCTAACCAAAATAATATTAATGTATTAAAGGCACTTCAAGATAATTACGACAATACAGAAGAGGATATTAATCAATACATAAGTTATGAAGAAGTAGCAAATTTCTTAGAAAAGAATGTCGCTGCTTATACCATTGAAATTGAGAAATTTTATAATTGGATTCTATTTAACTATTTATTTAGCAATGCAGAATCTGATTTGGGTAAGCTTAATTTAATAAGTACAAAAAGAGGTGACTATATTATAGCGCCACATTTTAACCTATTAAACACTAAAGTTCATGGTAACGAAAAAGAGTTTTCATTAAAAAAAGGTTTGTTTGCTCACGATTTTGAAACAGATAGTCACAGAATTAATAA
Source organism: uncultured Flavobacteriales bacterium (assembly GCA_963716125.1). Taxonomy (GTDB): domain Bacteria; phylum Bacteroidota; class Bacteroidia; order Flavobacteriales_E; family Vicingaceae; genus Acidiluteibacter. The sequence continues at coordinate 2,395,840 of OY970294.1, forward strand.
GGTTTACGCTTATGATGATTTTTATGAATTTGGTATAAAAATAGGAATTTCAACAAAAAGAGTTGAAAAAACACTAGATTTTTATAGAAAATTCAATAATTCAGTAAGTGTTTTAGTGAATAGAAGTTTTTTAGATTACTGGATTAAAGATCAATACATCCAACATTATCAAGATAGATTGAAATTACTGAATTTTTCTAATGCTCAACATATATAAAAATATAGCATTGTTTTTTATGCAACAAAAAGCAATAATTATATTAAAAAAAACACTGTTATAACTTAATTTAATTATACTTGTATCACACTACGATTACACTTACTAACTAATTTAACCACAAAATGAGAAAATCGCTCTTAGGATTTTTAATGCTATTTTGTATATTAGCCTTAAAATCACAAACAATTGAAAAAATAACTTATTTCTCAGATGCCTATTTACAAAATGTAGTTCCTAAAGAACAGGCTAAATATCTTCAAAAAGTTAGTCTCACCGATTCTGTCACCACTTTTGAAGTTGAAAATCTTATCAGTAAACGTACCATTTCTAAAGTGAGCGTAAAACACGACAAACCAACAGGTTTTTGGGAAGTTGTAAATGCAGCAGGTGAAACTGTAGAATATGATTTTGATAAATTAGTTTATGCTGATGAAAATGAACAGCATCAATCTTATGGAATGTTGGTGGATCAAAGACCTATATATAAAGATACGATGAGCTTAATGAGTTATGTAAGCTTAAATTTAAATTTTCCTTTTGATGATTCTGATGCCGGTAAAACAGGTAAAATAAATGCACGTTTTAAAATAAAAACAGATGGTGAAGCAGAGTTTATGTATTTTTTAGAAGGTGTTCATCCATTTTTAGACTACGAAGTTTATCGTTTAATAGAAAAATTGGATAAATGGGAAACAGTTGCCAGTCTTAATGGTCAGGCGGTAGAATATTATGTAACATTACCTATCATTTATAAGATTTACTGAATTAATCATAAATTTTCTCCAACTGTTGATCTGTAGTTCTCTCCACCATTAATTTAAACACTCCTATCAATGCTCCTGCTGTTGCAGCATAAGCGATTGCTTGTGGCCAAGTTTGATCATTATTCTTTTCAGGCTCCTCAGGTATTTCCTTGTCCATGGTAGTTCGTATCAATTTTTCAGCTGCTTTTTTCAATAAAAAAGCTGAAAAAATTGCGGCTCCATTTACTAATAATTGTTTGGTTTCGTTTTTCATATTAACTTGATTTTAATTTATAAGTGAAAACTTTGAGCCAAAATTATACTTTTAAGTAAAAAGCTAAAATTCAATCAGATATATTTACTAGAAAAATTGTATTTGTAGAGTTAAAAGGACAATAAAGGAATATAATTACTTATCTCTTAAATTAGTAATTTTGCACTTTCAATAAGGATAGCATGAAACTACAAGAAGAAATAGAAAAAAGAAAAACATTTGGCATTATCTCTCATCCAGATGCTGGTAAAACCACTTTGACAGAGAAATTATTGCTTTTTGGTGGTGCTATCCAAACTGCAGGCGCAGTAAAGAACAATAAAATTACCAAATCGGCAACTTCCGATTTCATGGAAATAGAAAAACAAAGAGGTATTTCTGTTGCTACATCTGTTATGGGGTTTAAATATAAAGGTAAACTAATAAACTTATTAGATACTCCGGGACACAAGGATTTTGCAGAAGATACTTATAGAACATTAACCGCTGTTGATAGCGTTATATTAGTTATTGATTGTGTGAAAGGTGTAGAAACACAAACAGAGCGATTGATGGAAGTTTGCCGAATGCGAAACACTCCTGTTATTGTATACATCAACAAAATGGATTTAGATGGTCAAGATCCTTTTGATTTGCTGGATGAGTTGGAAGAAAAATTAGATATAAACGTTCGTCCATTAAGTTGGCCGATTAGTATTGGCCCAACTTTTAAAGGAGTTTATAACTTAGTAGAGAAAAACATTAATCTATTTAGTGGAAACAAAACTAAGATTGAGAAAGATATCGTAACTATCAGTGATTTAAACGATCCAAAATTGGATGAGATTGCAGGAAAATATGCCGATCAATTAAGAGAAGATGTAGAACTAATTGAAGGAGTTTATGAACCTTTTGATAAAAATGAATATTTAGAAGGTAGAATAGCGCCTGTATTTTTTGGAAGTGCTGTTAACAATTTCGGAATCAAAGAAATGCTAGACACTTTTATAGAAATAGCTCCTAATCCAAAAGCTAGAGAAGCTGAAGGAAAAGAAGTAATGCCTACCGATAAAAACTTTAGTGGATTTGTATTTAAAATTCATGCCAACTTAGATCCAAATCACAGAGATAGAATTGCCTTTTTAAGAGTTTGTTCTGGCACTTTTGAAAGAAATAAATTTTTCCATCATGTGAGATTGGATAAAAAAATGCGTTTCAATAATCCTACAAGTTTTATGGCGCAAGAAAAAACATTGATTGAAAAAGCTTTTCCTGGTGATGTAATTGGATTGTACGATACTGGTAATTTTAAAATAGGTGATACATTAACTGAAGGAGATAATTTTATGTTTCAAGGAATTCCATCATTTTCTCCTGAGATTTTCAAAGAGGTTGTTAATGCTGATCCGATGAAAACTAAACAATTGGAAAAAGGAATCGCCCAATTGACTGATGAAGGAGTTGCTCAATTGTTTACACAAAGAATGGGTAATAAAAAATACATTGGAACAGTTGGTGAATTGCAGTTTGAGGTAATACAATACCGTTTAAAACATGAATATGGAGCGAGTTGTAATTTTCATGCGATGAATTTTTATAAAGCTTGTTGGATTAGTTGTGATAAAAAAGAGGTATTGGATGAATTTGTAAGATTAAAATCGAACTACATCGTATATGATAAAGATGAAAACCTTGTTTTTTTAGCTCAAACTAGAGGTGTTTTGCAAATTACTATGGATAATTATCCTGATATTCAATTTCACTTTACTTCTGAAATCAATAAAGCGGCTTTATACGCTTAAATTAAAATTTGATGCATGAGTTGTTGATAGCTTTCAAAACTCATTAAATCATTGTGAGTTCCACCATTAATGGTAGTTAAATTTACTTTGGGATGCAATTGTTTTAATTTAACTGACGATTGATAAGGAACTTGCTTATCCTCTGTCCCATGAATAATATAAATAGGACAACTCACTTCTTCTAAATATCGATCAGTTCGAAATTTATATTTTGTGATTAAATCTGCAGGTAAATAAAATTTATGTGCCCGAATTAGATTGACAAAATTATAATATGGAGACTCTAAAATCAATGCTTTAGGATTGTTTCTGTTTGCCAATCGAGCCGCAATACCTGTTCCAAGTGAGTATCCATAAATAATAATTTGAGACTCCTTCCACTCTTCTAAGATTTTAAAATAAACAATTTTTGCATCTTTTTGTAAATCTCGTTCTCTTTTGATTTTTCCATTGCTTTTACCAAATGTTCTATAATCGAATAAAATAACATCATAATTATAGTCACATAGTTGTTGCATTTTTTCGCCGTAATACAAATTATTTTCAGCATTTCCATGCAGATACAAAATCAAACCTTTTGGCTGATTAGATTTAAAATGAATGGCATTTAAGCTTATTTCTTCATTTATCTTAAACCAAATTTCTTCAAATTCTTGTTTAAAATGATATTTGTAGTCCTTATTTAATTTAACAGGATTAAAGATAAGTGCTTCTTGCAATAAATAATAGGTGAAAATAATTCCTACAATTATTGCTGCCAGACTCAAAAAAATCAAAATGATCCATAGCGGTGCACTCATACTTCAATTATAAGCAATTCTTGTTGCATTCAAGAACAATCAGTTTATATTTTGAAAGTTTAACACAGAATTAAACCTGAAACTCATCGACGAATAAATATAAAATTTCGCTGTTAACATTCGTTAATTAATCAATTTAGCTCTCATAAATCGTAAATTTGAACATCTAAAAAAATGTTTTATGAAATTATTTAAATCTCTTGTAGTTGTAATGTCGCTGCTTTTTTCAATGCAAACTATAGCTCAAAAAGCATATGAACTCAAATTTGAAATTAAAGGATTAAGTGATGGAGAAGTCTTTCTATCCAATTATTATGGTTCAGGTCAATATTATAAAGATACTGCTTTTGTAAAAAACGGAAAATTTACATTTGATGGAACTACTGCTCTCGACCAAGGTTTATATGCTGTGGTAAAAGATAATAGAAGGGTTTTAGATTTGATTGTAGATAATCAAAATATAAAAATGACATCAGATACCACAAATGTTATTTTTAATATAAAAATTGATAATAGCCCTGAAAATAAATTATTTTATGAATACATGAATTACCTAGGTCATCGTCAAAAGGAAGTGATTGATCTAAGCGCTACTTTAGATTCAAATTCTACTAAAAAGCAAAAAAAGGAAGTGGAAGATAAAGTGGATGTGATTGATCAAAAAGTGCAAGACTACAGAAAAGAATTTTTTGCAAAGTATGCTAGCAGTTTTACTGTAAAGTTTTTAAGCGCCATGGAATATCCTATAATTCCTGAAGCACCTAAAGAGTTTAAAGATGATAGTACGTTTGCTTATAAATATACGAAGGAACATATTTTTGATGCGATTGATTTTACAGACGAACGATTATTAAATAGCCCAGCCTATCATGAAAAAATTGCTTATTTTATCAATGAATTAACACTTCAAATTCCTGACAGTATAATAGTTGCTACTGATTATTTATTGGTCAAAGCAGCTGAAAATCCCAAATTATTCAAATATACTTTAGGATTTTTAACCAATAAATATGAAAGATCAGAATTTGTGGGTATGGATGCAGTTTTTGTGCACAATGCGCGTGAGTATTACTTAACAGACAAAGTAGATTGGATTAGTCCTGAACAATTGAAAAAAATAAAAGATAGAGCTGATGTATTGGAACCTTTGCTAATTGGTAAAAAGGCTCCAAACATTGTAGTTAAAGATACTGCACAAGAACGTTTTATACAATTGTATGATGTAGAAGCAAAATATACCATTCTTTACATTTGGTCGCCTGATTGTGGGCACTGTAAGATTTCAACTCCTAAACTTAAAACACTTTACGATAAATATAAATCTAAAGGAGTTAAGGTTTTTGCGATTAATAATGATTTTGAAAATGAACATTGGTTAAAATACATTAAAGAGCATGATTTAGATTGGATTAATGGTTCAGATGGCGGAGATTTTACCTCTAATTTTAGAGAGCTTTATGATGTGTATAGCACACCTCAAACTTATTTATTAGATAAAGATAAAAAGATATTAATCAAGAAAGTAGAGATAGAAGGTATTGATAAAATGTTAGAAAACTACTTCAAGAAAGAGGAAAATAAAAATGGCAAATAAATATGGAATAATGCTCATTTTGGCAATTATGATAATGGGAATGACAATAGCCTACTTCATGTTGGATAAAGCGCCACCTCTAAAAATATACAGTCCAAAAGATTTGAATGCTAAATTGGTTGATACAGATCAAAGAGATATTTATAGAAATCACAGAATCAGAAATTTTGAATTAATTAATCAAGATGGAGATACAGTTGATAATTCTTTCTTGGAAAATAAAATTTATGTAGCAGATTTTTTCTTTACCACCTGCCCTAACATTTGTCCTATTATGTCAAATGAAATGGAAAGAGTACAAAAAGCATTTAAAGACGACGAAAATTTTAAGATTGTTTCTCATACCGTTCAACCGGAAGTAGATTCTCCAAAAGTTTTAAAAGAATACGCTCTTTTGCACCAAGCTAATCCGAAACAATGGGTGTTTTTAACGGGTAATAAAAAAGAAATATATAATTTGGCTAGAAAATCGTACTTTGCAGTAACCACAGAAGGCAATGGTGACGAGATGGATTTTATTCATACTGAAAACTTTATATTAGTTGACCAACAAAAAAGAATAAGAGGTTTTTATGATGGAACATCAAAAGATGATGTAGATCGTTTGATTGCAGACATTAAAAATCTAAAGGATGAAAATTAAAGTTTTATCGATTACATTATTCTTGTTAACACTTATTTCTTGCAATCCCTACAAAGGTTTTAGTGGAGTTGATGATAAAGGTATGGGCAGAAAACCTCCTTCCGTAGAAATGACTGAATCTTTTGAAAAATCACAAAAAAAATCCAATCGTCATTTTAAAAAAGAAATGAGGAAAAGGAAGAAGAAATTTGGTAGTGAGCCTTCCAAGAAAAAGTAACTCCTACTCTTTAATTCGTCTTGAGTTTAAAGGTTAAGGTTGCAGCATCAAATTTCACTTTATCACTTACAAATGAATTTTCAAATAAGCGATCTTTTACCGCTTTTTTTGCAGTTGTCTCAATCAATTGGTTTTGATGATTAATCAACCATATTTTATCAGATGCTTGCAAAGCCAAATCAATTTGATGAGTAGATAAAATGATGGCTTTTCCCTTATCAGTGCATAAGCGTTTCAACAAAGAGAAAATCTCCGCTTTATTGATTAAATCCAAATGATTTAAAGGTTCATCTAAGATAATTATGGGAGTTTGTTGAGCAATAGCTCTTGCAATAAGCACTTTTTGTTTTTCACCATCACTGAGATTACTAAAAAACCGTTGACTCAAATGTGTTATTCCACAATCCTCTAATGATTCATTAATAATTTGTTGATCTCTTTGATTTATTTTTGCCAACCAATTGGTAAAAGGGTATCTACCAAAAGCCACTAAATCATATACCGAAATCATCCCAATACTTATTCTATCTGCAAGTACTAAACTAATACAACTAGCCAATTCTCTAGAATTGTATTTGCTAATATCTTTTGATAGAATACTGATTTTACCAGAAATAGGTTTTAAATTATTGGATATCGTTTTAATCAAGGTTGATTTTCCTTTTCCATTTTCACCTATTAAACATATCAACTCACCTTTACTTACAGTTGCGGAAATGGGCGCTAAAATAGCACAAGAATTTGAGCCACTGCCATAGCCTATCAATAAATCTTGTATGTTTATAGCTTTATCCATCAGATACTATCTGTAATTTTTTTCTGTCCTAAAACCATCCAAAATATAATTGGAACACCTAATATAGCTGTGACAGAATTAATGGGAAAAACCAACGTAGATGAAGGTAAATGCGCAATAAAATCACTTAAAAGCATAAAATTAATTCCCATTAAAATGGATGCTAAAAAAATTATTTTAACATTGGCAGTTTTAAACCAAATTCGACATAAATGAGGTACAATAATGCCAATAAATCCAATAGGACCGCAGAAAGCTGTAATAGCTCCTGCTAATAATCCGCTACTCAATATGATGAGCAATCTACTTTTATTGATTTGAATACCCATACTTTTGGCATAACTTTCACCTAAAAGCATCAAATTAAGTGATTTGATATTATAAATAGCAATTAAAACTCCGAAAATACAAATAATAGTTAATACTTTAATTTCTTGATAATTCACATTATCTAAACTCCCTAAAGTCCACAAAACAAAAGCTTTAAGCTGATCTGCTGCACTAAAATATTGCATTACTCCTATTAAGGCGGTAGAAAATGCACCCAACATAATCCCTACGATTAAAACAGTCATTATATCTTTCACCTTCAATGAAATAGTGAAAATTATTAGTAATAAGGACATGGCTCCAACAATGGCTGCAATAGCTAATGACCAAGAACTTAAAAAATTAAAAGTGACCGCAAACATACTTCCTCCCATAAGTAAAAGTGATACACCTAAACTAGCTCCTGAACTAATTCCTAAAATATAAGGTCCGGCTAATGGATTTCTAAAAAGTACTTGCATTTGTAAACCGCTAATTGAAATAGCAGCACCACTTAATATGGCAGTTAATGCCCGCGGAATTCTACTTTCAAATAAAATTAAATTTAGCGCTTTTGATTTATTATTTCCTAATATAATATCTGCCAATTCTTGCATTGTGATATGAACAGAACCAAAGGCTAAGTTCAAAGCAAAGAAAAGTGGAATTGCTAAAATTAATAAGCTATATTTTATTGAATTAGACACCAATAATTAGTTCAATTTTTCATAATAATGATAGCTATAATTACTATCTAAATTAGGATGAAAGATATGTATTAAATCTTCTAAAATTAAATCAGGACGAGCTGCTCCCCCTTCCCAATAATCATTTCCAAAATAAGGAGTTAAAGTTTTTGTATTGTTATATACTTGTTGTTTTTTAAAAGCTTTAAATAGAGTAAATCGATCATCTGTTTGTTTCAATTCATTCAAACTTTTAATATTGGACACATTCAACCAATAATCCGCATCTAAAGCACTATTTAAAACTACTTCAAAATCAAATGGTAAACTCACCTTTTCAGGATTATCTTTCCAAATATAACTAGCCGAAGCATCTTTAAAAAACTGAGCTTGAAAGGAATTTCCTCCAGGCACAAACCAAGTACCATTCCATGGAATAGCTGAAAATACAGTGGGACGATCCTTTGTTTTAACAGCGAGTTTCTTCAAATTTAAATAGTTATTTTCTATTTCATTAAAAACACTATCTGCCAAATCCATTTTATTAAACAATACACCAAAAAATTTAATCCATTCTGCTTTTGCTAATGGTGTAGCTTCCATATATTCCGCATTGTAAATCACTTGTTGTCCTATATCTTCCAATTTAATTAACGTATTCATTGAGGAGGCATCTATCGCAAAACCTATTAAAACATCAGGAGACAACAAAATTAATTTCTCTTTATTTAATTCAGGCTCACCCAAATCTACTATCTTATCAGTCATCACTTTTGAACGAATAATACTATCATAAATGGTATTTTTTCCACTGATTCCAACAATACTGCTGCTTGCATTTATTAATTGTATAAATGGAATATAAGTGGCTGATAAGATTGCTAAATTTTTAATCGGAATTTTAATCTTAGGTAATTGAAGGTGATTCACTTTTGAGGAATCCTTATAAAGTATATAAGAATATTCTTTATTATTTCCTTTAAAGGTATTTTTAATCGTCAAAATATAAAAATCATCCGTTTTTTTGATTTCAAAACCTTCCGCATATTTTAAGGGAATTAATTGTGAAGGTAAATGACCATCTTCCTTTTCTCTATCAGAATCAGAATTGCATGCAATTAAGGTCAACAGAAAATAACTCAGCAAGAAATACTTCATTCTATTTAGTTTCTCTTTGCCAAGCAGCTTCATCTATATTCGTTCCATTCTTAGTATAATAAACTGCTCCCCATGTGTATAACGTTTTTTCGTAAATATCTACTTGAGTAGCGGTTTTTACAATTCTACGTATTGTTGTGCTGTTATCTTTTCCATCAATTATCTCTTCAGTAACACCAGGAGGATACTTAGCAGCCAATTCATCGTCATTTCTAAGCTTTTTCTCGCCCTTATAGAAATCTTTATTAAGAACATCTTCTTTACGCTCTGCATTGCGCTTTTGAGCTTGAAATTCTGATTGATCACGCTCTACAACCATATTTGCATATTCTGCAGTTTTCACTTCCATTTGGTCGTCGTATTTTTCACGCAATTCATCTTGTCGTTTTTCTAAATCTTTCACTTGAGCTTCATTATTAGCTTTTATTTGCTCAGCTTCTTTTTCGTTTGCCGTTTTAAAGTTGTCCATAAACTCAGCCTTATCTAAAGGTTTTACCTTATTATTTTCAAGATTTTTCTCTGTTGTAGATTTTTGATATTCTTCAATCTTTTTCACTAAGACCATCATCTCATCGTAAGACTTTTCAGAACGATTTCTTTGAGCCACCTCTAATTCTGCCAGGTTATTTCTATATTGAATTGCTTCATTACTTAGATTGTCAAAGTTTGTTTTTAAATTATCGGTAGTTCTTGCATCATTTTCACGCTGCACTCTTGCAATTAAATCTTCCAATTGCATATTCATTTCATCACGCTTGCGCTTAGCAGCCATTTTATTATCCTCTACCGCTGAATTGATAGCATTCGTTTTTTCATTGACTTCATCCAAATTTTGCAAATATCTTTCTGTCTTTTCCGGCTGATTACTAGCCATATTGATTTTGATATTTTCAATACGGGCCAATTCCTCTTGTCGCTTTAAATCATCCGCTTCGGCATCTTTAACACGTTTCTCACGTAGCTTTTCTGCTTCCTCTTCTTTGATTTTAGCTTTATCTGAAGCTTTTTTTGCCCATATTTCTTTATACATGGCATCAATTTCAGCTTCCGATTTTCCATCCACTGTTTGACGCTCTTGCTGCACTACCACAGGTTGATTTTGGGCTTCCAAACGTTTTCTTTCTTCTTCTGCTCTCAATCTTTCTTCTTCAGCTAATTTTTCAATGATTAACTTCAATTGTTCAGTAGGATATTTTTCTCCAGCTTTAATATCTAAAGCTGCTTCATAATCACCTTTAGCCGTTTTGTATTTTTGGCTTTTATATGCGTCGTCAGCTAAAACAATTAGTCTTTTGTAGGCAGCTTCTCTATCTTTATCTGCTGCCAATTTATTTAATCTATCTTGCTCTGCCTTGTCCTTTGCAGCTAGTTCAGCTGCTTTTTTATCAGCTATGGCTTTTTCAATTTTAGTAATTTGTTGCTTCGGATAAATCTCATCCATCACAACTAATGCAGCATTATAACCTTTAATAGCTTCATCATAATTATCGGCAAAAAATTCTTGATCTGCCGCAGCAACTAAAGCATTATATTTTTCTAGTTTTTCTTTATCAACATTCTTTTTAGAAGCCAATTCAGCTAACTTCTTATTTATTTTTTCAATCTGATTTTTTGGATATGCTTCTTGATCTTTTAATTGAATAGCTTTTTCGTAGGAAACAATAGAATTATTATAATCAGCTGCATTAAATAATTCATCCCCTTTTTTAATAGCAGCTAAATAATCAGCTTCTAAAGCAGCATTCTTATCATTTTTCAATTTAATTGCATCTCTTTCAGCAAGAATAGTATTGATTTTGTCGATTTGAGATTTTGGATATTCTTCAGAAATTAAATCAAAAGCTGCTTTATAACTTGACTTCGCATTATCAAAATCTTCCTTTTTAAATGCAGCATCTGCATCTGCAATTATTTTTTTATAATTCGCTTCTAATTCTGCTTTCTTTTTTGCAGCAGCGTCTGCAGCAGCTTTATCTCCTAACAAACTATTGATTTCATCAATTTTTGTCTGAGGATATGATTCTTTCGGTTTAATTGCTAAAGCTTTACCATATGTCTCCAATGCTTTTTCGTAAGTTTTAGAATTAAATTGTCCGTCTGCATCAGCAATCATCTTTTTATAGTCTGCATCTAATTTGGCAGCTCTATCTGCAGCAGCTTTTGCATCTAAAGTAGCTGCAATTAATTGATCTGCCTCAGCAATTTTATCTTTAGGATATTGTTCATTAGCTTTAATGGCAAGCGCTGCCTGGTAAGAAGTTTTAGCTTTTTCATACTCTTTTGCACTAAATTCCTTATCAGCTATTGCAATTTTTTCCTGATATGCCGCATCTTTTTTAGCAGCCTCGGCTTTTGCAGCTGCGGCTGCTTCTGCGTTTGCTGCTAATTTATCAGCTTCAGCTATTTTATCTTTCGGGTATTGTTCGTTGGGTTTAATCGTCAACGCATTGTTATAAGATTTCTTAGCTTCCTCATATGCTCCATTTCCCAAAGCATCATCACCGGACTTGAGTGCAGCCGTATACTCCTTGTCTTTTTTAGCTATTTCAGCTAATATTCCATTTATCTCTGTTATTTTTTCTTTTGGATAAGTTTCAGCCGATTTCAATTCAGAAGCATTTTTGAAAGCGGTTATAGCTTCAGCATAACTTTTTTCAGTATAAGATTTATCTGCCAATGCAATAGCTTCCTTATACTTTTTATCCAATTCAGCTTCTTTATCTTTTGCAATTCTAATATCTTCTAATTCTTTTTGTTTCGCAGTAATTTTGGCCTCTACTTCTTTCAATTTATCCTTTGGATATTGCTCATTTGATCGCATTCCAATAGCTTCAGTGTAAGAAATTTTAGCTGCCTCCAACTCTTCTTTTGCCAATGCATCATCTCCCTTTTTTAATACCGCAGCATAAGCTTCTTCCGCTTTTTTCTTTTCCGCTATTAATCTATCCACTTCCACAATTTGAGTTTGTGGATATTTTTCGTTTGGCTTTAATTTTGCCGCCTTATCATATTCCGCTTTGGCAAATTCTAAATTACTTGACGAATAAGCTTTATCTGCATTACTTATAGCAGCAACATATTCTTCATCCACTTTTGCAGAAGCCGCTAATAAAGTTTGTATTTCCTTCAATTTATCTTGTGGATACTTTTCATTTGGCTTTAAAGCGGTAGCTTTCTCAAATGAAACTTTAGAAACACTGTAATTCTTTTCAGTAAAAGCCTTATCAGCAGAAGCTATTGCGGCTAGATATTCTTGCTCTTTTTTTGCGCCTTCTGCTAAAATACCTTTGATTTCCTCTATTTTCGTTTTGGGGTAAGCTTCTGCAGGTTTTACTACAGCAGCTTCTTCATATTTACTTTTGGCAGCTTCATAATTAGATGCTTTAAAATCATTATCTGCTTGTGCAATGGCATCTTTATATTTCTTTTCAGAAGCAGAGTTCTTAGCTAGAAAATCCTCAATTTCCTTAATTTTATTCTTGGGATATTCTTCTGAAGGTTTTAATTTAGACGCAGAAGAAAAAGCAATTTTCGCTTCATCATAACCTTTTGCACTCAGTGCATCTTCTCCTTTTTGAATAGCAGCTAAATAATTTTGTTCGATTTTAGCCTTTTCAGCCATTAAACCTTCAATTTGCTTTAACTTATCTTGTGGTAATTTTTCATTGGGTTTTAAAGATTGTGCTTTTTGAAAATCATTTTTGGCCTGCACATAATTTTTCTCTGTAATTGATTTTTCTCCCGCAGCCAATGCATCTGTATATTCTTTTTCTTTAGCGCCTGCCTTATTCATAAAATCAGCAATTTCTGCCAATTTATTTTTAGGATATTGTTCATCAGGTTTTAAAGCAGATGCTCTCTCGAAAGCAGCTTTTGCTGGTTGTAAATTATTAGAAATTAAAGCCTTTTCTCCTTCATTAATAGCAGCCAAGTAATCTTGTTCTACTTTTGCAGAATTAGCTAGAATTCCTTCAATCTCAGTTATTTTTAATCCAGGTTCTTTTTCTGATGGTTTAATTCCTTGAGCATTTTTATAACCACTCAAAGCGGCTTCATAATTTTTAGAGGTATATGCAGCATTAGCTTGATCCATAGCTGCCTTATATTTACCATTCAACTGATCTTCCTTTATTAATTTAGACTGTATTTCAGCTAGCTGGAATGAAGGATGTAATTCCTCAGGAAGTGCTTTTTGAGCAATTTCATATTGAGTTTTAGCCTCTCTCCAATTGGCTTCTGCAAATAATTTATCTGCTATTTTAACTGCAGCATCGTAAATTTTCTTGTTTTCAGCGGCATTGGCAGCATCTTCCGCTTTTTTTCTTTCGTAATCTTTTTGTAATTTATCCAATGCAGCTTTCATCTGCTTGGTGTAATCCAAATCAGCATCAAAATTTGCGATAGATTTATTATAACGAATTTTACCAATCGGTTGATCCAATATTTTTAAATCTAAACCTGGTATTTTTTTAAAAATATCCACATCGGCAGGAAAATAAAAGTTAGATTCTCCAGCATCTTCAGGTGGAACTCCAAAAGTATTAATATTCAGCTTTTTGCTGATCATTCCTTCTCCTGAAAATAAAATATTATAATCTGCATCAGGATCTAAATTGACATTTACCTTTCCTCTAGAATCAGATTTGATGGTCTCAACAGTCTTTCCATTTTTAATCACAGTAACTATTGCATTAGACATTTTAGATCCATCTTCTGTAACAACTGCCTCCAAAACAAAACCCCATCCTTGCGCAAGCCCTTTAGAACTAGATAGAACTAATAAGAGTAATAAAATTGATAATTTCAGTAGTTTATTCATTCTTAAAAATATACAATTTGTTATTTGTGTTTTGAATTAACAAATATCGTAATTCAAAATTTAATATTTAGTTTACGAAAATAGTTTTAAAAAGTTTTATCTTAATAAATTGATTGACAACAATTCAAATATAAATCATTTTGAAATTAATCAACGAAAAATATTAAAATATTGCCTTTCCTCCCATAAACGACTATTCTTTTCAATTATTGAGCCATTAAAGGCAGAATATATGATTTAACCGAATTAAGTATCCTATTCGAAAAATTTCATTTTGATAAGAAAACAATTTCTGATGGAATAATTCCTGCTTTAAACTGATCTATCAATTGAAAGTTAGTCGAATATCTATAAACAATACCTTTTTGTTGATAATCAATAGCATCTGTTACATAAACTTCATCATTAAAAGGATTAATACTCAAACCATAAAACAGTTGATTATTCATAAAAATTGAAGCCTGATTGGGTAATTGATTATCAGTAATATTCATTGCAAAGACTCCGTTATTCAAATAAAATAATTCGTCTTTCTCTTTATTTATTACTAAATTAGTAGGATAATCTTTGAGGTTTGGGAAAATTATATTTTTTAAAATTGTACCAGATGAATTTATACAATAAAGACGTGGATTTACTTTTTCAAAACCACCACTGCAAAGCACCCATAAATGATTATTTTTATCTTGAACCACATCTACAGGCTGATCTATCAATTGAATATGCTCAAATATACTATCTGTATTTATATTAATTAGAAGTAATTGATTATTTGTCATATCACAAACATAAGCAGTATCTTCAATTCGTTCCATTGTCTCTATCCAACCATTAATAGGTATATTTTTTTGGACAATAAAATTATTTAAATCTATCAACTGTAAGCTATTGGAATACAAATCACTCACATAAGCTTTGTGATTACCAATAGGAAGTATATAACGTGGTGAACTTAGTCCTGAAATTTTACCAATAGACTTAAAAGTAGAAAGCTGAACCACTTCTATTTTTTGAGAATTATTGACAACAATAAAAGCTGTATCACCGCTAATGTGAATTGATTGAACAACATCACCAATAGGTCTATTCTTATTATTAGACCTAAATACGTCATTTTTAATTAATTTATTTTGGGAATTGTAAACACTTAAACTTGCATTTCCACTACCAAAATTTCCTTCATTCAAAATAATCACATCATAGGCAGAAACTTCTACTTTTTCGATCGGTTCTTTCTCTTGACAAGAAAATAGATGGATCAACAAAAAAATGAATATCAATTGTTTCATCATCATCGTTTAAATTGATATTTAAGTGTAAATTGATAATTTCTCATCGGCATTGGACGCCATTGTATAGCTTGATAATCCGAATCTAAAAGATTATTTATTTGAAAACTTGCTGCGATAAGCTGAGATTTAAACATTATTTTTTTACTTAAAGCTATATTATGCAATAGATTGTATGGTAAATAATCGCTGTTATCAGTAGTTGTAAATCTTCTATCTGTATAACTCAAATTATAATTCAACAACCAGTTATTAAATTTAAAAGCTGAATTCAATTCTAATCGATTTTTGGGAATATATATCAATTGATTTTTAGCAGAAGCATCATTTAGTAGTCGATTCTTTATCGATTCAGATTGAATATAACTGTAATTCAAACTAGTAATATTAGAAAACTGAGCCCATTTTGAAGAAACACTAATACTATTCTCTAATCCTTTACTAATTACTTTATCAATATTAATAGGTTTCCAATACCCAAAAGCAGTGGGTTGCCATAAAATATAATCATCAATATTCATATAATAACCATTGCTAGAAAGGCTAATACCTACTCTTTTATTGAATTTTATATTCTGATTAAGTATTCCTAATTCAACAGTTTTACTTTTTTCCATTTTTAATGCTTCATTGCCTCCGGGTTGCCAATATAAGTCATTAATAGATGGGAATTTGGCATTTGTAGATGCATTTAATCTCAAAAACCACTCACTATTTTCTAAAAGTCTAATTTTGGTACCGACAGCTACCAATAAAATATCATCTTGATTACTTACGGTTTGATATTTTAAAACTATGTCAGAAAAAACTATCTTTTTAAACTGATGACTTAAAGATTCTGAGATAGCATAGCTATTTTGACTCTTATTATTTAGCGTTGAATTTTGTTTTATTTCAATCTGATTATAATCAACAAAAATCTTGGTTTCTGAGCTTAAATTATATCGAATTTGATAATCCAATTCAATTAAATTTTTAATTAAATTTAATTTGCTTAAGCTTTCATTTTGTAGCAATTCATTTTTATATAATAAACTCTCATTAATGTAATTAGACCTTAATTTAAATTTAATTTTATCACCAAATTTGGTGTAAGCTACTGACAATCTATTAGATTGGTCATTTTGATTTTCTTCATTATTGTTCACCAACATGATTGAAGGTAATTCTCTATCAGATTTAAACCACCACCATTGAGCTTCTAGCTTACTTTTAGCATTTATTTTAAAATTCAACTCTTGTTGAAACCCATATTGTAAAATTGCTGCATTCTCTAATTCTTTAACAGGAAAACCGTCTTCAGCTAAATTTTTATAAGTGAAATTATTAACCGCACTTTTTCGATAGATTTTAGTTCTACTTTGCAGCTTTTTATTACCCAACTGAAATGAAACACCAGTGGTATAATTATCAAATGAGGCTATACTTTGCTGAAAATTAAACTTGAATTTATTATCAAAATCAATATCATTTTTAAGGTTGATGCTTCCACCTAAACTTCCCTCTGAATTTGCCAAAGAAGAAGCGCCATAATTAATCGTTAAATCATCGAAAAAGAAAATCGGAAATAATGAAAAATCTACCTGACTGTTCATCACTGAATTTAAGCTTATTCCGTTCCATAAAACTTTAGTGTGTGCAGCTGAAGTTCCTCTAAAAGAAACTGACGACAAGCCATTTGAGCCATATGACTTGACAAAAATACTACTTTGAGTTTGCAGTACTTTCGTTAAATTGTCAGACACATTGAATTTACTTTGCAAGGAATCTAATTCAATAGATTTTAAACTTTTTAATTGCTCCTGATTACTCTTTACTTCGTGAATATTAACAGTGGGAATTTTTACAGTATCAGCCATAAAATTTTGAGCTCTCAATTGAAATTGAAAGACAAAAAATAATGCGAATATGGTAAATTTATCCATTGTTATAATTTGACAACTTTTAAAACTTTTGATGATTTCTCATTCCAAATTTTCAAAAAATATATTCCACTTTCTAATCCTCCAAAAGAGATTAAACTAGTTAGAATATCAGACTTAATTAATTCCAAATTAGAAGTAAATAATTGGTAATTATAGTTTGATAAAACATCATTTAATATCTTAATTCTTGCAACTCCAACTACAGGATTTGGATAAAAAACAAGCTTATCTAATTCATTTTCCACCAAAGAGGTACTCAATGAGTGAATTGCCCCAACTCCATCTAAATCAAATCCTGAAGATGGAAAATTAGTTGGAAAAGGGTCATTTATTGCACTTAATGTAGTGTCATATGAAGCATATAATGGATTAATACTGCCCACCACATCAATAATTCGAACATGAGTAATTGATTGCTTATTTAGAAGAACAGTATTAGGTATTTCTGATAGGTCGAAAGGAGTTCCATAATTACTTTGGTACTTACCCGCCAAATTATTTATTTGAGTTGGATCTAGTAAATCAAAGGTTCCGATTTGTGCAGAAGTATCGGTTAAGGAATGAGCGGGAAATCTAAAAAAATTGATTCCATCAGAGCTCACTTCCACGAAAGCTAATTCTAAAAAATTAGCTGAAAAGCTATTTTCAAAAACAGCAAAATCAAAACCTGTAGCGTCAATGATTGGTGAATTAAATTCGAGAGTAGCAATACCTCCATCCCCCAAACTAACTACACCATTCTCGCCTGCTTTTCCAATTGCAGAGTTGGCGGAACCAACAGATGCAAAACCAAAAGATGAATCTGAAATAATCTTTAGTCCTCTAATTAAGTCGCAATTGATAGCCCAATCTACAAAATCAGAAGAATCCTTATGTATTGCAGTGCTTCCATTTAGACCTGCTGCAGGGGCATAAGGCCCTTGAGCAGCAAGTGTAAATGGAAATAAAGCACATAAAAAGTATAAAATATATTTATTCATTATTTCAGAATCACCTTTTGATATTTATTGCTATTTTCAGTATTTAATTGTATAAAATACATACCCGATTCATATCCTTGTAAATTTAATTGAATTAAATTTTGATTATTTAAAATCATTTCTTTTATCAATTGACCTTTACTATTAAATATACTTAGGTTAGCGTTCTTAACTTCCTCTTCAAGGGAAATAGTGACAAAAGCATTACTTTTATTTACAGGATTTGGATATAATTTAAACTGCTCATTTTTAATACTTTTATTATTCAAAAGAGAAGTTGTATTGTCATAATACATTCCAACCAATTCTGGTGCACTTGCAACAGTTAAAGTATCTATTAAAAGCCCACTTCTATCAAATACTTTCCCTTCTGAGTAACTAAAAAAATCAGTTGAAGTGGCATAAAATTGATTACCCAAAGTATCATAGGTAAATGCGGTAGATTCATAGTTGATAAGATTAGTATCAATTAAATTTAATGTCTTAAAATTTAATGCACCAATTTTTTGATTTACTTTTACAAACAAGGTATCGCCTCGTAAAGCACTATTGTGCTTATTACTAGAAAAACTAACCGTTTTGGCAATAGTGGCAGCTGTTGAAGTATTTAAATTATAAGTACTTATAGAATTACTGTTAATTCCTACAATTGTAGCATCAGATTTTCTGTATAATAAATAGCCTAAATCTTCTCCATTATTATTAAATACAACATCTTGTTGAAAACTAAGCGTATTCAAATTAATTACAGAAAGGTAACCTGCGGAGTCTGTGTAAGCAGCAGTTGTTAAGTTTTGAACGATATATGCCAAACTATCCACTACTAAAATGTCTGAAGCTCCTTTTGTAATTTGAGCAATAGAGTCAACTAAAGTCAAATTATTTTTGTTGTAAATATATAAGTTATGGGAACTTTTGCCGTAAAAGTTACCTACCAATAAGTAATTATTGTAAACCGCTAAAGATTTAGTACTTATACCTGGAAAAGATGCTGCTGCTACTCTACTTTGTGTTACTAAATCATATTTAACTATAGAATCTTGGGCAGCAACAAAAGCTGAATTTCCATCGATCAACAAATCTTGAACAGATTGAGTGCCAATTGAATCTATTGTATTATACACTTTGGTAGTCACATCATAACTAATCACTGATACATTTTCAGCATTATTACCAAATTGACCGCCATTGACTAGAATAACTTTTTGAGCTTTGATTGAGATTGCTGCCATAAAAATAGCAACAAATAAAACGTAATTTTTTTTCATCGGTTTTTAATTCGTTGTTAATAAATAAATTAATAAAAACCGGGAAATAATAAAGGGAAGATAAATATGTGCACCTATAAATCCAAACTTCACTTTTATCCCGAAAGTACTTAATGGTTATAGGCAGGTCTTCTGACTCACTTCCTCTTTTAGCGGCCTTCCCGTAAGCAAATGCAAACAGTGGCAAAGGGTTGTAAAAGAGTTATTGAAGCTTACAGCTGCGGGAACAGTTTCGGATTTACACCGAATTCCCTTTTAATCTCAATCTAGCGAACTAAATTAAAAACCAATAACGCCACAAAGGTAATTGAAATATTGAGATTTCTAAGAAGTCATGAATTAATTTTACAAAAAAAAATCTAAGTCCTTAGTTGATCAGCCACTATTTTATCTATTGGGAATGTTAATAGATTTTGGTTTAAATTTTTCAAGGAAACCCATCTAAAAACTTGCGAGGCTTCAATACCTTTAAAATAATTTTTCATTGTATTCTTTTGAGGTTGAGAAATTATTCCAGTATATGATTTTACTTTATAGTATATGGATATTAATTGCTCCTCTTCATTAAATGCAGATAGTTGCAGGAAATCATTGGTATAAAAAAAATCAGCTACCAAAATATCAATTGCTAATTCTTCTTGAAACTCGCGTTTTAATGCATCATTAATTCCTTCTCCAAACTCTAAGCCACCACCAGGAAATTTAGTAAAACTTTTACCAAAACGATGCTCTTCAGACAATAAAACAAACTGTCCATCCTCGGAATATAATATTCCATACACTCTAATATTAAATCTTTTGATTTGATTTTTATCCATTATTTTATATAATTGATTACGAAATAAAGCAATAAAATCAAGGAAATAAAGTTTTAGTCAATAGATTAGGGATTTCTAATCTCTAATTTGTTATTTTTGTCCTCCATGTTGAGAAATATCCTTTTCCCCATCTTTCTACTGTGCTTCAATGCCTCCCTAACTGCCCAAAAAGCAAAGATTTATGGAGAGATTACAGATGATTCTAATGTACCCGTTTTTGGAGTTAATGTGAGCATAAGTGGAGAAAGTAATGGTACTACAACTGATGAAAATGGCTATTTTGAACTCTCTGTAGCTGCTGATAATAACCTAAAAATAGTTTTTTCACATATCAGTTATGAATTTAAGGTAATTTCTATCAATTTAAAAGAAAATGAGAAAAAGGAGATCAATATAAGTTTGGTTTCCAAAGCATATGACGTAGGTGAAGTAGGAATAGAAGAAGAAAGAAAGCGAACTTCAACCATGCAAAAAATAGATCCAAAAGACATTGGAAATTTAGTAAATCCATCAGGAAATTTTGAATCTATCATAAAGACGTTGCCTGGAGTTACTTCCAACAATGAATTGAGCAGTCAATATTCGGTAAGAGGAGGTAATTTTGATGAGAATCTTATATATGTCAATGATATTGAAATTTATAGACCATTTTTAGTTCGCTCAGGTCAGCAAGAAGGTTTGAGTTTTATTAATTCTGATTTGGTTTCTTCTATTGAATTTTCCGCAGGTGGTTTTGAGGCTCGTTATGGCGATAAATTTTCTTCTGTTTTAGATATCAAATACAAAGAACCTAATAAATTTGCCGGTTCTGTTACAGGAAGTTTACAAGGAGCCAACATTCATATTGAAGGTTCACCAGGCGATCACCGTTTTACTTATTTAGCAGGGTTTAGATATAGAACCAATCGTTATGTTTTAGGATCATTAGATACTGATGGAGAATACAAACCTAACTTTATTGACGCTCAAACTTATTTGACATATGATATAAATGAGAAATGGGAGATTAGTTTTTTGGGTAATCTGTCTCGAAATCAATACAATTTTATACCTCAAACAAGAACAACAGAATTTGGAACAGTTCAGCAGGCACTGCGTTTGACAGTTTATTTTGAAGGGCAAGAAAGAGATAATTATGAAACTTATTTTGGCGCTATCACCAATACATTTAAACCAAACAGTCGATTGAATTTAAAGATCATCACTTCGGCTTATAAATCTTTTGAAGATGAAACTTTTGATATTTTGGGTCAGTATTTCATAGATGAATTAGAAAGAGATTTAGGTAGCGACAATTTTGGAGATGTGGCATTTAACAGAGGAGTTGGTTCTTATTTGGATCATGCTCGAAACAATTTGGAAGTGTTTGTAATCAATGCCCAACATAAAGGGAAATACTTTGTTGAAAATGGCAGTTGGGAATGGGGTGCTAAATTTCAATTAGAAAATATAAAAGATAAATTAAGCGAATGGAACTTGATAGATTCAGCAGGCTACTCCCTGCCCCACCCTCAAGATAGCATCGGTTATAATCCTTCTCAAATTCCAAACCAACCCAATCAATTTTTGCAGTTGTCTAATGTTTTCAAAGCTACAAATACCATTAACAGCGAAAGAATTACTGCTTATCTCCAAAAAAATTGGAGCTTTCGTTTAAGAGATACTTCTGAGCTTTCTTTTAATGTAGGTATTAGAAATAATTATTGGTCATTTAATGAAGAAAATGTGATCAGCCCAAGAGCAGGAATAGCCTACAAACCCAATTGGAAACACGATTATTTATTTCGTCTTTCAGGTGGGTATTATTATCAAACACCCTTCTACAGAGAATTAAGGAATTATGAAGGTGAACTTAATCAGAATATAAAAGCTCAAAAATCTGTTCAAATAGTTGCAGGAGTAGATTACAATTTTAAAGCCTGGGGCAGACCATTTAAATGGACTGCTGAAGCTTATTATAAAAATATGACAGATGTAATCCCATATAATATTGATAATGTTAGAATTCGTTACTTAGCCACCAATAATGCGGAAGCTTATGCTGCGGGAGTTGACATGAAAGTAAATGGTGAATTTGTTAAGGGCGTAGAATCTTGGGTCAGCATAGGTTTGCTTAAAACCGAAGAAAATTTATTGGATGATTTTTATTATGATTACTTCAACAGTGATGGTGAAAAAATAATTTCAGGATTTACATTTAATAATGTAGCTGTAGACAGTGTACGAAATGAACCGGGTTATATTCCACGACCAACTGATACTCGATTTAATTTCAGTATGTTCTTTCAAGATTATTTACCTAAAAACCCCACTTTAAAAGCCAATTTAACTTTTCATTACGCAGGTGGATTACCATTTGGTCCTCCAAATAGCGAAAGATATCAGCAAACTTTGCGTATTCCATCATACCTACGGGTAGATATTGGATTTTCTAAACTGCTAAAAGCAGAAGATAAAGTGCTTTCTGAAAAAAGCCCATTCCGTTTCTTTAAAAGTATTTGGCTGAGTGCCGAAGTTTTCAATTTATTGCAGCGTAACAACACCATTTCCTATTTGTGGGTTACTGATGTAACCAACAGACAATACGCTGTTCCAAATTACCTTACTTCAAGACAATTGAATGTGAAGTTGCAGTTTAATTTTTAATTTTATTTCAATTTATCTATATCCCAATTTATTGGATTTTCTTTAATATATTCTGAAATATTTTGCAAAGCATATTCATCTTTAATAATAAGGTCATGGTATCTGAATTGCCATTCAAAATCAATTTTCAATCGATTACAATTTTTGGTAACCGCTGGTTTATAGGAACGAATAATGGTTGAAATTGAATTCGATTTAAGCGAAATTTTGGACATCTGTTCGTTAATGATTGGATAATTCTAAATTTTCATTCTGGATCTCACCAAAATAATGAATTCTGTTTTTTGTACATATGGTAATAAAATACAAACCATTACTTCTATAATCCCAATTTTTTAATCGAGGTGATTAGCGGTTCTTATCCATTCTATGATTTTTAAAACCTAAACCCCAAATTAATCCTCACATATCTATCCAAAACTACAGGTCCCATTCCTGAACCAACTTCATTGTTACTAAAACCAAATTTATAATCAGGTTTAATATATATTTCATATTTTGATATTGGCACACTAAGTCCAATTCCTAAATAAGCACCAACAAAATTGCTGAAATTTGCTTTTTGATCAAACTTTCGCTCTGCTGAAGGTAAATATGAGTTATAAATTCCCTTTTCATTTGAACTGATTACAAAATCAACGAAAGCACCCGTTTCAATAAAAAACTTCACTTTATTGCCAATAGTAGCTCTTACCCCTATTGGTATTGATAAATAGTTTGCGGTGTAAGTTATGCCTCTAGAATTTGCAAAATGTCCTTCATAAACATATTTCACAAATTGGCTCACTCTATTGTATTCAGCTCCTACAATTATATTTATTTTTTTTTCAGGCTTAAAAATGTGGTAGGCACCTATTCCAAAACCCCTTCTACTTTCAATATCATATTTATTGTAAGGAGTTTGGTTGATAGATACAGAAAATTCATCCAAAAAGAATTTGGTTTTATCTTGGCTGAATGCCGAATTACCAATAAAACAAAGCATTAAAATAAGTATAGATGGATTTTTCATAATTCGAAAATTATTTTATTCTATTTCCTCTTAGATTGCATTGCCTTCACTTTTTTAACAGAATCGTCCTTCCCTAATTTTTTATATGCATCAGATTCTACTGCTAAAATAGCTATTTTTCCTTCTTGATTACTGTGAATTCCCCAACCATAAGATTTTGTTAATGGTGAAGCTCTAAAACATGGCTGTCCTTTAGAAAAATAGATTTCTCTTTGTTCATCTATCTCTTGCTTTGTAAATTCTTTTCTTTTTGCAAATACACCAAATAATACTTCATCAGAAGTATATTTATAAGGGTTTTCATTAAGCATCTCAAATTGCAAATTGGCTACAGTTTTTTTATCACCTTTTAATGGTGGCATCACTCCTTGCTCTGTAAAACAATCTTCGGCAATTTCAATAAGTGTGTTAAAGTAATTTGTTGTGTGCATATTCTTATTTTTTAAGTCTTTTTTTTATAGTTTTCACAGATGCTACAAATATAGATACCAATTCATTTACTTCTCCTCTTTTTAAGCAGTTGATTTCTGATCTAGGATTTTTGATTGACGAATATTTTGTAGCCAAATCAGTATTATTTAATCTCAAATCATAAAATCAATTTCCCTCTAAAACCTCTAGCAGCATAATAAGATTGTGCTCCATTGTGATAAATAAAAACATGATTATAACGGCAATCACCAAAAATGGCTCCACCTAGTTTTCTTATTTTTTCAGGAGTTTCTAACCAAGAAGATGTTTTAAATCAAAACTGCCAATTACTTGTAATGTTCTGTAATCCTTTTCATTCAAAATCTCAATGCCCATATAGGCTGCTAAATCCAAAGCATTATTGTCAGGTTTATGTTCCTTTCGAGATTCTAATCCTTCTTTATCATAGCATAGACTTCTTCTTCCTTTGGGACTTTCTTCAGAGCAATCGAAAAACAAATACTCATCTGTTTTTTCGTTGTAGGCTATAACATCAAGCTCACCTTCTGTTATTTCCATTTCGTTTAGCGACAATAACTTATCAAGATTGGATTCCAATTTACTTTGAATATTGTCCCAATTTAAATCTGCATGCCTTTTAGAATGTTTTTCAAAACGAGCTTTTAAGATGTTAATTAAAGCTTTTTACTTCACTTTTGAAAGCTTTGGCTCTAGTTTAATTCAGCTATTATTTGTATATTGTGTGTATGAAAACAGAAAAGCTTAAAGACCAAATACTCTCTCTGCCAATTAAACAACGTGAGCGTTTGTTGAAGGAGATTGAAGATTCAACTAAAGAGATTAACCTGTCTGCGATTGTTTCACGTCAGCATGAGTTTAATAACAAACTCGGAGCCTGTCCTCATTGTTCTCATTCTAAGTATGTTCGTTTTGGGATTGACAAAGGAGCACAGCGCTACAAATGCAAGTCTTGCCAAAGAAGTTTTACGGAGTATACAGGTACTTGGATGGCAGGGCTGCAAAGAAAAGACAAGATTGTTGATTATCTTAAACTAATGGTTGAAGAAAAAAGTCTTGACAAAATTGTTTCGATTTTGGGTATTAATAAGAAAACAGCCTTTGATTGGCGCCACAAGATATTGTCTTCAGTTGACGCAGATGACGGAGAGCCCTTCATTGGTATCACAGAAAGTGATGAGACCTTTTTCCTCAAATCT
Source organism: uncultured Flavobacteriales bacterium (assembly GCA_963716125.1). Classification (GTDB taxonomy): domain Bacteria; phylum Bacteroidota; class Bacteroidia; order Flavobacteriales_E; family Vicingaceae; genus Acidiluteibacter. Next base: position 2,421,467 of record OY970294.1, read on the forward strand.
GAAAAAGGGATGAAGGTTAAAAATCGAGAACCAAGGAAAAGAGGCGGTAAGTCAAGCAAAAGGGGTGTAAGCAATGATCAGGTTGCGGTCATCGTGACTCAAGACAGAAAGTCAATGCTAAATCTGAGTGTAGCTACACTTGGACGGATTAGAAAGATTGATATTAAAAATGCTATTGGCAATCGCATAAAAAAAGGGAGCACAATTTTGTGTAGTGATTCTCACCACAGTTATAAAGGCTTCGCTAAAGACACCAAAATTGAGTTTCATCCGGTAAATGTTTCCAGGGGAGAAAGAGTAAAAGGAGCGTTTCATGTACAGCATGTAAACTCAACGCACAATAAAATAAAGAAGTGGATTGGAAATACATTCTGGGGCGTGTCTACTAAATACCTGCAACAATACCTAAATTGGCATATTATAAAAGAAAAAATAAAATCAAACAAGGATATTACCCTTGCTTTCGCAAAGCAGATAGTTGTTGCGGGAGCTCTGGAGCGCTTTGTTCAAATCCAACCAAACTATAAAACACTATTATCAACGCAGTGCTAAACTAGAGCCAAAGCTTTTTATTATTTGCCATGATGAATTATTTATCAAAAAAAATATAATTCTTTTGAAATATTTAATGCATTCTATAAAGAGGGATTATTAGGCTTTCTATTCCAACTTTTCTATTTGCAAAGCTATTTTTTCTGCTTCTGCTCTAACTATATCACTCTCTTTTCGGTTAGTTGTTGAAAGTTGAAATGATTTTTCCATCATTTTTTTATATTGTTCTTGCAGTTTTTCTTTTTCTGTTTTCTTCTTAAATAATCCGAACATCTTTATTTTCTATTTAGTTTATATCAATTTAAACAGTGTATTCATTTTATTGTTTATAACATTTTATTTGCTATTTCTACATTTTTATTAGCTTTAAAAAATAATTAGCCAAGGCTTTATACTTTTTTAATGGACGAAAGGCAAAATAGAATTGATAGACTAATCAGTAGGTTAGCCAATATAGAGAGGGAACAAGAAAAATTTCGTTGGGAAATTGAAGCCATTAAAAAAGAGCTCAATTACCTAAAATCGACAGAGAAAGAAACCGATGAAGTTTTTACAGCTGCCACACCTAAAGCAGAACCTGTCATTTCTACCAATTATTTTGAGGAGAAAGAACAGCAAAAATCTAGTTCCATTCAAGCTGAAAAGGCTCCAATTCCTCCTATTATTTCAAATCCAATTGCAGATAGAAGTCCATCTTTTTCATCAGGTTTCGAAAAGTTTATTGGTGAAAACCTAATCAGTAAAATTGGTATTGCCATTACTGTAATTGGTGTAGCAATTGGTGCCAATTATGCTATTGAGCATCAATTAATCAGTCCATTAACTCGTATTATTTTAGGTTATTTGATTGGTTTAGGATTGTTAGGAGTAGCCATCAAATTGAAAAAGAATTACGATAATTTTTCGTCTGTTTTATTGAGTGGAGCAATGGCAATTATGTATTTCATCACTTTTGCCGCTTACAGCTTTTATGGACTTCTGCCACAAGTATTTGCCTTTATATTATTAGTGTTTTTTACTATTTTTACTGTCTTAGCTGCAATTAAATACAACAACATTTTCATAGCTATTTTTGGCTTGGTCGGTGCTTATGCTGTACCATTCTTATTGAGTGACGGTTCAGGAAATGTACTCGTATTATTCTCCTATGTGACTATTATCAACTTAGGAATTCTATTCGTTTCTTTTAAAAAGGATTGGAAATTACTTTATTATGTATCTTTTAGCTTTACTTGGCTCATATTTTTAAGTTGGTATGGAGTAAAATATGATGTGAATGAACATTTTAGCTTATCTCTTTTCTTCTTAGCGCTATTCTTTTTCACTTTTTATACCATTTTTATAGTAAATCAATTAATTAAGAAAGAAGTATTTAAAAAAATTGATTTGTTAATGCTTCTCCTCAACTCTACCCTATTTTATGGTTTAGGAATTGCCATTTTAAACAGTCATTTACATGGAAACGAATTATTAGGTGTTTTTACATTAATCAATGCGTTGATTCACTTTGTAGTAGGTCTGATAATTTATAAATACAAAATCATTAACAAAAATCTTATTTATACCATTCTTGCCACAGTTTTGGTATTTGTAAGTATCACAATTCCTATAGAATTAGATGCCAATTGGGTTACTTTACTATGGACTATGGAAGCGGCTCTCTTGTTTTATTTAGGTAGAAGCAAAAAAGTTGCAGTGTTTGAGATCTTCTCTTATCCATTAATTGTTATAGCAGTTTTTAGCTTGATTCAAGATTGGGGAACTTATCAATTAGTTAATTTTCAAACAAACGACACCTATCTAACTCCTATTTTTAATATCAATTTTTTAAGTTCTGCCATACTTATTGCAGTTTTGGTATTCATCAATAAATTGTATGCCAATTATCAATCAGCTATACAATACCCTTTCTATTTAAGCATCTCTAAATGGATTAAAATGGGTTTAGCAATTCTTTTAATAGGAATGACTTACGCTTCATTTTATGGAGAAATTAATAATTATTTTAATGTAGATTATATCAAATCATCTATTTATCTTCAAAAAGAAAATTCTAAATTTAATCAAGCTCATTACAATTACAATTTAATGAGTTTAAAAAATGTTTGGATTATTATCTATAGTTTACTATTTACTAGCGTGTTAATTTGGTGGAACAATCATAAAATCAAGAGTAAATTATTGACTTATGGTAGTTCTGCGTTAGCGATTTTTTTCCTAGCTATTTACCTTACTTCTTCTCTTTACACCTTAGGAGTTTTAAGAGAAAATTATGATGATACCTCACTCAATTCTATTTTCTACATTAGTTCGTTCAATTTATATTTTAGGTATATCACCTATATTTTTATAGCTATACTGATTAAAAACATTCATCAGTCAAAAGAGCAATTCCTTAATAGTAAATTCTTTAGAAATGGTTTTGATTTATTATTGCATATCAGTATTGTTTGGGTTGCAAGCAGTGAATTAATCAACTTATTAGAATTAGCAGGATCTAGCCAATCTTACAAATTAGGTTTGAGCATTTTATGGGCGTTGTACTCCTTAATTTTAGTGGCTTTTGGTATTTGGAAAGGCAAAAAACACATTCGAATTGGAGCCATTGTTTTCTTTGGAATTACGCTGTTAAAGCTTTTCTTTTATGATATTTCCCAATTAGACACCATCAGCAAAACAATTGTTTTTGTCTCTTTAGGGTTCATATTGCTCATTATTTCATTTTTATACAACAAATACAAACACCTCATTACTAATGACAAGGATTAATAAATTACTATTGATTGCCTTTTTGTTGATTGGTTTTCAAATCCAAGCGCAATACAATACCTATAATTATAAAGCGACCATTGAAAATGTAGATGATCAATGGCAATACATAACACTGAATCAAGCCGTTTTTAAGCAGATAAAAAGTGATTTTAATGATTTGCGAATTATTACTATTTCAAATAATGGAGATACCATAGAAATACCCTATATCCGTAAAGAATTTCAAAACAAGCAAGAAAACATTCAAAGTAGCTTTGAGATTATTAATACATCATCGAATCAAGATGGTAAATATTTTACATTTAAATTAGATAATCAAATTGAAATCAACATTATAAACTTAGAATTTAAAGAAAATAATTTTGATTGGAGTGTAAAATTGGAGGCAAGTCAGGATATGGATGAATGGTTTCAACTATTGCCAAATAACAGAATTGTTTCTATTAAAAATGAAAATACCGACTACAGTTTCACTGAATTGGTATTCGAAAAGTCAATGTATAAATATTATAGAGTTTTGGTTAAAACTCAAGATGAAGTGAATTTAACTGGTGCATCTATATCAGATTATGATTTCTATCAAAAAGAGATTTACGATAGCCGAAACTTTGCTATAAATATAATAAGCGAAGAAAGTCGTCCTAAATCAAGTGTTTATAGCATTAAAATGGATCAGAAAACTGCAGTAAATGAAATTGAGTTTACCTTAAGCAATGATTTTGATTTTATACGTCCATTAACCATTAAAGCACTTATAGATAGCGTTAAAACTGAAAAAGGATGGAAATACAATTTTCAAACCATCTACAATGGTACTTTAAGTTCATTTGAACCATTTACTTTTCAATTTTCAACAGTTTTTACCAATCAACTTCGCTTTGAAGTAGAAAATGGCAATAACGAGGAGCTTAATTTTTATGATGCTATTATAAATACTTATCGCCAAGATTTAATTGCAAGATTTACGCAATCAGGAAATCATTACTTACTATTTGGAAAAGAAAATGACTGTAAACCCAATTATGATATCGAATTATTTTCAGACAAAATACCCAACAATATGGGTGATGCATATCTAGATGAGATTACTCCAATAAAAAAAGTTGGTAAAGTGGTTCAAAGTCCTTTATTTGAGAATAAACTATGGCTGTATATTATTATGGGAATTGCTATTGCAGTTATGTTTTGGTTTGCAATGAAAATGATGAAAAATGTAGAGAAAGAATAAAGACGGAATATCCGCTCTATTTACCGCTTGTAAAATAGTTCTCCTATTTCTTCGTTTTATCTTTAATTTAGCTTTCTGATATGATAAAACTAGAAAATATCCATAAATCTTACCAAAGGGTAAGAATAGTCTTCACGTTCTCAAGGGCATTGACATTGAGATAAAAGAAGGCGAAATGGTTTCTATAATGGGTTCGTCTGGTTCTGGTAAATCAACTTTATTGAACATTCTAGGGATGTTAGACAATTATGATAAAGGAAGCTTTTATTTGGAGGATACGTTAATAAAAGATTTGAGCGAAACCAAAGCAGCTCAATACAGAAATAAGTTTTTGGGATTTGTATTTCAATCATTTAATTTGATTTCTTTCAAAAACGCCATGGAAAATGTGGCACTTCCACTTTACTATAAAAAAGTAAAACGCAAAGAAAGAAATCAACTAGCATTAGAATACTTAGAAAAAGTTGGATTAAAAGAATGGGCACATCACTTTCCTAATGAACTGTCAGGTGGTCAAAAACAAAGAGTTGCAATTGCAAGAGCATTAATTTCTAATCCCAAAGTATTACTAGCCGATGAGCCGACAGGTGCTTTAGATTCAGTTACTTCTCATGAAGTGATGAAATTATTGAGACAAATCAATCTAGAAGGAATCACCATAATAATTGTAACACATGAAAATGATATAGCTGCTCAGACAGATCGATTAATACGTTTAAAAGACGGTTTAATCATTAATGAAAAAGAAGCTATAAAAGCCTGAAAATATGTTTGACAGAGATAAATGGCAAGAAATATTTCATACCATTAGCCAAAACAAATTACGTACGTTTTTGACTGGCTTTTCTGTGGCTTGGGGAATATTTATGCTAATTGTTTTATTAGGTTCAGGAACAGGATTATCTAATGGTGTAAAAGATCAATTTAAAGATGCTGCTACCAATAGTATTTGGGTTTTTCCTGGTCAAACAAGTATTCCTTTTCAAGGATTAAAGCCTGGAAGATTTGTACGATTTGAAAACTCTGATTTTGAAGTTATAAAAAATAAAATCTCTAAAGTTGAGAAAGCCAGTGGTAGATTTTATGTACCTGGCAGTTCGGATGTAACTTTCAATAGTGAAAGCGGTAACTTTGGTATCAGAACTGTTCATCCCGATCATCAATATATTGAAAAAACACTCACCATTAAAGGACGCTTTATAAATAATTTAGATCTTACTGAAAAAAAAAAGTAGCTTCTATTGGTACTTTAGTGCAAAAAGCATTGTTTAAAGGGGAAAGTGCTATTGGTAAATACATTAAAATTAATGGGATACCATTTAAAGTAATAGGAATTTTTGAAGATGAAGGTGGTGAAAATGAACAAGAAATTCTCTATTTACCTATCTCAACTGCACAAATGGTTTTTAACGGTCAAAATAGAATTCATCAACTCATGTTTACTGTTGGGGATGCTAGTATTGAAGAAAGTAAAGTTATTGAAAAAGAAGTAAGAGCCCAATTTGCAGAAACACATCATTTTGACCCTAAAGATGAACGAGCCATCCGTTTTTGGAACAATGTGGAAGAATTTTTAAAATTCAAAAACTTATTTGATGGTATCAATGCTTTTATATGGATCATTGGAATCATGACTATTATAGCAGGCATAGTTGGCATCAGTAATATTATGATGATCGTAGTAAAAGAACGCACCAAAGAAATTGGAATTCGAAAGGCATTAGGAGCCACTCCTTGGTCAATTATTAGTTTGATTCTCATGGAATCCGTATTGATTACTGCTGTTTCAGGTTATATTGGTTTAGTTTTAGGAGTTGGATTAGTTGAATTAGTGAATAGCTTACTACCACCCGACACCGAATTTTTTAAAAATCCTGAAGTCAATTTTCAAGTGGCTATTTCAGCCACTATTATTTTAATTGTTGCAGGGACAGTTGCAGGGTTAATTCCTGCACGAAAAGCGGCTTCTATCAAACCAATTGTTGCACTAAGAGATGAATAAATATGTTTGATTCAGATAGATGGCAAGAAATATTTAGTTCTCTTAAAAAGAACAAGCTGAGAACAGCTTTAACTGCATTTGGAGTTTTTTGGGGCATCTTTATGCTGATTATCATGTTAGGTTCGGGAAATGGACTGGAAAATGGGGTGACTTCTGGATTTGGCGGAACTGCAACCAATAGTGTTTTTATTTGGACACAAAACACTTCTATTCCTTACAAAGGATTGCCAAAAAACAGAAGGTTCAATATGCGAAATGAGGATATGGATGCCATTCGTAATCAAGTATCTGAAATTGAAAATTTAGCTCCTAGAAATCAGTTGAGAGGATTTAGAGGTGGCAATAATGTGAGTTATGAAACTAAAGCAGGAAATTTTAGTGTGATGGGCGATTATCCTCAAATTGCAGCTATCAATCCTATGGAAATTTTAGCAGGCAGATTTATTAATCATTTTGATATTGAAGACAAAAGAAAAGTAGTAGTTATCGGAACTAATGTAAGAGATGTTCTATTTGGTAAAATTGATCCAATCAATAAAAACATTAAAATAAATGGAGTTTTTTTTAAAATTATAGGTGTTTGGAAAACAAAACAAAGTGGCGGACAAGGTGAACGAGATTCTCAAACCTTGTACGTACCATTTACCACTTTTCAAAAAGCTTTCAATTATGGAAATATTGTTGGTTGGATGGCAGTTACGGCTAAAGCAAACGCTTCGGCCTCAGCGGTTGAAGAAAAGATCGTCAAAATTTTAAAGAATCGACATACTATTGCTCCTGAAGATGATAGAGCTTTTGGTTCTTTCAATGCTGAGAAAGAATTTTCTCAAATAAATGGTTTATTCAGTGGTATTTCCATCTTAATTTGGGTGGTAGGAATTGGAACATTAACAGCCGGAGTAATTGGTGTAAGTAATATTATGCTCATTATTGTAAAAGAACGCACCAAAGAGATTGGAATTAGAAGAGCAATTGGTGCAACACCTTCTTCAATTATAACACAAATAATTTTAGAATCAGTTACCCTTACTTCTATTGCAGGTTATTTTGGATTAGTTTTAGGTGTGGTGGTTACAGAATTAGTTTCCAATGCCATTGGAGATGATCCTGGAGCTGATTCTATGTTTTTAAACCCTACAATTGATTTAAAAGTAGCTTTAACAGCATTAGTCATATTAGTTGTTTCAGGCGCATTGGCAGGATTTATTCCTGCTCGTAAAGCGATTAAAATAAAACCAATAGACGCATTAAGAAGCGAATAAATAATTATAAATTATATGAAAAAGTTTTTGAAAATATTTCTTGGAGTAGCCTTATTGGCCATCTTTGTTTGGACAATTTATTTCTTGTATTCCAAATCTGAAGAAAAGCCTGTTGTTTTTAAAACAATAACGGCTACTACTGCAAACATTATCAAGAAAACTGTAGCAACTGGTTCTATTGTTCCTCGGTATGAGATTGAAATTAAGCCACAAGTTTCAGGGATTATCGATGAAATATATGTGGAAGCTGGTCAAAAGATTAAAGCAGGTGATAAAATTGCTTTAATTAAGATTATTCCTAATATGGTGAGCTTAAACAATGCTGAGAATCGGTTACGTCAAGCTAAAATCAATATGGAAAATGCTGAAATTGATTTAAAAAGAAACCAAACTTTGTTAAATCAAGAAGTGATTGCACAAGCACAGTTTCAACCTATTGAAATAGCTCATAAAACCGCTAAAGAAGAATTAAAGGCAGCAAATGACAATTTAGAGTTAATCCAAAAAGGAGAAACCTCAAAAAATCGTTCTAATACAAATAGAGTGATCCGTTCTACTATTTCAGGAATGGTGTTGGATGTACCTGTAGAAGTAGGAAACTCTGTAATAGAAGCTAATACAATGAATGATGGTACAACTGTGGCTTCTGTAGCAGATATGAATGATCTTATTTTTGAAGGAAAGGTAGATGAATCAGAAGTTGGAAAAATTAAAGCAGGAATGGATTTGATTTTAAGAATTGGAGCTATTGAAAACCAAACTTTTGATGCTATTTTGGAATACATTTCCCCTAAAGGTTTAGAAGAAGATGGAGCGATACAATTTGAAATAAAAGCTGCTGTAAAATTAAAAGATGATCAGTTCATTAGAGCAGGTTACAGTGCGAATGCTGATATAGTTCTTGATCGTAGAGACAGTGTTTTAGCTATTTCGGAAGCATTGTTACAGTTTGAAGGAGATTCAGCTTTTGTGGAAGTAGAAACGAATCCCAATGAATTTGAGAAAAAGTATGTTAAAACTGGCTTATCAGATGGAATCAATATAGAATTATTGGAAGGTGTTGACAAGGCTGCAAAAATAAAATTGTGGAATTTGGCGGAACCTACAGGTGGAATGGAGTAAGAAATAGCCACGCATGCACGAATAAAAATTATTAGAAGATGATTATTTTGAAAAAGAATATTCGTGCATTCGTCCGCCACGGTGGATTCGTGGCGAAAAATTAGAAGGGTGTTAGCTGATTTGTGGCAAAAAAAATAGCATAGAACCTTAAAACTCTATGCTATTCCAAAATATATTTACTTAAATACTAGTAAATTATCAATCTACTCTCGGTCATTTCATCCATAGCATATTTTATTCCTTCTTTACCCATTCCTGAATCCTTCACACCGCCATAAGGCATATTGTCTATTCTAAAACCAGGGATATTATTCATCATCACTCCTCCTACTTCTAATTGTTCAGTAGCTAATTTGAAATGCTTCATAGAGTTGGTAAAAACCCCAGTTTGAAGTCCATATTTAGAGTCGTTTGATATTTTAATGGCCTCTTCAAAAGAATTTGCTTTTTCAATTACTGCTACAGGTCCAAAGACTTCTTCTGTCACAACCTTCATGTCAGAATTACTATCTGTTATTAAAGTGGGAGCATATAAATTGTGTTCATCACTTAAAATTTCTCCACCCAATAAGATCTTAGCACCTTTAGATTTAGCTTCATTCACCCATTCATCAATTCTTTTCAAATGACTTTTATCAATTACAGGTCCAACTAATATAGTAGGATCTTGTGCATCTCCAACTTTTAATTTTTGAATGGAATCAATCAATGCAGCTTGAAAACGATCATATATTTTAGCATGCACAATAATTCGTTGTGTTGAAATACAAATCTGACCGGCATACAAATAAGCTCCTTTTGCAATTAAATCTGTGATAGATTCTACTTCAGCATCCTCATCCACAATTACTGATGCATTTCCACCTAATTCTAAGGTTACTTTTTTCTTTCCACAGATACTTTTTAAATACCAACCCACTTTATCGCTTCCAGTGAATGATAATTTAGCAACCCTTTCATCTCTAACCAATTTCTCAGCTACAGGAATATCGCAAACTAACACATTGATGACTCCCGCAGGATAGCCCACTTCTTCAAATAATTCTGCAAATGCCAAACAAGACATAGGCGCTTGTGGAGCAGGTTTAATTACTGTAGTACATCCAGTTGCCAATGCAGGAGCCACTTTATGCATCACTAAATTCAATGGAAAATTGAAAGGAGTAATACAAGCTATAATTCCTATTGGAAAGCGTTTGGTAAAAGCAGTTTTTCCTTCTCCTGCTGCCCAATCCATAGGAATAACCTCTCCAGTTAAACGTGTACTTTCTTCAATGGCTAACTTCAAAGTAGTCAAACTTCTATCTAACTCATTGGTAGCATAAGAGCGTGGTTTTCCACCTTCATTGATTATTATATTAATAAACTCTTCTTTCTTTTCTTCTAATTTATCGAACAGCTTTTGCATCATTTCAGCTCTTTTACCTGCTGACCATTTTTTAGTAATTTCAAATGCACTTAAAGAAGAAACTATTGCATTTTCCATCTGCTCTTCAGTTGCTTGCGGAATTTTACCTATTTCAGTTCCTTGGTATTTATCCAAAACATCTTGAAATTCACCTGTTCCACTAGCTTCCCACTTCCCTGCTATAAAATTATTATATTGATATTTTTTCATTTCTATTTCTGTAATTTCTATTCTTTAAAATAATTATCCTGATTCCTTATAAGTTTCACCTAATCTACAGTTAGGCAATAATTGTTATAGCTTGTTGATTTTTAACCCTTGTAATGCTTCGAATAAACTGATTAGCGAAGGATTATTCATTAAACTCTCCTTTAAAGGTCTTATTGAGATTAATATAAATACGATTTTCCTTAAAAGTGTCAAAACTTTGTTTCATCATTCTTCTTGGCCAAAAATACAGTTGCTGAAAGGTTTTCCAAATCATATTGAACACCATACAAAGTCACAAAATTCTTATGGATATCTTTGTTATACAATGGAGGATTTAAAAAATTATCTCTTATTTGATCTCTAGTAATTTCTGGAATTTGAACTATTCCATCTAAAAAGAATTTTCTTTCTCTGAGTAGCTGTAAATTCTTCATAAGCTAGCCATTCAATATGCTTGCTGATGATTGGTGGCTACCTTTTCATTATCTACAACAGGTCCTTTATCTGGGGTTAAATAAACGGTTTTATAATTTCCGGTTTTATCCAGAACAGTTACATTATAACTCATGTGAGAAGGCAACTCTTATTAAAGTAGCAACTGCTTCTCAGGTACATCCTTACAAGTTTCTAATACATATCGCATAATTAATGGAATACCAAAACCTTCGGCAGCAATTTTTCTACCACCAAAAGTTAGTGAAATTGCTAATCCATCGGCATTCATACCATCTAGCAATCCCCAATTACAATCTGAAATACCTATTACAGGTTTTAACCAATTAGTTTTAAACAATATTCCTTCAAACCACTTGGGATTATAATCGTAATTTCTAATTAATGAATAAGGTGGTTTATTCCAAGCTACTTGTGTACATCCACTCATAAAAGCAGGTGGATTGTACATACTCAAATATCTTGACACCAAATCTCCACCACCTGCATAATGAACCACTTGCTCATAAATAGGTAATATTTCAGGCATGTGCTCTTCCAATTGCTCCAAACACGTTAAATAACCTGGACGTAGCTAATAAACCCTCTTGTACATACCAATTTTTATAATACGGCCATGATTTATTAAAACATTTTTGCCACTTCTTTCCTACCTTATCTTCTTCAACACTTTTAAGTGAAATGAGCATACTTTACATCATTTTAAATCCACCAATTTCGGCTTCTTTTAAGTTTTTAAATGAGCTATCTGCTTGGATCAACAGCAACATACTGACTTTTAATAGCTTTAATCCATTGTTTTGCTCTGTCTTTTAATTGAAAATCATCTGTCATTAACCTACCTCTCAAGAACCAAAATTCCCATATCAGCTCCTTCATATAAATAATCATCTTCTCTCGTAATTCTTAAAAAGAAAGCTTCATTTTCATTTTCAATTGCTCTACGGTGAGTATCCATTCTATCGTAAACAAATTCACCAGTAGAACGTAATCTCCAAATACCTGACTTTGGGGCTTCAGTAACCAATTTAATATCTCTTCTTCAGTATATTTTATTACTAACTGACACCAATCATCAATATTCTCTTCTTTTGCCCAACGAGTCATTAATCGCATTTACACAAATTTTATACGGCTGATCCATCCACTCTAGTAAGTGAAACATAAATAATGGCATATCTGCCAAAGCAAATACTGCATGATTTGTAATTGAACTTGCTCCAGTAACTCTTGGGTTTAATTCACCTAAATAAATTTCTCCGTTATCTTGATCAATTAAATAATCTAATTCAAAATAACCTTTGTAGCCTTCTTTTCTCAGTTGATCACCAAATAATCGAGTATACTTTTCTTGCTATTGTTCTAATTGTTTGGTGTAAATGCATTAGCATAAATTTCATTTCCACACCATCCGCCTTTATAAGGAGTTAATTCTTTAAAACCAACCAATTCAGTCATTAAGGGAGCTACAATTGTACCATGTTGAGTAACACAAGCTTCAATTGCAGCACCACTGACAATTAATTCGCTTCATCACTTTTACTTCGTCCTCTCCTTCTATTTCTTCAGCATGCTTGTTATAACTTGCTTCATCATTAATAAAAAAGGTAGTATGTCCAGAATCACCATAAGGTAATTGAATAACCAAGTCTGTTCCTAATTTCTTTGATTTTTTACTTAAATCTGCATAAGAATTAATTTTAGTCTAAAACATAAGGCACACAAGGAACGCCTGCTTTTTCAGCAATTCTATTTGTATTTACTTTATTATCCATAAAGCTTCTCAGCTTTAGCAGGAGGAAAACAAACTTCCAAACCATTCTTTTTGGCTAATTCTTCTGTTTTTTCATCAAACATTAAAAATAAAGCTTTACCACCTTTCCCTCTTTTTCTAATGTAATCAACAACCTCTTTATGCTCTAATAGATAATTATTTATATCTTCAATACTTGTAAATTCATCGTGAGGTAATTCTTCTTGAGGAGCAAAAACATTTGGATGTAGATCCATCAAAACACTCAATATAACAAATAAACTTAAATTTTCTAACCCATTCATCAGCACCTAAAAGATTAAAATTAGTTGCACTAATAAAATAAATTGGTTTTTCATTTCTATAGAAAAATCTTCGAATTTCTGAAATTCCATTTAGGACTTCTTTTTTTTAGCAGTTAGCTTCTTTGTTTTTACATCAGTTTTCTTGTTGTGGTCATCATTTGATATTATTTTATATTAATTATTTAGTATGGCCAATTCAATAGAGCTTGCGCCCATCATTGCTGTTGCTGTTTTCTTTCTATTTAAAGCTGCTTCAGTAAAAATTCTAATTCCTAATTCGTCTCTGTAACCATGAATTTCTGTTACATCTAAGATTAATAAAAAACTCTAAAATCTCTTCACTTAAAACTTGACCTGGCACTAAAATAGGAAATCCTGGAGGATAAGGAATTACAAATGAAGCAGATACAATCTCTCTACCGACTTTCATAGCTGCTTTGCACTCACTTCTTCTAATATATTCACATTTTGTTTCATCGTAAGACAAAAAATAAGCTTCTCTAATATTTCCTCCAGGAACTCCCGGTACTGCTTGAAATGAAGCAGTGAAATCTGAAAAATCAGGCAAGGGTGGAGGATTTTCAGTTAATGAATTAATATTCTTCTCTGACAATTTTTAATTGAGCCTCACTCATAGCTTCTCTTTGCTCATCTAACTGATCGGTAATTTTTAATAAAACACTAATTAAATAAGCTACTGAACTTCTTGTAGTACCAATATTGGTCATAAATAAAACAGAATTCCTCGAGGTCTTATTTATTTGAATACCAAACTGATCCATTAAAAATTTATTCTTAAATGTATCACCATCAACTCCTGTTCTACCAATGTAAAGATTAATTTTAGTAGGATCTAAAACAAACTCATCGTTTGTCCAGGCTTCTTCCATTCTTACCCAACCTTCATCATGATTAAAGTATTCTGTAATTCCTGATTTTCTATATTTTTCAGGAAGGTATATATTTCTTAACAGTTAACACATCAAAGTATTTTTTAAGCCGTGGATGAGTAATAATTTTAGAACGCAATACCATCGCCATTTCAATACTTTTTTCAACCATTTCATATCCTTCAAACATTACTTGTCTTCTTCCGGCATCCAATGATGCTAATAATTTGATAAGATGGAGAAGTTGATGTATGTGTTTTATATGCTTCATGAAATGAATCTTCTACTTTTCGTCTAAATTGTTCATCATAAATATGAATCATAGATCCTTGACGCAGAGAGCTTAATGTTTTGTGTGTAGATTGAGTTGCATAAACCCTAATTTTAACCAAATCAGGATCTGGCATTGCTATTAGGATTTTTAGCAATTTATTTGCTTCGAATTTCTTTCGATATGACATCACTCTTATATTTTTTAGCAATACTTTTGCTGAATACATTGCTGTTCTCTGCTTATAAATAGGCGTAAAACCTGCAAATGCAAACCAAGCTTCGTCCCAAAGAAAAATCATATCGGGCTTAATCGCCAAAATTTCATGCATTACTTTTTGCACATTATAAACGATACCATCAAATGTACAATTGGTCAATAAAAGCATTTTAACTTTGTCTAATCTTCCGGCTGCTTTCATCGCTAATAACTTGTGCTTAATTTCCTTCTAACGGCACTGCCCCGTACATGCTGTATTTTTCTACTGGATAAGAGTCTAAATAAACAGGTAAAGCACCAGAAAGTACCATTCCATAATGGTGCGATTTATGACAATCTCTATCAATTAATACCAAATCCTCAGGTTGAACTAATGCTTGAAGTACAATCTTATTAGCCGTTGATGTTCCGTTAGTTACAAAAAAAGTATTAAGAGATCCATATGCTTTAGAAGCTAATTCTTGTGCCTTTTTCAATGGACCTGTTGGTTGCAACAAAGAATCTAATCCACCAGTGGTTGCTGATGTTTCAGCTAAGAAAATATTTTTACCATAAAACTCACCAAAATCTTGTAACCATTGCGATCTAAAAATTGAATTTCCTCTAGAAATAGGCATCGCATGAAAAACACCAGTTGGTTTTCTACTGTAATCCATTAAAGCAGAAAAGAATGGAGTTTCGTAACGTTCTTTAATAGATTGTAAAATACTTAAATGAATTTCTTGTAAATCTTCTGTTCTGTAAAAAACTCTTTTAAAACAGTCTAATGTATTATCGTCCCAATTGAGAAACTGCAATGTCTGAAATATAAAACAAGATCTATTTCAGGTCGTAAAAGCTTAATAATCTTTACCTAAGATTATAGTCCTAAATCTAAATTTTTAGATTCGTCAATTTTAATATTGTCTAATCCAGTAATAAACGGATGAATAGATTTTAAATTTCTGTCGAGATTCTAATTTTAATTCCTGACCGTACTAACTGACAGTTTGAATATTAGGATTAAACAACAATGGCAATTAAAGCATCTTCTACATTTGATAAGTAAAATTACATCATAGGTAAATTGCTCATTTTTATTTTTAAGCTCTTCAAACTTTGCTTTATAGTTGACTTTCTCTTCATCTGACGAAATCATCAACGAACTATAACTTCAAAATAATTTTGCTTTTTAGAGGTAGAAGAAATTGTAACTCTTCTTCCAAGCATTTTCTTCCGCTTCTCCTCAGATTCAGTAGCACTTCTATTAGATCGGTAACTTTCACTAATTAAAGACCGAACTACTTCTGATATAGAATTGGTAAAAGCTTCATAATGACCCTTATTGTATAAATCTTGTAATGATTCTATAGTACTTTACACCAGGATAAGCAAAATATTGTTCAATCGACTTTTAAAGCTTTAAAAGATTTTACTAATTCTATCTTTAAAGTCTTTAGAATTAAATAATTCAAAATCATTTTTTGAATAATGATTAGCAGCTAATTTTAAGTTGTTCCAAGAATCGCTTCTATATTGAGCAATGTTAAAATAATTTTTTGCTTTATACTTCTTGGTGTATTTTACTTTCTTCAGACATCTTTATTTATTTTGAGTGCAATGCCATTTTATTTCCTTCACTATCAATAAAGAGTGCAAAATAACCTGCATCGTCATTAATTTTTTGCTTGGGCATCAAAACTCTACCACCTGCAGATTCACATACGTTTTAGAACATATTCTAAATCATTTCCACCATTTAAATAAATTAATAGATCCCTTATCACTTGGCCGTGAACCTTCGCCTGCAATTATTGCCCCTCCAATTTCATGATCAGTAGGAAAAAAAGCCATGGAATAACCATTCATGGAATTGGTTTCCATATTAATTCTGATAAATGTTATTGTAAAAACTAACTGCCCTCTCAAAATTGAGTGCCGGTATTTCAAACCAACTTATAAAACTACCTTCTATCTTTATTTCATCTCAGTTTAGGGCGTTTCATCGGACTTTTCATATTTTTTTTTATGTTAAGATACAATTAAATTTTAAATGGAACGTCTTTTTTGAATCATTAGAAAATATCCTCAGGGTGTTGATTAATTAATGCACTCTCTATTTGCTTCATTCTTATAGGTTTAGTTAATGAACCTAAGTTTATCTAATTCAGGATAATTTTTATCCTTACCATAAATATCAAACACTACTTTTCTATCTCTAAAACTTTTTAAGGGTTGTCCTAATCGCAATAAGCCTTCTTCCCTGCTTCTTTTTACTCTTTCCAAATCTATTTCAATTGGAATTAATTCAGGTCCAGTGCTTGCTTGATATAAAATTCTTCCATCAGGTCCACAAACTATAGAACGACCAGTTCCACCTTCTCCCAAACCATTAATATCAAACACATAACATTGATTAGTCGCTGCGGTTGCTTGTAGCTAATGCCAATTCAATGTCTCTATCAATTGTTCCTGTTAAGGTAGGGTGAATAATTACTTCAACACCTTTTACAGCCATTGTTCTAGAAGTTTCAGGAAACCACATATCATAACAAATAGAAATTCCAAATCTTCCTACTTCAGGCACATCCCAAATTAAAAACTCATTACCACCAGTTACTCCTACTTCATAAGGATAAAATGGAAACATTTTATCATACCTTCCAACTATTTCACCTTGTGGATTAATTACAACTGCAGGTATTGTAGAGATTTTACCGTCCTTTTTGTAGAACATACTACCCGGAATTAACCAAATTCCGTATTTTTTTGCTATTTCTTGAAATTCTTTTTCGTCCTCATTTGGATATTCTTGAGCGTAATATGTTAATGGTCCGTAAGCACATAATTCACTTAATACTACCATTTGAACCCATGGATAAACAGAGCACATCACATCAATTTTATGTTTCATTAATGGAATATTTCTTTGATTTGCTGATACGTGCATTTGGATGCCTCCTATTGAAAATGGTTTCATATTTTTTTTTCGATAATCTAATTTAAATGCTTATTTGTAAGCATATGATTAAACTTTTTCTACTGTTAATTATCTATTTATAATTCTTTTAATTTAGTTTAACAAATTTTTCTAATTCTTCTTCAATGATATCCAAACCTTTATTTAATAATTCATCTGAAATTACTAAAGGATGATAAAGTTCTCAATACATTTTTGTGCACTCCTGCTGAGATGACTACTAAATCTCTTTTTGCACAAGCGTTGACCAATTGTGTAGCACAAATCATAGTCAGGCTGCTGTGGGTCATTGTCTTTAACAAATTCCATTGCAATCATTGCTCCTAAACCTCTAACTTCTCCAATTTCAGAATGTTTTTTCTTTAAATCCTCAAATCTTTTACGGATGATATCGCCAACATTTTTGCCTTTACCATTCAAATCAATGTCTTCCATATATTTAATGGTTGCCAATGAAGCGGCACAAGCTATTGGGTTTCCTATATATGTTCCACCAATAGTTCCAGGTGCCGCAGCATCCATCACTTCTTGCTTTCCTATTACTGCACCAATAGGCATGCCAGAACCCATTGATTTTGCCCAAGTTGAAATATCTGGATCTACATCCATAATGCGTATAAGCTCCCCAAGCAGCTGTTCTTCCAAAACCAGTTTGAACTTCATCAAAAATTAATTTGATACCATAGCTATCACATATTTTCTCTTAAACCTTGAACGTAAGCTTTTGGAGCAACAGTAAAACCACCTTCACCTTGAACTAATTCAATAATTATAGCGGCTACATCTTCATGCAGAACATTGGTTTTAAAAAACTTTTCCAATTTTTTTAATTCAGATTCTACATAATCATTCTTCAGACTTCCCTTAATCCATTTTTATAGTAATTTGGATAATCAATTCGATAAACTTCCGGAGCAAATGGCCCACAACCAATACTGTAGGCTGTTTTAGAGGTCAAGGTCATAGCCATCATAGTTCTTCCATGAAAAGCCCCTGAAAAACAAACGATTGCACTTCTACCAGTAGCTTGTCTTGCTATTTTAATAGCATTTTCAACCGCTTCAGCACCAGTGCTTACCAACATTGTTTTTGCTTTTCCACCATGAGGGAATAGCGTATTTAATTTTTCGCATAAGGCTATGTAAGGTTCATAAGTAACTACATTAAAGCTAGTATGAATATATTTTTGAGCTTGCTCTATAATTGCATCTACAACTGGTTGAGGACAATGACCTGCATTTGCAACACCAATTCCACCTGTAAAATCAATTAATTCATTTCCATTAACATCTATAATTGTGGCATCCTTAGCCGACTGAACGGTAGCCGTATTAAATACACCAACTCCGTTAGCTACTGCATTTTTTCTTCTTTCTAAAAGAGCTTCACTTTTTGAATTATCCATTATTAAGTTTTATTTTAAAATTCTAATTTTAATAATCTTCAAATGTAAATCGAATTTTGACAGATATGAAAATTCAAAACAACTAAATTTAAACAAATTAAATCTTACTAAAACTTAGGTAAATTTAAGCCTAAAAATAAACTTAAATTTGCGATTTACAACACTTAAACCTTATGAATTTAGAAAAAGAATTGCAGTTAAGAAGTGAGTCAAAATGTGAATTATGTTCATCAACTGAAAATTTAGGCATTTATGTTCTTCCTCCCTTGCTTGAAAATACATTAGAAAATTCCATTTATGCTTGTAATAATTGCATATCACAAATAGAAAATCCTGAAAAGGTGGTTCCCAACCATTGGCGTTGTTTAAATGACAGTATGTGGAATCCAAATACTGCTGTACAAATTGTAGCCTATAGAATGCTGAACAGATTAAGATCTGAAGGATGGCCTGTAGATTTGATTGATATGATGTATTTAGATCAAGAATCATTGGAATATGCAAAAGAAACAATAGTTGATGCAAATGAAGATGCAGTCATTCATAAAGATAGTAATGGCGCTGTTTTAAATGCAGGCGATACTGTGGTTCTAATTAAAGATCTGAACGTAAAAGGGGCAAATTTCACTGCCAAAAGAGGAACAGCAGTAAGAGGAATATCATTAGTTTATGAAAATGCAGCTCAAATAGAAGGCAAAGTGAGTGGACAACAGATCGTAATTTTGACTGAATTTGTGAAGAAATCTTAATTTTATTTATTGATTTAAACAATATGGTTTAGACTTTTTCGTTTTGGATTTCCTAACCAAATAAAATATTGCTAAAATGAAAAATTGGATCTCAACTATTGTTTTTACTGCCCTTATTATTGGATTATTTTCATGTAAAAAAGAAGATGATGAAATAAAACCTACACCTATTAATAATAGTTATACAAAATTAGAAGTAGGTAATTATTGGATTTATGAAAATTTTGAAATTGACTCTAATGGTACTGAAACACCTCTCAATACTTTTGATAGTAGTTATGTAGAGAAAGATACTTTGATCAATGGAAATAAGTATGCAGTTTTAGTTTTACCCGATATTATTCAACCGAGAAAGTTCTTAAGAGATTCCTTACATTATATAGTTGATAGTATGGGAATTATTCGTTTTTCGTCTCAAAAATTTAATTCAGAATTGATGCCTACACATTATAAAATTATAAAAGCAGGTGATACTTTATTTAGCAGAAGAATTTATATGACTAATAAAGACAGTTTGGTATCAGTGCCTGCGGGTGATTTTTTAACGTATAATTATCTTATTGATATAAAGTATGGTAATAGCATCTATGCAAAGGATTATTTGGACAGAAAAATAAATCAATTGTATGCTAAAAATATTGGAATTATTTACAATACAAAAATTTCCTTTGCTTCTGCAAAAAAATATACCATTCAAAAATTAGTCAGATATAAAGTTCAATAATTAATTAAGAGTTAAAAAGGCTGCATTTTTTTTAAATGTAGCCTTTTTTTTTGCTCAAATCCTTTTTATGATTATCCAATCAATTTTGTATATTGCACCACAAACTACTTAAAATTATAAATAAATTAAACTCTTAGATGACAAGTAATTATATTTAAAATCGACTGCTTTTTTTACCTTTCATGGACTTTAAATTTTCAAATATTTTTAAATTCTTCCTACTCTTTGCCTTAATGCAATTGGTCAGCGCTTGCAAAGTAGGCCGCTCTATTATATACAATTTCGCGGATATTGATGACTATGAGAAGTTTGAAAATAGAGCAATACAAAAACCATTAAAAAGTTTTAATTTTAATACTACTGAGAATGGTGTTTTCCCAAAAAAAGTAACAAAAGCTGATAGTATTGATATTCCTTTTGATCAATTTTTAGCAGAAAATAAAACGGTTGCATTTCTTATTATCAAAGACGATACGATTCAATATGAAAAGTATTTTAATGATTACCAACAAGAATCTATAACCACTTCTTTTTCTATGGCTAAATCAGTTATTTCTATATTGATTGGTTGTGCCATAGATGATGGTTATATAAAAAATACACAGCAATTAGTAGGTTATTATGTTCCTGAAATTAGACATAAAGGGTTTAATGATGTAACTATTGAACATTTGCTTCAAATGACTTCAGGAATTAAATTCAATGAAAGTTATTATAACCCTTTTGGCGATGCAGCTACCTTTTATTATGGTACAAATCTTAGAAAAGCAGTAGCTAAAATGAAGTTAGATAATACTCCAGGAACATCTTTTGATTATACAAGTGGTAGCACTCAATTGTTAGGATTGATATTAGAGAGAGCATTAATAACCAAAACAATAAGTCAATACTTAGAGGAAAAACTATGGAAACCTTTAGGCATGGAATATGATGCTAGTTGGAGTTTGGATAGAGAAACGAATGGTTTAGAAAAAACATTTTGTTGTATCAACGCTAGAGCAAGAGATTTTGCTAAAATTGGTCGACTATATCTAAATAATGGTGATTGGAATGGTAAACAAATCGTTTCAAAGAAGTGGGTAAAACAGTCATTAAAAAATGACACGACAAATGGCAGCGTTTCTTATTATCAATACCAATGGTGGTTGAGCCAAAAAAATAATGATTTTATGGCAAAAGGTATTTTGGGACAATATATTTATGTCAATCCTGCCAAAAATCTAATTATTGTTAGAATGGGTGAAAACTATGGCAAAACATCTTGGGAAGGTCTTTTCAGAGGAATTTCTAACATGTATCCCTAATAATGCAACGAAAATTCCAACTTAAATCGTTTTCCTTTTTATCAGTTGCATTTTTTCTAACAGTTATTATTGGTACACTTACACATGAGATGGGACATTATTTAGCTGCAAAATTATTGGGCTATTCAGCAGAGATTCATTTTGATAGAACAAGCTACATTATTCCTGAAATTGAAAAAATCACCCATTTAGATCAATTATTGGTGACCATTGGAGGTCCATTTCAAACGATAATATTTGGAACCATTGGCTATATAATCCTTTTAAAAGGGGCTAAAACTAAAGAATTTACCATCATTCAATGGGTTGCAGTTTTTCTAAGTTTTTTTTGGTCCAGAGAATTATTCAATTTAATATCAGGGTTATTTTACGGAATTTTAAACAAAAGTGAATCCTTTTTTGGTGGTGACGAAGCTATTATATCCAAATTATTACATCTTCCAACCTATTTCTTTTCCATTCTTTTAGGACTTATCGGTTTGATCATATTAATAGATGTAACCTTTAGACTAATTCCGAAAACTATTAGAATTGAATTTATATCAAGCGGTTTGGTTTCTTGCTTCATTGGTTATTATGTGTGGATGTATCAATTAGGTTCGTTAATACTACCGTAACAATCTTTTAAATTTTAACAATTTCATTTGGAATAATTTTGTTTATTTGTTAAACCAATCTGTAATAAAGCCAACTACATTTATTCTCTATGAAAAAAATCTATCTTATTTCCCTTTTTCTATTGACATATTCAGGCTTGTTTTCACAAGATTTGATAGTGACCCAAAAAGGTGATTCTATTTTTTGCACCATCAGTAAGGAAAATAGGGATTTTGTATATTTTTCGTATTTCGATACCGATAACATTCAAAAAAACAGCTTATTAATTAGAGAAAAGATTTTTTCTATTACCAAAAACTATGCAACATTACATCCTGAAACATATCCTACTCCTCCCGTTAAAAATATAGAATACGACCAATTTAGGATAGGAATTTATGGTGGATTTAGTTATTTGCTAGCACCTTTAGCTCAAGGAATAGGACAAGATTTAGAAAATCATTTAAACGCATTAAAAACTGGTTATCACTTTGGCGCCAATGCAGAATTCTATTTTAGCGAATATTTAGGAATAGGACTGAAATTGTGTAGATTTAGGACTAAAAATCAATCTAATGACATCCTATTCCCTGATAATAAGGGAGGGTTTTATAAAGGTTTTTTGAGAGAGGATATTTATACTACCTTCCTAGGGCCTTCATTTTCTACAAGAATCTACAATATGAAAAAAACGAATAGTTTTTCCGCAAATATAGCCGTAGGGTATGTGGGATATGTAGACAATGTCATTTCAATTTACCCAACGCTTATCAAAGCAAAAACTGCAGGCATAGTGATTGAATTTGATTACGACATAGGATTGAGCAACAGTTTTAGTTTAGGTATGATGATGTCTATCCTTCTCAGTAATTTCAACACATTTGAAGTGACTCAAGGCAACTTTACACAATCTATCACATTAGAAGAGGGTCAATATGAAGGTTTGAATAGATTAGATTTAGGTTTGGTACTTCGATTTAATCGTTAAATTCGCAGAAAAAACTATGAAAATTTTAAAACACTTATTACTTATAGCAATTATCAGTCTTATTTCGGCTTGTAACAATTCATCGGAATCGGATAAAAAGCAGGAAACAGAAGTAGAAAACCATGCTGAAGAAGGAAGTAATAAACTAAAAATGAACGGGACTGAAAAATGGCAAGCAAATCCTGAGACTACCGAAGGCATTAACAACATGGCATCTCTCATTGATAATTATAATGCTAATGATCAACAAAATTTTGCAGGATTAGAAAGTGAATTAAATACTCAATTTCAATTAATTTTTGAAAGATGCACTATGAAAGGAGAAGCACATAATCAATTGCATAATTTTTTAATGCCTCTTAAAAATAAATTAGAAAATATTAGTGAGCAAAATGTATCAGAAACTAGAAGTTATTTATACAACTATTACGATTATTTTGAATAATTTAAAGTTTTAAACTATCTTATTTAGACTCAATCTAAAATAGATATTTTATATTAATGTAGTGCGCCTATGGGTACATTTGTGCTGTTTTTAATTTAAATTTTCCATGAAAAAGATAGTTCGTTTTATTTTTGCTTTAGCCTCACTGTTCGCATTTTTTTATTTACTTATATTTTTTCCAATTCCTAGTTTAATAGGGTTAGCTGTAATTATTACAGTGGTAGGTATCTATGATTTATCTCAAAAAAGTCATACCATTTTAAGAAACTTTCCAATAATTGGTCATTTTAGATATTTATTGGAAGGAATTGGCCCAGAAATTCGTCAATACTTTATAGAATCAGATACAGATGGTAGACCTTTAAATAGAAACCAAAGAACTTATGTATACAGTAGAGCAAAATTAGAAAATACAACTCATCCCTTTGGTACAGAGCACGATTTACAAAAAGAAGGATTAGAGTGGGTGGCACATTCAATTTATCCTTCAAAGATGATGGTTGAGCATCCTCGTGTACTGATTGGAAATCAATATTGCAAACAACCTTATTCTGCGAGTGTTTTAAATGTTTCAGCAATGAGTTACGGTTCATTAAGTAAAAATGCTATTATGGCTTTAAACTTAGGAGCTAAAGGAGGAAATTTCTATCACAACACTGGTGAAGGAAGTGTTTCCGATTTTCATTTAATGGGAGGAGATTTAGTATATCAAGTAGGTACAGGATATTTTGGATGTAGAGACGATGAAGGCAACTTTTCAGAAGAGAAATTCACTGTAAGCGCAAGTCACAAAGAAGTTAAAATGATTGAGTTAAAGCTTTCACAAGGAGCAAAACCTGGTCATGGTGGTATGTTGCCTGCTTCTAAAAATAACGAAGAAATTGCTAGAATAAGAGGTATTAAACCTTGGGTAGATGTACATTCTCCATCAGCGCACTCTGCTTTTTCAACTCCAGAAGGATTATTGGAATTATTAAAGAGAATGCGCCATCTTTCAGGAGGAAAACCTGTAGGATTTAAAATCTGTATTGGGAATACAAAAGAGTTTGAGGATATTTGTGAAGCAATGAGTAAAACCGATATTATTCCAGATTTTATAACAATTGATGGAGCCGAAGGTGGCACAGGTGCAGCGCCTATTGTTTTTTCAGACCATGTAGGTATGCCATGGGAAAATGCCTTAATTTTTGCAGTAAACACATTGAAAAAGTGTGGGTTAAAAGATAAAGTTAAAGTTATAACTTCAGGTAAAATTATTGATGGTTTTGATATTTTCAAGGCACTTTGTCTAGGTGCTGATTTATGTAATTCGGCTAGGGCTATGATGCTGGCCATTGGTTGCATTCAAGCTTTAGAGTGCCATAAAAATACTTGCCCCACAGGAGTGGCAACTAACAAGCCTTCATTGTTTAGAGGTTTAGTAGTAGAAGATAAATGGAAAAGAGTAAAACATTATCATAGTGGCACTATGAAAGACTTTTTAGAGGTTTTTGCCGCTTCAGGTTGCACAGAATTAAGTCAATTAAACAGTGACATGATATTTAGACAAATGAGTGGCAAAGCGGTTCCTTTTAGTTTATTGCATCCTAATTTAGCTGCAATAAATTAAAATAGTATTGCTAATTAATAGTTCAATCTTTTGGAAGATATTAATATAGAGCACAGCAACTAATTTTAGTTATATAGTTACACTTTTCAAAAATTAAACCCATGAGAAATTTAAATCTATTTATCTCTTTATTACTTTCATCAGTTTCTTATGTTCAAAAAGGCCCTGCAGGAGTTGGTGATTCCACAAATAATGAACTTTGGCTTGTAGCACACCAACTGTTATTCGAACGCAGGAACGATTAAAGCTTTAAATAGATATCAAAAACTGATTTGTGGAAAATTCAACTAAAAATATTGATTTTCTTGCCCTTGAAAATCTTTTTAGATTAAACGAAAATGGTAGGAGCAAAATAGTTACTCAAATCTCTACTAATACCAAAAACTTTCAAGAACTTCTGATATATGCGTTAAGCGATCAAAAATATGCTTGGAGAGCTACCAACGTTATCAAAAATCATATCAAAAGAAATGACAGCCGAATCATAAAGCATTTAGAAATAATTATTAAAAGTCTGAAAATAAAAGAGGTTGGTCATCAGAGAGAATTATTAGGCATTCTATTAAAATGTGATATCCCTGAAAAATTTGAAGGTCGTCTATTTGACATTTGCTGTGGTATTTGGGAAGATATTCATAAAATTCCCTCTACAAGAAGTTTAGCTTTTAAACAAATGAATAACATTGCAAAAAAGTATCCTGAATTAAAAAGTGAAATTTTATTATTAAGCGAAAACTATTATACTGAAACGCTTTCTCCTGGTATAAAAAAAGGAATTATTCAGTTAATTAATAGTTAAACCAATCACTTTTCATAGAGTTAATTTAATTATGATAAAAAAAAGTTTAAAAATGATAGGAATAGTTATTCTTTCAATTGTAATGTTGATACTAATTGTAGGTGTTTTATTTATAAATATCAGTCCTGAATTTGGTGGAAAACCATCAAAAGATCAGATTGAATCGTATAAAAAATCAGGGCACTATGAGGATGGCAAGTTTGTCAATTTGGTAGAAACTAATATGGATATGAATTTCAAATCTATGGTTAATTTATTTGTTGAATTTGTAAAAGGGAATCCTAATGGGCGACCAAAAAAAGATTTACCTGTAATAGAACACGATTCCTTGGAAATAGCAGAAAATAAGAGTAGAACGCGATTGATTTGGTTTGGGCATTCTGCTTTTCTATTGCAGCTTGATGGTAAGAATATTTTGATTGATCCAATGTTTGGAAACGTCCCTGCTCCTAACCCATTATTGGGCGGTAAACGTTATTCAAAGGAGCTACCATTAGAAATAAAAGAAATTCCTCAAATAGATGCAATTATTTTATCTCATGACCATTACGATCACTTAGATTATGGATCTATTCAAAAATTAAAATCCAAAACGAAAGATTTTTTCGTGCCATTAGGAGTCGGTGCTCACTTTATAGAATGGGGAATTCCTGCCGAAAATGTCCATGAAATGAATTGGTGGGATGAAACCAAAATAGGCGATATAAAACTAGCCTTCACCCCTTCTCGTCATTTTTCAGGTAGAGGTTTAACAGATAGAAACAGCACACTTTGGGGTAGCTGGGTTATAAAAGGTGTAAATGACAATATCTATTTCAGTGGAGATGGAGGTTATGGTACACATTTTAAAGAAATTGGCGAAAAATATGGTCCATTTGATTTTGCTTTGATGGAGTGCGGACAATATAATGTTAAGTGGCAGCAAATCCACATGTTGCCCGAAGAAACAGCACAAGCAGCATTAGATGTACAAACAAAAGTGATGATGCCAATACATTGGGCAGCCTTCACTTTAGCTTTGCACGATTGGAATGAACCTGCTATTAGAGTGAGTAAAAAAGCAAAAGAATTAAACTTACCACTACTTATTCCTAAAATTGGTGCTTCCATTTGGTTGGATAGCTTGGATTTGAATCAAGAAGTTTGGTGGAAAAATTAAATATCTAATTAATTAATTGTGTAATTTTAGATTCTCATTAAAATTAAATGTGATGAAACGAAATTCAATTATACTTTTAGTAGCCGGGCTTATTGTACTTTCATTGGCTCAGATTATAAACCATTATACTCATTTGCCTGATATCATTAAAGGTTTATTTGTAGGTACTGGAATTGGTATTTTAATTTTAGCAGTTTTTAAAATTAGAAAAGTGAAATCAAATTTATAAAATCTAAAAAGCTAATTTTGATTAATAAATAACAAAAAATATGATACTTACTACCACCAATCAAATCGACGGAAGTCCAGCAAAAAGATATTTAGGAATAGTAGCTGGCGAAACTATTATTGGAGCCAATGCATTTAAAGACTTTTTTGCTGGTATAAGAGATGTAATTGGAGGTAGATCTTCTGCTTACGAAAGAGTTTTAAGAGAAGCTAAAGCAACTGCTTTAAAAGAAATGAGTCAACAAGCTACCGAATTGGGAGCAAACGCAGTAATTGGGATAGATTTAGATTATGAAACAATCAGACAAGGAATGTTGATGGTAGTAGCTACAGGAACAGCAGTAGAAATTTAACTATCAATCCTTTCTGCTACTCTCATTAATACCGGATTGGCATACATCGTAAGGAATAAATGTCTTAATTTAACTTTATCGCCTTCTATTTTTTTCAAGCGGCTTTCCATGTAAATCTTAAAGTCATCTAAATTCTCTTGGCTGTATTCCTTTTTCCAATCACTATTTTCGTTTAGTAAATCACAAGCTATATAATTATTTGGCCATAGCTTAAAAGTGTTATAAATTTCTTGATCCACAATATGGCTAATTTGTGCTACAAATTTCTCATCAGCTACATTTTCTAAATTACTAGCTAGTTGATTAATTGGACAACCAAAATGCAAATGAATATGACCTTTCTTCCCTTCAATTCCTCGCATCATACTTATCAAATCTTCTTGAGGACCTTTAACGTATTCTTTATCTTCTGATTTCGCCAACAACTCAGGAAGTATCAGAAAATCACAGGGGTTATATTCATAAGAAATACTCACCGGAACTATATTTAATGATTGTAAATGCTTAACAGGATCTTTCCTCCCTGCAATCGACAACATTTTTATTAAACCTGGTTGAGTTTTATCAATTCCATTTTTGGTTCTTCCTTCTCGTTGAGCTATCCAAACGCTCTCATTATCATTTTTTATAGAATGAGCAATATAGTTGGACAATTGTATAGAGGCTAATACCTTATCCTTACCTTGTTTTCCTCTTTTAACGATAAAGCTTTTATTTAAACGAACTAAATCGTTAATCCAAGGTTCTTTCACCAAATTATCACCAATAGCAATTCGTGCAGTTTCATATCCTTTTTCATTGAGCATCAAGTTCATTAATGCGGAATCTAAAACGATATCTCGGTGGGTAGACAAAAACAAATAGGCTTTACCTTTTTCTATATTTTCTAATCCTGAGTGAGTAAACGATGTGGAGGTTTTTTGAATAACAAAATCCATCATTTTAGTAATTAAACCACTCTGAAATTCCTTTACAGTCTCAACTTTATGAAGTTTTTCTTCTATTTGCTCAAATGGAACTTTAGACTGAAAAGCATAATCAACTAAACCTCTAAACTCCTTAACTTTAAGCAAACGAGCTATTCCAGCCTTAACTTCATTATCATGCAGTGGTCTTATATCTTCGAAATCCATTGAATTTACATCCATTCTAGTCTATCTTTAGCTTTATTGACTTATAAATTTAAATAAAGCAACTTAAAGCTTAATTGGTATTACTTTTGCGCAAATAAAAGCCCAAAGATACTAATAGCAATGAAAATAAGAGATAAAAAGTTAGCCTATAAAGGTTTTTATGAGCTTTATAAAGTTGATATAATTGATGAAACCAATAATAAAACAATTGGTAGAGAACAATTTAAAACTTATAATTCTGTAGCAGCCTTAGTTTGGAATACTTCAACTCAAAAAATTATTTTAGTAAAACAATTTAGAGTAGGCGCCGAAAAAGAGATAATAGAAATACCAGCAGGCAAAAGAGATAATGAAACTGAATCAACTTCAGAAACTATTACGAGGGAAATTGAAGAGGAAATTGGCTACCAAACTGATAAATTGAAAGAAATAGCTTGTTTTTATACCACTCCAGGACCTGTAACCGAGAAAATGACACTTTTTTATGCCGAAGTGAGTCAAAAAATAGGCAAAGGTGGCGGTGTAGCAGATGAAAATGAGCAGATTGAAATTATTGAAATAGATTCAATTACATTTTTAAAAACAAAATTTGAAGATGCTAAAACCATCCTTGGTCAACAATGGTTTCAAATTCATCAAAAAAAATAACTCTCAACTGCTTTCAAATTTGTAATTTCGACCTTTGATGAAATTTCTTTATCCAGACTTTCTTTACGCCCTATTCGCAATAGCGATTCCTATAATCATTCACCTGTTTAACTTTAGGCGATATAAAACTGTTTATTTCACCAATGTTCGCTTTTTAAAAAATGTTCAGGAAGAAACCAATTCTACCAATAAACTCAAGCATTTACTGGTTTTATTAAGTAGAATATTGGCAATTATTTTCTTGGTTCTTGCATTTGCACAACCATTTTTACCACAATCAGATAAAGCAGTAAAAGTGGGCAATTCAATTGTCGGAATATACCTCGATAACTCTTTTAGTATGCAAGGTCAAAGCGAAAATGGTAGCTTGATAGATATTGCTAAAAATAAAGGTCTAAGTATTTTGGATGCGTATAAAGCAGATGATCGATTTGTCCTCTTAACCAATGATTTTGAAGGGAAACATCAAAGAGCAGTCAATAAAGAGGAGTTTGTAGAGTATTTGCAAACTGTCGATTTAAGTGCTTCAGTTAAAAATAGTTTAGAAGTTCAAAATAGATTAAATGATATCATAAAAACAGATGAGGCTGCCAATAAGAATATGTATATCATATCTGATTTTCAAAAAAGCACAACTAATATTGAACTTTTAAAAGATGATAGTACAGTTAGCCTAAGCCTATTACCCATCTCCTCCACTCAAACAGACAATTTATACATTGATAGTTGTTGGTTTTACAGTCCTTACAGACAAGCTAATAGTGCTGAAAAATTGGTGGTGAAAATTGTGAATAATTCAGAAAAAAATTACGAAAATATTCCAATCAATATAGAAATTAATGGAAAAACAAAAACTCCAGCGAGTTTTAATATTGAAGCCAATCAAACGATATATGATACTTTGAGTTATACCAACTCTTTAAAAGGTATTCAATTGGGTAAAATTAGCATTAAAGACTACCCTATCAGCTTTGATGATGATTTCTACTTTAGCTATTCATTAAGCGAAAGTATCGCCATAACTGTTATTAACGAAAGCGACAATAGCAAGGCTATGCAAGCTTTATTTGGTGCGGATGATTTTTTTAAGCTCACGCAGATTTCTAGAAATCAAATTGATTTTGCAAGTTTTAAAACACAACAATTGATTGTTTTAAATGGTCTAGCCACTATCACTTCAGGTCTTGTGGATGAACTACAGAAATTTGTAAAATCAGGTGGAAGTTTATTTATTTTTCCTACCATGCATGAAGGCGGAATAAATACGAACAATTTAATACAAAAATTTGGTATTCAAATTAATAATAAGAATAATACTCCAACAAAAATTGATTATTTGAATACTAATTCAGCTATTTATCAAAATGTGTTTGAAGAGATTCCAAAAAACCTGAATCTACCTTTAGTCAACTCTTATTATACTATTTCTTCTCAAGCTGAAGTATTATTAAGAATGCAAAATAGGAAAGCTTATTTGATTCGAAAGGAATTTGAAAAAGGCAATGTTTATCTTGCTGCAAGTTCACTAGATAATGAAGTATCTAATTTTGCACAACATGCTATTTTTGTACCTACTATGTATAATATAGCTTTAAATAGCCAATCTCAAAATAAATTATTTTATGTATTAAATGAAAATAACAGAGTAACTGTAAATGCAGAAAATAGCTCAGAATCTCCTTTAATTATTAAAGGAAATGGAGTCGATTTTATACCTGAGCAAAGATTTGTAGATGGAAATATTGATCTTTACCTTCATTCAAAGATTACACAAGCAAATAATTATAGCATTTATAAATCCGATCAACCAATTGAAGGTTTAAGCTTAAATTATAACAGAAAAAGAATCAAAATTAGATTTTTATACAATCAATCAATTAAAGGATCTACTTTTAAAAAGTGGATTAACTGATGTAAATATAATGGAAAGCAACAATGAAATTTTAAGCAAAGAAATTAGCGAAAGCAGAGATGGAATTTCCTATTGGAAGTATTGTATCATTTTATGTTTGCTTTTTATTGCCTTTGAAGTACTTTTGCTACGTCTTTTTAAATAAAAATAAAAGAAATGAAACTGTTTATTGAAGCTGCCAAAATCATTGATAGAGGATCTAAGTATCACAACCAAATAGTTGATTTGTATATCAATAATGGTAAAATAGAGCAGATTGGTAAAAAATTGAAAGCACTAGAGGGAGTTGATACTTTCACATATAGGAATCTACACCTGTCTCCAGGATGGTTAGATTTAAGAGCAAATTTCTCCGATCCTGGCAATGAACATAAAGAAACCTTAGAAAGTGGAATTAAAGCAGCTGCAGCAGGCGGATTTACAGCCGTGGTGCTATCTCCAGCTACTGAACCTGTAGTAGATAGCAAATCTATTGTAGAGTATATTTTAAACAAATCAAAAAATTCAATTGTTGATCTTTATCCAACTGGAAGTGTTTCTAAAGGATTAAAGGGTGAAGAATTAGCAGAGTTGAACGATATGCATTTAGCAGGCGCTATTGCTTTTACAGATGATAAATCGAGCATACAGAATCCAAATCTATTGAAAGTGGCTTTGCTTTATTGCAAGTCTTTTGATGGATTAATTATGTCTTTTGCTGACCACAAGGATCTAAGTTATAAAGGTATGATGCATGAAGGCGAAAAAAGTACGCATTTAGGTTTAAAAGGTATTCCGGCTTTAGCAGAAGAAATAATTATTAATAGAGATTTATATTTAGTAGAATATACAGAAGGAAAACTGCATTTTAATACGGTAAGTACTTCAGGAAGTGTAGATTTAATCAAAGAAGCTAAAAAGAAAGGGTTAAAAATAACCGCAGATGTTGGAGCAGCCCATTTACTATTAGATGATAGCAATTTGGAAGATTTTGACAGTAGATTTAAAGTACAACCACCTTTTAGAGATAAAAAACATATACAAGCATTGATTAAAGGTCTAAAATCAGGCGCAATAGACGCTATTTGTTCTGATCACCAAGCTGAAGATATTGAAAATAAAAAAAGAGAGTTTGATTATGCTGCTTTTGGAATCATCAATCTACAAACGGCTTATGCAGCTGCAAATACAGCCTTAAAAGGTAAATTAGAGATAGAAGAAATTATAGAAAAATTGAGCCACCAACCTCGAAAGATTTTAGGTTTGGAAACCATTGAAATTAAAGAAGGTGCGACGGCAAACCTGACGCTTTTTGATCCTGATTTAGAGTGGACTTTAGAGAAAAAGGCTATTTTATCTAAATCATTTAACAGCCCATTTATAGGAATGAAATTAATTGGCAAAGCATTAGGAGTAATCAATAACAATAAAATGAGTTTAAAAGTAAACTGATGAGAAAAGTATTAAGCGCTTCACTCCTATTTATATTTATCTTCTTATGCTTTAATAGTCAAGCACAGGAGGACAATAAGATTTTTAAGTCAAGAAAATCAAATTACGAAGTTGAGCTTAAAACAAAATCTCTTAAAGCTGTAGAAAAGTATTTAGCCGATTATTTTGATAGAAATGTAGAGATGGATTCCACTTTTCATTTTACTTCTATTCAATCGAAATTTAGAATCATAAGCGACACACTAAAAGTTAAACGTAAGCAGGATACTATTATTCATGATACAACGATGGTTTCTGCAAGAATTCTATATTGCATATCATCTGATAATATTGCAATTGACACTTTAAGTCTTTATTTAGATTCTACTTATAATATATTAGACAGCAATGGCTTGAAATTAAATATGGCTATCAAAATGGCCAACGGACACATTGTTAGTATTAACACCGCAAAGGAAAAAGTGAAAGAGGATTACGCCAATGCGCTATGGAATTCTATTGAATTAAAAAGAGGAAAAGTAGAGAACTACGCTAGAAAAGGATATGAAATAGGCAAACCTCTCACCTACTACTACTTTGAAGGTATTTGTACTACTTGCTCTTATCAAATCATAAGAGTTCAATTAGATGCTGAAACCGCTAAAGTAGCAAGTGAATATAAGGAAAAGACTGATTAAGTTTATTCTAATTCTCCAAACGCTCCATTTTGGTAATCTACAATGGCTTGATGAATTTCGGCTTTTGTATTCATAACAAAAGGGCCATGTGAAACCATAGGCTCATTGATAGGCTCACCACTCATTAATAGTACGGTAGATTCTTCAGTTGCTTTAATTTCAATCACTTCCCCTTCATTTTTAAATAAAACAAAATGATCTGTGTCCGCTACTCTTTCATTCACCGTTATTTTTCCTGAAATTACCACTAACGCAGTGTTGTAATGGGCAGGAAATTCAAATTGAGCAATTGCACCACTTTTAAGCTTGGTATTTAATAAATGTAAAGGTGTAAATGTAGTTGCAGCTCCTTTAATTTCCTTGTATTCTCCTGCTATTACTTCTATTTCACCATTATTATCAGGCAATGTATATTTAGAAATATCTTGATTAGCAATGGCTTGATATTTCGGTTGACTCATTTTATCTTTTGCTGGCAAATTCACCCACAACTGAACCATTTGAAAATAGCCACCCTTTTTTGAGAATTCTTCTTCATGAGATTCTTTATGTAAAACACCTGAAGCAGCAGTCATCCATTGCACATCCCCTTCAGCAATTATACCGCCACCACCATAACTATCTTGATGTGCCACTTTACCTTCATAGGCAATGGTTACCGTTTCAAAACCTCTGTGTGGATGCACACCAACCCCTTTTGGTTGATCTGAAGGTGGAAATTTAAATTTAGAATTGTAATCCAACATAATAAACGGATCCATTCTGTTAGGAACTAAACCAATAGTAGATGGTATAAAATTATGTACTCTAAAACCATCCCCAACAAAATGTGCAGGTGGTGGAGCAATTATTTGTTCAATCTGTTTTAATTTCATTTTTTAAAATTAAGAAATTTTGAAAGGATTATAGGGGTCAAAACAGATTATACTTATCTTCATACTTGATATTTAAAGATTAGATATGGAAAAATTATTTCAAGAGATATACAACCATCCACTTATTACAGAAAATGAATTAGAAATAATTGCTCAATCCCATGTAAAAGTTACATTTAAAAAAGGCGATTATTTATTAAAAGAAAACGAAATTGCAAATGAATATTACTTGATAGAAAGTGGATTATTCAGATCTTATTTAATTGATTTTAATGGAAATGAAATAACAATTGATTTTTTTAGTTCCAATCAAATATTAATTGAGGTTTCTTCCTTATTTCAAAGAGTTTCTACTCTAGAAAATTTAGAAGCAATCACTAATGGTGTTGCATGGAAAATTGAATTTGAAGAATTTCAACAACTTTATCATCAAATTAAAGGTTTTAATGAATGGGGACGAGCTTGGATGTCTAATCAATTGTTTATTTCTAAAGAAAGATCAATTGATATGTTGACAAAAAGCGCAGCAGAAAGATATTTACAATTAATAAAAACTAAGCCTGAAGTTATTAAATACGCTCCTCTTAAATACATAGCCTCTTATTTAGGCATAACAGACTCATCGTTAAGCCGAATTCGTAAGGAAGTTACTTTATAAGTTGATTTCTTGACCTATGGCAAGTAAAAACATTTGATTTGCAATTAATTTAGTAGTCTAATTTTAAAACTTATAATTATGAAAAATTCAAATCCAATTGTGTGGTTCGAAATCTACGTAGATGATATGGCAAGAGCCCAAAAATTTTATGAAACTGTATTCAGCTTAAAGTTGGAAGCCCTTCCTATGCCTGACACCCTTGATAAGGGCATGAGAATGATGTCATTCCCTAGTAAGATGGAAGAGCATGGCGCTTCAGGAGCTTTAGTAAAAATGGATGGTTTTAAAGCCGGAGGAAGTGGGACCATTGTATATTTTAGAAGTGATGATTGTTCTATAGAAGAAACAAGAATAGTTAAAGCCGGAGGAAAAATTTGTCAATCGAAACAATCGCTAGGAGAATTTGGGTTTATGACCTTAGCAAATGACTGTGAAGGCAATATGTTTGGAATTCACTCTATGAAGTAAGTTCTTATAGATTCAAATAAAGTATCAGCTCTATTCACTACTTTTGTTGGGTTAATTATTTTTAAATAAATCACCTAATTTAAAGCCCTTGAAAGAGCTTTTGCTAATTACACCTCCCTTTACTCAACTTAACACGCCTTATCCTGCTACGGCTTATTTAAAAGGTTTTTTGGAGAGTAAAAATATTACTTCCTATCAAATGGATTTGGGTATTGAAGTTATTTTAGCTCTTTTTACTAAAGAAAATCTAAGTCAATTATTTGAAATAGCCGAAACGAAATCGTTAAATAAAACTAGTAGCTCTAACAGAACCATAGCTTTAAAAGAAGAATACATCAAAACGATTGATGCTGTTGTTTTATTTTTACAAGGGCACAACCCTACTTTTGCTCGTATGATATGCAGTGGTAACTTTTTACCTGAAGGTGATAGATTAGCGGCTGCAAATGATTTAGAATATGCATTTGGCAATATGGGTATGCAAGATCAAGCAAAGCATTTGGCAACGCTCTATTTAGAAGATTTATCAGATTTCATTGTTGAATGTATCGATGAAAACTTTGGATTTAGCAGGTATGCAGAGAAATTAGGTCGATCGGCAAATAGTTTTGATGAATTATATCTTCACCTACAACAAGAGGCTACTTTTATAGACAGCTTAGGCATTGCTATTTTAAAGAAAAAAGTAGAGAAAATTCAACCGAAAATGATTTGCTTTTCTATTCCTTTTCCAGGAAATCTATACAGTGGATTTAGAATGGCACAATTTATCAAACAAGAGTTTCCGAACATTAAAATAGCGATGGGCGGTGGATTTGCCAACACTGAATTGAGAAGTTTAACAGACATAAGAGTCTTTGATTTTTTTGACTTTATTTCATTAGATGATGGAGAGCTACCAATTGAATTAATTTATAAATATTTAAAATCAAAAGATACTGATAATAAAAACTTTAAAAGAACTTATGTAAAGCTTAACAATAAGATTGAATATATCAACAATTCACTTGAAAATGATTACAAACAAAACGCATTACCTTGCCCTAATTACAGCGATTTATTGCTTGAAAAATACATTTCAGTAATTGAAATTGCCAATCCAATGCACAGTCTTTGGAGTGATGGTAGATGGAATAAATTAACTATGGCTCATGGCTGCTATTGGGGTAAATGCTCTTTTTGTGATGTAAGTTTAGATTATATAAAAATCTATGAGCCGTTAACTGCCAAATCAGTAGTTGATAGAATGGAACAAATGATAGCTCAAACCAACCAAAATGGATTTCATTTTGTGGATGAGGCTGCTCCTCCTGCCTTAATGAGAGCAATTGCTATTGAGATAATACAGAGAAACTTAGTAGTGACTTGGTGGGCAAATATTCGATTTGAAAAAAGTTTTACTAAAGATTTGTGCTATTTATTAAAAGCATCGGGCTGTATTGCTATTTCAGGTGGTTTAGAAGTTGCTTCAGATAGATTATTAAAATTGATAGAAAAGGGAGTTTCCGTTAGTCAGGTTGCACAAGTAACTAAAAACCTTACTGATGCAGGAATTATGGTACATGCTTATTTAATGTATGGCTACCCTACGCAAACTGAACAAGAAACCATTGATAGCTTGGAAATGGTACGACAGTTTTTTGAATTGGGAATTTTACAATCGGCATTTTGGCATCAATTTGCACTTACTGCCCACAGTCCGATTGGTTTAAATCCTGAAAATATGGCATAATTCCTCATTTTAATGAAATTAGTTTCGCTAATAACGATGTGGATTTTACTGACAAAAGCAAAATTAATCATGAAAAATTTGGAGAAGGTCTTAGGGTATCTTTATACAATTTTATGCATGAAACAGGATTTGATTTACCTTTACAAGATTGGTTTAATTTCAAAATTTCTAAGACTAGTATTCACACGGATTACATTTATAATTCAATCAATCAGAACTTTGAAAATAAAATTAAGTCCAATGCTAGAATTTTATGGATGGGTTACCCTGTTAAAATAGAGCAATTTACAAGCAATAAAAAGGGGAAAACACGTCAAAAAAGCCAACTGTTAGTTTATACAAAAACGGAAACCATTAAAATACCAATGGATCATACAATTAGTGAATGGCTAACCGTACAATTGAATCAATCATCAATAGCAAACTCGAATATAAGGACTTTAGAAAAATTTAAAACAGATTACGAAAGTCAATACGGTAATTTTGAAGTATTTTGGGAATCTAAAGAAATAACCACATTAAGAAATAATGGCTTACTTTTAGTTTAACTAATTGAAATTTAAGATTTTAATCTGTTGAAATCCTTTTTATAACTTTCTGAAAACCTTAGAATGACCACTCTAAATTTCAATACTTTAGTTCAATATTAACTAACTAAAACAAAAGATCATGAAAAAACTTATTTTAATGGGTGCTTTCGCTTCCTTCTTATTTGTAGGATGCACTCAAAACACAGAAGAAGCTGAAAATGAAGAAATGGAAATCGTAACTGAAGACACATTAATAGTAGAACCAGTTATGGACGATACTTTATCAACTCCAATGCAGGATGCTGCAAATGAAATTGATAAATCAGCAGAAGATTTAGATAATGCATTAAACGATTTATAAAAAAACCTATGAAAAAGAAAATTTTAAAAGTAGCCTTAAGTATTTTATTTGTTGGTTTTACAACAGTTTCATATGCTCAAGTAAGCAAGAATATTGGTCAAGAAGCTGAAGAAGCAAGAACTAAATCGACTGAACAGGTTGAAAAAACTAAAACAGAAGGTGCTGAAAAGGCTCAAGAAATGAAGAATTCAGCTAATTCTAAAATGGATGATGCAAAAACCAAGAGCAATGAAATGAAAACTGAAGCGGAATCTGCGGTAAATTCTGAAATGGATAAATCAGATATGCAGGAAAGTTTAGAAGGTAAAGCTAAAGATGCTGCAGCTCTAAACGAATCATTAGCCAATGGTGCTGCAAAAATTCAAGATGCTGAAGCAAAAATTACAGCTGCTCTTAAAAAGTTGAATATGGATAAAGCAGCAGGTAAAATTACTGCAGCTGAATTCGCAACTAAAAAAGAGAAAATTGATAAAGCTACAGAGAGCTTAAACAATTTAAAAGCGAAAGTAGCAAACGCTAAAAACAATATGTAATCAATAAAAATTATCAAAAAGGCTTAGAATTAACTTCTAAGCTTTTTTTTATTCTATTTTTCTTAAATTGGCTAAAAAAAACATGAAAATCAAACATTCAAATACTGAAAAGTCAGGTACATTCGAGCTCTTAAAGGATGACATTAAAGCTGGCCAAATGACCTACACATGGAAAGATAAGAATACCTTTTCAATCAATCATACAGAAGTTAATGAAGCTTTTCAAGGACAAGGACTTGCTGCTGATTTACTAAATGAGGCGATCAAATATGCAAGAGAAAACTCACTTAAAATTGAAGCGATTTGCAGCTATGTAAAAAGTAAATTTGAAAAGAATAAAGATAAGTATGCAGATGTAATTGCTTAGTTATTCTATAACATCCTTCTTTTTACTACTCATTTGATCCTCCATATCACCATAATAGTTTCTCATCTTTTGTTTTAAACGGTGGTATCTAAATATGCCTATAATCAATAAAATGATTGTTAACCCTATGGAAATATAGCCCAAAAAATGTATTTGCTGAAAATCTTCCAATTTTAATAATGCAATTCCACCTAAAAGCAGATACAATGAGGCTCGAATGTAAGACAGCAATGTCCTTTCATTTGCTAATTTAGTGCGTTCCAAGGCAAGAAAATCTCTTAAAATGATATTGTTATCATTCTTAAAAGTACTACCAAGTTTGATTATTTTTTTTAGCTTCATTATTTAAAATGGAAAAAACAAAGATATTATAAAGGATGCTGCTACCCAAATTATTATATTTAAAGGTGTTCCAATTTTTAAAAAGTCATTGTATTTATAATTTCCCGGCGCATATACCATTGTGTTGGTTGGATAACTTACAGGCGTCATAAATGTGAGTGAACAAGCAAACATAACCGCCACCAAAAAAGGTTTATAACTCACTTCCATGGCATTAGCCAAGCTTAGTACAATAGGAACCATAAGAGCAGCCGTTGCCTTACTCGATAATACATTGGTAGATAAAAATGTAACTAAAAATATGGCACTTAAAGTTATTCTAGGATCTAAATCACCTAACTGCAAAAAAACAAAATTACCTATCATCTCCGCACCACCTGTTTTCTCTAAAGCAGTTCCCATTGATAGCACGCCTGCCATCATAAAAATAACTTTCCATTCTATTGCTTCATAAGCCTCTTTAGGCTTTATTATACCCGTAGTAACCAATAATAAAGCACCAATCATTCCACTTATTAAGATAGAAGTTGCACCAATTGCTGCTGCCGTAACTACTCCAATAGCAATCAATAAAGCAGGAAATGCTTTTTTCCAGTTCACTTTCTTTTCATTATACTCCGACAGCATAATTAAAATCTTGTCGTTGATACTTTTATCAATACTTGCTTTAGAACCATGAACTAAGAGCATATCTCCTCCTTTAATTCTAACACTACTTAGATTATCAAGAATAGTTTCTTCCCTCCTTTTGATAGCAATAATTGAAAAATTTGAAACACTACCAAAGTTCATTTCTTCAATTGTGCTACCTCCAAGTGCTGAACCTGAAGGAACCATCATTTCAAATACTTTATGCGTAAATTGATCGTCTAATGTAAGTTGATCATTTCCACCAATGATATTGTAAGATGTTTGATTTTTTAAATCAGCCAATTTATCAGGTCTAATTAAAATTCTTATAATATCATCTTCCTGTAAAACAAATTCTTCCGAAAAGTGATTTATTCTATCTTCTCCTCGTTTTACACTCAATATTTGAGACATATAGTCATTGGTCAATCTGCTCTTAATTATTGTCTGACCTACATCCCTATTCCCTTTTTTTATTTCAACTTCAGTAATATAACTTTCAGCTTCACGCATCAGATTTTCATCATTAATCTTTCTTTTCGGCAGTAAAAATGGCCCTACAATAAATAAATAGGCTAAACCTATTCCCATTAAACAAAGAGCAGGCAAGCTAAATTCAAACATCCCAAACGGCTCAAGTCCACTTTCTTTAGCAATACTACTAACCAAAATATTTGTAGAAGTCCCAATTAAAGTACTTGTTCCTCCAAATAAAGCAGCGAAAGAGATAGGAATCATTAATTTAGAAGGTGCGATACCTGTATCTCTACAAACTGAAAGCGCTAAGGGAATTAGTATTGCAACAACGGCTGTATCATTTATAAATGCCGAAAAAACTGCTGATATTAAGCAAAATACAATCAATGCAGCCAGGTAATGTATTTTCGCAATGGCTACAATTTTTGTGCTTAAACTATCAATTAAACCTGATTTAAAAACTGCAGCACTTACAACAAACATACAGCCTAAAGTAATAGTGGCAGGGTGGTTAAAACCAGAGAAACCCTCTTCGGGACTTAGCACTCCAGAAGCAATAAACAAAGCCATAATTAGAATAGAAGTAGTATCTATGCTAAAATAATCCTTGACAAAGAGAAAGATACTGACTGCAATTATTGCAATCGTTATGTATAGATTTAAGTCCATTGTTAGTTTTTGAAATCCGATGAAAAAGTAATTAATTATTACATAGCATATTCATCTTAAAGATAGAATATATTAAAAAAAACTTATTTTTAACAGATAGCTTTTAATAAATTGACTTAATTTCGTGAAAAATAAAACTCAAAATTTAAATTTAAAACACTAATTATCAATAACAAAAAATTTCTATCTTAAATCTAAAAGCTCCATATCCTTATCAACAAAAACCCTCTGCAAAGTGGAAATCAGCAATTAGTATTAGCTTTTTTGTATTTCTATTTCTCTATATTTTTCAACCATTCCATATTAATCTATTGCCATTTAATACATTAGGAATAACATTAGGTTATGGTTTGTGTTGTTTTATCAGTCTTATTGGATTGTATTTATTGGTTGAGACGAGGTTAACAAGCTTCTTTAACGAAGCTAGTTGGAAAGTATGGAAAGAAATAACTTGGTCATTCATAACTATTTCTTTAATAGGTATTTGCAATTTTTTATACTCTACTCAAATAGGACTTGCAAAATTCTCTATTATAAATCTAATCTATTTAGAAGCCTATACTTTTGCTGTAGGATTTTTTCCTATTGTAATTTATATATTGATAAAACAAAATAGATTATCAAAAAGGTATTTTACTGGATCAGAACATATAAATCTTGCTATAGCTACCAACAATATAAACGAAGATCAAAAAGATTTTATTAAAACTATTTGTATTCAATCAGATAATATCAATGAAGAGATTAGGTTATCAATTGATGATTTAATTGCAATTCAATCTACTGATAATTATATAACTGTAAATTATCAATTAAACAATCAGTTGAATAGAAAAGTTCTTAGAAATTCATTGAAACAAGTCGAGATAGAATTTAAAGAGTATCAAAATTTGTTTCGATGTCACAAGAGTTATTTAGTTAATTTAGACTATGTGACCAAGGTAAGTGGAAATGCACAAGGCTATAAATTATCATTGAATTACCTCGATGAATTAATCCCAGTTTCACGTGCGCACAACGATATTATAAAAACAAAACTTGCAGAACACCACAATTAGATGCAAGTGTTCCCTAAAGCCTTCCCATTGCTCCCAAATCTTACTGTACAACCCAATTCACTTGTCTCAAGTCTTAAATCTGTTCATCTTTACATAAAAAAAGATGGAAAAGTTTTCAAGCATAGCATTAATATTTCATGTAATTTCAGGATTTAGTGCTTTATTATTCGGTTTAATTGCTATTGTTACAAAAAAGGGTAAAAAAACGCACAAAAAAACAGGGTTGATATTCTTCTACTCCATGCTAGTAGTTTCTATTTCTGGATTATTAGTATCATTGATTCGCGATAATCAATTTTTATTTTTCATCAGCATCTTCACATTTTTCATGAATTACTTTGGATATCGCTCAATTGTCAATAAAAACCTAACTTACAATAAATTAGATTATTTTGTATTAATTATAAGTGCTTTAAATACAATTTTAATGATTTACACCCTAAATATAATATTATTAGTCTTTGGAGGCATTAGTTTATCATTAGTTATTAATGAAATACGAATTATATTTAGAATTCGAAAAAATGAACAATTACCCAAATTGACTTGGTTGAGAAGGCATATTGGAATGATGATAGGAACATATATAGCTACCTCAACAGCATTTTTAATAGTAAATGTCAATGACTTTGAACCAGCTTGGATACCTTGGTTAGCCCCAACTTTTATATTGAGTCCACTGATCTTTTATTTTAGTAAAAAGTTTATCCCAAAAAAATAAAACCTCATCTCATTACATTTAAAGGCTTTGAGATGAGATTTCAAACTAACTAATCAATCAAACTAATTCTTATTCAGCTAATTCTATTATTTTTGTAACTGTTTCTTTATTATTTACTCCCAAGCCCTCTTGTTGGTGAGCTAGCTCCCCTTTTTGGTTAAAAACACTAATGATGTTTGAATGAGAAAAATCCATGGGAGATATCTTTTTATAATTTACAGCCAAGACAGCAGCAAATTCGCGAGTATCTTCCTCAGTGCCTCTTAAAAATATCCATTGCTGTTCTTCCATTTTGTTTTCTATTGCAAATTCAGCCAACCTTTTAGGAGTATCCGTTTCAGGATCAATACTTACCAAAACAAATCTTATATTTTCTATCTTATTTCTAGGAATTTGAGATTCAATATTTCTCATATCGGCTACCAATCGAGGACAAGCTGCCTGACAAGAAGTATAAATCATCACCATTACAATTACATCACCCTTTAAGTCTTTCAATTCTATCTTCGTACTATCTTGATTAGTCCAAACAGAAGGTAATTGGTAAATGGACATTTCTGAAATACTTTCATCATCAGCAATAACACTTTCAGGTTTTTCTGCAACTTCTTCTTTAGTTACTTCATTTTCACAAGCAAACAATACTATTGTAAATAATAAAATAAAGCTATACTTAATCCATTTCATAATTTTGTTTTTAATTGACATCTATACTTTTAGCACATCTAAATCCTAAATTCTTCACGGCATAATTGGCTTTAATACTTCCTCGAAATGCATAGCGCATAAAAGCGGCATAATTCATTAAATCAGAAGCTCCTACAGCAGCACTTCCACAAAAAAGACTGTTATCCTTATCCACATCCTTTCTGGATTCACCAGATATTAAAATGGAATTAAAATCACTAGTCCACTCCCAAACTAATCCA
This sequence comes from uncultured Flavobacteriales bacterium, assembly GCA_963716125.1. Lineage (GTDB taxonomy): Bacteria > Bacteroidota > Bacteroidia > Flavobacteriales_E > Vicingaceae > Acidiluteibacter. The sequence continues at coordinate 2,465,384 of OY970294.1, forward strand.
TGCATATCGTATATTCCATAATAATTTTTAAAAGTAGAGCCAATGGTGTTATTAAAACTTTTAGGACTTTCATACCATTCCAAAATATATTGATTGTATTCAGGTTTTTTTCTCGCATCAGCTGTTGTTTGATCTGCCATTGCCGCATATTCCCACTCATCAACTGTTGGTAATCGTTTACCTAGAATAGCACAATAGTTTTTAGCAGCAAACCAAGATACATTGGTAATTGGAGTATTGGGCAGAAGATGTTCACTTAACTGAACATCTCCTTTCCAATCTTTTAAATAATTCCCATCTGCAAAAAGCTGAGGAACATTACTTTTTCTCCATTTTGGATTTTCTTTTACAAATTCTAAAAACTCCTTATTACTTACAGGATACACATCCAATTGAAATGTTTCTACCTCAACCTTAGCTGAATCTACTCCATAAAGAGGTGTATAAATACCACCCTTTATCATTTTCATTTCTTGAGCAGCAATTATCCCACTAAGAAACAAGGATATGAAAAGGTAAAAAAGTGACTTTTTCATTATAAAAATATTAATGAGCATTTCTTCTTTTAGTAACCATCATTGGTGTAACATCTGTTTTATTATTACCCCAACTGTTGTAAACGAAAGTCAATACATTCGCAATTTCTTCATCAGATAAATTTTGCTTGGTCATCACAGAATTGTATTTATTACCATTTACTGTAATTTCTCCTGTTAAACCGTGCAACACAATATCAATAGCTCTATCCACATCCGCATTTAAATAATCAGATTTTGCTAAAGGAGGAAAAACCTGAGGAATGCCTTGTCCTTCTGATTGATGGCAAGCTATACAAGTTTGAGCAAAGGTTACTTTTCCAAACTTCATCTTTTCGTCCATTGACTTTGCACCTACAATTTCTTCCACTTTGTTGCCACTATTAGGCATAGTTTGTATTCCTCCACCTTCAGGTAAATAAATTCCTTCTTCTATCGTTCCTGAATAAACATTCTTATTATCATCGCCTTCTACTTTCAACATCCCTAAAGCTCCTTTGTTAAATGCCCTGAATATAGAGTGATCTACCAAAATAAAAGTTCCAGGTGTTTCTACTTTAAACTCTACAACAGTGGCTCCACCTGCAGGAATTAAAGTAGTTTGTACATGTCTATTAACTAAATCACCGCCTTCTACATGCACTGCGTCAAAAATTTCACCAATCATATGAAACGAAGATACTAAGTTTGGTCCACCATTTCCAACGAATAAACGAATTGTTTCACCTACTTTGGCTGTTAAAGCGTTATCGCCTGTCAGTGCACTTACACTTCCATTAAAAACTACATAATCAGCATTTTCATCAACAGCCTTCTGCATGTCAAATGCTTGTAAACCTCTTTCTCCAGTTGCTCCTTTAGTATAGAAATCACCTTGCATGATGTAATATTCCTTATCAACTTTTGGTAAACCACCTTCTGGTTCAACTAAGATTAAACCATACATTCCGTTTCCAATATGCATTCCTACAGGAGCAGTGGCACAATGATAAACATACAAACCAGGATTTAAAACTTTAAAAGAAAATTTAGCTTTATGACCAGGAGCCACAAAAGATGATGTAGCACCACCACCAGGACCTGTCACCGCATGTAAATCAATATTGTGTGGTAATTTATTATCTGGATGGTTTTCTAAATGAAATTCGACCTCATCACCTACTCTAGTTCTAATAAAACTACCAGGTACTGTACCACCAAATGTCCAATATACATATCTAACACCATCGGTCATTTCACCTTCTTTCTCCAAAATTTCCATGTGCACCACTAGCCTTTTTGCAGGCCTATTACCGACAGATTTAGGAACATGAGGAGGCGAAGTTAATTCAGCTTCCAATTCACCACTGACTATAATATCAGCACTACTTTTTTCATGCTCTTCTTCATGGTTATTACAAGAGAAAAATAATGTTGTTACACTAAATCCGATTGCAAGAAAAAATGCTTTTTTAATGTCTTTTGTTTTCATGATTTGTATTTTTAGTTAATTAATTAGTTGTTTATTTATTCTTTTCGTTAGTATTAAATAGATTCGGTTTAAAAGTTAAAATAATATATGCGAAGTTGTTAGTATTTGAGGCATCACCTGTTTTTAAAAGTTCCATAGATTTTTGAGCAAACATTTGTGAGTAACCCAATTTTACATTCACAGCTTTATCAAAGGTGTAAGTATATAATAAGTCTATTTCAGTGCCCAAGTTCTCATAAGACTTTGTTTTAATTTTAGCAGGAGCATTAAATTGATGAACAGCTAGTTCAATCTTTGATTTTTCTTTGATCTTAATGCTCGATTTTAAATAGATATCTAGTAAACCTACACTATTAATATGATTTCCAACATAGAAATAATCCATATATCCATTAAATTTATGATTGGTACCGTAAAGTGGATTGAATGCTGTATTTCTTTTATTTTTTATAGCTGCTTCATCATTTCCACTTTGAAGTTCACCTCCTAAAGCTAAAGAGAATTTATTAGTCCAATCATACTTCCCTTCTATTCCTAGCAAGTAAGCTGAAAGATCATTGTTATTTAAGTCTTTTCCAAATTGATAATATAGATTTGAATTTATCTGATAACTTTTTTTGAAATACTTTAAATGAAAACCTGTTGTTTGACTATATCTGATGTCATTTTTCTTAAAATCTAATATATCAATATATTGTATTCCATTATTTAAGAATAAAAAGCTTGCAGTAAAGTTCTCTGCACGCTTCTGCATCCAAAGCATTTGTAAATTATTATAATTATTTGATTGCAAATACGTTCTACCAGTTAAAGAATCCGCATCTTGGTTTAGAGCTGCTCCGAAATCCAAACTAAATTTATCTTTTTTGAATTTTAACAAAGCAATATCATGACTTCTGCCTTGTACCGCCCAATTTACATTTCCCAATATTCTATGATCATCATAAACTAACTCTTGTCGCCCTACTTTAAGACTTAAACTTTTAGTAAAAAACATTTCACCATAGGCCTCATGAATAGCGATTCCATTTCTATCAGAAGAATTAAGCTGAGCTACGTCTCCCCAAACTCTTGCATTTTGAAGACTTAAGTAAACTTTAAATTTATCAGATTGGTAAGAAGTATTTAATCTAGTTCGCTGTGAAACAAAAGAGGCATAATCAGCTGCATCAGGAAACAAACTTTTGAATCCATGTCTATATTCATATTGTGGTCTTATCTCGGCATCAATTGACAATTGAGCTTTTACAACAAGACTAGAAGATATTATCAGCAATAAGAATAAACTAATATTTAACGTTGCTCTTTTCATCTTCTTATAATTTAATAGTTCAAAGTTATGGAGACTACAATCCTAAAAATATGATTTATGTCATATTTTCGGATAAATTTGTCTTAAATAGAGTTATTTAATATTAACTTATTGATTTATTGTAATATTAATCAATAAAGCAACCAAAAAAAAAGATTTTAGCGTATTTAGTTTTACAAAAAAAAACATTAGAATGAAACAACTTTACTTTTTCATTTTACTTTTCACATTTTCCATTTTTAACCTGCAAGCCCAGACCTAGAGAGGGAAAATAATTGACGCTAAACATAGTGTAATTGAAGATGCCTATATTGTTAATCTAAAAAATGCAAAACACATACACACCAATACATCAGGCGAATTCTTATTTTGAAGGTGTCAATCAATACGACAATTTGAGAATCAACCATACTGGATATACGACTAAATTTACTTATGTTGATAATATTAAGGAGTTTATAACGATTACTTTAGATGAAAAAACAGTATCAATAAAGGAAGTTAAGGTGATGCCTACTATCAATGCTATAAATGTAATTGCAGATGTAGATATAAAAACTAATCCAGTGAGTTCTTCACAAGAAATATAAAGAAGTGATTATATTCCTTAAGCCCCTGATTTTAATACAACCGCAGATATTAGCATTCTTCACCCAAATGGAATTTATGGAGGTTTAAAAATGAGACATATTGATGACAGACCTGCTAATGAAGATAATTCTATAGTTGCCCAAGGCTATACGGTTTTTGATATGAATGCTAGCTATCAGTCAAGTAGTTTTGATTTAGGATTTTCTATTCAAAATTTATTGATTACAGAATGGAATGAAACTCAATTGGCAACGGAATCATGTTTGCAAAATGAAACTGCTTCTGTTGAAGAAATTCACTTTACTCCCGGTACTCCTTTTTTATTTAAATTGAAGGCTGCTTAAAGTTTTTAGAGTTGTAAATTAGGTTTTAAGTGATAATTCCAATTAATCCAATCAAAGCCACTACCTTTGCAGCCTAATAAAAATATATGACATTCAAAGAATTACATCTTATTGAACCTATCCTTAAAGCATTAGATGCGGAAGGCTATACTCACCCTACTCCTATTCAAGAACAATCTATTCCAATATTGCTAAGCAAAAAGGATTTGATGGGTTGTGCACAAACTGGAACAGGAAAAACTGCGGCTTTTACTATCCCAATTTTACAACATTTATACAAGGATAAAGGAAGCCAACAAAGAAATAGACCTATCAAAGCATTAATTGTAACTCCTACAAGGGAATTGGCTTTGCAAATAGGTGAAAGCATTAATAATTATGGAAAGTATACAGGCATCAAAAGCACTGTGATTTTTGGTGGCGTAAAACAAGGTGCACAAACCAAGGCTTTAAGTCATGGTGTGGATATTTTGGTTGCTACACCAGGTCGTTTGCTAGATTTAATGGGTCAAGGTTTTATTAGTTTAAAACAAATTGAATATTTTGTATTGGATGAAGCAGACCAAATGTTAGACATGGGCTTTATCCACGATATTAAGAAGTTGTTGGTAAAACTTCCTGAGAAAAGACAATCCTTATTCTTTTCGGCTACTATGCCAAAAGCCATTATTGAGCTCTCCACTAAAATTTTAGGGAATTATGAAAAAGTTACTGTTAAACCTGAGCAAGCCACTGCTGAAAAAGTAGATCAAGCTGTTTACTATGTAAGTAAAGGCAATAAACCCAAGCTTTTGGTTCACTTAATTAATACTAAGAATGTTAATTCAGTTTTAGTTTTTTCTAGAACCAAACATGGCGCCAATAAAATAGTAAAGCAATTACTTCAAGCAGACATAAGTGCTGAAGCCATTCACGGTAATAAATCTCAAACTGCGAGAGTTAAAGCCTTGAATAATTTTAAAAATGGAGATACCAAAGTACTGGTGGCTACAGATATTGCTGCAAGAGGAATCGATATAGATGAATTAGAATTGGTAGTAAATTACGACTTACCAAATGTATCAGAAACCTATGTACACAGGATTGGGAGAACTGGTAGAGCCAAAGCAAGTGGTGAAGCTATTAGTTTCTGCGACGGAGAAGAGAGAGCTTATTTAAGAGACATTCAGAAGTTGATCAACCAAACATTGCCAGTAATTTCAGATCAACCGTACCCAGATGATGGAAAAATAGATCCTTCTGACAAAAAGAAAGAAACTCCTAGAGGTCAAGGTGGCAATAGAAACAATTTCAAAAGAAATTTTAAATCAAATTCTAATAATTCTTCTAAAAGAGAGAATTTTAAAGGAAATAGACGATAATTATGAATCAGTCAATCAATCAATCAATGAGTCAATAAGTCAGTATTAAGAGTTTAGATAATGTATCAATTTAACAATGAGCATAATGTATCAATTACGTATTGCTTTGCAATACTTTTATTTAGTCAATAAATGATTGAGTGAATAAGTCAGTTTAATTGACGTTAGAGGTTGGATAATGTATCAATTTAACAATGAGCATAATGTAACAATGACGTATTGCTCCCTCCTTTACTTAATTCTTCGCATTTGCTACGAATTACAAGTTGTTTCTGTGGACAGATGCGCAATACTTCAATTAATCAATGAGTGAATCAATCAATTGGTTAATATAGCTTTTACTACAGAAATTTAAACTTGTTTTGTCATTATAAAAATAAAAACAAGTTTAATAAGAATTGTAATCACCATATTTTCCTACCTTTATTTCTATGAATATAGAAGATTTTAGAGATTTTTGTTTGAGTCTTAAATCGGTGACAGAAGACATGCCATTTGACGATAAAACTTTGGTATTTAAAATTAAAGGCAAAATGTTTTGTTTGACAAGAATTGAAAACTTCTCTTCTATCAACGTGAAATGTGATCCAGAAAAAGCAATTGAATTAAGGGCACAATATGATGCTGTGCAGCCTGGTTACCACATGAGCAAAATACATTGGAACACCATTCAATTGGACGGATCAATCGATGTGAAACAGATTAAAGATTGGGTAATAGATTCTTATGATTTGATAGTAAGTGGGCTAAGTAAGAAGTTGCAGAAAGAATTGGAGGAAGAGAATTGATCCGTTAGACGTTAGATAATGTATCAATTTAACAATGAGTATAATGTAACAATTACGTATTGCTTTGCAATTCTTTTATTTAGTCAATCAATCATTGAGTGAATAAGTCAGTTTAATTGATGTTAGAGTTTAGATAATGTATCAATTTAACAATGAGCATAATGTATCAATTACGTATTGCTTTGCAATACTTTTATTTAGTCAATCAATCATTGAGTCAATAAGTCAGTATTGAGAGATTAAATAATGTGTCAATTTAATAATGAGTACAATGTAACAATTACGTATTGCTTTGCAATACTTTTATTTAGTCAATCAATCAATGAGTCAATAAGTCAGTATTAAGAGTTTAGATAATGTATCAATTTAACAATGAGCATAATGTATCAATTACGTATTGCTTTGCAATACTTTTATTTAGTCAATCAATCAATGAGTCAATAAGTCAGTATTAAGAGTTTAGATAATGTATCAATTTAACAATGAGCATAATGTATCAATTACGTATTGCTTTGCAATACTTTTATTTAGTCAATCAATCAATGAGTCAATAAGTCAGTATTAAGAGTTTAGATAATGTATCAATTTAACAATGAGCATAATGTATCAATTACGTATTGCTTTGCAATACTTTTATTTAGTCAATCAATCATTGAGTCAATAAGTCAGTATTGAGAGATTAAATAATGTGTCAATTTAATAATGAGTACAATGTAACAATTACGTATTGCTTTGCGGTCCTTTTATTTAGTCAATCAATTAATTCAATGAGTCAATAAGTCAATATTAAGAGATTAAATAATGTATCAATTTAAATGAGTACAATGTAACAATTACGTATTGCTTTGCAATTCTTTTATTTAGTCAATCAATTAATGAGTGAATAAGTCAGTTTAATTGATGTTAGAGTTTAGATAATGTATCAATTTAATAATGAGTACAATGTAACAATTACGTATTGCTTTGCAATACTTTTATTTAGTCAATCAATCATTGAGTCAATAAGTCAGTATTGAGAGATTAAATAATGTATCAATTTAACAATGAGCATAATGTAACAATTACGTATTGCTTTGCAATACTTTTATTTAGTCAATCAATCAATGAGTCAATAAGTCAGTATTAAGAGTTTAGATAATGTATCAATTTAACAATGAGCATAATGTATCAATTACGTATTGCTTTGCAATACTTTTATTTAGTCAATCAATCATTGAGTCAATAAGTCAGTATTGAGAGATTAAATAATGTGTCAATTTAATAATGAGTACAATGTAACAATTACGTATTGCTTTGCGGTCCTTTTATTTAGTCAATCAATCAATGAGTCAATAAGTCAGTATTAAGAGGTTAGGCAATTATCAATTTAACAATGACGTATAATGTAACAATGACGTATTGCTTTGCAGTCCTTTTATTTAGTCAATCAATTAATTCAATGAGTCAATAAGTCAATATTAAGAGATTAAATAATGTATCAATTTAAATGAGTACAATGTAACAATTACGTATTGCTTTGCAATACTTTTATTTAGTCAATCAATCATTGAGTCAATAAGTCAGTATTAAGAGTTTAGATAATGTATCAATTTAATAATGAGTACAATATAACAATTACGTATTGCTTTGCGGTCCTTTTATTTAGTCAATCAATTAATCAATGAGTCAATAAGTCAGTATTAAGAGATTAGATAATGTATCAATTTAACAATGAGTATAATGTAACAATTACGTATTGCTTTGCAATACTTTTATTTAGTCAATCAATTAATGAGTGAATAAGTCAGTATTGAGAGATTAAATAATGTATCAATTTAATAATGAGTACAATGTAACAATTACGTATTGCTTTGCGGTCCTTTTATTTAGTCAATCAATCAATGAGTCAATAAGTCAGTATTAAGAGATTAAATAATGTATCAATTTAATAATGAGTACAATGTAACAATTACGTATTGCTTTGTAATACTTTTATTTAGTCAATCAATCATTGAGTCAATATGTCAGTATTGAGAGGTTAGATAATGTATTAATTTAATAATGAGTACAATGTAACAATTACGTATTGCTTTGCGGTCCTTTTATTTAGTCAATCAATCAATGCAAGAATCTATTAATTTTTTAATTTAAACTGAGCTAAATCTATCTTTTACTTTACACTGAAATTAATGCAACCAGTTAAATAAAAGATATTTACATTAAAATACATGTAGCAACATTTAATTTACAGGATCTTATATTACCTTTAAATAAATCAGTAATTTTGCACCCTCAAATTTTAGCTATTTTGCCTTAAACAGACCACTAATCTCTATTGATGAATAAAGAAAGAGCCTTACTGATTACCTTGGCGATTATTCAATTTTCTCACATTACCGACTTCATGATTTTGATGCCATTGGGACCAAGGTTGATGAAAGTTTTTGATATTCTCCCATCTCAATTTGCATTGTTGGTTTCTGCTTATACGTTTAGTGCAGGTATTTTTGGTTTTATAGGAGCATTTTTTATCGATAGATTTGATAGAAAGAAGGCATTAATTGTTATGGCAGGTGGATTTGCTTTGGGTACTTTAGCTTGCTCCTTCTCTCCTACTTATGAAATATTATTATTGGCAAGAGCTCTAACAGGATCTTTTGGAGGAATTTTAAGCGCATTAATATTGGCAATAATTGGAGATGCTATTCCCAATGAAAGCAGAGCTGCCGCAATGGGATTTGTAATGGCATCTTTTTCATTAGCGTCTGTTGTTGGAGTGCCGTTAGGATTATATTTAGCCTCTATTTCAGATTGGCATTTTCCTTTTTTAGCTTTGGGAATAGTTGCTCTACTGACGCTTATACCTATTTTTAGATATGTTCCTTCTATGAGCGATCACATTCAATCTAAGGAAGATAAAGAGCCACCCATCAATATTATTAAGAATGTACTTTCCAACAAAAATCAATTGTATGCGCTACTTTTTGGAATCATCATCATGTTTAGCCATTTTAGCATCGTTCCATTTATTAGCCCTTATATGGTGAGCAATGTTGGGTTTACAGAAAAAGAACTGACATACATTTATTTAATTGGCGGTGGAATCACCATCTTTTCGGCTCCTTTAATTGGCAGACTGTCTGACAAATACGGAAGGTTTAAAATTTTTACAATCAGTGTGATTTTGGCTTCTATTCCTGTTTTTTTCATCACCAATATTGGCGAAACACCTATCATCGTTGCCTTACTCATTACCTCTGTTTTCTTTATGTTTGGTTCAGGTAGAATGATTCCTTCTACAGCGATGATTACCTCTTCAGTAAAGCCAAAAAATAGAGGAAGTTTTATGAGTTTTAACTCCGCTTGCCGACAACTGACCAATGGATTTGCTGCCTACTTTGCTGGGCTTATCATCACCCAAGGACCTGATGGACAATTGGAAAATTACAATTATGTAGGTTATTTTGCTATTGCTATGGGAATTGTCTCCATTTTTATCGCCCGAAAAATAAAAGTAGCGGATGAGGAAGGGTTTAGTAATTAAACTCTGCACTTTACTATAATTCTCATTATAATCTACTTATTAATAGATTTTTAGTTTGGAGTATTGTGGATTTTATTTATTTTTTTATTAACCCATAATATTATTCGATAAAAATTGATAGAAAGCGATTTATAAACGACTAAATAAAACTAAGCTATTGAAAATAAAATAATTGATTAAAATTTAAACATTCTGACATTATGAATAGTTCTATTTCGTAATGCAATGAAGTAGTATAAATGTAATGTTGGTTTATTATGCTGTTGGTAAAGATTAAAAACCAGAGGTAAAATTTAAAATAATCTTTATATTTGAATATGCAAATAGAAAGAACAAATAACGAAATTCTTATCCGATTATCGGCAGGAACTGATTTAGTTGGATTACAGCGAATTTTAGATTATATAAAATTCAGAGAAATAACTTCAAAAAGCAAGGCTAAACAAAAAGAAATCGATGAACTTGCAAATGAATCGAAAGTAAGTTGGTGGAATAAAAACAAAAACAAGTTTACCAAGTGATTATTATCGTAGATACGAATATAATTTTTAGTGGACTTTTAAATCCAAACGGTAAAATTGGTGATTTACTTTTAAACTCAGAGAATACATTTGAATTCTTCTCTCCTACCTTTATATTGAATGAATTAGAAAATCATCATCAAAAACTGATTAAAATTTCTAATTTTTAAAAAGACGAACTTGAATTTTTAAAAAGAATACTGCTAAAAAAAATTGAGCTAATTGACTTAGAAAATCTTCCAAGTGAAAGTTGGGAAAAATCAATTGAATTAGTAAAAGATATTGATGAGTTTGACGCTCCGTTTATTGCTTTGAGTTTGGAATTAAAAGCTCCTCTTTGGACTGGAGATAAAAAGTTGATTAACGGTTTAAAGGAAAAAGAATTTAATTTAATTTTGGATACCAATACAATTTCCAAAATTAGAGATAAAGAATAAAAAACGTAGTACAACAATTAGGCTCTAATGCAGTGCGTTGAATACGCACTTTATATTTACTGTTAACAATTATAACAATTTTCCAAATCTTTATCGCACATTTACTTATGTGACAGTTATGTGACTAAGCCTACTTTTCAATAAACTAAAATGTTAATCTTTAACTTCTTAATAAATATATTAATGTGACAAATTCTTAATTAAATATACTTTTGAGTGAACTTCGGGCAATGCCTGCTGAAAAAGAATGGTTGGAATTCAAAGAAAATAATGGTCAAGATTTAGGTCAATATATCTCTGCATTGTCCAACTCAGCCTGTATTCATGAAAAAGAATATGCATATATCGTATTTGGAATACAAGATGAAACACATAGAATCATTGGAACCACATTTGATTTAAATCAGAAAGGAAAAGGCAACGAAGATCTAATACCTTGGATCACAAGAAAATTAACTCCGAAAATTCATTTTGAATGTCATGAATTTAAAGCGGAAGATGAAAAAATAATTTTAATTAGAATTCAATCAACAATAAATACCCCAGTCAAATTTGATGGTGTATCATATATTAGAATTGGTTCATATAAGTCTAAGTTAGATGAGCATCCGGAAAAACAGAGGCTTATATGGAATAAAAAACCAGGCTCCGTTTTTGAAAAAGGTATCTCAATGTATGGTGTAGATGCAAATGAAGTTCTAATACTATTGGATTATCCTTCTTATTTTGAACTCATGAAAATCCCTCTGCCTGAAAATAGAGATGCAATATTTGAAAAGTTTGTTCAAGAAAAAATTATAGCGAAAAATGGAGCCAAGTATGATATAACAAATCTTGGAGGCATACTTTTAGCAAAACAGCTCAATTCTTTTGAAACTCTAGAAAGGAAAGCTGTTCGTGTAATAATATATCAGGGAAAGAATAAATTTAATACAAAAAAAGAACAAGTTGGAATAAAGGGATATGCATCTGGTTTTTATGGTTTGATAAATTATATCAATGACCAACTGCCAGTAAATGAAGAAATTGGAAAAGCTTTTAGAAAAGAAGTTAAAATGTTTCCGGAATTAGCAGTTAGAGAGCTTGTCGCTAACGCCATAATTCATCAAGATTTTTCAATTACCGGCACTGGACCTATGGTTGACATTTTTGATGATAGAATTGAAATCTCTAATCCAGGCAAACCAATTATCAGTACGATGAGGTTTGTAGACCATAATCCTCAATCACGTAATGAGAAATTGGCGGGATTCATGAGGAGAATGAATATATGTGAAGAACGAGGGAGTGGAATAGATAAAGTAATATTTGAATGCGAATATTATCAGTTACCTGCACCCAAATTTATCGAAGGTCAAAATTTTACAAGAGTAATTCTATATGCACATAAGTCCTTAAGGCAGATGACTAAGGAAGACAAGAGCATGCTATATGCATGCATCTCTCAAGTATGTTTCGGGAGAATTTATGACAAATCAAACTTTACGAGATCGATTCGGTATTGAAGAGAAGAATTATTCAATTGCCTCGAGAATAATTTCACTTACAATTAAAGATAATCTAATTAAAGACTTGGATCCAGAAAGTAATTCAAAAAAACATGCAAAATACATTCCGTTTTGGGTTTAACCTTATGTGATGGTTAAGTGACAATAGGTTACATTTAAGTCATAGAGAACTGATTGTCAATAATTATTTATGTGATTTTAAAATAATTAATAACAAAAAAATTATAAATTGAGCTGTTAGGTATAAATGCCTATTGTTATTAAAACGTTAGCAGTAATTTGGAAAAGTATGGAGATCATCTTTAACAATAGAAAATACCTTTCTCAATAAATTATGTCAAACAGTAAGTTTCATAATTAACATTTCAGATTTTAAGTCTCAATTAAATTGAAGTTTATATATTTGATAACTAATTATTATCTCCCATGGTGAAATTCTTTATCTGAGATGATTAATTTAAATAGATAAGATTTTAAGAATTAATTAAATTGAATACAAATGCAAACAATAATAGGATCAGGTGGAACAATTGGTAGAGAATTAGCCAAAGAATTGACGAAATATACCGACAAAATTAGATTGGTTAGTAGAAAACCAACTAAAGTAAATGATACAGATGAGTTGTTGGCAGCCGATGTTTTGAAATTTGATGAATTAAAAGCAGCAATTAAAGGTTCTGAAGTCATTTATATTACTGTCGGCTTTGAATACACCGCCAAAATTTGGGCAGAGAATTGGCCGAAATTTATAAAAGATACAATTCAAATATGTGAAGAAGAAAACTGCAAGATTGTATTTTTTGACAATGTATATATGTATGATAAAGACCATTTGAATGGAATGACTGAGAATACGGTCATCAACCCACCTAGTAAAAAAGGGAAAGTGAGAGCAGATATTGCCGAAATGCTTATGGAAGCAACAAAAGCTTCTAAAATAAAAGCTTTGATTGCCCGATCTGCTGATTTCTATGGTCCAAACATTGAAAAAAACTGCATGATTAATGAAACTGTAATAAAGCCATTAAATGCAGGAAAAAAAGCTAGTTTATTAGGTAAGGCTGATGTTAAACATTCTTTTACATACACCATAGATGCTGCAAAAGCAACTGCTTTATTAGGAAATACGGAAAGTGCTTACAATCAAGTTTGGCATTTACCAACAGCCGCCAACCCTTTGACACAAAAAGAAATGGTGGATTTAATTGCCAAAAAAATGGATAAGAATGCTCAGATTCAAGTTGCTCCTAAGTTTTTGGTAAGAATATTAGGCTTGTTCCAACCAGTTATGAAAGAAATTGTAGAGATGGTATATCAATACGATAGAGATTATGTTTTTGATAGTAGCAAATTTGAAAAAGCTTTTAATTTTCAGCCTACCTCCTATTCTGATGCTGTTGAGTCAATTATTGAATCGGATTATAAATTGTAGTTCAATAATTACAATAATAATACATGGTAAAATTTAGTGCTACATTAGAAATTTTAGGAATTAATCCTTTTGTTCTTATCCCGTTACCTATCCTGAATGAAATATTTGAACAAGCCAATAAAACAAAAGGTGCAATACCCATAAAAGGAACAATAAATGGAAAACCCTATCAACAAAACTTAGTAAAGTACAGTGGCAGTTGGAGATTGTACCTCAATATGAAAATGCTAAAAAACTCACCGAGAAGAATTGGCGAAACTATTGAAGTAGTTATTGAATTTGATGTTAGTGATAGAACCATACCACCTCACCCTAGATTAGTTGATGCTTTAAAAAACAATAAACCTGCCAATAAAGTATTTGAAAATCTATCTCCTTCGAGCAAAAAAGAGATAATACGCTATATTTCACACCTAAAAACGGAAGAAAGTATTGATAGAAATATCGAAAGAGCTATTCAATATCTTTTGGGAAATGGAAGTTTTGTTGGTAGAAAAAATTCGTAAAAAATTATTACAATGAAAACTATATCTTTGAAAGGAAATTATTTTGTTTTGTAACCAATGACTACAATTTTAGAATTATTATTAAAATAATAATATCTTGCAGCCTATTTCAAGCTAAAATTTCCAATCTTTATGAGTTCAGCTAAGTTTTATGATGAGTTTATTACCTATCAAGTTAAATCAGGAATTAATGATCGAATTTACAGTCTTTATAAAAGATTGTTGAAAGATGGCTTAACAACTGATATGAATATCTTAGAGATTGGATGCGGTATAGGAGTTATGACTTATTTAATGTCACGAAAAGTAAAAAACGGTAAAATAGAAGCCTTAGATTTGAGTCCAAAATCAATTGAGTATGCCCAATCAAATTTAAAGCAATCTAATATTGAATTTACTGCAGCTAATATTTTAGATTCAAAAGAATTTTTACCAAGAAATGGTCCTTTTGATAAGATTACTTTATTTGATGTAATTGAGCATATTCCATTGGACGATCATCCTGAACTTTTTCAGAAGATAAGTGGTTGGATGGATGATGATTCAAGTCTTTTAATTAACATCCCTAATCCTAGATCTATTATTTACGATCAAGAACATAATCCTGATGCCTTACAGGAAGTTGATCAAGCCATATTTTTGGATCAATTAACTTCCAATCTTTCAAAAGCTTCTTTAGAAGTAGAACAATTTGAAACTTATAGCATTTGGATGAAAAATGATTATAATTTTATAGTTGTCAAAAAATGTAAGGATTTTGAAGAACATCTTTTGAGAGATCAACAGACCATCAAAGAGAAAATTATACTTCGATTGAAAAGAGATTTCAGAAGAATTTCTAATCGTTATCCTAGATAGTAATTCATTGATAATATGAATATAATTAATGAATTATATAATCAAATAGATGCACAAAATCTTTGGGATAAAACGCTAGCTTTAAAAAGAAATGATAACCTGAAACTACAAGGAACAATCGATACTCATTTATATTACATTGTTTCAGGAAGTCTTAAACTTTCTATAATGATTGGAGATGAAGAACAAATTATTCGTTTTGGATATAAAGATAATTTTATCACCGCATTAGATAGTTTCATTACAGAAAAAGCCTCTCCTTTTATTTTTCAAGCCATTAAGAAGACTGAAATCAAGGTTATTACCAAATCAGCTTATTTAGAATTAATCCTACAAAGTGAGGAAAATAAAATGATGTGGGATAAATTATTAGAACAGCTAATTTTACAACAATTAGAAAGAGAAATAGATATTCTAACAACCAATCCAAAAGCTCGATATGAAAGAGTTTTAGCTAGAAGTCCACAGTTATTTCAAGAAATTCCACATAAATACATTGCCTCCTATTTAAGAATGACGCCTGAAACACTTTCACGACTTCAAAAATCTTGATTTCAATCAATATCTATTCATAAAATAATAGTGAGATTTGTCTTAAAATTATACAGATGGATTCAGAAAAACTAATCAATGAGCTAATTGATATTACCAAAGCAAATAAAGAAGCAACTGAATTATTTCTTAAGCAGCCAATTGATACATTAAATTTTAAGAAATCTACTGACAGTTGGAGTATTTTAGAATGTATTGAACATTTAAACCGTTACGGTAATTTTTATATTCCTGAAATTAAAAAACAAATAGCAAAGTCAACACATTCTAAATCAAATACTTTCAACAGCGGTATTTTAGGTAATTATTTTGCCAAAAGTATGTTCCCGAAAGAGAAATTGAATAAAATGAAAACCTTTCAATCGATGAATCCAAACAATAGTTCGCTCGATACTAATGTATTGAATGTTTTTCTTGACCAACAAGATCAATTGATTGAATTGTTAAGTTTAGCTAAACTTAAAGATTTAAAGAAAATAAAAACTTCTATATCCATTTCAAAATGGATTAGATTGCGATTAGGAGATACATTTAGAGTTGTGATTTATCATAATCTAAGACATGTGGAGCAGGCAAATAATTTGTTAGACTAAGGTTAGAAATAGGTTTTGGAAAGTAATGATTATTTATACTTATTGAAATAATTTTAAATAACAATTCTTTATTATGCTTTGTTTTATTCTTGAATTAGTTAAATTTGAAATTCAATGATAATTTAAAATAACATTTGGTGTATTGGATTTTAGCCATCATTTCTCTTCTGATCATCATTTCAATAGTTGGTTACTATTCTAGAAAAAATAAATTAAAGAAGTTACAATTTAATCATATTCAAAATTGGGGTAAAGCTAAGGAAGAAGAATACTTTAGCTTTTACAGTATTAAACAATATTTTGAAAATAACATTCATAAAAATCAAGCTTATCATCTTATTTCTGATAGAATTTGTAAGGATTTAGATTTTGATGAAGTATTTAAATTTATTGATAGAACATCTTCTAAGGTTGGTCAGCAATATTTATATTTTAAACTAAGGACAATAGGTACAATTGAAGAATTGAAGAAGTTTGATTTACTTACTACTTTGTTTGTAAACAATAAGGAAGTAAGGCTTAAAAGCCAACTCAATTTATCAAAGATTAATTCAGATAACTCTTATGATTTAGAAAAAATAATCAATGGGAAACCAATTGAAAAACCTACATTTTTAAAGTTTATTTATCTCTCCTCATTAACTTCTGTTCTATTAGTAATTCTAACTTTTTTCAATCCAATCTTCTCATTTTTTTTAATTCCTATATTTTTTATCAATTCTATTTTCCATTATAAAAATAAAGAAAATGTATCCTATTATATTAGTGGTGTAAATCAACTTTCCAAAGCATTGAAAGTTGGCAAAGAACTTTCTAAATATGATGATATTAATCAACACTTTAAGGACTTATCTTTTATAAAGAAAGTAAATACTATCAAAACAAAAACAAATTTCATTGGATTTGAAAAACAATTAAGTAATGAATTTGCAGTTTTTTTTTGGTTTATTATTGAACTATTTAAAATCCAGTTTATGCTGGAATATATTATATTTTTTAGTTTCGTTGATTCTATAAAAAAAGAAAAAAATAGTATCGATAAGCTGTTTCAATTTATTGGTGAAATTGATTCAGCAATCTCTACTGCATCTTTAAAATCATGTGAACTAACTCATTGTAAACCTACGTTTACTTTAAATAAACAAATTATAACGAAAGAAATACAACATCCGTTGATTGAAAATTGTATTCCCAATAATTTAAGCCTTCTAAATAAAAGTTTATTGTTGACTGGTTCAAATATGTCAGGTAAAACAACTTTTATAAGAACTGTGGCAATAAATTCTATCCTAGCCCAAACTTTAAATATTTGTTTTGCAAAAAAATACTCGGCTCCTTTCTTTAAGGTTTATACTTCTATCAGAATTTCTGATGATCTGATTGAAGATACCAGTTATTATTTGAAGGAAGTTTTAATAATTAAAGAACTTATTGAAGCCTCAAAAAATGAAAATTCTTGTTTATTTATATTAGATGAAATATTTAAAGGAACCAATACAATTGAACGAATATCAGGTGGAAAAGCAATCTTATCGTTTCTAAACAAAGAAAATCATATTGTTTTAGTTTCAACACACGATATAGAATTAACGGAGCTCTTAGAAGATAATAATTTTGAACTTTTCCATTTTAATGAAAGTATTGAAAATGAAAAACTATTTTTTGACCACCAATTAAAAATAGGAAAATTGAAGACTAGAAATGCCATTAAAATTTTAGAATTATATGATTATCCAGATGAAATAATTAAAGATGCAAGAAAAACAGAAAATAATGAATTTAATTAATTATCAAAGTGTTATGAATAGTTTTATTTAATTACAAATTAAATAATTTTAGAAAAAAGATTAGATTAATCTGCTGAAATTAATTGAAGTTGTATATTTATGACCTAATTGCAACGAAAGTGTGAATACATAAAATAAAAAAGTATGAAAAGAGTATTAGCACCAATTTTACTATTTACACTTCTAGCAAGCTGTAATTCTAAGACAAAAAATATGACAAATAAAAAAAATCAAACAGAGACATCTATTGATAATACTCCTAAGGTAAAAGGTATTGGAGGAATCTTCTTTTATACAGACAATCCACAAGAAACGAAAGAATGGTACACAAAAAATTTAGGTCTTGAAATAAATGAATGGGGTTCATCGAGTTTTGAAACTAGAAATATAAACAGACCTGAAGAGATAAATTCAATTCAGTGGAGTCCTTTCAAAAAGGGAGATGAATATTTCAGCCCTTCCAAAAAGGATTTTATGATCAATTATCAAGTTCAGAATATTGAAGGACTTGTAAGCCAGCTAAAAGAAAACGGAGTTACCATACTTGACAGTATTACAACTTACGATTATGGAAAATTTATTCATATTATGGATTTAGAAGGTAATAAGATAGAACTATGGGAGCCTATTAACAATAAATAGAAAAACAGGTATACTTTATGAATAAATTATTTGATACCTATAAACCTGATGGATTTGGAACAGTAAATAGTTATTTATTCGTCGAAAAACCAATCGAACTCATTGATTTTCTAAAAAAGGCTTTTTATGCTGAAGAAATTAATCGTTCTACCGATCCTAATAATTGAGATTTAGCCAATGTAATACTACAAATTGATAGCTCTTGTTTTATGATTAGCCAAGAAAAGAGGTCAATTTTTAAATATGCGAAGTGCTTTTTATTTGTATGTTAATGATGTGATTGAAATTCATGAAAGAGCAATAGCTAATGGAGCAAAAGTTGAGTTTGAACCTATGAAAATGGATTATGGAGATAGACAGTCAGGAATAATAGATCCAAGTGGTAACTGTTGGTGGATTTCAAAACGAATAGAAAACAAAGGTTATCACGATTAAAACGAAAAAAATGATGAAAATAGATCCATTTATTGCAGTAAAGGATGTAAAATTAAGTGTTAAATGATATAAATCTGTTTTTGGATTTAAAAATGTACACGGAGGCGATGAATTTGCTCCTTTATTAAATCAGGATAACGAAATTATGCTTTGTCTTCATAAATGGGATGCACACGAACATCTCCTACCATGAAAAATCCAAATATTATTTCTGGCAATGGACTCATCCTCTATTTTAAAACTGATAATATGGAGGAAGTTAAAAATAATATTGAAAAAATAGGTTGGTCAATTGAAGAAGACATTCATTTAAATCCAAACTCTACTAAAAGAGAATTTTCATTTCGAGACCCTAATGGTTATTATTTAACAGTTTCAGAATTTCATATTTATGAAGGTTGAAATCCCGATAGCGATCGGATAATGTTTTAATCCTATAATTATAGAATCAAGAGAATTTATCTTAAGTATATTTGACATTTAACCCGATACCTATTTTATTATGCTTGATGAATTAAAAAAATATAAATCGAATGGTCACTTTTTTGTAAATAATGATAGTGATTTAAAAAAAGTATGCAATGCCCCCAAAAAAGGATTTGGTATATATGTTATTTATCAACTTAGCCGAGGAAAAATAGAATTAATTTACATTGAATCTTCAGGGAAAATAAAACTAAAGGGAAAAAAAATACAAGGTGTAGGAATCTATGACAGTATAGTTCATGAAAAACAATTTGGTGATATTAGATCCAATTCTTGGATAGCAAAAATGAAAGCTGAAAACATTGATGCTTTTGATGTATATTGGTTCGAAACTTTTAACGATGAACACAATGACCTTCCAAATATGGTGAAAGGTCTATTTATTCAATCTCATTTTGAATGGCATGGCACGTTACCTAAGTGGAATGAGGAATTTTAAAAGAAACTTAATCTTTTGTTTTAACAGTTTTATCTGACCTTTTTTTAATCAATAATACAAAAGGAACACAAATTAGAAACAGTATTCCTAAATAGAGAAATATATCCATATAAGCCAAAACAGTACTTTGCTTACTGATATTGAATTCCATTAATTTATATGCTTTTTGTAATGCTTCATTAAAGCTATATCCTTTTGATATAAACATTTGCTGAAAAGCATGAATTCTTGCTTGCACTTGTTCATTTACAGCTGTTATTTTAGGAATGAGATCCATTCTATGTTGAAGATTAAATCTATAAATCAAAGTAGTGATGATTGCAATCCCAAAGGAACCGCCTAGTTGTCGCATCATACCGGTAAAGGCTGCCCCTTCTCCTATATCCTTGCCATGAAGCGTAGAAAGTGCTAAAGTTGTAATGGGTACGAAAAGGAGTCCCAAACCTAATCCTCTTACAACTAATGGCCAAAACATGTGTTCAGAACCCGTATCAGGAGTAATGATGTTGAACATCCAGAAACTATAAATAAAGAAAATAATAAATCCAAAAGCTGCTAATATTTTGTGTGAAACGCCTTTTTCCAGTAACTTTCCAATGATTGGCATCATTAAACCTGTGGTAATTGAACTCGGAATCAAAAGTAATCCTGCATCTGTG
Source organism: uncultured Flavobacteriales bacterium (assembly GCA_963716125.1). Lineage (GTDB taxonomy): Bacteria > Bacteroidota > Bacteroidia > Flavobacteriales_E > Vicingaceae > Acidiluteibacter. The sequence continues at coordinate 2,486,165 of OY970294.1, forward strand.
GCTGTCCATCCTAATACCGATTGAGTGTAAATAGGAATAATAAATGTGGAACCAAAAAGCCCGAATCCCAAAATAAAAGTAAGTATGGTTCCTATTCTTAAATTGCTATTTTTCAGAACTCTTAAATTTACAATTGGATGTTCGTAAACCATTTCTCTCCATATAAAAAATATTAATCCAAATACAGAAAGTAAACTTAAAATTACAATGGTTGTGTTTTCAAACCAATCATCTTGTTGCCCATGTTCCAATACAAATTGAAGGGAACCAATAAAAATTATCAATAATATAATTCCTATCCAGTCCACCTGTTTTGCCTTTAGTTTCTCTCCATATTTAGGACTTCTAACATACAGTATGGTAAGAATAGTAGCTATAATACCAATTGGAATATTTATATAAAATATGAAAGGCCAAGAGAAATTATCGACAATATAACCACCTAATGGAGGGCCTAAAGTAGGGCCTACAATTATTCCCATTCCGTAAATAGCTTGAGCCATTCCTCTTTTTGCAGTTGGGTAACTTTCTGTTATAATGGTTTGTGCAGTAACTAATAATGCGCCACCACCTAGGCCTTGTATAAATCTAAAAACTACTAATTCCCAAATATTGGTGGCATTACCGCACAAAAAAGATGCGACAGTAAAGATAATGATACTAGCTGCAAAGTAATTTCTACGTCCAAATTGCTTGGACAACCAACTGGTCATTGGTATTACTATTACATTGGCTATAGCATAAGCAGTAATAACCCATGCAACATCATTTAAAGTAGCACCCAAGCTACCTTTCATATCATTCAATGCAACATTTACAATAGTGGTATCCACTATTTCTAAAAGTGCACATAATATAGCAGTAACTGTTATAATTACACGTCTAAATCCGTATTCAACTAAACTATCTTCTTCCTTTAACATATTTACTTCAAATGCACATCAATATCAGCGTTCATCCCTGATTTCAATTTTTCCATCAAACCTTCATCATTGTCTTTTGTAAATGTAATTTTGACAGGTAAACGTTGGATAGTTTTAACAAAATTCCCAGTCGCATTATCGGGAGGAAGTAATGAAAATCTCGCGCCTGTAGCTGGTGAAAAAGTAGCAATCACTCCCTTAAATGTATTTGATGGATAGGCATCTACTACAATTTCTACTTCCTGTCCTATCTCCATTTTTTCCAGTTGAGTTTCTTTAAAATTGGCTACTACCCATTTTTTGTCAGAATTGATGAGATAAAATAATGATTGTCCTGGTTGCACAAATTGCCCTCCCAAAATATTAACAGTAGATAGCTCTCCATCATTTGGAGCAGTTACGATGGTATAATCTAAATTTAGTTGAGCTGCATTAACCATTGCAAGTGCACTTTTTACATTTGCTTCAGCCACTGCCACTTGTTTTTGAGATATAATAGTTTGAGCTTGAGATGCTTTTAAGTTACTACTGCGTCCAACTTTTTGAGCTTCCAAAACCTTTAAATGATTCTCTGCTTCTTGTTTTGCAGCTAATGCTTTCTCAAACTGTTGTTTAGTAATTGATTTATTCTCATATAAATTATTGTAACGATCAAAATCATTTTGGGCTCGCCACAATTGAATTTTTGCAGAAGTAATTGTTTCGGTTGCGGTGGTTACCTGCGCTTTTGAAGCTTCAGTATTTGCTTGATAAGAACCTATACTAGCCTCGGATACTGCCAATTGACTTTCTACAGCAGCTAAATTTGCTTCTGCCTGAGCTTTTTTAATTTGATAATCTCTTTGATCAATCGTGAATAAAGTATCTCCTTTTTTAACTTTTTGATTATCCTTTACATATATTTTATCAATATAGCCTCCAACATGAGGAATAATTGCATTCATATTTTCCATTATCTGAGCATCATCAGTGTCTTCATGCGAAAATGAATGAATTATTTTAATAGCTCCAAAAGTACCTAGTACAAGGACTAGAACGAAAATAATAACAGTAAATTTTTTATTGGTTTTTTTCTTATTTTCCATTTTTTAAGCCTTATAAATTTAATTTTTCAATTAGGTTTCCTTCTGCTTTCATCAAATCAAAATATTTTAGATTAAGATCTGCTTTTGCATTTACTTTATTAATTCGTGCATTCAACTGTTCTGTATCTGCTTCTATTAAATCATTAATGTCAGACAAATCATTATCATATTTATCTTTAATAATTCTATAATTTTCGATTGCTTGCAGTTCTGATTTGCTATAAACTTCTAATTTTTTTAAAGCCAATTGATGTTCCTTTTTTGCATTTTCGACTTCAATTTTAATATGATCACTTAATATATTTGTTTGATAATGTATTTGTTCAGTTTGTTTTTTAGCTAATTGAACATTGTACCTTGTTCTAAAAATTCCAGCTAAATTGTATGAAAACCCAACCCCAACATTCATGGCATTTCGAACAGCTAGCGTGTTTTCAAGATCCAAATTTATATAACCACCAGTAAGCGATAATGAAGGATAATACTGGCTTTTAGCTATTTTTTTTTGATGTTCAAATTGCCGTTCCATCAATTGCATCGACTTTAAATCTTGTCGATTGGTTTCTTTTTGCTCTTCCACCAATTGTATTTGATTTAAATCAGATTCTTGAGTTGTTACAACTGTATTTGGTGGTAATTTTAATTCCAAAACCATTTGAAAGTTAATCATGGCAGCATTTTTTTTTGCCTCTTCTAACTCTATTTCTACCTTTGCTTCTTGCAAATTTGCTTTCAATAAATCATTCTTAGCAATCAATTCATTTTCTTCCATTGCTGTCAAATCTTTTGTGCGTTGTTTTGCACTTTTCAAATTTTCTTGAATAATTTTAACAGCATTATTAGATTTATATAAATTGATATAATCATGAATAATTTGATTGGCAATGAGTTCCCTTTCATTTGCTGAAGTCAATTTCGAAGCTTGAAAATGGAGATTCTCTGCTTTCACCGTATTTCTAATTTTAAATCCTGAAAACAAAGGAATCGAAACCGCTGCTTGAGTTAACCACAATTGATGTACATCAGGTTTTGGTGCATTTCCATTACCACCACTTCCACCGGAAGTAATTTTAATGGCAATATCTGCATTACTTAAATATTGATACTGCCCTGAGATTTTTAAGTCCGGATATTGAATCGTTTTGGTCATTTTTAGTCGATTTTCAGACTCAATTACTTTCAATTTAGAAACCATTGATTGATCGCTAGTATCTAAGGCTAATTGAATGGCTTGTTTTAAGGTAATAGTAACTCCTTGTTGAGCATTACTATTAAAAAAAACAGCAATTAAGACAACCAAAAGACCTATTTTTTTTCTAATCTTCATAAGTTAACATTGCTTTAATAGTTCTTTGAATATGCAGGGTTAAAGGTCCAGTTACGTAATCATCCATTGATTTTTTACTTTCTAGTTGATGGAGATGTTTAAAAAAAGTTTGATTGTAATAAAAATGAAAATAAATACCTAAAATGGTAGGAATAACTAATTGTGTATTAACATTTTTACTGAAAATTTTTGCTTCTTGACCTTTTTTTACAAACGTTTCTATTTTTTTATAATTCTCTCTTTTTCTATTTAAAAAATCTTCAAAATTTATCAATCTATTTCCATTAGAAAACTCAAAATGAATGATTTTATAGGTTCTTCTACTTTTGTGAACCCTTTGAATAGTAATAGCAATAAACGTATCTACTATTTCCAGAAAACTATGATTTTTTGCAATTGCAGATTTCAACTCCATCTCAAAATCACTATTTCTATATGCAAGTAAAGACGTTAATAGTTTTTCTTTAGATCCAAAATAATAGGAAATCATTGCAACATTTATTTTTGCCTCCTCAGCTATCTGACGAACAGTAGTTCCATCAAAACTTTGATTGGCAAAAAGTTTTTCTGCTATTTCTAATATTTGTATTTGCTTTGGATTAAATTCCATTTTAAAAAAATATGGGACAAAGTTAAACGTTTGTTTAAATTAAACAAATGTTTAACTATTTTTTTAAGAGAAAATATTATTCTATGCTAACCTCTTCAGATTATTTTTAGGTAAAAAATTGCTATTGAATTATTTAAGAAGGATTATTCGAACTAACTGAGTCTATCATATTATATTAAAAGATAAAAACTACCCTATCGAAAAAAATAATATATTACAGACACAAAAAAATACTAAAACTAAACTTCAAATGAAGCAAATTCCATTTATACTTGTGTATAGCAGAATCGTGATTGGAATTGCTATTTTATTCTTAGGATATTATAAAATAGGCAACTACGCATTAAACATAGTTATTCTAATGATATTTGGTTTGCTTACTGATATATTTGATGGAATAATTGCCAGAAAACTAAATGTTGCCACAGAAAAGCTTCGTATTTGGGACTCAAATGTCGATCAATTCTTTTGGTTGGCAGTTACAGGAACAATATTTTACTTAAATCTTGATTTCTTAAAATTACAATTGATTTGGATTCTAATTGTAGTTGCACTTGAAATTTTATGTTATTTAGTTAGTTTTCTAAAATTTAAAAAATCAATTGCAACACATTCAATTCTTGCCAAATTTTGGACATTAACATTATTGTTTTTTCTAATTGACTTAGCCTTAAACAAAACAAGTCATCTTCCTTTTATTATTTGTATTTTTTTTGGAATTCTATCGAGGTTTGAAATCCTATTAATTATTCTCAAATTAAATAAATGGACTACTGATGTTCCTTCAATTTTATCTGTGGATAAGCTAAATAAAGGTATTGAACCAAAAAAGAATAAATTATTTAACTGATTCTAATTAACTCAAATTAGCTTATCATTTACAATAAAAACTAACTTAACTATATAACTATTAGTAACAAGCGTTTAATTGAATAACTTAACAAATTGAATTAAATTTTTGAAGAACTACTTCACTTGAAGAAAACGTATGAAAAAACATGAAACTTTCTTAAAAGAAAATTACTATTCATTTAATATTCAACAGAAACACCAATTGAAAAAGTTGATCCAGAATAGAGATTACCTCTTTTTACTATAAAATCTGCATAGTTAGTATAAGATCCTACTAAACTAAATTGTTTGTTAATTTTATAGATTCCAGTAACGTTGTATTGGGTGAAAGTAGTTCCTTCTCCATACAAAAATGTTCCCCCTTTGGGTTCTTCCTTTTTGTTGGATTTAATTTTCTCTAAAACACTTAGCTTAGCAATTGTATAAAACTTATCAAAAAACAAATGACCAACTTCTAAGCCAGCTAAGAATTGATTACTATAATTTTCAGTTCTAAAATTAACTGAACTGTAAATACTTCCAAATGTTTTACCACTATTAATGCTTTTAGAAGCTGCTAAAGTAGTCCATATATTAAACTCCCCATCTGAAGTAGGTAAATTGATTTGATCCTTAAAACCAAGCGAATTAGGTTTTTTAGAAGTAGCTAAATTAACTCCATCATTTGTTGGAATATCTGCCTCTACCTGAATCGCTACAGGCGTATTCTTAAACAATCTATATTTCAATCCGATTCTAGCATTACCTATTCCTATAGCAGTTTCAGTTGTACTAAAATAATTAACAACAAGTAAAGGAACATTAATAATCGCGTTTAAACTATTATGAATCCCATATTCACCATATAGTAAAAGCCCTTTACTATTGAAAGTAGCACCTTGATCAAACAACTTATTTTGAGCAGAATAATAATCAGAAGATTGAAATGTTGAGAACGTCAATTGACCATAAAAGCTTTTAGTTTCTCTTGTCCATCCATTTTGCCCCATAACTTCTGTAAAAATTATGAGGCAAAATATAAGACTTAAAAATTTATTATTTTTCACTTATGGATGAACATTTTTTGGTTAAACCTATTGTAGTGATGCATTTCCAAAAGGAATACTTGCTGTAGTACACCATAAAATTACATGTGTAAATTTTGCATCTGGTGCTTTGTCTAACTTAAAATAATGCTCCCCATTTGTTAGAACCGTACCAACCAATTTTAAATCTGGGTTACCATTACTTGGATCAGGCATGAAAGTAGCCGAAGTAGAAAGATAAGCAGCTACAGAACCTGTTGCAGTTTCTGTGGTAAAATTAGGAGTGAAATGCAAAAAACTTGTACCCTCTGCATCAACACCCAACTCTGCTGTACCCATTGTTGGTGTACTATTTTCTGGTGTAAAAACACCACTCTTGTTTGAAGTGAAGACTCCACTTGGTTTTGAACTATCCACTGTTGTTGTTTCTGGTTTTACATCATCTTTCGAACAACCTACAAATACAGTTGAAAATCCAATAAATAAAATAGCGATTGTAATTAATCTTTTTTTCATAATTCTTATTTAAATTTTAAATTGATATTAATATTAACCTAAAGATAAGATGAATAAGATTTTGGAATTGTAATAAAAATGACACTTCTATTAATTATAAAATAGAATGAGGCTATATTCTTAAGTCTTTAATAGATTAAAAACTACTCAACCAGCATCTTAAAATTTAGTTGTCAAGTTAATGACAGATGATAGATTTGACATTAAATATTTAATTATCCTGATTTTTTTTTGTTTTTTTTATAGAAGATAAAATGAGCCTACCTCCTAAACACTAATTTTTACGTATCTAAAGACGAAGATAATTATTATACCGATTTACCTGTAAAATGCCGTATATAGCTTTACTTTTAAAGGTAAAGTAAAAGACAACATAATTATAAACGAGCAAACGACTTAAGAAATTTACACCATTTAGAAGTATAATTGATAATACTTCTAAACATATTGAATTTATCACCGTACAAATCACAAAAACTAAATTTAAGTTTGGGAAATATTATACGTAAAATATTTATAAATAGAAGTACTAGATTGTTACTACTTCTATTTTTTACTTTGTTAACAATAGTTGGTTATTTTATTGTTTCTACATATTTCTCTCAACTAAATCTTCATAAAGAAAGGGTTTTCAATAAATTACAAGCAATTTCTCAAACTTTAGGTTCACAAATAAATGGTAAACAACTAGAATATTTATTATTAGAATATCCCAATAAAAATGATATAACTACAGTTGAACAAGATGCTGTTTATAAAGAGATTCACCAATTACTCTCAAAAGCACAAGAAGGCAATAATATACATACGGATATTTATACACTAACATTAATCGACAGCTCCTTCTATTTTGGTGTAAATAGCTCTTATAAAGCATATTACCGCCATAAATTTAAAGAGTTTCCAAAAGAATTACTTGATAAATATTCTACAGGTGGTTTATTAGATTTTTATAAAAGTGAAAATGGAACTTGGATATCTGCAATTACTCCAATTCGGAATTCTAAAGGTGAAATTGTAGGTATAGTGCAAATAGATGAACAATTTAATGAATTCTTGAATAATGCTAAAAGTAAAATATATTTAAATATTTCTATCTCATTAGCAATATTTATTCTAATAATCTTTTTTATGATTCGAGCTATGAGAAAGATATTAAATAAGGAAAATGAGTTAACCGTTAACCTAATTGAATCTAAGTATGAACTTGAAAAGAAGAATAAGGAAACAGCAGATAGTATTAATTATGCAAAAACAATTCAAGACTCAATTCTCCCATTAAAATCTAATATCTACCGAACCTTTAAAGATTCGTTTGTATTATTTCTTCCTAAAGATATTGTGAGTGGTGATTTCTATTGGTTTAAAAAAATAGGAAATAATATCTATTTAGCAGCAGCAGATTGCACAGGTCATGGTGTGCCAGGAGCACTGATGAGTATGATTGGCAATACTTTATTAAATGATATTGTTTCTAGAGAAGAAAACATTCCTCCTTCAAAAATACTTGAGTTATTAAATTTAGAAGTTATATCAACACTTAAACAAAACAATAAATTACATTCTTCAAAAGATGGGATGGATATTGCATTATGCTCAATAGATAAAAAAAACAATATTCTTTACTATTCTGGTGCATATAGACCGTTGTATATCATACGTAAAAAAGAATTAATCATTATTAAGGCAAACTCTTTCTCTATTGGCGGATTTGATCGATCTATAAAAGAATTTACTAATCATAAAGTACAACTTTTAAAAGGAGATATTATTTACTTGTTTTCTGATGGATTTGCAGATCAATTTGGAGGAGATCATGATAAAAAATATTTAATTAAGAAATTTAAAGGACTACTTTTAGAAATTCATACTTTAGATATGCAACTACAAAAAGAATTTTTATTAAATGAATTCCACAATTGGAAAGGTAATCAAGGGCAAATTGATGATATTTTAATTTTTGCAATTAAAATATAACAATTTCTTTAATTCTTGTACCCACACAAAGCATCCTACATAAATTAGTAACCGCAAATTATTCGCAACTAGATCTTTGGATTAGGGGGTCTAACTATTACTCATTACATTCTTTGATAAAAAAAACGTAACTTTAAGGATTGCTTTTTACACCAAGAGTAAAAAAAAATCTATAAAATGAAAAAATTTCTACTTTTTGCCTTTTTATTTGTGTTCTCATTGTATAGTTTTTCGCAGAGCTTAAAATGGGTGCATATCGACACTATAAAATCAAACACTTTTGCTCAATCTTTCCCACTCAGTATAACTCAGTATGATAATAATATATGGTATAGCAACTTCAATGACAATCGAATAAGTTATAGAGAAAGTTTTGGTGAATATGAGATTAGAAATTTATCTACTTCAGGAGTTTTACAACAGACAATCCTTGCAGGGAATAAGATGAACATTCATCAATTGGAACTAAATTCAATTGGAACTTTAGGAATATGGGCTAATTATTATGCTATTGATTCTAATGCCCTAAATATTAATGGATATAATCCAAAAAATATAACTCAAGATGTTTATTCAGCTTATATTTTAATCGATCAAAATTTATCAAACATATTGGCTGACACTATAGAATCATTAACTGATTTTAATTTAAGCACTAATTCTAATGAAATTCTTATTGCGCATAATTATGGATTTCAGGATTATTCTATTACATGGCTGAATAAAATACCCAATTCAACTTTTCTCAATAATAATGTATTCCAACTAACTGATGTAGTAGAACATAACAACTCTATTTATTTTTCAGGTAGTTGTGCCATATTTAACAGTAATTTTAATGGAACTCTAATTTCTAGTGGTTTTTCATATGATAAATTTGTAGGTAAGTATGATAGGAATGGAAATCTAAAATGGATCAAGTTTTTCAGAGATATTACTTGTGAAAAATCATGGCTAGCAAAAGGACCGAAGGGTGGAATTTACTTTCTTGCTAACCTTAATGATAGTATAACTGTTGGGAATACACACTTAAATGGAACCAATTGGACTTATGACTTTTATTTAACTCAGTTAGATTCTTTAGGAAATATTAATTGGGTTATTGAAACACCTGAAAATTCATTCTCTGATTTTAAAATAGGCAAGGATTCACCCATAGGTATTGATAGCAGTTATAATGTTTTTATCGGTGGTAGTTCGAGATTTGAAGTAATTTGGGATAGCTCTACTACATTTGGAAGAAATACACACCTACCTACAGCAGGTATTTTAAAATTCTCAACACAAGGTAAATTAATGCAAACTTATACAGCAGATGGTGGTAATTCCAGTGCTTACGATGCTATTTCCGTTAACCCTAGTGGTAGCATTGCAGCTATAGGTTATTTTTATGATTCTGTTCGTTTCGATAATACAGTTTATCCTATTTCAGGATACAACACTTTTGTAACCTATTATGATTTTCAAGCTGTAAATACAATCAAATTAAAAGTTACAGATCAAAGTTATAAAGTATATCCAAATCCTAACAATGGTTCTTTTACAATATCAACTACTTCAGACTCCAAATTGGATTTTACACTATTTGATATTACTGGAAAACAGCTTCATACCTTTCAAATAAATACACCTAACCATAGAGTAACATTACCTAATTTACAGAATGGAGTTTATTTTTTAAAGGAAAAATCAAATGGATATGTGCAGAAAATAATAATTCTTTAAACGAAAAAAGCTCCCCCCAAATTTCTTGGGGGAAGCTTTTATTTACAGAAAGAGCTCGATTCCGAAGCTTCGGAACGCGAAACCTGCGTAAATAGTTATTTTTTAGTTCGAGAAAGAAATTTATACCAAATCCAATATTCAATATATGACCCATTTATTCGGTCTGTTGATGATGATACGACTGCAATTTTAGCAAGATTTTTACTTTGATTAAAATTTAGCACATATACTTCTTTCCCTTCAGGAAGGTTTGTAAAATTAAAATCAACATTCTTAGTTTCATCCTTAAAATAATGAAGATAATTCACTGTATCAACTTCATTTTGAACAGCAATAATAGAAGAATACTTAAGATTATCCCTATACTCTATTGTGAAATAAATATTTTTAACTATTAAATTAGCATCTTTTGAAGCAATTATAAAATAAGATACAACTCCTCCAATTATTGATAAAGTCAACCATAAAAACCAAAATCTTCTATTTTTTAGAACTTTTAAAATCATCATTTTCTAAATCTAAGCTAATTCTCCTAGTTTATTCTTTGTGGATTTTGATAATTCCAATACTTGTTGTTTTGAGTATTTTTTTAAGCTTTTTTCCCTGATAAGGGCTTCTTTTTTTGAAAGGTAAATTTCTAAATGAAATAGTTCCCAATCATTATATTTTGAAGTATATCTACTTTCTCCATTATTATGCTGTTCTAATCTTTTTATAGGATTTTCTGAGAACCCTTTATAGTAACAGTCTTTTTCTTTGCGGTAAATAATATAAACATAATACATTACTGAAAATTAAGTAAAAAATAAAAAACTTCAAAAAATGACAGTAAAATTTTCACGCTGGAAAACTTTTAAAAGAATGACAGGCAGGTATTTCAAACCTAATTTCATTAAACGAAAAAAGCTCCCCCCAAATTTCTTGGGGGAAGCTTTTAGTCCCCAACTTGTTGGGAAAGACTCGAACTCGTCCCCCCAAGAAGCTTGGGGGGTGGAACAGGCAGGTATTTCAAACCTAAATTCTTTAAACGAAAAAAGCTTCCCCCAAATTTCTTGGGGGAAGCTTTTAAGCGGTCTGGACGAGACTCGAACTCGTCCCCAAGCTTCTTGGGGATGACAGGCAGATAATCAATTTATTTACTCTCCTAGTTTATTCTTTGTGGATTTTGATAATTCCAATACTTGTTGTTTTGAGTATTTTTTTAAGCTTTTTTCCCTGATAAGGGCTTCTTTTTTTGAAAGGTAAATTTCTAAATGAAATAGTTCCCAATCATTATATTTTGAAGTATATCTACTTTCTCCATTATTATGCTGTTCTAATCTTTTTATAGGATTTTCTGAGAACCCTTTATAGTAACAGTCTTTTTCTTTGCTGTAAATAATATAAACATAATACATTACTGAAAATTAAGTAAAAAATAAAAAACTTCAAAAAATGACAGTAAAATTTTCACGCTGGAAAACTTTTAAAAGAATGACAGGCAGGTATTTCAAACCTAATTTCATTAAACGGAAAAAGCTCCCCCCAAATTTCTTGGGGGAAGCTTTTAAGCGGTCTGGACGAGACTCGAACTCGTCCCCAAGCTTCTTGGGGATGACAGGCAGATAATCAATTTATTTACTCTCCTAGTTTATTCTTTGTGGATTTTGATAATTCCAATACTTGTTGTTTTGAGTATTTTTTTAAGCTTTTTTCCCTGATAAGGGCTTCTTTTTTTGAAAGGTAAATTTCTAAATGAAATAGTTCCCAATCATTATATTTTGAAGTATATCTACTTTCTCCATTATTATGCTGTTCTAATCTTTTTATAGGATTTTCTGAGAACCCTTTATAGTAACAGTCTTTTTCTTTGCTGTAAATAATATAAACATAATACATTACTGAAAATTAAGTAAAAAATAAAAAACTTCAAAAAATGACAGTAAAATTTTCACGCTGGAAAACTTTTAAAAGAATGACAGGCAGGTATTTCAAACCTAATTTCATTAAACGGAAAAAGCTCCCCCCAAATTTCTTGGGGGAAGCTTTTAAGCGGTCTGGACGAGACTCGAACTCGTCCCCAAGCTTCTTGGGGATGACAGGCAGATAATCAATTTATTTACTCTCCTAGTTTATTCTTTGTGGATTTTGATAATTCCAATACTTGTTGTTTTGAGTATTTTTTTAAGCTTTTTTCCCTGATAAGGGCTTCTTTTTTTGAAAGGTAAATTTCTAAATGAAATAGTTCCCAATCATTATATTTTGAAGTATATCTACTTTCTCCATTATTATGCTGTTCTAATCTTTTTATAGGATTTTCTGAGAACCCTTTATAGTAACAGTCTTTTTCTTTGCTGTAAATAATATAAACATAATACATTACTGAAAATTAAGTAAAAAATAAAAAACTTCAAAAAATGACAGTAAAATTTTCACGCTGGAAAACTTTTAAAAGAATGACAGGCAGGTATTTCAAACCTAATTTCATTAAACGGAAAAAGCTCCCCCCAAATTTCTTGGGGGAAGCTTTTAAGCGGTCTGGACGAGACTCGAACTCGTCCCCAAGCTTCTTGGGGATGACAGGCAGATAATCAATTTATTTACTCTCCTAGTTTATTCTTTGTGGATTTTGATAATTCCAATACTTGTTGTTTTGAGTATTTTTTTAAGCTTTTTTCCCTGATAAGGGCTTCTTTTTTTGAAAGGTAAATTTCTAAATGAAATAGTTCCCAATCATTATATTTTGAAGTATATCTACTTTCTCCATTATTATGCTGTTCTAATCTTTTTATAGGATTTTCTGAGAACCCTTTATAGTAACAGTCTTTTTCTTTGCTGTAAATAATATAAACATAATACATTACTGAAAATTAAGTAAAAAATAAAAAACTTCAAAAAATGACAGTAAAATTTTCACGCTGGAAAACTTTTAAAAGAATGACAGGCAGGTATTTCAAACCTAATTTCATTAAACGGAAAAAGCTCCCCCCAAATTTCTTGGGGGAAGCTTTTAAGCGGTCTGGACGAGACTCGAACTCGCGACCCCCTGCGTGACAGGCAGGTATTCTAACCAACTGAACTACCAGACCGTTTATCTTTTAGTAATTTTCTTTTCTGTTGGGACGACAAAAGTAACAACATTTTTTAAATAGAAAATCAATTAAGTGAAATTTTTAATAATTTTATTTCATCTTACTTCTTTTTATCAAATAAGGTGATAGTATCTGATTGAAACCCTTATTGATATCAGCTTCTACAAATTCTATTTTATATTGTGCACACTTCAATTTTAAAGCATCTTTTCGCTTTTTTACCTCCTCAACATACTTATTTTTCACTTCTGTGGAGTTCAATTTCACTTCTTCCCCACTTTCTAAGTCAATAAATTTATATGGTCGATTGTCAAAATCAAATTCTAATTCTTTGCTTTCATCAATTACATGAAATAAAATTACTTCATGTTTATTGTGCTTTAAATGCTGCATCGCTGAGAAAATTTGTTCTTCTTGATCTACATCATCTATCATATCACTAAATAGAATAATTAAAGATCGCTGATGAACTATTTCTGCTATTTGGTGCAATGCATCAACGGTGGCTGTTTTTACATTCTTGCTATCTTGATTGAGTATTCTCTCTAATTCAGATATAATCAATCTGTGATGCCTCACATTTGATTTATTAGCAGTATGAAAATCTAAACTTTCATTAAAAGTACTTAAGCCAAAAGCATCTCTTTGTTTTTTCAATAATTCCATCAATGCAGCTGCTGCATAAATAGAAAATTTTATTTTATTATAGCTTTCTTCTTTCTCTTTTTCAGGGAAATACATAGAGGAACTTGTATCAATTACCAACTGACAACGCAAATTGGTTTCTTCTTCATACCGTTTTACGAAAAGCTTATCCGTCTTACCGTATAATTTCCAATCTATATGCTTGGTTGACTCACCATTATTATAAATTCTATGCTCTGCAAACTCTACAGAGAAACCATGAAATGGACTTTTATGTAATCCAGTAATAAAGCCTTCTACTACTTGTTTTGCAAGTAGTTCCAAATGACTGTAACGTTGTAAATTGGCTCTATCTATCTTTTCTATCAATGCTTTGAGATTTTATAAATTCAAAAATAAGAATTGTTTGGACAAAAAAAGAGCTTAAACTCATTTGTGACTTTACAAAATGAGTTTAAGCTACAATTTATGATTGACTCAAGATTAAACCAATGAATTCAATTTTTCTGCATAAGCTGATTTTGGAGCTGCTCCTACTTGTTTATCAACAACTTCTCCGCCTTTGAAAAACAATACTGTTGGTATATTTCTAATCCCAAACTTAGCTGAAATACCCGGATTGTCATCCACATTTACTTTTCCAACTACTGCTTTTCCATCGTATTCTGTATGTAATTCGTCCACTACAGGACCTACCATACGACAAGGTCCACACCATTCTGCCCAAAAATCTACTAATACTGGTTTATCTGATTTTTCTACTAATTCTTCGAAATTTGCGTCTGTTAGTTCTACTGCCATCTCTTTTATTTTTATTATTATTTATATTCAAAATTACTTTTACAAACTCTTTACCAAAGTTATTTTCACGACAATTTGGCATTCTTTTATGAAACCGAATAAGTTACTTCTTTCATATTGTCCAATGTTTTTAAAACATCATCAGATAAGCTTATCTTTTTACTTCTTGAAGTCAATAAAACGGTATTCTTTTCTTTTCTATCGACGAAATTTAATGAAAATTTACAACTCCCTTTAGAAGAATTTGTAATATTTTCCATTTTATTGATAAAATCATCGGATATATCGTCCACATCTACATCTACTACAATAGATTTGGTCATTTTATCTTTAATATCAGCCAAAAGCTCTATGTTGGTGATTTTAAATTCTAATTTCTCTTTATCCCACTTCCCTGGCTCTACTTTTCCAACTAAATAGAGAAACCAACCTGAGGTCAAATATCCTTTATGTTTCACATATTCGTCTCCAAAAATGAAAAACTTAAAAGAGTCTTGATAATCCTCTAAAGTTAAAATTCCAAATGGCTTACCTGTTTTCGTCATTCTGTGATGCTACTTCAGTGACAATTCCTGCCATTTTTACCTCTTTTCTGCCTTTAATCTCATCCAATCGATGCATTTCTTTGGTAGAAGTATTGCAAAATTGATCGATTTCAAACTTAAAATCATCTAAAGGATGGCCTGAAAGATAAATACCAACCACTTCTTTTTCTTTAGATAATTTTTCTAAAGTTCCCCATTCAGGTGCTTTTGGGATTTCAGGCTGAGGCATTTCTACATCTGAAGCTTCTCCAAATAAAGATACTTGTGAAGAATTTTAGTGCTTCTTGATGAGAACCTCCAAATTTTAATGCTTTTTCTAAAAAGGTGGTTCCATCGCCTGTATCCGAAAAATAAACAGCTCGATGTACATTCTTCAAAAGAGTCGAATCCGCCGGCTAAAGCCATATTTTCAAAGGTTCTCTTATTGGCAGATCTTAAATCTACTCTTTTGGTTACATCAAAAATAGAAGTATAATTTCCATTCTCTTTTCGCTCATTGACAATGGCTTCCACCGCTCCTTCTCCTACACCTTTTACTGCGCCTAATCCAAAACGGATTTCGCCTTTCTTATTGACTGCAAATTTATAAGTACTTTCATTCACATCAGGCCCTAAAACAGGAGTGCCCATACGTCGACATTCTTCCATAAAGAAAGTAACTTTTTTAATGTCGTTCATATTGTTAGTTAAAACAGCAGCCATATATTCAGCCGGATAATTGGCTTTGAGGTAAGCAGTTTGAAACGCAACAACAGAATAAGCTGCTGAATGCGAACGGTTAAATCCATACTCAGCAAATTTCATCATTATATCAAAAACCTCTGATGACTTCTTTTTATCTACTCTGATGAATGTTAAATGCACCTTCAACAAACTTTTCTTTTTGTTGTTGCATTACATCCATTTTCTTTTTCCCCATAGCTCTTCTCAGCAAATCTGCTTCACCCAAAGAATATCCTGCCATTATTTGTGCCGCTTGCATAATTTGCTCCTGATACACCATAATACCATTGGTATCTTTCAAGATATCTTTCAATAAATCGTGAGGATATTCAACTATCTACATCTCCCCTTTTTCGTTGAAATAAAAAGTTCAATAAATTGCATCGGTCCCGGACGATACAAAGCGTTCATTGCAATTAAATCTTCGATATCAGTCGGTCTTAAATTCTTTAAGATGCTTTTGCATACCCGCAGATTCAAATTGAAAAGTTCCATTGGTTTCACCTCTTTGGTATAACTCGTATGTCTTTTACATCGTCCAAAGGAATTTCATCAGGATCAATATCTACATCGTAATTTTCTTTGATTAAGGCAATTGCATCTCTTATAATGGTTAAAGTTTTAAGACCTAAGAAATCCATTTTTAAAAGACCTGCATCTTCCACTACTTTGTTATCAAACTGAGTTACTAGTAATTCAGCATCTTTTGATGTACAAACAGGAATATAATTAGTGATATCGTCAGGTGAAATAATAACTCCACAAGCGTGAATACCTGTATTTCGCACAGATCCTTCTAGTGTTTTTGCATGTATCAAAGTTTCGGCAATAAATGTCTTTTCCTGCAATGATAGAACGCATTTGATTTGCTTGATCTTGATTGCTCTGCATTCAACATTTTTTTAATCATCGCATCATCCCAATTAAATACTTTATCTAATGAAGTATCAGGAACCAATTTGGTTACTTTCTCCACATCAGGCAATGGAATATCCAATACTCTTCCTACATCTCTTATAGAAGATTTGGCAGCCATAGAACCATAAGTAATGATTTGTGCTACTTGATTTCTACCATATTTTTCTAACGACATAATCTATAATTTTTGATCGTCCATCATCATCAAAATCTATATCAATATCAGGCATTGAAACCCTTTCAGGATTTAAAAATCGTTCAAAAAGCAATTTGTATTTAATAGGATCAATATTTGTAATTCCAACACAATATGCTACAGCAGAACCTGCTGCAGAACCTCTACCAGGTCCAACTGAAACACCCAAATCACGAGCTACCGTTGTAAAATCTTGAACAATCAAGAAATAACCAGGAAAACCCATATCCTTAATAATTTTCAGCTCAAAAGTTAGGCGTTCTTCAATTTCTGCTGTTATAGCTCCATACCTCTTTTTGGCACCATCATAAGGTCAAATGCTTTAAATAATCATCTTGAGTTAAAAATCCTTCAGGCAAGGTATAATTAGGCAATAAAATATCACGCTTCAATTCGGGCGTAACTATTTTATCTACAATCATATTGGTATTGTCAATCGCTTCAGGAATATCTTTGAAAATTTCCTTCATTTCAGCTGTGGTTTTGAAATAAAACTCATGAATTTGGAAAACCAAATCGAAAACCTTTTCCATAACCTCTAGGTGTGCTCATTTTATCTCCTGTATTAACACATAATAAGATATCGTGAGCTGTCCCAATCTTCTTCTTCAACATAGTGAGAATCATTGGTAGCGATTAAAGGCACATCATATTTTTTAGACCACTTGATTAAAATCTGATTGACATCTTCTTGAGTCATTCCAGTACCATCAATCTCACCTAATCCATGTCGTTGTATTTCAATGTAATAATCATCACCAAAAATCTCAAACCATTCTTTAAAGACTTCTTCTCCTCTTCTTCTCCTTTTAACAAAATAGCTTGTTGAACTCAGAGGCTATACAGCAAGTAGTGGCAATTAATCCTTCCTTATATTGCTCCAACAAGTTTCTTATCAATACGTGGAATATTTACCATATAAACCCTCCAAATAACCTAAAGAACAGAGTTTCGCTAAATTTTCGATAGCCCGCTTGATTTTTTGCCAATAATAATTGATGATAACGTTTGTCTTTAACCCCTTTAGTAAACTCTCTTTTAAACCGATCTTCTACTAAATAGAATTCACAACCAACAATTGGCTTTAATTCCAACTTTTGCTGCTTCTGCAACAAATTGGAAAGCACCAAACATATTTCCATGATCTGTCAAAGCTATCCCAGGCATTCCATCGGCTTTTGCCTTCGCCATCATACCAGGTATGGACGCAGCACCGTCTAATAGAGAGAATTGAGAATGACAATGAAGGTGAGAAAAATTACACATTTGAGCTTATTTTAAAGTGATATCGAATCATTCAAAGATAAGCGAATACGACCCTGAAATAACCTACTGTTAATAAAAAGGGAGAAATAATAAAGAGCAGTAATAAACAACTTATTGGGGTGTGGAAAAGTTTTTTTTATTGAGAAGCTAGAAGTTATATCTAATATTTTAGACTTTAGATCTTAGTCTTATAGAAAAAAGAAAAATAAAAAAAACTATCGGATCAAGGGCATATCTGCTTGATTGTTCATAGTCACAAATTTGTCATAACAATACTTTCGCCATTCTAAACTGACATCTCTTAAAAGATAATCTAATTGTTGTTTATCATCGGTCAATAAAGGAGCATCTTTTAGGTTTAAAGTAGAAGGATTGACGGTAAACTTTTCTATGGTTCCTTCACTTCCACTTGCGTAAGTTAAATTATTAACTTCTAAGTTAGAAATAGATTCGTAACTAGTATCGTTTTGCATTGTTGAAAAAAATAGTAAACTTCTCATTTCATCTGCATTGATATTGCTCACCAACATTTTATTCTCAAATCCAACTGTAGAGAGAGTTTTATAAACTGCTGCCGTAGCTTTTCCTCTTTTTGCATCTGTAAAACCATGAAAATTGCTAATCAAGACAGCATTTTCATTCAATAAAGCTTTCATTTCTTGCAATGCTTCTTGTGTAAAAATATGAGAAGGAATAGATTCACCATGAAAAGTATCTATAAAAATTAAATCGTACTTTTTATCACAATGATTGATATATCTTCTTGCATCTTCAATAATTACATTTACTTGATTGGATAATCCAAAAAATTGAAAAGCCATATCCCGAATTCTCGGATCAATTTCAACCACATCCACTTCACACTTATTTCTAATAAATTGATTCGCAACTATTCCACCACCTAAACCTAAAATCAAAATCTTCTTATTATGAAAGTATTTCTCTATAATTGGATCCATCAGACGACTGAATTGCAAGTAATCTTTAGCAGGATTTTCAGCATCAACAATAGCTTGCAATGTATTGTTAATCATCATCATTCTAAAAGTGACATCATCTCCATTTTTTTGTCGTGTAGGGATGTCAATCACTCTCAATTGACTGAGCATATTCTCGTTTTCATATTTTAATTCTATTCCACCATAGTTATATAAATATGACTTCGATTTAATTTGAGAAGAACATACAATTAATAGCACTAAAATGCCACCAATTGCAATGGGTTTTATTTTCAAAGATTGAATTAAAGTGATAAACAATACAATCAAACATAAAATTATTGCTGCAATATACATTGTATTCATAATACCCAATTGCGGAATGAGAAAAAAACCAGTTGTAAAAGCACCTGCTATGCCACCAAAAGTAGAAACACTAAAAACAATACCTGTTGCTTTTCCTGCTTTTCCATTTAAAAAAGTCAGCTTATCTGACAAAAATGGTGAAACAGCACCCAATAAAGTTAAAGGCAAAAATAAGGAGGTAATTAAAGATAGAATTAAACCCAACTCATAGTTAAGTGTTGAGAATGTTACCAATAAGCGGTCGGAGAAAAAAGTAAAAGCTGCGACATACAAGGCCGCTGTTCCTATTAAAAATAATAAGGTTGATTTCTTTTCAAAGTTTAAACGAGAACCTAAAAAATATCCTGATGCTAAACCCAACAATGTAATTCCCAATACACCTGCCCAAACTTGCAAAGCTGTTCCAAAAATTGGTGCAACTATTCTTCCACTAGCCAATTCTATTAAAATGACACAAAAGCCTTCTAAAAAGGCAATGGTTAATATGGATGATTTTTTTAGCATGGTTAATATCTACCAAAAGACGTAGGTATTAGACCAAAAGATGCATAAAAAAATAAAATTATTTATTATTTAACTAATAATCAGTTAAATATTTCTCAAAAAAGCAATCAATTTTTGAACTGCTAGGCCTCTATGACTGATTTTGTTTTTTTCTTCTAATGTCATTTGAGCAAAACTTCTATCAAATCCATTTGGTTGAAAAATAGGATCGTAACCAAAACCATCAATTCCTGTTTTTTCTAAAAGTATTTCTCCTTCACAAATTCCTTCAAACAAATGTTCTTTTCCATCTAAAATTAAGGCAATAACTGTTCTAAAGCGTGCTTTTCTATTTTCTTTTTCTTTTAGATTAGTCAATAATTTATCCATATTATCTGTGGCATTACAATCAGAGCCTGCATAACGAGCCGAATAAACACCAGGCTCACCATTTAAAGTTTCCACTTCTAATCCAGTATCATCTGCAAAGCAATTAGTATTTGTTTTTTGATGAATAGCTCTTACCTTTAATAATGCGTTTCCTTCTAAAGTGGTTTCTGTCTCCTCAATTTCATCATGAAAACCAATATCAGATAAACTTTTCAAGTCAAATTCAACTCCTAACTGATTCTTGATTTCTTTTACTTTATTACTGTTGTGTGTAGCAAATACTAGCTCCATTTTTTATCTTTTTACTATGCTAATCGAATGATTTTTATCTAAATAATTAATGATAATATAATAATTACCATTCTGCAAAATGGATGTATTTATCGGTAAGGAATGATATCCTTTATCGAAAAATTGATCATAAGAAAGAAGTTGGATTTTTCCTAAATTATCGTAAACTGAAATGGTAACATTAGAAGCTACAGGCAACACCATATCCAAATTCATGTTTGCATAAGTTGGCGATGGAAATGCTTTTGTATAAAATCTATCTGCAGTTCCTTCCACACAAACTTTAGCTCGAATTAAATTTAAGTCTTTAATCCCGTTAACTTCTTTTACTTCTACGCACACAAAATCATTGAAATTATTATTTTCTATGACTACTTTGGAGCTAAACTCCACATATTTAAAGTTATTGGGCAGTAAAACACCTTGCCACAATTCCTCCAACTTATAAAATCCATTTAAGTTTGCCCGCAGTAAAATAGAGTTAATTTCATTGTTTCCAGTATTGATTAAAATTACTCCCACTTTCACATTGCCATTTACTTGATCAACTATTACAGTGTCTAAATATAAATCTAAATTAGGGGTTCTAACATCTACTTTTCGCTTCATAGAATCCAAACAACCAAATTGATTATTAACCAATAATGATAGAAAGTAAGTACCTGTATCAGAATAAGTATAATTGGGTTGGTAAACAAAAGCAGAATCACCGTTTCCAAAGCTCCATTTATAATTAGTTGCTTTAGTTACTGTATCGTAATTTACAGCAAATGGAGCTGCACCAAAATAAGACGTCAAATTAAAAAATGCTTTTGGTTTAGGGTTTGAGACAAAACTTTTTACCGTTGTGTCTTTACATGCCTTAGCAGAAGTTACAATCTGCTGAATAGTAAAATTGCCTGTTTGTGGTATTTTTAACGATGGATTCTGAGTAAAGGCAGTATCTCTATAATTGTTATTTTGATTGACTCTATATTCCCAATTGCTCAAAGTGGTTCTTCTAACCGAACTTAAATCAGTTACTTTCGTTAAATTATTCACACAAAAATTATCTGCTACAAAGTCAGCATTAGGCCGATCGTTCATTTCAAATTGACGTACAATTTCTGCAGAACAACCATTGGAGGCTGTGGTTTTAAGATTTACGAAATAGACTTTTGGAGTAGTGTAAAATATGGTGGGATTATTTTTGTTGGATGTTTGAGTATTCCCAAAAGTCCAAAATGAGGATTGAAGTGTGTTGCCTGAAGGAACAATAGTTAAATTAGTAAACTTGGTAGAATCTGACAAACAATCGCCTAAAACAGAATAATTTGGTGTAGGCTTATCGTTAACAAAAATACTTTTAGAAAGCGTATCGCTGCAACCCTTATCAGAATATACAATTAAATCTATGGGATATAATTTTGAAGTGGGAAAAGTTGTGATGGGGTTTTGTAAAATAGAAGTATCACCAGGCATGCCTACTTTGTTGAAATTCCATCTCCAAAAATTAATATTTCCACTTGCTATTTTAGATGTATCTGTAAATGAAACGGTATCATTTTTACATGCTAAATTTTGAAAAAACCCTGCTGTTGGTTTAGGATAAATAGTCAATTGCTTACTAATTGAATCCGAACACAAAGAATCTGTTTCTACAAAAAGACTTACGTTAAATGTTTGTGCTGTATCAAATAATATTGTTGGATTTGGGGTAGTATCCATTTGATTGTTGCCGAAATGATATCTCCATCTCACTATTGTTCCTAAAGAAGGCGAAATAGAATTGTCAATAAAATTAACCGAATCTTCAAAACATTCATTTGAAAACAAAAAATCTGCTGTAGGAGCATTCCCTTTTATCAAAATTATAATACTATCTCTTGCTTTACAATCACCTGCCTCGACCTCTAACCAATAGGTTCCGTTATTTTGAGGAATTATTTTAGGTGTTGTTTGGTTCGTACTCCATAAATAGGATGAAATGTTAGCAGGAGTATTTATTAATCCAATTTGATTCCCCAAACACAAAGAAGTATCTGCACCTAAACTAATATTATAAAGTGAAGAATCTACCGAAACGGTAATTGTGTCAGAAGTGATCGAACAAAAATTAGTATCCGCTATATTAACATAATATTCTCCTGCTTGTGTGATGTTGATTAAAGAATCCGTCGTAGAATTATTCCATACAAAAGAATAAGCTGAATTTGGTAATTTTGTGTCCCACACAAAAGTATCTGTTAAGCATTTCAATTGATCTAATTCAGCCTTCAAAGGAGATAATACAGCGATTTTATCAGTATAAGTACAGCCAAATTTATCAGTAACAGTCAATTGATATTCTTTAGATGGAGAAAGCACACTTTTAAAGGTCGAATCTCCATTACTCCATTGATAACTGTTGTAGGTTGAATCAACTTGGATCAAAGTATCACAAAAACCATAAGAGATTGAAATGTCATCACCCAGACTAAATGGCTTGCTATATTTTTGACATAAATACTGGTTCACTATCTTTCTCAATGAATCGCTTATTGGTGCATTAAAACTTATAATATCACCAATATTACCTTGCCAAAAACGTCCTGCATTTAACCGATCACTTGCTATTAACAAACCTGTAGATAAGGGATATGCTGAGCTTCTTTTTCCACTTATAAGCTTAAATTGAGATAATGGCGAAAAATCTAAAGTTTGTTGTTGATTAAAATAAACTGCATTGGGAAAAACCTGAGATGGTACAAAATTGGTACTCGATTTGTTTCCTGAAAAAACCACACCAGCAGTTTTACCTGTTAATATTCCATTAAAATTTGGAAAAGTACTTGCAACTCCACCCCAATTAGCAATGGTAAACGTTTCAGCAGGATTTACTGCGTTCAAAATTTCCAAATAATCATCAACACCATCATAATTAATCAATTTCTTATTATTTAACTCGCTGATTGGTGATGAAATAACAGGTCTAGAACCTGCAGTAATTTGAATAGCATTTTTTGAAGTATCCACCAAATTTTGCCATTTACTTATTTTATTATTGACATCTAAAATTACTCCTGTATCCGTTAGTAGTAATACTTGTAAACTTGGCCAATTGTATATATTTGAATAAGTAAATTCTTTTATATTCGTAGAAGCTAAGGATATACTATTGGATACCAATTCAACTTTCCAATAATATTTAGCAGCCAAGTTAAAACTTATCGTATCAAAATTGAGGTTGGTATTTTTAACCTGCAAATTCAAAGAAAAAGTAGAATCTGTTGCAACACTCAATAGATAAGTATTGTTAATTGACTTCTTTGTATGTGGATTCCATTTAAAAATTACCGAATTTTCAAAGACAATTGCTTTTTCGATTGGCAATATCGTCGTAATTTTATTCTGACTTTTTAACTGAAAAGCAGAACAGAGCAAAATGATTAGCAAAACAAAATTTGTCAATACTTGACGTATTTTCATAACTTTAAGTCCATTTTAGATGTTCAAAATTACCAATTTAATTCTTCAATATAGTTTGTGAATAAGTGATTGATTCTTTTGCAGATAAGTTTTTGATTAAATACTAATTTTACGCACTCATCAATTAATTGTTTTGGCAAAGGACATTTTAAAAAGTACAGCTGTTTATACGCTTTTAGGTTTTTTACCGCTTACTTTTGCATTGATATTCACTCCTATCTATTTAAAATATTTAAATACAGCTGAATATGGCTTATTTAATCTTTTTCTATTGTACAGTGGTATTATTACGCAACTATATGGTTTAGGAATTTTTAATGCTTTCGTTTTTCTATATTGGGATAATTATAAGAACCCCAAAGATTTAAAAGAACTTATTTCTTCTACGATTGGTTTACTATTAACGATTCAATTCATTTTTATTGGTCTAGCCTTAATATTTGGTAATCAAATAATCGCACTTATCAATCCACCTAAAGAATTTAATTTCTACCCTTTCTTTGTGTGGACTTTGATTTTTGCTGCCATCATGACCTATTATGAAATGTTTCAGTATTACTTTAGAAATGAAGGAAAAATAAAAGAATACAGCATTCTAAGTCTCAGCACCTTAGCTTTATTTACCATTGGAACGGTAACAGGAGTTATATTTTTGGATTTAAAATCAATTGGTGCAATTTATGGTAGAACAATTGGTTATGGCTTAGTTGTGATTGGTTTTTTAATTTATTTTATTAGCAATTATGGTATTTCCATTAATATAAAAAAGTCCAAAACAATTTTAATATTTGGTTTTCCTCTTTTTGTCAATGCGATAATTGGTGTGATTGCATACAGTTCAGATCGACTATTAGTTGAACAGTTGGATGGTATAGAAGCTTTAGGGGTTTATGGCTTTTCATTTATTGTTATTTCGGTTTTAGAAATTTTCTTTAATGCCATTAATAATGCGCTCTCTCCTACTCTTTACAAATATATTCTAGAAAACTATGAAGAAAAAAAGAAAGAAATTCAAGGACTTTCACATTTGATTGTTTTAGCCATAATGCTATCTGTTACAATGCTAATTGCTATTCTACACTTTGCAATGGATTGGTTTATAACTGATTCCTTTCAAAATGCGGTTCTTTATATTCCAATATTAGCGACAGCATTTATTTGGAGAGTATTTACTTCTCTTGAAATGTATTCTTTATATGTCAATAAGAAAACAAAATTTATACCCATCAGCCAATTGAGTAATTTATTTTTTACAATTGCTTTGGGCTATTTATTGTATCAATTTTGGGGAATAATGGGCATTGTATATGCAGTTTACCTCGTAAAAGTGATTGAATTTATAGTAGTAAAATTGATTGTAAAAAAGATTCAACCCTTAGATTTAAAATTAGGTAAAATGCTAATCTTAGCAAGTTTACTAAGCATTTCAGCTTTTGTTTGCACCACTTTTCATGATGATTTGAATCCATATATTTTCTACCTTCTACCCTTATTAGTATTAGTAGTTTCTAGTCCTATACTTCTCAAAAAAGAACTACTCAATTTAAAATTCATTTTAAAAAATAGAAAAGAGTTATTTAATTAGAAACGAATGGAGAAAATTAAAATAGGTTTTGTAGTTAACAATCTAGTTGTTGGTGGAGTTTCTAAAGTGCTGATAGATTTATGCAACCGATTGAGTCAGGAAAAATATGAAATCCATTTATTGATATTAAGTCGACAAGTGGAAATGCTTGATTTTTTTCCGATTAATAATAATATAGACATCCATTATTTTGATTATCAATTTATCAATGATTACAGCTTAAAAAGCTATCTAAAAAACTCCTTCGATTTTAATACAACTGAAATAAGAGCAGAAGCGGTTTTAATCAAGATAAGAGAGCTTAGCTTAGATATACTTCACTTTCATACTTTACCTAGGCAATTAGTAATAGGTGTTTTAGCAAAAAAAGAAAATCTAAGATTGCAATTAGTCTTTACGGATCATATGTTGAGAATTCATAAAGATGATTATAAATTGCACCAACGTATTCTTTTGGCAATTGCTTATCGGAAATTATATCAGGAATTTCATTTAATAGCAGTATCTAAATCAGTAGAAAATTCTATTAAAACTTATCAATTAAATCATCCAAAGAATGTATTAAAAACATTAGAAAATAGCATACAAATCAGTTCATATAAAAGAACCAAACCTCTGAAAGGTATAAGTAATAATCAGTTGATTTACATTTCAAGAATGAATAATCAAAAAGGGCATGAATGTTTAATAAACGCTTGGAAAAAAGTCAATAAAAATGCTTTAGATCGCTTATATCTTGTAGGTCCTGATGAATCAAACGGAAAATTTCATCAAATGGCTGAAGGTGATGAAAGCATAGTATTTACCGGAAGTATTTCTGAATTAAAACCTTATTTAAATAATTCAAGCATTGGTGTTTTTCCTTCTGAAAAAGAAGGACTTCCATTATCATTGCTTGAAATGATGGCATATGAAATACCTATTGTTATATCTAACATTCCTGAATTGACATCTGTTATTGAAGACCAAGTAGAAGGATTACATTTTAAATTAAACGATGCTGAAGATTTAAAGAAAAAGATAGAGTATTTAATTGAAAATAAAGGTGCAGCTATCGAAATGGGAATAAAAGCAAGAGAAAAAGCTGAATTGATTTGTAATCAAAATGAGCCCATTAGCTTTCATAATCAATTTTACCATCAAATTTTGCAATTCAACGAAAAATAGTAGGTGTTTGCTGAATTTATAATAATTTCGCGTTTTTAATCAGATACATTTCAAATATTTTGTAATTATTTGATAACCAAAGCTAATTATGGGAATAAAACTTAAACGAAAAAAGGATAGAAATTACCTTCTTACTATTTTATATAGAATACATAAAATACTTCCTATTAGTAGCAAACGAAAGTTTAAACTCTACTTGGATTTAGAATGGATTTTTGAACGTTTATCACATGAAACCTCATTCAAATATTATAATGAAAGCGAGCATCCACTTAGATTATTTACCAAAAAAACCATCTTACAACATATCGGGAACAACGATGTAGTGTTAGACTTAGGTTGTAAATATGGAGAAATTAGCAATTTCATAGCTGAAAAAGCAAAACTAGTTATAGGTATTGATTACGACGAAAAGGCTATTGTGCAAGCGAATACAAATTTTCAAAAAGACAATTTAAGATTTGTTGTAGATGAAGCCATTAACTATATAGAAAAACAAAATCATCCATTTGATACGCTAATATTATCGCACATTTTGGAACATTTAGATGATCCAAAGACATTTTTAAAAGAGCATACCCAATATTTTAGCAAAATTTACATTGAATTGCCTGATTTTGATAAAAATTTACTCAACCATTATAGAAGAGATGTGGGAAATAAGTTGATTTTTTCTGATCCTGACCATATTTCTGAATTTGATCGATATGAATTAGCCGAATTGATTGAATCTTGTGGCTTAGAAATTTTTCAAGCAGAGTATATATTTGGAGTTCAAAAACTTTGGTGTAGAAAAAAGAGTTTATGAAAAAAAGAATTGCATATATCCACGGTAGGTTTGGACCTCATATAATGCACGGTAGATTAGCTAAAAGTGTTGGTGGTGAATATCATATGGTAGATAAATATAAGATTTGGAACGATGGGAATCGATCAAAATTGTATTTAATTTATGCATGGATTTATAATGCATTCGCTTTTAAAAAACCTTCACAATTTGATTTATTTCTAGTTTCAGGACCTCATTTTAGTCCTATCATTATGAAATTTTTTCGCTTAAAGAAAAAACAAAAAGTAGTGGTTCACTTAGGCGATGAAACCATGTATTTTCTTTATGATAATTGGTATGGCAAAGTGATGAAAAAAACCTTAGTGTGGTTAATTAATCAATATGATGCTTTACTTTGTGAAGGACAAATGGCAGCTGATTTAGCAGAATTAAACGGGATTACAAAACCAAAAATCTACACCACTTATTTAGGTGTTCCAGCAGAAAGGCAAGCTAAACTATTGGCTTTAGAACCTGATTTGAGTAAAAACAACTTGATTTTTATCTCTACTGGTCCAAAAGGTTGGAGAACCTACTATAAAGGATTAGATTTAATGCTCAATGCTTTTTCGAAGGCTTATGCAATAAATACCAGTCTAACTTTTACTATAGTAGGAGATTGGGATAAAGACTTACAAATAGAATTAATGAAAAATTGTTCTGAAGAATGCAAAAAAGCAATTCACTTTGTAGGTTCCACACAAGATATTGATATCTACTTATCTAAAGCTAGTATGTACTTTCATACAGCTAGAGGTGATGCATTTCCTACAGTAGTTTTAGAGGCTATGTCGGCAGGATTAATACCTTTGGTGTCAGAATGGACAGGTAGCAAAGAAGTAGTAGGAAAAATAAGCCAAGAAAAAATTGTTGCCTTAGATGAAGATAAAATTTGCCAAAAAATTATAGATTTTACTCAAATGAGTCTTGAAAACCGAGAGAAATTAGCTGGACAAATGAGAGAAGCAAGTAAAAAATATACGGAAGAATTTGCCTTAAAACATTATCAAAATACATTCAACCAATTATATAAAGATTTAAACATAGCAGAATGAAAAGGATTCTTTTTTACTATCCTTCCAATAAAAGATCTATTCAAATTGAAACAACACTCATTGAATTAAAGAAAATGGGTTATGAAATGATTTTATTGACCACTTGTGAAGCCGGTGATTTACACCAGCAATTAAAAGAAAATAATATCCCTTTTTTCACGAATAAAATTGATTCAAAAAACTCGTTTACATATTATTATCAACAGATTACATTTCTAATAAAATTCTGTAAATCTCAAAATATAAATATCGTATTTTCTAATTTACAGCATACCAATTTTATAGCAGTTATAGCTCAATTCTTTATGTCTGCCAAGGTCATTTCTTTTAGACACCACTTTAAATTCAACAAAGGGAATTTTGGTATTCCATTAAAAGTCAATAAAAATGAAGTTTTTTTTGACAAAATAATCAATCGATTAGCAAAAAAAATAATTGTTCCATCTAAAGGAGTTTATAATGGTATTTTAGAGAATGAAACGATTGGCACAAATAAAATGGAAGTCATTCCTTATCTCTATGATTTTTCGCAATATGGAAAACCAAATTTAGAAAATGTAGAACAGATTAAAGAAAAGTATCCGGCTCATCTAAGGCTAATTATGGTAGCAAGGGTAATTCCTTTCAAAAGACATATTCTTATCTTTCCAATAATAAAGAAATTAATAGATAAGGGATTAGATATCAAAATGATGATTTTGGATGAAGGTGTAGAAAAGGAAAAATTACAACAGTATATTGATGTTCATCAGCTCAATAATCATATTTTCTTATTAGGTTTTAAAAGAGATTTTTTAGATTATATGAAAGCCTCCGATCTTATTATTCATCCTTCATTAACTGAGGCTAGCAATAACGTTATCAAAGAAATAGGATTGATGGAAAAAGCAGTAGCAGTATGTCGAGGTGTAGGTGATTTTGATGAATATATTGAAGAAGGAAGAAATGGCTACTTTATGGATATTGCTCATCCCGAAAAGGATGCAGAAAAAGTCATCGAACATATTTATTCGCATAAAGAATTGATTCCTACATTAGGCCAACAATTGAAAAGAGATATTTTATCTAAATTTGGAAATAATTCTGACACTCTAAAAAAGTATCAATCCTTAATAGAATCCATCTAAAAACAAATAGTGAGCAAGCCCATCGTTTCAGTTATTATTCCATGCTACAACGCCGCATTTTTTTTAAAAGAGGCATTAGATTCTATCGTAAAACAAACGTATAAAAGCTTAGAAATCCTAATAATTGATGATGGAAGTACCGACAATAGTCTCTCTATTTGCAATGAATACTCCAACACAGACGATAGAATTCAAGTAATTGAAAATAAATCAAATATAGGATTAGTTAGAACGCTTAATAAAGGAATTTCGATCGCAAAAGGGCAATACATTGCTCGAATGGATGCGGATGATATCTCTCATTTAAATAGAATTGAAAAACAAATTGAGTATTTAAGTCAACATACAAATATCTCTGTACTTGGATGCAATGCTTTATCAATTGATATGAATTCAAAAGTGACTAAAAAATCATCTTCCATTTATTGTGAAAGTCAAACCATATCATTTTCAGCATTTTTTACACAGGCATTAATTCATGGTTCTGTATTGGCAAAGGCTAATGTATTAAAAGAAAATCTTTACGACATCAACTTTAAGCACAGTGAAGATTTTGAATTATGGTTAAGGTTGATCTCTAAAAATCATCAAATTGCCAACATCGATGAAGTATTATATTATTACAGAATCAATGAAAGTGGAGTGTCACAACAAAATAGTGAAACCCAAATAATGAGTCACAATAAGGCATCTTTCTATTATCTGAATCAATTAACACCAAAAGATTTAGATTATAATGTAGTAGCTATTATTAACAATCGACCTGAAAAAGCTGTAAATGTGGTGGACTTTCAAAAAGCGGTAAAACAATTCAACTCATTTTATGACAACTTCACTTTTTCGAAAGAGTTAGAAAGTTATTACCAAAAGCAATTGATTGATATATCTATACAAGCTTATAAAAAAGTAGCAGCCGACGATAAAAAGACGAAAAAAGTGATTAGACGATTTGTTTTAAGCAATTTAAAAGGAATTAAATCTTGGTCTTATTTATTGAGTAAATTTTGATTTCTTCTAAAATTCTCATTACCCAAAACCCATATTAAGAAAAAGGGCATCGCTTGAATTTTAAATCGAGCTAAAGCACCATAGTTATAGGAAGAAATACCTACTACAACTCCAAAAATTATAGTAAAAACCATTGAAAAGATGATCAAATTATTACGATTAACAAGTTGAAATAATCGCCATCTATAAAGATATAAACCTCTAATAAATAATAAGATAAAAAGATAACTTTCTAATGCTGTAATCAGCATAACTGGAGAATTTAGTTCCCAAGGGAAAGGACCAAAATAAGTAACTGCGAATGCTAGAGGTGATTTTTTAATAACCGTCCAAATGGAGTAATCTGTAAACCCTAAATCATAAGAAGAGCCTCCTAATGTAGTGTGCCATGAATGAAAGCCTTTAAGAGTGGTAAAAGCTTCACTTTCAGCTTTAAAAATTTCACTTTTAAAGCTTTGAAAAGCAAAAAACAACCCAATTGTAATTATTCCTATAAATATAAAATTGAAGAAAATTCCTAAGATCTTATTTCTTGATTCTATTTTAGATATAGCGGTAATTTTTTTGTAATAAGCAATCAATATGGCTAATAAAAAAGAGATTAATACATAAGATTTAAGAACGTAAACAAAGTACATTGAAACTATTACAATCATAATATAAATTACACTATTCCATATTAGCTTAGGGTAATGGGACGAAAATAATTTAATCAAATAAATTAATAGAAAAACTAAAAAACTAAAAACTAAGGTGTCTTTTAATACTCCAGTTCCCCAAAAAATAAGTGAAGGAACAAAAAGAATCCACCAAAGCTTGGGTGACAAGATGTTATTTCTGTAAAATTCAGCATTAACGAACTTAAAAAGTTTCCAATTGGCTATAAAACTTAAACTGGCAAACAAAAGTGTAGTAGCCAAATAGTTATTGAATCCAAAAAAACAAAAGATTGAAGTAAATTTCATCATTCCAAACACTTCTACCGATTGTTCATTTCCTAAAAATTGAATAGTATGCCTTAGTTCATTTGGAACTTGGCTCAATTCATAAAAATAAACTTGTATCGTACTAAACGGATGAATAAAAAATGAATTAATTAAAGATTGTCCGCCTTTGAAATAATAAAAAGTATCACCACCGCCATAATAAAAAGCATAAATTAAGCTAAAGAAAACAGCACCAATAAGGTGAGTTAAAAGGGAAGATATGTAAAATCGATAATTACTTTGCCCCTGTGCTAACTTTCTATTTTTATAAATCCAGGCAAGGCTTATAATAAGCAGAAAGTATAAAGTTCCTATAAGTGCATCAAATAAGCCTAGCATAATTGGAAATTAAGTCAATTGTCAACAAAAGTGCGAAATAATAACTATTTAGAAAAATCGTAATC
Source organism: uncultured Flavobacteriales bacterium (assembly GCA_963716125.1). Classification (GTDB taxonomy): domain Bacteria; phylum Bacteroidota; class Bacteroidia; order Flavobacteriales_E; family Vicingaceae; genus Acidiluteibacter. The sequence continues at coordinate 2,518,446 of OY970294.1, forward strand.
AAAATTTAAGCTTTAAACCTGAGTTCGATTTTTATTTAGGAATTCACATTTTCAGAAATTAAAATATACAGGGCAGATATTTAGATATATAGCATGCTATATTCTAAAAATCAAACGCAGTAGATTTTTATTTCTGGAAAAGTTTTAACTTATACCAATTAAGTTTTTTAATGCCGCATATAAATTTTATTGAACCATTTTAAAAACGTAGAATTGGTAAATGCCGAACAGTAAGATAAGGAGCAAATGAGGAACGAAGTGTGCGACATTAGATTACTAAATCGGTATTATTCCACCTTTAAACAGTAATCTTCTTCTTAAAATTTCCTTGAAATAGCTTGCTATTTCATCGCTAATTTTAATCGAATCCCACTATTTAAAGGCGTTCTGAATCCTTAAGAATAAACGAACTCAGGTTTTAAAACAATCAATTGTTTATAAAAAGTGAATTAAAAAAGCATCTTTTTCTTTCCCTAATCTAAAAAGTAGGATTACTTTTGTATTGAAATTAACTTTTATTCTTAAAGAAATAAAATTAACAGCAATTATCTTATACCACAATAAAATTTCTGTTATATTAAAAATCAAAACAAAATTTTTATGACTGAATTTGGATTAAAAGCCAAAGATGCTTCCATCGAGAAATTGGGATTATCTAATGTTTCCGCTGCATTTTGGAACTTAGAACCCGCTCAACTAGTTGAAGATTCATTATTAAGAGGTGAAGGAGCTTTAGCTTCTACCGGTGCTTTAGCAGTTGACACCGGAGAATTTACAGGCCGATCACCTAAAGATCGTTTCATCGTATTTGATGATATAACAAAAGATGCTGTTTGGTGGGGTGATATCAACATTAAGTTTGATGCTGATAAATTCGACAAATTATACAATAGAGTAACCGCTTATTTATCGGGTAAAGAAGTTTATGTAAGAGATGCATACGCTTGTGCAAATGATAAGTACAAAATGAATTTAAGAGTAGTAACAGAGTTAGCTTTCTCTAATCTGTTTGCTTACAACATGTTTTTAAGACCATCAGAGCAAGAGATTTTAAACTTTGATCCTGAGTGGAATATTATTTGTGCGCCTGGTTTTATGGCTGATCCTGAAATTGATGGAACACGTCAACATAATTTTGCTGTGATGAATTTCAGTAAAAAAATTCTTTTAATTGGTGGAACTGGTTATACTGGTGAAATTAAAAAAGGAATTTTCTCAGCGCTTAACTTTATTTTACCACATCAAAAAAATGTTCTGAGCATGCACTGTTCTGCCAATATTGGTAAAGATGGTGATACTGCAGTATTCTTTGGTTTGTCAGGTACAGGTAAAACTACTTTGTCTTCAGATCCAGATCGTAAATTGATTGGTGATGATGAGCACGGTTGGGATGATGATTCCGTTTTTAATTTTGAAGGTGGATGCTATGCAAAATGCATTGATTTGAAAAGAGAAAACGAGCCTCAAATTTATGATGCCATCAAATTTGGTGCTTTATTGGAAAACATCAATTTTATTGGAGAAACTTCTGAAGTTGATTTTTTAGATTCTACAAAAACAGAAAATACAAGAGTATCCTACCCTATTAATCACATAGATAATATTCAAGAAGATTCTATAGGAACGAATCCAAAAAATATCTTCTTTTTAACCTGTGATGCATATGGTGTATTGCCTCCTATTTCTAGATTGACACCTGGGCAAGCCATGTATCACTTTATTTCAGGTTATACTGCAAAAGTAGCAGGTACTGAAGCCGGAATTACTGAACCAACAACTGCATTTTCAGCTTGTTTTGGAGCACCTTTTATGCCATTGCACCCTACAAAATATGCAGAGATGTTGGGTGAAAAAATGCGTAAGAATAATGTGAAAGTATGGTTAGTAAACACTGGTTGGTCAGGTGGTTCATATGGTACAGGAAAACGATTGAGCTTAAAGTATACTAGAGCAATGATTACTGCTGCTTTAGAAGGTCATTTGAATGATGTAAATTACATCACACATGAAGTTTTTGGTTTATCAATGCCAACAACTTGTCCTAATGTGCCTGAAGAAATCTTAAATCCTAAGAATACTTGGTCAGATAAATCAGCTTATGATACCAAAGCAAATATTTTAGCTGATTCTTTTGTTAAGAATTTCAATAAATATGCAGACTATGCCAATGATGAAATTATGGACGGTTCGCCTAGAGTCGCTGTAAATTCTTAATAAGCAATTTAATAAAATTCAAAACTCCTTTTGGTGAAAACCAAAAGGAGTTTTTTTATTTAACAAGACTTCTCGGTAAAGCCCATTATCAATAATACTTAATTAATGGACAATTTTATGGGCCACTCGAAGTACTTGATAAATACTTCGAGAAATTATTTCGGTCATCAGGACGAAGCTTCGTCAGAATCGGTTTCCGACCCTTAGAAACCGATTTGTACTGTCACGAAGCGTCGTGATAAACGAATAATTATCAACCAACTGCAACTTTTAAAGTATGAGGTAATATACTCACATTTAACTCTTTTACTTTACCACAAGCTTCTCCATCTATTTGAAAATGGATTGCATTTTTGCAACTTATCTTAGCATTGGTAGTTTGAATAACTTCCACAAATTCAGGATTCAGATTTACTTCATTGCCTAAGGTTTTTAATATCTCAATTACATCTAACTTCTTAAAGATTAAAATTTCAAATTTTCCATCATCTATTTTTCCATTTGGATTGATTTCAGCTCCAGTTCCAAATTTTTTACTATTAGCTATAGCCAACATGATACCTTCATAGTTTTGGGTTTTACCATTAGCCTTAACGGTAAATTTATAAGGCATGTCCGAGGCTAATAATGTAGGAATAGTATGGACTGCATAACCTATTTTACCTCGTAAATTTCCTTGAGAATAATTGGCAATTAACTCAGCATTAATACCTAAATCACTTATATGCAAACATAAATGATCATCAATACACAAGGCATCTACGTTTTGAGTTTTATTTCCAAAAGCTACATTCAATGCAAACTCAATATCCTCAGGTAAACTCAAATCTGTCGCTAAGCCATTGGCCGAACCCAAAGGTAGAATACCCAACACAAAATCCTTATTTCTTGCAGCTTCAGCTATTAATTTAATAGTACCATCGCCACCTGCTGAAATAATTCGTTCAGGGGAATATTTTTCAACTCTCAAGCGTATTTCTTCCGCATCCTTCTTCCCTGTGGTTTGATAAATTTCTAAATTAAAATCTTCTGGAATAGATTTTTGAACCAAATTGATTAAATCTGATTTATCTATGTCTCCAGAAATAGGATTGACGACCAATAAAATATTCTTTGTCATAAAATTGAGTTTGAAAATAAAAATACCTATTTTGCTATTTAAAAATACAAAGTTAAGGCGAAAATGGTTGCAGATTTAAAAGTTTATAGAGGATATGCCAATGAAAGAGAAATAATTATTTCAGGACATCTATTTAAAAAGAAATCACCCGATAAGTTTGCCTTAGATCAAAGAAAACTAAAACATGCTTATGCGGTGTATAGAATGTTTACCATCAAAACTATAGCAAATGCAGAAATACAGCTTCAATTTAAAAATATAACCGTTTCTACTAAAACATTAAATGATGGGTATTTTAGGTTTAGCATTCCATTTGATTTAGAATTGACTAGCGGTTGGCATAAGTATACCGTTTCTACAGAAATTGATGGTAAACAGGTGAAAGAGGAAGGCGAATTTATAAAACCCTATCCTGGTGAATATGGTTTTATATCTGATATTGATGATACTTTTCTAATTTCTCATTCGGACAATCCACTGAAAAAACTCTATGTTTTAATGAGTAGAAATGTGGAAAGAAGAAAGTTTTTTGAAGGAGTAGTCAAACATTATCAATTACTAAGTCAAGCAGGTAGAAAAACTGAAGGTGAAAACAATGCTTTTTTCTATGTTTCTAGTAGTGAATGGAATTTATACAATTTAATAGATCGTTTTACTAGTCTGCACCAATTTCCTAAGGCAGTTTTTAAGCTTAAAGCTATTAAATCTGGCTTGAAAGATTTATTGTTTACAGGTGGTGGAAGCCACGACCATAAATTTCAAAAAATAAAGCATTTGTTGGAGTTTTATCCTGAGCTTCAGTTTGTTTTATTAGGTGATGACAGTCAAAAAGATCCTGAGATTTATGAGCGAATAGTCAAGATGTTTCCAGAAAATGTATTGGCAGTTTATATTAGGGAAACAAGGAAAAGCAGCAAAGATGAAGTGCAAAAAATTATGAAAAACATTTCATCTTTAAATGTAGAAACGTGCTACTTTAAAAGCAGCTCTGTAGCTATTGAACATTCAAGAAAGATTGGATTAATAAATAACTAACTTTCTTTGACCTGATTGATTTTCCTTATTGAAAAAAGAAATAATGTAAGTTCCAGCATTAAAGTTGGAATACTTCAAAAAATTATCGTTCCCCACTATTTGATCTATAACGACTTTCCCTAAGATATCGGTTATTCGGATTTGAATCACCAATTCATCTTTTAAATCAATTTTAAAAAATCCATTGGAAGGATTAGGATATACATTGATATTTTCAGTATTGATTGTAAGCTCGTTAACTGATGTAACGATTGCACATGCCGAAGAAGATGCAGGATAATTCACATTTACTTTTTTATCCTCAAAACACATTAATGAGTAATCAGGAAAATCGGTTATTTTGCCAGGAACGCCTTCAATTAAACCATATGTTGATCCTACACCTTCAATTAATTCAAAGTTATAGCTATCATCAAATTTCCATCTTTTACGATAGGAATTTCCAACTAAAATAGAATCAATACTAACAACCACATTTTGTCCATTTAATTCAATAAAACCTTTTAAAGTATCTCCTAACTGCAAGTCAAAGTCGTATAATAAAACTTCAGTAGTCGAATTTTTGGGAACTATATAAACTTTTTTGTTGGCTAAATCATTTCTAGTAGCACCTTTGTATCCAATTATTGCAACTGTGCAATTATCTGTATTCCTTTTGAGAAAAGCAGGTGTATTTAATTTTTGATAAATTTTATTATTGATAAGGGTATCGCCTTGCATTATAATAGAAAAATCATCATCAGACTGCCCATTGCTAAAACAAAACATTTGCACATTGAAATTCCATACTGCACTGCTATCTGGAAAAGGGTGATAAGTGGAAGTCTGAGCTGAAAGACTGAATGTGAATAAAGCAATAATCGAGAGAAGTAAGGACTTTTTCATAATTATAAATTTAGATTGATTTCGCTAATTTAATTATACTTTTCCAAATATTCATTTTTTCTTGCTTATAAAAAGTCGCTCAAAATTTGAAAACGAGTATCTTGAGGATATTTAATAAGCATTTCATTGAGTAGAGTATTTGCTTTATCACAAGAATTATTTTCCTCAAAACAATAGAATACATAAGATTTTGACAATAAATATTCAGCTTCCTTGTCATTTGGTTTATCTGCCAATGCTGCCTGAAAATTTCCAATCGCCAGAAACCATTTACCTTCGTTCAATCTATTTATACCATCAGACATTCTATCACTGTATAAATCTTGATTCTTAAAAGATTTAGATGGAATACCACTATGAGAATTCCGAACAAACTTTTTTACAGAAAAGTCTAAATTTTGAACTAAAAGCACCAAAACAACCGAAAATACTACAAAAACGCTCAAAAAAGTAGTAAAAACTAAAATTTTTGAACGTTTTCTATCTTCTCTAATTTTATTCCTAATTAGTAGAAGTTCTTCTTTTGTAATCTTTTTATTGCTGAAATAAAGAGGAGATTCTTGATAGTATTTCCGTAGTTCGAAATAATTCAAATCTCGCTTAAAAAATGATTTTCTTTTAGGAAGAAGATTTTTATTATTCTTCAACGTATTCAGCATGTTTTGTATAGATCCTCCTCCTGCCATAATTAAATACTATTGACATTATTGTTTATATTCATAATCTCATAACAAATACAATCTTCATATTCAGGAAATTCCTTTAGTTTAGGATGTTTAAAATTTGACTGTTTTTGCATTCCTATTTTTTGCATCACTTTCTCTGAGATTATATTTTTTTGAGTGCATGTAGCAATTAATCGATTAATATTTAATTCATTAAAAGCAAATTGCATACAACTTTTTGCTCCTTCAGTTGCATATCCCTTTCCCCAAGCATTTTTTTTCAATCTCCAACCTAAATCAACAGAAGGTGTAAACTCACTTTCATAGCTTTGATAAGCCAACCCTATAAAACCAATTAACTCACCACTATCCAATAATTCAACTGCAAAGTAATTGAAACCCCATTTATCATAATGAGCTAGTAAACGATCAATAAATTCTTTTGATTCTGCCCTATTTAAAGAATTAGGAAAATGTTTCATTACTTCTTCATCTGCATTCATTGCAGCAAACTCATCCAAATCTTGATAAGACCAATTTCTAAAACCTAAACGTTCGGATTGAAATATGTATTTATTTTTCATAGAGTTAAAATAAAAACCAACCATGACTGCCTGCCACTGCTCCAAAAATAGTAATCAAACTGATAATTAATAAAATCCAATGTGCTCTATGAATAAAACGAAAGGTTTTATCCGGATTTTTGATGGCATATTTTTTAAATAACTTATGCAAGAAAAACGGTTCTAATACATATAATATTAATGTAAAGAGCAACCATACTAAAGTCATTGCATGCAGCCACCAAAATTTATAATTGAGATATCTGTCCCAACCATCCATTGCATAAAGCATGTAAAAACCTGAAAGTGCAGTTATCAAAGTGGTGACTTTAGCCTGTGTAGCAAACCTACCTTCAATCTTTTCGAAAGTCTCCATGCGCTCTTCTTTGGATTTCATTTTTCGAACGGCAGGTAATATGACAGTAGTTACCATAGCCACACCTCCAATCCATAAAACGATTGCCAAAACATGAATAACTCTTGCTAATGTGAAATATTCCATTAAAATAAGATTATGAAGTCAAATTTAAGCGATTAAATTTCTCTTTGGTTAATTTCCATTGATTTTTCCCGATTTTGCAATTATATCCCTTAACATGGCGAAAAATTTGCTAACTATATCATACTTGCCCCAATATTAAAGCAAATAAGCAAACTTTCATCTACTCCACCTCTATTTTATCAATTTCTTTCATTAATCTATCTGTTTCTGAAAGGGCCACTATTATTTTTTGATAATGTAAAATATCGTCAAATTCTAATGAACGATTTTTACGGTCTTTTAGCCATTTTTGAGCCGGTTGATAACCGCCAATGTAGAAATTCCAAGTTATCTCAGGTACATTATCAAAATACTGCGTTTCGTTAATGTAAACTTTACCCTCTTTGTACAATGGTTTAATAACTATATTATCTCCATCAATAGGATATTGAGTAATATAATCTTCCACTTTAGGACTTTCTAACAAATGGATTTGTCTAATTTCTCCACCTAATTTGACCAATTTCCAAAAAGTTGCTTTGTTTTTGGGATAAGACACTCTTGGAAAATCAATTTTTAAAAATTCTTTGTATTTCTCTCTGTAAGTTGGTGAATGCAATACAGCATAGATATAATCTAATAAATCAATGGGTGCAAAATTCCCCTCCGATGGAGGGGTGCCCTTTAGGGCGGGGTGGTTTAGTAACATTTCTATTACTCCATTCATATTTTTCATAACATCATCCACTTCAATATGAATAACTGTTAATCCCAAGCTTTGTAAAAATTCATCACGCTTTGCGTCATATTCTACTTTATCATCATGACTGCTACCATCAATCTCAATAACTACATTGCAATTGGTACAGAAAAAATCAACAATATAGTTTCCTATTATTTTTTGTCGATCAAAATCAAAGCCTTTAAATTGTTTATTTTTAACTTCATTCCAAAACAATACTTCTGATAAATTGCCTGCTTTTCTAAGTCCACGTGCACGCTCTTTTAAAGCAGGATTGTAGGGAAGACTCATGTAATTTTGAGTGTTTCTGTAGGGCTGGGTGGATGTATCTTTACCACCCCGGCTTTCAGCCACCCCTCCATCGGAGGGGAATTTTTCGTTAGTAAAAGTTAAGCCTAGCATTTCTACTATTTCATTGACAATTAACATATTTAAGTTAGGAGTTCGTTCGGCAGTTTCTTCTATGCTTTGTTGACCGTTAGATTCGGGGTAGAGATAGAGGGGGAAAACACCAATAGAATCGCCAGCAGAATCCAATAAATGTCTATCCGAAATAGAATTTAAAATAAAGAAATAACCTAAACTAATACCTCTATTAACTTTTGTAACTGCCAATCCATAGTTTTCTTTGTTAAAGTGATTCATAATGCCACCTCTAGGTCTACCCATAACACCATTGGAAAATCCTGTATAAATACATGATTTAATATCAAAAGGACGATATAAAATTGGACGAATCTTAGGGTTATTTTTTTTTACATCTTCAATTGCTTTAAAAACTTTAAGACTCTTTTTTTTATCAATGCCATAAGCTTGTAAGATAGACTCTAAATCTAGTATTTTTAAATCACTTAGCAAATTATTAGATAAATTTTTATTATTTTGTATGGAAAATTCATCAAATTCAGTTTGAACACCTGATGAATAATCTTTAAAAATTTCAGTTGCTATAAATCCTTCTTTGTATTTATTCAAAAGGCTATAATCTCGTTTTTGATAAAAGTAATTTGGTTCACGATAATTTACTTCTATCCAATTTAAATTTTCAACTGTAGTTTTACTAAGAAAATCATATTTAAATTTTCGTTTCCCATACAAATCATAATGAAACAATTTTCCTAATTCATTTTTCCCTTTCTTTCCTGTTTTAATAAATATATTAATGGAAACTCCTTGCATTATATCAAATACATTTTGATCTGCACTGCCATCGGGAGAAGTTTCTTTTTTCTTTGCATTTCCATGCAAATCTAAAATGTAAACTTTATCAAAAGTCTCTAAAAGATGTTTACGCATTTGTCTAAAAACAATTCCGTCAATGAAACTATTGTTTGAAATGTAAGCTAAAATCCCGCTTCCATTTTTTTCAATGAAGTGCTGACCATATCGGATAAATTTCACATAGTCATCAGAAAGAGAATTATAGCTTTTTTCATTTAAATCCTTTTTGTAATCTGAAATTAAATTTTCTATCCAAGGATTTTTATTGGTGCTACTAACAGCATAAGGAGGATTTCCAATCACACACATTACTGGCGTATCTCTTTTTATGTGGTTGGCTTCATTGGCTTCACTGCTCAACCAATTGGCAAATAAAGTACCTGTATCTTGATGGTGTTCTTCTAAGCTATTGGTAAGATAAACTTTAAAACGTTGGTCTTTGGTAGGTTTAAAACCAGTTTCTTTTAGTAATAAATCCAACTTTAGGTGTGCCATGGCATAACTTGCCATTAGCAACTCAAAACCATTTAATCTTGGCAACAAATGCGTTTCTACATAATTACTCCAAATTCCCTCTTGTCCTTTAAATTTTTTATGAATGTGTTTGACTACTTCCGCCAAAAAAGTTCCAGTACCTGTGGCAGGATCCAAAATTTGAACCTTGTGTAATTGAACTTCTACATTCACTTCCTTCACTTTACTTCTTCTATCTGCTGTTTCCTTAGTAACAGTTTTAAAATTAACAGCAGTTTTGCTCGTATCAGCCAATCCTTGAGGTAAATCAAATTCAGTTTTTAAAATATCATCCACTGCTCGAACAATAAAATTAACTACTGGTGCTGGTGTGTACCAAACACCTCTTGCTTTTCTCAATTTTGGGTCGTATTCACTCAAAAATGTTTCATAAAAATGGATAATTGGGTCTTCCATTTTAGTAGCTTTTCCATAGTTTTTTAATATTTCTTCTACATTACAAGCCAAGAAAATATCGGTTAAACTATCTACCACCCATTTAATTCGGTCATCAATATCTGGTCCTGCTATATAACCGAATAGTTTACGCAAAAAAGGATTTGATTTTGGAATCAATTCAGCAGCCTCTTGTCTCCTAAAAGTTTCTATCGTAGGGTCATGCAATCGTGCAGCAAACATTCCATAAGCAATTGTTTGGGCATAAACATCAGCAAAACCTTTGGGCGTAATATCGTGAATCAAAATTTCTTTAAAAGCTAACATTTGCTCTTTTAAAGTACTATTTTCTTGTTGGGCTTCATCACTCACTAATGCATTGCCAATAATATCAGAAAGCAATCGTGCTTTGCCTGCCATCATTTCTGCCAATTTCTTGCTGCTTTTTATGGTTTGTCCTACATGTGCGCAAAAATCTTTAATTAGGTTTCAAAATTGGCAAAGTTCTCAGATAATGGCTTTATGCCTTTATCAGCAATTTCTCCAATGGCTATTTTAGTAATCAACTCTCCTTCTCTATACAGATGAAAATTAAGGTAGTCTGTAAATATTAAATTGTTTAAGGAAGCTTTGTATCGATCAAATTGTTCTTTGTTACCTGACTTTTTAGCTCCATCCAAATCTTTGTCGCCAATATCCTTTGCTTCAATAAAACCAACAGGAATGTCTTTTTGCGTTAATATATAATCAGGCGCACCACAACTTTGTCGTTTTGGTTCGTTGGTAGCTCTAATAGTAGGCACTAAACTTTCTAAAAGTTGTTGCAAATCACCACGAAAAGTATGTTCAGTTGCATTTCCTAGTTTAAATCGTTGGTCAAGATTGGAGATATATTGTTCTAGTGTCATTAGTAGTTTTTGGTGATTTTATTTATTTTTCTTTAATTTATTGATGTCTTCTTCTAATTCTTTGAGACTGTCTTTTATCAGCTATAGCGCCAAGTTGAGTGGTTATTCGGAAATTCCGAATAACCACTCTAGGGTCTAATTCTCCTTCTTTAAAAACATTTTGAATATGTTCATTAATTGTAGATTTTGCCTTACCAAATAACTTCGCCCTTTGTTCTTGTGTTAACCAAACGGTATCTTCTTCCAACCTAACATCTATTTTGATGTTACCTTCTTCATTTTCATAAATAAGAATTTCACTATCCATTCCTTTTGTTTTATAATTATCTCGTCTTTTAAAAACAATTAAAGATAAAGATTAATTGTTTATAAATTACTCATTTCCATCTTAAAATGCTCTATATCGCATTCGGTAAATTGAGGTCCAACTTTTTTAAAACCTATTCGCTCATAAAAAGGAATTGCCTTGAGTTGAGCATGTAAATATAGTTGAGAGGCTCTTTTTTGAGCGTCTTCTACTACTCTTTTAAGTAAAACACTTCCTGCACCTTGATTTCTGTAATCTTTTAATAATGCAAATCGCTCTAATTTAATTTTCTCTCCAACTTTTCGCCATCTAGCAGTTGCAATAGGCACTTCATTTTGGTATAATAAATAATGCTGTGAAGCGTCTTCAAACTCATCAAATTCATCTTTAGAATCTACCTTTTGTTCATCTACAAAAACTTTTTTTCGGATCTCAAAAGCAATCGAAGAAGTTGCTTTTTGGGTAGTATTAAATTGTTTTACTGTATAAGTGTTAATCATCATCTATATCCTTTTAAATTTTGTTAATCCACTGAATGAGTTAACATTAATTAACAGCCTGAATTCAATGGATTAAAGCCCCTCTGTATAATTTAGTCCTCACCAAAAATAAGTGTCACCTATGGAAGAATTCAAAAATACTGAAAGCATATCAACTGAAACGAATCATTCAGAAGATATCAAATCAATCAATGAGAAAATTCAAAGAGAAAGCTCATTTGTTGACCTACTTTCAATGGAAATGGAAAAAGTAATCGTTGGTCAAAAATATATGGTTGACCGATTATTGGTAGGATTACTTTCAGATGGACATATTTTATTAGAAGGTGTTCCTGGACTTGCAAAAACATTAGCAATTAATACTTTGGCCACTTGTGTAGATGCTAAGTTTAGCCGGATCCAATTTACACCAGATTTATTACCTGCCGATTTAATTGGTACTATGATTTACAGTCAGAAAAACGAAGAATTCACCATTAAAAAAGGCCCCATCTTCGCCAATTTTGTCTTGGCAGATGAAATCAATAGAGCTCCTGCAAAGGTGCAAAGTGCTTTATTAGAAGCCATGCAGGAAAAACAAATTACTATTGGTGAAACCACATTTACTTTGCCAAAACCTTTTTTAGTATTGGCTACACAAAACCCTGTAGAACAAGAAGGTACATATCCACTTCCAGAAGCACAAGTCGATAGATTTATGCTAAAAGTGGTGTTGGATTATCCTAAAAAAGAAGAGGAAAAAAGAATTATCCGTAGCAACTTAGCGAAAGGTGGCATGCCAAAAGCCAACAAAATTTTAACGCCTGACGATATTATCAGAGCTAGAGAAGTTGTGAGAGAAGTATATATGGATGAAAAAATTGAGCAATACATTATTGATATTGTTTTTGCTACCAGATATCCTGAACAATATGGCTTAGAGCGTTTCAAAGATTTAATCAGTTTTGGTGGTTCTCCAAGAGCAAGTATCAGTTTAGCTTTAGCTGCGAAGGCTTTTGCGTTTATAAAACGAAGAGGTTACGTAATTCCTGAAGATGTTCGTGCTATTTGTAAAGATGTATTGTGTCACAGAATTGGATTAACCTATGAAGCAGAAGCAGAAGAAATAAGCAGAGAAGATATTGTAAATGAAATATTGAATGTGGTAGAAGTGCCTTAGTAATTGAATCTTCAAGCACTCTATTATTTTATCATTTCCTAAACATCCATGACTGATACAAAATCATTATTAAAAAGAGTTAGAAAGATTGAGATCAAAACAAAAGGTCTTTCTAATCAAATCTTTTCTGGCGAATACCATTCTGCCTTTAAGGGAAAAGGTATGGCTTTTAGTGAAGTAAGAGAATATCAACCAGGTGATGAAATTAGAACTATTGATTGGAATGTTACAGCAAGATTTAATAAGCCTTATGTAAAGGTTTTTGAAGAAGAACGCGAAATGACAGTGATGTTGTTAGTAGATGTAAGTGGATCGGAGCAATTTGGAACATTAGAAAAAACAAAACAAGAACAAATCATTGAAATATGCGCTGTTTTAGCCTTTTCAGCCATTCAAAACAACGATAAAGTGGGAGTTATTTTCTTTACCGATCAAGTAGAGAAATTTATTCCACCAAAAAAAGGAAGAAGTCATATTTTAATGATTATAAGAGAATTACTTGAATTTAAACCACAAAACAAGGGTACAAACATTCAAGAAGCATTAAATTATTTCAATAAAGTCATCAAAAAAAGATGTACCGCATTTTTGATTTCTGATTTTATAGATGAAGGCTTTGAAAGTAGCCTTAAAATGGCCAACAGTCGCCATGATTTAATTGCTTTAAACATATATGATAGCCGAGAAGATGAAATTCCTAATGTGGGCATGATTCAATTGAGAGATGCTGAAACCAATGAACAAAGATGGATTAATACTTCAGACAGTGAAGTACGATTGAATTATAAAAAAGAAGTGTTGAAGCGTAAAAAATTATTAGAGCAAACTTTTAAGAAAAGCGGTGTGGATATGACCAATATCGCGACGCATCAATCTTATGTAGCTCCTCTAATGAATTTATTTAAACGAAGAGAAAGTAGGAGATAATGAAAAAACAATTTTATATTTTATTTTCTTTCCTTTTAATCACTGTTGCAGCCTTTGCTCAAACAGATGAAATAAAGGCATTTGCCAGCTTGGATAGCAATAAAATTAAGGTTGGAGAACAAACTACCTTAGATTTAATAATTGCAGTACCGGTAAAAGACAACATTACTTTTCCGCCTTTAAAGGATTCTTTAAAAGGTGGTGTAGAAATTTTAGATGTGTCTGAAATTGATACCTCTTATGAAGATGGGGATTTATCTGTTCGATATTTATCTCAAAAGCTAACTATTACCGCATGGGATAGTGGTTTTTATGCCATTGAACCATTTGAGTTTAAAGTGGGCAATCAAATTGTAAAAACCAATGCGCTTTTATTAGAAGTAATTACAGTAGAAATAGATGCTAAAGCAGATATTAAGGATATCAAAGGAATTGAGGATGTCCCTTTCTCATTGAAAGAGTTCTTGAAACTATACTGGTATTGGTTCGCCATTCCTTTATTATTGATTTTAATAGGTATAGCAATTTTCTATTTCATCCAAAGTCGTCCTGAAAAAGAGGTGAAAATAAAAACTGTTATTCCTGATGTACCGGCTCACGAGTGGGCTTTGGAACAATTAGAATTATTAGACAGTAAAAAAGTTTGGCAAAATAATCATGTGAAGGAGTATTATTCAGATTTAACGTTTATCCTTAGAGCCTACATAGAAAAGCGTTTTAATACGCCTGCTTTAGAACAAACTTCAGATGAAATTATCACTTCTTTACGTTATGATACGATGGATGAAGAAGCAAGAAGAAAACTGATGAAAGTGTTGATGATTGCTGATATGGTGAAGTTTGCTAAAGAGATTCCAATGGCATCTGAAAATGAAAGTGCCATTGTAGATGTGAGAGGATTTGTAAATACAACCAAACAAATTGAAGTAAAAGAAGAAGTAAAAGAGGAGGTTGAATCATGATAGAATGGTTTAATAATATTCAATTTGCTCAACCTGAAGTATTTTTACTTTTTGCTTTAATTCCATTGATTACATTATGGTATTTCTTAAAGTTAAAAAAGAAAAATGCAGATTTAAGGTTTTCTTCTATTGGTGCTTTTAATAAAAAGCATACCTCATTGAAGGTTTTATTTCGTCATATGCCCTTCTTTTTAAAGTTGATCACCCTATCTGCTTTAATAGTGGCTTTAGCTCGTCCACAGTCTTCATTAAGTTATCAAAATGTTACTTCTGAAGGGATTGATATAATGATTGCATTAGATATTTCTGGCTCTATGTTGGCAGAAGATTTAAAACCCAACCGTATAGAAGCTTCTAAGAAAGTGGCAATTGACTTTATAAAAGAAAGGAAGAACGATAGAATTGGATTGGTGATTTACAGTGGTGAAAGCTTTACACAATGTCCTTTAACTACAGATCATTCAGTGGTTGTGAATCTTTTTCAGGATGTTAAAAATGGTATGGTTGAAGATGGAACAGCTATTGGCGAAGGTTTGGCAACTGCAGTTAACAGACTGAGAGAAAGCGATGCCAAAAGCAGGGTTATTATTTTACTGACAGACGGAACCAATACTGCGGGAAGCATCCCTCCTGTTACAGCAGCAGAGATTGCTAGGGAATTTGATGTGAGAGTTTATACGATTGGTGTAGGAACTAATGGAAAAGCTCCTTTTCCGGTTACCGATCAATTTGGCAGACAACGCTATGAAATGGTAGATGTAAAAATTGATGAAGCTACCTTGAAAGAAATTGCTAAAAAGACAGGCGGAAAATACTTTAGAGCCACCAACAATAGAAAATTAGAAGATATTTATAAGGAAATAGATCAATTGGAGAAATCTAAGATTGAAGTGACAGAATATAGAAGAAAAAAGGAAGAATTTTTACCTTTTGTATTAATTGGAACAGTGAGTTTACTATTAGCTTTTAGTTTAAAAGTAACTCTATTTAAATCCATTACATAAAATGATAAGATTAGAACATAGCATTTATTTATGGGGATTGGTTTTAGTACCATTGCTTATTATTGCTTTCTATGCTTATCGCAGATGGCAAAAGAATTCCAAAAAGAAATTGGGGGATATTGGATTAATTAATCAATTGATATTGAATAAATCCAAATTAAAAACCAAAATCAAGTTTTACTTGATCCTATTTGCTTATATTTTTATGATTATCGGATTAGCCAATCCACAAATTGGTACTAAATCTGAAAATGTAAAACGCGAAGGTTTGGATATAATGGTAGCGATAGATGTTTCTAATTCTATGTTAGCAGAAGACCTATCGCCCAATAGACTGACTGCTGCAAAACTAGCCATGGAGCGTTTAATCAATAAATTGCGCACCGACCGTTTAGGAATGATTGTATTTGCAGGGCAAGCTTATGTACAATTACCTTTAACTTCAGATTATTCAGCAGCTAAGTTATTTTTACAAACGATTAATACCAATATAGTTCCTACACAAGGAACGGCAATTGGAGCAGCTATCAATTTAGGAATTCAATCCTTTCCGGATGAAGAAAGTAAGAACAGAGCATTAATCATCATCACAGATGGTGAAAATCATGAAGATGATGCTGTGGCTGCTGCAGAAGAAGCTCGAAAAAAAGGAATTAAAGTTTATACCGTTGGAATGGGAAGTCCAACTGGTGCTCCTATTCCCATCTTAAAAAATGGACAAATAAGTGGTTACCGTGAAGATGGAAATGGAAATACGGTAGTAAGTAGTTTGAATGAAAAAATGCTACAAGAAATAGCCGCTGCAGGCAATGGACAATATTACAGAGCTTCTAATGCGGGTGCGGGTATTCCGCAAATTATTCAGGATATGGCATCCTTAGAAAAAAATGAATACGAAAGCAAGATATTTACTGATTATGAAGATAGATTTCAAATATTTATAGCCATTTCACTGTTATTGTTATTTATAGAAATCATTTTATCTGAACGCAAACCAAAATGGGTAGAAAAAGTAAAATTATTTGAGGAGAAAAGAAAATGAAAAAGTCATTTTACATATTCATAATCATAAGCTTACAAAGTGCCTTCAGCTTTGCGCAATCGGAGTATTCTGTAATGCGAGATGGCAATAAAATGTATGATCAGAATAAATACAATGGCGCAACAGAGCAATATAGAAAGGCCTTAGAATTTGATCCTAACTCAAAAAGAGCTATTTATAATTTGGGAGATGCGCTTTATAGAGAAGGAAAATTTGAAGAGGCTGCCTCCTATTTTGATAAAGCCGCAACTGCTGCTGTAGATAAAAAAGACAAAGCAAAAGCTTATCACAATTTGGGTAATTCTTTTGTAAAATCTAAGAAGTATAAGGAAGCTTTAGAGTCTTATAAACGTTCTTTAATCAACAACCCAAACGATGAAGAAACACGTTATAATTACGCTTTAGCAAAAGAGCAATTGCGACAAGAAGAACAAAAGAAAAAAGAAGAGGAAAAAAAGAAAGAAGAAAACAAAGACGATAAAAAAGACGAAAATAAAGATCAGCAAGATAAAAAGGAAGAGCAGGAACAACAAGAGCAAGAGCAGCAACAGCAGGAAGAGGATAAAAAAGAAGAAGAGCAACAACAGCAGCAACAACAAAATCAAATGTCGAAGCAGGATGCTGAACGTATGCTTGAAAACTTGAATAACAGAGAAAAAGAGGTACAAAAAGATTTACAAAAAAAGAAGAAGAAAACAATAGAGATACAAATTGAGAAAGATTGGTAATCAGATGGAAAAGCGATTTATAAGTTGGAGTATTCTATTTTTATTCACCATTTTTGGTGCTTCGGCAGCTGCTGTTAGCTTTAAAGCTTCTGTAGATAAATCTGTGGTGATGGTGGGTGATCGTATTCAAGTTACTTTCACAACTAATACCAACATTAAACAATTCTCACGTCCTGATTTTAAAGGGTTTCAACTTATTCAAGGACCTATGCAGTCTTACAGTTCCCAAAATATAAATGGTAGAGTAAGTTCTGTTAGTTCTATTACTTATGTGATTCAAGCGATTGAAGAAGGCACTTTTATCATTAGTCCTGCTTTGGGTGATATTGGTTCTGAAATTTTAAAAACTGATCCAATTGAAATAACCGTAAAAGAAAGAGATGTTCAGGCTGAAAGAAAGGCGGAAGAACAAAAAAGGTTAGCAGAAGCAGATAAATTAGCTGAAAACCTATTTATAATGGTTACGGTTGATAAAAGAAACGTAAGCTTAGGCGAAAAAGTTACTGCAAGGTATGTTTTATACACTCGAGAAAACCTAGCTAACCTTTCGGTGAATAAAACACCAGAATTAAATGGCTTTTGGAGCAAAGATGTTAAGTCTTTATACGACAACCAATTAAAACAAGACGTAGTCAATTATAATGGAAAACAATACAATACTTTAGAATTAAAAAGCACCTTACTTTATCCACAAAGAACAGGGGATTTAGTAATTGACCCCATAGAAATTAATGCGATTTATCAGGTAAGAAGTAAAGGAAGAGGAAATTCAATATTTGATCAAGTATTCGGAAGCGTAGAAAATAAGGAAATTCTCTTGAAAAGTAAGTCCGTAAAGGTTAAGGTAAACCCTTTGCCCGCTAATCAACCGAAGAATTTTAATGGAGCTGTAGGTACTTTTTCTGCTTCTATGAAAGCGAATAAAACAGAGATGAAAGCCAATGAGGCAATCAATATAAAAATAACCATTGAAGGTAAAGGGAATTTACATTTAATTTCTGCTCCATCTATACCGGCATTGCCCGACATTGAAGTATATGACCCTAAAATAGATGATCAATTTTCTACCTCTATTTCAGGAGTTTCAGGAAAACGCATCTTCGATTATTTAGTTATTCCGCGCCATGAGGGAGATTTTACAATTCCTTCATTTGAGTTTACTTATTACGATTTAAACTCTAAATCTTATAAAACAGTTCAAACAGATTCTATCCAATTAAAAGTAGCCAAAGGAGATGGACAAGCTGCTCAAGGATACATTCCAAACAATAAAGAAGAAATAGAATTGCTCAATGAAGACATCATTCACATCAAAAAATCGGAAGACGAAATAAGTAATAAAGATGATGATTTTTATGGCTCTGCGCTGTTCTATTCTTTATTGATCTTACCTTTTATTTTATTAGGTGTCAGTCTATTTTATAAAAGCAAAACAGATGAGCTTTACAGCGATAAAGCTTTACTAAAGAAGACAAAGGCTAATAAAATGGCTACTAAAAGATTATCTAGTGCTAAAAAACACTTAAATAAGGGTGATTTAGCTTCTTTTTATCAAGAAGTTGGCACGGCAGTTTTGAATTATTTTTCTGATAAATTTAACATTCCCATGGCTGATTTATCTAAAGAAAGAATCACTGAAAAGTTGCACGAAAAATCCATTGAGCAAGAAACAATTACTAAAATAAATGAATTGATGGATAATGCAGAAATGGCGCGCTATGCTCCTACTGCCAATCTAGAAGCCAACAAGATTTATGAGCAAGCAATTGTTTTAATTAGTCAAATTGAAAACAAAATAAAATGAAAAATTTAGTTGCACTTTTATTTTTGATTTTAGCTTCATCCTTTTTTGTAAAGGCTGATAGCAAGGATTTGTTTGAAAAAGGAAATCAATTTTATGAAGCTGAAAAATACCCTGAAGCCCTAGATGCATATAGAGGTTTAGCCAATCAGGGATTTGATGGCTTTAATTTGCAGTTTAATATTGGAAATACCTATTATAAAATGAAGGAGATTCCAAAAGCTATATTGCATTATGAAAAAGCTTTAAAAATAGACCCTTCCAATAAAGATGTTCAGCACAATTTAAAATTAGCTTATGCTAAAACAACAGATAAAATAGAACCTAATAAAGATTTGATTTTTAATCGTATGTGGCATAACACCATTAATTTATTTAATGCGAATGGATGGAGTTGGATAGGCATTTTAGGGTTATTTATTAGTTTAGTATTGATTCTTATTTACCTTTTTTTCAGCAATTTAAGTTTGAGAAGATTGGGTTTTTTTACAGGTGTTTGCGTTTTTATTGTAAGTATTGCTTGCCTATTTCTTGCCTATCAGCAAAACAATTATTCTAATTCTTCCAAAAGTGCTATTATATTTACACCTACACTAAGTATAAAGAGCGCACCTGGTAATGGAGGTTCTGTATTATTCGTATTGCATGAAGGAACCAAAGTGAAATTGCTAGAAAAATCTGATGAATGGCAAAATGTTGAAATTCCTAATGGAAATAAAGGTTGGGTTAAAGTGAGTGATTTAGAGGAAATTTGATTTCATACTCCTCTTTTATACCATAAACAGGGTATATAAAAATACCCTATACAGGTGATACGAATACCCCAATAATGGTATTGTTTATCGCCTTCAAGTGCATGTATATTTGCAGCTCCTTATTTAGAATGAATTTAAATAAGATTAAAAGCAAATTATACATCATGAAAAAATCATTACTATATTTATCTATTTCAATTGCATTCATAACAAATACGAATGCACAATCAATAGAAGATTCAGCTTCTACGGGAGCTTCTTATGCAAATCAAGCTTGGTACAGTTTAAACAACGGTACACTTCAAACAAATGCAATAGCCGATTGGGATATAGCATTTCAGATTAATGGCTTTACCTCTCCTATTCTTTTTAATACGGCGAATGGAGCGGAGTTATACGTTTATCCAAAAGGTGATACAGCAGCTTGGTCAACAATGGATACAATAGGTATCAATAGTTGGACTGCTACATTTAATAATGAAGACTCTTGGGAAAGAGGTGCTTTTAATGGTATCCTTTCAAATGACGCATTTGATTTAGGTTGGGGTAGATATAATCAAATTACCCACCAAGTTACAGGTGACAGTCTTTTTATTGCCAAATATCCAAATGGTCAAATTAAAAAGATATGGATTGAAAATTTAATTAGTGGAAAATATAACTTTAAAGTTTCAGATTTAAATGGCTCTAATTTAGTAAGTAGATCACTTAATAAAGCCAACTTCTCTTCAAAGAATTTTGGATATTATTCTATTCTTAATGATAGCATTTTAGATGTAGAGCCAACAAGAAATTTATGGGACTTATTATTCACAAAATATACAGCATTCATTCCTATCCCTTATGGTGTAACTGGCGTTATTCAAAATTCAGGAGTTAAAGCAGTAAAAGTTTATCCGGTGAATGATCCATTCATCTTCCAAAATTATATGAGTCAATCTTTTACTAGCGATATTAATACTATTGGATATGATTGGAAAAGCTACAGTTTTGCAATCAATGGATATGAGATCGCAGACAGTACTGTATATTTTGTAAAAGCAAAGGATAGTACTATTTGGAAAGTAATTATGACCGGTTTTGGAGGTAGTTCAAATGGAAATTTTTACTTTTCTAAAGAGCAATTAACTACAACTTCCATCATAGAAAACCAAAATGATAACGGTAAGTTTTTTGTCTATCCAAATCCTGCTAGAATCAACGAATCTGTTTCATTGGTGACAGATTTACCAGCAGGAATAATCAATGCCAACTTAAGTATTGTCTCCATAAATGGTCAATTAATCTCAGAAGAGAATATACAAATCAATTCAACTTTTGATCAAAATAAGATTTCTATTCCAAATTTGAAAGCAGGTGTATACTTTGTTAGACTAGCTCATTCAAAAGGATCAATTACGCAAAAATTAATTATCCAATAGAAATAAAAATCATTTATAGGTAGGTTAATACATTAGTTTGAGTGTAAGTCGAGTGGGAAGCTAATTCCTGCTTGACTTTAAAAAATTTAAAAAATATGACAAATTCAATTAAAATATACATATCAATAGTATTTCTTTCCATTGGTTTAATGAGTTGCGATACAAAAAGTGATTCTAAAAATGAAAGTGATACAGAAATCTCAGATAACGAATCAAAAGAATACAAAAGAATTGTTTCTCTGAGTGGCGTAGTAAGCGAAATTATTGCAGACTTAGGTAAAGCTGACTATATAGTAGGAACAGATGTTACCAGTACCTATCCTGAATCTATTCAAGCTTTGCCAAAATTAGGACATATATCAAGTGTTCAAGCGGAGGGAATTATTTCATTAAAACCAGATTTAGTTATAGCCAAGAAAAATGAAATAAAGGCTGAATTAATTCAACAACTTGAGTCTGCCGGTGTAAAAACACTTCTAGTAGAGCAAGAATATTCTATCAATGGAACCAAGCAATTAATTCAAACTATTGGAGAAGAATTAAATAAGCCTGAAGAAGCTAAAAAACTAAGTCAAATAATAGATGAAGATATTGAAAAACTAGAGGTAATTGAACAAAACCCTACTGTTGTATTTATCTATGCTAGAGGCGTTGGTAATATGATGGTTGGAGGTAGTAATACTTCTGTAGCGCAATTAATTCGATTAGCAGGAGGAAAAAATGGTGCCGATGAATTTGAGGATTATAAACCTTTAACAGCTGAATCAATGGTGGCCGCAAATCCTGATTTGATTATCCTATTCGAATCGGGTATGAACAGTTTACAGGGTGCTGAAGGTATAAAACAAATTCCAGCTATAGCTGCGACAAAAGCTGCAACAAAAAATCAATTTTTTGCAATGGAAGGTCAATTATTGGCTGGTTTTGGGCCTAGAGTTGGTAAAGCAGCATTAGCATTGAATGAAAAATTAAAATCAATTAGCGTTGAATAAAAAGAAGCTGACAATTATTGGATTAGTTCTAGCACTAGTCATTTCATTTTTTGTATCAATCAATATTGGTTCAGTATCTATTTCTATTGAGCAATTTGTAGCTTTAATTGGAAACAAAATAATGGGTCAAGAAAATTCATCCAATTTGTTTCAACAAAATGCTATTTTGTGGGGAATTCGCTTACCTAGAATCCTAATGAGTTTATTCGTTGGTAGTTCATTAGCAGTTTGTGGAGCAGCTCTTCAAGGTTTATTTAGAAATCCGTTGGCAGATCCTAGTATTATTGGTATTTCATCGGGTGCAATGTTAGCAGCAGCCCTAGTAATTGTATTAGCTGGCGACACTTTATTTTCTGCCTATACTATTGCAGGATTATCTATGCTTTCAATTGCTACATTTACTGGGGCAATCCTTGTTATCATCTTTATTTTTAAAATTGCTAAAGAAGGAAAAAGAATTAATGTGCTGACCATGTTGCTTTCAGGAATTGCAATTAATGCAGCTGCGGCTGCTGGTACAGGCCTATTAACTTATCTTGCTAATGACGTACAATTAAGAACACTTACCTTTTGGACTATGGGTAGCCTAGGTGGCGCCACTTGGGGCAATGTTACTATTGTAGGAGTAAGTACCATCCTAACCTTAATTTTTATATTACCCTTAAATAAACAATTTAATGCATTGGCTCTTGGTGAACAAGAAGCAACTTACATTGGAATAAATACTGAAAAATTAAAAAGGAAAGTCGTGTTTTTTACAGCATTATCAGTTGGTACTGCAGTTGCATTTTGCGGCATAATAGGATTTGTTGGTTTAGTAATTCCACATATTTTAAGATTAGTTGGTGGATCAGATCATCGTTTTTTATTACCTGCCTCTGCCCTTGCGGGTGCTTTATTATTATGTTGGGCCGACAATTTTTCAAGAACAATAGTGTCTCCTGCAGAAATTCCAATTGGAATAATAACAGCATTAGCAGGAGCTCCCATTTTTCTATATTTATTATTAAAACAAAAAAAAGCTACGTTATAATGTTACATATTAAAGACCTATCCACTTCTATTAATAATAAACGATTGCTTAATAAAATCACCTTTGAAGCAAAACAAGGAGAGCTTATTGCAATTTTAGGACCCAACGGAGCCGGAAAATCAACTTTAATAAATGCGATAAGTGGTACTTTACCTTCTGACGCTGTTTTTTGGAAAAATCAATTGATCTCAAAATTTACTGCAGATGAAATCGCTTTAGAAAGAGCAGTTCTTACACAGCAAATTCAAATGAGTTATGATTTTCCGGTCAAAGAAGTTGTTTTAATGGGCAGATATCCTCATTTTAAAAATCAGCCAACGAAAGAAGACTTTACAGCAGTAGATAAAGCTTTAGAGTTTACCGATATGAAAGAATTTGCCAATCGATCCTATCAAACATTATCAGGTGGAGAAAAACAAAGAGTGCAAACCGCTAGAGTTTTTGCACAAATACAATTAGAAGATAATAAAGAAGCAAATAAATTATTGCTTTTAGACGAACCTTTGAACAATTTAGACATTCATCATCAACATTTAATACTACAAAGAATTAAGCAATTTTCTGAAAAGAAAAATGTGACTTTGTTGGTATTGCACGATTTAAATATGGCAGCGCAATATGCTGATAAAATTCTATTGTTGAAAAATAGTCATCAATTAGCTTTTGGTACGGTAGAAGAAGTGCTTAACGAAGACTTAATTAGCGATTGCTATGAATTAAAAGTAAAAATAGATAAACATCCCTACTTAGACTGTCCTACTGTATATTTTGGGTGTTATGGTCAAATGTATCAGAAATTTAATCCAACAGTAAAAGGACATTCCAATCTTATCACTGTTTAATAATTATAATTAT
This sequence comes from uncultured Flavobacteriales bacterium, assembly GCA_963716125.1. Taxonomy (GTDB): domain Bacteria; phylum Bacteroidota; class Bacteroidia; order Flavobacteriales_E; family Vicingaceae; genus Acidiluteibacter. Next base: position 2,542,675 of record OY970294.1, read on the forward strand.
AAAAAAAATGGAAACTCAAACACTTACATTAAAAGAAAAGTGGGAAGCTTTACAAAAAGAACAACCACAATTAAGAATAAGAAATGCAGCAGCTGAACTAAATGTTTCGGAAGCAGAATTATTGGTATTAAGCTGTGGTGAAAATGTAATCAGGCTTAAGCCTGATTTTACCGATATTTTAGGCAATGCCGAATCTTTAGGAAAAGTGATGGCATTAACCCGAAATGACGATGTAGTTCATGAGCGTAAAGGAGTTTATTTAAATCCTTCTCTAGACAATCCTCATGTTGGATTATTTGTAGGTGAAGACATAGATTTGAGAATTTTCTTTACTACTTGGGGTTCGGCTTTTGCTGTAATCGAAAATGCAGAGGAAAAACCGAGAAAAAGTTTGCAGTTTTTTGCAAAAGATGGAGAAGCTATTCATAAAATTTATTTAACTCCATTGAGTAATGATAATGCTTTTGATGCAATAGTAGAAAATTTTAAGTCTGAAGACCAATCTCATACAATTACAACTGAACCAAAGAAAGTAATTGCAGAAGAAAAGTCTGATAGTGAAATTGACGTTACTAGCTTCCAAGAAGGATGGAGAAATTTAAAAGACACACATGACTTCTTTGGTTTATTAAGAAAGAATGGAGTATCAAGAACGCAGGCATTAAGATTAGCACCAGAAGGTAATTATTCAATAAAAGTTTCCAATAATGCTTTAAGAGAAATAGTTACAAAAGCAGCTGAGAAAGAAACTCCAATTATGGTTTTTGTTGGAAATCCAGGTATGATTCAAATTCACACAGGACCAGTTAAAAAATTAATGGATCACAATGATTGGTTTAATATTTTAGACCCTGATTTTAATTTACATGTTAAAGAACAATCTATTGCAGATTCTTGGATCGTTAGAAAACCATCAGATGATGGAATGGTAACCGCCTTAGAATGTTTTGATAAACACGGGACTCAAATAGCTCAATTATTTGGAAAAAGAAAACCGGGAATCCCTGAATTGGAAGACTGGAGAATCATAGTTCAAGAAGTAGAAGATCAATTAAAATTAAAGTAATAATATGAATAGTTTTCGACTAATCTTAAGTTTAATAACTGCTTTATTTAGTTTGCAATTCGCTCTTGCTCAACAAATAAATATTGTAGATTCTGAAACTAACTTACCTTTAGTTGGAGCAACTATTCAATTAATGCAAGAGGGGAAATCCCCTCTTGCTTATTCTTCAGATAAAAATGGAAAACTAGTACTGCCCAATACAATCACTAATTTAAATCAATCCACTCTTATTAAGGTTTCATTTATTGGATATGTTACAATTGAAGATAGCATTACTTTAAATAAAAATTACACCTATCGCCTTAAATCAAATAATTACAATATCAACGAAGTTATTATAACCGCTCAATACTCTCCTTCAAGTCAAGAAAAGTCGGTTCATAAAGTACATGTAATCGATAAAGCAAAAATAGAAGGAATGGCTGCTGTTAATTTGAGAGATGTTTTAACGAATGAATTAAACATAAGAATTTCTCAAGATAATATATTGGGCTCAGGTATGAGTTTACAAGGAATAAGTGGTCAAAATGTTAAAATTCTAATTGATGGTATTCCAGTAATAGGAAGATTGGATGGACAAGTTGATCTTAGCCAAATCAATTTGAATGATGTAGAACGTATTGAAATTGTGGAAGGACCACTAAGTGTAAACTATGGAAGTAATGCACTTGCAGGTACAATTAATATTATTACAAAAAAAGAAGCTAATAAAAAGTTGGATATTGGTCTAACCGCTTATACCGAAAATATTGGGACTTATAATTTAGCAATCAACACCGCATTCAAATTAAATACCAAACAAAATTTGCGTGTTTCATTGGGTAGAAATTACTTTGATGGATGGAAATCTTCCGATGATTTTTTCCCAAATTTAAATCAGCAATTAGCTGATAAAATGAGAGTTGACCAATGGAATCCAAAAGAACAATACTTTTCTAGGATACAGTACTTCTATCAATTCAAAAATTTGCGGTTAGGTTTAAAAACAGATTATTTTGATGAGAAAATAACCAATAGAGGAATCCCGAGAAAAAAAGCAACAACTATTGTTGCATTTGATGATTACTACAATACAAAACGTTGGGATAATTCAATATCATTGGAAGGGAAAATAGGAAATAATAGAAGATTAAACGCTGTTGCAGCTTATAACAACTACAATAGAATAAAAGAAGCATATCTAAAAGATTTAACAACACTACAAAATCAATTAATAAGAGAAACTGAAGGAAATGATTTGCAAGACACTACAAATTATCAATTGATTATGAGTAGAGCAGGTATTGCCACCACAAATTCTGATAGTTGGATAAATTATGAAATAGGATATGATATTAATTATGAAACTGCGTCAGGAAAACGAATAGAAAATAACCAACAAGAACTAGGCGATTATGCTTTGTTTACAACAGCAGAATTGACTCCAATTGAAAAACTAATAATAAAACCTGGTATCCGATATGGATATAACAGTAAATATGAAGTTCCATTAACACCGTCATTAAATATTAAATACAGCGAGGGTCAATTTGCATTAAGAGCTTCATATGCTCAAGGCTTTAGAGCTCCTACTCTTAAAGAATTGTATTTTAATTTTAACGATGTCAACCACAGTTTATTTGGAAATTCTGATCTTAAAGCCGAACAGTCTAACAATTACGCGGTGAGCCTTTCGCACAAAAGATTATTTAATACTGTTTTAATTAAAAGCTCCATCAATGTTTTCTATAATGACATTACCAACTTAATTGATTTTGCTCAAGTTTCAAACAGTGGCGACACAGCTATATATGTGAATATTGGTAAAAATCAAACCAAGGGAGGTACTATAAATATTTCTTTAATAAAAGATGCTTTAAAAGTAAACTTAGGTACATCTTACATCGGAAGACTCAACAGTTTATCAGCAGAAAATGATGTAGAAAAATTTAGCTATTCTACAGAATTTATGGCAAATGCATCATACACTATCCTTCAACCAAAAATTACTGTTTCAGCTTACTTTAAACATCAAGGAAAACTCCCAGGTTTTGGATATCAATCTGATGGTAGTATAGTTAAATCCACCATCAATAGCTATCAACTCTTTGATGCTACTATTGCCAAACAGTTTTACAAGGATAGAATACAATTAGCTATTGGAATGAAAAACATCTTGGATGTTCAGCAAGTACAATCTACTTTAACAAGTGGTGGCGCACATAGCGGAGCAGGATCATCAATTTCAGTAGGTACTGGACGAACATTATTTATAAAGTTAAATCTTCAAATTTCTAAAAATTGAAAAATATACTATTTATTCTATTTGCATTTTTACTAATTTCTTGTGAGAAGGAAGAACTGCCTCTTTTGAAACCTGTTACTGAAGGAGAAGTCACTATAGCATCTGTGGATATGACAGAAAATTACTCCTATCAAATTTGGTTTGATTTAGGATCAAACACTGCTGTAAAAAGAAATTTAAAAACAGATTGGGATATCTCTTTTGACGGAGGAGACAGCAACAGTTATATCTATTTAAATGGAAGTTTGGCAGCCAAAGCAGCTATAAGCAATACTTCAGATTTTAATAGTTTAAACTCAGCATCAAATCTAACTTTCAATAGTGACCATCAATCAGGGAGTAAAGACAGTTTGGCAATTGGAGATTGGCAAAATCATCAAAAAGTAATTGTAATTGATAGAGGATACACACCTAAAGGTAAGCTATTAGGTATGATTAAAATACAATTTACAAAACTAGAAAATAATCTTTACACTTTTAAGTATTCCAAATTAGATGGATCTGATTATAATGAAGCTACCGTTTCAAAAAACAATTTATACAATCGAATTTATTACTCCTTTACTGAAAATAATATAGCGGATATTGAACCTTTTAAAACGGATTATGATATTTGTTTTACTCAGTACACTTATATCTTTTACAATCCTTATAACCCCTATTTAGTTACCGGAGTTTTAATAAACCCTTATAAAACTAGTGTAGCTGAAGAAAGAAACATTTCATTTGAGAATATAGAAATATCAAAGGCACTAGAATATAGTTATTCCAATGAACAAGACGCTATTGGATATGAATGGAAGTATTTTGATTTAGCTAATAATGTATTTACTATTTTTCCTAATTATATATTTTTAATTAATGATTCCGAAGACTATACCTATAAATTGCATTTTTTAGACTTTTTTGATGACAATGGAATAAAAGGAACTCCTACCTTTGAATACAAACGTTTATAAAAATTTTTATGAAAGCAATACTTATTTTTTCACTTTCCATATTTATTTTCAGCACTGCTTTAGCGCAGAAAATGGATGCTTATCAAATCTATACATCCAACGGAAAAAAAACTTCCTTTTCAAAATTGATCAAGGATGCCAATGCTAGTGAAATAATCTTGTTTGGGGAATTTCATAACAATCCCATATCACATTGGTTAGAGTTGGAATTGCTTAAAAACATAAATGAGAAAAAGAATTTAATACTAGGCGCTGAAATGTTTGAAGCTGATAATCAAACTGCTTTAAATAACTATTTAAATGATTCTATAGATGCTAAAGGATTGGATACCACAGCAAGATTGTGGAACAACTTCCAAACAGATTACCAACCTTTAGTTGACTTTGCCAAAGAGAAACAAATCCCTTTTATTGCTACAAATGTTCCAAGAAGATATGCTTCTATGGTTTACAAAGGAGGTTTTAGTAGTTTGGATACCATTTCTGAACTTGAAAAAACTTGGATAGCTCCTTTGCCTATCACTTATGACAGCACACTGAGTGGTTACCAAGAAATGCTTAAATTAATGGGCGGACATGGTGGAGACAACTTACCACGCGCTCAAGCCATAAAAGATGCTACCATGGCGCATTTTATTCTTAAAAACTATACTTCAGAAAATACATTTATACACTATAACGGCGCATACCATTCTGATAATTATCAAGGGATTTTGTGGTATTTAAAATTGCAAAAACCTGAGTTAAAATATTTAACTATCACTACAGTTAGTCAGGCTAATATTTACCAACTTTCAGAAGAAGCTAAAAATAAAGCAGATTTTATAATTGTTGTTGATGAGGATATGACTTCGACTTATTGAATCTTATATGTGAGACGTTAGAATTTAGACTTTAGACGTTAGATTTTAGACGTTAGACCTTAGACTTTAGACGTTAGATTTTAGACTTTTAGACTTTTAGACTTTTTTAGAGATGAGATACGCTAAAAACTAAGAACATATTTATAAACTCAAAAGAATCGCCGCAGGCAAACCGAACATTAACAATTGAAAAGACGTTAGACCTTAGACTTTAGCGTATCTAAGGTCTAATGTCTAAAATCTTGCATCTTAATTCTTCACAATTTTCCTCACTTCTTCTGCTCTTTATACGTGCTTCAGCTTCTAAATTGCTTCCACATTCGCCATAACCAAAACACAATATATTTTGAGCCAATTGGGTAGAACGAAAAAACTAAGAACATATTTATAAACTCAAAAGAATCGCCGCAGGTAAACATTAACAATTAATAATTAACCATTTACAATTAATAATTAATTCTTAACAATTTTCCTCACTTCTTCTTTTTTTAAATGCACTTCAGATTCTAGATTGCTTCCACATTCACCATAACCAAAGCACAATATGTTTTGAGCCAATTGAGAAGAACAAAAAAACTAAGAACATATTTATAAACTCAAAAGAATCGCCGCAGGTAATACGATTATTAACAATTGAAAAGACGTTAGACCTTAGACTTTAGCGGATCTAAGGTCTAATGTCTAAAATCTTGCATCTTAATTCTTCACAATTTTCCTCACTTCTTCTTTTTTTAAATGCACTTCAGATTCTAGATTGCTTCCACATTCACCATAACCAAAACACAATATATTTTGTGCCAATTGAGAAGAACAAAAAAACTAAGAACATATTTATAAACTCAAAAGAATCGCCGCAGGTAAACATTAATAATTGAAAAGACGTTAGACCTTAGACTTTAGCGGATCTAAGGTCTAATGTCTAAAATCTTGCATCTTAATTCTTAACAATTTTCCTGACTTCAACCCCTTCTTCTCCAAAAACTTTTAAAAAGTAAATCCCACTTTCAATGGACTCTAGATTTATCTGATTCACTTTATTGGAATAATTTTTTATTAAACGACCTTGTAAATCATATATGCTTATCTGATTTATTTTCTGATTAGGTAACCATTCTAAGTTGATGATAGCATTAGTAGGATTGGGATAAATAGTATTGAGATATTGAATTTTTGTATGGAGATTTTTATCATCCAACCCCACACCCGTATTCAAACCGTGAATTTTAATAATAGGTTGGGAGGGTTGACCATTCCAATATTTAAAATTGCCATACACATAGTAGCCTCCATTAATACTTTTTACAATATTTTTAATATAAGGGATTCCAAATCTAGTAATAGAACTATCAGGACCAATGAAATTGTTAAAATACTGCGGTTCTATTTTTCCATTTGAATCTACTTTGACTAAACCATTTTTAGCATAACCTTGATATTTATTAAAAGTTCCACTAATTAAATACCCATTGTCTTCTGTTTTGGTAATGCTGCCGGCTCCATAGTATGGGCTGGAAGTAGAATCTTCGGCTGCATTAAAATTCATAAAAGTAGTATCTAAAGAACCATTGGGATTAGATCGCGCTACTGTAAAATCTACCCAGGATAATCTTTCAGGTTAAATTTGCCAATTATAAAAAATTTACCATTTTTCTCGATTGACTCTACTCCATAACCGTTGTTGGTTGGGAGTATAGGATTTCCAAATGTAGTATCTAAATCCCCATTCAAAAAAATACGACATAACCCATTGATGGTATAACCATCATATTGCGTGAATTTATGATTTAATCCATATACAAAAATTCGATTGCTATCATAAGAAATAAAACCCTCAGGTTGATAATTCATTGAATGTTGAAATGTACTATCATAATTTCCTTGAGGATCTACCTTAACAATATAAGAATGAGCAAAAGTATCATTGCCATTTATTGGAAAACAAGAAGTAGGTATATTATAGCTGTACATATTTGGAATTAAAGCAGAGCCATCTTTAAAAAAGTATGGAGAATACCAACTTTTACAAGGAACACTTTTAAATAAATTCCAAATCCAACTCGTGTTCGTTATTTTCCCATTGTATTTTCTTTGATAAAGAGAGGTTGAACCAAGAGAAATTAAAATTGTATCACTAATTGGAAAAATTCTCCCCAAATTAGTACCTGAACTTCCATCATAATTGTAACAAATATATCCATTGGAGGTATAACAAACATTTCCATCATATTTTTTACCATTATATGAGCGATTAAATTCTCCAGCTAAATAAATTTGTCCATTATTAGGATTTTCCCATACATCATTAACCCTTCCTCCTCCAAAAACTTCAAGCATAGTAAAATCCAAAAAAGAAGTAAAAGAAGAATCTATAGAAAAAGAAGGTTGAGCCATAAGCTCAACCTTCATCCCTAAATTTATAGTTATAAAAATTATAAAATATTTAATTAATTTTTCCATTAGTGTTGTATTACTACTTTTCCATTTCCGAGGTTTTCTCCATTAGAAATCACTTCATAAAGATACACCCCATTTTTTAATTCTGACAAATTTAATTGATTAGAGTTTCCATTAAAAGTTTGTTCAAAAACAGTCTGCCCTTGCAAATTACTTACTTTTATTGAATTTTGACTTTCTTTATTAATATTTTCAATATTCAAAGTAAGAATGTTTTTAACAGGATTTGGAGAAATCTGTATATTAGAATTAGCAATAATTTCTTTAAATTCCTTGTTCATATTATACACTCTTCTGCTTTTTAAACGCGCTTCAACTTCTAAATTGTTTCCACATTCACCATAACCAAAACACAATATATTTTGAGCCAATTGAGAAGAACAAAAAAACTAAGAACATATTTATAAACTCGAAAGAATCGCCGCAGGCAAACATTAACAATTAATAATTAACCATTTACAATTAATAATTAATTCTTAACAATTTTCCTGACTTCAACCCCTTCTTCTCCAAAAACTTTTAAAAAGTAAATCCCACTTTCAATGGACTCTAGATTTATCTGATTCACTTTATTGGAATAATTTTTTATTAAACGACCTTGTAAATCATACATACTTATCTGATTGACTTTCTGATTAGGCAACCATTCTAAGTTGATGATAGCATTAGTAGGATTAGGGTAAATAGTATTGAGGTATTGTGTTTTTGTAGGAAGATATTTATCATCTAAACCCACAGCCGTATTCAAACCGTGAATTTTAATAATGGGTTGTGATGGTTGACCATCCCAATATTTCCAATTGCCCACCAAATAATACCCACCATTTATAGAAGGAACTATTTTAAAAACACCAGGGCTACCAAATGGAGTAATAGAACTATCTGGACCAATTGATGTAAAATATTGAGGCTCAATTTTACCTGTTGAATCTATTTTTGCCAACCCATTTTTGACAAAACCTTGGTATTTATTGAAATATCCTGAAACTAAATAACCATTATCTGGTGTCCTAACAATTGAACTCACTTGAGCTCCATCTATTAATGTACTATCTATTGGACTATCAAAATTCATAAAAGTTGTATCTAAAGTTCCATTTGAGTTTAAGCGAACCATACTAAACCATTGGTTTGGGAAATTCTTTAATTGAAATGTGCCTTTTATTAAAATTTTACCATCTTTTTGCACTAAGGCAGGGTAAAAACCTCCATTACCAGGATTAAAAATACTTTTAAATGTAGTATCAATATTCCCATTCAAATCGGTTCGGCACAAACCATTGATAGTTATTCCATCATAAATAGTAAACCTTCTAGGTAAACCATAAATTAAGATTTGATTACTATCATAAGGAAAAAAACCTGTAGGATAATCATTCATAGTATGATTAAATGTACTATCATAAATTCCTTGAGGATCTACTTTAACAATGTAAGAATGAGGAAATGTGTCAGTACCATTTATTGGAAAACAGGCTGATGGAATGTTTTGACTATAACTATTTGCCATTAAAGCAGATCCATCTTTGAAAAAATAAGGATAAATACCCATTTTACAAGGAACACTTTTAAATAGATTCCATTTCCACGACATATTTTTTACTGTCCCATTGTAATCTACTTGTAGAAGAAAACCAAGAGATTTAGTTACTACTAAAATAGAATCGTTAATTGGAAAAATTCTTGCTAAATCAGTTCCAAATTCTCCCTTATAATTATAGCAAAGAGAACCTGTAGCGGTATAACATACATTGCCTCGAAAACCTACTCCATTAAATGAACGATTAAATGAGCCAGTTAGATAGATGTTGCCATTTTTAGAGTTTTCCCATAAATCACCAATGACCCCCCCCCCAAAACTTGTATGAACCGTAAAATCTAAAAATGGAGTGAATGAAGAGTCAATAGAAAATGAAGGTTGAGCAGAGAGCTCAACCTTCATTCCTAAATGAATAACAATGATAATTATGAAATAACTAATATAATTTTTCATCAATGTTGTATAATAATTTTATCCTTAGCAAGGTTTTCACCATTAGAGAATACCTCATAAAGATACACCCCATTTTTTAATTCTGACAAATTTAATTGATTAGAGTTTCCAATAAAAGTTTGTTCAAAAACAGTCTGCCCTTGCAAATTACTTACTTTTATTGAATTTTGACTTTCTTTATTAATATTTTCAATATTCAAAGTAAGAATGTTTTTAACAGGATTTGGAGAAATCTGTATATTAGAATTAGCAATAATTTCTTTAAATTCCTTGTTCATATTATACACTCTTCTGCTTTTTAAACGCGCTTCAACTTCTAAATTGTTTCCACATTCACCATAACCAAAACACAATATATTTTGAGCCAATTGAGAAGAACAAAAAAACTAAGAACATATTTATAAACTCGAAAGAATCGCCGCAGGCAAACATTAACAATTAATAATTAACCATTTACAATTAATAATTAATTCTTAACAATTTTCCTGACTTCAACCCCTTCTTCTCCAAAAACTTTTAAAAAGTAAATGCTATTTTCAATGGACTCTAGATTAATTTGATTCACTTTATTGGTGTAACTTTTAATTAAACCACCTTGTAAATCATATATGCTTATCTGATTTATTTTCTGATTAGGTAACCATTCTAAGTTGATTATAGCATTAGTAGGATTAGGGTAAATAGTATTGAGATATTGAGTCTTTTTATGGAGATTTTTATCATCTAAACCAACACTCGTATACAAACCGTGAATTTTAATAATAGGTTGAGATGGTTGACCATTCCAATATTTAAAATTGCCATACACATAGTAGCCTCCATTAATACTTTTTACAATATTTTTAATACCTGCCAATCCAAATCTAGTTATTGAGCTATCAGGGCCAATGAAATTGTTAAAATACTGAGGTTCTATTTTTCCATTTGAATCTACTTTAACTAAACCATTTTTGACATATCCTTGATATTTATTAAATGTACCTGAGACTAAATACCCACTATCCTCTGTTTTAGTAATACTTTGTGCTCCAAAATAGGGATTGGAAGTAGTATCTTCAGCTGCATTAAAATTCATAAAAGTTGTATCTAATTTGCCATTGGGATTAAATCGCGCTACTGTAAAATCTACCCCAGGATAATCTTTCAGGTTAAATTTGCCAATTATAAAAAATTTACCATTTTTCTCGATTGACTCTACTCCATAACCGTTGTTGGTTGGGAGTATAGGATTTCCAAATGTAGTATCTAAATCCCCATTCAAAAAAATACGACATAACCCATTGATGGTATAACCATCATATTGCGTGAATTTATGATTTAATCCATATATAAAAATTCGATTGCTATCATAAGAAATAAAACCCTCAGGTTGATAATTCATAGTATGTTGAAAAGTGCTATCATAAATTCCTTGAGGATCTACTTTTACAATGTATTGATGTGGGAATGTATCATTATAATAGATTGGTTCACAACCAGTAGCGGAGCCACTTTGATAATTAGCTATTAAAGTAGAACCATCCTTATAGAAGTAAGGTTCAATTCCAAATTTACAAGGAACGCTGTTGAATAAATTCCATTGCCAATTTAAATTTCTTGGATTACCATTGTAATCAACTTGTAATAGAAAAGAAGATTTAGTAACTACTAAAATAGAATCGCTGATAGGAAAAATTTTTGATAAGTCAGTACCAAATTTTCCATTATAATTATAGCAAAGTGAACCACTAGGTTTGTAACATACATTCCCATAAAAACCTTTACCATTATAAGAACGATTAAATCCACCTGCTAAATAAATTTGTCCATTTTTAGGATTTTCCCATACATCATTAACCCTTCCTCCTCCAAAAACTTCTAACATAGTAAAATCCAAAAATGGAGTAAAAGAAGAATCTATAGAAAAAGAAGGTTGAGCCATAAGCTCAACCTTCATTCCTAAATGAATAACAATGATAAATATGAAATATTTAATATAATGTTTCATCAATGTTGTATAATGATTTTATCCTTAGCAAGACTTTCTCCATTTGAGAATACCTCATAAAGATACACCCCATTTTTTAAATGATCGACTTTAAGTTGATAATTATTTCCCATGAAGGTGCTTTCAAAAACAGTCTGCCCTTGCAAATTGCTAATTTTTATTGATTTTTCGCTATCTGTATGACTATTTTCAATAGTTACCGTAAGCAATCTTTTAACAGGATTAGGAGAAATTTTCACGTTAGAAGAAGTCGTAATTTCCTCAAATTCTTTGTTCATCGTATAGACTCTTCTACTTTTTATACGTGCTTCAGATTTCAGATTGATTCCACATTCACCATAACCAAAACATAATATATTTTGAGCCAATTGAGAAGAGCGAAAAAACTAAGAACATATTTATAAACTCAAAAGAATCGCTCCAGTCAATACGATTATTAACAATTGAAAAGACGTTAGACCTTAGACTTTAGCGTATCTAAGGTCTAATGTCTAAAATCTTGCATCTTAATTCTTAACAATTTTCCTCACTTCTTCTGCTCTTTATACGCGCTTCAGCTTCTAAATTGCTTCCACATTCACCATAACCAAAACACAATATATTTTGAGCCAATTGAGAAGAGCGAAAAAACTAAGAACATATTTATAAACTCAAAAGAATCGCCGCAGGTAAACATTAACAATTAATAATTAACCATTTACAATTAATAATTAATTCTTAACAATTTTCCTCACTTCAACCCCTACTTCTCCAAAAACTTTTAAAAAGTAAATGCCATTTTCAATGGACTCTAGATTTATCTGATTCACTTTATTGAAATAATTTTTTTGAGTTAGTCATTTAATTTCTGTATGTTTATCCCTTTAAAATTGCGATTATGGAACAATTCAAAGGACAAGATATCCTAAACTTTATAAAAGAACTTCCAAATGATGAAGCTTGTAAAGCCTATTTGGCTAAAATAAAATGGCAGGATGGATTTACTTGTAGTAAATGCGGACATACAAAAGGTTGTGAAAAAGCAGGCTATAATTATCATTGTTATGCATGTAATCATGTAGAAAGTGCCACAGCCAACACGCTTTTTCACAAAGTTAAATTTGGGTTACAAAAAGCATTTTGTGTTGTATTTGAAATGAGTACAAGTAGTAAAAGTGTTTCAAGTATACAAATGGGTAAACGATTTAGTATTCGCCAAGGAACAGCATGGTATTTTATGCAAAAAGTACGAAAATCAATGAAAAGTAGCCAAAAATACCCTTTAGATAAAATAATTCATGTGGATGAGTTTACTGTAGGAGGAAAAGAAGAAGGGAAACAAGGAAGAAGTTATGATACGAAAAAGAAAAAAGCTGTAATTGCAGTTGAATTAACTGATAACAACAAAATAAAGAGAGTATATATTCAATCAATTCCTGATTATTCTGCAAAATCATTGACTCCAATTTTTGAAGAACATATTAGTACTTCTGCTAAAATAGTAACAGATAAATGGAGAGGTTATGAACCTTTAAAAGAAAAGTATAATATTGAACAAATCCAAAGTAATAATGGAGCAAATTTCAAAGAATTACACATTATAATTATGCAAGTTAAATCATGGCTCAGAGCAATACCAACTCATGTAAGTAAATGGCATATACAAGCATATTTTGATGAATTTTGCTTTAGGATTAACCGCTCACAATTTAAAACCAATATTTTTCATAAAACAATCAACAGAATGGTCCAAAGCAAACCAATTTATCACTATCAAATAAAACAGACGCTAAGTGTGTAACTCAATAATTTTTTATTAAACGACCTTGTAAATCAAACAAACTAATTTGATTAATTTTCTGATTGGGTAACCATTCTAAGTTGATTATAGTATTAGTAGGAGTAGGGTAAATAGTATTGAGATATTGAGTCTTTTTATGGAGATTTTTATCATCTAAACCAACACTCGTATTCAAACCGTGAATTTTAATAATAGGTTGGGAGGGTTGACCATTCCAATATTTCCAAGTGCCCAACAAATAATAACCCCCAAGTTGTGAAGGAATAATTTTCAATACACCTGCACTCCCGAATCTAGTTATCGAGCTATCAGGACCGCGAGACGTAAAATATTGAGGTTCTACTTTTCCTGTAGAATCTATCTTTGCCAAGCCATTTTTTATGAACCCTTGGTATTTATTAAAATGACCTGAGACTAAATAGCCATTATCTTCGGTCATTACTACTGAATTTACTTGGGCTCCATCTATTAATGTGCTATCAATTGGACTATCAAAATTCAAAAAAGTAGTATCCAAAGAACCGTTGATATTCAAACGAATTAAAGAAAACCATTGCCCTGGATAATTTTGCAATTGGAAAGTGCCTTTTATCAAAATCTTACCATCTTTTTGTACCAAGGCCGGATAAAGTCCTCCATTACCTGGATTAAAATTACTTTTAAATGTAGTATCAATATTCCCATTCAAATCTGTACGGCATAAACCATTAATGGTATCTCCATCGTAAATCGTAAAACTTCTTGGCAATCCGTAAATTAAAATATGGTTGCTGTCGTAAGGATAAAAACCAGTTGGACTAAAATTCATACTATGATTAAAAGTGCTATCATAAATTCCCTGAGGATCCACTTTTACAATATATTGATGAGGTAAGGTATCACCCATATATTTAGGGTTGCAATAATTAGTTGAGCCTTTGCTATTTGCTATTAAAATTGAATTATCTTTGAAGACATATGGCTCAATTCCTACTGCACAAGGAACAGTTTTTCTTTGTTGTAAAACTCTATACCATTGGACTACATTTCCTTTAAAATTTAAAGGAATATAATTACCAGATTCAATAAGCAGTAAAGTAGTGTCATTATATAAGTGTATTTTATAAAAAGGACCTGTAAGAGCACCAGAACCTTTAAGTACGGAGTTATAAGAACCATCAATTTTTAAACCAATATGATCATAATAGGGTTGTTGTTGATAATTAGTTTGGAAATCTCCAACTACATAAATATTTCCATTAGAAGTATCTTCATATAAATCTGATACTGTTCCCTTATAAATAAATGCACCTTGTAAAAGATCTACTTGACATTGAAAAGTTGAATCAATAGAAAAGGACTGAGCAAATAGCTCAGTCCTTAATCCAATTGATAATAAAAGCAATATTATAATATAGTTTTTTGATTTAATCATTAGTGTTTCACAATTAATTTCCCCTTGGCAAGACTATTGCGATTGTTAGTTACTTCGTAAAGATACACCCCATTTTTTAAATGATCGACTTTAAATTGATTGAAGTTGCCTGCAAAGCTTTTTTCAAATACGGTCTGTCCCTGTAAGTTTGTAATTTTTATTAAATTATTTCCTTCTTTCGAAATATCATTTAAATTAACAGTAAGGATAGATTTAACAGGATTGGGTGAAATTTTCACATTTGAATTAGTAGCAATCTCTTCAAACTCTTTATTCATATTATACACTCTTCTGCTTTTTAAACGTGCTTCGGATTCTAGATTGGTGCCACATTCTCCATAACCAAAACACAATATATTTTGAGCCAATTGAGAAGATCGAAAAAACTAAGAACATATTTATAAACTCAAAAGAATCGCTCCAGGTAAACATTAACAATTAATAATTAACCATTTACAATTAATAATTAATTCTTCACAATTTTCCTCACCTCAACCCCTTCTTCTCCAAAAACTTTTAAAAAGTAAATGCCATTTTCGATTGACTCTAGATTTATCTGATTCACTTTATTGGTATAACTTTTTATTAAACGACCTTGTAAATCATACATACTTATCTGATTGACTTTCTGATTAGGCAACCATTCTAAGTTGATGATAGCATTAGTAGGATTAGGGTAAATAGTATTGAGATATTGAGTTTTTGTAGTCAATTTTTTATCATCTAAACCAACACTCGTATTCAAACCATGAATTTTAATAATGGGTTGAGAAGGTTGACCATTCCAATATTTAAAATTACCAAATACATAATAACCACCGTTAATAGAGCGTACAATATTCTTAATATAAGGAGTTCCAAATCTAGTAATAGAACTATCAGGACCTATAAAATTATTAAAAAATTGCGGTTCTATTTTTCCATTTGAATCTACTTTGACTAAACCATTTTTGGCATAACCTTGATATTTATTAAAAGTTCCACTAATTAAATACCCATTATCTTCTGTTTTGGTAATGCTGCCGGCTCCATAGTATGGGCTGGAAGTAGAATCTTCGGCTGCATTAAAATTCATAAAAGTAGTATCTAAAGAACCATTGGGATTAAAACGAGCTACTGTAAAATCTACCCCCGGGTAATCTTTCAGGTTAAATTTGCCAATTATAAAAAATTTACCATTTTTCTCGATTGACTCTACTCCATAACCGTTGTTATTTGGGAGTATAGGATTTTCAAAAGTAGTATCTAAATCCCCATTCAAAAAAATACGGCATAAACCATTTATTGTATAACCATCATATTGCGTGAATTTATGATTTAATCCATATACAAAAATTCGATTGCTATCATAAGAAATAAAACCCTCAGGTTGATAATTCATGGTATGTTTAAAGGTGCTATCATAGAATCCTTGGGGATTTACCTTAACAATATATGAATGAGGGAAAGTATCAGGTAAATTAATAGGACTACAACCAAAAGTGGAACTACCTTTACCATTTGCCATTAAAACAGAGCCATCTTCATAGAAGTAAGGAGAAATACCTCTTTTACAAGGTACAGTTTTAAATAAATTCCATTTCCATGACATATTTTTCACAGTTCCATTATAATCTACTTGTAAAAGAAAACCAAGAGATTTCGTAACTACTAATATAGAGTCGCTAATTGGAAAAATTTTTGATATATCAGTACCAAATTTTCCATTGTAATTATAGCAAAGTGAACCACTAGGTTTATAACATACATTCCCATAAAAATCTTTACCATTATATGAGCGATTAAATTCTCCAGCTAAATAAATTTGTCCATTATTAGGATTTTCCCATACATCATTAACTCTTCCTCCTCCAAAAACTTCAAGCATAGTAAAATCCAAAAATGGAGTAAAAGAAGAATCTATAGAAAAAGAAGGTTGAGCCATAAGCTCAACCTTCATCCCTAAATTTATAGTTATAAAAATTATAAAATATTTAATTAATTTTTCCATTAGTGTTGTATTACTACTTTTCCATTTCCGAAGTTTTCTCCATTAGAAATCACTTCATAAAGATACACCCCATTTTTTAATTCTGACAAATTTAATTGATTAGAGTTTCCATTAAAAGTTTGTTCAAAAACAGTCTGCCCTTGCAAATTACTTACTTTTATTGAATTTTGACTTTCTTTATTAATATTTTCAATATTCAAAATAAGAATGTTTTTAACAGGATTTGGAGAAATCTGTATATTAGAATTAGCAGTAATTTCTTTAAATTCCTTGTTCATATTATAAACTCTTCTGCTCTTTAAACGCGCTTCAGCTTCTAGATTGCTTCCACATTCACCATAACCAAAACATAATATATTTTGAGCCAATTGAGAAGAACAAAAAAACTAAGAACATATTTATAAACTCAAAAGAATCGCCGCAGGCAAACATTAATAATTGAAAAGACGTTAGACCTTAGCCTATTTTAGAGATGAGCCACGCTAAAGTCTAATAACGTTTTTTAAACTCAAAAGAATCGCCGCAGGCAAACATTATCAATTGTAAAATTGTCAATTGTTTTTAATCTTCCTTCTCGTAATAAATTTTGTAGAATTTCCTTCCGTCGCCATCCACACCTTTTTCTATAAGCTCCTTATCTCCATGGATATAGACATGAAAATTTTTATCTAATTTTAAAACGCTCTTAAATAACCTTTGTTGTTTTTTTACTGCTTGGTTGGAGATATCAAATTGGTCAATGACAGGCATTTCATGTTCTTCTCTGTAACTGCTATCAAAACTTCTAAATGAAGAGATTACTTTCTCATCTTGCAATACTGCATCTTCAAATTCTTCTTTATCAAAAGCTTCTCTATTTTTAAAATAGTCTACTGATCGGTTGAGCAAATCAATCTTATCTGTTTTATCAATATCAAATTCTTCTGAAAACTGCTTGGTTACATAATTCTTAGTGATGTCTAAAAATGCTTTGGTATGATGAAAAGCATCGCTACATGGTTTTAAATTTAGAAATAAATCTTTCCAATAATGCGCTTCAGCAGATTTGTTGGCTTTATCAATAATACTAACTCTGTAACCTTCGTTTTTATCTCTATTAAAAATCAAACATCCTTTGTCTAATTTATCTACATTAATTCCGCTATCGTAATCGATTTCAATCTCCTCTCCTTCTCCACTCAATTGAATAAATGATTGTTTATTCTCCGATTTAAAAATGCCAATCACTTCTACTTCTTGATCATTTAATCGAATATTATTAAATTTTACAATAAAAAGATCTCCTGAATTGATATTTGGGTGATTTGAAACATCAAAAAGATACTGAGCTATTTTTTTAGAATTTTCATGAAATGAAATACCGCCTTCAAAAATGGAAGTAGCATAAGAATACATAGGATTTAATTCAAACTCACCATTTGAAAAAGTGAAATTGTAAAACTCTTCTGTAGTAAATGGTTTAAGAAAATACTGTTTTAATAAACCTAAAAGTGTTTCATCTTCTACATTAAGCGTATTTTCTGATAATATCAGCTCTTCTTCATTGGCTTTATTTCCTACTTTATGAGCCGATATTTCTTTTATTTGACAGTTGGTCGTGTTAATCATTAATTTATTGTATGTTGCTGATTATTAATTTCTAAAGATTCAAATTTTAAGATCTCTAAATTAATCATATATAATTGATTATTAAAATCATCTACCTACCACTTCAAATTTTGTAAGTAGCCTATTTCCAAATTGATCAACTAAAGTAAGTTGATGTTTCCCTATTTCAGGAGCCAGTTCCATTTGATGAATTTCTTTGGTGGCTCCTATAAAATCATCATCCAAATGCCAAAATAAAATGGCATCATTTAATCGATGTGCGACTTCTACTGCTAATCTCCCTTTTGTCCCATTTAGTTCTACAGGAATTAGAATACTTTCAGTTGATTCAGGACTAATCAATTCCATCATTTGAATACTTTCCTCATTACAATTTTTCATAAAAGGAGGCAAAGTTTGATAAGACGGTTCTTTTTGCTTGTAAAACCATTCCATCAATGGCGGCAGCACTAAATATGATTTCGTTACCATATTGGCTACTTCATAACAATTACTGTTGACTCTTAACGTCTCTTCTTTATTCAATTGAACACTTTGATGATAAGGACATAAAGACGATTTTATGCCATTTTTGGAAGCATAAATGGTATCTATATCTATACAATTTAATCCTTTTCGATAACCGCTTTGGTGGCACGTTTCTATCGTATATAATTCATCCAATGGCTTGTTATACCAAGAAGTTTTACCCAACTTTTGAAACACTTGAAACAAAATTGGAGCAGCTACATTGATTCCTGTTAACCCAGGTCTGCCTTCTCCATCTGCGTTTCCAACCCAAACTCCTATAGTATATTCAGGACAAATACCAATAGACCAAGCATCTCTAAAACCAAAACTAGTTCCTGTTTTCCAAGCTATTTTCTTACTTGTTGCATAGTTTTCCCATGATTTTTCCAATCCAGGTCTCGTTAGTTGACTTAAGCTTTCCACTAACTGCCATGTAGCAGCTCCTTTAATAGCAGGACTTTGAATTTCTTTTACTGATTTATTTTTAGAATTAGAATCAAAATTAGGATAACTATAATCATAAGTATCATATTGATAGTTTCGTTGATCCAAATTCCTTAAACTTTCTGAAAGCCCTTTATAAGCTGTGCACATTTCCCATAAAGAAGATTCGGCTCCACCCAAAATGATAGAAAGCCCATAATAGGAAGATCCTCTATTAATGTTTTTCATTGGAAACTTAGTCAATTGATCATAAAATCGATCTACTCCGTATTCTTGTAACAACCTGACGGCAGGAATATTCAACGAACGAATCAATGCTTGATCGGCAGCACATGCTCCATCATAAGTTTTATCAAAATTCTTTGGAGAATAGGATGCAAAATTAGTTGGAATATCCGCTAGCAAAGTATGTGGTAATATTATTCCATCTTGCCAAGCTAATCCATACAAAAAAGGTTTTAGTAAACTGCCTGTGCTTCTATTTGCCATAATTACATCTACTTTATGACCATGATCTGCGCCATTTCCATCCGTATTACCAACGTATGATATTACCTGATTCTTTTTATTGTCAATTACTAAAACTGCTAAGTTATATATCTCATTCTTTTTAAGATAATTATAATTCCTTTTTACAATTTCATTGATGCTATTTTGAATACGATTATTGATGGTTGTTTGAATTCTTTTTCCATTTTTTCCATCAGAGATAGCTCTATTCATCAAATGCTGCGCTGTTTGAGGTAATTGATGTGGTTTTTCAGGCAATGACTCTTGCATGGCTAAATAAGCGGTAGTACTATCAATTACATCATTATCAGTTAATTTTTGTAGCAATCTATTCCTTTTTTCTAATAATAATTGATGATTTTTACCAGGATAAATTAATGAAGGCGCATTGGGCAAAACAGCTAAAGTTGCCATTTCTCCCCAAGAGAGTTGGTGTGGTGGACGGTTGTAATACCGCCAAGAAGCTGCTTCAATGCCAACTACATTGCCACCAAAAGGAGCATGAGCTGCATACATTGTTAGAATTTCATCTTTTGAATAACGAAATTCTGTTCTCAATGCCCAGAATAATTCTATGAGTTTTTGTGTAAAAGTTCTATCTTGGTTATTTCGTGCTAAACGAACCAATTGCATGGTCAATGTACTTCCACCACTCACAATTTTATCAGCTTTCCAATTTTGTCGAGCAGCTCTAAACATAGAAACTGGATTAAAACCCGGATGGTAATAAAAATATTCATCTTCAAAATAACGAATGCAAATATTAAACTTGTCGGTAATGGTATCACTTTCAGGAAAACGCCATTGACCATCATCTGCTATTCTTGCAGATAATAAATTCCCTTTTTGGTCTTCTAAAACAGTGCTATACGAAGAATCAAATAATGGTTTAGGTATTGGTATTAAAAAGAATATCAATAGGATAATTATGAAAGCTCCTACCTTAATTTTATTCCTTTTTATCCAATTCATCGCTGTAAAAATAAGTATGAATTTTGTTTAAAATAAAGGATTTATTATTTTATATTTTCAATCCACATTTCGGTTTCTTTTATAAGCTGATCATAATCTTTGGTTAATTGATCAATCACTAAAATGGAAGGTTTAGTCTTATTTTGATAATCAATCATGATAGACTTCACTGTATTTAATTTTAATAATATATGTTGATCGTTTAAGTCATTAGTTGATTTTCTTAACTTATCTAAGTTGTTAAATGTACCGGACATTCTAACATTATATTCGTTTTCTAAGCTATCAAAAAGTGTTTTAGTTTGCATTATCAAAACGGTATCGGTCAAATTTGAATAGTAATTTTTGACAGAATTCCAATAGACTGAATTATTATTAATATACTGATTGATCATCTTTAAACTATCATCCTTTTGCTTTTCAATTCGTAGTATTCGCTCGTTTAAATCATTTAATTTTTCATTTTCATCTAATGCTTCATCAAATAATTGTTGAATAACATCACTGCTCCATCTTGAGGAATAACTAAATTTAGAGTCCTCATTGAAAGCATCAGGGATAGGATTATCTTGTTTGGATGTTTTATTGTTGCAAGAAATTATAATACAAGAAATGAGCAATAATGAAAGAGAAATATTTTTCATGTTATTTATTTAATAATCAGATATTTTTTTCAATTCTTTGATCGGGAATAAACCATAAAACTGCTACGATAATATAGATAAAGATAGCGATCCAACTGTTCCAAAAGGCTAACCCTATTCCTAATAAATAAAAAACAACAGATACTTTTCCTTTTATATCCTTTCCTACAGCCAATCGAAGTTTAAAATCTTCATTATGAAAATCTAATATCTGCTTTTGTAAAATAAAATAGGCAAGAGCACAAATCAATAAATTAATACCATATAAAATAACTGTGGCAGTAGATTCATAATTTTTGCCCATCCATGAAGTAGTAAAGGGTATTAGTGACAAACAAAACAACAAAAGTAGATTTGCCCACAAGATTTTTCCATTTACCTTTTCAGTAATTTGAAATAAATGATGGTGATTGTTCCAATAAATTCCAACATAAATAAAACTGAATAAATAACTTACAGCAACTGGTATAATTGGAATCAAAGCTTTAAAAGTAGCTTCTTCTGGAGCTTCAAATTCTAAAACCATTATGGTTATTATTATGGCTAAAACTCCATCACTAAATGCTTCTAAGCGGTTGGTTGTCATTTTTTAATTTTAATTTTCAAATTATTCTCCTGTTTTAACTACTTTAATCCATTTTCCACTTTTTACAGCATTTATTGTATTATCATACATTGCACTACATTCTACTGCAGGCAAATAGAAGTCACCCAAATACGCTGCATTCAATAAAATTCTAAATGTTTTACTGCTGTTGCGTGGTAAATCAAAGAAAGTATAAACTCTATCGTCTCTAATATCTTGATAGGTAGGAATATCCTTAATTAAAGTGGATGTTCCATCATCCATTCTTAAATTTCTAATTTCCCAACCCGATGGAAATAATTGATTTAAGGCCATATTTTTATAATCTCTATTACTGCCTCCAGCATTGGTAATTTTTACTTCTGCCATAAAATCAACACCTTGATTTAAACTAGAAGGATCAATAGCGTTACCCTCCATACTTAAATAACGAACTTCCATTTGTAAATTATTACTTTCATCAATTTGTTCAGAAGTAATAGGCACTCCACTTAATTGAAGCTGAATAAATAAGGTTTTATCTCCATTATTTTTAATACTTAGTTTATTGCTAGATTTTAATGGTAATACAGTCTGCTCAATAGTTTTTTCAGTTTTAATAGAGTTGCTCTTTCCATTAACTATCAATGTATAATTCATTGATTTATCATCACCTTGAGTTTTTACAAATTTGGCAATTGCCATTAAACTATAAGCAGTTGTTTGAGTACTCATCCATCTATCTGAACTTAATTCTGCAGAAATATCATCTAACAATCCTTTCGTTTTTGATTTTTGATCTAACAAAATTAGAGTCTCTAAAATCATTGCTTTGTCACGTGTGTCACTTCCGTAAGTATAGCTCAATTCTTTGTAAGGCTCCACTTCCGTAGAAAGTGAATTGACGATTTTTTCCGCCACATTCTTTTGACCTGCTAGAATATATGCAGCAGCTAATCTCCATTTTGTAATCTCTGTCAAATTTTTGTTTTCACGCATTCTGTTCATCGCGCCCATAACCGCTTTTCCTGCTAATGCCAAGGTATATAATCGATAAGATTGATTTAATTCATGGCTTCGTCCATAATAGTAATTCTTGTTATCCTTAAAGCTAATAGGACTCCATGCATTAGCTGCTTTTTGCTGGTAGGCTAGCCAATCCTTAAACATGGTATTTGGTAAAGCATAACCTTTAGACTTAGCTTCAATCATAAAATGTCCTACGTAGTTGGTTCCCCAATCGCTAATTTCAGCGTCGCCAGGCCAATAAGCAAATGCTCCATTAGTCAATTGAAAGCTTTTAAACTTATCTAATGCCGCAGTCACATTTTTTTGAATTTCGTCCTTTCTTTCATTGCTAATATCTAATAGGTCTGATAAATACAATTGCGGAAATACAGTTGAAGTAGTTTGTTCAATACATCCATAAGGATATCTAATTAAATACTTCATTCGTTGCTCTAAATTTAAAGGTGGTAATGCAGAAACCTCTACTACCCCTTTATTTGTTCCATTAATCCCAAAAGGACTGTAATCCATTTCCCAGTTTTTACCCGGATCAATGGCAATAGAAGTCACTTTACTAATCTCAGGATTAGGCAACCTAACTCCAATTTCGATAGCATTAGAAGCAGTTTTCCCATTACCACTCACTTTTACATTTACCTTACCTACTCCTATTTTCTCTTTTACTTTAATGTCAAAAAATACAATTTGATCACCCACTTTATTAAAAGTGATAGTTTTTTTACTTTCTCCGACTATGGTAAATAAATCATTTGCCTCCAACTCTACTTCTACTTTGGTAATATTTTTATCCATAGCAAAAACAGTAACAGGCAATTTTAAACTTTCAGAAGGACTTACCACTCTAGGTAAAGTAGCTAAAACCATCAAAGGTTTTTTCACGGCAGTTGTCTTTTCAATAGATCCATAAGCGCCATTATTGCCTGCTATCACCATTGTTCTAACAGATCCTACATAATTTGGCATATTAAAACTGTGCTTATTTTCAGCTCCTTTTTTCAATTCGAATGGTCCCATAAAACGCACAACTGGCTCAAAACGATTGGCTTTATTTCCTTCACCAGGATTCAAAGCATCATCACCACCAATTGCTAATAATCCTGAGAATTCGCCACTATATGCACCCATTACATATTCATACATGTCCCAAGTTTTAATACCTAAGGCTTCTCTTCTGTAAAAATAATCCCATGGATTAGGAGTTTTAAAACGCGTTAAATCTAGCAAACCCTCATCTACAACAGCAATTGTGTAAGTCATTGCCTTACCGTCTTTTTCTGCTACCGATAATTTAACTTCTTGCTCCGGTTGTAATTCATCAGGCATTTTTAAAACAGGCAATAAATGTGTATTTGGCGCTTCAATGGAAATATTTTGAATCCCATACATTCTTATCGGCAAATCGTTTGCTGTACTTGCATGTGGTTGAATTAAAGTTAAATGTGCATAAATGTTAGGCGCCATTCCTTCTTCTGCTTCAAAGCTGATTCCATTTTTTAAATCTGATGCATCTTTCCAAAATGATTTAATAATTTTTGAACCTGACTCTAAACTTACTAAAACTCTACCTTCTGAAATTTCAGGCAAGTTTAATTTTATTTGATCACCAACTGTATACACTTCTTTATCAGTTGTAAAAGTTAACATTTCAGCTCCACCAGGGTTGTTACTTCCCGAGTTGTTCCACCAACCTTTGTAGGATAAATAAAACGTAGCTCCAGTGCTATGTCCTGAAACAGGATCAGTAATTCGAATCAATTTTCTACCCCACAAATTTTCACCAAAATTCATTTGATACATTACTTTTCCATTGATGGTACTCACATAATCTGTTTTTATTAGATTTCTGCTTTCATTTTCTACGTAGCTTGCCAATTCATCGCCTTCGCCTCTTTCCCACCACCATCTCCAATTGATTTCATAAATCTCAATTTTTAAATTTTCTCTGTTAACAGCTTTTCCATTTTCATCGACAGTAACAATTGGAATCAACGTATTTTCATTGGAATACAACGCTCCATTCCAACCTTCTCCCTTTGGAATTTTAACTCCCACATAAGAATTGTAAGGTGAATAAGAAACCGTAAATCTATCAATACTAAAATCACCACCTTTCTCAAAAACTCTCGTTTTAAAGTTGGCTTTCAACATACCTGGGGCATTGCTTCCAACTTTAATATCAGGAATAAAAGAAGTTTCCCCAACTCCATCTAAATTCCCTTCAAAAACTACTTTTTCATCAGTCTCAAACTTTCTACTGGGATCATCAAATTGATAATCAGGATACTTTTTAAATGATGTGAATCCACTTGATAAATTCATTTCTACCATTGCTCGTAGATTCGAAGCATCTGCACCATGCAACCATTTAGCAGAAAGATTGGCTCTGCTATTCTGTTGAGTTATGATTTCATTACCAAAATCAATATTAATTTTAAGGCGATTGGGTTTAATTGCCTCGATTTTAATTGCTTTATAAAAAATGCTATTCCCCACTTTTACTTTTAGTTCCCAATTTCCGGTTGGTGCATCTTGAGAAGTGGAAGTACTAAAATCATAAAATCCGTTTAAACCATTAGATCTTACAATTCTAGTATATAACTGCTGATCGGGAGAATACAATTCTGCAACAACAGGATAGTTTTGTGGTAAAACTTTATTTTTATCTTCTAAAATAAAAGATAAATACAAGGAATCTCCAGGTCTCCATACTCCTCTCTCACCATAAATAAAACCCTTTACGCCTGCTTGGTTGGTCTCTCCACTCACATCAAACATACTCAATGAAAGCGCCGAGCCGTCATCCAAACGTAAATAGCCTCTTTCAGTGCCTCTTTTGGCAACTAATAAAAATGGTTTATATTTTAACTCAATAACTGCTATTCCTTCTGCATCAGTTGGAACACTCGCCATCAATTGATTTTGAAAATTGTATATTTCAATTTCAACACCGTTTATTGGTTGAGTTGTAGTGATATCTGTTACAGCAACATGCAATTCATTTTGATTGCCACTTTTTGCTATTATTCCTAAATTACTCGCTAAAATATTTACCTCAGCTTTGTGGTTTCCTCTGCTGTAATAGGAATCTTTACAAGGGTTATCTCTATCACTATAGCTATAATCTTCATCATAATAATAGTCATATTCGTCATAGTAATCCCAATAATAATTTTCAGGAGTATTGTACCAATCGTCTTCCTTGTTATTCTCAATTGTATTTTCAGTCAATTCCTTTTCACCTGAACAAGGATAAAGAGATTGTGATTTATCGAAACTTAAACTCACCCGATAAATAGCGCCAGGCTCAGTTTGAATCATCTTACTTAAATCTAACGAAAATGTATTCCAAACTGCATAATTAATAGGCTTATCAGCAGTTAATTGTATAGATTCTTTGTAAACAATTCTACCAACTCTCTTTAATTCTTGTGTTCCACTAATTTGATTCACTTGGAGAAATTGACCTACATTCTCTTCAAAAATCTTAATTACTTTAATGTTTACAGCACTTAAATTAACTGCTTTGATAGGTAACTTAAACCCATCAGAAGATGGTAAAATATTTCCTTTACTTACAAAAGCTACTTCGGGCTTTAATGAGGCGAAAGTGATTAATCTTTCAATATCATTCGCACTGTTTAGCGTTTTATCTAAGCTATTTTTTATCTCTTTATTAATGACTATTGTTCTATCTCCTATAATTGTACTTCTAGGATATAAATAAACAGAATTACCTTCTCTACTGTATCTAAAATCATCATTTTCTTTGCTGTAAATCAACCCTTCAAGGCTTTGATTTTTATTTAGCGGATCAGAAAAATTAATAGCAATTTTCTGCTCAGGCATTTGATCCACGCTTAATTTCATGATTTTAAAATCACCTAAAGCTGGAATTTCAATTTTTTCTACGCCTTCATCTTCTGAATCAATGCTTTCTCCATTCCAAGCTAATAAAACCTCAGAAGCATTTTTAGATCTTGCTACATTTTCAATTACAAATTGATGCTTGTAATTTTCTTGGGAGAAATTCCAAGAAATTTTTAATTCTTTTCCACCTTGAGTAGCTGTTAGGACTTTTTCTATTTCATTAATATTTGCAATATCCGTTGTTTGAAAACTTCCTTTTAGCTTTTGCAATTTCAGATTGTTTTCATCATAAGCTTGCATTTCTTCAAAATTGACAAATATAGATTGTCTCAAAGTTTGAAACCTAAATTCAAAAGAGGCTAACTTAGAGGGCACTTCTATAATTTCACCTAAATCAAACGCTACATCATAAATTGTTGAAGAAGGAAATTGTTGCTCGGGTCTAAATTCAATGGTTCTATCATCAATCCAATACGATTGACCTTTAACCGATGGGCTGAAATCAAATAAGTCGTCTTCAGCAGCTTCTCCTATTTTTGCATTTTTATTGGATTCTGCCAATCGTACTTTTATGGTAGATTGTTTGGAAATAACTCCTGCTGTAAAGCCTGAAATATAATTAGTGAATGCAGGATCAATCATTTTTAGATCATCCTTTTTATCTTTACAAGCATTGATAAACAACACAATAATAAGTAGTGAAACAATTTTAATCAACTTCATAACCTCTAAAATTTTGAAGGGTCAAGATAGTAATAAAATTGACTAGGCAAATATTAGAAGTTCGTTTTTTAAGAATATAATAACGGAATGACTTTTTTATTCTAAAGTCCTATTGCCAGAATAAGATTAAAAAAAAGATTAATTTCTATTTATTAAAATTCTATAAGTTCAATGGCAATAGGTATATTAAATAGATAATTTTTTATAATAAACTTATTATCTTTTATATAAGCTTAATTCTCGGAAATTACTTTTTCATTTTTTTCGCCGTGAAAAAAACGAAACAAAAAAAACTCGTCCTTTGAATTTTTATTTTTCTAAAATTTTATAAATCCTAGGTTTCCGCCAAAGCGGGACAGGCACCCGAGTGCCCCGACAACTGTTCGGGGTTCAATCAAAGATTTGAAGCTTCTCGGTTTCTCTAAGGATTTACTTCATTTTCTAAAAAACAAATTCAAGGGACATCCTTCTAAATAAACATTTATTTTCTCAATTATATATCTTTAATCGGTCAATAATGATTCTAAAACAAAACCTCAACTCTTCTATTTTTAGCTCTTCCTGCATCCGTTTCGTTGGTGGCCATAGGTTTATCTTTACTATAAGCAATTACTTTAATTCTTGATGGGCTAATTCCTCTAGCAATTAAATATTGCTGTGCATTTTTAGCTCTAAATTGTGAAATTCGTTCATTAGCAGCATCAGAACCTCTATTGTCTGTATGACCTTCTACTATAATTTTTTGATTAGTCATTTTTAGTTGCCTTGCAATTTCATTTAGTGTAGTTAAATCATCTTGTGTTAATTCATATTCATTGTATGAAAAATAAATTCGATTTTCTTTAATTATAGTTGGTTCGGATGTTACTTCCATTTTTGTATTTTCTGCCAATATAAAATTATCATCAATTAACGTAATTTCTACATAAACCATATCTTCATCTGATATATCAATTGGTACAATATTATATACTTTGTCGCCAATTAATTTTCTATAAACAAACATTCCTTCCTTATCTGTATAAATCGTATCAATAGGAAATCCATTTTCATCCAATATGATCAAGGCATTTTCAGCCATTGGGAGTTTTTTAAACTTAAACTGACCATAGAGTTCATCATTTGTCAATATTAAACTATCCCCTTCATAATAAACTCCCGTTTGTATGGTGCTAAATCGTCTAATTAAAGCTTGTTTATCATTCGTTAGATATAATTTTGCATGCACATATTTTGCAGTATCTTTTGGCAATAATTTGAAAGTATAATTGTCAGAGATATTTTGCTTTTTATAGGTAATCATGCCTAGGCTATCGGTAACAAGACTATCAATTAGATCATTATCTTCATTATAGACTAGAAAGCTGACATTTCTTTGAGGAATGGTATTGCTTATAAATTTTGCCTGAATTGAAACTTCAGTATTTTTATTAGCATATTTAATACCCATTTTTTGCTTAGTATAATAGATATCACTTAATTCTTGACCTCTATTACTAATAAAATACACTTCTCTATTATTTCCTAAAATAAAATAGGCGTCAAACCCTTTAGAATTAATGGGAGCTTCTAAGTTTAGTGGAATTGTCCAATTTGTCCAACTGTCATCCAATCTATAGGATACAAATATATCGGCATCACCTAAACCATTGTGTCCGTTAGAAGAAAAATAGAGGGTTTTCTCATCATCAGAAATGTAAGGTGTGATCTCGTAATTGGGTGTATTGATTGCAGAACCTAAATTGATAACTCTTCCCCAATTTCCATTTTTATCTTTTAAACTCACAAACAAATCTTCATAAAGGGAAGTATCTGTAGGCGGCATACTCAACATAATAATAGTTTCCATAGGATTAATATAAAAAGAATAAAACCCTTGGCCAACTTCAAAACCGGGAATATCTAACTTTTTAAGATTACTCCATTTGCCTTTCTTATCTTTTTCAGTATATGCTATCCCTCTCGCAAAACTTCTTCTAGATTGAATAGAGTTAAATAAGTAAACTCGATTACCATCTGCTGAAGTTCCGATTACAGCATTATTTCCATTATCGTTCACATCACTCAATGCTACTTCAGGAGATAACCAACCATCGTCTATTCTATTAGAAAAACAGATTTCTTGTCCGACGCTTCTTCCCTTCATTTTATAGTTATCTGTTCTTACAAAATAAAGTTTTTCGCCGTTTTCTGTAGGTAAAGGCATACTTTCTTCAACCACTGAATTAAGAAAAAATAATTGCTCAGGTTTTTCAAATTTTGGCAATATAAATTGTGAGAATGCAACTTGTTGCAGAAAAATGAAAAATGAAAAAATTAAGAATCTAGTATAAATATTCATGCTAAAATTAAAATAGTGTAAGACCAATGAACAATTCGTGACTGCCGTTTGAAACTTGTTTAATATCTGTTAATAAATAATCGTAGGCATAACCTGCTCTTAAAAAATGATTAATCTGTAATCCTAATAATGCGGTAACAGCATCTTCACTTCTATATCCTAAACCAAAATTAATCTGATTTCGATAATTTAAAGTAAGGTTTATATCATAACTTAATGGATTAGGATTGATTTGTTTCAACAATACTGTAGGTGTCAATTTAAAATCGTTAGAAAGAATAAAGTTATATCCACCTAAAATATAGTGTTGTATTAACATTTTATTATCCCCCAATGCAATATCTTTATTTTCTACATCCAAATCATTTTGAAGTAATTGATTGGCTGAATATCCTATAAAAAAATGATCATTATGGATATAAACACCTGAATTTACATTTAGTTTATTAGAATTGTTACCAGATGCGTAGGCATTATAAACTGGATCTCCAATTTCAAGCACTGTAGCCTTACTTTCATCAAAACCAAAATTATTTAAGCCGGCACTCAACCCAAATGATAAAATTATTTTTTTATACAAAGGTAAATGTATCGCATACGTCAGCATAAATTCACTTTTGGAAAAAGCACCAAATTCGCTGCTATTGATTCGAGCTCCCAAAGCATGATTTACTTTGGGTTCAGATAAAGTTTGTAATGTTTTTTCATTTTTTGAACTACTAATTCTCAAAGCTGATCTTTCGGAAGTAATTGTTCTTCTTAAAATACTATGAGCTGTAGCATAAAAAGTAGTTGGTGAATTAGCACTACCGGCCCACTGCTTTCTATAACCAATTGCAACATCCAAATACTCCTTATAACCTGCAGCAGCAGGATTCACCAAATAGTGGTTTTCTGTAAACAAACTGTATTGCTCTGCTATTTGTGCTTTTGCACTTAAACTGAACAATAAAATAAAACTTAAATTAAATATTTTTTTCATATATATTATCTTAAAATACTTACAATTCCATTAATCATTTCTTTTTCTCCATCTGATTTATAGAGATTAATTATCCAATAGTATGAACCAACGGCTAATAATTCTCCATTATATGTACCATCCCAAAAACCTTTATTATCATTCAAATAATCTTTTGATTGATATACTTTATTCCCAAAATTATTATAAACTACTACTTCTACTTTATCTATATTAAATAAATTTTCAAATTTCCAAGTGTCGTTAAAACCATCGTTATTGGGTGTAAATGCAGTAGGTATAGTTAAAAATTCTGAGACTTTCACTGATACAGTATCACTTCCTGTGCAACCTGAAGTTGCAATTACATTTACGATATAATCGGTACTTGTAATTGGACTAGCAATAGGGTTTTGAATAAAAGCATTATTTAATCCTGTTGTTGGTGTCCATAAATAGGTGGCAATAATATCATTTGCCGTGACATTTAACTGAGTAGATCCACCAACAAAAATAGTTTTATCTTCACCTGCATCTGCTATTAGTTTGTCGCCATAAATTATATTAAGTGTATCCGCAGCTGAACCACAATTAGCGGTTATTACTGTCCAAACTAATTGATTTGTACCTCTAGTAAAACCATTTGCTGATGTATTAAACAAAGTTGCATCTACAAAATTAGCCGAACCACTAAGTACAGTCCAAATTCCATTTCCAACGTTTGCAGCTGTTGCATTTAAGTTAATTATTTTTCCATCGCACAAAGATATGTCAGCACCTGCATTGGCCATTGGATTTCCAAACACCTTAATTATAATAGTATCTCTTAGAGGAACACAATTTCCATTGGTAATAGACCATATTAAAGTGTTATTTCCTATTGACAACCCACTGACTATTGTTTTAGAATCTGTAGGATCTGCAAAATTAACTGAGCCATTTACAGCTGTCCAAAGACCATTACCAACGGAAGGAGTGTTGGCATTTAATTTTAGTTGATTGTCACAAATAGCAGTATCTTTTCCTGCAAAAGGTGTAGTAGCTATTTGCAACACAGTGATATCAAATGAACAAGTATCTTTATTATTACTAGCATCAACTACTTCATACATAATTGTGGTGGTTCCAATTGGAAAAGTAGATCCACTAGCTAATCCTGAAATTCTTGTTAAGGTAACTCCGCTGCAATTATCAGTCGCTGTTGGAATACTATAATTCACAATAGCACTACAAACTGTTGTATCTGCCTGACAAACAATTTTTGGTTTTTCTAAATCATTGATAGTTACCGTAAATTGAATTGTATCTGTATTCATAGACGCATCAGTAGCGATATATTGAACAATAGTAGTTCCTACTGGGAAAGATGCCCCAGATGCAAAATTTCCAACTAATGAATTCACAACGCAATTATCATTTGCAGCAAGTGCTAACCAGTTTACAACCGCTGAGCATTGGCCTACATCATTATTCTGTACAATATTGGCAGGTACATTTGAAATAATTGGAGAAATGGTATCTATAATTGTAACAGTAAAACTACATGTATCTGTATTCATAGATGGATCATAAGCTATATATTGAACTACTGTAGTTCCCCTCGAAAAAGTAAAACCACTTGGAAAATTACTAACCAACGAATCTACTCCACAAGTATCAACAGCAGTAATAGTTGGCCAAATAACAGTAGCCGTACAATTGGTACTAGTAGCATATTCAACAATATTAGCTGGACAATTGATAATTTTTGGTTTGATGGTGTCTAATACAAATGCTGTAGCAGATGTTATAGTAATATTGCCATTTACATCTCTCACTCTTAATATTACTGTATTTGCTCCAACATTTGAGCAATCAAAATTATCTGGTATTACCTGAATGGTGTCAATCCCACAATTATCTATGGAGCCATTGTTAAACCCTGAAGCGTCAAAGTTTACTTTGCCATTTATATTATTTAAATATAAAGTCGCATTTTGAACATTAGCTGTTGGAGCAATTGTATCTAATATTTCAACCACAGCAGTAGTTGAATCTGCATTACCATTGATATCTTTTGCAATAAATTTTATTGAATTCAATCCAATATTGGTGCAATCAAATGATGTCTTTCGTAAAATTAAAGTATCAATACCACAACTATCATTACTTAGTGAATCTACATCATTAGCACTTACTGAAACTGATCCTAATATATCTAAATAAGCAGTATATATGTTTTTTACTCTAGCCAATGGTTTTATAGAATCTATAACAATTACATTCGTTAAAACAATACTATCATTGCTGCTTCCATCAACCACTCTAAAAGAAACACTGTTATTACCTACATTACTACAATTAAAAGATGTCTTCGATAAAATTATAGAAACTATACTACAATTATCTGAACTGATTGAATCTAATCCTGCGGCTGTTAAACTTACATTTCCTGTAACATCTAAATACAATTTATAATTATTTTTAGGAATTGCTATTGGTTTAATAGTATCAACTACAGTAACAATTGCAGAAGCAGAATCCCTATTGCCACTTGCATCAAAAACTTTAAGATAAACTGTATTGTTGCCTATATCAGCGCAGCTAAAAGATGTTTTTGATAAGGACGTTGAATCTATGCCACTTGTACCTCCACAATTATCGTTACTTCCATTATCTATAGCAGAAATGGAAACATTTGCTGAACCTAAAGCATTCAAATAAATGGTATCATTTTGAGTAATAGCTGTTGGTTTTATTGTATCTAAAACACCTAAAAAGATAGTATCATATGCCATGCAACCATTACCATCTCTTGCAATTACGCTATATGTTCCGCTTAATAAGCCATTATTAATTGCTGTATTAACTGCATTATTCCAAATAAAATTATATGGTGGGTTTGTGGAAGTAATGATATTGGCTTTAAGCTTTCCATCATTAGCTCCTGCACAAGAAACTTGATCAAGAATACTAATAGATAAATTAGAAGAAGGAAAAGTATTTATAGTGGCAATAATAGTTATAACACTATCACATCCTAGACTATTTGGAATTATATCTGTGTAAGTGCCTGAATTATACCATGTATAATTTCCGCTTGGAGAAATAATACTGTCACAAGCAGTTAAACTTCTGCTTGAAAATGTATTAAAACAGGGAGGAGAAAATATTAAAGATCCCATTTGTGCAGCACCTAATCCACCACCTGTACTCGGGAAACTTGTAAATGCAGAGTTTGAAATTTTTATTTTAAATAGAGTTCCATAAATATTGGAATTGTTATCAAAAGGCGTTAAACCATATAAAAACCCATTGTATTCAATGACGTTTCCTGATGGATTACGACCATTTGGAGTAACACCAAATGAATGTTTAATAGTTTGAGAATTAGTATTTATATTATGAGCAAACAAAGTACCAAAATTACTAACTCCTCCTCTTGACGTCATTCCATATAAAGTATCGGCAACCTGAAGCAAACTTCCTTGTGGATAATTACCTGTTGTATTTTTGAAATTAAATACTCTAGTTAAATTATTAGCATCAATATTATAACTAAAAATAGTACCTCTATTAAAACTACCGCCTCTATAAGTCATACCATAGAGAAGACCATTATCAGCTTGAATTAAACTTCCTTTTGGATTACTTCCTTTAGGTGTACCATTAAAGTTAAATTTTACAGTTAAATTATTACTAACAATATCATATTCAAATAATACTCCATCATTATTTATCCCACCAAATTCTGTTAATCCATATAATTTACCATTTGCAGCCTGAAATAAGCTTCCTTTAGGGTTACTCCCATTTATTGAATCAAAATCAATTTTTTTTGTAACTATCCCTGTTGCTGTATCTAATTCAAAAAGCACTCCTAAACCGTTAACTCCACCATTAGAAGTCATGCCAAACAATTTACCATTGTATGGTGCAGAAACATTTCCATTATTAACTTCTATTAAATTACCTTCAGGATTAGAACCATTAATGCTGCCATCAAAATCTAGAATTTTAGTGTACGTATAAGGACTTTTTTTATTTATTTTAAATAAAACTCCTCTCGAATTTACCCCACCTGTACTTGTCATTCCATATAGAAAATTATTACTTGCTAATACTAAATCTCCTTTTGGTGTGGATCCATTTAACGGAGGATTTCCAAAACCTCTATATAAACCAAAAGCATTTGTATTAGGATTATAAATAAATATAGACCCATTAAGGGTACCAATAGCCTGCCCGTCTGAAGCAGTAGCCCACATTAAAGGGTTTTGAGAAAAACTATTTAAAGCGAATGCAATTAAAAAAAATAAAGTGTAAGCGTTTTTCTTCATTAGTTTTTTTGTAATAGTAAGTTTAAATACTTTGATAAAAAGTTAAATTTTATCTTAAAATACTTACAATTCCATTAATTAATTCTTTCTCTCCATTGGGCTGATAGATATTCACCATCCAATAATAAGAACCAACAGGAAGTATTTCTCCATTAAATTTACCATCCCATGGTGTTACATAATCCAATGATTTAAAAACTTCATTTCCAAAGTTATTATAAACCACTACTTCTATTTTACTCAAACTTGATAAATTCTCAAATTTCCAAATGTCATTAAAACCATCATTGTTAGGTGTAAATGCGGTAGGTATAGTTAAAAGTTCTGATACTCTTACCCAAACTGTATCACTAGCAGTACATCCTCCAATAGAAGTTAGGTTAACAATGTATTCAATACTTGTAGTAGGATTTGCAACTGGATTTTTAATTGTTGCATTATTTAAACCAGTAGCTGGTGTCCATAAATAAGTAGCAATTGAATCGTTAGATATAACATTTAATTGGGTTGATCCTCCTAAAAAGATGGTTTGATCTGCACCTGCATCAGCAGTTAATTGCAAACCATATTTAACTATTAAAGTATCTGAGTCTGATCCACAATTTGCTGTATTAATTGTCCATACTAATATGTTGACACCTGTGGCAAAACCACTTGCAGAAGTATTAAAAGCTGTAGAATCTGCAAAGCTTGCAGTACCACTTATAATTTTCCACACGCCATTTCCAACGTTTGGAGCGGTGGCATTTAAATTAACTGAAGTTCCACTACAAATAGAAATATCTGTACCAGCATTTGCAATAGGGTTTCCTTGTACCTTCACAATTATCGTATCCGAAATAGGTGCACAATTTCCATTGGTAATTGTCCACACTAAAGTATTTAAACCTAAACTTAAAGTATTTGCAACAGTTTTAGGGTCAGTTGAATTTAAGAAATTAATAGCTCCATTTGGAGAACTCCAATTCCCTGTTCCTATTGTTGCAACATTAGCATTTAATCGAATGCGAAGATCGCATATAGTGGTATCTTTCCCAGCAATTGGAAAAGTAGGTGAAGGTAAAACAGTGATATCAAATGAACAAGTATCTTTATTATTACTAGCATCTATAGCTTCATACATAATTGTGGTGGTTCCAATTGGAAAAGTAGATCCACTAGCTAATCCTGAAATTCTTGTTAAGGTAACTCCGCTGCAATTATCAGTCGCTGTTGGAATACTATAATTCACAATAGCACTACAAACTGTTGTATCTGCCTGACAAACAATTTTTGGTTTTTCTAAATCATTGATAGTTACCGTAAATTGAATTGTATCTGTATTCATAGACGCATCAGTAGCAATATATTCTACAATAGTAGTTCCTATTGGGAAAGAAGCGCCTGATGCATAATTTCCTACTAATGAATTCACAACGCAATTATCATTTGCAGTAAGTGCTAACCAGTTTACAACCGCTGAGCATTGGCCTACATCATTATTCTGTACAATATTGGCAGGTACATTTGAAATAATTGGAGAAATGGTATCTATAATTGTAACAGTAAAACTACATGTATCTGTATTCATAGATGGATCATAAGCTATATATTGAACTACTGTAGTTCCCCTCGAAAAAGTAAAACCACTTGGAAAATTACTAACCAACGAATCTACTCCACAAGTATCAACAGCAGTAATAGTTGGCCAAATAACAGTAGCCGTACAATTGGTACTAGTAGCATATTCAACAATATTAGCTGGACAATTGATAATTTTTGGTTTGATGGTGTCTAATACAAATGCTGTAGCAGATGTTATAGTAATATTGCCATTTACATCTCTCACTCTTAATATTACTGTATTTGCTCCAACATTTGAGCAATCAAAATTATCTGGTATTACCTGAATGGTGTCAATCCCACAATTATCTATGGAGCCATTGTTAAACCCTGAAGCGTCAAAGTTTACTTTGCCATTTATATTATTTAAATATAAAGTCGCATTTTGAACATTAGCAATTGGAGCAATTGTATCTTTAATTTCAATTATAACTTTTGCAGTATCTATATTGTTTGAAGAATCTCTAACTATAAAGTTTACTGTATTTAACCCTATGTCTATACAATTGAATAGAGTTTGTGCAAGAATCATCGTATCCAAACCACAATTATCACTTGAAGATGAATCAACATCATTGGCACTAATAGTAACCAATCCATTACTATCAAGATAGGCAACGTATAGATTCTTAACCCTAGCTTTGGGGTTAAGAGTATCCAATATAGTTAAAGTAGAATTTAGTGTAGTGGTATTTCCACTTTTATCAATAGCAGTTACTGTAAATGGGTTTGATCCTATATCACTGCAATTATAATTGTATTTAGACAAATAAATAGTATCCACTACTCCACCATCAAAAAGTGTAGAATAAGCATCCATCACATTAAAAGTGGCATTACCCAATGAATTTAAGAAAATGGTTGGAGTGGTTAATACTAAGGTTGGTGGTATAGTATCCAATACAAAAGCAGTTTTAACATTGGTTCTAGTATTTCCTGAAGCATCTTTAATAGTGATAGTAATTAAATTGCTTCCTAAATCAGCTGCTCCAAATGAAGTTTTGCTTGCAGTAAAAGATGTAATTCCACAATTATCTGTAGAACCATTATTAAATGCAGATGCTAAAATAGTGGCATTGCCTAAGGAGTCTAAATACACATTTACATTTTGAGTATTGGCAGTGGGTTTTATATTATCAATTACTCTAATATTGGTAAGAATAGAATCCTTATTCCCACTATTATCAATAACTTTAAACCACACATTATTATTTCCGAGATTAGTGCAATTAAAAGATGTTTTGAAAAGTACTCGAGATACTATACTACAATTATCAGAACTACTTGAGTCTATAGTTGCTGCAGTTACACTAGCATTTCCCAATGCATTTAAATAAATTTTATAGTTTATTTTAGCTTTTGCTTGAGGTTTGATTGTATCTAATACTGTAACTACTGAAACCGCAGTGTCTTTATTTCCACTATCATCGGTTACAATTAAATTTACATTATTCGTTCCTAAATTAGTACAATTAAAAGATGATTTTGAAATATTGTATCCTGATATCGAACAATTATCTAAACTTCCATTTTCAATCAGAGCGAAAGGTAAATTTGCACTACCCACCCCATTTAAATATATAGTGGGATTTGCTACAACTGCTGTTGGTGGTATCGTATCTTGTTCAATAACCTTAGCAGAATCTATAGCTTTACAATTTTGACCATTGGTTATAGTTACATAATAAGTTCCAGGTGATAAGCCAGTTATTGTTGATGTAGTTGCTGCATTACTCCATATATAAGAATATGGCCCAAGAACTGGACCAGATAAATTAACTTGTAATTTCCCATTAGTACCAGAAGGACAAGTTACATTGGTGATATCAATACCAACTTGACTAGATGGGAAAGTTCCGTAAGTATAATTAATGGTAAGTATACTATCACAACCTGCGGCATTAGGTATTATATCATTGTAAGTTCCTGGTGTGTACCAAGTGTAAGAACCACTTGGAGAAACTAAACTATCACATCTTGAAATAGCTACAGTTGCAGAAGTATTACTACAAGTACTTACTTTTAATAAGGAAGTATAAGTTGGTTTTGAACCGATAACTGAACCGGAAGTTCCAACAAAAGTTTTTAAAACAGAATAATTTGATAGTAAGGTTTCATATTTAAATAGCACACCATCACTTGTAATACTAAAACCTGGCCCTTTTCCATTTTTAGTCATACCATATAAATTTCCTCCCAATTCAGTTAGTGTTCCCAGTGGAGAAAGACCATCATTTCCTAAAAAAACAAATTGTCTTAATTCATCATAACTATTTGTAGTAATATCAAAATTAAATAATGCACCTGATCCTCCAATAGAATTGTAAGCTAAACCATAAAGTTTTGTACCAATTTGAATTAGACTTCCTAAAGGTTCCTGACCTTTAAAACCTCCAGTTTCAAAATCGAACAGTTTACTAAATGTATTGGTGGAGATCACATAACTAAAGAGAACTCCTTCACCTTGAGAACCTCCTTTTGAAGTGAGTCCATATAATTTCCCATTTGTTGCTTCAAATAAACTTCCATAAGGTGCTGCACCTCTTGGAGTGTTTTTAAAATCTAATTTTTTAGTTAAAACGTTCGAAATAGGGTCATATTCAAACAAGGTGCCGTCAAAGTTTATACCGCCTTTTCTGCATA
The DNA here is from genome assembly GCA_963716125.1 of uncultured Flavobacteriales bacterium. Classification (GTDB taxonomy): domain Bacteria; phylum Bacteroidota; class Bacteroidia; order Flavobacteriales_E; family Vicingaceae; genus Acidiluteibacter. Next base: position 2,582,203 of record OY970294.1, read on the forward strand.
ATCCATAAAGTTTTCCATTTGCTGCTTCAATTAAATTTCCATAAGGACTTGCGCCTGTAGGCACTTCATCTAGATTTACTTTTACTGTATAAACTGATGTGATAGGATCAAACTCAAAGATTACTCCATAACCTAAAGAACCACCTTCGGAAGTCATACCGTAGAGTTTTCCATTAGAGGCTTGCACTAATCCACCAAAAGGAGTCTCTCCATTAGTACCATTAAAATGAAGAACTATACTCAACAAACTTGTTGTAAAATCGTATTTATATATAGTTCCATTATTACTAGTACCTCCTTTTTTAGCCATGCCATAGATATTTCCATCTATTGCTCTAACCAAACTTCCCTCTGGATTTTCACCAGTAGCTGAATTACTAAAAGTACCCTTTAGTGTATAAGTGTTTGAAGGAGCAGGTGCATATACAAATAGCGCACCTTCGTCATTGGCTCCACCTCTAGAGGTAACTCCCCAAAGGTTGGTTTGTGAAATAAGCAAGTGACTAAAGAAAAAAGCTATACTAAATATATAAAGATGTAAATATCTCTTCATAGAATAATTTTTAAAAATAGGATACGGAAAAAAGACCAATATGGTTCTGTAGAGTTTGGGTTTTGCATGAAATTTTATAATAGTGTATTTGGTTCATTCAAAGAAAGCAATAAAAACCTTAATAATTGGTAAAACTATAACAAATATAAGGGCTGATATGAAAATAATTACTGAATGGGTATATTATTCAGACAAAAGGCATAAAAAATGTATTTAAAAAGAAAACAAAAAATGATGTATTTTTTTACATAGAATATTACTTTTGAATTTTTAAAAATATTGTTTTGAAGATTAAAAAGCGCAAAAAACTCATTCAATCCTTAAGTATCTTGGATCATCCCATCCGGTTTAATCCATTTGTATTTAGTCGAATGTTTTTTTTATGGGCATTATTGGGTTTAATAAGTGGTTTAATTGCAGGAGCCTATTGGTTAGTATTAGATTTTATAATTGAGCACACTTCTCAGTTTAGCGGATGGGAAGTTATTCCTATTATGTCATTTGCTGGTTTAGCTGCAGGTCTTATCATACATTTTTTTGGTGATCCTGGCGAAATGGATTTAATTGTGAATAATATTCGATTCAAAAAAGGCAAACTCGACCCTAAAAACAATTTCTCAATGATTGTCTCTTCCCTACTTTGTGTGGGTGCAGGTGGAAGCTTAGGCCCTGAATCTCCTTTGGTTCAAGTTACAGGCTCTACAGGAACTTGGTTGGGTAAAATATTTCGATTAAAAGGTGAAGAATTACGGTCTTTGAGTATTGCAGGCATGGCTTCAGGTTTTACTTCTCTATTTGGTGCACCATTGGGTGGTAGTTTATTTTCTTTAGAAATTTTGCATCACAAACATGCCGTAGAATATTACAAAGCTATTATGCCTGCTTTTGTAGCCAGCTGTTTTAGTTATATCATATTTGCTTTAATTATTCAATTGGGTATTGGTCCACAATGGAATTTATCTACATATGAAATGGTTGATAAATTTGATTTTGTTTATGCCGTTCTTTTTGCCCTTTTAGCCACTGCAGTAGGATGGGGATTTATAACTATTACTAAATTTTTAAAAGATCAATTTAGAAAATTAAAGACGCCTATTTACATCAAAACTTTGATTGGCGGAATTATTTTAGGTGTTTTAGCTTATTATTATCCTTTAAGTAGATACTTTGATCATTATGAAATCAGTGAATTATTAAACAAATCTTCCACATTAGATTATCTATTTATTTTATTGATTATCAAAATAATTGCTATTGCTATCACAGTTACTTCAGGTTGGAGAGGTGGATTTATTATTCCTTTATTTTTTGTGGGTGCTTGTTTAGGATTAATTATTCATCAGTTTATTCCGTCAGTTAGCTTATCATTAGCAGTAGTGAGTTGCATGGCAGCTATTAATTCTTGTGTTACTAGAACTCCTATGAGCACCACTATTTTATTAGTCACATTAACTGGATTTTCATCATTAATTCCTGTGTTGTTTGCAAGCTTAACTGGTTACTTTTTTGCACCGAGAATTCCTTTTATTTCTTCTCAAAAAGAGGATTAATCAAATAAAAAGAATAATTCTATATTTTTTAAATTATTTCAAATTTTAGTTATTTAATTAAATATCAAACATAAAAACGTTTACAAACGACAACAAACGAATGTTAAACAACTAATAAACGTTTACTACCGACTAAAACTTTTGCATCGTCTCACCTTTGCCTCGAAATAATTCACAAATCATTAAAACAAATTATTATGAGTACTTTAAGAAACAGTGTTAATTTAATCGGAAATTTAGGTGCAAAACCAGAATTTAAACAATTAGAGAATAGTAATGCAGTAGCACGTATGTCTATAGCAACTACAGAAACGTATAAAAATGCGAAGGGTGAGCGAATTCAAGATACTACATGGCATCAATTGGTTGCATGGGGAAAAACTGCAGAGATTGCTGAAAAATATTTAGATAAAGGCAGTGAGTTGGCCGTGAAAGGTAAATTAATTAATCGCTCTTATGAAGATAAGGATGGAGTTAAAAAATACATCACAGAAGTGCAAGTGAGCGAAATTGTAATGTTGGGCGGCAAAGCTTAATCCACCATTACTCAAAAAAAGGTCAACTCCAGTCAATGGTTTTGACCTTTTTTTTTACCTTAAGATAATTTCCGATTTAAATAAAAATTAACCGCAAAGTGAGCAAAGAAGGCGCAAAGCACGCAAAGCTTTTTAATAAGCTAAGCCTGAAAGGCTGATATTATTGTAAAATGAGAATTGGAATATAAAACCCTGAAAGGGTGACACTAAAGAGAGTAAAATTCCCTCAACTTTCTTTGTGCTCTTCGTGAAAAACTTTGGGCCCTTTGTGGTTCAATAAAAAATAAAATTAGTTTTGTCCTTATTGTTTTCAAATTTTAGCTGTTTAAAACATCTAAATCAATGCTATGATTCTCTATCTTTTTTATGGAACTTTGATTCATCAATAAAAATCAAACCATGAAAAAATTAATTAGTGCCTCCCTTCTATTTTGTCTTTCAATAATTGCTTTTTCTCAGCATACCTTAGTGCTTAAAAATGGCGAAAAAGTAAATGGAGTTGTAATGGAATTAAAAGACGATGTATTGAGTATTGTAGTTGAACGTAAAATGAAAACCTATCCAATGGTTGAAGTAAGTTCTATATTTTTTAGTGAATATGTACCTTACGATGGTGAAATGGTGGCCACCAACGAAGAAAAATCATTTATGGTAGATAAATATACCGTAAAGTACAATGTAAAAGATAGAACCATAGAAAGAAAACCAAGAGTTTCATTAGGTACTACTGATAAAGGTTCAGTTGTGGTAGATATTGTAATTGATAAATATGGAAATGTGCGCAGCGCAAAATCAGGTGCAGTAGGAAGTAACACCAGTAGTTCTTATTTATATATTAAAGCTGAAACTGCTGCTAAATCAGCAAAATTTGATGAGAATTTAACTGGACCTTTGGAAACGAAAGGTACTATTACCATAGTATATCCTTAAATGAGTAGTTCTAAAACTTTAGATCAGATTCTGGATATTAAATATCCTTTGATAGTAGCTCCCATGTTTCTAATATCCAATACCAAAATGATGATTGAGGCATTAGAATTTGGAGTGAGTGCTGCTTTTCCTGCCTTAAACTACAGGACAAATGAAGAGTTGATAGCTGCAATAAAAGAGATTCAAAGTGCTTCTAATAAGTCTTTTGGCGTTAACCTAATTGTCAACAAATCCAATCCTAAATACAAAGGACAATTGGATATTTTGATTGATTTAAAAGTTCCTTATATAATTACATCATTAGGCAGTCCTGCTGAGGTTATTGAAAAAGCACACAAAACGGGCATTAAAGTATTTTGTGATGTAACTAATTTAGAATACGCTAAAAAAGTTGAGCATTTAGGAGCAGATGCTTTAATAGCTGTAAATAATAAAGCTGGAGGTCATGCAGGTAATGAATCTCCTGAAGAGTTAATCAAACTACTAAAAAAAGAATGTAATATTCCTGTTATTACTGCTGGTGGCGTTGCCAATGTCAATCAACTGAACAAGGCAATAAGTTGGGGTGCTGCCGGAGCAAGTGTGGGTACTATCTTTATTGCAAGCGAAGAGGCAGATATTTCTCAAGAATACAAACAAGCGATGGTGGATTATGGAAAAGATGATATCATTTTAACAGATCGTATATCTGGTTCACCATTAACCATAATCAACACTCCTTATGTGCAAAAAGTGGGCGCTAAAGCTAGTTGGTGGGAGCGTTTATTATTAAAAAATAAATGGCTAAAGAAATACGTTAAAATGTTTATTTATTCTAAGGGTATGAAGACCATCAAAAAAGCAGCTGAAGGTGCTAGTTATAAAACATTTTGGTGTGCAGGAACCTCTATTGAATATGTGCATAAAATTCAACCCTTAAAAGGAATTTTAAATGATTTTTTTGAGAAAAAGTAATTTTTTTAAGTATCCCAATAGTTAATAGTAACATGAATAATTCTCCATCTATAGGCCAAATAATCAACAAAAATTTAGGTCTGATGCTATTAACTTTAACCATTATAATTTCATTATTCACTTTTAAAGATTATGGTGTCAGTTGGGATGAATTTGCTCAACGCTTAACAGGAACAATCAATTACAATTATGTATTTTTAAATGATAATGAATTACTAGATTTCTATGACCGAGATTATGGAGTAGCTTTTGAACTTCCCCTTATCATTATTGAGAAAAGTTTTAACATCACAGATACAAGAGACATTTAATTAATGAGACATTTAATTTCTCATCTATTCTTTCTTATTGGCGCTTCTTTTCTTTACAAACTGGTTTATTTTTATATAAAAAGGCTCTAGTTTAATTCAGCTATTATTTGTATATTGTGTGTATGAAAACAGAAAAGCTTAAAGACCAAATACTCTCTCTGCCAATTAAAAAACGTGAGCGTTTGTTGAAGGAGATTGAAGATTCAACTAAAGAGATTAACCTGTCTGCGATTGTTTCACGTCAGCATGAGTTTAATAACAAACTCGGAGCCTGTCCTCATTGTTCTCATTCTAAGTATGTTCGTTTTGGGATTGACAAAGGAGCACAGCGCTACAAATGCAAGTCTTGCCAAAGAAGTTTTACGGAGTATACAGGTACTTGGATGGCAGGGCTGCAAAGAAAAGACAAGATTGTTGATTATCTTAAACTAATGGTTGAAGAAAAAAGTCTTGACAAAATTGTTTCGATTTTGGGTATTAATAAGAAAACAGCCTTTGATTGGCGCCACAAGATATTGTCTTCAGTTGACGCAGATGACGGAGAGCCCTTCATTGGTATCACAGAAAGTGATGAGACCTTTTTCCTCAAATCTGAAAAAGGGATGAAGGTTAAAAATCGAGAACCAAGGAAAAGAGGCGGTAAGTCAAGCAAAAGGGGTGTAAGCAATGATCAGGTTGCGGTCATCGTGACTCAAGACAAAAAGTCAATGCTAAATCTGAGTGTAGCTACACTTGGACGGATTAGAAAGATTGATATTAAAAATGCTATTGGCAATCGCATAAAAAAAGGGAGCACAATTTTGTGTAGTGATTCTCACCACAGTTATAAAGGCTTCGCTAAAGACACCAAAATTGAGTTTCATCCGGTAAATGTTTCCAGGGGAGAAAGAGTAAAAGGAGCGTTTCATGTACAGCATGTAAACTCAACGCACAATAAAATAAAGAAGTGGATTGGAAATACATTCTGGGGCGTGTCTACTAAATACCTGCAACAATACCTAAATTGGCATATTATAAAAGAAAAAATAAAATCAAACAAGGATATTACCCTTGCTTTCGCAAAGCAGATAGTTGTTGCGGGAGCTCTGGAGCGCTTTGTTCAAATCCAACCAAACTATAAAACACTATTATCAACGCAGTGCTAAACTAGAGCCTATAAAAATAAAGTTTTAGCAAGTATTGGTTTTTTATTAGTTGTCTTGAATCCAGTATTATATGCACATTCATTTTTCAATAGTAAAGATATTCCCTTTATGTCTATGTTCATTATCTGTTTTTATTTCACAGCTATTGCTTTTCATAAAAAATCTTTATTAAATTTTGCTATTTTAGGAATTACTTTAGGACTTCTCATTAACTTAAGAATTATTGGAAGTATTCTATTTTACAGTAGTTTATGGTTTTTATTAATTGATCTAATCAGAGATGGAGGTTTCAAAAGTTTTTTCAAATTATCTTCTGTATAAATCATCACAACTTTCTTTTCTTTATACATTAGTTGGCCTTATTTATGTTTAAATCCTTTTGAAAATTTCTACATTGCATTTGAAAATATGTCCCATTTTCGATGGGAAAGTTCTGTGTTATATTATGGTGAAATGGTAAAATCCACTAAATTACCTTGGACATATATTCCAGTTTGGTTTGGCATCTCTAACCCTATCACTTACCTATCCACAGGACTTATTGGATTATTTCTTTTGTCGATTCATTTTATTCAGAATCCCAATTTATTTTATAGTAATTCAAAACAAAGAAATAATCTACTCTATTTATTTTGTTTTTTAGCACCTGTTTTATTAATAATTATTTTACATTCAGTATTATATGATGGATGGCGCCAATTATTTTTTGTTTATCCTGCACTTGCTTTACTTTCTATTTATTTTCTAAGCTTTTTATATCAAAAAAGTAAATTTATTACTATCCTTATAGCATCTCTTGCATTTATTTTTGCTTTGAATTTTATGATTAGAAGTCATCCCTATCAAAATGTATTTTTTAGTAAATTAGTAAATCATGATAAAAATGAGCATCTTAGAAAAATTTTTGAGATGGATTACTAGGGAACATCTTATAAAGAATCTTTGGAATATTTAGTGGTTAACGATAATTCTGATACTATTTTAGTTTCCACTGACAATGACCCGTGCAAATACAATGCACTAATATTACCTAAAAATCAAAGAGATAGGTTGAAACTTGTTTCTGTTGAAGAATCTGAATACTTCATAACCAACTATAGATGGCATCCTGAAGATCACGATGAATATAAAGGGAAAAGTTATTTCAAAATTAAAGTTGGAGACAATACGATTAATGAGGTTTTTAAATTGAAAAAATAATTTTATTTATCTAGTTTAGTCATTGCATCTATGCCCGTTACAGGCATTTTATTGTGGTATGGAAGAAAATTTAAAAAGAAAGAAAAGAATCTAATTTTAGTTTCTTAATAAATCAAATTCGATTTTCTCTAGTCATTTTTTTAAAGCTGCGTATATTTGCATGGTTATTCAATTGAATAAATTATGAAAAAGTCTGTAATTATAAGCATTGCCTTCCTCCTTTTAGGATTAGGTGTTAAAGCTCAACTTCGTCCTCATTTTATAAGTATAAATGGAGGAATTAGCATGCCAGTAGGCGAATATGAAAGTTTTGATACAGCAAGAGTTGGAGCTGCCAACGCAGGTAAATTTGTTTCTTTTGAATTTGGTCTTTATCCTTCTAAAATTGTTGGTTTTGGTGTAAATGTTGGTGCTTTTACCAATTCCTTAGATATCGATCAAATCAAAGAAAAGTTTCAAGTGGATAATGCATCCGCAAACAGTATTACTGTTAATGGAGGCGATTGGCTAAATATGTATGCAACAGGTGGTATTTACTTCACCATTCCTATCAAAGAAATTTTTAGATTGGATTTTAAGTTTTTGGCAGGTGGAATCAGTACACAACAACCTCAATTAGAAATTGAGTATTCAGAAAGTGGAGTTAAATATAAAAGATTAAATACTAGTACTGATGATTTGGCTTTGGTTATCAATTATGGTGCGCACTTAAGAATAAAGCTGATCAAAAATTTTGGTATTAGAGTCGGAGCAGAAACTTTTACCTCATTAGCTGAATTTAACAATCAAACCGAGCTTTTATCCGACAATAAAAAGCAAATTACAAAACAATCAGTTGAACAAACTATTTCTACTTTGAATGTGAGTGTGGGACTGGCTTTTACTTTGTAAAAGATTTTAGATGTTAGACCTTAGGTATTAGACTTAAAAATTGGAGAAGAAATGTTGCAAATTATCCATAAATAGTCTCAAACTGTTAATTTTATAATAGTTACAATTATTAGAATCAACAAAATCAAGTAAATCAACCAATTGTATCTTGGTCGCCTTGGGTTTTTTCCAAATAAATTTTTAGATAGATTGTATAATCTTGTTCTATTGTCAGCTACTTTTTGATAAGCCCAATTGCTTAATTTTCTAAAAACAGTTGAGTTTTCATACCAATCGATTAAAAAAGAAAGCTTGCCTGCCAAGGCATAAGATTTATAAGCTGCTGCCGGACCTGTATAAATTTTACCGTCGGTCATCACCAATTGAACCGCATTTTTAAAATGTTCTACTTCTATATCTTTAAATTGATGATGAGCAATCTGATATTTTTTATATTCAATTAAATCTTTGGTTCTAATGTTCCATTTAATAATCCAATAATGACAAAAACCACAATTTCCGTCCCACACCATCATTGGTTTTTTTATGGGCGGAAAATTTGTTTTTGAAAGCGATTGAAACATGGAATAAAATTAATTAATCCTTTTCGATTTTCTTTTATTAGCAATTATAAAAGATAGAATGGTTACTAATCCAACAACGAGATGCATAGGAATTGTCAGTGCCATAATACCTGAATTTTGTGCTGCCACTTCACTTACTTTAATGGAATATGGTAAAGCGAGACTTACTAGAGTTAGAAAAGCTACAGCGCCAACAAATACTTTAAAAGCATTTTCTTTCACTAATCTATAAATAATAAATAGTAAAATACCAGAGAAAATACAAGGAATAAGGCTAGCTAAGGCTACTCTATAAACATTTATATAAGTTGAATCGAAACTGCCCATACTTTCGTAGATATACATGTAAACAATATTAATAACAGCTGCTACTGCTCCTGCTATCAAACCTGTGGTAATTAACGTTGCCAATGAATGTTTTAATACTTTTGCTTGCTCTTCCATTTTTAATACTTTATTAGTTAGATTTATATTATATATACCAAATCAAATCCAAGTTATCCGATGAGAAAATATACTTATTTAATTATTTTACTATCAATCACATATACAAGTTCTTCTCAAACAAACAAGAACACCATAAAGTTCATTCCATTGGGAGATTCTTATACAATTTGTGAAGGAATGCCAACAGAAAACAGATGGCCAAATGTGTTGACAACTCATTTACAACAAAATGGAATTAAAATTCAATTAGTAGAAAATCCATCCAAAACCGGATATACCACTCAAGATTTAATTGAGAAAGAATTGCCGCTTTTCAAAGAAACCAAAGCTAATTTCACAACCCTTTTAATTGGAGTAAACGATTGGGTGCAAAAGGTAGAAGCAAAAAAATTTGAATCTAATTTAAATTATATAATCGATGAAGTATTGAAAATAATACCTTCTAAAGAAAGATTGGTTTTAATTTCAATTCCCGACTTTTCAGCTACGCCACAAGGAGCAAAATATGGAGGAGGCAGAAATATTAGTAAAGGAATAGCAGCTTTCAATGATATTATTGCTAAAGCTGCAATTAAATATGATTTGCAATTGGTAGATATATACCCAATTACCCAACAAATGAAAGGAAAACCAGAATTAATTGCGAAAGACGGATTACACCCTTCAGCTAAAGAATATTTATTGTGGGAAAAATTGATTTATCCTGTTACATATAATGCTTTAAAACACTAAATGAGTTTCTTCTCAATATAATCACTGTTAAAGATACTGAGTGCACCCATATATTTTAAATCAAATGAAATCAAATCGCCTACTTTGTATTTGTTACCATCTTCTCCCATGTCTATCACCAACATATCTGAACTAGCGCCACAAATCTCTAAATCTTGATCTTCAAAAATCAAAAAATCAGGATTAATATCCAATAATCCAATATCTAATATAGCACGATGAGATGTTTTACCATAATCATCAGGATTAATTTGAATCATCTCTCCACTAGGATTTTCCGCTAATGTTCCAGTTGGTACTTTTGGTTTTTCAGTCAATTCTATGATTTCAGCATAGAGTTTAAAAACGTCTGTTTTCATACCAACAACTGGTTTTTCAGTAAATAGATTATTTCCAAAAAATAGCATTTCTCCTATTCTGAAGTGGTTGACTCCTTTAGGTAATATTTGCTGTAATAACAATGGAACTACAACTGATGTTCCGCCAGTTACAAATGGAATCTTCACATCAAATTTTGCTTCAATTAATTGTTCATACAAGCTTAATTGAATTAATTTATCTGGCGATGGCATAACACCATGCAAGCAATTCAAATTAGTACCAATACCGCTTATAGCTATGTTTGGTAATTTAAAAATACTACCATAGAAATCTATTAATTCCTCTCCTAGAACTCCTTCTCTCAAATCACCCATTTCTATCATAATAATGATTTTATGCGTTTTATTTTGAGCTACAGCTTCTTCAGATAACAGTTTAATTGTTTCAAATTCAGTATTAAAACTTACGTCAGCATATTTTACTATCTCTTTTAGAGTTCTGCTGGCAGGAGGTTTGATGTATACAGTTTGCACCTTTGGGTTAATAGATTTAGCAACTTTCAAATTAGAAATTCTTGAATCATGCACTTCCTCTACTCCCAAATTAATTACCTCTGTGATAAATAATTCATTGCCGCAAAACAATTTAGTTACTACTCCCCATTCAATATCATTGCTCTTAAACAATTCGTTTAAAAACTGATAATTATGCTTTAATTTCTTTCTATCTAATGTTATATAAGCCATTTATTTTACAATTTTTCTAGGAATACTTTGTGGTAACCTAGTCAATAATTCATAATTCAATTGATCACTCAGTTCACTAAAGGAAGAAACAGTAATACTAAAATCTCCTTGATTTCCAATCAACACCACTTCATCACCTTTTTTAGTATGAGCAACATCCGTAATATCAATCACTATCATATTCATATTTACTATTCCTATCACGCTCACTCTTTCGCCATTTACTAGCACTCTACCTTGATTGCTTAATGATCTACTGTAACCATGACTATAACCTACAGGAACAGTTGCAATTTTCATATTATTTCTAGCCATATAAGTAGTTCCGTAACCAATAAATTCACCAGTTGAAACTGATTTAGTACTCATGACTTTACTTTTCCAACTCAATACTCTTTTAAGTGGATCTTCCGCATTTTCTTTCTCCTTCACACAATGTATAAAGGTCTCATTACTTGGCCAAAAACCATAATTTAAAATCCCAACTCTCACCATGTCCATTTGTGTTTCAGGATAGGTTAAAGTAGCAGCTGATGATGCCGTGTGATATTTTTCAGCAATTATTCCTTTATTTTCAAGTAATATACGCTGTTTTTTAAAACTTTTGATTTGTTCTTGAATCCTAACGTAATTACCAATACTTTCAGCACCTGCAAAATGCGTGCAAATCCCTTTGAGTACATACCAATCAGCTACAGCTAAAAAATCGACCGCCTTTTCAACTTCTTCTTTTCTTAAACCGGTTCGATTCATTCCTGTTTCCAACTCTAAATGAATCAAAGCTTTTTTATTCAATTGCAAAGCTATTTCTTTTGTTTTGTATAATCTATCTAATTCAAAGATATAAAATTCAACATCATTTTCAATTGCCCATTGTATCTCATCGTTGTCTAACATTCCCATAATCATAACATTCAGATTTGAGTCAATTTGTTTGCAACGAAAAGCTTCATCTGCACTAAAAACAGAAAAATGATTCTGACCTGCTGTCATTGCCATCTTCACAAAATCTTCTATTCCATGTCCATATGCATTGCCTTTAATTACTGAAGTTATAACTGTTTTTTCATGCACAAGGCTTTTCAAAAATTTAAAGTTATTTTCAAACGCTGATTGGCTAATTTCTATGTATGATGTGTGAAACAATTAGTAATGTATTTGTTGAATAATTGATTGAAATAATTGATGAGCAATTGGTATTAATTCATCCGGATAGTCGTAATCTTCATGATGCAAGTTAGGTTGATTTACTCCTGAACCCAAACCAAAAAACGCACCATTGTAATTATTTAAAAAATGACCAAAATCTTCTGACCATTTAAAAGGTTCTTTAAGCTCTTCTGATTGAAGTTGATTCCTTTCAATTGATTTTTTCAGAAGATTTATTCCATCTTGATGATTAACCGTGGCGGGAAAAACCTCAGTTTCTACAGTAGTAAATACCAAGTTATATTCTTTGGCTTTTTGCTGTGCAGCATTTAAAATATGCTGGGTCATTAGAGCTAAATCTTCATTTATATAACTTCTAATAGTCAGCATTAAAGCACCTTTAGAGGGACTAATTCCAAATGCTTCTTCTCCTATTTTAGCGTGCACTATAGTGCCTATTCCAAAACTCTTTAATTTAATTTTATCTTGTAAATCAGATAATTGAATGATTAACTCCGCAATAGCTTTTGCAGGACTAATTCCATTTTGAGGCTCGGCAGCATGAGCTGTTTTACCTTCAAAAAACAGCTTTATTCCTTTAGAAGCGGCACAAAAATGTTGTTCTCTAAAAAGCACTTTTCCCATTTCATATTTGGGAACATTGTGCAAACCGAAAATAGAATGAATGTCTAGCTTTTTAAGTTGATCGTCTTGAAGCATTTCTGCTGCGCCTGCCCCTATTTCTTCTGCAGGCTGAAATAATAAAATGACGTTTCCTTTATGAGGCTTATTCTTTGATAAAAAATCTAATAATGAAAGCACATTAACTGTATGTCCATCGTGACCACATAAATGAGCAACACCTTTAATTTTAGAACAATAATTCTTATTTCCCTTTTCTTGAATAGGTAAAGCGTCTATTTCTGCTCTTATAGCCGTATTTTGACCTGTAGTTTTTCCTTTAAAAATTATAACAAAACCATTGCCTCCAATATTTTCAATTACTTCATCAGGCTTATAACTTTTTACAAATTCAATAATTGTCTTGGCAGTATTCTTCTCATTCAAAGATACTTCAGGATATTGATGAAGTTGATGTCTAAAATCAATTAGTTTTTTAAGAAATAAAGGATCTAAATGACTCATTAATCCTTTACTAATCTCATTTCTAAATATTTATTAGTAAACCCTAAACGTTCATATAAGCGTTTGGCAGGATTATCAGCCTCTACATGTAAAGCCACATTTCCCTTAGACAGTTTCAATGCCTCCTCCATTAACTTTCCACCTATACCGTTGCCTCTAAATTCTTTATTAACTGCTATATAAACTAAAATATTTTCAGGGATATAGCCACTCATGCCAGTTTCATTGATAATAACCGCACCAACTATTTCTTCCTTGTTAATACCAAGAAGTACAAAACCTCCTTGACCTGAGTTTTTCTCAAAGACATAATCTAAACATTTATTAATGTCTTCCACGCTATCACCGTATTCATCTAAATGTTTATTAAGAAACTTAGAGATCTTATCATTACTATAGAAACTATCTTTTCCTGTAGTAGAATTTAAAACTTTAGATTGCATTTCGAATTTATCCATGATTTATATCTTTTGATTTTTTATCCATTAATGTTATTGATATGAACAGAACCGCTGCAGTAAGAATGCCAAAAAAGTTAGCATCCAATTGGTAAGGTAAGGAATATTTATTGATTGTTAAAAATACTGTGGTACCACCTCCAGCAATCATTGCCACTAAAGCAGCGGTAGAACTAACTCTTTTCCAAAACAATAAGCCTAAAATAGGAACTAACAATCCACTCACCATAAAAGCATATGATAACAGCATTAATTCTAGCACATTTTCCATATTCATTGCTAAGATTAGAGCAAAGGCTCCAATTAAGAAAGTAAATAACTGTGAAAATTTCAACTCAGTTTGATGGCTTTTCTTCTTAAAATATTTACCCAAGATATCCGTAGTTAAATTACCAGATGCAGCCATTAAACAACTGTCAGCTGTAGATAAAATAGCAGAGAAATAAGCAGACATCATAATTCCCATTAATCCAACAGGTAAAATATGACTCAATAACAAAGGCAAGCCCATTTCAGGATCCATTGTAGCAGCCGAAGCAAAACCTATTTCTGCAAACATTCCTTGATCGGCAGCTACACGAGCAAATAAGCCTAAAAGTACACCCATAAATGCCATTAAAGGCCATTCAAATAAACCAGCAATGAACCATGCTTTTTGAGCATCTTTTTTAGATTTACAAGCATAAATACGTTGATACAAAGTCATGCCAACAAACCAAATAGGAATAATAGTAATGGCCCAATTAAATAATTGATACCACTCTATATTTTTGAGGCTTAGCATTTTTACATCAACTGATTGTACAATTACATCGTAACCACCAATTGCAAAATAAGACATAGGAATAGCTATTAAAACCAACCCAGCCATCAACAATCCCCATTGTATCGTATCTGTATAAATTACAGCTTTCATTCCTCCCATTACGGTATATCCAACTGCAATAACTCCCATTACTATTAATGCATAATTAATACTTAAAGATGGAAATGATGCCGAAGCCAACTTAGCTCCTGCTAATATTTGAGAAGCTGAAAAACCTGTATAGCCAATTAATGAAATAATTCCTGCAACTAAAGCTACTTTGTAACCGTAATGCTTCCCAAAAACTTGAGGAAATGTGAGCAATTTAAAACGCTCATTCATGGCAGATATCTTAGGAATTAAAAGAACTGCGCTCAACCATGCACCAATTAAACCGGTAAAAAGCATCCAAGAGCCACTAATTCCCATTACAAAACCAAGACCGCCTAGTCCAATTGAAAACCCTCCACCTACATCAGTAGCAACTACAGATAAGCCAACATGCCAACTACTCATGTTTCTGCCACCTACATAATAATCATCAGAGTTTTTGTTTTTCTTGAGAAAGAAAAATCCTACTGCCAACATGGCAAGCATATAGAGAATAAAAATACAAGCGTCAATCCAATGCAAATCGTCCTTTTTTTTTAGGAAAACAAAGGTATCTATTATAGATTGGGATAGCAAATGAATAAAAATGGCAAAAATTATTTTTAAAGAAAAGGTTATCAAATCAAACTACAACGTATCATCTTTAAGTTTTGTAAGCTAATTAGAGAATAACAAATTATGTGTTTAGTTATCAAAAATAAGCTTAATTCTTGCCACTAATCTCATTCCCTATTTTTCGATATTCTTTTTTTACACTTTCAGGCATTCCCCGAGCACCAATAGCATCAGAAGTATCAAATCCGTTGGGCCAAAAATATCCAATTAAGGCAATTGCTTTGGGTTCATTTTGAGCTAATTCATAATAGTTTTTGGCTACTTCTCCCATTTCAGAAATACCAATTCCTGCAGCGACTCCATGATATGCAGGAATATAATGCGCATCCATCACTATTACAATTTTCTGATCAATTGTAGCTAATTTTGATTTTAGTGCCTTCAATTCATTTTGATAATTCAAATCTGTATTCGGATTTTTGATAAAATAATGATCAAACCCTACCCAATCCACTGAAGTAGGGATTTGAATAGAATCTAAAATAGGATGTGCTTCTATCATCATTATAGGAATATTAGGCTTATTTTGCTTTACATAATCAGTAGCTGCTTTAAAATCTTGAAAAGAAATTCCATTCCAAAAAGGTTCTTCACCAATATAAAAGGATTGAATAAAATTATCATGTATCACCGCTGAATTAAGCTGCACAAATTGATTCCACCTTTGCTGATAATCGGCTCTTAATCCATAAATAGTTCCTGTGTTTCCCCCTCTACCAATTGCTTCAAAAAATATCGATTGCAAATGCAAAATAACTTTCATCTCTAAACTATCCATATATAAAATACGGTTAACTAAATCATCTGATGGCTCTACGACTAAAATATCTGCTATATTAGAAAATGTATGTATTTCATCAGCATAATTTATTTTGTTGGTAGAATCAGTTGGATCATCCCAATAGGTATCCACAAGGACAAAACCAAAATACTTTAATTGATTTTTATTCATAGTTATATTGTTCTCTTTCTCTTTTTTACAAGACAAAAAGGTCAATAACAGAAACAAGAAAATTATTCTAAAGTACAAACCCCACCAAATTGAGCGGCAGTAAGATTGTGGCGATCGCATTCATTTTGTTGATCTACTCTACTCCTATTGGATAAATCATATTCTTGATCATCTCCACTAGAGAATTCACAGTAACAAAAGCCCTTTTTTCTATCCTTATCTTTTTTGCATGCAGTGAAACTAATAGCAGTTACAAATAAAATTAAGCTTAGATATTTCATAGTTTAGGGTTTTTTTAATTTATATAATTATCTTTTAAATCTAAAATCATTCTTACTAACAAATCTAAGTCTTTTTTCACAGTAGCTATTCCAACTGAAACTCTAACGGCTCCTCTTAATTTTTTAATATCAGACAAAAATTCTTCCTCCAAAACATCTGTTTTATTAGAGAATAATTTACTTATTCCATTAGAAGTTATGCAATTATTTATCTCATCAATACCAGGGTTACAAAAACAACCAGTACGAATAGATATCCTATTAGAATTGGCTATAGGTTCTATTGATTCATAAGGAATCATTTTACCATCAGGATTTAAAACAGTGAATATAATATTTCCACCTACTTTTTGATGATTTTGAGGTCCAAAAATCTTTAATTGTGCCTGTCCATTACTATGTTTCAATTGAATTATCTCAGTATACAAATACTTCCGGAGCGACCATACTCTTTCATTTATTTTTTGTAATCCAATGCTTTCAATATATTCTAAACCTATTTTGATAGATGGAATATCTAAATAATTAATTGTCCCATTTTCAAATCTTTCATGATTATTAATTAGGTAAAATATAGGAGATTTAACAGAAACAAAACTAACTGTTCCACCGGCAAACCAAGGTTTTTTCAATTTTTTAAATTTGCTCTTTTTAATCAATAAACAACCAATTCCAGTTGGAAAACCGAAAATTTTATAAAAAGATACACTCACAAAATCAGCTTGATGAATTTGTAAATCTAATTGATTCGTTGGTACAAAAGCAGCAGCATCCAACAATACATCCCAGCCCTTATTCTGCGCTTTTTCTATCCAATCTAAATCATGTTTTACTCCCGAAACATTTGACTGAGCGGGAAATGCAAATAGTTTATTCTCACATTTTGTATGTTTATTCAATTCTTCGTTTAAATAATTTTCATCTACATGGAGATCTGCAATCTGCACGGGAATATACTTAAAACTTCCTCCTTTCAACTTACAGTATTCTCTTATTCCATTGACAGAATTATGATTATCTGAAAAAAGTAAAAAATGCCCGCTTTTATCGAAGGGATAACATTCTCCAACTATATGAAGAGCTGTAGAAGCATTTTGGGTAAAAACACAATGATAATCCTGAGCATTGAAAAAATTGATTACTTTTTCTCTTGTTTCTTCTACCAATTGAGTAGATAATTTTGAAGTTGGGTTGGTAGAATGAGGATTTCCAAAGGTAAATTTTTGCAAAGCTTCGAAATGCTTTTCAATTTGAGATTGAGCATACAAATTTCCACCAGTATAGTCTAAATAAACATGATTTTCCTTATCCAATCTATGATACTCATCATTTCGAAGTTGATTAAAAAAGTCATCGTGAAGCAAAGATTCAGCTTGAGCCTTCTGCCTTTTAAAATATGGTATTTTTAGTCTCATTTGATTGATAAATGAGCTATAAATCTAAGCTTTTTTTGAATATCAAAAAAATTCTATTATCAAATTTAGATTTAGATAATTTAAAACGGCACTAAAAATGGGAAGCCTACAATAGGGCGCGTTTTTTATTTATTGATATGTGAATAGCAATTCCAACTAACATTTAATTCACTAATAACTAATAAAATAAAAACAATTTCTCTAAAAAGATGCTTAGTGGACACTACCGCCTCCTTTGTTGTAATCATTTCAATTGATATTTTTTTTAAAAATATTTCTTATCGGCTTTATACCCTTACCTAGAATACCAACCTCCTCCATTAAGTCTATTAGACAAACCATTATTCTTTCAAATTCTCTTGCACATTTTTCATCTTCAATATAGACTTCCCAAACAGCCCCAGAACCTCCCCAGACCTCAATTCCATTAATTAATTTAATAAACTCATTACTCTCCTCATTTTTAGATAGGTAAATTATTTTTTTTATTACTTCAGCTTGAGCAAACTGATTTGAAATGATTAATATTTCATGGATTCTATTTAAAAGATTGGCTCTAGTTTAATTCAGCTATTATTTGTATATTGTGTGTATGAAAACAGAAAAGCTTAAAGACCAAATACTCTCTCTGCCAATTAAACAACGTGAGCGTTTGTTGAAGGAGATTGAAGATTCAACTAAAGAGATTAACCTGTCTGCGATTGTTTCACGTCAGCATGAGTTTAATAACAAACTCGGAGCCTGTCCTCATTGTTCTCATTCTAAGTATGTTCGTTTTGGGATTGACAAAGGAGCACAGCGCTACAAATGCAAGTCTTGCCAAAGAAGTTTTACGGAGTATACAGGTACTTGGATGGCAGGGCTGCAAAGAAAAGACAAGATTGTTGATTATCTTAAACTAATGGTTGAAGAAAAAAGTCTTGACAAAATTGTTTCGATTTTGGGTATTAATAAGAAAACAGCCTTTGATTGGCGCCACAAGATATTGTCTTCAGTTGACGCAGATGACGGAGAGCCCTTCATTGGTATCACAGAAAGTGATGAGACCTTTTTCCTCAAATCTGAAAAAGGGATGAAGGTTAAAAATCGAGAACCAAGGAAAAGAGGCGGTAAGTCAAGCAAAAGGGGTGTAAGCAATGATCAGGTTGCGGTCATCGTGACTCAAGACAGAAAGTCAATGCTAAATCTGAGTGTAGCTACACTTGGACGGATTAGAAAGATTGATATTAAAAATGCTATTGGCAATCGCATAAAAAAAGGGAGCACAATTTTGTGTAGTGATTCTCACCACAGTTATAAAGGCTTCGCTAAAGACACCAAAATTGAGTTTCATCCGGTAAATGTTTCCAGGGAGAAAGAGTAAAAGGAGCGTTTCATGTACAGCATGTAAACTCAACGCACAATAAAATAAAGAAGTGGATTGGAAATACATTCTGGGGCGTGTCTACTAAATACCTGCAACAATACCTAAATTGGCATATTATAAAAGAAAAAATAAAATCAAACAAGGATATTACCCTTGCTTTCGCAAAGCAGATAGTTGTTGCGGGAGCTCTGGAGCGCTTTGTTCAAATCCAACCAAACTATAAAACACTATTATCAACGCAGTGCTAAACTAGAGCCAAAAGATTTAAAAATCTTACTTTTTGTTCTTTGTCACATTTTACATTCATTTTTTTTACTTTTTAAATTTATCATGTCAAAAAGGCTTCTTAAGAATTACGTTAGCGGGGTTTCTCAATTGCTTAAAATTTTGGTACAATTCTAATGGAAGTCCACCAATATTTCCATCTAATGGAGACGCAAACCCTCTACCAATTCTAATATTTTTTAAAGAGATCTTACCCATTAATAAATATTCCAATGAATGGTAGTAGAATCAGTGCTAACAAACCATCTCTTTTTAATCTATTTTTAGTATTTCTATCTTCATACATGATCAAATTTATAAATACAAACCAATAGGCAATACAATTTTGTTAGATTTCTTATTAAGCCCAACTGTCGTAAGTAGCAAAAATTAAATAGTCATGCTTTTTATTTTCATCAAACTCGCTAAATAATTTAACTGTACTTTCAACAATATGATGGGGTAAATGAGCATCACTATTTGTTTCTATATCATCTAATAATTCTAATTCAAGCTCAGATGGTTTTTCCTTATAATAAGCTGTTAATAAAACTTTATCACCTTTTATATCACAATATATCTTCTTTAAATTATTAGTTATTTTATATCCTAAAAACCTAAGAATAGTTAAGAATATTTCAAAATTTTTATCTTTCATTACTATTTAAATTTGCTTGCATTAGGGTGTATAGGAACAACAGTTGAAGATTTCCCCCCTTTTATTAAAAATTTATTAATTTCAATTATTGTACCATTATTCTTAAAAAAATTGAGTAAATACATTCAATCAGTTTGATGGTAAAGGATAGTGTAGTAATCATCCAAATCACTTCTTATCACAGTTTGACTTTTTGACCAAATTGGGTAGCGATAATTGAGAATATAAGACATAGTGTAAGTTCCGTCTCGTTGCTTAAATAAACTCGGATAAATTGCACTATCAGAAACCACAAAGTCTTTAAATTTTATTCTTCCAATTCCTTCGTTTTCGTAAAAGCTGAATTCGAAGTAAGATGTATCTGAATAATACTCGCCATCCATTTTGTACTTATGTACATACAACGAAGAATCTAAAATGATAATTTCTTCATTCCCTCCTTTATTAGAGTAAGTGCCGATTTTAGCCTTATCTACATAAGATTCTTTTTCTGTGCATCTGTATAAAACACACAGAAAAAACAGCATTGATATTTTACCGATTAATCGAATCATAATCTAAAATAATTGACTTTAAATCTATCGTCCAAGTGTAAGTTTGATTAGTTGTGCCAAGCGGACTGTATTGACCTTGTACTCGATTTTGATTACTTGCTGCGGGCTGACCTGTTACCATTCCCATTGCTCTTGAAATGACACTCGCACTTGAAATTGTATAACTATCAGTTAATTGAACTACAGCAGAATCTCCGTATCGAGTAATATTCATTGTAACTGAACCACGGGCGAACTCTGAAAGATTACCCATAGCCAACGATGTTTTATGATACGAAAGACTATTGAAAAGCCCTGCATTATCAGGGCTATATGGGACACTATAAATTTCGGTTTGATTATCAGCCAATTTACCATCCGCAATGTCTTGTCGCATTTGAGCATAACCTCTCGCTGCGGTTAGAGATCGCATTAAACCTTGGGTCATTGGATTTGAAGCATCAAAATTTCTTTTTTCAGGCCCCGTTCCCGTAGCAAATTCGCCCATCAACATCAAAAGAGTTTCTGTTTCGCCTTGTTGCATAAAATCTTGCTTCTCTGTCTCACTCATTTTAAGCAGTTCATTAGGATCATAACCAAGATTTTTTGCGGTTCCGCCAAACCAACGCTGTATGGAATTATAGGTAACAACATTATTATCTTGGTTCATATAATTAGGATATGAATTTGTACTCAACCCATCAAGACTTATGTTATTAAATTTTTCTGCTTTAGGAGTGGCTGTTGCTGTAACTTCTATCGAATCAAAAGAAGCTGTATAAGTCTTTCCATCATCTCCAACGAACGTATCGCCTTTTTTAACAGGGTCGCCACCGCCATTATCCAAACCTCCATCAGGGTCAGTATTCATAATGGGATTATTCTGAACGTAATTGTAAGAATTTAGCCAACTTCGACTGCTTGCCATTGGGTCAACAGATATGAATCTACAAGTCCAAGCGGCGTAATACCTTGCACCATAATAATAAAGACCAGACTCTGCATCTTTTTCTTTGCCAACGTATCTATATCTGGTCTTATCAACAGTTCTTAATACACTATCACCAAAAGGATAATATTCCTCTTTGGCAATTAAAGTTCCTGTAGTACTTAATTGCAATGTATTTGAACCCAAATGGTTTTGGATGTAATAAATTTTTGATTCGCCTAAACTGTCAAAATCATAACCATCGTAAACCGTTGCAACTTTTGCTGCATTCTCGCTTATATGGCTTATAGTTTGCTCATTTTGGCTGTTGTAGCGATGCTCGAAAATACCATCAATATAAACAATCACCTCATAGCTACCACCTGCGGTTCTGATGTATTTTTTTATTCTTTGTCCACTGCTGTCATATAAATAATGCGCATATACTGTTGGTTCAGCATCATTTATTTGATTGGCATAACTTTTTAATTGGTCTTTATTATCCCACTGGTATTTTCGATTTTCATTGGCTGTAATTCTGTTACCATTCCCATCATAAGTAAATGCAGTTGGCGTTTGACTTACAGTAATACCATTTAAGATATTGGCTGTGTAATTAAATAATCTTGGCTCTAGTTTAATTCAGCTATTATTTGTATATTGTGTGTATGAAAACAGAAAAGCTTAAAGACCAAATACTCTCTCTGCCAATTAAACAACGTGAGCGTTTGTTGAAGGAGATTGAAGATTCAACTAAAGAGATTAACCTGTCTGCGATTGTTTCACGTCAGCATGAGTTTAATAACAAACTCGGAGCCTGTCCTCATTGTTCTCATTCTAAGTATGTTCGTTTTGGGATTGACAAAGGAGCACAGCGCTACAAATGCAAGTCTTGCCAAAGAAGTTTTACGGAGTATACAGGTACTTGGATGGCAGGGCTGCAAAGAAAAGACAAGATTGTTGATTATCTTAAACTAATGGTTGAAGAAAAAAGTCTTGACAAAATTGTTTCGATTTTGGGTATTAATAAGAAAACAGCCTTTGATTGGCGCCACAAGATATTGTCTTCAGTTGACGCAGATGACGGAGAGCCCTTCATTGGTATCACAGAAAGTGATGAGACCTTTTTCCTCAAATCTGAAAAAGGGATGAAGGTTAAAAATCGAGAACCAAGGAAAAGAGGCGGTAAGTCAAGCAAAAGGGGTGTAAGCAATGATCAGGTTGCGGTCATCGTGACTCAAGACAGAAAGTCAATGCTAAATCTGAGTGTAGCTACACTTGGACGGATTAGAAAGATTGATATTAAAAATGCTATTGGCAATCGCATAAAAAAAGGGAGCACAATTTTGTGTAGTGATTCTCACCACAGTTATAAAGGCTTCGCTAAAGACACCAAAATTGAGTTTCATCCGGTAAATGTTTCCAGGGGAGAAAGAGTAAAAGGAGCGTTTCATGTACAGCATGTAAACTCAACGCACAATAAAATAAAGAAGTGGATTGGAAATACATTCTGGGGCGTGTCTACTAAATACCTGCAACAATACCTAAATTGGCATATTATAAAAGAAAAAATAAAATCAAACAAGGATATTACCCTTGCTTTCGCAAAGCAGATAGTTGTTGCGGGAGCTCTGGAGCGCTTTGTTCAAATCCAACCAAACTATAAAACACTATTATCAACGCAGTGCTAAACTAGAGCCATAATCTTGTAAAAGCATTGCCTCCTGTTTGTTGCATATTTAGCACGTTACCTACTTTATCATAAGTATAGCTTCGATTATAAGCTCGTACATTAGAAGCATTGGGTGCGCCTACTTTGGGGGCATCTTGCCATCTGTAGCTTTCTGCATTAGTTTGGCTTTCTCTACCTGAAGCAGTTTTTAATCTATTAATAGCATCCCTTCGACTTCGTTTTTCGCAAAATTGCGAAAAACTTCGCTCTGGGTAAACTACAGTGTATTGGTTATCCAATTTATTTGCACCTAATGCACTACCGCTAATACCGCAGTCTGGTGTTCGGTTCTTTTTCTTTAGAATGTTTCCGTTTAAATCGTATTCATACCCCAAATCTTGTCGGTTGGTGCCGTTGCTAAATGCATAAGTACGCATGCTTGTATTTTCAGAATAGGTATATTTTTCGGTTTTCATTCGTAACAATCGAAAGTTTATAGGATTGTAAGTATAGCGGTTCATCACTCCATTTCCAAAGCTAATCAATATTCGCTGTCCTTTGGCGTCCCTTCGACTATCTCAGGACAAGTATAGGCTAATTCTTTTAATTTTCTCCATCCATTCATTATTATCACAAAAAAAACCTCTTCATTTTACAATGAAGAGGCTCTGGATATTTTCTAAAAGAAATTAAAAATAATAGGAGATCAATATCCTTGCATTGCCTTCAACTGAAAAATCATTTTGGTTGCTTTGTGATTTTCCTTTGATAATGGTCGTGGAATTTGAACCATTTATAGGATCTATTTGAGTGATTTCACTAAAATTACCACCATTTTTAATAAAACTATAACCTACCGAATATTCAGCTCCTAAGGCAAAGTTTTTTGCTAAAAAATAATTAAAACCAGCTGTTCCAAATATTCCGAAAGCAAAACCACCATCTCTTTTATATTCAACAGTGGTTTTTTCAGTACCATTCGGTTGAATGAGTCGCTCTTCTTCTGATATTTTAGTTTTACCAATAAATCCTAAACCTAAAGAAGCTCCTAAATAAGGATCTAATCTTTTGCTAGTATTAAAATGCTTTTCAACACCTCCTGCCAAATACAAAGAGAAGTTTGAAAAAGTACTATCTCTTTCAAAATAATTACTTGCAATACTGTCGGCTCTTTTGGTAGTATTGGATAAAAATTTAGGTCCTATATCAAACCTCAAAGCTAAATCGTTTGTTTTATAATATTTTACACTCAAAAGCGAACTTTGTATGGGCGATTTAAGGGTAGAAAATTGTATTTGATCTATCAAACCATCTACATTGATTAGAAATCCCCAATCACCTGTTGTTGGCTTCAATCTTTCTTCTGATTTTTGTGCTTTTGCTACACCACCTATCATGGTGATAAATGCAATAAATAATAGTTTCTTTTTCATAAATTTTAGATTAATCATCCTTTAAACCTTATTTTTTATTTTTTATTGTATTAATTATTAAAAGATTTGTCTTGCAATAAAGGTACAAATTTAAAATCTCCATATTCTTCGATTTCATAATCGTCCTCATCTAACTTAATCAATCTTTTCATTACTTGAGATTCACCTTCACCCACAGGAATGACCATAATTCCTCCAACTTTCAACTGTTTTTTCAAATCTTCAGGTATATAAGGTGCTCCTGCAGTTATAATTATTTTATCAAAAGGTGCAAATGCCGATTTACCTAGATAACCATCACCAAAAAATAATTTGGCACCATAACCTAATTTGTCCAATGTGGCCTTTGCTTTCTCATACAACACTTTGTGTCTTTCTATAGAAAATACTTTCGCTTTCATTTCTAGCAAAACACACGTTTGATAAGCCGATCCAGTACCAATCTCCAGTACTTTATCTCCTTTTTTTAGTTCCAATAATTGTGTTTGAAAAGCAACGGTAAAGGGTTGTGAAATGGTTTGCCCGGCACTAATCGGAAAAGCTTTATCTTGATAAGCAAAGTTGACAAATGCATTGTCCATAAATAAATGACGTGGAATATTATTCATGGCCTCCAAGACTGCAGAATCATTTATTCCCTTCTCTTTCAGTACTTCAATTAGTTTTTTTCGTAATCCTTTGTGTCGATAAGTATCCATTAAAAAGTTGTGAAAGTGAGATTAAAATCAATTGCCAAATTAATGAAACTTATTGCTGCTAAACTAATGTAGGTGGTGCTATATTATTAAACATTCATTGTTGAAAAACGGATGAGCTTCATTAATTGGCAAGCTAATTAAAAACTAATTTTGTTTAAAATATAAACTTATGTTGAAAATTGGAGTATTAGGATCGGGTCATTTAGGAAAAATCCACATTAGATTGCTTAAAGAAATTGAAGCTTTTGATCTCGTTGGTTTTTACGATATGGATAAAGAAGTCTCACAAAAAGTAGCTGATGAGTTTGATATTCCTTATTTCGACAATTTGGATGATTTAATAGATGCTGTGGACGCTGTTGACATCGTTACTCCTACCCTTTCTCATTATGATTGTGCAGTGAAAGCATTAAAAAAATCTAAACATCTGTTTATAGAAAAACCCATAACTTCTACTGTTGAAGAAGCAAAAGAATTAATTGGTTTGGCTGAAGAAGCAAGAGTTCAAGTTCAAGTAGGTCATGTAGAACGTTTTAATCCCGCTTTTATAGCAGCTCAGCCTTATGTAAATCAACCTATGTTTATTGAATGTCATCGTTTGGCGCAATTTAATCCTAGAGGAACTGACGTTTCTGTGGTTTTAGATTTAATGATTCATGATAT
Source organism: uncultured Flavobacteriales bacterium (assembly GCA_963716125.1). Classification (GTDB taxonomy): domain Bacteria; phylum Bacteroidota; class Bacteroidia; order Flavobacteriales_E; family Vicingaceae; genus Acidiluteibacter. The sequence goes on from OY970294.1 coordinate 2,608,229, forward strand.
CGATATTATCCTGAGTTTGGTAAAAAGTAATATTAAAAAAATTAGTGCTTCAGGTGTGGCAGTTGTAAGTGATACTCCTGATATAACTAATACTCGTATTGAATTTGACAATGGTTGTGTAGCCAACCTAACTGCCAGTAGAATTTCTTTAAAAAACATGCGAAAAACCAGAGTTTTTCAAAAAGACGCGTACATTTCAATTGATTTCTTTGAAAAAGAAGCTGAAATTGTGCGCTTGAGTAATGTAGAGGGAGAAGCTGACCCGCTTGCTGTTACTATAGATTTAGGTGAAAATAAAGGTGTAAAACAAATTTATTTTGAGAAACCAAAAGTTGAAGCCAACAATGCTATTAAAGATGAATTAATTGCATTTGCTCACGCCATCAATACAAACACCACTCCTCCAGTGGGTATTCACGACGGCTACAATGCATTGGATGTGGCACATAAAATAATTGAAAAGCTAAGAATGACCAATCAAGCGATGCCTATTTAACTACATTATTGGTTGAGTTTCTTTTTACACAATATTTAATTTCTTATTGCGTTATAAAAAGTTACTTTTGCCCACTTTATTTAAAAGCCAACCAAGCTTAAAAATGTCAAAATTTAATATCTTAATTTTCTGTTGTTTACTTTTATTTGGCGCTTGTAAAGATCAAAAAGCTGATATCCCTACCTATATTAAAATTGATGATATCAGTTTGAATATAACCTCCATAGACCAAGGCACATCTGGCGATGCCATTACTGATGCTTATGTGTATATCAACGATAACTTGATAGGTATTTATGAATTGCCAGCCGAATTTCCACTCTTACAAGAAGGAAAGGTTAAAGTAAGCGTGAGAGCAGGTATAAAACAAAACGGCATTTCTAATTCGCGATTGGTTTATCCTTTTTATACTGTTTTTGATCAAAATGTAAATTTGATCCCAGGTCAAACTATTACGCTTAATCCTGTGGTAGAATATAAATCTAATACCATATTTTCCACTTTTTCTGAAGATTTTGAAACAGGAATTAATTTTGTTGTCAATACCAATTCAGATACTATATTTTCTAGAATCAACGACCCAGATACGGCATTTGAAGGATACTGTGGAGCTGTTTTTCTGAAAGGTCTCAATAATGCTTTTGAAGCATACACGCCAACACTCCCTAACTTAACAGTGCCTTTTATTACTCCAGTATATTTAGAACTCAATTTTAAAGGAAATATTTTAATTAATGTTGGAACATACTATAACAATAAGTTAGATAAAATACCCTATGTTGTTTTACCTGTTAAAAATGATTGGACCAAAATTTACATCAATATAGGAGAATTAATGCAAATATATCGTTCTTCTAATGAGTTTAATATCTTTTTTGGCTTTGGAAACGGAAAGAATGATAAGGCACAGTTTTATATCGATAATGTGAAATTAATCCATTTTTGATGCATAAAAAACGACAACTTTTAATCTACTTATTTTTTGATTTTATAGCTGCCTTAATTGCTTGGGGCCTGTTTTTTAGATTTAGAAAAATATATCTAGAACCAATTAAATACGGTCAACAAGCATTTCATTACGATACCAATTTCTTCTTAGGCTTATTAATTATTCCTACCTTTTGGATTCTTTTGTACGCTGCTACAGGTTACTATCATGATATTTTTAGAAAGGCACGATTAAAAGATGTGATGCAAACTATTTTGATCTCAATGATTGGTTGCACTTTGCTATTTTTCATTTTTATACTTGACGATCAAATAAATACATATAAAGATTATTATTTGTCTCTTTTGTATATTTTTGGATTACATACTTTTCTTACGGCTCTTTTTAGAACAATTATTACCACGGATATCGTTCACAAAATCCAAAATAGAGTTTATGGCTTTAAAACGATCATTATAGGGGCCAACCAAAAAGCCATTCATCTTTTTGAGGAAATGGAAGGCAATAAAAAATCTTATGGTAATCAATTTATTGGTTTTATTCGAGTTAAAAAGAATGAAAAATACTTGTTGGAGAAACACTTGCCCTTTTTAGGTAATTCTGAGAATTTACGTCATATAATTAAAGAACATCAAATTGAAGAAGCCATTATTGCAATTGAATCTTCTGAACACCAAGGATTAGAAAAAATAATTAGTGAATTAGAAGGTCAAAATGTTTTGGTTAAAGTAATTCCTGATATGTATGATATTCTATCAGGTTCAGTAAAAATGACTTCTATTTTTGGAGCTCCATTAATTATTATTAACAGAGAAATAATGCCTCCATGGCAGCAAACAATCAAAAGATTAATTGATATTTTGTTTTCATTATTTGTCTTAATTATCTTTTCGTCCGCTTTATTTGATTATTATTTTCATTGTTAAGTTTACTTCTAAAGGCCCTGCTTTTTTCAAACAAGAAAGAATTGGTATTCACGGAAAACCATTTAATATTATCAAGTTTAGGTCTATGTATACAGATGCAGAAAAAGATGGACCTGCCTTATCAAGCACCAATGACCCTCGAATAACCAAATTTGGAGTTTTTATGCGAAAAACGAGATTGGATGAAATTCCTCAGTTTTTCAATGTGTTGATAGGTGATATGAGTTTGGTTGGTCCTCGCCCTGAGCGTCAATACTTTATTGATAAAATAGTAGAGAAGGCATCGCATTATAATCATTTATTAAAAGTTCGTCCTGGTATCACATCTTGGGGGCAAGTAAAATACGGATATGCAGAAAATGTAGATCAAATGGTAGAACGTTTGAAATACGATATCATCTATATTGAAAATATGTCTTTATTAGTTGATTTTAAAATCCTAATATATACCATATTAATAGTTCTAAAAGGAAGTGGGAAATAAGCAACAAAAGATTTTTGATTGCAAACTGACATCCTTAATTTTGACAAAAAATATTTCATGAAAAAAGTAGCAGTAATTGGAGCAGGAACAATGGGCAATGGAATTGCGCATACTTTTGCTCAAAGTGGATACGAAGTAGCTCTTATCGATTTATCTTCAAGTAGTTTAGAAAAAGGAATGGCAACTATCACCAAAAACTTGGATAGAATGGTTGCTAAAGAAAAAATAAGTGAAGCTGATAAAAATGCGACTCTTAAAAATATTAGCACCTATACTAAAATAGAAGAAGGCATTAAAGGAGTTGATTTAGTAGTAGAAGCAGCAACTGAAAATGTTGACATTAAACTTCAAATATTTAAGAATTTAAGTGAAATAACAGAAGATCATGTTATTTTAGCTTCCAATACTTCTTCTATTTCTATTACCAAAATAGGTGCAGCTACCAACAGGGCTGACAAGGTAATAGGAATGCACTTTATGAATCCTGTGCCTATTATGAAATTGGTAGAGATTATTAGAGGTTATGCTACTTCCGACAAAGTAACGCAAACGATAATGGATTTATCTAAAAAATTAGGTAAAAGCCCTGTTGAAGTAAATGATTACCCTGGTTTTGTAGCCAATAGAATATTAATGCCGATGATCAATGAAGCCATCATTACATTGCATGAAGATGTTGCCGGAGTTGAAGAAATTGATACTGTAATGAAATTGGGCATGGCTCATCCAATGGGACCTTTGCAATTAGCTGATTTTATTGGTTTAGATGTATGTCTTTCTATTTTAGAAGTATTGTACAAAGGCTTTGGAAATCCAAAATATGCTCCTTCTCCTCTATTAGTAAATATGGTAATGGCAGGTAAAAAAGGTGCAAAGAGTGGCGAAGGATTTTATAAATATACAGCAGGTTCTAAAGATTTAGTTGTAGCCGATACTTTTAAAAAGTAAAAGCTCAAAATAATAGTTTTCTCATAAATTTAATACTTCCAAAAATTGAAAGATAATTTTGACATCGTAGTAACCACACTTTTTGGTTTAGAAAGTGTATTGCAATCTGAATTGAGTAACATTGGTGTGCGAAATACGGAAGCATTAGGAAGGGCTGTTAAATTTAGTGGCAACCAAGAATTGTTGTATCGTTGCAATTACGAATTGAGAACTGCATTGAGAGTATTGAAACCGATTAGAAAGTTCAATATTAGTAATGAAGATCAGTTGTATAAATGTATTCAAAGTATAGATTGGTCTCAATATTTAAACAACAACAAAACCTTTGCAGTAGATGGAACTACTTTTGGCAAAATCTTTACACATTCTAAATATGTAGCGCTAAAAACGAAAGATGCTATTGTAGATCAATTTAGAGATAAAACAGGTGCGCGTCCATCTATTGACACACAGAATCCTGATTTAAAAATAAATATACACATTGCTCATGATGAATGTACTGTTTCATTAGACAGTTCAGGTATTCCTCTATCAAAAAGAGGTTATAAAACAGAGCAAACCTATGCCCCACTTTCTGAAGTTTTAGCAGCAGGTATGATTTTAAAAACTGGTTGGGATAAAAACTCCACTTTTTACGACCCAATGTGTGGTTCTGGAACCATTGCTATTGAAGCAGCCTTAATAGCAACTAATACACCTTGTGGCGCTTATCGCAATTTTAATTTTGAAAAATGGTTTGATTTCGATTCTAACTTATGGGAAGATATCAAAGAAAAAGCAGATAATAATACACGCAGAATTGATTTTAGGATCAATGGTAGTGATATGGACAAGGAAGCAGTAGAAATAGCTAGAAGTAATGCAAGAAGAGCTAGAATAAGCAGAAATGTACAGTTTTTTGAAGCCGATTTTTTTAAATCTAATCCCGAAATGCACGAAGGCTTATTAGTTATCAATCCACCTTATGGAGAACGATTGGGAAGCAATGAGGATATGGTTTCTTTTTATCAAGCTATTGGCGATCAATTAAAAACTCATTACAGTGGTTGCGATGCTTGGATTATAAGCGGAAATATTGAAGCATTAAAAAAGATTGGCTTAAAAGCAAATCACAAAATGCAATTACATAACGGTCCTATCGAATGTAAATACCATCATTTTCAGTTGTACAAAGGTAGTTTGGAAGAGAAAGCCTAATAATATTAGAGGGTGAATTACTAATGAGTTGGTATGGTTGGCTATTTAAGCATCAATCATGCAACATGGCATCTATTTTTATAGTCTGATTAAAAATAATGTTATCACGCAAAGTGGTAAGTTAATTATAGAATGAGTTGAAAAATTTAATAATTGTATTAATTATGTTCTGTTCCCAAGCTTCTTGGGGACAGAACTTAATACCCAATGGCAGTTTTGAAGATACTATTAGTTATGGTGGAGGATTTACCTTTCCAAAACAATGGAAATCACCATCAGGCAATAATTCTATAGGAGAGCATTATACTCCTTACAATCAATACTTATGGACAGTTCCTAAAAATTTTTTTGGATACCAACATGCAGTAAATGGAAACTCCTATTTTGGAATGGCCATGTACATATTATACTACAAAGCACAAAGAGACTATATTCAATGCCGTTTAAAACGTCCTTTAATAAAAGACAGTACGTATTGCTTACAAATTTATGTCAATTTACCAGATTCAATGACCCATGCTTCTAGAGGGCAATTGGGTATTTATTTGTCCAATTCGGCTATTTCTTCCACTTCGAATGGAAACTTACCCTATACACCTCAATTGGTGATTTCTCCCATTAATTATATTACAGATAAAGTCAATTGGACAGAATTTAACTTACAATATACCGCCCAAGGTGGCGAATGTTATTTGACCATGGGTAACTTTAACGATACCTTAGGAATTGATACTTTATATTCACCAGGTGGAGGTATTCATCTTAATTATTTCGGCACCTATTATTTTATAGATAATTTGTATTTCGGTCATTGTGATAGTATTCCAAAAGATTTTGATATTAGCAGTATCGCTGCTGTCAATAATAATCCTTGTTTTACAGACAGTACTTATTTGAGTTTAACCATCAAAAATAGAAGTATTGATTCTATCAGTTTCACCGAAGATACTTTAACACTTTTCACAGAAGTATTTCGTAATGGAAATTTAGAACAAAGCTTCCAACAAAGCATTTCTAATAATACTTTAAATTTTAATGGAGGTTTATTTAGTCCAGATAGTAGTATTACTATTCCGCTAAATCCCATTGATCTATCACAAATGGGTCAAGCTTATCGATTAAAAATCTATGCACATTTGACAAAAGATGAAGACACCACCAACAATATTATTGATACATTGTTATTTAATGATTTATCTATTGGAAATGTGAGTTTAAGCAATTCATCTATATGTGCAGGCACAACAATTGAACTAAAAAGTGAGGGAAGTATTGGAGAGTCTCAATGGCAATACAGCAGCAACCAAATAGATTGGTTTACTTTAAGCAGCGATACAATTGCAACCCATCAACCTTTAGAAACTACTTTTTATCGTTTTGTCATTTGTGATTTTTATTATTCAGATACATTAATGGTAGAGGTAAACAATCCGTCCAATCCCTACGATACCGTTTATGAGTTGTGCAATGGAGTAGAAAATGTAATTTATCCTTCTCAACTTACTTCATACGACACTTTACTTTGGTATAAAAATTTAATAGACGCAGATCCTTTTTTCATAGGTGATTCACTGATAGAAAAATTTTATGAGAATCGAATTTTTTATATTGCTAATTTAAAAGATAGTTGTATTTCATTAAGTAGAGGAAAAATTACAATTAAAGTGAAAGATTGTCTAGTCAATTTTAGCATTTATCCTAATCCTGCTAAAAATGTAATTAATTTAGAGTATTCAGTAAGAGAAGATGAGCAAGTCAACTTTGAATTAATAGATGTGCTAGGAAGATTTCAATTGAAAACTCAATTGAACGCATCTAATCTTCATCAGATTAATTTAGATAACTTTTCAGCAGGAATCTATTTCTATCGTCTGATTAAAAATGAAAAAGTTACTCAAAGTGGTAAATTAATTATAGAGTGATTATGAAGTTTAAAAAGAGTGTGGTTATTTTGAGGTGATTTGATATTAATTTGTCTATGTTTCGACTCTCCTCCTTCGTTTAATTCTTTGCAAATGCTACGAATTACAAGTCACTGCGGCGGACAAGCTGCTCTGAATGACAAATTTCATCAAAATGCAATTTCAATTGATTCCGAAAATCAAGGTCGTCGAGTGTCCTTTTAAAAAAAGTTATTTTAATTACTTGTGATTTTAAGGATGTACCGAGACGCCCTTGATTTGTTGCTCCAAAATAAGAAAATTAAAAATTTCCAGTTATTTTTATGAAATTTGAACTTCATGAATCCAATAGTAGAAAAATTTGAACAAGGTTTAAAATTGAGTGCAACAGATTTGGATAAAATACGTCTTATGGCTGCCAAATGTCCTTATTATGATGGAATTGCGGTATATCAAGCTCGATTTGTTTTAGAGGCTTTGGGAGAAAAAACTATCTTAAATCCATGTGAATTAACTACTCCAATAAATACAATTGGTTCTATTAACAAAAGTAGTATTGGAAATGGAAGTGGTTTAAATAATTCTTCATTTTCTATTTACCCCAATCCTGCAAAAAATTTGCTTAATTTAGAGTATTCAGTAGGAGAGGATGAAGAAGCAAGTTTTGAATTGCTAGATGTGTTAGGAAAAGTACAAATGAAAACTCAATTGAAAAACACCAATATGCATCAAATTAATTTAAATAATTTGCAAGAGGGCATTTATTTTTATCGACTGATTAAAAATAATGCTATCACTCAAAGTGGTAAATTAATTATAGAATGATTTGAAAAATAGATTAATTATATCATTTATATTTATTCTAATGTTCTGTCCCCAATTTTCTTGGGGACAGAACTTAATTCCTAATGCAAGTTTTGAAGATACAGTAAACGTAGGTAGGCCATCTTGGGGTTTAGGACTGACTTATCCAAAGCATTGGTATAGAGCAGGTGGAGACAATACGGATGGAGAACATTACACTCCTTATAATCAATATAAATGGACTGTTCCTGATAATTATTCAGGCTACCAATATGCTGTAGATGGAAACTCTTATTTTGGAATGAGAATGTATACATTAAATCAAGGCAAAGCAGTACGAGATTATATTCAATGCCTATTAAAACGAACATTAATAAAAGACAGTATTTATTGTTTGCGAGTCTTTGTCAATTTACCAGATTCAATTCAATATGCGTCCCGAGGACAATTGGGCATCTATTTATCCAATACGGTTATTTCATCCACTTCGAATGGAAACTTACCATATACCCCTCAACTGGTGGTTTCACCTACTAATTATATTACAGATAAACTCAATTGGACAGAATTTAATCTATCCTATACTGCCCAAGGTGGAGAACGTTATTTGACCATAGGCAATTTTAATGATACTTTAGGTATTGATACTTTATTTGTCGGTGGAGGTTATTCTAAACCTGATTATGAGAGTACATACTATTTTATTGATAATTTGTATCTAGGTCATTGTGATAGTATTCCCAAAGATTTTGATATTAGCAGTAAAACTTCTGTCAATAATAAACCTTGTTTTACAGACAGTACTTATTTGAGTTTAACCATCAAAAATAGAAGTATTGATTCTATCAGTTTCACCGAAGATACTTTAACACTTTTCACAGAAGTATTTCGTAATGGAAATTTAGAACAAAGCTTCCAACAAAGCATTTCTAATAATACTTTAAATTTTAATGGAGGTTTATTTAGTCCAGATAGTAGTATTACTATTCCGCTAAATCCCATTGATCTATCACAAATGGGTCAAGCTTATCGATTAAAAATCTATGCACATTTGACAAAAGATGAAGACACCACCAACAATATCATTGATACAGTGCTATTTAATAATTTATCTATTGGAAATGTGAGTTTGAGCAATTCATCTATTTGTGCAGGCACAAGCATCACTTTAAAAAGTGAAGATAGTCGTGGCAATGCACTATGGCAATACAGCAGCAACCAAATTGATTGGTTTACCTTAAGCAGAGATACAATTGCAACCCATCAACCTTTAGAAACTACTTTTTATCGTTTTGTCATTTGTGATTTTTATTATTCAGATACATTAATGGTAGAGGTAAACAATCCGTCCAATCCCTACGATACCGTTTATGAGTTGTGCAATGGAGTAGAAAATGTAATTTATCCTTCTCAACTTACTTCATACGACACTTTACTTTGGTATAAAAATTTAATAGACGCAGATCCTTTTTTCATAGGAGATTCACTGAAAGAAAAATTTTATGAGAATCGAATTTTTTATATTGCTAATTTAAAAGATAGTTGTATTTCATTAAGTAGAGGAAAAATTACAATTAAAGTGAAAGATTGTCTAGTCAATTTTAGCATTTATCCTAATCCTGCTAAAAATGTAATTAATTTAGAGTATTCAGTAAGAGAAGATGAGCAAGTCAACTTTGAATTAATAGATGTGCTTGGAAGATTTCAATTCAAAACTCAATTGAACGCATCTAATCTTCATCAGATTAATTTAGATAAATTTTCAGCAGGAATCTATTTCTATCGTCTAATTAAAAATGATACTATTACTCAAAGTGGTAAGTTAATAGTGAATTAAAATGAAAAATTTAATAATTGTATTAATTATGTTCTGTTCCCAAGCTTCTTGGGGACAGAACTTAATACCCAATGCTAGTTTCGAAGACACTATTAGTTATGGTGGTGGGTTTACATCTCCAAAATATTGGTTTAGAGCAGGTGGAGACAATACGGATGGTGAGCACTACACACCTTATAATCAATATCTATGGACGATTCCTCAAAATTTTTTTGGATACCAATATGCTCAACACGGTAATTCTTATTATGGAACCGAAATGTACCAATTTGTATATAAAGCACTTCGTTCTTATATCCAATGCCGTTTAATACGACCATTAATAAAAGATAGTACTTATTGTTTACGAATCTATGTTAATTTACCAGATTCTATGACGTATGCTTCTAGAGGTCAATTGGGAATTTACTTATCCAATATGGCTATTTCTTCCACTTCAAATGGCAACTTACCCTATACCCCTCAATTGGTGATTTCTCCCACTAATTATATTACAGATAAATTGGATTGGACAGAGTTTAATCTATCCTATACTGCCCAAGGTGGTGAACGTTATTTAACTATGGGTAACTTTAACGATACTTTAGGTATTGATACGTTATTTGTAGGAGGTGGTAATGATCCTAATTTTAGTTACTATGGAACTTATTATTTTATAGATAATTTGTATTTGGGTCATTGTGATAGTATTCCTAAAGATTTTGATATTAGCAATAAAACTTCTGTCAATAATAAACCTTGTTTTACAGATAGTACTTATTTGAGTTTAACCATTAAAAATAGAAGTATAGATTCTATCAACTTCACCGAAGATACTTTAACACTTTTCACAGAAGTATTTCGTAATGGAAATTTAGAACAAAGCTTCCAACAAAGCATTTCTAATAATACTTTAAATTTTAATGGAGGTTTATTTAGTCCAGATAGTAGTATTACTATTCCGTTAAAGCCTATTGATTTATCACAAATGGGACAAGCTTATCGATTAAAAATCTATGCACATTTGACAAAAGATGAAGACACCACCAATAATATCATTGATACAATGCTATTTAATGATTTATCTATTGGAAATGTGAGTTTGAGCAATTCATCTGTTTGTGCAGGTTCAACCATCACTTTAAAAAGTGAGAACAGTCGTGGCAATGCACTATGGCAATACAGCAGCAACCAAATTGATTGGTTTACCTTAAGCAGAGATACAATTGCAACCCATCAACCTTTAGAAACTACTTTTTATCGTTTTGTCATTTGTGATTTTTATTATTCAGATACATTAATGGTAGAGGTTAACAATCCGTCCAATCCCTACGATACCGTTTATGAGTTGTGCAATGGAGTAGAAAATGTAATTTATCCTTCTCAATTTTCTATTTATGACACTTTACTTTGGTATAAAAATTTAATAGACGCAGATCCTTTTTTCATAGGTGATTCACTGATTGAAAAATTTTATGAGAATCGAATTTTTTATATTGCTAATTTAAAAGATAGTTGTATTTCATTAAGTAGAGGAAAAATTACAATTAAAGTGAAAGATTGTCTAGTCAATTTTAGCATTTATCCTAATCCTGCTAAAAACAGCGTTAATTTAGAGTATTCGGTAGGAGAAGATGAGCAAGTCAACTTTGAATTAATAGATGTGCTAGGAAGATTTCAATTGAAAACTCAATTGAACGCATCTAATCTTCATCAGATTAATTTAGATAAATTTTCAGCAGGAATCTATTTCTATCGTCTAATTAAAAATGATACTATTACTCAAAGTGGTAAGTTAATTATAGAGTGATTATGAAGTTTAAAAAGAGTGTGGTTATTTTGAGGTGATTTGATATTAATTTGTCTATGTTTCGACTCTCCTCCTTCGTTTAATTCTTTGCAAATGCTACGAATTACAAGTCACTGCGGCGGACAAGCTGCTCTGAATGACAAATTATACGACTCCGCTCAACATGACAAATTATACGACTACGCTCAGCATGACAATTTATACAACACGAAACTTCGTGTCCGCTCAACATGACAAATTAAAAACACACAATAACAAACCATTAGCTTATAATAATAAATAATGGACATTTTTTTTAGAAGGATTTTCTTCTTGCTTATATTTTTTGAAATGCTCAATTGAAATCGACGGCCCTTGAACTTTTGTTTCTTTTCCTTCAAGGGAAAAGAAAATAGAAAATAAGAATTAATTTAATGTAACAATTATTATTATATAGTAATAGCTGATGGTGTGGAGTACAAAGGGAGTGTGGTTATTTTGAGGGCATCTCGGTACTAATCGGTTCCGAAGTGTCGGAAACCGATTCTCACGAAGCTTCGTGAGAATTTAATACCAAGCGAAAGCGGCGGTATTGAAAAGTATCGAGATGCGCTTTGTTGATCGATAATTCTTTATCACTTCTGCGCACTGCCCTTAGCATCAAAAGGAATGATACCTCTTTCTAATAATTGAACAATATTTTCAATTTCTCTGTCTGCTCCTTCAGGATCATATTTTAATTTGAGATTTTGTCCAAAAAGTCGAGCTAATGATTGCCATAAAAAAGCTGACATATCCCCTCTCAATTGCTGCACCAATTCATAAGAAGAATTACCTGTTTCTCGATCAATCAACTTAACCAATATAACTCCCTGCATTACAGTCAGTTTTTTCAACTCTCCTTCAAATTCTTCTTTAAGTTTGTTTTCTACCTTTTTCATATACAACTTTCTTCTAGCCTCGTTTTCAATGGTAGCTAAGGTATCGTCATATTTCTTTAATAAATCTCCTGCAAGCTTTGCGTAAGGATATACTTTGGTCACATACCTTTCTAATCGGTCGTATCTTCTTAAATCTTTTTTTGATTTAAAAGTTCGTTTGTCTATCACATAAACTACGTTCATATATAGTGTAGGCAAGGTATCACCATTTACTATAGTAGAAGGCAATGCTACTCTACCATCTTCGCTTTGAGCCTGAGTAGACTGAAATCCTATTAATAGAATCGATACGAATGCGAATATTTTAATGGTTGTTTTCATAATCTATGATGACCAAATTTAAGGTTTTTATTCTATTATGCTAAAATTATGCCAATAAAGTATTTTAAATTTGCATCATCATGAAAGAAGAAATCCAAAAAGCGCTAGAAGCTCTAAAAGAAGGCAAAACAATACTCTACCCCACAGATACCATTTGGGGATTAGGTTGCGATGCCACTAATGAGGCTGCAATAAAAAAGATCTATCAAATAAAAAATAGAGCTGAATCCAAGAGTTTAATTGTTTTGGTCAACTCAGAAGCTATGCTCAATAAGTATTTAAGTGACATCCCTTCTATTGCTTGGGATTTAATTGATACCACCGAAAAACCTTTGACAATTGTTTATCCATCAGCTAGGTTATTAGCAAAAAATGCAATTGCATCAGATGGAAGTATCGCTATAAGATTGGTAAAGAACGAATTTTGTCAGCAATTAATACATCGATTCAATAAGCCAATTATCAGTACATCAGCTAATTTTAGTGGTGAAAAAAGTCCTGCATTGTATAAAGATATTAGTGAAGATTTAAAGAAGTTAGTGGATTATGAAGTTCAGTTAAGTTCCTACTATTCTTTAAAAGGACAACCATCAAGTATTATTAAATTGTCTATGAATGGAGAAATTCAGCTGATAAGGAAATAGACGCTGTAGAAAAACTTAATTTTGTAAAAAAATTTAGAATTGGAATTAGAACTTGCTTTAAAAAACAAGATTTTTGATATCATACATCAAGCAGCCGCATCTATTCATGTAGATGCTTACGTTATTGGTGGTTATGTAAGAGATTTAATCCTCGAAAGAGAAAGTAAAGATATTGATATAGTTGCCATTGGCAGCGGAATCGATTTAGCGAATGAGGTCGCTAAAAAAATTGGTGGAAAAACTCATGTAAATGTGTTCAAAAATTTTGGGACTGCTATGCTCAATTATAAAGGTTTTGAAATAGAATTTGTAGGCGCTAGAAAAGAAAGCTATAATAGAGATAGCCGAAAACCGATAGTAGAAGATGGCACTTTAGAAGACGATCAAAATAGAAGAGATTTTACGATTAATGCTTTGGCAATTAGCTTGAATGACGGAAATTATGGAGATTTAAAAGATCCTTTTGGAGGAATAAAAGACATCTCATTAAAGCGAATTACTACTCCTTTAGATCCTGACATTACTTATTCAGATGATCCCTTACGAATGATGCGCGCCATAAGATTTGCGTCACAATTAAATTTCGAAATCGATCCCATTTCATTTGAATCTATTAAAAAGAATAAAGAACGCATTGAAATAGTTTCTCAAGAAAGAATTACGGATGAATTGAACAAAATAATTCTTTCAAAAGTTCCTTCTGTAGGGTTTAAGTTGTTGTTTGATTCAGGGCTTTTAGAAATTATTTTTCCAAAAATGACAGAATTGTATGGTGTTGAATTTATTGATGGTAAAGGACACAAAGATAATTTTTACCACACTTTACAAGTATTAGACAATATTTCTAAGAACACAGATGACTTATGGTTAAGATGGGCAGCAATTTTACATGATATAGCCAAACCTCCTACCAAAAGATTTGAAAAAAATATCGGTTGGACTTTTCATGGACACGAAGATAAAGGCGCTCAAATGGTTCCTCAAATTTTTAAAAAATTAAAGTTGCCTTTGGATAATAAAATGAAGTATGTTCAAAAACTAGTAAAACTACATTTGAGACCAATTGCTCTTGTAAAAGAAACAGTAAGTGATTCTGCAGTGCGCCGTTTACTGTTTGAGGCTGGTGATGATATTGATGATTTAATGACCTTATGTTCAGCTGATATCACGACTAAGAATAAAAAGAAAATGGTGAATTATTTACAAAACTTTGAAATTGTAAAAGAAAAATTAATCACTATTGAAGAAAAAGATAAATTAAGAAATTGGCAACCTCCTGTTAGCGGTGAGTTAATTATGGAAACTTTTAATTTGAAACCTTCTAAGGAAGTGGGAATTATTAAAACTGCTATAAGAGAAGCTATTTTAGATGGAGAAATTGATGGCAATTATGAGGCATCTTATCAATTTATGCTGAACTTAGGAACTCAATTAGGTCTTCAAAAAGAAAACAAAAAAATATGAAAACTTATACATTAAGAATAATACCTGAGGTAGATGAAATCGTTTATAGAGATATTATTGTAAACGAAAAAAACACATTTTATCAATTGCACGATTTTATTTTAGACGCCTTTGAATTTTCTAAAGATCAAATGGCTTCTTTTTATAAAAGTGACGAAGATTGGATTAAAGGACAAGAAATTAGTTTGTTTGGTGTAGAAGATTCTGATGTGCTGGAAATGGATAGCACACTTATTGGCAACCACATTCAAGATATCAATCAAAAGTTTATTTATGTCTATGATTTTTTAGCCATGTGGAATTTCACCATTGAAATCATGGAAATTGGCAAATCGGCAGAAAATAAAAATTATCCAATCAATGGAAAATCCTTTGGAAAAGCTCCGAATCAAAATGAAAAAGATTTAGATGCCAATGATGCTGAAAGTATATTGGTTAATGCTCTTTTTGAAGATGAAGATAAAGGAAGTTATAAGGATTTATATGATGAGGAGGAAGAGGATGACTTATTTGATGATGACCGCTTTGAAAGCTTAGACGATTATGACGAATATCAATAAGGTAGACAAAAGCTCTAAAACACTTATTGTTATTGTTGGTCCTACTGCCATAGGAAAAACATCGTTATCAATAGAAATAGCCAAATTATTTAATACAGAAATAGTTTCAGCAGATTCGAGGCAATTTTTTAAGGAATTATCAATTGGAACAGCCAAGCCTGATGCAGCCGAAATGCAAGGTATTCCACATCATTTCATTAATTCACATTCTATTGAAGAAGAATATAATGTAAATGATTACGAGCAAGATGCTTTAAAGGTAATCGAACAGATTTTTGACCATAAAAATCTCGCTATTCTTGTTGGTGGATCAGGTTTATATATTGATGCGCTATGTTATGGTTTAGATGAGGGTTTGCCAGATGCAGATATGAATATCCGTAAAGAACTAAACGAAAAGTTAGAAATACGTGGAATTGAAGCTCTTCAACAGCAATTAAAAATGCTCGACCCTGAGTTTTATGAAAAAGTAGATTTGAATAATAGTAAACGTTTATTACGAGCTTTAGAAGTTTGTCTAATCAGTGGTAAAACCTTCACTTCGTTTCGAAAAGGAATCCAAAAATCAAGACCATTTAATATCCTAAAAATAGGATTAGAAATGGATAGAGAAGCACTATACGATAGAATCAACCAGAGAGTGGATAATATGATGGAGAAAGGACTTTTGAAAGAAGTGAAGTCTGTGGAGAAATACCGCCATCAAAATGCATTAAAAACAGTTGGATATAGAGAATTATTTGATTTCTTAGATGAGAAGCTTAATAAAGAAGAAGCTATTGATAAAATAAAAATCAATAGTAGAAGATATGCCAAAAGACAAATGACTTGGTTTAAAAAAGATGAGAATACTATTTGGTTTAATGTGAAAATGACCAAAGAAATCATTACTTTTATAGAGTCGTCAATATAATTATGGATAGAATAGATCAAATATCAGATATGCTCAACAAAGACCCAAAGGACAGCTTTTTAAGGTATGCTTTGGCTTTGGAGTATGAAAAAGTAGGAGATAGTAAAAAGGCTATTCAATTAATAAAAGCGTTGATAGAAAGCGATGAAGAGTATTTAGGAGCCTATTACAAATTGGGTCAGTTGCACGAAGAAAAAAATGATCCTAAAACTGCCATTACTATTTATAAAAAAGGGATTGAATTAGCCGAAAAACAAAACGATGTAAAAGCAAAAGGCGAACTAAATGAAGCTCTATGGTTGATTGAAGAATACGAGTAAAATCTTACTTATCACTACTACTACTTCCAAAAATCAATTTTTTGTATTTCTCTAATAACTCGTCTATCGTATCAAACTCTTCTCTATAAAACAAACCAACACCTTGTGTATAAGGGCTATTCAATTGCAACAAACTGTTATTATTAGATCTATTAAATCCTCTAACTCTAAATCTACCATCTTGGCTAATTTTATATTCTACGGAGAATTCTCCTATCAAACCTGAAGCAGATTGGTTATTTGCATATTGATAATTGTTAGAGGAATACCCTACATTGCCATCTAAAAGTACTCTGTCATTAAATATTTGTGTGGAGAGTGCCAATTCGTACTCATCACTAGAAAGCTCATCTCCAGGACGATAATTAACTCCAACATTTACATCATCACTTAATCGTGAAAGCCAATTACTTAATTGATTAGACAAAAATTCGGAGGAACTTGTAGCGCCCACATTAGCATGCTGATAATCTTGACCTAAACCTGAAGGTGTTGCAAAACGGTTTAAAATTAGCAATGAAAACACTTGTTTGTTCATTTCTTGTTTATTTACTTCTGCAGAATTGACATATAAAATACTGTTTAATCGCTGCTGTGTAGCATCATCAGCAGTTGGTAGCTTTATATCAAAATCAATTTCAGGATTCATAAGCTTGCCTTCCATATTTAATTTTAAGGAAACAGGAACTCTTTTTCTATAGTTTCCCGTACTATCATCAGGTAAAATATCATACAGAGAAGATCGTAACTTATAAATAGCAGATAAATCCATATTTGCCTCAAAAGGATCACCATTCCAAGTTATTACTCCTCCCTTCTGTAAGACAAACTTTTTATTGATCAAATTTTGGAGAGTAAACAAATAATCTCCTTCATCAATTACGTATTGACCAAACATTTCAAAATCACCTAATGTAGTAATTTGCATTTTTAAATTTCCACTTCCTCTCCCCTTTATTACATCCCCAATTTGTTCGTCAAAAATTAATCTAACTTCTGCATCAGGAGTTACAGATAAATCAAAATTCATGGTTATACCATCCAAATTAACTTCATAATCGCTATTGACTTTATACACTCTATCTTTTTCTATAAATGTTAAAAAATTAGAGCTATAAACTTCCGATTCGCCCGATAATGGGATATTTAAACGTGTATTTTTATCGGTAGTCACATTCAAGTCAAAAATTAAATTATTCGCAAAACCACTGATGTTAGCTAGTCCACTAATATTTGCCTTTCCATAATACATATCATTATCGACTGCAGTGGTATTTAAAGCCATAAAATTTTTCATTTCTAACCCAATATCTAAACTGAAATTTTCATACTTTTCATGAAATGCTGTGCCAGTGGCTATGGCAGAATTACCTTTCTCATCTACTATTTTTATTAAGTTAAATCCAAAGAAATCAGGTTCAATAATGATTTCATCATTGATGGTATAAAAGGTATTCAAATAATCGACTTTAAACTTGCTGTTTGTAAGTCTAAGTTTACCCTCCAATTCAGGCAATTCTATGTCTCCTTTTATTTCAACATCACCATTAAATGAACCTTCAATTTCGCTGAATGTAATCCACCACATATTGCTCAAAAATATTGAGTGGTGCTTGATTAAATTTAGCTTTAATTATAACATTATTTACCTCTTTTTTAGGAAAATAACTTCCACTAAATCGCAACATTGGATTAGCTGAAGTGCCGATGTAACCATTGGCAACCACTTCATCGTTATCGATACTGTAAGAACTACTCAACGCACCATTACCAATCAAATTTTTATTGATTTTCAAATCATTTAAAACAATTTTAGCAGTAATAATAGGTTTGCTGTATAAATCTTTAAGATTAATATATCCGGAAATATCTCCATCAAATTGAATGGCAGAAGCAGGAACTATGTTTTCTAAATAAGTTAGATTCATTTGATCAAAAGTCACTTTTAGAGAGTCACTTTGATCATTACTTACTTTTCCGTTGATACGAAGAAGCTCTATAGAACTTTCAACTTCTAAATTACTCACTGTTATAGCACTACTATCAATTTCTATCCTATTTTGATTGTTAAATCGCCAAATTGTATCTTTAATAACAATGTAAGATTCTAAAAATCGACTCGTATTCTTTGAGAAACCATTAAATGCAGTTTCAATTTGTAAATCAGCTTTATAAGTTCTGTTATTATTATTTTCCCAATTTAAAAAGGTATTGAGTGTGTCGTTAGCTGATTTCAATTTGAGCTCTACGTTCTCTATTTCATTTTGTGCTGAAAGCTGTACTCTATTGATGTTGGTATTTAAAATCAACTCATTATTAGGACTTTCACCGAAAATGCTCACATTCTGAAATTTATATCCATCATATTCCACTAATGGAAAAAAAGCATCAAAATTTACCACCTGCTGCCGACTATTATAAAAACCATTTATTTGAGACTGAGCACTCACCACTAATGATGGAAGAAATAAATCAGTAACTATTTTAGTATTTTTAAGTTTAAGGTCAAACGTAAAATCTTCTTGCCCTGTTTCTTTCACATATTCATTTCTAGCAGAAGGAATATAGGCAATAACAAAATTGGTCAATGATGGAATCAAATCTTCAAAAGAATAGTTTCCTGATAAATTTAAATCTGCGATATCTGATCTT
Source organism: uncultured Flavobacteriales bacterium (assembly GCA_963716125.1). GTDB lineage: Bacteria > Bacteroidota > Bacteroidia > Flavobacteriales_E > Vicingaceae > Acidiluteibacter. Next base: position 2,627,354 of record OY970294.1, read on the forward strand.
AAAGAAATACTTCTTAACGTATCGCTAAATCGGAATGCATCCAATGTAATATCCTTCACATAAAAAGTGTGTAAGCTATCTTTATAAAAACTATTGTTTAGTTGCAAATTACCTTCTAGGTTATCTAGCTTATCTCCTATCATATTGAGACTTGCAGTGGTTGAAATAACCATAGAACTATCAAAGCCATTGATTAATTTGAGCTGACTTAACTTTGCCTTATTGATATTTGCTTTAAAATTATATAAAGGTAATCGACCTGACATATCAATCTTTCCATTGAAATCAAAATCTATATTTTTATCTCTAATAGAAGCAAAACCTTCGAATCTTTGGTTGTTCAATTTTCCTTTTAAATCAATGTTCTTATAGGTATAATCTAATAAAGCTGCCGATTTAATTTTCCCAGCAACATCAACTTCTAAATTCTTAGCGTTAAACCCACTACCTTCAACGGAAGCAACTAAACTAACGGTTTTTATTTCATTTTGAATATCAAAAAATCTACCTACATCAAAGTTGATCATTTCTACTTTTCCTTTATAATAGGGCATTTTCCCTTTATTTTTTAAAGCTAAATCTGTAATCAATTGTCCTAATGCAGTTTTAAACTCACCATAAGCTACAAAATCATTTATAAAACCGGTAAAACTTCCTTGAAAATAAATATCCCCTAATCGACCTATTTCATTAGACAACTGGATAGTTTTTCCATCTTCAAAAGGTGGCAAAGGAATTTTTTCTAAACTTTCTCTTGAAGTAATTAGTTCGCTAACCTTTAAATAGATAAATGTCTCTTCAATATTGGGTAAACCTCGTAAATCAAAATTACCTTTCAAATAAGTTTCTCCTAAAAGTTGCATATCTACATTTCTACCTTTTAAGTTGGAAACAGTGCCGCTGACTTTCCCACTCAATGCAATTTTTAAGTCTAATCCTTTCAATTCAGGTGCGAAATAAGAGATATCCTTTAATGAGATAGTTGTATTCTCGAAATCGGATTTCATTTTTACTGAATCAATAAAACTATTGTAGGAGCGATAAGATGAAGTATTAAACTGTAAATCAGTTTTAATTTCAGATAAAGGAGTAGCTAACTCTAATCCATCAATCCTTAATAAGCTTGAATGTAATTGTGTTTTTCCATTCATTTTATCAACCTCAAAACCACTGGATTCAATAAATGATAGTCCTTCAACAACTGTATTGATCGTATCTAAATCAAAGTGAATATCACTGAACCGACCATTTATTTGTTTTACATTTAAATGACTAAAATCAATTCCATAAACTACTGAATCATAGCCTATATCATCATAATTAAATCTAGAGTTAATTAACTGTAAACTATTAAAATTTACTATCCATTCAGAAGGAACGGTATCCACTGTGGCAGTTTGTGGAGGACTAAAAAAATCAGTTAAAAAGTCATAGTTGGAACCAGCGGTATCTGCCCAAGTTTTCAAATTAAAATAAGCGTTATCCAGACTTATTTCATTGATATTGATTGTCTTTTTCTTAAATTGAAGTATTTTAAAATTAACTTCAATTTTATTGGCATAAAGCAATGTGTCTTGTGATAAATCTTCAATATAAACTCCTTCTAAAACCAAAGTTTTAAAAAATTCTACATTCAACTGATCAATTTTTACAACTGTTCCTAGTTTTTTGGATAGATAATCTGTTGCAAATCCACTTACATATGTTTGCACGACAGCAAAACGCAGCGAAAAAATTAAAATACCGAATAGTAGGAGGACTCCTATTATAAGTTTTAATAAAAATTTCAGTACTTTTTTAATAATTTTACGTTTTTATATGATGTTAGCAAACATCATGCAAATTTCAACAAAATAGCAGTTTATGTCATCTTCTCAACCAATTATTTTAAGTATTGAATCTTCATGTGATGATACTTCAGCTGCTATATTACAAGGGAATAAGCTGTTATCTAATATTACTGCCAATCAATCTGTTCATAAACAATATGGTGGAGTAGTTCCTGAATTAGCTTCAAGAGCACATCAACAAAACATTATTCCCGTAGTAGAAAGTGCTATAAAAGCAGCTAAAATAAACAAGGAACAAATTGATGCTGTTGCTTTTACGCGTGGACCGGGCTTAATGGGATCTTTGTTGGTTGGGGCTTCATTTGCTAAATCTTTTGCAATGGCTAAAAATATTCCATTAATAGAGGTGAATCATATGAAAGGTCATATTTTGGCACATTTTATAATCGACGAAAATAAAAATGAAGTTCCAAATTTTCCATTTATCTGTTTAACTGTTTCCGGTGGTCACACGCAAATTGTAAAAGTGGATAGTCCTTCAGAAATGAAAATTATAGGGCAGACAATAGACGATGCAGCGGGAGAAGCCTTTGATAAAATCGCAAAAATTATGGGTCTTCCATATCCTGGTGGTCCTTTGATAGATAAATACGCTAAAGAAGGCAATCCAAATGCTTTTAAATTTACTCAACCTAAAGTAGAAGCGTATAATTTTAGTTTTAGCGGATTAAAAACAGCTGTATTGTATTTTCTTCAAAAAGAAATTAAAAAAAACCCTGATTTTATAGAAGAGAATAAAGCTGACATTTGTGCCTCCGTTCAATATACAATAGTTACTATATTAATAAAGCAATTAAAAAAAGTATTAAAAGATACTCAAATTAAGGAAGTTGCAATTGCAGGTGGAGTTTCGGCTAATTCAGGATTGAGAACTGCTTTGAAAGAATTAGAAAAAGATGGGACAATTAAAACCCATATTCCTCCATTTGCATATTGCACTGATAATGCTGCCATGATTGGTATTGCGGGATATTTTAAATATTTAAATCAAGAATTTTCTCCATATACCATATCTCCATCTGCAAGATTAGCTTTCTAAAAATTTCTCGATTGCCTTCATCATTTTAATGGTAACTTCGGGCAAAACAACTTCATTATAAGGATGGTATCCTCCAAAAGTATGATTAGCATTTTCAATAGTAATTAATTTTGAATTTTTAGATGCTGTTTTCAAGGCCACAGCGTTTTCAAAGGTGACTGTTTCATCGTCTGAGCCTTGAACAATTAAATAAGGTATTTCTAAATTCTTTGCAGCTGATATTATATTTAATCGCGCCTTATTTTGTATCAAATCTTCGCAATATTGATAAAATACTGGTAAATTTTGTTGGGTACGAGAGTTTAGAATATATCGAACTCCACTCAATTTCCAATTTTTCATAGCTTTATAATCAGGCAATCGTGCTTCAAAATCACTTAATGCAGCTAACGTAATTAATTTATTAATTCTTTCATCTTCAGCAGCTTTTATAATTGAAATAGCTCCTCCTCTACTGTGTCCCATCAAAATCAATTCCTTGTTAATTAGATGTTCTCTTTCTAAAAAATCAATTACCAATTCCAAATCATTTAACTCGGTGCTTAAATTATTTTCTCCAAAAGCGGTTTCATCGGGAAAATCAATTGGATTTTCAATTGTACCTCCATTGTATGAAAAATTGAACTTTACAAAAAGATATCCTTTCTGAGCAAACTCTTCGGCCAATAAGTTAAAATGACCCCAATCTTTAAATCCTTTAAAGCCATGAACAAATAATATGGTTCCTTTGGCAACCTTTTCGACTCTTTTAGTGTCTATTAATAAAGGTTTTTGTCGACTACCCGGAATTGTAAAAGACTCATTTAATAGTTTATTTGACATTATTTCTACTTTTCTTTTATTAATTTTAGCTTTTAATATATGAATATGCGCTATCCAATAATTATTATTTTTACATTCATTTTTAGTAGTTTAGCAGCTCAAATAAGCTATGTAAATTACCCAATTAATATAAAATTAAAGAACAATTCTGAATCGATTAAAAATTTAATAATTGCTAAACCTAACATTGATTCTTTAATTGAAGAGGATAAAATTACGGATAACTATAAAGATATTTCATGGAGATTTGGCGCAGTTATAGAAAAAGAAATTGATATTTTCTCATCTGCTACACTTTTAAAGTTAGCAACAGGCACCTACGTTTATCGTTTAAAAATTTCTACTGAAGATGCTATTAGTTTAAATTTCAACTATTCACAATTTGAATTAGCAGAGGGTGTTAGTTATTTTATTCATGCTGAGAATGAGGAGCAAACCATTGGTGGTTTTAATGAAAAAAATAATATCAGCAAAACTGAATTTGCTACAGGCTTAACAAAAGGAAAATCTGCTATTATTGAAGTATTTGTTCCTCAGGAAGCAATTGGAAAATCAAAGGCAATTATTTCATCTATTGTTTATGGTTATAGAAGCTTGTATGATAAAGCAGCATTATATGGACAATCAGGCTATTGTAATATCAATGTGAATTGTGAATTAGGAGATAATTGGCAATCAGAAAAGAGGAGTGTTGTGATGATTTTAAAAAGCAATAATTCTAGACATTGCACTGGTGCGTTAATCAATAATGTACGTCAAGATAGCATCCCTTATGTTTTAAGTGCAGATCATTGTGGACTAAATGCATCTAATTCTATTTTTGTATTCAACTATGAAAGCGCCAATTGCAACCCTCAAACAGATGGTTTTTTAAATCAATCAATAGTAGGTAGTACATTAAAAGCTAATTATATAGGTTCAGATTTTGCACTTTATGAACTGACTAGTAAACCACCTTTAAGTTATAATGTGTTTTATGCAGGTTGGAATGCTGATGGAACTGCGCCAAAAAATGGTACCACCATACATCACCCTGCAGGAGATGTGAAAAAAATATCTATTGATTATGACACTTTAATTTCAGGACGATATGAATTATACACACTTCCTGATGGACATTGGGTAGCTACAGATTGGGATCTTGGTTCTACACAACCTGGTTCCTCAGGTGCGCCACTATTTAATGAGAAACATCAGATTGTAGGTCAATTACATGGGGGACAGGCAATTTGCGGCAATAATAAACCTGATTTATTTGGCAAATTTTCTAATTCTTGGAACTATAAAAATGCTAGTAATCAACAATTGAAGCATTGGTTGGATCCGGATTCAACGAATATTTTAGAAATAAATGGATTAGATCCAAACGCTTCTGCATTCTCCTATGATGTAGAGATGCTTAATTTTAATCAACCAATGAAATTGGAATGTAATAATTATAAAAATAATTCGTCATTTATTATTAGCAATCGAGGAAACATAACTATAGACAGCGTGACTTTTGGATATAAAATTAATAATCAACCTATTCAAACTTTTAAATATGTTGGCAATATTATTAGAAATCAAACTAAAACTATTTCAATCCCGTCTTTTTCAATTAATCAAAAAGATAACACAATTAGGCTCTTTGTTCAAGCGATTAATAATACGACGGATCAGAATTTTAAAAACGATACTTTAAAATCAAATTTATATAGTTTTTCACCTTCAAAAACATTACGATTAGATTTTATGACGGATAATTATGGAAATGAATTATTTTGGCAAATTTTAGATTCAAATGGTAATTCTATTTTCTATATTTCTCCTCTTTACCCAACTTTAAATGGTGGAGGCACCTATTCGAAAGATATTTGCTTATCCGAAAATAGTTGTTATCAATTAAAATTAATTGATAGTGGTTCTGATGGGTATTGTTGTGGATTTGGAAATGGATCCACATTAATAACTGCCAATGGAGGTCAGGACACCTTAGTATATGACAATACTTTTAGTGGGAATATTAGAACCATTCCGTTTTGTGTTCCCAATTATACTTCAATAAATGAAAATACACTTAACTCAACTGTCAATGTATTTCCTAATCCTACGGATGATGTATTGAATATTTCAATGAATAATAATCAGAAAATTATAAGAATTTCAGTGGTGGATATGTTAGGTAGATATCAAGATTTTGAAACAGTAGAATCAAACAATAAAATATCAATAAAGGATTTACCTAAAGGGATTTATAATTTAATAATAGAAACAGAAAACAATAGAATGACCAAGAAAATAGTTAAACTCTAACTATTTTCTGCTTCCTTTATACATTTTACTACTTGATTGCACTTTTTGACCTTTGTGGGTATTTCTGCAAGAGAATATAAAACTGACAATAAAAATAAGAGTTATTAGAAGGGCTAGTTTTTTAATCATTTTCCTCTCCCCCACACTCCGTTGTTTCTATCTTTTGGATTTCCCATACTACTTTTAGATTTCACTTTTGACGTTTGAACTTTTGAAGATCTACAGGAATTCATTAATACTGGGGCTGTTAAAAATACAACTAACAGTGCTATTATTCTTATTTTTTTCATAGTAATTTGAAAGTTTAAAACTTAATTTGATTAGACCAATTTAGTATTAATTTCACAAATGGTTAAACAAAACGAATTGAAAAAATTTAGATTTAAAATAACGCCTTATTATCAATTGATTAAGGTTAAAGGAAACTTTACTTCTACATCAGTATCACCCAGATTACAACTCCCATCTTTAACAGAAGGTTGATGCTTTAAAGTTATTATCACATTTCCGTTGGTAGCAGTTGCATTTTGGTTCAATATCCATTTTGAATTCAATCCAATTGGGAATGTTCCGTCAGAATCTGTTTTTTGAATAACTAATCCATTAACAGTTGGCGATACATCAAAACATACTAAATGATCTTTAGCTTCATTAATAATCTCTAAAGTAATATCTTCTATGTTTTGCGGATCACTTTTGTCTAAAAATTTAACTGTCAAATTAGAAACGCTAGCCTTCATCAATTCAATAGTGTCCAATTGAATAGGTAGGTTTCCACCAAAACCATCAGGATCATTAAATTCAAAAGTTGAAACCTGACCGCTTGAATCATTCGTAAATTCTAATACTACCGTGGTAATTAATTCTTCCTCGTTTCCTTTAAATTCAATTTTATCAGTTTCATCTTTCTTACAGGATGAAAACATTATAGATAAAGCAATTAGAATGTTAAATGTATTTATTTTTTTCATTTTTATATGATTTTAATTAATTTTAAATGGAATTCTTAAGTTAAAAAGTAGGTTAATACCTTCCTCGTCTGAATAATAACGTAAACGATTGAGATAATTTCTATATACTTGATTGGTTGCATTGGATACCTCTAAAGAAAAATCGAGCGTTTGCTGCTTTACTTTGAACGAAAAGCCTGCACTTAAATTCAATAAATTATAAGCAGATGGTGGGGATGCCAACTCTTGATTTACTACAAATCTATTCTGCCTAAAAACTGAGTTTAAACGAACGCCAACAGTTGGATTTATGATTTTACCTATAGTTTTAAATTGATAATTCAATTGATTGGAGAATCTTTTTGGAGGCATAAAATACAAAAACTCATTATCAGTGATATTGGTAGCCCATATAAAACTCATACTGTATTTATAATTTAGATTCTTTATTAATTCATAAGTAAAATCAGCATCAATTCCTTTGATAACTGCTTCTGTTTGTTGATATTCATAAACAGGGAAAGCTCCTTTAACGGTTAAAGCAGTTCCATTTGGTCTTAAATATATAAAATCTTTGATGTGATTATTATACAAGAGCACATTAGCATTCAGTTTTTTAGAATTGAACCTTCCTCCTATTGAAATATTATTTGAATGTTCCATTTTAAGATTTTGATTACCATATTCCAAGGAGGCCAAACCATGATGAAGTCCTGAGCTGAACAATTCATTAATAGCCGGGGAGCGCTGTGCACTTGTAAAATTGATGAAAATATTGGTGTATGCTATCTTTCGATAAGATAATCCAACCATATAAGCCGCAGTATTAAAATCTTTTTGGATAGTTTGAACCTGATTATTTTCCAATTGATAAATATCATTTTGTAAAAAATCTAATCGACCTCCAAAGTCTAAGTTAAAATATTTATAAAAGTAACTTCCACTGAAATAAGCTGCCACATTATTGGCATCGTAATTTGGGATAAAATCTCTAATTCCTCTCAAGCGATTTTTATTCGTACTGTAACTTGCACCTAATTCCAATGGAACACGCTTAATTAATCGAGGTAGTTTCCAATTAATAGCTGCTGAATAATTTTCTAGGTTAACCGAAAACTCGGCATTCTTTTTTTCAGATTCGACAACCCCTCTTAAAAAATGTTTATCAAATTCTTTTCGAATATTAAATTGTCTTGAAAGAACAAGCTCAACTTTACCCAATGATTTTAAATCATAATTAGTTTGCCATTTTATTATTTCATGCTCAGCTATTTGCTTTGGTCGATTAATTTGGTAGGAAAAATCAGATTGATCTTCTAATTTGGGATCATTGCGATTAATTACATCATTTAAATCACTTAAATTGCCCACATGTGCACCACTAAAAATTCCAATTTCTGTATTAAATTGGCTGTAATAAACTTCCGTAGAAAAACGATTCTTTTTAAATCCTAAATTCCAAGAATAGTTCAATTCTTGTGTTCCTGTATTTTTTAGATAATAATTGGGGGTTTTAATATTTCCACTCTTCTTTACACTTGATTGAATTGCCCAACTAAAATTCTTTAATCGTTTAAATTTTCCTTCCAAACGAAGTGCTGCAATCCCTTTTCTATTGTTTGTAGCTCCTGCCAAATTGAATTGTCCGTTGATTCCTACTGTATCCATTAACGATTTAGGATTAGAAATTACTACTCCACCAATAGCAGAAGAACTATATTTTAAGGCTGAGGCACCTTTATATACAATCATTTCATCTGTAGTAAATGGATCTATTTCAGGTGCATGATCTTCACCCCAACTTTGACTTTCTAATACTACTCCATTGTTAACCATAGCCACTCTATTGCTATGTAGCCCTTGAATCATAGGTTTGGATATATTAGCGCCGGTATTCAACATTTCTACTCCATTTACAATACTTGAAAGTCCTGCAATAGAACGAACGGCCATACTTTTAATATCATTCTGAAAATTAAATCTACAAATAATAGAATTATCATCCAGTTCAACTAAAGGCAATCTATAAGCAATTATCTCCACTTCATCTACTTTATATTCTTGATGATTCATATAAATAGTATGAAATACATTAGCAGTAATTTTAAAAGTAAAAGTGTCTGTTTTACAACCTACATGGCTAATAATTAAAGTAACATCCCCTGCTAGTAAACGATCAAATTCAAAATAACCTTTTTCGTCGGTTGCTACACCTCTATTGGTATTAGCCAATACCACAGAAGCAAAAGACAAAGGCTTTTTTTCATTTTTATCGACAACTTGTCCAGATAAAGTAAAACGTGAAATTTGAGAATTCTGTTGAGAATACGCTCCAAAGAATACTAAGTTCAATATTATAAAGAACTTATAATAGATTTTCATAAATTTTAAAACTTAAATAAATATCAATTTTGATAATTAAATAAGTTTAATAGGAGGACCTCTTAATTGTATTAATTGAGAATATAAGTGTGGATAGGTATTAAAATTACTTGGATACAATAGCAAGAAAAATACACCAAAGCTTAAGAATAAAAATGGTATTAAATAATAAAAATGAGGAAGTACCTTATGGCAAATAAAACATATTTCAGCATCTGAGGCTATAATGACACCATTTGCATAATTAACAGATTCAATATGCGGAACAATTGAAGTTTGATTATGATGATGGTACAAAGATTCAGGCAAAAGCAAGGCCGAAAATACCAACAATAAGAATAAAGCTATGCCTTTTTTAATAATTTGCATCTTGCTACAAAAGTACTTTAAAAATCAATAAGTTTATTTAGAAATAAACACTTTTGAATTGTCCTTTGGATACACATTATTACTTCTATCTATATCAGCCATTCTTTCAGAAGGGTCTATCTCGATTTTTTTAATATTATCAACAGAAAAAGGAACGCTAAACTCATACTGTGGATAGACCCAAGGCCAATCACTTAAAATTTTAGCATCTTTATTTTCAGACTTTTCAGATCGCATGATCTCTAATGGAATGTTGTAATACTTCTTACTACCATCTGTTAATTCAATTTCGATATCTAATGGCATTGGCATTTCACCTACTCTATCAATTACTATGGTAGTTTGTTTTTTTGTTGAATTGATAGAATTAATACCATAATCTATGGTATTGGTTGATTGAAGCCACTGATCAAAATACCAACCTAACTCCATTCCAGACTCTTTCTCCATCACTCTTTTGAAGTCATTTGGGGTTGGATGTTTAAACTTCCAATCATTGAAATAACGTTTCATTCCATTCATCAAAACATCATTGCCTATTATATAAGACAATTGATGTAAAAAAATACAACCCATAGAATACGAAGCCACACCATAAGCTCTGTTGGTTTTATACCAATCACTATGTGTACTTAAAGGCATCTGTTCGCCAGATTTCACTAAAGAAAAGTAGGAACGATAGCTGCTTTCAAAAGGAACAAACCCGTTCAATATTTCTTGTAAAATAACATCTTCAGCAAAAGAAGTAAATCCCTCATCCATCCATGAATGCTCAGACTCATTGGTAGCTAAAACTTGCTGATACCAACTGTGAATAGCTTCATGAGCAGTAACCCCTATCAAACTTCCTTTAGATCTTTCACCAGTAATTAAAGTTGCCATTGCATATTCCATTCCACCATCACCACCTTGAATTATGGCATATTCATTAAAAGGATATTTTCCAAAATTAGCATTCATCAGTTGAAAAACTTTAGAAGCGTATTTTGGTAAAGTATCCCACAAAACAGTTTTTTCACTTTTAATATAAAAAAAACGCAACAATGGACCATTGGGAACTTGAGTAGTAATATGCGTATAATTTTTATCGGCAGCCCAAGCAAAATCATGCACTTTTGGACTTTTAAAATGCCATTTTAATTTATTTGAGGTTGAGTTGGCTGTTTTTTTAGCATACCCTTTCCCTATTTCATTCGCATTTTGTAAATATCCAGTTCCTGCAATTGTATAAGCAGAATCTAAATTAATAGTAACATCAAAAGTTCCCCAAACGCCATAAAACTCTCTTCCTATATAAGGGTCTGCGTGCCATCCTTCAAAATCATATTCAGCCATTTTAGGATACCATTGTGTCATAGAATAAGCTATTCCCTCCTTATTATCTCTTCCTGAACGTCTAATTTGAGTTGGAACTTGGGCTTTGAATTTCATATCAAAATTAGTAGATGAATGAGGTAAAATAGGGTCATTCAATTCTACTTCTAAAATAGTCCCTACTACTTTATAATTTAAATCTGCTCCATTTTGCTTTAAACTTATTATATTTTGATAACCTTCTTCATTTTTATCCAATTGGTAAATACGGTCTCCCACTCTTCTATCAGGATCTGCAATATCTCTAGACCTAACATCCATAGAGCTACCTTTTTGAAAAGCATTAAAATACAAATGATAAAACACTTTATTTAAGGTATCAGGTGAATTATTAGTGTAAACTAATTGTTGATTCCCATCAAAAGTATGATTTGTAGCATTAAAATCGATATTCATGGTGTAGGCTACCTCTTGTTGCCAATAAGTTCGCTGCGCATTTATTGTGAAGATGGTTGAAATTGAGAAAACTAATGATAATATAAACTTCATAAACTATTTTTAGGTTTTCAAAAATACAAATATCTCAATCAATTAAGCAATAATTAATGATGGTATTCATATTGATTTCAAAAAGCACTCTTTTTTTATGGGGGTTTTCCCCCATGTACGCAAAGATTTGAGATACAATTATTAACAATGCCCCATTTTTATTAACAAAAAGATGATTTTTTTACTGAAATCCTTGCAGGGCTTACAAATTCCTATATATTTGTAGACTATCAAAATAATTAAATATAATTTTTAACTAAAAACAAATTAAAATGAACAAATCAGAATTAGTAGATGAAATGGCAAATGAGTCTAATTTAACTAAGGTAGATGCTAAGAAAGCATTAGACGCTTTTATCAATGCAACTTCAAAAGCTCTTAAAAAAGATGACAAAATTGCTTTAGTTGGATTTGGTACATTCTCAATTTCTAAAAGAGCTGCAAGAAAAGGTAGAAATCCACAAACTGGAAAAGAAATCAATATTGCTGCAAAAAATGTAGTTAAGTTTAAAGCTGGAAGCGAGTTATCAGGTAATGTAAACTAAGAATTCCAAAAAGATTTTTTATAAACCTTTGAACGGTATAGTTCAAAGGTTTTTTTTATGTAAATTTTTTATGCCCTCGTAGTTCAACGGATAGAATAAAAGTTTCCTAAACTTTCGATTGAGGTTCGATTCCTCACGAGGGTACTTTAATAGTCTGTATAAATTGATTATATTTGTTTTTCAAACAATCTAAAGTCTAACACTTATATATTAAATTTATGGGAAAAGGTGATATAAAATCAAAAAGAGGTAAAATAGCCAATGGTTCTGCGGGAGTTAGCAGACAAAAGAAAAAGCAAACCTTTGTGGCAAAACCAAAATCAAAGAAAGAAACAACTACCGCTAAAGCAGAAGATAAAGTTGAAGAGACTAAAAAAGCGGTGACTGCTAAAAAAACAACTACAAAAGCCAAAGCAGAGAAAAAGCCTGCAGCAAAGAAAACAACAGCTGAAAAGAAACCTGCAGCTAAAAAGGCAACAAGCAAAAAAACTGAAAAAGAATAAAGAAGTGCAATAAAAGAATAAAAAATAGGCTCAAGAATTTTTCTTGAGCTTATTTTTTTTAATTATATAATAATTAACTTTTTGCATAATTTCTTTTAGAAGCAATTCTCTAATATTCTACACTACTATCTTCGAGCATAACAAGAGTTTCCATTCTTCAGATTCAGTGTAATCTTTAATTAATCGATTTCTTTTTTCAAGTAAATTTGTCATATATTTTTTAAGAAATACCCGACCAGCCAACTTACCAAGAAATCCCAAGGGCGAAGTATATTCAAAAACAACAATCATTAGAGTTTCATCTTTATTACACTTTCATTTAATCTTATAAGACCAGATGTAACTCTCGCAATTGCTGTTTCATTTGTATGAATTGTTGATCATTTATAAAGATCTAAACTTCGTGAAAGATCAAATACAATTTCTTTTGCCACTTTGATGGATGTGTGTAATATTATTTTAGGCATTAATATTCAAAAGTATTAATGAGGATTCTAATTGTTAAAGTAAACCATATCAATATAAAACCAAACTCTTTGGTAAGTTTAAATTTATGGATGATCAAGTACAATACAAATAAAAAAGAAGATAGATAAAGTACTTTTTCAATTCCAAATTTTGGCCAGTGTTGTATCGTAAATATTAAATAGATAAATACTGTCAATCCATTAATGCAAATCAATAATCTATCAATAAACTTTAAATTTCGAATAATTAAGCCATATACAAATGATGACAAAGCAGCCACGACCAAAATTATTAAAGAAATTAATAAAGCTTCCTTCGTGCCGATTTGGATGATTGAAATTGAAATACAAAGGGATATGGTGATAACTTTTTGAAATAATCCTTCTTTACCAAAACTATAAACCAATCCAAAAGCAGAAATAATTATGAGAAGAATCGACTGTATCACAAATCTATTTTAGTATAAATAAGGCATCTACTTCACTTTATACTTCACATCAATTTTATAGATGTACTTAGGTGCACCTCCAATAGGTGTAGCAAACATAGGTACGGGAATATTATATTCATTGGTGATGTATAAAGTCATATCATTTACAAAAGAAGCCTTCTTTATTAATCTGATATTCATAGATCGACCTTGCTCTTCTTTTTGCACTGAGTGTAATCCCATACTCCAATTTCCATCATTTGAAATAGATGAATAATGACCATTTTTATAAGCTGAATAGATCTTTATACTTCCGTCATTATCAAAATCAAAATTATGCTGCTTTATTTTTACAGTATTTTTATCTATAAATGGATAAAAATAAGCCACACTTCCTACTTCACTTTTCAATCGAAAAGTATATTCGTAAGTAAAAGCATTGCCACCCAAAATTGAAATATTTTCATCGGGAGATTGACTCAACGCAATTTTATACAAATTACCATCATCGCCAGAGGTTCCTTCGATTATAATCTTAAAAACTCTTGCTTTTAACTCTTCAACTATTTCACCTTCTGAAGGATTAATAGGATCAAAAGTGAACCATTTTGAATCGTATTCTGTTTCATCTTTAAATGATTTGGAATGCAACAATGTTCCTGCATCATATTCTCCAGTAGGATTTACATTTTTAGCATCTCTATTACTAAATGTACCTCCTCCACCAAATATTCGATAAGTTGTTGTGGTATTAAATTTTTTATTTATTTGGTCTATTTCACCTCCACATTCAGGATCAAAAACTCTTATATAAATAGGTGATTTAAAGGATGTAGGTACAGTAAAGAAGAATACTTGTGAATGATCGTCATCACCCCAGCTTAGGGGTGCATCTTTTCCAAAAGTGACGACAGACTCAATGTTTTCTGCCTTCGAAGGAACTATTTGAGCAAAGGCCGTGCTTAGAAAAATTAAAAAGCTTGGAAATAATAATAGTTTCTTCATCATATCAATTTCTATTGCTTTGAATGGAAACTGTATCTTTAACAGCTTGTTTAATTTGAATTGCACCTTCTTTTAAACTCATTTCATATGCTTTTACTTCATATTCACCTTCGTCAACATAAACATTCTTCACAAATTGTCCTGAGGTGTAATTTCCATTTCCAAAATCCCAAAATAGAAATGTATCCTCTAAATCATAAGCATATGCATCAAAAGTAACTGTATTCATTACTTTTTGAAACCCTCCAATGGTAAATTTCATCGCATTTGGAATATACAAAGGTAGAACTGTATCGCGTATAACTAATTGATTAATTTTAGTATCCAATATAGAAAGTTCTACTTGATGAAAACCAGGACTACTAAAACATTGCTCCACTTTTACTCCTTCTTGTTTGATAAAATCATCAAACAACCACAAATATTTTAAGTTAGGATTTAATTGATCTATAGATGCTGAGGCATCTATTTTCGTGCAGTATTTTGGATCAGTATTTGACTGAATATCTTCACTATATCTTTCAATACTTTCTAAAGCTAATAATAATGTATCCGTGCCCAGTCTTCTCGTTTGAGAAAAAAGTGCGGTTACACTTAGAAAAGTTATAAATAAGAGGAAATACTTTTTCATTAATCAAATAAAATTAGCTTACAAATATAACCAATTTTACTTCTTATAATAGGTTAAAGCTTTTGGCAAAAAAGCTTCAATATCTTTAATTCGTGTTTCATCTGATGGATGCGTACTTAAAAATTCTGGTGGTTTCTCTCCTCCTACTTTTGACATTCTTGTCCAAAAAGCAGTAGCTTCTCTAGGATCATAGCCTGCCATAGCCATAAAAACTAAGCCCATTTTATCTGCCTCAGATTCATGAACTCTAGAGTACTTAAGTGATCCTAACTGTGATGCTGCACCATAAGATGATAAAAATAGATTTCGTGTTAAATTGGGTTTTTGGCTAGTAGCGACGTCTAATGCTAAACCACCAGCTTGAATCAATAAACCTTGACTCATTCGCTCATTACCATGACGGGCTACTGCATGAGCAATTTCATGTCCCATAACTATTGCTATACCTGTTTCATCTTGCGTTAATGGCAAAATCCCTGTATAAAACATTACTTTTCCACCAGGCATACACCAAGCATTCACCGTATTTTCTTCGGTAACATTAAATTCCCACTTAAACTCTTTCAATCTACTTTTAAAACCATTATCGGCTAAATATTTATCGACGGCAGCAGAAATTCTTGCACCTACTTTTTTTACTTCCTTTACTCTTGGATCAGAGTCGGGTAAAGTTTTATTTTCTTGCTTAAACTGATCGTAATTTGTCAAACTCATATTCAACATCTGACTTTCAGGAAGTAATTTTACTTGTTTACGACCGCTAATGGGTACAGTTGTACAAGCTACCAGCATAATCATTGCGAGCCCAAGCCCAAAATTTATCTTTTTCATCTATTGTATTTTAGCTCTTAACTGTTGATTTAAAAGTGCTTCTTTAATAGGTATTAATTTCTCTTTAGAGCCTTTTTTAACGGAGCATTTTCCATTGTAATGAACAATATAAGAACATTGCTCTGCTTGAATCATAGAGTGGTCGCAGTAATTCATTAAACAATCAATTACATGATCAAACGTATTGACATCGTCATTGTATAAAACAATTTCATAATGCGAATTAAGTGTTTCCTGTAATAGTTCTTCGACTGCTTCTTCTGTTGAAATTTTAACTTCTGACATGCTTTAGTTTTAGCAAATATTATGCCTACTTACCTAATTGTTTAAGTGCTTCCGCTAAACTTATCTTCTTTCCATTATTATAAGCTGCTACAAATGCATCAGGCACTTCAGATTTTAATCTAGCTCTAGCAATAGCTGCTTCTTCCAAGCTTCTATAAACACCAGTACTATATCTGTAGACACCAGGTCTAACGACAGTAACATTTAAATCGCTGATATCTAAATCTCCAACTTTTAAAGGTTTGGAATAAACACCCACTTGAATAGTTAAATAAACACCATCTATCTTTTCAGCATTTTTAACCTCAGCCACATTAGATTCTTTAAATTCCGATGGTAAAGTAGCATCTACTTTTGTTGAATTATTAGAAATGCTATTATTCCTATTGTTTGTTGATGTATTGTTTGTCGTTGTATTCTTTGTGCTTTGTTGATTGACTGCTCTTTCCATTTCAGCGGCTGAAGGTGTATTAGAACCAGTTGCAACTGATGATTTAGCCTCAGCAATAGAAATACGTTTTCCATCTTTGAAAGCAACCACAAAAGCATCAGAATAACCTAAGTTTCTAATTTCATTTTTAGCTGCATTAGCTGCATTCTCTCCAGTGAATATACCTGCAGTATATCTTGTAATTCCATTAGGTAATTTTTCTCCCATTAAAGGGGTAAAACCTTTAAACAAATCTTGTGGAATTGGATTTCTAAATGCACCTACTTGAACTTTATAAATTACTCCTGAAGGTAATTCTGTATTAATCGGTATAGGATTACTTCTTGAATAATCAGCTTTATTTGGTGCTAAAGTCTTAAATATTCCTGTAGGCGTAGAAGTTAAATTTGTTTTAGCAGTTGATGCACTATTATTGGATGTATTCGTATTACTTGTTGAAGTATTTGTATTGCTATTACTTGTAGCATTTTCAACAGTTGTGTTATTTGCAGTATTGTTGGAAATAGCATTCGTTTTAGGTTCTACTAAATTATCTGCAGGCTTTAAGGCTAATACATCGTCTTGAGGAACAAAAGAAGTAGATTGAGCAGACCCTGAAATAACAGCAGCTGCTTTTCTCATTTGCACCGCTTGTGCAGGACTAGTACTTGCTAAAATACCTAATGCTTTTTGTTCTCTTTGCTGCGCAATATAAGTTTTGATTTTAATCTGATTCTGAGCCGCTTCTATTTCTTTCGCATTGGCTGATACATTCTGTTTTAAATCATCAATAGAAGCATATAAAACGTTGGCTTCTTTAATTAATTGATTCCTTTCGTTAATAGTATTTGCATAAGCTACAAAAGCCGGATCGGTTTTAATTTCAGCATATTCTTCTTGACTTAAATCTACTGTGCCCACATCTACTCCAGGATCATTAAATGCTGTAGTACCTGGCATCGTAGCTCTAATCGCTTTTTCTTCTTGTTCAACAGCTTTTTCTTCTTTCACTTCAGCATCTAGGCTTGCCATGCTGCTTTCAGTCAGCTTAGCTTTTCTGTAGTAAACTTGTGCTTCATTAATTTTTCGCTGTTGCTTATCTTCCATTGTCACAATTCTCGCTTCAAGCACTTCACGGTCATTTTTGTTAGAAGTATTTTCCAATTGAGCCTTCAAATTAATTACTTCAGCTTCGTAAACATCTGCTTCAGCTTTTAATGAATCAGCCACCAATAATTCTCTTTGTGCTAAAATATTACTTTGAGACGAATTTTCTAATATTTTTTTGGTTTGCGCATCGGTTGGAGTAATTGAATTTGTGGCAATTACTTTGTTATTATTGGTAGTGGTTGCCTCAGGATTATTAAATTCAATTGAAGCAGCTTGCAATGCTTTTATAGATTCCGATTGTTTATTAAGTGCTGTCAATTCATAGTTGTATGCTTTTTGCAAACTTTGAGCTGCATTTTCAAAAGGTGTGTTTTCATTTACAGTCGCTCTAATTTCACGTGCTTGCTTAAAATAGTAATCTGCATCAGTAGCTAAAAGCTCCGCCACATCCAAATTTTGCGATCTAAAAGTTTGACTGAATTTTGGATAACTACTTAACTTATTATCTTGTTCCTGATATTCTTCTTGGTTAAGATTTCCATAGACCTCAGCAACCTCTATTTGTTTTTTAGCAGCTTCCTTTTTAATCTCATTTGCTTCGGCTAATGCTGCCTCTCTATCTTCAGTAGAACCTATTTCAGAAATGGAGGCAACTTTCTGATTATATTGATCAATTAAATCTTTAGCTTCCACTTTTGCCCGGTTTGCTTGATCTAATTGACTAGTTGCATTTGTATTAGAATACTTAATATTATCCTCATACTTTACCTTCAAATTAGCATCTGCTGCAGTACCTTTAGCGGAAACTATTCCTCTATTAGGATTAGATATCACTCTTGGTTTAGCATCTTCTACGTTACTAGTATAATTGATTGCATTTGTCTTTGGGGTTTCTTCTGCATAAAGTGAAGTAGTATTAGCTTTGTATACTTCAATCGCTTCATTTACTTCGGCCTTTTGACCTTCTAATTTGGCAATATTGGTTTCAATATCTTTCAATTCAGCAGTATTTCCAGAATTAGCAGCATTTGCTTTTTGTATTTGATTTAACTCTATCTTTTTATCTAGAGTTTTAGACCAATCTTGGTTGACCCGCATCAACTCTCTTTCTTTAGTGACACTATTAGAAATAGATTGAGCACTTTCTAATTGAAGTTGGTAGCTTTTATTAGTTGGTAAAGATTCGATTTCCGTTTGAATTTCAGAATTTGTTAAAGCCAATTCTTCTAATTCATCGGTATTGGTTTCCTTTTTAGCAGTTAAATCAGAATTATTTTCCACCAACCCTATCGTTTCATCTTCTTCTATCGAATTATTTGTCGTTTTAACAAATTCATCATTTGCATTTTCCTCTATTTGATTAGAACTTACTGATTCACTATTTGTATTTTCAGCGATATTGGAATCATTAGAATCAAATGAATCATTCTGATTAAAGTTGGCTAAATTATTATCTAACTCATCTTTTTCACTTGATGAAAGTGGATTTGAATTAGTTGAATTATTAGCGTAAGCATTCGATAGTTTTTTCGCAAAATCAGTTTCGTAAGTTATCTGATCTAATTGAGTTTGTTTTTCTTCTGCAGATCTTTGATTTTTTTCAATTTCAAGGTACAAATCAGATTTATCCAACGTAAGATTAGACAATCGATTATCTATATTTTCTAAATCCTTTTTATTAGAAGTTTTTTCTTTCTTTTTCTCTAGTTCAACTATTTCACTGTCGATATTCTTTAATTGTTCGTTTAAAGAGGTAACTACATTTCTTTTGTTGACTACTTCCGTTTCTAGTTCTACCTCTTTTCCTCTCCATTCAGAAGCTTCGTTAGCTATTACAGAATTATTATTACCTAAATAGGGTTTAGTTCTTTTTTCGAATTTATTAATATCTGATTCAGCAGCTTCAAAATTTGATTCCTGAATATTCTGATTTATAGCTGCACTTTTTTGACTTAATTGATTGCTCTCTTCGCCAATATCTGTAGCTCTTTGATCGAACTTCTCAGCATAAGCTTTAGCTAATATAGATTCAGTCTCTAACCTTTTTGCCTTTCTATCTGCTTCCTCACCTTTTTTCAAAGCTACTTCTTGTTCCGGACCTTGAAGTATTTTAGCAGCATTATTTTGTTTTTCTGCTTCTTCAAATAGTTCAATAGAAGCCTTACTTTTTTGTAAACTTTCTCTGTACGCAAAGTTGGCTGCTTGTTCTGTTTCTTCTTGTTTAGCTGATAAGTTAGTGTTTAATTGATTTAAACGAGTCGTTAAATCAGCAGCCGATAAATTACTAGAAGATGTATTATCTACAGTTGAATCATCGGCTGTATTGGTTAGTTCTTCTTCTACTTCATTTTGTCTTACATTTTCATTTTTTGCAGTTTCAGTAGCATCCTTTACAGCTAATTCGCCGTCCTTCACTTCTCTTTTGGTCGCAATAATATCCTTTTCAGTAGTATTCGTCTCCAAATTTGCCATTTTACTTAGCATTTCGGCAGATACAGTAGGACCTCCAGAATACTTAGATAAATCTACCGAGCCATCAAATATATTCTTAATTACTAACTTTTGGTCATTGTCCTTTCCAACCAATCTTAATTCTTGCCCTAAAACACTGTATTCATCTTGCTCAGGAACGGTTACTGTTCCTGCATGAATCGGAGCATTATCAGTAGTTTCTATATTAAATTTGTAAGTACCACCGTTTTCTTCGATTTCTACAGAGTAATATCCATCATCATCCGTTTTGTAAACACCTATAGTTTTATTTGTTTTCACATCCACCACAGTAATCTTGGCAGACTTTAACTCAGGAATATCTTCTGCTATAAATTTACCTTTGATAATAGTTAAATCGGCAGGCTTTTTTGCTGTAGAAACTTTATAAACATTATATAAATCAGACGATGTATTTCTATCTGAAGCAAAATAAGCCAACGATTGGTCATCATTGGCTACAAACATAATATCATCGTTTACAGTAGAAAAAGGAAAATCTAAGTTGATTGGAGCTTTCCAATTGGCGGTGCTTGCATCATAAGTGGTCTTAAATAAATCATACCCACCAATAGAATTATGGCCTTTAGATGAAAAATAAATACTTGAACCATCAGATAACACAAATGCAAAGTTTTCGTCATAAGGTGTATTTATGGAAGGACCTACATCTACAGGTTCACTCCATTCTCCATTTCCTAATTTTACAACTTTATAAATATCTAAGCCATTTTTACCGTCTTTACCATAGGAAGAAAAATAAAGTTCTTTGGCATCATTAGGAAGATACATAAAAGTATTTTCATCATTTTTCCTATCATATTTGGTTTTAAACTCTTCCGGCTTTACAACTATTTTTCCATTCAATCCTTCTAAGTTATATATTCTAAAGAAGTCATTTTTTGAAATAGATTGTTTAGAAACTACATTTAAACTACCAAATCGTTTTAATTGCTCATTACCATTTTTAACCATTTCAATCTGCTGATCGATCTCGTATTCTTTCCTTTCTGATGATGAAGCGTTAGATTTAAATTTATTATAATATTTTATAGCTTTAGGAAATTGATAATTGTAATGATAAGCTAACCCCATATAGTAATTAGCCAAATTATCTACATTAGGCCTTGATACAGCATAGTCCAAATATTTAATAGATTTACTTTTATCGCCATCCGATTGCAATAAACAGGCACCATACTTAAAATTGTATTCTGCGTCTTTAGGATATAAACTCAATAATTGAGAATATAGGGGAGCAGCTTTAATAAATTCCTTTTGTTGAAATAAAATTGCGGCTTTCTCTTTTAAATCATCTTCTGATTTAAATTCATTTTGTGCATAAGTTCTTGCAGCAAGCCCAACAAATAAAACTATTAAAAAAAATCGCAAATTTTTAAATATCATCTCTAAGTTCTAATATATCAGATAATTTACTTTTAATGTAAACTAATTCAGTTCTTAAAATTATAGAATACGTCTTTATAAATTACCTTATTTATATTTTAGTATTAACAACTTTACAAACATATCATTCCCAATAATTACGCAAATATGGTTAAAATCCGCAATTATAGCTTAATAATTTCAAAAAATAATTCATTTAAACAAAAAATCTATCTTCCTAATTGTCGTAAAAACATATCTTTTTTACGAACATTTCCATACATATAGGTAAATGGTTCCTCTTTTCTTGCCACATCTGCTTTTCTATTATCATCTTTAACAGATTTTACTTGATTGTTAAAATCATCATTAGAAGAAACGACTTGCATCAATCCTCTTCTATAATTAAAGTAATACCAATTATTTTCATCTATTTCTAAATACATGTCCAAAATGTCTCCTCCCCGTTTTTTAGTCACCATCACTACTCCATTAATGTATTTATTCACTTCCTCTTTACCAATATTCGAAATACCTAATCCACCAAATGACACAAAGGTATTCTCTTGCTCATTCCATTTGAATTTAATATCATTAAATACAATTCGCTGATTCAATTCATTAGGAATACGTTTAAACTTGCCATTTAAACTCAATTGAGATATCAGTTTGTCAGCTTCATCAATCGGAATAATTTCTCGGAGACCTTTTTCAAAAAATTCTCTCGATAAATCAACAGGTTGTAGACTGATGTTTTCATTGATATGATCTGCCATCTTTTTCATGCTATTATCATCAAAATGGAAATCTAATGCCATCATAAAGTCACCTACAATATCTTTGTCTACTTGATTGTGCACCAAACTTCCAACTGTGGTCATTTTAACTTGGCCCATATCACCTCCTAAGTCTACTCTACCTTCTCCATAAACCTTGCAATCATTTAAATTTAAGCTTAAATAATTACCTGGTCTATCCATGGCTTTCAATTTTTCTTTGGTACTTATTTCATATTGATTCTTTGCTTTATTAAAGAATAAGAAGCCATAAGCCGGAATCAATTCTCTATCACTGTGAAATACTTTTTGAGATAAGAATGCCGAATAAATAAACATCGTATCTGTATTTAAATTGATACTTGCTGATAAGATGGTTTTATTAATATCTACGATTCCAGTATCGATAGGAATGTAAATTTCGTTTGGATCAATTTCAGACCTAAATCTTAACCAACTCTTACCAATATCGCTACAATCATGATTGATACGAACGCCACCATCAAAGATCAAAAATTCATTGTTGGCATATAAATCTACTTCTCCTTTAAACGCATATTGACTGCTCAATGTAAATAATGGATCATCTTCTATTACACCATGAGCAGTAGTTTGCCCTGTAGTATCCACTATAATCTCTTGCAAATAAATTGGAATTTTATTGGCACTTTCATCGACGTAATCAATATAACCAGAACCAAAATACTTCTTTCTTCCTTCAATTTTCACATTGGCATTGTATATATTGTGAAATTCTGTAACCGCGTTGGCAATAATTCCTGCATTTTCTAGTGTTTGCATATCCGCAGCTTTATTGATTACAATCAATCCACTATCAGGAATAATTTTAGCATCTGCTGAATTAATAAACTGAACATCAAATGCTTGAATTATATGTTTCCTAGAATCAAATCTTGCTAATGGAGAATAAAAAAACAAGCTATCTTGTTCAGGATTGGTGGAAACAAACCTAGAACCTTCTAACTTAACATCAGCAGACACTTGGGTTTGAGCTTCACCTGTAAAATCAATTATACCGCTATCCATATACCATTTAAACTCTTGCATATAACACAAATATTGGTTTACAGGGAAGAATATAGGGTCATTATCTCCATTGGGTTTAAATTCAGCAAAGCGACCTTCATAATCTACATGCGCTTTAACATTGGAGGTGTTTAAAGCAAAGCCACTTTGATTAACTTCTGTATTCTGTTCAATTAATTCAAAATCTGCAGTATCTGCATCAAAAACAACATTTTTGAATTTAAATAATTTTGATGTTAAGTTTGCATCTTTAAATTTATACAATCCGTTGGCTGTTAATCCATTTGGACGCAAAGCCGACGTTCCAACAAATTTAGATTGCATATCATACATTGCTAAGAATTTATCTCCTTTAGCTGTTGTATAAAATACTTCTTTTTGAGGCTCCCATTTTATATCCACACTATCGCCTTTCATCGGCGGAAACTCAGTTCCCGTTTTAACTTCAGCCAATACATGAGATTTTGCTAGTCCTTCCACCGATTCTGGATAAAATCTAAAATCATCACCAATAGTTGTAGAAGTAAGGTATTCTAATGTTCCTCCGCCTCTTAAACCTTTATTAGAAAGTCGCACTTCATCAGTAAACTGTCCTTTACCACCATATGCTGGATATCCTCCTGGTGGAGTTTTTGTTATAAATCCAAGCGACATATCCTTTTGAACTGTTAATGATTGGTCAAATTCAGGGAAAATATTAGAAGTAAATGAACCATCAAACTTTAAACGATCATTGGTAAAATTATCTAAACTATCTATTTTAAAAGGATTTACTCTAAAATAAAAATTATCTCTTTTATATACGCCACCCTCTACTTCATTCTTATCATAATATACATAAGAATCATTAAAACTGTTGATGATAGGATATTCAGGAAACTCCTTTAATCCGGATTTATTCTCAAAATTATCAATAAGCAATTCAGCGCTCATGCCTTCTAATACAGAGCGTACATCTTTTAATATTGGATTGCCAAAACGGTCTACTTCCTCTGAAAATGCTCTTAATTTTAAAGAATCTACGTTGGTTAAATTTATTTTAAATTGTTGATAATCAAAAGAAAACTCTTTCCCATAAAAAGAGAAAATATCTACCGCTTTAACTTGACCACCGAAAGTAAAAAAGCGATCTTTTTTCATCACAATTCTTTGTTCAGATGGAATTATAAATACTTTTTGAGAATCACTCAATAAAATACCTTCTACCCCATTAATGGTTAAATCGAAGTTTAATAAATTTAGTGTTGCATTGTCTTTTCCTTCAATATTTGAATTAATAGAAATTACATCATAATCTATCTTTCCAAAACTAGATTGAACGTACTGTGTTAATCTTTTCTTCACATAAAAAGTACCTTTCTTAAAGTTATACTTCAAAAAACCTTTCGTGGCTAAAAACATGGCCATATTTTTAGCATCAGCATCACTTATTCGCATAAAATAGCTCAGCTGCTCAATGGTTAAATCTCTTGAGTCCTCTCTATCCGAAAGTTTTTGAATTTCTAATAATGGATTGCGTTCTCCCCTTCCTTGCAAATATTGATATTCGGAAAGTTTAAAAAAATTGTCAGAGGTAAAGCTCGCTTCAGTCCTGGTGCTTCCCACCAGTCGAGTCATTTTTATTTGTGGTTCTTCTTGGTTCCAACTTAAGAGCTCAAAATCCATATCAATCTTATGAAATGAATCGAAATAAGGAGAAATCGCTAAACCTTGATTATCTCTATACAATGAAATTTGTTTGTCTTTCATCATAAATTTAAAATTCAAACCTGGGTGATAAATCGAATCTTGATTTAAATAAAAACTCGTGGCTGCATTGTCTGATACTATTTTATCGGGTGTAATTACAAATACCTTAGAAGAAGCTCTTAAGAATAAAGTATCTTCTCTTAGAAATTCTAGAATAGCATCTAATTTTTCATCTCCACTTCCATAAAATTTTGAACCATTCATACTAAAACCACCTTTGTAATTTACTGCAGGTGCTATATTGGTAATTTCTATTCGTTTATCATAAGAATCAAAACGCGGATAAGTCGATTTATCTTGATTATTATTGGCTTGAATTTTATCTTCTAACCTTCCTAAAAGTGGTTTATCAAAATAAAATGAATTATAGAAAAGTACAGAATCAGCTGTGTATGAATATGTTTTGGTAATTATTTTATAATTCCGAACTTCTGCATACACTTCATCATCTAACAATCCAGCCTTTTGCCAATCTACCTCTCCTCCATGCCCAATCCACAAATCTTCCGTAGGATAATAAACGCCTTTTGTGTTTTTAATTTTCATGCTATCATCTTTAGCAAAACAAATTAAGTCAAGTGATTCAAAAGTAATTTTAGGTAAACTATCATAGCCAAAAACATAATTATTGTTGTTGGCAGACCATTTTGTAGAGGCAGAAATATACATGGCATTTTCAGAGAAAAGTCCATTACTAAAGGTTAAATAATCAGAAAACTTACGTTTATTTCTATCATTTAATAACCTTTGAAGTGTTGATTGCCATAATTCAAAACTCTTTTCAGTTTGAAAGTCAGAAGTTACGAAACTACCAACAGTATATAAATAATTTCTAAAGTCAGGAAAAGCCCGCATCTTTTTTTGCAACATTAAATTACTGATAGAATAAACACCTTTACGTTGTTCTTCAGAAAAATAGCCACCATACCATACCATTTCAAACTGTTTCATAAAGTCTTTTCCTTCCTTTCGAGCATTAGAAAGATAAGACTCCATTGCATTGAAAAACTCAATAGAATCAGATGGGAAACTATTCTGTGCTTTAAGCTTGGCAGGATAAACTATATATGCTATTGCAATAATTAAGATTAAGGCTAGTTTTTTCATATTAATTTTTTATATAATGGAGTGCGCACCAATTATTACGTTCAATTTTATTCAGCTTTTTCATATTTAAACTTTCTAACTTTTGATTCAATTGCTCAAAATCAGTCACAAAAAAGCCACTTAAAAGAATTTCACCTTTTGGGTTTAGTGCATTAACATAACTTTCCATATCATTTAAAAGTATGTTTCTATTAATATTAGCTAATATAATATCAAATTTCTGATTTCCTATTTGTTCTGCTCCACCCTTTGAAACTACAATAGATTCCGCATTATTTCTATCCATATTTTCTAAGGTATTTTCATATGCCCATTCGTCGATGTCAATAGCCACAATAGGGTTAGCTTGAAGCGCATGAGCCAATATTGCAAGCACACCAGTTCCACAACCCATATCTAAAATAGCCTTATTTTTAAAAACCATAACTTCCATTAAACTAATAATCATATAAGTAGTATCATGATGCCCTGTCCCGAAGCTCATTTTTGGCTCAATAAGTATACTGTGTTTGATTGAAGAATCTACCTCATGAAAAGGCGCAATAATTTCACAAAAGGCATTAACTTGCACTTTTGGAAAGTTTTTTTCCCATTCGGCATTCCAGTTTTGCGGTGGTATTTTCGTTATTTGATAACTGATGGTTGCATCTTCCAAGCTAAATAAATAAATATTTTTCAATTGAAGCTCATCAAAATCAGTTTCATTGATATATGCTTTGATGAGATTTTCTTCTTCCATAAAACTTTCAAAACCTATTTCTCCCAATTCATATATAAGAATATCCTTATATATTTCCATTGGCGAAAGCTCAAATTGAATTTCTAAATAATTCATTTAAAAAGAATTTACAATTTTCATAAAATCATCATACTTTAAGCTTGCACCACCAATTAATCCACCATCAATATCAGCTTGGCTGAATAATTCCTTAGCATTGGTAGGATTGCAACTTCCACCGTATAAAATTGAAATAGAATTTGCTGTTTCCTCATTGTATTTTTTTGCAATTAATTGACGAATAAATGCGTGAACTTCTTGCGCTTGATTTGTAGTTGCAGTTTTACCAGTTCCAATAGCCCATACTGGCTCGTAAGCTATTACTACTTTCTTGATTTCATCTTCATTCAAATGAAATAAAACTTCACTTATTTGTTGTTCAATCACATTAAATTGCTCATTGGCTTCTCTTTGTTCTAGTGATTCTCCACAGCAATAAACAGGAAATAATTTAGCTCTTAAAGCTGCATTAATTTTTTTTACTAATAAATCACTATCTTCATTAAAGTAGTGTCTTCTTTCTGAGTGACCTACTAGAGCGTATTCCGTTCCAATTGAAGCAATCATTTCTGCAGAAACCTCTCCTGTAAATGCCCCACTTATCTCCGGATGAAAATTTTGAGCACCAACAGCTAAACCTCTGGTGGTATATTCCCTAGCCATATCCAAATAGGTGGCAGGTGGAAATATAATTACTTCCACAGGTGGATCAAAAACTACTTGTTTATCAATTTCCATTATTAATTCCAAGGCTTCCAAAATCTTCAAATTCATTTTCCAATTTCCGGCTACAATTTTCTTTCTCATCTTTTTATTATTTAATTAACTCTCACTCTTGGATCTAAAACTCCATATAGAATGTCTACAATAATATTAATTACTACAAAAATAACTGCTATTACTAATACAGCGCCCATAACAACAGGTAAATCGTACTTTTCTAATGCATTTACTATTTCCCACCCTATTCCTTTCCAAGCAAATACTATCTCCACAAACACTGCTCCTGCCATTAAACTGGCAAACATTCCTGAAACTGCAGTCAAAACTGGATTTAACGCATTTTTTAAAGCATGCTTTAAAATTACAGTTTTTGTTTTTAACCCTTTAGCTTTTGCCGTTCGAATGTAATCTTGACTCATTACTTCCAACATAGAATTTCTACTCAATTGAACAATTACAGACAATGGTCTAATTCCTAAAGTAATGGCAGGTAAAATCAAATTGGCTAAAGCTAAATGCTCTCCCCTACCTAAATCATCTACTTCATATAAACTTCCTGTCATATCCAAACCTGTATAACTGGACAATAAAAATCCAAATATCCAAGCTAAAATAATACCAACAAAAAATGAAGGCAACGCCATACCTGAAGTAGCTAATATTAAGCTAATTCTATCCAACCAACCGTCTTTATAAATTGCTGAAATAATCCCCAAACTAATTCCAAAAAAAGTGGCAATTAGAATAGCTGCAATAGCTAAAACAGTAGTTTCAGGCAGCGTCTCTCCAATAATTTCATTGACCTTTTTCTGGCTTTGATAAGATCTTCTTAGATAGGGAATCTTAGCAACAAAAATGAATTCATTTCCCAATGAAAATAACTTTTGTGCTGTGTACTTATCTGGATTTAAATAAAGCATACTTCCTTCATTTTTAGAATGAATAGACAGCGGCATTAAATCATTAACATACAAAAAATATTGAACAGGCAGCGATTCATTTAAACCCAAATCTTTGTTGATGGCTTCAATAGAAGTTTGATCTGCCCTTTGACCCAACATCATACGAGCAGGATCACCAGGAAGTACATTAAATAAAAAAAACACTACAGTAACTACACCGGCTAAAACCAGTAAACCATAAGCTATTCTCTTAATTATAAATTTATACACGACCTATTTCGTCAAATATTTTTCATTTACTTTTTGAAAGTCAGGAATATCGTTATTATGCCATTTGGCTATAACTGTACCTTTTTTTAACAATATCAAACCGGGATTAGACCTAATAATTGTTTTTAAAACGATACCATCAGTGGTATTAATTGGAAAAGGTGTTTGATATTGATGTCTAAATTCCTCTTTTAACTCATAATTGGCAGCACTTAAACCCATAAATGGAATTCCCATTTCATCTGACTTATTTGCAAATTCTACAATTTGCTCCATATTATCAGTATTCGTTTTATTCAAATCATACATAATTAAAAGGAAAGTTACATCTTCAGATAACACTGTTTCAGTAATATCATCACCTCTTTCATTCACAATGGATAAATCGGTAATTTTAGCAACATCCCCTTCTTTTATCAATACACTTTCGGTGTTCACCCATTCCCAATTTTCATCATCCCAAGGGTAATTATCTTGGTTGAAATCTTTCACTTCACCGGTAGTTTTGTTTTTGTAAGTCAAAATAGTTTCATAAACAGGCTGAACTGCATTTTCAGGCAATGTCATTTGTTCAGGAAGATTTTTTCCAACAGCATAAGGCCTAAAATCTCTTGCCGGTAAATGCCAAACGGCGTTAATAGAAAAAACAGTACTCGCTATTAAAGATATTGTTACCGCCATTACTGCGTTTTTAGATGCATCAAATAGGAATAAAATTAAAGCTACTGTAAATATTCCTAAAGTTAAAATTAGTGGAAAATTCCAAGTTAATTCATAAGATAACCAACCCATTACTAAAGCTGAAATAAATGCATAAAACAACAAAGGCTGCATTTTTTCAAAAGGTTTAATACTGTTTCTGTAAAAGAAAATCAATAAAATAAAGACTAATAAAACCAAATCTTTATAGAATGATTGCCAAGGAGTAAGTGGTATAGCATCTCCAAAACAACCACATGATCGCACGATTTCAAAAATTGCTGATGCACCTGTTAATACTGTGAAGAATAAAATCATAGCTAATAAAGTCCAACTTACCGTTTTCATTTTATAACCTACTAATACAGCTGCACCCAATACAATTTCTAAGATACATAATATGGCAGCAATTGGCATTGCAAAATCCATCAACCATCCCCAGTCCATGCCAAATTCAACAAAGTATTCATGCAATTTATAGGAAAAACCTAAGGGATCGTTTGCTTTTACAATACCTGAAAATATAAATAAATTTCCAACAATTAATCGGGCAATGTGTAATATAAATTTCATCTAATCAGTTTTTTAGTTATTTAATTTAATCAATGCAAATACAGCATAATTCAACATATCTATATAGTTGGCGTCAATCCCCTCCGAAATTAAGGTTTTTCCTTGGTTTTGCTCAATTTGTTTGATACGTAATATTTTTTGTAAAATCATATCCGTTAATGAACTAATACGCATTTCACGCCATGCCTCATCATAATCATGGTTTTTATTCATCATTAATTCTTTAGCAGTATTGGCATGTGCGTGATATATATCAGACAATTTGTTTTCTTCCATCTTTTGTTCTTCCGACACACCTAATTCCAATTGAACAAGCGCCATAATAGAATAATTAACGATAGCAATAAATTCAGTTTCTACTCCTTCATCCACCTTACTCATTCCTTTCTCTTCAATACTTCTAATGCGCTTAGCCTTAATATATAACTGATCAGTTAAAGAGGATGTGCGAAGAATTCTCCATGCAGTTCCATAATCTTTGCTTTTTTTACTAAATATGTCGAAGCATTTCTTTATTATTGAATCATATTGTTCAGCAGTATTATTCATTTTAAACTTTTATATAAATCAGTCTATTTTAGATGACGAAAGATAGTGTTTTTTCTAAGAAATTAAGTCTTAATTGTAATGGTAATTTAATTGATTTATCCACACCGATAGTGATGGGAATAATCAATCTTACCCCTGATTCTTTCTATGATGGAGATAAAAATAAGCGTCTGGATGAGATTTTAAAAAAAGCTGAACAGCATCTAAATGAAGGAGCTACCATATTGGATTTGGGAGCAATGAGTACACGACCCAATGCAGAAGAGATAACTGTTGAAGAAGAAAAAAATCGTTTGATAAAGCCATTGAATGAAATTGTTAAAAAGTTTCCAAATGCAGTCATTTCGGTAGATACTTATCGTGCAGAAATAGCGCAATTAGCGGCAGAAAACGGTGCCCAAATCATCAATGATATTTCGGGAGGTACTTTTGATAAAAATATGTTTGATACGATAGCTCGATTAAAAGTGCCTTATGTTTTAATGCATATACTTGGAAAACCTAAAACAATGCAACAAAATCCTACTTACAAAGATGTAGTAGCAGAAATTTACTACTTTATGAATGAGCAATTGCAAAAATTAAAGCTTTTAGGTGTTTCAGATGTTATAATAGATGTAGGTTTTGGATTTGGAAAAGATCTTCATCATAATTATGAATTATTAAAACATTTAAAAGACTTTGAAAGTTTGGGTTTTCCTATACTTGCAGGAATTTCCCGAAAAGGCATGATATGGAAATTATTAGAAAATACCCCAAAAGAAGCTTTGAATGGCAGTTCGGTTGCAAACACTATTGCATTGCTAAATGGAGCAAAAATATTAAGAGTACATGACACAAAAGAAGCAATTGAGGCAATTAAAATTGTAAACTTTTATCAAAAGAATTAATTTTAGCGAATGATATTAAATTTTATCAGTCTAAGGTGGTTAGATGTTTTAGATATATTATTAGTGGCGACACTTATGTATCAGCTATACAATCTATTAAAAGGTACTGTAGCTATACGAATTCTATTAGGGATTCTTTCACTTTATCTTTTTTGGAAATTAGTGGAAGCTTTAAAAATGGAATTGCTCGATGAAATATTGGGTCAGTTTATTGGAGTTGGAGTGATTGCGCTTATTATTGTTTTTCAGCAAGAAGTCAGAAGATTTTTACTAATCGTAGGCAATAGAAGCATATTAGCGCAACCACAGTTTAGAAAAAAGTTCACTAATTGGAGATGGAATGAACCCAAATCTGCTTTAGATTTAAATATTAAAGCAGTGATAAAAGCCTGCTATAATATGTCTAAAACTAAAACAGGAGCTTTAATAGTAATCTCTAAAGATTCTGAACTAAAATATCATGCATCAACAGGAGATAAAATTGATGCTACTTTGAGCTCTAATCTACTGGAAACTATATTCTTCAAAAATAACCCTATGCATGATGGTGGTGTTATTATCCATGATAATAAAATTAAAGCTGCAAGATGCATTCTTCCGGTTTCAGACAACCCAAAAATACATGCACGTTATGGTTTAAGACATAGAGCTGCTGTAGGAATTACAGAAAATTCTGCTGCAATTGCTATAATTATATCTGAAGAAACAGGCGAAATTTCTTTTAGCAAAAATGGAAGTTTGCGCACTCCATTAGAAATAGATGAATTAAGAAAAATCTTGGAACAAGAGTTTAAAGATTAAACTCCTTGTTGTTTTGCTTCAAATTCTTTAATTAATTCATCAGGACTTTTTCCCAAATTTTTCAATGAATATTCAGCATCATCTGCCATATCATGTTCAGGATAGTCTTGAATAAACTGCTCATATAAAGTTTTTGCAGCATCCAACTCTTTCATATTATTCTCGTAAATAAATGCTTGCAAAAATAAAGAATAAGGTCTTTTGGAATAATTTGGGTAATCAGTGTAAACTCTTTTATATAAATCTAAGGACTTTTTAGCCTGATTTAAACCTAAACTAATTTCAGCAGCTTTAAATAAATATTCAGGACTATTTTCAGACTTTTCAAATTCATCAGCATACTTTATATATCCATCAATCAATTGATTTGCCTTTTCAATATCCATCGATTTAGCTGAATCAAATACCATTTTTTCAAAATCAGAAATCTTGGCATCAAATTCAGATTCATTTAAACCTTTAAAAGGATTAGCATTTGCCATTTCTGTTGTTTCATCAGTTGTATTCTCATTGTTTGAGTTATTACAAGCAACTAAAACTGTAATCATTGCGAATATTAAAAAACTTTTCTTCATTTTTTTTATTTTATAGGGAATTTCATTTTATAATTAACTTTCACATTGCCTTTACTAATGTTAGACAATTTTGTTTTTAGCAATCTTCTTTTCAGCGGATTCAAATGATCGGTAAATAAGATACCTTCTACGTGATCGTACTCATGCTGAATAATTCTAGCTGCAATGCCATCAAAGGTTTCTTCTAAAAGATTCCATTTTCTATCGTAATACTCGATAGTAATTTTTGGTAATCTATTTACATCCTCTCGAATACCAGGAATACTTAAACAACCTTCATTAAACACCCATTCTTTACCTTCTTCTTCTACTATAATTGGATTGATAAATACCTTTTTAAAATTTTTCAATTCAGGATTATCTTCTTCAAAAGGAGAAGCGTCTACAATAAATAATCGCAAAGACTTTCCAATTTGTGGAGCTGCTAATCCCACACCTTCAGAATTATACATCGTCTCAAACATATCATCAATCAATTGCTGAATTTCAGGACTGTCCTTTTCTATTTCATCCGCCTCTTTTTTTAATATCGGATCACCGTAGGCTATAATGGGTAAATTCATTGTGCAAAAGTAATTGTGTTTTTTAAATCTTACAACAGCTAATTCACATTAGCTGCTCCATTTTTCAAAAGCTCTTATTTGAGCAGCATTTGCTTTCTCTATCCTCTTCGTTTTGTGTTTTTTATAATATAACTCTTTGGAAACTTTCATAACAACTGGCTCAATCTTTCCAAATATCCGTTTTACTTGTAAACAGATAGTATCCGCTTTAAAATACTGACACCAATCATTGAAATCAGAACCTACAGTATAGGAATTGATACTAATTAATTCATCGCCAATGGCTAAACCTGCTTTTTCAGCAACAGAATTGGGATAAATAGCAGTTACATTAAATTTTCTATCGTTTTCAACAATTTTAAACCCTAGATGAGCTTCATAAAGATTATCAGGAGCTAATGCATCATAAGTTAAACCAATTTGATTCAAAGCTTCTTTCAATGCAGCTGTATAGTCTTCGAATCCATTAACATAATTTTCGAAGAACTTTTGATTGTCAACAGTTGATATGTCATTAACGGTAGAGAAATAATCTTTTTCACTGATTCCTTTATTTTTCAAATAGAAATCTTGATAAAAAGATAAAATTACTTCATCAAAAGATTTTTGATTGTCAGTTTGTTTTCTAATGATCATGTCTAACATGAAGGTAATCAATGCTCCTTCAGTATAAATAGATGATTTTCGATTTGGAATGCCTGCCGTATAACCATCTAACCAAGTATCAAATGAAGAATCGGCAACTGATAGATTTAATACGCCTGCAGTATTAAAATGTCTATCTAATAATTGATTAAAAGTCTCAAAATACTCTTCTAAGGTAAAAACTTTAGACCTTAGCAACATTAAATCACCATAAAGAGTAGTAGCACCTTCGGCCAAATAACCTAAACGACTATAATTCTCTTGGCTATAATCATATGGCCACATTTCTACAGGGCGAATTCGCTTGATATTCCATGTGTGAAATAATTCATGTGAACTCACTCCCAACAACTCTTTGTACATGCCGTTTTTATCCATCAATTGATATGATGGTCCTAATAAACAAACGGTAGAATTGCTATGTTCCACTCCATGATAGGCCTTGTGCGGTAATATTTGAAATAAAAAATGATATTCTTTAGTTGGAAAACCTTGAAAAAGCTCCATTTGTTTCTTAGAAAATGTTTTAAAGTCCTTTATTAAAGTGTCAAAATCTATTTTACACTCTCCCTGAAACCAAAGATAAAAAGTGGTTGTATCTATTTTATATGTTTCATGAATCAAATCAGCAGAAGCTATCAAAGGACAATCAACTAATTCATGAAAATCCTTCGCTTCAAATTGAAATTTTTCAATTGAATTTAAACCACAAGCGATTTGATAATTTTCAGGCAAATCCAAGCTCATTGAACAGGGCTCATTTATCCGATCAGGAACATATAAAAAACAATTGACTCCATTGATATATAATTGTTTGGCATCTAAAAAGGTAGAACCTGCATTTAATTCATTGGCAAAGTAATTATATCGAATGCTTACTGAATCAAGACCTTTACATTCTACTTCCCAAAGATCTTTTTTAAGTTTTTTTGATTTCAGAACGTTTCCACTTGAGTCTAACGCCTCCCATTTTTGTATATTTTTGGCAAAATTAGCCAACTCATATCTACCGGGTCGCCAAGCAGGTAACTGGATTTTAATCTTATCGGATTGAATATCATTAATTTCAAAATTAATATCAATATAATGAGAATGGGGATTTTGATAAGAAATGTGGTAATGCATCTATAAAAATTTTTGCCTAAATTAAACAATTTAATAGAATGGAAAATGATAAAAAGATCAAGATAAGTTAAATAACTATTCCTTTATCTTCTATCTTCTCTTCTTCATCCTCTATATTTTTTTCAGGGGCATCTATTTCGATAGATTCTATTATTTTATCGGCCACTTTTTTACCATTTATATCTCCTTTGGGAAACTTAACCATAACTTGCCAAAGGTTGACTCCACTTCCGTAACCTATATTTATAAATTCTACAACATTGCCATCTTGATTATAACTTCCTTCTTGCATAAACCCCGGAATTGAGTTTAACTCTATGGAAATTTGATAATATTGTAATTCTGTGATGCCATTCTGATTACTAATCTCATTCATTGATCCTTCTGCTGCTCCATCTAAATTTACCTCTCCAATACTTTTTTCATATTCTACACTATTGAGTATTATATTCAATCCTTTCCATGTATTATATTCATAAGTTTCCATCAATGATATATATTGCAAATAGTCTTCAGACAATGGCAAATATCCTTCTTTTAATTTTACAGGACTATTGATTGATAAACCTAAAGTTCCATATATTGATCTTTCCCATTTTTGAGAATAAACGGCATCAGGTGTGCCCATGCCACTTTTAGCTACAAAAGCTTTCGCTAAAAAAAATCCAATTAAAAATAAAACAATTAGACTAACTGCAATTATTATCACCAACTTCCAGTTATTAGGCTTGATTTTTACCAAATTTTTATTGGTCGGATTAATTGGAACATCGGAAATACAAACTTCATTTTTATACTCTTCAAAAGTTTTTAATGGATTATAAAAAGCCCACACTGAAAATGAATTATCCATTTTATAGCCACAAACTGAGCAAAATGTCATCATTTCAGACTTTAAAGCGTTCAATTCGCCGCAATTATTACATTTTAAATAGTGCATGAGTTTGAAAAATAATTTAATCAAACGTAATAAATTTTAAATTAATGTCTGAATAATAATAACAGCCTTTTCTGTTTGGTTAGAATTAAATTATGTCCTTATAGCTTTTACTGACTATCGCTGACCAAGCACTTGATGGGTTTTGTGTGTTTTTGGTAGTTTATTCCTTTTTTATCGAGGAGGTTAGTACTTTAATTTTAACAATAGAAGTTATAATATCACCCTTTCAGGGTTTATTTTTTTATGAATCTCTTATAATTACAATAATGCCAGCCTTTCAGGCTTTGATTGATATTCAAAATTAAAATAGGTGTGACTTTTCGAACTTTTAGTTGGATACACTCAACCCCGTAGGGGTGAAAGTTTTATAACAACAAAATTAAAATAAACCTAAAACCCTGAAGGGGTGACACTCAATTAAAAACCAATTTTCATAAATGAAATACTGTGAACATAGTCCTTATTAATTAGAGTTATAATTTATCCCGTAGTTTTTACTGACTATCACTGACCAAGCACTTGATGGGTTTAGTGTGTTCTTGGTGGTTTATTCCTTTTTTATCGAGGAGGTTAGTACTTTAATTTTAACAATAGAAGTTATAATATCACCCTTTCAGGGTTTATTTTTTTATGAATCTCTTATAATTACAATAATGCCAGCCTTTCAGGCTTTGATTGATATTCAAAATTAAAATAGGTGTGACTTTTCGAACTTTTAGTTGGATACACTCAACCCCGTAGGGGTGAAAGTTTTATAACAACAAAATTAAAATAAACCTAAAACCCTGAAGGGGTGACACTAAATTAAAAACAAATTTTTTTAAATGAAATGCTGTGAACATAGTCTTCATTAGGGTTGTAATTTATCCAGTAGTTTTTACTGACTATCACTGACCAAGAACTTGATGGGTTTAGTGTGTTCTTGGTGGTTTATTCCTTTTTTATCGAGGAGGTTAGTACTTTAATTTTAACAATAGAAGTTATAATATCACCCTTTCAGGGTTTATTTTTTTATGAATCTCTTATAATTACAATAATGCCAGCCTTTCAGGCTTTGATTGATATTCAAAATTAAAATAGGTGTGACTTTTCGAACTTTTAGTTGGATACACTCAACCCCGTAGGGGTGAAAGTTTTATAACAACAAAATGAAAATAAACCTAAAACCCTGAAGGGGTGACACTAAATTAAAAACAAATTTTTTTAAATGAAATGCTGTGAACATAGTCCTTATTAATTAGAGTTATAATTTATCCCGTAGTTTTTACTGACTATCACTGACCAAGCACTTGATGGGTTTTGTGTGTTTTTGGTGGTTTATTCCTTTTTTATCGAGGAGGTTAGTACTTTAATTTTAACAATAGAAGTTATAATATCACCCTTTCAGGGTTTATTTTTTTATGAATCTCTTATAATTACAATAATGCCAGCCTTTCAGGCTTTGATAGATATTCAAAAGTTGTTAAAAAGTAAAATATGTAGCTTTTCGAACTTTTAGTTGGATACATTCAACCCCGTAGGGGTGTAAGTTTTATAACAACAAAATGAACATAAACCTAAAACCCTGAAGGGGTGACACTCAATTAAAAACCAATTTTCATAAATGAAATACTGTGAACATAGTCCTTATTAATTAGAGTTATAATTTATCCCGTAGTTTTTACTGACTATCACTGACCAAGCACTTGATGGGTTTAGTGTGTTCTTGGTGGTTTATTCCTTTTTTATCGAGGAGGTTAGTACTTTAATTTTAACAATAGAAGTTATAATATCACCCTTTCAGGGTTTTATTTTTTTATGAATCTCTTATAATTACAATAATGCCAGCCTTTCAGGCTTTGATAGATATTCAAAAGTTGTTAAAAATTAAACAGGTGTAGCTTTTAGAACTTGTAATTGATAAACTCAACCCCGTAGGGGTGTAAGTTTTATAACAACAAAATGAACATAAACCTAAAACCCTGAAGGGGTGACATATAAGGCTAAGCATCTTCAATAAATTTAAATAAATATTTATCATTATATTCTATATTAAACTTATTCAATAAGTCAACATACTCGTTCTTAAAAGTTTTTTTACGATGGTGCTCTTCTTGATTTAATATATAATTGTAAACTCTTTCAACATGAGATTGAGAATACGAAAAAACTCCAAAACCTTCTTGCCAAGAGAATTTACCTCTAACTAACTTATTTTTATTTATGTAGTTTGAAGAATTATTTTTTATATCTCTAACTAAATCTGAAATGGACATAGATGGTTTTAAACCAATAAATGCATGAATATGATCAGGCATTCCATTCACTATAATAGACTTTTGTCCTTTATTGGTAATAATTCCAGCGATATATTTATTCAAATCTTCTTTCCAACCTTTGCTAATCAAATTACTTCTTCCTTGAACTGCAAAAACTACTTGTATATATAATTGCGAAAATGTACCAGACATTGTTTAGAATTTTATGTTAAAAGAAGAAATGAAATTTTTATGCAAGTTAGTTTATAATTTGATAATTATAAAATCTTAAACAATATCTAATTTTCAGGCTTGGATAGATTGCTAAAAACTTGTTGCACTGGGTACTTTCTTGGCGTACTTGGTGGTTTATATCTTTTTTTAACCGTAGAAGTTGTGGTGCGATAATTAAACAATAGAAGTTATAATATCACCCTTTCAGGGTTTTATTTTTTTATGAATATCTTATAATTATAATAATGTCAGCCTTTCAGCTTTGATAGATATTCAAAAGTTGTTAAAAAGTAAAAGATGTAGCTTTTCGAACTTTTAGTTGGATACACTCAACCCCGTAGGGGTGAAAGTTTTATAACAACAAAATGAAAATAAACCTAAAACCCTGAAGGGGTGACACTAAATTAAAAACAAATTTTTTTAAATGAAATGCTGAGAACATAGTCCTTATTAATAGAGTTATAATTTATCCCGTAGTTTTTACTGACTATCGCTGACCAAGCAATTGATGAGTTTTGTGTGTTTTTGGTAGTTTATTCCTTTTTTTTACCGTAGAAGTTGTGGTGCGATAATTAAACAATAGAAGTTATAATATCACCCTTTCAGGGTTTTATTTTTTTATGAATATCTTATAATTATAATAATGTCAGCCTTTCAGCTTTGATAGATATTCAAAAGTTGTTAAAAAGTAAAAGATGTAGCTTTTCGAACTTTTAGTTGGATACACTCAACCCCGTAGGGGTGAAAGTTTTATAACAACAAAATGAAAATAAACCTAAAACCCTGAAGGGGTGACACTAAATTAAAAACAAATTTTTTTAAATGAAATGCTGAGAACATAGTCCTTATTAATAGAGTTATAATTTATCCCGTAGTTTTTACTGACTATCACTGACCAAGAACTTGATGGGTTTAGTGTGTTTTTGGTGGTTTATTCCTTTTTTTAACGTGGAGGTGCAAAGCGAACAGAAGATTATTCTTTTTAACCACAAAGGACTCAAAGGCCTTCACAAAGCTCACAAAGAAAGATTGTATAAAGAATAAAATTCTTTGAAAAAAAATCTAATTATATCTGCATAATCAGCAAAAGTTACAAGTTCCCGCTGATTTCGCTAATTGATTTTGATAAAAAAATTTTTTTAATTTATGGCTTAATCCATACTAATTAAACCCACTGTAATAGCATATAACGTAAGCTCAGAAACAGAATTTATACCCAACTTACGTAATATATTTTTTCGGTGGGTGTGAATGGTGTGTGGACTTAAATGTAATTGTTCAGCAATAGATTTATTCGTCTGTCCTTTAGCAATTAGAGCAGTAATTTCGCTTTCTCTTTCTGTTAAAGCAGTTGGTTCACAATTATCATCATCTGTAGAGATATCTTTATTTAAAATAATATCTAAGACTTTATTACAATAAAATTTTTCACCTTTGGCAATGGAGAAAATAGCATGAATAATTTCATCCTCATCACATTCTCGAGTCAAGTAACCTTCCACACCTTTTTCTAAGACTTTTAAAACATCTTTTATATTGGTGGTAGATGATATGATAAGTAATTTTTGATTTTTATTTTTTTGACGAATTTTTAAAACTGTTTCAGTAGAAAAGTGACCAGCTGAATTGGGATCTAAAATGATCACATCGAAAACTTCATTCTCAATTTCGGCAAATAATTGATTTTCGTGGGCTACATTAACCACTTTTTCTATACCTCCGCCTCTGTTCAATAATGACTTTAAGCCAAAGGACATCAATATATTAGAATTACCGTGAAGAATATTTAAACTCATATTATTTAGAATGATTCTAAAGAACAAAGATTAGCCTAGAATTTTAAAGATGCAATACCTTATAGAGGGTATTTATTGAAGAAGCATTAATCTTTGTTAACGTCTACTTCTTTTGCATCATTTTTAATATTTAAAATAGTGGATGCCATACCACTAGAGATTCCTTCCCACCATAAATTGAAAATAGACTTTTCTGTGTTTCTATCAGCAGAAATTGCTCCAATTCTTAAGGTATTTCCTTTAGGATTGCTCTTTCTTACTACAAACGTATTGGCTAAGAATGATGTAAAGAATTTTTTATCCTCAGTTTGGTCATCTCTAAAATCACTCTTATCTAAAACAGAAATATTTAAATCATCATAATAAAATCGCATGTCACCTCTTGCAATATTCGTATTAGCAAAAAAATTAAAATATAATTTAGAAGCATTTCCTTCGTTTACTTTAATAAATGTAAGTGGTAGTATTATTTGATTCAAACTCTTTAGATCAAATTCGTTTAAAGAACCCTTTAAATGATGTCCACCATCCTTATCTTTCAAATCAAAATCAACATAGACATCAAGTTTACTTATTCCCATCAATTTGGTTTTCGCTTCTAAGATAGTATGCGGATATTTTTCAATTTGTTCTTTCGAAGATGTTAAGTTATAAATAGTTGCTGACAAATCTTGAAAACTTACAAGTCCTGATTCTGAAATATCTGCATTTAATTGTTCATAAGCGATATTAGCATTTTTTATTTTTAAAGAATCCAAAGTCATATCAAATTTCATTTTCATTAATGAGACTATTGGCAATTCTTTAAAAACGTGTGGAAATGGAACAGACTTATCTCTATAGACATTCATATCTGCCGAATTAATTAAAACTTCACCTACAAATAAGCTGTTTTTATACACTAAATGATCTAAGTTGATGTGATTCATTTGAATAGTATCTGCAGTTAATGTAAAAATACTAGTTTGAAAATCTAATACATTAGGAATTTCAGTTCGATTGTAAATTGGAAGCATTTTTAAATTTACAATTTGAATTGTAGAATCTTTATAAGACATTTGAAGTGCATCAGTAGTGATATAATGCAAACTATCTTTCAAATTTTCCATCAAATGAGCTACTTTCAACTTAAAATCTTGCAAGATAAACCAACCATTATTTTCTGCAGCAATAGTAGAGTCCAATTCTAAATCTAGCACTTCTAAATTCATCCCTTTTACAGCTCGCCAAACCTTATCTTGATTTCCATATTGCCATACAAAATCACCATTTTCAATAGTCAGGTTATCTAATTCCAATCGATTGATTCCCCCTTCAATAAAAGAATATAAATTAAGCTCTTCTATATCTACAGCAGTTGAAGTATCTTTAGAACTACTAGTACTATTCATTCTAGTGGTAACTTTTGGAGCTTTCAAACTAATTTCTCCCAAGCTCAAATTTTTACTAAAAAATAAAGAAATCAAATTAATATTTTCAATGGAGAAACGATCGGCTTTACCAACATATTCAAATTTTGAAGAATCTTTTGGAAATGCAAATTTTAAACTGTCGAAAGAAATACTTCTCGCCAAAATACTCACTTCCAAATCATCATAATGATAGTAAAAGTTAACCGCTAATTTTTCTTCTATTTTATTAGCAATCAATTTTTTCAAAAATGGAGTTACCAAATATACTGCAACTATTGTTAAGCCAGCTACTATTCCCAATCCAACTAGAATTTTCTTTACATTCATATCTACTTTTGCTCTATCAATTGCGTTAAGGCTGTTAAATTAATTTATTTTGAGTTCCCTTTATGTTAAAATGAGATATTTAATAATTTTTGTATTAAACCTGTAATTCCATTTTTGTATGGGTGTATTAATTTAAATCTATATTTTTTTGTAGGTTTGAAAGAAGAAAGAAAAAAAATGGCTTACGACGAATATTTAGGTGATCGAATAAGACGAATTCTCCAATCTAAAAATACTAACTTTTATGAGAAGAAAATGATGGGAGGTCTGTTGTTTATGGTCAATGATAAAATGTGTTGCGCAATTCATATTGATAAAGAACATGGCGAAAGTTTACTTATGGCAAAAATCGGCATTGAGGCTTATGCAGATGAAATTAAAAAAGAAGTTTGCTTACCTATGGATTTCACAGGAAGACCAATGAAAGTTTATATTTTTATTACTCCCGAAGGTTTTGATATGGATGATAATTTAGAATATTGGCTAGGCAAGGCATTAGCATTTAATAAAACATTGTTATAGAAAAGAAAGTTTTTATTTGTTATCCTCATTGTGTTGGATAAGTCTTTATGGATAGATAAAAAAGTTGCCACGAATACTCCTCTGCGAACGCGACACGAATAAATCATTTATATTTTAACTTATTGAAAAATAGTGAGAACACAAACACCAATAAAAAATAGACAAGAGTGAGTAAATCTTTATCCACCACCCTAGCTCTTGCCAATGTTATGGCGGACTAGTCTTTAAGGATTAATTACAACAGAAGTTAATAATCCTGCTAATTGGAGTTGGTTGTGAATAGCTTTCTCCCGACTGAAAGGAGAACACGAACACCAATAAAAAAATAGACAAGAGTGAGTAAATCCATATCCGCCATCCTAGCTCTTGCCACTGTTATGGCGGACTAGTCTTTAAGGATTAATTACAACGTACAATTTGCAATCAGCAAGATGTATTACGTTGTGAATAGCTTTCAAATC
Source organism: uncultured Flavobacteriales bacterium (assembly GCA_963716125.1). Lineage (GTDB taxonomy): Bacteria > Bacteroidota > Bacteroidia > Flavobacteriales_E > Vicingaceae > Acidiluteibacter. The sequence goes on from OY970294.1 coordinate 2,670,739, forward strand.
TTTATCTTTACGGATAGTTTACAACGCACCAAATGAAATATTCTTATTGGCGCCAGTTGTGAATAGCTTTCTCCCGACTGAAAGGAGAACACGAACACCAATAAAAAATAGACAAGAGTGAGTAAATCCATATCCGCCATCCTAGCTCTTGCCAATGTTATGGCGGACTAGTCTTTATGGACTAATTACAACAGTAATGAGAACAGCATCGAGCGCAATAGGGTTGTGAATAGCTTTCTCCCGACTGAAAGGAGAACACGAACACCAATAAAAAAATAGACAAGAGTGAGTAAATTTTTATCTTTACGGATAGTTTACAACAAGCTAATTTAGCAGCATAACCTGTAGATTGTTGTGAATTGCTTTCAAATTTTTATCTTTACGGATAGTTTACAACGTTGCAAATTATGGGCAGAAATAGGAAACAGTTGTGAATTGCTTTCAAATTTTTATCTTTACGGATAGTTTACAACAAAGGCAAACATCATTCTTTGGTTGAACAAGTTGTGAATTGCTTTCAAATTTTTATCTTTACGGATAGTTTACAACTAATTATCATAAAGACTTATCTAAAGAATTGTTGTGAATTGCTTTCAAATTTTTATCTTTACGGATAGTTTACAACGAGAGTAGTAAAAGACATATCACCTAATTTGTTGTGAATTGCTTTCAAATTTTTATCTTTACGGATAGTTTACAACACAGAATAGCATTACAAATGACAGACGCTCGTTGTCAATTGCTTTCAAATTTTTATCTTTACGGATAGTTTACAACAATTAGAACCAGCTCAATTAGCTGCAATCAGTTGTGAATTGCTTTCAAATTTTTATCTTTACGGATAGTTTACAACCCAATGACAAGGAGTTTTAATACAATTATTGTTGTGAATTGCTTTCAAATTTTTATCTTTACGGATAGTTTACAACTGCTTCATATTTAGGTTTGTCAGCCCCACTGTTGTGAATTGCTTTCAAATTTTTATCTTTACGGATAGTTTACAACGCAGCCAACAGTCGCCAAGTAATTACCCGAGTTGTGAATTGCTTTCAAATTTTTATCTTTACGGATAGTTTACAACTAAAGTTACTTTCTATTGTTATAGTTTCTCGTTGTGAATTGCTTTCAAATTTTTATCTTTACGGATAGTTTACAACTAAAAGGATTATTGATAGGATTAGGAGTTGGTTGTGAATTGCTTTCAAATTTTTATCTTTACGGATAGTTTACAACAAGCACTACAACCTCTTAATAGTCGAAGTGGTTGTGAATTGCTTTCAAATTTTTATCTTTACGGATAGTTTACAACAAGACAGAGCGAATCAGGATCTGATCTGTAGTTGTGAATTGCTTTCAAATTTTTATCTTTACGGATAGTTTACAACCAACAACAAATTTGTTCAATACACCAGCAGGTTGTGAATTGCTTTCAAATTTTTATCTTTACGGATAGTTTACAACAGAAGTTTACAACTATTGTACTGAGAGATGGTTGTGAATTGCTTTCAAATTTTTATCTTTACGGATAGTTTACAACAAACTTTGAGTTTTCCCGACCTTAAAGTCGGTTGTGAATTGCTTTCAAATTTTTATCTTTACGGATAGTTTACAACATTCAATACAGTAACCATGAATTCAGCATGGTTGTGAATTGCTTTCAAATTTTTATCTTTACGGATAGTTTACAACCCTCTTGATTTTGAGATTGAGTGGAGCTTGTTGTGAATTGCTTTCAAATTTTTATCTTTACGGATAGTTTACAACCAGCAGCTAAAAGAGGTGTCCATGATGCTAGTTGTGAATTGCTTTCAAATTTTTATCTTTACGGATAGTTTACAACCTGATAGTTCAGAACCCAGAACAATAGATGGTTGTGAATTGCTTTCAAATTTTTATCTTTACGGATAGTTTACAACTTAAATAATAATTATGAAAATATTAGTAATGTTGTGAATTGCTTTCAAATTTTTATCTTTACGGATAGTTTACAACTGAGCGTTCACGAAGCTTCGTGACGAAGCGGTTGTGAATTGCTTTCAAATTTTTATCTTTACGGATAGTTTACAACTTTAAAGAGTTAAGTATTAGTTCTACCTTTGTTGTGAATTGCTTTCAAATTTTTATCTTTACGGATAGTTTACAACAGCAATCATAGTGTCAATGTTCGAATTTGTGTTGTGAATTGCTTTCAAATTTTTATCTTTACGGATAGTTTACAACAAGTAGCTCATGAGCATGATTACAGACCTGGTTGTGAATTGCTTTCAAATTTTTATCTTTACGGATAGTTTACAACGAATTGATGGATATAGAAACACAAATCGTGTTGTGAATTGCTTTCAAATTTTTATCTTTACGGATAGTTTACAACAATCAGCAAATGACACTAAATTAGCTGGAGGTTGTGAATTGCTTTCAAATTTTTATCTTTACGGATAGTTTACAACTATAGATTTTTAATGATCCAACACCGTTAAGTTGTGAATTGCTTTCAAATTTTTATCTTTACGGATAGTTTACAACCGATACCGAGCGAACAAACAATTCATTTATGTTGTGAATTGCTTTCAAATTTTTATCTTTACGGATAGTTTACAACATTTAGATCTGTTGGACACTTCTTTGATGGTTGTGAATTGCTTTCAAATTTTTATCTTTACGGATAGTTTACAACGGGGATGGGCTTTTTATGCTCGATTGGACCGTTGTGAATTGCTTTCAAATTTTTATCTTTACGGATAGTTTACAACAGAGGGCTTAGAGAACGCTAAACTAAGCGCGTTGTGAATTGCTTTCAAATTTTTATCTTTACGGATAGTTTACAACATACACTTTGAATTAAACAACTAACTTAGGTTGTGAATTGCTTTCAAATTTTTATCTTTACGGATAGTTTACAACTACAGGAACATTTCCACCACTTACATTAGTGTTGTGAATTGCTTTCAAATCCATATCTTTATGGACTAATTACAACAATGTAACAGTTTACGAATTTTATCACTATGTTGTGAATAGCTTTCAAATCCATATCTTTATGGACTAATTACAACACGGTAAAATAGTAATTGTATCAGATATGTGTTGTGAATAGCTTTCAAATCCATATCTTTATGGACTAATTACAACAGTACAGAAACTATTTTAATCACGTTAGCTGTTGTGAATAGCTTTCAAATCCATATCTTTATGGACTAATTACAACTAAATCATATTACGTTGGTTTTGGTGTTTTGTTGTGAATAGCTTTCAAATCCATATCTTTATGGACTAATTACAACAGGATATTAAATATATTAGTCTATCTTTGCGTTGTGAATAGCTTTCAAATCCATATCTTTATGGACTAATTACAACTTATGGGAAATTTAAGTTTATAAAAAATGAGTTGTGAATAGCTTTCAAATCCATATCTTTATGGACTAATTACAACGAAAAGACAGAAGCCCCTCAAGCCTTTCAGTTGTGAATAGCTTTCAAATCCATATCTTTATGGACTAATTACAACAATAGAAACTAACGGATCTATTTTATTAGAGTTGTGAATAGCTTTCAAATCCATATCTTTATGGACTAATTACAACACGATTCATTTATAGTAGCAGACAGCGCACGTTGTGAATAGCTTTCAAATCCATATCTTTATGGACTAATTACAACACAGAATCACCAGATATAGATGGATTAATTGTTGTGAATAGCTTTCAAATCCATATCTTTATGGACTAATTACAACTAAATCTGAATCTGAATGTTTCATTTCAGCGTTGTGAATAGCTTTCAAATCCATATCTTTATGGACTAATTACAACTCAACTGTATAACACTTCAACTGGTACAATGTTGTGAATAGCTTTCAAATCCATATCTTTATGGACTAATTACAACAGAAAAGACAGAAGCCCCTCAAGCCTTTCAGTTGTGAATAGCTTTCAAATCCATATCTTTATGGACTAATTACAACTTATATTAATGAAGGTTATTCGTTAACTAAGTTGTGAATAGCTTTCAAATCCATATCTTTATGGACTAATTACAACCTAAATCTGAATCTGAATGTTTCATTTCAGGTTGTGAATAGCTTTCAAATCCATATCTTTATGGACTAATTACAACATTAGTGTGAAGTTCTTTTTTAGTATTAAAGTTGTGAATAGCTTTCAAATCCATATCTTTATGGACTAATTACAACTTACATTTGCTTTAGATGCGGCTAATTTAAGTTGTGAATAGCTTTCAAATCCATATCTTTATGGACTAATTACAACTCAACTGTATAACACTTCAACTGGTACGATGTTGTGAATAGCTTTCAAATCCATATCTTTATGGACTAATTACAACAAGAAATAGCTTCAAAAGATAATTATAGTGTTGTGAATAGCTTTCAAATCCATATCTTTATGGACTAATTACAACCCATAAAAGCAATGAAGTTCCGTTGTTTAAGTTGTGAATAGCTTTCAAATCCATATCTTTATGGACTAATTACAACAAGTGTTGGGTTAATTTTACTGATTATTTTGTTGTGAATAGCTTTCAAATCCATATCTTTATGGACTAATTACAACTGTGTTAGCCACTTTTAAAGAGCGATGGCAGTTGTGAATAGCTTTCAAATCCATATCTTTATGGACTAATTACAACATAAATCCAAAGATAAAAAAAGCTAATATAGTTGTGAATAGCTTTCAAATCCATATCTTTATGGACTAATTACAACCTGTTCAGCAGGATTACCCAAAGGCTACATGTTGTGAATAGCTTTCAAATCCATATCTTTATGGACTAATTACAACATAACTTCTAAAATTGAAGCTTTAGCAAGGGTTGTGAATAGCTTTCAAATCCATATCTTTATGGACTAATTACAACAGAAAAGACAGAATCGCCTCAATCATTTCAGTTGTGAATAGCTTTCAAATCCATATCTTTATGGACTAATTACAACACTCGGACGAATTACTAAAGCTAACCAAAAGTTGTGAATAGCTTTCAAATCCATATCTTTATGGACTAATTACAACAGACCATCAATCAACTTGATGGTCTGTTGTGTTTTAAGGCTGAAAATAGAATTAAAAAATTAGTCAAGTCTATATTAGAAAGGTACTTTAATTGAATTATATAAAATTAAAATAATTCTAATTGTTGTATCGGTTGCTCCTTCTCTACTTCTTTTTGTCCAATAAATAATTCCATCATTCCAAATTGTTTATCAGTTATGCTCATAATGCCCACATGACCGTTTTTTGGTAAAGCATTCTTGGTTCTACGAATATGTACTTCCGCATTTTCTCTACTGGCACAAAAACGCATGTAAATAGAAAATTGAAACATTCCAAAACCGTCTTTTAATAAATCTTTTCTAAATAAATTGGCTGCTCTCCGTTCCTTTTTCGTTTCGGTAGGCAAATCAAAAAAAACTAAAACCCACATACTTCTGTATTGATTTAAGCGTGAAAATTTACTTTCCATAGCTGTGAAGATTAATATTCGGGATAAAGTATTTTTCGACTCAATCCCATAAAGCATTCTTGCAAAGAATTGGTGGTTCTACTCATTGCTACCATCAATGGACTCTTTTTATTATCAATAATGACATCCAATGCAGGAATTTTTAATAATTCTTGTTTTATTTCTGAACTCAATTCATCAATATCGTATTCATTTTCTACAAGTTCATAAACTACAGCATCAACAAAAGGACGATAAGGTTCCATTATATCATCCGCCAAACAATAGACATTATACTTATTAGCATGATGAATACCCATAATGGGTAATAACCCACTACCTACCAAAGCTCTTGCACAAACTGCACGAAGAATAGCATAACCATAATTCAATAAATTGTTAGGTGGAATACCCATTCTAAAGCGATTAAAACCTTCTATTTCGAAGAGATTTTGCCAATAATAAGCTGCTGCCCTAGCTTCATGGTTTAAACTATCTCCAGATTTTACTTCTTTAGACCAATGCAGCATGTTTTGATAAGCTACATTTCTTTCAGCCAAATGTGCTGCTTGATTGGCAATTTTAGCTTGCACCGTTTGTTGCCACAAATTTTTCTTTAGAGGAACAGAAGCTTCCAATTGTGCTCTAAAACGTTCATTAAATTCAGAATGTCCAATTAATGGCATGACTATGCCAATAGGCATGTGTTGCTCATTACAATGAATGACTGCCACATTACGCAAAGTCAGTTTCTCCAACAACCGATTACTAATCGTTATTTGAGCATTTTCTAAAATCACATATCCAATATCTTCAATGGGAACAGTTTTAGGTGCTTGCTCCTTTTCAGGATAATTTATCACCAATTGTTCATTTTTAATGCTTAAATAAGCAGGATTTGCAAAGCAAAGTGTACGTTTAATCATAGTAAAGCATTTAAATACTTTACTTTACGATAAATTTTGATTTTAGTTATATTTTGATAAAATTTAAATTACCACTTATGTCAATATTAAAATCATAATTCTCATAAATAAAATTCCAACCTTCTTCCTTATTAAGTTTTAACAATGGAGTTTCACCCTCAACTTCAATACTAGATGATTGCTTTTTAAACCTGCTCAACTCTTTACGAAGCTGGTTTAAATCTTCTATATCCATAAAATCTAGTAATCTCTTAAATCTAAAATCTTTTAATCCTACGAAACGAAATCTCTCATCTTCATATTTCTTTTTCCTTTCACTAGCATCAGAGATTGTTAAATCTTCATCAATTTCACCTAATCCAAACTTTCTATCATAAACGGACAAAACTTCATCCTTTTTCATTTTTATAGATTTATCTATATCCTCATCCTTTGTTGATGTAATATGATATTTTAAATAAATAGTGCTATCGCCAAACTGGGTTATTCGATATAATCTATTCCTTTGAAAATCTTTACATTTCACTTTATCAAATTCTTCATCTTCATTTAATACCAGTAGTTTCTGTCCTAATTTTAATAATTTTAGATCTTGATAATCATTCAACTCTGGATGAAATACATCTAGAAATAATTCTGGGGTAAATCTTTTAAACTGCTTGTAAATTTTGGCTACCTCGAAAGAGGCAATTGGAAGTAATTTTCTTTCTACATTACCTTTAGTACTTTTTTGAAGCATTAAGGCGTAAGGAATTGAACCTGCTGCTGAATAGAAATAATTTTTGTGTTCATGTTTAGACCGATAATCAACGCGTTCTTTAACTACTTTTCCGGCTTTACACTTTATACGCACATGTCTAATTCGATTGCCTTGCGGATCAACAGCTTTTTCTTTTTGCTCTTTTATTATTTTTCTAATAACTGGATCTATTATGTCATCAGTTTTTGAAAGGACATCTTTTAATGCCTTCCTTTCTGTAAAAATATATTCTTCATCACCAGTTTTATACTTCCATTCGCCATTTTCCCTAACTGGCTGTCCATCACTGTATCTTTGAACATCTCTAATTTTACCAAGAAAAGTTTGTTTATATAATGTACTTCTTATAGTATCCCCTTTGGCTTTTTTTAATTTTCTACTTCCCTGTTTATCTAGAATAAATTCACCATTATTATTTGTAACATATTGTAGTTTGCCACTTTTCCTAATATTTTTAGTTGTTTGTAAAAGAAGTTTATCTTTTACATAATTAACTATTAGAATTTCATTCTCAATTTCACTAATTAAATTTTGAGAATCAAATGAATTATATGGCTTTCTAATTAATTGCACTTTTTTAGTCTCATATAATTTATACATTTCATTTAATAAACTATCTCTCAAACTACTATTTACAGGTATTAAAGTCAATACTGCTGCATCAATCGCATGATGTGTGTGTTTATTTCTACTTTTAATTTCATCCACTTCCTGAAATCCATAAATTTTTCTAAATTCCGCTGTTACACTACCTTTTTGTACAGCTACTTTTCTAAAATAAGTTCTAAGAAACTCTCGTGCATACTTACTTACCATTTGAGTATCTACCAATTGTCTTCTAGCCCAACTATCCTTAATTTCATCTGTAGTAAACCGTTGAACTTTATCGTTCCAATAATCAAAATGCATTTTAAAATAATGTTTTTCTTGAATACGATTGTTCTTCTTATCCTCATCTTCACTCCCAGAAGGTTTCAAGCGGCTCTTATATAAAAACTTATAATTATCTCTAATTTTTTTCCATGGCTCTAATCTAGGTTTTATTGCCGTTCCAATTCCCTCGATATTATTTTCAAAATTTTTACAATAAAAAGGCATTAGTTTTCCCTTTTCGTCCCGATTATACTTTGCATAACACACAGTAAGATTAGCTTTTGTATTATCAGGTAAAATACTACGAGGAATTGTATGCTCGATATCTATTTCATTCGAAAATAACTGAGTAACAGAAATCATTTTCCCAGTGTACATACACTGCCCCTTTTGTTCCATCCAAAGCTCATATCTTTTAATTGCCGTTTTTTCACTTAAAATCTCTTTTCTTTTTTGACCTGAACTATGGTCTGTCTTCTCGAATAATTGTTCATTCCATAATTCAAAATCACGAATTTTTTCATTTACATCAAATGATTTACCTTCTGTAATTTTAAATTCCTCTAAAAACTCTCTCACTTTTTCTCTATCTCTTCTCTTTTCATTTTGATACCTCTCAATGGCAGCTCTTTTATTATTATCATTTAGCTCTCGTGCTAATTCCACGACAACTTCAGTCTCTTCATCTATTTCACCCTTCTTAATTAGCTCATTAATAAGCCTTCTTAAAATACTCATAGACTTATTAAACATTGGATTTTTTATACTATCTATCAGAGGAATTGGAAGTATTTTTTTTCCTGTATCTTTATCCTCAATCGCTGAACCATAAATATTTTTTCTTTGAGAATGATGGTATAACTTATCCTTTAACTCAATTCCCTTTTCTTTTAAATTTGATTCAAATAACTCATCAAGTGTAGTTACTTTTCTGTACCCTCTTTTTGAATCAAAAAAGAATTCTTGATATTCTTTCCCAACTTCTGAGATTATAGCATCTTTATCAATTCTTTTCTTCCAAGATTCTTCTCCAAAATAACTAGAACACGCTTTTTCAATATCTCTGTTATCAACTTCATTTAATAAATAATCAAATTCTTTGTATGCCCTTACAAGAGTACCTTCGGTTCGCCATGCTTCAACTTCGCCTTTATATGCATCAATTAAATTGTTGGAAATTCCAACTATCAACTTATTTCGTGAATATTTATTTCTCGCCTTATTTAAACTTCCAATAACATCATTCTCCTTGTCTTGCCATTTTTCTCCTAAAATCTCGGGAAGTTTCGCTAAAACTACAGCTTCATTATATAAATATCCTTGTTTTAAAAAAGGTATAATTTTCTTTAAAACTTTAATACTTAAATCACCATATCCTTTATCTAATTTACCTTTTAAAATATTAAGAGGAGACAACTTTACTTCCTTCTTATTTCTTGTTACTTGGATATCTTCAATCTGTAATTGATTTTTTGCAAATTTTTCTAAATAATCATCGTCAAAAGAAAAAATTGAATGCCAAATATCATACATTGAATAACCATTAAACAATTTAGGACAATCTCCAATTCTATACTTTTCCAACTTCTTTATAGATTCTAATGCTTTTTGACCTAAAATCTTTATAATTCCATTACAAAATGGCATTCCCGAAACAGGAGTTTCATATTTACCAGTTTTTTGATTTATTGGATAGTTATAAACTAATTTTGATTTTAATTTCTTATCAAGAAACTTTCTTACATCCTCAAATTTAAAAGAATCTCTTTTCATAAATAATTCAATAAAAAGCTCATATCTAACCTCCTGACTCAGAGGTTCTTTTTCTTCTTTTTCATTATAAAATTTAATAGTATTTATAAACTGCCATGCTCTTGATATTTCAAAAATAGGATGTGAAGTTGGACATCTTCTTTTTGATGGCTCAATTGTACACTTTCCAACATTTCCTTTTTGACTTCTTAAAGGTCTTTGCCAAATTATAGCTTTCCAAAGGCTTAAAATATATGGATCATTATACCCATCCTTACCTTCCTTAGTAATATCATAACCTTGAGCTTTACAAATTAGCTCTAATTCTTTCTGATACTCTTCTCTGTAAGGATATTCATTTCTAGCTCTTTTACCTTTGTCTAAAAATTCTAACTTTAAAGCTTTTGAAATTGAACCATGTGTTTCTAATGCCTTTTGGAATCCACTTTCACCTCTTCTTTTTATTTGCGTTTCTGTTTCGCTATTAGATTCTCCAATATCCTTATATCCTCTTCGTTGAACTAAGTGATATAATACTCTTCCCAATTCATGTTTAGATAATTTTTCTTCTAATGCTTTTACTCTTAGCTCATATGGATTACTATATTTAATTCCATCTTCATATGAAAAGTCACAAGCTAACCACTTTAAGAATTTCTCATTTTCTGGAAATTTTCTTTCCACATCTTTTTTATATTTGCTCCATTTTTCTAATTCTATTATGCTTATTGGTGTAAACTCTTTATTATTTGAAAGCACTTTTAAAAGTGCCCATTTTCTATATTTCCTAGCTTTAATTAAGTTCCTTTTTGAACGAGCTTCTCTTCTATCTCTCGTAGGTGAGGTGTAGCCGCCGCTTTGCCCTTTGGACATTCCTGTAGAAAATGTTACTACTCCTTTATTTGTAATTTGATTTTCATTTCTAATTGCCCATCCAAGAGATGAACTTCCTAAATCAATACCTAGTTTTGTCATAATTCATTTTTTTATTATATTTGCAGTGAAAGACTATTCACAACAAGGCCATAGAGCCGCAGAAAAAACTTTCTAGGCGATTGCTTCGGTAATCGCCATTTTTTATGCCTTATTGCTTTCTTCTTTCTCTATCTCCCCTTAATTCTACTACACTATCTATCACCACTTAAGAATTTCAATAATAATCAGAAAATTTTATAAAAACAAGAGATTGAGTAAATTAAATTGAATCTAAATTAGATTTATAAACCCACAAAAAAAAAGGAGTTGCTACCTCTAGCAACTCCAAAACTAAACCTACTCAACCCTATGAAAAGTTGAACGATAAAGGTAATAAAAAAGACCGCTCAAAATAAATTGAGCGGTCTTAATTTTTAATTATGACAAAATATAATCGAAAACGCTTGATAAAAATAACAATTAAATTCGTTAAAACAAAAAAAATAGAAGCTCAATCCTAAAAAGCTTCTATTTCCTTATTTTTTAAAATGAAAAATTTAAAAATATACATTCAAATATAAGCAAAAATTTAATTCATCCGCAAAACACCAAAAAAAAAGTAGCAGCACTCTCTCGTTTGCTACTACTTCTAAAAATTTATATAAATGAAAATTAACAAAATATCTCTTGTAAAAAAGATAAATTAAATATACATAAAAAATAAGTTCAATTCAAAGATCTAGATCTAACGTCTAAATTCTAACGTCTTCTTCATTCTTTCCCCAACGTAAATCTAAAGCCTGCATACACCATTCTTCCAAAAATAGGGCCCCAAATTAAAGAGCTATCAAACTCACTTCCAAATGGATCATTGGATGCTATTATTGGATCTTTTTGCTTGTAGTTCGTCATGTTCTCCATTCCTAAATAAGCTTCCCACTTTTTATTAAAAATGCGGGTGGCTTGTGCATTAGCCGTTAAAAAACCATCAGATTTTAATGAACGTTGATTTGCTTCTATATTCATTGCTGTAGAAGGAATTCGTTGAGCTCCCAAATATTGTAGCGTTAAATCAAACTTCCACTGTCCACCTTTTGAATTCTTCTTGGTTTCGTAGGCAAAGTTAGAGAAAAACCGATGTTGAGCTGTTAACGGTTTTTGTTTCAAACCAGATTTGTAATCTGTTTTAACATCTATAAATCGGTAAGCCAACTTTACATCAAAAAACTTGAATAACTCATAATTAATTTCAGCCTGTATGGTATTCGAATATGATTTACCATCTAAATTATAAAAACGTACATAACGGCTGTCTTCAATATCATAAACTACTTGATTCTCAAATGTAGTATGATAAACATCTACACCAAAAAAACCTTCTTTATAATTCAATCGAAAATCTTTGGTAAAATTTAATCCGAAGTTATAAGCTTTCTCTTGTTTCAAACCAAAAGGCTTATTAGCAACATTTCCCATCAGTTGAAAGGTTCTAGAAGTGGTAAACATCGCTTGATTTTCAACAAAAATATTGGCTGTTCTTTGTCCACTTCCTGCTACTCCTCTTACTACAATTTTTTCGTTTATTGCCCATCTTGCATGTAATCGAGGATTAAAATAGAGGCCATAAATAGAATTATAATCTCCTCTAACTCCTCCAACTAATGAAAATAAGTTAGATGGAGCATAGGTGTATTCTATAAAAACTCCAGGCACGTTTTCAACTCTATTATAAGTAGAATCGTAAGCCGTTTCTTTATATTTATCATACATAAAGCTAGCACCTGTGGTTATTACATGTTCATCACTTTTAATTTGAGTTCTATATAAATAATTAAGATAAATCGATTCTTGGGTTCCATCGTATTCATTCAACCCAAAATGTGAATTTTGTTGGTGTTTAAATGCCGAAGCTTGTAAACCCATACTTTTATAGGGCTTTTTGCCAAAAACATAACCCAATTTACCAAAAACTTCTATCCGTTCGGTATTAATTTCCAAACCATATTTAGTTTGATCCGTTTGGTTTAATTTTGAATTGAATCCTTTTTGTCCACCTACTTTATCATCTTTTACATAATTGATTCCAAACTGACCTTCTAAACCATTTGAACCATAATATTTCCAACGATTAATCACATTGATTTGATCGCCTAAAGGAAAATCTAAGAATCCATCAGAGTTATTGTCCGATTCTATTGCTCTTGTACTTCCGTGCAATAAAATCATGGTACTCCATTTATTGTTGAGGATTAAATTTTGGTTATAATTAACCTCTGCTCTTCCACTTTGGTTGAGATAGGCATTGACAAATATTTCTTCCTTTTCAGGTTTTTTCAATTCCACATTTATCTGTCCAGCTATGCTTTCAAAACCATTTACTACACTTCCAACACCTTTTGATAATTGTATAGATTCTATCCAAGAACCAGGTATAAAATTTAAACCATAAGCATTGGCTAAACCTCTAACTCCAGGCATATTTTCTCTACTAATGTAAGTGTAAGGGCCATCTAATCCCAACATTCTAATTTTACGAGTACCAGTCAACGCATCAGTAAAAGCAACATCTATTGATGGTATAGTTTCAAAACTTTCGGACAAATTACAACAAGCGGCTTTCCTCAATTCCTTTTCACTAATTTGCTCTACTTTTTTTGTATCCATAAAGGATATTTCTGTTCCTTTAGTACGATAGACCACCTCAACTTGATCTAAATCAACAGATTCTTTTAATTGAATATCTAAAAAACCCGAATTCTTTTTAACAGTAATTGTATCAGAAGTATAACCAACAGAACTAATTACTAATCTATTGATTTTATCAATAGATTCAATCTGAAAAAGTCCGTTTTCGTCAGCTGTAATTCCTACTGTTGAATTTAACCAATAAACATTGGCAAACGCAACGGGCTCCTTATTATTGGCGACTACTTTTCCTTTGAGTACTTTTTGTGCATAAGCTCCACTAATTGTCAAAATAAAACAACCAGCAAAGAATAGCACTTTTGCTATTTTTTGCATAATTAATTTGTTTTAAATGGATTAATGAGACTCTATACCGTCTTTATATTTACAACAGCCAGGTAATTTTTGATAAGCAGCAGAATCAGCTTCAATTAATTCAGTATCGTGCCCTGCCATTGATACAGCTTGCATCACTTCTTTATCGCTTACTTTTTTGGCATTGTAAACTACTTTTAAACTTTGTTCCTCTTGACTCCACTCTGCAAATTTTACACCTGTGGTTCTTAGCGCTGCCGATTCTATGCGTTCTTTACACATTTCGCAAACGCCTGTGGTTTTAAAAGTAAGTTCTGTATTTTTTTTAGATTGTGCTTGAGCCTTTAAACTAAAAGTTAAAAGCAACATAATAATTGAAATGTATTTTAATATTTTCATGATAGTATTTTTATATTTATAATAATTTATTGAGATAATTTATTATAAATCAACCATAAAAATTAAATTGATTATTGAGAATATATTTTGGAATGTAAATTTTAGGGGAAGCTTCAATAAAACAACTAGCTGAAATTAATTCATTAGGAAGAATTTTAGCTCTGCTCACGATTGCTTTAGTTTTTACAATTAAAGGTATTTGTAATTTAAAAGTACTATGAATTAATTTTTTAAAATTATCTTTAATTTCTAGTCGATTGCTTTCATTCTTACACCAATCATCTTCTGCATTCATTTCTGAACAAACTGCTGTGTGAATCCCGCAATTGTTGTCAATCGCTATCTGAAGCTTTTCATGACAATTAGTATCAGTTTCAAAAACGGAAACATCTTTTAAAAAATCTCCACAATAATGCTTGTAAACAGTAAAACCTGTAGAGCTAAACAATACAGTAACTGCTAATATCACTGAAAATATGGATTTCAAAAATTTCACAAAGCAAAATTAACCATTAATCATCAATTTTTATCCTAGAGCTAATATTTAACTAATTTTTAACTTCTAGGCTGTTTTAAAGCTCATTAAATTATTTTCTTGAGTTGAATAATTTTACATTTGCAATCCATCAAAAAAAAATAAAATTATGTCTGAAGCAGTAAGAAAACTAGAACCAAAAGCCTTATGGAATAATTTTGCAGATTTAAATGCAGTGCCTCGTCCATCTAAGAAAGAAGAACGTGTTATTGCTTTTGCAAAAGATTTTGGTAAAAAATTAGGCTTAGAAACCTTTATAGACGAAGTTGGTAATGTAATCATCAGAAAGCCTGCCACCAAAGGCATGGAAAACAAAAAGAAATTGGTAATTCAAAGCCATTTAGATATGGTACACCAAAAAAATAATGCCACCAACTTTGATTTTGAAAAAGAAGGAATTAAAATGATTGTTGATGGTGATTGGGTAAAAGCCGATGGAACCACTTTGGGTGCCGACAATGGAATTGGTGTGGCAACTATTATGGCATTACTTGAAAGTACAGATATTCCTCATCCCGCTTTTGATGCTCTTTTTACAATAGACGAAGAGACAGGAATGACAGGAGCTTTAGGTTTAAAAGGTGGGATTTTAGATGGAGAAATCTTATTAAATTTAGATACAGAAGACGATGATGAATTGACCATTGGTTGTGCAGGTGGCGTAAACGTTTCTGCTAATGCTGCTTATGAAGAAGAGGACGTAGAAAAAGAGGCACATTTTATTGAAATTACGATCAATGGCTTAAGTGGTGGACATTCTGGCATGGACATCAACAAAGGCTTAGGAAATGCCAACAAGTTGATGAATCGATTATTGTATCGATTAGACAATTCCTTCACGATTCAAATTAATAGTATAAATGGTGGTGGATTAAGAAATGCTATCCCTAGAGAATCTGTTGTAAAAATAGCCGTATCTAAACAAGATTTTGATGCTGCAAAAAAAGAAATTGTTAAATATAAAGAAGAAATAAAAGCGGAACATACGGAAACTGATCCAAATTTGGCAGTTAATGTAAAAGAAATTGCTGCATTTTCAAAAGCAATGGAAGTCGATTTTCAAGCGATGATGATTAGAGCAGTTTATGCCACACCAAATGGAATTTATAGAATGAGTCCTAGTTTGGCCGGAATGGTGCAAACCTCCAATAACGTAGCACAAGTGAAAGCAGAAAATGGTCAATTTTCTTGCCTATGCTTAACTAGAAGTTCAGTAGAAACCGAAAAGTGGGATTTGGCTGCTGCTATTACATCTGCTTTTGAATTAATTGGTGCTGAAGTAGTAACAGATGGAGATTATCCAGGTTGGACTCCTTTACCAAAATCTGACATTGTGAATTTAATGGCAGATTTGTACCGTGAAAAATATAAAGAAGAGCCTAGAGTTCAAGCTTGTCATGCAGGATTAGAATGTGGTATATTGGGAACTAATTATCCTAAAATGGAAATGATATCATTTGGTCCTAATATAAGAGGAGCACATTCACCTGATGAGAAAGCTCAAATTAGCTCTGTTCAGAAATTTTGGGATTTCTTTTTAGAAACTTTAAAACGAATTCCTGAAGCAAAGTAAAAATAAATAAGCCTTTTTACTATCTTCGCAACCGATAGTTATCGGATGCAAAAATTAAGAATAAAAAACAAAAATATATTTCAATATGGATTTTGATGTTATAGTATTAGGAAGTGGCCCAGGTGGATATGTAACCGCTATTAGAGCTTCGCAATTAGGTTTAAAAACAGCTATCGTTGAGAAAGAATCATTAGGTGGAGTTTGCCTTAATTGGGGTTGTATTCCTACAAAAGCACTTTTAAAAAGTGCCAATGTTTTTGAATATATCAAGCATGCTGCAGATTATGGAATAGAAGTGAAAGAAAGCAATGCTAATTTTGAGAATATTGTAGGAAGAAGCCGTGAAGTTGCCAATGGAATGAGCAAAGGTGTTCAATTCTTGATGAAGAAAAACAAGATTGAAGTGATTATGGGAACTGGAAAAGTAAAGCCAGGAAAAAGCCATTGAAGTAACTGATGAAAACGGTAAAAAATCAACAATAACAGCTAAAAATATTATCATTGCAACAGGTGCTAGATCTCGCTCATTGCCTTCATTACCACAAGATGGCAAGAAAATTATTGGTTATCGTGAAGCGATGAATTTAAAGTCAATGCCTAAAAAAATGGTTATTGTTGGTTCGGGAGCTATTGGTTCTGAGTTTGCTTATTTTTATAATGCAATGGGTACGGAAGTGACTTTGGTAGAATATTTACCCAACATCGTTCCATTAGAAGATGAAGAAGTATCTAAGCAATTAGCAAGAAGCTTTAAAAAAGCAGGTATTACTGTAATGACCGATTCAGAAGTGACTAAAGTGGATACTTCAGGAAATGGATGTAAGGTAAACATTAAAACTAAAAAAGGCGAAGAAACAATTGAGTGTGATATCGTAGTTTCAGCAGTTGGAATAATAGCAAATATAGAAAATATAGGTTTAGAAGATGTTGGTATTGCTACAGATAAAGGTAAAATTCAAGTCAATGAATTTTATGCCACTAATATTCATGGCTATTTTGCCATTGGAGATTGTGTACCAGGACAAGCATTGGCTCACGTTGCTTCTGCTGAAGGAATAACTTGTGTTGAAAAAATTGCAGGTCATTCACCTGAACCAATTGATTATAATAATATTCCAGGATGTACTTATTGTACACCAGAAGTTGCTTCTGTCGGTTATACCGAAGCTGCAGCTAAAGAAGCAGGTTATGAATTAAAAGTTGGAAAATTTCCATTTTCAGCTTCAGGAAAAGCTAGTGCTGCGGGACATAAAGATGGTTTTGTAAAAATGATTTTCGATGCGAAATATGGTGAATTATTAGGAGCGCACATGATTGGCTCTAATGTAACTGAAATAATTGCTGAATTAGTTGTAGCTAGAAAATTAGAAACTACGGGACATGAAATATTAAAGGCAATACATCCTCACCCTACTATGAGTGAAGCAGTAATGGAAGCAACAGCTGCTGCTTATGGTGAAGTGATTCATATTTAAGAAAGTAACGATTAATTTAACTAAAAATCCTCTTGGCAAAGCCAAGGGGATTTTTTATTTCTTCACCAATTTAATAGTTCTCACATCCTTTTTGGATTGCAATTGAAGGAAATAAATACCGCTATCAAAATCAATTGTATTTATTGAATTAGTTGAATTTACAAAATAACCTTCTTTTACTATTTTTCCATTGATATCCATCAACTTGTATCTACAATCTTCTACTAAATTCTCAATTGTAAAAATGTTCTCCACAGGGTTGGGATAAAATTTAATCTGACTCAATGCGTTTTCTTCTATACTTGTAGGTATGGTGATGGTGATAAGTGTTCCCCAAGTAGTGTTGCCTTTTTTGTAGTAGACAAGATTTTCGTCATAAACACTCCAATTAGTTATATCACCACTAGATTGATGTTCGAATTTCCCTATACCAAAAATATATTCCGTATAATCTTCTGCTTCAAAAGTATTGTCACAAATTGTATCAAAATATCTAAACATTTGACCTAATTCTAAATAAGTAGAAACAGCATAATCACTATCATAAAAACCAATGGAACCATAATTAATAAGTTGATTTCCAAAGGATTTTACATCTTTATAAGTGCCAATTAATATTTTTTTATTCAATTGATAAGACCTTGAAATTGTATCTTTATAACTCCTGTATTGATGTTGTAAATTTGATAATGGCCCTGAACCAATATTTACAATCTTATCCTCTCTTACCTTCCTTTCAAATGTATAGGAAATACTATCTTGACTGTGACTAGTTTTATTAATTATTTTAATAACATATAAATTATAAGTAGGATTAAAGTAATAAATATCATGTTCAATTACATAGTGAATTTCATCATTTAAGTCATAGTCATATATATCAGAATTTTTTATAAATCCACTTTTAAAAAAAGTTGTAAGTTTTACCTGATAAGGAAAATAGGAAAAATCAAAACCTTTTATCAGACCATTTAGCTTAGATACAATAAATTGCGAACTAAAAACTGTAGAGTCAAATGCATTTAGGTTAGTTGATGAAAAAGAAAAACTTTTGATTGAGTCCCCATTTAATACATAAGTTGAATCTAAATGGATAATTAATTCATAGTTTAATGAATCTCTAAAGAAAACCCATTGTGCAGCATCTTTCCATATAATTTTTTTACTGTTAATAAAATAAACACTTGAATCATTATATTCAACTAAGGAATCACCAAATATAGAAGAAGTTGGACCAATACAATTCTCTGGGTACGAATCGAAACTATCACTATAATCTTCTTTAAATATGATGGTTTTATTATTTTGACTTATTTTAACTGTATCTACCGTTAACGTGATTGCAACAGAATCAGTATATCTTAATTTAGCATAAACAGTATTTGGCTGTGGAATGGTATAGTGAGAAATATCATTTTTAAACAACTCCCATCTTTGGCTAAAAGATGAGCTGTAAATACTGACTAAAACGAACAATAGTATAATTTTTTTCATAATAAAAAGATTTTTTATTTCTTCACCATTTTAATTGTTCTCAAATCCTTTTTGGATTGCAATTGAAGGAAATAAATACCGCTATCAAAATCAATTGTATTTATTGAATTAGTTGAATTTACAAAATAACCTTCTTTTACTATTTTTTCATTGATATCCATCAACTTGTATCTACAATCTTCTACTAAATTCTCAATGGTAAATAGATTTTCAACAGGATTTGGATAAAATTTAATCTGACTTAATGCGTTTTCTTCTACTCCTGTTGGAATAGCAATCGTGATGGGTGTTCCCCAAGTAGTATTGCCTTTTTTGTAGTAGAGTAAAGTTTCTTCAAGAATATTAATGCCAGATTGACCATAGGTATTACTTTGGTAAAAATCTCCAATCCCAAAAATATATTCTCTTTTTTCGAAATTTTCAAATCCATCGTAACATAAGGTGTCTTCTAGCGTTCGAAATACATAATTAGAATTATAGTACGGAGGTGGCATTGCAAGAAATATTTTTGTTCCTACATCTACATAAGAATGTCTACCATAATCGCCATCATAGATTCCGAAACCTTTACTGTATTTTATACCGTCTCCCTCTAAATAAGTACCACTACCAATGGTATCTTTCAATGAATATTTCTCCCATTTATAAACTAAATAACCGTTAGAACTTCCAGCATTTCTACTTTTTCTCTCAACATAATATTTGACACTATCATTACCAATAAATATCTTATTTAATATTTTCTTGATATAAAAAACAGTATTAACATTCATAAAATTATTATTACGATAATCCGAATAATGAAATTCGTCACCTATTTCATAATCATAAATTTTATCAGAAATTATTGGACCTTTTTCAAATAATTTTACTCTATTGTACTTCTTGGGAAAATAAGAAAAGTCAAATCCATCTAACATTCCTTTATTTAAACTAACTGAAAAAATTACAGAATCATAATTATGAAAAGTATGACTAATTGGGGCATTTGTGGAAAATGAATAATATCGTATAGAATCATTTGAAAATGCTATTGTTGAGTCCAATTGAATAATTAAATGACAAGTATCATCAATACAAAAACTCCAGTTTGTAGCATTTGATTTCCAATTTATTGTATAATTAGAATCCACAATAAATCTAGACGAGTCATATTCTTTAATAAGATAATCTCCTAAAATTGAATTATTAGCAACAATACACTGACTATTGAGGAGATTATTACCAATTAAATCAGGAAAATTACTAAATACATTCTTAAAGTAAATAATGGTATCCATTCCAACAAAGTCAATAGAATCTATATAAAGAGATACTGCCAGTAAATTTGAAGTTACATTGCTAGGAGGATAATATTGAAAAGTGTCATTTTTTAAGGCTCTAGTTTAGCACTGCGTTGATAATAGTGTTTTATAGTTTGGTTGGATTTGAACAAAGCGCTCCAGAGCTCCCGCAACAACTATCTGCTTTGCGAAAGCAAGGGTAATATCCTTGTTTGATTTTATTTTTTCTTTTATAATATGCCAATTTAGGTATTGTTGCAGGTATTTAGTAGACACGCCCCAGAATGTATTTCCAATCCACTTCTTTATTTTATTGTGCGTTGAGTTTACATGCTGTACATGAAACGCTCCTTTTACTCTTTCTCCCCTGGAAACATTTACCGGATGAAACTCAATTTTGGTGTCTTTAGCGAAGCCTTTATAACTGTGGTGAGAATCACTACACAAAATTGTGCTCCCTTTTTTTATGCGATTGCCAATAGCATTTTTAATATCAATCTTTCTAATCCGTCCAAGTGTAGCTACACTCAGATTTAGCATTGACTTTCTGTCTTGAGTCACGATGACCGCAACCTGATCATTGCTTACACCCCTTTTGCTTGACTTACCGCCTCTTTTCCTTGGTTCTCGATTTTTAACCTTCATCCCTTTTTCAGATTTGAGGAAAAAGGTCTCATCACTTTCTGTGATACCAATGAAGGGCTCTCCGTCATCTGCGTCAACTGAAGACAATATCTTGTGGCGCCAATCAAAGGCTGTTTTCTTATTAATACCCAAAATCGAAACAATTTTGTCAAGACTTTTTTCTTCAACCATTAGTTTAAGATAATCAACAATCTTGTCTTTTCTTTGCAGCCCTGCCATCCAAGTACCTGTATACTCCGTAAAACTTCTTTGGCAAGACTTGCATTTGTAGCGCTGTGCTCCTTTGTCAATCCCAAAACGAACATACTTAGAATGAGAACAATGAGGACAGGCTCCGAGTTTGTTATTAAACTCATGCTGACGTGAAACAATCGCAGACAGGTTAATCTCTTTAGTTGAATCTTCAATCTCCTTCAACAAACGCTCACGTTGTTTAATTGGCAGAGAGAGTATTTGGTCTTTAAGCTTTTCTGTTTTCATACACACAATATACAAATAATAGCTGAATTAAACTAGAGCCTTTTTTAAATAATGCGAAATATCATTTTTAAACAACTCCCATCTTTGGCTAAAAGATGAGCTGTAAATACCGACTAAAACGAACAATAGTATTACTTTTTTCATAAAAATGGATTAAGGGATGCTCCCCAAATATAAGGATTTCTCGTTTTAATTCAAAAAAAATGGAACAAATAGTTGATATCAAATGTATTTTACTAAATTAGTTGCTCTAAATTTTACCTATGAAAACCATTTGCCTTTGGTCTAGTCCTAGAAACGTAAGTACAGCAATGATGTATAGTTTCGCTCAGCGATCAGACATTAAAGTTATTGATGAACCTTTATATGCGCATTATTTAAGTCATTCTAAAGTGATACATCCCGGTCAGGAGGAAATTTTAGCATCTCAAAACAATAATGGAAATGAGGTAATGCAGCAAATTTTGAAAAAAAATGATGCTGAAATACTTTTCTGTAAACAAATGACCCACCATTTAATGCAGATGGATTTTGACTTTTTAAAGCAGACTAAAAATATTATATTCATTAGAAATCCAAAAGATATTATATTCAGCTACAGTAAAGTAATCCCTAAACCTACCCTAGATGATATAGGAATCAAAATGCAATTTGAATTGATGCACTATTTACACAAAAATAATTTACACTGCATCGTTTTAAGTGCTGAAGATTTACTGGCAAATCCTAAAATTATACTTGAAAAAATCTGTAATAATTTAGAAATTCCATTTGATGAATCCATGTTATCTTGGCAAAAAGGAGCAAGAAGCGAAGATGGTGTTTGGGCAAAATATTGGTATAATAATGTGCATCAGTCCACAGGGTTTTTGCCATTTAATACCGTAAAAAAAACATTAAATTCGCATCAAGAAGAATTATACCAATCTTGTAAACAATACTATTTAGAATTAATTAAACATAAAATTTAAAATAAAAATGGCTCAACAATACGATAAAAGAAACGACGATATAAAAGTATGGATTAATGGAGAACTGCTACATAGAAAAGAAGCGAAAGTTTCTGTTTTTGATAGTGTTGTGCAAGGTGGAGATGCAGTTTGGGAAGGGATAAGAGTTTATGATGGTAAGATTTTCAAATTAGAAGAGCATCTCAATCGGTTAATGGAATCTGCACATACGATGGATTTTGAAGCAATTCCGTCAAAAGAAGATGTTATTCACGCGATTAGGGAAACTTTAAAAGCAAATAGTATGTTGGATGAGAGTCACATTCGTTTGACTTTAACTAGAGGTGAAAAAATTACCTCGGGAATGGATCCTAAGTTGAATCAAAAAGGTTGTACTTTAATTGTTTTGGCAGAATTTAAAAACCCTATTTATCCAACTGAAGGAATTAAACTAATTACATCAAGCATTAGAAGAAATAGTCCTGCTACTCTGGACAGCAAAATACATCACAATAATTTAATCAATAATATATTAGCTAAAATTGAAGCCAATTATGCTCAAGCAGATGACGCTATCATGTTGGACGAAAGAGGTTTTGTAAGTGAAACAAATGCTACCAATATTTTTATGATTAAAAATGATGCATTACTTACACCATTTGCTAATAACTGTTTACCTGGGATAACTAGAAAAACAATTATAGAAATAGCAAAAAAGGTAAATATTAAAGTGAAGCAAAGAAATTTATCTGTTAGTGAACTTTTTAATGCTGAAATAGTTTTTACAACCGGAACAATGGGAGAATTAACAAGAGTGTATGAGATAGATGGTAGAAAAATAAAAAATAATAAAGACAATACTTTATTTAATCAGCTTTCAAATAATTACAAATTACTAACTAAAAAAGAGGGATTTGAAATTAATTAAATACTAAAAAAATACTTTTAAGTTAATCTAATTCGAACCTTACCTAAAATAACTCGTAAGCAGAGAAAAAATCAAAACAAAAAAATGAAAAAAACTATCCGATTTTTTAGTCTCCTAGCAATTTTTACGATTGCATTTGGAGCTATTAATAATCAAGTGCAGGCTCAAAACTGCGACAGCAAAGAATCAAAAGCAAGGGCAATTATGGCTTTAACTCCATTTTATTATGCTTCTGCCAAAATAAGTTCCT
The DNA here is from genome assembly GCA_963716125.1 of uncultured Flavobacteriales bacterium. Lineage (GTDB taxonomy): Bacteria > Bacteroidota > Bacteroidia > Flavobacteriales_E > Vicingaceae > Acidiluteibacter. The sequence goes on from OY970294.1 coordinate 2,694,434, forward strand.
TAACTTATGAGACCACAGAATCTGTAAAAGAAATTGAGGTTCCATTATTTAAAGGTGAAAAATATAAATTGGTATTTAACCGTGAAGATTTGGGAAAAATGGTTCAAGTTGAAGTTTATGATAAACCAAGATCTGAATCAGGAAGAGAATTGCTTTTTTCTAGTGCTAAATTAGACAAGAATGTAGAAATATTTTCTTACGAACCTGACAAATCTAAAGACCTTTTTATCAATTACATCATACCTGCTTCTGATAGTAAATCAGAAGAAGGATGTATGATATTTGTATTGGGCTACCAATTAAATTTTTAAAAATCCTTATTTAAGAAAAACACAATGAAAAATAAAAATATATACATCGCCACTATTATAGCAGCCTTTAGCTTATTTGCTTGTACGGAAGCTCCAAAAAGTGAAAATGAAGAAATAAAAGTTTCCGATAAAGACACTTTATCAATGGAAATGGATCAAGAAGAAGAAATTAATTTTGTATTGCCTTCTCCTATTCAAATCGCAGCAATTTTTAATCGTTCAGGTTTAAAATACAATGGAGAATTACCCAATAAAGCCGATCAAGTTTCGAATTACAATACAAAAACAGCTAAATTTTTAAATTTTGGAGTTTATTCTGCTGATTTAGCTTATTCGGTATTGAATGATAAACAACAAGAATCAATTAATTATTTGAATTCTATCAAAAATTTATCTGATGATATTGGAATGGAATCTATATTTGGAACAGGTAATCTGACCAAAAGATTTGAGAAAAATATCAGTAATCAAGATACCGTTTTAAGAATTTTGACAGAAATCAAATTAAAAACAGATAATTACTTAGAAGAAAATAAAGAGCAATCTAAATCTGCAATATTTTTCGCAGGTGCTTGGATTGAAGGAATGTATTTAGGTTCTAAAAGTTATTCGGAAAATTCAAAAGTTAATGAGCGCATTATTGAGCAAATGAAACTATTACAAGGATTAATTCCAGCTTTAAAAACTCAAAAAGATGCATCTTTTGACTTGGATAAATTGGTTACCCAATTGGAAGAAGTAAATTATATGTTCAACAACTTTGAAGAAGTTAAAAGCTCTTTAGAAAGCGATGCAGCTTTACAATTATCTTCTGAAAGTATGAAGGCATTGGGTTCAAAAATTGAAAGCATTAGAAATTCAATAGTTTAGAATTAATAAACTATTCATATTATTTTATTAAGCGATTGGGAAATACCCAATCGCTTTTTTGTTGAAACATGCCTGAATCGCAAGGGATTTTTTTATCTTTGCAGCCTTAAAATTTTCAATTCAATGGTAAAAATTACACTTCCAGACGGAACAGTCAAAACTTATGACCACTCACCTACTGCTTTAGAAGTAGCGATGGAGATTAGCGAAGGATTGGCACGCAATGTATTAGCAGCAAAAGTAAATGGTGAGGTCATAGATGCGTTTAGACCAATAGAAAAAGATAGCGAACTGCAATTACTAACTTGGAATGATGACCAAGGAAAGGAGACCATGTGGCACAGTTCTGCTCACTTATTGGCAGAAGCTTTACAAGAGTTATATCCAGGAATTAAATTTGGAATTGGACCACCAATTGAGAATGGTTTTTATTATGATGTAGATGCAGGTGAAACAGTTATTTCATCAGACGATTTACCAAAAATCGAACAAAAAATGTTGGATTTAGCACGTCAAAAGAATGAATTTGGTTGTAAAAGTATTTCTAAAGCTGATGCAATAGCTTATTACAAAGAAAAGCAAGACGAATATAAACTGGATTTATTAGATCGCTTGGAAGATGGAACTATTACTTTTTACAACCAAGGTAATTTTACTGATTTATGCCGTGGACCACATATTCCAAATACAGGATTTATTAAAGCTATTAAATTATTAAATGTTGCAGGAGCTTATTGGCGAGGAGATGAGAAAAACAAGCAATTAACTCGAATTTATGGTATTACCTTTCCTAAACAAAAGGAATTAACAGAATATTTAGAATTACTGGAAGAAGCCAAAAAGAGAGATCACAGAAAATTAGGCAAGGAACTAGAATTATTTACATTTAGTCAGAAAGTAGGACAAGGTTTACCATTGTGGTTGCCAAAAGGCGCTATGCTACGTGAACGCTTGGAAAACTTTATGAGAAAAGCACAAGTAGAAGCAGGATATTTACCTGTAATTACACCTCACATTGGCAGTAAAGAATTATACGTTACCTCGGGACATTATGAAAAATATGGAGCAGACTCCTTTCAACCGATTAGCACTCCGGCAGAAGGTGAAGAATTTCTATTAAAACCTATGAATTGTCCTCACCATTGTGAGATTTATAAATCATCTCCAAAAAGTTATAAAGACTTACCAGTTCGATATGCAGAATTTGGTACAGTTTACAGATACGAACAAAGTGGAGAGTTACATGGACTTACAAGAGTAAGAGGTTTTACACAGGATGATGCTCACTTATTTTGTCGTCCGGATCAGGTGGAAGAAGAATTTATGAAAGTTATTGATTTAGTACTTTATGTATTTAAGGCATTAGATTTTAAAGAATATACTGCACAGATTTCTTTGAGAGACAAAGAAGATAGAAGCAAATACATTGGCTCGGATGAAAATTGGGAAAAAGCAGAACAAGCTATTATAAAAGCTGCAACAGACAAAGGGTTAAAAACAGTAATAGAATACGGGGAAGCTGCATTTTATGGCCCTAAATTAGATTTTATGGTCAAAGATGCTTTAGGCAGAAAATGGCAACTAGGAACCATCCAAGTAGATTACAATCTACCTGAAAGATTTGAATTAGAGTATGTTGGTAGCGATGACCAAAAACACAGACCTGTGATGATTCACAGAGCTCCATTTGGATCTTTAGAAAGGTTTGTTGCCGTTTTAATAGAGCATTGTGGAGGTAATTTCCCTTTATGGTTGAGCCCAGATCAAATTGCAATTTTACCATTGAGTGAAAAATACAATGAAAACGCAAAAGACCTTTTAAAACTGTTAAATAAATCCGATATTCGCGGCTTCGTTGATGATAGAAACGAGAAAGTTGGTAGAAAAATTCGTGATGCTGAAGTTTCAAAAACCCCATTTATGTTGGTGATTGGAGAAAAAGAAGTAGATAATGGCACAGTTTCCGTAAGAAAACATGGAGAAGGTGATGTAGGTACGATGACAATTAGTAACTTTGCCGCCTATTTCAATAAAGAATTACAAATAAAATAATTTTAGGAGGACCAAGCAATAGCAAGAGCATTCAATAAACCACAGGGAAGATTCGCTAGGAATCAGAATCCTCATCGTATAAACGATGAAATTACTGTACCTAAAGTAAGAGTAGTAGGAGAAGCAGTTGACGCAGATGTTGTTTCAATTCGCGAAGCTTTAAGCTTAGCTGAAGAGCGAAATTTAGACTTAGTTGAAATTTCACCTAATGCTGATCCGCCCGTTTGCAAGATAATTGACTATAAAAAGTTTTTATACGAGCAAAAGAAGCGTCAAAAAGAAATGAAAGCTAAAGCTTCAAAAATTGAAGTGAAAGAAATTCGTTTCGGTCCTAACACTGATGATCATGATTTTAATTTTAAATTAAATCATGCACGAAAATTTATTGGTGGTGGAGCATAAAGTGAAAGCTTATGTGTTCTTTAAAGGTAGATCCATTTTATTTAAAGATAAGGGAGAGATTTTATTATTAAAACTTGCTCAGGCCTTAGAAGATATCGCAGTGGTAGAGTCTATGCCGAAATTGGAAGGAAAAAGAATGATTATGTTCTTAGCTCCAAAAAAGAAAAAGTAAATTAATTAGTATTCATACATAAAAGAGGTAACAATGCCAAAAATGAAAACCACCTCCAGTGCTAAGAAGCGATTCAAATTCACTGGTTCTGGAAAGATCAAAAGAAAGCACGCCTTCAAAAGTCATATTTTGACCAAGAAAGGAACAAAGCAAAAGAGAAATTTAACTCAATCTGGATTAGTTCATAAAGCAGATGAGACAGAATATCAAATTGCAACTGTGCGTTTAATAAATTGATCGCCAGGTTAACGTTAAATTAGTAATAACAACACCCGGTGGTTGTGTTTAAAGCTCCAAAATGGGCACCAATCGCCAAAAAACGTAATTAAAAATGCCAAAATCAACAAATTCAGTAGCAGCAAAGGCAAGAAGAAAAAAGGTCTTAAAAGCCGCTAAAGGTTACTTCGGAAGAAGAAAGAATGTCCACACTGTAGCAAAAAATGCAGTTGAAAAAGGAATGCAATATGCATACATTGGACGTAAACAAAAGAAAAGAAATTTTAGAAGTCTTTGGATTCAAAGAATTAATGCAGGTGTTAGAGAATACGGCATGTCTTATTCAGAGTTTATGGGTAAAATCGCAACTAATAAAATCGATTTAAACAGAAAAGTTCTTGCTGATTTAGCAATGAATCATCCTGAAGCTTTTAAAGCTATCGTTGAACAAGTAAAGTAAACGATTCACAAAATATATAAAGCCTTTCTTTTCCTTAGGAATTGAAAGGCTTTTTTTTGCCTTATATATTGATAAAAAACTTTATTATAAAAGCTTAAAATTTGTACTTTTAAAAAATGGAAACTCAACCCAATAATCCTCTTCATGGTGTCAACTTAAAGACTATTTTAACCTACTTGATTGAAGAAAAAGGCTGGGAGGAGATGGCTGAAAATGTATCCATTAATTGTTTTAAAAATAATCAAACTATCGGTTCGAGCCTTAAATTTTTGCGCCGTACACCATGGGCCAGAGAAAAAGTAGAACGTTATTATTTAAAATGTTTATCTCGTAAATAAAATGTTAAAACGACTTGAATACTTATTTATCATTTTAGCAATTATTGCCATTAATTTTCATTTAATGCTTTGGCAAATTGCGAATCCTTTAACTATATTGAGTTTCTCGGCACTAGCAATCTTCTACCCTATTTTATCAATAGCATTATTTATTGATGAAAAAAATAAAATGACTATTAAAAGCTGGATTCCGGGTTTTGCTTTTTCAATTCCAATAATTGGAATTCTATTTAAAATTCAAATGTGGCCTGGCTATGAAGTCAATCTTCTTGTTGGCTTATTTGGTCTTTTAGGATTGATTGTTTATAGCTTCACGCAAAAGAATCAATCTAAATTAGTTAATTTCAAAATATTTAGAAAAAGAGCAATTCCTTTATTTATTATCACCCTAATCATGTACTCAATTCCTAAATATGCATGGTTAGAGACCAAATATAGTAACCACCCTGAATATATTGAACTTTATAAAGCTGCTGACCAAAATCCTGATAATGCATTATTACAACATCAAGTAGATTCAATTAGACAGACAATTAAATAAAGTAATTCCATTTAAATTTTCTTATGAAATTTAAACTTTTCGATAAGCATCAGCTAAAAAATCTACTTTCAGATATCCGATTTTGGATAATTTTCTTTTTTCTGTTAAGATTAATTGGAATTACAAATGCTCCTTTAGAAATTAGTCATAATTGGCGACAGTCACTTACCAATATGATATCTAGAAATTTTGTTGAAAATGGATTAAATTTACTTTATCCAATGATAGACATGGCAGGAGAAAAAACAGGAATTATTGGTTCAGAATTTCCCTTTTTTAATTTTCTAAGCTATCTTTTCTCTTCTATTTATGGAGATTCACATTGGTATGGGCGTTTGATCAATTTAATAATTTCAAGTTTTGGATTGTACTATTTCTATTTATTGATAAAAGGTATATTAAATAAAACAATTGCTTTTAATTCTACTTTAATTCTAACCGTTTCAATTTGGTTTGCATTTTCACGTAAAATAATGCCTGATACTTTCAGCGTATCATTAGTAATTATTGGTTTATATTATGCCTTTAATTATCTAAAATACAACAAAATATCAAGCATTTTCCTATTCTTCCTATTTAACACTTTAGGTATTTTATGTAAAATTCCTGCTCTTAGTTTATTTAGTGTATTAGGTATTCTATTTTTTATTGAAGAAATACCAACAAGAAGAAAATTATTGGTATTTATAATAGGTACAGTTAGTTTTATCATTATTTGTTTATGGTATTTCTACTGGGTGCCTTATTTACTTGAAACTTATCATTACCAATTATACTTTCCTAAGGGAATATGGGAAGGTTTGCACGAAATTCAAAACTTTATTCCAGAATTATTAGAAAAGTTTTATTTTAGTTCATTGAGTTCATATTTAGCTACAGCTTTTTGCTTAGCAGGTTTAATTTTAATGATAAAAAACAAAAAGCAGTATATCATTCTAGGTCTTACTATTATCTCCTTAGTATTTGTTGTTTTTATCATAAAAACAGGTTCCGTTTTTCCATTGCACAACTACTATGTTATTCCTTTTACACCAGTTATGGCTTTATTAGCGGGCTATTTTATATCATGCATTCCTAAGAAATTTCAAGTTTATCTATTGATTTTAATTAGTGTGGAATCAATAGCAAATCAACAGCATGATTTTACTATTAAGGATTCTAAAAAGTATAAATTAGAATTATCAGAAATAACGAAAGCATACATACCTAAAAATAACCTTGTCATTATTAATGGAGGTTTTTCTCCTCAGGATATCTACTTTTCTCATCGCAAAGGCTGGACATTAAATAGTTTAGACATAGCTAATCCCTCCTTTATTGATTCCTTAGCAACCTTAGGTGGAAAGTTTATCATACAAGACCGTCATTATTTAAACCAACAATTACCTAATTACAAGCAATTATTTAATAATGAAGATTATATCATTTATAAAATAAATGATTAATTATTATCCATGCTCAAACGTGCTTATAACTTCTTCAATTAAAATTGGTCTCAGTTTTTTAGGCCATTAGATAATTAAGAATATAATTTGGTTGAAATGTTCTATATTTGAACAAATCAAATCACTAAAATCATGAAAAAGTTCCTACTTGTAATTCTTGTTATTGCCGCCCTTTTGTTTGGTGGCATGCAACTAATGGTTTATAATACTAAGAAACACAGCCCTGAAAAGATTGAAAATTACAGTCATAATGGAACTGATATAGAAATAGTTTACAGTAGCCCATTTAAAAAAGATAGAAAGATTATAGGTGCATTAGTACCTTATGGAAAAGTTTGGCGTACAGGCGCAAATGAAGCAACCACTTTTAAAACAAATAAAGATATCACCATTCAAAATCAAATTCTAAAAGCAGGTGAATATACGCTATGGACTATCCCTGGTGAGAATGAATGGGAAATTATTTTTAATAGTAAAGATTATGGTTGGGGTGTTAATTGGGATGAAGAAGCACAAAGAGAAGCTGAGTTTGATGTATTAAATGTTAAAGTTCCGGTTCAACGAATAGATAAAACTCAAGAATCATTTCTAATTTCTATCGATGATAATTTAAATATGTGTTTAAGTTGGGAGAATACGAAAGTGTGTGTTCCGATGGAGATATAAGATTAGATTGTTTCACAATTGGCTTTTTTTTATGGCTTTTCAATTTCAAGCAAGCTTGAATTGAAATCATAAAAAAAAGCCTCGTCTATCGACGAAGCTTTAATTTTAGGGTGGAAGATGGGGCTCGAACCCACGACCCTCGGTACCACAAACCGATGCTCTAACCGACTGAGCTACAACCACCATGTTTCATTTTGATGCTCTAACCATCCCGAAGTGTCGGGGGAGCCTGTCTGTCGACAGGCAGGCTAAAACCATTCAATTCCTTTCAACATTCCTCCCAAAAATCTCTCTTTGAAAGGGAGGGCAAATATAAATAAATTATTAAATCCAACATGCTTGATTAAGGAATTTTAAATTATTTTTTTATGTCTTCCTTTTAACTGTTTTGATGTACCCATTCCTCATCTTTTCAAATGGAATAAGTAATTTTGTATAATGGAAAAAGAGAAGGAACTAGAACTGATTGAAGTAGACGGAATGACCTGCTCTAATTGTGCTTTGGGCGTAACTAAAAGACTAGAAAAAAGAGGTTTAGATAATGTTGATGTTAATTTTTCTACTGGTGAAGTTCGCTATAAAAAAACCTCGGAAATTGCTAAAGAGGCCATCGAATCAGACATTGAGTCCCTAGGATATACCGTAAAATCAAATAATAACAATGATAAAAAGAGGTTTTGGAAACTGACAATTACTCAGAAGTTTTATATCAGCTTAGCATTTTCGTTGCCTTTATTTATGCACATGTTTGTTTCTTGGCATGTTTTACATCATCCATTGGTTCAATTAGGCCTTTGTTTGCCTGTATTTCTTTTAGGATTTTTTCATTTTGGTAAAAGTGGCTTAGGATCTTTAAAATCAGGTGTTCCAAATATGGATGTTTTGATTTTTATAGGCTCTACTTCTGCCTTTCTTTATAGTCTTTGGGGAATGATTATGCACTATGGTACTCCTGAAATGAGCAACTACCTCTTTTTTGAAACTGCAGCTACCATTATTACATTAGTTTTCTTAGGCAATCTAATTGAGCATCGATCTGTACAACAAACCACTTCTGCTATTAAAGATTTAAGTGAATTACAAGTAGAAACTGCTAATAGAATCACTTTTAAAGATGGAATAGAAGAAATTGAAACTATCGCTGCAAACGAAATTAAGGTAGGCGACCCTTTATTAGTTAAATCAGGGGATAAAGTTCCTACAGATGGGAAAATTACAGAAGGTGAAGCTTCCATAGACGAGTCTATGATTAGTGGAGAGTCTGAATTAGTTAAAAAGAAAAAGGATTCAGAAGTCATTGGTGGAACAATAATTTCAGATGGCACTTTTAAAATGGTTGCTTTAAAAGTGGGTAAACAGACTGTTCTTTCTCAGATAATTGAGTTAGTAAAACAAGCTCAAGGCAACAAACCCAATATTCAAAAAGTTGGAGATAAAGTAGCAGGAATTTTTGTTCCTATTGTGGTAGGAATTGCAATTCTGACTTTCTTAATATGGTACTTTGTAGTGGATGTAGATTTTAAAATAGCCATGTTGAATGCCATTGCAGTATTAGTCATTTCATGTCCTTGCGCAATGGGTTTAGCTACTCCTACCGCGGTTATGGTTGGAATAAGCAGAGCAGCTCGAAATGGCATTTTAATTAAAGGTGGCTACAGTGTTGAAGTGTTTGCAAAAGCCAAACATATTGTTTTTGATAAAACTGGGACCATCACTACTGGTGATTTTATGGTGGAAAATACTCAAATCTATCAAAAGGAGTATACATTAGATATAATTCATTCAATATTGATGAGTTTAGAAATGTATTCTACGCATCCAATTGCAAAATCCATTGTAAAGCAATACAAAGGAAAGGTTAAGTTGACAAGTCTAAAAGAAGTGAAAGAAATCAAAGGCTTGGGTATGCAAGCTAAATTGGAAGATGGAAATGTCGTTCAATTAGGATCTGAAAAAATATTAAAGGATAATCTAAAACAAAATCATTCTATCTACCTAACTATAAATAATGAATTGATTGCTGGTATTGATATTAAAGATGAAATTAGAAAAAATGCGAAAGAAACAATCAATAATTTTACTAAAGCAGGTTTTGAAAGTTACCTACTAAGTGGTGATAAAAACCAAAAAGTGAAAGAAATGGCCGACAAATTGGGTATAACTAATTATGAAGGACAACAATTACCCGAAGAAAAGTTAGCCAAAATAGATGCGCTAAATAAGGATGGTTTTACTGTAATGGTGGGCGATGGAATTAATGATGCGCCTGCCTTAGCGAAAGCAAATATAGGAGTGAGTATGAGCAGTGCTACCCAGGTGGCTATCAATAGTGCTGAAATAGTTTTGTTGAACAAAGAAAATTTAGATGCTGTTTGGGATGCTTACAATATTAGCAATCACACGTATATTACTATTAAGCAAAATCTTTTTTGGGCATTTGCTTATAACGTAATTGCTATACCTATTGCTGCCTTTGGATTTTTAAGTCCTATGTTGGCTGCATTATCTATGGCCTTCTCGGATGTAATTGTTATTGGAAATTCTATACGTTTACGATACAAAAATATTAAATGATGGATCAAATATTTAAGGATTTAAAAGTTGTGGAACTAGCTAGTGTATTGGCAGGCCCTGCTGTAGGAACTTTCTTTGCAGAATTAGGTGCAAAAGTGATAAAATTTGAGAATAAGAATACAGGTGGTGATGTAACTAGAAATTGGAAAACAGTCAAAGAAAACAAATCAGATACCATTTCTGCTTACTATGCTTCTGTTAATTATGGGAAAGAATCAAAGTTAATTGATTTTACAAATGAGGAAGATTTTCAAAATGTTTTGAATCAAATAAAAGAAGCAGATATTGTAATTTCTAATTTTAAAAAAGGGGATGATGTTAAATTTGGACTGGATTATCCATCTCTCAAAGAAATAAAAAAAGATATAATTTATGGATTAATTACTGGTTATGGAGAGGATAACGATAAGGTAGCATATGATGTGGTACTACAAGCAGAATCAGGAATGATGTCTATTAATGGCAATGCAAAATCTAGAGGCTTAAAAATGCCAATTGCTTTTATCGATTTATTTGCAGCTCATCAATTGAAAGAAGGTATTCTAATCGCAATATTGCAAAAATACAAAACAGGTAAAGGTGCAAAAGTTAGCGTTTCTTTGTATGATGCAGCCTTAGCATCATTAGCTAATCAAGCTACCAACTATCTAATGAATAAGAAAATCCCCCAACCCATTGGCAACCTACATCCAAATATAGCGCCATATGGAGAAACATTTACAACTAAAGATCATCATGATATAGTATTGGCTATCGGAACCAATCAACAATTTATATCTTTATGCAAGGTTTTAAAATCTCCCAAATTAGCAGAGTTGGATCAATACAGCACAAATAGAAAACGTTTAGCAAATAGAAGTAGATTAAAATTAATTATAGCTTATGAATTAGATAAGTATCATTTAATTGAAATTGAATATAAATTTAAAGAACATAATATCCCCTTTGGAAAAGTTAAAAATCTCAAAGAAGTTTTAGATGATAAGGCTGCAAAAAATTTAATTTTGAGCGAAGTTATAGAGGATTCAGATACGCAAAGAATGAAAACTGCTATATTTAAAATCAGTTAGACGACAATTCTTTTCTCTTTTTGAGTTGAAAATCTAATGCTTTTAAAACTTTGCCCATCTCCTGGTCGGATAATCGATGACCAAATAAAACAACCCTATTGTTATAATTAAAACATAATTGTTCGTTGGATATCATCCAGTAAGAATCGTTGATTGCTTTGGTAAATTCGTTGCTTTTATTATTGAATTTTCTTGGTAAATCTACTCCATCAAGTGGATAAGCTTTTAACAATCCTCTTTCCTTGTATCTTTTACCTATATGAAGAAATTGATTGTCTATTTCAATAATCTCAACTCCTACTCTTCTCCATCGCCAAGTTTTAACCATTTTATACTCAAAATATGCCCAAAAAATAGTAAAAACGAAAACCATTAACTTCAACTCAGAATTTTGATCAACAAATAATTGAGATATAATTAATAAGCCGCAAAAGGTAAAAGCGCCCAACCAAACCGTAAAAAACTTTTGTTTATCTTCTTCAACAAAAGCTTTTATTTGAAGTATAAATTTTTCTTTTGAATCTTCTTGTGATATTCTTCCCTCGTTCTTTCCCATTTTCTAAAAATTATTCGCAAAAATAACATTATTTTGAGGCTTTGTGTAAAAAACTCTTATCTTCGTTTTTGCTTGGTACAGCTTTTGTAACGAAACAAATAAAAAACAAATTGATTATGAAAAAGATATTGATGACTATTACAATTTTAACCCTTTATTCTTTGGGAGTTAAAGCGCAGGAAGAAGATAAAAAACTGAGTAAAATTGCGTTTTTAATGGTCGATGGAAAATATGAAGATGCCATGTCTAAAGCTGAGAAGTTAACAGATGATGATGATTACAGAAGAAATCCAGCTGCTTATTTATATTTGGGTAAGGCTTATTTTGAGTTGGCAAAAAATCCTGAATACCAAGAAGACTATCCGAAAGCAATAAAAGAGTCACTAAAAGCTGCCTATAAAACAGTGAAATATGCTGAAAAGGAAGAAAATACGAAAATTATAGAAGTCAACAGGGATTATTTTACTCAACTAAAAGATACCTGTATTAAAATATCTGAAATTTATTACGACAGTGATAACCCAAGAAAGGCTGCATACTACTTAGATAAAGTAGTTAAATTTGACCAAGATGATTATGCATTGTGGTTGATGAAAGGTGTGTATGAGATAAAATCTAGAAATGTAGGTGAAGGAGTTAAAAGTATAAAATTAGCGATGGAAAATATTAACTCGTCATATATTCCTGATCCTGTTTCAGCTCAAACATTAGTAGATGGCTTAGAAGAGTGGGCAGCATTAGTAAAAAATGGTGAATACAATAAATACTTTGCTGCTTACAAATTTGAAGTTAATTCAAGTCAAGCGCCGTCCATTTTAGCCTTGAGCTCAGAAATGGAAAAATATTTAATCGCTAAAAAAGTGGATAAATCTGAACGTAAGAAAGACTCAGAAGTGATCTATAAAACTTTTAAAAGTGATCCTGATGACCAAGAAGAAAATGATGAAGAATAATTTTATATCCTAAAAAAGAAAGGGGTTTGGTAACGAATCCCTTTTTTTATTTGAAATTCCAATGAAAAAAAAGCTAATCAAACTCTTTTTATTTCTACTACTTCTTACTGTTCTAGTTTTTGCGGGATTTGTAGGTAGTATTTATTTAGGTTTTTATGGAAAAATTCCATCCAAAAACGAATTGCAAAATTACCAATTAGAGAATGCCTCTGTTATTTATTCTTCTGATGGCAAAGTACTTTCTAAAGTATATTCAAAAAATAGAACCAATATCTTATTCGATCAAATTCCAAATCACCTTATTGAGGCTCTTATAGCCACTGAGGATGTTAGGTTTTATGAGCATGATGGAATAGATGCAAAAAGTATTTTTAGGGTAGTTATTAAAAGTCTTTTCTTAAGGAATAAAAGTTCAGGTGGTGGCAGTACCATCAGTCAGCAATTGGCTAAAAATATGTTTGGAAGAGAACACTATGAGTTTGGTGGAATAGCTGTAAACAAAATAAAAGAGATTGTATTAGCAAAACGAATTGAGGAAATATACAGTAAGGAAGATATTCTTAGTAGGTATCTAAATACAGTTCCATTTGGTGAAAACTTATATGGAATAGAAGCTGCAGCTGGGCGTTTTTTTAATAAACCTACTCATCAGTTAACTATTTCAGAATCTGCTACTTTAATAGGGTTATTGAAAGCAAATACTTCATTCAATCCAAGAATCCATCCGGAACAATCTAAAGAAAGAAGAAATGTAGTATTATCTCAAATGGCAAAATATGAATATATCACTCAATCAGATAAACTGAAAATGCAAGCCGAGCCAATTGTATTAAATTATTATAACTTAAAATCGAAAGGCGTAGCAAATTATTTTGCTGAAGTGGTAAAAAAAGAAGCCATTGAAAAAATAAAAAATTACAATAAATCAATTGAAACCAATCTGGATATTGAAAAAGATGGTTTAAAAATTTATACTACTCTTAATTATGAAATTCAAACAAGTCATTTTAATGCAATGGTGGCACATTTATCTAAAATGCAAAAAATCTTACAAAAACAATATAAAAATGGCCGATATGCAAGAGAATTAGACCAATTTGCAAAGAAATATGCTAAAATAAATAAGATAGATCTAGTAAATGACAGTGTTAAACCGACTGAATTTCAGACATGGGAAGGAAGTCAAATTTTAAATAAAACAACCCTAGATAGTATTAAATTTGAGTTGACCCAATTACAAGCTGCCATGCTGAGTATGAATGTAAAAAGCGGTGCTATTTTAGCTTGGCAAGGTGGTTTTAATCAGCAAACACATCCTTACGACCAAGTATATGCCAAGCGGCAAATGGCATCTAACTTTAAACCTATTGTTTATTTAGCAGCCTTAGAAAATGGCTATACGCCTTGCGATTATATTGATAATGACTCTATTCAATTGACTGATTTTCGAAGATTGGCATCCACAGAATTATGATAAAACAGTTGGTGGAAAATACAGTTTAGCAGCTGCTTTAGCTTTCTCTAAAAATATACCTACGGTTAATTTATTTTTAGATATTGGTTATGAAACCGTTTCAAAATTGTGGAAGCGCTTACAATTTAAAGGAGATTTACCAAACGAGCCTTCCATTGCATTAGGAAGTGCTTCAGCTAATGTATTTGAAGTTGTAAAGGCTTATGCAAGTTTTGCAAATTCAGGTTATTTAGTAACGCCTTATGTAATTGATTCTATTGTTTCACAAAATGGAGAAATGATATATCAACATCAAAGAAGTCAAACTAAAAAGATTCTAAATGCTTTTGCGGTTAGTCAACTCAATTATATTCTTCAAAAAGCAATAAAAGAAGGAACAGGTGCTTCTTTAGCGTATAAATACGGATTAAGAATACCTTTAGCAGGAAAAACAGGCACTTCTCAAAATTATGCAGATGCGTGGTTTACTGCTTACAATCCAAAGGTAATTACAGTTGCACGAGTTGGCGCCTCTTTTCCTATGATTCATTTTGCTAGTGGCTCATATGGTTCAGGATCTAAACTAGCTTTACCACTAGTGGGTTTGAGTTATGCCAATTTGCAAAAAAGCACAAAGAATAGAAAATTAATTTCAAGTTCATTTTCTCCTTTAAGTTCATCAATAGATATTGATTGTCCTGATTTTAAAGAAGAAAGTAATTTTGAAAAATTCTTAGATGTTTTTAAAGACAGAAGTGTGACCTTTAAAAAATCTCAGCAACCAAAGAAAAGACCTCCACAAAAAAAGAAAAAGGGATTATTTAAACGATTATTTGGAAATTAACTATCAAAACGCATGTGTTTTACAGATTCTCCAGAATCTCTCAATTCCATCAAAGCATCTATACCAATCTGCAAATGAGCATTTACATAACTTTTTGTAACCCCTTGATCACTTTGAGCGGTTTTAACACCTTCTGGAATCATAGGATTATCAGAAACTAAAAGTAAAGCTCCATGCGGGATTTCATTGACGAAAGCTACTGTAAATATGGTAGCAGTTTCCATATCAATACCCATTGCTCTAATTTCACGCAAGTAATTTTTAAACTCCTCATCATGTTCCCACACTCTGCGGTTAGTTGTATAAATAGTTCCTGTCCAATAATCTACTTCATGCTTTTTAATCATAGAGGAAACGGAGCGCTGCAGTCGAAATGAAGGTAAAGCAGGAACTTCAGGTGGCATGTAATCATCACTTGTCCCCTCGCCTCTTATGGCAGCAATGGGTAAGATCATATCCCCAATTTGAGTTTTCTTTTTGAGTCCACCACATTTTCCTAAAAACAAAACTGCTTTGGGCATTACAGCTGATAATAAATCCATAACTGTAGCTGCCATCGGACTGCCCATACCAAAATTGATTATAGTAATATTATCAGCAGTAGCCGTTTGCATAGGATTAGCTAATCCTTTAATTTCTACATTAAATTCATCAGCAAACATTTTAACATAATTGCTAAAGTTGGTCAATAAAATATATTCTCCAAATTCATCAATAGGTGTTCCTGTGTATCTTGGTAGCCAATTTTCAACAATTTCTTCTTTTGTTTTCATAAAATTTCTCTTTTTCAATAGTACGCATTTTTATCATCTATCACCCTAGGTTAAGGCAATTTTAAAGAATTTACAAAATCAGAAAAATAAAACCTAATATTTTGTTTAACAATTAACCTATTTTAATGAACAAAACTTTAAGTTCATTGTTAAATTTAAAATAATTCTAACTAAAACAAAGAATCATGAAAAATTTAAACAAGCTGCTAATGGCAGTATTAATAACGAGTATTTCACTAATTGCATGTAAGGAAGAAGATGATGTAACAACACCTACAACTCCTTCAGTAACTAAGAATATTGCTGAGCTAGCAATAGCCGATAATAGATTGGATAGTTTAGTGGTGGCACTTTCTGAAGCAGGATTAGTTTCCACTTTCCAAGGAACAGGAACTTTCACAGTATTTGCTCCCGACAATCAAGCATTTGTTGATTTATTAGCATCAAACAATGCGTGGAATAGAATTTCAGATATAGACCAAACAACATTAACTAATGTTTTATTATATCATGTCTTAGGTTCTAAAGTTAATTCTGCAGATATAACTAATGATAGTTATGCTGCTACTTTAAATAAAACAGGTCCTAATGGAACGAGTACAAGTTTATTTTTAGAAACTGATAATGGTGTTAAAATTAACAACAATGCAACAGTTATTGCTGCTGATGTAATGGCTTCAAATGGTGTAATTCATGTAATAAATGCGGTAATCACTCCTAAAAATGTGGTAGAAATTGCATTAAATGATGATCGCTTTTCAACTTTAGTGGCTGCATTAACAGCAGATAGTAGTTTTACTTATGTAAGTACATTAAGTGGAACTGGTCCTTTTACAATTTTCGCTCCCACTAATGCTGCTTTTACTGCATTATTAAATTCTAATCCATCTTGGAATACTTTAAACGATATTCCTACAGCTACACTAGCTAAAGTTCTAGAATATCATGTGGTAGCAGGAGCAAACGTTCAAGCAGGTCAGCTAACACAGGGACAAAGTATTACAACTATAGCAGGTTCTACTTTAACAGTAGATTTAATGAATGGTGCTCAATTAGAAACAACTAATACTACACAAGGAAAAGTGGATATTATTGTCACTGATGTGCAAGGAACAAATGGCGTTATTCATGCTGTTGATCAAGTTTTATTACCTGTATTATAATAGAATAGTTTTAAGTTTGAGGGGATTTCCGAAAGGGAGTCCCTTTTTTTGTTTTTAAATGATTTGAAAACAACTTACTTTGCAGAATGATTCGTCATGATATAAGCTTTAAAAATATTAATCGTTTAGCTATTCCTGCACTTTTAGCTGGTATTGCCGAACCTATTATATCATCAACGGATGCAGCAGTAGTAGGAAATTTAGATACTAATTCCACTGAAGCATTAGCAGCAGTAGGTATTGTTGGAGCATTTCTCTCGATGCTTATTTGGATATTAGGTCAAACAAGAAGTGCTATTTCTGCTATCATTTCCCAACATGTAGGAGCTAATAAATTAATAGATATCAAAACATTACCTGCTCAAGCAATTTACTTTAATTTACTGATATCGATTATTGTTTTATTGTCAACTGCCTTTTTTATCGAACCCATTTTTAAGCTATTAAATGCTAAAGGGCAAATTTTAGAATATTGTATCCAATATTACAGCATAAGAGTTTGGGGATTTCCATTAACCTTATTCACGTTTGCCATTTTTGGAATTTTTAGGGGATTGCAAAATACTTCGTGGACAATGATAATTGCAATAGTTGGTGCAGCTACTAACGTTATTTTAGATTTTGCATTTGTGTATGGTATTCCGAATATTATTGAACCCATGCACATTGAAGGAGCTGCTTGGGCAAGTTTAATTGCGCAGCTAATTATGGCAGTTCTTGCCTATTTATTTCTTGTAAAAAAGACTTCACTATCACTCAAATTTTCGCTACCAATTCATCCTGAAATTAAGAAATTGGCCTTAATGAGCGCTAACCTATTTGTGAGAACTTTAGCGTTAAACATTGCTTTTATTTTGGCGGTGAGAGTAGCTACAGATATTGGAAAAGTAACTATAGCAGCGCATACAATAGCAATAAATATATGGTTATTTTCCGCCTTTTTCTTGGATGGGTACGCCTCCGCAGGAAATATATTAGGAGGTAAATTATATGGTGCAAAAGATTTTGAATTGCTTAAAATTTTAGCAAAGCGTTGCCTCAATTATGGTTTAATGGTAGCATGTTTATTAATAGTGGTTGGAATAATTTTTTATAGTTCATTCGGAAAGATTTTTAGTAAAGAATTAGCAGTTTTAAATGTTTTTAATAGCTTTTTCTTTTTGATTCTCTTAGGTATGCCAATTAATTCTATTGCATTTATTTACGATGGAATTTTTAAAGGGATGGGCAAAATGAAATACCTCAGAAATGTGCTACTATCCGCTACATTTTTAGGATTTATTCCTACTTTATATATTAGTCAATACTTAGGTTGGGGAATTTACGGTATATGGTTAGCTTTTATCGTTTGGATGGTAATCAGAGCCACTGCATTGGTATGGAAATTTAGAATTGATTTTGGTAAATAAAAATAATTACTTTTATAAAACTTATGAAAACACTATTTTTTGCATTAATTCTCTGTTTCACAATAACTTCTTGTAGTACTTTATTCAATAAACGAATTGATATTGTCAATATAAAAAGTAATGAAGCTGTAAAGGTTGTGGTTGATAATGATTCTATTAATAAATTATTAATGGAACATACTGTAGTGGTTGAAAGAGGCGAAAAAAATATATCTATTACTTTATATAATGATAGTTTAGAAAAAACTATTTCCGTTTATTCTCAGCTTTCATTTTCTTATTGGCTCAATTTTCTTTCTCCGTTTAGCGCTGGATTTTTAGTAGATATGTCTAGTCCAAAGCGATTTGATTATCCTAATAATATTTCCGTAGATATGAATGATGCGTCTAGCATTTACTATGATTACAACATTTACAACCCTAAGTTAATCAATGCAAAGAATTCTTTAAAATTAACTCCATTAAAGGCAATAGGGCTCTTTAATCCAAGGTTAGAATTGTCTTACGAAAGATTACTGTCAAAAAACATTTCATTACAAATTTCAGGTGGTTATTTAATGCCAGTACCGTTTCGCAGAAACTACGATTATTTTATTTCAGATAGGACAGGTTTTACAGCCACTGTAGAAGGTCGATATTATTTAAACCAAACATTCGCAGGAACTTATGTAGCTATGAATTTTGATTATTTAAATAGTAATCATCCTGAAATTAGAAGTTTCTTAGATACTGATCGATCCTTTTTATTTCAAGATAGCATCACTGTAATTAAACAGACCTATACTACTAATTTTTTGGTGGGTTATCAAAAAGTGGTGGGAAGCTTTGTTTTTAATTTTTACGCAGGTTTGGGATTAAGATTTAGAGATGTAAAATACAAAGACCTCACTTTAGATAATGCAGTAGAAATTTATAGAAGAAATGATTTCTTCCCGATTGAGGATTTTTATGAAAATTCTAATTTAAGAGGCTTTACTAATTCTATAAGTATCCCATTAAATATGAAAGTAGGTTACTTATTTTAACAAACAACTTCTTAATTAGTAACCTTATAATCAATAAATTATATGCTAGGATTAAAATTAGAAACTGACCCAAGATGGGTTAATATAGTCGAATCAAACATTGAAGAAATTCTAACAGACCATGCTTGGTGCGAGCAAAAAGCAGCTACAAATGCCATCACTATTGTAACTAATAACTCTGAATTAACTGATTTGGTTACCGATTTAATAAAGTTAGCACAAGAAGAATTAGAACACTTTGAAATGGTGCATGAAATCATAAAAGAAAGAGGATTTACTTTAGGCAGAGAAAGAAAAGACAGTTATGTAAATGAACTGTATAAGTTTATGAATAAAGGGGGTAATCGTCAGCAAGCTTTGGTAGATCGTCTATTATTTTCAGCCATGATAGAAGCAAGAAGTTGTGAGCGTTTCAAGTTACTTTCGCAAGAAATCAAAGACCCTAAGTTATCTAAATTTTATCACGACTTAATGATATCAGAAGCAGGACACTATACTACTTTTATTACTTTTGCTCGCAAATATGGAAAGGAAGTAAATGTAGACCAGAGATGGGCAGATTTAATTGAATTTGAAGGTGAAGTAATCAAAAATTACGGAAAATCGGAGACGATACACGGATAAAAAAAGCTTCCAAGGTCACACCCTTGAAAGCTCTAAATTGTTTACTAAATAAATGGTTTTACTTCGCAGCTACTTGCTTCGATAAAAAAACATTTTCGTTCACAGCCAATTGTTGCTGTATTCTTGCCAACACATTCATAGCTAAATCACTGTTAATTTTTTCTATTACTTTCAAACCACTGTTGTCAATTATTTTTATTGATGAATTATTTAATGAATTCAAATATGTATTGTAGTTATCAATAGAAGTCATTAATTCAGGAACTGCTGAATTCAGTCCATTTGTATTATTCCTTTTTCTAATTAATTCAACCATCTTTTCTAGATTATTGTTAACAGTTGATGTGATACTACGTAAATCTTTAGACTGAGTATTTATTGTCAGAACAGCATATAATTCTTCATTTGTTTCAAATAAACGAACTGAATTATCGTGTAAGTAGTATTGAATTTCCTGCATTTGACTTTCGTAAGTTCTACTATAACTTAAATCAAATAAAGAGTATAGAATTCCACCAAAGGCTAACATTATTACTGAATTGATGATTGTATTAAATTTAATTTCAGGACGTCGAATTCGCGTAAAAAAATAGATTGGCACATAAAGTATAGTAAAAATGATGGTGCCTGCATACATCAATATATTTGCACCAGGCCAATGCATTACTTTAGAGATAAACCCTATAGCAATTGCCATAGCTAATAATAAACCAAAACTAAATACAATTTTATCTGTATTAGATTCATCATCTTTAAACTTAATAATGATTAAAATTGGGAGAAATAGAAAGGCAAAAGTAAATCCACCTAAAATAAAAACAACAGCTGCTCCAGGCATGTGCAGCGTTTTTAAAATTGCGCCTACAAGAATAAGAAACACCGTACTTATTCCTGAAATATTCATGATTTTTTTCATTGTATAAAAATTTTTAAATTTTAGTAAATAATCTGTTTCAGTTTGTATTTCCTGCAATTCTTTCTTAAAAAATTGGGGCAATACTCTTTCATAGCACTTAGAAAAGTCCTCATTTTGTTGACTTTCATGCTCAATGATACAGCAAATGTGATCGATCAAATTGTCTCGTAGCTCCTCCAAAACAATTCCACGTACTGTTAAATCATGATCAATAAAAGTAACTTCTTCATCGGTTACGTTACGCATTTCCAGTATTGGGTTTTAGATCTAACAAAAACTTCATAGTTTGCATAAATTCAGTTAATTCATTAACTTTTTGACTTGTAGTAATTTGGCCTTGCACTGTGAGTGTGTAGTACTTCCTCACTCTCTTTCCCAAATACTCCTTTTCTGTTTCCAGCTCACCAGATTTCTCTAATGAGTGCAAAGTAGGATACAACGCCCCTTCTGTAATTTGAATTTTATTGTTTGTTAAATCTTTTACCCGTTGGGTAATTTCATAACCGTACATTCTCCCCTGTTCTTTTAGCAAGTTCAAAACGATGGTTTTTAATGTTCCTTTAATTAGTTCTGATGAATACATAAGGCAAATATACATAATATTCTTAGGTATATGATAATTTAATACATAATTTTCTTAGGTATTACTATTTCTCTATTCTTACTATTCAAATTACTCACAGTAGCAAAAGATAACGGTGTTAGAACTTGAGTTGAATAAAAACTTACAGCTACAGAAATAGGAAGATAAATGAGTGCAAAAATCTGTAAAATCAGTGTTTAATAAAAGATCTCTTTTTATATAACCTAGATTTAATCAGATAAAAGAAACCAACTATCTATTTATATTTGGCAGGATTATAGATTTAAAAAAAATGAATTATATTGTACTTTGAAAAATGAAAAAAAGGCATGGGAGAAGACATAGAAGAATTAAACCATATATCCTATAAAATTATAGGTTGTATTTATAAAGTTCACACCCAACTAGGTCCAGGACTTTTAGAATCAACATATGAAGTTTGCTTAGAATACGAATTAATTAAAGAAGGTTTGATAGTAGAAAGGCAGAAATCGCTACCTGTTATTTATGGTGGTATAAAGTTGGAAGCAGGATATAGAATTGATTTATTAGTAAGTAAACGGATAATTCTTGAATTAAAATCTGTTGAGAGTATTGCACCAGTTCACAAAGCGCAGTTAATGACATATTTGAAACTATCAGGATTGAAATTGGGTTTGCTAATTAATTTTAATGTCCAGGATATGAAGAAAGGAATAAGTAGAGTTATAATGTGAGAATCCATAGCATACATAAAATTTTACCACAGATAACTCAGATTAACACAGATAAAAAGATAAGTAATCAATCTTGATATTTTTCACTATCTTTTCATCATGAAACAAAATAGGCATGAAATAAGTAATGAAAAATCTGTGGAAATCTTTGAGAATACTTAGCATACAAAAGATTTGACCACAGATAAATTAGATTACCCTAGATGAAAAGATAAATAATCAATCTTTATATTTTTCGCTATCTGTTCATCATGAAACAAAATAGGCATAAAATAAGTGATGAAAAGTCTGTGTGAATCTGTGAGAATCCGTGGTGTGCAAAAGATTTAGCTACAGAAAAAAAAATCGTATACTACTGATCTAAAAATAAAGAAAAATCCTCTGACGGCAAATTAAAATGTTGATACAGTTCCTCTATGAATTCTGCACCATAATGATAGTAAATAGCTGAGAAATTCTGATTTCTTTCTTGAAGTCCACCATTAGGAAAAAGCGACCCTTTTAATTTTTCAATCTTTTGAATCAATTCCTTTTTATTTCGTTTTTCAGCTCTAATAAGCTTCTTAGTTCCATGCTCCAACTGTTTCAAATGCTTTTTTAGAGAAGCTTCAAAATGTGGAACTAATGTTACATCTAATTTTTTAGCTTTATCAATTATATCTTTATAAGCAGATTCTAGTTTTATTTTCTCTTGTTCTAAACTTAAATCAACTTCTGAATCTCTTGATATAATATGTTTGATCAAATCAACTGTTGGTTTAAAAAGCTCTTGAAGACTAATTTGTAAACCTTCAAAAATTTTAGTTTCCTTATTATCCAAGAAAGCAGCAGAATTTCTTAAAATAAGTGCAGGAAATGGAACTTTAAAATGCTCAAAAACCGATTTTAATTGAAACCAATACGCTAATTCTCCTCCACCTCCAATATAGGCTAAATTCGGAAGAATTTTTTCTTGATATAAAGGTCGTAAAACAACATTTGGGCTAAAAGCTGATGGCTGATTTTGAAGTAATTCAAAAAATTCCTTTCCTGAAAATTCTAATTCCGTATTGTTTACAAAATAGTTCCCATCTTTCTTTAAAATTCTTTCTCTTAATCCATCAGCCAGGTAAAATAAATTTATTTCTCTTGGATTGACTTGAATCTTATAATGATCCTCTAACTTTTGATTGGTTTTTTCTATTAAATGGGATGAAATTTCAGTCGATAACTCCTCTTTAAAAATAGCTACCATTTCGGCTTTTAAACCATCACTATCTCCATCAATAATTACTAATCCCTTATCGTAAAATAATTCATGAACTAATACTCTTGTGGCATTGGCTAAATTATCTTGCTTTAAATAAGCCTTTTGAAATAACTCTTTTAAAAAGGTGCTATTTTCATTGTAATCAATTAATAATGCTTCAAATTCTTGATAAACTTTATCTAACCCTTGCAAATTAAATCTACCAACAGCTCCTTTTTGCTTTGAATCCCATTTAATTTGATGTTCCTTGAAATTAAAATGATTGATTTCGGCAAAATCGTGATCTTCAGTTGCCATCCAATACATGGGAACAAAATTATATTCAGGATAAGCTTTCTTAAGTTGCTGACATAGATTAATTACACTTACAATCTTATATATAAAATATAACGGTCCACTAAATAAATTTAATTGATGACCAGTAGTAATCGTAAATGTTTTAGCATCTTTTAAAAGCTCAATATTTGCAAAAGTTGCATCGGCCTTTTTTATTCCTGAGTTTTTGTACTGCTCTTTAAGTTCATTAACAAGTAGTTCTCTATCTATTGTTTGTTGTTTTTTTGATTCAATAAATTCCTTAAAACTTTCAATAGTTGGATAATCTTTATAAAAAGGTTGAATACGCTCTGATTGAGCTAAATAATCAACAATAATTTTAGAAAAATAACCTGTATCTTTAAATGGAATTGATTGAAACTGCATATCTATTAAGAAATTGGGTCTGCATACAAATCAAAATGATCAGCTGCTTTAACTTTTACCTGAACAAAGTCGCCAACTCTTACAAAATGATCTTTTTTACTAATAAGTACTTCGTTATCAACCTCAGGAGAATCAAACTCTGTACGACCAATAAAATATTCACCTTCTACTCTATCTATTAATACTTTAAATTCTTTCCCAACTTTCATTTGATTTAGCTCAAAGGAAATTGCGGATTGAACATCCATTATTTTTTCAGCTCTTGCTTCTTTTACTTTTTGAGGTACATCATCTACCAAATTGTAGGCATGTGTATTTTCTTCATGAGAATAAGTAAATGCTCCTAATCGATCAAATCTACTTTCTATTACCCATTGTAACATTTCTTCGAAATCCTCTTCAGTTTCTCCAGGATAACCAACAATTAATGTAGTTCTAATCGCTAAATTGGGAACTTCAGCTCTAAATTTATTAATTAAAGCTGTTGTTTTTGCTTTGGTAGTACCTCTTCGCATTGATTTTAAAACAGAATCGCTGATATGTTGCAATGGAATATCTATATAATTACAAATATTATCCCTTTCACGCATCACTTCCAAAACATCTTCAGGAAAACCTGTTGGAAAAGCATAATGCAATCTAATCCACTCAATACCTTCTACATCTGAAAGATTTCTCAATAGTTCAGCTAAGTTTCTTTTCTTATAAATATCTAAACCATAATAAGTTAAATCTTGGGCAATCAGAATCAATTCTTTTACTCCTTGTGCTGCTAATGATTGAGCACTTTTAACTAATTGTTCTATAGGAGTAGAAACATGTTTACCACGCATCAACGGAATAGCGCAAAATGAACAAGGTCGATCGCAACCTTCTGCAATTTTGAAATAAGCAAAATGATTAGGCGTAGTCAATAATCGTTCGCCAACTAATTCATGTTTATAATCAGCTTTTAGAGTCTTAAGTAATCTAGGTAATTCTCTTGTCCCAAAAAATGAATCCACTTCGGGCATTTCTGATTGCAATTCTTCCCTATATCTTTCAGACAAACATCCCGTTACATAAACTCTATCAACTCTTCCATCTTTTTTAGCATCTACATAACTTAAAATAGTATCAATAGATTCTTGTTTAGCATTGTCAATAAAACCACAAGTATTGATAATTACAATTTCAGAATCATCTTGTTTTGCCTCATGTTCTACTTCAAAATTATTCGCTTTCAACTGATTCATCATCACCTCTGAATCGAATATATTTTTGGAGCAACCTAGAGTTACTACATTGATTTTATTTTTCTTTAATGTTTTTGTCTTCATAGAATTTTTGTAGAGCACAAAATTACAGAAAAACAGACACATCTAAAGTTCATAAATCGACCAACTTGAGGATTTGTATTCTTTTAACTTTAAATAAAGATTCAAACAAATATTTTATAACTTAGATGTCTTCTAAATAATTATTAAATCCATAGATGAAAAAGATCTTAAAAAAAATATTCAATACGTTAGGCTACTCTGTTAAAAAAATAGATAAAAGTAAAGTGCCTTATTCAGATATTAAGAGTGATGAATTTTGGGATATCTATGAACTTTGTGAGCCTTATACTATGACAAATGTAGAGTCTATGTATTCATTATTTTGCTCTGTAAACTATATATTGTCAAATGATATTAAAGGTTCTTTTGTAGAATGTGGTGTTTGGAGAGGTGGAAGTTCAATGTTGATTGCAAAAATGCTTCACAATAGACATATAACTGATAGGAAAATATACTTATATGATACATTTGAAGGTATGTCTGAACCCACCAATATTGATTTAGACTTAAGAGGAATTAAGGCATCTAATTTACTAAAGGATAATGAAAATAATAAGGAAGAATCTGTATGGTGCTTAGCAAATCTATCTGATGTACAAAACAATATAGGATTAACAAGCTATCCTGAAGGCAATATAACTTTTATTAAAGGAAAAGTAGAGGATACAATTCCTAATCAAATTCCTCAAGAAAAAATAGCACTTCTTAGACTAGATACTGATTGGTATGAATCTACCAAACATGAATTAAATTATTTGTATCCTAAACTAGAAGAAAATGGAGTTTTGATTATTGACGATTACGGTCATTGGGAAGGTTGTAGAAAAGCTGTAGATGAATATTTTAAAGAATACTCTATAAATATCTTGCTTCACAGGATAGATTACACTGTAAGGGTTGGAATAAAGACATCAAATTCAAATCTATTTTAAGACCTTAATTGAATAAGAAATACACTTTAAATTATTTTTTCAATTTGCTAAAAATTAGATATATTTCTTATCCCAAGACAAGTTAACCATAAATAAAATTGCATAAATTTATCATTTTAAAGTAAAATCAATGAAAGGTGTTTCTGTAAGCTCCCCCAAAATTAGTACAGTTTAAAAATAGAATTTGTAATTTTAAAACTGTAATATGAAAAAGAGTAAATTTTCCCCGACCCAAATTGCCAAAATTCTAAAAGAATTTGATTTAGGCAAAGATGTAGAAACGATATCTCGAGAGCATGGAGTGTCGAAGCCAACTTTTTATAAATGGCGACAACGATATGGTGGCATGGAAGCTAGTGAGCTAAAGAAAATAAAGCAACTTGAAGAAGAGAACTCTAAGTTAAAAAGGATGTACACAGACCTTGCTTTAGAACTTGATATGGCTAAGTATATTATTGAAAAAAAGCTTTAGCGCCTTGCCACAAAAGAGAGATTGTAAATGAATTAAAGACTATCTATCCAAACGGCACAAGCAAGGCGTGTCGTTTATTGAGGACGAGTCGAAGTAATTTAAATTATCGTAGTATTAAAGATGATTCTTTGTTAACAGATCAGTTAACGCAGTTAAGTATTTTACATCCAAGAGAGGGTTTTTGGAAGTGCTATAACCGTTTACGCAATAAATCTGTTTTGGTAAATCATAAGCGCCTACACAGAGTTTATAAGCAAATGGGATTACCAATGAGACGAAAGGCAAAGAAAAGATTACCTGCAAGAGTTAAAGAGACTTTAGTTATACCAGAAGAATTTAATCAAACTTGGAGTATTGATTTTGTACATGATGTATTAGAAAATGGAAGAAAATTTAGGTCATTCAATGTTATCGATGATTTTAACAGAGAAGTATTATTTATAGAGACAGATTATTCAATCAAAAGCAACAGAGTAGTCTGGGTATTAAAACACTTAATTAATAAATATGGAAAACCTAAAAAAATAAGAATGGATAATGGACCTGAATTTATTGCACAATTATCTCAAGAATGGAGTAAAATGAATCAAATAGAATTTAAATATACCCAGCCGGGTAAGCCAACACAAAATGCATTTATTGAACGATTTAATAAGTCATTTAGAAATGGAGTACTAGATTGTTATCTCTTTGAAACATTAGAAGATGTTAGAAAACAAACTGATAAATGGGTAAAAGACTATAATGAAGAAAGACCTCACGATTCATTAGGAGGTATAAGTCCGTTAATGTATAAAAAACAAAAACTTCTTGGCTTCAGTTCCGCTGCGCTACACTTCAGCCAAGAAGTTTTAATTAATAAAAATAATTTATAATTTAGAACCGTACTAAAAATGGGAAGCCTACATTTCCAATCCAGATTTGATCAAAATATTGAAATATGCAATTACACATCGTGTTCCTCCTATACAAACGTAATTTTTTTGAAAAAAAAACAACATAGATGTCTTCAATTTTATTTCTATCTTTAAAACTGTATAACTTCCTCTCGTTTAATCTTTCTCACTTTTCCAATTTGTTCCAAATCATTTAAATTAAACTTTTTCAAATCTCCATGAATCCCTAAAAAAGTGGACATTGGTTGAATGTCCTTTTGATAAAAAGACAGTAATTTATCAAAAGTAAGTTGGTCATAATCCTTACTTGCCATTTCATTCGGATCTTGATTAAATCCCATCAATTGATAGTACTCCACCGTTTTACTGAGATCTCTAAAGATTGGATAATCTGACTGTTTACTTAAAATTACATTCTTTTTCAGTAATTCAAAGCGTTCAGGCTTTTTAGGCATTTCTTGAATCAAATTATAGCTTAAAGTAGCTGCAGCGTTTGTTTTATCTGCTTGAGTTCCTATATAAGTGTAAAAATATCCTTGAGGAGGATTAGTAAAATTATAATCATATTTGGCAGATGATGAATAGGCTAATGATCTATATTCTCGTACTTCTTGAGTTAAAATTCCACTAAAGCCACCTCCAAAATATTGATTGAAGACATTTTTAACGGCATATTTATCATTTTCATAAGGAGTTGAGTTTTTTAAGAAAAATAAATGTGATTGAACCAACCGTTTGTTATCAATGACTAAAACCTCATTTTCATTTCGATCAATTAAAGGAAAATTGTAAACATCCTCAGACAATCCATTATAATTTAAAGCTAAATTTTCTTCTAATAAACTCTTTAAATCAGCCCCTTGCATTTTACCAGTAAAATGAATAGAAACTGCATGACGCATCACTTCATTCCATGTATCCAAATAAGCTTGTTGATCTAAATTAGATATTTCAGAAAGTGATAAACGATTTTTAAAAACGGAACTATTACCATACAAGCCATACTGAATCATTGCCTTCGCAATTAAAAATCCGTCCAATTCTTCTTGTTTCCTTCCAGTTTTAAATGCATTATTTAAAGCTTTTATCCCATTTTCATCAATTTCAGGATAAGCAATTAACAAATTTAACTGATTGATTAATTCAGTCATATTTTTTTCAATTCCAGTTAAGGTAATGGTAAAATTATGTGGAGATGAACTAAAATTAATATTAGATCCAAATACACCAAATTCTTCTTTAAATGATTGTAAAGATTTTCCTTTTGGAAATGCATTTTGCATAAATACTGATAAAGGCTCCAATCTGTTCTCACTTTGTTCTCCTTTACGAAAGTTGATTTTCAATTCATAAATATCATTTACAGGATTCCTTACAACGAACAATTGACTACTATCAGCCAAATTAAATACATTTAAATCAGTTGAGAAGTTGATATACCTTTCTTTGGCTTCTTCTTCAGGAATGGAATCAAAATATTTCCCATATATCGATTCTTGATTTTGATCAATTTGTAAAGGTTCAAAAGGAGGTTTTTCTAATTTTTTCTTTTTTGGAAAGCCTGTTTTTGATCTAAATGCTAAATAATTATCTCCAAAATACTGCTTAGAAACTCTTTGCACATCTTCTTTGGTCACTTTATCGACCGATTCTATTTTTTGGATGAATTGTTCCCAACTCAAACCTGCTCTATAAGCATTAGCCATTAAGTAAACTCGATTTGAAGCAGATTCAATAGCTAATTGATTGTCTTTATAGATTTCATTCTTTATCGCTTCAAGCTGATTATCAGAAAATTTTCCCTCTTTTAATTTATTTAATTGTTGAGATAATAATTTTTCTACACTTTTAAACGATTGTACAAAAACCTTGGGAATAAGAACAAACACTTGACTTCCGGCCTCATCTAAAGGTTCTGTGTATGAAAAAGCCATCATTATCTTATTTTTGTTAGCTAATTCGTCAATGAAACCTGTACCTGCTTCATTTTGCAATAAATAACTTGCCACATTAAGTGCTGCTTCATCTTTGTGGAAAGATGGAACAGTTCTAAAACCATAAATCCCCACTTTAATTGGAGTAATACGCTCTTTTATAATCTCTTTGCCATTAAAAGCTCTTGGATTTTCAATTTTCAAATTGGGAACTTTACCTGATTTTATATTTCCGAAAGTTTTCTCTATAAAAGGTTTAATTATCTCTACATCAAAATTTCCTGAAAGAATCAACGCCATATTGTTGGCAACATAATACTCCTTAAAGTAAGCATACATTTTGTTCAAAGATGGATTTTTAAGATGTTCAATAGTTCCAATAGTTGTTTTATCGCCATAAGGATGACCTTTATAAAACTCTTTAGTAAATGCTTCGATTACTCTATTTTGCATATTGTCCATGGAGCAATTTTTCTCTTCATAAACTACTTCCAATTCTGATTGAAAAGATCGAAAAACAGGATCTTGAAAACGTTCTGCATAAATATCTAACCACTTTTGAATTTGTTGAGAAGGAAAAGTATTATAATAAATAGTCAAGTCATTACTCGTAGAAGCATTTATTCCAGTACTACCAATCGACTTCAATAATTTATCAAACTCATTGGGCATAGCGTATTTACTAGCTTCCACAGAATGATGATTGATACGCAATTGAATTTTAGCGCGAGTTTTATCGTCAGTAGTTTGCCCCAACAAGTCATAGAAATAATAAATAGAGTCTAAGTGTTTTTTTTCTTCAGGATAATTAGAAGTCCCTAATTGTGTAGTTCCCTTGAACAATAAATGCTCTAAATAATGTGAGATTCCAGTGGCAGTTATTGGATCATTTTTACTTCCAGTATTAACGGCTACAGCTCCCGAAATATCGTTTTGATTTTTATCAGGATTTAGAATTACTGTTAATCCATTATCCAATTTATATTGAACTACAGTCAATTGTGCATAAGTAGCAATGGAACTCAATAAAAATACTATTATTATAAGGAATTGAAATTGATTTTTCATGGATTATATTTTTTACGAATATAAAACAAAAATGAATGGCTTATAAATTATCAGAAAAGAAATCCTTTAATGATATTTTGTGAATTTTTAGAATGACGTACAAACTTCTGAATGTAATATAAAGATTGTGCAGTTTCAATGGTTCTTTCCCTTTCATGTTCAGTCTGTGGATCTGTAGGTGGTATCGGAGTTGCAGTACATTGCTAATTTTTTAATATATTTGAATTATGAAAAATATTAAAAACAAATTACTAATTTTTAGCTTCGTAATTTTTGGCTTACTTTTAGGCTATTCATTTGCAATGAGTATGGGTTTGCTATATGCAGATATTATAGATAACATTTTATCAAATATAACTAAAGGATATTTAATAGTTTTTTTAATTTCCTTAGTTTTCTTTTTTATTCTACTTAAGAAAGTAAATAATTTCAAGCAAAACAAAAGAGCTATTTAGTTTATCATAATTTAATTATCAAATTGAAAGATAAATAGAAAGCATAACTTAGGTTGTGATTTCTATTTATTCTTTTATAATATAAGCTATTAAAAGTTGTGTTTTGCTATTTAGATAATAAACCTCATTCCCTTTTTTTTTAATAAGTGTTTAATCAATAAAAAAAACACCTCTCACTTTATAAAAAGCAAGAGGTGTTTCACTCTATCTATATCTAAACTATCTTTTTGATTTAATCGTTGAACAAACTATCTACAAATTCTTTGCGATTAAAGACTTGCAAATGTTCTATTCCTTCGCCAATACCTATGTATTTCACAGGAATTTTAAATTGATCTGAAATTCCTATTACTACTCCACCTTTGGCTGTTCCATCTAATTTTGTCAATGCCAAAGCATTTACTTCAGTTGATAATGTAAACTGCTTTGCTTGTTCAAATGCATTTTGACCTGTAGAAGCATCTAAAACCAATAAAATTTCATGTGGCGCATCAGGTACGAGTTTTTGCATTACTTTTTTAATCTTGGATAACTCGTTCATCAAGTTTATCTTGTTGTGTAATCTTCCGGCAGTATCTATTATAACTACATCTGCATTTTGACTAATAGCAGATTGCAAAGAATCGAAAGCTACAGAAGCAGGATCGGCTCCCATTCCTTGTGTAACAACAGGAACATCTACTCTTTCTCCCCAAATTTTTAATTGATCAACAGCTGCTGCTCTAAAAGTATCTGCAGCTCCTAAAACAACTTTATGTCCCGACTGTTTTAGTTGATAAGCCAGTTTGCCAATAGTAGTCGTTTTACCTACTCCATTAACACCCACAACCATTATAACATAAGGCTTTTTGTCTTTTGGAACTGAAAATTCTGTATAATCAGAAGTATTATTCTCCGCTAATAAGGCAACAATTTCTTCATTTAAAATAGCATTTAACTCCGAAGTATTTACAAATTTATCTCTCGCAACACGTGCTTCAATTCGCTCAATAATTTTTAAGGTAGTATTAACACCTACATCAGAAGTAACTAATATTTCTTCTAAATTATCGAGTACTTCATCATCTACTTTTGATTTACCGACAACAGCACGACTGAGTTTACCAAAGAAATTATCTTTCGTTTTTGACAACCCTTCATCCAAGTGTTCCTTTTTCTTTTTCGAGAAAATATCGAATAAACCCATAAGCGTATATAAAAAAAGCTTCCCCCGAAATGAAAGAAGCTAATTAAAAATGTATTTTAAAAACGTATTACTTCTTAGAGAAGAAATCGCTTACTTTATCATTTGGAATAATTTCTTGCTTAAAAGCATAAGAACCAGTCTTATCAGACTTAGTCATTTTAATTACTTTTGTATATCCCTTACTTCCTGCTTTCTGTAAAGATGCTACTACTTTCTTAGCCATAACTTATTTTTTTTACTTAATTTCTTTATGTACCGTCATCCTTTTCATGATCGGATTGTATTTTTTCAACTCCATTCTTTCAGGAGTATTTTTTCTGTTTTTAGTGGTAATATATCTAGAAGTACCTGCTAAACCAGTCTCTTTGTGCTCTGTACACTCCAAAATTACTTGGATTCTGTTTCCTTTTCCTTTCTTTGCCATTGTCTATCTATTTTATAGAGGGTGCAAATTTAATGAATTATCTATTAATGGAACAAATAATAAATATATTTTTTTTCAAATTAAAAACTACTATCCTTTTTCATCATTTCCTCAATGTCCTCGGTAGTTCGGGGAGCTTTTTCAGACATATTTATGGGCTCATTATCAGTAATTAAAATATCATCTTCAATTCTTACTCCAATATTCCACCATTTTGGATCACAATCTGAACCCGCTGCTATATAAATTCCAGGTTCCACAGTTATCACATTTCCCACTACTAAATTTTCATAAGTTCCCCAATCATGTACATCCAATCCTAAATAATGTGAAGTGCCGTGCATAAAGTATTTTCGAACCTCTTTTCTATCTTTTATAATACCCAACTTTACTAAGCCATCAGCTATTATTTCTGTAGCTGCATTGTGTGGAGCTCTAAAAGCATTTCCAACCTTACATTCTCTTATACCTGCATTTTGTGCTTTCAAAACCAAATCATAGATTGCTTTTTCTTCAATAGAATAACTTCCATCTACAGGGATTGTTCTTGTGACATCTGCAGTATATCCATGAAATTCTGCTCCTACATCACTAACTAATAAATTGTTATTTTCTAAACTCTTACGATTACTAACATAATGCAAAACACAACTATTTTCGCCACCTCCAACAATGGATGGAAAACCAGGATATTCTGCGCCTTTTTTCTTAAACACATATTCAATTACAGCTTCAGATTGATATTCAGTCATTCCGCTTTTAAGTGCTTTCATCAATTCAATTTGTGCTTCACAAGTAATATCTATTGCTTTTTGCATTAAAATTAACTCTTCTTTTAATTTTAATTGTCTTAATCTAGCCATTATTTCAGCTAATTTATCAGCATTTGATTTTACTCCTCTAACCTTTATTTGAGCTTCAAAATGAGTTTTTAGACTTTCTAAATCTCTATTATTAGCACTTTGATCATACTTTTTTGCATTTAAATCAATGTATAAGATTTCATTAAAACCTTTCCAATTCAATTTTAAGTTTTCAATTTCTTTGTTGGGTTTAACTGTTTTTATTCCTAAAAAACTTTCTGCCCTTTCAGGGCCTAACCTTCTACCATCCCAAATTTCTCTGCTGATATCTCTTTCTTGTATCAATAAAATTTCATCGGTTTTCTCACCATTAAAATCAATTTGATTTTTAAAAACCAACAACATAGCATTAGGCTCTAAAAATCCACTTAAATAATAAAAGTTAGGATCTTGATGGTATTCGAAATCAACATCATTAGAACGGTTACGAATTGGATTAGCAAAAATAACTGCAACAGAATTTTCAGGCATTTCAGCTCTTAAGGCTGTCCTTCTTTCTTGATGAAACTCTTTGGTCAAGTAATCATTTTCATAACGATATAGAGAAAGCGAAGAATCACTTTCTTGAGAGAAAACTACTGATGTAAAGCCAATTAAAAGAAATAAAATATAATTTTTCATGATTTTAGGGCAAAAAAAAACGTTGCTATTAAGGTAACAACGTTTTTTGAAATATATTTTAAAATAGCTTACTTCATAAAACCTTTTAACTTGGCTTCTTTGATGCAAGCTTCTAATCCATTTTTATTGATGTTTCTAATCGCTGAGGCAGAAACTTTTAAAGTTACCCACTCGTTAGTAACCTCATTGAAGAATTTTCTTGTAAATAAGTTTGGGTAAAATTTTCTTTTCGTCTTAGTTTTGGAGTGAGAAACATTGTTTCCTACCATCACTTTCTTTCCTGTTAACTGACAAACTCTTGACATTATATTTTGAATTAAATTTTCTACTTTTTTTCGGATGGCAAAGATATGTATTTATTATTTATAAAATCAATAGCTTTTCTAAATAATTTTTTTCAATTAATTAAATCCTTTTTGTTGGTAACTCTCATTCTTTAAATATAATTTTGATACAAATTAAAACTAAAAATAAAATGAAAAAACTACAATTAATCAGCTTATTGCTAATTCTATCATCATCTATATTTGCTCAATGTAAATATGAAGTGCAATCTAAGACAGATCAGGTAGAATTATCCTACAAGTGGAAAAGAACTAAACTATTTGACAAGTCTAGCCCAAAAGTAGTTCTAATAAAACTAAAAAATGAGAATGATTATGCAGCATTGATCAATTTTAAAGCTGACTATTACATAGATGGTATATTAGAAGAGACCAATACAATCACTGACTTTTGTATGAAAGCCAGCAAAACTTACAGAGGTAAAATTAATGGCATTATTCTTCAAACTGAAAAATTAAACAATGCAGACTTTGAAAAAGAAAATTTCAAATTAGAGTTTAATGATATAAAAATTACTCAGACAGAAGGTTGCAACAGTGAGGAATAAATACTTCATTTCTTTTACTCAAATACTATTTGCTCTGTTTATATTGATTTTAGGCAGTCAAATTAGCTTTGAGATAATTTCACTAATACCATTTACTGCTCAATCTTTAGTAGTTATAAGTTTAGCTATCATATTGGGTGGCAAGAAGTCCTTTATTGTAGTTCTCATCTATCTTATTTTAGGAGCTTTAAATTTTCCTGTTTTTGCTGATGGAGCTTCAGGTTTTAAACATTTTCTTGAGCCAAGTGGTGGTTATTTAATAGGTTTTTTGATAGCAGTGATGATAGTAGGTATATTGAAGCAAAAAGAATGGGATAAAACCTACCCGTTTAGCTTTTTAGCATTTATCATTGGTCACTTTATAATTCTATTATTTGGTTTTTTAGGTCTAATTATTTTAAAAGATGCTCACATTGCTTGGCAATACGGCGTAAAACCTTTTATTTTGGCAGCTATACTAAAATCATTAATCGGTGGTTTAATAATGCCGACTTACTATTTAATTAAACACAATCGCTAAAAAGATATAATTGAAAGTCTTACTAATTTCATCTTGGTATCCTAATATAACTGAACCTACAAATGGGAATTTTGTGGAGCAACATGCTATTGCTATTCAGCCTTATTGCGACTTAAATATATTGCATGTTCGAGCAGCAAATATTTCTAAAGTAAAAATAGACCCAATTGAAAATAACGGTTTGAAGGGCTATATCATCTATTTTCCTAAAAAACGAATAAATGTTTTTGCATATTTAAAATATTATTTCAAAGGCATTAAAATGATAGAGCAATCAAATGGAAAAATAGATTTAATTCATCTCAATGTTATTTTACCTGTTGGAATAATAGCTTATTTAGCTAAGAAAATTAAAAAAATACCCTACATCATAACAGAGCATGCTACTATCTATAAAAAAGAAAGGCGTCATGAATTGAGTAGATTTAGATTGTTTGCTTCTCAATTAATTGCAAAAAATGCACAGTTTGTCTGTCCTGTTTCTCAAAATTTAGCGGATGAAATGCAATCAATAGGTATTAAAGGAAATTATAAAGTTATTCCGAATGTAGTCAACACTTCTTTATTTAAATCGCAAGATCAACAAAATTCTACTTTTAAAATTTTACATATAAGCACCTTAGTAGAAGCACATAAAAATGGCAAGGGAATTTTAAGAACCATAAAAAAACTCAGCGAAAAAAGAAATGATTTCAAACTTCATGTAATTAGTGATTTAAATATTGACCAATTCAAAAAAGATGCAGAAGAAATTGGTGTAAATAACAAGTTTTTACAACTAGACGGAGCAAAAAATGCTTCTGAAATAGCAGAAACTTTTAAAGAAGCAGATGTATTTATACTTTTTAGCAATTATGAAAATTTGCCTTGTGTTATTATAGAATCTCATGCTTCAGGAGTGCCAGTTATCTCCACTGATGTGGGCGGTATCAATGAAATGATTACCGAAAAAAATGGAATTCTCATTACTTCTAAAGACGAAAAAGCATTGCTCAATGCAATAGAAACTGTAATGGATAAAAAAATTACCTTTGACGCCAAAGCAATTGAACAAGATGCTAAGGAAAAATACAGTTATCAAACTATTGGTAAAAAGTACCTTGAGTTGTATAAACAACTATTATGATTAGAGCTATTGCGGGAACATTTGTCAGTAAATTTTTAGGGGCAATACTCAACTTCTTGGTTATTATATTGCTTTCTCAAAGCTTGGGTCCTGAAGGAAAAGGAATGGCTAGCTTACTCTTAACAACGATAGCTATTGTATTAATATTTAGCAATTTAATTGGAGGAGCTCCCTTAGTTTATTTAAGTCCTAGAAAATCAACTAAACAATTACTTATTAGCGCTTATTCTTGGGCTATTTTAGTTTCAGTCTCTACTTATTTCATCCTTTTAGTTTTCGATTTAGGAATTGATAAAAATTGGTTTATTCCTTTAGCAATCCTTAGTTTGATAGAGGGTTTTACTTCTGCAAACATGGCAGTTTTAATAGGAAAAGAAAAGATCAAACAAAATAATATTGTCAGCATCCTTAAATCCGTCATCCTTTTTGGAGTGATTTATTTTCTATTGAATATCAAATCAGAAAAAAGTATTGATAGCTATATCATTGCACTTTACATCACTTATATATCTGCATTTATTTTAAGTACCTTTTTTGTTGCAAAGGTGATAGATAAAAATTCAAAAGATAGTTTTATTGAGATCTTTAAGAGTCTTTTTAAGAACGGAATTTTAAGTCAATCTGCTTACATTCTGTCTTTTTTGAGCTTTAGAATTTCTTATTACATTATTAATATTTACATTGGTGAAGCTGAGTTGGGCGTATATTCAAATGCAATTTCCATAGCTGAAAGTATCTGGTTAATTAGCAGAAGTATATCTTTGGTTCAATTCTCTAAGATAGTGAATACCAATAGCGAAGCGAACAATCAAAAGCTAACTATTAATCTATTCAAAATCACAACATTAATTTCAACTTTAGCTCTTATTCCGTTAATCTTACTTCCCGAAACTTTTTATACATGGTTATTTGGTGCAGGTTTTGAAGGCGTTCACACTATTATCCTTTTAATTAGCCCAGGAATTTTAGCTTTTAATTTATTCCTTATTTTAGGACACTATTTTTCGGGGACAGAGAAATTTAAAGTTTTGACCATTATTTCTTGTATTAACTTTGTGCTTAACCTAATTTTGACATTAATTTTCGTGAAATTATGGGGAGTTTATGGTGCTGCTGTTGCTAGTAGTATCACTTTAATCGTAAGTACAATAATAATTATGATTGCCTACAATAAAAATTCAAAACAAGGTTGGAAACAATATGTTTTTAATAAAAATGACACGACTCAATTGAAAGAGATGGTACTGCAAATAATTAAAAAATAATTATGAAATTAAAATACATTTTTATCATTATTGGTTTATTAACCCTTGCTTCGTGTACTAGTTCAAAAAAGTTAAGCAATACTGAATCAGCTAATTCAACTGTTAATTATACATCTCAATTTGAAACTGATATTAAGAATTACTTGGATGAATTTAATCAAGGAAACTGGGAAAATGTTTTAGCGTATATCAATCCAAGACTTTTTACTTTAGCACCAAAAAGTGCTATTATTTCAACTTTTGAAGAAGTTATAGACATGGGAATGGATATGAAAACTGATTTTAAAGAAGTAAAAAGCATTTCTAAAATTGTGAGTTATCAAGACACACTTTATTGTCAAGTTTTTTACAAAGGAGATATAACCATAGTAATAAATGATGAATTAAGCCCTCAAGCAGGACTTTTTGAAGAAGAATTTAAAAGTAGCTACGGTGAAAAAAACGTGACTTATAATTCCAAAAAAAATACATTCCTAATTAATGCTGAGAGAGCCATGATGGCCGCTTCAGCAGATGATGGCAAGAATTGGAAATACTTAGAATTTAACAAAAAAGATATTAAACTTATTAAATTACTGATTCCTGAAAAAGTAATTGACCAAATGAAACTTTAAGCAATGAGTAAAATTACTAAGTTAATTAAGGCGGTTTCTATACTGTTTAAACAGCCATCTTTAGTCAATGAATTAATTGATTCATCGTGGAATAGGAAAAAAGAATTTCTTAAAAAATATCCTTTAAAAAATGGATTAGACTATATTCATTTAGCAGATTTAATTAATAGTAAAACTGTTGAGATAAAGAATTATTCTTATCAAGGAGGAAATAGTTTTCCCACGGATATGGTTTTACTTCAAAACCTTTGCAAACAAAAACCAAATTGCAATTATCTTGAAATTGGAACATGGAGAGGAGAAAGTGCAATGGCGGTGGCGGATTTTTGCGAAAATTGTTATTCTCTTAATCTTTCTAATTCTAAAATGAAATCAGTTGGTTTAGCAGATGATTATATCAATCAACATGAATTATTTTCAAAAAATAATCCTAAAATACAGCATATAAAAGGTGATTCCATGAAATTTGATTTTTCTGACTATTATGGAAAAATGGATGTGGTATTCGTAGATGGAAATCACCATTATAATTTTGTATTAAACGATACAAAAGAGGCTTACAAACTTTTAAAAGACGATAATTCAGTTATAGTTTGGCATGATTACACCAAAAATGGGGAAGATATCAGATGGGATATTTTAAAAGCAATTTTAGATGGCAGTTCCACTCAAAACAGATCTTCAATATATCAAGTTAAAGATTCGCTGAGTGCTATATTCACGAAAAAAGAACTTCAATCTTTTCCCAATTCTAGTTGGCAAAATCCAAAGTATTTATTTGATATTCAATTAGATATTAAGACTGCGAAATAGATTTTGCAGCTATATAAGCAGTAGTCCAAGCAGATTGAAAATTAAATCCACCAGTAAGTGCATCTATATTTAAAACTTCGCCTGCAAAATAGAGATTGGGAACAATTTTGCTTTGCATCGTCTTAAAATCTATCTCTTTATTATCTACACCTCCACAACTCACAAACTCCTCTTTAAAGGTAGTTTTTCCATTGGCTTTAAATTTTTGAGCGTTTAAAATATGGGCTAAATCTTCCATTTCCTTTTTGCTCAAATCTGCCCAATTCGCAGTTGTTCTTACTTTCGATTCTTCTATAAAATAATCCCAAAGTCTGCTAGGAACAGCCACCATCTTATGTTTGGATACATTTCTTTTAGGATGATCCTTCTTATACTCCAACATTAATTCTATCACCTCATCAAAATCTAAATCTCCTAGCCAATTAACCTCAAATTCAAATTGATATGACTTTTGCTGAAGGTAAGTTGCCGCAAATGAAGACAGTTTTAAAATAGCAGGACCACTCATGCCCCAATGTGTAATTAGCAATGGTCCTTCGGAAATAAATTGGCTGTTTGAAAGTTTTACCACCGCATGCGGAACTGATAAACCCATCAATTGAGTAATTGAATTTTTCTCTTTTGAACTAGATAAATTGAACGTAAAAAGAGAAGCAATTGGTGGAATTATTTGATGTCCCAATTCAGAAATCCACTGATAAGCCGAAAGTTTTGAATTACCTCCACTTGCTATAATTACTTTGTCAAATAACTGATTTTCCTTATTTTCAATTTCTAAAAGCAGTTTATCTGTTTTTATTTGAATAGATTTAATTTCTGTCTTTAGTACAATTTGAATTTTTTTTATTTTGCATTCATTTAAAAAACAATCTATTATATCTTGAGAATTATCACTTATCGGAAACATTCGTCCGTCTTCTTCAATTTTCAACTCCACTCCCCTATTGGCAAACCACTCAATAGTATCGCCACTCATAAATTGATGAAATGGCCCTCTTAACTCCTTTTTACCTCTTGGATAAAATTCAATCAACTCATTAGGATCAAAGCAGGCATGGGTAACATTGCATCTACCGCCTCCACTCACCTTTACTTTTGATAAAACTTTAGTGGTTTTTTCGAATATAACAACCTCTGCTTGAGGTAAAAAATCTTTCAAATTGATAGCAGCAAAAAAACCAGCTGCTCCACCTCCAATTACTGCAATTTTTAAATTTTCTTTCACCCTACAAAACTAATTTTTATTATTAACCTATGTTTTTTTAAATTCACTGAAAAGCTTTTTATATATTTACGCTAATTAAACTCCATTTATGAAGCCATTCTTGAAGTATTTATTTTCAATTTGCATTTTTCTTCTTTTAGCACCTCATCTTTCAGCGCAAGAGAATTCTAAAATTGAAGTTGATTTTCCCAAATATACCATAAGTGGAGTTGAAAGTAAGATAGATATCAATTTAAACATTGATAGTACAGGAGCTTACACATTGTATTACAACGGCAAACCTTACCAAATGCAAATAGTTGCAGGTAAAGGAAGTATCCCTTTTAAAATTGAAGAAACATCCATTCAAAACGTTGAAATAGATATATTTCTTTTCGAAAAAGAACTCCATCCAATTCCTCTTTGGCTCTCACTTTTACCTCCATTAATTGCCATATTAATGGCTTTAATTTTTAAAGAAGTTTTATCCTCTTTATTAATTGGAGTATTTTTTGGGGCAATGGTCATTGGCGTTTATAGTGATGGTGCTATTGGATTACTTTATGGTTTTATGAGAACTATTGATACTTATTTATTAAACGCCATCAATGACGGTGGTCATGTATCTATCATTCTCTTTTCAATGATTATTGGTGCTATTGTAGCCATAATTTCTAAAAATGGAGGCATGCAAGGAGTCGTAAATTTGATTTCACCACTTGCCAAATCTTCCAAAACTGCACAGCTGAGCACTTGGATATTGGGAGTAGCCATCTTTTTTGATGATTACGCCAATACTTTAGTTGTAGGAAATACTATGCGTCCTGTAACCGATAGAATGCGAGTTTCTAGAGAAAAACTAGCTTATATTGTTGATTCTACCGCTGCACCAATAGCCGCCATTGCGTTTGTAACCACATGGATTGGAGCAGAATTAAGCTATATTGAAAGTGGTATAAAATCAATAGATGGATTAAATGAAGGAGTTTATGCTACTTTTATTAACTCCTTACAATATTCTTTTTATCCAGTTTTTACTTTGTTGTTTATTTTGATGTTAATCTTAATGAACAAAGATTTTGGCCCTATGCGAAAAGCGGAAGAAAGAGCTAGAAAGACAGGAGAAGTTTCCAAAAATGAATCACAAATTAAAGGATCCACTGAAGACTTAGATAAAATAGAAGGTGTAAAAAGCAGATGGTACAATGCAGGAATTCCTGTATTTTTAATCATCTTTGGAACTATTATAGGATTATTATACACCGGTTGGAGCGCTGAAGTTTGGAATGATACCACCTTATCAATTAGCCGTAAGTTATCTTTAATTATTGGAGCAGCAGATTCGTATAAAGCCCTATTGTGGGCATCTTTACTTTCTTTAGTTGTTGCAATACAATTAACTGTTCTTCAAAAAATAATGAATTTAGAAAAAAGTATTGAAACTGTAATTAGTGGCTTTAAAACCATGCTCCCAGCTATTTCTATACTGATTTTAGCATGGGGATTGGCTAATATTACAGAAGATTTGCATACCGCTGATTTTTTAACTCAATTGTTATCTGAAAACATAAGCCCTTGGATATTGCCTGCCATAACTTTTATAGTTGCAGCCTTGGTAGCATTTTCAACAGGCTCATCTTGGGGAACCATGGCGATTTTATATCCATTAATGATGCCAGCAGCATGGAGCATTAGTCAAGCTGCAGGATTAGATTATGAAACCTCTTTAGACATTTTTCATAATGTAGTTGCTAGTGTACTTGCAGGTTCTGTCTTAGGTGATCACTGCTCCCCTATTTCTGATACCACTATTTTGAGTTCATTGGCTAGTTCTTGTAATCACATCGACCACGTTAAAACTCAAATGCCGTATGCTTT
Organism: uncultured Flavobacteriales bacterium; assembly: GCA_963716125.1. Classification (GTDB taxonomy): domain Bacteria; phylum Bacteroidota; class Bacteroidia; order Flavobacteriales_E; family Vicingaceae; genus Acidiluteibacter. Next base: position 2,736,999 of record OY970294.1, read on the forward strand.
AACGGTAGGTTTAGTGGCTGTACTATTTGGAACTTTGCCAGCTGCTTTTGGTCTTTCGGCTTGGATTTGTATGCCCTTGGGATTAATAGTTTTATTCCTAATAATCAAATACTTTGGTAAAGAAACGGAAAATTATACTGAAAGTATTTCTACAAAGCATTAGAATTTAAAATAAAATTCTAATTTCGCGCAAATTTATAAACATAAAAATGAAAAAAATCTTAACATTGGTTGCAGTAATCGCAATCGCATTTCAATTTTTAGCATGTGATAACACTGCTAAAGAAAACGCACAAAAAGAAGAAGCATTAAAAACTGAAGTGATGAAAATTCACGATGATGCAATGGCTAAAATGGGTGAAGTAGGTACTGAGCACGACAGATTAGTTGCTCAATTAGAATCTATGAAAGCTGATTCAGTGATGGCTAGCGATTCTAATTTTGCTGCTACTGCAACTCAATATCAAACAGCAATTACTTCTTTAGAAGAAGTTAAAGGTGGTATGATGGAGTGGATGAACAACTTTGCAGCTCCTGCTGACGAAGTGGCTCATGAAGAGAAAATGACTTACTTAGAAGAAGAAAAAGTAAAAGTTGCTGCTGTAAATGAAAAAATGGATGCGAGCGTTGCTGCTGCAAAAGAATTAAAATAAGATAATTGCTTATTTTTAGAAAAGGTTGACTTGTTACCAAGTCAACCTTTTTTTATGATTATTAATTTTTTCCACCTTTCCGCATTAAAATCAATGGCAATAAAAACATATCAGTAATAACAGCAAACAATAATGTGAGACTCACAAACACTCCTATGTAAAAAGTACTCATAAAGTTGGAGAAGATTAAACTACAAAATCCTCCCAATAATATAATTGATGTAATTAAAATGGCCTTTCCTGTAGACAGGTAAGTTCGTTTAATAGCATACATATTAGATTTTCCTTTCTTTAATTCTTGAGAATACCTACTCAAAAAATGTATGGTATCATCTACTGCAATTCCAAAAGCAACAGTAAAAACGATGGATGTTGTTATATTTAAGTCAATCTCAAAAAAGCCAATAATTCCTGCTACCATTAATATGGGAAACAAGTTGGGAATTAAAGAAAGTAATCCCATTTTAATGGATTTAAATAAAATGGTCATGATCAATCCTATTAAAATAAATGCTGCGGCTAATCCACTCAAAACATTTAAAGCTAAATACCTGCTACTTTTATCTATAATTACTGGTGTACCTGTTAATTTATAATTTATCAAAGTAGTATCTATTTGAGTCTGATAAAAAGTTTCTAAAGAATCATTTCTCAATAAAACAGCCTTACTTCCGGGATCAACCATTCGACCACTGATTCGCGCCATTTTTCCATCTTCAGATATTATTTGGCTCAGTTTCTTTTCTACGCCCATCGTTAGCATTTTTTCCGCGATGTATTCATATCGTTTTTGCTTTTCAGGAAATGTATAATATTCAGCTTTTCCACTTCTCAATGCTCTATTAGCATATTTTATAGGTGTAGTTGGACTAATCATTTGACCCACCTTATATTCATCTTTTAGATAATTCTCGATCTTATTAATTTCGGTCATTACCTCATAATCAAAAATATTACTTCCTGCCTTTTTGGTGGTAAATGCAATTTCAAATGGACGAATACCATCAAAATTATCTTCAAAGAAATTTACTTCCTTAACCAAAGGATCATTTTCTCCTAACTCTTGCATTAAAAAATAATCAAATTCAATTTTAGAAGCTCCGTAAATAGAAACAATTGCCAATATACCATAAGCCCATAATACTTTTTTCCTATTGTGAATCAAATGAATATAAATATTTCTTAACCCATTATCCCACATGGAATTTGATTTACTTGTATCTACAATTTTAGGAACTTTTGAAAGATAAAAAATGGCAGGAATAAATATAATAGCGACTAAAAAAGCGCTCATCACTCCTACAGCTGTAAAAATTCCAAAATCTTGAACCGGTTCCATATTTACAAAAATCAAGGTGACAAAACCCAAAGCAGTAGTAATGGAAGTCAAAAAAGTAGCCAATCCTATTTCTTTAACAGTCAATTTTATAGCTTCTAATTTTGGGTATCCCAATCGAATCTCTTCTAAATACTTGGCAATCAAATGCACTACATCACTCATACCTACTACCAACATGATGATAGGCAAAAGCATGGTCATCATATTAAGTGGTCTTCCAAATAATTGCATAATCCCTAAACTAATGACCACTGAAAACATAACAGTAATTAATGGAATAGCAATTCCCCAAAATGAACGATAAGCAACAAACAAAAAGAGGAGAAGAATCAAAATCGATATGCCCATAAAAGTTCCAAACTCTACCTTCATTATTTTGATATACACCTCTTGTCCTAAGATTTTTCCAATTACATAAACTTCTTTAAAATCAGCTTTATCCATTAATTGATTTAATGCATCGCTTAATTCTGCAGATTCTTGCTTATTAGGTAATTCTTTATTTTTAACTAAAATAACCAACACCCCTTTCTCTAACGATAAAGCATTACCGATTGGATCCTTACTTTGTACTATAAATAAAGAATCTTCTTTATATTTTTTAGAATCATTGATATGAAAATAGGGCTCTTGCATATCTCCAATGGAGGAAAAATCAATTTTAGGATAGCTTGCGTCCAAAGGTGAAATTACCTCTCTAATATGGGGTAATTTTTTGAGAGAATCTCCCAAATTCTTAGCTTTCGTAAGGAATTCCTGATTAAAGATTCCGTTTTCACTTTTTAAACCAATTAGCACAAAATCATTATCGTTCTCAAATTTGGAACGGTATTCTTTGAAAAAATCTAAATCATCATCTTCTTGAGGAAAAAATTTTTCAAAATCGTAATCAAATTTTAATTTAATGGCTCTGCTAGCAGAAAAAATAGTTAAACCAATAATCGCAAAAAGCGCAATAAAACTATAAATTTTATATTTATCTCTCATTTGGAAATTAAAACAGCGAAATTAAGTCTTCTAAACTTCTTAAACCATCAAACCATTTAATTGTTGCAGAAAAGTTGGTGTTGATAAATTATGCCTTAAAAATAGATGTTTTTAAACACTAATTTTGAACTTAAAAATATTATATTTATGGGTTTTACCGCAATCAAAATGAGTTTTGAGACCATTAATGGAACCCAGCTGCAACAAGGCATCTATTTTTATCGTCTTATTAAAAATAGTGAAGTAACCTACAGTGGTAAATTAATAATAAACTAAGATGAAAAATATAGTAATTATATTCATTATGTTCTGTTCCCAAGTTTCTTGGGGACAGAATTTAATACCCAATGCAAGTTTTGAAGATACCATAAGTTATGGAGGTGGTTTTACATCACCTAAACTTTGGACAACTCCTGAAGGATTTAATACAGAAGGTGAGCATTATACACCTTACAATCAATATTTATGGAAAGTACCACAAAGCTTTGCAGGATATCAAAATGCTCAGAATGGCAATTCGTACTTTGGAATGAGAATGTATTTTTTATACAAGGATTGGAAAGCTTTAAGAGATTATATTCAAACACGTTTAAATCGCACATTAATTAAAGACAGTTCCTATTGTTTACGTATTTATGTGAATTTACCAGATTCTATGACGCATGCTTCTAGAGGTCAATTGGGAATTTATTTATCCAATTCGGCCATATCTTCTACTTCTAATTTTAATTTTCCTTATACCCCACAATTAGTGGTTTCTCCTGCCAACTACATAAGTGATAAACTCAATTGGACAGAATTTAATTTGCAGTATACCGCCCAAGGTGGAGAACGTTATATGACCATAGGTAATTTTAATGATACTTTGGGCATTGATACTTTGTTGGCACCAGGCGGAGGTTTAGATGTTGCCTATTTCGGTACTTATTACTTTATTGATAATTTATATTTTGGGAATTGTGATAGTGTAGGAATTTCTGTAGGTTTAAATGAAGTCCAAAAAAATGAAAATCCTTTTTCAATCTACCCCAATCCTGCTAAAGAAAAAATTACTATAGCATTTAATGCGCAAATGAATGGTGAGTTCTCACTTGAACTATACAACACCTTAGGGCAATTAAAAATTTCACAGCAATTGAATCAACAACAAGTGCAAGATATATTACTAAATGAACTGCAACAAGGCATCTATTTTTATCGTCTTATTAAAAATAGTGAAGTAACCTACAGTGGTAAATTAATAATAAATTAGGATGAAAAATATAGTAATTATATTCATTATGTTCTGTTCCCAAGTTACTTGGGGACAGAATTTAATACCCAATGCAAGTTTTGAAGATACCATCAATTTTGGGGGTGGTTTTACATCACCTAAACTTTGGACAACTCCTGAGGATTTAATACAGAAGGTGAGCATTATACACCTTACAATCAATATTTATGGAAAGTACCACAAAATTATTTTGGCACCCAAACTGCACAAAGTGGAAGTTCCTACTTTGGGATGGCCATGTATCTTTTGTATAAAGATTGGAAAGCTTTAAGAGATTATACTCAAACCCGTTTAAAACGTGAATTAATAAAAGACAGCACCTATTGTTTACGTATTTATGTGAATTTACCAGATTCTATGACGCATGCTTCTAGAGGTCAATTGGGAATTTATTTGTCCAATTCGGCCATATCTTCCACTTCTAATTTTAATTTTCCTTATACCCCACAATTAGTGGTTTCTCCTACCAACTACATAAGTGATAAACTCAATTGGACAGAATTTAATTTGCAATATACCGCCCAAGGTGGAGAACGGTATATGACCATAGGTAATTTTAATGATACTTTGGGCATTGATACTTTATTAGTGCCAGGTGGTGGTTTAGATATTCCTTATTTCGGTACTTATTATTTTATTGATAATTTATATTTTGGGAATTGTGATAGTGTAGGAATTACTGTAGGTTTAAATGAAGTCCAAAAAAATGAAAATCCTTTTTCAATCTACCCCAATCCTGCTAAAGAAAAAATTACTATAGCATTTAATGCGCAAATGAATGGTGAGTTCTCACTTGAGCTATATAACACCTTAGGGCAATTAAAAATTTCACAGCAATTGAATCAACAACAAGTGCAAGATATATTACTTAATGAACTGCAACAAGGTATCTATTTTTATCGTCTTATTAAAAATAGTGAAGTAACCTACAGTGGTAAATTAATAATAAATTAGGATGAAAAATATAGTAATTATATTCATTATGTTCTGTTCCCAAGTTTCTTGGGGACAGAATTTAATACCCAATGCAAGTTTTGAAGATACCATAAGTTATGGAGGTGGTTTTACATCACCTAAACTTTGGACAACTCCTGAAGGATTTAATACAGAAGGTGAGCATTATACACCTTACAATCAATATCTATGGAAGGTACCACAAAGCTTTGCAGGATATCAAAATGCTCAGAATGGCAATTCGTACTTTGGAATGAGAATGTATTTTTTATACAAGGATTGGAAAGCTTTAAGAGATTATATTCAAACACGTTTAAATCGCACATTAATTAAAGATAGTTCCTATTGTTTACGTATTTATGTGAATTTACCAGATTCTATGACGCATGCTTCTAGAGGTCAATTGGGAATTTATTTATCCAATTCGGCCATATCTTCTACTTCTAATTTTAATTTTCCTTATACTCCTCAAATGATAGTTTCTCCCACTAATTACATTAGTGATAAACTGAATTGGACAGAATTTAATTTGCAATATACCGCCCAAGGTGGAGAACGGTATATGACCATAGGTAATTTTAATGATACTTTGGGCATTGATACTTTGTTGGCACCAGGCGGAGGTTTAGATGTTGCCTATTTCGGTACTTATTACTTTATTGATAATTTATATTTTGGGAATTGTGATAGTGCAGGAATTTCTGTAGGTTTAAATGAAGTCCAAAAAAATGAAAATCCTTTTTCAATCTACCCCAATCCTGCTAAAGAAAAAATTACTATAGCATTTAATGCGCAAATGAATGGTGAGTTCTCACTTGAGCTATATAACACCTTAGGGCAATTAAAAATTTCACAGCAATTAAATCAACTACAAGTGCAAGATATATTACTTAATGAACTGCAACAAGGTATCTATTTTTATCGTCTTATTAAAAATAGTGAAGTAACCTACAGTGGTAAATTAATTGTTGAGTAAGATTTTTTGAAGTATCTATTTTGAGCGTATCTCGGTACTAATTTATCTCTCATTTTGGGAATTAAAAGGACGAAATTAAGTCTTCTAAACTTCTTATTTGAAGAATTGTTCATTCAAATTGCTTTATTAGGTAATTTTAAATGAATAATCCTTAAATTTACGTTCGTTGAATTTTATACTGTGAAAAAATACGCTACATACTTTTTCTTTCTGTTTGGACTAATGTTTTTTTCCAATATAACATTTGCTGCTAATCAATTATTTATAGAAAATAAAGGTCAATGGCCGCAGCAGGTTGTATTTAAAGCAGACCTTAATTCAGGTTCTCTATTTATTGAAAAAACTGGTTTTACTTATTTTTTCATGAAAGGACCAAAACACGCCCACGGTAACGAAGCGGAAAATACAGATCAACATTTGGATGAAGAGTTTAAATATGAATACAGTAGAGTAAAAACTACTTTTATAGGGGCATCTAAAAATATAGTATTTAATACTGAAAAACCATCTATAACTGATTATAACTATTACTTAGGCAATGACCCTAGTCAATGGGCTTCTGCCGCTAAGGCTTACCAAACAATTACTTACAACCAAATTTATAAAGGTATAGATTTGAAAATGTATGAAAAAGAGGGCTCTTATAAATACGATTATATAATTGCTCCTTTAGCAGATGTAAATCAAATAAAAACGGAATATCAATATCATAAATCTTTATCTATTTCTGATGGACATTTGGTCATAAAACATGCACTAGGTGATTTAATAGAGATGAAACCTTATGCTTATCAAATAATTGAAGGTGAAAAAAGAGAGGTTAAAGCTAATTATGCCATCGATAAAAATATTGTTTCATTTGAATTTCCAAACGGTTACAATAATAACTATGAATTGATTATAGATCCTGAATTAGTTTTTTCAACTTATTCAGGAAATACTTCCGATAATTTTGGAATGTCTTCAACTTATGACCAATATGGAAATGCCTACGCAGGCGGTATCGTTTATGGACAAGGTTATCCTATTGATTCTATATTTGTAGATAGCACCTTTAATGGAGGAGCAATCGATGTGGCTATTTCAAAGTATTCATCAGATGGGAGTCAATTGCTTTACTCTACTTTTATTGGTGGTTCGCAAATTGAATTTATTCACAGTATGATTGTCAACTCTAATGATGAACTCATTTTTTTTGGTACAACATCTTCCAATAATTTTCCTACTGTAAATGCAATTGATGCAACATTCAATGGAGGTTCATCTGTTAATGCCATTGGACAGCAGTTTACCAATGGTACCGATATTTATATTGCAACAATTAATGCAACCGGAAATGCATTACTGAACTCTACCTACATTGGCGGAAGCAGCAATGATGGACTCAATTTAATTTCTAATACAAATGGTTTTGCTTACACTAATGGTATTTTATATAACTATGGCGACCAAGCTAGGGGCGAAATTAATTTAGATCAAAATGATAATGTTTATTTGGTAAGCTCCACTTATTCTACAGATTTTCCAACTGTTGGAAATGGAATAGATACTTACAGCGGTGATCAAGACGTAGTAGTGATGAAATTTACGCCTAATCTTTCTGCCATTACTTGGAGTTCTTATTTAGGCGGTTCTTCTAATGAAGCTGGTTATTCCATTAAAGTCAGTAAAAATAACTATGTATATGTAACAGGAGGAACTAAAAGTACCAACTTTCCTACTTCTCCTACCGCATTATACCCCAATTATAGAGGAGGCGTTTCGGATGGTTTTATCACTAAGATAGATCCAAATGGTAGCAGCATAGTTGCATCTTCTTTTTTAGGCTCTAATGCATATGATCAAACTTATTTTGTTGAGATAGACCGTTTTGACGGAGTGTATGCTTTTGGGCAAAGTTTGGGAGGCAATTTTCCTGTCAATCAAGCAGCGTATAGTAATGCAGGTGCAGGTCAATTTATTATAAAATTAGATTCTAATCTGAGTACTAATATTTTTTCAACAACAGTAGGTAACAAAGCAGGAACCGGTCAATTAGATTTTGCACCAACTGCATTTTTGGTAGATCGCTGTCAGAATATTTATCTGACTGGTTGGGGAGGTCGTTTAGGTGGTTTAGGTGGAGCTTATACTCAAAATTTAAATGCACAAATGCCACTCACAGCTGATGCCATTAAAGATACTACGCATGGCTACAACTTTTATTTAATGGTTATAGCACGAGATGCAGATTCTTTGGTTTATGGAACTTTTTTTGGAGGCACTTCCCCAAGTAGTGAGCATGTGGATGGAGGAACGAGTAGGTTCGATAAAAATGGAGTGATTTATCAATCAGTTTGTGCCGATTGTAGGATTGCTAACAGTTTCCAACTAAAAAATGCAATCTTTCCTACAAAACCTCGATTTAACTGCACGAATGCTATTTTTAAGCTGTCGCTTGAAGTTTTGCCAACAGCTAAAATTGAAGCAACGACTGATTCTGCATGTGCACCTACTACTATTGTTTATGAAAATAACAGCGTCAACAATAATTATTTCCTTTGGGATTTTGGAAATGGAGTTTTAGATTCTACTAATCAAAGTATTACTAAAATCTACAATTTACCCGGTTTATATACCGTTAAATTAATTGCTGGTGATACCATTTGTGGAACTGCAGATACCATTATTAAAAATATTTATGTTTTTAACAATAATCTTTATCTAGAACCATTAAAGGACACGGTTTTATGTTCATTAGGCCCTATAAATTTTAAACCGATATATAGTGGAACAGTTTTAGATGTAATTTGGAGTGAAGACATTACTTTCAAAAATAGGCTTAATCCAATAGGTCTCGATTATTTAAGAATAACCCCAGGAGCACCCCAAAAATATTATTTAAAAATTCAAGGCCCTGGTTGTTATATTATAGATTCATTAACTATTTCTCAAGTACCTTTTGGAATTAATTTTACTTTAAGTGATACAACAGGATGTACACCATTAAATGTTTCATTTACTAATACTTCTATCAACTTCGATTCTGTTTATTGGGATTTTGGTAACAACCAATTCTCCAATCAAATAAATACCACTTTCAATTACACAACTGCTGGCGTTTATCCAATTCAATTAAAGGTTTACAACGATCAGTGTCAAAGAGAACTAACGCTTAATGATACGATAAGAATTTTTCCAACGATAGAAATTCAACCCATTCCGGATACTATTTTATGTAATCCCAATAAACTTTTTATAATTGCAAATGCTAATGGCACCGCCAATAAATTTGTTTGGTCGACAGATTTTAAATTGTTGGATACCCTAAGTAATAATGCCATCTTAGATCTTCCAAAAGTTGCTAAAACCACAACCTTCTACTTAAAAGCGAGCAATCAACTTTGTGATACAACAATTAGCTTTACAGTAACAGTTAATAATTTATCAGCTGAATTAGAAGAAGAATACCATCAATGTGAGGGTGACACTTTAATAATAGAAGCTCAAAATATTATCAACACCAAACCTTATAACAGCATTTGGACCGCAAGTTCTTTTGGTTTAATAGGAAATAGAACCAATCCTTCGGTAAAAGTTTCTGCTGGAAATACGATGCAACTTTATTTCAAAATGACCGATGTTTCCAATTGCGTATTTATAGACACATTAGATTTAATTGTATCAAAGCCAACTTTTGCACAATTGTTTCCATTTACAATAAGTGACAGTGTGCCAATAGGAAAACGAATTCTACTAATTTCTGATCAGCAATCACCTTATTATAACTATTTGTGGCAACCTTCAGATTTGATGGAAACACCAAATGCCCCACAAACCTTTACAAGCATTCAATCAGACACTATTTATAGATTGAGCATTTTTGATGATTCCACCGGCTGTATTTATAGAGGAAGTTTGAGGGTAGATGTGTATGATGATTTGTGCAGAGAACCCAACATTTTTGTTCCTTCTGCTTTTACACCCAATGGAGATTTAAATAATGACATTTTATATGTAAGAGGTGAATTAATTGAAAGTTCTACTTTTCAAATATTTAATCGTTGGGGAGAGTTAATTTTTGAATCGAATGATTTAGCTATTGGATGGGATGGAACTTATAAAGGTGAGAAAGTTTCAGCAGGTGTTTATGTTTATCAACTAAAGGCGAAGTGCTGGAGTGGAGAAGAATATTTGGCAAAAGGTGATGTAACTGTAATAAGATAATAAAGTGAAAAGGTATTTTTACATATTCATTGCTTTTTTTATACTTTCTTCGAGTGTTGTGGGGCAAGATTTACATTTTTCTCAATACAATCAATCTCCTTTAAACTTAAACCCATCATTGACAGGAAATTTTAATTCCAATGTTAGATTGATTGGAAATTATAGAAACCAATGGAATGCTGTTGGCGAGCCCTACTCTACTTTCTCATTTTCCGCAGAAGCTAGAAATCTTTTTGGCCCAAAAAAATTGAGTTACGGAGTGGTTGCTTACACAGATAATGCAGGTGTTGGTGATTTGAGAAAAAGCAATTATGGAATTACAGTCAACTACAGTCAAACCTTAAATTATGATTCTAGTCTTTCTTTGAGCATAGGGACTATGTTAGCCTATCAACAATACACCATAAATTATGATCAATTTTCGTTTGATAAACAATACAATGGCTATAGATTTGATAATAGTTTAGCAAATGGAGAGTCCTTTTCTAAAGATAGTTACGGTTACTTTAATCCTGCTATAGGAACTCACTTAAACTATATTATCAATAAAAATAACGCGATAAAATTTGGTGTTGCCTTTCACAACCTGCTTAAACCACAAAATTCATTTTTTAATGAATCAAGTGAAATTTTAAAACAAAGAACTACTTATCATATTTCATCCAACTTTTTTATCAACCAAATGAGTGATATACAGCCCTCCATAATGTTTATGCAACAAGGCAATTTTAAAGAATTGGTATTTGGCAGTAATTACAGAATATATTTAGAGCGAACTAAATACAGTAAAAAAGCTTTAGTGGCAGGATTGTATTATAGAAATAAAGATGCAGCATTTTTTAATTTGGGCTATGAAACATCTAAAACAATAGTAGGTTTTAGTTACGACATTAACACCTCTGAATTAAATACTGCTTCTAATAATAAAGGTGGATTTGAAATTTCAATCATTTACCTAATTTCCAATTACAAACCACTTTATAAAAGAGGAAGTCGATGTCCAAACTTTATGTAGCATTTAAATATTGCCTACTTATTTTATGCTTTTTGGTTAATACATTTAATGGTATTGCTCAAACTAAAAAGCAACTATTAGATGCTGCAAATAAATCATATGAAAATCAAGATTATTACAGCGCCATTAATTTATTTAGTGACTATTTAAAAGCTTTTCCTGAAGATGTAACTTCTGAATATAAATTGGCAAATGCGTATGTTTCACTCAATGATTACAGCAATGCTATTCCACACTTAAAAAACATTTATGATACGGATAGAGATAAAAAGTATGCTGATGCTTCTTTCTTATTAGCCAATGCTTATAAACAAACTTCTAATTATAGATATGCAAAAAGGTATTTTAGAAGAGCTTTGATTCCTCATAGAAGAAACAAAGATGGTTATTGGTATCAAAAGATTAATCAAGAAATAAATTCAGTCGATTTTGCTGCAGCCTATGCTGATAGTTCCAAATCTATCGAGGTAAAAAACTTAGGAGAAAAAATTAACTCCAACAATGCTGATTTTGGTATCACTTTTATTGATTCTATTACCGCTATTTTCTCGACAACTGATACCATGCAAATAAAAAAAGAAGTGATGGCTAACACCAAGCTGTATTGGGGAAATTACAGCGATAACAGTTGGGTAAAAAGAAATCCGGTAGAATTCAATCAGAAATTTGAATTTAAAAATATGGTCAACCCTTTTTATGATATAAAACATCAGATTTTATATTTTAGTGTATGCGATACCAATCATGTATGTAAAATATATCAAGCCAAAAAAATCGGAAATTCATTTGAAAATACCCAAGAATTAAATGAAAATATAAATTTAAAAAACACGAATAATACGCAAGCAACATTAACTTATATAGATAACGACACCTATTTACTTTTTAGCTCCAATAGAGAAGGTGGTTTTGGAGCCATGGATATTTGGTACAGTAAATGGGAAAACCAACAGTTTCAACCTGCAATAAATATGGGTGAGACCATCAATACATTAGACAATGAACTAACGCCATTTTATAGCAACTCTACACTCTACTTTTCTTCTAATTGGCACAGTGGGTTTGGAGGTTATGACATTTTTAAAAGCAAAGGAGAATTAGAAAAACTATCAGTGCCTAAAAATTTACTATTGCCAATTAATTCAGAAGCAAATGATTTTTACTATGTATTAGATCAACAAAACGCCTATTTAAGCAGCAATAGAACAGGATCTTTAACCTTTAAAAACAACAACTGCTGCAATGATATTTTCACCTACCCTCTTGATATCAAATTTGAAAATAAGAGGGAATTAGAAAACTTTGAAGACATCAACCAAATTTTACCACTTAGTTTGTATTTTGATAATGATTTACCGAAAAAAGGAATAAATGATACCTTAACTACTGCTAATTATCACATTTTAAATATAGATTATCTAAAACAAAAAGAGGTATATGCCTCCCAAAAATGGAGAGGTTTATCGGATGATGAATTATTAGATAGAGAAGATTTTATTTTAGATTTTTTTGAATTTACATTAGTTAAAAACAATGCTCAATTAGATAAAATTGCCAAATTTCTTGCCCAAAAATTAAATTCTAATGAAAAAATTACTGTGGTGGTAAAAGGATATGCCAGTTCGTTATCCAGTAGTGATTACAATACTAAACTGAGCAAAAGAAGAATACATAGTCTCATTAATTATTTTATGAATTATAATCAAGGGCAATTAGAAAATGCCATTCAAAACCAACAAATTAAATTTATTGCAATGCCTTATGGTGAATTGGCTAATAAAGAAAATTTAGAGCTTTCAAAAAAAGAAGAAATTTATGGTGAACAAGCAATTCAAGAAAGAAAAATAGAAATTGTTGCCCTTATTGGAAATGATAAGACTCTTGAAGGCGAAGATGTACTCTCTGCAGAATTAAAAATCAATTACAAGAAAATAAATCTCGGAACCGTTAAAAATAAGACAATCCATTACATTTTGGAAGTAGAAAATACAGGAACCGATACGCTTGATATAATTAAGGTGAACGGAGAATTATTAAAAGCTGTCAAGTATGAACACTATATTGCAGAAAAATCTAAAGGAATGATACAATTAATTTTGGAAATTCCTGAAGATATAAAAACCATTGAAACTGAAGTTTATATCATTACCAATACCCTTCCAAACATAAATAAAGTAAAATTTGTTGCCAAAAGAGAATAATTTTTAATACTCAAAGCCCAAACTATGCTGCTCTAAAATTTGCTCTTCTGCTTTATCCATCATTCTTACATAATTACTTACATAAATAAACTTAGACTTTTTCTCATTTAATTCTACTAAAATCATCGGGAAATCTAATTTGGAATCATCTATCCAAAGACGGTAAGGAATTAATTTACAGAAAAATTCAAAATCATCCACAGGAAAATCTAACTTTTTATTGGTGACTGCATTCACTAATACTCTTTTAGTAATATAGCCATCTTTAATAATCTCAAAAGTATAAACCTTACCGATAGTAAGGTTCATTTCAAATTTTCCACTAAGATCTGTAATGTAAGTATGTATAATCTTATTGCCTTCATATAATTGTACAATTACATTATCTAGCTGATCGTTGGCAATTATAACTTCTCCATTAAATTTAACTTTCTTATCATTTCCTGAATAAGAACTAAATGAAATCAATAAAAGACTAAATAAAATAAAGAAGGGGATTTTAAGAGTTTTCATATTGTTGGATTAAAATTAATATTAAAGGAAATTTCATATAAAAAATAACACTCTTTATAAGTAAATACTGTAAGTATATACGCCAGAAATGTTAAAAAAGTTTCATATCAATATTTTAAAATAGATTTTAACAATAAGTTGTTAACAATTCCTTTATTTTCTATCGCTTTTTTTGGAAATATCAATTCAATATTATAGCTTTGAAAATTAGAACACCTTTTATATAGGTGTTTATTAGATAAACGCAACACTTTATTAATTAAAAATTTATTTATGAAAAGATTATTACAATCGGCATTTTTAGTACTTTTTGGCTTAGGAGTTAATTCTACTTCTTCGGCTCAATGTACTTATAGTTCGCCGTATTCAGAAAATTTCACAACTTTTGCGCCCACTTGTTGGACAGAAGCAAAAGGAAGTTTAACTGCTTCTACTACAACGACAGGAACAACTTCTGATTGGGTGGCAGATGGTTTTCTAAATGTCGGAACTGCAGGTTCTGCAAGAATGAATATTTGGTCAACAACTAAAAAAGAATGGTTAATTTCTCCTAAGATTGACTTAGGAACAGTAGCCACTTCTTATCAGTTAGAATTTGATGCAGGTTTAACTGATTTTATAGGAAGTGGTGCAGACTTAATGGGTCCTGATGATACATTAGCTGTTGTAATTTCATTAGATAGTGGAGACACTTGGTCAACTGCAAATATTTTAAAATTATATACAGCAGGAAATCAACCATCAAATATTGGTGAAAATATAGTTATAGATTTATCTGCTTATACAGGTAAAGTAAAAATAGGATTTTATGCTGCTTCAACAGTAACTAATGCTGACTATAATGTGTATATAGATAATTTCTCAATTGACACTTTAGCAACCTGTCCAAAACCTAGTGCATTAGCGACATCTAATATTACAATTAACTCAATCGACTTTAATTGGACAGAAAATGGTACAGCAACTTCATGGCAAGTTGAATATGGTGTTAATGGATTTACTTTAGGTTCTGGAACAAAAACATTGGCAAGTACTACGAGTCTATACTCTGCGAGTAGTTTAAGTTCAGCAACAGAGTATAGTTTTTATGTTAGAGCTATTTGCGGTGCTGGTGATACAAGTAAATGGAGTGGTCCGATAAGTGCTTTTACTTTATGTGCTGCCTACAACGCACCATTTTATACTAATTTTGAAAATGATATTGATGGAGCTGCACCGTTATGTTGGAATACTTTTAGTACTATTTCTAATGGATTTGCAAGAGTTGATAATTTAACAGGTACAGGCTCTCCTTTTGCAGGCACATTTGCATTATATATGTATAGCGGATCTGGTTTTACTGCTGGCTCTGATACTTTGATAGCAATTAGCCCTGAGTTTGCTGACATGAATATAGGTAATAAAAGAGTTAGATTTCAAATGAACTCATCTGATTTGACTTCAGGTTTAGTTGTTGGAACTATGTCTTCAACATCGCCTACGGCAACATTTACACCTTTAGATACTTTTACAGTTACTACAACAAACACTTATAATGAGTTAACAGTAGATTTAACTACAGCAAATGGTTATAATGGAACAGATAAGTATGTAGTTTTTGCTCATACTTTAGGTAGTACTTTTGATTATATTAGAATAGACAATTTTAATTATGAAGTAATTCCTACTTGTATTAAACCTTCTTCATTAACAATCAATACTATTACTGCAACATCGGTTGATTTTGGATGGACTGAAGCTGGTTCAGCTACTTCATGGCAAGTTCAATCTGACACTACTGGATTTAGTATTGGTACAGGGACAAAAATCGTTACAGGATCAAATCCTTATACAGTAACTGGATTAAATCCAGCTACTCAATATGAGTTTTATGTCAGAGCAATTTGTACTGTTGGTGATACCAGCTATTGGCAAGGACCTATTTCTGCGCTTACTGCTTGTGTAGCAATAAATGCTCCATATTATACTGGTTTTGAAAATGATGCTGAATTAAGTACACCACTTTGCTGGAACGCTTATAGCTCTAAGTCAAACGCTTATGTGAGAGTTGATAATTTTACAGGTACAGGATCACCTTTTTTAGGCACAAATGCATTATACATGTATAGCGGTTCAGCTACAGCTGCACTTTCTGATACATTAATTGCAATCAGTCCTGAGTTTGGTGATATGACAGCAGGTGATAAAAGAGTAAGGTTTCAAATGAATTCATCTGATTTAACATCAGGATTAATCGTTGGAACAGTTTCACTTGCTACACCAACAGCAACTTTCAACCCATTAGATACTTTTATGGTATCTGCTACAAATACTTACAGTGAACTTACTGTAGATTTGACTACTGCTAATGGCTATAATGGAACTGATAAATATGTTGTTTTTGCTCATACTTTAGGTAGTACTTTTGATTATGTAAGAATTGACGAATTCAGATACGAAGCTATTCCTAATTGTATTAAACCAACAGGCTTATCGAAAGCTGCTACTACTTCTACATCTTTTGATTTATTTTGGACTGAAGTAGGTACAGCAACTTCATGGCAAATACAGTATGATACTACTGCCTTTGCTATTGGTACAGGAACCAAAAGCGTAGTTTCTTCAGATAGTGTTACTATTTCAGGTTTGACAGCAAATACAAGTTATGATGCTTATGTAAGATCTATTTGTGCAGTAGGAGATACTAGTGGATGGGAAGGACCAATTTCTATTTACACAGGATATTGTTTAGTTTCTACAACTAGTACTTTTGATTATTTATCTTCTGTAACAACAACAGGAGCAGTAACAAATGCAACATATTCTGCAACTGCACAACCAGCAGGTTCTTATGCAGATGAATCTGCACAACTAATTACTTCTTTTGCTTCAGGAACTTTCGATATTAATACAACCTATGTTGGCGGAACTAATGGTGTTAATGTTTGGGTAGATTGGAACAACGATTTTGATTTTGACGATACGTTAGAATTGATTGGGTCAGTAAACTCTTCTTCACTTACCAAAACATTTAATATTGCTGTTCCAGCAACTGCTGTTGCAGGTAATTATAGAATGAGAGTTAGAGCACAGTGGGGAAGTACTGCAAATCCTCCCTCTTGTGGAAGTGTAAATTATGGCTCAACAGTTGATTTCACTTTGGTGTTGAGTTCAGCTCCTTCTTGTTTAGGAGTGACAACTTTAGCTTCAACAGCCATTACTTCTTCTAGTGCAGATATATTCTGGACAGAAAATAATAGTGCTACTACATGGCAGGTAGAGTATGATACTACAGGATTTACTTTAGGAACAGGAACCAAAAGTATTGTAACTTCAGACAGTGTTACTATTTCTAGTTTAGCAGGTAGTACTACATATGATGTTTATGTAAGAGCAATATGTGGTGCAGCTGATTCTAGTTTATGGACAGGACCAATATCATTTACTACGTTATGCGTACCTGTTTCAGCTCCATTTATCGAAACTTTCCAAACTGCAACTGTTCCTAGTTGTTGGATTGAAAGCGGTGATAATTCTTGGGAATTTGGTAGTACAGTAACTACTCCTGTTGGGTTTGCAGCTTATGGTGCTGCAAATGTACCTGATCATTCAGGTACAAGTGGAACTTTCATCGGAATGGATGGATCTGATAACGCGGCAAATGATGTTAGTTCACTAGAAACTCCTTTAGTAGATATTTCAGCTTTAAATAAAGCTGAATTAACTTACTGGGTTTTTAGTAATAACATTAATGATACAGTTATAAACAAACTAATTGTTGAAGTTTATTCTGGAACTCAGTGGATACAAGTGGATTCAATTCAAGAAAATTTAGATACTACATGGGTAGAGAGAAAAACTAATTTAACTGCTTTAAATATTACTGGTATAATAAAAGCTAGGTTTACGGTTACAGGTTCTTCAACTCCAGGGTTTACATTTTATAATGATATCCTTTTGGATGATATAAAAATTGATGAACAACTTATTGTTTATCAACCTATTGGAGCTATTAATACGGAAGATAGTTTAGGTGTTGCTGATTTATTAGGCAATTCTTATTGGACTTCAGGTACAGTTGCAGGTGTTGATTTAGATGGTAACAATGGTATTTCATTTACTATTATTGATCAATCAGGTACTAATCCTGAAGGAATAAACATCTTCAACTTTAATGATGTAAGTGCTTATGTTGTAAATGAAGGTGATTCTATTATGGTAAGAGGAGAAGTTCAACAATTTAATGGTTTAACCCAATTGTTTGTTGATTCTATTGCTATCATTTCTACAGGAAGTGCATTACCAGCAAATGCTTTAGTTACTGTATTAGATGAAAGCACTGAATCTGCTTTAATCAGAATGGAAAATATGACAGTTACTAACGTTCCTTCTGGTACCTCTATTAATGTTACTTTATCTGATGGTACAAACACATTTACAATGAGAGTTGATAATGACACGAAGATATTGGATAGTTTAACTTTCAATGTTGGTGATGTATTGTGTTCTGTTAATGGTATTGGTGGTCAATTTGACAATTCAAATCCATTTACTTCAGGATACCAGATATTCCCAATGAGATATACTGATGTGGTTTTTGCTCCATCAGTTGATTTAGGAATTGATACTATGGTTTGTGATACAAACAATTTTATGTTAGACGCAGGTGCTTGGACTTCTTATGTATGGAGCACTGGTGCTACTACACGTATGATTACGCCAAATGATAGTATTACACAATACATTGTTACCGTAATGGATGCAAATGGATGTACAGGAACTGATACTATTAATGTAACAGTTACTATTTGTACTTCTATAAATGATAACAACTTAAATTCTGCAAACATTAACTTCTATCCAAACCCTTCAAAAGGTCAGTTTAGAATGGAGATTTCAGGTGTGCAATCAGCACAATCTAATCTTGAAATTTTAAATGTAAATGGTCAAGTTGTTTATAACAATAACCTATTAATTAATGGATCATTAATAAAAGATATCGACATCAATGTTGAGCCAGGTATCTACTTTGTGAAGTTGAGCAATAGCAATGGTGTGAAAGTTAAAAAACTGATCGTCGAATAATAAAAGCAATAATTGCTAATTAAAAAAGTGTCCCTCTCCATTTAGTTGGAGAGGGACACTTTTTTTGTTTTACCGATATCCTTACAGTATATTCAAGAATATGTGCTTCATGAATCGGTATTTACAATTGTAAAATTATGCGCATGCACAATTACAATCTGTATAAAAAAAAACAAACCTATAAGCCGGATTCTGTTTCCATCGAAATGGAATTCTATCATTTATCTAATCGGTCTACCCTCTGAGATCAGGCGAGCAACCCTCAAGCCTCAGTTTATTTGACTTTTCAAGCCGCAAGGTTTACCTAGCTAAAACAGTTACCTGCAATACTGGTAGGCTCTTACCCTACCCTTTCACCCTTACTACGCCATAGGCGAGCGGTTTACTTTCTGTTGCACTTTCTGTCACAATACATTCCTGCATTGAGCCCTTATATTCTATAAGGTGCGGTGCTCTATCTTGTCCGGACTTTCCTCCCCCAACAATGTTGAGAGCGATAGAATAGTTTGCGACACAAAATTACGTTATTTATGTAGATTTCTAATAATTATCTCTGTTGCTCCAAATCCGTACTTTTGAATATTGCCATCTAGAATTTCAATATCTGTATGAGATTCGCGTAAATAAGTTCTGATTTTATTTTTTAGAATCCCCTCTCCTACACCATGAATAAAAACTAATCGACTAATTTTTAAAGCAAAGGCATGCTCTAAACATTCCTTAAAATGACGTATTTGAGTTTCTAATTTCTCATGATTTTTTAGTCGATTCGGTGCATCTACCAATTCCTCTATGTGTAAATCTATTTCTAAAACTTTATTTGAACCTTTGTGAAAATTAAATTCTTTTATATAGGGAGATAAATGATTAATGTTTTTCTTACTGATCCCTAACTCATTGTCAGCTTTTTGATTTTCTTCTTTTCTCTTATAAGTTACTGTATTGTCTTCATTAATTTTAAGAAGTTCATGCTCTTCAAAAGGTAAATCCATACCCAAATCGGTTAAAACAAATATTTGATTAGTTTCAGTAATTTCCACCACTACTCCTTCCCCAACTTCATTCAATAACTTAACTTTATCCCCAACTTTAAAAATCATCTTTACCTATTGTTTTGATTGTGCAAATATCGAAACAATTAATGAACTAAAAATTTAAAATGAAAGAAAGAGGATCTTGGAAAATACTTTCAACAGAAAATAAATACGACAATCCATGGATTAATGTAACAGAACATCAAGTGATCAATCCAGGAGGAGGAAATGGCATTTATGGAGAAATCCATTTTAAAAATATGGCAATCGGAATTATTCCTTTAGATAACGATTACAATACATGGATAGTTGGTCAGTATCGTTTTCCATTACAAGCCTACAGTTGGGAAATAATAGAAGGTGGCGGCAAAATTGGAGTTGACCCGATAGATTCAGCAAAAAGAGAGTTGGCTGAAGAGGCAGGAATTGTTGCCCAAGAATATATTTTGATTCAAAAAATGCATTTAAGTAATTCTGTAAGCGATGAATTTGGTTTAATTTATGTAGCCAAAGGCTTAAGCTTTCAAGAAGCTTCACCAGAAATCGAAGAAGACTTAGAAGTAAAAAAAATACCTTTTCAACAGCTTTATGAAATGGTAATGAATGGAGAAATGACAGACAGCTTAACTGTAGCAGGCGTATTAAAATTAAAAATACTAATTGAAAAGGGTGAAATTTAAAACCCTAAAAAATTCTTTTTAAATCCGATATAATAATTCTCTTCATGTATGATAACAGGATAATTTTCTAAATACAATCCATGCCCTTGACCATTTTTTAAATCAAATCCATAGTGATGAATAGGGCAAACTACTTTACCATTCTCACATTCACCTTTAAAAAAAGATCCACCTGCGTGAGGACATTTATCTTTAAAAGCATATATGTTTCCTTCAAATTTCGATAAACAGATCCAATGATCATCAATAAAATAACGGATAATTTTATTTTCTTCTAGATTTTCCAAAATTGAATCATCTGTATCAGGATATAGTTTTTCCCAATTATACTTTTTCCTATCAATTTCCAAATCAATACTTTTTAGTCAAAAAAAAGAGGTGAAAAATTCACCTCTTAATTCTTAATCGATTACAATCAACTTTATTACTTTACTTACTTCTTTACTTTTGAAACTAACAAAATAGATTCCATTCTCTAAATTATCAGTATCGATAATAAAGCTAGAATTTCCCGATGCTACGTTTCCTTTATAAACTGTTTTCACTAATTGACCATTCAAATTATTCACAAAAATTTCAGCATTTACAGCTTTATTCAATGAAACATTTAACTTACTATTGGTAGTAGTAGGATTCGGCAATAATTTTAAACTAAAATTATTCTTAAACTCATTAATAGAAGTAGCAATACAATTTGGATCAAAAATAGCGGTAACAGGAATACGAGAAAATTTACAATACTCTTGTACTTCCCAATCATAAAAGAAATAGTAATAATCTAATGGTCCTGTATTGGCGCTACTTTTTGTAATACTTAACATATCATTAGAATAAGGATATTGAACACCAGAATTATTTCTAAATAAATCAACAGTTGAACTAGAAGATAACCCGAGTTGATATCCAACACCAGCAGAAACGTCAAAGTTTACAGCAACTCTTTGTTGACCACTAGGTATATTTACTGTTCTAAATTGCAATACCTGACCTGAACTATCTCTTAACTCTATCGTTCTATTGCCTGCACCATTTGCGAATACCAAAACACTTTTTAATAAAAATCCTTTAAATGCAGTAAACACTAAATGCTGCTGACCTGTAAAATTATTCCCTCCACCAATGGTGTTGGTAGCAGGACCAACTTTTGTATTAGCTCCATAATTAATTGCTTCTGCATAATAAGTTGTAGTAGCTGAAATAATAGGTGTTGTAAAAGGATTACCTGATCCTACTAAATTACCTGCAGATGAAGCATCGTACCAATTAATTATACCTGAGCCAGTAATATTTAAAGTAGCTGGAACATTAGGACAAGCTGTATCACCTTTGAAATTAGTAATTCTAGGTCTTCTAATCACTATTTGAGAATTTTTTACAATGGAGTCATTTCCAAAGCTATTGGCTACAACTAGCTTAATATTATAAGTTCCATTTGATGTATATACCTTTGATGGGTTTTGCGCAGAAGATGTACTATTATCTCCAAAGTCCCAAGACCATGAAGATGGTCCATTCAATGAATGATCATAAAATTGTATATTACCCGAACACGAAGTATCTGTATTGGCATTGAAATCAGCAGTTGGTGCTGTGGTTGGCAACCCACAAGACCAATCAATTTCAAATCCCGCACCATTAGTCCCAATATCAGAAATAAAACGAACTGTAATAGCACCTCTTGTTGAAGTTAAAGTAGTTGGGAGATTATTATTACAAAAAGTTCCCATTAATGGATCATTAACAGAAGATCCGTCAAATATTTGCATATAATCATAATTACATGAATTACCTTGACCCGCTTCCACATCAAATTGAATAAAATTTAATGTTACAGTGCTTGCTCCAAAAGGAGCAATTGTAATGATAGAATTTGCATTATCTTCATAATTTAAGGAAGAGCCACCATTATCGAACAATTTACCAAAGCAATCAGTTTGAGTTGTGTTCACTCCATTAAACAATGAAACGTTACACAAATTAGCTGTGTCTACGGAAATGTAAGCAGTTTTTAGTGATGAATCTATTCCACAAGCACCACCATTTGTAATCAATTTAACATTGTAGTTTCCAATATTATTGTAAGTTTTTATAGGATTTAATAAGGTAGAAGAAGTTCCATCACCAAAATCCCAAACAAAATTTATTCCATTGTTACTCTTGTTCTGAAAACGCACTCTAAATGGAGCTTTACAAGCCGAAGTATCAGAAGTAGTGAAATTAGCTTGAACACCAGGTATATAAGGAGAACCTACTCCTACAGCATACCAAGCATTAGTAACTGAAATAACCTGTGGAGAACAAGGACCATATAAATCTACAGCTGACTTAATAGAGAAAAACCTAGCATCAGAATAATTAGAATTACTTGATAAATAAACAGTTAAGTTCCTAAAAGCAATTTTACTTGCAGTATCCATACCGAGACCTGTGACTGAAAATGAATTCAACAAATCATTGGTACCGGTACCACCATTTACTAATAAATAAAACCAATAGTTTTGAACGCCACTATTATAATGCACACCACAATAGTCATTTGTATTCATAGGTATTCCACAATCAGGGTTTCTCCATGAAGTTCCACCATAGGTATCGGGATCACCAAATTGGTTAGGGTTACTCATGCTTCTAATAGCGCCACCCAAATCAGCACCTATTAACCAATCTGCATTGGTTGGTCGAGCAAAAAATTCTATTGCAGTTCCAAAAATATCTGAAAAAGATTCACTTAATGCACCTGATTCTCTTTGATAAATTAAATTAGCCGTTAGTGAAGTTAAACCGTGGGTTATTTCATGACCAGCAATATCTATAGCCGTTAAAGGAGTTTTTAATACAGAAGATGGATTACCATCACCATAACTCATTCTAACTCCGTCCCAAAAAGCATTAGCATAATTTAAATCAAAATGAACGTAACTATATAGTGCATAGCCGTTGCCATCAATACTATTTCTGTTATGCTTTTGAAAAAAATAATCATAAGTTTTTTCAGCGCCCCAATGTGCGTCAGTTGCGTACTCATCCTTAGTATTATTAAAATTATTCCAAATATTATTAGAATCCAAAAAATCCACAGCAGCTCCATAGCTCGTTCCTGTGTTACAATCTAATGTCACAATACCTATTCCTCTTTCCGTATTTCTAAGTCTAAAGGTAGTAGAATTAACGCTATCAGTAGTTATACTTTGAGTACCACTGTAGGCAGTATTTGCTGTTCCATTCGCATTAGATGTATGTATTAATTCATTTTTAAATAACAATTCTCCATTTTGAGCATCAATATAATACTCAGCATGTGACATTGGTTGCTGCGCATAAATGTCTAAATGATAAGCTAGTCTCGTACCTTCAATATAATAATCATTGTTTTGAGGAAGTATTACCAATTCACCTTTGGGATAGTAAGTTGCATTTGGATCATCAGTAATTAATTTAATAGAATATTCTTCTAATGGAAGCTCCCATTTATATTTCGAAGCTCCAATAAGATTTTTGGCACGATTCACAGCATCCAACTTACTTAGAGTGGCCTCAGTTTTAATACCTTTAGGAATAATAGCAAATCCACTTATAGATTCCATTTTACCATTTAAACTATGAGCAATATATAGCGCATTTTCTACTTTAATTTCATTGTAAAACTGTTGATAAGTAGTATGAAAATATCCCAATTCATCTTGAACTGATTGCACTTTCTTAAAGGTAATTTGAGGACTTTCTTTAAAAATAGCCGAAATCACAGAAGTAAATGCAGCCAGACTAGGTTGTTTACTTTTTTCGAATAAAATATAAGCAGGAGCTTCTGATTTAGTGGTATATCGTAACTCTTGCGCTCCATTAACTCGAGAAGAGGCAAAATTACCATAGTAAGATTGCGCAAAAGAAAAAGAACTAACGAATGTAAAAAATAGGAGTAATGATTTAAATTTCATCGATATTAATTATTTAAATTAAGCTTAATATAAAGCAGCCTTAAAATTACAAAAAAGTGGAGATAAATAGGTGTATTAGAAAATAAATATCTATACAACCTTAAATCATTGATTAGAATACAAATAATATGAATCGCTTAAGAAATGAAATTGAGAAATATTACTCTTTGATTTTATTTTCTTTAATTCCCAATAATTTATCTTTGAAGCTATTAAAATAGTAGTGGCAGGTTCTACAAATTCATCTTTAAACGTTTGTTTTGTTAATATGATTTGTGGTTTAATTCTCTCTAGATAATTATCAATACTATTATTATTTCTAACAATAATATCAAAATCAAAACTTTGAATCCAGATATTAGAAAATAGATTTTTATTCTTTATCCAATTCAATTTTTTTGAATCAAAAATTAATTTTTCAATACCTAAACTATCCAAAGATGGCTGAATTTGATAGTTAAACTCAGCATTAATCTGTTCCAAACTTTCATCCAAATAAATAAATGCTTCTTTCCCATTAATCAGTGCAAAAGAATTAAAATTTCTTGTAGAATAAGCTATAAAACACTTCTGGTTAAGCTTTTGATAATCTTCAATTATTTGTGTGGTTCCTAAGATAATAAATGCCAATAATGAAGGAATAAACCATTTTCTATTTTGATTGCTAAATGCAACAATTGCAAAAAACACTATGAAATAAATAAGTAGCAATTGAAAATCAGTGATCCAAATTTTATTAATTGAAGCGTATGGCAAATTGCTGATAAATTGAATACTAAAAGCCATAAAACTTCCAATTCCATCTATTATAAAAGCTACAATGGTAGCTAAAGAGAAGGAAATGAAATGAAAACCAACTAAAAGCAAACCTAAGGACAACAATAGAAAAGCTGATGGAATTGCGATAAAATTAGACAACAAAAAATAAGTTGGAAATTGGTGAAAATAGAATAAAGACAAACCAAATGTTGCCATTTGAGCCGCAAAAGAAACTACTGCTAATCCCCAAATTGAATTCAAAATTTTGGAAGTGCTTAATAATAAAGGATATACTAAAGGATATATAGAAACAATTCCTAAAACTGCAATATAAGATAATTGAAAACCAACATGGAATAGAAAATTAGGGTTTAGAATTAAAATTAATATGGCAGAAGCAGCCAAAGTATTATAAAAATTAGGACTGTTGGATCTTGCTTGGGCTATAATAATGAATGAAAACATCCAAATAGCTCTTAAAACAGAAGGCGATAAACCTGTAATAAAAGCATATAACCAAAGTATTATGATTAAAATAGCAGCTTTAAAAAATTTAGTTTTACGGCTTTTGAACACTAATTTCAATAAAAACTCGAGTACTTTATAAATTATACCCACATGTAAGCCTGAAACCGCCAAAACATGCATGGCTCCTGCAACTGAAAAATCAGTTTTCATCTGTTGATCCAAATCTGCTTTATCTCCTATTACTAATGCATTTAGAATTGCTAAAGCTGATTTATTCTGAAGATATTTCTCAAAAATTGATTTTATATAAGCTTGAATTTGCTTTGAAAGAATAACTATATTGAAATTTTTCTCTTTTAAAATAAAATCGTAAGTTGTTGATTTTAAATAAGCCTGTTCGCTAATGTATTTTTTATCTAAGTATTTTGCATAATTAAAAACTGCAGGATTTTTAGGAGTTTGTATCGGTTGAAATTGAGCATCAATGACTAATTGATCGCCAACTATTAAGCTTTGAGACTTCTCATCTTTTTCAAAATAAACTATTACTGTCTTGTTTAAGAGTTCATCAGAATCTATTTTAGAAATTATTTTGAGTTCAGAGGATATACTATTTTCTTTTTCAATTGGATGATCAATAATTTGTGAAAAGTAAAATCCATTTTCTAGGTTATCGCTAGTAGAATTTATTTGGTTGTGAAAAGCACAAATAGTTTGTGCGGTAAAAAAAACCATTAAATAATAGAAAAAACCCAATTTATATTGTTGTTTGAATTTGAATTTAATTGGGTTTAAAAAAACAGCAACAATCAGAAAAAAACTTAAAGTAAGAAGAAGGTTAGCCAAAGAAAATTGCCAATAGTTATAAGAAATAATCCCAAAAATAAAGGGAAAACTTATACGCACTAAGGGGATTTGGTTCCAACTAAACAATGGCTATGGTTTTTTCAATAGCCTAATTTAAGAAAATTAATCTTCTCTAAAGAACTCTAATGCAGAAAGATTGATTAAATGCACTCCTTGATAGTATTTATGCAGTATGTCAGAATAAGAATAACCTAATCTTGCCATTTCCATTGCCCCTTCTTGACATAAGCCTACGCCATGCCCATAACCTCTGCCTTTTAAAGTGACAATGCTTCCTTGATTGGACACCGAAAAGAAGGTTGATCTTAACTTCCAATCAGTTCTTATTTGCTCTACTCTAAGTGGAGCTTGATTCATATATGTTAATCTTCTGTGTGATAGTATGTAGTCTTTTAAAATAGAGTCTTGCGAAAGTGAAGGTGCTTTCTTGTGTATATAAGCCACCCACTGCTCTGAAGTTATTTGCTTTTCCCAATTGGCATTTTTTGTCCGAAGGCAAAAAGTATCTTCAATTTCATCTAAATAATATAAATTCTTAGACCATACATCACCAGACTTTACTGTTTGACCTCCACAATTACTGTGAAAAGCAGCTGTAATCAAATTAATATCACTATCTACAATAACAATACCTCTTGTACTCAAACTTGCTTTAGCAATTTGATCTACAAATGTTTTACCATGATATGCCTGACAATGAACTCTATCGCATAAATTATATCCTTCGGCAGCATGTTTTTGAAGATTTGCCAAAGCATAAGTTCTACAAATAATAGACTGTAATTTATGATATTCTTCTACCGGTTTTCTACCCACTTCAGCTTCTACTACTCCACCAATATAATTATCTAAATCTATATTATTGATTAATAAAAAACCTCTTTTTGTTAATTGAATTTTTAAATTATCATCATAACGCGACTCCTTTTTAACGGGACTTATCACATTAATTTTAAAATGATTGTACCATCCTGTACCAATAAAATTAACTTTACTGAAAGTTCCTAAAATTTTGCTTGCTTGTGTGATTTGAATATGTTCGGCAATATATTTAACGGTTATTACATCATGAGAGGTAATTTCTTTGAGCATTCCATTTTCAGTAAAGATGGAATATTTACCTGCTCGAGGGTTGAATTCAAATTGAGAAATATTATATTCCGTAAAAATGCCAATATTAATCAATTCAGCTTTAGTGCTAAATATTAGCAGATTAACAATAATAATTAAGAATAATTTCTTCAATTTTAAAGATTTTCTATGATTAGTTGAGCGGTTTTCTTGGAAGCGCCGCCGCCACCTAATTGCTCAATTAAATGGTTATATTCGTTCTGCAATTTATCCCTCTTTTCTCCACCTTTCAATATCAACCTTAACTCTTCTTTCAACAATTTAGTGTTGAGTTCTGCTTGAATCAGTTCTTTTACAACTTCTTTATCCATAATTAAGTTAACTAATGAAATATATTTCACCTTAATTAATTGTTTAGCAATAGTGTAAGAAATTGCACTTCCTTTATAACAAACTACTTCAGGAACTTTAAACAAAGCAGTTTCCAAGGTGGCAGTTCCTGATGTAACTAAAGCTGCTTCAGACTGCTGCAACAAATCATAGGTTTTGCCAAAAATTACAGAAACATTAGATTTCTTGATATACTTAGCATAAAAGTCCAACTCTTGCGAAGGTGCAGCGGCAATTACGAATTGATATTCTTTAAAATGTTCAACCACACTCAGCATAATCGGCAACATAGTAGAAATTTCCTGCTTTCTACTTCCTGGCAAAAGTGCTATAATTGGTTGATCTAATAGTTTATTTTCATTTACAAAATCTTTAAAATTTGGTTGATCTTTTTTATCATTTTCAATGGCATCAATCAATGGATGACCAACGAAATCAACATCATAATCGAATTTTTTATAAAAGTCTTTTTCAAATGGTAGTATCACAAACATTTTGTCGACTACCTTTTTAATTTTATGAACTCTATTTTGTTTCCAAGCCCAAATTTGAGGAGAAATGTAATAAAACACTTTAATATTTAAACTTTTAACAAATTCTGCAATTCTTAAATTAAATCCAGGATAATCTATTAAAATAACACAATCAGGCTGATAATTTTTAATATCTTTTTTACAGATTTCTATATTTTTTAGAATAGTTCTTAAATTAAAAATAACCTCAACAAAACCCATAAAAGCAAGATCTCGGTAATGTTTTACCATTTCGCCTCCCTCCTGCTGCATTAAATCTCCACCCCAAATTCTAAATTCAGCTTCAGTATCCTTCTTTTTAAGTTCTTTCATTAAATTAGAACCGTGCAAATCGCCTGAAGCTTCCCCTGCTATTATATAGTATTTCATTATAATGTACCGTTGTAAATTTTAAATCCTAAAACGCCAAAAGCATAAATAAAGGTTGCAAAAATCACACCTCTTGCGGCTTTGTCCATCTGAAAATGATAAAATAAAAAGAAAATTCCCATATTTGATATAGCGCACAGGCTTAATACTTTAATAATAACTTCGAAAAAAGCCAATTTCCTTAAAAAATCAGGAACAGTAAGATAGGCGTATGTGGTCAGATAAAATAACCCCAAAATGATTAATGGTAAAACAACTCCACTAAGCATACCAAAAAGAATAGTGTCTAATTTATTTTTCATTTTCAATCTCTTTTAAACCTTCTATACTTTTATAAGCAGTAACATCAAATTGAATGGGAACTAAACTAATATATCCATTATCCAATGCCCATTCATCTGTGTCTTTCTTATCTGCTTCATGGTTTACAAACTTTCCTGTTAGCCAATAATAAGGTTTACCGCTTGGATCATTTCTTTCTTGAAATTCTTCTTCCCAAACAGCTTTAGCTTGTCGACAAATTTTGATTCCATTGATTAAGTCGGCTTGAATAGCAGGGAAATTAACATTCCAACAAATATTTTTATCCATTGGATTTTTAAGTGCATATTGGATTATTTTTTCAATAAAAGGAAGAGATGGCGAAAAATCGGCATCTATACTGTGATTACATAAAGAAAACCCTATAGACGGAATTCCCTCAATTGCACCTTCTACGGCTGCTGACATCGTGCCACTATAAATTACATTGATTGATGAATTAGATCCATGATTAACTCCTGAAACAATTAAATCAGGTTTAGATGGCAATACTTTAGCCATTGCTAATTTGACACAATCTACTGGTGTGCCAGTACAACTAAATGCTACTACTCCTTCTATTTCAACCTTTTGGATTCTCAGCATCGAATTCATAGTAATGGCATGCCCCATGCCACTTTGAGGTTTATCAGGTGCAACCACATAAACTTTTGAGGTGATCTTTTTGACGATTTCAATTAAATTTAAAATTCCCGGTGCAGTTATACCATCATCATTGGTAATTAATATAATCGGATCTTTTTTTGCCATAAATACTTTCTTTCTTAAAAGCACAAAGCTAAGGACAAAAAAATAAAAGTAGATGGCTAATTTTATTACACCGTTTAATTTCTAAGTTTGTGATGTGAAAAAGAAAATTGCAATTATTGGTGGAGGTCCATCTGCTTTGTTGGCAGCTTATTATTTAAGTGATAATTTTGAGGTACACCTTTTTGAAAAAGAAAAAAATCTTGGACGTAAGTTCTTAGTTGCAGGCAAAGGTGGATTTAATCTTTCTAATGCAATTCCTACTGATGAACTTATTCAAAAATATCAACCATCGGGTTTTCTAGAAAATGCCATTTCATCTTTTGATAGTAAGAAATTAAGATTATGGTTGGCTCAATTACAGATTCCAACTTATGTAGGCACTAGCAACCGCATATTTCCTGAAGAAGGAATTAAACCCGTGGAAGTACTTCGAAAAATAGAATATACCTTATTAAATAAAGGAGTTGCGGTGCATTTGGAACATCAACTTATTGATTTTACTGAAGACCTCACTTTAAGTTTTCAAAACACTGATAAAAAAGTGGAGACCGATTTTTTGATTTTGGCAATGGGTGGCGCTTCTTGGAAAAAGACAGGAAGTGATGGCAATTGGTTAGAGATAATGAAAAACAAAGGATTTGAAACTAAAAATTTTGCCGCTTCCAACTGTGGATTAGAAATTAATTGGTCTGAGCATATCCTTTCGCATCATGAAGGAAAACCACTAAAAAATATAGCCATTCAATGCAATGATAAAATCGTAAAAGGAGAAGCATTAATTAGTAAATACGGTTTAGAAGGAAATGCTATTTATCCTATAGCTTCTGAAGTTAGAGAATTAATCAATTTAAATCAAAAAGTAGAAATTAGTATTAATTTTAAACCATTTAATACTACTGAAGAATTATTAGCCAAACTTAACAACAGTACTAATTACGGTAATATACTGAACATCGATACTGCTGAAATGGCAATTATAAAAGCCTACAGTACTAAAGATGAATTTTTAAACCCAGAGCTATTCATAAAGAAAATAAAAGCACTTAAAATTACAATAGAAAAATTACGTCCTCTTGATGAAGCAATTTCTACTGTGGGTGGATTATGTATTTCTAATTTTAATGAAGACTTTTCGTTAAAACAAAACCCAAGGATATATGCCATGGGAGAAATGATTGATTGGGATGCACCTACTGGAGGATTTCTTTTGCAAGGATGTTTCAGCACAGCATTTTGGGTTGCTAAAAATTTAACGAAAACTCACTCTTAATAATGCTTTTAAAAATGGTAAAGGTGGAAAAGATAAAATAATCAATAAATCGTCTTTCAGTGTACTTTCTCCATTCAAAAAGCGAAAAATTCTTTCGATTGGATTTTTCTGATACATTCTACTAAATAAATAAGCCCCTTTTGAGTTTTCTTTGGCTAACACTTCTATAAAAATAGCATCGTACCATCTATTTTTATTTCTCCAAGGTCTTCTATTAATTTCATTGCCTTTTTCCATTGACCGAGCAATCAAATTACTGAATTTTAAAGAATTATAAAAAGAATAACCGCTTGAAGGAGTTGCCCAACCACCTGCTGTTCCTATTTTAATAACTTTTTTGGTAGAGTGTGTCTCAAAAGGGTAATCAGACATAGGAACCACACCATATTCCGTTTCTTTAATTTTATATTCTAAATTGGCATAATGTTCATCCAAGTATTCTTTGATTTTAGCTTCATAAACTTCCTCTTTTACCAATTCTTGATTAAAAAAAGTAAACTCGAACAAAGCACTTTTTTTTGAAAAAGGAAGCACATACATAAAACTGCATTCCTCTTGATATGGTGATTTAAAATCCATCATGGTAAATGCTGAATCATCAAAAGAGTCTTTATCTGTTTCGATAATCCATCCTTTAAAGTGCTGTAAGATGTGTGTAAACTTTTTGTCTTGATAAAAATCCCTTTCAATTCTGCTATCAAAAACTATGCTTGCTTCATAACAATTGGTATTGCCATAAATCAATACTTCCTTTTCTAATTCTTGTATTTTCTGAACAGAATCATACTTATAAGTAACATTTTTAGCTAATTCTATTTTATTTAAAGTCGTTTGTAGATAAGTTCTAGCATCTATAGTTTGATATTTGTAGTCTTTTAAATCTATTTTAGATTGATAAAAATTTGATTTAAAATGTGCAAATTTCCATTCTTTGAGAGCATTAATTTCATTGAAGTCATTCTCCTTTGACCAAAAGCTCCATTTTTTATTAATTTCTTGAATTTTGGCATCATCCAAAATCAAAATAGATTTATCTTGAAAATAAGTGTTGGAAAGAAAATTATTAATTAATGTTCCCCCTGCGGCTCCCATTCCAATAATTGCAATATCATATTTTTTGATTTCTTCCAAGCTAAATTATAATTCTAAAAAGTAAAGGTAAAGAACAAATGGTTGGTAATTTAGTTCAAAAAAAAAGAACCTTTTAGCTTTCGCCAAAAGGTTCTTCGTATGATTTGATAAAAATATTACTTTTTATCTTCAGTTACTTCTTCAAAGTCAACATCAGTTACTTCATCATCTCCGGCATCTTCGCCTTGATTTTCAGCTCCTGCTGCATTTGCATCTCCATCTGTGTTTTGATACATGGTTTGAGCAGCTTCTTGAAAGATTGTATTCAATTTATCCATTGCAGGATCTAAAGCATCCATATCTTTCGCTTCATAAACTTTTTTCAATTCAGCTAAAGCTTCTTCGATAGGTTCTTTCTTATCAGCTGGCAATTTATCTCCAAATTCTTTCAATTGCTTTTCTGTTTGGAAGATTAAACTATCTGCTTTATTCAACTTTTCTATCGTTTCTTTAGCTTTAGAATCTGCATCAGCATTTTCTTCAGCATCTCGCTTCATTTTTTCAATTTCTTCATCTGTTAATCCTGAAGATGCTTCAATTCTAATAGACTGCTCTTTATTAGTAGCTTTATCTTTAGCTGAAACATTCAAAATACCGTTGGAGTCAATATCAAAAGTTACTTCAACCTGCGGTACGCCTCTTTGAGCAGGTGGAAGACCATCTAAATGAAATTTACCAATGGTTTTATTTCCATTTGCCATCGGACGCTCACCTTGTAATACATGTATTTCTACTGAAGGTTGATTGTCTGAAGCCGTTGAAAAAGTCTCTGACTTTTTAGTTGGAATAGTAGTATTCGATTCAATTAATTTTGTCATTACTCCACCCATCGTTTCAATACCTAATGAAAGCGGTGTAACATCTAATAACAATACGTCTTTAACTTCTCCTGTTAATACACCACCTTGAATGGCAGCTCCAATTGCTACTACTTCATCAGGGTTTACACCTTTAGAAGGTTCTTTGCCAAAAAATGCTTTTACTGCATCTTGAATAGCTGGTATTCTTGTAGAACCACCCACTAAGATTACTTCATCAATATCGCCAATGCTTAATTTAGCTCCTTTTAAAGCTGTTTTACATGGTTCGATTGTTCTTTTAATCAACTCATCTGCTAATTGCTCAAATTTAGCTCTTGAAAGATTTCTAACTAAGTGCTTAGGCCCTGATGCTGTTGCAGTAACATAAGGTAAGTTAATTTCAGTTGCAGAAGTACTAGATAATTCAATCTTAGCTTTTTCAGCAGCTTCTTTTAATCTTTGAAGTGCCATTGGATCTTTTCTTAAATCAATGTCTTCTTCCGTTTTAAATTCTTCAGCTAACCAATCTATAATTACTTGGTCAAAATCATCACCACCTAAATGCGTATCACCGTCTGTAGCTTTTACTTCAAATACGCCATCACCTAACTCTAAAATAGAAACATCATGTGTACCACCACCACAGTCAAAAACGGCAATTTTCTTATCTTCTAGTTTTTTATCTAACCCATAAGCTAAGGCAGCTGCTGTAGGTTCGTTGATAATTCTTCTTACTTTTAAACCAGCAATTTCACCAGCTTCCTTAGTAGCATGACGCTGAGAATCATTAAAATATGCAGGAACTGTAATAACAGCTTCTGTAACAGTAGTTCCCAAATAATCTTCAGCAGTTTTCTTCATTTTTTGAAGAATCATAGCTGAAATTTCTTGAGGTGTATATTTTCTATCGTCTATTTCTACTCTTGCAGTATCATTTTCTCCTTTGACTACTTTATAGGGAACTCTGCCGGCTTCTTTCGTCACTTCAGAAAATTTATTCCCCATAAATCTCTTAATAGAAAATATGGTTTTCGTTGGGTTGGTAATTGCTTGTCTTTTTGCAGGATCACCTACTTTTCTTTCGCCACCTTCTATAAAAGCAACGATAGAAGGGGTTGTTCTTTTTCCTTCGCTATTAGGGATTACTACAGGCTCGTTACCTTCCATTACTGAAACACAAGAGTTGGTAGTTCCTAAATCGATTCCTATTACTTTACTCATAATTTTATTTTTTTTATTCTTAATTCAGTTATTCTAAAATTTTACAATTAGCTATAGTCAATGACTGTGCCATCTCCAATATTAGAATTTGAAAAGAAAAATTGACATAAAATTATAAGGGGAAACAAAAAATACTGCCAAAATCTGACAAATCGGCAGGATTTGTCTATTCGAATTTAAACTTTAGGTGTTTAGTTTCGTCGCTATTGATCAATTTATTTTCTGATGCATTTGTGAAGGTTAAGATTCTTGGAAATACAGTACGCTCATTTCGAGCCGCAAATAATCCTATACCATTACTCATGTTAGAAAATGCCAATTGATTTTGATTAATCCCTGTTGCAGGACCATTTAAATCTATATATAAAGATAAATCTTCATTGGCTGCAATCATTCTTATTTGTATTCTTGGTCGTATTCTAACTACTTCAGCTGCAGGAATAGGTATATTTTGTCCTAATGCATTATAAAAAATTTCAGGCAAAAGACTTGCTTTCATAGTATTTCCCCTATTTCCTCCTACATTTTGACGATCGCCAACCTTATAATCATAAAATTGTTGAATTGTATCTTTAGTAACTGTATTAATTTCATCATAGATGAAACGAAAATATATTTCGTGTTTTACTGCATTTGTAGAGGATTGCCACTCTATTTCAAAACTCTTAACATATTTTAAATTAGCTGGAGCAACAAAGCTTATTTCTCTTGCAGCAATAAATGGTCTTGTTATACTAATATCTTTCACCAAATTAGTTTGTCCTTTTATTACCGTTCCTACTTGTGTATTGGTAGTAACTAATTCATAAGTAATCTCATTAGCATTATTATCAGCAAATGATATTGGATCGGTCGTGTAAAACACTACATTTTTACTAGCATCAAAAAAACCATCTTGTTTTGGTTTGCTGATTGGTAATAGTTGAATCACATTATTGTTTGCCGAATTTAAGATTTCGACTTTAATAACTCCATTGGCATAACTAATAGAATCGGGATTATTAGCCATCTCATTAATGTCGGCATTACCTAAAAAAGCCTTATTTACTCTTACAAATTGAGTGTCTTGATTTTGATCTAATATCCCAAATACCGCGGGATTATCCTCATAAACTCCCAATACATCCAATTCGGTTTCACATCCTACCACACATAAAAGTGTTGCAGTAAATAATAGTATTCTCCAATTTTTCATAGCTGCTAAATTACCAATTAATCATTATCATAAAATAGATTTGTAGTTTTGTCTTTATAAAAGACGTAATAAATCGAGCATATGTCCACTTCAAAGTCAAAAAATGTAAAAAGAATTACCACACATACCCTTCAAGAGATGAAAGTGCGTGGCGAAAAAATATCAATGTTAACCTCTTATGATTATTCTATGGCAAAAATAGTAGATCAAGCGGGCATTGATATTATTTTAGTGGGCGATTCGGCGTCCAATGTAATGGCAGGTCATGAAACTACCTTACCCATTACTTTAGATCAGATGATTTATCATGCATCATCTGTAGTGCGTGCAATTGAACATTGTTTAGTTGTGGTAGATATGCCCTTTGGAACTTATCAAGGTAATTCCAAAGAAGCTTTATCATCAGCCATTAAAATAATGAAAGAATCTGGTGCACATGCCGTAAAAATGGAAGGTGGCAATGAAATAATAGAATCAGTGGAACGAATTTTATCAGCAGGAATTCCTGTGATGGGACATTTAGGTTTGACTCCTCAATCTATTTATAAATTTGGAACATATGTAGTAAGGGCTAAAGAAGATGAGGAAGCTAGCAAACTAATTGAAGATGCAAAATTATTAGAACAGGCAGGCTGCTTTAGCATTGTGCTAGAAAAAATTCCGGCTAAATTGGCAAAAAGAGTAGCTGAATCAGTTAATATTCCTATTATTGGAATAGGTGCAGGAAATGGCGTAGATGGTCAAGTATTGGTGATACACGATATGTTGGGAATTAACAATGAATTTAGTCCACGATTTTTAAGAAGATACAACAACCTCTATGAGCAAATAGAAGATTCTGTAAAAAATTATATAAAAGATGTAAAGTCAACTGACTTTCCTAACGAAAAAGAGCAGTATTAGTTTTGAAAAAATCAACCTTAGAAATTCTTTATGAAGATAATCATTTAATTGCTGTCAATAAAAAATCAGGCGATATAGTGCAAGGCGATAAAACAGGCGATCAGCCTTTGAATGAAATAGTTGCCGATTACTTAAAACATAAATACAATAAACCGGGAGATGCATTTGTAGGTACCATTCATAGAATAGATCGACCAGTAAGCGGCGTAGTTCTATTTGCTAAAACAAGCAAAGCTTTAACCCGAATGAATGCTCAATTTCAAGATAAAGAAGTTCAAAAAACTTATTGGGCAGTGGTTAAAAATAAACCACCAAAAGAAAAAGAATTAATCAGTCACCATTTATTGAGAAATAGACAAAAAAATAAGTCTTATGCCTACGCGCATAAATACAAAGACTCAAAAAAATCAGACTTGACTTATGAGCTTATCTTTTCATTAGATCGATATTATTTATTGGAAATTCATCCACATACAGGAAGGCATCACCAAATTAGAGTGCAGCTTTCAACTATAGGAAGTCCAATAAAAGGCGATGTTAAATATGGATTTGATAGAACCAATCAAGATGCATCTATCCATCTGCATGCAAGGCAGGTAAATTTTGTACATCCTGTTACTCAAGAAAATATTGAAATTATTGCTCCTACACCAGATGATGTGATATGGAATAATTGTGAGAAAGCTTTAAAATAAATCCTTATTGTTTCTTCTATTTTTCTTTTCTGCATTTTGCTTTTTAGCGTTTAATCTTTTGGCTATAGCAGATTTAGTTGGTTTAGTTACTTTTCTTTTTTTCTGTCTTTGTAACGCTCTTTCTATTAATTCATGAAAAAGTTGAATAGCTATTTCCTTATTTTTTAACTGACTTCTAGTTTTAGATGAAGAAATCTGCAAAACTCCCTCTTGATTGATTCTATTTTGTAATCTTTCTAAAATCCTACTTTTATTATCGTTTGATAAAAACTGAGAATTTTGCACATGAAACTCTAAGGTAACTTTCGTTTCAGTTTTATTGACATGCTGACCTCCACTTCCTCCACTTCTGGAAGTCTTAAAAGTCAATTCTGTATCTAATAAGGAGAACTCCATTTTTAACAATGTTTCTAATTGAATTGATAAATTTCTGAAAAATCTGAATTATATTTGCCAAAAAATAGAACAAACATAAAGATATGCCAACAGAAATAGAAAAATTAAGTGAAGAAGATAGAATTATCTTATTAAAAGCACCAGCAATTGTTGCCTTATTAGCTGCAGTTTCGGATGATGGTGAAGTGAGTAAAAGTGAAAAAGCAGAATCAATAAAATTAGCTCATGTTAGAACTTATTCTTCCCCTGAAATTTTAAGAAACTACTATTTAAAAGCAGAAGGTTATTTTGTGGAAGCTTTTGAAGAAGAATTAGCCAAATTGCCTGAAGGACAAGAAGCCAAAGAAAAATACTTAGAAGACAAGTTAACAGATTTGAATAAAGTTTTACCAAAATTGAACGAAGTTTACGCAAAGGAATTAGTAACAAGCTTAAAAAGTTTTTCAAAGCATATTTTTGAATCTAATTCATCCGTATTAGAATACTTTTTATTGCCAATTTTCATGAATAAAATTGAAAAAGAAAGCTTCAATCCAAAAATTGGAGAATAATTGAAGCGACTTTATATAGCTAGACATGCTAAATCAAGTTGGGACCATCCCAATTTGGAAGATTTTGAGCGTCCATTAAACCAAAGAGGTATGATGGACGCTTCCTTTATGGGAGATTTTTTAGTTAAAAAGAATATTCAGTTTGATTTGTTTATCAGTAGTCCGGCCAATAGAGCAATTTCTACTGCCAAAATTATAGCTCAAAAAATTAACTATACTGAAGCTACAATTATTGAAAATTCTTCCATTTATGAATCCTCTTTAAAGGATTTATTGCAAATTATTGAAAATATAGATAATCAACATCAGTCAATAATCTTGTTTGGTCACAATCCAAGTTTTTCAAAATTGATTGACTATTTAAGTGGAGAATACATCGGAAATTTACCCACTTCAGGCATTGCCCAATTAGAATTTGAAATGGACGATTGGAAAGCTATTTCAAAAGATTCAGGTAATTTGTTGAGTTTATGGAGCCCAAAAGGTTTGAAATAAGTTATTCTTCTCTATCACTATCTTCCCTCCTCCGTTAATTCTTCGCAAACCAAATTAGCTAAAGTACTAAGAAGGCTAAAGAGTTATAAATTACAAGTTACTTCGGAGGGCAAGATTTTTCCAATATTAGTAATCTATTCTATAACAACCTTCAATACCTGCTTATCTCCTTTACCTACAATAGTGATAAAATAAACCCCTGCTTTATGATTTTTAAAATGCAACTGCTGTTGCATCAGATTTTCATCTAGTTGGAAACTTTGGACTACTTTACCATTGATATCTATTAAATTGGCTTCTTTGCTCAATGGTTTTCCTATTAGGTTGGTGAAGTTTTTAGCAGGGTTGGGATAAACTAGAACCCCTTTTTCTGCTTTTATAAAATTATTTTTAATTCCTACAGGCAATTTTTTATTACAAGGTAAATCATAACGGGCTATAAACACATCATTTTTACCTCTAGCGATGAGAGTATCTCCTGCAACAAAAAGGGTATCATTAAAAAATCCAGCTACAATAACAGATGAGTCTATAAAAGTGAAATTGGTAATACCATCATAAGCTCCTAAAGTATAAAGCATATCTTCGCACAAATAATTGCCTTGACGGTCAAATAAAGCAAAGAAATTATCGGAGTTAATTATTGAAGAAGATTTATCTATACTTTTCATATAATCATTGGATCCTGAATAAGTCATTTCTCTACTAAAACGACCGCCAACTGCCATAAAATTAGTATTAGCTTCAATAGAAAAGTTGTTTACTTCTGTAGCAAACTTTCCTACACTATGTCTTAAACCTATTACTGCTCCTGTATTGGCATCTAACATGAGTAGTACCCCATCTTGACTAGAAATTGCTCTGGTTTTATAATTTACATTGCCAAAATGAGCTGTATCTCCTAATGTTTTTAGATTAACAGCTGCAAAAACAGTATCTCCGAATACCATACCATCAAAAGCGGGATCATAGTAATTACCTGCTTTATAAGTCCATTTTACTTGCGCTAAAGAATCAAAAGCTAATACATACACATTTGCAGCGTTTGATGTATCTTTAAACAAGGTATCGTTACCAACTATTAAAAAATTACGTTGAAAAGACCCAATAAAATAAGAATTGCCTTCATTGTCCATGTCCCAACTAAAAATAGACGGCAAATTAAAATAATCTTTAAAAGGATATCTTTTTACATCGATATAATTGCCATTTTGATCAAAGCGTGCAATGTGATAGACTGCATCTATCGTATCTTGATTAAACAATATAATATTTTGCCCACTAGGTCTAATTAACATATTTAATTTATTGTTCTTATCTAGATATAAATGCCCCCCCCAAACTAATGTAATAGTTTGTCAATGAATCAAATCCATAAGGTTTGTGCCATAGCAAATTGCCTCCTGAATCTAATTTAGCAGCATATGTTCCAAGACTATCAAATGAAATAGCAGTATTACTAAACGTATGTGCAGGTCTTTGTAGATTATAGTATAAACTTCCCGTAACGTATATATTCCCTTCTTTATCTACCTCCATAAAACCTACTCCGTCAGAACTACCTCCTCCTGCATAATTGTGCCATAAGTTTTTACCTTGAAAATTATACTTACCTACCCACATATCCTCCTGACCATAATTATATAAAATAGGTAAAAAATTAGAATCGTATTGTATATTGCCTGCACTGTCTCGTACATAAAGATCCTCTACTACTCCCGCAACATAAATATTACCCCACTGATCAGTTGTTATACTATGAATACTTTCTTCTCCTGCATCACCATGACTCACTGCCCACTGCCAACCACCTTGCGCCATACAAGTATTAGTAATAAATATTAAAAGTAGAGTTTTTATCAATTTTTTCATAGTAATTTATTTAGTGATAATTAATCTTTTGATGATTCTCTTTTCCATCTCATGTGTAGAATTATTTAATGCGCTCAATTCTATAATATACATCCCAGAAGGATAATTAATAAGAGAAACTTGTTTGCTTCCTAAGCTATTATTTACTTCTAACTCTTCCACCAAACTGTAATAGTTGTTGAAGATGCGAATCCTTAAGACGTCTGTATTTAAAAATGGTTGCCACGCTATTTTTACATGATCATTTGCAGGGTTTGGAATAATAGAGAAATCATTAAATGATGAATTATTTTTAGAAGTGCAAAAGGTAAAAAAATATCAAAAATCCCGCTTTTGTAAAAAAGCAGGATTTTTTAAATTTTAAAATAAGTTATTTCTACAAATCATTTGCCATCACAATCAGCTCCGACAAATCAAATACTTTTAGGTTTTCTTCTTTGTTCTTAGTTTTGACTCCATCGGTCATCATAGTCATACAGAATGGACATCCAACAGCTACAATATCGGCTTTGGCTTCTATAGCTTCTTCCATTCTTTCTATATTGACTTCTTTAGCACCAGGCTCAGCTTCTTTAAACATTTGAGCACCTCCTGCACCACAGCAAAGACCTTTTGATTTACAACGTTTCAATTCAACTAATTCAACATCCAACTTCTCTAATTAAATCTCGTGGTGCTTCATATTCACCGTTTCCTCTTCCTAAATAACATGGATCATGAAAAGATATTTTCTTTCCTTTAAATGCACCACCTTCAATTTTCAGTTTGCCTTCATCCATCAGTCTTTTGAAGAAATTGCGTATGGTGCATTACCTCATAATTTCCGCCTAGGGAATGGATACTCATTTTTTAAAGTATTAAAACAATGCGGACAAGTAGTTACAATTTTTTTTACTTCATATCCATTCAATACCTGAATATTTGTCATAGCTTGCATTTGAAATAAGAACTCATTTCCAGCTCTCTTTGCAGGATCACCAGTGCAGCTTTCTTCTGTTCCTAAAACAGCAAATTTGGTTCCTACTTGATTTAAAATTTTTACAAAAGCACGCGTTATTTTTTTGGCTCTATCATCAAAACTTCCAGCACAACCTACCCAAAATAAGAACTTCAATTTGCTCTTCTTTGGCCATTAACTCTGCCATTGTATTTACTTTTAATGTTGTTTCACTCATAATTTTATCTTTCAAATACTTGAATTGTCTTTTCTACATCCACTAAATCAGTGAATTTTCCATTGAATTTAGTTGCCCTTACAATATGGTTGTCAATCCAATGATAATTACCTCCTCTTGGTTTCCCCATCAATAAAGCGTGATAGTTAAAACCATTTTTATCTAGCCATTCTTCTGTCACTTTTCTATGATCTTCTGTTCTAGAAGTAAAATAAGTAATTATATGTCCTTCTTTATACCACTTATTAGTTGTTTCTAAAGCATCGGGATATAATTTTGCTGTTTCCATTCGCTCAGGTTCTTCATTGGGAATATCATCACAAATAGTTCCATCAATATCAATCAAATAATTTTTAATTTCATCTGATAAAACAGGACTAATTTTTTTGCCGTCAACTACTTTCTCTTTTAATTTCATATTTTCTTATTCCTTTATCCAATTAGCTCTATCTATTTTGCGCAAATTGCCAAGGTGCACCATTATTTTCAATGTTGTTCAACATCATGCCAATTCAGAAGGTGCTTTAGACTCTTCCATAATTAAAGATCTTCTCATATCCACTATAATCGATAAAGGATCTAAGCCAACAGGACAAGCTTCCACGCAAGCATTGCAAGTGGTACAAGCCCATAATTCTTCTTCTTTAATATAATCTCCTAATAAAGATTTCCCATCTAAATAGTCCTTTCCATTCTTATCTATTCCCTTACCTACCTCTTCTAATCTATCTCTAGTATCCATCATTATCTTACGAGGAGATAATAATTTACCAGTAATATTAGCAGGGCACTGTTGCGTGCATCTTCCACATTCAGTGCACGAATAGGCATCCATTAAGTTTTTCCAAGACAAGTCAGTTACATCTTTTACCCCAAATCTTTCAGGTGTTCCTACAGGTTCTGCAGGTGTAGCATAAGGATCAGCATCAGGATCAAACATTAGCGCTACTTCCTTTTGAACAGACTCCATATTAGTAAATTGTCCCTTAGGTATCAATTTAGAAAAGTAAACATTCGGAAAGGCTAAAAGAATATGAAAGTGTTTAGAATAAGGTAAGTAATTTAAAAACAAAAATATTCCTACAATGTGAAACCACCATGTAATACGCTCCACCAAAATTAATGATGAAACTGTCATACCATCTAGTAAAGGAGCTATAAAAGTTGCACTAATTGGAAATGAACCTGCTGCAATATAATGCTCGACTCCTTTGGCTTGCAAAATATAATCAGCAGCATTCATTGTTAAAAAAGCACCCATTAATAGTACTTCCACTATCAATATAATATTAGCATCTGTTTTAGGCCAACCAATCATTTCTTTTAAACCAAATCGCTTTATATGTAGAATATTTCTTCTGATTAAAAAGATGACACAAGCTAGTAAAACACCAATAGCTAATATTTCAAACGAATAAATTAAGAAATTGTAAACAATACCCAAAAAGCTTGCGAAAAAACGGTGCGTTCCAAACAATCCATCTACTATTATTTCAAGAACTTCTATATTAATAATGACAAATCCTGCGTAAACAATAATATGCAATGCACCTGAAATAGGTTTTTTTACCATCTTAGATTGTCCAATAGCAACCTTGATCATTTTTTTCCATCGTTGGGATTTGTTATCATTTAAATCTACATCTTTCCCAAGATTAATGTTTCGGGCAATGGTTCTAACATTTTTTGTAAAAAAAATAATAGCTGCAATAGCAATTAAAATAAAAATTATATTTCCTACATTCATATGTGTCTGTTTAAAGTTGTTTGCCTTATTTCGCCTTTTCTATGTTTACTTCTTTATTTTTTCTACCAAATATTGAAAAATGAACATATCTCTCTGGATTCAATCTTAAATCTAAGAATAATTTATCCAAATCTTTAGAAGCAGCCTCTAAATTGTAATAAAGGGTATCATTATTTAATAATTCTCCCATTGAGCCTTCACCATTTTCAATTTTTTGAAGTATGTTAGTTGCAGATTGCATAGCAATAG
The DNA here is from genome assembly GCA_963716125.1 of uncultured Flavobacteriales bacterium. Classification (GTDB taxonomy): domain Bacteria; phylum Bacteroidota; class Bacteroidia; order Flavobacteriales_E; family Vicingaceae; genus Acidiluteibacter. The sequence continues at coordinate 2,781,057 of OY970294.1, forward strand.
CCGCATTATTTATTACTTGAGTCAAATTAGATTTAGCTAAAGAGTCTGTAATCTGATGAACATTGTTCAATACTGAGGTTAGATTTTCGTTGTTATTTTTAATGTTATTGGTAATTGATTCCATATTAGAAACTATTCCTTTCAAATGTTTTCGTTCTTCCTCTACTAAGCCGTCTATTCTTTTAGCAGTCATTTCAAAAGTTAATAACGAACGTTTAATACTCGTAAAACTTTCATTTAAATCATTTCTTGCTTGCTGATTAAAAATAGCACTTACCACCATAATAGCAGAATCTACCGTTTGAATCAAATTTTCTGCTTTACGCTTTAGAGGAGCAATTTGTTGATTTACTTCTTCGGTTAATGAAGCTTCAATGTCTGAACTCAAAGTATCTCCTGTTTTTGCAAATTCTAATGATTCTCCAATGATTAACTCTATTGATTTAGAACCCAAAATATCTGAACTAACTATCTTAGCACGAGAATCTCTAGGTACTTTGAATTTTTCTCGATCTACTGAAAATTTAACTATCAACTCTCCGGAGTTATTTGGATTAAATGATATTTTATCAACTTTACCCACTTTAAATCCATTAATAATCACAGGATTAGAAACACCTAAGCCATCAATTCGAGGATAAACGCCATAATATTGAACATCTGACGAAAAAATATCTTTCCCTTTCAAAAAATTTGCCCCCCAAAATAATAGACCTATGGCTAAAACCATAATAAATCCAATCTTAACTTCTTTCTTTATCGTCATTCTAATTATTTTAACAATTTAATGGCTTCATTTACTGCAATTCTCTTTCCATTGTGAAAAGAAATGACAAAAGCATCTTTATATCCCAATTTTACTACTTCATTTTGAAGTTTGTTTACTTCATCTAAGGTAGCTTCATTTCCGTAAGTATATCTATATAAACCACCTGCTTCGTAATAACTTACCTTTTCTAAACCTTTAAAATTATATGGTTTTAAATCTATCAATTTAGAAGAAGTAGCCAATTGAACCATAAAGGTAATGTCTTGATTTGAATTGGAAGCAGTTTTTGCATATTTCTTAGCCTCAGCTTTTGCTCTTTGCTCATCTTCATAGATTACTTTAGAACGAGCAATCACTTCATCGTTATATTCTTTAAAGGCTCTATAAATAGCTGACGCTAAATAATCTTGACCAATTTCAGACAGTAAAAATTTCTCTTCTTCAATATTGGTTAAAAAGCCAGTTTCTATTAAAACTGAGGGCATAGTAGTTTGATGCAAAACTAAAAAAGGCGCCTGCTTTACACCTCGATCTCTTCTGCCTACTCGTTCTCTAAATTGGCGTTGTACTTTTTCTGCAAAATCAACACTTTGACTTTGAAAAGCACTCTGCATCAATGATAAAGCAATATAAGATTCGGCTGAGTTAGGATCAAAATTATCATACTTAGCTTCATAATTATCTTCCAAAAGAATGGAGGCATTTTCTCTTTGTGCGGCCTTTAAATTGGTTTCCGATTTGGCATTACCCATTACATAGGTTTCTGTTCCAAAGGCAGATGAACCTCCAGCATTGGCATGAATACAAATAAATAAATCGGCTTTATTTCTATTGGCAATTTTTGCACGTTCATTCAATTCTATAAACACATCTGTTTTTCGTGTATAGATCACTTTTAAGTGTGGATATGTTTCCTCAAGATAATGACCCAACTTCAAAGAAATGGATAATGCCACTTCTTTTTCTTGACCAATGGAGCCCAAACAGCCCACATCTTTTCCACCATGTCCGGCATCAATAACAACTGTTTTTATTCCTCCAAAAAAATCTTCATTATTATCTTTTTGAGCTTTTAAAAACTCTAATTGAAAAAATAAAATACTTAATAATATTAAAAATTGTTTTGATTTCATTTTATAAAAACTGAAATTGATTTAATTTAATTAGTTTTGATACCTCAATTATATGTATTGAAATATCAACAAAAATAGTATTATTACCTTGTTATCTAGGGCCTTTTTTCGACAGTTTTTCATCTATTTAATGTTAATAACTCTATCTTTTTTGAGTACTTCATTAAATGCGAAAAATGCTGCTTTAACAATTGATATAAACTACTCAATTTCTATCGACTCCATTCAAGATACGACCATTGTTATCAAGTATGATACCCTATTATCGAAAGATGCCGTAGAAAGTAAAACCAATTACAAAGCAAAAGACTCTATGAGAGTAGATTTAATCAATCAAAAAATCTACTTATATGGGGATGCAGAAATACATTATGAAACCATAAGCTTAAAAGCAGACACTATAATTTTAGACATGTCAAAAGATTTAGTTTTTGCCAAAGGCCGGAAAGATAGTTTGGGAGAGGCTTATGGACAACCAGTATTTTCTGAAAAAGGTGTTGATTATAAAGCAGCTGAAATGACTTATAATTTTAAATCTAAGAAAGGCACTATATCAGAAGTTACTACCCAAGAAGGAGATGGATATATTAGAGGAGAAAAAGTTAAAAAAACTTCTACAGATGTAATGTATATAAAAAATGGACATTATACGACGTGTGACTTAGAACATCCTCATTATTCATTAGCTACCACTAAACTAAAGGTAATTCCCAATGATAAAATTATTACTGGACCTACAGTTTTAAAAATTGGTAATGTGCCCACTCCATTAGGCTTGCCTTTTGGGCTATTTCCTAATAAAAAAGGTAGAGCTTCAGGCATTTTAATTCCTGCATATGGTGATTCTCCTCGATTAGGATTTTTTCTAAAAAATGGAGGATATTATTTTTCTATTAGTGAAAAAATGGACTTGAAAGTTACTGGAGATATTTACTCAAAAGGCAGTTATTCAGGAAATTTAGCATCCACCTACAGAAATAGATATAAATATTCGGGAAATGTAGGTTTAAGCTATTCCAACTTAAAAGATGGATATAAAGAGTTTCCTAGTTACAGAGAAAGTAGAGAATTTTGGGTTAATTGGTCTCATTCCCAAGACCCAAAAGCGAAACCTAATAGTAATTTTTCTGCTAGTGTGAATGCCGGTACAAGTACCAATTTTACCAACAATTTAAATTCTGCACCGAATAACTATTTGAGTAATAATTTCCAATCATCTATTAATTACACTAAAATATTTCCAAATTCACCCTTTTCATTGAATCTAGGGGCGAGTCATAGCCAGAATACGCAAACAAAAATAGTAACGGTAACAGCACCGACAGTTGGATTAAATATGACTCGAATTATGCCTTTTAGAGGCAAGAGCACTAAAAATAATATAGGTAGAAATATTGGAATTTCTTATCAGGGTAATTTTCAAAATACGTTAAGCGTTGCAGATTCTAATATTTCTATTAATAGATTAGGTGAACTTTATAGAAATGATATGAGAAATGGTGTGAAACACAGCATTCCAATCACTACCAATGCTAAAGTATTTAAATATTTTACATTTTCTCCTTCTATCAATTACAATGAATTATGGTATTTTAAAAGTATTCGAAAAGGATTTTCAACCAGTAATGGCATTGTGGATACTAACGGGAATCCAATTAATTCATTAGGTATAGATACGGTTAGAGAATTTACAACGGCAAGAAATGTTCAATTTTCTACCACACTTAGTACTAATCTATATGGTTTGGTTCAATTTAAAAAAGGAAAAATAAAAGCAATAAGACATAAGATGACTCCTCAAATTAATTATAGTTATGTACCCGAAATTAATACTGGTTTAAAGAAATATACAGATACAACAGGCAAAGAAATTGAGTATTCAATTTTTGAAAGAGGAATTTATGGAAGACCCAACTCTACTAAATCAAATCGACTTGGATTCAATCTTATCAATAATTTAGAGATGAAGTTGGCTCAAAAATCAGACACTGGAACGGTCATAAAAAAAGTTGCCATTTTTGATAACTTTAATTTAAATTCAGGAATTGATTTTGAAAGAGATAGTTTAAAGTGGGATGTTATCAATATAAATGCTAGAACAAGATTGAGTAATGCATTTAATATCACATTCAATGGTCGATTTGATCCTTACTCCATAAATGACGGTGGACAAAGAATTAATAAAAGTGTTTATGCTACTGATGGCAATTTAGTAAGATTTACTAATGGAAACATTGCACTACAAATGCAATTCAAAGGAGGAGATCAAAAGAAAAAAACAAGCGACAAAGCAAGCCAAGATGAATTAGATGCTATTAATAGAAATATAGATAATTACATTGATTTTAGTGTTCCTTGGGCATTTGGAGTTTCATATGTTATAGGTTATAATAAACCTGCTTATGTTTCAACTATCACTCAAACTTTAAACTTTAATGGCGAATTGAAGATTACTGATAAATGGAAAGTTGATTTTACTTCAGGTTATGATTTTCAACAAAAAGATATTACTTACACTAATGTGAACATATATAGAGATTTACATTGTTGGGAAATGTCATTCAATTGGATTCCATTAGGTTTTCAAAAGAGTTATTCTGTAACTATCAATGTGAAAGCATCTGTACTACAAGATTTAAAATTAAATAGAAGAAGAAATTATTACGATTTAATCAATTAACATGAAAAAAATAATCAACTCAAAAAATGCCCCTGCACCAATTGGCCCTTACAATCAAGCGGTAAGAACAGAAAATACTTTATATATTTCAGGACAAATAGCTTTAGACTCTATAAGTGGTGAATTGGAAATGGCTGATATCAAAACAGAAACTAAAAAAGTAATGGACAATTTGGGAGCAGTTTTAAATGAAGCAGGCTTAGATTATTCAAATGTGGTTAAATGCAGCATTTTTGTTTCCGATATGAATAATTTTGATGCAATCAATCAAGTTTATGCCACTTACTTTATTGATCAATTTCCGGCTAGAGAAACTGTTGAAGTTTCAAAATTGCCAAAAAATGTCAATGTAGAAATATCAGCGATTGCCATATATTGATGAATTCTATTTTTTCAACAGCATACTTTCCATCAGCCATTCAGTACAGCGAATATTTAAAGGCAGATAAAATTATAATAGAAGCTTTTGAGCATTTTCCTAAACAAACTTTTAGAAATAGAACCTCCATCATGACAGCAGGTGGAGTTTTTGATTTATCAGTTCCTTTGGATAAAAGAAAGAATCATCAATTGACCAAAGATATAAAAATTAACTATGCAGAAGATTGGCAAACTTGGCATTGGAGAACCATAAAAACTGCCTATCAAAAATCTCCTTTCCTTGAGTTTTACGAAGATCCAATTAAGAGTTTATTTTTTGATAAGAAATTTGATTATCTATTAGATTTTAATTTAAACATTGAAAATCAAATTGATTCAATTCTTAAGACTACTATTCACAGAAATATTAGTAAAGAATTCCTTCAGAATTACGATAAAGATTTTAGAAATATTATAAGCCCGAAAAACTCAGAATTAAAGCATAACATACAGCAAGGCAACTATTATCAAGTATATTCTGATAGAATAGCATTTGAAAAAAACTTATCTATTTTAGACATTATTTTCAATTTAGGCCCAGAATCTGTTAGCCATTTAAAAGCTATGAAACTTATCTTAAACGATCAGCAGATCTAATTAAACGCTCATCCTTTTTAATACCTCTTATTGCCATAAAAATAAAAATCAAAGGGACTAATGCAACCCAACTCCCACTATCATAAGTCAACTCAACTTTTAATTCAGGAGTTTTTATTAATTCAGTAGCCGCTCTATCTACAAAATAGAAAATAGAAACTACAAATCCAGTTTGAAAGAACAATGCCAATTGAGTCATTTTTATCTGTAAAGATCTCTTTTTAAATAACAATATAGCAATTATTGAAACCAAAATAGATGATATACACATGGCTGGTGTAAGCCATGTGGAGAATATATATTCACCAGATTCTCGATCTATTAATCCAAATATATCATAGATATTAGTTAATTCTTGATAATTAATTACAGCTAAGTTTAGGCTAAATACAAAAGCATTTAATGCAATTGCGACTAATAAAAAAAGGGTTTGAATTCTTTGTATCATAACACAAAAATATTATTTATTCTTTGGGTTTAAAAAATAAAAATGAATTTAAAAATGCAATACTAATGGCACCGGCTTCTGTTTCTAATGCTGATTCAGCTATAAAGTTTAAAGCAATCACTATAAAAAATGAAAAATAAATGAAATTTTTATACTTTAATACTTTAAATATCATATATATAAGTAAAAAAATAAAATAAACCAACCCTACAAAGCCAAAGGTAATTACCGATTGAAAATACTGGTTATGAGCATTTAATTTATTTTTAAAAGCGCCTGTCATTCCTCTTTTTTGGTAAGATTGTAATAATTCATCTTTCACATCTCCAGTTCCAGTTCCTAACCAAAAGTTTTGATCGATTATTTCTACCGCATTTTCCCAAATTAATTTTCTAACAGCTGTACTTTCCGTGGTGGTTATATCAATCTTAGCACCACTTTCTACTTTAACTATAGCTTTGAATCTATTATTTATTTGCGGAATAAATAAAACTGCTGCTATTCCTACAGCAGCTAAAATAATTACTGAAAATACCGCCATTTTTATTCTTTTAGTTTTAATTGCATAAACAATCAGTAACCAAAATACTAATGCAAAAAAAGCAATAATTCCCATTTTTGAAAGCAACATAAAAATAATAGCTACAAAGAACATTAAGATGAATACTATTCCAACTCTTGAAAATTGTGTTTTAAAATAATCGAATTGAAAAAATATCAATACAATGGAAGTAGAAATTAAAATTGAAAAATAAGTTGGATGTAAAAAAATAGAAAATGCTGTATAGGTAAAATTACAAGCAACATCATTTAAACAATTTACACTTGCATAAACTAAGCAAATTAAAGCTGCTGCGATATTTCCTAAAACAAAAGCTTTGCTTATTTTTTTAAAAAATAATATATCTCTAACGATAGCATGAGCAAAAATAATAGGAAATAAAAGTAAAGTTGCCTTTGTTTGAATATCTTTTAGTGCATAATCAAAGTTAGAAGTATTAAAAAACCATACGAGATGCAAAAGGTAAAAAACAACAAATAATAATGCAGCCTTACTTTGAATAAATAAATTCCATTTCTCTTTTAAATTGCCTTCTACAAGCCAAGAAATTACTAATAAAGCAATTAATACAACTTGTAATTCTTTAAAAGGAATAGAAAAAGCAAAAAGTGCCGCAAAAAACGGAAACAATTGAGTTTTATTGAATGAAAAGTCGATTGACATAAAATAATTTATGTTTACAAAGATGCAAATTTTATAGCTTTAATGAGTTGTAATAAATCTTTTAATAATCAATCAGCACAACTATGGTTTTAATACATTTGTTTCGCGAATAATAAAGGACTTAAAAATCATTTTGGATTCAATAGAAAGTAAAAAATATAACAAAAGTCTACTTACCATTTTATCAGGAAACTCCATCAGTCAGCTGATTCCTTTTTTGATAGCTCCTATATTAAGTAGAATTTTTAGTCCCGAGGATTTTGCAATTTATGCCAATTTTGCTGCTATTGTTGGATTATTTGCAATTATTGCAGCCGGTAGATTTGAATTAGCCTTTGTAATTCCAAAAAGAAATAGACACGCTCAGTCATTATTTATTACTTCTTGCATTATACTCACTTTTGTATTTTTATTAAGTTTTTTAATTTATTTTTTTAGGTTGGAGATTGCTAATTGGTACAATGCACCAAAAATGGCAGATTATATGATTTTGGTGCCTTTTGCTATTCTTAGTTTAGCATTTCACAATATACAAGAAAATTGGATGTTGAGAGAACAACGATTCAATTTAATTTCTTCCAATAAAATAATTCAATCTGCTACCAATAATTTAATTCCTATAGCATTTTCCTATTTATTTTACGGACTGAATGGTTTAATTTACGGTTTTATTTTATCCAATTTTATCTCTATTGCTTTATTCATACCTGCCATAAAAAAATCATGGAAAGATTTCAATTTTCAGAAAAATATTGCTAAACTATTAATCTATAGATATAAAGATTTTCCAACAATCAACTCAATACATGCTTTTACGGATATATTAGCGACACAATTTTTAATCTTTTGGGTTATTACCAATGAGTTTGGATTATTGGTTTTAGGTTTATTTACAGTGATGAATAAATATATTAGAGCTCCAATTACATTGGTTTCATCTGCTGTTTCGCAGGTATATTATTCAGAAGCTGCGAAATTGAGAAGAGAACATAAAAGTGTGTTTCCTTTACAAAAAAGAACATTGAGAACTACACTTATTTTTGCGGTTCCATTTGTAATTGTTATACTTTTATATGCACCGCAATTATTTGAATGGTATTTAGGAGAACAATGGAAAATTGCAGGAGTTTATGCACAAATTATGGCTCCTACTCTATTTTTCAACTTCCTAACTTCCCCAATTTCAGGAACAGCCATTATTTTCGACCAACAGAAAAAAGCATATCTATTTTCAATTTTAGGTTATAGTTTGGGATTTGTAGCTTTGCTATCAATGAGTTTTTTAGATTATACATTTGAGAAAACACTTATAGCTTACTCTATAGCCATGAGTTTGTATTATTTTGGGTTAATCATCTGGTTTTTACAATTAGCTAAAAAAGACAAGTTGCATGAAAGTATTAGTTAATGGATTACCTTTTTTTTCTACAAAGTTAGTTGCTGATTTGAATGAATTTGATGCTAACAATCATTATTTATTTTTAAATACTTATGAATCTTTATGGGCTAAAATAAAATTTTTTTTATTCCTACCTTTTTATGATAAAGTGATATCAATGAATGGTGTAAGTGATAAAAGTGGTTCATTAAATTGGGTTGTAAAATGGAAAAAACCATTGTTAATGCTCTGGCAGGGGACTGATGTTTTGATTGCAATGGAGAGATATCAAAATAAAACACTTTATACAAAATATATTAATTATTCTACCCTTTATGCTGTGGCTCCATGGTTAGTTGATGAATTAAATAGTATAAAAATCAAAGCCGATGTACTCTCCTTTTTATGGTTGACACCAAACACTGAAAAAATAGAAAAACCTCAAAATTTTGCTTGCATCAGTTATTTAGGAAAAGGTCGAGAAGATTTTTATGGTTGGGAAATTATAAAAGCAGCAGCTCAAGAATTAAAAGATGTAAAATTTTATATTGTTGGCTCGGATGGAGAAAAATTAGAAAGTACAAAAAATATTGAATTTAGCGGCTGGTTAAATCAAGAGGAAATGCAAAAAATATATGCTAAAAGTAGCGTTTATATAAGAATTCCAGAGCATGATGGTTATGCGCATTTTATAGGTGAAGCACTTTCTAAAGGTTTGGATGTGATTTGGAAATATCCTCACCCAATGGGATATGTTGCTTCAAATAAAGAACAATTAATACAACATATTAATCTTCTGAAATCTAAATTTGATATCAATAATGGAGAAAGAAATCAAAAAAATATAGATTGGGTAAAAGTTAATTTGGAGAGAAACAAGGTTTTGCAGAATATTGTAAATCAATTGAAGGAACTATGAATAAGAAAAGAATTGCATTAATTACTACATGGTTTCCACCTAAAAGAAGTGTGGCAGTCAATAGAATGCATGCTTTTGCTAAGTATCTTTCTCAAGAATACGAAGTTGTAGTTTTTACGGATGATAACAGTAAACATCAAGAAAAATCTGAGAATTTTACTATTTTCTACAATTCATCCAAATCATTTATTAATAGTTTTAAGCATCAAACAAACGACAGTTGGCTAAGGCATAATTTTATAAGTCTACTCAATGTAACTAAATCTTATTTAGGATATAGTAGTTTAAAAGTGTGGAAAAAAGACACTTTAATCGAACTAAAAAAACAGCATACTAAAACTCCTTTTGACTTAATAATTAGTTCATTTTCACCTTTTGAACCTCATGCTGTAGCGGCAAAATTTGTAAAAGAGAATAATATTCCCTGGATAGCAGATATGCGAGACGAAATGAGCAAAAATCCGTTTGCAACAAAAGGAGAAATTAAACAACTTTTACAACAAGAGCAATTGGTTCATCTGCATGCCAAAGCAATAACCTCTGTGAGTTATCCCATTCTTGACGACTTTAGAGTATTAATGCCAAACATTAGGCATTTTGAAGAAATTAGAAATGGTTTTGATCACGATTTAAAGTTTGAGCCAAAAACTAAAAATAAAGTATTTACGATTGGTTATTTTGGGAAATTTTATGGACAAAGAAAACCTGATACATTTTTTGAAGCCCTTGAAAATGTAATTCAAAAGAATAGTATTTCTGTTAAAGTAAATATAGTTGGAGCTCATAAAACCTTTACTATCCCCAACAAATTGAGAAGTTCTATCGACGTTTTTCCACCTTATGAATATTTGGATGCAGTAACATTTATGTCAAAAATGGATGCCAATTTATTAGTTCATCCATCAGGTATGCATAAAGGTGTTTACACAGGAAAAGTATTTGATTATATTTCTTCAGCCAGAACTGTCATTGGTGTAATTGATAAAAATGATGTTGCTGCTGAATTAATTAATAACCTAAACTGTGGATATGTAGCAGATTTTTATGACATTGCAGAAATAGAAAAAGTTATTATGGAAGCTTATACTGATTGGAAAAACAATGTTCTAAAAATAGCAACGCAAGCCGAAATAGATAAATTGCATAGAGAAAATGAAGTACAGAAATTGATTGAATTAATTGAAAAAATAAGTTAATATGAAAGTATGCTTAGTGGGTCCTGATTCTGTGCACATTCAACGTTATTACGAAGGAATGAATGACTCTAATGTCGAGTTTCAAATGATAGCAGAATCAAATATCTCATGGTTTAATGGGAAACAATTCAATTTAATTTTTAGAGGTAATAATTTGTTTAAATTATGGAAGAACTATAATCAAATTAAGAGAATACTTCGAAAAGAAAAACCCCAAATTATTCATATTCATCAAATTAATAGGCTTGCATTAATAATTGGGAAGGCTGCAAAAAAAGAGGGAATTAAAATAGTGGAAACAGCTTGGGGAAGTGATGTATTACTAGTTCCTAAACGAAATAAATTCTATGCTTACTTAACAAAGAGTGCATTAAAAAAAGCGGACATCATAACAGCTGATGCGGATGTAATGATAGAAAGTATGAAAACTTTACATCCAAAAGGAAATTATCAAAAATGGCAATATGGTATAGATCCTATTCAACAAAACGTTAAAAAGGAGAAGATTATTTATTCCAATCGGATGCATGAACCGCTATATAGAATTGATAGTATAATAAACTATTTTTCTCAATTTTATGAAAATAATAAAGATTGGAAATTAATAATTGCTGGAAATGGATCACTAACAGAAAGCTTGAAAATACAAGTAAGAAACTTAAAATTAAATGATTCCATTGAATTTGTAGGATATTGTGACGCCATAAGAAATGCAGAATTTTATGCTAAATCTCAAATCTATATATCTATCCCTAAAAGCGATGGAACCTCTGTAAGTTTAATGGAAGCGATGTCAGCAGCGTGTATTCCTATTGTCTCAGATATTCAAGTAAATCACGAATGGATTAAAAATCAGCAAAATGGAATAATAGATAATGAAAAAGATAATCCTTTCGATTTGGCATTGAATTTAGATACTGAAAGCGTCAATATATCTAATAAAAAACTCACTGACTCTATTTCTAGAAGCAATATGAGTCTTGAAATGCTTGAGTTCTATGAAAGTCTTATTTAAAATCAACGATTAGTTGATAAATCTTGAAAACCAACTCCTTTTGAAAGAATTTTAAATCTAAAATATCCCTTGAGATAACCTAATCCATAAGAGATATGAATGCCTAAAAAAGTAAAAAGCAGTAAAAAAAACATCTTTAAATTTCGTTCTTTTAAAGATAGTTTGAAACTAAAATAGATATTTAATAGAAAGTAAGGGAGAAGGACTAAACTTAAAAAAGAAATCCCTGCTAAAGTTGAAAAAAGTATTATTATAAGTCCTCCAAATAAACCTAAAACAAACAATGGTGGAATAAATTGTCTTAAAGTCGCTGCCTTTCCTACTTTTTTATTGACTAAAGGCTTAAAAAATCCATAATAGTAGAACATTTTGAAAATTTTAGAGAATGAATCTCTTGCAAAATATTTTATCTCTATGTCAGGCAATAACCAAATTTTACCACCTTTGCTTACAATACGCGAATTAAATTCATCATCCTGATTACGAATCAATTCTTCATCAAATAAACCATATTTTTCAAAAACTTCCTTCTTATAGCATCCAAATGGAACTGAATCTATTTCAATAGCTTTTGTTAAGCCTGTTCTATGATATGAATCACCAATACCAAATGGACAAGAAATAGCTTTTGCTATGGTTTTGGCTACTAAAGATTTATTTCTCGGATAAGCTATCATGGCTACGCCAACATTATCAGCATTCATAGAAATTAGATTTTCTACTAAATAGCTAAAATAATTTATAGGATATTCACAATGAGCATCTAATCTAATAATGATGTCTCCTTTTGCAGCTTTAATACCGATATTTAAAGCTGTAGGAACAATCTTTTGAGGATTAGGTAGAAAATATAAATTTGTATATTCTCCTATTAAAGATTTAACAATATTGGCAGTTTCATCTTCACTTTCACCATCTATTATAAAGACTTCCATCAAATCTGTAGGGTAATCTTGCTTATAAATGTCTTTTACAACATTTTTTATATAAGCTTCTTCATTTCTACAAGGTACTATTACAGAAATAAATGGTAGTTTCGTTTTCAAATTACTTTTCCTTTAATTTATTCGAATAATTAATTTATAAAATTATATTTAATATTTTAAAGAAGTAAATAAATACAATTAAGCTTTAAAATAAAAATTAAAGCTTTTAATATTGTAAAAGGATTGAATTAATCTAGTATCAATAATTGATGAAAATAATTACAGTAGTAGGCGCAAGACCACAGTTTATAAAAGCAGCAGCTCTGAGCCGAGCTTTTGAAAAATATGCAGAAATTGAAGAAATAATTGTGCATACAGGTCAGCATTTTGATGCCAATATGAGTGACATATTTTTTGAAGAAATGCAAATTCCTCAACCAAAATACAATTTAAGTATTAACAGCTTAAGTCATGGCGCTATGACTGGTAGAATGTTAGAAGGAATTGAAGAAATTCTAATTAAAGAAAAAGCAGATTTATTGTTAGTTTTTGGTGATACCAACTCCACATTGGCAGGTGCTTTAGCAGCAAAAAAATTGCACATTAAAGTCGCACATGTGGAAGCTGGTCTGAGAAGTTTTAATATGCGAATGCCAGAAGAGGTCAATCGAATTTTGACAGATCGAATTTCAGATTATCTATTTTGTCCAACAGATACAGCTGTTGATAATCTTAAAAATGAAGGATTCGATACATTTGAAAATGAAATTGTTAAAAGTGGGGATGTCATGCAAGATGCTGCTTTATTTTATGCTCAACAGTCAGAAGAAAAGTCTGATGTAATCCAAAAAAACAAGCTGAAAGATTTTATTCTATGTACACTTCATAGAGCAGAAAATACAGATGATCCGAAGCGATTAAAAAGTATAGTAAACGCTTTAAATCAAATTAATAAAACTACGCCAATTGTATTGCCATTGCACCCTAGAACAAAGGGGAAAATTGAAGCTTTAGGCATTCAATTAGAGGCGACAATTATTGACCCTGTTGGTTATTTTGATATGATAGAACTTTTAAAAAATTGCAAATTGGTAATGACTGATAGTGGAGGTTTACAAAAAGAAGCTTACTTTTTCAGGAAAAACTGTTTGACCATGCGCGATCAAACAGAATGGGTAGAATTGGTCGAAAACAAAGTAAATGTGCTTTGCGGAGCAGATGAAGATAAAATTATTAGAGAAGCAAAGAATATGCTTGATCAATCATCTAATTTCGATATCAATTTATATGGTAATGGATTAGCATCCAATTCAATTGCAAAATTTATTTGGGAGAATAAAAATTAATGAATCATAAGGAAGAATATAAAGCTTTTTGTGAGCAACATACCGTGTCACTTTTCACTTCATATTGGTGGTGGCACCATATAGTGCAGGAAAATTGGAATGTATTGTTGTATAAAAAAGGAAGGGAAGTTTTGGCTTGTTTTCCTTACCATATTAAGTCTAAATACGGATTAAAAGCGATCATTCCTCCTACATTAACTCCTTACCAAGGAATAGCTTATGCGGTTCCAAAAGATGCAAAAAATGATAAAGTCATTTCTTTTAAACGAAAAGTTCAAGAATATTTTATAGCCCACTTACCAAAAACTGCATTAATTATTGGCCAATTGGATTGGCAAGAGACTTATGCCTTGCCGTTTCATTGGAATAAATTTGATTTAAGAACAAGATATACCTACATTTTAGAAACTAATTCATCAGAAGATGTTCTTTATCAAAATCTTAAAGATAGTTTAAGAAGAGAGATATCAAAGGCTAAATCTGCTTATCAAATGGAAGACAATGAAGATACCGCAGCATTATTTAACATTAAAAAAATCAATGCAGATTTATTCAAAGAACCACTTTCATATTCAGCAAAGACTTTAGAAAATATTGCAAAATTAATTGATTTAAACCAAGCTAAGCTATTAGAAATAAAAGATAATCAAACTACTATAGCTTCACTTTTAATATGTTGGGACAAATCGCAAATGTATTACAGCTGCGGTGGTTTACATCCTGATTATAGAAATTCAGGCGCATTGAGTTGGCTGCTATGGGAAGCTATTCTGCTAGCTAAAAATTTAAATATTCCTTTTAATTTTGAAGGAAGTATGATGAAGCCTATAGAAAGGTATTTTGCAAATTTTGGAGGAAATCCCATGCCATTTATTGAATATAAACGTATTAATTCAAGGATGTTAAAGCCTTTTTTAGGCAAAGTTTAAATCAAATCATTCAAATCATTCACCCCAATTGGTCTTTCGACGGTAAAGCCTTCTGCATAATCCACATTGATTATTCTACCAAAATTAGACCATCGTCCTTTTATATTCTCAATAAAATTCTCTGAAGAAATTGGCGATTCGGGTTCTTTAGATTCAGGATTGTAAAATTGAGATGAAAAAGCCATAATAGCTTCCAATTTTTTATCGACAAAATCTGAAATATCTAACACAAAATCAGGCTCAATGTATCTGTCTTGAATATAATGATATATAAATTTTGGTCTCCACGATTTCTGACTTTCTCCTTTATAATTAGTTTCAATTTTACGTAAACCACTGTAAAAACAAGCTTCTGATATTAGTTTCCCTGCTCTACCATGGTCAGGATGACGATCTTTAAATGCATTTGCCAAAACAATGTCGGGCTGATATTTTCTTAAAATTTCTATGATTTTAATTTGATGTTCCTTGTTATTTTCAAAAAATCCATCAGCCATTCCTAGGTTTTCTCTAACTTCTATCCCTTGAATTTTCGCAGCGTTTTTTGCTTCTATTAATCGCAATTCTCCACTACCTCTGGTACCTAATTCGCCTTGTGTTAGATCTAAAATTCCTACATTTTTTCCTTGAGCTATAGATTTTAAAAGTGTTCCTGAGCAGCCTAATTCTACATCGTCAGGATGCACGCCAATAGCCAATATATCTAATTTTTTCATCTTATTTTCCTTCAATCCAATTGATTATTTCTTCGGATGCAGGACTTTCCTTTGGATTTATCATCATTACATAATTTCCTTTTTCATCGATTAAAAACTTCTGAAAATTCCAACTTACCTCAGCATCCTCTACTCCATTTTTTGCCTTTTGCGTCAACCATTGGTATAAAGGATCAATGTCTTCACCTTTAACTGATATTTTGGACATCATTGGAAAATTAACGCCATAATTCTTTGTACAAAAACTTTTAATTTCTTCATTTGAACCAGGCTCCTGAGCACCAAAATTATTGGCAGGAAAGCCAATTATTACGAAGTTTTGATCTTTATATTCCTGATAAACTTCTTCAAGGATTTCATATTGAGGTGTTAACCCACATTCAGATGCCGTGTTAACAACCATCACTTTCTTTCCTTTTAATTGTGATAAATCATAATTATCACCTGTGATATCATTTACTTTAAAGTCGTATAAATTCATTTCTTGAGCATTTAAATTTGTAGCCAATATTTGTGATGAAATAATTGCTAGCGTGATTAATAGTTTCATTTTATATTTTAGTTTTTAAACAAGAATTCAACCGAAAGGTTTAGGCAAAGATAAAGCAATTGAATAAATTTGCAGGAATTATTAAGACATTGATTAAACAAATCATTTCACTTATTCAAAAAGACTTTTTGATGGAATACCGTCAAAAGTATGCTATCAATGGAATTTTACTTTATGTAGTTTCCACAGTTTTTATCGCCTATCTTATTTTTAATTCTATTGAAGAAAGTAAAAGTTGGATCGCTTTATTTTGGGTAATCTTATTATTTTCAGCAACTAATGCAACTTCTAAAAGCTTTCAAGGTGAATCTAATCAACGGTTTTTATATATTTATTCCTTAGCTTCACCACAAGCCATTATTATAGCTAAATCTATCTATAATATCTTATTAATTGTATTAGTTGGATTAGTGCATTATTTCTTTTACAGTTTACTTTTAGGGAATATTATTGAAAATGAAATCCTTTTTATTTCAGGATTAGTTTTAGGAAGTATGGGAATCGCAGTTATTTTAACCTTTATAGCTGCAATTGCTTCAAAAACAAATAATAATACTACTTTAATGGCAATATTAAGTTTTCCAATTATGTTGCCTTTATTACTGACTGTTATAAAAATATCAACTTTGGCCGGCGTTGGATTTGGCTTTGATGAAGCAGGCATTTATTTAGTAGTTTTAGCATTGATTAACATAGTCATTTTGACACTTTCTTATGTATTATTTCCGTACCTTTGGCGTGCATAAAAAGGCAAAATTGATAACTTTTTAAAGGCCTATTGACGAATGAAAAATTGGTGGAAAATCCTCGCTTTTATACTTCTACTCTATACCGTTATTGCTGGTTTATTAATTGAAGTACCTAGACAAGTAATTCTTTACGAAACAATTAGAAATCTCTACTTTCATGTACCTATGTGGTTTAGCATGATTTTCCTATTTTTAGTTTCAGTTATCTATAGCATCAAACATTTATCTTCTTCTAATATTAAAGATGATATCATCGCCAAACAGATGGTTAACACAGGGATAATTTTTGGAATTTTAGGTTTAATTACTGGCAGTATTTGGGCAAAATTTACTTGGGGTACTTTTTGGACTAACGATGTAAAACTAAATGGCTCTGCTATTTCTATGTTAGTTTATTTAGCTTATGTTATCCTTAGAAACTCTATGGATGAAGAGCAAAAAAGAGCTAGAATTGCGGCGGTTTACAACATATTTGCCTTTGTAATGTTAATCGTATTTATTGGAATTCTACCTAGAATGTATGATTCGTTGCATCCTGGAAATGGTGGAAATCCGGGTTTTAATCAATATGATTTAGATAGTAATATGCGAATGGTATTTTATCCAGCAGTGATTGGTTGGATTCTATTATCATTATGGATTGCAAATATCAACATCAGAATTAACAAATTGAAAGAAAGAAACTTATGAAGAAATATATCGGTTTAATCATTACATTTTTTACGACTTCAATTTTGTTTGCACAAGACAATATTGAAATGGCAGACAAAATGAGAGCCAATGGAAAAATATATGTAGTAGTAGCGGTAATAGCAGTGATTTTAATTGGACTCTTTATATACTTGTTTACTATAGACAGAAAAGTAAGCAAACTAGAAAAAGAAATAAATAACTAATAACTATCTAATTGATAGATACAAAAATATCTTAATATGAAAAAGATACACATCATCGCCATTGTAATTGTTGCAGTTTCGATAGGCGTTATTTTAAGCACACTTACAGACGCTGCCACATACGCAGAGTTTTCATTAGCAGAACAACATACCGGCAAAGAATTTCAAGTGGTAGGTAAACTAGCTGAGGACAATCAAATAACTTATGATCCTAAAATAAATGTTGAATTATTTACATTTCAAATGGTTGACAACAAAGGAGTGGAACAAAAAGTTTATTTTCATGGTGCCAAACCACAAGATTTTGAAAGATCTGAACAGGTTGTGGTAACTGGCAAATTTCAAGATGGTGAATTTCATGCCAATAAAATATTGATGAAATGCCCATCTAAATACAACAATGGAAATAATAATGAATTCACTGAGGTGAAAGCCAACTCTTAATATTTTGAAATGGATATAACTTATATAGGTGAAAACCTACAAGCAGGACAATTTGGAAACTTTTTTATAATCTTTTCATTTGTCTGTGCAGCACTTGCTTCTTTTTCTTATTTCAAAGCAATCAATAATGAAACTTTAGAAGGAAACAACTGGAAAAAACTCGCTAGAATATTTTTCAGTTTGCACTTGATTAGCATTTTAGGAATAATCAGCATTTTATTCTATTTACTTTTCAACCATCATTTTGAATACTATTATGTTTGGCGACATTCTTCTACCGACTTAGCCATGCGTTATATACTATCTTGCTTTTGGGAAGGTCAAGAAGGTAGTTTTTTATTATGGTCGTTTTGGCATGCAGTATTGGGTATGGTATTGATGGCTACAGCCAAAAAGTGGGAAGCAGGTACAATGGCAATTTTAGCTTTTGTACAATTGCTTTTAGGCTCTATGCTTTTAGGTATTTATGTTTTCGATTTCCAAATTGGAAGTAATCCATTTATATTATTGAGAGAACACGCAGACATGATTAATTTGCCTTTTGTGTCTAACCCTGATTATTTGAGCTTTGTAGAAGGTACAGGATTAAATCCATTGTTGCAAAACTATTGGATGACTATACATCCACCTACTTTATTTCTAGGGTTTGCTTCTACTTTGATTCCTTTCACATTTGCAATAAGTAGCTTGTTTCAAAAGAAATATACAGAATGGCTTAAGCCAGCTTTACCTTGGACATTCTTTGGTATTGCCATTTTAGGATTAGGAGTTTTAATGGGCGGTGCATGGGCATATGAAGCTCTAAGTTTTGGTGGTTTTTGGGCTTGGGATCCAGTTGAAAATTCATCCCTTGTACCTTGGATTATTTTGGTTGGAGCCGGTCATTTAATGTTGGTCAACAAAGTGAAACCCAACTCCATGTTTAGTACCTATTTATTGGCTATTTTATCATTTATAATGGTCATGTATTCCTCTTATTTGACAAAAAGTGGTATTTTAGGAGAAACATCAGTACATTCATTTGCAGATGGATTACCAGGACAATTAGTAACTATCTTATTGATTTTGGCAATTGGTGGTTTTGCTATGTTAGCATTTCGATTTAAGCAATTGCCTCGTCAAAAAACTGAGGAAGATATATGGTCTAGAGAGTTTTGGATGTTTTTGGGAGCTTTAGTACTGTTAATTTCAAGTTTCCAAATTACTTTCTCGACAAGTATTCCTGTTATCAATGCTATTTTTGGAAGTAATATGGCTCCACCTACTGAAGCCAATGCGCATTATAATTCTTGGCAATTACCGCTTGCTACTATTGTTGCTTTGCTTATTGGTATAGCTCATTACTTAAAGTATAAAAAAACTGACAAGAAAAAGTTCTTTAAAAACACAGCTATTTCAGCATTACTTTCATTGGTCATCACCATTTTTGTGGGGACTCAGTTTCATTTTGAGCATTATTACCATGGATTGCTGCTTTTTGCCTCCATTTATGCAGTAATAGCTAATGCTGATTATTGGTTGAGAATAGCAGGAGGGAAAATGAAAAGCGCAGGATCAGCCATAGCTCATATTGGTTTTGGATTGTTATTAATTGGTGCATTAATATCTGCAGGAAACAAGCAAATTATCTCCAAAAACAATTCAGGTATTGAAATTAAGATGGATGAGAATAAGAATGCTAATCTTGAAAACATCATGTTAATTAAAGGTGATACGGTGTTGATGGGTGAGTATTTTATCAGCTATGAAGGAAGAGAAAAACAAGGACACAATATTTTATACGATGTCAATTACTATAAAATAAATGATAAAGGACAATATGAAACCCAATTTCAATTGCAGCCTTTTGTGCAAATAAACGAACAAATGGGGAATGTTCCTGAACCTTCTACCAAGCATTTTTGGGACAAAGATATTTTTACACATGTTACTTATGCCGATCTAGATGACCCAGCTTTGGATGATCCAACAGCTTATGAAGAGCCAGATACAAATCAAGTGGGATTAGGCGATACACTGTTTGCTACCAATAGTATTATAGTTTTAAAGAGTATTGAAAGAGATATAGATTTAGATTCAGCAAAATTGCAAAAAAGCGATATTGCAATAGGTGTAAATTTGGTAGCTATGAATGTAAAAGGTAGAACTTTTACCGCTATGCCTGTTATGGTAATCCGTCAAAATAGAATATTTAGTATTCCAGCAGAAATTGAAGAGTTGGGTTTAAAGTTTAACTTTAAAAACATTGATCCTTCCACAGGTGAATTAACAATACTAAAACAAGAGAAAAAATCAAATGCTTCAGATTTTATAATCATGCAAGCAATTGTATTCCCGTACATTAATATCTTATGGATGGGATGTATTATTATGACAATTGGTAGTATAATTGCAGTAATAAATAGAGTAAGATATCCAAAATTAAAATCCTAACAATATGGCAATCACTTTTCAAAAAAAACGCATTACACTTATTGGAGCAGGAAACGTAGCTACCAATTTAGGAACCGCTTTAAAAAATAAAGGTCATATAATAAATCAAATATATAGCAGAACCCAAAGAAATGCTATGCTTTTAGGTCAAATGCTCAATTGTGATTACACAACTCGCTTAGAAGACTTGAATGACAAAACAGATTTGATTATTTTGGCTGTTCATGATGATATAATTTCTACTATTTTAGAGAAAGTAAAAATTAAAGACAAGTTAATTGTTCACACATCAGGAACTACTCCACTTTCTATTTTTGAAAAATACAAATTTAAGCAATACGGTATTTTTTATCCATTACAAACATTTTCTAAAAATGATGTCGAGAGTCTGTTACCAATCCCAATTAGTGTAGAAGCTCCTAATGCTAGAATTGAACACGAACTGATAGATATTGCAAGTAGTATTTCTAAAAAGGTATTTTTATTAGATTCAGAAAAAAGAAAAGCGCTGCATGTAGCTGCAGTATTTGCCAATAACTTTAGCAATTATATGTTTCAAATTTCCCATGAAATCTTAGAGGATGCTAATATTTCATTTGAATTAATAAAACCTTTAATTAAAAGAACCGTAGAAAAATTAGACAGCGCTACTCCCAAAGAAGCTCAAACAGGACCTGCAGTGAGAAAAGATCAAAAAATAATATCAGCGCATATTGATTTTTTGAAAAATCACAAAGAATATCAACAAGTATATGCCTTATTAAGCGAGAGCATATCCAAAAACAGCAAATGATATGAGTTATTTTAAAAAAGCATTAAAAAACATTACCACATTTATTTTTGATGTAGATGGCGTATTGACAGATGGTTCAGTATTAGTAATGCCTGATGGCGATCAAATTAGAAATTTTAATATAAAAGATGGATACGCCTTGCAATTGGCTGTAAGAAATGGTTATCACATTGAAATAATTTCAGGTGGAAACTCAGAATCTGTGCGTAAAAGATTGAATGGATTAGGAATTGAGCACGTCAATTTAGGAGCTGCTAATAAAATGCAAATTTTCAATGATTGCATTCAAAAACATAAAATAAATCCTGAGAATATCTTGTATGTGGGCGATGATATTCCCGATTATGAAGTCATGCGATCTGTAGCTTTAGCATGCAGCCCAATGGATGCCGCAGAAGAGATCAAAAGTATTTCACATTACGTTTCTCCTAAAAAAGGTGGCAAAGGCTGCGTTCGCGATATAATAGAACAAACCATGAAAGCACAAGGTAAATGGTTTGATGCTATTAAAACAGACGAAGTAAAGAATATAGCAGATAAGTTTGGTTGGTAGAGTAAGTCTAATCATGGCATATAATAAACGAAAAAAAATGAAAAATATATCAATTCTCATTCCTTTCGTCTTATTGTTTTTCCTTTGTATATCTTTAAATTCAATCGCTCAATCTAATAATCAATCATGGTTATCTAATCAGAATGTTTGTTTAGAGTTTGATTCTTTAACGAATCGATTAAATATTGGAGATTTTTATGATAACTATAGAGTTGGAAAACAAAGATTTGATTACGATATAGAAAACCAAAAACTAATTATCTTATGGTATCACAATCAAACAATGTTTGGATACGAAACGGAAAAAGCCATATTAAATATTCTAAAATTTAATGACGAGCAACTAAATCTATCGTTTAGGAAAGATAAATCACGAGGTGCCTTAATTGAACTTTTTGGAGACTCAATAGTAGAATTTAGAAAAATAAACCAAAGTTGTAGTGAATATTATAAACCTGAGTTCGATTATTATTTAGGAATTCATATTTTCAGAAATTACGATATACAAGGCAGATATTTAGATATATAGCGCCGTGCCTGGCGAGCCTTGGCAGACAGGAGCTATATTCTAAAAATCAAACGCAGTAGATTTTTATTTCTGGGAAAGTTTTAACTTATACCAATTAAGTTTTTTAATGCCGCATATAAATTTTATTGAACCATTTTAAAAACGTAGAATTGGTAAATGCCGAACAGTAAGATAAGGAGCAAATGAGGAACGAAGTGTGCGACATAAGATTACTAAATCGGTATTATTCCACCTTTAAACAGTAATCTTCTTCTTAAAATTTCCTTGAAATAGCTTGCTATTTCATCGCTAATTTTAATCGAATCCCACTATTTAAAGGCGTTCTGAATCCTTAAGAATAACCGAACTCAGGTTATAAGAAATATGAAAGGTGATAATATAATTTGAACATCTTTTCTAAAAAAAAACCTCATTTCAGCTTAAGCTAAAATGAGGTTTTAAAATTTTATAAATACCTTATACGATTTGCAAAGGTTGATCTACTTTCGTTTTTAGTAAAGCGATATCTATCACCTCTATCATTTCCTTAACATAGTGAAATTTCAATCCTTTTAAATAATCTTGATCGATTTCTTCAATGTCTTTTTGATTGTCAGCCGAAAGGATAATTTCTTTGATATCAGCACGTTTTGCTGCCAAAATCTTTTCTTTAATTCCGCCTACTGGTAACACTCTACCTCTTAAAGTAATTTCACCAGTCATAGCTAAATTTCTTTTTACTTTTCGTTGCGTAAATGCCGATGCCAGTGCGGTCATCATAGAAATACCTGCCGATGGACCATCTTTTGGTGTAGCTCCCTCAGGAACGTGAAGATGAACATTCCAATTTTCAAATACATCAGGATCTAAATCCAAAGTTTCTGAATGGGCTTTTAAATATTCAAAAGCCAAAGTTGCTGATTCCTTCATCACATTACCCAAGTTTCCTGTTAAAGTGAATTTTCCTTTTCCTTTACTCAAACTTGTTTCTATGAATAAAATATCTCCGCCCACAGCAGTCCAAGCTAAACCTGTAACTACACCTGCTACATCGTTTCCTTGATATTTATCTTTAGAATGCCCAGGTCCTAATATTTTTTGTAAATCCTCTTCAGATATATCTTTGTTGTATTCCTCTTCTAAAGCAATTGATTTAGCAGCATATCTAATTATTCCTGCCAATTTTTTCTCCAAGCCTCTCACACCTGATTCTCTGGTGTATTCTTCACACACTTTTTCAACAATCTTTTTAGAAATCGATATATCCTTTTTCTTTATTCCATGTTGTTCTATCAAATTAGGAATCAAATGTCTTTTGGCAATTTCAACTTTTTCTTCTACTGTGTAACCTGTCATTTCTATGATTTCCATTCTATCTCGCAAGGCAGGTTGAATAGTACTCAAACTATTGGCTGTAGCTATAAAAAGAATCTTAGATAAATCATAATCCATTTCAATGAAATTATCATAGAAAGTAGAGTTTTGCTCCGGATCTAAAACCTCCAACATAGCTGAGGATGGATCTCCATAATGATCGCTTCCTAATTTATCTATCTCATCCAATACAAATACGGGATTGGATGATTTAGTCTTTTTCAAACTCTGTAAAATTCTACCTGGCATTGCACCAATGTATGTTTTACGGTGTCCTCTCAATTCGGCTTCATCTCTCAATCCACCTAAGGACATACGAACATATTTTCTACCTAATGCTTCTGCAATAGACTTACCCAAAGAGGTTTTACCAACTCCAGGAGGTCCATATAAACACAAAATAGGCGATTTCATATCGCCTTTTAACTTTAAAACTGCTAAATGCTCTATGATTCTTTTTTTCACATCTTTCAACCCAAAATGGTCTCTATCCAAAACTTTTTGAGCTTTCACTAGATCAAATTTATCCTTGGTATAATCACTCCACGGTAAATCTATAAGTGTTTCTACATAATTTACTTGAACTGAATATTCAGCTGATGCTGAATTCATTCGTTGTAATTTACCTAACTCTTTTTCAAATCTTTCCTTAACAACTTTCGGCCATTTTTTCTTTAAGGCCTTCTTTTTATATTCTTCAATTTCTTGATCCTGTGGATTTCCGCCTAACTCTTCTTGAATCATACGCATTTGCTGATGCAAGAAATATTCTTTTTGTTGTTTGTCGATATCAGTTTTTACCTTGCTTTGAATATCGTTTTTCAACTCCAACAATTGCAAATCTTTGGAAAGATGCGTCAACAATATCAATGCTCTTTCTTTATTATTTTTTTCAGAAAGAATTTTTTGCTTCTGCTCAACTGTTGCATTCATATTAGATGCAATAAAATTGATTAAAAATGGAGAACTCTCAATATTTTTAATGGCAAATGAAGCCTCTGAAGGTAAATTTGGAGAGTTATCAATTATTTTTAAAGCCATATCTTTAATAGAATCTATCAAAGCGTTAAATGATTCGCTTTTAGGAACATCTTCTACATCATAAGATTTAATTTTTGCTTTGATGTAAGGCTCTTGCTGAATGTATTCTACTAATTCAAATCTCTTTTTTCCTTGTATAATCACAGTAGTGTTACCATCAGGCATTCTAAATAATTTTAGAATCTTAGCTACGGTTCCTACACTATTTAGTTCTTCAAATTCAGGATCTTCTACTTTATCGCTTAATTGAGATACTACTCCAATGGTTTTATCATTTTTATTAGCGTCTTGTATTAATTTTATAGATTTATCTCTTCCTACAGTAATTGGAATAACTACACCAGGAAAAAGTACTGTATTCTTTAAAGGTAATATAGGTAAAACATCAGGTATTTGTTCAGAGTTCATGCTTTCTTCATCCTCTGATGTCATCAATGGAATAAATTCCGTTTCATCATCAATCATTTCCGAAAAACCCAAATGGTCAAAATTAAAACTATTCTTCATCTTCTCTTCTCTCTTTTTTAGTCAAAATGGCAGGTTATAAACTAATATTTAGCCATCTTTATTCAGTGGGGCAATACTCCAAGGCTTATGCCACAATTTTAAATCGGTAATTATGGCAAATTATCACAAGCGTTCTCTTTCTTCTGCACTGTGATCAAAAATATACTGTAAAATAGCTTTTTCAACATCATCTAACTCAATTGAACGACGCTCCATCATTCGCTCAGCTACTTCCATGGCTTTTTCTAACCTAAACTCTTCCATGCCATCACTTCCTCCCCAACTGTATGACGGAATAAATTTGAATGGGAAGCCACCACCAAAAATATTGGCACAAATTCCTATTACAGTTCCAGTGTTAAACATGGTATTAATACCGCTTTTAGAATGATCGCCCATTACAATTCCGCAGAACTGCAACGATGTATTAACGAAATTATTTTCCAAATAGTTCCAACAACTCACTTCTCCATAATTATTCTTTAAGTTAGAATTATTGGTATCAGCTCCTAAATTACACCATTCTCCAATGACAGAATTGCCCAAAAAACCATCATGCCCCTTATTGGAATAACCTAAAATTACAGAATTGTTAACCTCCCCTCCAACTTTGCAATGTGGTCCGATAGTGGTAGCGCCGTATATTTTGGTAGCCATTTTTAGCGTTGCATGTTCACACAAAGCCAAACCACCTCTCACATTGCTTCCTTCCATAATTTCGGCATCATAACCCACGTAAATTGGTCCATTTTCTGTATTTAAAGTAGCCGCTTCAACTTTAGCACCTTCTTCTAAAAATATTAATTTTTCATCTCCAATTACTGAGTTGGTTTTCGATAGTTTTTGAGACTTTCTATCTTTCGTAATACTTTCGAAATCTATATTTAAAACCATTGCATTTTTCTGAAAGATATCATACCAATTTTGAATACAAATCGATTCAATATCACACATTTTATTCCCTTCAATTTCTTGTATTTCTTGGTAGGTTAATTCTTTATCGGATATAAAAGCAATGACTTCATCATTTTGAAACAAAACTTCATTTTCTTTTAAATTTTTAATCACATCCAACAATTCATTCGATGGAATAAATCGAGCATTGATGTAATAATTAGTTGAAGAATAACACACACCAAATTTTTCAGCTAAGTAATCTTCTGTCAAAAACGAAACTTCTTCTTCAATAAAACGTTCCCATTTTTCGGCTATGGTATCAATTCCAATCCGGATTTGAGCGGCTGTTCTAGTAAAAGTAAGTGGCAATAAATTAGTTCGATAGTGATCGTCGAAAAGAATTACATTCATATTTCTTGTATTAAGATTCAAAAGTAGTTAAAATCAGTGCTGAAATTTCCAATATTAGTTTACTAAATTTGCGGCAATGTATAGAAAAGAACAAATCAAAGGTATAATAGCCATAATTTTATTCGGAATCATAGGAATTAGTTTTTTTATTTTTGGTAGAGACAGTGATTTACTAAAGTTCGTAGCTTTAGGATGTTTTATATTATGGTTGATTTCTATGTTTTTTGTGAATAGAAAATTTGAAAAAAAGGATTAGATATGTTTGGAGATATGATGGGTAAGTTGAAGGAAATGCAACAACAAACCGAAGAAATTAAGAAAAGATTAGATACCATAAGCGTAACTGGAGAGGCAGAAAATGGCTTAATAAAAGTAGTAGCTACTGGAAATAAAAAAATTACATCCATCACTATTGCAGATAGTTTAATGGCTGACAATGACAAAGAGCAAATAGAAGATTTGATGATTGTAGCCGTCAATAAAGCCATTGAAAAAGCTGAAAATGTTTCCAATGCCGAAATGGCAGGAGCTGCTAAAGGGATGTTGCCTGGAATGGGCTTATAATAAAAAGTTTAAGAAAATAACAGAAATCGTGCTTCTTAAATTCCAAAATTGGGTGAAAAGGAATATACTTTGGATCTACTGATGTAAACCCAACTGCAGTGCAATCACCATATTTGGCAATTCACCATAGTTTGCTTTATTATCAAAAACATCTGATAATCGATATCTAAAATCAATAGCCAAACGATTAAATCCAATACGAGCATTTACCCCGTATGCATAATTAAGCATATAATCTAATTGATAATTTTTTACAACTGTGCGTTCTGCAGTTTTTATCAAATCATTGTTTTTGGTATAATGTACCGTTCTATAATTCCAATCGGCATAAGCGCCTAAATCTAAAAAAATTCCGGCTGAATGCACCTTATTTTTAAATTTAAAACGATTAAAAACGGCAACATCTAATGCGTTCAGTGCTAACATTTCTTTATCGTGCTGAATATTGTTAGGTATATTTTTTAAAGAATCTTGCACTGGCAAATATCTTGTACGTAAATAAGCTACCTCAAATCCAATTTCATAAAAATTAGTTAATCTGTATTTTGATCTAAAACCTACACTAAAAGCTGTAGAATTTCCGTACTTAATAGCCGAGCTATCACCTTCAGAAGCACCAATTATAAAGCCATAAGAAAGAAATGCATGCGTGTATTTTTTCTTGTTCGGTCCTTTTTTGGGAATAGTCAATTCATCTAGATTTCTATTGTATTCATCAATATTTTCAGTTTGCGCAACCAAATTAATTGATAAGAAAAGTAGAATTATAATGGGAATAAAACGCATAAGCTCGTAAATTGGCTGAAAAATAATTATAAAGCTACAAATATATGATAATTGATCTTCGAAGTGATACTGTAACACAACCAACCGAAAAAATGTTACAAGCCATGATGTCTGCTAAAATTGGGGATGATGTTTTGGGTGATGATTTAAGCACTATAGAACTGGAGGAATATGCTGCTAACTTATTTGGAATGGAAGCCGCATTATATTGTCCTTCAGGTACTATGACTAATCAAATTGCTATAAAAGTACATACCAACAGCCCTGGTGAAGTAATTTGTAGCAGTCTTTCTCATATTTACCATTATGAAGGTGGGGGAATTGGATTTAATTCAGGTTTATCAACGAGATTAATTGAAGGAAACAAAGGAAGAATAACAGCTGAACAAATTAAAAAAAATATAAATGCTGATGATATTCATGCAGCTCCGACTCAGTTAATAAGTCTTGAGAATACTTGCAATAAAGGTGGAGGAAGTATTTATGATTTTGATGAAATCTTAAAAATACATCAGTTATGTAAAGAACAAAAAATCCCATTACATTTAGATGGCGCTAGATTATTCAACGCATTGATAGAAACCAATCAAACAGAAAAAGATTATGGAAAAGTTTTTGACTCTATATCTATATGTATGTCGAAAGGATTAGGTGCGCCTGTAGGTTCATTATTGTTAGGAAATAAGGCTTTTATAAAAAAGGCTAGAAGAATCAGAAAAATATTGGGAGGTGGTATGCGACAAAGTGGCTTTTTAGCAGCTGCTGCTTTATATGCCTTAAAAAATAATGTGGAAAGAATGCAGGAAGATCATTTATTGGCAAAAAAATTAGGTCAGTTAGTTAAGAAACAAGAATATGTAGCCGATGTAATAAAAGTAGAAAGTAACATTGTCATATTTAAATTAAAGGATACACATTCATCAGATGAATTTATAAAAAAATTAGCCGAAAATAATATTAAAGCTGTTAAAATGAGTGCAGAGCACATTCGATTTGTAACACATTTAAATTTGCCAAAAAATTCTTATAAAATTATTGAGAAAGAACTAAATAGCTTTAAATAAAAGCTTTTTTATCAATTATACGAATTTAGACGTGAAACTATAATTGAATCTTTTATAATTTTATTAGTTTTGCCTTCTAGTATATATACTAATTTTCAAAACTGAATTTAAAATGTCATATAATAGTATTGTTGACTTACTTGGTAAAGAAGCTGATCATCTTCTAAATCACCAATGTAAAACCATAAGTAAAGATATGCTTCATTTACCTGGAGCTAATTTTATTGATGATGTATTTAAGGATACTAATCGTAGTCCTCAAGTTTTAAGAAGCTTGCAAGCTTTATATGGTCATGGTAGATTAGCAAATACTGGATATGTTTCTATACTACCGGTTGATCAAGGAATAGAACATTCAGCAGGAGCATCTTTTGCACCAAACCCTATGTATTTTGATCCTGAGAACATTATTAAACTAGCTTTGGAAGGTGGTTGTAATGCAGTAGCTTCTACATTTGGTGTATTAGCATCTTGTTCAAGAAAATATGCTCACAAAATCCCATTCATTGTAAAATTAAATCACAATGAATTTTTGAGTTATCCTGAAGAATATGCACAAATTTCATTTGGTTCGGTAGACGAAGCATGGAATTTAGGAGCAACAGCTGTAGGAGCCACAATTTATTTTGGATCTGATGATAGCAATAGACAAATTGTAGAAATTGCTCAAGCTTTTGAAAGAGCGCATGAATTGGGAATGGCAACTATATTATGGTGTTATTTAAGAAATAGCGCATTTAAAAAAGATGGTGTAGATTATCATACAGCAACAGATTTAACGGCTCAAGCCAATCATTTGGGCGTTACTATTCAGGCTGATATTATCAAACAAAAATTACCGACCAATAATGGTGGCTACAATGCTATTGATTTTGGTAAAACACATAAAAAAGTTTACTCAGAATTAACAACAGATCATCCAATTGATTTATGTCGTTACCAAGTAGCCAATTGCTACATGGGAAGAAATGGATTGATTAATTCTGGTGGTGCATCAGCAGGTGAATCAGATTTATCTGACGCAGTTACTACAGCAGTAATCAATAAAAGAGCAGGTGGACATGGACTGATTTCAGGAAGAAAAGCCTTTCAAAAACCAGTAAAAGACGGAATTAAATTATTAAATTCCATACAAGATGTTTACCTTTCGAAAGAAATTACAATAAGCTAAAAAAATATAACTTTTGGAAGCAGAGGAAGAAAGTATGAGTTGGTTCAAACGAATTAAAGAAGGTATTTTAACTCCTACTAAGGAGAAAAAAGACGTACCAGAAGGTTTATGGTATAGATGCCCTGAATGCAAAAATGTAGTTCCTAATGATGATCATTTAGAGAATTTTAAAGTTTGTGAAGAGTGTGGATATCATGAAAGAGCAAGTTCTGAAGAGTATTTTCATATTATTTTTAATGATGGAAAATACACTGAGATGGATGCAGGAATGACTTCAGCAGATCCATTAAAATTTACGGACACTAAAAAATATACCGACCGTTTAAAAGCTA
Source organism: uncultured Flavobacteriales bacterium (assembly GCA_963716125.1). Taxonomy (GTDB): domain Bacteria; phylum Bacteroidota; class Bacteroidia; order Flavobacteriales_E; family Vicingaceae; genus Acidiluteibacter. The sequence continues at coordinate 2,811,827 of OY970294.1, forward strand.
CACAGAAAAAAACCAAATTGAATGATGCAGTGCGAACAGCGGTAGGAGAAGTTGGTGAAAATAAACTAGTTATTGCTGCCATGGATTTTACCTTTATTGGTGGATCAATGGGATCTGTAGTTGGTGAAAAAATCGCAAGAGCCATTGACTATTCTTTGCAAAATAAAATTCCTTTTTTGATGATTTCAAAATCAGGAGGTGCAAGAATGATGGAAGCAGCATTTTCATTAATGCAAATGGCAAAAACTTCTGCCAAATTATCTCAATTAGCAAAAGCTCATGTTCCATACATCTCTTTATTAACTGATCCAACCACAGGAGGAATTACTGCCTCTTTTGCTATGTTAGGTGATATTAACATTGCAGAACCAGGTGCTTTAATTGGTTTTGCAGGACCTAGAGTTGTTAAAGAAACAATTGGTAAAGATTTGCCTAAAGATTTCCAAACTTCTGAATTTGTATTGGAGCACGGTTTCCTTGATTTTATTGTTAATCGAAAGGAATTGAGAAATAAATTAGTTCAAGTTTTGAATCTATTTAAAAATTAAATATAGCTGTAATATTTGAAATAATATTATTACATTTGCACCCTTAAAAATTATAAGAATAAAAGATATGTACCTTAGCAACAGAAAAGAAAGCTGAAATTTTTGAAAAATACGGAAAGAAAAAAACCAATACAGGTTCTACTGAAGGACAAGTTGCGCTATTTACATATAGAATCAAGCATCTTAGTCAGCATTTGAAAGGAAATCGTAAAGACTTTAGCACAGAAAAAGCATTGGTTAGATTAGTAGGTAAAAGAAGAAACCTTTTAGATTACTTAAAAGACAATGATATTATGAAATATAGAGAGTTAATTAAGGATCTTGGAATTAGAAAATAATATTCATTACTACTTTAATGGTTTTCATTAATTAGAATTTATAAGGGAGAGCGTATTTATTATAGCCTCCTTTTTATTTATACACCGACAATAGAAAACAATAATTATGTCAAACTTAGGAGTACAACAAACAATTGATTTAGGCGATGGAAATATCATCACCTTAGAAACAGGAAAATTAGCGAAACAAGCTGATGGAGCTGTAGTAGTAAAACAAGGAAACACAATGCTTTTAGCAACCGTAGTTTCAGCTAAAACTGCAGGAGAAAATGTCGACTTTATGCCATTAATGGTAGATTATAGAGAGAAATTTTCTGCAACAGGTAAATTCCCTGGTGGATTTTGAAAAGAGAAATCAAGAGCTTCAGATTATGAAGTATTGATTCAGAGATTAGTTGATAGAGCTTTAAGACCTTTATTTCCTGACGATTATCACGCAGACACCAAATGCACGATTTCTTTAATCTCTGCAGAAGAAGAATTATGCCTGATTCATTAGCTTGCTTAGGTGCAGCAGCAGCTTTGGCTGTTTCTGATATTCCATTTAATGGGCCAATCTCTGAAGTAGAGTAGCTAGAATTGATGGAAACTGGGTAATTAATCCAAAAGCTTAGCTGATTAAAAGAAGCCGATATTGAAATTATGGTTGCCGGCTACTAAAGATAGTGTGGTAATGGTAGAAGGTGAAATGAAAGAGGTTTCTGAAAAAGAAATGTTGGAAGCAATTAAAGTTGCTCATGAAGCCATCAAAAACAAATTGAAGGTATTGAAGCTTTAGCAGCTCAAGTAGAAAATTCTTCTAAAAAAAGAGAGTATTCATCATGAAAACTCTAATGAGGATTTATTCAAAAAAATCAACGAAGCGTGTTATTCAAGATGTTATGACGTAGCTAAAAATGGTTTGGCAGATAAGCATGAAAGAGGACGTTTATTTAAAGCAGTAAAAGATGATTTTATTGCCACTTTAGATGAGGATGAAGTAAAGAAAATGGTTTTTATTGACAAATATTTTCATGATGTAGAGAAAGAAGCCGTTAGAGATGTAGTTTTGCAAGAAAGAGTTCGTTTAGATGGTAGAAAAACTACTGAAATCAGACCTATCTGGTCTGAAGTAGATTACTTACCTGGTGCGCACGGTTCAGCAGTTTTTACAAGAGGAGAAACTCAATCTTTAGCATCAGTTACCTTAGGAACAAAATAGATGAGCAAAAGATTGATGGAGCTATTATTTCAGGATCTGATAAATTTATCTTGCATTACAACTTTCCATCATTCTCAACTGGAGAAACTCAGACCAAACAGAGGCCCGGGTAGAAGAGAAATTGGTCATGGTAATCTTAGCCCTAAGAGCATTGAAACCTATGATTCCAACAGGAACATGAAAATCCTTATACCATTAGAGTGGTTTCTGATATTTTAGAATCTAACGGTTCATCATCTATGGCAACTGTTTGTGCAGGAACTTTAGCATTGATGGATGCAGGTATAAAATTAAAAAAGCCTGTTAGTGGAATCGCAATGGGTTTAATTAGCGGTAAAGACAATAAATATGCTGTACTTTCTGACATTTTAGGTGATGAAGATCACTTAGGAGATATGGATTTTAAAGTAACAGGTACAAAAGATGGTATCACTGCTTGTCAGATGGATATAAAGATTGAAGGACTTTCTTACCAAGTATTAGAAGAAGCATTAGACCAAGCGAAAGAAGGTAGATTGCATATTTTAGGTGAGATGATGAAAACTTTGGCTGATCCAGCAGCTGATTATAAAACAAATGCTCCTAGAATTATTCAAATCACTATTCCAAAAGAAATGATTGGTGCAGTAATTGGACCAGGCGGAAAAATCATTCAATCTATTCAAGAAGAAACAGGTACTACTATTGTAATCGAAGAAAAAGATGGCAAAGGTATTATCGATATCGTTTCTACTGATGGTGGTGGAGCACAAGATGCATTGGCAAGAATTAAAGCCATTACTGCAGTTCCTGAAGTAGGTGAAATTTATAAAGGAAAGGTAAAATCAATTGTAGCATTTGGTGCTTTTGTTGAAATTATTACCTGGACAAGATGGATTATTACACATCTCTGAGATTGCACATAAAAGAGTAGATAAAGTAGAAGACGAATTAAAAGAAGGAGAAATAATAGAGGTTAAATTAGTCGCTATTGATCCTAAAACTAGAAAGTTGAAACTTTCTAGAAAAGCTTTAATTGCTAAGCCTGAGAAGGAAGAAGCTTAGTCTTTAAAAAGAAAATTATTAAAAGCCTTATCTCTATTTGAGATAAGGCTTTTTTTTTGAAAAAATTACTTAATCTATTAATTAACAAATATTTCCTATTTTTAATGGATATAAATAAGGGTATTTACTTAGTGATTGGTGAAATGCAACTTAATTTTAGGTAAATTTATAGGATTTGATTTTCGAATTTATTTTTTAGTATTAACCAAACCAATTTAACCAATGAGGCAACTAAAAATTACTAAGAGAGTCACCAATCGAGAAACTGTTTCTCTTGATAAATATTTGCAAGAAATAGGTAGAGTAGATTTAATATCTGCTGATGAGGAGGTTGATTTAGCAAGAAGAATAAGAGATGGTGACCAAGAAGCATTAGAAAAACTGACTAAAGCAAATCTGAGATTTGTCGTCTCCGTATCTAAGCAATACCAAAATCAAGGCTTGAGCTTACCCGATTTAATTAATGAAGGAAACTTAGGATTGATTAAAGCTGCCCAAAGATTTGATGAAACCAGGGGTTTTAAATTTATCTCCTATGCCGTTTGGTGGATTAGACAATCTATCTTGCAAGCATTAGCGGAACAATCTAGGATAGTTCGATTACCTTTAAATAAAATTGGTTCCATCAACAAAATAAAAAAGGCATTCTCAGAATTAGAACAAAAATATGAACGAGAGCCTTCTCACATAGAAATAGCAGATAGTTTAGACTTTACCGAAAAAGATGTAAAAGATAATTTGAAAATTTCGGGTCGACATGTGAGTATAGATGCACCAGTTTCAAATGATGATGATAGTAGCAATATGTCTGATTTGATGATTAATGATGATTCTCCAAATCCTGATGAATTTCTGCTGCATGAATCCTTACAAAATGAAATAGAACGAACACTCACTACATTGACTGCTCGAGAAGCAGATGTAATTCGATTGTACTTTGGATTGACTGAAAAACATCCATTGACACTAGAGGAAATTGGTGAAAGATTTGATTTAACAAGAGAAAGAGTGCGACAAATAAAAGAAAAAGCAATTAGGCGATTGCGGTTAAATTCTCGATGTAAAAACTTAAAAAGTTATTTAGGATAAGCATAAAACCTCCAAAATTTTGGAGGTTTTTCTTTTTTGAATAGTACCTTTGCAAAAAAGAAAAATAACCTATGAAACATTTAGTCGCTCCATCTATCCTTTCAGCTGATTTTGCAAATTTAATAACAGCTTGCGATTTGATTAATAATAGTGAAGCTGATTATTTTCATATAGATGTTATGGATGGAGTATTTGTTCCTAACATTTCATTTGGTTTACCTGTTATCAGAGACATTAAAAAACACGCTAAAAAGATTTTTGATGTGCATTTAATGATTGTTGAGCCAGATAAATTCATCAAAGATTTTAAAGTGGCAGGAGCAGATATTTTGACGGTACATTATGAAGCCTGTACTCATTTGCACAGAACTATTCAAGCTATAAAAGCCGAAGGAATGAAAGCTGGAGTTGCCATCAACCCTCACACACCTATTTCTGCCTTAGAAGATATTATTGCCGATATTGATTTGGTTTGTATGATGTCTGTCAATCCAGGTTTTGGTGGACAATCATTTATCGAAAATACTTACAATAAAATTAAAGCTTTAAAAGAACTAATCAATCGTAAAGGAAGCGCTGCTTTAATTGAAATAGATGGCGGTGTCACCAATAAAAATGCAGCCAAATTAATAGAAACAGGAGCTGATGTTTTAGTTGCAGGTAGCTATGTTTTTGGATCAGAGAATCCTGAAAAGACAATTAAGGGTTTGAAGAATTTGGAGTTTTAAATTAGCGTTAAATTAATTTCTGTAGGGTTACAAACATCCTTTAACAAATTTCTTATATATATTTAGGAGTTAGGTGTTTTAAAAAAAATGAGATTCTTCAACGGTTATGTATGTGGTCGTGTGCCACCTTTCATAAGTCACTACTAAAATAGCGCTTTTTTTGTTTCAATCAAGTTCCGGAATAACTTAGCAAAGAACTTATTGCAATAGAAGAAGCCGAGCCTGCGCGAGTCAGATGAAATATCCTCTGGAAAGCACTACCAATCTATCTGTAAGCTCCCCCAGAATTAGTACAGTTTAAAAATAGAATTTGTAATTTTAAAACTGTAATATGAAAAAGAGTAAATTTTCACCAACCAAATACTTTTCCTAATCCCAATAGAACAAGGACTAGCCCCATATACATGAAAGCATACTTATTAAGACTAGTCCAAAAATTTAGCTTGATATGACTATCCTGCTTAATGAATACGGAGATTGCATCCTTAATTTCTTCAAAGTTCTTAATATCAAATTCACTTAATTGGAATTGTTTTCCATTGTGTAATTGGACTAAAATTCCTCTATAAGTTCCAATATTGTTGGTGAAAGGATATGAACTGAATCCATCGATTTCTGTTTCTGTTAAGGTTGTTCGAGAAAACCACAAGTAAACTATATCAACAGTTCGTCTATCCGAATCAACAATTACTGTTCTCAATGAGGTTATCCCAAAATACAATCCCATAAACGCAAAAAGGGAAAACATGAGAAAAGCTATTAACCCAATAAATTCAAAATCATTTACAATGCGATTAAGAATCAAGAAGCAGAAAACAGCAAATCCAATTCCTATGCAGAGCAGAAAGAACTTTAATAAGGTTGGGCCGAATTTGGATTTAGACTTTTGCATAAATTAACTAAAACGCCTATATAAGATTTTAGGGCGGTAGGTAAAGATACAATTTGCTCCCGAAACTTCGGGATTACTAATGAGCAAAATCGCTTTGCGATTTTTTAACTTCCTTTCTTTTTCAAAAATCGTCAAAGCGATTTTGTGGAGTTTCAGATAACCACAAAAGTATTGTAAAATGCTTATAAACAATGAGTTTTCATATAATGTTGTGTGCTGTGTTTTTTATATGAGACAAGCACACTTTTTATTAAGCTTTGGTATTGTCGAGATATTGCGGCTTGATAATGTGTGTGATTGCAAGCTATTTTATAAATCTAATTTGTAGATTGAGCTTGAAAAATAGTTCGTCATTTTTTTTATAAATTAAGCCAAAATCATGTCTTGAAGAACTGGCTGTTTCAAGCTTTGTGTTACTAAGTAAATAATCTTCAAATTCGTTTCTATTGTATATATGATAACAAAGTACTTCTCCGTCATCTTTTACAACTAAATATCCACCTGTAGCATCAAGTTCGCCTGTCCAAACTTTTGATGGCATCATTCCTAAAGCAATATCTGTCAAGAACCTTTTGATTTTGTATGAATAAAATGGGTGATTAGATTCAAGGTTAAATTTGAGTGGATTATTTTTTGATATTTGTGCCACTAAATCCTTTGTTGCAGAGAGCTTTGAAGAATAAAATAAATTAACAATATCAGCAATAATTTTAGGTAAAGCACTGTCAATCAAAGTTAGATTATTCTCAAAAATTGAACTTTCTGTGTTTGTAAAATGAAGTGTACCTGAGTCTTTTGTAATTAATTCAAGTCGGTCTTTAATTTTGCTTCTCGAATTGATATCGTTTATAAGGTCAATTTGAGCTTGTGTTAAAACAACGTTTTTTATTTTGTAAATAAAATTAGTAGTTTTTCCTGCATTTAAAAGTGTCGCAGCACCACCTAGTTGAGATTTTATACTGAACCCTAATTCTGGAGTTGTTCCTGTACTTTGATCATGAATTACAATTTTAATGTCACTTTTAACGGACGATTTTGCTTTTAAAGAGATGCAATTAAATGAGTTAATAAATTTTTCTATCTCTGGGATTGAGAATGTTGAAGTAGTCGATTCTTTTAATTTTGAAAGTAAAAAAGTTGCTTTCTCACTAAATTGATTAATTGGAATTCTAAATTCCTCTGTAGTCCCTTTAATTAATACTAAGTCACTATCATAGCTATATTCATAAGTTCCGTCTGATTCATCTCGTAAAATTTTAATGATAGGGAAAATTAAAGACTCAATTTTCTTTAAATCACTGTCTCCGGCAAAAAGTTTCTTATCTGATATAATCTTTAAAAGTGTATAAATCTCACTCCATTCTCCCTTATTACCTGTCAACATTGCTTTCTAACATTTTCTTAATTAATTCTCTAGCAGTTGCTTTTATTGCCGGAACTGCAACGGAATTTCCAAATTGTTTGTATGCAGATGCATCAGCAACTGGAATAATAAAGTTGTCTGGAAAGCCTTGAAGTCTTGCCCATTCCCTTGGTGTCATTTTTCTAATTCCCTGTCTGTTAACTTCTCCTTTGATATGAGTTACAGGAGTAAAGTCTTCAAGTCTATGGTCATAAACCAAATTTCTTTCTCTACCCATTCCTCCACATACAACTGCATTTGCTGTTCCGCCGTCTGCAATTATTTCGTAGCCAAATCCATTCCCTTTTTTTGCATGTCTTTCTTTATGACGAATCAAGGTGTTTAAATAAGTGTCAGAAAGATAGTACTTTACCGAAACAACCGATTCAGCTTTAACATCTTCAAATGTTGCATTCTTCTTTGTTGGTTTTGGGTATCCAAATTCAGAAATACCTAAATCTTTTCTAAATCCAACTATAAATACTCGTTCTCTATTTTGAGGTACGCCAAAATTTTTGGCATTTAATACTTGTGGATCAGGCACAAAGTATCCAAGGTCATTTCTTAAAACATTTAAAATTGTTTTTAAAGTTTTTCCTTTGTCGTGACTGAAAAGTCCTTTTACATTCTCAAGGAAAATAGCTTTGGGCTTTTTTCTTTTAATTATTTCAGCGACGTCAAAAAATAAAGTTCCTCTTGTGTCTTCAAATCCTCCTCGTTTACCGGCGATTGAAAATGCTTGACAAGGAAAACCTGCACAAAGTACATCAAAATTGTCAGGAATGAATTTTTTAGTTTCTTCTTTGGTTATGTCACCAAATGGAATTTCTCCAAAATTGGCTTCGTATGTTCGTTTTGCTTGCTCGTCCCACTCGCTTGTAAACACACATTTTCCGCCTAAACTTTGCATTGCAATTCTAAATCCTCCTATACCTGCAAAAAGGTCTATAAACTTGAATTTAGGTGTTTTAGGTTCTTTAAATGGCACTTGACTTTTAAAGTCATATAACATATATTGAAGAGCATCTTCTGCTACTTTGTCAGAAACTTTCTCTGCTGGAAATTTATATTCCAAAATGTTCTTTAAATGCTCCTCAGCATCTTTTTTGTAGAACTGTGATACTCCATTTTTGCTATTATGAAGGTAATGAGTTAATGCAGCCTTTCCATTAGAGGAAGATTCTATAAGTTTAACTTTGAATTGTTTGACTTGTATTTCTTCAAATGATATTTTTTCTTTTAGCTCCATTAATTTATCTCCTTATTTACCTATTGCAAGATAGTCAATACTGAATTATGTTTTGGGCTTTTGTAGCAGAATTTGCCAACTGGCTTTTTAACAAAATTGGATTTATTTTATAAGCTTTGCATAGTCAATATTTTAAGCTCTTTTGGCTTTTGTATTTTGAAGAAATATCAAAACCAAATGTGCTTGAAATAGGGTTTAATTTTTCATGCACCACAACAATTGCATATAATACACCCAGTGTGTCATATACCTATTATATTAATTATGATTTCAAAAATAGATAAAATTTTTGTATTTAAATGATACTGTGAATTCTATATTAATGAATCCGTGTAAAAAATTAAAAGAACTATGAGAAGCAAAATATTTAAACTTATGATTGCTTTCTGCTAAAATAAAATATACTAGGAACTAATACATCATTTAAGAATTTGGTGTTGTAATATCTTTAAAGCTAATCATACGTTCACGATAAACTCTATAATGAATATAAAGAAGCGCTCCAATCATTATTAAAACTTCTAATCGATGAAGATAAGCAGGATATTTCTATTTAAAGAGCGTGGACCTCCAAAAAACTGGAGCACACTTTTGAGAGATAAACAATTGAATTTTAATAATTAAAGTTAATCTGCAAAAGCGGGCAACAATTGCTATGGGTAAAAATGAAGAAATTGATATTAAATGAACTACTGAAACAAAAAAGTAAATGAACTCAAGGAAAATATTTTAAAATAGCTGAATTCTCAAAAAAAAAGACAATTAGTTGAATGTAATTCCTTCTAAAAAAAAAACCCAAAAATCGATTTCCCCAGCGTCTCCGCCTTTGGAGGATATAAAAACTTCGTCAACACGTTATTCATTTTTGGCCTAGTTTCTTCACCTTAGCTTTAGCGGCAGGTGAAACGGCAAAACGAATACTTACTTATTGGCAACCGTTATTCCTGCGCCTCGGCTTTAAGTTGCTCCCTTAAATATTCGTTTAGATTGCTTCTTTTTATTCCAAGATATTTTTCTATTGCGTTATAATAATCATTATCCGATTTTCCACTATTCATAAATTCTTTTATCTTCGTCCAACCTCCCTTTTCATAAATCCGTTTGGCAATTAAACCACCCAAGGAATAATGATAACTTGTATATTCATCTAAATTAACTAAATCGAGTAAATTGTTCAGATTAATTTCTGGATGTTTTTGTAGATAGTCATAGGTTCTCTTTAAATGCCAATTTAAGTCCTTTCCTCGGCTACCTCCTAAAAAAGTTGCCATACCTTCTGTTACCCAATAATGCTTATTTGGATAATGTTCATCGATTTCTACGTGGAAAACTTCGTGAGGATAATATTCTCCTAGTCCCCCACAATAAACTTTGTCGTCTGTGGCTTTTCCCGAAGGTATGGTTTCTCCACCCATTCCAATATAATAATCAAATCCTTTGAGAGACTGAATTTCATCAAAATCATCGGCTAAATAATATTCAATTGGTTTAGGTTTTACGCCAAAATCGTTACAAATATCTTTAATGAAGTTATTCAGTTTCTCGGCTTTCTCATAGTTGAATTTGTGATATTTTGGATAATAGAAGTCCACTAATCCAACGTTCGTGCACAACCACTCTTTTTTATTAAAAGTCAAGGCGTTGTAAAGTTTATAGCTTCCATTTTCTTTTTTTATAAAATAATTAGCTATCGCTAAAACATAAGGTTCTCCATTTTCTTGACAAACTCCAAATTGAGCTTTTATCTGATAAACGCCGTTTTTTGATTTTATGCTCAAAACGTGAACGGGAAAGCCCATATATAATGAAGGTTGAAATTCACTTTCCAAAAAGTCATAATTCTTATGTTCTTTTTGTTCTTGTAAATTCCAAAATGTGCTTTTTTCTTGGTTTTGTGGATTCGATGCCAAATAGTCCTCGAAAAGTTTCATCACTTTTTTAGTTTCTAAATTTGTCGAATCTACAATATGGTTATAAGTTACATTTTGAGCATTTGTTATATAACTCAATGTAAAAATTAGAAGTAATATTTTGAATTTTAACGGTTTCATTTTAATTCTGACTAACGCTCAATTTAGTTATTAAAAATCAATTATTTATGTTTTTTTAAAAAACAACTAATTTACCCATTTTCGGTCTCAAAAAATTTGGCGTTAGCGAAAGAAATTAATTGAGATTTCTTAATGTGGGGAATGGTTGCCAACGCCAAAATATGGTGCGTAGTGAGTTAAGTAAAGATACAATTTGCTAAAAACTAAATAGTAAAAATCGCAGAGCGATTTTGTACATTTTCTTTTCTACAAAATTCGCTTGCGAATTTTACGGAGTATCAAAGAGTAAATAAACAACCTTAACCTACTGATTCACTATGCAATATATTTAATGTTGTAGCACGTTTTTATTTTTTTCGAATTACTTTGAATTTAGTTACAAAGTCGATTTGATCTGTTTTAGGTTGTCCACGACTGGTTCCACCATAAACAACTTTGTAAAGGCGATTGTCAACTAAAATAACTCTTCCATAAGTGAATCCACCAATTGAAGGATCATTTGATGCAAGCTCGAAGTAAATCTCTTGTCCATTTTCTGTCTGTTTTTTTTTCTTCTCTATAATTTTAGTGTTATTCGTAGCAGCTATCATTTGGTCTACTGTACTTTCTATGAGCAGTTCAGAATTAAGTTTTTTTATGTAGGAACTTGGAAAGTCCATAAATGAAACAACAAACATCAAATACTTATTCTCATAATATCTAAAAGAATGGTCTATTGCTTTCCAAGCCCCTGCATCCACTTCTCTTTCAGTATGAATCGGTTCTTTTGGGAATTTTGCTTTAAACCCACCCGGTAATGAAGTGTAAAAGCCGTCTTTGTTTTTAGTAAGTTTCTGCCAATCTTCTTGCGCTTGAGATTGACAGGAAAAAATAGAAAGAATAACTAAGGCTGTCAGAATGTGTTTCATGATTTTTCGAATGTGCTACAACAATTGCATATAATACACCCAGTGTGTCATATACATATTATATTAATTATGATTTCAAAAATAGATAAAATTTTTGTATTTAAATGATACTGTGAATTCTATATTAATGAATCCGTGTGAAAAAACTAAAAGAACTATGAATTATAAAGGGTTTAAGCATATGATTGCTTTCTGCTAAAATAAAATATATCAGGAACTAATGCTTTATTTAAGAATTGGGAGTTTTAGTAGCGTTAAATTAATTTTCGTAGGCTTACATGCAACCTTTAACAAATTTCTTATATATATTTAGGAGTTAGGTGTTTTAAAAAAAATGAAATCCTTCAACGGTTATGTAGATTAAAAGTAGTGAATTTTACACACTAACTTTTCGGATTGTAACTGACCTTAAATTTATAAAATATATTTACCTTTAATTTCTAAAGCCGCTATTTTTTATATTTTGTTGATTGTAGTTTTTTTTATTCAGTAAATTTGTATTTTAGACACGTGGAAGAACAAGGATATATAGATTTAAAAGTTACTAATAAGGATAATACATTAAGTCCTAAAAACATTGATATTAATGAAGTTAAAGATTTTATATCAGATGTCGAGTCGTTTCTATATCCTAATCGTAAAGAAAAGCAAAATCGACCTCACATTTGATATGATATTGAAGAAGGATGTGCTAAACACAAATTCTTTTTACCAATTACAGCTGTTATTTTGTTCAATGGCTTGACTAATGAAATTAAAAACAGAAATAATCTTGATTTTTTAGACTTTAAACGACAATCAATTATTGACAAGTTCCAAAAGAAAGCTGTAAAAGAAGGTTATATAATTGAGTTTAATAATTCAATGTCAAAAGAGCCCTCATTAGTTATTAATTATACTACTAATTTCGAAATGATTACGCCAACTTTTTATGAAAGTGAATTTTATTTATTGAGTTACACACTTAGCGTCTGTTTTATTTGATAGTGATAAATTGGTTTGCTTTGGACCATTCTGTTGATTGTTTTATGAAAAATATTGGTTTTAAATTGTGAGCGGTTAATCCTAAAGCAAAATTCATCAAAATATGCTTGTATATGCCATTTACTTACATGAGTTGGTATTGCTCTGAGCCATGATTTAACTTGCATAATTATAATGTGTAATTCTTTGAAATTTGCTCCATTATTACTTTGGATTTGTTCAATATTATACTTTTCTTTTAAAGGTTCATAACCTCTCCATTTATCTGTTACTATTTTAGCAGAAGTACTAATATGTTCTTCAAAAATTGGAGTCAATGATTTTGCAGAATAATCAGGAATTGATTGAATATATACTCTCTTTATTTTGTTGTTATCAGTTAATTCAACTGCAATTACAGCTTTTTTCTTTTTCGTATCATAACTTCTTCCTTGTTTCCCTTCTTCTTTTCCTCCTACAGTAAACTCATCCACATGAATTATTTTATCTAAAGGGTATTTTTGGCTACTTTTCATTGATTTTCGTACTTTTTGCATAAAATACCATGCTGTTCCTTGGCGAATACTAAATCGTTTACCCATTTGTATACTTGAAACACTTTTACTACTTGTACTCATTTCAAATACAACACAAAATGCTTTTTGTAACCCAAATTTAACTTTGTGAAAAAGCGTGTTGGCTGTGGCACTTTCTACATGATTACATGCATAACAATGATAATTATAGCCTGCTTTTTCACAACCTTTTGTATGTCCGCATTTACTACAAGTAAATCCATCCTGCCATTTTATTTTAGCCAAATAGGCTTTACAAGCTTCATCATTTGGAAGTTCTTTTATAAAGTTTAGGATATCTTGTCCTTTGAATTGTTCCATAATCGCAATTTTAAAGGGATAAACATACAGAAATTAAATGACTAACTCAATTTATTTATATGGTGAAATTTATCAGGAAGGCGGAAAAAATCCAAATCTTCATTTAAGTACTAAAAAATATGGAAATCTTACTATTTCTGCCACTAAAGAGCAAATAATGGATGGTGAGAAAAAAACTTATAAATCATACGGAATTAAAGTTCGAGGGAAAAAAAGTTTTGAAGATGACACCTTATCGGATTTGGAATTGATTGAATTCATTCAGTACAAACCTGTTTTTAATAAATCACTTTTAGATAAAGTAATTAAAAAAGCATCATTTAATTTAAGTAAAATAACAAACGTAGATGCTTGGTTGGATGATATTAAAGCTGAAGGAATATGAAAGGTACAAAGTGTACTTTTAGATAGTTCCTTTTGTATTCGACTATTAAAGTCAGATGCAGATTTTCACAAAAATACTGTAGATTATTTTGAATACTTTTTAGAAAATGGAATTGAAATGTACCTTTCCACCATTGTTGTTAGTGAATATGCAGTGGGTGACGATCCAGACAATTTACTTTCTTTAAATTCTTTCCGTTTATTAGAATTCGATTATGCAGATGCAAAACTTGCTGGTCAATTTTTAGCAACTTTGAGAAGTCTTGGAAAATTTGGCGATTTCGGTGATAGAAAAGTAGTGATAAACGATATTAAATTAGTTTCTCAAATTCATAATAGAAATATCGATGCATTTGTGACAAAAGACAGAAAATCATTAAGGAAAATGATTGAACCTTTGTCGGATTCTCATAATTTAAAATTTGAGTTTATTGACTTGTCTATTCCGTTAAATGATACACTGGGAAGGTTGTTTTAAATGACATCCAATGCCTATATAAGATTTTAGGGCGGTAGGTAAAGATACAATTTGCTCCCGAAACTTCGGGATTACTAATGAGCAAAATCGCTTTGCGATTTTTTAACTTCCTTTCTTTTTCAAAAATCGTCAAAGCGATTTTGTGGAGTTTCAGATAACCACAAAAGTATTGTAAAATGCTTATAAACAATGAGTTTTCATATAATGTTGTGTGCTGTGTTTTATCAGTTTCTAAATTTTTTAATTAACTCAGTTGCTAATCGCTTATATTTCTCATTTGTCGAACTTTCCGATATTTTAGAAAATTCATCCAACAATTCCTTATCAGGTGAATCCCAAATTGCAATGTAGTTTGCAAATTCAGCTCTTTGCTGTTCGTTTCTCATATTATACATTTCAAGAAATCCAATTGGATTATTACGAACTGCTTTTACAGTAAAACTTTGCATTGCTTCTGCTAATTCTGTATTTGTCCGAATATTTTTATCAAGTATTATCAATCCCGATATAAAACAAGTGTCTTTATTACTTTCGTTCACCATTATTTTGAATGATTCCCAAACTAAACTATAGTTCTCATCATTTGTCAATAAGTGGGAAAAGAGTGATTCTCCCGACAAATAATCATAATTCGAATAAAGAGTTATCAAACTATCAGATTGTAATTGACTAATTGTTTTTGAATTTACAATCCTTGTCAATAAAGGTTTTAAGTTATTTTCAATTCTTTTGTATTTTATCACAGACTCTTTAGATGTCAATTTTTCAAGTCGTTTTATCTGTTTGTCAAGTTTTTCTTTGTCTGTTGTGGAATTCCATTTATAATAGAATCTGTATAGAGAAGCACTATCATTCGGAAAACGCTTAACTGCATTTGCAAAAGTTTCAGAAAATTCACTATTTTCAGTAGACTCTGCAATATCAGGTGGTGCAATTCCTGTTGTCAAGGATTTTTTGTTTGTTTCTTTCGGAATCGAAATATCAGTCTGCTTTTTATCCTCTGTCGAATTATTACTACAAGAATAAATTGCAAAAAGAGTAAATATTATAATTCCAATCTGTTTCAAATTGTAGTATCGTTTTTTACATAGCATCCAACAATTGCATATAATACACCCAGTGTTTCATATACCTATTATATTAATTATGATTTCAAAAATAGATAAAATTTTTGTATTTAAATGATACTGTGAATTCTATATTAATGAATCCGTGTGAAAAAACTAAAAGAACTATGAGATATAAAGGGTTTAAGCATATGATTGCTTTCTGCTAAAATAAAATATACTAGGAACTATACATCATTTAAGAATTGGAGTTGTAATATCTTTAAAGCTAATCATACGTTCACGATAAACTCTATATAAAATATAAATCACCGTACCAATCATTATCAAAATTCCTAATCGATGAAGATAAGCAGGATCGATTGGTTTATAGCGACCATAAAATGAAATACATATAAAATAAGTCACATTAAAAATATGAAGTAGAATTATAGTATAAAGTAATCTATTTAAATTTTTAAATACCCAAAGAATTAATGGAAGTAGTAGTATTGAAAGGTACGTAATGAAACCATGAAGATTATGAGAAATTTCTACCTGCATTAATCTCAGATCATACAACTGAGAAACAAAGAAAAAGTGTATAAGGTGATTAACCGCAAATAAAGTTATTAAAATACGAAAGACATTCTTTTTGTATTCATCCTTATAAATGATCTTTAATCCGAAGTAACCTAAAAAGAAAAGTGTAAGCAGGTTAATAGCAGCTGATGTTCTTGCAGAGTTCCTAGCACATTTTGCTAAAACTAAATCCATATTTCCTAAAGTTAAAATGGCTCTCCAATAAATAAGCCCATTCAGGCATAAAATGAGTCCAATCAATAGCGGAATTCTGGAAACTTTTAACATCATCGTTGTTGGGTTGGTTGACCTTAGAACGAGATTGTTAAAAAAATATTATTTGCTAGTCTAACAAAAGATTAAATAAATTCATCTTGAATCGAATTTAGTTACCCCAACTCAATTCTGGCATTTTGATTTGCAATTTGCTGAATATAATTTTCTGATTTAAATTCAGTTTCATCAAAACTTTCACCTCTTTTCTTTGTTTGAGCTTGTCTGCTTATACTTCTTGCAAAGCGTCGAATACTTTCTTCAGAATTTAAAATCAATCCAGGCACTTCAACACTTTTACCTGAATCATCTTTGGCTACCATTGTGAAATAGGAGGAATTGCAATGTTTAACGACTCCAGTTTTTATATTTTCTGATTCGACTCTTAGCCCAACTACCATTGATGTTCTCCCGGTGTAATTAATTGAAGACTTTAATGTTAATAAATCACCTACTTCAATTGGATTCAAAAAGTCAACTCTATTCACAGAAGCTGTAACGCAATAATGTCCTGAATGCTTTGAAGCACAAGCGAAAGCCACTTGATCCATCAAGCTTAATACATAACCACCATGAATAAACCCACTAAAATTAGAGTGAGAAGGTAGCATTAGTTGCGTCATCGACAATTGTGATACTTCAATATTTTTGAACTCCATTTTATTTATTTTAAGCTAATCTATTTCCCATCTACATAATCTTGCAAATACTCATAATCTGCTTTCAATTCACCGTTTTCAGTAATAGAAGCTCTATCTATAATCCGATCGTTATCAGTTCTTAATAAATTGGGAATAATTTTATCTAGTAACTCATTTCCAAAATCTTGAGATGCATCTTTTGGCAATTCACAAGGCAAATTATCTACAGCCATTACAGTAATAGTATCAGCTGACGCAGTATCAACTTCTTTTCCGCTTTTCTTATTGACGTAATAAATAGGATCGGCAATAGTACTCGGTCTTAATGTTGAAGGAATTGGACCATCTATATCACAACTAATATCCGCAATAATTCTAATTTTAAAGTCAGAATGTGCCATTTCTTCTTTTGTGAAAATATATGGCGCATCAGCATCCCAGTAATGGCAAGTAATGTACATATCGGCTACTTTTGCAAATCGAAAAAATGTACTTTCGTAAGGTTCAGGATTTTCATAAAACTCACCAATATTAAATTCATTTCCATCTTTTCTATTGTTGTAATCATTAACATGCAAGACGGTATAAACAGGCTCATCAAAATCAACCTCTAAAAAATCAGCTGAACTAACTTCTTTCAAGCCCATTTTCTTTAAAACTTCTACAGCTCCACCTCCTACTCTTCCAGTGCCTGTGATAACTATTTTAAAATTTGATGGCAATTTAATTTTTGGCAACTCTGCCTCCATTTCTGCTCTATCTTTGCACAAATGAGCCGCTTTTAATATAAAACTATCATTTGTTTTGCCATAAGCTAAAAATCCATTATAAGTTCCCACTACGCCCGCATAACGACCAAAACCAACTAATCTACCTCCTTCATCATTAGTTAAGCATTCATAATCAACTAATTTTATATTTTTCTCTAAAACAGCTATTAACAATTTTCTATTATAAGCTTGCTCTTTTATTGTATGCGAAAAAAAGAAGAATGTTTTATCTGCCTGTAGCATATCAATCGGGACTTCTTTAACTCCAAAAATCACATTAGCTTCTGAAATATCATCCTTTACAGTAACTCCTAAATTAGAGTATTCTTCATCTTTAAAGGCTCTTATCGGACTAGATTGAACTATTAATTTTAATTGAGGATATCTATTCAGCAATAGCTGACATTGTTGAGGAGAAAAAGGAACTCTTTTATCCGGTGGTGTTTTACCTTCACGGATAATACCAATAGTGATTGCCATAGAAAAATATTTATTACAAAAATAGCAAACTAATTGCTGCTTTTTCATAGAATGGCTCAGGGATTTGCTTAACTTTGTAATTGCTTTTGGGGCCGACTGGTTTCGACAGCGAGAAGGATTTATAGGTAAGCATGCCGAGCATTGAGTTTTTGGCTCGTTAATCATAATGCTAAACTTTCGCTAAACGGCGATAACAACTACGCGCTTGCGGCTTAATTCTCGATAGAGATTAACCCTAATTCTACGGCTAGGTCGTAGAACAAGCTAAGCCCCTGATTATTTTGCTCAATAATATCAGGATCAGCTTATCAGACTATTGGGCTAGCCAACAGAGCACTTCGATTTGTTGGCGAAACTAAAGAAGATAAGCTATGATAAGGTCGTTTTTAGCCATTTTATAGCCGACAATTAAGTAAAGACTACGCATGTAGAAAGCTTATCGGTTCCTCGTTTGGACGAGGGTTCGACTCCCTCCGGCTCCACCTTCGCCCTACGAAGCTTTAGCGCAAGCTAAGGCGAAGTAGGGCTTTTTTCATTTTATCCGCTGTAGCAACTTTATTTTAGGGCTTCGGTGGAGAACTCCACAAGTCTTACGAAGCTTTAGCGCAAGCTAAGGCGAAGTAGGGCTTTTTTCATTTTATCCGCTGTAGCAACTTTATTTTAGGGCTTCGGTGGAGAACTCCAGTTCTTCTTCGAAGCATTTGCATAGTAGAAGTTCTTCTTCGAAGCATTTGCATAGTAGAAGTTCTTCTTCGAAGCATTTGCATAGTAGAAGTTCTTCTTCGAAGCATTTGCATAGTAGAAGTTCTTCTTTGAAGCATTTGCGGAAAAGAACTGTTTTTTCAAAAATTTATAGTTAGAAGCTTTATCACGAACTAAAGCGCTTTAATTTTCAAAGTTTTATTTAGTAAGTAAGTCGGGATCTTTTGTTTTTACTCTCTAATTTGTAGATTTATTTTAATAATTTAGTAGATAGTTTTCGTTTTTTATTCATTTGAGTGAATTTTAAAACATTAATCTACATTAGAATATGGAAGATTTTCAAATTGTTTATTTATTAAGGTGCTCTGATAATTCAATTTATACTGGATGCACTTCTAATCTTAAAAATAGATTGAAAGCTCATAATAATAAAGAAGTTAATTATACTTCTACTCGATTACCTTTTGAATTAATTACATACATAGCATTTAGTGATAGAATTAAGGCATTTCAATTTGAAAAGTATCTCAAAGCAGGCTCAGGGAAAGCATTTACAAATAAGAGGTTTCTTTAATATTCAGCTTCACCAAAAAAAAACACTAACTTACATCTTCATTTCGCTCTTTATAAATTAAAAAAATGAAATCAATTCTTAAATTATTAATTGGAGTTTTATTTATTATTGGTTATGCAAATGAAGCAAAAGCCCAGCGATATTTAACTGAAATTTTTAATTCTGCGAATAGTACTTCCAATATATCTTATGGATCATCAATTAATTATCTAAACTTTACTCAAAGCCTTTTTTTAGATTTTTATGAACCTACACTTGATACACTTATACAAAGACCTTTAATTATTTACATTCATGGAGGTGGTTTTACGGATAGTAATAATTATAAATCCTTGAGTCATATTGTTACTTTCTGCGAAACTATGGCAAAAAAAGGTTACGCTGTGGCTAGTATAGATTATCGATTAGATACTTCTAGCTCAAACAGAGCAATAATTAATGCCATGCACGATGCAAAAGCAGCTGTTCGGTTTTTTAGAGCCAATGCTGCCACTTATAAAATTGATACTTCCCTTATATTTATTGGAGGTGAATCGGCGGGAGCAATTACCGCTTTGACTTCCACCTATATTAATACAACTGCTGAAGTACTTTACCCTACCACTCTACCATATACTTTAGATGGTAGTATTGAAGGAAATAGTGGAAATCCCAATTATTCTTCAGCTGTAAAAGCTATTATGTGTAATTGTGGTGGTACTGAAACGGCTTTCAATGACCCTATGTTTGATACATTGACTATGCAAACTGGTAATCCTCCTATTCTGATAGTTCATGGAACAGCTGATCCATTGGTTCCATTCCTAAAATCAGCGGCTATTGCAAAAAGAGCTAACCATATCGGTATTCCTAATCTTTTTTATGCATTTAAAGGAGCCACTCATTGTCCTTGGTTTGTAGGTTTGCCCAACCAGAATTTATATTTAGATTCTTTGATTGATTATACTACTTCATTTTTATATCCAAGCGTAATTACTTCTATTTCATCTAATAAATTTAACGATCAATCTTTATTAAAAGTATTTCCGAATCCTGTCGGAAATATTTTGAATGTAAAACTAGGTGTTGAGAATGTAATAATTAATGAAATAAAAATCAATACTTTAGATGGTAAAATGCAAAAATTTAAGAAAGTTCAGCAAGAAAATAATCAGCTAAACATTGATATTTCAACGTTAATTAAAGGTGTATATTTTATTCAAATAAAAACGGATGAAACAATTTATTCTGCTCAATTTATAAAAATCTGATAGATATGATTGATTTGAAAAAATACTTTATCAAGTTAATTTCTAATTACTCTCCCGACAGAGCATTCGTTCAAGAGGCTTGGACTAAGATAGATTTAGCTTATAACCTGAGTTCGATTATTATTTAGGAATTCATATTTTCAGAAATTACAATATACAAGGCAGATATTTAGATATATAGCGCCGTGCCTGGCGAGCCTTGGCAGACAGGAGCTATATTCTAAAAATCAAACGCAGTAGATTTTTATTTCTGGGAAAGTTTTAACTTATACCAATTAAGTTTTTTAATGCCGCATATAAATTTTATTGAACCATTTTAAAAACGTAGAATTGGTAAATGCCGAACAGTAAGATAAGGAGCAAATGAGGAACGAAGTGTGCGACATTAGATTACTAAATCGGTATTATTCCACCTTTAAACAGTAATCTTCTTCTTAAAATTTCCTTGAAATAGCTTGCTATTTCATCGCTAATTTTAATCGAATCCCACTATTTAAAGGCGTTCTGAATCCTTAAGAATAACCGAACTCAGGTTTATAATAAGATAGGCAGGTATTATCATAATCTTACTCATTTAGAGAAAATGCTCTATGAGTTTGAGGCCGTTAAAAGTAAAATTGAAGCAGTAGATTGTATTCAATTTGCAATATTCTATCATGATTTTATTTACAATATTCTAAAAAGTGATAATGAAGTAAGAAGTGCACAAATTATGGAGCAAGAGTTAAAATCTACTCAATTTAAGCAAATTGGATTTTGCAATGAACTTATCATTGCTACAAAAGATCATAAAAAAAGTACTAAATCAGACATTAATTACCTATTAGACATAGATTTAGTTATATTAGGAAGTAATAAAATGAATTATTCTGTTTATTGCAATCAAATTAGAAAAGAGTATAAAATTTATCCTAAAATATTGTACAACAAAGGAAGAAAAGGAGTACTACTTTCCTTTTTGGAAAAGGATTTTATCTATCAAACAGATTATTTTAGAGAAAAATATGAAGATAATGCAAGAAGGAACTTAAAAATGGAGTTGGACTGCTTAAGTTGATATTTGTTCTAAAAAATTGTCTAGCTCACTTAATTCATCCAATACTAAATCGCATTTTTTCTCAGTTTCAGGAGTTAAAGTCTCTTCTTTAGTTCTAATATAAACCGTCTTCATTCCCAAACGTTTTCCAAACTCAATATCTGAGCCCGTGTCGCCTACCATAATACTTTTCAAAAAATTTATTTCAGGGAAATCTTTTTGAGCTTGTAATGCCATACCACTTTCAGGTTTACGACAAGTAGCGCCAGTTTTGGCCAATTCGGGACAGAAATATATTCCATCCAAAAAAGCAGATTTTTTTGCTAATCTCTCTTTTAAATAATCATGAACGATTTTTAAATCATCTTCAGTCATCAAACCTTTGCCAATTCCTTGTTGATTCGTTACCACCACTACTCTAGCAAACAATTGATTAAATTTTGAAATAGCTTCTCCGACACCATCTTTTAATTTCAGTTGCGACTTTTTCATTACATATCCATCCCAAATTCGGTGATTAATAACACCATCTCTATCCAAAAAAAGCGTCCAAGTTTTATCTATTTTCAATTTCATTATTACAGTTTTTTATAAAGATTTTCAAAAGCTTGCACCAATATTTCCCAACTGTATTTTTTCTTTTCTGCTTTAATTCCTTCCACAAATTGCTCTTCCATATTATTGTTGAAAAAATGAGCAATAGCAGCAGCAATTTCATCACTATTTGGCTCTACTACATAACCCACTTTCCCATCGGGAATCATCTCTTTTAATCCACCAACATTGGTAACTAACATAGGTTTATTAAAATGATAGGCTATTTGAGTTACACCACTTTGTGTAGCAGTTTTATAAGGCTGAACAACCAATGAAGCAGCATTAAAATAATGTGCAACAGCTTCATCAGCAATAAAATGATCTCTTAATATAATTTGATCATTTAAACCCAAATCGTTGATTTGTTTTATGTATTTTTCTTTGTTAGAATAAAATTCACCTGCTATAATCAGCTTAAAGCTCAGATTTTCCAAAGGCTTTGTTCTCAACGCATTTAATAAAATATCTAAGCCTTTATAATCTCTTATTAAACCAAAAAATAAGAGGTAATTAATATTTTCATCTAAATTTAATTGTTCACAAGCATTTGATTTAGAAGCTATTTCTCCATAATTATCAAAAATAGGATGCGGACTAATAGCTGTGGGAATATTTGGTCTAAATTGTTTAGCATCGTCCAATACTGATTGTGTCATGGCTAAAACAGCATCCAGACTTTTCATAAAATAATTAGTGAATTGCTGGTCTCCTATTCTAGTCTCGTGAGGAATTATATTATCAGCTAAACAAATAATCTTCGTCTGTTTATTCTTTTTAATTCTTCTACAAATAGTACCCAAAGCAGGTCCCATAAATGGCAACCAATAGCGAACAATTACTAAATCAGCATTTTGATTTTTAAGTCTATTCCCTACTTTTATCCAATTTAATGGAGAAATAGAATTGATACTTTGATTGATAATTAGATTTCTTGGAGCTTCGCTATCTGAGTATTGTGTCTTACCAGGAAATAAAAAATTAGGGTATTGCAAGGAAAAAGTTTCAATAGAGACTTCAAAACCTTTTTTCTGAAATTCTTCTGCCAAACGCATATTATAAGTTGCAATACCACCTCTAAAAGGATGAGCAGGGCCAATTATAATTACTTTTTGAAGCGATTTTTCAAACATTGCTTAGATTTCGGCTTCAATTTTATATGTATTTCGATTCGGAGAATTTCTAGAAGTCAATTCAGCTAAATAACCAGCCAAAAACAATTGAGTTCCGATAATCATAGCTACTAAAGCGATATAAAATTGAGGAATTTCTGTTATTAATCGTGCGCTAACTCCCTGATTGAGATAATACAACTTTTCTCCACCAACAAAAAGCACCATTATAAAACCAATAAGAAAAACAACAGTACCAAAAAAGCCAAAGAAATGCATGGGCTTTTTCCCAAACTTTCCTATAAAAGTTATCGATAGTAAATCCAAAAATCCATTGACAAATCGCTCTAAACCAAACTTAGTGCTGCCATATTTTCTTTCACGATGCTGCACTACTTTTTCTCCGATTTTAGTAAAACCAGCCCACTTTGCAATAGCAGGAATATAGCGGTGCATTTCTCCATAAACTTCTATATTTTTAACTAAATCAAGACGATAAGCTTTTAAACCACAATTAAAATCATGTAAATGAATTCCTGTCGTTTTTCGAGTTGCCCAATTGAATAATTTTGTTGGTATGGTTTTAGAAATAGGATCATAACGTTTTTGTTTCCAACCTGATATTAAATCATAACCCTCATTTGTAATCAAGGCGTATAATTCTGGGATTTCATCAGGACTATCTTGTAAATCTGCATCCATAGTAATGACAACTTCGCCTAGGACAGCTTCAAAACCTACATTTAAAGCAGCCGACTTTCCATAGTTTCTACGAAATTTAATTCCTTTCACCTCAGAATGACTTTGCTTTAATGTTTCTATAACTCTCCATGAAGAATCGGTACTTCCATCATCAATAAAAATAACTTCGAAAGAGAAATTATTTTCAATCATCACCTTTTTTATCCAATCAAACAACTCAGGAAGAGACTCCTCTTCATTGAGCAATGGAATTACAACAGATATATTCACTAAAATTATATTTTAAAACGATTCGCTTTCTTTTTTCAATACAAATGCCAAGACTAAAGAGATAATAAATCCAATGATAACATTTGCTAAAAATGCCATAAAACCAATAAATCCGGCTGACGCAAAAGAAGAAGCAAACGACATTGCTTGATCCATTTCAGCATCACTCATTCCACCTCGTTCTTCCATTTGTCTTCTACTTTCTTCAGCCACATACTGAAGCATAGTATCATCTACAAATTTAAGGTATAAATAACTAAACACAGCAGTTAATATAGCAAAACCAACAGAAACAAGAACTCCAAAGCCTAAAGCATTTCCATAACTAATCAAGCCACCTCTTTCTTTATCTCTATAACTTTTTATAGACCAATACAATCCACCAATCATAACTATATAACTTATGTATTGAAAAATCTTATTTTCATAGTCATCCATTAAAAATGGAATCATTGTAAGTGCCACTAAAACAAGCCCTAAAATAGCTCCATAATTCAGTGCACTTTTTAACATTGACGGTTGTTGTTCTTGCATTTTTAAATCTATTTAGTTAAAAAACAAATATAGAAATTAAAATGTCAATAGATGAAAAGATTTTTACAAAAGGTTAGGTTCAATGATGAGATTATTATTACTTTTGTAGCGGGTAAGTCTTATACGACCAGCTCCTATTGAATCCCCCAGGGTCGGAAGAAAGCAAGGGTAGATGGTTGAGCGGTGCGATGTAAGTAGCTTACCCATTTTTTGTGCATAAAATTTTGCATCAAAACTTGATGTAATTGATACTATAAATTACCATTGAAAAAATAAAATTAGAAAAAATGAAATTCTTTATCGACACAGCAAACTTAGACCAAATAAAAGAAGCTCAAGAACTTGGAGTACTAGATGGTGTAACTACCAACCCCTCTTTGATGGCTAAAGAAGGAATAAAAGGAGCTGATAATGTAAAGCAACATTACATAGATATCTGTAATATAGTAGATGGTGATGTAAGTGCAGAAGTTATAGCTACTGATTTTGATGGAATAGTAAAAGAAGGCGAAGCTTTGGCTAAACTGCATGATCAAATTGTTGTAAAAGTTCCTATGATAAAAGATGGAATTAAGGCGATAAAGTATTTTTCTTCAAAGGGTATTCGAACCAACTGTACCCTTATTTTTTCAGCAGGTCAAGCTCTTTTGGCAGCTAAAGCTGGCGCTACTTATGTTTCTCCATTTATAGGTCGTTTGGATGATATTTCTACAGATGGTTTAAATTTAATTGATGAAATTAGATTAATCTATGATAATTATGGATTTGAAACAGAAATATTAGCAGCATCTGTAAGACACCCAATGCACATTATAGATTGCGCTAAATTAGGTGCTGATGTAATGACTGGGCCTTTGAGTGCTATGTTAGCTTTATTGAATCATCCATTAACTGATATTGGTTTAGAGAAATTTCTAGCTGATCACGCTAAGAATAGTTAATAAAATTAAAATTATACCGATTTAACTTTCAAATTTCGCATACATGGTACCTCGTCTACTCGTTTGCAAGTAGCTCGACATTATACCATAAAACCTTATTTTCTGGCAATAAAAAGTCAAATTGGTAAAAATAATTAAAGCAACTTTATTAAAAATGAAGCTGCTTTTTTTGTTTATCAAAATTAAAAGATGTAATTTTTTGCTCTTAAACATTATATTATGCTATTGAAACTTTACGATGAGAATCCTGATCCGAGACAATTAAAATTAATTTCTCAATGTTTAAAAGATGGTGGATTAATAATATATCCAACCGATACGGTTTATGCATTAGGTTGTGATATCTTTAATAAAAGCGCAGTTGAGAAAGTTGCTCAAATAAAAGGTATTAAGGCTGATAAAGCTGATTTTTCATTTATTTGCCATGATTTGAGCCATATTTCAGATTTTACCAAACAATTTGATACTGCCACTTTCAAAATTCTGAAAAAAGCATTACCAGGTCCATTTACTTTTATATTACCTGCTAGTAAAGCAATCCCGAAGCTTTTTGAAAACAAAAAGAAAACTATTGGTATTCGTATTCCTGACAATAATATAATACGAATGATAGTAAAAGATTTTGGTAATCCAATTATCTCCACTTCTATTCATGATGAAGATGAAGTGATAGAATATACTACTGATCCTGAATTAATTCACGAAAAATATGAAGATTTAGTAGATATAGTAATTGATGGTGGTTATGGTAAAAATGAAGCTTCTACAGTCGTAGACTTAAGCGATGGTGGTATTACTGTTTTAAGACAAGGTGTTGGGAATTTGGAGGAGTATTTGTAGATTTTCTCTTTTTCGGTCATCGTGACGAAGCTTCGTCAGAATCGGTTTCCGATACTTCGGAACCGATTAGTATCGTCACCAAGCGTCGTGGTGAATCGAAAAAGAATCAATCAATTTCCTTAAATGCTGTGGATATATTTTCAATAATATCTTCAGCGACCATTCCAATTTGCCCCTTGTCTCTAGCTGCTATATCGCCAGCTAAGCCGTGCATGTAAACTGCAATCATCGCAGCATCCAATGAATTGTAGTCTTGGGCAAGAAGAGCAGTAATCATTCCGCTTAAAATATCTCCGCTTCCACCCATCGCCATTCCTGCATTGCCAGTACTATTAAAATACATTTTTCCATCAGGGCAAGTTATTGAGGTGTTAGCCCCTTTTAAGACTAGAAAAACATTATATTTTTTAGCAAATTCGATTTGTAAATCTATTTTCTCTTCATCAGTTTTCCATTTTCCTACTAAGCGTTCAAACTCTCCAGGATGAGGCGTTAAAATTGAATTAGATGGGATAATATTCAATAAATCAGTATTTTCAGATAAAATATTCAGTGCATCAGCATCTATTAAAATTGGTTTTGAGTAACTCCCTATCAGATGACTCAGCAATTTAACAGTAGCTTCATTTTTTCCAATTGATGGTCCTATTCCTATTGCAGAAAAATTTGAATAATCAATCAGACTTTTTAGATACTCTTCACTTTCATCAGGAATTACCATAGCTTGTGGAACAGTTGTTTGTAAAGTATCAACGCCACATTTGGGTGATTGAATAGTCAATAAACCTACTCCTGATTTTAAAGCAGCTTTTGCCGCCAAAACTGTTGCTCCCATTTTTCCATGGCTTCCTGAAATTAAAAGCGCATGTCCAAAAGTTCCTTTATGGCTAAATTTTTCACGCTTTTTTAATCTGGAGCTGATATCTGATGAATCAATAAAATAATAATCAGACAATTGATTTTGAATGAAATTTTCATCTAAACCAATATTAACTAAACTCCAATCGCCAACATATTTAGCATATTCAGGCAATAAAAAAGACAATTTAGGAATCTGAAAGCTAATTGTTTGATTGGCTTGTACAATATTTTCCAATAGGTTGGATCGATTATCAGTTGTCATTAATCCTGAAGGAATATCTATGGCGATAATTTCCTTACTTTGATTTATTTTCTGAACAATTTGAGCTACAAACCCTTCTATTGGTCGGTTTAAACCAGAACCAAATATACCATCAATTACAATGGAATCTTTTTCTATTTTGAAATCAAAGTTACTATCATCCAATATCTCAGGTTTTACACCCAAGTCATAAATTCGTTCTAAATTAATATTGAAATCTTCTGATGCCTTACTCGTAAAATTGACTATATAAATTTTGAATTTAATACCAATATGATGCATCAATCGGGCTACGGCTAAACCATCGCCTCCATTATTGCCTTTACCACAAAAGAGGGTAAAATGTTGGTCTAGTCTATTTGATTCATAATTTAATATGATTTCATCAAAGAAAGCAGCAGCAGCTATTTCCATTAAATCTACTGATAAAATCTTCTGATTTTTAATAGTATACTGATCAACTTCTTTAATTTTTTGTGCATCTAGAATTGGTATCATTTCTCTATATTTAGCAGCAATTCATTTAGTTCCATTACTTGCGGTAACAATTGGTCTTGTTGGTCATTAATAATGATGAAATCAGCCATTTTATTTCGGCTTTCATCCGACCATTGATGCGCCATTCTGCTTTCCACATCTGCTCTATCGGCATCATCTCTTTCCATTATTCGTTTAATCCTTTCTTCTTTAGGTGTATAAACCACAATAATTCGATCTAAATTATGATGAACACCTGTTTCAAAGAGTATCGCTGCTTCTTTGATTGTATAAGGAAGATGGTCATATTCCTTGCACCATTTGGCATAATTTTGAGCCACCAATGGATGAACTATTGCGTTTAATTTATCCAACATTAATTTATCGTTGAAAACAATTGGAGCCAGTTTTTTTCGATCTAACTCATTATTTACATAAATATCATCTCCAAAAATACCCTTAATTTGACTGATTGCCATTTGATTTGAGTTTACTATAGACCTTGCTACCAAATCTGAGTTAAAAATAGGAACACCCAAGTTTTGAAAAATTTTACTTATTGTAGTTTTACCACTACCTATACCACCTGTTAAACCAATTTTTAGCATTACTTTTTAATTAAATATTCTACTTTTTCAGGTTGAATCTTAATAATATCGATATAATCTGCATTAGATTTAACGCTTACTTTCAGCTTTTCTGTATTTTCAGAGATATCATTATAATTGACTGTTGCCTCAAAAAATTCAGGCGTTACAAGATCATATTTATCCAAAGGGACTAAAAACTTCACATTGACTTTGGTAGGAATTAATCTCAAGCCAAAAGTTGATTGATTCTTACCCTTAATTTCATTAATAATTTCAATAGGCAACTCAATGGTTGATTCTGTAAACTGAACTACAGCAGCACTTATCTCTATAGAAGAAGGTTGGAAATATACAAATGAATTTTTTCTATCCTTTTTAATTTTAATAGATGCAGAAAAATTTTCAGAAATATCTTCTTTTTCAAACAATTCTGTTTGCACTTCTTGCAAGGTATCTAAATAAGATTGGGGAGCATAAACAGTAATAAATTCAGGACTGAGAACTATTGAATCTTTCAATTTGCTTTGTGCAACAAAAGAAAGTTTAGAATTTAATATCACTTTCACCTTTTTTTGTTGCAGTTTTTCTAATTGAATTTTAATTCTTTCAGGAAAAATGCTTTGAACGGAAATATTGGATCCTAACTGCTCGCTAATTTCATCTTTAAGTGTATTTGTAGTTAACAAAATGGTACCATCAGCTTGTTGCTCAATATCAGAAATATCAATCGATACACTATCTTTATTCCAAAAAAATGATTGACCTAAAAGATTAAAACCTGAGCCATAAGCAAATACTTTAAGCTTTTTGGGCAACTTATTGGTAATGATTTCATTTTTGTTACTATGGATATAATGAATAGGGTATTCGATACTCATGGTTAAATCCTTAGCAAAAGCATTTAGCAACCAAAAAAAGGAAGAGAGTACCAAACAAAAAAGGAAAATACTTACCTTCCGCTTCAGACGGGATTTCCCGTCTGGACCAGATTCAATAAATATTTTCCTTAATTTAAGTTTCAATGTCTATAAAATAATTTTCTTCGTGATGAAGATAACAATTATTTTGATGCCATAGAAGTCGTAGAGAAATCAGGAGAAATTGCAGCTTTCTCAATGGTAAATTTTTGACCATTACCAGCATCTACAACAACTGTAGTATCTTTAATTTCAGTAACTTTTGCATGAATTCCGCCTATAGTTACAATTTGCTGTCCGTTAGAAATATTTTCTCTAAAGGTTCTCTGTACTTTTTGTTTTTTCATTTGTGGTCTTATCATAAAGAAATAAAATACCACAATGATTAAAATTAAAGGTAAAAAAGACATAATTGGATTTCCACCTTCTTGGCCGGAGCCATTAATAATATATTTAAAAATTCCATTTTCAATTTATTTATTTGGAGTTAATACATCGCCCTTCAAGGCTAAAACTGTTGTGTTTGGCTGAGTATTGGCTACTAATGTAACTGTTTTGTTTTGCTGTCCCATTTTACCATTACTATCAAAAACTACTTCTATTTCAGCAGTTTCACCTGGAGCAATTGGGTTTCTAGGATAAATTGGAACCGTACAACCACAACTACCTTTAGCATCTGTAATAATTAAATCGGCTTTACCCACGTTTTTAAATTTGAAAGTAGTTTGAACTTTCTCTCCTTGAGTAATTTCACCAAAATTATAGACAATATTCTCAAACTCAAAAGCACCTAGTTTTGATTCGTCAATTGGTTCATCCTCTGCAGGGATATTGATTACATTAGTAGAAACTTTTGTTTCTTCTGCTTTTTGACTGTCTTTAGCTGCATTATCGCAAGCTGTAAATCCTATTAAAGTGATTAAACCAACCACTAAAAATTTTCTATTCATAACATTATTTATTTTAAAGGCTTATTCCATTAAACCTCTTCCTATTTTTTTAATTTTTTTACTTATTTTAAAATCAGCTACTAATTTATCTAATATTCCATTGATAAAAACCTTACTTTTAGGTGAACTGAACAACTTTGAGATTTCAATGTACTCATTTAATGTAACTTTAATCGGAATAGATGAAAATTCTGTCAATTCTGTAATTGCCATTTTCATGCACAAAACATCCATTACTGCAATTCTATCTACTTCCCAATTCTTCGTTTTTTCTTCTATCAGCTTGGTATTCTCTTGATTATTGACAATCGTTTTACGAAATAACGTTTTCACAAAATCTTTATCTTCCAAATCATCTTTATACTTTACCAACAAAACACCTTCCGCATCTTTTTTAATTTTTTTGATATGCTTTATTGCCATTGAAATAGCAAAATCAACATCATCCAAATCCCAATAAATACTTCTTTCGTGAAAAATAGTATATATAGGCTCATAATCTGCTATTAACTCTTTAAAAAGGCTTTGTACAAACTTTTTATCAGCTTCAAAATCAACAGACTCTAATGCAAAATAAGCTTGATAAAAATCTGCTTTTTTTAATTCTTTCAATAATCGTTTTAGCTCATCTCTATCTGCCGACCAAGAAATTTTACTGTTCTTGATGGCATTATTCAACACCTCACTCTCTCTCAATTGCTTGATTAAGCTATTATTGATAAAACGCGTACTTGGATTCAAATCTTCTTTGGTTGGAAGTGCCTTATTTTTTGCTTCATCCATTTGCACTTCAGCTAAATCTGCCAACTCAATGGGCAAAATTAAAAAGTACAAATACAATTCATACAACCGATCAACGCTTAAAAATAATTCTCTTTCCCCTTTTGATAGCTCATTGCTATCCGACTGAAAAAAAGCATATAAAGCCTGCATTACTTTTACTCGTAAAATTCGTCTATTCAACATTTAAAGAACCCTTAGAAATTTATTTTTATAAAATTATATTACTTGTTTTATTCTTCCCACTGCTTTTATGCGCTCCTCTGCCAATTTATTAGCTGCTGCATAAGTTGGTATATTTTCTGCCTTAGCTCTTTTAAAAATATCTAAAGTAGTGTTGTAAATATTTTGTGTCAATTCCATGGCTCTATCTTCACCATAATTAGCTACTTCTCTATTTACATTGATTAATCCACCTGCATTAATCAAAAAATCAGGAGCATATAAAATTCCTTTTTTAATCAACTCTGCTCCATGAGTAATTTCATTTTCTAATTGATTGTTGGCAGCACCAGCAATAACAGAACATTTCAAACGAGGAATAGTATTAGAATTTACAGTAGCACCTAAAGCACAAGGAGAATAAATATCCAAATCTAAATCATAGATAGCATCGCCTTTTACTACTTCAGCACCATATTTTTGAGAAACAGCCGCTAATCTACTATCATTAATATCAGAAATATAAACTTTAGCATTTTCTTCCGTCAAATATTTTACCAATACTTCGCCCACATGTCCAATTCCTTGAACTAATATCTTTTTGTTGGTCAATGAATCTTTACCAAACATTTCTTTAGCACCAGCTTTCATTCCCATATATACGCCATAAGCAGTTACAGGTGAAGGATCGCCACTACCGCCTAAAGAAACAGGAACTCCCGCTACGTGATCGGTTTCCATTTTTACCCATTCCATATCGTGTGGGCTAATGCCTACATCTTCAGCAGTAATATATTTACCTGCCAAACTGTTAACAAACTTTCCGAATCTTCTAAAAAGTGCTTCTGATTTTTGAGTGTAAGAATCACCGATGATAACTGCCTTACCACCACCTAAATTTAAACCAGTGATTGCTGCTTTGTAAGTCATACCACGAGACAATCTCAAAACATCGTTTAATGCTTCTACTTCATTGTTATAATTCCACATTCTAGTACCTCCTAGGGCTGGGCCTAATGTAGTATTGTGAATTGCAATGATTGCTTTTAGTCCTGTTGCATTGTCTTGACAAAATACAACTTGTTCATG
The DNA here is from genome assembly GCA_963716125.1 of uncultured Flavobacteriales bacterium. Classification (GTDB taxonomy): domain Bacteria; phylum Bacteroidota; class Bacteroidia; order Flavobacteriales_E; family Vicingaceae; genus Acidiluteibacter. The sequence continues at coordinate 2,844,433 of OY970294.1, forward strand.
GTCATAAGTAACCATTTTGCTAATGACTGGATTTTCAGCCAACTTAGTATCTTTGATATCAATTACTTCACTCATTCTATTAAAGTTAACGTTTATTCTATAAATTAACCTAAAGATATTGGCTACTTTTGCAAGAGCTGTTTTTAGGGTCTTATTCGACCGCAAAAATAGTATTTAAATTTTGGTAATAAAACGGCAAGCAGTACAATTTATGAAATCTTTAAAGTATTTAAATAAATATCTGATTAAGTATAAATGGCGATTAGGCTTAGGGATTATTTTTGTTGCCATCTCCAATATATTTGCCATTTATCCTCCACAAATCATTAGGGAAGCATTTGATAGAGTAGCTTCTCACCTAAGTGATAAACAATTTGCAAAAAGCTCTGAAATGGATTGGTTACTCAGCTTTTCTGATGGATTTAATTTACAAAATACCATTCTATTTTTTGCTGCTTTGATTTTAGTAATGGCATTGCTCAAAGGTTTGTTTACTTTTTTTACGAGGCAAACCATTATCATTATGAGCCGATTGATAGAATATGACCTAAAAAATGAAGTGTATGCGCATTACCAAGATTTGAGCATGCCTTTTTATAAAAGAAACAACACAGGCGACATTATGAACAGAATAAGTGAAGATGTAAGCCGAGTCCGGATGTATTTAGGGCCGGGAATTATGTACAGCATCAACTTGGTAACACTTTTTGTCTTTGTAATTACAGTAATGCTCAATATTAATGTAGAGCTGACTTTATATGCCCTCGCCCCTTTGCCCATTTTAGCGATTTTAATCTACTTTGTCAGTAATATTATCAATAAAAAAAGTGAAGCCGTTCAAAGGCAATTATCTAATTTATCAACCATTGCGCAAGAAACCTTTGCAGGAATTCGAATTTTAAAATCGTTTGTAAAAGAAGATTATGCCAATGATAATTTGGATAAAGAAGCCACCAAATACAAAGAGAAAAACCTCTCCTTGGTAAAAACAGAAGCCTTTTTCACTCCTATTATGATGTTGTTAATTGGATTGAGCACCATTTTTACCATATATATAGGTAGTAAAATTTATATAGAAGGTGTGCAAAGTGGCAATCCCACTATAACTCCGGGTAATATAGCAGAATTTGTCATTTATGTCAATATGCTCACTTGGCCAGTTACCGCCTTAGGTTGGGTTACTTCATTAGTTCAAAGAGCGGCAGCTAGCCAAACAAGAATCAACGAATTTTTGCATACTGATTCGGAAATTATAAGTGGTGAAAAAGAATTGCATCCTTTAGAAGGAGAAATAGAATTTAGAAATGTAGGATTTGTTTACCCAGATTCGGGTACAGAAGCCTTAAAGAACATCAATTTTAAAATAAAATCGGGAGAAACCTTAGCCATTATTGGTAAAACAGGCTCAGGAAAAAGTACCATAGCCGATTTAATTTGTAGATTATACGATCCTACAGCAGGCACTATATTGGTAGATGGTAATTATATGACTAGCTTAAATTTAAGTACTTTGAGAAGCAATATTGGCTATGTACCACAAGAAGTATTCTTATTTTCGGATAATATTAGCAACAATATAGCTTTTGGGTATAGTGAAGCCAAACCCCCTTTTGAAAAAATAGAGCAAGCTGCCAAAGACGCAGCCATTTATGATAACATTATGGATTTTCCGAAAAAGTTTGAGACCATTTTAGGTGAAAGAGGAATTACACTTTCAGGTGGACAAAAACAACGAATTTCCATTGCAAGAGCCATTATAAAACGACCAAAAATTTTAATTTTTGACGATTGTCTTTCTGCTGTTGATACTCAAACAGAAGAAGAAATATTGAACAATTTAAAAAGAATAGCAGCCGACAGCACCACGGTAATTATTAGTCATAGAGTTTCTTCTGTAAAGAATGCAGATAGAATAATAGTACTGGACGAAGGAGAGATAAAAGAAGAAGGAACTCACGCTGAATTGGTTGATAAAAAGGGATTGTACAATGAAATTTATTTGATGCAATTGCTAGAAGAGCAAAAAAGTGTTTCAGAATATTAGAGATTTTTTAAATTTATTTATTTAGTTTTGTTGGAGACACTTAAAATAAATCAATTGTAATTAGATTAATCTGTAGGAAGATGGAAGGAAAAGAAAATAGTGAACATGACAGACGCATAAGAGAGGAAGAAGTATTTTCAAAAGCGGTAAGAGCGGGAAAGCGAACTTATTTTTTTGATGTAAAGACCACCAAGAACGACGATTACTACTTGACAGTAACGGAGAGTAAGCGCAAGTTTAGCAACGACGGTAGCAAGCCAGAGTACGAAAAGCACAAATTGTTTTTGTACAAAGAAGATTTCGAAAAATTTACAGATAGCCTACACGAAGCCATAGAAAAAATCAAAGCTTTAAAATTGGAGCAAGGCGAAGAAGTGGTTGAAAAAGTTCAATCTGAATTTACAGATGTGAAGTTTGAAGATTTGGATAAGGAATAATTGAATATTCATTTACAAACGACTAATAAATGTTTAAAAATGGATATATATTTGATAAATATAGACTTACATTTAAATCTATTTTACATTAATTAAAAATTATAATATGCATATGACACACTGTGTGTCATATGAACTTGTTATGGGCAATTCTCCACATGAAAAAATCACATCCTATAAAAATTAATTAACATAACATTAATATGAACTAATTCTACAGAAAATGTATTACTCAAAAAAATTCAAAATCATATTAAACTTGATACCTATTGTCCCGTATCTTTATTGACTTCGTTTGAGTAATCATTATATCCAAATAAATAGAATTAACTCTGCTTAAATGATTTTAAACAGTCAAATTGTTAATAATTTCAATGCAAAAATTATTTTGATATATTTTATTTTAGTATTAAATATTTTATTATCTTTAGAGTTTAATCTTAAAAACATAAAAATTATGGCAAATAGAGAAGGTTTACAAAACCTAACAATTCAAGAATTTTTAGACTATCCAATTCCTGCAAATGTTCAGAATCTTGCAAGTAATGATAATCAGAGTTTCGTTGGTCCAAATACACTTAGAACTCTTCAATTAAGAGAGCATAATATCGTAAGTGAAGAACTTGCCGCAATTGCTGAAAAAATGGACTTGCTTGAAATCTCAGCAAAGATGAGCAATGATGGTGATGATTTGAAGATTGTAACCATTGACGATATAAATTCATCAACTTCAATTTCCCAATTATATGGTAGTGGCAGTACAACTGACAACCCATCCTTAATTAACGTTGGACCTCTAATGTTACTTATGTGGCTTTGGGAGTGGTATGAAACATGTCATAATTCTATGGCAGATAAATTTGGAATTTGGGTTCCTGAATTAGAAGCAACTTTTTCAAAATTAGATGGTTACTTAGGCAATCCACCCAATGGAGATAATAATTAATTTTTAATCATTTTAGTCTATTCGCAAAAATTCTTTGCGAATAGACTTTTTTATTGAAAAAAATTTATGCTGTTTAGTACAGAATTAAAACATCAAACCGAAAAAGGACTAAATCATTTTCAGTCAATAAGCTCCTTCTTTCTAAAAAGCTTTGATGTACAATTACATCATATTTGTATTAGAATTCCCCATATTTTTTTAAATCCCAGTTTTTTTAGTGTTATAACAAATCCTAACTCTCAATCATTAATAAATCAAGCTGTCATAGGGCTATTGCCAACAGATATATTAAATTATAGAAAAGTAGAATTAAGATCGAATAAAGATGGAGTAGTTTATATTCCTTATTTAGGTTATAAATTAGAGAAAAAAAACTTCAAATTCTATGCCGATGAAAAATATATAAATAGTAAAGATTGGATACCTGAAAAGACTTTCGATCACACTATGACCATTACTTCTCATTCTGATATATTCCAAGATATATTATTTAAAAATAAATCATATTCTTGCGGTCATAATTCTAAAAATAATGATTTGCTTTTGAGAGCATTAGAAATAATTAAGTTTACTTCTATTAATTATTATGGTGCTTTAAAATCAGCAACAAAGAGTATTACTTTATTTCAATCAAATGATGTTAACTCTTTTGCTAGTAATAATTTTTATGGGAGTGCATTCTTAAATACCAATCATGGAAATACCCTATCTTTTTATATCGAGGATATAGCTCATCAAGGTGGGCATATAGTATTCTCTAGCTTAGTAACTGATCCTAACAAACTTTTTAATATAAAAGCTAGTCATTTAATTGGTAAGTTAATTAATAAAGAAGATCATAGAGATTTAAAAACGGTTTTTCATGGTTTCTTTACATATTCAGCTATTCTTGAATGCTTAACAAATGCGATAGAAAGTAAATCCTTAAAAATTACCGATCAAAAAGAAGCATATGGAAGAATTTCTTTTTCATTACATAGATTTAAAGCTGACTTAATCAATGCTATTCAAATACTTGATAATTTGTCGAAATTAGGTATAGATTGGCTACAAAAATTTAGAATCTTCTACGAAGAAATGTGTAAACTCCATTCTGATGAAATAATGAATATAAGTATGAAAGATCAACCTTATAATTTTTCATTGGAAATCTTTTTAAAACACAATTAATCAACTTCTTTATTGATCATTTTTTTTTCGATGTCATTAATTAATCTCATTACTTGACTAGGATATATCTCATGAAAATACTCTACATATATGTCCTCGTGCTTGAAATTATTCAAAATTAAATTGTTTGCTTTTTGAGCATTCGATAAAGCTGAATCTAATAAATTAAGTTCTAAAAAGGACTTTGATTTGAGATAATATGCTTCAGAACAGTTTTTATAATGTTTGATAGCTAAATTACAGCTATTGATAGCATTTTGATATTCTTTTAGTTCAAAATATGAACTTCCTTTATTTACAAATGCATATACATCCACCCAATCTTGACCAACTGACAATGTAACATAATCTATATATATATCAAATTCTTTGATTGCCTTTTGATTACTATCCATTTTTAATAATGCTAATCCTTTAAGATAGTTCACATTTTCCCCAATTACAGGATCAGAAAAATTAGGTGTTAACATATCATATTCATCAAGCATTTTATATGACTTCTGATATTCCTTATAGTAATATAATAACACCCAACCATAGTATTCTTTAATAGAAGCCTTTCGTTTTATAGCTTCTTCTAATGCATCAATAGCAATATTGTAATTTCCATTTTTTGTATTTTGAACTGAAAAAGATCTAAACTGCTCACTAAATACAAATGAGGTGTCCTTAATACTTAATCCTGCTATTTGAGGTCCTATTTCATTGAATCCATAATATGTCAATCTAGAGCCGACATAATAAAAATAAGCTTGACGCGTAATTGGAAAAATTATTGTTAGTATAAAAAAAGTTAGAATAATGGTGGTTATAATAACTAAGACTTGTCTTACTATTTTAAATAATTTTCTCATTTTGGTAATATTTCAATTATAACACCATTATGAACTTTAAATGCGTAAAACTTAAAAATATTTATCACTTCGTTATGTCTATTAAATGGAGGATTCCATAAATTGTATTCATCAACCAGTTCAATAAAATGATTTGTAATTACTTCGTTTATTTGAATAGTTTGATAATTATAATCATAGCTTTTAACTTTATAATTTCCAATTTCTCCTTTACAGTTTATCATAAATTGAATTCTAATAATGAAACTATTATTTTCAGTAATTGATGTATTATAGTTTTCTAATATATACTCTTTAAAATGATTAAAGTCTTTTTTGTAGTATCCTTTTGAAACGTAATAAGGATAAGTAATTCCAAGTCCGCAAAGTTCAAACTTAGTAGGATTTCGAATATTAAATGCGTAGATAAAAAATATCGTTGTAGTTAATAATATTAAAGTTAAAACTCCAATAATTATTTTTTCTAAAAATCTCATTAGCTTAAATAATTGTTACATCCTTACCCTATTAATCGAATAATTTACTTTTTCAGCTATTAAAACTAATTTAGCTATTTCATTATTATCGAAACTTTTCAATCTTTGAGTCTCAATAATTTTAGGACTGAGTATATATAAAACCAAATTTAAATTAATTTGAGTAAAATTCTCACAAAAAATTTTATTTTTTTATTTATTTTCAAGATTCCTTCACAACTCCACACACTTTCGTTTCCGCTTTGCTGCACCAAAAAAGTGTTGCGTGCCAACCCAAAATTAAAAAAAGAGAAAAACCTTCCTTCCTTTTTTAAAAAGAAATTAAATCAGCTTCCGAATAAAATTTTGCCATGATTTTGAGGGATAGAATAAGGAAAATCACGCCAAATTTTTAAGACTTGTTATTTAACATGACACATTACATTTTATATTATTTTTTCGATAAATAATTTAACAAAAAATAATATAGATAGCCATGCCAATTCTTTTCCGCAAATTTTACACTACTCCACTTCGCATTCACGGTCGGACAATTACAAGACTCAATTACTTAACCCAAATAGACTGTCTTTTCTGCAAAACTTCCAACTTTACAGCTTTTAATTACCGGTTGGACTGATAGACAGACTCAATATTAGTAAACTGAGAAAAAGGCTGATAAGAATAAAAAAAGCCCATAACAATATATAAAAACTCATTGGTCATCAGTAGGTTAAGATGCTTTGGTGGTTGTCTGAAACACCACAAAATCCGCTTGACGGATTTTGAAAAAGAAGAAAAAATACAATACCGCAAGCGGTTTTTGTTCTTTAGCTAAATTGAAAGTTTATATTTGTCTAATGCCCAACGCTTTTTATATAGGCGTTGTAAAGAATTCCGAAAAATGCATAAATCTATTATCTCAATTGCAATTATAGCTTGTCTATTTTCTTGTTCAAACAATGAAAAAATACCCAATTACATTGATAAAGAAATAACTTTATTAAAGGACAAAACTATTTTAGCAGTCGTCGAGATAAGAGAACAAGCCAAAAGATATCCAGAAAGATATTCTCATATTCATAATCATTCAAATGCAATAAATGATGCAGTTTTAGTATTAGATAGTCTGATTAAGAAGGACTTGAAAGTAGAGTATGTTAAAGAGTTTAGTAATTTAAAGGAGCGTATAAGCAAAAGTAAACTTTATCGAGGTTCTTGGATTTTTGATTTAATGAAAACCAGATTTCATCATTTAGAAAATCCTGACTTGGTTGATAAAGCTCAATTAAATTGGCATCTCATAAATTTTGAATATGAACTCCAAAATTATCTATTGATTTCTTTAAACGATGATTATTTGATATTTACCAATGTATGGCCATTTGTAGTAGAGGACTCTATTATACTAATGACCTCAAATGACACTAATTTAATACAAAATATCCACATTTGGGATATAGAAAAATCTGAAAATTTATATCATGAGAACAAAGATGATGACAATATTTCACAAATCGAAATAACAAATGGTAAAGGTAAAATCAGTCCAAATCAATTATTAAAATACCCAAATGGCTATCAAGGTTTTTTTAAAATAGAAACAAAGAGAGGAGATGGAAATTATTATTGGTTCAGTAATGCAAAGTAATTAGTGCTTTGCTCAAAACTTACTTTATATGAAGACTAAATTAACTTCAGCAAAATAGATTTTAATCAAATAAAATCAGCCAATTTTGGCATTTCAATTTGGCAGCTAACAAAAATCATACTTGCCTTATCGCTCTGACTACAATACTGATATTCCATTTCTGCTAAATTGTTACTATTCTACTTCGCCGCAAACTATTTGACTGAGTGCCTAACTAAAAACTTGTTGACTCTGCCAACTTCTGCAAGGTAGATTTTGAACAAACAAAATCGTAAGCTTTAGCTTTTCAATTGAGTACTTAGTTGCAGTATAAGTGGACAACTTATTTGACGCGAGTATTTTCTTGTGAGTGGTTGAAAGTGAGAACAATAACTCTTTACAACATAATGTAAAATTCATTGGGGGTTTAGGCAGTTAGGTTAGCTTTGGTGCTATTTGACGTCCCACAAAATCCGTCTCGGATTTACGGGACGACAAAAAAATCTTGCAAATTCCAGCCGGTTTTTGTTATTTGGTAAACTGAAAATATTACTTTTACTTAGCTCCCAACAAATCTTACATGGGCGTTGTGGTGCATTCCGGTACGGTAAAGGGACATCCTTTACAAAGATAAAGGGACATAGTTTACACTTATGAGACGTATAATCTGAACATCAATACAGATTATTATGCCTTGGAAAGTAACAACAACTATGGAACAAAAATTAGAATTTATCAGTGCATGGCGAACTCAGAAACACACCATCACAGAATTATGTAGAACATTCGAAATTTCTCGACCAACCGCTTACAAAATGATTGATCGGTTCGAAAAATTTGGAATAGAAGGACTTTTAGAAAGGAAGAAAACACCTAAAAGCCACCCTAACAAAACACTTGAAAAAGTAGAGCGAAACATCCTTGATTTAAAGGAAAAATATCCTCGTTGGGGAGCCAAAAAAATAAGGGTACTATTGTTTAAAAGTTGTTTGGAGGAAGATATTCCATCAGTGGTTACTGTTCATAATATTCTGCATAAAAATGGACTAGTTAAACCTCAAAGGCGTCATAAAAGAGTAAAACCAGTCTTTCCCATTTTTGACCCAAAAGAGTGTAATGAAATTTGGAGTGCAGACTACAAAGGAAAGTTCTATATGGGCAATAATAAATACTGCCATACACTTACAATTGCGGACTCAAAAAGTAGATTTTTATTTGCTTCAAAAGGCCATTATCATGAAAATACAAAATTGGTAAAGGCAGAGTTTACAAGGGTTTTCAGAATATATGGTATGCCTAAACAAATACATACTGATAATGGAAGTCCATTTGGATCAGTGCGAGCAATTCAACGATTTACTAGACTTTCATATTGGTTTATAGAACTTGGAATAATGCCAGTGTTTTCTGATCCTGCACACCCAGAACAAAACGGAAGACATGAACGAATGCACAGAGATTTAAAAGCTGCTTGTGCAAAACCTTCAGCATACCATTTGAAGAGTCAACAAAGACGTTTAAACCATTTTATGAAGGAGTTTAATCACGAACGACCTCACGAAGCTTTAGACATGAAAACACCAGGAGAAGTTCATAATTTTTCAACTAGACCATTCCCAGAAAGAATACCAAAATTTGAATATGACTCTGACATGAAAGTTCAGATTGTAACACAAAACGGTGCACTTAGATGGGCTACTCATTATTGGGTGTATATTACAATAGCTTTAAAGGGTAAATATGTTGGATTAAAACCTATGGGAAATGGAATTTGGAGAGTATATTATAGAAACGTATTTTTAGGTTTCTTTGATGAATTAAATAAAAGAGATAAAATTAAATCAATAAGGTTATGTCAAAACTTAGTGTAAAGCATGTATCTTTAACTTTGTAAACTATGTATCTTAACGAACATCCCCACATCACGGAAAACCGAGATTAATTTCTACAGCTAACGTCAAATTTTTAGGCTTTTTTTAAAAAAATTCAGAGCTTAAAAGTTGGTAAAAGCCTATGAATAAAGGATTGTAAACAAAAATTGACTAAATTTGACGTTAGTCAGAATTAAAAAATTTGACTGTCAAATATGTATAAAAATTTACTTGTCTTTTTTGCTGTTTTAATTTCCAACATATCATTTGCTCAAAATTGTAGCTGCTCTGACAGTTTTTTTTGGTTAAAAGTAACAATGGAAAAAAATGATGCAGGTTTTCAATATGCAGTTGATAATAAAGGACAAGATTATTATTTGAAGCATTCGCAAAGCTTTTCTGATAGTGCAAAAAAAATTGTGGATAAAGAAAAATGTGCTGAACATCTGACTAATTGGCTAAAATTTTTCAGAAACGGGCATTTATCACTTAGATTGAATACTGAGCAAATTTCTAAAGTACAAAATGAAGAGAAAAGTGAACAGAAAAATTGGGAAACTTTCTCCTTTAATGAAAATCAATTTCAAACATATCTCTCTAAAATTAAAGATCCAAGTTTTGAAGGCATTTGGAGTTCTCCACCTTATACAATTGGAATCAAAAAAGTTAAAGAAAATTTCATTGGATTCATTATTTCCGCTGACGATTTAATATGGCGAAAAAGACAAGTTAAATTAAAAATAAGAGAGAAAGACGATTCGTTTTCTGCAACTTATTTCATGAAAGATTATACACCAAGAGAGTTTGAAAACGTTAAATTAATCAGTAAGAATTATTTAAAAATTGGATTCATAATTCTTAAAAGACTAAGTCCAGAATTTCAAAGCAATACTTCTATTGACTTATTTTACAGCTTGATGAATTCTGAAAACCCTCAATTTGTAAATATATCAGAAAATACTAATCTCTTAAGAATACCATCATTTTCTTACTCCGAAAAATTAAAAATTGATAGTGTAATTAATTCAAACAGAGCTAAAATAATTAACACTAAAAATCTGATAATTGACCTAAGAAATAACGGAGGTGGCAGTGATGAAAGTTTTCAAGGAATTTTACCTCTAATTTATACAAACCCAATAAGGACAGTTGGAGTAGAGCTTTTATCAACTCCATTAAACAATCAAAGAATGGTTGACTTTATAAATAATTCGGATTGGTCAGACGAAGATAAACTTTGGGCAAAGGAGGGTTTGGAAAAGCTAAATAAACAAATTGGAAAATTTGTAAATCTTGATTCTACAATAGTTACAATTGAAAATTTTGACACCATTTTCCCAAAGCCGATAAATGTTGGAATAATTATTAATCAAAATAACGGAAGTACAACAGAGCAATTTCTTTTAGCGGCAAAACAAAGCAAGAAAGTAAAGCTATTTGGAGAAACTACAATGGGAGTTCTTGACATTTCCAATATGCATTTTATTGACTCTCCTTGCAAAAACTATACACTTGGTTACAGCTTATCAAAAAGTCTGAGAATTCCGAATATGACAATTGATGATAAAGGTATTGAGCCAGACTATTATATTGATGATTCAGTTTCAGAATACGAATGGATAAACTTCGTCGAAGAAGCTTTAAATTACTAAAAGAAAAAGAGAACGCAGCCACAACATTATATAAAAATCATAGGGCGGCAGAGGGTTACGAGAGTTTTGTGGTTATCTGAAATCCCACAAAATCGCTTTGGCGATTTTTTCTGAAAAGGGAAAATTAAAAAAACGCAAAGCGTTTTTGCTCATTAGTAAACTGCAAATTGTATCTTTACTTATCGCCCTACAATTCTTACATGGGCGTTACCCAACATTAGAGTAAACTGTTAAAAGATTCTAAGAACTACAATAAAACAAATTTATTATCGTACTTTGTATATTATGAAAAGCTCAAATATCAAATATATTAGCAAAAGACTTGTTGAACGCAAATCTAAAAAAGCATTTAAAATAGCAGCTAAAAGGGCAATGATAGATTATGGATACGTTATCATTGTTAAAGACGGATGGGTAGTCAAAGAATTTTTAAGTGGAAAAATTGAAAAAATTGAAAAACTTTCACCCCAAAATCTTAATCAAGAATTAATACTTGACTAATGTCTAAAAGAATGAGGGTCTTTGCAGGGCCTAACGGTTCCGGCAAAAGTTCTATAATTAAATCCATTTTAAATACCGAAATTAAAAAGGGAAAAAAACTTGACTTTGGAATTTACATTAATGCTGATGACATTGCAGTAACTTTAACTAAAAATGGATGTTCATTTAATTCATTTACTGTTGATGTTTCAAAAAAAGAAATCCTCAACATTGCAGAACAATCGGGGCTAATTAACAAGGACTTCTCTCTTGATAGATTTACTAACTGTATCACTATAGAAAAAAATATTCTTAAAGTTAATAAAGCAGAGGCAAGTAAACTAAATGACAACCCTTATGAAAGAATTGCTCAAATAACCGCAGATTTTCTTAGAAAAAAGTTACTTTCCGAAAGTAAGAAGTTCTCCTTTGAGACGGTATTTTCACACCAAGGAAAAGTAGATATAATAAAAATAGCCAAAGAATCAGGTTATAAAGTTTATCTATATTTTGTATCAACTGAACATCCAAAAATTAATATTTATCGTGTAAAAGTAGTAAGAGTTGGGGAAAAAGGTCACGATGTAAAAGAAGAAAAAATAGAGTCAAGATATTACAGATCAATGGATTTAATGTATGACGCTGCTCAATATACCTACCAGTCATATTTCTTTGATAATTCAACTGATGGAACTTCTCATTCCATGTTTGCTCATTTCAAAACAAACTCAAATGGCACAAAAAATTGGGATAAAATGGATATGGAGAAAGTCCCAAATTGGTTTATTAAGTATTACTCTTCTAAAATAGAGTAAAATAAAAACGTTGGGTAACACGGTATAAAATTAATTAGGCGTCAGCAGGTTACGATATTTTAGCTTTCTTTTTAAACTCCACAAAATCTGTTTCCAGATTTCGTAATGATTAATAAATAAAAGATATTTATAAAATCAATAAGGTTATGTCAAAACTTAGTGTAAAGCATGTGCCTTTAACTTTGTAAACCATGTATCTTAACGAACAGCAAAAAAAACAGTCCGAACTCAATAAGCTAAAAGATAAAAATGAAAAAATACAAGTTAATAATTTGCATCCTACTATTTGGATACTGTAATAATATCATTGCTCAATTTATCCCTTTAGTACCAAAAGATTATGTTGTTCCTGAATCAAAAGAATATGAACATTTTAGATTAAGAACATTAACAGTTAATGATGTTGTGAAGGATTATGATGCTGTTATGTCAAGTTCAAAAGAATTACAGGAAATGTTCCCGACTTGGGCTGGCTGGCCAAAAGATTTGACTTTAGAACAAGATTTAATTGATTTAGGATGGCATCAATCAGAATTTCAAATGAGAAGTTCTTTTACCTATACAGTAGTCAGTTTAGATGAAAGCGAAGTAATTGGTTGCATATATATTTTACCATTTTATATGAGTGATTTTGATATTGGCTCACCAAAAAAGAACAATGGAAATTTTGATGCAGTAATCTATATGTGGGTAAGAACAAGTTTTTTAGAGAAAGGAATGGATAAAGTTTTATTTGATAATGTAAAAAATTGGGTTGATAAAGAATGGCCGTTTAAAAATGTAGCCTACCCAGGAAGAGAGATATCTTGGGATAAATGGGAGACGCTCAAAAAAATCGATTAAACAATTATATTTAAAACAATGAGCCTTAAACCATTATTATTTTTACTTCTTTTCTCATTTTCTTGTTGTAAAAATTCATCAAACTTACAATCTAATGTCAATTTAGAACAGAAACTTACTATTGCCAATAATTTTATAGATGCTTTTTATTCTTTCAATTCTAATGAATTATTGCCTATGTTAAAATATGCAGGAAATTCTAAATCCGAAATTTTATACTATCAAGGATGGGCAAATGGCGGTAACTATGAGATTATTAAAAGATATCCTTGCGAAGTGAAAAATGATACCTTAATTATTTGTCCTGTAACTGTCAAAGATGATTTGATTAAGGCATTAGAACTAAATTTAAACGTAACTGATACTTTTCATATTGTTATAAAGAAAGAAAAGATAACTTCTATTACTACTTCATCTAATGACCCACTAATTTTTTATGAGGCAGAAGAATGGATAAGAAAAAATCATCCTGAATTAATTAACGAACCTTGCAAGGGAATTTGGGAAGACGGAACTACACCAAATGAATGTGTTCATGCTATGGTAAAGGGATATTCGAAATTTATAGCCGAGAAGAAAAGTAATTCAAATATCGGAAAGTAGAAAATGCCTGTGGCTAACACCGTGTATAAGTAATTGCTTGGTTTTAGTCAATTTACGAAAGTCCTCGCGAACTTTCTATCCGTGTTTTATTTGCTAAATTTAGTGCTTAAAATACGCAACTAATCATACACAAAAACGTTACCATTCATAAAACCAATAAAAATGAAATTTAAATTATTATCTATTGTCGTTTTAGTCTTATCATTTACAAATTCTTATTCACAAAAACAAACATTTTCATTCTCTGCTAATGTTGAAATAAGTGAAGATGTAAAAGAAGTGTTTAAAGACAACGGAAGATTATATATTTTCCTTTCTCAAAACCCAAATGCAGAACCTCGCACTCAGACTTGGCCATCACCATTTAATAAGACCTTTATATTTGCAAAAAACATTAGTGGATTAAAGTTTAATGAATTAATAAAAATTGGAGGTGACGATGATTGGATCACAACAGCAGGTTGGTCTTTAAATAATGTTCCTGAAGGCGAATACTATGTCCAAGTTTTATGGGATCAAGATTTTGATGAATCTAGAATAGACGCACCTGGCAACTTGTTTAGTGAAACTAAAAAAATAACAATAACCCAATCAACAAAGACAAATTTTTTAATAGACCAATCCATAGAAGCAAGAAATGTAAAGAAACATACCTTATCTAAAGAACTTGATTTTAAAAGTGAAGTTCTATCAACTTGGTGGGATAAACCTATTTATTTAAAGGCTTCTGTTTTGCTACCTCACGAGTACGATAATAATAAAAAGTATCCCATAAGATATAATGTTGCTGGTTATGGTGGCAGGTATACCAGAATAAATTCTTTACTCAACAATCAAGACTTTATGAAATGGTGGGAATCTGATGAGGCCCCTCAAATCATTACTGTTTTTTTAGATGGAGAAGGTCCATTCGGAGACTCTTATCAAATGGATTCAGAAAATAGCGGACCCTATGGTGAAGCTTTAATTACTGAACTTATTCCATATATTGAATCACAATATAGGGGAACAAATTCACCAACGACGCGCTTTGTGGATGGTTGTTCGACAGGTGGATGGGTTTCATTAGGATTACAATTATTCTATCCAGATTTCTTCAATGGTGTATTTTCATATAGTCCAGATGCGGTCGAGTTTGAGAATTACCAATTAATTAATATTTATAAAGATGAAAATGCTTTTGTAAATGAGTTCGGGTACATGAGACCCGTTATGAGAAGTACGGCTGGAGAACCTATGATATCTCTTAAAGAATTTATTCAATATGAGAATGTTTTAGGTTATTCCAATTCTTACCTTAATTCAGGTGGGCAATTTAGTGCACATACTGCGCTATATAGTCCAAAGGGAACGAGCGGCTTGCCGAAAGCATTATTTGACCCAGTTACGGGTGTAATCGATTCGAAAGTTGCTGAACATTGGAAAAAATATGATTTCAAAATACACACTAAAGAAAACTGGGAAATATTAGGACCAAAACTACAGGGTAAAATTTTTATTTGGATGGGAGATATGGATAACTTTTATTTAAATACTGCTACTAGAGAGTTTGCAGATTTTATAAGTAGTACTATTAACCCTAAATCTGATGCAGAAATAATTTTCTCACCAATGGAAGGACATTGTTCTCAGTATTCTCACAAAGAAGTTTTGCTTAAAATTCAAGAAAGAATTAACATTATCAATAAAGAATAAACGAATAGTAACAATTAAGCTCTAATGAAGTGGGTTGAGGACGCACTTCATTGAGCCTGTGTTGAACTCAGCCCTTTGGTCTGCTTGCTTTTTTGCTATGGAAATTTAATAAGGTTTACTTGTCTTCAGGTTTCTTTTTTGTTGTCTTTTATTGGAAGTAATGCTTTCTTTACAACTAAAAATAATGGAATAAGGTCGGCATTCTGTCTATTTAGTTGATATAATTTCAAATAAGTTGCAGTTTTGGCAGTATGTTTTGTTTTTACCTCAAGCATAGCCATAGCTTGTCTGTAAGCTCCCCAAAAATTAGTACAGTTTATAAATCGAATTTAGTTAACTTTTCTATCTGTTTATAGCCTTATCGATATTCCAAATTTACCTTCTGAAAATACATTTCCACCACCTAATTCGAGGTTGATACCAAATTTTTCATTAAAGTAATAACGCCCACCAATTTGAGCTCCTAATCCCAAGCCTGAATTATGATTATGATTTCCGTGAAAATCATTCGATGAATTCCAAATATAGAATCCAAGATTTAATCCTGCATATAAATCCCAATTACTCGGGATATTTAATATATTATTGAAATGATAGTTTGCATTTCCAGAAATTCCTATAATTGAATGATTATATTTATCTTTTCTATAATTTTGATTATAAGAACGATAAGAAAATTCTCCACCAAGTGTAACGTCTGGGTGAACACCATAATCAATTCCGATATACACAGGTAAACCCCTACTTGATAAGCCAAGTCCAGCGTTAAATTGAGCTTGTCCTTTTGCAATCGGATTTTGTGCAAAACTACTTGAAGCTGTTGCAACTATAAATATGATAATCAAGAAAATTTTTTTCATTTTTAATTTTAGGCGCATTAAAAAAAACAGCTCTTGGACTGATATTGTTAAATCTAATAACCAATTAAAAGATGATAAAAGTATTACCAAATTAATTAGCTCAACTATGGTTAAAAGAAACATTGCCATTAAACATTCAGATGACAACTATTCTTTTACAAAAGCTTATAAATTATTCATTGACTTCACACGTGAATTAATAAAATCTAAACCGAATCAAAATTCAGCAAACTAAATGTCAAGTATTATGTTTTGTTTACTTGACAAATAATTAAAATATTGTACATTTGTTTTTCAATGAAAGTAGCTCAAAAAATAGAAAAGCAAATTAACAAGTTAAAAGAAGGTACAACTTTCAAGTATCAACAACTTTCTATTGAATCAAACGAATATAGTGCAGCAGCGAAAGCAATTGAGCGTTTAATTGAGAAGGGAATCATCAAAAGAGTTTCTACAGGGGTATTCTACAAACCTAAACAAACCATTTTTGGAGAGTTAAAACCCAATGAAGAAGAACTTTTGAAACCCTATTTGTTCCAAAATAATAAAAGAATTGCTTACATCACAGGAATTTCTTTGTACAACAGAATGGGTTTAACAACTCAAGTACCAAGAAATATAAAAATTGCAAGTAGAGATAAACGAATAACAGTATCAGTTGGGAGTATAAAAGGTAATCCAGTAAAAAGTTATGTAGATGTAACGAATAAAAATTACACTCTGCTAGAAATTTTAGATGCTCTAAAAGATTTTAAAAAAATACCAGATTTAGATAAGAATTCAGGAATAAAAATTATTTCGAACCGACTAAAAAATTTAAACTCAAAAGAGATAAAACAGCTCATTGAATGTGCTTTGTCATATCCACCTAGAGTAAGAGCTTTTTTGGGTTCTTTGTTGGAAAAAATAAACTTTCCCATTGAATTAAAAATATTAAGAAAGAGTCTAAATCCGCTTTCTGAATATAATTACGGAATTGATAAAGAAACACTACCAACAATAACTAATTGGAATATTGAATGAAACTACACGAAAACGAAGAACTATTCCAAGATGCTATAATTGCGACTTCTCAACAAAAGAGGATTCCAGAAATCTATATTGAAAAAGATTATTGGGTAACGCTTGCTTTGCACGCTATTTTTAACAATAAAATTGGGAAAGAAACGGTTTTTAAAGGCGGTACTGCTTTATCAAAATGCAACCAGTTAATAGACCGATTTTCGGAAGATATTGATCTCGTTGTTTTAAGAAAAGATGACGATACAAGCAACCATCTTAAATCCAAACTCAAACAGATTTCAAATTGTGTCGCCAATGTTATTCCAGAGATAGAAATTGACGGCATAACCCATAAAAAGGGAATGATACGCAAAACTGCCCATAGCTACAAAAAGAATTTTAATGGAGATTTTGGGCAAGTACGAGACACTATTATTGTTGAATCTACTTGGTTCGGACATTTTGAACCATATACAACAGGAATAGTATCGTCTTACATTTATGAAATGATGTTGAAGGCTAATCAACAAGATTTGATTAATGAATATGGAATGAATCCTTTTGATGTTTTGATATTAAGTGCAGAAAGAACCTTATGCGAAAAGTTGATGAGTTTAGTTCGCTTTTCTCAAACGGAAGACCCAATAACCGATTTGAGCAATAAGATTAGGCACACTTATGATATTCATATGATGTTAAAAGACGTTGAACTAAACACATTTTTCAATTCAAAAGAATTTGATGCAATGCTTCTAAAAGTTGCAAATGATGATGTGATAAGTTTTAAAAACAATAATGGTTGGCTATCGAACCATCCAACAACCACAATATTATTTTCAGAAACCGAAAAGACTTGGAATCAAATCAAAGCCACTTATGAAACCAGTTTTAAAGAATTAGTTTTTGGCGAATTCCCATCAGAGAATGAAATTATGAATACAATAAAAAGAATTGCTGAAAGATTAAAAACAATTGAGTGGAATATAGAAACGGAAAAATAGCCAACGCTGAAAGCCATGTGTAAGCTCCCCAAAAATTAGTACAGTTTATAAATCGAATTTAGTTAACTTTTCTATCTGTTTATAGCCTTATCGATATTCCAAATTTACCTTCTGAAAATACATTTCCACCACCTAATTCGAGGTTGATACCAAATTTTTCATTAAAGTAATAACGCCCACCAATTTGAGCTCCTAATCCCAAGCCTGAATTATGATTATGATTTCCGTGAAAATCATTCGATGAATTCCAAATATAGAATCCAAGATTTAATCCTGCATATAAATCCCAATTACTCGGGATGTTTAATATATTATTGAAATGATAGTTTGCATTTCCAGAAATTCCTATAATTGAATGATTATATTTATCTTTTCTATAATTTTGATTATAAGAACGATAAGAAAATTCTCCACCAAGTGTAACGTCTGGGTGAACACCATAATCAATTCCGATATACACAGGTAAACCCCTACTTGATAAGCCAAGTCCAGCGTTAAATTGAGCTTGTCCTTTTGCAATCGGATTTTGTGCAAAACTACTTGAAGCTGTTGCAACTATAAATATGATAATCAAGAGTATTTTTTTCATTATTAATTTTTAGGCGAATTTACATAAAAAACAATTTGAACGACCATGAAAAAAAAATTAAAATACGTCTATGGAGCCCATCAAAGTCGACATAAATCGGAAATAAACTATAGAATGGTTTTATATAAAATTATTGAGTTACACACTTAGCGTCTGTTTTATTTGATAGTGATAAATTGGTTTGCTTTCGACCATTCTGTTGATTGTTTTATGAAAAATATTGGTTTTAAATTGTGAGCGGTTAATCCTAAAGCAAAATTCATCAAAATATGCTTGTATATGCCATTTACTTACATGAGTTGGTATTGCTCTGAGCCATGATTTAACTTGCATAATTATAATGTGTAATTCTTTGAAATTTGCTCCATTATTACTTTGGATTTGTTCAATATTATACTTTTCTTTTAAAGGTTCATAACCTCTCCATTTATCTGTTACTATTTTAGCAGAAGTACTAATATGTTCTTCAAAAATTGGAGTCAATGATTTTGCAGAATAATCAGGAATTGATTGAATATATACTCTCTTTATTTTGTTGTTATCAGTTAATTCAACTGCAATTACAGCTTTTTTCTTTTTCGTATCATAACTTCTTCCTTGTTTCCCTTCTTCTTTTCCTCCTACAGTAAACTCATCCACATGAATTATTTTATCTAAAGGGTATTTTTGGCTACTTTTCATTGATTTTCGTACTTTTTGCATAAAATACCATGCTGTTCCTTGGCGAATACTAAATCGTTTACCCATTTGTATACTTGAAACACTTTTACTACTTGTACTCATTTCAAATACAACACAAAATGCTTTTTGTAACCCAAATTTAACTTTGTGAAAAAGCGTGTTGGCTGTGGCACTTTCTACATGATTACATGCATAACAATGATAATTATAACCTGCTTTTTCACAACCTTTTGTATGTCCGCATTTACTACAAGTAAATCCATCCTGCCATTTTATTTTAGCCAAATAGGCTTTACAAGCTTCATCATTTGGAAGTTCTTTTATAAAGTTTAGAATATCTTGTCCTTTGAATTGTTCCATAATCGCAATTTTAAAGGGATAAACATACAGAAATTAAATGACTAACTCAATAAAATTAATATATAGCGGTGCTTTCAGATTAATCTGCTTGTAATTTTAAAAATGAAATCACTTTTTGATTAAATTCTAAAGGCTGTTCTACATTAACTACATGCCCACACTCCTTGATAACATGCAATTGTGCACTTTTATGTTTTGAAGATATCTTTTCTATTGAAGGTAAAAACAAATGATCTTGTTCTCCCATTACATAGAGTGTTGGAATCTTGATATCATTTAATCTAAAAAGTTTTAATAGCGGATTTATTTCAGCGGTTAATTTATACCATCTTATAAATTCTTTTTGGTATAGTTTTTTTGCTTCTCTCACAAATAACAAACGAGATTCTTTATGATTTTTTTTAGGCATAATTATAAAAGCAAATAACTTATATAGAAATATATAGGGCACAACGGATTTAAATACATTACCAACACCCATCAATATTTTAGAGCGAATATTTAGTTTTAAAATAGCGCCACCCATCACCGTGCTTTCTACCATTTCGGGGTTTCTTTCTGCTAAATCTCTTATTAAAATAGTTCCGAGTGAAATCCCTACGAAATGAGATTTTTCAATTTTTAAATGATTTAGAACTTCAATAATATCATTTGTAATAAATTCAAAGGTATAGTTTTGTTTAACTTTTGACTGACCGATTGATTTACTATCTCCATGTCCTCTCAAATCAATTAATAACACATTAAATTCATCTTTAAAAGCTCTAATCTGACGAAACCAAATAGAACTACTCCCTCCCGCTCCGTGGATAAAAGTGACCCATTTATTTGAATTTTCATTTTGATGAACAGAGTAACTTAACATATATTTAAAAAAAAGCTTGGTTAAAAGCTTAAACAGAATAAGCTATCAAAAGTTTTGCAATATTACGAGAATTAAGTGTTGGAATACAAAATACTTAAATCTACTATTTGTACTTGTATAATTTAATTATAGCAATTAAGATTTCACCTAATTATACAGCTTTTCTTATCTTTATATTTACCAATGAATAATCCTTTTAAATGCTAAAAATAATAAATACTATTCTTGCTTTTTTATTTGCATTGACACCAATATTAATTGTACTGATAATAGGACTAACATTTTACGTCTCATATCCTGCTACGCTCACATTAATTATAATTGGAATATTTGTTATTGTAAGTATATTGGTAGGCATTAATATATTTAAGGTAACTCTAATTCTTGGACCTTTTTCATTTTTAGCTATTCATCAATCTTCGCCAGATCTAGATAACCTTAAAAAGATATCAGACAAAGATTTCGTTAAAAAAGATTCAGATATCAAGTCAAAAAAATGGAAAAAATAACCGATTTAGAATTATCAAAGCGGATAAGAGTAAACCTTTTAGACGTTCTAGGACTTTGGGCTTCTAAAAAGATGCAATTGGAATATCAAGCTAATGTTTCTATCTCTCAGGTTACAGCCGAATTGTTTTTTCAATGGGATGATTTCTATTTCACTGATTAAAATCAATTTAAAATGGCTTTTACACTATCAGAATTAGAAATTTTAGCAGACTTCAACAATATATTAAATAAAATTTGTGATAAAATGCAAAAGCCCTTTCCTCATATTTATGAATTTGTAAGTACCAATAATTGGTGTGATGTTAATCAAGCTGCTATAGCAACTTTAATTAAACTAAAAGAAAACTGTTAATAGTAAATTAGAAATCAGCTTAATTCCAATCAAAATTTTCTGTTTTAATCCGTTCTTTTTCACTTCTTATAAATTCTAAATAAGCTTTGCAAACTGGCGACAGTTTTTTTCCTTTTAACCATATCAAGCGCCATTGAGTGATTATTGGTAATCCTTTCGCTTTTAATATGTAGAGTTGCTTTAACTCCAACTCATTTCTAATTCCTATTAAAGGCATAATGGAGTATCCTAAACCTGCAATAACTGCTTGTTTCACTGCTTCGTTAGACATTAATTCCATTCTTTTTCGTTGCTTTCCTTGATACTTTTCAAAATATTTCTCCATTGCTAATCGAGTAGCGGATCCTTCTTCCCGGTAAATTAACGGCCTTCTTTCATTTCTATTAGGTTCGTTACCTAATAAATATAATTTATTTTCTATCAAAATTTCTTCTTCAATTTCCAAATTATCAGGCACAATTGAAACTAAAGCAAAATCTGTTTCATTATTTCTTAAACTTTTAATGACTTTACTTTTATTGGTAACATTTAAAATGGCATCTATACCACTATGCTGAGATAAAAAACCTGATAAGAAATAAGGTATAACATATTTACCTGTTGATGCTGACGAAATGTTCAATTTTCCGGACAAAATTCCTTTAAAAGCTTGTGTTTTGTAATTGAGGTTTTCCAATTCTAAAATAACTCTTTCAGCTATTTCTGCAATCTCTTTACCAAAATTTGTAACATACAATTGCCTTCCAATCACCTCCGTTAATGGAATATCAAATTGATCTTGTAGATTTTTAAGTTGTATGGATACTGCAGGTTGTGTCATGAATAACTCTTCTGAAGCTCTAGTAATACTCTGCATTTGAACAACTTTCAAAAATATCTTTAACTGATGGATTGTATAATTCATAAAAATAGTTTATGTATTCTATAACAAATATAAATAAAAATATATGAATATCATTTCCAACCTTTGTCCCCGAACTAAAGATATATAAAATGACAACTGCAACAAAAATACAAGAAACGCTTAGCAATGAAAAAAATCAATATGATTTTATCAAAGATGAATTTACTGCCTCAGATGCACAAGAAATAATGGAGGAGTTAATTCATAAAAAAATAAATTTTTATAAATTAAAAAATCTTACTACTGGTATTCAATATGGTGTAGAAGATAAGATTGCAGCACAAAGAATAGATGAGTTAAAACTATTCAAAAAATCCATTGAAGATCAATTTCATAATGCAGATAAACAGTTTAAGAAAGTGAAAATTACCTCTCAAATTAAAATTGAACTTATTTAAATCTAATCTTAAAAAAGATAAAATGAATACACAACTTATCACATCAATTTCCTTATTACCAACACTTTTATTTATTTTAACGGCTATTGCATCTTGGTTTCAGAAAGGAATTAGACCATCATGGGTTAAATTTTTAGGGATTTCATCTACTCTACTTAGTATAATTGTTGCTGCTATTGGAGGAATCTTAATTTTTCAAAATGGGCAGATAGAATCTACATTTTTAGGATTAGATCAACTTGGTTTTAGCATTCGGTTAGATGCAGTAAGTATGCTCATGTTCGGTATGATAGCCTTATTGAGTTTTATTGTTATGAAATTTAGTTTCAATTATTTAGATGGAGATCAAAGGCAAGGTATTTTTCTTGGAAGATTAGCTGCTACGATAGCTTCTGTGCAATTGTTCGTCCTTTCAGGAAACTTAGTTATTTTATTCATTTCATGGGTTTTAACAAGCATTTCACTGCACCGTTTATTAGTTTTTTATAAAGATAGAGCTAGAGCAATTATAGCTGCACGAAAAAAGTTTATCATCGCTCGACTGGGAGATGTAGCTTTGCTAGTAGCCTGCATATTACTTTACAACACTTTTAAAACAGGTAACTTAGAAGAGATTTTTGAAACCATTAGAAATAGTGCTACTCCTTTTGCAGGATTAGAATTAAGTGCCCTATTAATTGCCATCGCTGCCTTATTAAAGTCGGCTCAATTTCCATCACATGGTTGGTTAATTGAAGTAATGGAAACGCCAACTCCAGTATCAGCTTTACTTCATGCAGGTCTCTTAAACGCAGGTCCATTTTTGATTATTAGAATGGCTTTTGTAATGGAAACAAGCACTTACGCTTCATTGTTATTAATTATTATTGGTGCTTTTACAGCTTTATTCGCTTCCGTTGTTTTCCTCACCCAAACTTCGATCAAAACAGCCTTGGGTTACTCAAGTGTGGCGCATATGGGATTTAGTTTAATGGTTTGTGGATTTGGAGTTTATCCTGCTGCGCTGCTTCATTTGGTGGCACATTCTTTTTATAAAGCTCACTCCTTTTTATCATCAGGCAGTGTAATAGATACTGTAAGACTATCAAAAACAACCTCTTCAGTTAGATTAGGGAGTCCTTGGAAAATTGGCGTAGGAATACTGATGGCATTAGGTATCTATACCCTATTTGCTTGGTCGTGGGGAATTGATCCTAAACAACAAATTGCACTATTAGCGATTGGAGCAATCATCGTAATGGGATTGTCTAGATTATTTACTTCGGCAATTGATTCTACTGCTAGCATAAAATTAATTTTTAGAGCTACTTTACTTGCGGTAATTGTCGCTGCAGCATTTTTCACATTGGAGTCAGGTGCTCATCATTTAATTGCTTCTCAAATTCCTGAATTAACTGTGCCTAATTTTAGTGAACTAATTGCCATCATTTTTATACTGATCATATTTGGAATTGTCGTTTTCATTCAAATAGCAGCTCCACTTATGAGTAAAAAACCGATTTATCATGCATTTGCAATTCATATTCGCAATGGATTTTATATCAATACTCTATTTGATAGAATGGTAAAAGCTTTGTATGCCCATAATCATTCAGAATTTAACAATAGTGCACCCATTAAAAATATTAAAGGAAGCCAAATTGCAAAAAAATCAAATTGAAAAAAAATTCATTTTTTAATTTTAAAATCAACTTAAATTATTCAATCCAAAACAAACTATAATTAAAATGATAGCAAACGAAATAAAAGAGAAGATCATTTATAACGCCATCAGCACGGATGACGTGGCAGAGATTATGAAATTAGCTTGTAAAAAAATAGCTCCTTTGTGGTCTTTAGAAAATTTTGTAGCCGTTAACCCATATTTAGGATTGACTAATAAAAAGTTTGAATCGGTAGCATTAGAATTAGCAAAAGCAGGAAATATACAAATGACGCTACCAACTGATTTTTATCTTAAAAAATTGGATGAAGAGAAAATAAAAGAAAGCGATTTATTACATGCATTGCTTAAAAATGAAGAAACAATAACTAGTAAAGATTTTATCCAACTAATAAAAAATAGAAAAACAACTATTCAAAAATTCAAAACTTCTCCTTTAGTTGCAGATGCAGCTACTACAATTACAGAGAAAGATTGGAACAGATTTATAGTTGGTAGAATATCTGTCTGGGCAGCATCTTATTTTGATGTGGGACAAGCTTCTTGGAAGGTAGCAGATTCAAATCAAAGTATATTTATGTCTTGGAAAACAGAGGCTGAAATAGCACTTACTGCTGAATTGACAGGCGTTAAGAATTTTAGAAAATTGATAAAAGCTTATCCAAATGACCCTATCGAAGCTGCACAAAAAGCTATGAAACAATTAAATATTCCTCATGAGGGCATGGATGCTTATCTTCATAGATTATTATTGAATATTGGAGGTTGGGCAGCTTATGCTGCTCGATTAGACTGGGAAAGTCAGTTGTACGGTGGCAAAGACGGTCAATTAATTGAGTTTTTAGCAATTCTATTATGTTGGGAAGCTATTTTGATTGAAAGTTTTAACGATCCGAAAATTAATAGTGAATGGGATACTCAAAAAAAGTTATTCATTTTTGAAGATTCAGCTAATCAAAATAAAATCATAAAAGAGAATTTAATTTTACAAGAAGCCTTTGAAAAATCAGCACAGAGAGAACTCTTAGAAAAGTTTCAGTATAATTCTTCAACTTCTGAAGAGCAACTTAGACCTGCTGCTCAAGCTATTTTTTGTATTGATGTGCGCTCGGAGGTTTACAGAAGAAATTTAGAAATGGTCAATTCTAAAATTGATACTATGGGGTTTGCAGGCTTTTTTGCTTTTCCAATTAAATTTATACCATTAGCTCATCAAGTTGGAGAAGCACAATGTCCTGTTTTGTTGCCTACAGGGCCTACCATCCTAGAAAAAATAATTGATGAACAAGATAATGAAAAAGCGATTCAGAATCGAATTTTGAATCGACAAATTCAAAAGGTTTGGAAGTCATTTAAATCCTCTGCAGTGAGTTGTTTTAGTTTTGTTAGCCCAATTGGATTGAGTTATTTACCCAAACTTTTCACTGATTCTTTTGGATATACTCGACCGGTTCCTCATCCTGATAAAAATGGTCTAAACAAGCAATTAAATAGTAAAAAAAGTATTAGTCTAAGTGTTGAAAATTTCAATAAAGAAGTAACAGGAATACCTTTAGAACAACAAGTTCAAATGGCAAAGAACGCACTAACGGCCATGTCGCTCACAGATAATTTTGCAGAGTTTGTATTAATTGTTGGTCACGGAGCTACTATGGTTAATAATCCACATGCCACAGGATATGATTGTGGAGCTTGTGGAGGACATACTGGTGACGCCAATGCAAAAGTAGCTGCAAGCGTACTTAATAATGCGAAAGTAAGATTTGAATTGATAAAAGAACATATTTTCATTCCAGAAGACACCCTATTTTTAGCATGTTTGCATGATACTACCACTGATGAAATAAGTATTTACAATGAAAATGAAGTTTCAAACAATCAAAATAAAGCATTTCAAAATTTAAAGAGTTCATTGTCATTAGCAAGTAAATCTGCAAGAGCAGAAAGAGCTATTCGGTTAGTAACAAAAAATAAAAAATCGATTGATTCAGCTTTAATTGAGAGAAGCAAGGATTGGTCACAAATAAGACCTGAGTGGGGTTTAGCAGGTTGTTCAGCTTTTATAGTAGCACCAAGAGAGCGAACAAAGAATATAAATTTAGAAGGGAAATCGTTTTTACATTCCTACGATTGGAAAAAAGATAAAACATTTGGAGTTTTAGAGTTGATTATGACTGCTCCAATGGTGGTAACGACATGGATAAATTTGCAATACTATGGATCAACAGTTGATAATAAAAACTATGGTTCAGGTAATAAAACTTTACACAATGTAACTGCAGGTATTGGTGTTTTAGAGGGCTATTCAGGAGATTTAAGACAAGGATTACCCTTACAATCCATTCATGATGGAGAAAAATTTCAACATGAACCATTAAAGTTAAGTGTCATAATAGAAGCTCCAATAGCAGAAATGAATAAAGTATTAGAGAAACACTCCAATGTCAAAGAATTGTGCGACAATGAGTGGATGTATTTATTTGCAATGAATGAGGAAGGAAAAATTACGCATCAATATGACAAAAATCTTTCATGGAAATCACTTATTTCAAATGTGGTTTAAATTTGAAAGGTTAAATAAAACAGTTTTAAGCAGCATTTCACTAGGAATGCTGCTTTTTTTATTTAAATTTAAAACGGCTAATAAATGAAATATTAGAATTTAAACCAAATAAACCAACTTATGAAACCAGCCTATCTTATTCAAAAAATTGCAATACTAATCACTATTATAAGCATTTACAGCTGCTCTCCAACAAGTACCTTAAGTTTAACTGTAACCAATCCTGCACCAGTTTATTTACCTAAAGAAATTAAAAATATTGGGGTTTTAAATCGATCTCTTCCTAATAAAGAAAGTAAATCAATGAATGATTTAGATAAAGTACTGTCTATTGAAGGAAAAAATTTGGATGAAGAAGGTGGGAATGATTTGACAGAATCATTGTTCAATCAATTGAAAAGAAACCAAAATCTAAATGAAGTTAAACTACTTGATAATTCAAATTTTAAAACCACAGGTTTAGGTGTATTTCCTGCGACATTATCTTGGGATGAAGTTGCAAAGATTTGTGCAAAAAATAATGTTCAAGCTCTTTTTGTGGTTTCCTTTTACGATACCGAAACTGATGTAAAATATTCCACTTCAAAAACTTCAGTAAAAAATCCTTTTGGAGTTTACATTCCTATGATTGAACATATTGCTAGAATAAATACGGTTATAAAAGTTGGTTTTAGAATTTATGATTCTGAAAATAAAATTATTCGTGATGAAATTATTAATTCTAGAACTGTCGTAGCGGAAGGAAGAGGTATGAATCCAATAAAAGCAGTAGAAACTGTTATCAATAGAAAACAAAATATCCTAAGAAGAAGTAAGGATTTGGGTTCTGATTATGCAGTACAAATCCAGCCTTTTAACAGCAGAGTAAGAAGAGATTATTATGTTCGAGGAACAGATAATTTTAAGATAGGGAAAAGAAAAGCACAAACAGGTGATTGGAAGGGAGCTGCCGAACTTTGGAAAGCAGAATTGAATAATCCGAAAGCAAAAATAGCAGGCAGAGCCACCTATAATATGGCCATTATCAGTGAAATTAATGGTGATTTAAATGAAGCCATTGACTGGGCTTCTAAAGCCTATTCTGATTACAAAAATAAAAATGCATTAAATTATAATAAAATATTAAAAGAGCGATTAGCATCTCGTAATCAATTAATAGAAGAAACTCAATAATTAATTTATTTAAAGTATGAGATTCAAATTTCTAATAATTTTTATAATTATCTCTGTTTTTTCTTCTTGCAATGTTGAAAAAAGAAGATATTTATCTGGTTACCATATTGAGAAAATCACCTCAAAAATAGGTTCTCAAAAAAAGATTAGTATCCATAAAAAGCCAAGTGTAGTTCCGAATCTTCAATCGGAAGAATTACAAATGTATACCACTGATGATAAAACAAATACTATAGCAATTGAAAAGAACACCCCAACTCAAGAATTTGAATTATCAAATCGACTAATTAATACCTTAGAAAAGGTTAAAGTAGATTCAAATCAAACCTATACAACTTATTACGAACCGCAACCAAAGGTTGAAGAACTAAAATATCATTGGAGTTCTATAGTAGGAATTGTACTAGGTGTTTTATCTTTTATCCCATTTATTGGAATCATCATTGGCTTATTAGCTATTACCTTTTGTATAATTGGATTGAGACAGGTTAAATCAAACCCTTTAAAGTATAAAGGTGAATCACTTTCTAAAGTGGGTATTTACATTGCTTTTTTAGGTATTTTGTTTTCACTGACCTTACTATTTATATATATAGTTTTTCTTTCATTATTTTTTTAGATATTATGATTGAGTCAACAAAATGTAAAGCACAATTATAAAGGAAAGAATTTCAATTGTTGAAATTGTATATAGACTAGTCAATTTTAAAGCGCAAACCATTCCTTTCTATCGGTTCAATTTATTATTATATGACTTATCTTCAAAAAAAACACTTTCAGTAATTATATTATTATCATTTTTTAAAATAAAAATATTATGTTTACAACACGGATTTATAGACTCTTAAAATTAGAAAGTCAAGTTATTAACTAATGATATAATTGTTCTAAAAAACTCTATTTTACTAACTATTTACATTTCTTATTATGAAAAAAAAATTCAATTTAATTTTGTTGGTAACACTTATTGTTACTTTAATATCTTCTTGTACTGTTGAAAAAAGAAGATATATGTCAGGTTACCATATTGAGAAAAATAGCAATTTGAAAACTGCACAAAAATCTTCTAAAGAAACTAAAAATGAGCAAACTGTTGAAATCATTAAACAAGATGAAACCAATACATTTTCTACTGAAAAAGATGGAACGTTAATCTATAAGGATAACACAAGTGCTTCAACAGATATTGATGCAAATGAAGTGGTTAAGCTTTCAAATACAACTGCAAAAGAATCTAAAAAATCAGAAATAGTAAAAGAAATAGCAATAATCAAATCGTTATTTCTAAATACAAGAAATACTGTAGAATCACCTCTAAATGCCCCAAAAGTGCATTGGGGTGCGATTGCAGGTTTAGTTACAGGTATAGTCAGTATATTCATTGCGGGAATTCCTTTAGGAGCTTGTGCGATTATTTTCAGCGCTATAGCTTTAAAAAAAATCAGAGAATCTCCTGAGCTTTATAAAGGAAAAGGTATGGCCATTGCGGGTTTAATATGTGGAATTATTGGAGTAGTGGGTGCATTAATATATATTTCAACACTTTAGAATTAATTATAATAAATGAATTTAAAGATTTATATATAGCATAAAAAAGCAATTAATTAATTGCTTGCTTTTTTATATTATATTCTATTATTTTTAATCTCAATCCTTCTTAGGATTCATAATTTCAGTTTGTTGCCTTATGGATTCTTCGTGGATATCATTGTAAATTGTACTTATAAATGCTTCATTCAATTCTAATGATTTAGCGGTTAAATTGGTGCTTTTTAGAATTTCATTCCATCGTTTTAATTGAAAAATAGTCACATTATTGTCTTTTTTATATTGTCCTATTTGCTTGATCACTTCCATTCTTTTAGCCAATAATTCTACTAATTGATCATCGATTTTATCAATTCCGTTTCTTAATTCTAATAAGGCATTGGTAAACTCTACATTGTCTGATGAAGCTATTCTATGTTCTAATTGATTGATTAATTGAATCAATTCATTAGGTTTTATTTGTTGTTTGGCATCGCTTAATGCTTCACTTGGAGAACAATGTGTTTCTATCATCAATCCATCCATTGAAAGATCTATTGCTTTTTGCGCTACTATTGGTATTAAAGAAGGTTTGCCAGATATATGACTCGCATCACAAACAATCGGTAAATTGGTAAATGTTCTTTTGAGCTCCATCGCCAGATTCCATTTGGGAGAATTGCGATATGGTAAACTGTCTATTTCATGAAAACCACGATGAATTGCACCCAATTTTGTAATGCCTGCCTGGTTTACTCTTTCTAATGCTCCAATCCATAAACTTAAATCGGCATGAATTGGGTTTTTTACAAACACTTGAACATCTGAACCTTTAAGCGCTTCTGCTATTTCTTGAACTGAAAATGGATTAACTGTGGTTCTTGCACCTATCCATAAAATGTCTATTCCTTTTTTAAGACATGATTCAACATGTTTGGCATTGGCAACTTCAGTAGCAGACTGTAAACCAAATTGTTTTTTGACTTCAACTAACCAATCTAACCCTTTCTCTCCTACTCCCTCAAAAGTATTAGGACGTGTTCGAGGTTTCCAAATGCCTGCTCTAAAAATTGCATTTTTATAATTTTTGGATATTCCTTCTGCTGTTTTAAGCATTTGCTCCAATGATTCTGCACTGCAGGGACCAAAAAAATTAAATGGTTTTTGCTTCCTCCATTCTAAATCTATTTTTAATTTTTCAGGCATTGATCTTTGAATTTTTACTTTTGCAAAGGTATAACCTTAAAAGCAATTGATTGTTTTTATTTTAATATTAAACAATAGTCCATAGAAATAAATACCTTAGTTGAATAAAATTATCTCAAGAATGAAAAAACATCAAATTAATATAGAAAATGCCGAAAAATGTATTAAAAAATTCATTCATCACACTCCTATTTTAAATTCTGAATCAATTAATAAACTAACTAGTGCTGAGATTTATTTTAAATGTGAAAATTTTCAGAAAGTAGGTGCTTTTAAAATGCGTGGTGCAACTAACGCTATTTTAAATCTAAAAGGAGATATAAAAGGTATCACCACTCATTCTAGTGGAAATCATGCTCAAGCAGTAGCACTAGCAGCAAAAATGAATGGATATAAAGCAAAAATAGTAATGCCCAATAATGCTCCTAAAGTAAAAATGGATGCTGTTAAATCTTATGGAGCAGAAATCGTTTTTTGTGAACCTACGCTACAAGCTAGAGAAGATGGTGTCCACCAAATTATTGATGAAGATGATTATACTTTTGTACCTCCTTATGATAATTGGGATGTTATTTACGGACAAGCGACTGTTGCTAAAGAAATATATGATCAAATTGATTTACTTGATTATTTATTAGTTCCCATAGGTGGTGGAGGATTAATGGCAGGAAGCTGTTTAAGTACTAAAATTTATTCTCCGTCTACAAAAATTATTGGTTGCGAACCAGATGGAGCCGATGATGCTTACCAATCTTTCAAACAAAACAAATACATACCACAAACTGATCCACAAACCATAGCAGATGGATTGAAAACTTCAGTTGGAAAAATCAATTATCCTATCATCAAGGAATTTGTTGATGAGATATTTACTGTTACTGATGAGGAGATTAAAAATGCAATGAAAATAATAATGGAGCGATTAAAAATAGTAATTGAGCCTTCTGCTGCTGTTCCATTCGCTGTATTACTTAAAAATAAATCTATTTTCAAAAATAAAAAAATTGCAATTGTCATTAGTGGAGGAAATATAGATTTGGATAATTTTAAGTGGTAATTACAATCAAAAAGAAAGCCCTATCTGAAAATTCAGATAGGGCTTTCTTTTAATAATATTGATCGAATCAGTTCTTTACTATGTATTTGTAAGTAACTACTTCTCCACTTTCTATTCTGTAAGAAACAAGATATGTTCCTGCCGCTAATCTCATACCTCTTAGTATTTCTACTTCAAAATTAACAATATCAGCTTCTATTGGCATTTTCATTTCTTTTAATAATCTACCATCCAATGCTTTTAAATGAATTATTATTTCACCTGCAGGAGGATTAACTATGTCAAGGTATAAACCGCCATCTTTACTTGGGTTTGGATAAATCTTAGAATTCGAAGATTTACCTTTATACTCTACCACTCTTAATTCAGAATAAGTAAAGCTACCGTTGTAATCAGTTTGTTTCAATCTATAATATGAAACTCCATTGTAAGGTTTAGCATCTACTAAGTTATATTCATTTTTCTCCGTAGAATTTCCGCTTCCTTTCACAGTTCCTACACTTACAAAATCAATTCCATTCATAGATTTCTCAATTGTAAAGTAGTCATTGTTAATTTCAGAAACAGTTACCCAATTTAATAACACGCTGTTTACTTGCTTTTCAGCATCAAAAGACAATAATGTTATAGGTAAAGTAATTATATTATCTACATCTCTCCAATCTGGCTCTAAATCAGCATCCGCATTTGGAAGGATTGACATTACTCCGTAAGTATCCGTATCGTAAAGATCAACTAAACCATCATTATCGGTATCCTGATAGAAAGAACTTGTTGGATCTAAGAAATTAGGTTGACCATTTGAGTTGTCATCTTCTAACCAATTAGGTATTTGATCACTATCTGTATCAGTTGCATTGTTATAATAATTTGGAGTTCCTGCTGCTGTTTCAAATGCAGCTGCTCTAGCTTTCAAATCATTTAATGCATCACCATTGATATCATCATCAAATCCTTCTACCCAATCTGGTTGACCATCATTATCTGTATCAAAGTCTAACCAATCTGGTTTATCCAATCCATCTTTATTAGAGATAGTTATTGCGGTTCCACCGTTATCAGAATCATATCTATCATCCCATCCATCACCATCGGTATCAAAACCAGTTG
The DNA here is from genome assembly GCA_963716125.1 of uncultured Flavobacteriales bacterium. Taxonomy (GTDB): domain Bacteria; phylum Bacteroidota; class Bacteroidia; order Flavobacteriales_E; family Vicingaceae; genus Acidiluteibacter. The sequence continues at coordinate 2,877,749 of OY970294.1, forward strand.
GAGGTAAAAATGCGATAGTCGTTTGACCTTCCACGTTATCAACGATACCATCATTGTCCGCATCTATATCAATATGATTAGGGAATGCATCTCCATCATTATTACTGATCGGCAATTTAGTTCCGCCATTGTTTGGATCTACTAAATCACTTAAACCGTTGAAGTCTGCATCAACACCATCTTGTCGACCATCCTTGTTAGCATCTAAACCGCCTGCTTCAATTACGTCAGCGATTCCATCGTTATCAGAATCTAAATCTAAATAATTTGGATATGCATCAGTATCTGAATTTGGTTTAGTTGGTGCTACACCACTTAAGTTGCCATCATTTGCATCATGCAAACCATTATTGTTGGTATCGGTAAATCCATCTACTTCTCCGTCACCATCTGCATCAGTACCACCGGCTTCGTAAGCATCTGTTAAACCATCACCATCACTATCCTTATCTCTGTAGTTTGGTCTTGAATCGCCATCAGTATCCGTTAAAGGTAAAGCATTACCAGTTCCTTGAACACCGTTGTGCAATCCATTTCCATCTGTATCTAAATATCCATCAATGATTCCATCATTGTTTGCATCAGCACCTCCAGCTTCATAAGTATCCGTTAAGCCGTCATTGTCAGAATCCAAATCAACATAATCACGTTTTCCATCAGAATCAGTATTCCAAATTGGCAATGCTGTTCCACCATTTGTTGGATCAACTATATCAGCCCATCCATTTTCATTAGTATCAGTAGGATTATCAACCATACCATCAGCATTAGTATCAATACCACCTGCTTCAATTACATCAGGAATACCGTCATTATCAGAATCAAGATCTAAATAATCTACAGGTCCATTTCCATCTGTATTTGGAATAGGCAATGCAGTTCCACCATTATCAGAATCGAATGTATTTACATAACCATCACCATCTGTATCAGCAGTATTATCAGCCAACCCATCATTATTAGTATCTACTCCACCTGCTTCAATAATATCGGCAATACCGTCATCATCTGAATCTAAATCTCTGTAGTTTGGCCCTTGACGTCCATCAGTATTTGGAATTGGCAACACAGTTCCGCCATTATTTGAGTCAAATGTATTTGCCCATCCATCGCCGTCTGTGTCAGCAGGATTATCAACCAAACCATCATTATTAGTATCTACACCACCTGCTTCTATAATATCGGCAATACCGTCATCATCAGAATCTAAATCTCTGTAATCAGGATTTCCTCTTCCATCAGTATTGTAGATTGGTAATGCTGTACCTCCGTTGTCTGAATCGAATGTATTTGCCCATCCGTCACCATCAGTGTCTGCAGGGTTATCTACTCTTCCATCGTTATTAGTGTCTACGCCACCTGCTTCGATAATATCAGGAATACCATCATCATCAGAATCAATATCTAAATAATCAGCTTTACCATTTCCATCTGTATTTGGAACTTGCAATGCTGTACCACCATTGTCTGAATCAAATGTATTTGCCCATCCATCACCATCGGTGTCTGCAGGGTTATCTACTCTTCCATCATTATTAGAATCAACTCCACCGGCTTCTATGATATCTTGAATACCATCATTATCTGAATCTAAATCAAGGTAATCTTTTTTACCATCTCCATCAGTATCAGGTCTTGGCAAGGCAGTTCCACCATTATCTGAATCGAATGTATTTACATAACCATCACCGTCTGTATCAGCAGTATTATCAGCTTTTCCATCATTATTAGAATCAACTCCACCAGCTTCTATGATATCAGCAATACCGTCATCATCAGAATCTAAATCTCTATAATCAGGTCCTTGATTACCATCCGTATTTGGAATAAGCAATGCTGTACCTCCATTATCTGAATCAAAAGTATTTGCCCATCCATCATTATCTGTGTCAGCAGGATTATCAACCAAACCATCGTTATTAGTATCTACTCCGCCTGCTTCTATAATATCGGCAATACCGTCATCATCAGAATCTAAATCTCTGTAATCAGGATTTCCTCTTCCATCAGTATTGTAGATTGGTAATGCTGTACCTCCGTTGTCTGAATCGAATGTATTTGCCCATCCATCACCATCAGTGTCTGCAGGGTTATCAACTCTTCCATCGTTATTAGTGTCTACGCCACCTGCTTCGATAATATCAGGAATACCATCATCATCAGAATCAATATCTAAATAATCTGCTTTACCATTTCCATCAGTATTTGGAACTGGCAATGCTGTACCACCATTGTCTGAATCAAAAGTATCTGCCCATCCATCACCATCGGTATCAGTTGCGTTATCTACTCTTCCATCATTATTAGTATCTACACCACCGGCTTCGATAATATCTTGAATACCATCATTATCTGAATCTAAATCAATGTAGTCTGCTTTTCCGTCTCCATCTGTATCAGGAGTTGGTAATGCTGTACCACCATTGTCTGAATCAAAAGTATCTGCCCATCCGTCACCATCGGTATCAGTTGCGTTATCTACTTTTCCATCATTATTAGTATCTACACCACCGGCTTCGATAATATCTTGAATACCATCATTATCTGAATCTAAATCAATGTAGTCTGCTTTTCCGTCTCCATCTGTATCAGGAGTTGGTAATGCTGTACCACCATTGTCTGAATCAAAAGTATCTGCCCATCCGTCACCATCGGTATCAGTTGCGTTATCTACTTTTCCATCATTATTAGTATCTACACCACCGGCTTCGATAATATCTTGAATACCATCATTATCTGAATCTAAATCGATGTAGTCTGCTTTTCCGTCTCCATCTGTATCAGGAGTTGGTAATGCTGTACCACCATTGTCTGAATCAAAAGTATCTGCCCATCCGTCACCATCGGTATCAGTTGCGTTATCTACTTTTCCATCATTATTGGTATCTACACCACCTGCCTCAATAATATCAGGAATACCATCGTTATCTGAATCTAAATCTAAGTAGTTTGGAATACCATCACCATCTGAATCACAAAAGAATCCACTGGATAATGAAGAAAAAGGTAAAGCTTGCTTAGCTATAGTTGTACCTAATTTATAAGCAACTGATAAGTTAGATGAACCACCATTTTCAAAGAAAAGAATAGTTATTGTATGATTACCTGTTGATAGCGTAATATTTCCATTTATTTCCAGAGAACCATGATCACCATCATTATCAACAACTAAATTATTATCAATAAACAGTTTAGAACCGTCGTCAGAAGTTGTATAGAAGGTATAGTTGCCTGCTGTAGCAATGCTTATTGTACCTGAATATCTAATTGAATAAGAATCTGCATCACCTGGATCTACTGAATTTTGCAATGCATTTACATCAAAATCAGTTGCATCACCAGAAGCTAATGCACCAGTTGTTGGAATTCCATCTACAGAATTTACATAATTACTTACAGGAGTACCATCATAAAATTCATAATGAAGTGAACCTAAACATGCAGAATTTTCATCAATATCTAAAATACCGTCATCGTCTTGATCAATGTCGATTGGGCCAACATTACATTGGTTATCATCTGCATCATCATTATAAATAATTATTTTATGACCTGTTAATTGTGCAGGAGTTACAGTTTTAACAACAGTATCTCTATTTCCATTAACTGTTGTGAAATAAACGGTTACCTTATACAATACATTAGGTCCATTTTCCAAACCAAAATTAAGAATACCAGGTTTTTGAGATCCATGACCTCTACCACCACTAACATCCATCATCATTAAGGTAGTGTTACATGTACCTAGAACAACATTTGCTCCTATTGCTGAACGCCATTTTCCACCTGAAAGTCTGTACCTTGGTTCAACTTTTAAGAAATCAGAATTGTTAGTTGAGTTTATCCAAAATTGATTAGGACCATTATTGATGTTCATATACAAATCCATATCCCCATCATTGTCATAATCTACAAATTCTGAACCTTCCACATCTGCATTTGGATCTAAACATTTATTATCTCTTGTAAATGATAAAGTGGCCGCACCTCTTGTAGTATTATTCAAATAGATATATGATTGACCTGCATCATCACCTAAGAAAACATCATTATCACCATCATTATCAATATCAGCGATATCAACTTCTTCAATACCATCTTTACCTAATAATAAAGTTTGAGAGAAAGTAAATACACCATTATTATTAACATAAATATCAGTATTATCGTTATCTGCTCTATGTGCCCATATAAAATCTAAGTCACCATCTTGATCTAGGTCACCAAAAGTGATGGCACCTTTTTCATTGTTGTCTGATGGTAAATTTGGATTTTTCGTTTCAAATCTTCCAGTATTTGGGTTAAAGTGAAATAAATCATCTCCATTTCCACTTTTTCTATCCATAAAGTCAACATAACCATCATTATCATAATCTACAGAAGTAGAATAATCTCCTGCATAAGAAGAAGAGGCAGCAAAACCAGTTTGTCCACTACCATTACCTGGAGATAATTGTGTGAATGTGTTGTTTTTATTATTAATTAAAACTTCAATTCCATTAAAGTCATTATCCATTACTAAATCTAACCACCCATCTTGGTTAAAATCAATGATACTAATTCCTTCGGTATTCATTCCACCATTTAAACTTGTAAAGCTTTGATTACGCACCTTGAGATGAAGTACCAAAACTGTAGGCTGGAGAAGCAGAAGCTCCTTTGTTGAAATAAATTTCTATTCGAGTATTAAAGTTTCTTATGATATCAACATAACCATCATTATTAAAATCGGCTGCTAAGGCTTGTCTTTCAGTTATAGAATTTAGTAATCCTGCAGCATGTGTTGAAGTTACATCATTAAAAACAATATTTCCTCCTGAATTATTTGCGAAATATAATCTAGATTTATAAGAATTGTCATTCGTATTAACAATTACATCATATAATCCATCGTTATTAAAATCACCCCAAGCTAATCCACCATCTTTAGAACCAGGCAAATCTAAACCTAAAGTAGAACCTACTTCAGTAAATAAGCCATTCACACAATTTGAAATGGTAACAGTAACAGTTGCAATAGCACATAAACCTTTGGTATCACATACTTGATACTGGAATACATCCATTCCAACATAGTTATTATTTGGTGTATATGTAGCTACTCCATTGTTAAAAGTAACTGAACCATGTGATGGTGCTAATAATCCTGCGTTAGTAGCTGTAGACGGAACTAATGGATTAGAACCTGCAACATCATTATTTAATACATTAATATTAACTGAAGTATTTTTTCCTGTGGATGCATTATCATTATTGGCTACCGGCGGATTATCATTACATTGAATAGTAAAGTTATATCCACTCACTACAAAAGAATCACCATTACTACCTCCTGAATTAGGAGAAGTTACCTTAACCGTAATAGTATTTACATTTCCAGGTACATCCTTAAGTATAACAGTCATTATTTTTAAAGAAGGACCTAAATCATACGTATAAGTAAGTAAACTAGCACTTACTGAACCTGCCCAAGCTTCTAATAATACTGAACGACCATCATTATTCATTTCAGAGATAGGAACTTGAATTTTAATATCTCTTTTTGCTGTTCCTGTTGGAATAACTTGTGTAATTGTTTTAGAATTATGGTATAGGTAAGTAACCTCTCTATTAAAAATAGAAGTTACAGCTGAAGGAGAATTACTTCTGTAAACTCTAGCAACAAAAGATTGAATACCTGAAGTACTGCTATAAGTAACATTTACATTCGCAGTAGCTGCAATCTTTAAACGATAAACACCTTCATTCCAACTACTATTATTAGCTGTAATTCCGGTTGCATTTACTCCATTAAATTTCAACCAAGAAGGTCTACCGCCTTTAAAAGCGACTTCACAAACAATAGAATCAATAGTAGAAGTATTAGAAAAACTTAAAGATTGAGTTCCAGAATTTGCTCCTTGAATACCCTTGCCAATTACTTCAATAAATTGACTACCACAAGTAGCCGCAGAATTTCCAACGTATACTGTAACTCTTGCAGTATCATATCTACCTTCTGAGTCATACAATTTATATTTAAATTGATCTACACCTGTAAAATTAGTCGGAGGAGTATAAACTATATAATCATCTAAATAATTATTTGGAGTTCCATTTTTATTAACTACAGCAGAACCACCATTAAATGTTTGAGTATTATAAGGCCACGTTTCAGTACCAGCTCCAATAATCCAAAAGTCATCAAAATTTGGATCGTAATCATCAATACCCAAATGTAATACATCAATATTGATTGCTTGATTAGTGCCAGTATATGCAGTATCATTTAATGCTACAGGATTGATACCCGTAGGACCAGAACCTGTTGAAACACCATTTCCACCACAATAGTTAGAAGTATTAGAAGAGGTTGGTTTATTTACTACTTTAAAGTTAGAGCACATTTGATTCACAGTAGCTCCGCTGATTAAATCAACAATACTGTTAGAACCATCACCACCTATACTTACATCACCTTTACCACAAATAAACCAATTAGTTCCTACTAGATTTAAATCATCATCTACACGTACACAAACATTCTCTTTAAGAAATGCTTGAGCATAAGCACTCAATTCCCAATCATCTGCAATATACATTTGAGAACCAGTATAAGCGATTAATTGAGAATGCCCTTTTTGAACAAATTCTCTAGGACTTACAGTTTGAGTAGTTGGCCCTTGACCATTTACTGCAGTATAAAAGGTACCGTAAATATGCATTTGAGCAGAACCACTCAAAACAAAACCATCTATATTATTTCCAACTGTAGAACGCAGAAAACCACTTGCTCCAATATTAAGATAACCTTCAAATAAAAAATTTGCTCCACTATTAGTAGCAACAATATTTACATTGTGATTAACAAATACACTATCACTAATGTTTGGATAAGAAACACCAGCAGTTCCGCCACTACCTCCACTCAAAGACCAAGTACTAGCATTATTCCAGTTTCCATTTTGAACAGAAGTAAAAGTTTTGGAATAAACAGTTGAAAATAGCAATAATGATATTGCAAAAATCAATTCCTTTTTAAAGTGTAACAATCTTTTCATGTTTTTTAATTTAATAAGTGGTGCAAATGCACTATTAACAAGTTTTTGTTAAAAAAAAAGCAGAGCCCACCATAACGCTACAAATGTATAAAATAAAGCTATTAATAAGCAAATTTTATCGACGAAAAGCTAAAAATAGATATTTAACACCTTAACTAATCGTTAAGTGAACACATTTTAACGATAAAAATATCCTATTTGTAGTACATAAAAAATTAGTGAAACTATAAGATAATGAAGCACTTAAAAGAAATCATAAATAAATATTTATACTTTAAAAAAATATTTTTTTCAAGTATAAATATAAAATACTATTTAGACGAACAAGAGGATTTAATCGATGAAATCGGTAAAAATACTTTCAAAAATAGAACGTACTTTTTTATTTAAGTAACGTTTTTTGCCAATTGCTGCCAACCAATTAATCCCTTGAATGGAGTTTGAAATAAAAACTTCATCGGCTTCTGACAAAGTATTAAAATGCAAACATTCTTCAGATAAAGTAAATTCAGTTTGAGAAATCTTTTTAATAATAGTAGACCGCATTACTCCTGCAACGCATCCTTCAGAAAGTTTTGGCGTAAATATTTTATTGCCTTTTATTAAAAAAATATTTGAATTTGCAGTTTCAACAATTCTATCGTTATCGTTTAGTAAAATAATATTGTCTAATTTCTTTTTCTGCATTTCTACAGATGCCATCACATAGGATAAAGCATTTAAACTCTTCAAATTAGACCATTGATTATTTTGTAAAATCACCGTTTTACAAATATCCGTAATTAATCCTTTTTCATTGAATTGAAAATTATTTACAGGTAAAGCCTGCAGCTCTATAAAAGTAGAAAAGCTGTTAGATAAGGGTGTATAAAATCCATCGGCATTTCTGTAGACAGTATAGCGCAATCGTGCACCTTCTTTAATTTCGTTGATGGCAATTACCTTTTCAATCTGAGAGCAGAAAGATTCAAAATCGAACTCTTTTGTCAGCTCCATTTGAAGCATTTGCATTCCATCCACTAAACGATTAAAATGCCTTAAAGAATTTATCATTTTACCATCAGAAATTCTAATGGTTTCAAAGAGTCCATCACCATATTTGAAAGCTCTATTATTAAATTCTTTGAGCTTTTCAGAAGAAACTATTTTATCGTCTATACTTACGTACATTTTTAATGTTTAATTGAAGACGCTCTTTAACTGATTGATAAAATTAAAAAAAGAGGAAGGAGTTGAAATTAAGGTAAATGCTATTCCGTAAATGGCTCCCCAAAAATGTGCATCATGGTTTACATTATCAGTCGATTTTTTACCCATATAATAAGAATAAACTAAATAGACTATTGCCCAAATTATGCCCGGAAAACAGATTATTCCATACAGGCAAATAGAGCTCATAGGACTAAAAATTACCGAACTCATCACTACGGCACTTACTGCTCCTGAAGCACCAACACTTCTGTAGCCAAAATCTTCTTTATGTTTTTTAAATGTGGGTAAAGTAGCAAAAATAACTCCTCCTATGTAAAGCAATAAAAAGTAAAGAATTCCTTTACCTCCCCAGTTTAATTCAAAGTAATATTCTGTAGCTTCACCAAAAAACCACAAAACAAGCATATTGATAATTAAATGCCACCAATCTACATGTAATAATGAATGTGTAAAGAATCTGTAAAACTCTTTTTTTTCATTTATAATATAAGGCCTAAATTCTAATTTTTCAAACAGTTCCCTGTTATTAAATGCTAGTATAGAAACTATTGCAGTGATAATAATTATAATGATCGTTATACTCACAATTAAAATAGTTTTGTTTGTTTATCCTCATCTTCATCAATATCGATGATGGGTCCTTTTTTAGGTGGTTTATTTTCACCTCCAATAGAATCTGTAAGACTTACATCAGTTGTAACCTCATTACTTTCATCTGGATTGCTATCGGAATCTTCAGCAGGTGACTCCTCTTCTATCTCTTCTTCATCTATTATACCTAAAAACTCTTTAGCTGCTTCTAAAGACAATAAATCAATACTTTTTACACCATTAAACGATAGTTTATTTCCTAAAGCTTTTTGTCCCTTTACAGATATAAAATCCTCTAAATTAAGCAATTCATTCTCCTTAGCATCTTTATTTTTTTCCTTTCTGAAAGCTACATCCACTACCGGCTTCCATTGAGTAGAAATAATTTCCAAATAACTGCCTTTGTGTTCTGAAATAAACAATGTTTTTTTATCGCTGTCCTCTACTAAAAAACGTTTGACATAAAAGTCTTCTTTATCACCATCAAAATAAATGGCCGATATTGGTTTTTCAGGATTCCACTTTTCTATTAAGATCATATCATCATCAAAATGAGTTGAAACATTAAATGAAGTTAGTCTCAAATTTCCTGATTGCATGACAGTTAGAATTTTATCATCCGCTTTGAAGGCGCCTAATAAATCTCCTCTACCTTCGGTATTTAACCGCTGAACTGTATCATCAAACCAAATTTTACGAGCTCCTAATGTAGAAACACCTTCTTCTTTCAACTTTACCTTAGCTATTATATTTTTAGTGACTGTATTTCCTTTGGCAGTTCTACTTTTGATAGCCAATTCAGAAAAATCTAAATCAAATTTTAGCTTTTTTAATTTAGGTCTTGGCCTTAAATTGATATTCACTACCTCAGCTTCACCATTTGCATTTGCAGAAAAATACAACACTTTAGATTTTGGATTTCCAGCTGTTAAATCATACTCCTTATCTCTAGTGATAGAGGTAACAGCAAAACGCTTCATCATGGCGGATCCGGAAATACCATCTTGATAAATCATATTGTAAATGGTACGTTTATCGCCTTTTTTCCAAACGTCGATATAAATTATATTTTTCCCTACAAAGGTTTTAGAACTAATTTTAGAAACGACCATTACACCATCTTCTCTAAACACAATTATATCGTCTATATCAGAACAATCTGCAACAAATTCAGCATCAGACTTCTTTAAACCATGCCCTATAAAACCTTCTGCTCTCTGAACATATAATTTAGTATTGGCTACTGCTACTTTAGTGGCATCAATGGTTTCAAAAGATTTGATTTCTGTTTTGCGCTCTCTGCCTTCACCGTATTTATCTTTTATTCGTTTGAAGTAGGCAATCGCAAAATCTGTTAAATTATCTAGATTGTGATTAATTTCTTCAATTTCTTCCTCAATTCTCTTGATTAATTCATCAGCTTTAAAACCATCAAACCTTGAAATACGCTTAATTTTTATTTCTGTCAATCTAGTCACATCATCATCAGTAACAGGTCGTAATAAGTGTTTCGTGTGAGGCTTTAATCCTTTATGAATGGCATTAATAATTTCTTCCCATGTTTCACATTCTTCAATGTCACGGTAAATCTTGTTCTCTATAAATATTTTCTCCAAAGAAGCAAAATGCCATTGCTCTTGCAATTCACTTTTGCGAATTTCCAATTCCAATTGAAGCAAATCCTTTGTTTGAAAAGTAGAAATTTTTAAAATTTCACGAACACCTAAAAATTTAGGTTTATTTTCATCAATAACAGTTCCGTTGGGAGAAATAGAAATTTCACAATCTGTAAAAGCATATAATGCATCTATCATTTTATCTGGAGACACTCCAGTTGGCAAATGAATATTGATTTCTACATTCTCAGAAGTATTATCTTCTATACTTTTTATCTTAATCTTACCTTTATCATTGGCTTTAAGAACCGATTCTATTAAAGAAGATGTATTGGTACCAAAAGGAATTTCAGTAATCGTTAACATTTTCTTATCCAATTGACTAATTCGAGCTCTTACTCTTACTCTTCCACCTCTTAAACCATCATTATAATTGCTAAAATCGGCCAAACCACCAGTTAAAAAATCTGGTAAAAGTGTAAATGGTTTTCCTTTAAGTATAGCAATTGAAGAATCTAATATTTCAATAAAATTATGAGGCAACATTTTACATGCTAACCCTACCGCAATCCCTTCAACTCCTTGAGCTAAAAGTAGTGGAAATTTTACGGGAAAAGTTACAGGCTCTTTACCTCTACCGTCATAAGAAGCAGCCCATTCGGTAGTTTTATGATTAAAAACCACATCTAAGGCAAATTTAGAAAGTCTTACTTCAATATATCGTGGTGCTGCAGCTCTATCTCCGGTTAAAATATTCCCCCAGTTACCTTGACAATCAAGCAACAAATCTTTTTGACCAATCTGAACCATTGCATCACCAATAGAAGCATCACCGTGAGGGTGAAACTTCATAGTATTACCAATAACGTTGGCAACTTTATGGTAACGTCCGTCATCTAACTCTTTTAAAGAGTGTAAAATTCGTCTTTGAACAGGTTTTAATCCGTCATTTACATGAGGAACTGCTCTCTCTAAAATTACGTAAGAAGCATAATCTAAAAACCACTCATCGTACATTCCTGAAACATTGATAACCGTTCCAAGATTAGCATCTTCTGTACCTTCGTTAAACTCTAAATTTTCCTCTTCGTTGCTACCTTCTAGCGACTCGTCTTTATCTTCTGCCATTATTTGATTCCAACAATTTAGTTGACTTTTTCTTCAATTAGATCTTGTTCAACCTTTAAATTTTCAATAATATACTCTTGTCTTTGTGGTGTATTTTTACCCATATAAAATTCGAGTAATTCATGTACACTCTTTCCTTTTCCGATTACAACTGGTTCCAAACGCATATTTTCACCAATAAAGTTTTTAAACTCATCAGGAGAAATCTCACCCAAACCTTTAAATCGGGTAATTTCTGCTCTGCCTTTCAACTTTTCTACAGCTGTTCTTTTTTCCTCTTCACTATAGCAGTAAAAAGTTTCTTTTTTATCTCTCACTCTAAATAAAGGAGTAGAAAGCACTGAAAGGTGACCATTTTTAACTAAATCAGGAAAGAATTGAAGAAAAAGGTCATTAGCAATAGTCTAATATGCATTCCATCTACATCGGCATCAGTAGCCAAAACTACTTTACTATATCTTAAATTATCTAAGCCATCTTCAATATTTAATGCTGCTTGAAGCAGATTAAATTCTTCATTTTCGTAAACAATTTTCTTTGTTAATCCATAAGAATTTAAAGGCTTTCCCTTTAAACTAAAAACGGCTTGCGTATTTACGTTTCTCACTTTTGTGATAGATCCAGAAGCAGAATCACCCTCCGTTATAAAAAGCGTGGATTCACTTTGTCTGTCATCGGCTTTCTCTTGATTGAGATGCACTCTGCAGTCTCTCAATTTCTTATTGTGAAGACTTACTTCTTTCGCTCTTTTTTTGGCTAATTTTTTAATTCCTGCCAAATCCTTTCTTTCCCTTTCAGATTGTAGAATCTTTTTTTGCAGTAAATCTGCTGTTTCAGGATTTCTATGCAAGAAATTATCTAAATGTTTCTTCAAAAAATCTGTTACAAAAGATCGCATACTTGGCCCATCAGGCCCTACATCATTAGAACCTAATTTGGTTTTGGTTTGAGATTCAAAAACAGGCTCCATTACTTTTACTGCCACCGCAGCTACTATAGAGGATCGAATATCTACCGCATCGTAATCTTTTTGATAAAACTCACGAATGGTTTTTACATAAGCCTCTCTAAATGCTTGCTGATGTGTTCCCCCTTGAGTGGTATGTTGTCCGTTTACAAAAGAATAATACTCTTCACCATAAGCTGAAGTGTGTGTAACTGCTACTTCAATATCTTCATCTTCTATGTGGATGATTGGATAAATTTCTTCATCCGACATATTGTTTTTCAATAAATCAAAAAGACCATTTTCTGAAACAATTTTTTGACCATTAAAATAAATGGTTAAGCCTTTATTAAGGTAAGCATAATTCCACAACATGGTTTCCACATGCTGTGAACGATAGGTGTAGCTATTAAAAATACCTTCATCGGGAATAAAAGTAACTTTAGTTCCTTTACGTCGGCTACTTTCTTCTATATCAGCATCTACTTCTAAATTACCAGAGCTAAATTCTGCTCTTTTAATTTTATCATCTCTAACAGACTCTACTTTGAAATAGCTAGAAAGTGCATTTACAGCTTTGGTACCCACTCCATTTAAACCAACAGATTTTTTAAAGGCTTTAGAATCGTATTTACCACCAGTATTAATTTTAGATACACAATCAATCACTTTACCCAAAGGAATTCCACGGCCAAAATCTCTAACGGTAACAGTTTTATCTTTAATGGAAATTTCAACGGTGCGTCCATTGCCCATCACAAATTCATCAATAGAATTGTCGAGCACTTCTTTTAACAATACATAAATACCATCGTCAAATGCAGTACCATCACCTAATTTTCCAATATACATTCCCGGACGCATTCTAATATGCTCTTTCCAGTCTAACGAACGTATATTATCTTCGGTATATTTAACCTCTTCTGCCATAATTTACAACCTCCTGAAATTTGATAGGATTGGCTATAAAAATACCCAATTTTATAGATTACTCACAACAAAGCTGTGAGCATTTATTAACAAAAAAAATTAAAAAGTTTTAGCTTAAAAAGCCTTCTGAATCCAATTGAATTCATCTTTCACTTTACCGGCTTTCAATTCGTATAGAAATTTAGAAACTTTTTGTGAAAAAAGATGAGATTTTAAATGGGCTACATTATAATCAATGCCATCCACATTAAATAATTCTATAGGTGCAACAGTTGCCGCCGTGCCTACCCCAAAAACCTCTTCTAAGGTGTGGGCATTAAAGGCATCTATTAATTCTAAAACTGAAATAGGTCGTTCTTCTACTTTCATTCCCCAATGTTTGGCAATATGAATAATAGAGTCTCTTGTTTTGCCTCTTAAAACCGTTCCCCTTTCTAATGATGGAGTAATTAAAGTGTTGTTAATAACCATCATGATATTCATGGTGCCAGCTTCCTCAATAAACGTATGCGTTTTAGAATCTGTCCAAACCAACTGGTGAAAACCTTTTTCCTGCGCCAACTTAGCAGGAAATAATGAAGCGGCATAATTACCACCATTTTTTGCCATTCCTACTCCACCTTCTGAGGCTCTTGAATATTTTTTTTCAATTTTCACTTTTACAGCACCACTATAATAAGATGCAGCAGGCGAAGTGATAATAGCAAATTTATATTTTGCTGATGGCTTTACGCCTAAAAATTCCTCATCGGCAAACAAATAGGGTCTTATGTATAAAGAAGAACCAGCCACATCAGGCACCCAGTTTTGATCCACTTCAATTAGTTTTTTAAGTCCTTCCATAAAAACCTCTTGAGGTACTTCTGCCATGCACATTCTCTTGGCAGATTCATTGAGTCTTTGAGAATTGTATTCAGGTCTGAAAAGCACAATATCACCTTCAGGATTTTTATGCGCTTTTAAACCTTCAAATATTGTTTGTCCATAATGCAAGGCTGCACTAGCCGGACTCAATGAAAAATTAGAGAAAGGAACGATTCTAAAGTTGTTCCAATTGCCATTTTCGTAATCGGCAACAAACATATGATCGGAAAAAGTACGTCCAAACTGTAAATGATTAAAATCAACTTTATCAATCTTACTTTCGTTTGTCTTTTTAATACTAATTTCCATCATAAACACTACTTTATCGTTTCACAAAACTAATACTAAAAAAGAGATTTCAAAAATCTAAAAATTGAAAAAAGTAAAATAAGAATTACCTTAAAATAAAAACTAAGATCGCAATTTATCTAATAAATCATTCAGCTGTGTAGCTTCTTCCTTATTTAGGTTTTGCATATTAGATTCTAATTTATTATCTACCTCATCAATTTTTTTCAATAAATTTAATCCAAAATCACTAATTAAAATATCTACTTGACGACGATCTTTTTTACAAACTTTTCGTTCTACCAGTTTTTTACTTTCTAACTTATCTATCAAACGAGAAACATTAGACATTTTATCAATCATTCTATCACTTATTAAATTGACAGTAGCCGTGTTTGGATGTTGTCCTCTCAAAATACGTAAAACATTAAATTGTTGAGTACTGATATCAAATTTCTTTAAAAAATCATTGGTGAAATCAGTAATCCATTTACCTGAAAACAATAAATTGACCATCAGTTTTTGATGCTCATTATCAAATTTTTGTTGTTTTATTTCTTCTTCAATCCTCATTTGCAAAACTTTTTACAAATATATGTATATACATTTAATGTATCTGTATGTTTTTACTAGAATTTAGATTTTAATTATTCTTGGATTTCACAATTTGCTTATTTCAACACGAAGCTTCGTGTCGAAGACATAGACAGCAATTGGAATTTGGATAGGTTTAAAAATTAAAAATATTTTTTATCATTGTTGTCCGATTAAAAAATATTATTGAGAAAACTATTGCTTATTAATAGGTTGTCCCTTGAATTTATTTTTTGGAAAATGAAATAAATTCTTAGAGAAACCGAGAAGCTTCACATCTGTGATTGAAGACCCCTCGGCTGAACTTAGAATTTATAAAATTTGGAGAAAATAAAAATTCAAAGGACGAGGTTTTTTTGTTTCGTTTTTTTCACGGCGAAAAAAATGAAAAAGCTTAATGTCAAAAAGTAAGCCCTAATTGATTAAATTGAAAATAAAATCTACATTTATTTACATAAAGCACTCGATATTATATAAATATGATATAAAAGCTTGTAGGCTTTAAAGTGTTCCGATATTTTTATCGGACACTAGCGATTCTTTATAGTATAAATAAAGGTCATCGTCACGAAGTTTCCTAAGGTTCTTTTTTAAATAGCTATCAAAACCAAAGGGTACCGAGAAGACTTATTTTAAGGCTGCTAAAACGTTATTCTTAATCCGTTCTTCTGTATTGGAAGTGTCTGCTTTAATGAATTTTTCTCCGCTGATTAATTCGTACAATTCAATGTATCGTTCTGAAACTTCATTGACAAAACTATCAGGCATTTCAGGCATTTTTTGTCCTGCTAAACCTTGAAAACCGTTTTCAATCAGCCATTCTCTTACAAATTCTTTAGACAATTGTTTTTGCTTTTCTCCTTTTGCTTGTCTTTCGGCATAACCATCGGCAAAAAAGTAGCGCGATGAATCAGGTGTGTGGATTTCATCAATCAAATAGATGGTATCCCCAATTTTTCCAAATTCATATTTGGTGTCTACCAATATCAAATCCTTCTCCGCTGCCATCTCCGTTCCTCTCTGAAATAATGCTTGCGTATATTTTTCTAATTGCACATAATCCTTTTCGGAAATAATGCCTTGTTTGATGATTTCTTCTCTTGAAATATCTTCATCATGCCCTTCTTCTGCTTTGGTAGCAGGTGTTATAATTGGAGTTGGAAATTTATCGTTTTCTTTCATCCCATCAGGCATATTTACTCCACAAATAATTCTTCTACCTGCCTTGTATTCTCTCCAAGCGTGTCCGCTTAAGTAGCCACGAATTACCATTTCTACTTTAAATGGATCGCACAACTTACCAATAGCCACATTAGGATCAGGTACAGACTCTATCCAATTGGGAACAATATCAGCTGTGGCTGCTAAAAATTTAGCTGCAATTTGATTTAAAACTTGTCCTTTATAAGGAATTGGCTTGGGCAAAATATGATCAAAAGCTGAAATACGATTGGAAGCTACCATCACTAAATGCTTATTATCAATATTATAAACATCTCTTACTTTACCTCTGTAAAAACTCTTTTGATTGGGAAACTCATATTTTGTACTGGCAACTGAAATCATTTTATCTCTACTTTTGATTGTCTTTTTAACTTTAATTCTTCGTTCAATTTTTCAATTCTCTTGTCGTTTTTGTCGTAAGCATCTATGATTTTACGTACTAAATCATGTCGAATCACATCTTTGCCATCAAACTGAACAAAGCCTACACCTTTAATTTTATGTAAAATATCCATGGCTTGAATCAATCCTGATGGTTGATTTTTAGGCAAATCAATTTGAGTCACATCGCCCGTTATCATAAACTTAGCAGACTTTCCCATTCTTGTCAAAAACATTTTAAACTGTGGACGAGTGGTATTTTGAGCTTCATCCAAAATCACAAAAGCATGGTCTAAGGTTCTACCTCTCATATATGCCAAAGGAGCTATTTGAATAATTCCATTTTCCATATAATCTCTCAGTTTTTCCCCAGGAATCATATCGCGCAAAGCGTCGTATAAAGGTTGTAAAAATGGATCTAATTTCTCTTTCAAATCACCAGGCAAAAAACCCAAATTCTCTCCTGCTTCCACTGCCGGACGCGTTAAAATTATCTTCTTTACCTCTTTATTTTTTAAAGCCCTTACTGCCAAAGCTACTGCTGTGTATGTTTTACCAGTTCCAGCAGGTCCTAAAGCAAAAACCATATCGTTTTCACCAGACAATTTTACTAATTTACGTTGGTTTGGTGTTTTAGCCTTCACCATCAATCCATAATTGCCAAAGACTAATACTTCATTCGCATCTTTCAACTGACTTTTAGAAAGTTCCACATCATTTTCTAGCAATTGAAGAATGGTATCTTCCGTCAACTGTTTGTATTTCAATAAATGCTGAATTAAAACGTGCAGCTTACTTTCAAATTCATTGATAGAACTTTCGCTGCCAATGGCTTTTAACTCATCTCCACGGGCTACTAGTTTCACTTTTGGAAACTTCTTTTTAATAATATCCAACTTCTTTTCATTCACTCCATACAGCTCGACTGGATTAACGTCGCTTATATCAATTATTTTCTCGACCAATATTTTAGTTTATTTAATTCAATAAGTGTTTTTCGTTCTTTTAAGCTTCAAAAATATTACTAATTTTGAACACTTCAGGTAGTATTTATCAAAAGTAAGCAGTAAAAATTTAATGGCAATTATCACACTCACGACAGATTTACAAGATACAGACTTTTATGTGGGGATGATTAAAGGCTCTATTCTAAGCCAATGCCCTGATGCTACTATAGTTGATATTACTCACAAAGTAAATCCTTACGATATTTTAAAAGCAGCTTATACCGTTAAAAATTCCTATAAATTTTTCCCTGAAGGAAGTATTCATATTATAGGAGTGAGCCCTGAAGCTACAGTGGAGCATGCCCATTTGGCGATTAAATTTGACAATCATTACTTTGTAGGAGCTGATAATGGGGTATTTTCACTTATTTTTGAAGAGCAAGAAGTAGAAGAAATCATTGAATTGAATTTTAAATCCGATTCTCACAGACTTTCCTTCCCTACCAAAGATGTGTTTGTAAAAGTAGCTTGCCATATCTATAATGGTGGGTTGATAAATGTGTTGGGTAGAAAAATAGAGGGTGTATTAAAACGTTTGGGATTTGTACCTTTTATTGATAATCACATATTGAAAGGTGTGGTAGTAAATGTAGATAGTTTTGGAAACGTTATAACCAATATCAGTGAACACATTTTCAACAATTTTGTAAAAAGCTACCGATTTGCCATTGTTTTTAGAAATTCTGATTACGATATTAATCGAATTTCATTTGGATATAATGAAGTAGCAGAAGGCGAAAAGTTGGCATTATTCAATACCACCAATCATTTAGAAATAGCTATTAACCAAGGTAAAGCCAGTAAACTATTGGGTTTAAAAGAAGGCGACCTTATTAGAGTAGAACTGTATGATAACTAGAATAGTAAAAATGACTTTTGAAGAAGATAAAGTCAACGAATTTATTACCATATTTAAAGAAAGTAAAGAAAAAATCTGTGCTTTTGAAGGCATCAATCATTTAGAATTGTTGAGGTGTAGCGACAATGGCAACATCTTTTTTACCTACAGTCATTGGGACAATGAAGCCGCCTTAGAAAACTACCGCAATTCCGATTTATTCAAATCTGTTTGGAAAGAAACCAAAGCACTTTTTTTAGATAAAGCCGAGGCTTGGAGCAATTATAAGTTATTTTAGAAAATAGACAAGAGATTGACAATATTATTCAGCTCATTAAGCAATCTCGGATAAATGCTATTAGATCTGTAAGTGGTATATTTAAAAAAAATATTAGCTGATGACTGATAAATACCAAAATAAATATAGAATAGCTTCCGCCAGAAATCCCAATTGGGACTATAGATGGAATGCAGCTTATTTTATTACAATTTGCACCAAAAATAGAGAGCATTTCTTTGGAAAAGTAGTGGATAATAAAATGCAATTATCACCTATAGGTGTGATAGCAGATTTACTATGGTATGAAATTAAAAATCACGCAAGAAACATAGAATTAGGTGAATTTGTGGTGATGCCTAATCACATTCATGGCATTTTGATTTTGGATAATCCATCAGAATTATTGATTGATAAAAATTTGGATGATAATAAGAATAATTATTTTATTCAGGATGCAATTATCGATGACGATGCGGATAATAATGGCAATGCAGATGGCGATGAAAATGGCGATGCGGATGGCGATGATAATGGCGATGCGGATGGCGTACAGACAAGGCATGCCTTGTCTCTGTCGCCAATAAAATCGCCAATTCCCACGCCGCAATCGGAATTCAATATCCAATTAAATCCTGAAATAAAAAAAACAATTGGACATAAACGATTACGAAATCCGGGAAAAAATTCCATTTCAACAATTATTGGTGGATATAAATCTGCTGTAACAAAACACGCCAACAGATTGAAATATGAATTTGCATGGCAAACAAGATTTCACGATCACATTATTAGAGATGATAAATCATTTCAAAACATTAGCAATTACATTATAAATAATCCTAAAAAATGGGACGAAGATAAATTCTACTATTAATAGAATGCAAAAAAAATAATCCTACTACGCTGAAAATACGTAGGATAATAAATTAAAATTATACTAAAAAAATTATTTCTTAAACTTTAGAAAATATATCACTTACCCTTTGTGTAAACCTTAGTGAACTTTGTGGTTAAAAAAAATAAACATTAAGAACACAAAGAAGACACAAAGCATACAAAGAAATGATATTCAGTTATTCAGACGAATTAATATCCTGTTCGTTGGGGGGGCAGACTTTTGTAGTTTCGATTACTTCACTTCTAAGGTCACACTTAACAAGCTTGCGTCTTACTAATACTTCCCCAACGTTACTCTGAGGGTATAAGGGACTTGCACCTTTTGGATTAAATTCAATATTTAAAAGAACTTATTTATATTTACCATTCAAGGCACACACACTGTATATGAAATTATAGCACCCTTCGGGCTGCTACGCTTCATATACTAACCGTTGATAAACATTTAAAGAAATGCGAAAAAAGATTGAAATAGTAGGATTTTCCCTTGGATGGTTTGCCATTATAGTGCAATTTATTTTGATTATTATAAATAGACAAGCAGATATTATTGAAACCATTATCCGATTTTTTAGCTTTTTTACAATACTCACCAATATATTAGTTGCCATATTTTTTACCTATAGAATATTTAGTCCTTCAGCAAAACAATTTGCAATATTTAATAAAAAAGAAGCTTTGACTGCACTTACAACATTCATACTTATTGTTGGACTTGTATATCAATTTGTATTACGAGGCATTTGGGAGCCAAAGGGAATACAGTTCATTGTTGACGAATTATTACATACAGTCATACCTTTACTTATGCTTATTTATTGGATTGCTTTTTCTATCAAGGAAAGAAGTGCTTTTCGTGATTCAGTGATTTGGTTGTTATACCCTCTTTTTTATCTCTTTTTTGTTTTAGTAAGGGGCAGTTTCTCTAACTATTATCCATATCCTTTTTTGAATATTCAAGAAATTGGAATCGAAAAAGTTTTATTTAATAGTTTTCTTGTTTTATTACTCATAGTATTAATCTATTGCATTTTAATAAGTATCAAAAATAGAATAACTAAATATCAAAAATGAAAATTCCAATTTGGATTATAATATTAGGAGGAGCAGGTCAAATATTTACAGCTTTGGTTTATCCTTACATTAGACATAGAGTATTTGATTGGTACAATGATGTAAAACAATTAAAACCTCTCAACCAAGAAATTGCTAAAACTTATGGGCGCTATATTCAAGGCTTGAATTTTAGTTTTGGATTAATTGCCATTTTAATCCCTGAGCAATTACAAAATAAAACTGACTTAGCAATAGCTTTAACTATTCTAATTGGTGCATATTGGACAGGGAAAGTTGCCACTCAGATAGCCTATTACCCGATGTATGAAATACCAAAAGATCCAATTATTAAATACGGTGGTTATTGCATGAATCTACTTTTTACTTTTTTTGCAGTCGTTTATATTTTGCTTGTTTTAGTAAATCTAAAGGTTTTATAACCTAACCGTTTCACATTTAAATCAAATGAAAAATAAAATATATATTATCATATCATTCCTCTTTATATCTGCTTCAATTTATGGACAACAGAATGTTAAAAATGAAGCAGGTAAATCAGAAGTAAAGATTGATGAACAAAATTCTATCGAGGAAAATATTGATTTCACTCAAGGAGATATAACAACTGATTCCATTACTTTGAAAAACATTACTGTTACATTAATACAAAAGAAGCCACCTAAAAATAATTATAATTATAATTATTCGTGTGACTCAAAAATTACTGTTTCTAAAAATAAGAAAATAATTGACTCTTTAATATTTAAAAAAATAGAAGCCAATGGAGGTAACTTCGGACTAACAAATCCTTTAATTATTAATAACCATATAATATTAACTAAACATGGAGATTATGATGGTAGAACTATTCTAATTAATGAGAATGGGAATTTTTTTAACATAATTGGAGGTGAGAATTTTATCGACAAAGAAGCTGGGTTACTATTTACAATATTTGATTCTGACATAAGCGGTTTTGCCATTTTCGACCTCAAATCAGACTCTTTATTGATGTCTATAGATGATATTGAAGATCGACCAAAAACGATGCACAAAAATTTTAGCAATAGATATTTTATGAGTTGTATTAATGATGAAACAAACGAAAATACTATTTGGGAATTTGAATTAGACTTAGATAGAATTATGCAAGTTGATTTAGATTCCACTATTGTTAATAAAAATAATCAATTAAAAATGATTGATTTAGGGGAAGCCAATTGCCTATGTAAATAATTGATAATTAAAAACAAAATCTATTTTCCTCAAATAAAAAACCTATGAAAAAATTAATCCTTGCAATACTAACTATTGCAATTTTAACTTTCCTTATTTATTGGGGAGCCGAAATGTATCAGTTTGCTAATGGTGTTAAAAAAGATACTCAACGATTTGAAGAAATTAACATTTCAAATAAAATTCAGAATGGAGATATCATCTTTCAAACTTCTAAATCAAGTCAAAGTAAAGCCATCCAACTAGCTACAAAATCTAAGTATAGTCATATGGGAATTATCTATAAAAATGATGGGCAATTTGTAGTTTTTGAGGCTATCCAACCAGTTAAAACAACACCACTAACTGAATGGATAAAAAGAGGTGAAGATTCTCATTATGTCATTAAAAGATTAAAAAATGCGAATAAGATTTTGACTACTGAGACCTTATCAAAAATGAAAGATGTTGGAGAAAAATATCAAGGCAAAAATTATGATATTTACTTTGAATGGTCGGATGATAAAATATACTGTTCTGAATTAGTTTGGAAAATATATAAAGAAGGTGCAAATATCGAAATTGGTCATCTTCAACAGCTCTCTGACTTTGATCTAACAAACGATATAGTAAAACAAAAATTAAATGAAAGATATGGATCTGAAATCCCAATGACTGAGAAAGTCATCTCCCCTATTTCTATGTTTAATTCTGATAAATTAGAATTGGTTTTAATGGATTAATTAAAACTCCCTTTGTTTGCTTTGTGTAATCCTCTGTTAATTTTGTGGTTAGATATTAAAAGTAACCACTAAGAACACAAAGCAAACGCAAAGCGCACAGAGAAAATAAAATAATGATTGGCTTTTAATGAAAAATTCCCTTTGTGCCCTTTGTGTAATCCTCTGTTAATTTTGTGGTTAGATATTAAAAGCAACCACTAAGAACATAAAGAAGGCACAAAGCCAAGAGTGACTTGATGTTTAATAAAATGAATACTTTGAGTACCATAAACACTGATTGTATAAGAGCTTCAAGAACAATAGAAACTGTGTTTGTATCAAAACAAAGTTTATTTTCATTTTAATACAGAAGTTGACGTAGATTACTTTCTATAAAAAGTTAAAATAGTTGAGTAAATTTATTGTTTCTTCGATACTTGCAAGTTATTTTAATTAATCTCTAATTTTGTTTCCTCTATAGTTAATAAAATACATATGATAAAATTCAGATTCACAGTTATTATATTATTGATATCCATAATATCATTTGCACAATCAAACAATAATCCAACTTTGGATGATTCTCTAGGTTTAACAGAGATATTAATTCAAAGTAACTATTCCATTCAATACCCCAATTCTTGGGATTTAGATACATCAAAGCAAATGGGCAGTAGTTTTGCTTTATATAGCAAGTTAACATCTACAAATGATCAATTTAGAGAAAATATAAATTTAATCATCCAAAAGAACTTAGAAGATACTTTAGATTTAGATACCTACATCGATTTATCAGAGAAGCAGGTCTCTAAACTTATTTCAAAATTTAGAATGATTGAAAGCCAGAGAATGAAAAATAATGATTTAGAATTTCATAAGTTCCTATACAAAGGGAAATACGGTACTTTAAAATTGAAATTTGAACAATATATTTGGTTGATAGATAAACAAGCTTATGTACTTACCTTAACTTGCGAAACCAATGAATTTGAAAACTATCAAAAAGTTGGTGAAAAGATTCTCGATAGTTTTAAAATAGAAAAGTAATCTTTTTATCAGTATTTATGATTTTTACAATTCCTTAAACATATAAACTCTTTGTGACCTTCGTGTAAACCTCAGTGAACTTTGTGGTTAAATATTAAAAGTAACCACTAAGAACACAAAGAAGACACAAAGCACACTGAGAAAATAAAATAATGATTGGCTTTTAAAGTAAAACCCTTCTTAATACACTTTGTGAAAACATCGGGGAACTTTGTGGATAAGAGGCATAAAAATTTGAATTAAAATAAAATATAGTAAATTCATTTAGTATTTTTGAATTAAATATATAACCTATGAGAAAAATCTCAATTAATATTCCTGATAATGTAGATTTAAAAGATTATGATTTGTCTATGATAATTGCGTCAAAGTTATATGAAGATGCCAAATTATCAGCAGGTCAAGCTGCAAAGATAGTAGGCCTCTCAAAGAGAGCTTTTATTGAAATATTAGGAAAATATGGAGCTTCCATATTTAGTAAATCAATTGAGGATTTGCGCTCAGATATAAAAAATGCATAAAATAGTCATTTCAGATACTAGTATCTTAATTATTTTTCAAAAAATTGATGCACTTTATATTCTTGAGAAAGTCTATGGAAAATTAATAACAACACCAGAAGTTGAAAAAGAATTTGGTGACGAACTCCCTAATTGGATTACAGTTCAACAAGTAAAAGATAAAAAATATCAATTGTTTCTTGAAACTCAATTAGACATCGGTGAAGCAAGTGCTATTGCATTAGCAATAGAATTAGGCAATAGTACTTTACTTTTAGATGACTTAAATGCTAGAAAAATAGCACAAAGTTTAAATTTGAAAAATAACTGGTTCAATTGGTATTATTAATAAAGCCAAACAAATATCAGCAATACCAAAAATAAAACCCATAATTGATCAATTATTAAAAACAGATTTTCGAATTTCTAAGAATATAATTAATGAAATTCTGAAATTAAACAACGAATAATTTTCCCGTTGTGCCCTTCGTGATAAACCTCAGTGAACTTAGTGGTTAAATATTAAAAGTAACCACTAAGAACACAAAGCAGACACAAAGCACACTGAGAAAATAAAATAATGATTGTCTTTTAATATAAAAACTTCCTTTGTGAACTTCGTGTAAAACTCAGTGAACTTTGTGGTTAAATATTAAAAGCAACCACTAAGAACACAAAGAAAACGCAAAGCGCACAGGGAAAATGAAACATAGTCGGCTTTAAGCGCTATTATCAAGAACTACTAATTAACAATACCCATCACATCTAACGATAAGCAGAGTAATAATTATTCAATTTAGCAGTTGCTTGATCAAAAATGGGCTGAGTAAAAGCAATAAATAAATTTTGTGGAGAAGGTGGTGGAACTTCAGTCGCTTTTATGATTTTCCAATCTGATTTATTTAAAGCCTTTTCGTCGCCATTAAAATTTCCCCATTCGCTTACCCAAATATATTCTCCTGGTAATTTTTCTTGGCTTAATACTCTAGAAGAATATGGATCTATAATTTTTAAATCTAAAAGACCTTTCGAAATAAGCTCTTTGTGATTGATTATCAATTTAGCATTGACAGTGCCATAAACGTTCAACTTTTTGCCGTTAGAATCCTTCACACTTCCAATAATAACACTATCCTTTTTTCTTACTTCTTCAGTAACCTTATGATAAACTTGACCCACTGTAAAATAATCAAATTTTAGTTTTACAATTTGGTCAGGTGTTTCTATAGAATAGGATTTTGCTTCTTTAGGAGTATAAAAACGTACAAATGGAGAAACTTGCATCTGAACTAAAAAGCTTTGTATTTTATTGTAAAAGAAATCTGCACTTATATCTAACATTGCCGAACCTGTTGCAATTTCTTCAATTACAACTTTAGTGGTAGCTTGCCATTTCGCTTTCTCCATTTTATCTGTCGCATCTTGATATCCGGGCATCAAACCATTGGCTATCTCAAAGTTATAATATGCATCCATAGCCTTTCCTTTGTCATATTGAGCGATAGACTCTTGCAATAAACCTTCACCAATCTGGTAACGATTTGCAGCAGCTTTTTGCACAGCAGCAGCTTGCTCAGCAACAAATGACTTTGGATTTTGAATAATATTTAAACAAGAAGGGCAACGACGAATTTCATCGTTAATTTGATTCATTTTTTTGTATTCATAATACATATTTTCTTGCACGAAATTATCATTCACTTGTTGGATTCGTTTGATATTATCTTGATGCCATTGCAAAGTAATAGGATATCCATAACGCAAAGTTTCAATAGCTCTTTTATTGTTTGGACTTTGACGTAAACGAGAGATTGCCTTAAACAAACCTTCATCGTAGTTGCCTCTTTCAAATGCTTTTTTACCTGAACTACAGCTAAAATACAAGCTGATTAAAAATAAACTGCTAAAAAGAATTAGATATTTTTTGATCATATTGTTGAGTTTTGGTAAACATAGATAAAAATGATGCCAAAAATAAAATTTATAAAATAAATATGGTTTTTAGAATGTATTTTTATTGATTTTCACAATCTGAAGAATTTTTCTTTAAAAAATAAAAAGCGAGATATGAAATCATTTAAATCCAAAAAAAATAAAAATTTCAAACTTTAAAGTAGTCAAGTATTTTAAGGCTCTATTTATTTAATGGAAATATATTAATGAGTATAATTGCAAAAAATAGCTTTTTATAAATGAAATATCTTTCTATCTTAATATTTATTATATTCTCAAATTCAGCATCTTCACAAGATACTATTGATGAAATAATGCCTCATTTTTTCACAGAAGAATACAATTCTGAGAATACAGGAATGAATCTACAACAATATGTTTCTAATAAAATCATTTATCCAATAGCAGCAAAAAAAAATTGTAACCAAGGCGTGGTTTATGTGGGATTCACTATTGATACTTTTGGAAATGCTGTAGATATAAAATCTATTTATGAAAATAATGCATTATTAATGGAAGAAGCTAAAAGAGTAGTTTTATCCACTTCAGGACATTGGATTCCAGGTTCTTTAAAAGGGGTTAAGGCTAAAGTTAAGTTTAATATCCCTGTCAGATTTTCATTAATGAATGGAGATTGTTTTGAAAGAGATGATTTCTTTTTTACAGGAGTAAAACTCTTTAAAAAAGAAAATTATGAGCTTGCTATTAAAGCATTTAAAAAATCTTTAGAGTTTAACCCTTTGGATAAACTTTCTATCTATAATATTGCAGCAAGTTATATAAAATTGTACGATATAGATTCTGCTTGTAATTATCTAAATCGACCTATTGATTCCAAAGAATTAGATGAGTTAAGAGAGAAATTCTGCAAGAAAAATCTTTAATACATCAAGCAACTATTAATTTTAAGATTTTTTTAAGTAAATGTTCAAGTAACTTTTGCTTAAAAAGCAAATGAAAATTTTTGAAAATAGGATTAAAAACAACATTATTGCAATAAAATGCTATTCAACAACTTCCTAAAAAAAGTAATAATAAAATGAAATTATTGATTTTAGTATATTTACTAAAATCAAACACTCATGAAGAAAAACTATCTATTAATATTTCTATCACTACTTACTATTTCGCTAATTGGTCAAAATATCAAAATAATCGATCAAAACTTAAATTTAAAAATTAAGAAGAGTTTAGATTCATTTGACTTAATTTATGAAGGTTTTGAATTAGAATTAGTAGATAAGATAGCCACATTACAAGGCTATACAACTATTTCAGAAAAGTTTACAATTGAAAATTTATTCTATAACTTTTGGAAAGAATCTAATCTACTTGGAGCAAATTCTTATAAAATTGAGGATTTGATAACGAAAGATGATACTAATTTTGTAATTATTTCAATTTATCATTTAAGCAAAACTGAGATTAACAATAATTTTGGCTTTTACCCCAAAAATATGGTCTATATTATTGGTGATATTGATAAAAGACAGACTTCTAAAAATATCAAATTAAATCAACAAAAAATTGAGTTACTGCCAATGGAATATATTTCCTATCAAAATAAAGTTGGACAAGAAGCTACTGTAAGTATTGGCGGATTTCTAGGAACTAAATTTTGGATAAAAGGAGAGGTGAATAAATTACCTAAATATCTTTCATTAGGTGGTTTTAATGTAGGTCCAGGATATAGCAATCAATTAAGTATCAGTTTTAATACTGGAAAAATTTATCCTGTTCAATTAAATTTTGGCGAATTTCTTGTAAATGTTTTAAAAGAGAACAAAACTTTATGAAAAAGTTTTTAATCATTTTATTTTTTTATCCTCTTTTCATTCAGGCTCAAACAACTGTTAATTTCTATATAGATTCCATTCAAAGCGGCATCGGATCTAAATTTCAACCAGGTGTTTTTTATATTCCTAAAACTGCTATTGCTCAAACTGATTTTCTAAGCAATGGAATTCATCAAAACTCAATTCGATTAAATGTAATAGAAAGTGCTCTAAACAATACCACTAACTTAAATGATTGTATTGCATTTCTAGACACTTTTAAAACAACGCTGCAATTATTATCTGCAAAAACAGATAAACTCTATTTTATTTTCGCAAAAATGCCAGTATGGTTAAGTAGCTCTACTGATGGCTTACCAGCTGCTGCGCCAGGATGGTATGTACTCAATACTAAACCTCCAGCTAGCTATGTTTCATGGAATAATATGGTTCAGAGTGTAGTAAACACAATCGTAAATACATATGGAATATCCAATGCTCAATTTGAAATATGGAATGAGCCTGACTTGGGCTCATGGACAGGCACAAAAAGTGAGTATTTTGAACTTTTTAAAAATACATATGATGCAATTAAAGCAGTAGATACAACAATTGAAGTGGGTGGGCCTGCAACCAATCAGTGGGCAAAAAACATAACTACTCAACCACCCTACGGTTATATTAATTATCAATTAGCTGATTCATCGCTTTTAGCAGAGTTAATCGATTCAATGTATGTTTGGAATAAAACTTTAGATTTTGTTTCATGGCATAACTTTGATGTATCGCACCAATCCAATAAAAACGCTGTTGAATTTATCAACCAAAAATACGCCAACTTAGGTCTTCCTAGTCCTAAGCTTGTCCTCAGTGAGTGGAATTTGCCGTCAGGAGTAAGAGAATCTGCCTTACACAAGACATTTATACTTAAAAATCAAATAGAAATGTCGAAAATAGGTATTGAAAACAATATGATAGCAGCTTGGCAAGACTTTGATCAATCTATCAATGAATTTCACAATGATTATGGATTGCTAACCTATGGTGGAATTCACAAGCCATTTTACAAAGCATTACAGCTTTCAGATAAGCTCAAAGGCAATAAAATAAAAGTTACAGCGAATGATCCTATTGATATAATTTCAACAATTTCGAATGATACATTGAATATTCTATTGGTTAATTATACTCCTCCGCCCTTTTTGGAGGCTTTTAATCATACCCTTTTTACAGGTAAATTAAATACTACTCAATTAGACAGCGCAGGTTTCATTGATATTATTGGAAATAGTTCAAACCCCTTAGATTCAATATATAAAGGTTTAATAGCCATTAATAATTCAACTGCCATTTATCAAGCTATCAATAACTCCATTCCAATTTATAATCATTTTGATAGTCTTGAAAATAATAATCGCCAATTTCAATTGAATGTGGTAGGTTTAACGGGAGTGCATTTAGGAGAACGATTTTTGATAGATTCTAGTACTAATAATCTTCATTTTAAATATGACTCTTTAAGAACAAATGGGTTTACACAAAATGGAGCTATTTCATATATCACCAATAATCAATCTATTAATATACAAAAAGATAGTTTAAATAATGGACAAATAAATCTACAGATGCAGCCCAATTCAATTGTTCTATATCAATTTATTATTCCACAAATTTTAGGCATTCCTAATATTGAAAATAAAGTATCTATTCTTGTGTATCCAAACCCAACTAATGAAAGAATTGAAATTAAAAGTGAAGTAAAGATTGGAAGAATCAAAATCATAAATGTTTCGGGTAAGATTCTGGAAATTTTAGAGCTAAATGAAAAAAATCAATCAATAGATTTCTCAAATTATATGAATGGAATTTATTTCTTATCGTTTACAGATTTGAATCAGGTTGTAAAAATAGTTAGGGAATAAAAATTTGTTAAGTAATTCATCAAATTTTAGAGATAACTGAACCTGCCTATTTGAATAAGAAATGAGTTAATATCATTTAATTTATATTTGCAATAAAGCAAAAGCATGACATTAAAAATAATAATTCTCAGTATCGGATTCTTTATTGGCTTAGCGTCTTTTGAACAAAAAACAAGCTATTTTAAAGATCAAGACTTAAGCAAAGAAGTTTCTCAAAATTCTGCTGAATTTAAGAAAGTAGAATTTAATGAAGCAGATACTCTTGTAAATCAAATTATTAAAATCTCAGACAACGTTTTACTTTCAGAGTCTAAATGGATAAATAATACAGTTGTTGGAGTGTGGACAAAATATAATTGGAACGGTGATTTAATTTCAAGAAGAGATTTTGGAGTGGTGGTATATGCTAACGATTTAAAGAAAGATAGCACACAAAAGCTAGGAATGTATTGATTGTGAAAGAGCTACTTACCCAACTGGACAAAATGGTATGTTTCAATTTATTTCTAAAAAGATTAATTATCCCGACGAATCTAAAGATTTAGGCAGTTCAGGCAGAGTTTATATTCGGTTTTAATAACTGAAGATGGTGCAGCAAAACCAGAATCCATTGTTAAAGGAGTTGATCCATTTATTGATATGGAAGCATGGCAAATTATAGAAAAAATGCCCAAATGGAATCCAGCAATGAAAGAAGGAAAACCAACAGAATCTTATTTTGTTTTGCCTCTGAATTTTAATTTGCAGTAAATTACATTCTTTAAGACCACAATAAAAAGGTTAGAAAGTAAATAAAATCAGATTATTTACTCTATTTTTCATATATTTAGGAAATTATTCCTTTTTAAAAAAATCTTACAAAAATATGAGCGATTCATCAAACATTTGTTTGTCATGTGGTTTATGCTGTGATGGCACCTTGATAGGTTTTGTACAACTAACCCGTGAAGAGTTGCCTTTGGTGAGAGATTTATTGAAGGTGGAAGAAGCTGATGGCAATGGAATTTTCCTTCAACCTTGTATTAAATACTGTGATGGTTGTACAATATATAATGAAAGACCTAAACAATGCGCTAGTTTTAAGTGTGGGCTTCTTAAATCTGTTGATCAAAAAGAAATAGATTTTAATTTAGCTGTTGAAGTAGTTAATGAAGTGAAACAATTAAAGATATCAATAGAAAAAAAGTTAACCATTTTTCCAATTAAATTAAAATCTCAATCATTTTATTATAAAATAGTAGAATTAAAAAAGTTGTTGCAACAAACTAATTCTGAATCATTATTAGCTCAAAATAAAAAAGAATTAATTTCAGAGCTCCACGAACTTGATAATTTATTATTAAAGAATTTTGATCTCCAATTAAATTAAGAATAGGAAGCAATAAATTGATTTTATATCACCACTGTTTAAATCAACTTATCCAACTATCTCCCTTGCCTTCATCAGTGCATTTTCTATTCCATTAGGATTTTTACCTCCTGCAGTGGCAAAAAAGGCTTGTCCTCCTCCACCTCCTCCAATTTCTTTGGCTAAATCTCTCACAATATTACCTGCATGTAATTTTTTAGACGCTACTAACTGATCAGCAACCAAAACGGTAACAGTAGCTTTACCATCATTTTCTGCGGCTAAAACCAAATATAAGTTTTCTATTTCTGCTTTCAATTGAAATGCTAAATCCTTAATAGATGCTGCATCTAAATCTACTTTTTGAATGATAGTATTGATACCATTTACATTTTCTACTGTTTTCTTTAAATCAGATTTTACACCTCCAGCTGCTTGTCTCTTAAACTCTTCAATCTGTTTTTGCAATTCATTATTTTGCTTCAATAAACTCTGTACTGATTGTAAAGTATCTTTGGGATGTTTCAATAAATCATTAATTTCAGCTAATAAATCTAATTTCCCTTTAACAAATTCGTCTGCTTTTTCAGAAGAAATAGCTTCTATTCTTCTCACTCCTGCAGCAATCGCTGATTCACTAATGATTTTAAATTGACCAATCTGAGCAGTCGATTTTACATGTGTTCCACCACATAATTCTACTGATTCTCCAAATTTTATCAAGCGAACTACATCTCCATATTTTTCACCAAAAAGAGCCATCGCTCCCATTTCCTTAGCTTCATCTATAGGAATAGCTCTTCGCTCATCTAAAGTAATATTTTCACGGATTAATTGATTGACTCTATTTTCAATTTTCAGAATTTCTTCTTCACTTAACTTTTGAAAATGGGAAAAATCAAATCGCAAGTGACTACTATTTACCAAAGATCCCTTTTGCTCCACATGGCTTCCTAAAGTCTCTCGAAGTGCAAAATGCAATAAATGGGTTGCTGTGTGGTTATTTTCTGACAAAACACGTTTCTTTTCATTAACTTGTGCTAGAAACTTTTGATTCAAATTCTCAGGTAATTCATCGGCAAAATGAATTATCAGATTATTTTCTTTTTTGGTATTGGTAATGCTATATTTTTTACCATTTGCTTCAATAAAACCAGTATCTCCCACTTGTCCGCCACCTTCAGGATAAAAAGGACTTAAATTAAATATCATTTGAAAAGAATCTTTCCCTTTGGCATTTACCTTTCTATATCTAGTAATTTCAATAGTCGCATGTGTATAATCATAGCCGATAAATTCTTCTTTATCATCTTCTTTTACAATTACCCAATCACCTGTCTCCACTTTAGTAGCTTCCCTTGATCTTTCTTTTTGCTCTTGTAATGCTGATTGAAATTCTGCCATATCGACATCTAAGCCTTTTTCATGGCCAATTAGCCTTGTTAAGTCTATTGGAAAACCAAAAGTATCGTACAGTTCAAATGCAAATTTACCATCAATAGTTTTAGATTTTAAATTAGACGTATAATCTTCAAACAATTGTATTCCTTTTTCTAAGGTTCTCAAAAAAGTATTCTCTTCTTCAAAAATTACTTGAGTAATCAATTTCTTCTGAGCTTTTAATTCAGGAAAAGTAGCAGACAATTGATTTTCTAACACATCTACCAACTGATTTAAAAATGGTTCTTTAAAATTCAAAAAGCTATATCCATAACGAACTGCTCTTCTTAAAATTCTACGAATTACATAACCAGCGCCTGTATTAGATGGTAATTGTCCATCGGCGATTGCAAAGGAAATAGCACGAATATGATCAGAAATAACACGAATAGCTACATCTTCTATAGCATCTGTCGCTTTATATTTACGATTACTTAATTGTTCTATTTTTTGAATAAGAGGCGAAAAAACATCGGTGTCATAATTAGAAGTTTTATGCTGTAATGCCATGCATAAACGCTCAAAGCCCATTCCTGTATCCACATGTTGATTAGGTAATTTCACCAATTTGCCATTTGCCATTCGGTTAAATTCCATAAAAACCAAATTCCATATTTCAATCACTTGTGGATGGTCTTGATTCACTAAATCTTTACCTGAAGTTTTGGCCTTTTCTACATCCGTTCTTAAATCTACATGTATTTCAGAGCAAGGACCACAAGGACCAGTATCGCCCATTTCCCAAAAGTTATCTTTTTTACTGGCTTTTATAATTTTATCTTCATCAATAATTTTAGCCCATATGGAATAAGCATCCGAATCTTCAGCTAATTGATCTTCCTTATCTCCTCCAAAAACGGTAATATATAAATTATCAGGATTAATTTTATAAACCTCAGTCAATAATTCCCAAGCCCACTCAATAGCTTCTTTTTTAAAATAATCGCCAAAAGACCAATTGCCCAACATCTCAAACATAGTATGGTGGTAGGTATCTACTCCAACCTCCTCCAAATCATTATGTTTACCTGAAACTCTCAAGCACTTTTGTGTATCGGCTATTCTAGCATATTTAATCGGAGTATTTCCCAAAAATAAATCTTTGAATTGATTCATTCCAGCATTGGTGAACATCAATGTTGGATCGTCTTTTACTACCATTGGAGCTGAATTAACTACTTGATGTCCTTTGCTTTCGAAAAAATCGAGAAACTTTTGTCTAATGTCTTTTGAGGTCATTGAATTTAAAAAATTTATCAAATATTATCCAAAATCTAACATTTTTTATACCTTTAGGCTCGCATAACCTAAAGAATATATCATTAATTTTGGGTTTTAAATCCGATTTTATCGGAAGGTGCAAATTTAGATATTTAAACCACAATACCAATTCAATAAAATGTCAAAAATTAAGTATCGTTTTAATACTCGAACCCTTAGTTATGAGCGTGTAAAGCTTAGCACTAAGGTAAAGATTTTGAGAGTATTCTTCTTTACTTTGGCTAGTGTAATTTTTGGAATCTTATTTTTCTTTTTAGTTAATAATTACATTGATTCTCCAAAGGAAAAAATGCTAAAAAGAGAACGGAATCAATTGTTGACTCAGTATAATCTTCTCAATAAGAGAATGGAACAGGTCACTGATGTATTAGACGATATTCAAAGAAGAGACGATGAAATTTATAGAATAGTATTTGAAGCAGAACCAATTGCAGATAATATAAGGAAAGCAGGATTCGGTGGAGTAAATCGATATAAAGATTTAGAAGGGTTTAAAAATTCCGAATTAATAGTAGAGTCTGCCAAAAAATTAGATAAAATTTCCAAACAATTGTACATTCAGACAAAATCGTATGACGTAGTGTATAAATTGGCGATGAATAAAGAAAAAATGTTGGCTTCAATTCCTGCTATTCAACCAGTTGCTAATAAGGATTTAAAAAGAATGGCATCAGGCTATGGAATGCGAATGCATCCTATTTACAAAAGAAAGAAAATGCATACAGGCATGGACTTTTCTGCGGAAAAAGGAACAGAAATCTATGCTACTGGCGATGGAGTAGTTAATTTAGCAGAATACAGCCAAAGAGGGTATGGAAATCATGTAGTAATTAAACATGGATATGGTTACGAAACCCTTTATGGTCATATGACCCAATTCATTGTTAAAAACGGAGAGAAAATCAAACGTGGACAAGTAATTGGTTATGTAGGAAATACAGGAACTTCTGTAGCACCACATTTGCATTATGAAGTTATCAAAAATGGAGAAAAAGTAAATCCTGTTAATTTCTATTTCAATGATTTAACTCCCGAGGAGTATGAAAAAATGATAGAATTTGCAGCCACTCCATCTCAATCATTCGAT
Organism: uncultured Flavobacteriales bacterium; assembly: GCA_963716125.1. GTDB lineage: Bacteria > Bacteroidota > Bacteroidia > Flavobacteriales_E > Vicingaceae > Acidiluteibacter. Next base: position 2,912,931 of record OY970294.1, read on the forward strand.
TAATTTATGGAAACGAATCTAGAAAGCACTAAATTATATTACTCTATTGGAGAGGTTAGCAAGTTATTTGATGTAAATACTTCATTAATTCGTTTTTGGGAAAAAGAATTTGATATCCTACAGCCCAAAAAAAATAAGAAAGGAAATCGTTTATTTACAACAAAAGATGTAGATAATTTGCATATTATCTTTCATTTGGTGAAGGAAAGAGGTTATACCTTAGAAGGAGCTAAAAAGAAATTAAAAGAAAACAAAGAAGATGCTTTGAACGAAATGGATATGGTAGCTTCATTAAAAAAGGTGCGTTCCTTTTTACTTTCTTTAAAAGATGAACTTTAGTCGACTATTAATTCTATTTTTTGATTGAGCTCAAACCATTTTTCTCCTTCTTTAATCAAATCAATTTCCACCACATATTTTCCTTTTTTAACAGGTGCCTTTATCTCTAATCGTTGCTCAAAGTTATATTTAAAATCCATTTCAATTAAAGTTCTTATTCCATCCCACTCCACTAAATTTCCTTCACTGTCATAGATATGATAGGAAATATAGAATTGATACTTTTCGTTAGATGGAAAAACAATTCCACTGTCAATACTCAATTTCAATAATGGATATATGATTTCATTAGACTTTGCTTTTTCAATAGGTTCTACTATTTCTAGCTTTGTATTATTGATGATCCGATTAAGATTTCCATCGTATTCTGCGCCATTTAAATAAACGTAACCTCCATTATTAATTTTAAAATAAGTCGGATTAAAAAAGGAAATATTTTCGGTGTAGTGTTTCCACAAAAGTACATTATCATCTGTTAAAGCACCTTTTGAACTATCAAATCGCATCTTCTCATTTTCTGCCAACACAAGTGAATTTTGTGATCCATATTCAGAAGATGTCATCAATGAGAAATAAGCAAAATGCATATCCATATCCGAGAAACCTTTTTCTAAATTTTGATCATCTATTCTAAATTTTGATTGAGTAGGATATAGATCTTTTGCCTCAGAGCAAATACTTTGCATTTGTGTATAACGCATTTTTAACACATTAGCCCTAGAATGTATAGCTACCAAATTAAATATCAATAAAATAGATACAAATGGCAGTAAAAATTTATTTCCTTTTATATTGTATTGATTTGAAAAAGAATAAATAAGCGGAACAATTAATAACAATAATGCAGGAACGTTTAATACATCATTATACCATCTATATTCAGCATAATGGGTATTATATACCACCAACATAATCAATCCGATGTAAGCAAAGCAGCTTAATACAGCATAGATATACTTTCGTTGATAAAGTAATAAAGCTACCGACCCAATTAAAAAGAATAGGTTTGATTTAGAATATTCTATAAATACATGAATTAAATTCTTAAATAATTCTATGAATTCATCTAAAATAAAGCTGGTGTTGGCTGCATATCTGCTTGCTTCATAAGAATTAGTAATGCAAATTTTAATGAACACAGCCAATCCAAAAATAACTAACAAAATGCGCAATTTAGATGTTAATCTTCTGACATCCAAATACATTATCAACAGGTAGAACGCATAAGCAGCTAATACCAATGGATGAGAAAAAAGCGCCAACCATAAAAGAATGTAATAAGCTATTGCATATTTTTTAAAATGCTCTTGTTTATTAAAAGCTGCCACGAAAAGAATTAGAAAAGCACAACCATAAAAAATTTCTAAGAATGGTGCGAAATAGGCTAAATAATGTGCTGTCAATAAAAAGGTTAATAGATAAGCTGCTTTAATATTTTTTACACCATAAATTAACCAATTAATAATACAATAAAAAAACAGACAATTCCACAATGAATTGACAATTATAATTTTATGCAAACTTAATCCTGCTAAAGTTGCTATTAAAGCCCCTACTTGAGAAATGGCTAAAACAAATCGAGAATGTTGAATATCAAAACTAACTTGATTGACTACTTGAAAAAGATATTGTATAGCATCTCCAAATGTTCTTTCTTGTGCATATAAAACGCTGAATATTATTAAAATTACCCAAAATAGATGTAGAAAAATATTTGCTATTTTGGATCTCATCATTTAATAAATAGCGTTCTTCATCAAATAATTCTTCACATAATCTTCCACACCTTTTTCTAAAGTATAAAATTCTTTATCGTAACCAGCTGCTAGTAACTTAGTCATATCAGCTTCCGTATAATATTGATATTTATCTCTAATATCTTCAGGTGTAGGCACAAAAGAAATATCTTCAGTTTTGCCCATTGCTCTGAAGGTGTTTTTTGCTAAGTCTAAAAATGTTCTAGCTGTGCCAGTTCCCAAATTGTACAAAGCAGATTTCGGTTGATTTTCCATCAACCAAATACAAACATTAATTACATCTTTAACATAAATAAAATCTCTAATTTGCTCACCGTCTTTGTAATCGGGATTATGAGACATAAATAATTTCATTTTATCAGTTGCTCCTATTTGCTTAAAAGCATGAAATATAACAGAAGCCATTCTTCCTTTATGGTATTCATTGGGTCCATAAACATTAAAGAACTTTAAACCTGCCCAAAATGGAGGTTGATTTTCTTGTTTTAAAGCCCATTTATCAAAATCATTCTTAGAATCACCATAAGGATTTAAGGGTTTTAATCGATTCACAATTTCATGATCGTCTTTAAAACCAAACTCTCCCAAACCGTAAGTAGCTCCTGATGAAGCATAAACTAAAGGAATATTATTTTCGGTACAAATATTCCAAATATCCTTACTGTAATTGACATTTAATTGATCAAAAATTTTAGAATCAAATTCGGTCGTATCTGTTCTAGCACCAATGTGATAAATGCCATCTATTTGTTTGCTATTTTGCTTGAACCAATTTATAAAAATATCTCTCTCAATTTTTTCAGAGAATTGAGCATTTTCTAAATTTCTAGATTTTTCAACTTTAGTAAAATCATCCACCAATATCAAATTGGTTTTGCCGTCATTATTTAATCTTGACACTAAGCAGCTGCCTATAAAACCTGCTGCACCTGTTACTACTATCATGAAAGTTTATTGTTTATTAAAATATTTTTATCCGACTGAGGAATAATTCCTTTTTGAACTGCTAAGTTAAACAAGCTTTTAACAGCTTTAAAACCTTTTTTTCCTAAATTGACAGAATACTCATTTACATACAATTGAATATGTTTTCTCATGACATCTTCAGCCATTTCTTGAGCATTTTCTTTGACATATTCCATTGATGATTCAGGGTTTTCAAAGGCAAACTGAACACTTCTATGCAGCACTCTATCTACTTTATTTTGAATTGATTCATCTAAATTTCTACGCACAACTATTCCACCTAAAGGAATCATAGATTTGGTTTCTGCTTCCCAAAATTCGCCCATATCCATAATTTTATGCAAGCCTCTATGATGATAAGTAAATCTATTCTCATGGATGATTAATCCTGCATCAACATCCCCATTTAAAACAGCTTTTTCAATGTCTGAAAAAACCATTTCTACTTTATTAGTAGCTTTTGGAAACGCAATAGATAGCAAAAAGTTAGCGGTAGTATATTTTCCAGGAATGGCAATTTTCAATTGATTCACTTCCCTTTCTTGGTAGATATTTTTGGAAATTAATAATGGTCCTACTCCACTTCCTAAAGCACTTCCCGAATTTAAAAGAACATAATCATCTAATAGAAAACCAAATGCATGATAACTCAATTTGGAAATATCATACGTTTTATTAAATGCTTGGTGGTTTAATTCCTCCACATCTGCCAAATGAACTTCGAACTCCAAACCTTCTGTATCAATTTTGTGATGCACCATAGCATCAAAAATAAAAGTATCATTAGGACAAGGAGAATAGGCTATTGAAAACTTCATATCGATTCAATTATTTCAATTAAAGTTTGATTCAAATTTTTGATTGCCAAAGGAATGTTCCAATTATTTTTATTACGCTCTTCCACCCTATTAGAAATGGATCTCAGTTGAATATAATCTAATTTTATTTGATCACAAACATACGCAAATGCGGCTCCTTCCATACTTTCTACATCAGGAGAAAAAAGAATTTCCGTTTCTACTATGGAGGCTATTAACCCATGCACCTTATTGACAGTAATTGACTTATATTGATTTAATTGATTGAAGATTTTATTTTCAAAAACAGTTGTATTGAAGATTTTAGTTCTGAAAACCTAAACCTAATTCACCAATAGGAATAAAACCATTAGGACTTTCAGCTCCCATTTCTGAAAAGCAATCCTCAACTATTTGAACCGTATCACCAATCATAATTTTAGGTTGAAAAGCACCTGCTATTCCTGCATTGAGCACTAAATCAAACTTTTTATTTTTTAGTAAAAATTGACTCATTTCAAAAGTTGTGGCAATCATACCAACACCAGTTATTAAAACTGAAATTTCGTTGTCAGGCGTTTTAAAATCATAGACTCTTTGCACTTCCACTTGTTGAAAATGTTGTAAAAATGGTTTTACTTCGTGATAAGTTGCTGCTACAATTAAAATTCTCATGCTGAAATTTGAATATAGTAACCTGAGTATTTCCTTAAATTGATAACTATTCCGCCTTTAAAAATCAAATATTGCCCTTTTATACCCATCAATTCTCCTTTTAGAGTTGGTATTTTATCCAAATTATGGCTTTTTACCTTTTCAGGAAATTCGATTACAGGATATTTAATTTCAATGATTTCATTGTTATCAGAATGAAAATCATTGTATTTATCATTCATAATTTGAAGCAACTCATTTTTTGTTTCTAGCACATTTACTCCATCAGCCAATTCATTTTTCAGCATTTTCATCCAATGCGTTTTATCGCTTACATGCTGTTTCATATCAACTTCTATCACACCAGCCATATATCTATTCGGAGTTTTTGCTAATCTTACTGCTTTCCATGCGCCTTGATCTATCCATCTAGTAGGCACTTGGTTTTCACGAGTTACACCCACTTTTATACCACTTGCAACCGCCATATAAACAATATGAGGTTGATTGTGATATTTCTCTTCCCATTCAGGATCTCTTCCTTCACCTAAATGTGCTCTACATAATTCAGGTCTAATAATACATTCAGCATTTTGAGGCGCATTTATAAAACAAGGATAACAAAATCCTTGGCCAAATGATTTTTTGGTTAATCGACCACAATTGACACAATTAATTTGACCACCAAAGCTGATTTCAACTTCTTTGCCAACTAAATCATTCATGTCAACTGTATTATTTTCAGAAAAATGTAAATGATATTGAACTGGTTGATTCAAAGTCACTCGCATCTTAGATAAATTTCCTTCTGCTTGCATTTGTTATCTTTTTAGAGTACGAAGTTATAAATTTATAAAAAGAGAATTTTGTTGAAAATGAGAATAAGTCATAAAAAAATAATAATTTGCATCAAAATTATAACATCCCCTTATGAAAACGCTCCTATTTTCACTGTTTTTAATGTTTAGCATTTCTTTAAGTGCTCAATATTTTAGAAGAAATAAAGTTCCAAAACACAAAATTAGCTTTGAAGTTAATTATTTTGTGGACAATGATTCCTATTTTAGTAAAGCTTATTCTCCATATATAGATGCAGGTTTTAGATTTCGATTAATCAATTTGGAGGGAATTCGTTTTGGTTTATCTATTAATACGGCTATGTCAACCTTTGATTTAGCAGATAAAGTTTTTTTATATTATATACAGCCTAGAGCTTTTGCAGAAATAAATGTGGCAAAAGCCAAATGGCTTCATCCATCCATCGGAATTGGACCTTTTACTCGATTAGTTCAATATCAAAATGAAAATGATAAATTAATTGTATCTTTAAAGGAGTTAGGAGGCACTGATTTATCTATGAATGCAGGAATTTCAGCTGAAATATATAAAAGAATTTTTGCGCAAATCCAATATGATATTGTATTTAGTAGAAGCTTTTTATATCGACAATATGAGCATTATTACAAAGTCGGTATTGGATACATTTTTTAAAAAAACATCTTTAAGTAGGATAGTTTTAAGCTAACGTTCCAACTAATAGTTGAGCAAATTTTTCCAATTGTTTATCATACACATCAGCAGTATTTGAGCCAACAATTCTTAATGCTTCCAAATTTTTGTCGGATGCATCATCCATATCTGGGTTTACACCTTCCATAAGTGTAGTGTCAATTCTCAAATATTGCATTTCTGCTTCTACTGCTTCATATATTTTCTGAACTTGATAATCAACCGTTTCAGCTACTCCACTCATCATTATATCTATCAATGGTTTTACCCAGCCTGCTAAACCCCAATCTTTAGCCTTCTCATAAGGATAAATTTTCTTACAATTGCCTGTACCTAAAGATAATACTAACATATCTTCAGCAGTTACACCTTTATCCAAAAATGGCTTTTTAAAAATTTTACGCGCTTCAGCATAAGCACAAAGAGTAGGATTATTGGCAAATAACCCTCCATCAACTAAAGTAAAACTTTCACCGTTCATATTTTGGATTCTAGCGCATTCAAAATAAGTTGGAGCAGCAGAAGTACTTCTACAAACATCTTTTACATAAAAATCTTTGCGTTTATCAGCTATGGCAGATGGCTGTGTAAAAAATACTGTTTTGCGATGTTCAATATCATAAGCAGTGATAACGCAAGGTTTTAACAATTCGCTCAATTTGGTATCACCCATGTATTGCTTCAATGCATTTTCAATACCTGAAGCATTATATTTTTCATCTGTTACTCCAAAACCCGATCTAATTTTCTGAGCAAGATTGACATCGAAAATATCTCCTCCCTTTTCAAAATACAAATTCACAATTTGTTGGGCAGAATATTTAGGTTTCAGAGCATTTTTTTCAGAAGGAATTAAATGGGCACAGCTTAAAATACCACCAGTACTTGTGCCTGCAAATAAATCGAAATAGTCGGAGATAGTTGCTTCGGCGTTGCCACTTATTTTCTTGAGTTTTTCTTCCAGCCGAACCAAAACCATTCCAGGTATAATTCCTCTAATTCCGCCACCATCGATTGATAAAATCCGTGTATAATTTGCCATTTTTTTTAATATTTAAGTAGAATGATTGTTTCCAATTGCAAGTTAAAAAAATATTCCATTCAGAAACATAATATTTCATTTAGAAGTGTTTTTTTGTTTCTTTGAACCTAGAATTAAAAGCAAAATGAAATTTCAGAGCATTTCTCATTCTTATTATTACCTTTTATTTTTCATATTGGTTGCATTGCTTTATGGCAATACCATCAATCATGAATTTGTATTGGATGATGCTATTGTGCTCAGCGAAAACTCTTTTGTAATAGAAGGTTTTGAAGGTATTCCAAAAATATTGACCAATGAGTCTATGGTCGGGTTTTATGGCGAACAAAAAAGTTTGGTAGCAGGCGGTAGGTATCGGCCGCTATCGTTAATAAGCTTTGCTATTGAAAAGCAGTTTTTTGGATTAAATCCAATGGGTTTTCATTTGTTTAATATCTTTTTTTATTTTTTGAATATTATATTGATTTTCAAAATTTTAAAACTAATATTTAAAGATTATTTCAGTTCGGAAAGAAGGATTTTATTTATTTTAATAAGCACCTTACTTTTTATAGTTCATCCTATTCACACCGAAGTTGTTGCCAACATTAAAAGTAGAGATGAAATTCTTGCTTTTATAGGAAGTTTGTCGAGTCTATATTTCGCATTAAAATACGTTGATACCAAAAAGATTTTAAATATAATTGCTTCAGTCATTTGTTTATTTTTAGCCTTATTGAGTAAAGAATCAGCGATTACATTTTTAGCAATTATTCCATTGACTATCTATTTTTTTAGAAAGGATTCCAACAGAAATAATCTACTTATTTTTTCATCACTTTTAGGTGTTTCATTGTTGTGGCTATTTATCCGTCAGCAAATTATCGGCAGTTTTGCCATTGATTCTGTTGCAGATAATTTAATGAATGACCCCTTTTTAAATACAAGCATATCAGAAAAAAATGCCACCATCATTTATACGTTGTGGAAGTATATTTCGCTTTCCTTCTTTCCGCATCCACTTACCTTTGATTATTATCCTAAACATATTCCAATACTTAATTTTAGTGATTATAGAGTCATTGGAAGTTTGATTTTCTGTTTAAGCCTAATTGTCTTTTCCATTTATGGATTGATAAAAAGAAATATCTATGCCTTTGGAATTCTTTTCTTTGGAATCACCTTGAGCATTAGCTCAAATATAGTTTTCCCTATAGGCGTATTTATGAGCGAGCGCTTTATTTATATGTCTTCCTTTGGCTTTTGTTTGATAGCTGCTTACTGGTTGGTTTTTAATAGCAAAATATTATTTAATAGTTACAAAATTCATCGACAGATAATTACTGGGTTTACTGCACTGATTTTAATTGCCTTTTCGGTTAAAACAATCAGTAGAAATACTGCTTGGAAAAGCAATTTAACCTTAGCAGTTACCGATGCAAAAACAAGTATTAATGGAGCTAAAAGTCAAACTATGGCAGGTGGACAACTAATTGAAATGGCTCAAAAGACAAGCGATGAGAATTTAAGAAATTCTTATTTAAGTCAAGCGATTACTTATTTGGACAGAGCCATTCAAATTTATCCTGAATATATAGATCCAAAATTATTGATGGGCAATGCCCAATGGGAGTACAATCAAAATTATCAGCAAGCATTAATGTATTATTTTGATATTTTAAAAATCAATTCCAATCATAAAAATGCACATCAAAACATTCAATATGTGATTGAAAATATTAATAGTACAGAAGAAAAAATTGCAGCTTATAAAAGTTATTTACCTTATTCTAATCATCCATCACAAATAAATTTTAAAATTGGAAATTTATATGGACAGCAATTAGGAAATTTTACAGAAGCAATAAATTATTTAAAACTAGCTTACCGCCAGAATGAAACTGATATCAACATTAGCATTAATTTAGGAACGGCTTATGCTTTAAATCAACAATATAATAATAGTATAGAAGTGCTAGAAAGCACTTTAAAATTAGCACCTAACAATTATCAAATCTATATCAACTTAGGATTAGCGTATTTTGAAATTGGTGATAATGAAGCAGCTAAAATTAGTTTTGACAAAGCAGTTCAATTAAATCAAGAGTTAGATAGAAGTCAGTTTCCGATTTAAATGAAATTAAAACATTTATTCTTTTATTATTAGCGAATGAAGTTTTATCTTTGCGACCGAATTTGGCCTCGTAGCATAACTGAATAGTGCATTAGATTACGGCTCTGAAGGTTGCAGGTTTGAATCCTGCCGAGGTCACTAGAGAATGAAATCCCATTTTGCGATGCAAAATGGGATTTTTTTGTTTGACAAAGTGTGAAGCTTGCTTCTAAACTTTGGGAAACAAAAAAATCCTAAAATTTCTGTAAGAAATTTGGGATTTTATTTTGACCTCGGAACACAAAGGAAAGACGACCGACTTGTCATTCGAAGCTTCATCAATGGATATATCTATAAAAATGATAATTAAGCGTAGGAGGGAAGGGAGTCAATCCTGCCATCGATGTTAAAAGAAGTAATCTTCTCATAAGCTGATAAACAAAAAAATCCTAAAATTTCTGCAAGAAATTTGGGATTGCATACCGATTGTTTATTTTATAGTCGTTGCCACTCCTTAAAATAATACCTCGGCATTCCACTTTGTTTCATTTTGACCTCGGAGCGCAATGGATCTCGAGCGGCAGCGAGTATTCCTGCTATTTCTTTATCTCAAATTATTATAAAAAGCTTATATTATTTATAATAATTCTTCTCATAAGCTGATAAATAAAAAAAGCCATAAGATTCTAAAAGAATCTAGCTTTTTCATTCGGAATTCGGAGCTGCAAGGATCTCGAGCGACAGCGAGTAATCCTTGTCTCGAAAACCATGTTGTGAAGCTTGCTTCTAAACTTTGTCAAACAAAAAAATCCTAAAATTTCTGAAAGAAATTTGGAATTGCATACCGATAGGTTGTTTTATAGTCGTTGCCACTCCTTAAAATAATACTTCGGCATTCCACTTTGTTTCATTTTGACCTCGGAGCGCAAAGGAAAGACGACCGACTTGTCATCCGAAGCTTCAACAATTGAAATATCTTTAAAATTGATAATTAAGCGTAAGAGACTAGATAATAATCCCGACGAGACTATCTTAAATAATTATATTAAAGCTATTTAAATCCTGCTCTATCCTATTATAACTATTCCAACTTTTCTTCAAAATAGATCCTTAACTTATTTTCTAGAAGTAATTGATGTTTTTCTAATAAATCTAAATATTTACTTTTCCAATAAGTTGCAGAGTCTTTAATTGCTTTAGGTTCGTTTAATATATCAATTTTATAATTTTCAGGGATTCCAATTAACTCTTTTAGTTCATTAGAAAAATCATAGTTAATTACATGACCAATTTGCAATAAAATGTCTAACGATACATTCGATTTTTTAAATAAATCATAAATATGCCGCCTACTTTTACCTAACTTTTTTGCTAATAATGAAATTTGGTATTCCGAATTTCTTACCGCTCTTTCTAGGATTGCACCTTTGTGTAAAGCCATTTTACAAATATGCTCAAGCATATGAGTGTAAAATTTTACATAAATGTAAAATATCACTCCGATCTATTAAGGGGCTAAACTACCATATAACCTTTTAAAAACACTGCATTTTGAAAGCAAAAAAGAACTTCCTTCTAAAAGCTCAAAATCCACAAGAAAAGATATATTATTGAATTGAATGCTTAGGCTAAAAGTAATATATAACTTAAATTTTAAACGAATGAAAAAAGTAACATTAATTGTGGCAATAGCCATAGGTACAATTTTTACTTCTTGTGAAAAAGAAGAGAATAAACTCGGTACAGAATTAAAAAATAATTCAATGCTTTATAAACTAGATAATATTCCATTTAGTAATAATTTAAATCCTGAAAGTTTTGACCTTATAAATTTGATGTCAAACCCAGAAGATGCAGATGATGAAAAAATAAATAATTATTTATACAAAATTAGTTTAGCAACCAGAGATTTGATTAAAAAGCCTAACTTTAATCAATTAATAATTACTATGGCGCAAGGTTCAGAAACACAATCAGCTAATTTACTTGACTTAGAAACTACACGCATAGAATATTTTAATTCAATAAATAATAATCTAGCCACAGATGGGTTGACTTTGCAATTAATTGCAAATGATTTGACGCATGCTCCAATTGCTCCAAATCCTGCTTATCCTCGAACAGCTATTATTGAAAAGTATATTCCAGCCATTTGCATCCCAAATCTTATTAATTTAGATCCAGGATTACAACCTATTATATCTCCTAATATAGAAGTTGACAGTAGGTTTGATGAAACTATCGAAGATAATGTTATTAGTTGGTACTGGTTAACAGAAGAAGCAAGTACTGTGGAAGTAATTTTACTTAGTGAAGATGTTTCTTTGAGCACTACAAATCCATTATTTTTCCTTGATAATGCAGTTACCACATTAACTACGGAAATTGACACATCATTTACTCCATACAACACAGATAGAATGTCTGCTGGCAGTGGCAGTTCTGACCCAACAGGAAGTGTTTTATCTTTTAGTTCTTATGAACATAGTATAGAATCAAATAGTTATAGGTATGAACCATGGACAAGTGGAAAATCAGAATTTGCCATTAATGAATACCGAATCACACCCTCAGGCTCAATAATTAAAAGGGATTTGATGATTAATAAAATAAAGAAAAATGAAATTGGCACTATAAGATATAAGTGGGATGCACATGCAGGCGATTGGAAACCTTGGGCGAACCCTTGGACACCTAATGTAATTCAAACAGGTGTAGAAATAGTTTTCTAGAATACCTACGAAAGAGATTGGAATAGAAGTACTAAACCACTAGGAACATGTATTGCAAATGGTAGTGCAGCTAATTTAAATGGAAACAGAAGATATTTAGGAGACTGGTATGCATGGATTCCGTCAACAACTCAAGTTCATTATACAAGGTTTCAATGGATTTACGATGACTGGGCACATTGGAATAATTCATGGAAATCAAAATTTAGAATTTGGAGAGTCCAATCATAATCATAAATAAAAAGGGGAGAATTAATTCTCTCCTTTTTATTAAAATTTATAAATATGAAAAAAATTTTAATCATATTCTTGATGTTTAGTCCATATATAGCTGAAGCACAAAATTTATTTGGAGGTTATAATCTTACAAATTCAGGTAGAAGTATTTCGGCAACTTATTCATGGGAGAAAGAAAAATCTGAATTTGGATTAGGTTTAGGGTATAATATAAATAAAATTATTCAGCCTGATGATCAAAACACTATTTTAACAAGAAGATTGTATGCTATCGAACCTATTCATTTTTTAGCTTTTAAAACATTTTATCATCATACTATTTTTAGAAATTTGAAGCATATACAACCATTTTTATTTTATGATTTACAAATAAGATACTCTACAACCCGAACTAGGTTATTTCTAGGTGCACAATATGACTCTACTTTGGTAAAAAACAAACCAGAAGATGGTATCTTATATAGTGAAGTTATTATTTTTTTCGGTCCTTATGTATGGATAGATCAAAATATTGGTTTAGGATTTGATATCAATATTACTGACCAATTTTACCTTAGACAAAAAGTTGGATTTGGTACATTGTTTTTCCTAGGTAAAGATGAAAGACTTCCAGCGTCAGGTGTAGAATGGTTTCAGTGGCAATTGGGAACATTAGTAAATATTGAACTCGGTTACAAGTTTGGCAAAAAATGATAATTAAGCGTAAGAGACTAGCTAGTATTCCTGTAATTTTATTAATTGAACAAAATATTTGCCTAACTTAAACCTTTCAGGTTTTATTTTGCAAACAGTTATATATTTTGACATTTTAGCTTTCTTTTGTTGGTTAAATCTCGAAGGTTTATCAAAAAAGAATTATTAAAAAAATAACATCTATTTGGTTTATAATTAATTGCAATTAATTATTAGCATTAACATATTGAAAAAGATATCTAAAATATCAAATTTTAATAGTTAATAACTAATGGTATTTACATGTAGAGTACGAATATTTTTAGCGAAATTTGATTTTTAGACCAAGCCTACTTTTTTAAGTGTATTAAATTCAACTCTGATACTAATTTATCACGAATTATACCATATGAAAAAGTCATACTTCATCAGAAAAATTTTCCTTTGTGCCTTATTGTTTTCTTATTATCAATCAAATGCGCAATGTTCATTTAGCATAAATGCCAGTAGTTCAACTAATAAATCTTGTAAAACAGCATTAGAAGAAGTTGTATGGATAGATTTAGTCAATGCTAGTGCCACGAATAATGATCTAATAAAAAACATAAGTAGTAGCAGTTGGAATGCAGATGGTATTTCAAAAAGCTTTGTTAATAACAACGAATTTGTTCAAACAATTGTAGCGGAAACGAATACATCACGCATGATGTTCGTTAAGATACATAGTTTACAAAGTTAAAGATACATGCTTTACACTAAGTTTTGACATAACCTTATTGATTTAATTTTATCTCTTTTATTTAATTCATCAAAGAAACCTAAAAATACGTTTCTATAATATACTCTCCAAATTCCATTTCCCATAGGTTTTAATCCAACATATTTACCCTTTAAAGCTATTGTAATATACACCCAATAATGAGTAGCCCATCTAAGTGCACCGTTTTGTGTTACAATCTGAACTTTCATGTCAGAGTCATATTCAAATTTTGGTATTCTTTCTGGGAATGGTCTAGTTGAAAAATTATGAACTTCTCCTGGTGTTTTCATGTCTAAAGCTTCGTGAGGTCGTTCGTGATTAAACTCCTTCATAAAATGGTTTAAACGTCTTTGTTGACTCTTCAAATCGTATGCTGAAGGTTTTGCACAAGCAGCTTTTAAATCTCTGTGCATTCGTTCATGTCTTCCGTTTTGTTCTGGGTGTGCAGGATCAGAAAACACTGGCATTATTCCAAGTTCTATAAACCAATATGAAAGTCTAGTAAATCGTTGAATTGCTCGCACTGATCCAAATGGACTTCCATTATCAGTATGTATTTGTTTAGGCATACCATATATTCTGAAAACCCTTGTAAACTCTGCCTTTACCAATTTTGTATTTTCATGATAATGGCCTTTTGAAGCAAATAGAAATCTACTTTTTGAGTCCGCAATTGTAAGTGTATGGCAGTATTTATTATTGCCCATATAGAACTTTCCTTTGTAGTCTGCACTCCAAATTTCATTACACTCTTTTGGGTCAAAAATGGGAAAGACTGGTTTTACTCTTTTATGACGCCTTTGAGGTTTAACTAGCCCATTTTTATGTAGAATATTATGAACAGTAACCACTGATGGAATATCTTCCTCCAAACAGCTTTTAAACAATAGTACCCTTATTTTTTTGGCTCCCCAACGAGGATATTTTTCCTTTAAATCAAGGATGTTTCGCTCTACTTTTTCAAGTGTTTTGTTAGGGTGACTCTTAGGTGTTTTCTTTCGATCTAAAAGTCCTTCTATTCCAAATTTTTCGAACCGATCAATCATTTTGTAAGCGGTTGGTCGAGAAATTTCGAATGTTCTACATAATTCTGTGATGGTGTGTTTCTGAGTTCGCCATGCACTGATAAATTCTAATTTTTGTTCCATAGTTGTTGTTACTTTCCAAGGCATAATAATCTGTATTGATGTTCAGATTATACGTCTCATAAGTGTAAACTATGTCCCTTTATCTTTGTAAAGGATGTCCCTTTACCGTACCATGATTGGACTGAACACGTCGAATGATAATAGTAGTTATACAGATTTAGAATATGCCATATATTTAGTAAATAATGGAAATATATACATTTACGAAAATGGCTCTTACAAAGGTAATTGGGGGAATTATGAAACTGGAGATACTGTTAGAATTTCTGTTTTAAACAATGAAGTATTTTACGTAAAAAATAGTTATGTTTTTTATAAAAGTACTGTAGCACCAAGCTTTCCGATGTTTGTAGATTTTTCAATCGCTAGTCCGAATGGAACATTGCAAAAAGTGGTTGTAGGGAAAAATGCAAATACCACTTATACCGCCAATGCAAATAATCCTGGTACTTCTCCTACTTATCAATGGAAACTGAATGGAACTAATGTAGGAACAAATTCAATTACATATACTAATAACTTAATTGATGGTGATGTTTTGCAATGTGTATTAACACCAGGAGCAGGTGGTTGTGCAGTTGGAACTGTTAATTCTAATTTTATTAGAATTAATAATTCTGCTATCAATAGAGATGTAACAGCTGGTATTAGAAACGATTCAATTCAAGACAACAGCTGTTTTTATTCTACTGAAGACGTAAGTTGGAAAACTCTTGTAGGATTAAGAACCAATGGTAAAAACAATTTGATCAAAACAAATGGAGCCAATGGATGGGATGGTGCAGCATTTAGTTATAACAAAGTTGAAAAAGGTGGCTACATGCAAACTATTGTTAATGAAACCAACACAGCTAGAATGCTCGGTTTAAATGAAACATTTGAAGGAGTGAGTTATGGTTTTATTGATTTCGCCTTTTATTTAACGAATAGCGGCGCTATCTATATTTATGAAAATGGATCTAATAAAGGGCTTTGGGGCTCATACACTACTGGCGATACACTTAGAATTGCTGTTGTAGGTAATAAAATTCGTTATCTTCAAAATGGCAATACGATTTACACAAGTTTAAACACACCTACTTTGCCCCTTTTTGTAAATGTAAGTATGCTTGATTTTGGGTCAACAGTTGAGGCTATTACTGTTTCAAATCCTGCTTATGGAAGATTCAAAGCAAATGTAGAAGGATTAGCTAACATTCGCTACCAATGGAAATTAAATGGAGTAAATGTGGGTACCAATAGTCCTATTTATACCAATACATCACTAACAACCAACGACAGTCTTTATTGTCTTTTTATACTCAACTCAACAGTAAATTGTGGTACTGTCAACAGATTTTCATCTAATGCAATTGTAGTTAATGATCAAAATCCTAAAAATAATTTAGTATTTGCTATTAGAAGTGATTCTACCTCAGACTTTTCTTGCAACTTCGCCTTCGAAAAAGTGGGTTGGACTTCTTTAAATGGTGTAATTGCCACAGGAAGTAATAATTTAGAAAAAATTTCGGGAAGTGGTTCTTGGAATGCTGCTGGCTTTTCCTACAATAAAGTAGAGCAAGGTGGATTTATGCAAACGATAGCAGCTGAAACCAATAAAGCAAGAATGATAGGTTTAAACGCAGTCAATACCAATGTTAGTTATACAGATATTGATTATGCATTTTACTTAACTTCAGGTGGTGGGTTAAATATTTATGAGAATGGTTCAAGTAAGGGAAATTGGGGTTCATATACTACCGGTGATACCCTTAGAATAGCTGTTGTAGCAAATAAGGTACGCTATATTAAAAACGGAAATATCGTTTATACAAGTACGGTAACTCCTACTCTACCCTTATTTGTTGATTTGTGTATCAATTCTGTAGGCGGAACCTTAAAAGATATAGCCGTAAACAATACAACATACGGCAAATATACTGCCTTAGTAGAAGGAGTATCCAACTATAAATTTCAATGGAAATTAAATGGGGTTGACGTAGGGACAAATAGCAATGTTTATTTAAATAGTTCCACTTCTGCAGGAGACACCATTTCATGTAACTTAACACTTACCAATACATTGGGCTGTTCTAATGATACTATAGAGCCATCGAACTTAATCATTATCAACAAGCAGAATCTTGCAGACAAAGTTGCATTTGCTATTAGAAGTGATTCTTCTGCAGCTTATTCTTGTAAGTTTGCTTTTGAGGAAGTAGGATGGCAAAGTCTTTCAGGAGTCAAATTAAATGGAAGCAACAATCTAACAAAAGTAGATAATTCAACTTCATGGGATGCAGGAGCATTTTCTTACAATAAAGTAGAAGATGGTGGATTTATGCAAACCATAATCGATGAGACCAATACAAATAGAATGATTGGTTTAAATGAAATAAATACGAATGTAAGTTATACGGATATTGACTATGCATTTTACTTAACTTCAGGAGGAAGTATCTTAATTTATGAGAATGGATCCTATAAAGGGAATTGGGGCGCTTATGCTACTGGTGACACTTTGCGCGTTTCTGTAATTAGTAATACTGTTCGATACATTCAAAACGGCAATATTATATATACTAGTTCTAATGCACCTGCACTGCCACTTTATGTAGATATGAGTTTTAGAGATGTTGGTGCAACATTAAAAAATATAACCGTTAATAATACTACTTATGGAATTTACAGTGCTTTTGTAGATGGAGTGGATAGTGTAAGTTACCAATGGAAATTAAATGGAATAAATGTAGGAACAGATACGTCTATCTATACCAATACTAGTACTTTAGAAGGAGATACAATTTCATGTAATATCTCATTAATAAATACTTTAGGATGTGCTCCTGATACAATAAAAAGTTCTAATAGAATTATTATCAATGCACAGAGTCTGATTGACAATACTATTTTTTCAATCAGAAGTGATTCTTCTACCAAATACTCATGTAACTATGCATTTGAGGAAGCAGGATGGCAAAGTCTTTCTAGTGTTGAACTAAATGGAAGTAACAATATTACCAAAGTAGGAAGCTCATCAGGATGGGATGCAGGTGGTTTTTCATACAACAAAGTAGAAGATGGTGGTTTTATGCAAACTATAATCGACGAAACCAATACAAATAGAATGATTGGTTTAAACGCGGTAAACACTAATGTAAGTTATACTGATATCGACTATGCTATTTATTTAACTTCAGGCGGAGCATTATTCGTTTATGAAAATGGAGCTAGCAAAGGAAATTGGGGCGCTTATTCAAGTGGAGACACTTTAAGAGTATCAGTAGTTGGCGGTTCAGTAAGATACATTCAAAATGGCAATATTTTTTATACAAGTACCATATCTCCTACTTTACCACTTTATGTGGATATGAGTTTAAGAGATGTTGGCGGTACTCTAAAAGATATTTTTGTTAATAATACCACTTATGGTAAATACAGTGCATTTGTGGATGGAGCTGCTGAGACAGTAAGTTACCAATGGAAATTAAATGGAGTAAATGTTGGAACAGATACTAATATTTATGTCAATACTTCTACTGTAAATGGGGATACTATTTCTTGTGATTTATCATTAATCAATTCTAATGGTTGTGCACCTGACACCATCACAAGCTCCAATAGAATTATCATCAATTCTCAAAGTTTGATAGATAATACCATTTTTGCTATTAGAAGTGACTCTGTATCTTATCCATCCTGCAAGTATGCTTATGAGGAAGTAGGATGGCAAAGTTTAACTGCTGTAGAATTAAATGGCAGTAATAATGTTACAAAAGTTGGCAATTCAACTGGTTGGGATGCTGGTGGATTTTCATATAATAAAGTTGAAAGTGGTGGTTTTATGCAAACTATAGTAGCAGAGACCAACACTTCTAGAATGATAGGATTAAATGCAGTGAACACGAATGTAAGTTACACAGATATCGATTACGCCTTGTATTTAACTTCGGGAGGTGCCATATTTATATATGAAAATGGCTCTAACAAAGGTAATTGGGGAGCTTATACTACTGGAGATACCATGCAAATAGTAGTGGTAGGAAGTACCGTACGGTATATGCAAAATGGTAATATTATTTACAGCAGTATTAATGTTCCTACTCTGCCGTTATATGTAGATTATAGTATTGCAACCATTGGAGGAACATTTAAGGATATAGTAGTGAACAATGCTACAAGTGGTTTCTATTCTGCATTTGTAGATGGAGCAGATAGCGTAAGTTATCAATGGAAATTAAATGGTGTTAATGTAGGAACTGATAACCCTAATTATTTGAATACAAATACTATTGCAGGCGACACTATTTCATGTGATGTAATGCTTAAAAATACAGTTGGTTGTGCTCCTGATACAATTAAAGGCTCTAACAGAGTAATAATTAATGAGCAAAGCATTATCGATGATGTTTTATATTCAATTAGAAATGATTCTATTACTCGCTTCTCATGTCTATTTGCGACTGAAGAAGTAGCATGGCAGACTATTAGCTCATTAAAAACAGCAGGAAGTAATAATGTAGAAAAAGTAGGTTCAAACAATGGCTGGGATGCAGGTGCATTTTCTTTTAATAAAGTAGAAAATGGCGGATTTATGCAAACCATTGTAAAAGAAAACAATAAAAGTAGAATGATTGGATTGAATGCGGTCAACGTAAATGTGAGTTATACGGATATCGATTATGCATTTTATTTAATTTCTAATGGAAGTATGAATATTTATGAAAATGGTTCTTACAAAGCAAGTATTGGGAGTTATAAAACAGGAGATACATTAAGAATTGCTGTTTTAAATAATGAAGTAAAATATTATAAAAATAGCAAATTGCTTTATGCAAGTTCTATTGCTCCTACTCTTCCCCTATTTGTCGATTTAAGTATTTTATCTATAGGAGCTACTTTAGAAAAAATTACTGTTTACAATGGTTTATATGGAAATTTCGCAGCATTTATTGATGGTGCAACAGACGTAAGTTATCAATGGAAACTAAATGGAACCTTAGTAGGAATAGATAGTGCAGGTTACTCTAATCTGTCCCTATCAGATGGAGATAGAATCTCCTCTGAATTATCTATAGTAGGAGCGACAGGATGTGGTTTAGACACCATGGTTATCTCTAATAATATAGACATTACAGAAGTTCCTTTTGGTGATTTTGTTAGACTACAAATCAACAATGAAGGCCCAGTGGCAAACAGTTGTCAATATGCATTAGTAGATGCCTTATGGAATTTGGAAGATAATGTTTTAATTTCAGGAAATTCAGTAAGTAAGCCTAGCGGAGTTAATAATTTTGATGGTATGGCATTTTCAGCCAACGATGTAAATAACAATGATTTTATGCAGTTTTTAATACCATCCATCAGCACCAATTTGATGGTGGGTTTAAACAATCAGAATACCTCTAGTAGTTATGGAGATATTGATTACTCATTCTATCTCAATAGAGGAAATTTAAGAATCTATGAAAATGGAAGCAACAAAGGAACTTTTGGAACCTATAGCGCTAACGATATTTTCAGAATTGATGTGATTGCCAATGTGGTTTACTACAGAAAAAATGGAGAATTAGTATATACTAGTGCTGTCACTCCTACTTTACCACTTTATATCGACATGAGTTTATCTGATGTTGGAAGCGCTGCCAATGATTTTACTATTGGTACTGCTGCAAATGGCAAATTTAAAGCCATCACTGAAAATGCAGGTTTTAATCCATCTTATCAGTGGAAACTAAATGGTGTAAATGTAGGATTAGACAGTAGCATTTATGAAAATTATTCGCTTAAAAAAGGTGATGAAGTAAGCTGTATTTTAACTCCAGATTATGGAAAATGTACTATTTCAACTTTAGGTTCTAATTCAATTGAGATTTTAGACAATCCACCATTAGAATTTGAACCCATTTTTACACCTACTAGCACTAATTGGTTAGGAAATAATACCAATTGGGAAGATGCCGGCAACTGGTCTAATGGCACACCTAATGGTGGTTCCATTGCCGTGATTCCTGGTGGAGTTGGAACTTATCCAATAATGGATAATTATAAACGTATTTACGGGTTAGAAATCGGAGCAGGCGCGAATTTGAATATGAATGTCACCACTAATCTAAAAATTTATGGATCAGTAATTAACAATGGAAATTTATTCCCAAATGCTGCAAGAGTTGAGATAAGTACATGTAAAGATTTATCTACATGGAATTCCGTAACACAAGTGACCTTGCAAGATATGATTATGAATAATCCAAAAGGATTAAATGTGATCAATGGAAAAATTAGAATTACAGATTCGTTGATATTTGAACAAGGAAGAATCTATAATGAAGACAATCAGATTGTTTTTAGAGAAAATGCTAAATGGGCATTTGCATCAGACAGCTGTTATATAGCAGGTGCAGCGGAGAAATTTGGCAACACTGCTTTTACCTTCCCGGTGGGAGATAGTAGTCAGTTAAGACCAATTACAATAACAGCTCCATCTGCAGTAAGTCATGCTTTTAAGGCAAGATATTACAAATTAAATCCAGATAGTGTGAAACCAGCTAAATATGATAGAAGTATGTTGGGTACAGGCTTAGACCATGTGAGTGGTTGCGAATATTGGATTTTGGACAGAACAGCAGGAAATTCAGCTGTGAAAGTCACTTTAGGGTGGAATGAAAGAAGTTGTGGTGTTACCAATTTAAGTGATTTAAGAGTAGCCAGATGGAATGGAACGCAATGGCAAGATCATGGAAATGGATCAACTACAGGTTCAAATACTGCAGGAACAGTCATCACTCAAAATGCAGTAAATTCATTTAGTCCATTTACGTTAGCGAGTTCTACAGCTGCCAACCCACTACCCATTACATTATTAGATTTTAGAGCAAGATTGCATAATAAAGTAGTGAATTTAGAGTGGGAAACATCTTCGGAAATCAATAACGATTACTTTACCTTAGAGAAAAGTACTGACGGAGAAGATTGGATTGAATTTGCAACAATAAAAGGTGCGGGAAACAGCAGCACATATAAAAAATATGATTCAAAAGATAATAATCCTTTTATAGGAGTTTCTTATTATAGATTAAAACAAACAGATTTTAATGGAGAATTTGAATACAGCCAATTGGTTTCAATCAGAAATACAGATTTGCAAATCAATATTTACCCTAACCCTATTAAAGATTGGATTTATATTGAGAATTTAAATTTTGCTGCTGAAATTAAAGTGTTTGATATGGAAAGGCCGATTAATATATACAGGAAATTCGGCAAAAATAAATGCTTCCAAATGGGCACAAGGTGTTTATCAATTACAACTTATCAATAGTACAACTAAAGAAATAGATTTATATAAGTTGGTAAAATAAATCAGATCAATCCAAGTTTTAAAAAGAGGAGCAAATAAATTTGCTCCTCTTTTTTTTAGAGAAAAAATTTCCTTCCCTTTTGTAGAAAAAAGGCAACAAGACAAAATGTTTACATTATCTATTGATTACTTCAACTTATTATTTTACAGAGGCATAAATTTAAAGATATATTTCATCCACTTTGGTACTAAGCTTGCATAATGTTAAGCTTAATCAAAGAATAAAGAATTATGAAGACGAAGAGAATTTCAAATAAAATGGAAAAATTGTTGAACACCCAAATGACAAGAGAAGCTTTTCAAGCACAAGTTTACTTGTCTTATGCTTCATGGGCTGAAGTAAATAGTTTTGCCGGCATTTCTACTTTTTTATACAAGCACGCCAATGAAGAGCGTGACCATATGTTCAAAATATTAAAATACATCAATGATAGAGGTGGTAGTGCAAAAATAGAAGCGATAGATGCAGCACCTACCAATCCAAAAAGTATTTCAGATTGTTTTAAAAAGATTTTAAAGCATGAAATTGACAATTCAGCTGAAATCGATAAAATAGTTGACTTAGCACATGAAGAAAAAGATTGGGCCACTTTTAGTTTCGGACAATGGTTCGTAAAAGAACAAATTGAAGAAGAAGCATTGGTTAATGATTTATTGGATAGATATGACTTAGCCTCTAACGAATTAAAAGACAACAACAATTTATACGATATGGATAGAGACTTGGCAACTGCTTCACAAGAAGGACAGCTACCAAGAGAAGAGAAATTGTAGAATTGATATAGAAATATAAAAAAGAGCGAAAAATTCTAAATTTTTCGCTTTTTTTTTGCATAATACTTTTTTCTAAACTATGATTGTTAATGTAATCCCCTTATTCATTACTAACGGTTAAGAAACGTTTAAAATTGGATAAATCATTAAAAATGAATCATATTAATGAATCAAGTGAAAATTTATTTCTATTTTTGATGGATTAAATAACTGTAAAAGGAGTGGTTATACAGTTGTTGGCAACAAGCTAAAAAAAACAAAAGGAACCCAAATTAATGAGTTCCTTTTTAATCTTTTACTTGATTACGTTCCAAAAAAGGAAGAGGCTTTATCAAGTCTGTATGATACAAATATACGAAATATTTCGGATATTGCGTTCTATATGAAATATGAATTACGGAATAAATACTAATCTCGTCCCAGATACAACCGATATCTGCTAGCAACTAATAATGATAAAGATAGAGCCAAACGTCTGTATAACGGTAATATACGATTGGCACAGGCAATACATCCGCTTTTGACACAATTTGAAGTGATTTTGAGAAATAGTCTTAATTTACAACTGACAAGCTATTTTATAGATACCGATTGGATAATCACTCAAAAGAATGGATTTATGAGGAACAGTTCCTTGAGTAATTCTAATTATTTTTTGAGACGTTCTGTAATGAAAGCTGAGAACAAATTAAATCGACGTGGAATTCCTATCACAAGTGGTAAAATAATTTCTGACCAAAATTTTGGATTTTGGTTAGCTTTCTTTTTGAGCCACCATTATGCATTAATTGGCGGTCAACCAATTCAGGTTTTTTCTAACAAACCGAACGACGAAGATAGAGCCAGTATTTATTCAAAGCTCGATGAATTGAGAAAATTTCGGAATAGAGTAAATCATTGCGAGCCTTTGTGTTTTAATGGGAACGTAATTGATTGTAGCGAAATTTTGATGATAAGAGAAAAACTTTATGATTTAATAAGGTGGATTGACCCAGATATTGTTCCATTTTTTATATCAATCGATAATGTCGAAAACAAGGTTGCGAAAGTGTTGCGCATATAGCCAGTTGCCAATAACGTATAAAAACAATAGGGCAATTGGTGCTTAACCCAATGTTTCAGGCACTTTTCGAGGTCGCCAAATTTTTAAATTTGGCTTATTGAGAAAGAAAGATAATAAGAAAAATTTAAAAATTCGGCTCGTGCTTAACCGAATAGTTATCGCTAATTTGCACGCTACGAGCCATATACTAATCGTTAGCAAGCATTCATCACAAATTAAAATTATGACAAAAGAAAAACTGAGAATGGATACATTGAGGCTAGGCTTAATGGAAAATATTGATGATTGTTTTGAAGTATTTGATATTTTTTTAGAACATCTTTTCAATGTTATTGACCTTCACCATAAAGACCCAATAACGAGTTACGCAAATAAAGATGCAGTTTTTATAAATCAAATGATGTTCAACAAGTTAACTCACTTAAGAAAGTTGGTAGAAGGTGTTGGATATGAAGCAAAAAACGGTACTAAGATGAATAAGATTATTGATCCAACCATTATAGCTTCACTCACTAGAAATGTTTATGAAACTGTTTCAATTTTTTCACTTGATATTTAGAAATACGAATACACCAGATGAAAAATCTATAATTTATGGACTATGGGTTAGCTCAGGTCTAAAATACAGACAAAGGTTTGAGTCTTTTGCTACAGGAACTGAAAACGCTAAGAAATTAGAGTCTGAAAAAAAACAAATAGCCCAAATTGAAAAAGAGATAAAGAAGACTGCTCTATATAAAAGTTTAGATGAAAAAAACCAAGGTAAAATTGATACTCAATTAAAAAAGAAAGATTACAAGATAAAGTTTGATGACAAAGAGGTTGTCTTCTTAAGTTGGCAAGATATGGCCGATGTTATGAATTTAAAGAAAGAAATTTTTGAACATATCTATAATTACTTTTCACTTTATGCCCATCCTTCTCAAGTGTCAGTATTTCAATTTGAGAATATGTTTAGTAAACAGCAAGAAGAATTCAAGCAGTTAACGACTTTAAATCTCAAGTACTGTTTTTCCTTAGTTAGTGTATTTATTGCTGATTATATCAATCTTTTCCCATTGACTAAACAAACTTTTGAAACTCTTGACATTCATAAACAAATAGTTATAAACTCACATAATCGAATGTTGAGAGGGAATGAGTATTCAATAAATGATGCATGGAAGAATTTAGCATAAAAAAACGACTTGCTAACATTAAATATAGTGCATAGTGAGTCAGCGGGTTAAGAAATTTTATTTACTCGTTGATACTCCGTAAAATTCGCAAGCGAATTTTGTAGAAAAGAAAATCTCAAAACTACAAAGCAGTTTTTGCTAATTAGTAAACCGCAAAGTTTATCTTTGTCTAAAGTCCAACCCTTTTAACATTAATCATTGCCAGCAATTTGGGAATACTCAAACCAAAATCAAAACCGATGAAAAAAATATTTCAAATTATATTATTGACTTTTATTATTTCTTGTAATAATAAACCTAAATATGACTACACAATAATAAATGAAAATACTGACAGAGCGTTTAATAAAACAAACCTTGAAATCAGATTAAAAAAAGAAATAAGTGAAGCCGACTTAAAAAACATTGCTTTAGAAATTAAAGACAGCAGAAGCGATTATGTTAAAGTTTGGATTTTTTACTTTTTGCCTGGACAAGAACCTGGAAATGGAGCTTGGGCAACTACTCACTTTACGCCAGAACTGAATGTGAAAATTTTAGGAGCTACAAAAGAAGCCTCGACTGAAATGAATACGGCCAAAGTCACTGGAGAAATATTAAACTCTTGGTTTGACAATGACGCTATGCTTCCGAACAAAAAATATTTAGTCAAAGAAAATGGGAAGTTGTTTATGAAATCAATTTATCCAAAAAGCAAATTAGCAGGAGATGGCGGAGAAATGAAAGAAGAAGTTTTTAAGAAAAAAATAGAAAACGGAATAATTCGATATGATTACGAAAATAATCATGGAGAATATTATCTGATTGAAAAAAATGAAAATTTAGGATTGTATAATGATTCTGGAAAATTCAAAGAAGCGGAAAAAATAGAACAAACGGAATAAAAACTGCTTGCAATTGAGTAGACCGCTCCGACTAAAATAGTGGGAGTTTGACTTTTACAAAACAATTGAGCCAACACGAAGCTTCGTGTCGAAATACGATTTTAGGATATTTTTGTTTCCCAAAGTTTAGAAGCAAGCTTCAGAAAATAGTTTTCGAGACAAGGATTACTCGCTGCCGCTCGAGATCCTTTGCGTTCCGAGGTCAAAATAAAGCTTAGCGAAATGCCGAAGTATTATTTTAAGGAGTGGCAACGACTATAAAATAAACAATCGGTATGAAATCCCAAATCTGTTTCACAGATTTTAAGATTTTTTTGTTTGCCTTCGCTTATGAATTTTTCAGGATTACTCGCTGACGCTCGAGATCCTTTGTGCTCCGAGGTCAAAATAAAGCAAAGTGGAGTGCCTAAGTATTATTTTAAGGAGTGGCATAGACTATAAAATAAACAATCGGTATGCAATCACAAATTTCTTTTTGTAAATTTGTAAAAAATGGATTGTTATGCGCACAATACAATTAAAAATAAACGATAAGGTTTACGAGAGGTTTATATGGTTATTGAGTAAATTCAACAAGGAAGAAATTGAAATTATTAGTGAAGATCAAGACTTTATTAAGACTCAGAAATACCTTCAAAAAGAACTTGATGAAATTCTGAGCGGAAATCCTAATTTTTTATCACAAAATCAACTTGAAAGTAGATTAGATGATATAATTTGAAAGTATGAAAATTCTATTTAAAGACACTTTTGTATTTAGACTTGAAAGACAAATAAAATATATTTCAATAGATAACCCAACTGCCGCTAAAAAATTTAAAAGAGAAATATTAGAAAAGATAAAAACAATTCCTTCACATCCTTTGATGTTTAGAAAATCAATTTATTTTAAAGACGATTCAATCAGAGATTTTATTTTTAAGGGTTACACTATTGTTTTCAGGATCAATAAAAATCAAATTGAAGTTTTTGGCTTTGTTAAATTTCAAGAATTTCCTACTGATTGAATAACACAATAAGCACCAAATTAATTCTTTTTTTTGCCATCGCTTTTGAAAAGAGTATCACTAAATAGGTCATTTAGATTGAAATAAAGAAATTTCAGGATTACTCGCTGCCGCTCGAGATCCTTTCCGTTCCGATGGAACGGAATGCTCTATCCAGATATCAATTTTTCAATGTAAATTCGTGATTTCCTCTTTTTAATTTCAAGCTCTCTTTGGTAAGCTTCAGTCTTTGTGTAAAACACTTCAGAATAAATTAATTCCCATGGAATTCCATGTTTAGTATATTTACTCCTGCCTGAATTATGACGAATCAACCTATCTTCTATATTAGATGTGTGACCAATATAATATCTATCATGTGATAATGAATGTAAAATATAAGTGGTGTACATCATCCAAATCTAAACAAAAAAAGCACTGAAAATTCAGGGCTTCTGTGATCGAGACAGGATTCGAACCTGTGACCGTTCCGTTCCGATGGAACGGAATGCTCTATCCAGATATCAATTTTTCAATGTAAATTCGTGATTTCCTCTTTTTAATTTCAAGCTCTCTTTGATAGGCTTCAGTCTTTGTATAAAACACTTCAGAATAAATTAATTCCCACGGAATTCCATGTTTAGTATATTTACTCCTGCCTGAATTATGACGAATCAACCTATCTTCTATATTAGATGTGTGACCAATATAATATCTATCATGTGATAATGAATGTAAAATATAAGTGGTGTACATCATCCAAATCTAAACAAAAAAAGCACTGAAAATTCAGGGCTTCTGTGATCGAGACAGGATTACTCGCTTCGGTCGTCTTTCCTTTGTGCTCCGAGGTCAAAATAGAATCCCAAATTTCTTTCAGAAATTTTAGGATTTTTTTGTTTCCCAAAGTTTAGAAGCAAGCTTCACACTTTGTCAAACAAAAAAATCCCATTTTGCAATGCAAAATGGGATTCCATTCTCTAGTGATCGAGACAGGATTCGAACCTGTGACCGTCTGCTTAGAAGGCAGATGCTCTATCCAGCTGAGCTACTCGACCATTTATTATTGCTCTATACATCTCGCCTTAGGCGGATACTCGACCATTTATTATTGCTCTATACATCTCGCCTTAGGCGGATACCGACCATTAATTATAATTCATTCAACGAATTACTTACCTTTCAATACTTTTAGAACCTTTTACCGTTCCGCTCTTCAAACGGAATGATCTATCCATCTCGCCTGAGGCGGATACTCGACCATTTAAAAGAAATTAATCTTTATTTCCTTTCTCAAAAAGGAATGCAAAGAAACTACTTTCTATTTTTATAATCAATCTTTTGATGAAAAATTAAACATTTATTTACACCCTCCTCATAATGTATCTCTTAAATCAATTTTCTATCAAATTTGACTACCATTTAAAGAACTCTCTGCTACTCTAAATCCATTATTTTTCAATTAAATTATCATTATTTACCTGTTATAATATCAAAAACACCCAAAAATACCCTATAAATGGTATTGTATATCCCTTTCTTCACTACTAAATTTGCAGCAGGAATTCTTTATTTAGAATTAGTTTAAATAAAAATAAGAAAATAAATTATGTATACAAGATTAAAATTTAAGACGTTAATCATCGCATCTGCAGTAATATTTGGGCTTACAGCTTGTGATAAAGAAGAAAAAAAAGTAGAGTCAGATGTTTCTTTAAACACTCCAAAAAATTATGAATTTAGTAGAAATGGAGCTTCTTCAGTTTCTTACACAGGCCAAACAAATAGATTAAATCAAATTGGTGAAATAAAAAATAAGTTAAAGACTGCTGATGCAGGTGCCCAAATAAATTCTGCTGATTTATTAGCTATGTTCGCTAATACAGGTGGAAATGGTAATGGAAATTTCAGTTTTACTTCAACTAATCAATTAGAAAATAAAACATTTGCGCCTGATGTTGTTTACTTTCAAAACCTTTTGACTGAAGCTGCCAATGCAAGTGTAAATGGTGCTGCGAACATTACAGCTACCGATGGTCAAGCAGGATTATTGACTAGAGCAGATAATAAAACTATTTTAGTAAATGATAGCGGTTATGTATTTACTCAAATATTTGAAAAAGGCTTGATGGGTGCTGTACTTTTTTATCAAATCACAAATGTATACACTACAGATGATAAAATTGGCAATCAAGTAGATAATACTAACTTAGTAAGCGGTGAAAATTACACTGCAATGGAACACTATCTAGATGAGGCTTTTGGATATTATGGAGCTCCACAAGATTTTACTGAAAATTATAATGGAAGTGGAATCGCAAAATATTGGGCGGAATATAGTGAAGAAATAAATGCTAACACCAATGCGATTGAAAAGATTATGAATGCTTTCAAAAATACTCGTCAAGCCATCGTAGAAAAAAAATATGATTTAAAAGATGAATATGCAAAAGATATCAACCAAGAATTAGAAAAGTTTATCGCCTCCGCTGCTATTCATTATATAAACACTGCTTTGGCTGCAAGCACAGATGGCGATATAATGAAAGATCTTTCTGAAATGTTTGGCTTTGTAAGAGCTTTGAGATTTACAAACCCAAAGTATGGAAAATACACTTTAAATCAAGTAGATGCATTAATAGCTACTCACATTGGAACTAATTTTTGGAAAGTTACTCCTCTGGGTTTGAATAACCTAAAAACTGAATTAAGTAATCAATATGAATTGAATGCTGTTAAAGATATTCTTTAAAATATATAATCAATAGAATGAAAAATTATCTCCATCCAATAATAATTGCAGCTTTTCTCCTATTTACTATAGCTTGTACTGATAAAAAAGAGAACATTGAAGCAAATTTTAACCAGGCAGAAATGCTTGAAAATTTAGCTGATAATATTTTCATTCCTGCATATCAAGAGTTATATGACAATTCAAATCAATTAAAAACAACTTGGAGTAGTTTTAAAGCTACTCCAAGTCTTCAAACTTTAGATGATCTCAAACAAAAAATTGAGAAAATCTATCTTAGTTATCAAAAAGTTAATTATTTAGAGTTTGGTCCTGCCGCAAACTTATCTTTAAGAAATAATTTAAATACTTTTCCTGCAGATACAGTAAAGATTGAGGATAATATTAACACAGGTAACTTCAATCTTAACACAGTAAATAGCTATCCTCAAAAAGGCTTTCCAGCTTTAGATTTTTTATTTTTTCATCAAGAATCAACTACTGTTTTAAATCAACTTAGCCAAAACAATAGAATTATCTATGTGGATACATTAATTTCAGAAATTACGAGATTAATAGAAACAACTAAAACAAATTGGGAAAACTCATACTCAAAAGATTTTAAAAGCAAAACGGGCACTGATATTGGCAGTTCTATCGGAATTTTAGCTAACGCTTGGAATCAACATTATGAAAAAAACTTTAGAGATGGTAAAATTGGTATTCCTGCAGGAATTCGCTCTTTAGGAATTATTTATCCTTCCAAATGTGAAGCCTATTTTAGTGGCATTTCTAAATCCTTAGCCATAGCAAATATTGAAGCTATGGAAAATATGTATTTAGGTATTGGTGAAGATGGTGTAAATAGAAAAAGTTATGATGATTATTTGATAGAATATCAAGCGGAGGATCTAGACAATTCTATTAAAAATCAATTTTCAGATACCAAGCAAGCCTTAACCAATTTGTCAACTCCTTTATCACAAAACATTATTAATAATAAAGCAAGTGTAGAAACTGCCTATCAAGAAATTCAAAAACTCATCCTTCTAATTAAAATCGACCTTCCTTCGCGATTAGGAATCTTAATAACCTATCAAGATAATGATGGAGATTAACTAAGAAAATGGAACGAATTAAAAAGTTTCTATTTCATCCTGTACACATTGCTTCTCTTGCAAGCTTTAGATTAATTTTTGGTCTAATTATGTTTGCAGGAGTTTTGCGTTTTGTCTTAAAGGGTTGGATTTATGATTTGTATATCGCTCCAACTTTCCACTTCACTTATTTTGGATTGGATTTTATTCAACCTTTAGGTGAAATTGGAATGTATTCCATCTTTGCTATAATGGGTTTAAGCTTTCTCTTTGTTGGATTGGGTAAATTTTATAGAATTGCAAGTATTTTGGCTTTTGCTACTTTCACTTATGTTGAATTAATAGATAAAACAAATTACCTCAATCATTATTATTTTGTAAGTATCATTAGTTTTCTCCTCCTATTTGTTCCTGCAGATCGGTATTTTTCTTTGAGAACCTTTCTAAAACCATCAGACAAAATCACTCATATTCCATCCTATTATATTGGTATTTTCAAAGCGCAATTGGCATTAGTTTATTTTCTAGCAGGTATTGCAAAACTTAATTCAGATTGGATTACAAAAGCTTTGCCTTTAAAAATATGGTTGCCTGCAAAAGCAAATCTACCAATAATTGGTTCTTTGCTCAAACAAACTTGGGTTGCTTATGTTTTCTCTTGGTCTAGTGCTTTATATGATATTTTGATACCATTTCTTCTGTTGATGAAAAAATATAGATCAATTGCATACCTTTTTGTAATCATTTTTCATTTAGCTACATATATGTTGTTTCAAATTGGAATGTTTCCTTTTATAATGATAGGTGCCACCATAATATTCTTTCCCGCAGAATGGCATATTAAATGGCAAAATAGATTAACCGGGCTTTTTAGCAAATCTATAACGATTCAGTACAATAACTACCAAGCTAAAAAAATGAGTAATCCAATAATCATTTTAATAAGTATCTTCTTCCTAATTCAAATTGCTCTACCATTTAGATACTTGGCTTATTCAGGTGATTTATTTTGGACAGAACAGGGTTATCGTTTTTCATGGAGAGTAATGTTAATGGAAAAAGCAGGATATGCCATTTTTAAGGTAAAAAATCCAGACAATGGTAGAGAATGGGAAGTAAACAATTATGATTTTTTGACTGCCAATCAAGAAAAAATGATGAGTACACAGGCAGATATGATTTTACAATTTGCTCATTATTTAGAAAACTATTATCAGCAAAATGGAATTAAAAATCCAATTATATCTGTAAAAAGCTATGTTAGTTTAAATGGCACTTCTTCTCAATTAATGATTGACCCTTCGATTGATTTGACACAAGTTGAAGAATCTTTTGCTCCAAAAAGTTGGATTTTACCCTTTAATTCCAATTTAAAATGATACGAATTAAAAATATATCATCATTACTTTTTCTTTTTATCATTTGGAATTGTTCAATTGCCCAAAATCTAATGGTCAATGGTACTGTAAATTCTAATAATCAAATCATATCGCAAGCAGAAATTATAGTTGTGGAAACTCAAAGAAAAACGTTGACAGATAGTTTAGGTAATTTTTTACTATATTTTGATAAAGCAGGAAACTATACTATTTCAGTTTTCAAACAAAATTTTCAAACTGAGATTAAACGCATTAAAATAACTTCTAAAAATGCGATAATACCTTTAAATATTAATTTTGACATCAAACCATTTGAGCAAAACCTTTCGGAGGTAACTGTAGCTTCTAAAAAAGATAACAATTTCGGCATAAGCCAACTAAAAAGTGTTGAAGGAACTGCAATCTATGCAGGAAAAAAATCTGAAGTAATAGATATGGACAATGTGGCGGCAAATAAAGCCACCAATAATAGCCGTCAAATCTATGCTAAAGTAGCAGGATTAAATATTTGGGAGAATGATGGTGCAGGAATTCAATTGGGTATTGGTGGAAGAGGCTTAAATCCTAATAGAGTTTCGAATTTTAACACCCGTCAAAATGGTTATGATATGAGCGCTGATGCTTTAGGTTATCCTGAAAGTTATTATTCTCCTCCAGCTGAAGCAATTGAAAGAATTGAGATCGTGAGAGGTGCTGCTTCATTACAATATGGAACTCAATTTGGTGGATTTATCAATTTCAAATTAAAAGATGGAAATGAAAATAAAAAATTAGAATTAATAAGCCGACAAACAGTTGGCTCTTTTGGATTCTTCAACACTTTTAATAGTATTGGTGGTAAAAGTGGAAAATGGAAATATTATACCTTTTATCAGTATAAAACAGGTAACGGTTGGAGAGAAAATTCTGAATTTAATGTGCAAACAGCTCATGCTAATCTTAGATATCAAATTAATCCTAAAATGGAAATAGGAGTAGAATATACTTATATGCATTACCTTGCTCATCAAGCAGGTGGACTTACAGATAGAAAGTTTCAAGAAGATCCACAACAATCCATTAGAGATAGAAATTGGTTTCAGGTAGATTGGAACTTAGCAGCAATTAATTACAATTATAAAATTAATGATAGAACTACGCTGAACAGTAGAACATTTTCATTAGTTGCCGGAAGAGATGCTTTAGGTTTTCTAGGAAGTATTAATAGAGTTGATCCTCTTGGTGAAAGAAACTTATTGAAAGATGACTTTACTAATTTTGGATCAGAAGTGCGACTTATACATCGGTATGATTTTATAAAAAATACCTCGATAATATTAGTTGGTGCAAGATATTATCATGGATTTACAGATAGAAAACAAGGAAATGGTAGTGATGGTAATGATGCTAATTTCTCCTATTTAAGACCAAATAACTTAGAGCATTCTGATTATGATTTCCCAAGTCAAAACGTGGCCTTATTCGCAGAAAATATTTTTTACCTTTCAAAAAAATGGAGTGTAACTCCAGGTTTGCGTTTTGAGTATATTGATACGCGTTCTAAAGGTTATTACAAAGTAAAGTCAACTGATTTAGCTGGAAATATATTGTTTGAAAATAACATCCAAGACAATAGAAATAACAATAGAAATTTTATATTGGCAGGTATTGGGACATCTTACAAAACTGATGAAAATTTAGAGTATTATGCAAACTTCTCCCAAAATTATCGTTCAATCAATTTTAACGATATGCGTATTGTTAATCCAAATGCAAAGGTAGATCCCAACTTAAAAGATGAAACCGGTTACAGTGCGGATATTGGCTTGAGAGGAAATTATAAAGGCATCATCTATTTTGATTTTAGTGCATTTCTTTTAAGTTATAACAATCGAATAGGCAGTATCTTGGTTCAAGATCAAAAACTCTTTAATTACTATCAATTAAGAACAAATATATCCGATTCTAAAAGCTATGGAATAGAAACATTTTTTGAAGTAGATCTATTTAAATTAACTAAAATCAATAAGCCAAACCAAAGGTTGAGTGTATTTTCTAATTTCTCCTTAATGGATGCAAAATATATCAATAGTGAAAATTCAGCTATTGATGGAAATAAAGTGGAATTAGTCCCGCCAATAATTTTTAAAACAGGTATTAGTTACACTTATAAAAGATTAAAACTGAATTATCAGTTTTCCTACACGCAAGAGCACTTTACTGATGCTACCAATTCTATATCAACTGCTGAGGCTGTAAATGGCATTATCCCTTCTTATTCCGTAATGGATTTTACAGCATCTTATCAGTTCAAAAAATATTTTAGTCTTTCTTCAGGAATTAATAATCTATTGAATAGCTACTATTTCACTCGAAGAGCCGCAGGTTATCCAGTCAGGAATTATTCCTGCAGAACCAAGAAATTTATATTTAACACTCCAATTCAAATTATAAATAATTAGCTGCTACTTTTTCCTGAATTTATATCTTTCGCAAATAGTAATTATTTCTATGTATGTTTGCTTAGTATCACAAATTCCTTGTAGGATTAGATTTTACCATTGATCTCAGTCAATTTTTGAGAAAATTCTAATTCATAACTTTGACTTTTAAAGAATAGATTGATGAATACGGTTAATAAAGTATTATTATATATCTTCCTAATCTCAGGATTAGATAGCATTGCCCAAAAAATAGATACAAGGACTACTCAATCAAAAAATACCAATGGATTAATTTTTAGTTCTAAAAAAGGTATAGGAATCACTGCTGCTGACAGCACTTTTAAAGTTAATTTGGGTTTTAGAATTCAAAGCAGGGCAACCTTTGTGGCTAATGAAGGAGAAGATAATTATTTGAATGCCGAAGTAAGAAGAATGCGATTAAAATTTAACGGTTTCGCATTTAACCCAAAATTCACTTATAAAATAGAATTAGCTTTTTCGGCTAAAGATATTGGTAGTATAAAAGAAGATCAGAATATAAATATTTTGTATGATGCAGTCGCATTTTATCAAGCTAACAAACACTTTAAAATTGGTTTTGGTCAAGCCAAAATACCAGGCAATCTGCAAAGAATTACTTCTTCAGGTTCATTACAATTAACTGATAGATCGATTAATAATTCTAGGTTTAATATTGACAGAGATATTGGATTTTTATTCGATTATTATCAAACTAGAACCAACAAATTTGGCTATGCCATCAAAACCTCCATCACTTCAGGTGAAGGCAGAAACTTTAATCAAGTAAAAGATATGGGTTTAGCTTACACAGGAAAACTAGAAGTATACCCCTTTGGTGATTTTACCGCTAATGGGGCTTATTTTGAAGGAGATTTGGTGAGAGAAATAAAACCGAAATTAATGCTTTCAGGAGCTTTTCACTTTAATGATAATGCCATTAGAACTCAAGGTCAAAGAGGAAAAGAAATGTTTGAACCAACTGATTTAACCTCCATTTTTGTTGATGCGATTCTAAAATATCAAGGGTGGGCATTTCAAACAGCATTTATGCAAAGAGATGCCGCAAAAGCAGTTTCATTTAATCCTATAGACAGTTTAGACTATACTTATGCCATTGTTGGAAATGGTTATGATGCTCAATTAAGTTATCTCTTTAAAAATGATTTTGAGTTGATAGGTAGATATTCATACAGCACGCCAGACAATGAAGTGAAGACTTTTTTAGCAGAAAGTAATCAATACAGTTTTGGGTTGACTAAATATATTAAAGAGCATTCATTTAAACTTCAAACAGAAGTAACCAATGAACAATTAAAAATGGTTAATCAAACAAATAAAGAAAATTGGTATGTACGTTTTCAGTTAGAGATTGGAATTTAATCCAACAAAACAGTAATAGCACCATCCAATTCACAACGAATATTTCTACTTTTTAAGAAAGTAACTGTCTTTTGAATAGATTGATACATTTCAATATCTTCTTTCACAAAATCAACTTCTTTGCGATAGTTTTTTAATAATTCTTTTAGAAAATTTGAAGTGCCTTCTTTGGCATTTCTCAATTCAAAAGCTTGGCTAGCAGCAAACCATTCTATTCCTAAAACATTTTCTAAGTTCTCTAAAACTTTATAAGCTTTAGTTGCTGCATTGGCTCCCATACTTACATGATCTTCTTGCCCATTACTTGAATCAATCGTATCTACAGAAGCAGGCGTACACAATTGTTTATTCTGACTAACAGCTGAAGCAGCAGCATATTGAGCAATCATAAATCCTGAATTCAAACCGGGTTTATTTACTAAAAATGCCGGTAAATTTCGTTGACCTGAGACCAGCTTATACACTCTTCGTTCTGAAATACTTGCTAATTCTGCCATAGCAATAGCAATAAAATCCATTACCAAAGCTAATGGTTGTCCATGAAAATTCCCTGCTGATAATATTTTATCCGCCGATTCAAATATCAATGGATTGTCGGTAACAGAATTAATCTCCGTTTCTACTACCTGATTTACGTATGCTATAGCATCTTTAGAAGCTCCATGAACTTGAGGAACACAACGCAAGCAATAAGGATCTTGAACATGCGCTTTTTCTCTACGAATCAATTCACTACCTTCTAAAATTAATCGAATATTTTTAGCGGTCACTTTTTGTCCATTGTGTGGCCTAACTTCATGAACTAAAGGATCAAAGGCTTCTATTCTACCATCATAAGCTTCAATAGACATAGCCGCATTAACATCCGAAATAGCAGATAACCTTCTCAATTTAAACAAAATATATGAAGCATATGCACTCATAAATTGAGTTCCATTCAAGAGTGCCAATCCTTCTTTGGATTGCAAAACAATAGGCTCCCAACCCATCTTTTCATTAAGCTTTGCACCACTTATTTTCATCTTACGAAAATTAACTTCTCCTAAGCCTAATAAGGGTAAGGATAGATGCGCCAAAGGAGCTAAATCGCCAGATGCACCTAACGAACCTTGTGAATAGATGATGGGATATATTTCATTATTAAAAAATTCAATTAATCGTTCGACTGTTTTTAAATGAACACCCGAATGACCATAAGATAAACTCTGAACTTTTAGGAGCAACATCAATTTCACTACCATATTGGGAACCTTCTCCCCCATTCCACAGGCGTGAGATATCACTAAATTCTTCTGTAATTTCTGTAAATCAGATTTTTCTATCTCCGTATCACATAGAGAACCAAAGCCTGTGTTAATTCCATAAATTGGTGACTCGCTGCGCTCTACTTTTAAATCTAGATAAGCTCTACAATTTATAATAGCTTCTTTAGACTCCTTACTCAATTCAATGATATAATCTCCCTCAATAATTTCAGCTATTTTTGAAATTGTTAAACGCTCTTTGCTAATGTAAAATACTTTTTTCCCCATAATTTAAAATCTTTCTAACAATTGTTCTACACTCAGTTGTTCTTGTTCACCACTTTGCATATTTTTTAGTGAAAGTCGATTATTTTTTAACTCCTCACTTCCTATCATCACTACCATAGGGATACCTTTACTATCAGCATATTTCATTTGCTTTTTCATTTTAGCTGCATCGGGATACACTTCTGTATTTATTCCTTTTTTGCGCAATTGCATCGCCAATTTAAAGATATATGCTTCCTCTTCTACACCAAAATTGATAAATAAAATTTGAGTTGTTTCGCTATTGATTTCAGGAAATAAATTTAACTCTTCCAATACATCATAAATACGATCAGCACCAAAAGAAATACCAACGCCAGAAACATCTTTCAATCCAAAAACACCAGTTAAATCATCATATCTTCCACCACCACAAATACTTCCTATACTCACATTATCGGCAGCCACTTCAAAAATTGCTCCCGTATAATAATTCAGTCCTCTCGCTAAAGTAACATCAAAAACTAAGTTAGCATTTTGCAATTCTGTATTATCGATGTAATTAAGCAAATAGTCAATTTCTTCAATTCCTTTTAATCCAATTTCAGAAGTTGCAAGGAATTTTTTCATCGTCTCCACTTTATCTCTATTGCTTCCTTTCAAACTGAACAATGGTTCTAATTGATCAATATGCTCTACTCCTTTATCCATCAATTCGGCAAGTACTTTGTCTTTGCCAATCTTATCTAATTTATCAATGGCTACAGTTATATTTATTAATTGATCAGGCTGACCAATCACTTCAGCTATTCCACTTAGTATCTTGCGATTATTTAATTTAGTTTGAAAGGAAGGAATTTTCAAAGCACTCAACACTTCATCAAAAATTAAGATTAATTCCACCTCATGAATTAAAGCATCAGAACCTACTACATCGGCATCACATTGATAAAACTCTCTATATCTACCTCTTTGTGGTCGATCGGCTCGCCAAACTGGCTGAATTTGATAGCGCTTAAATGGAAAAGTAATATCATTTTGATGTTGAACCACATATCGAGCAAAAGGAACGGTTAAGTCATAGCGAAGAGCTTTTTCAGAAATACTCTTAATTAATGCATTGCTATTTTTTTCTTTTAATGGCTTTTCTTCAGCTTTAGCTAAATAATCACCGCTATTTAAGATCTTAAAAATTAATCGATCGCCTTCTTCTCCATATTTACCGGTTAAAGTTTCCATCAATTCCATTGCAGGAGTTTCAATGGGCATAAAGCCATATTTTTGAAATACTCCTTTAATTGTATCAAAAATATAATTTCTTCGTAACATTTCAGTTGGCGAAAAATCTCTTGTTCCCTTAGGTATTCCTACGTTCGTAGCCATTTATTAAATAATTAAGACTGCTAAATTACAAAATGGTTCACAATGGAAAAATAAAAGCTGGTATCAATGCACTTAAACCATTAGTTTTGCCAGTAGAATGGGAAAATTAGGAGAAATAGCTGCGTTATTTTCAAAACTAGGTCTTATTGCCTTTGGCGGACCTGCAGCTCATATTGGAATGATGGAAGAAGAAGTGGTGACCAAAAGAAAATGGATGGATCGCCAGCATTTTTTAGATATGGTAGGCGCTACTAACTTAATACCAGGCCCTAACTCTACCGAAATGGCAATGCACTGTGGTTTTCACAGAGGTGGTATATTAGGATTATTTGTTGCCGGTATTTCATTTATTCTACCAGCTACTATTCTTACTTTAATTTTAGCTGTCTTTTATACCAATTATGGTAAATTACCTGCTGTTGAGCCACTTTTTTATGGAATTCAAGCAGCAGTTTTAGTTATCATCTTAAATGCAATTTTTAAATTAGGTAGCAAGGCCATCCGAACAAATTACCATTTAGTTCTTGCTTTTTTTGTCCTCGTAGCAGCCGTTTTTGGACTAAGTGAAGTCATTGCCATTTTAGCAGCAGGAGCTATAGGTTTATCCTTTGAGTTGATGAGCAGAAATAGGAGCTCCAATGATGCAAAAAAATTGTTGCCGCTCTTTCTTCCGCTATTTTCAGCAGCTTCTGCAAAGTTGATTACCACCAAAGGTATATTTTGGACATTTTTGAAAATTGGTGCTATACTTTTTGGAAGTGGTTATGTATTAATTGCTTATTTAGATGCAGAAGTAGTGGAGCGTTTAGGTTGGATGACCAAAACACAATTGTTAGATGCTGTAGCAATAGGACAATTTACACCTGGACCAGTGCTTTCTACCTCTACATTTATTGGTTACTTTTTACATGGATACAAAGGTGCATTAGCAGCTACAGTTGGTATATTTTTACCGTCTTTCCTATTTGTTTGGCTACTCAACCCAATTATCCCAAAATTGAGAAACTCTAAAGCAGCATCAGCTTTTTTAGACGCTGTAAATGTAGGAGCTGTAGCAGTTATGATGGCTGTTTTACTCCAATTTGGAAGAGATATCTTTACCGATTGGAAAACAATAGTAGTTGCAGTCATTAGTGCGGTTATCTATTTTGGATTCAAGCAAAAAAATCCTGTTTTAATTGTTGTTTTGGGAGCGGTAGTTGGTTATGGATTATTTTTGATATAAAAAATCCATTCCGATATGCAATGCATAATCAAAATGGATTTTAATATACTGTTAATCATCTTACGCTACAGTACCTTGACAGCTTGATCCTGCTCCTGCAGTGCATCCATAACAATGTTGATTGATTAAAATATTTCTCTTTTTAAGTTTCTCTAAATTAAAGTCTTTGATGTGTTGTGTGCTTTTATCAGCTACTTTCATATCCAACATCTGATTAAAATCACAGTCGTACATATAACCGTCGTAATCTACTGAAATAGTATTTCTACACATGACACCTTTAACTGCTCCAGGATTATAAGCACTCACTAATTTGTCCATATAATCCTCATAATTATCGCTTGCCATCAAATAATCTAAAAATCGACTAATAGGCAAATTGGTAATTGCAAATAAAGAATGAAAATCTATATCAAAATCTTTTTTCAAGTTATTTTTAAACTCCATTTCTAACTGAGCTTGATCTCCGGGCAAATAGGCTCCATTAGGATTATAAACCAAATCCAAACTTAATTCAGAATCAGGCTTACCGTAACCCACAGCATTTAAACTTTGTAAAGCTTCAATAGAACTTTTAAAAACACCATCCCCTCTTTGCGCATCTGTTTTACCTGCTTGATAATAAGGTAAAGAAGAAACAACTCTTACATTATGTTTTTTAAAGAATTGAGGTAAATCGTAATATTTTTTATTGGCTCTTATAATCGTTAAATTAGATCGAACTATGATTTCTTTCACACCAATTTTACTAGCCTCTTCCACAAACCATCTAAAATTTGGATTCATTTCTGGAGCACCACCTGTTAAATCAACTGTAGGAATTTTTGTCTCTTCTAAAATATCTAAACATCTTTGAAGATACTCCTCGGTCATTATTTCTTTCCTATCAGGTCCTGCATCTACATGGCAATGCTTGCAAACTTGATTACACATATAACCAACATTAATTTGCATTATCTCTATACCAGTTGGTTTTAAAGGAAATTCTCCTAACTTTTCCAATTGAGTTTTAAAAGTTGGTAATTCTCCATCAAATGGAGCTCCTCCCAAAATTTTCAATTGGTTTTTAATAATAGCTAACTTATCCCCTCTTGCTTTTAGCGATTTTATCATTCTTTACTCTCTATTTTTTTGTTTAAACTTTATTACATGGACAATTTCTTCACTTTGTTCATCATCTGAACTCCGTGAACTAATGTAGCTCCACCTTTAATAGCGCTTGCTACATGCACAGCTTCCATCATCATACTTTCGTTAGCACCTTTTTTCATAGCATCTTCTGTATATGCATCAATGCAATAAGGGCATTGAACAGCATGAGAAACAGCTAATGCAATTAATGATTTTTCTCTTTGAGTTAAAGCCCCTTCCTTAAAAACTTCTCCGTACCAATCGAAAAACTTCTCTGCCAATTTAGGTTCAAAGTCTGCAATATCGCCGAATTTCTTAAGGTCTTTTGGATCGTAATATGTCTTGTCCATAGTATTAAATACGTAAATATGTTCTAATTAGATTTTTTGGTAGTACAAGATTAATACAAAAAAAATTCCCATAGAATATTTATGGAGATTCTTTCTATTAA
Organism: uncultured Flavobacteriales bacterium; assembly: GCA_963716125.1. Taxonomy (GTDB): domain Bacteria; phylum Bacteroidota; class Bacteroidia; order Flavobacteriales_E; family Vicingaceae; genus Acidiluteibacter. The sequence continues at coordinate 2,954,592 of OY970294.1, forward strand.
TCAGACGACAATTTGGGATTTTATAGTAAAAAAAAACATTACATTAATTTCATGTAAAAAAAAAGCTCCACATTTCTGTGAAGCCTTGTAGCAAGAAGGAGTTCCGAAACTTCGGAATGAACCCCTGATCCGACGATCTTATAAAATCTTCTTAAAACAAAAAAAGCTCCACATTTCTGTGAAGCTTTGTAGCGAGAAGGGGATTTGAACCCCTGACCTCCGGGTTATGAATCCGACGCTCTAACCAACTGAGCTACCTCGCCATTTATATTTTATCTCAAAATTCAATTTCTTAATTCAGAATTGAACTCCTGATCCGACGCTCTAACCATCCCGACACTTCGGGAGAGCTACCTCGCCATTTATATTTTATCTCAAAATTCAATTTCTTAATTCAGAATTGAACTCCTGATCCGACGCTCTAACCATCCCGACACTTCGGGAGAGCTACCTCGCCATTTATATTTTATCTCAAAATTCAATTTCTTAATTCAGAATTGAACTCCTGATCCGACGCTCTAACCATCCCGACACTTCGGGAGAGCTACCTCGCCATTTATATTTTATCTCAAAATTCAATTCCTTAATTCAGAATTGAACTCCTGATCCGACGCTCTAACCATCCCGACACTTCGGGAGAGCTACCTCGCCATTTATATTTTATCTCAAAATTCAATTCCTTAATTCAGAATTGAACTCCTGATCCGACGCTCTAACCATCCCGACACTCCGGGAGAGCTACCTCGCCATTTATATTTTATCTCAAAATTCAATTCCTTAATTCAGAATTGAACTCCTGATCCGACGCTCTAACCATCCCGACACTTCGGGAGAGCCTGTCTGCCGACAGGCAGGCGACCTCGCCATTTTTTTGAGGCTGCAAATATAGTAAATTGTTAATTCTACAACTATATTTTTATCTTTTTTTTAAATCTATTTTTATTTCCACTAAAAATAATTTAGCTATCTTGCACAATTAAATCATTTTGTATTTATAGAACATCTAAATATGTCACAAAAAGTAGAATACCTCTTAGAATTCCCTGTAAAATCTTCACCTAAAATACTTTACAATTTTATAGCAACCCCAGGCGGACTTTCAGAATGGTTTGCAGACAATGTTAATTCTAGAGGATCCAACTATACTTTTATTTGGGAAGGAAGTGAAGAAGAAGCTGTTCTAATTTCTAAAAAAGCAGGCTCTCACATCAAATTTAGATGGTTAGAAGAAGAGGAAGATACTTTTTTTGAATTACGTATTCGCATTGACGAATTAACGAAAGATGCCAGTCTAATTATTACTGATTTCTCTGATGAAGATGAATTAGAAGAATCAAAATTGCTTTGGGAATCTCAAGTAAATGAGTTGCTCGGCATAATTGGAGGTTAAGGTTTTTTATTGCTAGCAATCCTTACCTTTGTCATGCATTTTTTCTATAAGAGTACAATTTGAAAACAATCACTAAGTTTATTCTTAAATCTTTTGCAGCTCCTTTTGTTGCAACTTTTTTCATAGCTCTATTTATTTTGCTGATGCAATTTATTTGGAAGCATATTGATGATATGGTGGGCAAAGGTATTGAATGGTACGTTATTGTAGAATTAATCGCATACATTGCAGCTAGTTTAGTTCCATTAGCTTTGCCTCTAGCCATCCTACTTTCCTCCTTAATGACCTTTGGAAATCTTGGCGAACATTATGAATTAATCGCCTTTAAATCTGCAGGAATATCTTTAAAACGGATACTAAGACCTTTAGCTTTTTTGGTCTTTTTTCTTACTATTGGTGCATTCTTATTCGCTAATTATCTATTGCCCATTGCCAATCTAAAAAGTAGATCACTCTTGTATGATGTGCGTGAACAAAAACCAGCAATGGACATAAAACCAGGTATTTTCTCTTCTGAATTGAATGATTTCACTATACGAGTAAGTGATAAAAAAACTACTCCAAAAGGAGAACAACTGTATAATGTTTTAATTTATGATCATTCCAATGGAAAAGGAAATAGAACTGTTATTATAGCCGAAGAAGGACTTATGGTGCTTACTCCTGACAAAAGGTATTTAGAATTAACTTTGTATAATGGAAGAAGTTATGATGAACAAATAGATAGGAAAGCAAAAAATACTTTTCCGCTTTCTCGAACTCAATTTAAAGAGGAAATTATTCGTTTTGATTTGTCCGAATTTGCACTCAATAGAACAGATGAAGAATTGTTTAAGACCAATTATAAAATGCTAAATATTGGTCAATTAAATACTGCTATTGATTCTTTAGTATTTAAAAGAGGAGTTTCTGAAAAAGAATATGAAACGAGTCTTGAACAGAGTTATTCTAACTACAATCCTCCTCTAGAGCAAAAATCTCTGGTGATGCTAAATAAAAGCTTGCAATACGATTCACTTTATACTGAATTGAATGGTTTTCAAAAAGAAAGGATATATAAAACAGCAGCTAATTTGGCTCGAAGTGCTAAATTTAAAACTGATGCCATTATCAGAGAAAAAGAGATTAGAGAAGAAACAATTATCAATCATAAAATAGAGTGGCACAGAAAGTTTACGCTTTCATTTGCTTGTATAATTTTATTTGCCATTGGAGCTCCTTTGGGTGCTATTATTAGAAAAGGTGGATTGGGAATGCCAATGGTAATTTCGGTGGTCTTTTTTCTTATCTATCACATGCTGAGTATTACAGGGGAAAAAATGGCAAAAGAAGGTGCTATTGGTGCAATGGAGGGAATGTGGATGTCTTCCTTTATTTTATTACCAGTTGGAATTTTTCTAACTTACAAGGCGACAAGTGATTCTGCACTTTTTAATTTTGATGCATATCTTATATTTTTTGATCGATTTAAAAAGAAAAAACAGGTTAAAAAGCAAGAAGCATGAATGTATTGCAAATCTGTCATAAACCTCCCTTTCCTGCTCTCGATGGTGGTTGCCTTGCCATGCATGATATTAGTAATGGTTTAATTAAAGCAGGAATACAACTAAAAATTCTTAGTCTTGCCACCTCAAAACATCCTTTCCAAAAAGAAAAATTAAGTGATAATTATCTAAGAAATACCAAAATAGAGAGTATTGAAATTAATACGAATTTAAAAGCAAAAGATGCTTTTTTTAATCTATTCTCGAAAAAATCTTATAATGTAAATCGTTTTTATTCTCCAAACTTTGCAGATAAAATCAAATCTGTTTTAAAGAATCAAACTTTTGAAATTATCCATTTAGAAAGTCTTTTTGTGCTACCCTATTTAAATATTATTAGAGAGAACACTTCGGCTAAAATAGTTTATAGAGCTCATAATGTAGAACAGCAAATCTGGAAAGAAAAATTTTTACAATGTGCCCAACCTTTAAAAAAAGCATACCTAAAACTACTATTTAATCGCTTAAAAGATTTTGAGGACAAACAACTCCAATTAGTGGATGGAATTGCAACAATTAGTAAAAATGATTTAGAACAGTTTAAAAAGTTGGGAATTAAAGTTCCTATGGTAAATATTCCGTTTTCTATCAATCCCGAAATTTATTATCCATTTAAAGAGAATCACTCGAAGGATATTTTTTTTATCGGTTCATTAGATTGGCATCCGAATCAAGAAGGTTTAGATTGGTTTTTAAATAATTGTTGGCCTGATTTAAAATCAAAATTTCCAACATTACAATTTCATATTGCGGGCAAGGGTATGCCGAAAAAATATAAGGAAATAAACGATAAAAATATTCATATTCATGGCGAAGTAAGTAGCGCTATGGAATTTATCAAAAATGGTGGTATTATGGTAGTTCCACTTTTTTCAGGTAGCGGAATTCGAATTAAAGTGTTGGAAGGAATGGCTCTAGGCAAACTTATCGTTTCTACCTCAAAAGGTGTGGAAGGCATTAAAGTTTCTGAAAATGAATTATTAGTGGCTGATTCTAAAGTTGATTTTATTGATTCGATATCAAAAATTATAGAGGATAAAGTAGATAGAAACAAGCTTTCTTTAAATGCTAGGAAATTTGTTCAGCAACATTTCAATAATGAGAAAATAATTAACGAATTAATTTCATTTTATAAATCTCTCAATTAACTATGAAATTATTCATTCTACTTTCTCGTTTTCCCTATCCGCTTGACAAAGGTGATAAATTAAGAGCTTATCATCAGATTAAAGAATTATCTAAAAATCACGAAATTTATCTTTTTACTCTGTCAGACCAAAAAATTAAAACAGAGTCTATTGAAAAATTAAAAACTTACTGCCAGCAAGTAGATGTATTTTACTTGTCAAAATTTCAAATCTTTTTTCGTTTAATTTTTACTTTATTTTTTAGAAAATCACCTCTTCAATTAGCTTATTTTTTTAATCGAAAAGCCGAATCAAGAATTCAATCAATAATTAAAGATAAAAAAATTGAACATATTTATTGTCAATTAATTAGAACGACAGAATATTTAAAAGATATAAAAACCATTCCTAAAACTTTGGATTATATGGATGCACTTTCCAGAGGGTTGGAAAGAAGAATAAAGAATGCTCCATTTTATTTAAAACCATTTATAAAAATTGAAGCCACACGTTTAAAAAAGTATGAACACCTTATTTTCAATAAATTCGAAAATAAAACAATTATATCTGATCAAGATAGAGATTTAATCGTGCACGCAAAAAATGAAAAAATAAGCATTATTCCAAATGGCGTTTCATCAGATTATTATTTATCCAAGAAAGCCGAAAAAAAATACGATATTATCTTTACAGGGAATATGAGTTACCCTCCGAATATTAGAGGAGCTGAATATTTAATAAAAATTTTAATGCCAATTGTATGGAATAAAAACCCTGCAGTAAATGTTGTTATTGCAGGTACTTCGCCAACTTCAAAAGTAAAAAGTTTAGCCAATGAAAAGGTTATGATAACGGGCTGGGTAAACGACATTAGAGAATATTATAATGCTTCAAAAATATTTGTTGCACCCATGCTAATTGGTACAGGATTACAAAATAAGTTATTGGAAGCCATGTCGATGGAAATACCTTGCGTAACTTCTAAATTAGCCAACAATGCTTTAGGTGCTAATCATCCCAATGAAATTCTAATTGCAAAAAGTCCACAGGAATACGCTGATCATATCTTAAAGTTATTAGAAAATGAAACCTTAGCCAATTCAATAGCTGAAAATGGAAAAAAATATGTTCAGGAAAATTTTAGTTGGCAAAGTAGCACAGCAAAATTAGAAGCACTATTTTTGAAATCTTGAAAAATAAATTATGAAAGAACTACAAAAGACAATTGAATCCATTTGGGATAATAGAGATTTATTAAAAGACGAAGCGAGCAAAGTTGCCATTAGAACTGTTATTGAACATATTGATAAGGGCAGATTGAGAACTGCTGAACCAACTAATAATGGGTGGCAAGTAAATGAATGGGTAAAAAAAGCTGTTGTTTTATATTTTCCAATTCAAGAAATGCAAACTATTGAAGTAGGTCCTTTTGAATTTCATGATAAAATGAAATTAAAAACTAATTATAAAGAATTAGGTGTTAGAGTTGTACCTCATGCAGTTGCACGCTATGGCGCCTATATTAGCAAAGGAGTAATCTTAATGCCTTCATATGTAAATATTGGTGCGTATGTGGACGAAGGTACAATGGTTGATACTTGGGCAACAGTTGGCTCTTGTGCACAAATTGGGAAAAATGTACATTTGAGTGGTGGCGTAGGAATTGGTGGTGTGTTAGAACCATTACAAGCCGCACCAGTAATTATAGAAGATGGCTGTTTTATTGGCTCTAGATGTATAGTGGTAGAAGGAATTAGAGTTAAAAAAGAAGCAGTATTAGGTGCAAATGTTGTTTTGACGAAATCAACAAAGATTATTGATGTAAGTGGCGACCAACCAATTGAAATGAAAGGTGAAGTTCCTGAAAGATCAGTGGTGATACCTTGGAAGTTACACCAAAAAGTTTCCGGCAGGAGAATTTCAAGTACCTTGCGCATTAATAATAGGAACAAGAAAAGCTAGTACTGATTTAAAGACTTCATTGAATGATGCTTTAAGAGAATATAATGTAGCAGTATAAATTGAATAAAATTTTAATCATACAAACTGCCTTTATTGGCGATGTTATTTTGGCCACTCCGGTTTTAGAAAAGCTACATCTTTTTTATCCAGATGCTAAGATTGATTTTATGCTGCGCAAAGGAAATGAAGATTTATTTAAAGACCATCCAATAATCAATCAATTAATAGTTTGGAACAAACATAAAGGCAAGTATTACAACTTATTAAAGTACATTTTCAGTATTCGTAAAAGAAAATATGATGCTGTAATTAATTTACAAAGATTTGCTGCAACTGGAATTATCACCGCCTTTTCAGGTGCTGAGCATCGTTTGGGTTTTGATAAAAATCCTTTCTCTTTTATGTTTACTGAACGACTGAAGCATGAAATTGGGAATGGTTTGCATGAAACTGCCCGAAATCTAAGGTTGATTAAGTCAATTACAGATGAAAAGTATGTTCAACCAAAATTATATCCCTCCACTACTGATTTTAAGAATATTTTTAATTTTAAGCTTCATAAATACATTTGTATTGCTCCAACTTCTGTATTGTTTACCAAGCAATTGCCACTTGAAAAATGGTTAGAATTTATTGTAAAAATCCCATTAGACATTCACATCTTTCTTTTAGGTGCACAATCGGACAAATCAATTTGTGATGAAATAAAAGCCAAATCAAGACGAAAAAACATCGAAGTTTTATGCGGTAAATTGAGCCTATTGGAATCTGCAGCACTGATGAAAGACGCAGATATGAATTATGTAAATGACTCTGCTCCTATGCATTTAGCATCTGCCGTAGATGCACCAACAACAGCTATTTACTGCTCTACTATTCCAGCTTTTGGTTTTGGACCATTAGCAACTAATTCTACCGTTATAGAAACTAAAGAGAAGTTAGATTGCCGCCCTTGTGGTATTACAGGTAAAAAAGAGTGCCCTTTAGGTCATTTTAAATGTGCAAATAACCTTGATATCAATCAAATAGACATTCCACAATAAATTTCTTTTAAGAGTATTCACTTTTCAAAAATCGAATAACTAAATTTGAAGAAATTTTGAAATTTGCAATGAAAGGTCTAACTGCATTTATACGTCTTATTCGACTACCGAATCTAATAATTATAGCGCTTACTCAATATGCAATTCGCTATGGATTAATGTTTCCAATGCTTTATGATTCAGGCTTTAGTTTGCAATTAGGTGATGGAATTTTTTTCCTTTTAGTTTTGGCTACAGTTATGATAGCTGCTGCCGGCTATATTATCAACGATTATTTTGATACAAAAATTGATTTTATTAATAAGCCTAAGAAGGTTATTGTAGGCAAAACAATCAAGCGCAGAGTTGCCATGGGAGCTCATATTGTAATCAATTCTATTGCTTTAATTATTTCTATTTACTTAGCTTATTACCTTAAAACATGGTGGTTGTGTCTAATTCAAATTGCAAGTATGCTAATGCTTTGGAACTATTCTGTAAATTTTAAACGCCGTTTACTCATTGGGAACCTAATTATTGCGGCACTTACGGCTTTAGTTCCTCTCACTGCAGGATTATATGAATTTGTAGAATTAAAAAATCACTTAACAAGTCAATTACAAAATTATATTTTTCAATTTCCAAATGAAAATCCAATTTTTGCTGCACTAGGATTTAAAGTAGTTTTAAAATATATTGCTGGATGGATAATTGGTTATGCTGCCTTTGCATTTTTATTGACATTCATTAGAGAAATAATTAAAGACATAGAAGATTATGAAGGTGATTTAGAGCAAAATTGCAAAACCCTACCTATTCTTTATGGAAAAAATACAGCCAATCATATAGCTGTTGGAATTAGTATTTTTACTTTCCTTTTGGTAATAATCGTTCAATTTATGACCTTTATTGAACAAGAATGGCTTTCTTTTGGATATTTCACTTTATTTATTCAAATACCTCTTATTTTATTAGTAATTAGACTATTGAGAGCTAAAAAGAAAAACGAATACGCATGGGCAAGCAGATTGACGAAGTTGATTATGCTGTTTGGTATTTTATATACTTCCATTATCTATCTGCAAGAATTTTACTTCAATGCTTAAAAAAGTTCTCCAGCATAAAATTGTATTAGCTTCTAAATCTCCAAGGCGTCAAGAATTACTGAAGGGTTTAGATATTGATTTTGAAATCAGAACAAAAGAAATTGCTGAAAATTATCCAAGTCATTTAAAAGAAGCTCAAATTTCCATTTATTTAGCTGAATTAAAAGCTGCTGCATATAAAGATGAAATAGCAAAAGATGAGTTAATAATCACATCGGATACCATTGTTTGTTTGAATGGAAAAGTATTAGAAAAACCACAAAATGCCACCGAAGCTAAAGAAATGTTAGCTCAATTATCTGCAAATACACATACCGTTTATTCAGCAGTATGCTTAAAAAGTACTGAGAAACAAATTAGTTTTTGTGATAGCACTTTAGTTCGATTTAAACAATTAAGCGATGATGAAATTGATTATTATGTAGATCATTACAAACCATTTGACAAAGCAGGTGCTTATGGTGTGCAAGAGTGGATTGGATATATTGCAATCGAAGAAATGAAAGGTTCTTATTATACCGTAATGGGATTACCAATGCAATTACTTTACAAGGAATTGATGAGTTTTTAAATTTACTATAAATTAAAGCATTGCAGCTTTTCCGACAGCAATGTGGGTTTGATTCGGTATAAACATATCGAAAAATCAAAGACAAGATTTCCAAAGATTTTAGTGGCATGAGTTTTGAAAAAATTAAGTAATCTTTAAAAAAGGAAAGCTAGAAGTTGTAGGCTGGGTAAGCACACCATAAAATATTACATAAAAACTTATTGGGAGTAAGTAAGTTAAGATACTTTAGTAATTATTTGAAATTCCAACAAATCGCTATGGCGATTTTATACAGAAAGGCAAAATTTATAAAATCGCTAAGCGATTTTGCTAATTAGTTATCCCGAAGTTTCGGGAGTAAATTGTATCTTTACCTATCGCACTGCGCACCATATTTTGGCGTGTGGCAAGATAAAAATAAAACCGACAACAAACTTGAAAACTCTACTGTCTGTTATTCTCGTAGTACTTGCAACCATTGGTTATTCAAAACAGGCCAGTGATTTTGTAGTACTTCGAAATGAATACAATCCCGAACAAAATGACACTGTTTTTGGACATGTAGACCTGCCATCCGATGGAGTTTTTTGGAATGTCAAAATCATTACTTCATCCGGCAAGAAAAAGTACAAAACGAAAGATGTACTATTTTTAAAGGCGGGTAATTTGTTTTTTGCCAGTATCCCCTATGGCAAATCCTATGCGATCGTTCCAAGAATTGTTGAAGGATACATTGACCTATACTTCTACTATACAGGCTCAGATAGATTATCATTCATACCTAAAATGCAGAAGGAATTTCGACTTGATGAAAAAATATCATTCTATGCTCCGCTTGGAATCTCGCAGGTAATATGGAAAGCGACAAGCAGCTTCTATATTCATGATCCTAAAACGAAGGATTACCTAAAAGTTCCTAAATCGGATGATAAGTTCGTTGAAGAAATATCCCATATTTTTATACAAAATGAAGACATCTACCAAAGTATAGTCAGTGGCGAATACAGATCGGAACAAGTTGGACGAGTTGTCACTTTATACAACCAGTCAATTAAAAATAAATAAATAAATAAATGCCAGTTGCCAATAAAGTAGTCGGCATTGACTAAAATAGCCAGAGTTTACCCCTACCTCTCCAACAGGCAGGTTTCACACTATCCCGATTTTCTCGGGACAGTTCAACAATGAAACTTCAACGTTTGTAATGTTCTACCAAACTAATATAACCTCTCTTTTTCAACCATTCGATTGTGATTGTAGTTCATTAAATTGGGGTTAATAGTCAAAAATGGTTGATAAAAACTCTTGAAAGCCTTTTCCTGATTAGCTTTGTACTAAACCAAAAGTTTGGTGCTTCGAAATCGTCTGCTTTTTATTTGCTAAGCGTACTATTGGGATATGGTATAAGAGCTTCCTTTACCATACCGGTTTTCTAAAAACAATAGATTATCAGGATTTGCTAAATAAAAAACATTTTAAAATTCCTCTTGCCATATACAAGAAATATTTCCTATCTTCGGTCAACAATTAAAACCAAAAACTAATGAAAGGAATTATAATAGGCTTCATACTAGCAATCATTTTCTTTGTCGTATTGTTTTACGTCTTCAAATTTGTATTGATAACCTCACTCATCATTTCAGCTGCGATCATCATTATTCCTATCGTATATCTTGTCTTCAAAGCCAAAAGCGATTAAATAATTCCACTAGCTCAAAACTTCATAATAAACACATTTACAACGTTTCAATTAAGTTATTAAAGCAGTTTTAAAATATTCTTTTTTTAACCCTTGGTAGGTTGAGCAAACCTTTAAAGCTTTGCTAGTTTTTTCATATTAAGGCACTTTGACTTGATTTGGCAGTACCCAAGATTAAAGAGATTTAATTAGGAAACTCCTATTTTTGACATGAAGCAATTATTGGTTATAGTAAAATTGCGTTTATGAAATGACATTACATAAAGATAAACCACCAATACACCTAGAATGAAAGAAAAGTTCTCTTTTTCTAAGCGAATCAAAAGTTTTGGATTTGCATTCGATGGACTTCAAACTCTATTTAAAGAGGAACATAACTCACGAATACATTTGATTGGTGCAATAGGTGTTATTACCTTCAGTTTTATATTTCAAATAGCATTGATAGAATGGATTGCAATTATCTTTGTAATAGGTTTAGTATTTATTACTGAAATAATAAATACTTCCATTGAAAATATAGCTGATTTTATTTCTCCAGAAAAACATGATTCCATTAAAAAGATAAAAGATTTAGCGGCTGCTGCTGTACTTTTAAGCGCTTTGACTGCCATTATAGTAGGTTTAATTATATTTATTCCAAGACTTTTGCTGTGGTTTTAATTAATACCTTCCATAAATTTAGATTACAACACAAAAAAAGCAATTTAGATAAAAAAATAAAATGGTTGATTATAGTAAATAGACTCTAGATAGCTTAATAAAGTTATAATTCGAACAAAATATATCTTTCCGATTATAAATAAATTGAAATCAATGTTATGAAAAATACAGTTTATGAAAAGAATATAAAGAGAATGCTACTTCATATTAAACTTGGAATCCTAATTGGCTTATTTCTAACAGTAATTGGAATTCTTCTAAAATTTGAAACTAATCCAAAAATTGCAATAAATCTATTTTCTCAACAAAGTGTAGTTTCCGACGGATCTATAATTCTAATAGGAGGTATTATTTTGATGATAGGCTCATTAATTTCTTTTTTTAAAAAAAAGACAATAATAGAACAAAGAATAAAAGACTTAAATCAAGAGAAAAAAGAAAAGCGAAATCAACCAAATTGGCTGAAATACAAGTAAAAAATGAATATTTAAATTATATAATTTAGAGCTCCAATAAAAACAATGTAAGATGAAATTTAAACCATTCCCTGAAATAAAATCGAATAGACTCTTCCTAAAAAATATTGAAGAATCAGACAGTAAAGAAATTTTATACTTACGTTCAGATAAAATCATCAATAAATTTATAGAAAGACCTGAAAGTAGAATAACTAGGGATATCAATGATGCTATAAAATTTATAAATGAACTAAAAGAAAATATTGAAAATAACAAATCCATTGTTTGGGGAATAACTTTAGAAAATGAATCCAAAATTATAGGAACAATTTGTTTGTGGAATTTTTCTCAAGACAATAAAACTGCTGAAGTTGGTTATGATTTAGATGATAACTTTCATAGAAAAGGGATTATGAATGAAGCACTACAAATGATTATAAATTATGGTTTTAAAAAAATGAAACTTAATAAAATTGAGGCATTCACACATAAAGAAAATGAAAGCTCTAAAAAGCTGTTGGAAAAAAATGAATTTCAGTTAATTGAGAGCAGAAAGGATCCGGATAATGAATCTAATATTATTTATGCACTTGAAAAAGCAAACAGTAAGACTAGTTAGAATTTGGTTAGGTTGTTTTTATACCAAATCGTTTGCTGATTTATTCTAAATTAATTAAAAATCCAATCATTTTTTTCTACCTTTAATCTATGAGCAATCAAATTAGTTTAAGAGGTGCCATTTCTATTGGTATTGGTGGAATGGTGGGTGGTGGAATATTTGCCGTTTTAGGATTGGCAGTTTCTCTTTCAAAAGGTGGTACTCCCCTAGCCTTTTTAGTAGCGGGAATTATTGCCTTATTAACTGCTTATTCTTACGCTAAACTTTCAAAAAAATATCCTGAAAATGGTGGCACAGTAAATTTTGTACACCAACAGTTTGGTGATGGGGTTTTTGGTGGAGGTATCAATAATTTATTATGGATTAGCTATATAGTAATGCTTGCCCTCTATTCTTCTGCATTTGGGTCTTATGCCAATCAGATTTTTTCTATATCAGATAATAATAGTTTAAACGAACATATTTTCCAAAGTGCTATTATAGTTATAGCACTATTAATTAATTACCTAAGCATTAAATTAGTAGGAAAAATTGAGTCGATTTCCGTATTTATTAAATTGCTTATTTTATTAGCTTTTATAGGAGTTGGTTTTTATGGTTTTACTTCACATCCTGAAAATCTACCACAGTTAAACCCTTCTAATTGGGAGAGTCCGTTTTTAATTTTAACAGGAGGCATGGTCATTTTTGTGGCGTATGAAGGATTTGAATTGATTGCCAACTCCATTTCTGATTTAGAAAATAAAGAAAAAAATACCGAAAAGGCTTATTTTGGTGCTGTTGGTTTTGTAGTAGTTTTGTACATTTTAATTGCCATCGTAACTGTTGGCTCATTATCATTTGATAAGATTGCTTCAGCTAAAGATTATGTTTTGGCTCAAGCCGCAGAGCCAGTTTTGGGTCAAATTGGTTTTAAAATAATAGCCATTACAGCTGTTATTTCTACATTTTCAGCAATTAACGCAACAATAATGGGAAGCAGTAGAGTTAATTATAACATTGCTGAAGACAAAGAACTGCCACAATATTTCACACATCAATTATGGGGCAAACCCATTGGATTACTAATCACTGCCATATTATCTATCATCTTGGTGAATCTATTCAACTTAGAAAGTATTTCAACTGCAGGTAGTGCAGGATTTCTTTTCATATTCGCTATTGTGAACTTAATCGGTTACAAAAAAAGTAAGGAGCTCAATTCTAAAAAATGGATTCATAGTATTGGTTTTATACTATGTGTAATTGCTTTTTTCACCTTAATTGTTCAGCAATTTAGTGAGAACAGAACAGGTGTTATTATTTCTCTAAGTATTATAGCGTTCAGCTTTTTAATGGAGTATGCTTATAAAAAATATTTGAAAAAAGAATAAATATCATCCTTTATTAAAATTATGATTAAATTTAATTATGAATTTAATTGAACAAAATATTGACACTTTAAAAAGGTTGTGTGATTATCATCACGTTGAAAAAATGTATCTTATTGGATCTGTTTTAAATTCTAATTTTAATGCTAAAAGTGACATTGATTTTCTTGTTAAATTTAAATCTTTCGACCTAAATAAGTATTTTGATAATTATTTAAACCTTAAAGAAGGTTTAAAGAAATTATTGGGTAGAAATATAGACCTTGTTGAAGAGCAAACATTAAAAAACCCTATATTAATTAATTCGATCAAAAAAAATAAAGAATTAATATATGGATGAAAATACTTAAATGGCTTTATGATATCAAAATAGCTATTGATGAGATAGATGGTTATTTTAAGAATTCTCAAAAAGATTTCTTTATTTATAAGGAAAATTTAATGATGAAAAGAGCAATTGAGCGAAATCTTGAAATAATAGGTGAAGCAACTAATAGAATTTTAAATAAAGATAAATAAATTACAAAAAAAATATCAAATGCTAAAGCAATTATAGGATTAAGAAATCAAGTAATTCATGCTTACGATAATATTTCCGATGAAAACATATGGTCTATACTTATAAATCATTTGCCTAAATTAGAATTGAAGTTAATAAACTGATCACAGAAAACTAATCTCCCTAAAATGCCTCTCCTATAGTCAAGTAAAAGCCATTCGTCGCTTTTCCAATTCCATAATCCAATCGAATATTTACTTTATCGTCTTGATCTAAAGCAAATCGAATTCCACCACCATAAGTTGCTTTAAAATTAGAAGCATCAAAATTTCCAAAATCATCTGCTACATTTGCTATCCCACCAAAAGCCACAGCGCCCAATCTCCAAAACAAGGGTAAGCGATATTCTCCTTGTAAAACAATTAAATTTTTATCTCTAAATCTACCTTCATAATACCCACGCATTTTTCTTCTACCGCCTAATAACGCTAATTCATTAAAAGGGGGGTTTCCATACATATTAACCACGTATGCATTCAGTGCTAAAATATGTTTCTTATAAACATTCAGGTATTTTACATAATCCAAAGATAGTCTTGTAAACTCAAAAGAACTCCCAAAATATTCTCCATTTTGAGTTACTACAAACTCAATGTATTCTCCTTTTGAAGGATAGTTGTAATTATCTCGACTGTCATAAATGCCTATTAAACCCAAAGATGAAACAATACCTCCCTCTGCTCCAAATGCTTGTTTGGTATCTAATATTCCATTTTTCGCTACTTTCCCAACTTCATAATTGTCAAACCAGTATCGAACTCCTGCATAAAAATGTTTGGCAAATAGTTTGGTAAAATTTAATCGCAATCGAGGATAATTTACTTCGTAGTTTTCTTCTGCAACTGCTTTTGTTTCATCTCCCACACCCCAAAAATTATAGGTATATTTATAATAACCCAATTCTCCAAATGTGTAATATTCATCATTATCGTAATATAATTGAAAGGGTAAATAGAATAAAGATTGTTTTTCTTGTGTATAAGCAGCACCCAACTGAAATTGAGAATTTCTAGATTCAGCCGATTGATTTTTAAAACGGAAAGAGAAAAAACCAACCGCTCCAAACGCCCATCGTGTTTCAGGAGTATAATAAACTACAGGTAATGGTGTAAAACTAAATCGTTTGGTACTATCTTTTCCCTTCTCTTCACTATTTTGAGCGTGAGATTGAAAAGTAAAAATTGTAAATAATAGTAAAAGTAATTTCTTGTACTGCCTCAATTGAATTGTTTTAGGGCATTAAGTTAAATAATTCCGTGCAAAGAAGCGCCTTTTTCGCCCAAACGATCTACTATTTTTTCAATTTCAGTGTCTTTAACTAATGGCGGTGCATGATGCGGTTTTGTTCTGCAATCAATTATAACAGAAGTTTTAGCTCCCCAATGTTTATTTTCATCCACAGTATCTACTCCATAAATATCATGTGATGGGTTACTCTTGGTAAATGTATCCCATAAAAAGTTATTCATTGTTTCAGCTGAAAAATCACTACTATCACAAAACAGAATAAGAGGAAATTGAAGTAAATCCTCTCTATAATTCTCTAAAAACTCTGACAAAATCTTAATCTTCTGCTTTTCCGTTTCGTAAGTAGTAAATGTATCTAATGCAAAAGCCAATACGCCAGGCATTACTACTTTTGGATTTTTCAAATCAGAAGGTAATTTTAAAAAGTCAGGAGATTTTGTGCCCAAATTTCTTTTTTTATCTCCTGCCGCGGCAATAATAAGTTTAGAACCAGAATTTAAACTCTCTCCACTGTAATCTAAAGTATCAATTGTAGTTTTGGTTTGAAAATGCAAGTCTCTCGTCAAATCTATTCGTTCCAGAATTCCCATCAGAAATTCCTTTTCTTGATGGATATCCATTTTTTCGTCATCAGACTTATTGGCAATAAATAGATATTTGGCCAAACTCAATTGTCCTGTTCCTAAAATATGATTAGCAATAGTTAGAATTTCTTGCGGCTGCTTAATTTTATAGTAAGGTGTATATCTTTCACTTCCAATTGCAAAAAGCAAAGGATGAACTCCTGCAGCATCTACTGCATGAACTGCATGTAACCCAGGTATTTCTTGAGGAATTGCATCTCCAGTCATTTGATGAATCAAAGCTCCAAAACTAGTATCTTCTTGTGGCGGCCTTCCAACTACAGTAAATGGCCAAATAGCATCCTTTTTATGATATACTTTATGAACCCTCATTAAAGGAAAATCATGTTTTAAACTATAATAACCTAAATGATCCCCAAAAGGACCTTCAGGCTTATTTTCGTTGGGATAGATTTCTCCACAAATCACAAAATCAGCATCTGAGGAAATAGCATATCCATCTTTATAAGTATAGCGAAATCTTCTTCCTCCTAAAACTCCAGCAAAAGTAAGTTCAGATATACCTTCAGGCAATGGCATTACTGCTGAAAATGTATGTGATGGCGGTCCACCAACAAAAACACTCACTTTTAATGGTTCACCTTTGCTATTTGCCTTTGTTTGATGTACTCCTATTCCTCTATGCAATTGATAATGTAAGCCAATTTCTTTGTCTTTTTCATAGTCATTCCCACTTAACTGAACCCTGTACATCCCTAAATTAGAATTCATTGCGCCAGGCTTGTCAATATCTTCCGTGTAAACAATGGGTAGGGTTACAAAAGCCCCTCCATCCATTGGCCAACATTGAATTTGTGGCAATTTACTGATAGTAGTTTCATTTGCTAAAACAGGATTTTTTGAGGTTTTTTTTGGTAATGCTTTTAAAGCTGTAAAAGGAACAGATATATTTTTTAAAGGTTTTTTCAATGCAGAAAGAGGATCTCCTTTCAATTTAATAATTTGATCTACCTTATTTAACGTGTTTCTAAACATAAAATTAGAACGCTCAACAGATCCAAATAAGTTGGATACTGCATTGAATTCACATCCTTTTATGTTTTCAAATAAAATAGCAGGGCCATTTTTCTCGAATACTCTTAAATGAATAGCTGCCATCTCCAAATATGGATCAACTTCTTCCGTAATACGCACTAAATGACCATGCTTTTCTAAGTCATTAATGCAGTCTTCCATGCTCTTGTATGCCATACTGCTAAATTAAATATATCTTCTTCAATCTTAATTTAAAACTAACATATATACAAAAAAAATAGCCTTTTGTTTCATCAAAAGGCTATTCTAATATAATTTATTATTTTGATATTATCTCTTTTCCATAGGAACAAAAGATCTCAAATTGGCTCCCGTATAAATTTGTCTAGGACGACCAATTGGCTCTTTATTCTCTCTCATTTCTTTCCACTGCGCTATCCAACCAGGTAATCTTCCAATTGCAAACATTACAGTAAACATAGATGTAGGAATACCAATAGCTCTGTAGATAATACCTGAGTAGAAATCTACGTTTGGATATAATTTTCTTTCAATAAAGTACTCATCATTTAAAGCTACTTCTTCCAATCCTTTAGCAATCTCTAAAATTGGATCATTCACACCCATTTTTGCTAAAACATCATCAGCTGCTTTTTTGATGATTTTTGCTCTTGGATCAAAGTTTTTATAAACCCTATGACCAAATCCCATTAATCTAAATGGATCATCTTTATCTTTTGCTTTCGCCATGTATTTCTTCACATCTCCACCATCGGCTTTGATTGCTTCCAACATTTCAATAACTGCTTGGTTTGCTCCACCATGTAAAGGCCCCCAAAGTGCATTAATTCCACCTGATATAGAAGCATATAAACTTGCATGAGAAGAACCAACTAATCTAACAGTAGAAGTAGAACAGTTTTGTTCATGATCCGCATGAAGAATTAGTAATTTATCTAATGCATTAGCTACAACTGGATCAACTTCAAAATCATCTGTAGGTAAGGCAAACATCATCTTCAAGAAATTAGAACAGTAATCTAATCTATTATCAGGATAATTTACAGGATGCCCTATTTCATTTTTATAAGCCCAAGCTGCCATAGTTGGCATTTTAGCTAAAATTCTAAGAATACTTAAATCAACACCTTCTGCAGATCTGTTAGGATCTAAAGAACCAGGATAAAATGCAGTTAAAGAAGAAACCAATGATGATAAAACACCCATAGGATGAGCATTTGATGGAAATCCATCTAAAATACTCTTTATATCTTCATGGATTAAGGTATGATGTGTTATGTCTGACCTGAATTTTTTTAATTGACCTTCAGTTGGCAATTCACCATTAATTAATAAATAGGAAACCTCTAAGAAAGAAGATTTCTCTGCTAATTCTTCAATGGAATATCCTCTATACCTTAAGATTCCTTTTTCACCATCTAAAAAAGTGATTGCACTTTGAGTAGATCCAGTATTTTTATAACCAGGATCAATCGTTACTAATCCAGATTCAGACCTCAATTTAGCAATATCTATTGCTCTTTCTCCTTCTGTTCCTTCAATTATAGGAAGCTTATAAACGTCACTTCCTACTTTTACTTCTACAAATTCAGCCATATGTGTGTGTTGCTTTTTATGTTATTTTGTTTCTTTCAAATGAATCTTAAACCATCCATTCTTCGTTTGCTAATTTACTCAACAAAGCAGTAAATTACAAATGCTTATTTAGCAAATTTGAAGCTTTTTCCGGGAAATATTCCTGCACTTCCCAATTGTTCTTCAATTCTAAGCAATTGATTGTATTTTGCCATTCTATCAGAACGGGATGCTGAACCTGTTTTTATCTGTCCAGTATTGAGTGCTACTGCTAGATCGGCGATTATGCTATCTTCCGTTTCGCCTGACCTATGGCTAATTACAGCTGTATAGGAATTGTTCTTAGCCAATTCTACAGCAGCAATTGTTTCGCTTAATGTTCCAATTTGGTTCACTTTAATTAGAATAGAATTGGCAATTTTTTCATCAATCCCTTTTTGTAATCTTTTAACATTGGTAACAAATAAATCATCACCTACCAGTTGGATTTTATCACCAACATAATTTGTTAATTGTTTCCAACCTTCCCAATCATCTTCATTCAATCCATCTTCTAAGGAAATAATTGGATATTTATTGGTCCAATCTTTCCAGTAAGTTGCCATTTCAGAAGGAGTTAATTTATCTCCTGTTGATTTATGAAAATGATAAACATTTTCCTTCGAATTATAAAACTCAGAAGCTGCTGCATCCATTGCTATGTAAACATCTTCCCCCGGTTTATAACCTGCAGCTTCAATTGCTTTCAATACATACTCAATTGCCTCTTCGTTTGATTTTAAGTTAGGCGCAAAACCACCTTCATCTCCTACATTAGTGCTGTAATTTTTCTTTTTCAATACGGCTTTTAGATGATGAAATATTTCTGTTCCCATCCTCAAAGAAGTACTAAAAGAATCAGCTCCAACTGGCATTACCATAAATTCTTGAAAATCTATGCTATTATCAGCATGTGAACCACCATTTAGAATATTCATCATTGGTATTGGTAATGTCTTCGCATTTACTCCACCCACATAGTTGTATAAACTTTGGCCAGTATTTACCGAAGCAGCTTTTGCAATTGCTAAAGAAACACCCAAAATAGCATTGGCTCCCAAATTGGACTTATTCTCAGTACCATCCAATTGAATCAAATGGTTATCAATAGCTCCTTGCTCAAAAACAGAAGCACCTTGCAATTCTTTAGCAATAGTAGTATTTACATTTTGTACCGCCTTTAAAACACCTTTGCCCATGTAAACACTTTTGTCGTTGTCTCTCAACTCCATAGCTTCATGAATGCCGGTAGAAGCACCAGATGGAACTGCTGCTCTTCCTAACATTCCATTTTGAGTAGTTACATCAACTTCTATAGTTGGATTACCTCTTGAATCTAAAATTTGACGAGCATGAACTTTTGCTATATAACTCATAGTACTTAGTTTTTGAATTGTTGGATATTTGTAATAAATTGATCAAATAAATACCTAGAATCATGCGGTCCAGGTGAGGACTCAGGATGATATTGTACAGAGAATATTGGTTTATTTTTAAATTGAATTCCTGCTAATGTACCATCATTTAAATGTACATGTGTAATTTCTATGTCCTTATTTAATTTTGCAGAATCTATATCAACAACAAATCCATGATTTTGTGATGTTATTTCTCCTTTTGTAGTAATTAAATTCTTTATTGGATGATTAATACCTCTATGGCCATTGTGCATTTTTAATGTTTTCAATCCACTAGCCAAACTAATCAATTGATGTCCCAAACAAATACCAAAAATTGGAAGATTTGAATTGATATATGTTTTAACACTTTCTATTGTATCAGACATTACTTCAGGATCTCCAGGACCATTACTCAACATGATACCGTCTGCTCCCCAAGATTGAATAGTTTCCAAAGAAGTATCCATTGGAAATACTTTTACAAAACAATCTCTATCCGTTAAACATCTTAATATATTTTTTTTTGTTCCATAGTCCAAAACAGCAACTTTAAAACTAGCACTATCATCACCTAGCGTATAAGCTTCCTTAGTGGCTACTTTAGAAGATAATTCCAATCCTTGCATCGAAGGTGTTTCTTTCAACTGATTCTTCAGCTGATCAATATTATCAACATCGGTAGATATGATAACATTCATAGCTCCTTTATTTCTGATATGTCTAATTAAAGAACGAGTATCTACATCAGAAACAGCAACTATTTTATTGTCTACAAAATAATTATTTAAAGAATCATCTGCCATTGGTCGAGAATAGACTTGAGAGAACTTTTTACAGATTAATCCACTTATTTTCACTCCATCCGACTCAATTTCCTCATTATCTACACCATAATTTCCGATATGAGCAGTAGCACAAACCATAATTTGTCCATAATAAGAAGGATCAGTGTAAATTTCTTGATAACCCGTCATACCAGTATTAAAACAAATTTCACCAGTAGAAGTCCCTTTTAATCCAGCAGATTTACCATAGAAGATAGTTCCGTCTTCTAAGATTACAACTGCAGGTTCTGAATTTAAATATTTCATAATGAGATATAAATAGTTAAAAAAATTTCAAAAAAAAAGATAAAACATCCGTTTTATCTTTTTTCAATATACTATATTTAGCAAGTCTTAATCATTTTTTTCATTCTTAGACTCATCATCCTTTGAAGGAGTTTCAACAGTCTCGTCCTTTTTAGTTTCAGCCTTAGCTTCAGTTGCAGTAGAATCAGTTTTCTTAGCACCACCTCTACGACTTCTCTTAGTTTTAGAAGCTGCTTTCTCTTCTCCACCTACGTAGATTTCATTGAAATCAACCAATTCCATCATACACATTTCAGCATTATCACCTAATCTATTTCCAGTTTTGATTATACGAGTATATCCACCTGGACGACTAGCAATTTTTGGAGCGATATCTCTAAATAATTCAGAAACAGCATCCTTGCTTCTTAAATAACTAAAAACAGTTCTTCTCATGTGAGTAGTATCTTCCTTAGATTTTGTAATCAAGGGTTCTACATAAACTCTTAAAGCTTTTGCTTTTGCCAAAGTGGTGTTAATTCTCTTGTGTTCTATAAGAGAACAAGCCATATTAGAAAGCATTGCCTTTCTATGTCCACTTTTTCTACTTAAGTGGTTTACCTTTTTACCGTGTCTCATTTTACTACTCCTTATCTAATTTATATTTCGCTACATTCATACCGAAATGAAGACCTTTCTTTTCAACCAATTCGTCTAATTCGGTTAATGATTTCTTTCCAAAGTTTCTAAACTTTAATAAATCGCTCTTGTTAAAAGTAACTAACTCACCTAACGTTTCAACATCTGCAGCCTTCAAACAATTTAAAGCTCTTACAGAAAGATCCATGTCTACCAATTTGTTTTTCAACAATTGTCTCATATGCAATGAATCCTCATCAAACTCTTCAACAGCAGATTTCTCTTCACTGTCGATAGTAATTTTCTCATCAGAGAACAACATAAAGTGCTGAATTAAAATCTTTGCAGATTCTTTCAAAGCATCTTTAGGATGTATAGAACCATCAGATTGAATAGTCAAAACTAATTTTTCGTAATCAGTTTTTTGTTCTACTCTATAGTTTTCAATGTTATACTTTACATTTTTAATAGGAGTATAAATTGAATCTATAGGAATAACCCCTACAACAGATTCTGGAAATGCATTTTCTTCAGAAGGAACATAACCTCTACCTTTATTGATAGTAATTTCTAATGAAAGCTTCACAGAAGACTCCATATTACAAATTACTAAATCAGGGTTTAATACTTGGAAAGCAGAAGTAAACTTAGCTATATCACCTGCAGAGAACGTATCTTGTCCACCTACATTGATAACTACTTTTTCAGTATCAGTGCCTTCAATTTGTTGTTTGAATCTTACTTGCTTCAAGTTCAATATAATTGAAGTAACATCTTCAACTACACCTTTTATTGTTGCAAATTCGTGATCTACACCTTCAATTTTAACAGAAGTAATTGCGAAACCTTCTAAAGACGAAAGTAAAATTCTTCTGATAGCATTTCCAATTGTAATACCATAACCAGGTTCTAATGGACGAAATTCGAATTGACCTTCGAAATCGTTTGCTTCAATCATTATTACTTTGTCAGGCTTTTGAAAATCTAATATTGCCATATCTATTTTTTCTAAGTTTAATAAAGATTACTTAGAGTAAAGTTCAACGATAAGTTGCTCTTTAATACTTTCAGGAATTTGCTCTCTTTCAGGTGCAGCCATAAACTTACCTTCCATTGTTAGCATTATCCCACTCTAACCAATCGTAATTAGTGTTTCTATTTGCAAGTGAGGCTTAATCGTTTCTAAAGATTTAGATTTTTGTCTAACTCCTATAACATCACCTTCTTTTACAGAGTATGATGGAATGTTTACAACATCACCATTAACTACAATATGTCTGTGTCCTACTAATTGTCTTGCTCCACTTCTAGAAGTTGAAACACCCATTCTAAAAACTACATTGTCTAATCTAGACTCACAAAGCATCAACAAGTTTTCACCTGTAATACCTTTCATTCTGTTCGCTTTCTCAAATAAGTTAGCAAATTGCTTTTCTAATATACCGTAAGTATACTTTGCTTTTTGCTTCTCCATCAACTGAATTGAATATTCAGATTGCTTTCCTCTTCTTTTATTAGGACCATGTTGTCCAGGAGGATAGTTCTTTTTCTCTAATGCTTTATCAGGACCAAAAATTGGTTCTCTGAATTTTCTTGCAATCTTAGACTTAGGACCTGTATATCTTGCCATTTCTAATTATTATTTTTTCTTCTTTATAAAATATCTAAAGTATAAATTATACTCTTCTTCTTTTAGGAGGACGACATCCATTGTGAGGAACTGGAGTTACATCAATTATTTCTGATACTTCAATACCTGCATTATGGATAGTTCTAATAGCAGATTCTCTACCTGCACCAGGACCTTTAACATAAACTTTCACTTTTCTTAATCCTGCTTCAAAAGCTACTTTAGAACAATCTTGTGCAGCCATTTGTGCCGCATAAGGAGTATTCTTTTTTGAACCCTTGAATCCCATCTTACCAGAACTTGCCCAAGATATAACTTGTCCAGTTCCATTAGTAAGTGAAATTATAATGTTATTAAAAGTTGCATGTATGTGCGCTTGACCTACAGCTTCAACTTTAACAACTCTTTTCTTTTTCGCAGTCGATTTTGCCATCTTCTATACTTTATTTACTATTATTTAGTAGCCTTCTTTTTGTTTGCAACTGTTTTCTTCTTACCTTTTCTTGTTCGAGCATTGTTTTTTGTCTTTTGCCCTCTCAACGGTAAACCAGATCTGTGTCTAACACCACGATAGCAGCCAATATCCATTAATCGCTTAATGTTCAATTGAGTTTCTGATCTTAAAGCGCCTTCCACTTTAATACTATCATTAATAATCTTTCTTATTGCTGAAAGTTCATCATCATTCCATTCTTCCACTTTAGTATTATAATCTACTTTAGCTTCTGTTAAAATGTTTTGGGCTGTCTTACGACCTATCCCATAAATGTAAGTTAAACCGATTTCACCTCTTTTGTTCTTCGGCAAATCTATACCTGCTATCCTAGCCATATATGCTTAATTTATTCTTTTAATATTATCCTTGTCTTTGTTTAAACTTAGGGTTTTTTTTGTTGATTACGTATAATCTACCTTTTCGTCTAACAATCTTGCATTCAGCACTTCTCTTCTTAATTGATGCTCTTACTTTCATATTTTTACCTTTTTTCGGGGCGCAAAGTTATGATTTTTATTTTATTATTTATACCTATAGCTAATTCTTCCTTTAGATAAATCGTAAGGAGACATTTCTACCTTCACTTTATCACCAGGCAATAACTTGATGTAGTGCATGCGCATTTTGCCCGAAATATGCGCAATTATCTCATGCCCATTCTCTAACTCTACGCGAAACATCGCGTTAGATAATGCTTCCACAATTACTCCATCTTGTTCTATTGACTTTTGTTTAGCCATAAATTTTTTATTTCTTCTTTTTTAATACTTCTTCAATAAATTCGTGTGTTGACAAAATTTCTGCTTTTCCTTTCCTTACTACCACATCATGTTCAAAATGTGCAGAAGGTAATCCGTCCACAGTAACAATTGTCCAACCATCCTTATCTTGTCTTACTTGACGCTTGCCCATATTAATCATAGGTTCAATCGCTATAACAAGCCCTTCTTTAAGAACTGTACCAGAACCTCTTCTTCCATAATTTGGAACTTCAGGAGCTTCATGTAATTTCCTTCCCAATCCATGCCCTACCAATTCTCTCACTACTCCGTAGCCATTATTTTCAGCATGACTTTGAACAGCAAAACCAATATCACCTATTCTATTTCCTGCTACTGCAGAGTCAATTCCTAGTTGCAAACATTCTTTAGTAGTTTGCAATAACTTTTTAATTTCGCTACTTACTTCACCTACTTCAAAGGTGTAGGCTACATCACCATAAAACCCATTCATTAGAACACCGCAATCAACAGATATAATATCTCCATCTTTTAATGCCTTTTTTTTAGGTAAGCCATGTACCACCTCTGCATTAACAGAAGTTAAAAGTGTACTGGGACAATCATACAACCCTTTAAAACCAGGAATTGCACCGTTATCGCGTATATACTCTTCTGCCATAGCATCTAATTCAGCAGGAATAACTCCAGGAACTATCAACTTAGCAACTTCTGCTAAAGTTTTACCAACAAGTAAAGAACTTAATC
The DNA here is from genome assembly GCA_963716125.1 of uncultured Flavobacteriales bacterium. Lineage (GTDB taxonomy): Bacteria > Bacteroidota > Bacteroidia > Flavobacteriales_E > Vicingaceae > Acidiluteibacter. Next base: position 2,979,885 of record OY970294.1, read on the forward strand.
TTATTAATTCAATTTCTTCTTCTGTCTTTAAGTAGACCATCACTAACCCGCCATATTTATGCTAGATCGTCCTTTAATTCTTCCGGACTTCATCAAGCCATCATAATGTCTCATTAACAAATGACTTTCTATTTGCTGCAGTGTATCTAAAATTACACCTACTAAAATCAACAATGAAGTACCTCCAAAAAATTGAGCAAATTGTGCATTCACTCCAAATATTCCGGCAAAAGCAGGTAATATTGCTACAATAGCCAAGAAAATAGATCCAGGTAAAGTAATTCTTGAAAGTACATTATCTAAAAATTCTGCAGTTCTTTTCCCAGGTTTAACACCAGGAATAAACCCTCCATTCTTTTTCATTTCATCCGCCATTTGGTTAGGATTAACCGTAACTGCAGTGTAGAAATAAGTAAATGCAATAATCATTAAAGCAAAGGTAAAATTATACCAAAAGCCTGTATAATCACTGAAAGCAGCTGCTACACCAGACAATGAGTCTGAGCTAGCGAATCCTGCTAAAGTAATCGGAATAAACATAATAGCTTGAGCAAAGATAATTGGCATTACACCAGCAGCATTCACTTTTAAAGGAATATACTGTCTTACTCCACCATATTGTTTGTTACCCACAATTCTTTTGGCATATTGCACAGGAACCCTTCGGGTACCTTGCACAAGTAGAATTGTACCTATGACTATAATAAGGAGCAGCACTAGTTCTACTAATAAAATAACTAATCCACCATCTTTTAATCTTGAAGCAAATTCAGCAACAAAAGCAAAAGGAAGATTAGCAATAATACCTATCATAATAATTAATGAAATACCATTTCCTATACCTTTCTCAGTAATTCTTTCACCTAACCACATTACGAACATGGTACCTGTAATCAAAATCACAACTGTAGTAATCCACCAAAAGATAGTATCAGGTCTAACCATAGCACCGCTTCCTGTAAATTCAGGTATTTGAGATGCTATATAACCAGGAGCTTGAAAACCAACTATCGCAATAGTTAATACCCTTGTAATCTGATTAATTGTTCTTCTACCACTCTCACCTTCTTTCTGTAATTTCTGGAAATAAGGGATCGCCATTCCTAACAACTGAACCACAATGGATGCTGAAATGTAGGGCATAATACCTAATGCAAAAATGGATGCTCTCGAGAAGGCTCCACCAGCAAATAAATCTAATAATCCAGCAATTCCACCACCAGCACCGCTATTTGCAACTTGCAAAGCTTCAGAATCTACACCAGGTAGAACTATATAAGAACCTAATCTGTATATCAATAGAAAACCTAGAGTATTAAAAATTCTTACTCTAAGATCTTCAATCTTGAAAATATTTTGTATTGTTTCGAGGAATCGCTTCATTTTTGATCTTAAATTACTTCGGCTTTACCACCTTTAGTTTCAATTGCTTCTTTAGCTGTTTTAGAGAAAGCGTGAGCGTGAACTTCAACACTTGCATCCAAAGTACCTCTACCTAGAATTTTTACTAAACTATTTTTTGAGGCGAAACCGCTTTCAATAAATGTATCTAAATCTATTTTAGATAATTTTTTATTATCTACGATTAATTGTACTGTATCCAAATTAACACCAACGTATTCTTTTCTGTTGATATTGGTAAAACCAAATTTTGGAACTCGTCTTTGAAGAGGCATTTGACCACCTTCAAAACCTACTTTCTTAGAATAACCAGATCTTGATTTAGCACCTTTATGGCCTCTAGTAGATGTACGTCCTTTTCCTGAACCAATACCTCTACCTATTCTAACTTTCGCATTTTTATTTGAACCTTCTGCAGGTGTAAGATTACTTAAATCCATTTCAAAAATATTTTTAAATCTCTTCTACAGAGACTAGGTGTTTTACTTTATTAACCATTCCTAAAACTTGAGGAGATCCTTCAACTTCTACAGATTGATTATTTTTTCTTAATCCCAAAGCAGCTAAAGTCCTTTTTTGTCTTTCAGGTCTTCCTATTTTGCTTCTCACTTGAGTGATTTTAATTTTGCTCATCTTTATCAAAATTATCCGTTAAATACCGTATTCAAATCAACACCTCTATGCTTAGCTACTGTGTAAGCATCTCTCATTGTTGCCAAAGCTCCAATTGTAGCTTTTACCACGTTATGAGGATTTGATGATCCTTTAGATTTTGCTAATACATCAGTAATTCCAACACTTTCTAAAACTGCACGCATTGCACCACCAGCTATTACACCAGTACCATGTGCTGCAGGCTTCAAAAATATCTGAGCTCCACTATATTTACCATACTGTTCGTGAGGAACTGTTCCATTCACGATAGGCACTTTGATTAAGTTTTTCTTGGCATCGTCAATTCCTTTAGCGATTGCCTCAGTAACTTCGTTTGCTTTTCCTAATCCGTGTCCAACTACTCCATTTTCATTTCCAACAACAACGATTGCTGAAAAACTAAAGTGTCTTCCCCCTTTGGTTACCTTAGTAACTCTCTGAATTCCTACAAGCTTATCTTTTAGTTCAATTTCGCTTGATTTAACTCTTTTCGTATTTGCGTTTGCCATAATCTAATCTTCTATAATTTGAATTAAAAGTTCAAGCCACCTTCACGTGCACCTTCTGCTAATGATTTAATTCTACCGTGGTATAAATAACCATTTCTATCAAAACTTACCGTTTCAATACCAGCAGCTTTAGCTCTAGTTGCAGCTGTCTTCCCAACTAAGGTCGCTTTCTCAACTTTATTAGATTTTGCTTTAGCTAAATCTGCTTCTGCTGATGAGCATGTCAATAAGGTTGCGCCTGAAACATCATCAATAAACTGAACATAAATTTCTTTATTACTTCTGAATACTGACATTCTTGGTCTTTCAGCTGTGCCTTTGATGACCTTTCTAACTCTTCGTTTAATTCGAATTCTTCTATCTTTCTTTGATAAAGCCATAATGTGTTATTATTTAGCTGCTGATTTACCAGCTTTTCTTCTTAATTGTTCACCTTTAAATTTAATACCTTTTCCTTTATATGGTTCAGGTTTTCTTAGAGATCTAATTTTAGCTGCAACCTGTCCAATTAATTGCTTGTCATAAGACTCTAAAATAATCATTGGATTTTTTCCTCTTTCAGTTTCAGTTTTAACATTTACTTCAGATGGAATCTCAAAAACAATGTTGTGAGAAAAACCTAATGACAATTCTAAATTTTGACCCGTGTTTGCTGCTCTATAACCAACACCTACTAACTCTTGTTCAACTTTATAACCTTCAGTAACACCAAAAACCATATTGCTAATCAATGATCTGTACAAACCGTGCATTGCCTTGTGAGGCTTTTGCTCAGTATGCCTTTTTAATTCTACCTGATCTTCCAATACTTCTATTGAAATTGCAGGGTCTACTTGCTGTGTTAAAACTCCTTTAGGGCCTTTAACTGTAACCAAATTCTTATCTGAAACAGTAATTTCTACACCTTTAGTGATTTTAACTGGAGCCTTTCCTATTCGTGACATAACTTATCTAGTTTCTTAAATTAGTAAACGTAACATAATACTTCACCACCTACTTTATGAGTCTTAGCCTCTTTATCGGTCATTACACCTTTAGAAGTAGATAGAATTGCAACACCTAATCCGTTAATTACACGTGGTAAATTATCAGATTGAGCATACTTACGCAAACCTGGCTTACTAATTCTTGTTAAATTCTTAATCGCTGATTCTTTTGAAACAGGATGATACTTCAATGCAATTTTAATATTACCTTGAGTATTTACACCTTCTTCAAATTTATAATTCAAAATATAACCTTTTGAATGAAGAATCTTTGTAATTTCTTTTTTTAAGTTAGAAGCAGGTATATCTACTACTCTATGTTTAGCAGCAACTGCATTTCTAACTCTTGTCAAATAATCTGATATTGGATCTGTCATCTTTTAATCTATTACTATATTACCAACTAGCCTTTGTTACACCAGGAATCAATCCAAATGATGCCATTTCTCTAAATTTCACTCTTGAAACTCCGAATTGACGCATATAACCTTTTGGTCTTCCAGTCAACATACATCTATTGTGTAGTCTTACTGCTGAAGAATTCTTAGGTAATTTTTGTAATGCTTCCCAGTCTCCTGCTGCTTTTAAAGCTGCTCTCTTCTCGGCATATTTTTCAACCAGTCTTTGTCTTTTTCTTTCTCTGGCTTTCATTGATTCCTTTGCCATATCTTTATCCTTTAGTTGTTTTCATAAATGGTAAACCAAACTCTTTCAATAAAGCTTTTGCTTCATCATTTGTTTCAGCAGTAGTAACAAATGTAATGTCCATACCACCAATATTATTTACTTTATCAATATCTATTTCAGGGAAAATGATTTGCTCTTTAATACCTAAAGTATAATTTCCTTTTCCGTCAAAGCCTTTATTGTTAATTCCTTTAAAATCTCTAGTTCTTGGAAGAGAAACAGCAATAAAACGATCTAAAAATTCAAACATTCTATCTCCTCTTAGAGTAACCTTTACTCCAACAGGCATACCTTTTCTCAATTTAAAATTTGAGATATCCTTCTTTGAAAAGGTAGCGATTGCTTTTTGACCTGTAATAGTTGACATCTCTTGTACAGCATTGTCAATTAATTTTTTATCGGCTACTGCTTTACCAACTCCTTGATTTAAACAAATCTTAGTTAATTTAGGAATTTGCATTACACTTTTGTAATCAAATTGCTTCATCAAGTTGTCTTTTATTGACTCCTTGTATTGTTCTTTTAGTCTAGGTGAATAGTTCATTACTTAATTACCTCCCCTGATTTTTTAAAATATCTAACTGACTTACCATCTTCATTTTTTCTACCCACTTTGCTAGCTACTCCTTTAGAATCAACTACCATAAGGTTAGAAATATGAATTGGAGAATCTTGCTTAATTATTCCTCCTTGAGGATTAGCGGCATTAGGTTTAGTATGCTTACTCACCTTTTTAATGTCATCACCTTCTACAAGTACTCTTTTTGTATCGGGATACACTTTTATAACAGAACCAACTTTTCCTTTTGATTCTCCTGATAAAACTTTTACTTTATCCCCTTTTTTTATATGCAACTTAGACATAGTCTTATTGATTTTCTTTTAATTTATAATACTTCCGGAGCCAATGAAACAATTTTCATAAATTGCTTATCTCTCAATTCGCGAGCTACAGGTCCAAAAATACGAGTACCTCTCATTTCGCCAGTAGCACCAAGTAACACTACCGCATTATTGTCAAATCTAATGTAAGAACCATCAGGTCTTCTCATTTCTTTTCTTGTTCTGACAACAACTGCTTTAGAAACAGCTCCTTTTTTGATGTTTCCTGACGGAATAGCACTCTTTACAGAAACTACTATTTTATCACCAATACGAGCATATCTTTTACCAGTACCGCCCAAAACTCTAATACATAAAACTTCTTTGGCACCGCTATTGTCGGCTACAGTTAATCTTGATTCTTGCTGTATCATCTTACTTAACTCTTTCTATAATTTCTACTAATCTCCAGTTCTTGCTCTTACTTAATGGACGAGTTTCCATAATCTTAACAGTATCACCAATGTTACATTCGTTCTTCTCGTCATGAGCCATAAATTTGGAAGTTTTTTTAACGAACTTTCCATAAATAGGGTGTTTTACCTTGCTTTCTACAGCTATAGTAATAGACTTTTCCATCTTATTACTCAATACAACACCAACTCTTTCTTTTCTTAAATTTCTCTTTTCCATCGATTAACTTTCTTATTTGGCTACTTGTAGCTTCTCTCTTTCTAATTTCAGTTTGAAGCCTTGCAATGGTTTTTCTAGCCACTGTTATTTGCTTAGGGTTTTCAAGAGGAGATACTGCATGACTCATCTTCAATTTGTCGATAAGTTCTGTGTTCACTGCAAGCTGCTCTTGTAGATCATCTGTAGAAAGATTTTTTATATCTGCTTGTTTCATTATTCTATCTTTATAGATTATGCTTTATAATCTCTTCTAACAATAAATTTCGTTTTTACCGGTAACTTTTGCGCTGCCAATCTCATTGCTTCTTTAGCAATTTCTAAAGGAACACCATCCGCTTCGAATAAAATTCTACCTGGTTTTACCACTGCTACCCACAATTCAGGAGCACCTTTACCTTTACCCATCCTTACTTCGGCCGGCTTTTTAGTAACTGGCTTATCTGGAAAAACTCTAATCCAAATTTGACCTTCTCTTTTCATGAATCTTGTTACCGCAATACGAGCTGCCTCTATTTGTCTCGCGGTAAGCCATGCAGAATCCATTGTTTTAATGGCAAAACTTCCAAAAGAAATATCGGCACCTCTGCCTGCATTTCCTTTCATTCTGCCTTTCTGCATTTTTCTAAATTTCGTTCTCTTCGGTTGTAACATTACTTTCTACTTTATAATCTATCGCTACTAATATCTTCGAAAATTATTTTCTTTTTCTACCTTTAAATCTGTTTCCAGCATCACCTCTACCTTGACCGCCACCTTTTGTAGGTTTGTTTGATCCAATATTCGGAGATAAATCTCTTTTCCCGTAGACTTCACCTTTACAAATCCATACTTTAATACCTATTCTACCGTAAGTAGTGTGAGCTTCTGCTAATGCGTAATCAATATCAGCTCTAAGCGTATGTAATGGAGTTCTACCTTCTTTATAAGATTCAGTTCTTGCCATTTCAGCTCCACCTAATCTTCCAGCAGTAGTAATTTTTATACCTTCCGCTCCCATTCTAATTGATGAAGAAACAGCCATTTTAGAAGCTCTTCTAAAGGATATTCTTCCTTCAATTTGTCTAGCAACACTGTCAGCAACTAATTGTGCATCTAGTTCAGGTCTTTTAATTTCAAAGATGTTAATTTGAACATCTTTTTTAGTTAACTTTTTTAATTCTTCACGAAGTTTATCCACTTCTTTTCCACCTTTCCCGATAATAATTCCCGGACGAGATGTATTAATTGTAACCGTAATCAACTTCAAAGTTCTTTCAATTACAATTTTAGAAATACTTGCTTTAGTTAAACGAGCCATCAAATATTTTCTGATTTTATCGTCTTCCACTAATTTTTCGCTATAATCTCTACCACCGTACCAGTTTGAATCCCATCCTTTGATGACACCTAATCTATAGCTAATTGGATTTACTTTTTGTCCCATTATATCTTGATATTCTTCGTAAATTAATTATTTCAAACTATCTACTATGATAGTAACATGATTTGATCTCTTTCTAATTCTATGCCCTCTACCCTGTGGAGCAGTTCTTAAACGCTTCAACATACGAGCGCTATCAACTTTAACCATAGTTATCACTAAATTGTGATCCTCAGGCTTCTCACCTTCATTTTTGGCTTCCCAATTAGCAATAGCAGAACGTAACAATGTACCCATTCTTTTAGCAGCTTCCTTAGTACTAAATTGTAGCATATATAATGCTTTAGTAACCTCTTCTCCACGTATCATGTCTGCAACTAACCTCATTTTTCTTGGTGAGGTCGGGCAATTTTTCAAACTAGCAAAACTTACAGTTTTGTTTGCTTCTTTTCTCTCGTTTGCCTTTATTCTTTTTCTAGCACCCATAGTTCAAATTTTTACTTTCTTCCTTTATCCTTTTTATTTCCACCGTGACCTCTGTAGGTTCTTGTTGGAGCAAATTCGCCCAACTTGTGTCCTACCATATTTTCAGTTACATAAACAGGAATAAATTTATTTCCATTGTGAACTGCTATTGTAATCCCAACAAAATCGGGAGTTATTAAAGAGGCTCTTGACCATGTTTTAATAACATTTTTCTTTCCTGAACTCTGTGCTTCCTCTACTCGTTGAGCAAGTTTATAATGCACAAATGGTGGTTTTTTTAACGAACGACTCATACTCTAGCAGTTATTATTTCTTTCTTCTCTCGATTATATACTTAGTTGATTGCTTCTTTGGTGCTCTAGTTTTGTATCCTTTTGATGGAATACCATTTCTAGATCTTGGATGACCTCCTGAAGATCGTCCTTCACCACCACCCATAGGGTGATCTACTGGGTTCATTACAACCCCTCTTACTCTTGGTCTTCTTCCTAACCATCTTGTTTTACCAGCTTTTCCAGAACGCTCTAACATATGATCAGAGTTAGAAACTGTTCCAATAGAAGCCATACAAGTAGTTAAAATCATTCTTGTTTCTCCTGAAGGCAATTTAATAACAACATACTTACCATCTCTTGCTACTAATTGAGCGTAAGAACCAGCACTTCTTGCCATTTTACCACCTTGACCAGGACGCAATTCAATGTTATGAATAATTGTACCTAATGGAATCTCATTCATAAATAATGCATTACCAACCTCTGGCTCTGCACCTTTTCCTGAAACTACTGTTTGGTCAACTTGCAATCCGTTTGGAGCAACAATATATCTTTTCTCTCCATCTGCATAAACCAATAAAGCGATTCTTGCAGAACGATTTGGATCGTACTCGATAGTTGCAACTTTTGCAGGAATACTATATTTATCTCTTTTAAAGTCGATAACTCTATATTTTCTTTTGTGACCACCACCGATATAACGCATGGTCATTTTACCTGTATTATTTCTACCACCAGTTTTTGACAAACTTGCAATCAAGACTCTTCTCAGGAGTAGATTTTGTAATCTCCTCAAAAGTTGAAGCATATTTAGATCTCTGCCCCGGTGTTGTTGGTTTTAATTTCTTAACTGCCATTTCTTAATCTTTTAAATATTACTGTAAAAATCAATTGAATCACCTTCTGCAAGGGTTACAATAGCTTTTTTAGAACTATTAGTTCTTCCTTCTACAAATCCCGCTTTGGTATATCTTGTTTTCTTCTTTCCAAAAAGATTCATCGTATTTATGTCTGTAACAGAAACACCATATGCGTTTTCCACAGCCTTTTTAATTTGAATTTTATTAGCTGATTTATCAACTATAAATCCATACCTTCCAGAACGCTCTGTGAGAGTCGTCATTTTTTCGGTAATTACTGGCTTTATTATAATACTCATGGCTATTTTAACTTAATATTGTTTGAATTGTCTCTAATGAACCTTCACTGATTAAAACATTTGACGCATTCATCAAATCATACGTGTTTAATCCTGAAGCGGTTACCACTTTCGTGTTCTTCAAATTTCGGGATGACAAATATATGTTTTTATTTAAATCAGAAAGCACAATTAGTGATTTTTTCTCATTTACTTTCAAATTTTCTAATAACGACTTGAATTCCTTAGTTTTAGGAGCGTCAAAAGAAAAATCTTCTAATACAATTAATCCACCATTTTGAGCTTTATAAGAAAGTGCTGACTTACGAGCTAATGATTTCAGCTTCTTATTCAATTTAAAACCATAGTTACTTGGTCTTGGACCAAAAATAGTACCACCACCTCTTAAATATAGGTGATTTAATACTACCTGCTCTAGCAGTACCAGTACCCTTCTGCTTCTTAATTTTTCTTGTACTACCTGTAATTTCTGCTCTTTCTTTAGCTTTAGATGTACCTTGACGTTGATTAGCCAAGTATTGTTTAACATCTAAATAAATAGCGTGATCGTTTGGTTCAATAGCGTAGATTTCATCAGAAAGTTTCACTTTCTTCTTCGTATCGCTACCTTTTATATTTACTTACTGTTAATTCCATTTTCTTTCCTCCGGTAGATTTACTTATTAATAACTACTATTGATCCTTTAGCACCAGGTACAGAACCTTTCAAAACAATTAAGTTTTTTTCAGCATATACCTTAACAACTTCTAAGTTTTCAGTAGTAATTTTCTTACCACCCATTTGTCCAGCCATTCTCATGCCTTTAAAAACTCTAGAAGGAGTAGAAGCAGCACCAATAGAACCAGGGGCTCTTAATCTGTTATGTTGACCGTGAGTAGCTCCACCAACACCGGCAAAACCGTGTCTTTTAACTACCCCTTGAAAACCTTTACCTTTAGAAGTACCTGAAACATCCACCCATTCGCCTTCTGCAAACAATGAAACATCAACTATATCACCTACTTTTTTATCATCAAAACCTTTAAATTCTATAAGTTTTTGATTTTGGAGTAGTTGCTGCTTTCTTAAAGTGTCCTATCATTGCTGCTGAAGTACTCTTATCTTTTCGCTCACCGAATCCAAGCTGAATTGCTTCGTAGCCGTCTGTTTCAATCGATTTTACTTGTGTAACCACACAAGGACCTGCTTCTACTACTGTGCATGGAATATTTTTTCCCTCGGCACTGAAAACACTGGTCATTCCTATTTTTTTTCCTATTAAACCTGGCATCTTTATTATTTATAAATAATTACTATTCTTATACTTTAATTTCTACATCAACACCACTTGGCAATTCCAATTTCATCAATGCATCAACTGTTTTAGAAGTTGAGCTATAAATATCTAACAATCTCTTGTAAGAACTTAATTGAAATTGCTCTCTTGCTTTCTTATTTACGTGAGGTGATTTTAAGTACAGTATAAATTCTTTTGTGAGTTGGTAAAGGAATTGGTCCACTTACTACAGCACCTGTAGATTTAACTGTTTTTACAATTTTCTCAGCTGATTTATCAACTAAGTTGAAATCGTATGACTTAAGCTTTATGCGAATTTTTTGGTTCATTCTTTTATATCTTAATTTATTAAGCTTCTACTTTTCCGTTTGCCTTTTGCAATAACTGTCTTTGGCAAGGTTTGTTGGTACTATATCAAAGTGTGAAAACTCCATACTTGAAGTTGCTCTACCTGATGACATTGTTCTTAATGCAGTAACATATCCAAACATTTCAGACAATGGCACTTTAGCTTTAACAACTTTTGCTCCATTTCTATCATCCATGCCGTCAACTTGTCCTCTTCTTCTGTTCAAATCTCCTACGATATCACCCATATTCTCTTCAGGAGTTACCACTTCCATTTTCATGATTGGCTCCAAAATAACTGGATTAGCCTTTGGCATTGCAGTTCTATATGCCATTTTCGCTGCTAATTCAAATGACAATTGATCAGAATCTACAGCGTGAAAAGAACCATCATGCAAAGTAACCTTTAAACTATCAATAGGATAACCTGCTAATACACCATTCTTCATAGCTTCTTTAAAACCTTTCTCAACAGAAGGAATAAATTCCTTAGGAATACGTTACCACCTTTAATTTGGTCAACAAATTCCAAACCTTCAGCTTCTTCTACATCGTCAACTGGCTTCAATAGTTACTTGAAATATCTGCAAATTTACCACGACCACCAGATTGCTTCTTGATAAACTTCTCTATGGTTAACTGAACCGGAGATAGTTTCTTTATAATGCTACTTGAGGTGCACCTTGGTTACACTCAACTTTAAATTCTCTTTTTAAACGATCTAAGATAATATCTAAGTGAAGTTCTCCCATTCCACTTAATACAGTTTGACCAGAATCTTCATCTGTATGAATGGTCAAAGTTGGATCTTCTTCAGATAATTTAGCTAAAGCCATTCCCAATTTATCAACATCTGCTTGAGTTTTTGGCTCAATAGCAATACCAATCACAGGATCTGGAAAATCCATAGATTCCAAAACTATAGGATGATTCTCATTACGTAAAGTATCTCCAGTTTTAATATCTTTAAATCCTACCAATGCAGCAATGTCTCCAGCTTGTAATCTTTCAATTTGATTTTGCTTATTCGCATGCATTTGAAAGATACGAGAAATACGTTCTTTTTTTCCTGTTCTTGTATTCATTACATAAGAACCAGCTTCTAAAACTCCTGAATAGGCTCTTGTAAAACATAAACGACCAACAAAAGGGTCAGTAGCAATTTTAAATGCTAATGCAGCAAATGGCTCATCTTCACTTGGCTTTCTACTTGCAGGCAGCTCAGTATCAGGATTAATTCCATCAATAGCTTCCACATCCATTGGAGATGGCAATAATTCCATTACATAATTCAACATAGTCTGAACACCTTTATTCTTAAAAGCATGAACCACAAACCATAGGAACAATTTTCATAGAAATAGTAGCTTCTCTTAATGCAGCTAAAATCTCAATCTCCGTAATAGATTTTGGATCTTCGAAATATTTTTCCATCAAAGAATCATCAAATTCAGCAATAGCCTCTAATAATAATTCTCTGTATTGAGTCGCTTCTTCCAACATGTCTTCAGGAATATCAACAACTTCATAAGTCATTCCGAAATCATCTTCGTTCCAAACAATTCCTCTAAAGTTGATTAAATCCACAACACCTCTAAAAGTTTCTTCTGCTCCAATTGGCAATTGCAATGGAACAGCAGTACTTCCTAACATATCTTTTACTTGCTTACACACTTTCAAAAACTCAGCACCTTGACGATCCATTTTGTTAACGAAACCAATACGAGCAACATTGTAATTGTTAGCCAATCTCCAGTTAGTTTCAGATTGTGGTTCAACACCATCAACTGCACTAAATAAAAATACTAAACCATCTAATACTCTTAACGATCTATTTACTTCAACAGTAAAATCAACGTGTCCAGGAGTATCAATAATGTTGATGTGGTAGTCATTATCTTTATAAGGCCAGTAAACTGTGGTAGCAGCTGAAGTAATTGTAATACCTCTTTCTTGCTCTTGCTCCATCCAGTCCATAGTAGCTCCACCATCATGCACTTCACCAATTTTGTGACTTACTCCTGAGTAGAACAATATACGCTCTGTGGTAGTTGTTTTACCAGCATCAATATGTGCTGCAATACCAATATTTCTGGTGTATTTAAGATCTCTTTTTGCCATTGTGTTTATTATCTTCTATTGTTGATTTTATTAAAATCTAAAATGAGAGAATGCTTTGTTCGCATCAGCCATTCTATGTGTATCTTCTTTTTTCTTGTGAGAAGCACCTTCTTCTTTAAAAGCTGCAATGATTTCACCAGCTAATTTATCAGCCATGGTTTTTTCATTTCTCTTTCGTGCATAACCTATCATCGCCTTCACAGCCATTGACGTTTTTCTTTCGTCTCTAATCTGTTGAGGAATTTGAAAAGTTGCTCCACCTACTCTACGGCTTCTTACTTCTACTTGTGGTGTAACATTTTCAACTGCTTTTTTCCACACTTCTAACGCATTCTCATCTTTCAATTTTTCCTGCACTTTATCTATTGCAGAATAGAAGATATCATACGCTATACTTTTCTTACCATCCAACATCATGTTGTTAACAAATCTTGTTACATCAACATTGTGAAACCTTGGATCAGGAAGAATTGGTCTTACTTTAGCTCTAGTCTTTCTCATGCTCTTATTAGCTTAATACTATTTAAGTCTTATTTATTTGTTTTTGGTTTCTTAGCACCATACTTAGATCTTCTTTGCGTACGACCAGCAACACCAGCAGTATCTAAAGCTCCTCTAACAATATGGTAACGAACACCAGGTAAATCTTTTACTCTTCCTCCTCTAACTAAAACGATAGAGTGTTCCTGTAGGTTGTGACCTTCACCAGGTATGTAAGCATTCACTTCTTTTTGATTAGTTAATCTTACTCTCGCTACCTTTCTCATCGCTGAGTTTGGCTTCTTAGGTGTAGTAGTATAAACTCTTACACAAACACCTCTCCTTTGTGGACAAGAATCTAAAGCAGCTGATTTACTCTTCTTTTCGATTTTAGTCCTTCCTTTTCTTACAAGTTGTTGAATCGTTGGCATACGTTATTATTTATATAAATGCACAAATTATCCCAAAATTTTGGGGTTGCAAATGTACAAGATTTTTTAATTAAACCAATACCTCTATTAATATTTTTTTAATATTTTAATTGAGCATCGATTATTTACTATTTCTTGCCCTCTAATTCGCTGAAAAAAAGGGTCGCAAATTTCGATTTAATTTTTAATATTTTTTCATTTCTGTTAATTAAAAAATCCAATTGTGCCGTTTGGTGTTTTTGACTTTCATTAAATTTGCCGCCATGAAGTATTTGGATGGATTAAATGATGCTCAAAAACAGGCGGTAATCAATACAGAAGGGCCTACTATGGTGATAGCAGGCGCAGGTTCTGGAAAAACTAGGGTGCTAACCTATAGAATTGCTCATATGATGCAAAAAGGGGTTGATCCATTTAGCATTTTAGCCTTAACCTTTACTAACAAAGCCGCTAAAGAGATGAAGGCTAGAATTGCTACTATAGTTGGACATGGTGAGGCGCGTAACTTATGGATGGGAACTTTTCACTCTGTTTTTGCTAGAATACTAAGAAGTGAAGCTGAGAAATTACATTATCCTTCAAATTTCACTATTTATGATTCAGCAGATTCTAAAAGTTTATTGAAAGATATAATTAAATCCATGGGACTTGATGATAAAATGTATAAAACTGCTTTAGTTTTAAGTAGGATTTCATCAGCAAAGAACAATTTACTTTCGGCGGAAGCCTATCTTAATAATACCACTATTCAGGCAGAGGACAGACAATCGGGCAAACCGAAAATAGGAGAAATATATAAAACCTATCAACAACGATGCTTTAGAGCAGGTGCTATGGATTTTGATGACCTATTATATAAGACAAATATTTTGTTGCGTGATTTTCCTGATGTTTTAAACAAGTATCAGCATCGGTTCAAATATTTATTGGTGGATGAATATCAAGATACCAACTACTCTCAATATTTAATAGTAAAAAAATTAGCAGCTGTCAATGAGAATATTTGTGTGGTTGGAGATGATGCTCAAAGTATTTATGCATTTAGAGGAGCCAATATTCAAAATATTTTAAATTTTGAAAAGGATTATCCAGACTTAAAAACATTTAAATTAGAACAGAATTATAGATCAACACAAAACATTGTCAATGCGGCCAATTCGGCAATTAAAAACAATAAAGAACAGCTAAAAAAAGATGTTTGGACGGCTAATGATGAAGGAAATAGAATAAAAGTAAGTCATACGCTTACTGATAATGAAGAAGGAAGATTAGTAGCCAATTCAATTTTTGAGACAAGAATGAACGAGCAAGCTAAAAATGAAAGTTTTGCTATCCTTTATAGAACCAATGCTCAATCTAGATCAATGGAAGAAGCACTGAGAAAAAGAGACATTCCTTATAAAATCTATGGTGGATTATCTTTTTATCAACGTAAGGAAATTAAAGATTTATTGGCTTATTGCAGACTAGTCATCAATCCTGCTGATGAAGAGGCTTTAAAAAGAGTCATTAATTATCCAACAAGAGGAATAGGAAAAACCACCTTGGATAGAATTTTATTCGCTGCTAATGAAATGGATAAAAGTCTATGGGATGTGATCAAAAATATTCAGAAAATAAATGTGGGAGTTAGTCCTGCTGTGGAAAGAAGAGTTTTGGATTTCGCTATTATGATTCACAATTTTGGCAATCAATTAAATCAATTGAATGCCTATGATTTAGCAAGTAATATTGCACAATCAACAGGAATTTTAAAAGAACATTTTTCAGACAAAACTCCTGAAGGAATAGCGAGATATGATAACATTCAAGAATTATTGAATGGTATGAAAGAATTTGCAGACAGTAGTGAGGACGAAAACGAGTTGCTAACACTTGATATGTACATGCAAGATATTGCTTTATTGACTGATGTAGATAAAGAAACCGAAGACGACAGAGATAAAGTAAGTTTAATGACCATTCATGCAGCTAAAGGATTGGAGTTTCCTTATGTCTATTTAGTAGGTTTGGAAGAAAATTTATTCCCCTCTCAAATGGCTTTAAATTCTAGAGCGGATTTAGAAGAAGAACGCAGATTATTTTATGTTGCATTAACCAGGGCAGAAAAGCAAGTCAATATCAGTTATGCTTCATCGAGATATAAATGGGGGAATTTAATTAATTGTGAACCAAGTAGATTTATAGAAGAGATTGATGAAAAGTTTTTAGAGTTTGCAGAACCTCAAAGTGGAGAAACTGCTTTTCAAAGGTCTTATCAAAATAAAAGAGAAAGTGCCAGCACAGAAACAGGAAGCACAAAAAAAGTTTACACTAAAAAGTATAGCAATCAAAAATCGGATCCAAAAACACCAGCTAAAAATATAGTTCCACCACGTAAAAATTTGGTGAGAGTAACTAATAATGCAGCGCCAGACCCTTCATTTCAAGCCATTACTGAAGATATTACTGTAGGAATGGCCGTGGAACATCAGCGATTTGGAAAAGGAGAAATTACAGCTATAGAAGGGAACAATCCCAATCAAAAAGCAACGATTAGTTTTGCTGATTTTGGTGAAAAACAACTCTTATTAAAGTTTGCCAAATTGAAGATTTTGAAATAAGTAAAAAATATTCTTTTTACTGAAATGAGAATGATTACTTTTGAAACGATTTTTGAATAAAATATAATGAATTATAATACATCAAGACCGCATTTAATTATACCAGAATATGGCAGACATATTCAGAAAATGGTTGATTATGCATTAGGTATAGAAAAAGAAGAAGAAAGAGAAAAAGTAGCGCATGCTATTATAAGTGTAATGGGAACATTGAATCCGCATTTGCGAGATGTGCCAGATTTTGCACATAAATTGTGGGATCATCTTTTTATTATGTCCAATTTTAAATTGGAAGTTAAGTCTCCCTACCCTATTCCGGCAGAAGAAGAATTGGTTGAAAAACCTAAGCACATGCCTTATCCTCAAAGTACTATACGCTTTAAGCATTATGGTAAAGGTGTTGAACAACTGATCGCTGCTGCTATTGAAAGAGAAGATGACGAAGAGAAAACTGCTCTAATTGAAGCAATTGCTAACTTAATGAAGAAATTTTATTTAAGTTGGAATAGAGAATCGGTAGATGATATTGTAATCATCAAAGATTTGAATCGTTTATCAAAAGGAAAGTTAATTTTAGCTGATGATTTTGAGTTGGAATCGACCAATACAATTATACAAAAAGCAGGAATTAATACTAATAAAAACATTACTAAGAAAGGTAAGAAAAGACCAAAATCAAATAATTACAAGAAAAAGAAATATTAAGAAGTGAATTCAATATGGGCGTATTTGAAATTGAAGGAGGAAAGAAACTCAAAGGAGAATTAATACCACAAGGAGCAAAAAATGAAGCATTACAAGTTCTTTGTGCGGTTTTGCTGACCCCAGAAAAAGTAATCATTCGTAAAATTCCAGATATCGTTGATGTCAATAAGTTAATAGACTTATTGAAGGATTTAGGTGTCAAAATAGAACGACTTGGAGACGAAGATTATTCGTTTCAAGCAGATGAAATTAATATTGAATACCTGAATAGTCAAGAATTTAAGAAAAAAGGTGCTAGTCTTAGAGGATCCGTAATGATTTTAGGGCCACTTTTAGCAAGATTTGGCAAGGGATATATTCCCAAACCAGGTGGCGATAAAATTGGAAGAAGAAGATTAGATACTCACTTTTTAGGTTTTGAGAAATTAGGTGCTGAATTTGTTTACAACGAACAAAGTAAGTTCTTTAAAGTAAATGCCAAGAACCTCAAGGGAACCTACATGCTTTTGGATGAGGCATCTGTAACAGGAACTGCCAATATAATAATGGCTGCAGCTATGGCTAAAGGTGAAACCACTATTTATAACGCTGCTTGTGAACCTTATATACAGCAATTGTGCAAAATGCTAAATAGTATGGGTGCAAGCATTGATGGAGTTGGTTCTAACTTATTACGCATAAACGGTGTAGATAAGTTAAGCGGTTGCGAGCATAAAATTTTGCCAGATATGATTGAGATAGGAAGTTTTATCGGTTTAGCCGCTATGACTCAATCTGAAATCACTATTAAAGATGTTTCATATGATGATTTAGGTAGAATTCCATCCGTATTTCAAAGTCTTGGCATAAAAATTGAAAGAAGAGGAGATGATATATTTATTCCATCACAAGAAAGCTACGAAGTACAGCCTTTTATAGATGGATCAATATTGACGATAGCAGATGCTCCTTGGCCGGGATTAACTCCTGATTTATTGAGTATCATTTTGGTAGTAGCAACTCAAGCTAAAGGTTCAGTATTAGTGCATCAAAAAATGTTTGAAAGTCGTCTGTTCTTTGTAGATAAGTTGATAGATATGGGTGCACAAATTATATTATGTGACCCTCATAGAGCAGTAGTAATAGGAATGGATAGAAAAACACCTTTAAGAGGAATTCAAATGACTTCTCCTGATATTAGAGCAGGAGTATCACTCTTAATTGCTGCTATGTCTGCTAAAGGAAAGAGTACTATTCACAATATTGAACAAATAGATAGAGGTTATCAGAATATAGATAACAGATTAAATGCAATTGGAGCAAGTATAAAAAGGAAAAAAGATTAGTTTTCTAAGCTAAACTCTTATATAAAGCACTTCGAAGGTTGAAAAGCTCGAAGGCTAAAATTAAAATTATGAATATGAAAAAGATATTGAACATTATAATGATTGTCGCCATAGGATTTGCTGCTTATGGTTTTATCAATAAAACACCAAACATTTTAGCACCTGAAGCCGAAGGATTAAATATTGGAGATGATGCTCCAAATATTATATTGAATGATCCTAATGGAAAAAAGATTGAATTAAAAGATTTGAAAGGTCAAGTAGTTTTGATTGATTTTTGGGCAAGTTGGTGCAGACCATGCAGAATGGAAAACCCTAATGTAGTTGCCACTTATAAAAAGTACAAAGACCAAAAATTTAAAAATGGTAAAGGTTTTACAGTTTATAGCGTTTCACTAGATCGATCAAAAGATGCATGGCAGAATGCAATTATGCAAGACGGTTTGGCTTGGAAAAATCATGTAAGCGATTTGAAATATTGGCAATCTGCAGCAGCAGCAACTTACAGCATACGCTCTATTCCACAAGCATATTTGATTGATGGCGATGGAATAATCATTGGAAAAGGACAAGGATTAAGAGGTGCAGGATTAGCACAATCTTTAGAAGCTCAATTGAAATAAATCTCAAATAAAAATTTAAAAATGAAAGGCAGACTTTAAAAGTCTGTCTTTTTTATATTTAAAAAATCAAGGTCTGTCATTTTGGCGCATTTTCTCATTTGGCAAAGGATTTGACAACTCAGTATTGAATTATTATTAAAGAACTATGAAAGCGGAAGAACATACAGAAAACGAAGAATTAGAAAATACAGCTGAAGAAGTAGAAAATAATGAAATAGTAGAAGAAGAGTTAAGTCCTATAGAAGAAAAAGAAATCGAACTAAAAGAACTTAATGATAGATATTTAAGATTGTATTCTGAATTCGATAATTTCAGAAAAAGAACTCAAAAAGAGCGTTTGGAATTAATTCAAACAGCAGGAGAAGATGTTTTTAAATCATTACTACCTATTATTGACGATTTTGAAAGAGCTCAAAAAAATATGGATGAGAAGGCAGATTTTAGTAACTTAAAAGCTGGAGTTGACTTAATCTATAATAAACTAATTAATACTTTAGCTGCTAAAGGCTTAAAACAAATGCCTTCATCTGTGGGAGAAACTTTTGATAGCGATGTGCAAGATGCCATTACTCAAGTACCTGCACCTTCAAAAGATTTGAAGGGGAAAATAATAGATGAAGTAGAAAAAGGTTATATATTAAAAGAAAAAGTGATTCGTTTCGCTAAAGTTGTTGTAGGACAATAAAATACCACCAAAATTTAAGATGGCAAAAAGAGATTATTACGAAGTATTAGGCATCACCAAAAGTGCCTCAGAAAGCGAGATAAAAAAAGCATACCGAAAATTAGCTTTAAAACATCATCCTGATAAAAATCCTGATGATGCTTCTGCTGAAGAGAAGTTTAAGGAGGCAGCTGAGGCATATGAAGTGTTGAGCAGCCCTGAAAAAAAGCAACGTTATGACCAATTTGGACATGCAGGAACACAAGGTGCAGGTGGTTTTGGCGGTGGCGGTATGAATATGGATGACATATTTTCACAATTTGGTGACATTTTTGGCGGAGCTTTTGGCGGAGGCGGTGGCGGTGGCTTCAGCGGTTTTGGCGGTGGCGGCAGAAGAGGTGGCACTAGAGTAAATCGTGGAAGTAACTTGAGAGTTAAAGTTACTTTGACATTAGAAGACATTGTGAACGGTGTTAAGAAAAAAATAAAACTGAATAAATATATCAAATGTGATGAATGTTCAGGAACTGGAGCAGAAGGCTCAAGTGGTTTTTCTACTTGTGATACCTGCAAAGGTCATGGACAAGTGAACAGAGTTGCCAATACTTTTTTGGGTCAAATGCAAACTACTACCACTTGCCCTAGCTGTGGTGGTGATGGAAAAATCATTACCAATAAATGTAATAAATGCCACGGTGACGGAATAATGAAAGGCGAAGAAGTGGTAGAAATCAATATTCCTGCAGGTGTAGAAGGCGGTATGCAACTTTCTGTGAGTGGTAAAGGAAATATGGGTGCTAGAGGTGGAATAGCAGGCGATTTAATTGTGCTGATTGAAGAAGAAGAACACAAAGAATTAAAACGTGATGGTTTAAATATTCTATATGATTTGTACATTAGTTTTACTGACGCTGTTTTAGGTGGAAATGCTGAAATACCAACTGTAGGTGGAAAAGCTAAAGTAAAAATTGAACCAGGAACTCAAGGTGGAAAAGTTTTACGATTAAAAGGAAAGGGTGTTCCAGAATTAAATGGTTACAGAAAAGGAGATTTATTGGTAAATGTTAATATTTGGACTCCTCAGAAACTTTCTAAAAACGAAAAAGACACCATTGAAAAATTGAAAGATTCTAAAAACTTTCAACCACAGCCAACTGAAACCGATAAAGGGTTTTTTGGGAAGATGAGGGACACTTTTCGTTAATGATTAATGATAAATTAATTTTAGGGATGACTATTTTAGTCATCCTTTTTTTTGTGATTTTTGATAATTTTTAAATCAGAGCACCTCACAAATTCTTTTATAAAAAATCCTATATTTACTATTATCATTTAATCCTAATTTATAATGAAAAGCCTAAAAATTCCTTTAATTGCTACTGTAATTTATTTCAGTTTATTTCTTATGGGTTGTGCAAAAGAAGAAGACCCTATTGACAAAGGGAGTGCAAATAATGTTGCTAGCTGTTCTGACGGCATTCAAAATCAAGATGAAACAGGTATTGATTGTGGTGGTGTTTGTCCTCCATGTGCCGCATCTTCAAGTGAATTTAGTTTTACAAAAGATGGTAAAGTAGAAAATATAAATCAATTTGATGCCAATAGGAATCCATTTAAAAGCCCTACCGTAATAGGTTTGATTGCAATCACTAATGAAGGAAATAAACTGACTATAATAGTAGAGGAACCAGATATATTAGGCTGGAGCAATGGAACAAGTTTTTCATCATTAACTCCACCCAATAAAATCACTTATGAATCAAATGTAAATGGAAACACTGTAATATACTCCACTGCCAATGGCAATAACTCTGAAGAATTAAGTTTTCTTGTTTTAGAATACAAAATGGGTGGTCGTGTTTATGGAAGATTTAATGGTGTTCTTGATGACGGAAATGGTAATACTATTACTATTGGCGATGGCAAATTTGATTCTAAATTTGTTAATTGATAGTAAGTTACACTGAAGACTAATTAAATCAATATGATTACTCTAATCTTTCTATAAATTGAAGGAAGGTTCAATCTAAAAGTTAAACTAAGAGAGTAAAGTCTTTTCTAGTTAATATTCATGTTTCATTATTTTGTGATAAACGGCATTGCACAATAAATTCAAATTTATTAGTTTCGAAGTGATTTAATTGAACTAACAAAACACAGCATGAAGGATTTATTAGTCGCTGAAAAAATTACAAAAAAATATCAATCACATCTTGCTTTAAATGAAGTAAGTATTTCTGTTCCTGAGCAGTCTGTTTTTGGATTATTGGGGCCAAATGGAGCCGGAAAAACTTCCTTAATCAGAATCATCAATCAAATAACAGGACCAGATAGCGGTCAAATTTACTTCAATGGTAGCCCATTGGCCGCCAAAGATGTGGAACAAATTGGTTATTTGCCTGAAGAACGAGGTTTGTATAAAAAAATGCAAGTGGGTGAACAAGCTTTGTATTTGGCTCAGCTAAAAGGAATGGAAAAACAGGAAGCCAAAACCAAACTAAGAGAATGGTTCGCCAAATTTGATATTAGCCCTTGGTGGAATAAAAAAGTAGAAGAACTCTCTAAGGGTATGGCGCAAAAAGTACAATTTATTGTTACTGTGCTGCATGAACCTAAACTTTTAATATTAGATGAACCCTTCAGTGGTTTTGATCCTATTAATGCCAATTTGGTTAAATCAGAGATTTTACGCTTGAGAGAAAATGGAGCAACCATCGTTTTATCTACGCACAATATGAGCTCGGTAGAAGAAATTTGCGACCATATTGCACTTATCAACCAAAGTAATGTTGTATTGAGTGGAGCTGTAAAAGAAATTAGAAATAACTTTAAAGAAGATGTTTATCAGATTCAATTTAAAGGAAATAAAATAGCTTTTACCAATGCCATGTGGACTGGTGGAGAATTGTTAGATTCTTTTGAAGAGGATGGAATCACCACAGCAAAAATAAAACTACTCAACAATACCAAAACAAATGATTTACTGCAAGCAGTAATACCACATATTGAAATAGTAGGTTTGGAAGAAATTATTCCATCAATGAGCGAGATTTTCATTAAAAAAGTACAAGAAAAAAAGGAGGCACACCATGAATAAAACAGTTTTAATTATTCAAAGAGAATATTTAACGAGAGTTAAAAAGAAATCTTTTATTATCATGAGTATTTTAGGGCCTGTATTAATTGCCGCATTAATGATAGTTCCTGTTTGGTTGGCCACTCAAGATGAGGACAAACAAATCATAGAAGTGGTTGATGAAACGACTCTCTTTGTTGGGAAATTGGAAAATTCTGACAATATTGAATTCATTTACAATCAAGTAGGTTTAAATGATGCCAAAACTGAATTATACAACCGACCTACTACTGCAATTTTGCATATTCCTGATGTAGCCATCACTTCGCCAAATACTATTCAAATCTTCTACAAAAAGAAACCGAGTAGAGGAACTATGCAATACATCAAATCTTCTCTTTCGAATATTATAGAAAGTAAAAAATTGCTGGATTTTTATAAAATCACTAAAGACGAATTAAATGGTATCAAAACTCCTGTTAAAATTGTGAGCAGCAAGTTGTCAGAGAATGGTGAAGAAGAACAGTCTGGAGGTGGTGTGGCTATGGTAGTTGCTTTTGCATCAGCTATTTTTATTTATTTCTTCATCTTCCTTTTTGGAGTACAAGTGATGCGTGGAGTGATTGAAGAAAAAACAAATCGTATTATAGAAGTCATCATCTCCTCGGTAAAACCATTCCAACTGATGATGGGAAAAATTATAGGTATAGCATTAGTGGCAATTACGCAATTTTTGCTGTGGGTGGTACTTTCCTTTGTTTTGATAACTGCGGCTCAAACAGCTTTTTCGGATCAGTTTGCACAAGCAGAAAAGAATAAAATGACTATTGAACAAGTTAATCCTGATGTAGATGCATTGGACGTTAAAAAAGAAGCGAATTTTATTGCTGAAATTCAATCCAATATGGAAATGATTAACTTTCCTTTGATTTTAGGATGTTTTTTATTCTATTTTTTAATGGGTTACCTACTGTATGCTGCTCTTTTTGCGGCTATTGGTTCTGTTGTAGATCAGGAAGCCGACACACAGCAGTTTATGCTTCCGGTAACGATACCGCTCATTTTCTCCTTTGTGATTGCTCAAACCGTTATAGATAATCCAGATGGCACTTTGGCTTTTTGGACTTCCATTATTCCATTTACTTCTCCTATTATCATGATGGTGAGAATTCCTTTTGGTGTACAGTGGTATGAATTAGTACTTTCGATGGGATTGTTATTTTTAACTTTCTTGGGAGCTGTTTGGTTTGCAGGAAAAATATATAGAGTGGGAATTTTAATGTATGGTAAAAAAATAAATTATAAAGAGATAGGGAAATGGTTGTTTTATAAAAACTAAAATAAATGAGAGTTGCCGTAATTGACTTAGGTACAAATACATTTAACCTTCTAATTGTTAAAATAGAGGGAGGTAACTTTCGTACTATCCTAAAAGAAAAAATATCTGTAAAGCTCGGTGAAGGTGGTATCAATATTGGAAAAATTCATAAAGAAGCCTATGATAGAGGAATTGCAGCTATTGGAAATTACATGCAATTAATAGAAAAAGCATCAAGCAGAATTTGTTTTTGCATTTGCAACCAATGCTGTTCGCTCTGCATCAAATGGTAAAGCATTTAAGGACGAAATTGATAATAAATATGGTATCTCTGTTCAGATAATAGATGGAGATGAAGAAGCCAGATTAATTTATAAAGGAGTTTGCCTTGGTGTTCCACTCACTGATGAGAAATGTTTGATTATGGACATTGGTGGAGGAAGCACGGAATTTATTATTGCCAATCAACATGAGATTTTCTGGCAAAAGAGTTATCATTTAGGTGCAGCAAGATTAATAGACAAATTTGATCATGCAGAACCGATTCTGACTTCTGAAATAGAAAAAATAAAAAACTATTTAAAGGATAATACATCACAACTAAAAGATGCACTTCAAAACCACCATGTAAAAAGTTTAATTGGTTCATCAGGTTCTTTTGAAACTTTAGCAGATATTGCAAGTTATGCTAATTACAATAAAAGTATATTTGAAACAGAATTTACATTTATTGAAATGGATAAAAATCAATTAATTGAAGTTTTCGAGCAATTATATCAACTCAATGTTGCACAGCGTTTGCAAGTAAAAGGAATGATTCCTTTGAGAGTAGATATGATAATTGTTGCCTCTATATTTATAGAATTTATTATCAATCAATTTAAAATAGAAAAAATTATACTTTCAGATTATGCCTTGAAAGAGGGTATTTTGAATGAAGTAATGAATGGAAAATAGCACACTTTACTATAAAACAAGTAAGATAAAACAATAAAAAATATGAGTCATATATTGGTGATAGACGATGAACGTCCTATCAGAAGCAGTTTAAGAGATATATTAGAATACGAAAAATACAAAGTTGACGAGGCAGAAGACGGACAAGCAGGTATCAATATGATCAAAGCTAATAAGTACGATTTAGTATTGTGCGATATTAAAATGCCAAAAAAAGATGGTTTGGAAGTGTTGCAAGAAGCTATGGAAGCTAGTCCTGAAACTCCTATTGTGATGATTTCGGGTCATGGAAATATAGAAACTGCAGTGGAAGCAATTAAAGAAGGCGCTTTTGATTTTATTGCTAAACCTTTAGACTTAAATAGATTATTAATAACTGTTAGAAATGCTTTGGATAAAAGTGTTTTAGTAGAAGAAACCAATAAACTCCGAAAAAAGGTCAATTTGAGTAAGCTCAATGATATTATTGGGGAAAGTGATGCTATCAACAAAGTGAAAACAATGATTGAGAAAGTAGCACAAACCGATGCTAGAGTTTTAATTACAGGAGGAAATGGTACAGGAAAAGAATTAGTAGCTAGAAGTTTGCACCAAAACTCCAATAGAAAAAACGCTCCATTTATAGAAGTAAATTGTGCTGCTATTCCTTCAGAACTAATAGAAAGTGAACTATTTGGACATGAAAAAGGTGCATTTACCTCAGCTATAAAACAACGAAAAGGAAAATTTGAACAAGCTGAAGGTGGTACTTTATTTTTGGATGAAATTGGTGATATGAGTGCATCTGCTCAAGCAAAAGTGTTGAGAGCTTTGCAAGAGAATAAAATTACTAGGGTTGGTGGCGAAAAGGAAATTAAAGTAAATGTTCGCATCCTAGCTGCAACCAATAAAAACTTAATGGAAGAAATCAAAAACAATAACTTTAGAGAAGATTTATTTCATCGGTTAAGTGTCATTTTAATTGAAGTTCCCTCACTAAATGATAGACCTACTGATATTCCGATGTTAGTAGATTACTTCACAAAAAAAATTGGTGATGAACACGGTATGCCAAATAAAAAGTTTAATGATTCTGCATTAAAAGAATTACAAAAACTGAATTGGACAGGAAATATAAGAGAACTACGTAATGTAGTAGAGCGTTTGATGATACTTTGCGATAAGGATATAAACGTAGAAGATGTTAAAAAATATGCCAATCCAAAATAATTATTAAGATGAGAGTACATTTTATTGCAATAGGTGGAAGCGCCATGCACAATTTGGCATTGGCATTAAAGAAAAAGGGTGACGATGTAAGTGGTTCTGATGATCAGATTTTTGAACCAAGCTATAGCCGATTAGAAAAAGCAGGAATATTACCATCTGAAATGGGTTGGAATCCTAAAAACATTCACAGAGCATTAGATGCTATCATATTAGGTATGCATGCAAGAAAAGATAACCCAGAATTGGTAGAAGCTCAAAAGTTAGGTTTAAAAATATACTCTTATCCTGAATATGTTTATGAGCAATCAAAATATAAAAAAAGAATTGTGATTGGAGGAAGTCATGGAAAAACATCCATTACTTCTATGATATTACATACATTAAAATATTATAACAAACCATTTGATTATTTAGTTGGCGCACAATTGGAAGGCTTTGATTTAATGGTTCAATTGTCTGACGCACCAATCATTATACTTGAAGGAGATGAGTATCTCTCCTCTCCTATTGATTTAAGACCAAAATTTCATTGGTATCAACCTGATGTAGCTTTAATAAGTGGAATTGCTTGGGATCATATCAATGTTTTCCCCACTTTTGAGAAGTATTTAGAGCAGTTTAGCCTATTTATAGAAACAATAAAGGAAAATGGTAAGCTAATTTATTATTCAGGTGATGAGCATTTAGAGAAAATGACCAATGAAGCTTCTAATAATATTATAATGATTCCTTACACTACTCCACAGCATAAAATTGAAGCTGAAGTTACCACTTTAACTCCTGCTAACGGATTAAAAATTCCTTTGAAAATATTTGGAAATCATAATCTGCAAAATCTTGAAGGTGCTCGATTAGTTTGTAATCAAATAGGAATAAATGATGTTGAATTTTATGAAGCTATTCAAAGTTTTGGTGGTGCTGCAAAAAGGTTAGAATTGATTGGTTCAAAGAATAAAACAGCAGTTTTTAAAGACTTTGCTCATTCTCCATCTAAACTAAAAGCAACTGTAAAAGCTGTAAAAAATCAATATCAATCAAGAAAAGTAATTGCAGTAATGGAGTTACATACTTTTAGTAGTTTGAATGAAGATTTTTTGAAGGAATATAATGGTAGCATGTTAGAAGCTGATGAAGCCATTGTATATTTTAATCCTAAAACAATAGAACATAAAAAATTAAAAGCTATTTCAGAAAATGATGTGAGGTCGGCATTTGCTCAAGAAAATATTATTATTTCAATCGATTCTGAAGATTTACAAGCTTATCTTTTAGAAAAAGATTGGAACAATTCAATCTTGTTATTAATGACTTCAGGAAATTTTGATGGTGTAAATTTGAATGATTTTGCCAAAGAAATAATAGCCACTATTTAGTGACCGAATCCCTTCATTTTACGAACCAAATAGGTAATTAATAAAGAATAAGCTCCTCCTACTAACATAAAAATTACTAGTGAAGCTGTTGATTGAAAATAAGGAGACAATACATTTTGCCCTGCTTGTTTAATCTGCTCAATATTAGTATTTCCTGCCACTTCTGCCTCTGCTACTTTTTGTTGTAGCATTATTGTAAAATAATCAGGGTCAATGTAAGTATAGTAAGCATATAAAAAAACCGACATCAAGATCGCATAAAATGCAGTAACCTTCATGCCGGCTTTAAAATCTTCTCCAAACGTTGAGCTGCTTCCAAACTGAATTTTATGTCTTCTGATAGCTATAAAAATAGCTGTCATTAAAAAAAACACATATCCAAGGCTCATAAATAAATCTACTTTGGTAAATTGCAAAGCCATAACAAAAACGATCATTTTCAGTATAACTGATAATAATACGAACCAAACTGCAATTGAAAAACTAGATTTAAACATATATTAAAGTTATTTTTATCCGTTCATGGATATTAAAAACTCTTCGTTTGATTTTGTCTTGGATATTCTATCTTTCATAAATTCCATAGCTTCTACAGGATTCATATCGGCAATGTGATTTCTTAGAATCCACATACGTTGAATAATATCCTTTGAAAGCAATAATTCTTCTTTTCTTGTACTTGAAGAAACGATATCGATAGCTGGATAAACTCTTCTGTTAGCAATTTTTCTATCCAATTGTAATTCCATATTACCAGTACCTTTAAATTCTTCAAAGATGACTTCATCCATTTTAGAACCAGTATCGGTCAATGCAGTAGCTAAAATAGTTAATGATCCACCATTTTCAATTTTTCTAGCAGCTCCAAAGAACCTTTTTGGTTTGTGCAATGCATTGGCATCTACACCACCCGAAAGCACTTTACCTGAAGCAGGAGAAACGGTATTGTAAGCTCTAGCTAAACGAGTTATAGAATCTAATAAAATAACTACATCGTGTCCACATTCCACCATTCTTTTGGCTTTCTCTAGCACAATATTAGCCACTTTTACATGTCTTTCAGCAGGTTCATCAAATGTTGAAGATACAACTTCCGCATTTACACTTCTTGCCATATCAGTAACTTCCTCTGGACGTTCATCAATTAATAAAATAATCAAATAAACTTCAGGATGATTGGATGCTATTGCGTTGGCTATCTCCTTTAGTAAAGTAGTTTTACCAGTTTTTGGTTGTGCTACTATTAAACCTCTTTGACCCTTTCCTATTGGAGTAAATAAATCTATCACTCTCGTTGACAAGCTATTTTTAGCATGATTAGTCAACGTAAACTTTTCAAACGGAAATAATGGTGTTAAATAATCAAAAGGAACTCTATCTCTTACAAAATCAGGAGTTCTTCCATTAATTTCTTCTACTTTAATTAAAGGAAAATACTTTTCACCTTCTTTCGGTGGTCTTACACTACCTCTTACGGTATCACCTGTTTTTAAACCAAATAATTTAACTTGGGCCTGAGATACATAAATATCATCAGGAGAATTTAAGTAATTATAATCCGAAGATCTTAAAAATCCATAACCATCAGGCATCATTTCTAAAACTCCTTCACTTAAAATTATTCCATCGAAATTAAATCCATATTCCTTCTTAGGCTTAGGCTCTCTAATAGGTTGAGAATTGTTATTGTTTGAAGGGTGAGGATTTGGTTTTGGGGTGGGAGTAATTTTCTCTTCCGTATTTGGAGTATTCTGATTTTTTAAATCTGAATTTTGCTTGTTGTTTTTATGTTCTTGCTGCTGTTGTTGGTTTTGCTTTGAAGCCCTAGGTTTATCTTCAGGTGGAGTCTCTTTTTTCTTGAAACGAATTTCTTTTTTTTCAGCTGAAGTATCTTCAGCCTGAATATTTTCTGAAGGTTTTGATTCTTCTGTAGTTTCGGTTTTGGGAGCTACAACCTTATCAGCCTTAGCTGCAACAGCTGCTTCAGCTACTTTTGCCCCTACCTTAGCATTTTTAGTTGCCGTAGTTTTTGGCTTTTTAACTTTATCAGATTTTGGTTCTATTTCTGATTTTGCTTTAGGCTTTGGTTTAGACTTAACCTTAGTTTCTGTTTTTTTCAGTGGCTGAATGGCCTGTTGATCTAAAATTTGATAAACTAACTCTTCCTTTTTTAGTTTGTTGGCTTTGTTAATATCTAATTCTTTAGCAATCTCTTTTAATTCGATTACCGTCTTCTGATTTAACTCAAGAATGTCGTACATTTAATATGGAAATATTGAAATAATATAATAATAATTTGATATCCTCTCCAGGATTGATTTTCAATGTCTAAAAACATTGTAATAAAAATAAATTCAAAATTGAGGTCTATTTCGATTGAAATATCAATGCAATAGTACTAATAATTATTTAAAACTATGAATTTTTTAATTTATATATATTTTCTATGATTTCAACTACTTTCAACCCTTCCAAAGAATTGGTAGTAATCAAATTTTTACCTTTTAAAGTCTCCACAACATTTTCAATTACAAAATGATGATTTGCAGCACTTCCTTTATACTTTCCATAATCATTGGCTGGAAGGGTTTCTTCTAATGTTGGCATAGTATAACCTTCAATATTACAAACTTCTACATCATTCATATATTGACCACCTACTTTTATACTTCCCTTTTCAGCAATAATAGTAATACTACTTTCAAGATTTGAATCCCAAACAGAAGTAGAATAATTAATTGTTCCCGCCCCTTGTCTTACAAAATCAAACTGAATAGTTCCTGAATCTTCAAACTCTGTGGTGTCTTGATGATTAAAATCATAAAACTTAGCATTGATATTTTTTATATCACCAAATAACCAAAACATGGTATCAATAAAATGGCTAAACTGAGTAAATAAGGTGCCTCCATCGCTACTTAATTTACCCTTCCAGTAATTTTTATCGCCACCTTTATAATAATCACTATCTCTATTCCAATAACAATTTACTTGAACCATATAGATTTTACCAAGTGCTCCACTATCAACTACACTTTTAAGCCAGTGTGCCGGTGGACTATATCTATTTTGCATCACACAAAAAACCAATTTATTTTTTTGTAAAGCTTTAAATAAAACATCTTCTGCATCTGATTTTCGAAGCGCCATAGGTTTTTCACAAACCACATGAAAGTTCTTATTCAAGGCATCAATTGATTGTTTGGAATGCTCACCATTTGGAGAACAAATATTTACAACGTGAATTTCAGGATGCTTTTCCAACATTTCGACATGGTTAGAATAAACAGGCACACCGAACTCTTCTTTTAACTCCTTATGAACTGTAGTATCAATGTCAGCTATGGCAACTAATTGAGCATCTTCATGCTTAACTACCATAGTAGCATGTCTTCTTCCTATCCTTCCAGCACCTACTACAGCAAATTTTACTTTTCCTTCAATCATTGTAAAAATTTTAAAGGCGAAAATTACAAATTTATAGTGAAGAAAAGGAAAGAACTATTAAATAGTAATTCAATACTTTTACATAAAATTTGAAGACATAAAATGGCAGTATTAGTTACAGGAGGAGCAGGATATATAGGTTCTCACACGATTATTGAATTAATCAAAGCTGGATATGATGATATTATTTCGGTTGATAATTTTTCAAATAGTTCAGCTGAAACCTATAAAAGAATAGAGAAAATAACATCAAAAAAAATAAAACATGTAGATATTGATTTAACCGACCAATTATTATGTGATGAATTATTTAAATCTAATTCCATTGAAAGCATCATTCATTTTGCAGCATTTAAATCTGTACCTGAATCTGTTGAAAACCCTTTGTTATACTATAAAAATAACTTGGGAGCTTTAATAAATGTGCTTGCTGCTGCTAAAAAATATGATTGTAAGCATTTCATTTTTTCTTCTTCTTGTTCAGTATATGGTAACACAACAGAATTGCCTGTTACAGAAGAATCTAAACTCGAAAAACCAGAATCGCCCTATGCCCAAACCAAGGTAATGGGCGAACAAATTATTGAAGATTTTATAAGATGTAATTCAAATTTTAAGAGTGTTATTTTAAGATATTTCAATCCAGTTGGAGCTGACATGAGCGGTCATAATGGTGAAATGACAACTAAAAGACCAAACAATTTAGTTCCTTACATCACAGAAACCGCAGTTGGAAAAAGAGATTCTTTAAAAATCTTTGGTGGAGATTACAAAACGACTGACGGCACTTGCATTAGAGACTATATTCATGTTAGTGATATTGCTGAAGCTCACTTATTAGCATTACAATACATTCAGAAAAATGGTAATCAACTAGAAATATTTAACCTAGGAACTGGTCAAGGTGTTTCTGTACTTGAAATTGTGAAAAGTTTCGAAAAAGTCAACACTATTAAATTGAAGTATGAAGTTGTAGGCAGAAGAGATGGAGATGTAGAAGCTATTTATGCTAATAATGATAAAGCGAAAG
The DNA here is from genome assembly GCA_963716125.1 of uncultured Flavobacteriales bacterium. Lineage (GTDB taxonomy): Bacteria > Bacteroidota > Bacteroidia > Flavobacteriales_E > Vicingaceae > Acidiluteibacter. The sequence continues at coordinate 3,011,904 of OY970294.1, forward strand.
AAATTTTAAAATGGACACCTAAATATTCCATAGATGAAATGATGGCAAGTGCTTGGAAATGGCAAAAAAATTTAGAAAAAGAAAATTAGTGATGATATTTCTCTCCTTTTAAAATAGTGTATGCTCTATATAATTGCTCTAAAAAAAACAACCTCACCATTTGATGCGTTAGAGTCATTTTCGACAACCCTAATTTAAAATTGGCTCTTTGATAAACCGCTTCGGAGAATCCAAAAGGCCCACCAATAACGAACACTAAATTTTGAACTGCAGCGTTTTGCCATTTTTGTATTTGATTTGAAAAATCTACTGAATTATATTGCTTTCCGGTTTCATCAAGAAGTACTAAAACATCTGATTTCTCAATAACTTCTAATAAAAGTTTTCCTTCTTCTTCCTTTTGCTGCAATTGGTTCGAAAATTTAATTTTCTTACTAATTTCAATTATTTTAGAATCAAACCTTGTGTAATGTTGCAATCGACTTTCATATTCTTTAAAGCCTTCGTTTATATAAGTATCTTTGGACTTATGAATTAAAATAAGTGTAGTTTTCATTGATTAATTTTTAATTACCTTTAGTTTTTTAATTTATCATTAAATTGGCTCAATATTTGCCAAAGATAAAGCATGAAAATAAGATATATCATAACTTTTTTTATATTCAGCTTTTTGAGTATTCAAGTAGCTCAATCTCAAAATGCTGATAAAATTACAACTGCTTTTAAAGCTGCAGATGCCAAGCTGCTTTCTGCAAATTTTAACGAAAACATCGATATTAAAATTCCCGGTACAGATGGTGTTTTTAGCAAATCGCAAGCTGAATTAATTATTAAAGATTTTTTAGAAAGCTCAAAAGTTTCTTCCTATGAATTAAGACATGAAGGAAAATCAAAAAATGATGCATTTTATATGATAGGTGCTCTTGAAAAAGGTGGGAAAGAGTATAGAACATATATTCTTTTGAAAAAAAATGGGGACAAATACACCATTTTAGAATTAAACATAGAATTAGACGAATAATTTCAGATGACAATAGATGAATTAATTAACATTTCACTAACTGAAGATGTTGGTGATGGAGATCATACTTCATTAGCATGCGTACCAATAGAAGAAAAAGGAAAAGCAAAGTTATTAGTTAAAGAAAATGGAATTATCGCAGGCGTTGATATTGCTTTGAAAGTATTTAAGCAAGTTGACACTAACCTTAAAGTTGACATTCTTATTCCAGATGGGAGTGCAATCAAAAAAGGAGATATCGTTTTTTTTGTAGAAGGAAGCAGTCAATCTATTCTTACAGCTGAGAGGTTAGCCTTAAATTTTATGCAAAGAATGAGTGGAATCGCCACGCATACAAATGAACTAGCTCAAATAATTAAAGATTTACCTTGTAAACTTCTAGATACCCGCAAGACTACCCCAGGTTTAAGAGAAATCGAGAAAATGGCAGTTAAGATTGGAGGTGGATATAATCATCGTTTTGGTTTGTATGATATGGTAATGATTAAAGATAATCACATTGACTATGCAGGTGGAATTAAAGCTGCAATTGAAAAAGTTAACAATTATCTAAAAAATAATCACAAATCCTTAAAAATTGAAATTGAAGCTAGAAATTTACAAGAAGTTTCAGAAATTCTCGTTGTAGGAAATGTAGATAGAATAATGCTTGACAATTTTAGCTACAGTGATTTGCGAAAAGCTGTAGATCTAATCGGTGACTCAGCTGAAACAGAAGCATCAGGTGGAATAACTAAAGAAACACTTTACGAATTTGCTAATTGTGGAGTAGATTTTATTTCGGTTGGAGCGCTCACACATCAAATTAATAGCTTAGATTTGAGTCTGAAAGCCGTTTAGGAAATGTTTGAAAAGTTAAAAGAAAAAATACTAAATCTTCCCATTATTTCAGACGGAATAGCGCTTTCTAAGAAGTTAGTATTGCCCGGCTTTGATGGTTTACCGATTTATTATGTAGGAGTGTTTTTCATTCAAGGAGTACAAAAGGGCTTACTAACGACCAAGGCATCATCTTTGGCATTTAAATTCTTTTTAGCACTATTTCCTACTATTATTTTTCTAGTTACCTTAATTCCATTGATTCCTATAAATAACTTTCAATTAGAATTATTAGCTATTTTAAATGACTTACTTCCTACTGAAGCTTATAATTTTGCAGAAACTACCTTAATTCAAATTATAATTCAACCCAACCAAGGTTTACTATCTTTTGGTTTTCTATTTGCTATATATTTAGCTACCAATGGCTTAGATGGCTTACTTTCCGCATTTAAAGACAGTTATAATACTCAATTTAAACGAAGTGCTTTAAAGCAAAAAATGCTAAGTATTAGTTTATTATTTATTATCACCCTTCTACTTATTATTGCGATAGCTGCTATTGTCACTTCTGAAGTTGTTATTTATTACTTTTTGGATGAAGGTGATACCATTTCAGCACTATTTTTAGTAATAGGAAAATGGATAATTATTGCTTTGCTCTGCTTTTTTGCTATTTCATTTATGTATTATTTAGGAGGAAACAGAAAAGAAAAATGGCGTTTTATAAGTGCAGGCTCATCATTAGCTACCTTTTTAGTTTTGATAGTTTCTTTAGGTTTTGCATTTTATGTAGATAACTTTGCGAATTACAATAAAATCTATGGATCAATTGGAACTTTAATAGTTGTGATGCTTTGGATTTATTTCAACTCTTTAGTTCTATTAATTGGTTTTGAATTAAATGCAAGCATTCAGCAAGCAGGGTCAATTCGAAAGGTAAAACAGAGTTTTGATTCAGAAGAAATCGAAAATAAGATTTAGCGCTTCAACTTTTTTAAGGTTTTATAAAACATACTATCGATATCTTCTGAAATATGAAAATAAATAGTAGGAATAGTGAATATGATAACTATAATAAAGGATCTATATATAGTATCAAAAATGATATTATCTAACCTTGGAAGATAAATGCCTATAATGAAAACTGCTATCAAGATAAATGTAGCCTTAATTGTCGCCTTAGTAAAAGGTTGAATTTTTAATTTATTCCAAACATAAAAATATCTAATAACATTAAAGACAAGAATACTTACCAGTGTTGCAAAGCTTGCACCTTCAATTCCATAGATAGGTATCATTAAATAATTAGAAACTACTGTAAATACTGCCAAAAAAAGACTTGTTATCGTATCGAATTTATAATATTTAGTAATATTCAATATCTGAGAATTTAGTCCAAACATCATATTAATTACTTTAGAAAGTCCAAGCATAAACAACACATATTTTCCTGCAATATATTCCTCTTTCTGAAATTGAAACAAATTATCCAAACTTGCCCAAAGCAGAATAAAGAATAAACCACCAATTAAAAGTTGAGTTAAGGATGATTTTTGATAGAGTTTCAGCAATTTTATTTATTTTTCTTTCTTTCCAAAATTTCGATAGAAGTGGCAAAGATATTTTCGATATTGCATCTGCGGGCATATATATAAGTGTACTTATAAATAAAGCATTGGTGTAAATGGCTGTTGGTGTTAATCCCATATAAAACCCAATCATAATTGAGTCTATATTATTTATTAAGGCATAAGATATTCCTGCCAGAATAGAATAAGCACTGTAGGCAAAATAAAATCTTTTAATTCTTCCTTTAAATAAACTTACCTTAAGAGGGATTTCAAATTCACCACGATATATTAAAAATCCTATAAACAATAAAATATTAACGAGATAGCTTAAAATAAACCATACAATAAACCAATAAAAATCAATTATTTCGTAATAAAATAAAATCAATAAAACGGTTGTAAATAATCGATTGAATACATTACGCAGCAGAGATGCAAACACAGTTTCAGAGCGTGCTTGTAAATAACTCTCGAAAATACTATTGTAAAGTAAAAGAAAAGTAATTGGAAAAATAGCCCAATAAAAAGCTTCAAATAAGCCCGACTCACTGTTAAACTTTTCAATAACTTGATCCTTAAATATAAATAAGCCAATAGCAAATATGGTGAATCCAATTAAAGGGAATAATAAACCAATGGAAAGTAATCCATTATCACTTTTGCTATCTTTTTGAGAAAAAAAAGGAAAAAATTTTACTAACCCACGATTAGTACCCAAATGTGCAAATTGTGAAACTACTACTCCAATACTTAATAAGATGGAGCGCAAGCCTAACTCCTCAGTACTAAACCAATTATTCATTAAGTAGGCTACATTAACAAATCCAATTACAACTCCTATATAATTAATAATAGACGATGTACTTGCTTGCTTTGCTACAATTCCCACTTAAAAAAAGATAAAAGATTAAACCTTGAAACGATATCGATCAAGATTTATTATTTTTTGATTAATAAATTATCCGTGATGTAGTGTAACAGTAATGAATGTCCTATTTCTACTCTACCATAATGATTATCATTTAACCAGAGATTAAAATCTCCACTAGCTCTCAACTTATTTTCAGGCTTAAAACCTGAAAAAGTGATCACTTTAGCTTGTTTCTCTTTTGCCATTTTACAAGCATTCACTATATTCATGGAATTTCCAGAACTGCTAATAGCGATAACTACATCATCTTTTTCTAATAGAGTAGAAAATGGCTGAGAAAATACATTTTCATATCCATAATCGTTTGCCATACAAGTCAATAAGCTATTATCTGTAATTGCATGTGCTTTAAAACCGCAGGCATTTAAAAAATCTATAGCACCATGAGAAACTATAGCACTGCTCCCACCGTTACCAATTAAATAAACATTCTTACGGTTTGATCTAACTTCCTTCAACAATAGATTGATAGATTGGAATGAATCATCCAAGCTATTTTCTTTTTGAATTGAATCGGTTGCAACTGTATTATTTAATACAGAGGAGAATTGGTTAAGATATTCTGAAAACATAATTATGCTAATAGCGTTTTTATATATTTAATTAGATCCGTTCTTTTAATATAAGATTTATTACCTAATATTTTCACTGCCATAGAACCCACTGCATTCCCTACAAAAGCCAACTCTTCTTTAGATGCTCCATTCTCGGCTAGTAAAGCAGTGATTGATAAATAAGCATCACCAGCGCCAATAGTATCTACAACATTTGTATTAAATATCGGTGCGGTAATATATTTTCCCTTATCATCCATCACAGAGGTTCCATTAACCCCTAAAGTTACAGAAGATAGTTTAGATTTTGTCAATTTATTTAATTGATTTTGAATCACCGATATTTCACCAAATTTATCATGCAATGCCAAATGAGCTTCTCCCTTATCAATGGAATAGTAGTCACAGACTTTATATTTAGTTAATAAGTTATAACCTAAATTAGCACTATTTGTCTGTGAATTAACTGCTAAATATTTAGAATTATTTTCGATGCATTCAATTACTCTGCCGGATAATACGCCGTGTCCAAAGTCTGCGATTAAAGACAGATCACATTTATTGATATGATCTAAAATGGCATTGATTAACTTGTCTTCTGTTTCTTCTTTGATAGGATCATCTTTTATTTCAATAATTTCAAAAAGCTTATGTCTAAAAACCTTATCTAAAATTCTAGATTTTAAAACAGTAGGTCGATTTGGCGTTTCTATTGAAATTAAAGTTACTTTATCATGTAAGTTTTGCTGAATTAAATCAAAGTAATCTTTGTCTTTATTTTTACCATAAGTAGTAACTAAAATCACTTCATCAACAAAATCTGCTACATGGTTAGCTACAGCTAAAACACCACCAGCATAAATTTCTGCATCTCCTTTGATGGCAGTAATAATTGGTGATTTAGAAGCTTTTCCAATTGGCTTTACAAATTGGTATTCATCTAGTATAATATCTCCAACAACTAATACTTTTTTCTTAGATATCTCATCAAATAAAGAAACAAAATGATTGACATCAAAATCTTTCTTTATATTATTTAAAAATACTTTAGCTACTTCATCTTTTTCATCAAAAAACTGATTGATTAAGTTGGAAGAACTAAACTGAACTTCCTCAGTAAAAACTAATTTACCGTCTTCTTTTTCAATTGCTTCTTTTTCTAAAAGAATTCCACCTGAGACATCTTGGGCGAAGTTTTTGTAATCTTGACCTTTCACAAAGAAATCGGCCTTGATAGCTTCAATAGCAGGAATAGCAGTAGGAGCATAATTAATCGCTACATAATCAACCACTTCTAAAGCAGCCAAATTGTGAGCTCTTATCGTATGATTAAAAAACGGTCGATCAGGGCCCTTATTTACATACTGATCCTCAGTTACTGTTACGACTAGAATATCTCCAAATTCCTTTGCAGCTTCAAAATGCTTTATATGACCATGATGAATTAAATCAAAACAGCCATGACAATGAACTATTTTTTTGCCTTGTTTCTTTTCTAGCTCTAGGGCTTCACCAATTTTCTTTAGATTAATTACTTTATTCTTCACTGCTAATCTCTTCTTAATTTAATTTCAAAAATCTTGGTAAAGGTATTATTTTAAATACTTGAACCAGTCTTTGGTCGCTTCATTTATTGATTTATCATCCCAAACAGGTGCATCTTTCCAATAATCGATGTTATCTAACATATTTTGAACACCTTCTTCTAAAGAAACCTTAGGTTCCCAGCCTACAATTTTTTTAATCTTAGTAGTATCAGCAAAAGTACAGTCAGGTTCTCCAGGTCTTTTTGGAATATATACTTTCTCACCACCTAATAATTCAACTAATCGGTTAACTGAATAATGATTGTTGCTACCCACATTAAAATCTTCTCCAATGGCTCCATCACAATTTGAAGCAGTAACACAAGCATCCACTATATCTGTAACATAGGTGAAATCTCTAGATTGTTGTCCATCACCAACTACCGTATATGGTTTATTAGCAATTTTTTGTGCTAAGAAAACTCCAAAAACAGCTCCATAAGTACCACTAGTTCTAGATCTTGGGCCATAGACATTGAAAAATCTCATGGAAGTTGTAGGTAATTGATAAATTTTATGATAATGATTTACATATTGTTCCCCTAAATATTTGGTTAAAGCATATGGATATTGTGGATCAACAGGAGTTTCTTCATTTGTAGGATATTCATCAGGAATACCATAACAAGAGGAAGAGGCTGCATAAATAAACCTTTTAATTCCGTGAACTCTTGAAGCTTCTAATACATTTATAGTTCCATCCACATTAGATTGGTGATATTTTAGAGGCATTTGAATAGAAGGAACTATATCCGCCAGTGCTGCAATATGAAATACCTTTTCAACACCTTTAAATATTGGCAAAATATCATCATAATTAACAATATCTAAGATATGCACATTCAAATTATTATTATCTTTCTGATGTTCTAAATTCTCAATTCTACCCGTAGAGCAATTGTCGATAACCACCACTTGATGACCGTCATTTAACAATCTATCTATCATATGGCTTCCAATAAAACCGCATCCCCCTGTTACTAAAATTTTCATTATTATTTCCTTAATATTTTCTTAATTACAGATTTTAATTTACCATTCGTTCCTGCATCTATCTGATGGACAAATTCTGTAAATATTTGTTTTGATGATACTTTCTCTTGCGCTTTAACCACTTCTTTAGTTATCCTGAATATTCTAGGTATTCCATGAAAATCTTTACGGTCAATCGCATGCATTTTATATTCCAAACTAAATCCACCTTCCTCTAAAATATATTTATCAATATTTAGCTTATTTCCAGGTCTCCAACTGTTACCATGATCCCTAATATATAACAATCCATTAGGTTTTAGAATTCTTCTAAATTCCTTAATAATATACTTTACTAATTTCTCATTTAATTCAGGCAAAACTTGAACTACTAATATCTTATCAAGATAATTATCAGGTATTAAGTCCATACGCCAAGTGGGTAAGTGATAAATCCCTTTTGAATATTGATCGATTTTAAAATTATTCTTATCTATTACATAATCAAAATTTGGTCTTACCATAGATGAATAATATAAATGCTGCAAACAATATGATTTAGGGATAGCATCTACAGAAATATGAACGTAATTTTCATCATTCATTTGATTCCATAAGTTCGCTTGTCTTCCATATCCAGAACCAAAATCTAAAACACGATTGGTGTCTGATAAATTTAATTGATTAAGTATGTTAGCTAAAACATAATCTTGTCCATTATTTCTAGCTATCCCATTCTGATATCCATCAAAGTCAAATTTTAAATCAAACTGTTTAAAAAAATTTCTATCAAATAATTCACTTTTTTCAATTAAAGGATTTATTATATCGGATTGAATTGCAACTGGTTTGTCGGTCTTTAACCAATTCATCCATTCTACAATGTCTTGAGGATTTTCGAAGGTATAGAAATCCTCTGGTAAATCACCTTTATAATTTACTTTCCTTTTTTTTCTAACATCTTGATATGTCCAATTTACCATCCAACTTTCAATAAATGAAGCGTCAGATTCAAAAGCTTTTTTAAATAAATCGAATATTTCTTTGTTAAACCCCATTAATTAAAAAATTTGATAATCATTTCAATAATATAATTTACTTGTTCGTCCTTTAGTTCAGGATAAACCGGTAAACTTAATATTTCCTTTACTTGTTGATCAGTTTGAGGATAATTCTCTTGGGCACTTAAATTATTTTTAGCAGCTTCTTGTTTGTGAATCGCAATTGGGTAATGAACTTTTGTATCAATACCATTGTCGGCTAAAAAAGTTTGTAAAGCATCACGTTTTTGTGTTTTTATAATAAATGTATGATAAACCGACTTTTCATAATCCTCTTCTCGTGGAACATCTACTAAATGTGCAATAGAATTTATATACATTTGAGCAATCGCTCTTCTTCTATTACTCCATTCTGACAAACGTGGTAATTTAACATTTAGAATTGCAGCTTGAAGTGCATCAATTCTTGAGTTCAAACTCCAAAACTCACATTCATCTCTACTTTTCATACCATGAGTACGAGCTTTCATTAACCAATTATAATAATTTTCATCATTGGTGGTTATAATTCCTGCATCACCTAAGGCTGCAAGGTTTTTTAATGGATGGAGACTAAATGAACCAAATGTTCCTAAATTTCCAACCATTTTATTTTTATAAGACGCTCCAACAGCTTGAGCAGCATCTTCAATTACAAATAAATTATGCTTTTTAGCAATTGCATTAATTTCATCCATTGCAGCAGGTCTCCCAGTTAAATGAACTGCAATAATGGCCTTGGTTTTAGAAGTTATTTTCTTTTCAATTTCAACAGGATCAATATTAAAATCACTTCTCACATCTGCAAAAACAGCTGTAGCACCAACTAGTTCAATTGATGAAGCGGAGGCTAAATAAGAATTCGGAGCAGTTATTACCTCATCTCCTTTTCCTATCCTTAAGGCTCTCAAACATAGCATCAAACTGTCGGTTCCATTAGCTACACCTACTGCATATTTAGTTCCACAAAGTTTTGCAAAAGATTCTTCAAATTGCTTTACTTCATCACCTAAAATAAACATACCGCTATCAATTACAGAGGATATTTTATCCAAAATAGCTTGTTTATCTTCTTGATGTTGAAGTCCAAGATTTATATAGGGTACTTTCATTTATTTTAAATGGATATTTTGCATCAATTTTACATTAAAATACTTCTGATCTTCAAATGAGTTTGGAATTAAACCTTTATCAAATGCATTTTTTAAATCTCGGACAGCATCCTCAATAGAGTGTTTTGGCACAAAACCAATTTCATCTTTTATATAGTCCGAAGATATATGATAAGATCTGTTATCATTAGTCGGTTCTACATTTATATCTACATCACCAACTACATTTTTAACCATTTGAGCAATTTCATTTACAGTGAAATTTTCATAACCTGCATTAAAAATTTTCTTATTGATTTTTTCTTTTGGGAGTGTCAATAATTCAATATATAAATCAGTCATATCCTCAATATGAATATTTGGTCTTTTCTGATCACCTCCAAAAACCTTAATAAATCCTTTATTTACAGCGAAGTTAGTTAATATATTGACTGTTAGATCTAATCTTAAACGAGGTGAATATCCACATACAGTGGCAGGACGAATGGTTACACACGTAAAATCTTCAGAGGGATATTTTGCCAAAATTAGTTCGCATTCTGCTTTAAATTTAGAATAATCAGTTAACGGTTCCAATTCCATTGTTTCCGTAACATTAGGTTCAGATTTAATACCATAAACTGAAGATGAAGAAGCATATATAAATCTTTGAACACCATTATTCTTTGAAATTTGAACCATTGGCTCAAAAGGATCTAAATTAATCGATTTACCTAAATCAGGATTTAATTCAAAACTTGGGTCATTAGAAATACATGCTAAATGAATAACCGCATCATGTCCAGGAATTAGCTTCTCCATTAATTGAACATCTCTAATATCTCCTTCAACAGCATTTAAATTATCGTGATAAGGCAAAACATCTCTACCATATATCATTAAATCTAAAACGGTTACTTCATAACCCTTATCTAATAGTTTTGGAACTAAGATTGCTCCAACGTATCCTGCACCACCTGTAATAAATATTTTTTTCATTTTTATCAATTTTCTATAAATAACTATACCTTCTTAATTCAGATTCAGCTACTTCTTCTATAATTTCCTTATTAATTTTATTCGTTTCCTTTTTAGTGCTTTTTCCCCATCTTTCATCATAAGATTCCAATAGACTTGTTTCAAAATCCAAATTTAAGAAGTCACATACTTTTTGAATAGACTCTTTTGGGTTATCCAATAAATCTTCATACTTAACCATCAAGTACTGGTTTTTAAATTGTTCATTAATTTCAAAAAACTTTCGAACACTAGCATTTAAAGCTAACCAACTTCCTGCCGCTTTTACAGGATCATTATCCAATTCATGTCTTGATGTAAATGAAGGAAATGAGTCAACTGGATTTCTAACTAAATGAATCGTCTTAAAATCAGGCCTAGCTTTGTATATAGTTTCTAAATCGGCATACTTAGGAATTGGAGAACCTAAACACATCTCTCCTAATATTACTGATTTATCATCATTTAATAAATAAGTTGATTCAATCTTATTAAAATACATTTTCAACCCTTCAATTCTACCAAAATCAGTACTTTCCTTTAATGCAGCTAAATGTAATTTCAATTCAGGTAATGATCTAGCTTTATGAACCTGCGCAGTTATATCCATATCTAACATAACATCAGTAGAGTTAAATATCCAAGGATGAACCATCGCCGTTTCTAAAACTTTTGAATGTTTTTTAAAAATACTTCTACACAACCACCTTCCTCCTGAATGCGGCCACCAAATCACTCCAGCTAATTGGATATTATTCATCTAATTGGTTCAATTTATTTTTAATTATCTTTTTATATAAATCAGTTGCTCTATGAATCTGATTGCCCAAAGTTAACTTTTCTCTTTGTATTTTGAGATTATTAATTAAATCAATATTATCATAACTGTTCAAAATACTTTTTAAATTATGAAAATCTTTTTTATCTACTCCAATTGCTAAACCATACCTTTCCATTAGCCATCTCTGATGACCCATATCTTTAGAAATTAGCATTGGCAAGCTACTCTCTGCATAATTAAATATTTTTAAGCTTGATGAATAATACCGTTTTTCATTAGCACGTTTTGTATCCTCATGAAAAAATGGAATAACGCCAAAATGGTATTTTGAAATTTCCTTATTCATTAATTCAGGCTTAACAGATTCATGCATGTGAAAATATGGCAAAGCTATTGACATATTAAAATACTCTTCATAATCTACTCGTACCATATTAGGGTTTGGATAAATATGAAAATGAACTTTTTGCTCATTTAGTGTATCAATTAACCAATGCAGTTGTATGTTACCATGATCTGCTTTACTAGTTTGGCTGCCACTAACGGAACCAACATAGACTAAATGGATTTCATTATCAGAAATTCTACTGATAGAAGAAACTATATTTGAAGCTAAACAATAATTTGGGAAGTAAATTCTAATTGGTTTGATTTCAATTTTAAATAATCTAAAGGCATGACAAACTTCTAAACTCTCGGCTAATATCCCATCAGTATTTTCAAATACAAATTTTTCAGAAGGAATTTCCCTTCTTAAATACCATCTAGGTGGATTTATTCCAAAACTAGATACCGAAGTGTCTTTTACACTAATAACATTGGGAATTTCGTACTCTTTTATTAAGATTTCCAATGCCCTACAACGTCTTGTAAATCCATGGACTAAATCAAACTGCCCCAAACTATTCAATTGATTTCTGAAATCCCAATCATTTCTAAAAAAAGATACACTTTCAAACCCAGCATCAATAAATAGATGGTCTAAATTACTGTGTGTTATTAGCATTACAACTTCAAACTTATTTGAAGAATTTAATGCTTCAAAATATCTTAATATATCAATTCTCACATCCTCAGAAATAAAAAGGATTCTTTTTATTTCTTGCTTTTTAGTCCAAATATCAATTTTAGTTGAAGTTTTATTAATTAAAAAGTCAATTAAACTCGTAATGTAAAAGTTTAAAAGCTTTTTGAATTTAATATATTTCGATTTTAGTTTTCTTATTGTTGAAGATAGCATAAGCCAAAGGCAAATTAAAAATCAATTATCTTTCAATTTCTTCTCCATATAAATTCCGCCACCTATAGCTAATAATATAAGTAAAGAGGATATATATGTTAAACTTACACCTATTTCATGTGAATATGGTTCAAAAATCATTTCAATAGTCCCTTCACCGCTTGGTACTTTTAATCCTCTTAAGAGAAAGTCAACTTCATAAATATTACTTTCCTTACCATTTATAAAAGCTTTCCATCCTTTTTCATAATATATTTCAGAGAAGACAGCAAATTGCTCTGAATTGGCCTTATAAATATATGTTAACTTATTAGGCAAATATGAAGTTAGACTTATATTATTATTCGTAGAAGCATTAAAATTTTTCTCTTCTAAACCAATTTTTTGATTTACAATAGCAATTTTCTTTAAATCTGTATTTTTCAAACTCAAAATTGCTGAATCAGCATTAGCTACATTTTTGATTTGGTTAACAAACCATGCGTTTCCAAATGCATTTGGATTTTCAACTAAAACAGCGCGTCTTCCTTCAGCTGTATTTGCCGCTCCTATGATATACTTAGCATTAAGCATATTCACAGCATTCATTTCAGGTAAATATTGAAGCACCATCGCTTGTCCTCCTTGAGCCATCGCCTGCTGTAACATATAATGTTCCTTGCCCAACTCAAAATCAATCAATTCTTGATACTTTTTCATTTTTGCACCATGGTAACCACCAAGTGTTTTATGAAAATAGGCCGTTCTAGCATCTGCATCTAATCGAGTGTTGGTGTTCAAAACTCGATAATGAGTTGATCGCATCAAAGTTGTAAATGCTACGCTTTCCATTCCTAATTGACTCAAACGTCCCTTCTGCTCCTTTTGAGATTTTTGAATCTGACTATCGATTTGTTTTTTAACTACAGCATTAGAATTTACTTCTCTTTGGAGAATTTCATTATCCACTGCATCTGCAGCGTAAGGCATACTCACTTTTTCTTTGCTTTCCCATGAAACAAAATTACTTCCATTGGCAACTTTTTCATTATTTATATACCTTTTATCATTTGTCCAAAGATCTATTAAAACTAAAACTGTTAATATCCCAACCATAGTTTTCCATTCTACTTTTCGTTTGAGAAATAAAGCAATTAAAAGAACTGTTATAATTAAATAAACAAGACCTTTAAATGCACTAGCTCTAAAAACTCCAACTCTATAATCTATTAATGAATTGCGATTTTGATCTATTTGTTGTGCATTGCCGCTTTGGTATTGTTGACTAAATTGTATTTCTTCATTTTGAGATGTGAAACTTAGGAAGGTTGTAGGACTTGCAATTAATATTATATATAAAATAATAAACCCACCTATAAATTTATAGACTTTCTTCTCTTGAGCGATAAAATCATCCCTTCTTCCTATTAATTCATGTAAAAACAATGCAGCCAAAGCAGGAAAAGCCAACTCAACCAAAATAAGAATAATAGTTACCGCCCTAAACTTATTGTACATGGGGAAATAATCAATAAAAACGTCGGTAAACCACATCATATTTTTACCCCATGCCAATAAAATAGCTAGAATAGCAATAATTAGCAATGGCCATTTTAATTTATTTTTAATAAAAAATAAGGCTAAAAATGCTAATAAAAATATTATTGCTCCAACGTAAACAGAACCTGAAGTGCCAGGTTGATCACCCCAATAAGTATTAATTACATTTTTATTATTTTGATATTCACTTACTACATAATTGAAAAAAGTTGGATTTTCTTTTCTTAATCTTTCTACCTCTTTTTCATCTCCAAGAATGGCTCCAGAACCAGGACCTTTCACGTCAGGGATTAAAAAGGAAAAAGATTCTTCTTTGCCATAACTCCATCTAGTAATATAATCTCTATCTAAACCTTGTTTTGCAATATTTTCTTGCTGTCCGTTTTCAGGATGGATTGTTAACTCTGATTTTCCTCTGGTGGAAACTTTAGAATACTCATAAGTAGTTAATAAGTTACCCGCATTTGCCAATATCGCAATAACCAAAGCGATAATTAAAAAACCAGTATTTTTTGCAAAGTCTATCATACGCTTTTCTTGGACATACTTTATGAGATAAAGTATACCAACAGCGAGAATAGTTAACAATAAATAATATGTGACTTGTAAGTGATTTGCATAAATTTCCAAAGCCAAGAAAATAGCAGTAATTAATGATCCTAAAATAACTTTCTTTCGATATGCTAAAATTATACCTCCTAAAACAGGTGACATATATGCTATTGCTAAAGCTTTAGAATTGTGACCAGCTTCAACAATGATGAAGAAATAAGATGAAAAACCAAAAGCAATTGCCCCGAAGACCGACAACCAAGGGTTTAAACCTATACATAGCATTAGCAGGTAAAATCCCAGCATATACATAAACGTAACGCCTATAGGATTAGGCATCAAAGTATATAATAAATCATTAATATATTCAATTACATTTCCATTATACTCAACCTTTGTAGTTTGGTAACTGGGCATACCTGAAAACATATTACCTTGCCATAATGGGTTTTCATCAAATTCCTCCTGATGAGCCCTAATTTCATGTGACATACCTCTATATTGTGTAATATCCCCTTGCTTTACTCTATTTCCTTGATATGCAGGATAGTAATAAACAGCTGCAAGAATCCAAAAAACTACAATCGCAATTAGGTGTGGTAAAAAAACTTTAATATTATCCTTCATTTATATATTATTTATCGTCAGACACCTCTTCAAAATCTACATATTCGCCGATATCCTTGTTTTTTTGATGATGATTTGGGTTTGCTTTAATCTCTACGTCACCTTCTTTATGATGATTTTGGTCTTGTTTTGAAAATGGCTGCCCAGCTTGATTTCCATAAAATTTTTCTTGTTGCTTATTGATAAATCGCTTTAACAAATAAGGAAATAAATATCTACTAATTAATTTCAATGCATAATATACTGCAATGATAATTATTATTGTCTTTATTAAATTCACAACACCAGCCTCCTGAATCATTATTTACTCAAATATAAGTTTCTTTCAGAATAAATTTCTCTAAAAAATTTATCTTTTAAATCATCGATAAATCTGATAGCCTCTCCAGTTGATTTCATTTCAGGACCCAGTTCTTTATTAACATTAGGAAATTTATCAAAAGAAAATATAGGAATTTTTATAGCATAACCCTTCTTTTTAGGATTAAAATCAAAATCTGTTACTTTATTTTCTCCCAGCATCACTTTTGTTGCAAAGTTTACATAGGGTTCGTCATATGCTTTTGAGATAAAAGGTACTGTCCTTGAAGCTCTTGGATTTGCTTCAATAATATAAACTTTTTCATCTTTAATAGCAAACTGTATATTTATTAATCCTTTCGTCTCTAGCGCAACTGCAATTTTTCTTGTATGATCGTCTATTTGTTGAAGAACGTTCTCACTTAAATCAAAAGTAGGTAATACCGCATAAGAGTCTCCACTATGAATTCCTGCGGGTTCAATATGTTCCATTACTCCTAATATATATACATTTTCTCCATCACAAATAGCATCTGCTTCAGCCTCAATAGCTCCTGAGAGAAAATGGTCTAATAGTATTTTATTACCCGGAAGGTCTTTAAGAATTTCAACCACATGTTTTTCAAGCTCTTCCTCATTAATAACAATTTTCATACCCTGACCACCTAAAACATAGGATGGCCGAACTAATAATGGAAAACCAATTTTTCTGCTTAAATGAACTGCCTCATCAGCTGTTTCAATTGAACCGTACTCAGGATAAGGAATATTATTGACTTTCAACAAATCCGAGAATCTACCTCTATCTTCTGCTAAATCAAGTGCATCAAAACTAGTTCCAATAATTTTAATACCGTATCTATCTAATTTCTCAGCTAATTTTAAAGCTGTTTGACCACCTAACTGAACGATAACCCCTTCAGGTTTTTCATGGAGGATGATATCATAAATATGTTCCCAAAAAACTGGTTCAAAGTATAATTTATCAGCAGTATCAAAATCAGTTGAAACAGTTTCAGGATTACAATTGATCATAATTGTCTCATAACCGCACTCTTTTGCAGCCAATACACCATGCACACAGCAGTAATCAAATTCAATTCCTTGGCCTATTCTATTAGGTCCACTACCTAAAACTATAATTTTCTTTTTATCACTGACAACAGATTCATTTTCTTCTCCAAAAGTACTGTAATAATAAGGTGTTTGAGCCTCAAACTCGGCTGCACATGTATCTACTAACTTATAAACTCTATTAATTCCTAAGTCATTTCTTTTACTAAAAACTTCACTTTCTAGGCAATTTAACAAATGAGCTACTTGTCTATCTGCATAACCTTTTTGTTTTGCTTCAAGTAATAAAGCTTTAGGTAAAGCATCTAAAGAGAATTTTTCAATTTCATTCTCTAATGAAATTAATTCTTCAATTTGATTTAAAAACCACTTATCAATTAAAGTAGCATTATATATAGTGGTTAAAGGTATACCTAATTTTATAGCATCATAAATATGAAATAATCGATTCCAAGAAGGGTTTTTTAAACTATGCAGTATTTTCTCTTGATCTCTTAATTCCTTGCCATCAGCTCCAAGTCCATTTCTCTTAATTTCTAATGATTGACATGCCTTTTGAAGTGCTTCTTGAAAAGATCTACCTATACCCATAACTTCTCCAACAGACTTCATTTGGAGACCTAGAGTTTTTTCAGGGCTATCAAATTTATCAAAATTCCATCGAGGTATTTTTACAATAACATAGTCTAAAGTAGGTTCAAATAATGCCGAAGTAGTTTTTGTAATTTGATTTTTTAATTCATCCAAATGATAGCCTATGGCTAATTTAGCTGCTATTTTCGCTATTGGATAACCTGTAGCTTTAGAAGCTAATGCTGAAGACCTTGACACTCTTGGATTAATTTCAATTGCAATAATATCCTCCTTAACATCATTACTCACAGCAAACTGCACATTACAACCTCCTGCAAAATCACCAATAGAACGCATCATATGAATGGCCATATCACGCATTTTTTGATAAGTTGTATCTGATAAAGTCATTGCAGGAGCTACAGTAATTGAATCACCTGTATGAATACCCATTGGATCCATGTTCTCAATAGAACAAATAATAATAACATTATCATTTCTATCCCTTAGTAGCTCTAATTCATACTCTTTCCATCCTAAAACGGCTTTATCAATCAAAACTTCATGGATCGGAGAGGCATGCAATCCTCGAGTTAATAATTTATCAAACTCTTCTGCTGTATGAACAAATGAAGCTCCTGTACCTCCTAAAGTAAAAGAGGGTCGAATAACCAAAGGAAAACCAATTTCTTGTACAAAATTCTTTCCTTCTAAAAAAGAATTTGCAATCTTAGAAGGTGCTACTGGAATACCTATCTTCTCCATCAACGATTTAAATTGATCTCTATCTTCGGTTACATTTATTGCATCAATATCCACACCTATCATTCTGATGTTATATTTTTCCCAGATGCCTATTTCATCACATTTTATTGCCAAATTTAATGCTGTCTGCCCACCCATTGTTGGAAGCACTGCATCTATGTTTGGATGATCTTCTAGAATTTTTTCAATAGATTCAGGTTCGAGAGGTTGCAAATAAATATTGTCAGCAACAACTTTATCAGTCATAATCGTAGCAGGATTCGAGTTTATAAGTGTTACTTCTATTCCTTCCTCTCTAAGGGATCTAGAGGCTTGTGAGCCTGCATAATCAAATTCACAAGCTTGACCAATAACAATTGGGCCACTTCCAATAATTAAAACATGTTTGATACTAATATCTCTTGGCATTGTTTAAAATTTAATCGATTGTATGGATTTAATATTTAATTGGCGAATTTACATATTAAAGAGGATTTGAACCGTTCGGTTTATTAAAAATATGGCATAAAAAAAGCGGAACAAAATGTTCCGCTTTCTTTTTTTAATCTATTCTACTCTGTAACAATAAATTTAGTTGTTTCTGTTCCATTAGAACCTTGCAACATTAAAATGTAAGTTCCTTTAGATAAAGAATTAAATTTAACTTTACGTATTTGCTTTCCAGCATTTATACTACCTAAGTTTTGAACCTTCACTTGATTTCCATTAATATCGTAAACAATTAAATTGATATTATCAGATGCTGTTAAACTAAATTCTATTGTAGCATTTTCTCTAACAGGATTAGGATACATTTTTATTCTTGACTCAAATGTTTTGTTATTCGATTTAATATCTCTAATTCCAACATATTTATCACTTTTAAAAATCCCTCTACCGTGCGTACCAATATATACCATTCCTGAGTTAGAAGCATATTCATAACTAAATTGTTGTTGTTCTACAGCATAAACTGGAACTTTAGCCATACCCATATTCTCTTCTTTCCAACTAACTGAATTAGCAGCAGCAGAAAAACCATTTTCAGTGGCATAAACGCCAAACTCAGTTCCGATTATAATATTATCAGGATTATCTTTATCGATTACTACATCGTATGTAGGCATTGGAGGCAAACCAGTTCCTTGAATAGATTCAAAAGTACCTGAAGGATCACTAGCAGTAGTTGCAAAAGTAGTTCTAAATACATACGCAGAGTTATTGTAATTTCCACATGTCACAATAACATTATCGTTATTATTTGGATCAACTGCAATACCAGTAACTGCTCTACCTGAAAAACGTCCAATTCTTTTACATTTTATATATGAAGATGTTGTGGTATAGCTATAATCGTTAAATTGCCATGCAGCATTTAGACCTGATATTCTAAATACATCTCCACTTCTATTACCTAAGTATATAATATCCCCATCACGAGTAAACTCCATAACAATTATATCACCTGTTAATTCTTCCGGTGTACTATTGGGCCCAGCAATTTTAAACCACTTAATTTCAGTACTTGCAAGATTTTTCAAAGCATCTCTAGAAATATGAAGACTTGTAACTGATTGTGATTGCTGAGCATTAGCCAAAGCTGTTATAGATTGATATCTATCAATAACTTTTAAAGTATCTAAAGAACCCATCGGAATATCTCTAGTTAAAACATAGTTAATATCTCTTCCACTGGTTTGACTTGGAACTGAAACTGTTTCTCCTGAAAGGTATTTTCTATCAGTAGCAGTAAATACTCTATCGACTGTATCTCTTGAATTTACGTCATTGAATGTTTCCCATAATTTGAATGATGTATAAAACGGACCACATTGATTTTCTAAACAAAGGGTAGTAAGGATACTGTTATAGAATGTACCTTCATCTTGGTTAACATCTACAATATTATTAGCCAAACCGGTAACTTTAGCAACATTTCCAAAATACAATGAGGCAAAAGCAACAGAAGGAACAAGTGCAGAGTATTCAGTATCAAAACCATCACCACCTCTAATATTTATTGCCGATTTACCTGTATTAAAATTATAACCCAAAACTTTTGTTCCATTATCTTGTGTGCCACCTGCTACATTACCGTTTGCACCTACGCCAATATCATAAAATTGAGTTACATTAAAACCACTATTTAAACTTACAAAAGAGGGTGCTTGCTGATCTAGATTAGAAGATCGATTAATACCTCCATCAGATCCTATTAAAGCTTCATTGCCTTTTGTAAATAAAATTCTATGTATATCAGAATGCACATAAATTGTACTTCCTGGAAAATCGAAATTATAAGCAATTTGAGACCATGATCCAGTATTTGGAGTTCCAGGATTAGGACTTTGATTCCATCTCCATAGCGTTACGCCTCCCACTAAAACAAGACCAGGGTCTGTAGTGGATACTCCAATAGCATTATCATAAAAACCTTGACATTGACTAGAACTACAAAACGGATCAAAAGATTGACTACCTCCTGGCCCTATGTTATTCCAAGTTGCACCACCATCAGATGATCTAAATATACCAACTAAAGAACTACTAGTGGCAGATGCATATACAATATTTTCATCTGAAGGAGCAACTGCTATTTCGGTTCTAGAAGGTGTTTCAGGAATGGTCGAAAGTGTAAATGAATTTGCAGTACCATCATCAGAAAGGTAAACTTTTCCACCAAAAAATGTTGCAATTACTTTTCCAGTGGGAGTTACATCAACATCTTGACCAAAAGGAGTAGATGAAGGGATAGGGTTAAACCAAGTAACTCCACCATCATGACTAGCTTTTAATCCAGTATTTTGAGCGGCATAAATTTTTAATGGATTAGATGGATCCACAGCAATATGGTTGATACCAGACCAATCATAGTTTCTATCATTGTTTCCAATAGGACCTACCAATCTTTGAACAGTGCCATTCCCTGTAACTTTAAAAAGACCATCACCTATTACTTCAGATCCCAAGACTTTATTATTTCTAGTTCCATCAAAAAGTGGACCTGTTCCAAAATAAATAGTACCATCAGACGCTTGAGCTAAATCAGAAATTGCTAAATTATCCAAATTATCATTATAGGCTGACCAAGTTAGACCTCTGTTCTCAGAAACCCACAATCCTCCTGAGACAGAACCAGCCCAATATCTGTTAGGGTTCTGATTATCAACTATCACAGCTCGTGTTCTACCACCAACATTATCAGGACCCATCTCAGTCCACTGAATTATGGGAGCTTTGGAAATTAAATCATTTTGAGCTATTTCTTTTCTAACTCGAAGTACTTCATTCACAGGAATCTCACCAGTATTAACATCAGCTCTCAACATTTTATAATATTCAGCTGCACCTTTATACAGATTTGATGCGGAAGTTATTGATAATTTTGTTGGAAAGTAAGCTTGATTTTGATTAGATAACAAAGTATATGCACTAAAGACAAATACACCAGCTGCTACGAACCCAAGGGTAAACTTTTTGATTTTCATATTTTTATATAATTTATAATAAACTACAATTAGAGCCACAATATAGGATTTTTTCTTAAAAGAAAAACCTAGAAGACTACAATAATTTAACTCACAATAATAAGACAATTAATATCAAATAAACGTTGCCTCAGTTAATTTTTTTAACTCCATACAATAAATTGATTGACAAAGTCAGATAAAATTGTCTATTTTCTGAAAATGCAAGAATTGGCAATTTCTTTAAAAAAGCATCAGCGGTTAAACCTACCTCAATAGCTTTTAATACATTATTATTATTAGCATATTCAAAATTTAATCCAAATTTAGAGTGTAAACCAGGAAATAATTTTATTTCATCAATACCTTTTAAAAACGAGGCTCTACTATAAATATTATTAAACCTATGCTTATCAGGATTATACTTTTCAGTAGAGTATGTTCTAAAACCTGATCCACTTTCATTACTTTCTATAATAAGATAAACGGGTTTTACAAACGCTACAGTTGGTCCAACAAGTGCATTATAACTTAAAGATACCCCACTTAAACTTTGCTTAGCAATAAAAGTCTTTGAATAACCAATGGAAGGTCTAAACATAGTTACAGTATTTAACTTTCCAATTACATATCCCTTTACATTATCATAGATAGGATGGAAAGATTTAATTTCTCTTGGATCTTTCCAAGATGATATTTCAATTTCAAATAATCTTTGAGTAAAACCAGTAGTAAATTTACCATATCGACCATTCACTCCCCATCCGTTGGTATGAATTATTAAACCCGCAGACATTTCTTTATTATATTTCACTACTGTTTCTTCAAATACAGTTTGCTGTGCAAACAGATTTAAAGTTGTAAAACCAATAAAAAATACTATAATTGCTTTTTTCATACTATTCAACAAAAATAACAATTATTGATGGAAAATGTTTTAAAACCGACAATCGAAGGAAAATATATTAGCAATTTTAGAAATGAACTTATTCATTTACAATCAGGGAATCGTTTAATAACTGATGCTCCAAAAGATAATAATGGAAAAGGAGAAAGCTTTTCTCCAACTGATTTGGTGGCTGCTGCATTAGTTTCTTGCATGCTTACAATAGCTGCAATTAGAGCTGAAAAAAACAACTTTCAAATAAAAAAGTGTATTTATAGTTGCCAAAAAAATATGGGTGCAAGTCCAAGAAAAATAAAATCACTTGTCGTAATTTTTAATTTTGAAGACAATTATT
The DNA here is from genome assembly GCA_963716125.1 of uncultured Flavobacteriales bacterium. Taxonomy (GTDB): domain Bacteria; phylum Bacteroidota; class Bacteroidia; order Flavobacteriales_E; family Vicingaceae; genus Acidiluteibacter. The sequence continues at coordinate 3,034,647 of OY970294.1, forward strand.
CTGAGAAAGAAAAAATAATCATAGAGGAAGCGATTAGAACTTGTCCTGTAGCTTTGAGTTTAAATCCAGACATTGAACAAAAAATCTCAATATACTACACTAACTCTTGAACTATGGCTCTCGGTGAAATTGCAGAATGGGAAGCATGATAAACGCAATCACCATTTTTAATTACTAAAATCTGAGGGCTTTCATGCTGTAAGCCAATACTATCAGCAATATAATTCGAAAGCTCTCTAAACTTTATTAAGTCTAAGAAATATACTTCCTTATTATTAGATAATTCTTGCCAATTGGATTCCAATCTATTTTTAGCCATACTACTAATAGAACATCTATTGCTATGTTTAAAAATAATGATTGATTCAGAAGATCTTTCTTCTATTATTTGATTGAATTGATCAATAGAAATTAACTCTATCCAATTCATAAATTTAAGAGGGCGTTTGTGTTTTTGAATATTCTACCTTGCTATAAGCTGCACATTTATGAGTAGATTTACAAGAAAATAAGATTGCTGCTAAAAATATGAAAGAGAAAATTAAAGCTATTTTTTTCATTTTGTTTTTTTTCAATTTATTACGCAAAAGTAATAAATACTATTTATAAATTATTTTATTTTAAACTTTATACAAATTACTTATTAACTAAGTTTTGCTATGCTATATACGGACAAGCTTAAAAAAGGTTGGCTCAAATTTATAAAAAAACAAGAAAAATTAGAATATTTCACTCAATTGTCTGATTTTATTAATCATGAATATAAAATAAAATCAATTTTTCCTGATCTAAAGTCAATTCTGAAAGCTTTAGAATTAACACCCTTAGAAAATGTTAAGGTGGTAATAATAGGTCAAGATCCTTACTTTAATATCAATCAAGCAAATGGACTTGCATTTAGTGTTCAAGAAAATACTACCTTACCTCCTACTCTTAAAAATATTTTTAAAGAATTAAATAGTGATTTATCAATAAATAATTCTTCAGGAGATTTGACTCCTTGGGCAAAGCAAGGTGTTTTATTATTAAACACCGTATTAACTGTAGAAGAAGGAAAACCAAACTCTCATAGAAATAAAGGTTGGGAAAAATTTACTGATAATTTAATAATTGAATTGAGTGAAAACAATAAAAAGTTGATATTTTTGTTATGGGGAACACCTGCACGTAAAAAGAAAAACCTAATTAATTTAAAAAACCATTTTATTTTAGAATCCTCACATCCATCACCATTATCTTCATACAGAGGATTTATTGGTTGCAAACATTTTTCTAAAACAAACGCTATTCTTAAATCTATAATTAAAAATGAAATAAATTGGACGACTTAAATACATTACTTTGAAATATCTCTTATTCATTTTTAATTTTCTATTAATTTTTAGCTGCTTAGCTCAAAATAACCCTATCAAAGTGCAATATGTTTTTGATAATAAAATTAGTGGATTGAAATTAGAAGAAACTGCTAAAGATAGTATTGTCTTACTGAAAAATAACAAAAGAGTAATTAGCCAATTAAGAAATAATGCCTACTTAACGGCTGCTATAGATAGCATAAATAGAAAAAAACAAAATTATATCGTTTATATAAGTACTGGAAAAATTTATAATTGGAGCAATTTATCCAAAGGAAATGTGAGTGATGATGCTTTAAGTAGTGTCAATTATAGAGAAAAAATCTACTTTTCAAAACCACTTAAAAAAAATGAAACCTCCACTTTACTAAATGGAATTTTAAAGTTTTATGAAAATAATGGTTACCCTTTTGCTCAAGTAGGATTATCTAATGTTCTAATTCAAAAAAACTTAATTAATGCTGAAATAAATGTCACGAAAGGAAAACTTTATTTAATCGACAGTCTAATAATAAAAGGTGATGCAAATATTGGTTCATCCTATTTATATAACTATTTAGGAATAAAGCCTGGCGATCCATATAATGAAAAGCTTATTAATCAAATAGGTGATCGGCTAAAAGAAATTCCATTTATTCAACAATCACAAAGCTATGAAGTTAGATTTTTTGAAGAAGAATGTAAAGTGCTATTGTACCTAAAAAAGAAATCTGCAAGCCGATTTGATGGCATATTAGGTTTGCTTACAAATGAAGTAAGTGGAAAAGTTGAATTTACAGGAAATGTAGAGCTCAATTTAAAAAATGCAATTGGTAAAGGTGAATCTATTGACTTAGAATGGAGAAAATTAATTGGAGCATCTCAAAACTTAAATCTTCATTTAAATTATCCGTTTCTTTTTAATTTGCCTTTTGGAGTAGATGGCACTTTTAAATTATACAAAAGAGATACTTTATTTTTGGATGTAACCAGCAAAGCAGGTATACAATACATATTAGGTGGATATGATTTTTTACAAATTTATCTTCAAAATAATAGTAGTAGACGACTTTCTAATCAGAATACAGTTTATACTCCATCTTCTTCATTACCTCCTTATTCAGATTACAAATCAATACAATATGGTGTAGGATATAATATGGAACGCTTAAACTATAGATATAATCCTATCAAAGGTTTTCAGTTTACGGTAGATGCTTCTACCGGTAATAAAAATATTAAACCTATAAAAAAATTAGAAGAAAACAATCCATCAATATATAATGGTGTAAAATTAAATAGCACTATTTTTCAAGGACAGTTTAAAGGAAGCTTATACCTTCCGTTATTTAAAAGATTTACTATTAAACTAGCCAATCAAAGTGCTGTCATTTTTAACGAAAACTTATTTGATAATGAATTATTTAGAATAGGAGGAATCAAAACGCTAAGAGGTTTTGATGAAGAATCTATTTTCGCCTCAAAATATACCATTGGAACCGCTGAGTTTAGGTTTATTGTTGATAAAAATTCAAACTTATTTATTTTTTCCGATATAGCTTATTATGAAAAAGATACCCAAACAGACAAAATATCTGACAACCCAATGGGTTTTGGTGCAGGGATGAATTTTGAAACAGCAGCAGGTATTTTTTCTATTAATTATGCGGTTGGCAGTCAATTTAATAATCCTATAGACTTCCGTGCAAGCAAAATTCATTTTGGATTTGTTAATTTTTTTTAAAAGTATATATTTGCTAAAAATATCACTTTGTGAATAAGTTAAGATACCTTTTTTTAATTTTAGTAATTTTTTGCTACTCATTTAGTTCGTCCGAGCTTAATATAGCTCTCTTCATAGATGATTACATTAGTATTAAATATGATATCCAGCTAAAGACTTATTTATTTGTATCCATAAAACGACAAGAGATTTTTTTAATCTCTGATGGTCAAACCTTAAAAAGCTATCCTATTTCATCCGCCAAAAACGGTGTGGGTGAAGTTGCTAATAGCGAACAAACACCGCTTGGTCTTCATGCGGTTAAACAAAAGATAGGAGATAATTTACCTAAAGCTGCAATTTTAAAAGAAAGAAGTTATACCGGTGAAATAGCAACCATAATTACTGATTCTATTGATATTGATAAAGATGACGTTACTAGTAGGATTTTATGGTTAACAGGCATGGAAAAGGGTATCAATAAAGGAGGTGCGGTAGATTCTTATAATCGGTACATATATATACATGGAACTGCTGAAGAAGGTTTGATTGGACAACCCGCAAGTCATGGCTGTATTAGGATGAATAATGATGATATAATTGAACTGTATAATTTAATTGCAGAAGACACACCGGTTTTGATTCTAAATTATTAGTAAATTTCAAGAAATATTTTCAAGCTAGTTATTTTTATGCAAACCTCTTTTGTTATTATTCTGCTTATTGTTATAATTATTACCCTTGTAATTATTTTAGTTGTTCAAAAAATAAAATTCGAACGCTTAAAAAATGATTTTAGATCTAAATTGCAAATTAATAATAATGACAAACTTCATTTAGAGCAAAAACTAGCAGAGTATAAACAACAAAACAAATTATTAATAGATAAGAGCGACCAACTTATTATAGAAAATAGTACTTACAAAGAAAAAAATATTTATCATTTAAAGAAAATAGAAGAACAACAATCTGAAATTGAAAATACTAGCATAAAGTTACAAAAAGACTTTGAAAATATAGCACATAAAATTTTAAATCAAAATTCAACCGATTTCTCAAAAAGTCACCAAGAAAAATTAAAAGAAATTCTAAATCCTTTGCAGGAGAAGATTAAAATATTTGAAGAATCTGTAGAAAAAAAATATTTAGATGAATTAAAAGAACGATCAGGATTAAAAGAGAGTTTAAAGCAATTAATGTTACTAAATGAAACTCTTAGAGATGAAGCCAATAACTTAACTAAGGCACTAAAAGGCGAATCAAAAACTCAAGGAAATTGGGGAGAGTTAGTACTTGAAAGAGTTTTGGAAAATAGCGGTTTGGTAAAAGGTGAGGAGTATGAAGCTCAGCATAGCGGTACAGGTGAAAATGGCAATAAATTGCAAGCAGATATAATTATAAAACTGCCCGAAAAAAAACATCTTATAATTGATTCAAAAGTTTCGTTGACCGCTTATGAAAGATATGTAAATGGAACAGATGAAGAGGATAAAGTTATTGCATTAAAAACTCATTTAATTTCACTTAAAAATCATATTAAACAGCTGTCTGAAAAGCACTATCAAAACATGAAAGACATTGATAGTCCAGATTTTGTAATGTTGTTTGTTCCTATAGAAAGTTCGTTTAGTGTGGCTATTAAAGAAGATAAAGAACTTTTTCAATTTGCATGGGATAAAAAAATAGTAATAGTTTCCCCTTCCACTTTATTAGCTACCTTGCGCACAATAAGTTCAGTATGGAAATATGACAAACAAAATAACAATGCTTTAAAAATAGCCTCCAAGGCTGGCAAACTTTATGATAAATTTGTAGGCTTTATAGAGGACATGGAAAAAATTGGAAAAAGCATTGATCAATCAAAACAGAATTATGAATGGGCAATGAATAAATTTTCAGAAGGAAATGGTAACTTGGTTAAACGAACGGAAGAATTGAAAAAGTTAGGAGTTAAATCCAACAAAACAATCCCATCCAACCTATTAGATTCAAATAATGAATAAATTGATTAAAATAAATTTTCTTTTTCTAATTATTACCTTTTTGCTTTCTTGCACGGGTGGTCAAGACATAAGTCGTTTAAATTTTGCTTATATGTATGATGTAGAGCATGATGTTATACGTCCTAACTTTAAAATTTTTCATTTAGACGAAAAAAATTCCACTTTATATTTTAAAATTAACACAAAAGAAGCGTTGTATACAAAGTTGTATCATGATACTTTATCAACGGCTAATCTAAAAATTAGATATAAATTATTTGAAAAGGATTTTGATGTAATTGTTGACAGTGCAACTTATGATATGGTAGATACAGGAGGAAATAATTTAGCTCGAAATTTATATGGACAGTTAAATTTAAATGTACCTGCAAATAAGAGTTATGAAATGGAAATTAGAGTTAGAGATGTAAATAGAGATTTAAATACTATTCATTTCTATAGTTTCAATAAGTATAATACTCTATCAGAAGAAAATTTCATTATACTAGATAGCAATATGTTACCATTATTTAGTAATCAAACTCAAGTAAATGAAGAGGTTTTCTTGATAAAAAGCCCTTTTTTAGAAAACTTTGATTTTAATTGTAATTATTATACTGATTTTCTTTCCTTGCCACCACCACCTTTTGCAGACAAAGGTTTAAATTACCAATTACCTACCAATTCTGACTCTACATTTCTTCTTAAAGTTCAGGATACAATTAGTATTAAATTTTCAAAAAAAGGCAATTTTGTTTTATCAAACGATAAAGTTATAAACTTATCTAATCTATTTAGTATACAAGTATTTGAAGAAGGTTTTCCCAATGTTCAAGATATCGATTTATTAGTTGAATCTATTCGATACATCAGTACACAAAAAGAATTTGATGCTATTAAAAATGCTATTGATAAAAAAGAAGCAATTGATAATTTTTGGCTAAACATTTCTAATGACTTCAACAGAGCCAAACAAATATTGTATAGATATTACCAAAGAGTAGAGACCTCTAATCGTTTTTTTACAGAGGCTCAGGCAGGCTGGAGAACTGATAGAGGTTTAATTTCTATTATTTTTGGACCTCCATCGGTTATCTATAAAAGTTATGATTACGAACAATGGATTTATGGAGAAGAAACCAATATGCTATCTGTAAGTTTTAGATTCAATAGAGTAGAAAGTCCATTTTCAAAAAATATATATATTTTAGATAGAAATAATTCATATAAAAATCTCTGGTACAAAGCAGTAGAAAATTGGAGACAAGGTAGAGTTTATTAAATATGCAAGAAAAAGAAAACCAAAAATCAGACTTATTCTTTGGAATAAGAACTGTATTAGAAGCCATTAGAGCAGGAAAAGAAATTGAAAAAGTGCTAGTTCAGCAAGATCTTAGAGGGCCTCTTTTGACAGAATTAAGGAAAGCAATTAAGCAGTATGCTATTCCTTCACAGAATGTGCCTGAAAGTAGATTAAAATATATCAATGGAAATCATCAAGGCGTAATTGCTTACCTCTCTCCTATTGAATTACAAAATATTGATGATATTTTGGCTCAAATTTATGAAAAAGGAGAAGATCCATTTTTACTAATTTGTGATCGGGTAAATGATGTAAGAAATTTTGGAGCTATTTGCAGGTCAGCAGAGTGTGCAGGAGTAAATGCAATTATTATTCCAGCTAAAGGATCGGCTGAAATAACTGCGGATGCCGTTAAAACCTCAGCAGGAGCTTTAATGAGAATAGCAGTTTGTAGAGAAAAAAGTTTGCCAGCTCTAGTTGAAAATCTTAAAAACTCAGGCGTTAAAATTGTGTCATGTACAGAAAAAACAAATGAAAACATGTATCTAACAGACCTTAAAGGTCCGTTAGCAATTATAGTTGGAAATGAAGAGCATGGTATCTCATCTACTTTATTAGCTTTATCAAATCACAGAGCTAAAATTCCTATGAAAGGGGAAATTAGCTCCTTAAATGTTTCTGTAGCTTCAGGAATAATCCTCTTTGAAGCATTGCGCCAACGAGCAGTATGATTCAGTTTTTAAAAAATAGTAAACATCAATTTCTAATTGCATTTATAATTTTAGGTGCTGCTTTTCGATTCTACACCTTAGGAAGTTGGAGTTTTAGTAATGATGAATTAAGTGCGCTTATGCGAACAAATTTTGATAATTTATTTGAATTATTAAAATCTTACAGTTCAGAAGTAGACACGCATCCTCCTTTGGTTCAGCTATTTTTATTTTGCTGGATTAAATTATTTGGCACCTCAGAATTAGCAATAAGATTTCCTTTTGCATTAATGGGAATTTCATGTATTCCACTTGCTTATAAAATTTTTAAAGATTGGGTTTCGGAAATTCCTGCTCTCTTTATTAGTGCGTCCATTGCATTGTTAAGTTATCTTATAGTTTATTCGCAAATAGCAAGGCCATACATATTTGGAATGTTTTTCTTTCTATTGTTTATCTATTATTGGAAAAGCATTGTAGTTGATAGTAAATACAACTTGAAAAATTATGTTTTATATGTCATTGTTGGAATCTGTAATATTTATATTCATTATTTTCTTAATTTAAGTTTTCTAATCTGTATTCTAACAGGCTTATTCATAATTAGAAAATTTCGCTATAAAACATATTTCATTTTAAATGGAATTATTGCAATAAGCTTTTTACCTTACCTTAAATACTTTTTTATACAATTAAATATGGGTGGTATAGGTGGTTGGCTTCCACCTCCAACTAATATGTTTTACATAGATTATCTTAATTACAGCCTTAACTTTAGTCCTTTAATAGAAATCGTATTTTCTATCATTCTTATTGTAGGTATTATTCATTTTTACAGAAACAAGTATTTAAATAAAAAACAACTCATCTTTTTACTTTGGTTTATAACTCCATTTATAGTAGGATTTCTATATTCTAAATATAAAAATCCTGTTATTCAATATTCTACTCTAATTTTTTGCTTTCCATTTTTTTTAGCTTTTATTTTTTCTTTCTTAGAATATGTAAACTGGAATAAAAGAACAAGAATCCTATTGATTCTTTATAGTTCAATTTTGATCCTCACTTCATCTATTAGTTGGAAATCATATCACTCTATTCAATTTGCTGATTTTAAAAATGCCGCAAAAACAACATCTGAGTGGTCTAAAAAACTAAAAAATGAGAACTATATTCTCATTGCCAACTGTATTGATAAAAGTTATTTAAATTACTATTTTAAGAAATTTCAATATTCAAAAAATCCGCTAAACTCCAATTATATCGATGAAAATGAATTAGCTTTAGTAAATAAAAGTATGGTAAATTCGACATCAGATTATCTTCTATATACTTGGGTTAATGTTAACAACCCTTTTGAGATTAAGGACCTTATACGATTATACTATCCTGAAATAGTTAAATCAAAAAAGTACGCCAATGCTGAAGTTATTTTATATAAAAGAAATCATCATTTAAATAAAGAGTTTAGTTTCCTTAATAATTTTGAAGAAAAAAAAGAAAATGATTTATGGGAGTTTTCAGCAAGTCAAATTGATAGCTCTTTCAATAATAAATATTATAAAGTGGATACTCTTCAAGAATTTCCATTAAGTTTAAAAAATAAATATCTAAAAAACTTACAATTAAATGGTTCTGATTTAATTAGTTTTAAAATTCAATTTAAAGCTAAACAGCAATTAAATGCAGTTTTAGTATTAACTATAGGAAACAATGATTCTGTAAAAGAGTGGCGTGGCACTAATTTGTCACATTACACTCCAACAGATTCAATTTGGACAAATGCACTTGTGAGTATTTACTTAAATAAAAAAACAGATTCCACTGATAGGATAAAAGCTTATGTTTGGAATAGAAACAAGCAAGAGTTTTTCATTGACAATGCAGAACTTTATACTTCCGAAAACAATCAATATTATTTAAAATAATTTACCTTGTTATACTACATTCTCAAATATATTATGCATCTAGCAATAATGATATTCTATAAAAATATCATTATTAATGGTAAAATGAATATCCCTAAAAGTGGTCCTTGCATATATGCTTGCACTCACCCTAATTCTTTTTTGGATGCTATAATTATTGGTATTTATAGTCCACGAAAAGTTTATTTTCTAGCTCGATCAGATGTTTTTAACACTAAATTTAAGCATTGGTTACTTTCTAAGTTGAACATGATTCCGATTTATCGCATGCAAGAAGGAGCTGAAAATTTGCATAAAAATGAACATACCTTTTCAAAATGCTTTGAAATTTTAAAACAAGGGGGTACTATTCTAATTTTTTCTGAAGGGATAAGTGTCATCGATAAAATGGTGAGACCCTTAAAAAAAGGCACAGCCCGCATCGTATTTGGAGCAGAAGAAGAAAATAATTTTAATCTTTCGATCCATGTAATTGCAGTAGGTATAAATTATATTTATCCAACCCAATTTAGGTCTGATGTTGTCATTGGATTTAATAAAGCACTAAATACTCAAGATTATAAGGAGAGCTATCTTGAATCTAAACCTAATACTATCAAATTATTTAATGACAATCTATTCCAGTCTATTAAATACGTTACTGTTATAACTGAAGATGACGAAAGAAAAAGTATCAATTATGAAACTATTGCACCAATAGCTAGAGCAAAAGGATTAGATAAAGATGCTAGGTTAGCGAAAGAAAAAAGAATTAGTTTGATTAATTATCAAAATAATGACAATGAATTAATTGACAAATATAGAAAACGAATACAACCTCAGGATGAAATGGCAATTGAAAGAGGTAAAGTTTTTATCATAAATTATATAATTACAAATATAATTTACATTATTTTTTATGTCATAGGATTTTTACCTAATGCCATTCCATACCTCATCTCAAAAGCAGTTACTAATAAAAACGTTCGGCAAATAGAGTTTTTTGCTTCCGTAAAACTGTGTCTATTTGTGGTGCTGTATTTGGTATATCTGCCAATTTTGGCTAGCGTATTGAATAATTTAATTCCTATTTCAAGCATTTTTATTGCTTTGATTCTAATGGTTTTGGGAGTCATTTTTATCCAAATTAGAGATTACAAACGCATTATAAATAGAGCATATAGTCTATTTAAAAATGAAAATATGAAAGAAGTTATTAAGGATAGAAATACTTTAATAGAAATATATCAAAAACATCTTATTTAACTCTATTAAAACTCAAAGCTTTTATCATCCATTTGGGTAGGCTCTTTTTAGGATCTCTTTTCTTTAAATCTAAATACCAACCCATTTTTTTCATGATTGGAATTTTATGAGTTTCTACAAATTCTATCAATGTGCCATCCATATCAGAGATATAAGAGAAATGACCAGCGGCCTCACCCATATCAAAACTATTTTGACTATCTACAACAAAAGGGAAACCTTTACTTTTACTCTCTTCTCTCAAAGCATCCATATTTTGTATATCAAAACATATATGAATAAACCCTAAATCGCCCCAAAATCTATTTTGATAAATCATTTCACCTTTTGTTTCAGCAAGAGCAACTAATTCTATAGTAGAAGGGCCTAAAAGTTTGCTAAAACTCCCCTTACGATTTGACTTATGCTTCAATTTAAGCCTTCTCATTTTTTGGTCTCCACCGTTGAGAGCTTTTAAATCCTCGAAAATATCCGTTTTATCATAAACTATTTCATCGTATTCTAAAATATCTTTATAAACTAAAAGTGCTTGCTCTATATTAGAAACACCAATAATAGCTCCTCCAGAACCACCTGTGGCATATTTATTTCGACTAAACCAACTTTTAGATTCTTCCATCTGAAAGTGATTTCCATAAGGATCTTTTATAAAGAAATGTTTAATTCCTTCAGGATCTTTGACAATATCTGAGACAATATTCAATCCATCATTCTTGTATTTTTTATACAATGAATCCACATCTACCACTTTCATTTTAGAAGCAAATATTCCGTAATCTCCTATCTTAATATCCTTTTTTGGAGCTTCAGGTTTACGGCTAGTAAATTGCCAAATTTCAAAACCACCACCACCTTGCATATTAATAGCTAAAACAGCATTTCTTTTATGCACGGTATTTCCGGTGTAATCTATCATTAATTTGGCTTCAGCTTCTTCCTGAAAAATAGGAATATCCATTCCAAAATGATCTCTGTACCATTTCCAAGCTTCTTGTAAATTAGGAATACCAATCCCAATTTGCTGAATACCACTTATTATTTTCTTTTGATCTTTCAAAATAATATTAACTTAAACAGGTTTTACTTTCATTGCTATTCTAAAAAAAATGGAAGGTATAAACCTTCTAAAAAATAAAAGTAAGAGTTCTTTTTTTCCTACAAAAATTTCAATTTTCTTTTTACTGATTCCATTTACAATTTTTTCAGCACATTTATTTACATTCATCCCACTCGACTGCCCTTCATCTAATTTGCCATACTGAGCGCCATCAGCTGTTATTGCATTTTTCGATATTTCTGTGTTTATTCTTCCAGGATAAACAATTGAAACATCAATACCATTCTTATTTTCTTCCAAATATAGTGTTTCTAAATATCCTTTCAAAGCATGTTTTGAAGCAGAATAAGAAGCTCTCAATGGAAAGCCAAATTTACCAACAATACTACTTATTCCTACAATATGTCCTCTTTTTCGTTCAATCATCTTTGGAAGGATATAACTAAGCAGTTCAACCATTCCAAAATAATTGATTTGCATTAACTTATGATGTACTTCTAAATGAGTATCTTTTATAAAAGATCGCTGACTGATTCCTGCAGAATTAATAAAAATATCGATATATTTTACTTTATCTAATATTTCTTTGCAGCAAAGTTGAATAGATGCACTTTCACTCATATCTAATGGCTGAACAAGAACTTCAACTCCATTATTTTTACAAATATCCGCAGTAGACTTAAGGTTTTTACTATTTCTTGCAGACAATATTAAATGAGCTCCTTTAGTTGATAGATTTATGGCAATAGCTTTCCCAATACCAGAAGATGCACCGCATATCCACACCCATTTATTATTAAATCTTTCTGAAGCCATAGTAAACATCAACTATTAATGAAGTAATTTTTTATAAGTCGCTTTTAATGTTTGTGGAGAAAATCCTAAACTAAACATAGAGAAAACTAAAAAATTTGAAAAATTTACACGAAAGTAACTGTTTTTATCATATTTCCTGCAAGATATTAGACAAGCTTTACTGAAGATCTTTAATTTTCCTATTTTCTTAGCTCTTCTTATTAAATCATATTCTTCCATGATAATAAATTTCTCATCAAACCCATTTAAATCTTTAAAAGTCCTATTATCAATAGCTAATGTTTGATCTCCACCTCTACTAATAAGTATTGGAAATCGTGTAAAAAAAGCATTTAATTTCATACCATTAGATTCAGTATCAAATTTACTTCTATAGCAAGCGTGAGTATAACCTTCCTTTAATGCATTTTTTATATCTTGCGTAAATGTTTTAGGCGGCTGCGTATCTGCATGTACAAAATATAAAACATTTCCAAGGGCATTCATGGCGCCTAAGTTTAACTGCACTGCCCTAGATTTAATGTCAGATTTTAAGACTTTTACATTTTTACTTTTAGCTATAGAAATTGTATTATCAGTGCTAAATCCATCAACTACAATAATTTCTATTAATTCATTCGTTTGATGTAATAGAAAGAAATCAATTAATGCTCCAATACATCTTTCTTCATTTAATGTTGGAATAATGACACTTATTTTTATACTACTATTCTGCAAATCAAATTTTAATTTCTTTAACAATCTTATTCTTCTTTATATTCGTACTTTAGACCTAACCAAAATATAAAAGTAAAATGCTTTTTCAATTTAAACAATTCAAATTAACCGCTTTAATTTTAACCGCTTTTTTTATAATTTCCTGCAAAAGTAACGCTAATTCAGCAGAAAATAGGAAAGATAAATTAGAGAATAAAGCAGCAGAAGATATCAATAGTTACATAGAACTATCTGCTAAATTGTTGCAAAATGTGATTAATAAAGAATCTACTCAAGAAATTCAAGATAGAATTGCAGCCGTAAAAATAGAAACACTTGCAAATCAGCTAACAAATGATATCGAGAAAAAAGTTTTTTGGATTAATGTTTACAACGCCAATATTCAAATATTATTAAGAGATAATCCAGACTTATATAAGGATAGAGACAAATTCTTTAAAGAGAAAAGAGTAAAAGTTGCAGGTGAAATGCTGAGTTTTGATGATATTGAACACGGTATTATTAGAAGTTCAAAATTAAAGCTTTCATTAGGGTTATTAAAAGATCCATTTGTAGGTAAATATGAAAAAACATTCAGAACAGACGAAACTGACCCAAGAGTTCATTTTGTATTAAACTGTGGTGCAAAAAGTTGTCCACTTGTGGCAGTTTTTAGAGTAGATGGATTTGATGAAAAAATGGATGCGGTAGCCAAAAACTTTTTAAAGAAAGTATGTAGTTATGATAAAGATAAAAATCAAGTAACAGTCACACCACTTTTTAGCTGGTTTAGAGGTGATTTTGGTGGGAAAAATGGAATAAAAGATTTTTTAGCAAATTACAATTTGATTCCAAAAGATACTGATCCAGAAATCATTTTTGATGATTATGATTGGACATTAAGCTTAGGAAATTATTATGAGCAATAAAATCTTATTAATAAGTCTGTTGATGTTTTCATTTCTTACAGCTCATTCACAAGTTGAAAGCACAACTTATAATTTAATGCTAAAAACTCTTTTGTCGCATGATGTAAAAGAAGTAAATGTGACGGAAGCTGATTCAATGATTCAACAAAATTATATTTTTTTGGATAGTAGGACTAAAGAAGAATTTGAAGTTTCTCATATTAAAAACTCAATTTGGGTAGGTTATGATGATTTCTCAATCAACCGACTCAAAAATATCGGTAAAAAGCAGAACATTATTGTGTATTGTTCTGTTGGATACAGAAGTGAAAAAATAGTTGAAAAACTGCAAAAAGAGGGCTATTCGAATACTAGCAATTTATATGGTGGCATATTTGAGTGGGTCAATCAAGAAAAGCCTATTGTTGATTCCAATAACCGATTGACTAACAATGTTCACCCATACAGCAAAAGCTGGGGCATTTGGTTAAATAAAGGGAATAAAGTTTACAAATAGTTTATCAAATTAATTTTATAACTATTTTCTTTTATTTTTTCGTAGCTTTATGAGATAAAAAAATTATATTTAAAAAATATCAAGATGAAGAAAATCATTCCATTTATTATTTTAGTAATAATTGCATTACATTCAAAATCACAAGAATTTGTAGAAAAGATGGATAACCCAAATGCGAATTTTTATGAAACTCAACAAGCTTTCTATGATTATTTTGAAGGTAAACCTTATGAAAAAGGAAAAGGTTTTAGACAGTTCAAACGATGGGAATGGTTTATGGAGCAAAGAGTTTATCCTAGTGGTAATAAATTTTCTAGCACCTCAGCTTGGACAAACTTTATGGATTATAAAAAAGTTCATCAAGCCGATTTCAGTTTAAATAAATCAGCTAATTGGGCACCATTAGGGCCTACTTCATGGCAAACTGTAAGTTATAATCCAGGTTTAGGTAGAGTAAATGTGATAGTGATGGATCCAAATGATACCAATAAAATATACATTGGTGTACCATCAGGAGGTTTTTGGAAATCAGCTGACGGCGGAAATACGTGGGCAGTTACTACGGATAATTTACCAGTTTTGGGAGTTTCTGGAATAGGAATAGATCCAAATGATTCTCAAACTATTTATATTGCAACAGGAGATGGTGATGGAAGCAATACATATTCTATTGGCGTATTAAAATCTACTGATGGAGGTAATAATTGGACCACCACAGGTTTAGGATTTACTATTTCACAAAGCATTCGACCCACTAAAATTTTAATGCATCCTACCAATTCAAATAAACTTTGGGTTGCGACGAGTAACGGATTATATTACTCAACTGATAAAGCTGTTACATTTACTCGAGTTTTAACAGGATTTATTAGAGATTTAGAAATGAATCCGGTAGATACAACTATCCTCTATGCTGCCAGTACTTCCTTTTTCAAAAGTACAGATGGAGGCTTGAACTTTAATTCTATAACAACAGGTTTGCCTAATTCTTCCTCAGTAAATAGGATGTCTATTGCAGTTACACCAGATGATCCTTCAGTAGTCTATGGATTATATGGCAATAATGCAGATGCTTCTTTTTATGGTATTTACAGATCATTAGATACTGGAAAAACGTTTGTTTTGAGAACAAATACTCCTAATTTCTTTGGATATGACAAACTAGGAACCGATACAAGAGGTCAAAGTTGGTATGATATGGCATTAGCTGTTTCACCAACCAATAAGGATGAGGTATATATAGGCGGAGTTAATGTATGGAAATCCTTAAACGGCGGTAGTAATTTCAGCATTATGTCTCATTGGACTTTTCCATCAACTGTCGGCTATACACATGCAGATATTCACACTTTAGACTATTATAATGGTAAGATTTTTTGTGGTTCTGATGGAGGAATTTATAAAAGCAATAATAATGATAGTAACTGGGTAAATTTAAGCTTTAATCTTGGCATTACACAATTTTACAGAATGGGTAGTTCAGAAATTAATCCAGAATTAGTTGCAGCGGGAGCTCAAGATAATGGTTGCAATTTACGCCAAGATAGCGCTAATAACTGGTTGCATATTTTTGGAGCTGATGGCATGGAGTGTGCCATTTTACCATCAAACCCAGATGTAATATTTTTTGAATCACAAAATGGTGGGTTAAGAAGATCTACCAATGGAGGATTATCAGCAACTTATATTGCAGGAACTATTAAAAATCAAGAAAATGGTGCATGGGTAACACCCTACCAATTAGATAAAAACAATCAAGATAGAATTGTAGCTGCTTATGAAAATATATGGTTATCAAACAACTTAGGTAATAGTTGGGCTAAAATTTCAAATTTTCCTGGAGGACCAACCTTCCGATCTTTAGAGATTGCTCCTTCTAATTCCAATACAATTTATGCCGCTACATTGAATTCTATTTTCAAGACTAACAATCTAGGTAATAATTGGATAGATATAACTAAAGGAATACCAAATTTATCTATAACTTATATTGAAGTAGATGAGAATGATGATAAGAAAGTATGGCTAACGCTTTCAGGTTTTAACACAGGCAATAAGGTATATTATTCTAACAATGGTGGAAGCAGTTGGACAAATATTTCTTACAATTTACCCAACTTACCTGCAAATTGTATTGAACAAGATAAAAGAAATGGTGTTCTATACGTTGGTACAGATGTTGGAATTTACTATCTAAAACCATACACATTTGATTGGCTTCCCTATATGAATGGATTGCCTAATGTAATTGTAAATGAGCTAGAAATGAATTATTCTGCAAACAAGCTCAGAGCTGCAACATATGGCAGAGGTATATGGGAATCTAATCCATTTGTTTATCCTACTAATGTGCCTATAGCACGATTTGAAACTAGTAATAGAGTAGTTTGTCCGAATGTTACTGTACAATTTACTGATCAATCATTAAATAATATTACCTCTTATCAATGGAATTTCCCTGGAGGTAATCCTAGTACATCGACGTTAGCTAATCCGGCAATTACTTACCCTAATCAAGGAAATTATGATGTCACTCTAATTGTTTCTGATGGTACAAATTCAGATACTTTATCTTTTACAAATTATATTGACGTACAGCTTCCTTCACTTGAGAACATTCCATATTTAGAGAATTTAGATATTATTAATTTTCCAAGAAATCCCAATCCGAAATATGCCATTATAAATCCAGATGGAGATAATACATGGGAACATTTCTTTTCTATACCTGCATTAAGCTATATGGTTTATATTGATAACTTTAACGCAAGCCCAAACCGTAGTGATATTTTAGAATTTCCATCCTTTAATTTTGATAGTATTATTCAGCCTTCTTTGTTTTTTAATATTGCATACACAGGAAAGGATTTAAATAGTTCTGATACATTAAAATTTTATTATTCAATTGATTGTGGAAATACTAAAGTGGAGTTTGCAGAATTAAGTGGTGCTAATTTACGTTCTTTAGCACCTCAAAATGGTCAATATGCTCCTGCTTCAGCTAATGATTTCATCAATAAATCTATACCTATAAATGGTGCAGGAAATAATTCAGTAGTTAAATTATACATTGAAAATATTTCAGCAAATGGAAATGTTTTGTATCTAGATAATTTTGAAATTAAGGAAATATATACTTCTATTAAGGAGAATATTAACACAGATTTTAACTTTTCAATCTATCCAAATCCATCAAAAGGGATCATAAATGTAGAATGGAAAAACATGCTGAATGAAACTACATTTGAAATTTATGATGTGATAGGTAATGTAATTACTTCCAGAAAAGTTGAAAGAAACCAAGGTAATTTCAGTCTCGACTTAAGCAACCAAGCTAAAGGGGTGTATTTTATAAAATCTACTAATTTAACTGATCAAAAGTTACAAAAAATCATTATCCAATAATTTAAACCCGTTGCCCATTTCTATTACCTTATTATGTGGAATTTAATTTTTTATTCCAACTTAAGGTTTAAATTTGGCGATTCGAAAAAATAAATAAATAATAAATAGAAATTCATGAAAAAAATTGCATTAGGATTATTTGCAGCATTATTCCTTTTTGGATCCAACATTACCAAAGCAGACGAAGGAATGTGGTTGCCAATGTTTGTTAAGCGTTTAAACTATGTTGACATGCAGAAGCAAGGTTTACAGTTGACTGCAGAAGAAATTTACAGTGTAAACAACTCGAGTTTAAAAGACGCAATCGTTCGATTAGGAAGAGGTTTCTGTACGGGAGAGATTATATCTGACCAAGGGTTGATGTTAACCAACCATCATTGTGGATTTGGAGTAATTCAAGAAAATAGCACGAAAGAACATAACTATTTAAAAGATGGTTTTTGGGCAATGGAGAAATCTGATGAAATTCCAGCAGGTTTTCCAGTTTCATTTTTAGTGAAAATGGAAGATGTTACAAAAGATATTGTTCCAATGCTTGGTGTAGAATTAACTGAATCTCAAAGAGCAACTATTGCTGATTCTATTATATCAGCATTAGAAGAAAAAGCATCAGAAGGAAATGATTACGATATTCAAGTAAAAAGTTTTTATAATGGAAATGAATATTATATGTTTACTTATGAAACTTTTGGAGATGTTAGATTTGTAGGTGCTCCACCTTCATCTATTGGGAAATTTGGTGGTGATACAGATAACTGGATGTGGCCTCGTCATACTGGTGACTTTACTTTATTTAGAGTGTATGCCGATAAAGACAATAAACCAACTAAAGAATTTAAAGAAGATAACAAGCCCTACCAACCTAAACATTCTTTGCCTATCAACATTGGCGATAAAAGATCAGGTGATTTTTCTATGATTTTTGGATATCCGGGTAGCACTGATCGTTACTTAAGTTCTTACGGAGTGAAAATGGCAACTGATATTGAGCAGCCTTCTATTGTAAAATTGAGAAGAAAAGTGCTAGATATTTATGAAGCTGAAATGGCGAAAGATGAACAAACTTATATCAATTACGCAGATAAGCAAGCCTCAATTAGTAATTATTGGAAGTACTTTAAAGGACAAACAGCTGGGTTAAAAAGACTAAAAGTTTACGAAAAGAAAAAGGCCGAAGAAGATGCATTTGAGTCATGGGTTTCAAAAGACGCAGATAGAAAAACCGAATATGGAAATGTAATTAAAAATTATTCAGATGGTTATAAAGCCACTTCAGATATTATTTTGAAGAGTACTTATGATATTGAAGCTATTTACAGAATTGAGGCAGTAGCATTTGCTTGGAGAAGTAGTCGTTTAGTTTCTGCTTTGAAAGGTGATGACGAAACCAAACAAAAAGAAGCTATTGAAGCATATAAATCAATGGCCGAAAAACATTTTAAAGAATATTCTGAAACGATTGATAAGCAAGTATTTGCAGCTATGGTAGAGTCTTATGCTAAAGACATTCCTAAAGATCAGCAGCCTGCTAAATTTAAAAGTCTAGTTGGTAAGTATAAAGGTGATTATAATAAAATGGCTGATAAAATATTTAGCAAATCAATATTTACTTCTCAAGAAAGAATGATGAAGTTTTTAGAAAAACCAAAAGCTTCTACCATCGAGAAAGATCAATTGTATCAATTAGCACAAACTATTATTTTAGAAGATTATGTGCAAAACTTAGGTGCTAAAAGAAAAGAGATCAACGAGCAATTAGGCAATGCTTCAAGATTATATTTGAAAGGAATTCGGATAATGAATCCAAATATAGCATATGCTCCTGATGCAAATAGTACCATGAGAGTAACTTATGGAACTGTTAGAGATTATTATCCTAGAGACGCAGTTTATTATAATTATTACACAACTATAGAAGGAATTATGGAAAAAGAAGATCCTTCTAATCCTGAATTTATTGTTCCTGCAAAGTTGAAAGAATTATATAAAAACAAAGACTACGGTCAGTATGCAAACAGCAAAGGCGAAATGATTGTTAACTTTATTTCTAACAATGACATTACAGGTGGTAACTCAGGTTCACCGGTAATTAATGGTAGAGGTGAATTGATAGGAACTGCTTTTGATGGCAATTGGGAAGCCATGAGTGGTGATATTGCATTTGAAGATCAATTGCAAAGAACTATTTCAGTGGATGTGCGATATACTTTATTTATAATCGACAAGTATGCTGGTGCAACACATTTAATTAATGAAATGAATTTGGTCAAAAAAGTTAGTCCGAATGCATTGATTCAAATTGAAGAGAAGCCGGTAGAAGCTGAAAATGCTAGCAGTCAAAAAGTAATGAAAAAATAAAAACGATAATTATTCGTTTAAGAAGAGTCCATTTTTTGGACTCTTTTTTTTTGAAAAAAAATAAAAATTTCAATTGAATTCAAAATTGATATACATTAGTATTCTTAATCGTTTGTAATTATGAAAAATTTAAAATCATTTATAGTTTTTGGCTTACTTATATTTCTTTTCAGTGCATGCAATGATGTAGAAACTTACAGTGAGTCCGATGAAGTATTTTACAGCCCTGAAATGGAAGCAGTAGCAGACCAATCTTCAAAGGATCCTGAAGCAGTTCAAGAAATAGAAGAACGTAAACTGATAACCAATGGTAATATTTCATTTGAAACTGACAATATTGAAGCTATAAGGAAACAAATTTTTGAAGCTATAAAATCAACCAAAAGTTATGTAACTTCTGATAATACCTACAAAAATGAAGGTTCCATTAGCAATACCATGATAATTAGGGTTCCTTCAAATAATTTTGATTTATTATTGAGTCAATCTATTAAAGGAGTAGAAAAAATTGACAATAAAGAAATAAATGTAAAAGATGTTACGGAGGAGTTTTTAGATATTTCGGCAAGACTGAAAACCAAAAAAGAATTAGAAAATCGCTATTTAGCAATTTTAAAAAGTGCTACTAAAGTCTCTGAAATTTTAGAAATAGAAAAAGAAAATAGGTCAATTACGAGCAGAAATAGAATCAGTAGAAGGTAGATTAAAATATTTGCAAAACCAAGTCTCTTACTCTACTTTAACCATTCAGTTTTATCAAAATATAGCTACTGAAAACAGCTTTGGAAAACATTTCAAAGATGGTTTCAGAAATGGATGGGATAATTTAATTTGGTTTTTTATTGGACTTATAAATGTATGGCCTTTTGTAATACTTATTCTATTGTTTGTATTTGTTTTAATAAGATGGAGAAGAAGGAGAAATTCAATATAACGATTTAGTAATGAAATTTATGAAACAATTTATTAATCCTCCATCTCTTTGTTACGGCTGACTATTGTTACAACCATCACCCAGCCAATTCTTTAGATATAAACTAACCATCTCCATTTGAGTGTTATATCCATAAATGAAATCGTAATCAAGAATGTCTATGCCCTATAGGAGGAACATGATTTATTTTAAAATCAGTCGTAATAGACAAATAGTAGGCTAAAGTCTCTTGAAAGCCTTATTATAATTGGTCTAATCTCAAATCAAACTTTCACAAAAAAAAAGACTCGAAGCATCAACTTCGAGTCTTTAATTATTTTATGTAAATAGACTATTGCACAACTATTTTCATGTTTTTGATTTGACCTTTTGAAGTAATTTTCAAAAAGTAAATTCCTTTGTTTTGATTGCTCAAATCAATTTTTTCATTTCTGTTGATCGCTGTTTGAGTAAAAATCAATTGTCCTTTTACATCAAACAATTCCATTTGAGTATTGCTCACTTCAGTTCCAAAATCTACATAAAAGATACCTTGGGTTGGATTAGGATAAATTTTTATTCCTGCCAAAGCATTTTCATTAATTGCTGTGACTAAGGTATCTACTAACTTAAAGTCATCCAAGGCTATATCCGATGTAAAAGCACTGCCTGTTAAAATTCTAAATTTTACATTTACTTTAGTGCCAATGTAAGGTGTTAAATCAATTTTTGCTTGTTTCCATTGATTTCCTTGGTTTCCAATTATAGGAGTAATTACATCTTCAATCCATAATCCATTGTGTAATACATCAAAATGTAAATCACCCATATCGGTACCATACATATGGTAATAAATACTCGCTTCCGGACTTATGCCACTTGTTAAATCTAAACACGGAGTGATTAATTCAGCTGTTTTATCAAAACAAGCTGAAGATTCAATATACAAATATTTTCCTGTAGAATTATTTTGCGTGTTATCGTTGGCAGGACCAGTGCCAGTTGAGGGTGTACCTCCTGCATTTACTCTAAAATCAAAATCGTCCCATACCGTATTTTCAAGATTTAACCAACCTTGAGTCAGGTTACAAACTTCTAATTCACAATTTTGTGAAGTTCCACAATTTCCAAAGCCATCAAAAGGTTGATCGTAAGGAGCAGTTACTGATGTAGAGGTGTAAACTTCAAAATCCGAATAAATAGTATCGTTATAAATATTCTGATCAGAAGAATCTAAATAAACCGCAAATTGATTGACTCCTGAAGTTAAATTAATTGTAGAACTAAAAGTAAAACTTGCTGTATCATTTGGTGCTATAGTATCACTGAAATTTTCTACCACAGAAGAAACACCATTAAATTTATAAGTCAAATTTATATTAGTTTTAGGCGTAAGTCCCGAATTCTTCAATAGCACTTTAACTGTCATATTATTATTGTTAATACAATCAAAAAATGAATTTCCGCCGGGATTTAGAACAGCTTCAATCTTCACATCATCATTTAGGACACAATTTTTTGTAACTGGAGCTTTAAATATGGCAATAGCACGCTCGCTTTTCGCATTTCCCCCTTTTGCACTAACACTTACCCAAGTTTCTGAAGATAAAGGATGGGAAACTACAGCAGAATTGGTAGTTACAGTCATTACAGAATCCATAAATTTATTACCTAAAATATAAACATCGTAAGCAGTAGCACCAGTAACTGGATTCCATGTAATTGTAAAATCATTGGGACAAACTGAAGTTATATTTAAATTAGTTGGTTCACTCATAATATTAAATGGCAGTTGAGATTCTCCACTAATACCATTTCTACTTACTTTAATCAATGCCTGAGAACTCACTGTATTTGGAACTGTCCAATTAAAAAATCTTCTACTAGCAAAAACAGTAGCTAATGTAGTCCAAGTACTGCCACTATCTGCTGAATATTCTACTGCAAAACTTCCGGTAGTGTCATAAGTATCCCATCGAATAACTTCAACTGTGTAGGGTGTTAAAGATTCGCCTCCAGCAGGATAAGTTACTATAATGTCATCTTTTAAATAGGTATAAACTACCACATATCCTTGAGGTCCTTGTGGAATAGTTTTACCTATTACATTTACGGTAATAGAACCGGCAGCAGGATTTTCTAAAACTACTTGCTCCATATTATTTAAATTATCAACTCCGTTGGTGGCAGGCGAATTTAAGGTAGATGCATTTGGCGCTGAATTAAGAATATATGGCAATTTTAATGCAGGGCTTCCATCATCCACATTCATATCTAAATTATTCACCAATGCAGTTGTAGCATTTGAAGCAGCCTCATAATCATTCCAATAAACCATTACTTTAAGTTCCTTTACATTTGAAGGTATTGGAATAGTATGAGAATTTGTATCTCCTTGTGAAATGGTATCAAATACATAAGTGTTATTTTCAAATACCTCCAAAGCTTTTCTTGCATTAATTCTTCCCCAGCCAAATGAAAAATCAGGTCCTTTATTTCCTAAATCATCTGCGGTATTCATCATTGTAGCTTTCATTAAAGCTGATGGAGGAACTGTATCAGAATTTAATTCTTTAAAAGCATGAACCAATGCGGTGTACGTTCCGCTTGCACCTGGTGCAGCCATTGATGTTCCGCTGTTATTAACATATGAATTATTTGGAAAAACAGAATAAACTTGAGTGCCATTTGCACAAACATCGGGCTTAATTCTACCATCAGTTGCAGGTCCTCTGCTACTAGTACCAGCTAAAATGTCATATTCATTTAAATTTCCAACAGCTATTACATTTTTGGCAGATTTATTACCACCTGTTATATTTCCCCAGCCACTTCCTGCCCCATAACCACAATTAGATGTACCTGAGTTGCCTGAAGAAAAGATATGCATTAAATTAGGCATTTGCCTCACTTGTTGATCTACAGTTTGAGCGAAAGAGGTATAACCTGCATTACATCCATTTCCATAAGAAAGCGATGTTGCAACTATTCCCGGATTTATATATTCTATAGGTGCATCAAAAATAGCATCAAACACATCTTTATATCTCAGATCAGCTCCCCAAGCCATACCTCTAGCTCTAGGGTCTAAATTTCCTGCACCTATTGCTATTCCTGCTACATGGTCACCATGACTTCCTCTACTAGAAGAAATGCCAGATTGATCTACTCTACCAGTAAAATCTATATGTGGTCCGATTTCTCCATCATCACCAATAGACATCCAAAC
This sequence comes from uncultured Flavobacteriales bacterium, assembly GCA_963716125.1. Classification (GTDB taxonomy): domain Bacteria; phylum Bacteroidota; class Bacteroidia; order Flavobacteriales_E; family Vicingaceae; genus Acidiluteibacter. The sequence goes on from OY970294.1 coordinate 3,058,771, forward strand.
CCCAGAACCATTATACGAAATGCCATTTATTGATTTATTACCTATCCAATTCACTCTATGATTCGTTCTTCCTACTCTATCTTCTTTTACAGGATCAGGATCAATTGGCTCTAAATACTTCACCAATGGATGAGAAGCTAAATTAATTAGTTGGTCTTGATCAATATTGATTGTTGTCAGATGAGAGAAGTCATATTTACTAATAATCTCTCCATTTAAACTCTTTACGTAATTGATTATATTTTCATTATTAAACTCGGCTAAAGTTTGCATAATGACTTTCACCTTACTCCCATTCACAGCATGCTCAGGAAAGTTTTCTGATGCTAATTGATAGTCCATCTTAAATTTTGGCATCACTACATATAATCCATCAATAGAATTATCTTTCAACTCATTTAGTTTTGTTTTGGATTTTATTTTAACCAAAAAAGTATTGTTACTTATAAATCCCAGTATATTTATTCCTTTTTTAACCAAAAGTGTTTTCTGTGCTGAAGTCGGCACTTTTTGAAAATGTGCATAAACATAGTAAGCATCCATGTATTTTGACATTTCTAAATCATCATAAGTGATAGAATTAATGTTAGCATTTAATTCATAATCAGCAGATTTTAAATTAATTATTGCAGTATTGTTTTGGGCAGACATATTTAAAAATGTCATACAAAAGAAAGTAAAAAGTAAAGTAGAATATTTCATTTATTTATATTTTATAGTTGAATGGAACAAGATAAGATTTTTTTAATTCGAATTTGCAGGCTAGGCCGCAAAAAATCATTTATCATGTAAAAAAGACCATCCCGACAAATCGGAATGGTCTCAACCAACACTACTAAAAGTTATACAAACAATTTAAATCCCCATTTAAAATTGCTCTACCTACTTTTAATCTTAAATGTCTTAGGTTTGGTTAACCACAGTTGTTATTCTGGTGATTCAGTAGCACTTTGCTCTTCAATAATTGTTTCTTCAATCACAGCATCCTCTTGCTTCATATCGCTATCAGGATTAGATTCCATCGACTCTTCTACCACTATAATCTCAGGTGCAGATTCCATCTCAACTTCTTCTACATTACCTTCAGAAGATTTTTCCATTTCTCTAACTTCTTTTGATTTGGTAGTATCTTGTGTATTAATAGCCAATAAATCATTGTTATCGTTCATTTGAATTAAATTCAATGAAGTTTCAGATTTAACGGTATCTTTTGGTATTGCAGTAGTATCGCTTCCAATAGTTGTATCAGATTGCGCACTTGCTCCAAATGCAAAAAATAAACTTAAAATGCCTGTGGTAATTGTTGCTTTTATCGTTTTCATAATTTTTCTGTTTTAATTTCTCTTATCTATAGGTAAATTTTGTACCACAACTTTAAAATCACAAAACAAAGATTTAAATTTTTAATATTGAGCAACTTATGTTTTATTAATACATTTTTACTGCCTATATTATTTGTAGAATCTTTCTACATTCCACAAAAAAATGGGGTGTTATAAAACACCCCATTTAAAACTTTTATTTAATATATTAAGATTTATTTCACCAATTGCATTTCATTGATGAGTCTATTTGCTCCTGCATATTTGTCAACAACCCATAATATATATCTTACATCTACAGCGATGTTTCTACATTGATCAGGATCATACATGATATCACTCATAGTTCCTTCCCAATTTCTATCGAAGTTTAAACCAATCAATTCACCTTCGTCATTTAAAATAGGTGAACCCGAGTTGCCTCCTGTAGTATGATTGGAGGCGATAAAACAAACATGTAATTCTCCATCTTCAGCGTAATTGCCAAAATCTTTCGCTTTTATTTTATCAATCATATCTTGTGGTAAAACAAAATCCTTATTATCCGGATCGTATTTTTCTAAAATTCCTGTTGCGGTTGTAAAAAAATCATATTTCACAGCATCCCTAGGTTCATAAGTATCCACTTGACCATAAGCTAACCTCAGCGTGCTATTTGCATCAGGATAATATCGAGCTGGCACTAACTCTCTTAAACCTTTCACATATAACTTACTTAATTTCTCAATCTCATCATTCAATCTATTGTATTCAGGACTTATATTTTCTATATAATTATTCCAAAGATTTTCTGAAACAATGTAAGCTGGATCTTTCAAGATAGTTTTAGCAGCTTTTTTATTGTAATTATCTAATAATTCGAGCACATCCTCCTTTGAAGCAAAAATAGTTTTTGCATAAACCCTTTTTGAATAGGCTTCAAAATTATTTTTATATTTTGAATTTATCGTACTAAAGATAGAAGGTAAATACGACTTGGGAGCTTCTTTAGAATATTTCTCCATTAATTCCTCAAAAAGCTGTTGGTCTAATTCTTTGTCATAATCTTTATAGAACCTTTCCACTTTAGACTTTAAATCATTTATATGATCTTGTGAAAATTCTTTACCATCAGCCAAATCTTTTAAATCTTTATTAAAGGTTCTAGCTATACTCACTATATCTAATCCTCTATAAGCTATTTCAATAAAATAATCTCTTGCTAAAGCCACATCTTTTAATTGAGCATATTGAATTTTCATAGCCGGCAAAATATCCAAATAACTTTGATTTGCTGCCACATTAGCTGCATCCGTAAAAGTCTGCTCCTCTGTTTTCTTTACTTCAATCGCATTTAAACGATCTAATCCTCTATTTTCGCCAATCCATTTTTTCCAATAATTACTCATTCTCGCATATTTCGCAGCATACTTAATTCTTACTTCATCACTTTCACGCATATGCTTATCCATAATGTCCAAAATATTTCTACGAATGGATATCATAGCAGGATTTTCAACATTTTTAATTAAGTCAATAGCGTAAGATGATAAATATTCTTGAGTACGACCAGGAAAACCATAAACCATTGTAAAATCTCCTTTTTCAACACCTGAAGTTGCTATTTTTAAATGTTTTGGTGCTTTATAAGGTACATTTTCATCGCATGGTTCTGCAGGTTCATTATTTTTATCTGCATAAATTCTAAAAATCGAAAAATCTCCAGTATGACGAGGCCACATCCAATTGTCTTCATCTCCACCAAACTTACCTATTGAAGACGGTGGCGCTCCCACTAAACGAATATCTTTATAGGTTTTGGTAATAAACATATAATATTCATTTCCATAAAAAAATGGCTTAATTACTGCTTCGTTTGATGTTCCTTCAGTAGCCTTTTTGGCAATTTCGGCAATATTCTTTTTGATTAACGCTTCACTTTCATTTTCAGTCAACTCAACGCTAACTCCTTCAAAAACATCAGCAGTGACATCCTCCATTCTTACAATAAAAGTTGCAGTTAAACCCGGGTTTTTTAGTTCATCCTTAAAATCCTTTGCCCAATATCCATTCGTCAGATAATCATTTTCTACTGAAGAGTGATATTGAATTTGTCCATATCCGCAATGGTGATTGGTTAAAACTAAACCCTGATCTGAGATAATTTCGCCAGTGCAAAATCCGCCAAAAGAAATAATTGCATCTTTTAAACTAGATTGATTAACACTGTAAATATCTTCGGCAGTGAGCTTTAATCCCATGCTTTGCATATCATCTTGATTTAATTTTTTAAGTAATAGTGGCAACCACATTCCTTCTTTAGCAAAAGAAGTGGAAATGATAATGAAAAGTGCTACAAAAAGGCTTGTTAGATTTTTAATCATGCTTAAATTTGTTGGAGTGAATATATTTATATTTACAATTGAATTAAAGCGTAAAAATAAGGGATTTCATTTTAATTAGACCTGAAGATATGACAGCAAGCGAACAAAACATTGAAATTAATAGAATTCAAAAAGAAATTGAAAAGTATATTGCTCTAAAACAGAGTAACATTATCTTTGATTTTAATCAACATAATAATGAGATAAATTTAGATGTAGTGACCGTTAATCCTCGTCATCATCAGTCTTTTCTTTTTCACAGTTCTGTAGGAGCAACTAAAGTGGAAGCTTTAAATAAAATGCTCAACTACATTAAAAATTATAAAGACAAAGAAAGTTCTTATACTATTCAATGGTCATTAAAAGACAAACAGGAGTTACACACTTCTTATTTTAGAGCTACTAATATAATGGATGCCATCGAAAAATTGTTTTATGGTAATGATCCGAGCTCAATCATCATCTTTAGTGTGGTTTTGAATCCAATTACTTAATGACTGAACCTAAATTCATCCCATTTCATAAAATTAAAGATCAAGAGGTTATAGTTGTTGATGGAATTCATCCCAATGCTTTAGTATTATCTCATTGGAAAGGTGGAAATGTTCACAATTCAATAGCAGCTGATACTTCAGGAGGAATTGTATTAAATGCTATTAAAAATAATTTTGAAGGGATAAATAATCCAAAAATATCAGCAACTCATTTTGATATTGATGGTTTTGTTGGAGTTTGGGCTTTGTTTCATAAAGAGTTGGCAATGCAACACTTTGACGTATTGAAAGAACTAGCCATTATTGGAGATTTCAGAGAATTAAATCTTAGTAAAGAAGGTAGTCAAGATGCGTTAAAATTAGCATGTTATTTGAATGCCGAAGAAAAAGAACATTTCTATATTCCATTTGGTGAAAAGGAGGAAATCAAATTGTGTGAAGAAAAATTCATTTATTTCTTAGAACAATTTGCGGATGTTTTGCTTCACACAGAAAAGTATCAATCCATTTGGGAGAAAGAATACAACCAAGTTATATCGGATTATAAAATTATTCATTCAGATAATTCTCAAATAACTAATTATTCTGAAGTTGGATTGCAATGTATCAATACTAAAAAACCTGTACATTATTATGCGCTTTTTAGTGCTTCAAATGGTTTTGATAGTGTGCTTTCTATTTATGATGACAATAAATATGAGTTAGAATATAAATATACCACTTGGGTAGATATTGTATCAAGATCTACTTTGCCAAGAGTAACTTTAAAACTGCTCTGTGATCAACTCAACAATATTGAGCAATCAGATTATCAGTGGCAAGTAGATTCTGTTTCTGATACAGGGCCCATCTTAAGGTTGGAGAAAGATGGAATTTCGAAAGCTGAACGCTATGCAAATCCTACCGACAGAGAAATTTATAGCTCCTCCATTGATCCAGCTATTTTTGAAAGATTGATTGTTGATTTTTTCAAATATGCCTATAGAAATATTGCAGCTAAAAAGTTTTGGACTTGGAAAGAGGTTCGGAGCTTGGAGTTTTAATGGTGTAAAATATATAAATCCTAAGTTTCCTCCAAAGCGGGACAGGCACCCGAGTGCCCCGACAACTGTTCGGGGTTCAATCAGAGATTGAAGCTTCTCGGTTTTCCTAAGAATTTATTTCATTTTCCAAGAACAAAAATTCAAGGGACTTGTTTCAAACTAAATTTCGTTTATCCTAAAATCACTTTTTATTAGGAAAATAATGATTTTAGATTTGGTTTGAAAAAGTAAATAAAAAAAACTGATAATCATATTAAAGATTTTGTTGCACAATATTGCTTATTTTTAGGATTTAAAATAAATCCGAATGAAAAGAATTTTATTTACTCTATTCCTTGCAGTTAGCATTTCAATTAGTGCTCAGGAATCCACTTTAGAAGAACAACTTTATGACCTTCCTGATGTAATTTTTAAAAAAATAGCAACACCTGAAGGTTTTGAAGCGGCTTATGTAATTAAAGTAAAACAAGCTGTAGATCATAAAAACCCTGCTAAAGGTTATTTTTATCAAAGAGCGTATTTGAGTCATAAAGGTTTTGATAGACCAACAGTTATGGTGACTCAAGGTTACTCAAGCAATCGAAATAGAATCACTGAAGTGGCTGAATTAGTCGATGGTAATCAAATTGATATTGAACATCGTTATTTTGGAGAAAGTGTTCCAGATTCTATTGATTATAGATATCTTAACCTAGAGCAAGCCACCGCCGATTTGCATCATATCAATGAAATTTTTAGAGAAATCTATCAACAAAAATGGTTGAGCACCGGAATTAGCAAAGGTGGACAAACAACTATTTTTTACAGATATTTCTTCCCTAATGATGTGGATGTGAGCATTCCTTATGTGGCTCCACTCAATAGAAGTTTGGAAGACAAAAGAATCTACACTTTTCTAGATACGGTAGGCAGCGATGAATGTAGAGCTAAGATAAAAGCTGTTCAAAAAAGATTATTGACGGATAGAGACGAAGTTTTACCCTTATTGAAATGGTACACTTACGGTGCAAAACTGACTTTTAATTACCTCACATTTGAGCAAGCTTTTGAGTATGCTATTTTAGAATATCCATTTTCTTTTTGGCAGTGGGGAAGCAAATGCGAAGATATTCCTAATGCTGATGCACCCATTGAAGAAGTGTTGTATCATTTTGTAAGTATTTCAGGATTAGATTTTTTCTCAGATGCAAGCATGAAAGCTTATGCCTCTCATTATTATCAAGCAGGTGCTCAAATGGGCTATTATGGTTATGATATTTCAGATTTCAAAGGTTTGATTAAAGCTTTACCAACAGATAAAAATCCTTCAGCAGTTTTTATGCCTAACAAAATGAAGGAAAGTTTGAAAAATGATGTGCCTTTGAAAACAGAAGAATGGTTAAAAAAGAATGGCAATCGTTTCATTTATATCAATGGAAATTCTGATACTTGGTCGGCGACAGCAGTTAGACCCACTAAAGGTGTGGACGCCTTATGGTTTTTCTTAAATGGCAGAGATCATGGAGCTGCGCGTATTAAAAATATGACCACAGAAGAAAGAGCTAAAATGGTAGATGCATTAGAACGTTGGTTAAAAATAGAAATTGAATAGAAAGGAGAATTGAAATGGATTTTAGATTAGAAGCACCTTTTAAACCTACTGGAGATCAACCGGAAGCAATCAAGCAATTGACTGCAGGTGTGGAAAATGGTGAAGAAGCTCAGACTTTATTGGGTGTAACAGGCTCAGGGAAAACGTTTTCTATCGCCAATGTTATTCAAAATACACAACGACCAACATTGGTTTTAAGCCATAACAAAACTTTGGCAGCTCAATTATATACAGAGTTCAAAGCTTTTTTTCCTGATAATGCGGTGGAATATTTTGTTTCTTATTACGATTATTATCAACCTGAAGCATATCTTCCAGTTTCAGATACTTATATTGAAAAAGATTTATCGATCAATGAAGAAATAGAAAAATTGAGATTGAGTGCTACCTCCTCCCTCCTTTCAGGTAGAAGAGATGTGATAGTGGTGAGTTCTGTGTCTTGTATTTATGGTATTTCAAATCCTTCAGACTTTAAAGAAAACGTTACTCATATTGATGTTGGTCAAACGATAAGTAGAAATAAATTATTACACCAATTTGTTGCTGCTTTGTATTCTAGAACAACAGCTGAATTTAAAAGAGGAAACTTTAGAGTAATTGGAGATGTGGTAGATATTTTTCCTGCTTATGCAGATATTGCCTACAAAATTTCTTTTTGGGGTGATGAAATTGAAGAAATCCATTCCTTCAATCCGATTGATGGAAAAACGATTGAATCGTTTGAACATTTATCTATTTATCCGGCTAATATTTTTGTAACCACAAAAGAACGTTTACACGATTCTATCTTTCAAATACAAGATGATTTGGTGAAGCAAATGGACTATTTTAATAGTATTGGCAAACCTATAGAAGCTAAAAGAATTGAAGATAGAGTTACTTATGATTTAGAAATGATGCGTGAATTGGGATATTGTTCGGGCATAGAAAACTATTCGAGGTATTTTGATAATCGTCCTCCAGGTAGTCGTCCATTTTGTTTGATGGATTACTTTCCTAATGATTATTTATTAGTGGTAGATGAGAGCCATGTAACTATATCACAAATAAATGCGATGTATGGCGGAGATAGAAGTAGAAAAACTAATTTGGTAGAATACGGTTTTAGATTGCCTAGCGCCATTGACAATAGACCATTGAAATTTGCCGAATGGGAAGCCATGCGCAATCAAACCATTTATGTTAGTGCAACTCCTGCAGATTATGAATTGAGAGCTTCTGAAGGTGTAGTTGTGGAACAATTGATTCGTCCTACTGGTTTGTTGGATCCTGTGATAGATATTCGACCAAGCTTAAACCAGGTAGATGATTTGATGGAAGAAATTGTTGTTAGAGCAGAAAAAGATGAACGAACCTTAGTAACTACTCTAACCAAAAGAATGGCGGAAGAATTGACGAAATATTTTTCTGATAATGGAATTAAATGCCGCTACATACATTCAGATGTTGACACTTTAGAAAGAGTTGAAATATTAAGCGAATTGAGAAACGGCGATTTTGATGCTTTAATTGGTGTAAACCTTTTAAGAGAAGGTTTGGATTTGCCTGAGGTTTCATTAGTTGCCATTTTAGATGCCGATAAAGAAGGTTTTTTACGTTCAGGAAGATCTTTGACACAAACAGCAGGCAGGGCAGCAAGAAATGTAAATGGCAAAGTGATATTCTATGCTGATAAGATCACAAATTCCATGCAAAAAACAATGGATGAAACGGAAAGACGTAGAGAAAAACAAATCGCCTACAATGATGCTCACGGCTTAAAACCAATGGCATTGAACAAAAAGAAAACCTCTACAATTGGTAAATCCAATGCTACGATAGAAAAAGAGGCTAACATATATGAAAGAAATGAAAGAGCATCTATAGCCGCTGATCCAGTAGTAAAATATATGGATGCCAAACAATTGGAAAGAGCCATTAGCAGGACCAAAAAAGACATGGAAAAAGCAGCTAAAGATTTAGATTTTATGGAAGCTGCAAGATTGAGAGATGAAATGTTTGAAATGGATAAATTGTTGAATGCAAAATCATAATTGAGAATGGATATTAACAATGGACAATTTGAAAGTAATGAATTAACATTCAATTTAAACGAAACACTTTTTAGAACTGTTAGATAAATGTGGTTAATTAAAATAAATAAGAATTCATCTTGTCATAGGTTTAAAAACCCAAGCAGACCTATCACTTTTAGTTTGAAGGGTGTAAACCATTCGAATCGGGAAGTTAAAATGATAGTACTGCTCTTTTCAACTATTTCACTATTCTTTCTCTCCAGTTTTTGTGAGTACACTTCTTTAAATTATTATCAAAAGCATAACAACCTAACTAGGACATATTCAGATACAATCCCCGAATTATATAAAAAATCAAAAGCCTTAAAATATCTTAATTTTAAAAGTGATAGCACCTTGTTTAATTCTTTTATCAAAAGGATTGATGAAAGAAAAACACCATTTTTAATCGAAGCTGACCATTATTATCCGAGTGTAAATAATTATGATAGTGTTGTTTTCACTAATTCAAACGAGGGAGAAAACCTTACAAATAGAGTTATCTCCGTTTTGCCTAAATATAGAAATGAACTAACGCCTTTATTTAAGTTTTTCAGACCTATTATTAGTGATTATAAAGCTCTTCAAGAAGTCCCCATAAAAGATGAAAATAAAATCGAATATGGAAGCATTTATGAAGATAAAGAAGATTCTAGTGTTGCCGTTATAAATCAAGTAAGCTTATCACAAAGAAAAGATCAACGATTTTATTTGCTATATATAGTTGCAAATTTGTCTGTAAAAGGGTTTAGTGATTATTTGTGTTCTTTCAGCCAAACGGCTACCTTTATCCAAGCTATATATATTCCGCCACCAACAGGTTATAATATGTATTCTAAATGTTATTTTGATTCCTTAGATAATTTACATATAAAATTTTGTGATGGATTATATAAGGAGATCGGATTTGTTGAAACTTGCAGGTACTATACATATAAAATAAACGATAAGGGGTATTTTGAATTAACTAATAATAAGGTTATTACAACCAATAATAAAGATGATTAATTATGGCAAATAACAATTCCTAATTCCCTTTATCCTTTCTATAAAATTTTACAGTAATATAAAACGTATTCGTTTAGATGATTATTATCCTTTAACCTTTTGTTTGATTATTAAGAACGTAATCCCCTCCTAACCGTCATTGCGAGCGGAGTTATTTAATGGTTATCGGCTATTTAATGACTAAAACGTAGAGAAGCAATCTAAGACCGTTGCAAAACCCAATTAATAATTCAAATCTAACTTTTAGAAGTAGTTTCAATTAATTTTTGTCATATGATGTGATTTTTAGTTCTTTTTCTTGTCTTTATAGTTCATTTTCTTGCTGTTCTTCCGTTAATTTTTATAATTAGACGTAACTATCCCCGGACTTCGATACAAATTATAACACATTGCCTCCATCAAGTTCTGAGTATGCATTTTTTCCATTCCCCTATATCTCGCCATTCCTCCGTTAAACCATCTTTTTATTCCTCCAAAAGTCCGCTCTACCTTAAATCTTGTTTTACCTATTAATTTATTGAATTTTTTCTCCCAATAAGTTAACGGCTTGTTTATTAATGCCTTTTTAAGAATATGATTTTTAAACTCTCTCTTTTTTAGTAGCTCCACATTTTTCTTTGATTGATAACCTTTGTCCGCTTTTAAAGGAATGCCTTTGGGTAAATCTATATTTATTGTATCTAACACCTCTTCTAAATTGGCAATCTCGTTTGTACTTGCCGTAGTGGTTAATACTCCTATTACCATTCCTTCTTGATCTGTAGCGTGATGCTTCTTATAACCAAAATGATACTTTCCTCTTTTTTTCAACCACGTCCCATCTTTGTCTACACTCTCTGCATACTCTTTTTTCACTTTTACTTCTTCATCAGTTCGATCTTCAGTTACCTTATGATTCGTTTTTCCTTTTGGTCGAAGTGGTGTTTCAATCACACTTGCATCCACAATAATTCCTTGCTTTACAATGATATTGTGTGCTTCTAATTGTGCATTAATTATGCGAAAAAGTTTCTCAAAGGTTTTTGTTTTCGTTAGGGCGGTCCTAAATCTACTCAAAGTACTATGGTCGGGAGCAACTTGATCTATATTCATTCCACAAAAGTAGCTGAATGAGATACTATCATTCAACCTGTCTTCTACCTCGTAATCACTCAATCCATACCAATTTTGTAAAAGACACATTTTAAATAATAATAAACCGCTATAAGAGGGTTTGCCAACTACACTTTTCCCTTTAGTATAATCTGAACCTATTAGCTTTTCTATCTCATCCCAATCGATTAATTTATTTATTTGGCCAAAAAAAGTCCTTTTTATCTTTCTTGCTCGCAAATCACAAATTGTGTCTGCCAATGTAGGTTGTTTCTGTAATTCCATGCAATAAATATACGACTTAAATATCTATATAACAAAATATTAGGTGTTAATTTGCTAATAATTTCAACCTATTTTCCCCTGCAACGGTCTTAATCTGTTGTGGTATGAATAGATTGCTTCTCTACACAAAAACCTTTTTATAACATTTAGTCACTCATTTGTTTCGCTCGCAATGACTTTTCAAAGGGGATTGTTGTTAAAATAGGTTCAAACTCATATTTATTGTAATTTTACATCTAATCCAATTATTTCACATTTTATAGACACCTAAACTCTTTAAATTCAAAACTTATACATAATTTTTTATGATAAGTTGAGATAATATTTATTAAATTTATTACGTTTTGAATATAAATATTTTTGAGTATGATTGATTATCATTTTTTTTCACATTATGAGATTACCAAAAAAGTAAATTATCCATATAGTTATAAAGATACAATCATTGCAAAAAAAGATATCTATATCAATAATATAAAAATTGAATATAATGAACATCAAAATAAAATAGCAATATTAAAATTATTAAATGGAGGTGGGATATGAGGTATTGGTCGTTTTTGTTTTTGTTTTATCTTGGAATGCTTAATCCCGTATATAGCCAGTTTGGGTATAAAGCAAAAAGTTGCATAGAAAAAGCTACCGGAAAAAATATAGGTTATTACGGTAGCTATACAAGTGATACCTGTTTTTATTTAATCAATAAAAACATTTCAGATTCCATTATAAAGCGGTGTTTAACTAAGATTTCTGAACCCATAAATTATAAACTTATCTCAGACAACAAATTTCTTATTATCGACAGTTTAGGTTTTTTTGATTATTATCAAACAGATTCTAAAATTAATCGTGTTGAAATTAATGTTAATTACCTTTCTCTTAGAAATCCTAAAAAAATTTTTATTTCAAAAAATGGATTTCATTACATAAATGATACTCGAGTAGAGGACACATTGTATTTTGTTCCAAGAAATTGGAAAAACCAAAAAACTGTAAAGCTTGCATATATAAGAGTTGAGGATTTTATTCTAAATAAATACGATAATGGTTATATTCATATAAACGAATTAAGAAAATATATCTCCACAAATAATTTAAGTATTTACGAGCTATATTACGACACTTTAAAATATAAATTTTCAGATTTTGAAGAAGTTTACTTTTATGAAAACAGCTTCGATTACTATTTATATGATACTTTAAAACTTAAAAATGATGAAAAAAAATATCAGGATTACGTTGCACCAAGAATGATAGCATCTTTAAACGATGCTAATAATCAACTATTTTATTTACCTGAATCTATTTTGAAGTTTAGAAATGTCAAAAAACTAATATTTAACATAGGCCCAAAAGATGGGTATTGGATTCCAGAAGGCACAGAAAGTTTAAAAAAATTAAATGAGTTTAATCTTAACTGTTATTTACCTGAATGGGAAAAGAGGCGAATATTAGAAAATAAAAACTTGAAAAAGCTTTCTTATTTCCATAACCCTCAAGATATTGGATTTGATAAAAAGTTGCCAAAGGAATTTTTTCGATTAGACAGTCTGGAGTCCATACTCATAAACCCTCAAATAAAAAATCTCTTAAGATTAAGAAAAATGAACAATCTTAAAGAAATTAAATTTGTTCCTTGGGGTGGTTTGTTACCAGAATATGATGAGTATGATACAATCAATTTTGTAAGACGTTTATCAAAAAAAGATAAGAAGTGGAAAAAACAATATAGAAAATTCTATAAACTACAGAAATCTGGATTATTAAAAATCCCTGATTATATTTTAAATACTTATCCTCAAATATTCAAATGGTATGCATTTTTTGGTATTGCAAAATTACGACGAAGCCCTCATTTAAGATATGTCGACTCAACAATCCTTTTAGTTCCCAGTCATTCTACCAAAAATTATAAGTATAAACCTAAAAGTTTTTACAATTCTAAATTAATAAGCATATTGCAAATCAGTTCTATAAATTCTGAAGTTTGGCACTCCAAGGTAAATTATAATAAAATTTATAAACATAATTATATATTAATTGACAATCAACAAAAACTATCAAAAGAGGAGAAAGAACTAATAATTGAAAAAAATTTTGGAAGTGATTTAAAAAAAGTACAAAAGGATAGTTTATTTAACCTGAAGTTTACATTTATAAAAATACCCAAGAAAATAAGGCATTTGAATTATGTAAAGCAAATCAAATATGGTAATAATATTCGTTTTAATAATTATAACGCTCCAATTGTATTTTCAAAGTATTATTTAAAAATGGAGGCTTTAAATGAAATTAAGCTATACGTTGGAGATACATTGATAAAAGAAAAAAGACCAGTCTGGAGACAAGAGGCTATTGCTAATGATAAATATGATAATGAAGATTTATCGGTATTTAGCCAAATAGATGCGGCTGATTTTGAAATTATAGACAAATTGCGAATGAAAGGTGTAAAAGTTTACTACGAAAAAATATATTAATTATGAGTCTACCTCCCGATCCGAAGGATTTGCAATCCTTCGGCCTACAATACTAGCTTTATCAATCAAAGCTGAACTATAATAACTATTCATAAATTAAAATTTCCAAATCAACTATTTTTTACAATAATACTGAACGTATTTGTTTAGATGATTATTATCCTTTAACCTTTTGTTCGAACAATATGAACGCAATCCCCTCCTAACCGTCATTGCGAGCGGAGTAACATAATGGTCATCGTCTATTTAATGACTAAAACGTAGAGAAGCAATCTATGTTTACACTTCAGCTTGCTTCATAATTCCTATTTCAACTTAATACAAAAGTTTTTAAAAACTATGATCTGCATTATAACCACCACTAAAAAAAAGAATTAAAAATAAAATAAAATAAGGCAATACCATAATGAAATAATAAAAAAAATAAATTTTATGTATAAGGTTAATACTGTGACCTTTTAGATAAAAAAGGAAATTTATTATTCCAATAACTATACAGGTAATTGAAAAAATTATGAAAAGTTCATTAGAGAAAACTGATTCTAAAAAATAATCTAATAATGCTATTGAAAAGAATTGTTTTAAGGCAATTAAAGTTAAAATAAATATAATAAGAAGTATGAAGAAATCATATATTTTTTTCATTACTAAATAAGATTATATTAGATTATCCATCTTCAAAGGATTTGTAACCCATAAGCTGTCAATACTTGCTTTAAACATCAAAGATAAACGTATTAGTTTAGATGATTATTATACATTAATCTATAATGAAATACAAACAGTAATAACAACAACACTCCTTCCTAACCGTCTATGCGAGCGGAGTAACATAATGGTCATCATTAAAATATTAACTAAACGTAGAGAAGCAATCTGTTGTGGTGAGTAAAGATTGCTTCCCGCCTTCGCTTTGCTGCGGACGGTCAAGCTCTACACATGAACTTTTTTAAAATTTAAAATCACTCGTTTGTTTCGCTCGCAATGACTTTTCAAAGGGGAATTGTTGTAATGACGATTTCAAATGAATAACTTTATAAAACTTTTTTCAATACTTAGTCTATTTCTTTTCTGTTTCGACTATCGCTTTTCCTTCGTAATACTATGAAGAAGGAGCTCAATTTAACAAGAAAGTAATATACTCAGGATGACAAGAAGCTTTATTAAATAATGTATAATTTAGAATCGCACTAAAAATGGGAAGCCTACAATCCCTCAATTATGAAAACATACTTTGTGATTTTGATTAGCTTACTATTTACATCTTGTAAATTTATACCTTTTAAGAAACCGCTTTTTCCATCTGGTCCAAAGTATGTACCTTCTTTGAATTATATGTATGCAGACGATTATTTAAATTATCGAAGTCATAATGTAATTAATGAATTATCACTTTTAAGTTATTCGACATCCAAAAATGTAAACTATTCACTTATTGAATATTCAGATTTGAACAATTCCTTTTTTTTAGAAAAAAAGAAGAATATAAAAACGATTGAAAGTGCAAAATTTCAATCTATTCAGTTAGAAAATGAATTACAGCTCTATAACTTCAGAAATTACACTTTAGATTATTATGACACAGTAAGTTTGCGATCATTCAAAATTATCCTAGAAGATTCTAACAAAATTTTTAAACCAAACGAGGAAATTAATTTTTCAAGTAAGTTTCCAAATGATTTAAAAAATTCCTTTGAGGAATCGTATTACATCTTTAGGGTTCCATTAGTATCAGATTGCAAAGCATTGAGCTCTTATGGGAATATTGAACAAATATATAAACCACGTTATCACTATAAATTTTTAGTACTAAATCCTTATATTCATTATTATACGTCTAGTATCCGGGATATTTGGGATGACTATCAACTATTTATTCATTGTCAATTAATTGAGATAGATACAGCTAAGGTTAATGAAACTACTAAGCAAAACCTGTTAAAACCAAATTGGGAAAGAGAATATGATAAAAAACTGAATAAAAAGTTTATAACCGAATACAAAAGAATTTTAATCAATGATTTTGATAATAATGATTCTAAAATGTATAAAAGTTATTTTGAGCTTATTTTATGGCAAGTTTATCAACCTTCTAATTTTAAAATAAAAGACAATTTCGGAAAACATCGAAGCTTCTTCTTTACCTCAAACAACCCTGAATACCCTGGTAACTATGAAGTAAAGTTCAATATTTATGAGCCCTATAAATTTAAAGTATTTAAACGCTAATTTCCCTAACCGTCATTGCGAGCGGAGTAACATAATGGTCATCATTAAAATATTAACTAAACGTAGAGAAGCAATCTGTTGTTATATGAATAGATTACTACTCTACACTTGAACTTTTTTAAAATTTAAAATCATTTGTGGGTTAATGGACAAAATGGTTGATAAAAGCTCTTGAAAACCTTTTCCTGATTAGCTTTGGAGCTAATGAAAGGTTATGAATAAAAAAAATGCAAAAATTGTGCAAAGACATTTACTCGAAAATATGGTGTTCGACTCGGAAAACAGCGATATAAATGCTTGCACTGTAACACTTATTTTACTGGAGGAAATATCATTACTCCTGAGAAGATTTGGGATGAATACACAAAAGGAAAGCAGACGTACAAACAACTAGCTGAGAAATATCAGTGCTCCATAAAAACTATTCAGCGTAAAATAGATTTGATTGAAGTAGACATTCCTAAAAAATATCCTAGAAAAGTAGTGGTACTGATGGATACTACTTATTGGGGCAGACATTTTGGTTTGATGCTATTTAAAGATGCCTATACAAAAGAAAATTTACTTAAATACTATGTTAGATCGGAGAGCAATTATTTATACAAAAAAGGAATTGTTGAACTAATAAGACTAGGTTACGAAGTTTTAGGTATTGTTTGTGATGGTAGACGCGGATTAATGCAGCTATTCGATGATATCCCGGTTCAAATGTGTCAATTTCATCAAGTTGCTATAATAAGGAGATATATAACTAAAAACCCTAAAATACAAGCATCTATCGAGTTAAAAGAACTTGTTAGTATTTTAAAAAAGACAGATAAAGAGTCTTTTAAAGGAGGTTTAGATTTGTGGTTTGAAAAATGGGATTCTTTTTTAAAGGAACGGACAATTAATCTAGAAACAGGTAAAAGTTATTATACTCATAAACGGCTTAGAAGTGCTTGTAGGAGTTTAAAAACAAATCTCAAATGGCTATTTACTTGGTATGAATACTATGAATTAAATATACCAAACACAACTAATTCAATTGATGGACATTTTTCAGATTTGAAGAACAAAATGAGAAATCACAATGGTTTATCAAAAGCAAGAAAAATCAAATTTATAGATGAGTTTTTGAAGGCATAAAGGCTTCTAAAAATAATCAAGAGACTTATAAAAGCCTCTTGATTTGACATTTTTGTCAGCCATCAAATATATCCCTTGCTTGGTTGCTCTCCAGCAGAGCCTAACTCCGTTTTATTTGATAAATTAAAAGTAAATTAAATAAGTTTAGAAAGAACAAAAGGAGGAAAAAATAGAGCAACCATTTTGTCCACATGAAAAAGATAAGCTAAAAAAAGCAACCATTTTGTCTATTACATCTCATTTGTTTGTTTCGCTCGCAATGACTTCCCAAAGTAAGATTATTACATTAAATTGGCTACATTGTTACATTGATTAATTGTTACATTAATTCATCGTTATAATTAAATCTCAATTGCACCCCATACCGAATTTCTTCTTTTTCTAAATTAGAAATTGAAATTCCTAATAAACGAATGGGTTTTGCAGGCCAATCAGGAGTTTTTAAAAGTTCTACCGATAGGTTCCAAATATGGTCAAAACTACTGATGTAACTTCCTACAGTTTTTGATCTAGTTTGAATTGTAAAATCATCATATTTCAATTTTAAGCTAACCGTTTTGCCTGCATTCTTTGCTTTTTTTATTCTATTGACAACAGTCATGCAAATAGGTTGAAGTGCTTCTAATAATTCTTGCTCCGTCTCTAAATCTTCGCTGAATGTATTTTCAGCTCCTATAGATTTTCGAATTCTATTGGGTTTAACTTCTCTATGATCTATTCCTTTGGCGATTTTAAAATAGTATAATCCAGCTTTACCAAAGTTTTGTGATAACCATTCCTCCGTTTTTTGCTTTAAATCTAAGCCATTAAAAACACCATATTTTTTCATTTTTTCGGCAGTTACTTTACCAATTCCATGAAATTTTTCAATTTGCAATTGTTCTATAAATGCTTCTCCTTCTTCGGGTAAAACCACACTCATTCCATTAGGTTTGTTGATATCAGAAGCAGTTTTTGCTAAAAATTTATTGTAACTCACTCCTGCCGAAGCCGTCAATTGAGTTTTCTCAAATATTTCAGCTCTAATATTCATGGCAATTTTCATAGCTGAAAGAATATTCTTCTTATTTTCAGTTACATCCAAATAAGCTTCATCTAAAGAAAGTGGCTCTACTAAATCTGTATATGATTTAAAAATTTCCATAATTTCTAAAGAAATTTCTTTGTAGCGTTCAAAACGTGGTTTAACAAATATCAAATTGGGACATTTGCGTGCAGCAATTACACTTGGCATAGCTGAATGCACGCCATATTTTCGAGCTTCATAGCTAGCAGCAGCTACAACTCCCCTTTCTTTAGAACCTCCAACAGCAAGTGGTTTTCCTTTTAATTCAGGGTTATCCTTTTGCTCTACTAAAGCATAAAAAGCATCCATATCAATATGGATTATTTTTCTTATTTCGTCAGAATTAATCAATCGATTAACTCCATTTTTTTCAATAAAAAGGTAGCATTCATATTCTGACAAACGCCTTTTCGAAGTTTGTAATCAAACTGCAAATCATTATTTTGCATTTCCACTTCAAAAGAATAATTGGAGATATTTAATGGGTAAGTTTCACTCAACTCACAAAGAGATAAATCGTGGGTTGCAATAATTGCAGACATTTTATATTTCAATAATTTCTTCAAAAATTCAGCTGAGCCTAGCGCCTTGTCTCTTGAATTGGTTCCTTTTAAAATTTCATCCAAAATAGCAAATGTGGGGACTCCACTTTCCAATTGATTAACCAATTGTTTCAGTCTTTTCAACTCAGCAAAAAAGTAAGACTCTTTTTGATCTAATGAATCTTCCGTTTTCATACTGCTAAACAATGCAACAGGAGTAAATTCCATTTTTTCGGCTGTAATAGGTAAACCAATCGATGCTAAAACCAAATTTAAACCTACAGTACGCAAGAAAGTACTCTTCCCGGCCATATTTGCACCTGTAATTATCTGAATTTGATTCCAACCATCAATTTCCATAGAATTGTTGACTCTTTCTAAAGGATTGATCAATGGATGTCCAAAATTTTCAGCAGAAACATAAAAATGTTCTTGCTGCAATGGAATTGGGAAAGTTGCATCCTGTCGATTATAAACATAATTAGCCAATGAAATCCGAGCATCCATTTCATGAACGACATCTAACCATTCTTGGATTGAATCACCATGATTCGTAATCCATTCACTAAATCGTTTTAGTGAACGAACATCCCACAAAAGAAAACCATTAAGTACAACACCCATTATTAAATTATTTCGATTATCAAATGAGTTTAATATAGCTTCTAATTGTTTTAGTGCATCAGATGCTTTAACGCTGCCTCCTAACTTATTTTTGAGTTCTTGATTATTTTTTTCTTTAAAATCTTCCTTCTCTATTAACTTAATGTAACTTAAATCTGATGAAATTCTTTTCAATAAATTTTCTGCTTCAGTTGCTATAATTAGTGTCTTTTTGAGATAGGAACCGCTAAATAATAAAGCTGCAAAGAATGCAGCAATAAATACAGAAACTTTAACCAAATCAATAATATACAAACCTAATGCAGCAAAAACTAAAAATGGTAGCAAGTAGAAAAGCACTTTTGAAACAGCGTTCTTAAAAACAACCAACTTAGTTAATTTCAGTTCAACATCGTTTTCTAACTTTTGCTGACTCGCTCTAAAATTGTGTTGCCAATCCAATTTTTCGCTAATTTCTTGAATGGCTTTTTGCTTTTCGTTAATTGAATTTACATCCGTATCTATGTGGAGTAACTGATTGGCTAAAGCAGATGAGCCACCAAAAGTAACTGCTCTTGTGAGCATTTGAAAAATGGATCCATTCCCAAACAAATCCATATCATCTGCATAAGCATGTCCATATACTTTATGCTGAATCCCCGTATTGTTTGATTTAAAATCAAATTGAATCGCCTTTAGTTCGGCTAATTGTATATCAATTAAATTATTGTAGAAGACTTTCAGATCACTTAAAACTTTATTTTTCTTTACTGCAAGGGCAAATAATATTATAAAGACAAGAAAAGAAACTAAAGCTAGTTGTCCATTATTTCTAAAAAAGTAGATGGAAGAAAATGCTAATAGAAATGTAAGTACTCGAAGGATAGTTACCCACATCAATTTTTGATTGAGTTCTGCCACTTTTGTTTGAAAATTTTCCTTCCTTTTTTGATATAATTCTTCCAACTGATTCATTCTTCAAAATTCCTTCTTTTTATCCAAAAAATAAGAACTTATCCTTAAAAAAATAAGTGTTCTAATTTCTAGTCTTTTAGTGAAATTACGAAACAAATTAACATTTTTTGGTGTTTTAATGTAGCTACATTAAATGTATATACATATATTTGCAATCTAATTAATTTTAAAACCATGAAAAAAATATTATTTACATCATTAAGCATCGCTTTATCTGCTGTGTTATTTGCAGCTACAGGTGGTGAAAAGACTTACAAAGTCGATAACAAAATCTCTAATTTAGAGTGGCACGGGAAAAAAGTTACTGGATCTCATCATGGTAATATTTTAGTAAAAGAAGGTAACTTAGTTGTTACAGACAACATGCTAAGTAGTGGAACAATCAATTTTGACATGACTACTATTGTTTGCAATGATTTGGAAGGCGAATACAAAGGAAAGTTGGAAGGACATTTAAGATCTGAAGATTTCTTTAACGTAGAAAAACATCAAACTGCTACTTTAGAAATTGCATCTGTAACCAAGGTAGAAGGAGATAATGCCTATACAATTAATGGAGATTTAACGATCAAAGGAATTAAGCATCCGATTAGTTTTCCTGCTACTATTTTAATGGAAAACAACAAATTAGTTGCTGTTGGTGAAGTAGATGTTGATAGAACAAAATACGATATAAAATATGGCTCCGGTCAATTCTTTGAAGGATTGGGCGATAAAATGATTGATGATAATTTTACCATCAAATTCAAATTGGGAGCTAAAGGGTAACTTTTTTCATAGAAAGTTGGTTTAGGTTGAACGTCTCTTCATACCGATTATTCGGATTTGAAGAGGCGTTTTTTTATGAAGTGTGATCAGAAACAATTAACCATTGGTCATTTATCTTTTCCCAAATTAAAGAATAATAACCTCCTAAATCTCCTTCCTTACGATTTAAATGCCACTTACCAACGACTGAAAAATGATTAATTCCCAATTTAGTAATATGTAAATTTTCAAAAGTTAAAAGCCCCATCGCTTCCTTGTCGGGATAAGATTTTTTATACCGATTGACCATATTTTGCCATCCATAAGTAATCCCGTTTTTACCAATGAATTTCAAAGAATCTGATTGCCAATAAAATTGCATAAAACAATCTACATCTCCAGTCGACCAACACATTTCTTGAGCTTTCATATTACTTTCAATAAGCTGTTTACCTGATTGGTCAGTAATATTACTACAAGAAAAAATTAGTGTATTAAATACTATTAAAAAGCTGATTTTAATCGGGAAAGCTAATTGGATATTTCTCATTGTACTTTCTTAAAAATAAAAATATTTTCATTTCCTTTTTACCTTTGGTATTTCTATATTCTTTCCAAAGTTGAGGGTCTTTTTGTAAAATAGGTTCAAAGTTTCTCTCATTAAAAGGTAACATTTTACCATTCTCAAAATTCAAGAGAAACTGAACTAAAGTTCTACTTTCTCTAGGTGTTTGAAAACCATAAGGATCATAAGAGTAAGTAGTAGTTACCACATAAGCAGCAAATTGAGAGTATCGACCTATCAGATTTAATCGACTAAAATCTCCTTCAATAGAAACATAAACCCCTCTTCCAGTACTATATCCCCAAACTTTATCAGGATCTAATTCAAAGGCTTTTTTTAAGGAATCGTTGTACACTATAAAACCCTCCCCTTTTTTCATTAAACCTTCAGGAATAATGGTATTATTCTGTTTAAAATCATTAAAATTTTGATACAATCCTTCATTAAACTCAAAATCTTGCTGATATTCATTTTGTGAAAATGCAACAGTTGAAATACCAATTAATAAAAACAGAATCAAATTCTTCATACTTCTTTCATGCTTAATTGAATACGCTTTCTAGCAATATCCAATTCAATTACCTTTACCTGAACAGTTTGCTGCAAATTTACAACTTCATTTGGGTTAGCCACATATTGGTTGGCTAAATGAGAAATATGTACCAACCCATCTTGTTTAACTCCTACATCAACAAATGCACCAAAGTTGGTGATATTGGTAACGATACCAGGCAAAACCATTCCAATTTTCAAATCCTCTATCTTGCTCACTGTTTTATCAAATTCAAACATTTTAATTCCCTTACGAGGATCACGCGCTGGTTTTTTTAGCTCTTCTATCAGATCATTTAAAGTTAATAATCCAACTTCATTAGTAACAAAATTTGGCAAGTTAATTTTTTCAATTAAACTTTCATTTCTAATCAAATCTTTCACATCAGCTTTTACTGATTTTGCCATTTTTTGAATGAGTTTGTAACTTTCAGGATGAACTGCTGAATTATCCAATGGATGATCTCCATTGACAATTCTTAAAAAGCCCGCACTCTGCTCAAAAGATTTTGCTCCCATTCCTTTTACTTTCTTCAAATCCTCTCTTGAATCAAAAGCACCATTTTCAGTTCTAAAATCTACAATTCTCTGTGCCAATTGAGGTCCTAATCCCGAAATATATTGTAATAAATGCTGAGAGGCGGAATTGAGGTTTACTCCAACTTTATTGACACAACTTTCAACAACTCTATCCAAAGACTCTTTTAATTTTTTCTGATCCACATCATGTTGATATTGACCAACTCCTATTGACTTAGCATCAATCTTAACCAATTCGGCTAATGGATCCATCAATCTTCTTCCTATAGAAACTGAACCTCTAACAGTTACATCAAACTGAGGAAATTCATCTCTCGCAATTTTAGATGCAGAATAAATAGATGCTCCGTTTTCATTGACCACATAAACCTCCACAGGCTGATTAAATCTCATTTTCTGAATAAACCGTTCTGTTTCTCTTCCTGCAGTTCCATTTCCAATGGCTATAGCTTCAATTTTATGGGAATTAACTAAAGTATTTATTTTTTTAGCAGCCATTGCAGCTTCATTTTGAGGCGGATGTGGATAAATAGTTTCATTGTGCATCAAATCCCCTAAATTATTTAAACACACTACTTTACAACCTGATTTAAAACCAGGATCAATCGCCAATACACTTTTTTGTCCTAATGGTGGAGCCAATAAAAGCTGACGCAAATTCTCAACAAAAACCATAATCGCTTCATCGTCTGCTTTTTCTTTTGCAATATTTCTAATCTCTGTTTCAAGGGAAGAGCTTAACAATCGTTTAAAACTATCTTTAATTGCGATTTCAATCTGCTCTCTTACATCAGATTGATTCGTATTAATGATTATTCTTTCTATTTTATCAATCGCTAATTCTTCATCAATCTGTATTTTCATTTTCAAGAACCCTTCATTCTCTCCTCTGCTAATCGCTAAAAAACGATGTGATGGAATTCTTTTCAATGGCTCTTCCCATTTAAAATAATCCTTAAATTTTTCTCCTTCCTCCTCCTTACCTTTTACTAATTTTGAGCTAATTATTGATAATTGCTCAAACATTCGACGCATATTTTTTCGAACCAACTCATTTTCATTGAGCCATTCAGCCATAATATGGCGAGCACCTTCCAATGCTTCTTCAATGGATTTTACTTTATCAATTACAAAACGGTTGGCAGTTGATGTTAAATTAATATTTCCTTGTGCCATTATCATTTTAGCTAATGGCTCCAATCCTTTTTCTTTTGCAATACTACCTTTGGTACTTCTCTTTTGCTTGTAGGGTAAATAAATATCTTCTAATTCTATTAAATCCCAAGAATTTTCAATTTTCTTTTTTAATTCATCTGTCAATTGATCTTGTTCCTCAATCGACTTTAAAATAGTTGTTTTCCGCTTCTCAATTTCTTGGAATTTCTTGTGATAAATATCAACGTTTTCAATTTCTACTTCATCCAAATTTCCAGAGGCTTCTTTTCTGTAACGAGCTATAAATGGTATCGTTGCTCCTTCATTCAACAGATTAAGTGTTGAAGTGATAGACTTTTTATTGAGCTGTGTTTGTTTTTGTATAAAATCAATTAAAATCGAGGAAATCATGGAATATTTTTTGCTGTAATAGTCATTGAATTGACAGATGCTGCTAAATTAGTAGAAATACATCCAAAACGAACAATAATTTCGTAAATCTGTTATGAAATTCAATTTTCGAGATCAAATTGTTCAATTATTAACTTAAAAACAAATTATAATGAAAAAGCTATTGAGTATATATTTTTTTATGAGCCTTTTTTTAATTTCTTGTGCGCAAGATTCGCATAAACAAGAAAAAGCAACTCAAAATCATATTGAGAACAAAACATCAACTGATGGTCTTATCCTAAAACCTGTATTAACAGATGCAGAATACAAAAAAACCTTAGAGCCTCAAGTATACAATATTGCACGAGAAGAAGGCACGGAAAGAGCTTTTTCAGGAGAATACAATTCTTTTAAAGGCGATGGAATTTTTGTTTGTAAAATATGTGGAAATCCTCTGTATGATACAAAAACAAAATTTAAATCAGGTACTGGATGGCCAAGTTTTTATGACTATTTGAATGAAAACAGTATAACTGAAGTTAAAGATAATTCAGTTGGCATGACAAGAATAGAAATAGAATGTCAAAGATGTCAATCACATTTAGGTCATGTATTTAATGATGGTCCAGACCCAACTGGTTTGAGATATTGTATGAATTCAGCAGTTTTAGATTTTGTTCCGAGGGCAGAGTTAATAAAAAAATAAATGAAAAAGACGTTCCAAAAATTTGGAACGTCCTTTTTTTATTCTTCAGCCAATGAAGTCATTCGCCATTCAAAAATTTTGTTTCCATTGATATAATAAATGGTTTCACCTAAAAAATAAGGTAGTTTGTCTGTCTCAAATTCTACCAATACATTTCCTTTTGTATTAATAACCACATATTGCTTACCTTTTTGAAGCACTGAATAGTCTTCGTACCCTCCTACTTTTTGATAGGTCTCAGGAACTTTAGTATCATTCAATAATATCAAATACTTATTGAATACCTTAATTTCCTTTTTATCGGTCATCGCATAATTTTGAGTTGTATCTGTCATAAACAAAAGCTTAAATTGATTATCAACCTTTACATATTGATTTTCACCCACAAAATGTTCCAATTTAGAAGAAATTGATTTCTTAATTAAAGAACCATCGTTTAAAGAATATTGAGCAATTTCATGGTTAATTATACCATTTAAAATATCATTATTTATATAAAAATCAGAAATATAACTTCTTCTTTCATCCGTCAATTCTTTAAATAATAATTGACTCCCATTTTTCAAATCAAATTTTGCTAAAAATGGAGTTCCTTGGTTGACTACCTCCTCTTCTTTAAAAGCATAACCTCTATTAATCATTACCAATTGGTTGTCTTCAATAAAAATATCAGACTTACTAGTTGCCCTATTTGGCAAATCAGTCTCCCAAATTACTTCACCGCTACTATTGAGCTTTACTACTTTATCAGAATATGCTTGATAAAAATAATTATCATCTTGTAAAACATTGGAAACCATATTCCAATTAACTGAAGGAATAATCACATCAGGAAAATATACACCCGTAAAAAATCCAATAGTCATTATGCCAACACCAACCATTATTTGCTGCTCAATATTACTTTTTCCACTCAAAGCTGCATAATCCCAACCTTTTCCGGTTCGCATATCTATCTGGTGTAAACCTGAAGCTGAAATCATTAAAGTGGAATCATTGTATAAAAAAGCATCATTCCAACCATAAGTTTGATCGATTCTTTTCTCCCATATCTTGGTACCATCTGTTAAATTGTAAGCTTGTAATATAGATGGGTTTGAATTAGAATAAGCTAAACCAATTTGCATTCTATCGTTCACAAAAACAAAATCCTTATCAGTAGAATACATCAAATCACCACTATAAGAATTTAACACCTTCTTATTTCCATTGGATTTTAAAGCAATGAAATCTCCTAATTTTTGAGCACTTTCTTGATTGTAATTAATGTCTTGTTGCCAAACAATATCAGTCATTAAAAAATCGAACATCACTAACTTTCCCTTAGATTGCAATGATCCATCGCTTTTAGTATTTCTGATTTGAACCAACATTTGTGGTCCGAAAATTTCAAAATCCGTTACCTTTTGTCCAAAATCATATTCATAAGCTTCAATCGGAAACCCATTCCACTGATTGTTCATTTCAAAAATGGTAGCCTTAGCTTTTACTTCTGTTTGTGCTGACAATTGAACAGATATGATTACAAAAAATAGAGAAAATAGTATACTTTTCATACTTTAAATTTAATTAACTTTCTTAAAATTAAGATGATAAAAATGAAAGTCGGGATTAGGCAATTCTATTGTAAATCCATTTGACTTTCCATTTTCAACATTAAATTTAATATATCCTTCAGGCAAAAATTGATCCTTAAATTTAATCTGGAATACATCATTCTCCCAATGAGTCATATCACTATAAAATAACTCCTTAGCAGGCTCAAAAACTACTTTTAACATTTTCTTTTCTTTGGTAATTGTTGCCTTACCATACATTACGTCTTCATATACGCCAACATATTCATCTAATTTTAAAGTTGGCTGAGTTCCTTTCGTTCTAGCATTAATGACCTCTTCTCTTTCTGCTTTCAAACGGTCTTCATATCGTTTTGAAAAGTTCAAATATAAAGCTGCCCAATCTTTTTCTTCTTCGTCTTTCGCTAAATATCTATCTAATATTTTGTACATTAGAGCAGCAGGTAATGATGACTCATCGTTGGTTAAAATAATCATTCCTAAATTTTCTTCGGGAACGAAGGCGATTTTAGAAATAAAGCAGGCAATCCTCCTCCGTGATGCGCCACTTTTTTACCATGATAATCGAACAAAAACCAACCCAATCCATATCCTTTAAAATGAGTAGAATTGGACGCATCAAAAGAAGATACATTTTGTGGTGTTTGTAAGGAAAGTATGTGATGAACTGTTTTAGCTTTCAATAGGGTATCCCCATTAAAAATACCATTATTTGTCCACATTTTTAACCAATTACTCATATCAACTACATTAGAATTCAAAGCAGCAGCACCACCTGAATTGTCATAGTTTAAAAATGCATCAGCTTTACCTTTTACATGAGGAATTGCCACATCGCTACTTTTATCAAAAACCGAAGTAGATGTTGTAGATGAAACCATATTTAAAGGTGCAAAAAATCTAGTTTTGATAAAATCGTCCCAACTCATACCACTAACTTTGGCAACTACCTCACCAGCTACAATAAACATTATATTATTATAACCATAACCTTCTCTAAATGACATTTTATTAGGCAAATTAGAAAATCGTTTGATGATCTCTTCTCTTGTGTAATCAGTTCCATACCATAATAAATCACCATCAAAAGTATTGTACCCTGAGTGATGAGCTAACAAATCTTCAACAGTAAAATTTTTAGTGGCATAATCGTCATACAATTTAAAGTAAGGAAGTATATCAACAACTTTATCTGTCCATTTTAACTTTCCTTCATCCACCAACATACCTATAGAAGCCGATGTAAATGCCTTGCTTAATGAGGCAATTCCAAATAATGATTTCACATCCAAAGGCGCATCAGTTCTTCTATCCTTAGTACCGTAAGTATTCTGAAAGACCACATTTTGGTCCTTTACGATAGAAATACTTAATCCTGCTATGCCATAATCTTTAACAGCATTGGCAATGTATTGATCTAAATCAGTAAACTGTTTGCCGTATTTCTGAAGCGGTTCTTGATCGATTGGAGCTTCGTTTACCGCTTCTCTTTTGGTTGTTTGTCCTATTAATAGAGTTGAACTGAATAAGATTGCTAATAGCAATGAATTTATTTTTTTCATAATTATTTAAACTTAATTATATTTTCACTTTTATGATTTTAAATCTTCTCAACAATTGAATTAAAAATCAAAGATAATTTCTTTTTTCTTTTGGATTCTCATATAAATTGAATGCCTGAATCTCAAAATCGAATCAGCAAATTAAATCAATTAATAACTGCCGTTTCTCTTTCGGATAAACCATTCTATACTTAACAAAGAAAGCAATAGAAAGAACACCCATTTAAGGTTAATCACTTCTGATAGTTTATTTTGAGAATAAGAAACAGATGTAATATCTTCTCTACTTTTAATTTCTTTGACTATTTCCTGCATATTAGCAGCAGAAAATGTTTTCCCACCATATTTCTTGCTCAATTCTTCCAACATCAATTTATTGGCCTGAATATTATTCGATTCTATATCCAAAGGCAAAACAGTTAAAGTGCCATTTTCTGCTAATGTTTTACCGCCATAATTTACTTTTGCAGTATAACTGTAATCTCCAACAGCCAATTTTCCTGCATTGAGATAATAGGCATTTTCTGTTTTTGAAAAGGTATAAGAAAAATCTTTATCCTCTTGATTTTTAAGAAGCAAACTCACCTCAACATCGTTTACTAATTCATAACTTTCGTTATACAATTGGGCATCAAAAATAACTGTTTCATTTTCTAAAAAATCATTTTCAGTACTCACTCTAAAAAAACTTTTGTCTGCCTTTACTGATAGATATTGAACAGATTTCTCAATAAACTCACTAAAAATATTGTTGTTGCTATTTTTCTCAAAATCGGTTAAGGACCATCGCCAAATGCCTTCACCAATGATAAACCCAGTTTTTCGGTTGTTATCTTGTATAAAAAACCAAAGTGGATCTTCAGTTTTTACTGTACCGATTTTTTGATTTAATAAAGTATAAGACTGCTTGCTAACCATATACTTTCCGAAAGGTGCGTTTAAAGGTGGAAAAGTACCCACATTTTTAATGGCATTTTCTGAAACACTAAACAGTGGAAAAGTAGAATTGGCAACAGCCGTAATTTCATTGGATTGATTGCCCCTAGCTGAAATACTTAAACCAGTATTTAATTGATTTAAAAGTTGAATATTCGTTTGTGCCCCTACTACAAAAAGCGTAGAAATATTCTGAGAAATAATATTTTTCAACTTGGAAGAATGAGCTGAATTAGCTGGCAAATTATGTAAAATTACCAAGTTATAGGCGTCTAATTTTTCATTAAAATCAGCTATTAAAGCAACTTTCACTTCATAATTTTCATTATTTTCAATACTTCTTTTAATGGCTGCCACATCGGGATGGGGTGAATTTGCTAATAATAAAATCTTTTCTCGACCATCTAAAACATCTACATAAACAGATTTTTGATTATTGGTTACGCTAATCTCTCCATCTAAAGTAGTCAGTTGAACAGAATACTTCTGTAGTCCTACTTTCTTAGCTTCTAAAATAACCGTTCTAGTACTTAAATAATCTGTTGCATCAATTTGTATTTTTTCATTGTGCAACAATTGTCCATTATTATAAATCTTCAATTCAGCAATTTGTCCTTTTAACTTTTGAGCATTCAACTGAATTTCTATGGGAAATTGATTGTTGAGATAAGCGATTTTATTAGCAGTAATGCGCTCAATCTTCAAATCTTTTTGAATGGTAGTATCACCTAAAGCAATACTATAAATTGGAAAGTCGAAATTAGCTGATTGATACAATGGATTAGAACCTTTGTTGTAAATTCCATCTGAAGAGATAATTAAAGCACCTACATTTCTATTGCTAAATCTATTTTCAACTTCTTCAATTAATTGAGAAATGTCGGTTTGCTTTTCTTTAAAATCAATAACTCCATCTTCTTTTACTGCCTCTCCAAAAGTGTAAAATTTCAATTCATAAGATTCCGCAATAGTATTTTTAAGCTGATTTAAATTTGTTAAATAATCCTCTTTTATTTTTGTAGAATCTTTGGTTAAAATCAGACTTTGGGAGTTATCTTGCGCCAAAACAATAATAGGTGGCTCAATTATACGTTCTAGGTTTTTGATATAAGGTGAAAGCAACAAAAAAGCCAACAAACTAACTGCCATAAAACGCAAAAATGCCAATAGACGAACTGTCCAAGGTGACATTTCCTTTAGTTTCTTATTGTTGAAGTAAAGTATAGTTGCATAAATACCCCCTAAGGCTATGCAAAAAATAATGAACCAGAGGGGGTATTTTGTTATAATTGAAAAATCCACTTAAAATATATCCTTTTAATTAAGTCAACATTGCACCGCAAACATTGATGGTTTGACCTGACACGTAAGCTGACAAATCAGAAGCCAAAAATAAGCAAACATTAGCAACATCTTCTGTTTCTCCAGGTCTTCCCAATGGAATACCTTTTAACCATGCTTGCATAACATCTTCACCCAATTCGGCGGTCATTTCAGTAGCAATAAAACCTGGTGCAATGGCATTACATCTAATATTTCTTGAACCTAATTCTCTAGCAATTGATTTAGTAAAGCCAATAATACCTGCTTTAGAAGCAGCATAATTAGATTGACCTGCATTTCCTTGCACACCTACTACTGAGCTCATATTAATAATAGAGCCCGAACGCTTTTTCAACATGGTTCGTTGAACGTGCTTGGTGATATTAAAAACCGATTTCAAATTGACATCTATTACTTCTTGAAAATTTTCTTCAGACATACGCATTAGTAAACCATCGCGTGTGATTCCTGCATTGTTGACTACAATATCAATTGTTCCAAATTCAGCAACAATATCGTTGATTAATTTTTCAGCTTGTGCATAATCTGCAGCATCAGATTTATAAGCCTTTGCATTTACACCAAAAGCTTTCGCTTCATCTTCTACCGCTTTAGCTTTTGAATCTGATGAAACATAAGTAAAAGCAACATGAGCACCATGTTCTGCAAATTTTAATGCAATTCCTTTACCAATTCCTCTTGTAGCTCCTGTAACTAAGGCTACTTTACCTTCTAATAATTTCATGTGTTTTATTTTCTTGTTCTATCAACCAAATATAAGGAGAATTATTTTCTTTTTACATTAAACAAAAAAGCCCTTTGTCTGGCTGTCCAAAACAAAGGGCTTTTAAAAATTTGTAAGACTTAAGCTTTCACACCCATCATTTCTGCCATCGTTTTTCCAATTACTGCTGGAGATTCTACTACAGTGATGCCACATTCTTTCATGATTTTCATTTTTGCTTCGGCAGTATCATCAGCTCCACCAACAATTGCACCTGCGTGACCCATAGTTCTTCCTGCAGGAGCAGTTTGACCTGCTATAAACCCAACAACCGGTTTAGTACCATTGGCTTTAATCCAATAGGCAGCATCTGCTTCCATTTGTCCACCAATCTCACCAATCATTACAATTCCTTCAGTATCAGGGTCATTCATCAACAATTCTACAGCATCTTTAGTAGTAGTTCCAATAATTGGATCTCCACCAATACCGATAGCCGTAGTAATTCCTAAACCTGCTTTCACTACTTGATCCGCAGCTTCATAAGTTAAAGTTCCAGATCTAGAAACAATACCGATATTTCCTTTTTTGAAAACAAAACCTGGCATAATTCCAACCTTCGCTTCTCCTGGAGTAATTACACCAGGGCAGTTAGGTCCAATCAATCTAACTTCTCTACTTTTTAAGTATTCTTTTACTTGAATCATATCCTTAGTTGGGATACCTTCTGTAATACAAATAATCACTTCGATTCCTGCCTCTGCAGCTTCCATAATTGCATCAGCAGCAAAAGCTGGCGGTACAAAAATAATTGACACATTAGCCTTTGTTTCCTTCACAGCTTCTGATACAGTATTGAAAACTGGCTTTCCCAAATGCGTTTGTCCACCCTTAGATGGCGTAACTCCTCCAACTACATTGGTTCCATACTCAATCATTTGCTCAGCGTGAAAAGAACCTTCACTACCTGTAAAACCTTGAACAATTACTTTAGAATTTTTATTTACTAGAACACTCATTATTTGCGTTTTATGTTTTTTCTTGAATTGATTTTTTAACGACCCCAAATTTATACTTTTATGTATTCCCCTCAAAGCATTGATGAAATTAAATTAATCATTTTTTGTTTTCTTAATTTTTCAAAGCTTATAAAGCTGTTTAAAATAGCTTTACTATTTTTACACCATGAAAAAATATTCCATCATTGCCTTATTGTTTCTACTTAGTTTTTCAGCGCAAGCGCATAAGTTTTATGTAAGTATTAGTCAAATTAATTACAATCAGAAAAATAATTCTCTTGAAATTACTTTAAAACTATTCACCGATGATTTAGAAAAAAGTGTTGCAGCGTTTAGCCATCATCCCGTAAGTATTGACCAATCAACTGATGAAGATGCATCTATCAAGGCTTATATTTTAAAAAATCTCAAGATTGAAATAAATAATAAACTGCAAACAATTAATTATTTAGGAAAAGAATTAGAAAATGATGTAAGTTGGTGCTATTTAGAAATTAAAAATGTAAACCCCTTTAATGAATTAGAAATAACCAACTCTATCTTTACAGATCTATTTGACAATCAAAAAAATTTAATTCAAATTTCAGCTTTCAATAAAGAAGAAAGTACTGTATTAACTAAAAATACATCCTCTTATACTTTCAAATTTTAAGTTATGTTTTCAACTTATTTCACCTTAGGAATAGAGCACATTACAGATTTAGATGGTTATGACCATATGCTATTTATAGCCGTTTTAATGGCGCCATACTTGGCCAAACATCTCAAAAATATCTTTTGGTTAGTGACCGCCTTTACTTTAGGTCATTCTATTACCTTATTATTGGCAACTTTAAAAATTATTCCAATAAATGGTGATTTAATAGAACTTTTAATACCGATAACTATTTTAATCACAGCCATTGGTAATCTATTTTCTACTCAAACAAGTATAGATAATAAACGATTAAACTATGTATTAGCCCTTCTGTTTGGATTGATACATGGAATGGGATTTTCCAATTACTTTCAAGCTCTACTTGGGAAAGAAAGTAGTATTCTCAAACCTCTATTAGCCTTTAATTTAGGTGTAGAAGCAGGACAAATATTAATTGTAATCCTACTATTACTAATACAATTTGTACTTTTATCGCTTCTTAAAATAAAATTCAAATGGTGGTTGATAGGCATTAGCTCTATTGGCGCTGTGGTTTCTCTAAATATGATTATTCAAAATATAAACAACTTATGAATTCATTCAAGTTTCCTCTGATTACACTTATTTTATTCGCTCTATCAATTAACTCTATGGCTCAGAGCGACAACACCAACAAAAGTTATTTCAAACAGCTTTATAATGACTTGCCAACGCCTAATGTATATCGAACGGCTTCTGGTTATCCAGGTCATGAATATTATCAGCAAAAAGCTGATTATGTAATAGACATCACTTTAGATGATGAAAAGCAAACCATTACAGGATCTGAAACAGTAACTTATACCAACAATTCTCCTGATGCATTACCTTATTTATGGATTCAATTGGATCAAAATATGAGAGCAAAAGATTCTGATACTAGAAAAATATCATCCATGAAAGTTGGAGATGAATTGAGTTTTGAGGAGTTAGATAAATACATCAATCCTTTTGATGGAGGCTTTAAATTAAAAAAAGTAACAGATAGCAGAGGAAACGATATAGAATATACCATTAATAAAACGATGATGCGCTTGGATATGCCTCAAGCTTTAAAGCCAGGTTCGTCTTACAGTTTTAAAATAGAATGGTGGTATAATATTAATGATAGAATGAAAATTGGTGGTCGTTCAGGATATGAGTATTTTTCTGAGGAAGATAATTATCTTTATACTATAGCTCAGTTTTATCCAAGAATGGCAGTATATAATGATGCGGAAGGATGGCAAAACAAACAATTTTTAGGAAGAGGAGAATTTACATTACCTTTTGGTGATTATGATGTTAGCATTACAGTTCCTTCAGATCATGTGGTGGGAGCTACTGGATTATTGCAGAATTCATCGGATGTAATGACCTCCAAACAAAGAAAACGTTTTGCTGATGCGAAAGATAATACCAAAGAGCCTACTTTAATCATTACCCAAGAAGAAGCTGAAGAAAATGAAAAAGAGAAAGCAAAAGGCACAAAAACATGGAAGTTTAATGCAGAAAATGTAAGAGATTTCGGTTTTGCATCTTCTAGAAAATTTATTTGGGATGCCATGGGTGTAAAATTGGATGGTAAAACGGTGATGGCGATGTCCTATTACCCAAAAGAAGGAAATCCTTTGTGGGAGCAATATCTCTACTAGAGCAGTTGCACATACACTTTATATCTTATTCGACTCATACTTTTGATTATCCTTATCCTGTTGCTATTTCAGTAAATGCTAAAAGTATTGGAATGGAATATCCTATGATTTGTTTTAATTATGGAAGACCAGAAAAAGATGGTACTTATACAGAACGTTTAAAATATGGAGTTATATCAGTGATTATTCACGAAGTAGGACACAACTTTTTCCCTATGATTGTAAATTCTGACGAACGTCAATGGACTTGGATGGATGAAGGTTTGAATACGTTTTGTCAATATATGGCTGAGCAAGAATGGGATGTTGATTATCCTTCGCGAAGAGGACCAGCCTATAAAATAGTGTGATTATATGAAAGGTGATAAAAGTAACATCACTCCTATTATGACCAATTCTGAGATCTATTTTTCAGTTTGGAAACAATGCTTATGGAAAACCAGCAACAGCATTAAATATTTTGAGAGAAACAGTAATGGGCAGAGAATTATTTGATTATGCTTTCAAACAATATGCCCAAACATGGATGTTTAAACACCCTACTCCTGCTGACTTTTTTAGATTGATGGAAGATGCTTCTGCTATTGATTTAGATTGGTTTTGGAGAGGTTGGTTTTTTACCACTGATAATGTTGATATATCTATGGATCAAGTAAAATGGATGCAAATAGATAGCCGAAACCCTGGAAAAGAAATGGCTTTTAAAGAACAAGAAGGAACAGCCGACGACAAAGCTTTTATAGGCAATATTCGTAACGAAAAATTGAAATCTGAAACTGTGGTTGCTAAGGATGAAAAAGCGAATGACTTTTACAATTCTTTCAATAAGTATGAGCCGACTAAAGTAGATGAAAGTGAGTACAAAAAATACATGGAAACCTTAGATGATAAAGAAAAAGCTGCCTTAAATCAATCAGTCAATTTATACGATATTCAATTTTCAAATGTAGGAGGTTTACCTATGCCTATTATTGTAGAGTTTGAATTTGAGGATGGTAGTAAGACTAAAGAGCAAATTCCTGCTGGAATATGGAAAATGGGCGATAAAACAGTTAATAAATTATTCTATTTTGAAAAAGAAGTAAAAGCTATCAACTTAGACCCTAATTTAGAAACTGCTGATGTCAACAGAAACAACAATTATTGGCCACCAAGAATGGAAGCTAGTCGTTTCAAATTATTCAAACAAAAGGAAGAGGAAGAAGTAGAAAATGAAATGCAGAGAGTAAAGAGAGGGGAAACAATGGATAATTGATAATGAACAATTTATATTCATTAATTCACTTCTTCTACAGTAGTTTAACAAAGGAGGGTTAAACAATTTTTTCACTCTGTTTGCCGTAACTGGGTGAAGGAGGATTAAATTCATTGTTACATTGCTAAACTGATCAATTTTTACATTAATATGTTTATGAAAAATACTTCAAAACTTACACTAATATTAATTGCATCGTTTTTATTTAGTTGTACCAATAACTCATCGGAAAATAAAGACGTAAATGAGCTCCAATCATCTGCTCCAATTGTTGATTCTGATACTTTAACAAAACATCTCAAACCTTTTAAGGATAGTTTGCCTACTATTGGGTTACTGATGTACAATGGAGTATTAACTACTGAAGTTACAGCAACTGCTGACGTTTTTACTAAACCCACTGCCGACGGTGTGCAACTTTTTAATGTGATTACCATTGCTGAAACATCCAAACCTATTGTTACAGAAGAAGGTTTAACAATTGTACCAGATTACACTTTTGAAAACTGCCCGAAATTAGATATTCTCTTCGTTCCAAGTGCTTATGATATGTATTCTCAAGTACATAATATTAAGATTGTCAATTTTATCAGAGATAAAAATAAAGAAACTCAATATACAGTCAGTAATTGTGCAGGAGCTCAACTAATAGGAGCTTCAGGCATAGCAGATGGCAAAAAAATAGTCACTTGGATTGGTGGAGGTGAACAATTACAAAAAGATTATCCTAAACTATTGGTTCAAGATGATAGCACCGTAACTTTTGTAGAAGATGGCAAATTTCTTTCTTCTAATGGAAATTTAGTAAGTTATATAAGTGCTTTAAATTTGGTTGAAAAAATGACAAGTCCAATGCACCGTAAGTTTGTTGAATCCTACTTATACATCGATCAATTGAAGAAAAATAAATAATTATTAATGGTTAATTATTAATGGTTAATTGTTAATGGTTAATTATTAATGGTTAATTATTAATGGTTAATTATTAATTGTTAATGGTTAATTATTAATGGTTAATTGTTAAATATTAAATTTTAAAAAATCATAAGTTATGAAAGAGAATATTGTAAAAACCAAAAGCTTCGATTTTGCTATTCAAATAGTTAATATTTATAAGCATTTGACAACAGAAAAAAAAGAATATATACTTTCAAAGCAAATACTTCGATCGGGCACCAGTGTTGGTGCAATGATTAGAGAAGCTGAGCATGCTATAAGCAAGGCAGACTTTAAATATAAATTAAGTATTGCTCAAAAGGAGATTAATGAAACTATTTATTGGCTTGATTTATTAAGAAGTACCGATTATTTAACCGAAAAAGAATTTGTGTTATTAAATTCAAATGCAATTGAAATTATAAAATTATTGACTTCAATTATCAAATCTACTAAAGCCAATATGACTTAAATTGATTTAAACGGTTAATCTGATGGCTATCGGATAAGTGAGAATTAAAATTAACAATTTAAAATTAACAATTAACAATTAACAATTAGAAGTTTGAGTATTTTCTTCTGCATTATCGTAAATAATTTTTCGCAATTAATTTAAACACTTCTATTAATTAAAGTTTACACCGCCTTTTAAATATCTAATAATCAATTGATTTAAATTCGAATTCAGAAAATAGGCATATCAATTGTTTAAACAAAAGTATAAACCATTAAAACTTTATATTATGTTACGTTGGACAATCATATTTTTAATTATCGCTATAGTTGCTGCAGTTTTCGGATTCGGTGGAATAGTAGCAGGAGCAGTAGGAATTGCTAAAATCTTATTTTTTATATTTATAGTGTTGTTTATTTTGTCACTTTTAAGAAGTGCATTTTCAAAATAAAATTTACTAAAATAGCTTTTCAGGAGTTTTCTTTACTTTTTTGAGTGATAGTAAATTCATTGGGTTCACTCCCAAACCTGAAATATCTTTTGTTGTAAATCGAACAACATTATCATAAAACAAAGGAACAATTGCAGCTTCCGAAATAATTATACTATCCATTTGGTGGTAGTATGTATTTCGGAGGCTGTCGTTATTTTCTAATAATGATTTCTCATACAATTTATCATAGAAATCATTTTTGAATCTCATATAGTTAGGCCCTTGTGGAGCAAAATTAGGGCTGTAAAATAATGCTAGATAATTCTCAGCATCAGGATAATCTGCAATCCAAGATTTTCTAAAAAACTCCATTTCCCCTTTTGCCACTAATTCATTATGCGTTCCAGCAGGATTGACATCAATTTTAATATCCAAACCAATTTGTATTAGCTCATGCTGCATATACTCGCATAAATCTAAATATTGAGCCGTTGTATTTAAAGTAATTTGTTTTAATCCATTCCCATTTGGAAATCCTGCTTCTGCTAATAGTTGCTTCGCCTTTTCAGGATTGTAATTATATCCTTTAATTTTTTCATCAAATGCTTCCAATCCTTTAGGGATAAAACCCATCTCAGCGGCAGTTCCTATTCCATTTCTCAAATACAATAACATTTTTTTCCTATCAAACCCATAATTGATTGCTTGACGGACTTTTATATTTGCCAAAGGAGAAGTACCATCCAAAATATGTTCGGCTTGTAGATTAAAACCCAAATATTCTGTATTCAAATAAGGAACAGTTATCATATTTATTCGGTCGCTATATTTAGCTTTCAACTCTCCATTACTATTCAATATTTCATCTTTATAGCTACCATTTAAACCAGACAAATAATCAATATCTCCTTTCAAGAACTTCAAAAATGCCACTTCTTCGTCTTTATTAAAAATAATATTGATGGCATCTAAATAAGGTAAAGAAACTCCATCAGCATCTTTTTCAAAATAATCAGGGTTTTTTAAGAGCACCAACTTATTTGATTCGCTCCAATACTTGAGTTGAAAAGGCCCTGTTCCCACAGCATTATTTCTAAAATCGTCTTGAAAATGTTCAACTACAACTTGAGGCACAACAGAACAATATTGCATGGTCAAAATACCTAAAAAAGGAGGAAATGGTTGACTTAGTTTGATTTGTAAAGTGCTATCATTAATAGCTGAAAAAGCATAATTCCCATCTTTATTTTTTTCAACCAAATTAAAAACCCAAGCCCCAGGAGAAGCTAGTTTTTCATCTACTATCCTATTGAAACTATAAACAAAATCGCTTGCATTAACTTTTCGATCGGTTTTATTTGCAAACAATTCATTTTCATGAAAATAAACATCATTCCTAAGAGAAAAAATATAAGTTTTGCCCGAATCGATTATAATCCAATTTTTAGCAATAGCAGGAATTACTTTTAAATTTTCATCCATCTGCACCAAACCATTAAACAATTGATTAACAGCAGATATATTTTCCAAATTTCGAGCAAAAGCCGGATCTAATGAAGTAATTCCATTGGCTTCATTGTATCTAAATATTGCATATTCTTTTTGCTCAGCCGACTGATTGCTACAAGCTAAAAAAATAGAAGTAATTAAGACTATCCGAACCCATTTAATCATACTGCGAATATGCTAAAATTTACGGCTTTATTTATTATAAAATCAAAAAATCTATTAACCATTTATTGCCAAAAACATCATTTCAAATCAAAACCCATATTTTAAGCCAAATTTGGTAACTTTGCAGCCTTATGAATCACAGCAAAAAAGTAGCGTTTTACACTTTGGGTTGTAAGCTCAATTTTTCAGAAAGTTCGGGCATCGCTCGCACATTTGAAGAGGCAGGTTATGCGCGTGTTGACTTTTTTGATCGACCTGATATTTTTATTATCAATACTTGTTCGGTAACCGAAAATGCAGATAAAAAATGCAAACAATTGGTTAAACAAGCACGAAAAATTTCGCCAGAAGCTTATATTGCTATCATAGGATGCTATGCCCAATTAAAACCTCAAGAGATTTCTCAAATTAAAGGAGTAAATATGGTATTGGGTGCTGCCGAAAAGTTCAACATTTTAGAACATATAGAATCTCTTGAGTCTGTAACTGATTCTAAAATTATTGCTTCTGAAATTAAGCATGTTAAAGCATTTATTCCTTCCTATTCTATTGGTGATAGAACACGTACTTTTTTAAAAGTTCAAGATGGTTGCGATTATTTTTGTTCTTTTTGCACTATTCCATTAGCAAGAGGCAGAAGCAGAAGTAATACCGTAGCCGAAACATTAAAAATAGCCGAAGAAGTTGCGCAAACTGATGTAAAGGAAATTGTGCTAACAGGTGTAAATATAGGTGATTTTGGAAAAGGTAAAGAAGAAAATTTCTTTGACTTAGTACAAGCTTTGGATAAGGTAGAAGGTATCAATCGTTTTCGTATTTCATCCATTGAACCCAATTTATTGAGCAATCAAATTATTGATTTTGTAGCTCATAGCAAAAGCTTTGTACCACATTTTCATATTCCATTACAATCGGGAAGCGATACCATTTTACAATTGATGCGTAGAAGATATGACACTCAATTATATACCAATAGAATTGAGCAAATCAAGACCTTAATGCCCGATAGTTGTATCGGTGTGGATGTGATAGTGGGTTATCCAGGAGAAACCGATGAAGAATTTTTAAAGACCTATCAATTTCTTAATGAATTAGATATTTCTTATTTGCACGTATTTACCTATTCTGAAAGAAACAATACAACTGCCGTAAGAAGTGCTGATGTAGTGCCCATGGAAGTTCGAAAAGAACGAAGTAAAATGTTGCATATTTTATCCGATAAGAAGAAAAGACATTTTTACGAACAGCAATTAGGCAAAGAAGTGACTGTTTTGTTTGAAACAGAAAACAACGATGGTTTTCTCTATGGTTTCACTGAAAATTATTTAAAAATAAAAGCACCTTACAATCCTCATTTCAGCAATCAATTAAAAAAGGTAATTCCTTATAAAATTGATTTTGAAGGACTGATGATGGCAGAAGTGCAAGTAGAAGAAATGGCACAATTATGAAGGAAGAAAGCACAGTATTGCCTTACAAAAACAAAACGGAAGGAAAAAAAGAGCAAGTAGCAGAAATGTTTAACAATATTTCGGCTCGATATGACTTTTTGAACCACTTTTCTCTCTTTGGGAATTGATATTTTGTGGAGAAAAAAAGCCATTCGACTTTTAAAAGATTTGCAGCCAAAAATTATGTTGGATGTAGCAACAGGAACTGGAGATTTTGCAATTGAGGCCTTAAAACTAAACCCTACCAAAGTTTATGGTATTGATATTAGTTCAGGAATGCTTGAGGTGGGTAAAGAAAAAATGAAGAAAAAAGGCTTTGATGATCGCATTGAATTAACCTTGGCCGATTCTGAAAATTTACCCTTCGAAACTGAATTTTTTGATGCCATTACAGTTGGTTTTGGAGTGAGGAATTTTGAAAACCTTGAAAAAGGCTTATCAGAAATGAATAGAGTACTTAAACCAAAAGGCAAAGCAGCTGTTTTAGAATTTTCTAAGCCTAAAAAATTCCCAATCAAACAATTATACAATTTTTACTTTAAAAATATCTTACCTACTATTGGAAAAGCTATTTCTAAAGATGATGCTGCTTATACTTATTTGCCTGATTCTGTCAATGCTTTTCCTGAAGGAAATAAATTTGTAAAAATTATGGAATCTTGCAATTATAAAAATATAAAAACTTATCCTTTATTATTTGGCATTGCCACTATTTATTTAGGCGAGAAATAAAAACGATTTGAATACGTTATAGAAATAATCAATTATTTGATATGAAATTTAAAATTGGAATTCTTTCATTATTTATCCTTTGTGCATCTTTTTTATTTGCACAAGAAAAAAAAGTAGAGAACTTACCTTTATTTTCTCAAAAAAGAATCCATTTTGGCTTTTCATTAGGGATTAATTCTGCCGGATTTACTTTGGATAGAAAACCAATTAATTTTAATTCAGATTCCTTGAAATCGATGAATGTGAACAATCAGACAGGTTTCAATTTGGGAATTGTTTCTGCTTTGCATTTTAATGAATTTTTCTCTTTAAGATTTATTCCCACTTTAACTTTCGCTCAAAGAAATATTGAATACACGTTTTTTAATCGTATTGAAGGCAATTCATATACAGTAATTAAACCTATTGAATCTACTTACATTGAGCTACCTATGCTGCTAAAATACAGATCCAAAAGACTTAATAACTTTGCGGCGTATATAGTAGGTGGTGGAAAGTATGTTTTAGATTTAGCATCAAAAGCTGATGTGAACAATGCCTTGGAAGATGTTATTTTTGTAAAGCAAAAACCTTCCTTTTTTGCCTATGAAGTCGGTATCGGAACAGATTTCTTTTTACCTTATTTTAAATTTAGTATCGAAGGCAAAATGTCGTATGGACTTAAAAATATGATTGTTAAAGATCAAACCATTTTTTCAGATCCCATTGAACGTTTAAAACCAAAAATGTTCATCCTTTCTTTACATTTCGAAGGCTAAAAAACAATCCTATCATTTTGCTTAATCTTGTAAGCTTTATTACCAAATAAATTATGACTGAATTAAGTTGGATAGACTGGACAGTAATGCTAGGAACACTCTTTACGATTGTTGCTTACGGTGTCTGGAAAACAAGAGGAAGCAAAAATATAGAGAGCTATTTATTAGGAGATAAAGCAGCTAATTGGTGGACCATCGGATTGTCTGTAATGGCTACTCAAGCCAGTGCCATCACATTTTTATCTACACCTGGTCAAGCCTATATGGAAGGCATGGGTTTTGTCCAATTTTACTTTGGTTTGCCACTTGCAATGGTAATTATTTCTGCTGTTTTTATACCCTTATATTATCGTTTAAAAGTGTACACAGCTTATGAGTTTTTAGAATCTCGATTTGATAATAAAACTAGAGCGTTAACGGCTATTTTATTTCTAATTCAGAGAGGATTGGCTGCAGGAATTACTATTTATGCACCTGCAATAATTCTATCGCAAATCGTCGGTTGGAGTCTCAATTTTACCATTCTATTTATAGGAATTTTAGTGATTATTTATACTGTTTCGGGAGGGACAAAAGCAGTTAGCCAAACCCACAAACAGCAGATGGCTATTATATTTTTAGGCATGTTCACTGCCTTTGGAATGCTCATTTATTTTATTAGTGATTCTATTTCATTTGGTGAGTCCTTAGATGTAGCTGGCGCAATGGGTAAATTAAATATTATTGATACAGAATTTAATCCAGAATCTAAATACAATATTTGGTCAGGGTTAATCGGAGGATTATTTTTGCAATTATCCTATTTTGGAACAGACCAATCGCAAGTTCAGCGCTATTTATCAGGAAGTTCTGTTAAAGAAAGCAGACTAGGATTGATGTTCAATGGTTTACTAAAAATACCTATGCAATTTTTTATACTATTTGTAGGTGTAATGGTATTCGTATTTTATCAGTTTACTGCTCCTCCTATTCACTTTAATGAAGCCAATATTACTAAAGTTGAAAACTCTATATATGCTGAAGAATTTAATTCGTTGCAAGAAGATTACAATGATATAACTCAAGAAAAAAAGCAAGCCCAATTTGACTTTTTAGAAGCTAAAGAAACGGGAAGCTCAAATGATATAGAATTGTATAAAAATCAAATAAATGCATTACAAAAGCAAGCGGATGAAATGCGTGAATCGAGCAAAGCTCTGATTCTTAAAGTAGATGAAAATGCTGAAACCAAAGACGATGATTATATTTTTATCAGTTTTGTAATTAAATACTTACCCATTGGTGTTATTGGATTATTGCTAGCAGTTATCTTTTCAGCGGCTATGTCTTCCACTTCTTCCGAATTAAATGCTTTGGGCTCTACTGCTACTGTTGATATGTATAAACGGAACTTTAAAAAACAAGGCAGTGATTCGCATTATTTAAAAGCATCTAAATTGTTAACCGGACTTTTTGGAGTATTTGCGATTCTATTTGCTACGTTAGCTAGTCTTTTTGAAAACTTAATTGAGGCAGTAAATATTTTAGGATCTTTATTTTATGGAACTATTTTAGGTGTCTTTTTAGTAGCCTTTTTTATTAAATACGTCAAAGGAAATGCTATTTTTATTGCTGCATTAATTTCTCAAATTCTAATTGGGATTTTATTCTATCTCAATCGAACAGGAATCTTTGAGATTGGTTATTTATGGTATAATTTAATTGGACCTGCATTAGTTATCTTCTTTGGATTGTTATTGCAATCTATATTGCCAAAAAAACAATAAGTAGCTCTAAACTTACCTATTAACTTTTATTTATACTTAAAATAGTATCAAATTAAAAATATTACGTACATTTGTATTAACAGTACTCGCCACGCTTCCCACTGAACAGCGTACCAGGGCGAGTCTTTTGCGTTTAATAGATTAGTCTTTAATTTAATATGGAATACTCCAAACTTCCAAATACTATTAATCAACAACTTAAAAAACTTTCTGATAGAGGTTTAATTATTTGTAATTCAAAATTAGCCGCAAAGTATTTAGAGCATATTAGTTAT
Source organism: uncultured Flavobacteriales bacterium (assembly GCA_963716125.1). Taxonomy (GTDB): domain Bacteria; phylum Bacteroidota; class Bacteroidia; order Flavobacteriales_E; family Vicingaceae; genus Acidiluteibacter. Next base: position 3,102,889 of record OY970294.1, read on the forward strand.
TATAGATTAGTAGGTTATTGGTATCCAATGTATGAAGATAAAAAAGCCCATACATTTAAACCAAATAGTAAATTTGAAGATGTAATTTCCTTATATAATTTTGATCATGAGCTAAGAATGTTACTGTTTGATTGTATTGAAAAAATAGAAATCAGTTTAAGAACAAAATTAATTTATCACATTTCTTTAGAATATGATGCATGGTGGTTTCAAAAACCTGAGTTATTCTTGAATACTCAATCCTTAATTAAAACTTTAGCTAATATTGCAGAAGAAATAGACCGTTCAAAAGATACTTTCATAAAAGAACATAAGAAAAAATATAAAGATGATTTAAGATTTCCACCTTCATGGAAAACACTTGAGTTAACAAGCTTAGGAAGTTTATCCAAATTATATGGCAACCTTGACCATAAGAAGGTTAAATCTAAGGATTTAATTGCTGAAGAATATGGCACAGCTAATCATACCTATTTACCAAGTTGGTTACAATCAATTGCTCAAATAAGAAATTATTGTGCACATCATAGTCGATTATGGAATAGAAATTTACCGGGAGCGCCAAAATTGATGTCTAAGCCGCCCAACAAATGGGTTTCAACTGAATTTAAACAAAATAATTTTCAACAAATTTATGTTCATCTTTGCTTAATTAAGTATTTATTGAATACTATCCAACCAGACAATAAATTTACTTCTAAACTTTCTAAACTCATAAAGAAGTATCCAACCATTGACCCTAATGCTTTAGGATTAGTAGAAGATTGGGAACAGGAACCTTTATGGAATTGATTTATACATTTTACCTTTATTGCATCAGCAATCTTATAAAATAGATATTTTAATAAAATTGACAGAAAATCAACTAAATTAATATTGAATCTATTATCATTTTGGATTGTTATTGCAATCCATATTGCCAAAAAAGAAATTAACTGTTTAGTTTTTTGGGGTTAATGGACAAAATGGTTGATAAAAGCTCTTGAAAACCTTTTCCTGATTAGCTTTGGAGCTAATGAAAGGTTATGAATAAAAAAAATGCAAAAATTGTGCAAAGACATTTACTCGAAAATATGGTGTTCGACTCGGAAAACAGCGATATAAATGCTTGCACTGTAACACTTATTTTACTGGAGGAAATATCATTACTCCTGAGAAGATTTGGGATGAATACACAAAAGGAAAGCAGACGTACAAACAACTAGCTGAGAAATATCAGTGCTCCATAAAAACTATTCAGCGTAAAATAGATTTGATTGAAGTAGACATTCCTAAAAAATATCCTAGAAAAGTAGTGGTACTGATGGATACTACTTATTGGGGCAGAAATTTTGGTTTGATGCTATTTAAAGATGCCTATACAAAAGAAAATTTACTTAAATACTATGTTAGATCGGAGAGCAATTATTTATACAAAAAAGGAATTGTTGAACTAATAAGACTAGGTTACGAAGTTTTAGGTATTGTTTGTGATGGTAGACGCGGATTAATGCAGCTATTCGATGATATCCCGGTTCAAATGTGTCAATTTCATCAAGTTGCAATAATAAGGAGATATATAACTAAAAACCCTAAAATACAAGCATCTATCGAGTTAAAAGAACTTGTTAGTATTTTAAAAAAGACAGATAAAGAGTCTTTTAAAGGAGGTTTAGATTTGTGGTTTGAAAAATGGGATTCTTTTTTAAAGGAACGGACAATTAATCTAGAAACAGGTAAAAGTTATTATACTCATAAACGGCTTAGAAGTGCTTGTAGGAGTTTAAAAACAAATCTCAAATGGCTATTTACTTGGTATGAATACTATGAATTAAATATACCAAACACAACTAATTCAATTGATGGACATTTTTCAGATTTGAAGAACAAAATGAGAAATCACAATGGTTTATCAAAAGCAAGAAAAATCAAATTTATAGATGAGTTTTTGAAGGCATAAAGGCTTCTAAAAATAATCAAGAGACTTATAAAAGCCTCTTGATTTGACATTTTTGTCAGCCATCAAATATATCCCTTGCTTGGTTGCTCTCCAGCAGAGCCTAACTCCGTTTTATTTGATAAATTAAAAGTAAATTAAATAAGTTTAGAAAGAACAAAAGGAGGAAAAAATAGAGCAACCATTTTGTCCACATGAAAAAGATAAGCTAAAAAAAGCAACCATTTTGTCTATTACATCGTTTTTTGAACCATTTTTAAAAAAAAGAGCAAAAAAAATATTTCTTTTTGATAAAGTCCTACATTTAGCCAAAAAAATGGCGAAAAAGTTAAGTGAATTAGAAGCAACAGCGATATGTGGAAATGATATCAGCTCCTCTTGTTTATACGTTTCAGCATTAGCAATATTTTATGCAGGTCAATACGCTTGGATCTCTCTTTTAATGGTTGCTGCTATTTTATTTTTATTCCGGAAAATTTATGGAGAAGTTGTAGGAGCATTACCTTTAAACGGAGGGGCTTATAACGCCTTGCTAAATACCACTAAGAAATCTACCGCCTCGTTAGCAGCTGCATTGACAGTTTTATCTTATATGGCAACTGCTGTAATATCAGGTAGCGAAGCAGTTAAGTACGCACACAGTATTTGGGAAATGATACCAGTATTACCTGTTACCGTAGGATTGCTATTAATTTTTATGTTCTTGGTAATTCTTGGAATCGGCGAATCGTCCAAAGTAGCAGTTGGCATATTTATTTTTCATTTACTCTCCCTTACCCTATTATGTGGTTTTAGTATTTTCTATTTTTTTACACATTCATTTGATACCTTAATCACTAATTTTCATATGCCAATAAATGGAAGCATCACAATGGCGTTATTTTTCGGTTTTTCTGCTGCAATGCTCGGAATCAGTGGATTTGAAAGCTCAGCCAATTTTGTGGAAGAACAAAAAATAGGTGTTTTCCCAAAAACACTTCGTAATATGTGGATTGTAGTGAGTATTTTCAATCCATTGATAGCGTTTTTAGCATTGGCATTAATGCCGATGGATGTTGCGGCCGAAAATCAAGACGCTTTACTTACTTATCTTGGCAATATATCCGGTGGTTCGTGGTTATCCTTATTAATAGGTATTGATGCAGCTTTGGTTTTAAGTGGAGCAGTTTTAACCTCTTTTGTAGGTGTAGGTGGATTAATGGAAAGAATGGCATTAGATAGAGTATTGCCAAATTTTTTATTGATTAAAAATAAAAAGAACAGTTCCTACTTAATTTATATAGTATTTTTTGTTTTATGCACCTCCATTTTACTAGTTACCAAAGGAGATTTAGCAAGCTTAGCAGGTGTTTATACCATTGCATTTTTATCAGTTATGGTACTTTTTGGAATAGGAAATATCCTTTTAAAAATTAACAGAAAGCAATTACCACGACCTGAAAAAGCCAGTTGGATTTCTTTAGTTATTGCCATTGTAGCTGTTGCAGCTGCTATTGTTGGAAATGTAATTCTCAACCCATTTTATTTGGCAATATTTTTTGAATACCTTATTCCTACTCTTATAATTGTGTTTTTTATGCTGTATCGAAATTATGTTTTTAGAGCCTTTTTATTCATTCTCGATTATATTTCACCACAAAAAAGCAAATTTTTACAAAAGCTTAATAAAGCCATCAAATACAAATTGGTGGAGGTAAGAAATCAGCAATTTGTATTTTTTACTAATCATGACAATGTGGAAACGTTAAATAAAGTGATGCAATATATGATGAAAAATGAACCAACGCGGATTCTAAAAATTGTGTCTGTAATCACTGAAGAAACACCTGCAATTGTAAAACTCAAAAATGACATAGAAGTTTTAGATAGAGCATATCCTAAAATAAAGATTGAGTTTGTAGAGGAAAAAGGAAAGTTTGGTCCTGAAAAAATTAATGAGTTATCTAGAAGATGGAAAATACCTGTAAATTTTATGTTTATAGGTGCGCCAGGCGAAAATTTCCCTTATAAAGTTCATCAGTTAGGAGAAGTTCGTTTGATCATTTAATCTAGTGCCATTAAAAGCAATTTCTCACAACATTTTTTCCATATTTCTAATATTTATGTAAATTCGAGCCTCATTAAAAAGCAAATCCCAATGAATAAAATTTTATTAGCACTGATATTCATCACCTTTGGTTTCACTATCCAATCTAAAGCCCAAGATGATACTCAAATTACATTAGAAAAAATATGGAAAGAATATAATTACTCACCTAAATATGTGAGTGGTTTAATCTCTATGAAAGATGGATTACATTACACCACATTAGACAGATCTGCTGATGGTTTATCCATTGTGAACTATGAATATAGCAGTGGAAATGCTGTGAGTACTTTGATTGCTGCGGGCACATTAATGTATGAAGACAAGGTAATTTCTATAGATGAATATAGCTTTAGCGCAGATGAAAAAAAGATGCTAATAGCTTCCGACCAAGAAAGTATATATCGGCATTCTACAAAAGCGAATTATTTTATTTATGATTTAGAAAGTAAAAAATTGCAAAAATTAGCAGAAGGAAATAAGCAAATGTATGCTACCTTTTCTCCTGCTGCGGATAAAGTAGCATTTGTTAGAGATAATAATCTATTCTATGTGGATTTAAAAAATATGCAAGAAATAGCCATTTCCAAAGATGGGGAAAAAAATAAAATCATCAATGGTGCTTCTGATTGGGTTTATGAAGAGGAATTGGTTTTGGTAAAGGCTTTTGAATGGGCAAATGATGGAAGTCAGATTGCTTATTACAAATTTGATGAGAGTAATGTAAAGCAATTTAATATGGCAATTTATGGTACATTATATCCAACTGATTATGAATATAAATATCCAAAGGCAGGGGAAGAAAATTCTAAAGTAAGTATTCTTGTTTATCATCTTAATAATCAAAAAACGGTTAATATCGAGCTGACAAAAAAATACGAATACATTACAGCTATCAATTGGACAAAATCTACCAATCAGTTAGCGCTTTTATGCAGCAATCGTCATCAAAATGAGCTAGACATTAATATTGCCAACACAGAAACAGGAAAAGTAAAAACTGCTTTTACTGAAACTTCAGACACCTATATTGAGATGCCCTATTTTATTCAATTTTTAGATGACAAGAAAAGTTTTGTTGTATTGAGTGAAAGAGATGGTTACAATCATATTTACCAACAATTTTTAAACGGCTCAAAGGCCAATCAAATTACTAAAGGAAATTTTGATGTAACAGAATTGTATGGAATCGATGAAAAAAACAATAAACTTTACTTCCAATCTGCAGAAGTATCACCAATGGAACGTCATGTTTATTCTATAGGACTAAATGGAAAAGGCAAATCAAAACTGACTAAAAAAGCAGGTACCAATAATGCAGACTTTAGCACCTCATTTGCTTATTTTATCAATTACAATACAGATGCTAATCACCCTTATTATATTACTTTAAACACCAATAATGGCAGCGAAAAAAGAGTATTGGAAGACAATAAAAAATTAAATGAAAAATTAGAAAAATTAGCTATTTCACCAAAAGAATTTTTCTCCTTTAATACCTCACAAGGAGTTGAACTAAATGGATGGATGATAAAACCTGCCAATTTTGATGCCTCGAAAAAGTATCCTGTTTTTTTAACAATTTATGGAGGTCCAGGATCTCAAACAGTGACTGATAGTTGGGGAAGCCAAAATTATTTTTGGCATCAAATGTTAGCACAGCAAGGTTATATTGTAGTTTCTGTGGATAATAGAGGTACAGGAGCTAGAGGTGCAGAATTTAAAAAATGCACCTATAAACAAATGGGTAAGTTTGAAACTGAAGATCAAATTGAAGGTGCTAAATATTTCGCCTCTCTACCTTATGTCGATGGAAAAAGAATTGGTGTTCAAGGATGGAGTTATGGAGGTTTTATGTCTTCATTATGCTTATTAAAAGGTGCTGAGCAATTTAAAATGGCAATAGCAGTAGCACCAGTAACCAATTGGAGATTTTACGATTCTATTTACACCGAGCGTTATATGCAAACTCCACAAGAAAATGAAGATGGATATGATTTAAATTCACCCATTAATCATGTGGGAAAATTGGAAGGTAAATATTTATTAATTCATGGTACTGCTGATGATAATGTTCATTTTCAAAATACTGCCGAAATGATTACAGCATTAGTAGCAGCTGACAAACAGTTTGATATGTTTGCATATCCCAATAAAAACCATGGAATTTATGGAGGCAACACACGTTTTCATTTATATACTAAAATGACCAATTTCATCAAAGAAAATTTATAGAATTAACGATAAAAGTAGATTTAAAATTAAATTTTACTACTTTAGAACCTTCAAAAAACCAAAACAAATTATTTAAAGATTATTTATGGAGCATAAAAAAGAATTGTGGGGACACCCAGTTGGATTATACATACTGTTTTTTACAGAAATGTGGGAAAGGTTCTCATACTACGGAATGCGCTCTATATTAGTAATTTATATGATTGCGACAGCTTCTGATTCCAATGGTCCAGGTTTAGGTTGGACTGATTTGGAAGCATATAAATTATATGGTTGGTACGTAATGTTAGTTTATTTAATTTCTATTTCAGGAGGAATTATAGCAGATAAATATTTAGGTCAGAAAAAAACTGTTATGCTTGGTGCTTTAATTTTAGTTTTGGCCACGGAACCCTTGCTATTGAGGCTGAATGGGCATTTTTTACAGGATTAGGTTTAATCATTTTGGGTGTTGGATGTTTAAAACCAAACATATCAACAATGGTTGGTGGTTTATACAAAGAAGGAGATATTAGAAGAGATAAAGGTTTCAGCATATTTTATATTGGTATAAATTTAGGCTCGTTGTTGGCAACTTCATTTATCGGTTTAGTTGTTGCTAAATGGGGTTGGCATGCAGGATTTGGTTTAGCAGGTATCGCTATGTTATTTGGATTAATCGTTTATATATATGGTCAAAAATATATTGCCCATGTTGGAAATAAACCAACTGCTGAAGAAAAAAGTAACGACGTTTCTATGTTAAAGCTTTTTTCTAATATTTTTAAATCTCCAATTCATTTAATCATTCTTGTAGTGCTTTTAATCTTCTCATTATATATGGGTTATACTATGGATGGAGTTGATCATTGGGGCTATGGAATGCTATTTGTTTTTCTTTCATTAATTGTAGGTTTGCTAATGATGATTTATAAAAGTTTAGAAACTGGCGTAATGAAAGATAGATTTTTAGTTCTTCTATTATCTTTCCTATTAGTAATTGTATTTTGGGGAGCATTTGAGCAGGCCGGTGGTTTAATGAGTGTTTATACAGAAGAAAAAACTAATAGAATGCTTTTTGGTTGGTTGATTCCTACTCCAATGTTTCAAGGATTAAATGCTGCGTTTATATTAATATTTGCAGTTTGGATAGCCAACATATGGGCAAAACGAAAATTAAAAAACAAAGAAGCTTCTTCATTATTCAAAATGGCCACGGGAACTATAATCATGGGCTTAGGGTTTGTTTTTATGATTTTTGCAGTGAGAGATTATGAAGCAAATGGATCATCCGCAATGTATTGGTTAATATTTGCATATTTATTTCATACCATTGGAGAATTATGCTCCTCACCAGTTTCTCTTTCTTTTGTAACTAAGTTAGCTCCGGCTAAATATGCTTCATTAATGATGGGTTTATATTTTGCAGCAACTGGTTTAGGTGGAAAAGTAGCAGGTATTTTAGGTGAAAAATCAGCTCAATTTGGAGAATATACAATATTTTCAGGAATTGTAATTTTTACTGTTCTGTTTGGATTATTAGTAATAGCCTTACTTAAACCACTCAAGAGATTAACTCATGGCGCTGAAGATGTTCAACCTGCAACTCCTCTTCAAAATACTGAACAAATTGAGATAAATAGCGAAGCTTAAAATAAATTAGTTTAAACTAAAACACATTAAAATGGAAATAGGTTTTTGGATTATGATTGTTGCTTGGGCATTTGTGCTCATTTGGGTTCCTATAATTATATATGGCAATAGAAAATTACATCCAAAAGCCTTATTTATCCTCTTCTTCGCCGAAATGTGGGAACGTTTTTCATATTATGGTATGCGAGCGCTTCTTACCTTATATATGGTGCAAGAACTATTTAAAGAATTAGGTCAACAAGAAGCAGATAGTATGGCGTTGGGAATATATGGCTCCTACACTGCTATGGTATATCTATTTCCTGTAATTGGTGGTATTTTAGCAGATAAAGTATTAGGATTTAGAAAAGCGATCCTTTTTGGCGGTATATTAATGATGGCAGGTCATTTTGCTTTAGCCTTAGAAGGAATGTACTTTGGTGGAAATATGCAATTGTTCTTTTTATCTTTAACTTTTATCATTATCGGTAATGGATTTTTCAAACCAAACATCTCTAGTTTCTTAGGAGATTTTTATGGCTTAAATGACAGTCGGAAGGATGGAGCATTTACCATATTTTACATGGGCGTAAACATCGGTTCTCTTTTAGCAATTGTAACATGTGGATATGTTGGTGAGCAAATTAGCTGGCATTATGGTTTTGGTTTAGCAGGTATTGGTATGCTTATCGGCTTACTGGTATTTTGGTTTTTGGGTCCTAAAGTTTTAGGTAAAAAAGGAATTAATCCTAGTTCACAAGAAAATTTTCCCGATGTAAATGAGGCAGAAGATATTCGTTTGCTAAACGAACCAGAAGAAAGAAAAAAGGCCTTTGCTATTGAGGCAGAAAATTTTACTAAAATCAGCAATCCTAAACTGAAACGGAATCAATTATTAACCATTATTGGAACACTTGTATTCATTCCAATATGTTCTCTATTTCTAAACCTTAGCGATATCGTTACTACAGTCTTGATTGTAATGAGTGTTATCATGCTGACTATCCTCATTGTTTCAGGTTTTAGAGAAGAAAACAGAGAAAAAGGACAAGGATTGTGGGTGATTGTAATTCTTTTTGTCTTTCATTCTATTTTTTGGGCTCTTTTTGAGCAAGCTGGTGGTTCTATCACTTTATTTACAGCAAGAAATGTAGATCGTGTTGTTGGTGGATCTGAAATACCTGCATCCATTTTCCAATTTTTCAATGCCTTTTTTATTATGGTTTTAGCTCCACTATTTTCTTGGATGTGGATTAAATTGAGAAACAAAGGCAAAGAACCTTCCACACCAATGAAATTTGTTATGGGACTCTCTCAATTGGCCCTAGGATTTGGAGTAATTGTGATAGGTGCGAAGTATTTTTCTAACGATGGTATGGTTCCTTTAATTTTCTTAGCTGTAATGTACTTTTTCCACAGTTCAGGTGAGTTGAGTTTATCGCCTGTTGGTTTATCTATGGTAACTAAATTATCTCCAAAAAGAATGATTGGTTTTGTAATGGGAGTTTGGTTTCTATCTATTTCTTTAGCCAATAAAATGGCAGGATTAATTGGAGAACTAACAGCTTCTGAAGATATACCAGTTGATGCCACTGCAGCTCAAACCTTAGATGTTTACCAACATACTTATTTAGTTTGGGGAGTTTATTTGGTAGGTGCTTCAGCAGTTGTATTATTACTATTAGTACCTACTTTAAAGCGTTGGATGAACGGAATACATTAACAGATGAAATCAGGTTTAAAGTATTTTTTCTTTGGATTGTTCATTGGATTTCTTGTCCTTATCCTTTTCACGTTTATCCGTGGAAACAAGAAAAAAGATTTGCCACAAACCAATGAACCTATTCTTAATCTGTATTGGTTAGTTGGCAATTGGGAAACAACTGATGATGATGGAGGGATAATTATAGAGAATTGGAAGTTGAATGCTGTGAATGAATTAGAAGGTGAAGGATTTTATGTTCTTAATAATGACACCTTACTTTCTGAATATTTAACCATTAAAACAATCAATAATGCCATTTGCTATGTTGCAATGCCAAAAAAAGATGGTCCTACTCTATTTACTTTAGTGAAAAGAAATAAGGATACTTGGGTGTTTCGAAATTCTGAACATGATTTCCCCCAACGAATTATTTACACTAAGAATAGTGAGAAATCTTTTTCTGTGAAAACAGAAGGTCGTTTAATCACCGGATTGATGGATGGAGAAGATCACACATTTGAATTAATCGATTAAAAGTGAATTTACTCAAAAATGGGCTACAATTAGACTTAGGAAATATTTCCTTATCAGAAAACGAGATTATTGATTTTGCAAAGCGGTATGACCCACTAGAATTTCATACCAATATTGAGGTGGCTAAAAAAAGTATTTTTAAAGGCTTAGTTGCAAGTGGACCCCATATTTTTAATTCTTTTTATCGTTTAAAATGGATTCCGAGGTTTGGATCTTCCGTTTTAGCAGGCATGGAAATCAATCAATGGAAATTTATTAAACCAATATTTGCTGAAGAATCAATTCATTGTACAGTAGAAATAAAGGATTTGATTCATAAACCAGAAAAGGGCATAGCAATTGTAAAATGGTACTATGAATTTAAAAATACTAAAAATGAAATTTGTCAATTTGTATACTTGACAATATTGCATCAATATCCTTAATTTTATAAGATGAGAAAAATACTATTTACCCTATTTACAGTTTTTTTGTTTTCACAATTAGTAGCCCAAGAAAAAACAAAAATTGAATGGCTAAGCATTCAAGAAGCAATGGCGTTGCACAAAGAAAATCCAAAAAAAATTATGATTGACGTTTATACTGATTGGTGCGGATGGTGCAAAAGAATGGACGCTACCACTTTTCAAGATGAAAAAATAGCAAAATATATTTCTGAAAATTTTTATGCAGTTAAGCTTAATGCTGAGATGAAAGATACTATCATGGTAGGTGACCAAATTTTTGTAAATGAAAAACCGAATGAAAGAAGAAACCCACATCAATTAGCTATCACTTTTTTAGGGGCCAAATGAGTTATCCTTCTATTGTTTATTTTGATGAAAGCTTTAACATTATTCAAGCCGTACCTGGCTATCAAACCCCTGAAACTTTGGAGCCTATTATTCATTATATCTCAGAATCGAAGTACGAAACTGAAAAATTTGAAGATTTTAAGAAAAGTTTTAAAAGTCAGTTGTAATTTAATTAACCAAACTTAATTATTTGCTATGTAAGGCTTTATAAAAAAATTTAATAGCAAAGATCCGAATCTAAAATACTTCAATTTTAATTTATTTGATATAAATAGTCTGATTTTAATTGCTGTATTGAAATATTTATTTACTTTGTAACTCACTTAATAATTTTTTTATGAACATTTACGTAGGAAACATCCCTTATAAGTGCACCGAAGATGACTTAGGAAATCTTTTTGCAGAATATGGAGATGTGGTATCAGTAAAAATAATTACTGACAAATTTAGTGGCCGCTCTAAAGGTTTTGGTTTTGTAGAAATGGTTTCTGATGAAGCTGGAAATAAAGCTGTAGAAGCATTGGATAGTTATCTTTTTCTAGAAAGAAACTTGAAAGTTAATGTGGCTCATCCAAGAGAAGAAAAATAGACTTTTTTGAATTTAGCTATCTTATTAAAATCTAATAAGTAGAGTTATGTATTGGAATTTTAAGGTGTACCAGCTAAGCTGCTACACCTTTTTTTTATTATAATGCATAAATCTGTACGATACAAAAGAATTTAAACCTAACTTTGCGCCCAATTTTAAATGACCATGCAAGATATAAGAAACATTGCCATTATTGCTCACGTTGACCACGGTAAGACAACATTAGTTGATAAATTATTAAAAGCAGGAAAGCTTTTTGACGACCATGAGAATCCAGGTGATTTGATAATGGACAATAACGACATCGAAAAAGAAAGAGGAATTACCATTCTTTCCAAAAACGTTTCGATGATGTACAAAGATGTAAAAATTAACATTATTGACACTCCAGGTCACGCCGATTTTGGTGGTGAAGTTGAACGTGTTTTAAATATGGCTGATGGAGTATTGCTTTTAGTAGATGCTTTTGAAGGACCTATGCCACAAACAAGATTTGTTTTGCAAAAAGCACTTTCAATGGGTTTAAAACCAATTGTGGTTATCAATAAAGTGGATAAACCTAACTGTACTCCTGACATTGTACACGAACAAGTTTTCGACTTAATGTTTCAATTAGATGCTACTGAAGAGCAATTGGATTTTTCAGCTGTTTATGGTTCAGCTAAAGAAGAGTGGTTTTCTAATGACTGGAAAGAAAAAACAACAGATATTACTGCTTTGTTAGATGCTATTCTAGAAAACATTCCTGCTTATAAAGCGCCTGAAGGTAATTTACAAATGTTGGTTACTTCTTTAGATTATTCTAATTATACAGGTAGAATTGCTATTGGTAGAGTTCATAGAGGTGAATTGAAAGAAAATATGACGGTTTCTTTGGTAAAAAGAGATGGTAAAATACATAAGATAAAAATCAAAGATGTTTATTCTTTTGAAGGTTTAGGCAAGAAAAAAGTAGAGAGTATTCAAACAGGTGATATTGCAGCTGTTGTTGGTTTGGAAGGATTTGATATTGGTGATACTATTGCTGATGTAGAAAATCCTGAAGCATTGCAAAGTATTGCAATTGATGAGCCTACTATGAGTATGTTATTTACCATTAACGATTCTCCATTTTTTGGAAAAGAAGGTAAATTAGTTACCTCTCGTCATATTAAAGAAAGATTAGAAAAAGAATTAGAGAAAAACTTAGCTTTAAGAGTTGAACCAGGTGCTACTGCAGATTCATTTATTGTTTTTGGTAGAGGTGTTTTGCACTTATCTGTTTTGATTGAAACCATGCGTCGTGAGGGTTATGAATTACAAGTGGGTCAGCCTAGAGTAATTATAAAAGAAATAGATGGGCAAAAATGTGAGCCAATTGAAGAATTGACAATAGATTTACCTGAAGATGTTTCAGGTAGAGCTGTTGAAATGGTAACTAAAAGAAAAGGTGAAATGCTATCTATGAATCCTAAGGGAGATAGAATGGTATTAGAATTTGAAATTCCTTCTAGAGGAATCATTGGCATGAGAAATCAATTGATGACTGCCACTGCTGGTGAGGCTATTATGTCACATAGATTTAAGGAATTCCAACCTTACAAAGGTGACATTTCAGGTAGAATCAACGGTTCTATGATTGTTTTAGAAGGTGGAAATTCTTTTGCTTATGCTTTAAACAAATTACAAGATCGTGGTAAATTCTTTATTGAGCCAGGTGAAGATGTATATGCAGGTCAAGTAATTGGTGAAAACAATAGAGATGGAGATTTAGTAATCAACGTTACCAAATCTAAAAAGATGAGTAATATGCGTTCTTCAGGTGCTGATGACAAGGTTAGATTAGCACCTCCAATTAAATTTAGTTTGGAAGAAGCTTTGGAATATATTCAAAATGATGAATATGTTGAATTAACTCCAAAATCTATTCGATTGAGAAAGGTTTACTTAGATGAAAATGAAAGAAAAAGAATGTCTAAAAACTAGACAAACATAATTATAAAAAAGTCCCATTTTTTTAAAAAAATGGGACTTTTTTTTGTTTCAAATTTCTTATTTAGGATGATAAATTAAAAATATACCTCCTTGATGCAAATTTAATTTTGAATCATAATTTTTAGTGTAAGAAGTAATATCTAAATCATATTTATACCTCAGTCCTAAACCTAAGTATTCGTTTAAAGCATAACTTAAGCTTAGGGAATTACTATTCCCATAAAACAATTTATTCATTTGACTGATATTTAAATCACTAATCTGATCTAGATTTTTATTAATGCTAACACCATTTACATCCAACATATAATTGAATACTAAAGCAGTTCTCAATTCAGCAGAAAAATTATTAAAGCTTTTTTGTATTCCAACAAATACAGGAACTTGAATTCTTTTAAAAGTATTTTTGGTGCTCAAAATATCATCAACAACTATAATTTTTGGACTTCTGTTTTCGGAAATCATCTCTTTTATTAATAGCACTGGAACTCCATTACTTACATAATTTGAGTTAATTAGTTGATAAGTGGTATCATAAGAAATATCATAACCTACTGTTTCTTTATCAAAATTATAATTGATTCTTTCGGTATACTCCGCATATTCGATTCCTACACCATAGGTTAATAATTTATATTGATTTAAGAAATTAATACCAAATTGCTTATTGGAAATGGTTTGCTCAGAATTTCTTTTATAATTAATAAAAGTTTCAGAAGCATTATTCACTTTTTTATTAATATCAATACTGTATAAAGCTTCGAATTCAATTGCTTTAAAATGCCTTTTTATTCGATCTTCAATTTTATCAAAAATAGATTTAGGCACATCATTAGACTCCTCATTACTCAATCTATTTAAGGCTGCTAAATTTGCATTATCTAAATCAGCCGAAAAGCCTCTAGATTGCATAAAATCTATTGTTTTGGAATTGGAAAATTCTTTCGTATTTAATTCAATATCATTACCTATTGTATTTCTTCTATCTTCATTATGTATATTAGAAAATGTATTAGATATTGCAGTCTGAGAATTAATTTGCTTATCCCTATCTGATGAGGATTTAGAATTAGTGCTACTATTTATTGTTTTAGAAATTCCCTTATTTGAAAAGACTTCCGCACTACTCAAAGGCTTTGTGCTATTGTAATAATTTTCCTTCTCTACTTCTACATTATTTTTTAAGACTTTCTCATTTGTCTTATCGATAGCTAATTCTTTTTGGTTTAATTCATTCGGTTTTTCAATTAATTTAGAATAATCATTAGTCGTATTTTTGGCAATCAATTCTTTATTCAATCTTACATCTACATCCCTCAATATTGCTTTCTTATTTGTACTTACTCTACTATCCTTTTCAGATGACATAAAATAAATACCCACTCCAACAAAAGTTATCAATGCTAATAAACCAAATGGCTTTCTAAATCTATAGAAAAAGCTTTCTGAAGAAGTAGGCAGGTTTGGCTCTAAACTTTTCCAAAGTTTTTCATCATAAGGATGGTCCTTTTGGATAACCTTGCTAAATAGTTCATCTATATTCTTATCGTCTTCCATTTCAAGCTATTTTATTATAAATTTCTAGACTATTTTTTAATTTTTTTCGTGCTTCTGCTAAATGCCATTTAGAAGCATTTTCACTCATTTCCAACAATTCTGCTATTTCCTTATGTTTATACCCATCAATAGCATATAAATTAAAAACCTTAGCAGTCATATTTGGAAGTTGTTTAATCATATCCAACAAATATTGAGCATCCATTTCTGCTTCTTTTTGATGATATGATTGAGGACAAATAGAAGGTTGAAATTCATCTTGAAAATTAATGGTTTGCTTATCTTTCTTTTCTTTTCTGTATTCGTCAATTAATTGATTTACAGCAATCCTTTTTATCCAAGGAATAAAAGAATCTTGAGAATTAAACTTGTCTAGATTATCTAATATTTTGAGAAAAATAGTGTTCAAACTTGCTCCTGCTGTATCGTAATCATTCTTATATCTTATACAAATATTCATTAAATAAGAAAACACCTCCTTATACAATTGGTGCTGTGCCAACCGTTTCTTTTGGATACAATCCGCTAGAAGTTGTTTTTCTATTTTCATCATTTAGATGGTTTGGTCATCTTATGTTTAGATTCAGCTGTTTAAAGCTTCGTCCTCTAATTCTTTATTATCTTTTTAGTAATTGATCCTGATTCATTGAATATTCTAATGAAATACATTCCATTTGAATAATCATTAATATCAATACTTTGAACTTTTTGATTGATCTTCCCTTCTAGTATCAAAACTCCATCAATTGACAAAATTTGATAGTTTAGATGATCAATTAAATTAGTTTGGTCAATAGTAAATGAACTTTTCGTTGGATTTGGATAAATTTTAAAATGATCTTTAAGCATTAAATCTTCAAAGCCAATGGTCATACCATCCAATACTTTAAGTGTAAATCCACTTGACTTTAAAATATTTCCATTTGAATCGAGACCTACAGTGTCACAATAAGTAGAAATACAATTCATTACTGAGTCTGTAACCGTTAAACAAATTTGATATGCTTGATTGTTGGTATATTGATGAATAGGTAAAATAGCGTTGGAAGTAGTTCCATCTCCAAAATCCCATAAATATTCATGATTAGCGCCACCACTAGATACATTGATTAGAAATAAAGTAGATGTATTATTGGTATCCAATGCTACAATATATTTTGCTAAACAAGAATTGGATATATTGATAGTGATAGACTTACTCAAACTATCGACACAATTGGTGGTATCATTATATATCAGCTGTTTGATTGTATATGTTCCACTTTGCTGATAGATATGAAATGGATTGGATTGGTATGAAGTGTCACCATCTCCAAATAAATATTTTACGCGATTAAAAGAAACAGCCTTGTTCTGAATAAAAACCGTATCACCATTTATTGAATAATTAAAATCCGGTTTGCAATTTGGTGAAATAAATATATCTAATGTATCGTTAAATATTGAATTACAAATACTTAATGTATCTAAAATTTTTAAACTTACGATATATTTTCCAGTAGCTGTGTAAGTATGAATTGGGTTTTCCAGAGAACTAAAACTGCTATCCCCAAAATTCCAATCATAAATTAAAAAGCCATTTGATGATGATGTGTTTGTAAAAGTTACACCTCCATTAACACCTAAATTATAAATAAATGAAGCTTGACATGGATTAGGATTTGTAACCGTAACTTGTTTACATATTGTATCAATACACAAACTATCATAAATAATGTGACAAACGTTATAGTTTCCGCTATTCAAATAAGTGTGATTTGGATTTAATTGAGAAGAATAATTCCCATCTCCAAAATCCCAATTACTATTAATTGCACTTGATTGAGTAAAGGAAGAATCCATAAACTGCACAGACAAACCATTTACATTAAATTGAAAATCAGCATAACAACTTTGAGACTGCACTTTAAATAAAGAGAAAAATAAAAGAGAAATAAATAATAATTTTCTATTCATAATTAGATGACGATTAAAAAGGAAAATAAGTTGGGTAAATAAAAAAAGGGGAAAGGTAACCATTCCTCTCCCCTTCTAAAGAAAACCAAACTACCTATCTAGAGATAATCAATTTTTCAACTCTTCTATTTATTCTATCTTGTAATGAAATTAAATAAATTCCATTCTCTAAATGAGATACATCAATAGTTTCAATATTTTTTGAAGAAGATTTTGTATCAATCATTAATCTTCCTGAAATATCTATTACTTTTATCGATACATTCTCTAAACTATTCAAATTTAGAAAAATATTTGAAGTTGCAGGATTAGGATAAATCTTAATGTTTTCTATCAATTCATTTTCATTAATTCCTACAACTAAAGGGTCTTTAATTACTAAACTAAATCCAGACTTATTCAAATTACCTAAGGAATCCATGCCAACAGTATCACAGAAAGTAGAAGTACAATTAAATAATGTATCAGTTATAGTAAGACATACTACATAGCTACCAAAATTAGCATACGAATGTGATGGCGTTCGCCCTGTTCCAAAATTACCATCACCAAAATCCCAACTATATTGATGTGAACTTAAATTTGAGGAATTGTTATACAATATTACTCCAAATTGTGTGGTAGTATCTTTAACTATAGAGTAAGATGCATTACAAGCACTAGGAGTTAATTGTATAAAAAGCGAATCAATATATGTTGATCTACAGTTGTTTATTGAGTCAAACAAAGAGAGTGTTACATTATAAAATCCCGAACTTGTATAAGTATGTGAAACATTCTTTCCAAGGGTTGTAGTATTGTCTCCAAAATCCCAAGAATATTCTACACCAAATTTATTGTTTGAAGAACTATTAATAAAGTTTACTGTTCCACCACCTACATTTTGATAAACAAATCTAGCTGAACAAGTTCCCGCAAATACGGTATCATATTTCGTACATGTTTGAGTTCCACTTTGTGCTGTTAAACTAACTATATAAATTCCTTGGTTAGCATAAGTATGATTAGGACTAACCACAGTTGATGTGGGAGAGTTATCTCCAAAATCCCAAGTGAAATTATATACGCTCTGGTTGGCACTAAGATTTGTAAAATTAGCGAACCCTGTAGCATCTACCATGTATACAAAATCGGCATTACAAGGAGGAGTTACCGCTCCTACTATAACAGACTTACAAATTGTATCAGCACAATTGTTTGCAGTATCCATTACTGTTAAACAAACTTGATAATTACCAGCTTGACTATAAGTATGAACTGGATTCATAAAACTTGAAGAAATAGCATCTCCAAAATCCCAATTATAGAGTGCCGAAGAACCAGCAAATGAGGAGTCAACAAATGTAATAGTTAGTCCATTTTTTGAAAATTGAAAATCTGCATAACAACTTTGAGCCTTTGCAGCCGAAAATGCTAACGTGAAAATGATAGCAAATAAATAAGTAATTTTTTTCATGATTTTTGATTTTTAAGTTATTAAAAAATATCGTTCGAAGGGAATACGATTATATCATTTTAATAGTTGGGTCAAATCAAAAAATTCCTAATAGCAATACTATTTCATTAGGCTAAAAATTATCCCATCTGTTTACAATATCAACTCCATAAGCCTTTAATTGGTCGTTGATAAAAAGGGCAGGAAAAACAAATAGTGGAATAGGTGGTTTATTTTTATTTTCATCAATGTTGATTTCTTGAAAGTTTATTTTCTTGTCATTCAAAAAATCGATTACCTCCTTACATTGATGACAATTGTTGCCAGTATATAAAGTTATTTTCATTTCAGTGTATTTAGGTCTCTGATCAGTATTCTATTGCGTTCCATATAGATTTGGTTCGCTTCTTTTAGGTCATTTAAAACGGTGGTAACGGTTTGGCGAGAAGTGGCAGTTAAATTTGCAATATCTTGATGCGTTAAATTGTGTTTGATTAAAACCTCATCTCCTACAGCATTCCCATAATTCTTAGCCATATCCAAAATTACCTCAACAATTCTTGAGCGTGCATCTTTAAAAACAATGGACTCCAATTTCATTTCTAGCTTGCGTAATTTTTCTCCAATATTTTTTACTACTGCAATGCTCAATCCAGGATTATTTTCCATGATATCATTCATTTCTGCAACAGTTAGCGTGCAAAGTCGTGTATCTTTATCCATTGCAATGGCAAAATCCTTTCTTTTTTCTTCACCAATAATTCCCATCTCTCCAAAAACTTCACCTGGATATAGAATCGTTTTTAAAATTTCTTTTCCATCTGAGGAATATGAGCCAACTTTAACTCTTCCCTTTTTTAAAAAATATAGCACTTTTGAAGGTTCTTCAGGAAAATAGATAAATTGATTTTTTTCAGCAGTTTTCATAGTAGTCATTTGTTCTAAATGTTTCATTTCATTATCATTTAGATTTTTAAACAAATTAATTTGTTCCAAATACCATAATTTTGATTCTGATGCTGCCATATATTTTTTAAATAGACTATAAAAATAGACATTCTTGAATTGACAAATTCAAAGTTTGTTGTATATTTAAGGACTAAATGAAAAACTATGACAAAGAGTATCAAGCTATCTAACTTATTTAATGAACATCATCACCAACTTAAAGTAATTAAAGACAAAGATATAGCTGCAATAAACATCAAATCTATCCAGCAAAATTTCAAAACGCAGGAAAGTTTCTTTTCAAAAACGAGAGGAGTTTCTAGAAGTTTAGACCATTTAATTGATGAGTTGGAAGAAGAACATCAATCTATTATAGATTTATATCATCAAATAGATGATGCTGAAAATGCTACTACGGCAATGGAAATCTTGAATGTATTGTTTTTATTGATCCAAAAACACATTAAAAAAGAGGACCTTATTCTAACGGAGAAAATAAGTAATCGATTCAGTGCTGAGCAAGTAGAAAATTTCTTAAATTAATTTTCTGTTTTTCCTTTAGCTGCTAATATTGTATTTTTTAGTAATGAAACTATAGTCATAGGCCCTACTCCACCGGGAACAGGAGTAATAAACGATGCTTTTTGTGAAACCTCATCAAATTTAACATCCCCATATAATTTATAACCAGATTTTTTGCTGCTATCGGCCTTTCTGGTTATTCCCACATCAAATATTACAACACCCTCTTTGACCATATCGGCAGTTATAAATTCAGGCTTACCTAATGCCACTATTAAAATGTCTGCAGTTTGAGTAATTTCAGCTAAATTTACTGTTCTGCTGTGAGTTAATGTAACTGTGCAATTACCAGGATAAGAATTTCGAGACATTAAATTAGAAATTGGCGATCCTACTATTGCACTTCTTCCTACTACCACACAATGCTTACCATTGGTCTCAATATTATATCTTTCAATCAATTGAAGAATCCCATAAGGTGTTGCAGGTAAAAAAGTCGGCAAATTTAACATCATCTTACCTATATTAGAAGGATGAAAACCATCTACATCTTTAGTTGGAGAAATTGCCTCAGTAACTTTCTTTTCGCTAATATGTTTGGGAAGTGGTAATTGAACAATAAATCCATCTATATCATCATCTTCATTGAGTTCAACTACAGTTTCCAAGAGTTCTTTTTCGGAAACGGTATCATTTAATCGAATGATAGTAGAATGCATTCCTACCTTTTTACAGGCTTCAATTTTTGCATTTACATAAGTGATACTAGCCCCATTACTACCTACCAATACAGCAACTAAATGCGGAACTTTTCCACCTTTGGCTTTTACTGAAGCTATCTCAGCCGCTACTTCATCTTTAATTTCTGCAGCAGTTTTTTTTCCGTCAATTAATTGCATTCTATTTATTTTTTAAGGTCTTCCCGGCATTTTTGGCATATTACGCATCATTTTAGCCATATTATTTTTATTGCCCATCATGCGCATCATTTTAGAAGTTTCATCAAATTGCTTCAACAATTTGTTTAATTCTTGAACTGAAGTTCCTGCCCCAGCAGCAATACGTTTTCTTCTACTTCCATCTATCAATTTAGGTTGTTCTCTTTCTTGAGGCGTCATGGATTGAATCATTGCTTCAATATGCTTGAAGGCATCATCATCAATATCAACATTCTTCAATGCTTTACCTACTCCAGGTATCATACCCATCAAATCTTTCATATTACCCATTTTCTTTATTTGGGCAATTTGATCGATAAAGTCATTAAAATCAAACTGATTTTTAGCAATTTTTTTATGAAGCTTTCTAGCTTTTTCTTCATCGTATTGTTCTTGAGCTCTTTCAACCAATGAAACAACATCACCCATTCCCAAAATACGATCAGCCATTCTTTTTGGATAGAAAATATCCAAGGCTTCCATTTTTTCTCCAGTACCAACAAACTTAATAGGTTTATCAACCACAGAACGAATAGAAAGAGCAGCTCCACCTCTAGTATCACCATCTAATTTGGTCAATACAACTCCATCAAAATTTAATCGATCATTAAAAGTCTTAGCCGTATTTACAGCATCCTGACCAGTCATCGAATCTACCACAAAAAGAGTTTCAGATGGATTGATAGCATGCTTGACAGCAGCTATTTCATTCATCATTTGCTCATCAATAGCCAAACGACCTGCAGTATCGACAATAACTACATCATAGCCTTTACTTTTTGCATCATTAATCGCCTTTTTTGCAATTTCAACAGGATTTTTGCTTTCTCTATCTGAAAAAACCTCCACACCTATTTGTTCTCCCAACACATGCAATTGGTCAATTGCCGCAGGACGATACACATCGGCAGCAACTAATGCAGGATTTTTTCCTTTTTTATTTTTAAGATAAGAAGCTAATTTACCTGAAAAAGTAGTTTTCCCTGAACCCTGTAAACCAGCTATTAAAATCACTGCAGGACTACCTTTAATATTGATTTCAACACTTTCGCCACCCATCAAACCACTCAATTCATCATGAGTAATTTTGGTAAATAACTGACCTGGCGAAACTGAAGACAATACATTTTGTCCTAAAGCTTTCTCTTTTACAGAATCCGAGAAAGATTTGGCTATTTTATAGTTAACATCCGCATCCAAAAGTGCTCTTCTAATCTCTTTGGTGGTTTCAGCTACGTTTACTTCTGAAATTTGTCCTTGTCCTTTAAGTACCTTAAAGGCTCTATCTAACTTATCCGATAAACTATCAAACATAAAAATTTCGTTTTTTTTAATGTGTCACAAAATTAACAATAAACTCAAGCATTTTGAAGTGGATTAAAAGCTTTTACATTTGTTGAGGAACTTCAATCCCTAATAAATTCATATTTTTCTTAATTACATCACCAACTTCTTTCGACAATATAACTCTAAAGTTCTTATTTTCAGAATTGTCTTCTTTAAAAATACTTACATTTTGGTAAAATGAATTGTACAACTTTACTATTTCATAGGTATAATTAGCAATAATTGCCGGACTCAAACTTTCAGCAGCCAGTTGAACAATAGACGGAAATTCGTGCAAAGATTTAATTAACTCTTTTTCAAAATCATTCAAAACAATATTTCCTATTGCTCCATCTCCTCCACTATTATCTGATTTAGCTTTGGTAACAATAGATTGAATTCGAGCATAGGTATATTGAATAAAAGGACCTGTATTTCCTGCAAAATCAACTGATTCTTTCGGATCAAATAAAATTCGTTTTTTAGGATCTACTTTTAAAATATAATACTTCAAAGCTGCCATTCCTATTTGATGAAACAGTGTATCTTTTTCCTCAATACCTATATTCTCTAACTTCCCTAACTCTTCAGCAATATCTTTAGCTGCATTTTTCATTTCCAGCATCAAATCATCTGCATCTACCACAGTTCCTTCTCTACTTTTCATTTTTCCACTTGGTAAATCAACCATTCCATAAGATAAATGCTGAATTCCTTTAGCCCATTCAAATCCAAACTCTTGCAGAATTAAGGCCAAAACATTAAAGTGATAATCTTGCTCATTCCCTACTACATAAAAATATTTTTCACAATTAAATTCCTCATGACGAATAATGGCTGTACCAATGTCTTGTGTCATATAAACAGATGTTCCATCAGCCCGAAGTAACAATTTATGATCTAATCCTTTTTCAGTCAAATCAATCCATAAAGAATCATTTTCCTTTCGGTAAACCTTTCCATTTTCTAATGCTTCTAAAACTTTTTCTTTTCCTATTAAGTAGGTATCTGATTCGTAGTATAATTTATCAAAATCAACACCCATGGTTTTATAGGTTTCTCCAAATCCATCATAAACCCAACCATTCATTTCTGTCCATAAATCACGAACAATTTTGTCGCCATTTTCCCACTTTCTCAACATTTCTTGGGCCTCAAGCATAATGGGAGCTCGTTTTTTAGCCTCCTCTTCCTCTATTCCATTACTAATTAATTCAGCAATTTCCTTTTTGTATTCTTGATCAAATTTTACGTAGTAATTTCCTACTAATTTATCACCTTTCAATCCAGAGCTAGCAGGAGTTTCTGCATTTCCAAATTTTTGCCAAGCCAGCATCGATTTACAAATATGTATTCCTCTATCGTTGATTATTTGAACTTTAAAAACTTCGTGACCATTTGCTTTTAAAATTTCAGCCAAAGAATATCCTAAAAAATTATTTCTTAAATGACCCAAATGCAATGGTTTATTGGTATTAGGTGAAGAGTATTCCACCATCTTGCGCGATTTGGAGTTAGGCGCAGCAAAACCAAAATTAGCATCTGCTTGAGCCATACTTAAAAATTCTAACCAATAAGAATCAGAAATTTCTAAATTCAAAAATCCCTTAACTACATTATAATTGACAACCTCACTAGACTTTTCAGATAAGTAAATACCAATTTCTTCGGCAGTTTGTTCAGGAGATTTTTTAGATGCTCTCAACAAAGGAAAAACAACTAAAGTTATATCCCCTTCAAAATCCTTACGCGTTTTTTGGAGTTGAATTGTTTTTTCATCTCCTTCAAAATTATAAAGTGCTGTTAAAGCATCTTTAATTATTTCAAATAATATTTGTTCAATATTTTTCAATTTCTTTTTATTTATTTTCTATCAAATTCACAGTTTCTTCCAGAATATCGAATGCAGTTTCAGCCATTAAATTACATTTATTATCTAATGTTGGGTTAATTTCCACCATTTCAAAAGCCACAATCTTATCACTTTTTAATAATTCTTTTAATAAAGAATGAATTTCATTCGGAGAGTAGCCATTTTTAACTGGCGTGCCAGTACCATAACTCACTTCATCGGGATCCATGGAATCCACATCAAAAGATATATATATTTGATCGCAATCGCTTAGTCTTTCCAAAGCCTCTTGAGCTGCTTTCGCTATGCCTTTCTCTCTTGTTTCGGCAACAGTAAAGTTTTTAATTTGATGCTTTTCCATTAAATGCTCTTCTGGCTCTTCGGTATCTCTGACACCAAAAAACAATAAATTTTCAGGCAAAATTTTCGGAACAATTCCACCCATACTCTTCAACTCATTCCATTTTTGAAGTGTTAAATCCTTTACTGTTGATACTTGTTTTTCCTCATTATTCAAAGCCAATGAAATTGCTAATGGCATTCCGTGCATATTGCCTGTCGGAGAAGTATAAGGCGAATGTAAATCACCATGTGCATCAATCCATATAACACCCAATGTTTTATCGGGATGTGCCATTTTAATACCTGCTATTGTTCCACCAGCACTTCCGTGATCAGCAGCTAATACAATCGGGAAACCATTGTTTTTTAAAGTTTCACTAACTACCTTACTTACATTTTTATAAACCTCCACTAACCCTTCTATACGAATAGCTGAAGGAGTATTCACCTCATTCCACAGTAGATGATTGAAGTCCTCAATATGTACTAGGTCATACTTTTGGAAGAAATTACTTTTTTTATTAAGTGAGGCTGTTTTGAGTGCTCTTATCCCTAGGCTTGAACCTCTTGTTCCTGCGGCTATTTCAGATTCTATTTCTAATAACTGTATGTTGATCATAATCTATTTTTTTAATCTCTTCAAAATATATTTTCAAGAGTTTTATCCTTTTAATTTAATCAAATTGTAGAATTGTTACTAACTTTACTCTATCAATTAGCAATTTAATGTATCACTTAAGTAAGTTACTTTAAATATTTTTACTTAAAGTAAAACACTTACATTTTTAAACACTATGAACAATTCTTACAAAAACCTCATCGAACAAACTTTCGATTTTCCTCAAGAAGGTTACGAAGTAATCGACAATGAACTTTATTTCCATGGTATATGTCTTACTGACATTATTAAACAGTATGGCACTCCTCTAAAACTGACTTATTTGCCAAAGATAGGCTCACAAATTAACAAAGCCAAACGATGGTTTAACGTAGCCATGGCTAAAAGCAACTACAAAGGTAAATACACTTATTGTTATTGTACTAAAAGTTCACACTTTTCTTTTATTTTAAATGAAGTTTTGAAACACGATACGCATTTAGAAACATCTTCAGCCTATGATATTGAAATTATCAATGAGCTATACAAAGAGGGTATTTTAAAAAAAGATAGATATATTGTTTGCAACGGTTATAAAAGACCCCAATATCTGGAAAATATAGCTCAAATTGCTAATGATGGTTTTAATGTTTTGCCTGTTTTAGACAATATGAAAGAAATAGAATTCTACAAACAAAACTTTAATAAAAGTTGCAATATTGGCATAAGAATAGCCTCTGAAGAAGAGCCTTCATTTGAGTTCTACACCTCTAGGTTAGGCATTCGATATAAGGACATTAAATCATTTTATCTGAATGAAATAAAAGGAGACAAACGCTTTAAATTGAAGATGCTTCATTTCTTTATAAATACAGGCATAAAAGACACGGCTTATTACTGGAGCGAACTTTTAAAATGTTTGAACGTATATGTAGAACTGAAAAAAGTTTGTCCTGAATTAGACTCTTTGAATATAGGTGGTGGATTACCCATTAAAAATTCATTGAGTTTTGATTACGATTACGAATATATGGTTGAAGAAATTATCAATCAAATTAAGTTGTATTGCGATAAACATCAAGTAGAAGAACCCAATATCTTAACAGAATTTGGATCATTTACAGTTGGTGAAAGTGGTGCATCTATTTATTCCATAATTGATGAAAAAAAACAGAACGACACAGAAAGATGGTATATGATTGATAGCTCGTTTATAACAACACTTCCCGATGTTTGGGGAATTAGTCAAAAGTATCTTTTGATGGCTATTAATAATTGGGATGCTCCTTATCAGCGAGTCAATTTGGGTGGTTTAACATGTGACAGTTTAGATTATTACAACTCTGAAGCGCATGAGAATCAAGTATTTTTACCTAAATTAGATCATACGGAAAATGTAACTCCTTTATATATTGGATTTTTTAATACAGGTGCTTATCAAGAAGCATTAAGTGGTTTTGGTGGAATAAAACATTGTTTAATTCCTTCGCCAAAGCACGTAGTGATTGATAAAGATGCTGATGGAAATATAAGTACACGATTATTTTCAAAAGAACAAAGTCATAAATCAATGTTAAAATCCTTAGGATATTATTAGTAGATGGAATTTGTAAAATTTGATATAAAAAATAGAGTTGGCTATTTAATTTTAAATAGACCAGATAAAAGAAATGCACTAAACGCTGAATTTGTAGAAGAAATTAAAACTACTTTGAAAGCTGCTGAGGCAAATAAGGAGGTAAAAGTAATTGTGATTAAAGCTAAAGGTGATGCATTTTGTGCAGGTGCAGATTTAGCTTATTTAAAAAGTTTACAATCCAATTCTTATGAAGAAAATTTGGCAGATTCTACTGCTTTAATGGAATTGTTTGAATTGATTTATCACCTTAAAAAGGTTGTAATAGCTCAAGTGGAAGGTCATGCAATAGCAGGCGGATGCGGATTGGCAACAGTTTGCGATATGGTTTTTGCTGTACCAGACATCAAATTTGGATACACTGAAGTTAAAATTGGTTTTATCCCGGCTATTGTAAGTATATTTTTAATTAGAAAAATAGGAGAAGCAAAATCAAAAGAGTTATTATTATCAGGAAATTTAATTGATAGTCAAAACGCACAACAAATAGGATTGGTAAATACCATATGGAACCCCTCAGAAATTGCACAAGAAGTAACAGCATATGCTGAAAAACTTTGTTCAGGCAATTCTTCTGACTCTATGGCGATGACAAAAAAATTGATAGCTGATGTTCAGTCGATGTCTGTTGAAGACGGATTGAAATATGCTGCAAAACTAAACGCTAAAGCTAGAGAAACAGAGGATTGCAAAAAAGGCATAGCCGCATTTTTGAACAAAGAAAAAATATTTTGGTAAAATTAAAATCGCCTTTTAAGGCAACAACTGGATTTGGATTAATTCTGATAATTTGTTTATCAGCCTGTAAAAGTGAATGGCCTTCTAACCATTCGGAGGGAGAAATTGTATATACCATTAATTATCCTTTTGAGGATTCTACACAATTAATGTTTGATATGATGCCAGCAGAAATGAATTATTATTTCGATGAAAATCATACTAAAAGTGAAATTTCAGCAGGCATGGGTTTATTTAAATCAGCTTACATTACTGATTTAGATAAAAAAAGTTTGAAACAAACAGTTAAGATGTTAAATAAAAAACATCAATCTCAATTCAAAAAGAAAACTTTTGAAGAAATTAATCCCGCCTATGCTAATTTGGAGATTAAAGAAACTGGAAATACTAAGACTATAGCTGGGTTTGAGTGCAAAGAGGTGATGGTAAGTCTTCAGAATAAAAAATCGTATAACATATATTATTCTACAGAATTAGGCAAACCTTTCCCTAATTTAGGAACACCTTATGAAAAAATTCCGGGCGTTTTAATGCAATATACCATTGAAAATTTTGGCTTAACCATGGAGTTTATAGCAGAAAGTGTTGATTTTAAAGAAGTAGATTCCGCTATTTTTGAAATTGAAAAAGAATATGAGGATATTTCAGCTTATGAGCTTAATCAACAAATAGAAGCCATCTTTTTGAGTGTGCAATAGAGGCAATTGAAAATGAAGAATTAAAAATTCTCATTCTTAAATCAGCGCCGAAACCTGAAGGTTATTTCCTGCAAACATTTCAGAAAATTGACAAATAGCTGAAGACATTAACAAAACCTTGCAGGTTTTGTCTCCGATTAAATCATCTCAATTAACATAATAATCCTCAATTGTAAATTCTCAATTAAATAATTACTTATTAGCAATTATTTGTTAGCAATTATCGTTCATTCTATACTATATCTTCATTGATTTGTTAAATTTGAGTTACAGAAAAAAGGGATGGCAAAAAATCAATTTAAAACAGAAAGTACAGACAATCAAAAGACTGAGGAAAAAGTAAAGAAAAAAAAGAAGAAAATTTTTAAAAGTGGCGGCGAAAAAATTAAAGCTACTGGTAATTTTTTTAAAGATGATAGAACTAAAAATGTCATTGGTATTTTCTTTATTCTCTTTTCAGCTATCTTATTAATTGCGCTCTCGTCTTTCCTATTTACATGGGAAGCAGATCAAAGCAAATTAGAAGTCTCTATTTCAGACTTTTTATTTAATGCAGATCTAAAAGCAGAAAACTGGTTGGGAAAATTTGGTGCAGCTATTTCACATCTATTTATTTTTAAATGGTTTGGTGTTGCGTCTTTTCTATTTGTTGGCTTATTTTTTCTAATAGGATTTAAAATACTTTTTAAAATTTCCTTATTGCCATTGGGGAAATCCTTTAGAATTTCATTCTTTTTAATCATATTCCTATCCTTATTATTGAGTTTTTTCTTCAACCAATTCCTCTTCTATTTAGGTGGTGGATTCGGGTTTTTTATTAATCAATGGCTGCAAAGTATTTTAGGATACGTAGGGACTGGTTTTCTTATAACGTTTGCCTTCTTATGTTTTCTCGTTATTTCATTTAATGTCTCTTTTTCTAATTTATTCAATACCCAGAAAGAAGAAGATGTGATTGATGCAGAAAATACAGATTCAATTTCAGATGATCAATCTTTTTCTGAAAACTTAGTAACGGATCAATATAATAAAGAAGATGAGTCAGCAGATGCTTCAATCACTGCAGAGTCTGCAGATGATGAAGATAATATGGAGGGTAACCCATCCGACGCTAAAACGATGGAGGGTAAAGAACAAAATGAAGTAGAACTATCAAAAGAAATTCCAGAAGAACCTACCAAAGAGGCGACAGATGATGATGGATTTTCTTATGAAGTAGCTGAGGAAGAAGCAACAGTTGCTGTAGAAGAAAAAGAAGCTGAGAAAAGTGATGACGATATTAGCCTAGAAATAGAGGACACTGAAGAAGATGATGAATTAAGTGATGACGAATTAGATAGCCGTGTAAAAGAGTTTGGTGAATACGATAGTACATTAGATTTACCACACTATAAAACTCCACCTATTGATATCTTGAAAGATTATGGTGGTGGCAGCATTAAAGTGGATAAGGAAGAATTAGAAAAT
Organism: uncultured Flavobacteriales bacterium; assembly: GCA_963716125.1. GTDB lineage: Bacteria > Bacteroidota > Bacteroidia > Flavobacteriales_E > Vicingaceae > Acidiluteibacter. Next base: position 3,132,366 of record OY970294.1, read on the forward strand.
AACAAAAACAGAATTGTCAAAACGCTTGAGAACTATAATATCAAAATAGACAGTATAAAGGCAACTGTAGGCCCTACTGTAACATTATATGAAATTATTCCTGCACCTGGCGTTCGTATTTCTAAAATTAAAAACTTAGAAGACGATATCGCCTTGAGTTTAGCAGCTTTGGGAATTAGAATTATTGCTCCTATTCCTGGCAAAGGCACAATTGGTATAGAAGTGCCTAATCGAAAATCCAGATATTGTTTCTATGCGATCGGTGATTGCATCAGAAAAGTTTCAAAACTCTAAATATGATTTACCTGTTGTAATAGGAAAAACCATCTCTAATGAAACCTTTGTTTTTGATTTAGCCAAAATGCCTCACCTTTTAATGGCAGGAGCAACTGGACAAGGCAAATCAGTTGGACTGAATGCCGTTTTAGCATCTTTACTATATAAGAAGCATCCATCTCAACTGAAGTTTGTTTTAGTCGATCCTAAAAAGGTGGAATTGACTTTATTTAATAAAATTGAAAGGCACTTTTTGGCTAAACTACCCGATAGTGAAGAAGCCATTATTACTGATAATCAAAAGGTAATCAATACATTAAATTCATTATGTATTGAAATGGATTCGCGTTATGAATTATTGAAAAATGCTTTTGTTAGAAATATTAAAGAGTACAATGCGAAATTCATCAAAAGAAAATTAAGTCCTGAAAAGGGACATAAATATCTGCCTTACATAGTAGTAGTGATTGATGAGTTTGCCGATTTAATAATGACAGCCGGTAAAGAAGTAGAGCAGCCGATTGCTCGAATAGCACAATTGGCAAGAGCGATTGGAATTCACTTAATCATTGCCACTCAAAGACCTTCTACCAATATTATTACAGGTTCAATCAAAGCTAACTTCCCAGCTAGAATTGCTTTTAGAGTTACCTCAGGAATTGATTCAAGAACTATTTTAGATTCAGGTGGAGCGGAACAATTAATTGGTAGAGGAGATATGCTTTTATCTAACGGAAGTGATTTGATTCGTTTGCAATGTGCATTTATAGATACACCAGAAGTAGAATTATTAACAGAATTTATTGGCAATCAACGAGCTTACCCTGATGCATTTTTATTGCCTGAATATGTGGATGAGAATGGAAGTGGCAGTGCACCTGGAGATGTTGATTTATCTGATAGAGATGCTTTATTTGACGATGCGGCAAGAATTATTGTTCAGCACCAACAAGGTTCGGCATCTTTATTGCAAAGAAGGTTGAAGCTGGGTTATAACAGAGCAGGTAGAATTATAGATCAATTGGAAGCTGCAGGAATTATAGGACAGTTTGAAGGAAGTAAAGCCAGACAAGTTTTAATTCAAGATGAAATGAGTTTGGAACAATATTTGAAAGATATGAATTAAATAATTTAAAACAATCAGATGAAAAAATTAATCACACTTACAATCATTGCATTAGGATTTAATGTAGCATTTGCTCAGCAAGATCCAAAAGCAAAGGGAATACTAGATAAATTAAGTGCTAAAGCAAAAACATTTAAAACCATTTCTGCTACTTTTGAATACGAATTGAATAATGAAACAGCCGGTATAAATGAAACTCAAAATGGGAGTTTAATTAGTAAAGGCGAAAAATACAATTTAAATATTGCAGGTCAGAATGTAATTTCTGATGGAAAAACCAAATGGACGTATATTGAAGATGCAGGAGAAGTTCAAATTGATGTAGCTAGCACAGGTGAAGAAGAAGCTTTAAATCCTTCAAAAATTTTAACCATTTATGAAGATGGTTTTAAGTATAAGTTTGAAAAGGAAGTAAAAATAGATGGCAAAACCTTACAAGTCATTAAATTATTTCCTGAAAAAGCCGATGAAAAACCATTTCACTCTGCTTTATTATATGTTGATAAAGTTAAAAACGAAGTAACCAAAATTGAATTAAAAGGAAAAGATGGTTCTGATTATACCTATACCATTAAATCTTTTGAAATCAATAAAGATATCCCTGATTCAAAATTTACTTTTAATACGGCTAAACATCCTGAAGTAGAAGTGATAGATTTGAGATAAGAATCAATTATTTAATATATTAGAAAAGCATCTTAGTGAGAACTGAGATGCTTTTTTTTGGGTTAAAATATTTCAATTTACCTGGCTGTTGTTTATAACCTGAGTTCGATTATTATTTAAAAAATTGCCACCATTAATACCAATTAAGTTTTTAAATGCCGCATATAATTATAAGTTGCCTTTTTAAAAACGTAGAATTGGTAAATGCCTGTCCGACCGACAGGCGGACCGAGATGCTAACAAACAAGCAGACGAACGCTTGCGCATGAGCTTGTGCCATCGCTAGCCTACTTCACCGTAGTGCACGAAGGCTGAAAAGCTAAGGCGACATGCGATCAGCATTGGTGCAGGTACGAAGTTTGCGACATTTGATAGCTAATTCGGTATAAGTTATCACTTTTTATGGAGTAAAATATTACTTAACGAATATCTATACGCTACCAAATCAAACTAAGATTTCCTCTAAATATTTGGGTTTCATTATTAGCATCCGTTATCTTAATGATGTAAAAATAAGTTCCTGAATTAGCATTTTTTCCTCCTATTTTACCATCCCATGGAATTTGATCGGTAAAAATCTGTTGACCCCACCTGTTAAATATTAAAATTTCTTGAAGTGTATAATTCTCTCCAAATGGAGCAAAACGATCATTCATCCCATCATTATTAGGAGTAAAAACGTTAGGAACGTCAATTATTGTAGAACAATTAATCACTTTAACTATTATAGAATCAGAGTCGGTACCACAGAAATTTTCAGCAAATAGGTGAAATGTTCCATTCGTATTTACAGATAGCGATCTATCATTTGAAAATGGTATCCAATTGAAAGTTTCCGCATTAGAAGGCACGTATAAAATTATGGACTTATCATCACAGATAGTCGTATCACCATTAAATTCAATATGAGGTTTAGATTGGATGTCAACCGTAAATGAAACCCTTTCGCTTTCACAATTATCAATGGTTTGGCTGACATAAAAAGTTTTTATACCATCTAGTTGTGGTGTTGAGAAGTTTGGCTCAGTGCGCCCAACAGAATCTAAAAAATTGCTATACCACAGTAAATTAACACCAATTGCATTTAAATCAGCTTGAGTTAAAAGGGTTGGATTACAGAACTTGGAATTCGAAACTATTGGTGGTGGTGGCTTAGAATTAAATTGAATTTGAATCGTATCTGTACTTGAATTGCAAAAATTAGATGCCTGCAGCCAATATTGACCACTTGTTTTAACTGTTATTCTAGAATTAGTTTCATTGGTGTTCCATAGGTAATTATTATTCTGATTAATCACTCCAATTAACAATGAATCTTGACCGCATAAGGTGAGATCATTTCCTAAATTGGTAGTTATAAATTTTTCTGTTTTTACTGAAAAAGTGGCAATGGAACTTTCACACCCATTTACAGTTTGAGTAACATAATAAAAGTTGCTACCAATTGTTTCGTTTAAAATAGAAGGAAAGGCAGGGGAAGGATTCGGATCTGCAATAGAATCATACCACAATAAGTTTAAACCATTTGCAGATAGTTGAACTATGGAATCTTTACAATAACCAGTATCTGAAACTAACGGAGGCGAAGGAATTGGTTTAAAAGTAACATTAACGGTGTCCAACAAGGTATCACAAGGGTAAGCAGCTATTAAGGAGTATGATCCCGAACTTTTTACCCATATAGAACTTGTAGTATCTCCATTACTCCAGTGATAAGAGCTAAAACCGGCGTTTGCCACCAACAAAATAGAATCTTTATTCCCACATTGTTCTAAATCGGCTCCAAGATTTAATTGCAAGGTTGGATATGCTTTTATTTTAAACGTATCACTTTCAATACCACAACCGTAATCTGCATTTAGCCAATACGTACCAATACTATCAACCACTATAGAATCGGTAATAGCATTATTACTCCACAAGTAAGAAATGGCACCTTTAGGTGCTCTCAATATTTTGGTAAAATTGACGCCGGAGCATAAAATAGTATCTCTTTCTTTTATATTCGGTTGGATGAGTTTAACTTCTTCTACGGAAACATAATCTATAAAATAGTGCGTATCATCATAACCTATTGTTGAGGGTAATCCTTGTTTTACTAATCTAAGCTTTGTGTTAGCATCATTATAAAAATTTCCAATGGTTAACCATTGTTCCCCTCCTGTGGCTCTATACAAATCACATACTCTATTCCATTTAGAGGAATCTGAGAAAAATGAATCAGGGTGGTTAGTAATTTGAGGAGTAACATTGATCACAGAACTATCCCCTTCAAAAGGTCTTCTAAATTGAGTAATTCTATTTGGAGACAAATAAGCTCCAATACTTGAAGATGAATAGTAGTTTGCTAATGGATTGTTTTGAGAAGTGGTAAAACTAATATAAAAACTTACTTTGTATAATCTTCCAACCATTAGTGTATCAGAAAGCTGTGTTTGAAGATAAGATCTTGACTCAGCAAAAGTACCAAATTGATTGGATCCGTAATTGTATAACCGAATATATCCCATAATATTATCATCATAGGGCAATTGGGTTTGTCCCCAAACTGAAGGTGGTGAATTTAGTGCATCCATTATACCACTATTTACATAAGTTGGACTAGACCAATAAGTTAATATTTTAGGTTGTTGATAAAAAATGGAAAGATTAGTAGTTGTAATACCTGTATCAACAGTAGTAAAAGAACTATCCGCAGTTGTCCGCATTTCAAAGCTAGGGTCAGGCACTAAGTTTTGCGCATTTAAATGGGTAGAAAATAAAAAAAATATTAAAAAAAGTCTCATATTTTAATGCAAATAAGGGACAGTAAAAACTGTCCCTTATTAACTAAATTATAACATTATTATTGCTTCACAAACTTTTTCAAGTTTAACCACATCTCCTTTTTCAATTCTCAGAAAAAATAAGCCTGAAGTTAAATCAACTAAGTTATAGTTAATTTCACTAACTCCTTCTGGTAAAGTTGTATTGGTAATAGATCTGATTTTTTTCCAGCAATATCAAGAATATCAATCATTACCTGATCTGTTTCATTCATTTCAATTGTTAAATTAAAATGATTTATAACAGGGTTTGGAAATAGTTGAATCCTAAAATCTGAGTAATTTGAATTTTCTTCAATTATTGAGCCATTAGGGTTCTTTAATCTATATGCTCTGCTATCAATTTCAAAAAAGCTATCATCCGATGCTGATCCACACTCATTATAAACAGTTACAGTTAGTTTATAACATTTTCCAATCTTACTAACAAAGTAACCCTGAATGCCAGTTGCCACATCTGGAATATAAATTGCATTTAAATTGTCAATTGGAATGATTCAAAATTTACTTTTAATACGGCTAAACATCCTGAAGTAGAAGTGATAGATTTGAGATAAGAATCAATTATTTAATATATTAGAAAAGCATCTTAGTGAGAACTGAGATGCTTTTTTTTGGGTTAAATGTAAAAGCTTCCAAATAATGCAAAACATAAAAACTATCTTTGATTAATTAATCACCTATTAATGGACTTTAAAATTCTAACTGATAAACTAATCGTTGATTTCACTAAGGCATTGAATATTTCTCCTGTGGATAATATGAATGCTATCAAAAAAACTGATACCACAGTTAATTATTTTGAGTTTTGTAAATCTGTATCTTCTGTTTATTCATCTAAAATTGAAGGTGAAGACATCGATTTTGATAGCTATTTTAAACATAAGTTTTTAAAAGTTCAATTTAAAGTTGATTATACCAAAAGAGCTGATGACTTATTTGAGGCGTACAATTTTATTCAACATCAAAAATTGTCACTTAAAAATGTGCAAAAAGCGCATTCATTATTAAGTCAAAGCTTATTATCAAAAAATCAACAGGGATTGATACGAAGAAATCCAATGTTTGTCATTAACCAAGATGATAAAATTGAATATATCGCAGCCACTCCAGAAATTGTTCAAAATGAAGTCGAGAAGTTATTTAAAGACATTGAACTTCTTCAAAAAAAAGAACTTACAGATTTTGAAATATTTTATTATGCATCTTTGATACATTTGGTTTTTGTAAAAATTCATCCATTTCAAGATGGGAATGGAAGAGCTGCCCGATTAATTGAAAAGTGGTTTTTAATAGAACAACTTGGATCAGAAGCCTTGGCAATCCCCTCAGAAAAAAACTATTATACACATCAAAAAGAATATTATACCAATATAAGAAAAGCCGGAATTGATTACAGTCAATTGGATTATTCCAAATGTCTTGATTTCTTATTAATGACAGCAATTGGAATTTTGGAAAAAGATTAACCTTTAAAAAAATTTTGAAATAAGTTTCCCAGTTATCTCCGATTATTATAGTTAGTGTGCTTTGTGCTAGTTTTTTTAACCACAAAGGGCACAAAGGTTTTCACAAAAGGCTCAAAGTGAATCGAGAATATTATTCCAATATCAAATAAAGATTCTATGTCACCCTTTCAGGGTTTTGAACTGATGTTCTTCTTAGTTTTATAAAAATGCCAGCCTTTCAGGCTTGAATAAAATAAAGCTGCAAAAAAACTTTGTGTGCTTTGTGCTTTCTTTGAGTTCTTTGTTGTTGATTTTTATTTTGCCACAGAGACGCAGTAAATTAACAATTAGTAATTCCCTTTTTTAATCACAAAGGGCACAAAGGTTTTCACAAAACGCATAAAGTGAATCGAGAATGTTATTCCAATATCAAATAAAAGATTCTATGTCACCGTTTCAGGATTTTGAACTGATGTTCTTCCTGGTTTTATAAAAATGCCAGCCTTTCAAGCTTTGATATTAACTTACAAATTTTCAATTTATTCCAACGAAGATATTTTAATAATAAAAAAAAATCAACCCCGAAGGGGTGTAAGTTTTATAATAACAAAATGAACATATAATTAAAACCCTGAAAGGGTGATACTTACTTTAAAAAATAAAATCCCCTAAAATACCTTCTCGTAATTAAAATCTTTATACTTCAGTAAAAACACAGAGTGATTTTCAAAGCCACTTTCAATTCCTGTTTTGAAAAAATCAAAATTTAACATCAGCATATCTTGCTTGTAGCCTAAAAACATAGCATTGTAATTTACGCCAAACTGATCTAATAAATTTAAATAGTAATAAGCTACATCGTATCCTAAATACGAAAATTTAGAAGGCAAGTGATTGTACTTAGTATGAAACGTTTTCTTAAAGTTTTTTACTGCTTCACTCTCATTATTAATATATTCTGAAGTTAAAACATGCACATTTAATTTCTGCAAATAGCTTAATTCAATATTATCATAATCTCTAATATTATCATTAAAAATTAAAGTAATTTGATAATCACTACTTAAACCATAAAGTGCATTTAAAAGTGTAGTGATAAAAGCTTGATTTTCTGAAGGAATATAAATAATATTATTTTTAACTTCAGAAAGGTTGTTCTTTAAATTCGTCCAAGATTTATCGCCATAAATTAGCTCTGTAGGAACAGCATGCATTGTAGAGTCTTTACTGGCTAACGTAATTTCTTTATAAGTTTTGATGAATGTTTGAATGTAGGAATCATCATCTTCTCCTTGATGGTTTAATAAAATAAGATTACTTCTTTTCCAGTACTTATAACTGTAATTAGCCAGTTCTTTAACCAATAAAGGACTACTAGTGGCTACTTTACTCACATAAGGATTACCCAATAAAATTTTATTACTCTGCTTTACAGGTGAAACTATATTGATTCCATTTTTCTTAGCATAATCAGCAGCTTTTACGAAATTCTTGTAAAAAAGTGGTCCTATAATTAAGTCCGTTGAGGTAAATTCTGGTTTTTTTAATATCTGTGCCGTAACAGAAGAATCATTTTGAGTATCATAAACCATCAATTTTATGTTCATCCCTTGTTTCTTAAGCGAATCTAAAGCAATAAGAACACCCTCATAAAATTCTATAGAATAAGCACCACTTCCAAAATTATGACTGGAGTTAGCAACAGAAGCATTTCTATCTAAATCAAATGGCAACATCAATGCTACATTATAGGTTTGCTTGATATTAGTGCTATCAAAATTTTGCAATGCGCTGTAAACAGAATCTTTAGTGGACATTAATGGTCTTAATTTCTTAAGAATAGGTATTTTTATGGTTTCTCCTACTCTCAAACCTCCAACTAAACCATTGTTTACTTCCAGTAATGAATCAATACTTACATTATATTTTTTAGATAAGGAATAAACTGTTTCTTTAGGTTCTACTAAGTGCGTTTGCCATTCATCTTGTTTAGCAGGAACATATAATTCTCGTTGTTCCGTTTTTTTCATTTTGGCAACCGGAATTTTTAATTCCATGCCTTCTTTTAATCCATTTACTACCTCTGGGTTTTCGGCAATAATATCTTTTTGATCTACATTATATTCTTTGCTTATAGCATATAATGTATTCTTTTTCTCTACCTTATGGATTAAGAAATTTCCATCTACTTCTAAAGTCTGATCAAAATCTCTTCTTTTTACATCTTTTAATGGTATCAATATACGATCACCAATAGCGTAACCATCTACCGCAGATGGATTTGCTTTTAATAAATCTTTGATTGGCACTGCATACATTCTAGAAACTTCATACAATGTATTGCCTTTTTCAATGGTATGAATATAATATTCACGACCACTAATTTTATGTATTTCTAAGTTTGGCTTTTTATCTTGCGCCTGCATTAAAAAAGGCACTAAAAATAAAAAACTCATTATCAATAAAGCTTTCAATCTATTTATTTTCATCATTTTATTCCCATTCTATAGTTGCAGGTGGCTTAGAACTTATATCATAAACCACTCTGTTAACTCCTTTCACTTTATTAATAATTTCATTAGAAGTTTTTGCTAAAAATTCATAAGGCAAATGACACCAATCTGCTGTCATTCCATCAGTTGAACTTACTGCACGCAAAGCGACAGCTTTTTCGTAAGTTCTTTCGTCGCCCATTACTCCTACCGATTGAACAGGCAACAAAATAGCTCCAGCTTGCCACACCTCATCATACAATCCATCTCTTCGTAAACCATCAATAAAGATAGCATCCACTTCTTGCAATATCCGTACCTTTTCAGCCGTAATATCTCCTAAAATACGAATAGCTAAACCAGGACCAGGAAACGGATGACGACCTAATAAATTTTCAGGCAATCCTAATGCATTACCTACTCTTCTTACTTCATCTTTAAATAACAAACGCAAAGGTTCAACAACTTTCAACTTCATATAGTCTGGTAAACCACCTACATTATGATGAGATTTTATGGTTGCTGATGGACCACCAGTAGCTGAAACAGATTCAATTACATCAGGATAAATTGTTCCTTGTGCTAACCATTTAACATCTGTCAACTCATGTGCTTCATCATCAAAAACTTCAATAAAAACTCTTCCTATAGCTTTTCTTTTTAGTTCAGGATCAGTATCATCTTCCAAATCTTTATAAAATCTCGATTTGGCATTAACTCCTTTAATATTTAATCCTAAATCTTTGTATTGATCTAAAACATCTTCAAATTCATTCTTTCGCAACAAACCATTGTCTACAAAAATGCAGTATAGATTTTTCCCAATTGCTTCATGCAAAAGCATAGCAGCTACAGTAGAATCAACACCTCCAGAAAGTCCTAATACAACTTTTTCTTCGCCAATTTGCTCTTTCAAAGCTAGTACGGTAGTTTCAGCAAATGAAGTCGGTGTCCAATTTTGAGAACAATTAGCTACTGTAACAATAAAGTTTTTTAATAATTCTAAACCTTCGGTAGAGTGATAAACTTCAGGATGAAATTGTATGCCATAAGTATCTTCCCCTTGAATATGATAGGCAGCCACTTTAACATCAGGTGTTGAAGCTATAATTTCAAAATTATCGGCCACTTGTGCTATGGTATCTCCGTGCGACATCCATACTTGGCAATTGTCACTTATACCTCTCATAAATGGATTGGATTTATTTACATAACACAAGTTGGCTCTTCCATATTCTCTTGTAGAAGATGGTAATACTTGACCACCAAATTTTTGTGCTAAATATTGTGCCCCATAACAAACTCCTAGTAGTGGTAATTTTCCTTTAATCTGACTCAAGTCAATTTGTGGTGCTTTTTCATCTCTTACCGAAAATGGACTTCCAGAAAGGATGACTCCTTTAACTGATTCATCAATTTGTAAAGCTGAATTGTAGGGATGAATTTCACAATAAACATTTAATTCTCTTACTCTACGCGCTATTAGCTGCGTATATTGAGAACCAAAATCAACAATTAAAATTTTTTCTACCATTCCGCAAAGATAAAATTATTGCATCGCTCCATTCAATAAAATTTAATTAAATATTAACTTTTTGAAATATCTATTTTTCCATCAAAAACAAATTTAGCCGGACCTATCAACCAAATCTCCTTAAAATTTTGATTTTCATCTCTTTGAAAAGCAACTTTTAATTTCCCACCCTTAACTTCTAAATTTAATTCGCCAGAAGAGATTTCTTTTTTAATGGCATTTGCTAAGCAAACTGCTGTAACACCTGTTCCGCAGGAGAAAGTTTCGTCTTCTACTCCCCTCTCATATGTTCTCACTTTAACTGCGTCTTTTTTATCTTCAACAAAATTAACATTGGTTCCTTCTGCTTTAAAACGACTGTTATACCGAACCTTATGAGCCTCTTCCTTAATGTCTATTTCATCAACATTATCACTCCAAATAATATAATGAGGTGAACCAGTGTCGATAAATATATAATCCTCACCAACTTCTACTTCATCAACATCTTTCATTTTTGTAGCGAAATTATCATCGATTGATTGACCTATATGAGCACCATCAATTGCTAAAAAAGAAGCTTCATTTTTAAAAATTCCTAAAAATTCGGCAAAGGCTAAAGCACATCTACTGCCATTTCCACAAAAACTCTGGCTTCCATCAGAATTATAATAAATCATTTCAAAATCATAATCTTGATGATTTCTAATCAAAATAATACCATCGGCACCTATACCAAACCTTCTATTACAGATTGATTGAATGATAGAATTGCTTAAATTAAGCTCATTTTTGCGATCATCAATCATCACAAAATCATTACCTGTTCCCTGATATTTATAAAATTGAATTGACATTTATGGCTTTAAAATTATTTATAAAATGCAAAGATAATGATTAAATAAGCTTAACAGCTTTTAACAACATTTAGCTAATATTTAGATAGTTATAGCGTTATATTTGAGTTAAAAAAATAATTCCACAAATAATTAATAGTATGAAAAAGATAGCAATCATTTTTGTAGCAGCTCTACTCGGAGGAATAACCTCAATAGGTGTGTACAAAATTTTTGAAGACAATGAAATGAACATTTCTCCTTCTAAAGAAAACGCAGCAACTAAACTAGTCAACTTGATAGATGGTTCCCCAGATATGAATGTCGATTATGTAACTGCAGCAGAAATGACCGTTAATGCAGTAGTTCATGTCAAAGTTGAAGGTACTAGAGAATTTACACAGCAAGGATTTGATCCATTTAAAGAATTCTTTTATGGCAATGGGAATGTAGAAAAAAAGTATTCTCAACCCGTTAAAGGAGCTGGATCAGGTGTAATAATCTCTGAAGATGGCTACATTGTTACCAATAACCATGTAGTAGAAAGTTCCAATAAAATATCAGTAACATTAAACAACAGCAAAACATATACAGCTAGTGTGGTAGGGTTGGATCCCACGACAGATTTAGCTCTATTAAAAATAGATGCTGATAATTTACCAACCATCAATTTTGCAAATTCAGACGATGCTAGAGTTGGCGAATGGGTTTTGGCTGTAGGAAATCCTTATAATTTAACTTCTACTGTAACTGCCGGAATTGTATCTGCAAAGGGAAGAGATATTGGTATATTAGGAAATGACCCTTACACAGGTCTTTCGTCTATAGAATCTTTTATTCAAACAGATGCAGCAGTAAACCCTGGAAATAGCGGCGGTGCTTTAGTAAATACCAAAGGAGAATTGATAGGAATAAATGCAGCAATTGAATCAAATACAGGATCTTATACTGGGTATTCTTTCGCAATCCCTTCTAATATTGTAAAAAAAGTGGTAGAAGACTTGAAAAAATATGGATCTGTTCAACGTGCATTTATAGGCATCAACATTCGAGATATTGATGAAAAGTTAGCAGAAGAAAAGTCTTTACAAGAATATGATGGAGTATATGTTGCAGGCTTAACTGATAATGGATCGGCTTTAGCAGCCGGTTTGAAAGTTGGAGATATTATAAAGTCTATTGATGGTAGAAAAATTAATAATGTAACTGCTTTGCAAGAGAAAATTGGTCAGAAAAGACCAGGAGATAAAATTGTAATGACGGTTAAAAGAAATAATGAATTAATTGAAAAAGAAGTAGTTCTAAAGAATATCGAAGGTAATACTGAAATTGTAAAAGACGATAAAAACTTATTATTTAAGGAACTAGGCGTAAAATTAGAAGAGATTGATGCCGAAACCAAATCAAAATTAAAAATTGATAATGGTGTTCAAGTTGTTGAGTTATTTCCAGGAAAATTTAGAAGCACAGGTATGAATAAAGGTTTTATTATTCAAAAAATAGATAACAATAAGGTGGAGAATATAGAAGACCTTACTAATTTACTTCAAAATAAAAAAGGTGGCGTTTTGATAGAAGGGATTTATCCTAATGGTCAGTCTGCTTATTATGGTTTTGGTTTATAAATTTGATTAAAAAGTGGTTAAAAGGAGCTTGTTAAATTACAAGCTCCTTTTTTATTATTGGTATAAGATACAATTGATATAGTAAAAAGCTTACATTTGCAATCCAATTTTGAGTTAATCAAACCTTTTAGATGCGCCAACTTAAGATAACCAAATCGATCACCAATAGAGAAAGTGCTTCCTTAGAGAAGTACCTTCAAGATATTTCCAAAGAAGGATTAATAACAGCCGAAGAAGAAGTAGAACTGGCTGTTAAAATCAGAGAAGGCGATCAACTTGCTTTAGACAAATTAGTTAAAGCCAATTTAAGATTCGTAGTTTCCGTTTCTAAGCAATACCAAAATCAAGGACTAACTTTACCCGATTTAATTAATGAGGGGAATTTGGGTTTGATTAAAGCTGCTCAAAAATTTGATGAGACCAGAGGTTTTAAATTTATCTCTTATGCTGTTTGGTGGATTCGTCAATCTATTTTGCAAGCGATTGCAGATCAATCAAGAATTGTAAGATTACCGCTTAACCAAGTGGGTTCATTAAACAAATTGCGTAAAGCATTTTCACAATTAGAACAAGAATACGAAAGAGAACCAACTGCAGATGAATTAGCTCATATTTTGGAGTTAACGACAGAGAAAGTTCGTGAATCTATGAAAATATCAGGTAGAAGTGTTTCTGTTGATGCTCCTTTTAGTGATAGTGAAGATGGAACTTTATTGGATGTAATGCAGGACAATGAATGCTTAGAGTCTGATAACATCTTAATGTCTGAATCGCTTTGTAGAGAAGTAGAAAGAAGCTTGGCTACATTAACTGCCAGAGAAAGAGAAGTTTTAAAAATGTTTTATGGCATTGCATTACCTCATTGCTATTCTTTGGAAGAAATTGGAGATCAATTTGATTTGACAAGAGAAAGAGTTAGACAAATTAAAGAGAAAGCAATAAAAAAATTGAAACATACTTCCCGAAGTAATTTATTAAAAGATTATTTGGGGCAATAAATTGAATTAATTTTCTACATATATACAATCTAAAATTTTTTAATATGAACACAGAAATGAAAAAACCTGTGGTTACAAACGAATTCGAAAGTGAACTTAACAACTGGATTGACCACAAAAAACAAGCAGTTGAATTAATTAGTTCAATAGGTAATTTATTGTACAACAAATCAATAGAATTAGTACTTTTTAGAAATACTTTGGTGGATGAAAGTGAAGCCGAAATTCTAAAATTGCACAACAAAACTCAAAACTTTACTAATAGTCCTGTTAGTGTTTACGACACCAATGAATTGGCTAAAGAATTACTGAAATTAGATTTAGCTCCGTCTAAAATCGATATTGGTAAATTGGCTAGTGAATGGTTAGCAGAAGAAGAAAATTATGATACGAAATCTGATTTTCTAGCTAACAAATTAGACGCTTTAATTGGTCAAGAAAAAAGACAGTTAGAACCAAGAGATGTTATTTTATATGGTTTTGGTAGAATTGGTAGAATTGCTGCGAGAGAGCTTATCAAACAAGCAGGTAAAGGACAGCAATTGAGACTGAGAGCGATTGTAACTCGTGGCGACAATGCTGAATCTTTAGAAAAAAGAGCTGCTTTATTGAGAAACGATTCTGTTCACGGTGCTTTCAAAGGAATTGTAGAAGTAGATACTGAAGAAAGAACCATGACCATTAACGGACAAGTGGTACAGATGATAGATGCCAACAATCCTGATGAGATCGACTACACAGCTTATGGTATTAAAAATGCATTAATTATTGATAATACAGGTGTATTTAAAGATAGAACAGCTTTGGGTAGACACTTAAAATCTAAGGGTGCAGAAAGAGTTATTTTAACTGCTCCCGGAAAGGAAATTCCTAATATTGTTTATGGTGTCAACCATAAAGAAACAGATATTGATAAAGAAACTATATACTCTGCAGCTTCTTGCACTACCAATGCCATTGTACCTATTTTAAAAGTTATCGAAGATAAATTTAAGATAGAAAAAGGTCATATTGAAACAGTTCATGCATATACAAATGACCAAAATTTATTGGACAATATGCACAAGAATACCCGTAGAGGACGTTCTGCTGCAATAAATATGGTAATTACTGAAACAGGTGCAGGAAAAGCAGTTACTAAAGTATTGCCTGCTTTGCAAGATAAACTGACTGCTAATGCAGTAAGAGTTCCTACCCCTAATGGTTCATTAGCAATAATGAACTTAAGTATAGGCAGAGAAACAACTATGGAAGAAGTAAATGATACGCTAAGATCTGCTGCATTAGATGGCAATTTAGTGAATCAGATTTACTATTCAGTAGATCCTGAGTTGGTTTCGTCAGACATCATCGGCAACAGCTGCTGTTCAGTATTTGATAGTCCGGCTACAATCATTTCACCAGACAAGAAGAACATTGTATTATATGTTTGGTACGATAATGAATTTGGATATACCAAACAAGTTATTCGTTTAGCAAAGTATGTTTCTAAAGTGAGAAGGTTAATTTATTACTAGCCCTTTTCATTAGTTAAGTAAAATATAACAACCCAAAATTTAAAAATCCCTTTGGCTCATGAGTCAAAGGGATTTTTTTTGGAACTATCAGTATTTAACTAAAGTTATTTTCATAGAATCAAAGCGAGTAATTAAAGACCGTTGCAAAACCCAATTAATAATTCAAATCTAACTTTTAGAAGTAGTTTCAATTAATTTTTGTCATATGATGTGATTTTTAGTTCTTTTTCTTGTCTTTATAGTTCATTTTCTTGCTGTTCTTCCGTTAATTTTTATAATTAGACGTAACTATCCCCGGACTTCGATACAAATTATAACACATTGCCTCCATCAAGTTCTGAGTATGCATTTTTTCCATTCCCCTATATCTCGCCATTCCTCCGTTAAACCATCTTTTTATTCCTCCAAAAGTCCGCTCTACCTTAAATCTTGTTTTACCTATTAATTTATTGAATTTTTTCTCCCAATAAGTTAACGGCTTGTTTATTAATGCCTTTTTAAGAATATGATTTTTAAACTCTCTCTTTTTTAATAGCTCCACATTTTTCTTTGATTGATAACCTTTGTCCGCTTTTAAAGGAATGCCTTTGAGTAAATCTATATTTATTGTATCTAACACCTCTTCTAAATTGGCAATCTCGTTTGTACTTGCCGTAGTGGTTAATACTCCTATTACCATTCCTTCTTGATCTGTAGCGTGATGCTTCTTATAACCAAAATGATACTTTCCTCTTTTTTTCAACCACGTCCCATCTTTGTCTACACTCTCTGCATACTCTTTTTTCACTTTTACTTCTTCATCAGTTCGATCTTCAGTTACCTTATGATTCGTTTTTCCTTTTGGTCGAAGTGGTGTTTCAATCACACTTGCATCCACAATAATTCCTTGCTTTACAATGATATTGTGTGCTTCTAATTGTGCATTAATTATGCGAAAAAGTTTCTCAAAGGTTTTTGTTTTCGTTAGGGCGGTCCTAAATCTACTCAAAGTACTATGGTCGGGAGCAACTTGATCTATATTCATTCCACAAAAGTAGCTGAATGAGATACTATCATTCAACCTGTCTTCTACCTCGTAATCACTCAATCCATACCAATTTTGTAAAAGACACATTTTAAATAATAATAAACCGCTATAAGAGGGTTTGCCAACTACACTTTTCCCTTTAGTATAATCTGAACCTATTAGCTTTTCTATCTCATCCCAATCGATTAATTTATTTATTTGGCCAAAAAAAGTCCTTTTTATCTTTCTTGCTCGCAAATCACAAATTGTGTCTGCCAATGTAGGTTGTTTCTGTAATTCCATACAATAAATATACGATTTAAATATCTATATAACATAATATTAGGCGTTTATTTTCTAATAATTTCAACCTATTTTCCCCTGCAACGGTCTTAATTATTGAGTGAGTGATAAATAAAATATTATTCCTTCACAATTTTACCATAAGCAATTTTCCCTTTTGAATTTATCAATTGATACAAATAAGTAGCCCTAGATAAATTTTTAATAGAAAAGCTTACTTCTGATTGAAATACATTAAATTCCTTTTGTAATTTACCGTTCAAATCAAATAGTTTTAAAGTATAATTCTCAATTACATTATATTGCCTAAAAGTAAATTGATCTTTAACAGGGTTTGGAAAAATTGAATAATTGAGAAAATCTATAGTATCATTCCTATTTAACCCATTAGTTAAATAGTTTCCATTTGAATCAACTTTTAGTATAAAAATATCTGTAATACTTGGGTTAAGAGAATTAATATCTTGTGTTTGACCTGCCATAATCACATTTCCTTTTGAATCTGTTATTAACTGTGTGAAGGTTAAAGTCTTGTTTCTTCTATAAAAACGTTTAAAAATAATATTTAAATTTTTATCAAATTTTATTAATTGAAAGTCAGTAGTATCATTAGTACCATATATAGGAGAATTATAATTTTTAAATCGTTTAGTTACACCCATATAAAAACAATTACAAATGGAATCATAAGTAGTGGTTTTATTCTCATAATTAAATTCTGAGGTATCTGGAGTAATAATCCTTTTATATTTTTTTTGTTGTAAAGCAGTATCATAAATAAAAAAATGTATATCCCCTTTTCGATTAAATTCAGTGGGTCCAGTGGTTGCCAATAAGAATGTAGTATCACTAATCCAAAAAGAACTTATAGACAATCCTAATTGCAAAGTAGATTCCCAACCATTTAAAAGTGGATGATGAATGTATGCCTTTTTTATCAAATTATAATTTGAATCTAATTTGATCAATTGCATGGGACTTATTGTAAATCCATTAGAATATTTTCCGTTACCAAAAACATACATATTCTTTTCCTCGTTAATCAACGCATCATAAACAACTCCCATAAAAATTGTATCTGCTGTATTAAATAATATTTTATAAATATCTTCTAAAGAATCACCTAAAAAGCCAATTTTTCCATAAAAATTACCATTATTTAAATCATAATTAAATCCCATCAGCAAAATAGAAGTATCATTATCTTTCATTCTATAATATCCAGGCAACAAATTCTGAAATGTATCCTTCTTATTATAATTAATAATTCTCAAATTACTGTCTAATTGGAAAAACAAACTAGTATAAACAAGTGGAGTATCAGCCTTTAAAATAGAAGAAAAAATATAGTTATTATTTCTAGAAATTCCACTTGTTGTAATTAAAGCTGAGTAATTACTGTCAATCGAAAAACCAAAATCTTGGCCATAAAAACGCTTCTCCATTTTTGTAGTTCCATCTTCGTTTAATATTGTAATATGGGTATTTTGATGGTTATAAGGATAGTAATTTACATCCGGGGAAGTTAAAGAAATGTTTCTAGAAATGACTACAATTTCATCGTTATCATTAATAATCAACTCTGTAATGAAATCTTGAGTTGTAGCTGAAATTGTTTTTTCAAAAGTTTGGGCTCCTATAGGAGCCCAAACTAAAAGCATAGAAACTAGACAATTAATTCTGTTTATAACATTCATAGGGTTTAATTTAATCGACCCAAGTTAAAGCTGGTTTAACCAAATTTGGATCAGTTATTTTCTTAACATAACATTTAGCTGCCATATATTCAGCTGCATAACTTACAATTCCACCAACACCAAAGCTACCATAAACAAAAACTGTTCTTAACTTCAAATTATTATTAACAATGGATGGACAATTATTATTCCAAGCAAGTCTAATATTATCTAAATCAGTATTTAAATCATTATAATTTCTACAAGTAGAAGATGCTCCAGAAAACATTGAAAATCCGCAACCTGTAGTTCCACTTATAGTTGCTCTGCTTATATCGGTTGGAAGCTTATAAGGACAATTTGAAACATCATCCCAAGTACCGCAAGTAAAGTTACGTGTTACATGGTCTATCATTTCAAATGCAGTAGAATTAGTTGTCTGACTCCAACAGTTTTGTCTAATTCCTGCTTTTCTATGATCATAAGTATCGTCAAAACATAATTTTTGAGGCTGAAGTGCATATCCAAAAAGTGCATTAACATATACTGTGGTTGAAGTAGCTCCAATATCCCAAGTCAAATCAACCACTTCAATAATAACTTGCTCTTCAGATACAGTTGCATTAGCAGCTGCTTGATCATCTAAATCAGAATATATATCACTATTTAATTTTTCTATATCAGCACCAGTAATATTGTCTCCACCGCCATAAGCAACGGTATATTCCAATTGATCACCCATTTTGCGATATTCAACTGCAGCAACAGTATTATTTGTTAATCGAAAATCTAATGATGCCTCTGTAAAATCTAAAGCTTTTTCAATTGTCATTGTTGAAAGTGGATTTCCTTCCATATTATTAAAAATAAAATCTGCCACTCCATCCCAATAATCCCCAGATTTATCTATATTGGTAATTGAACCCTTACTGGCACTTGTATTATTACTAGGACTAATGCCTTCATTTTTTTCACATGCAGTAAAAAGTAGGACTATTACTGCAATAGCAGTAATTTTATATGTAATATTCATATTGTATGTTTTAAATTTATAAAAAAATAACTAAATCAAAAACACCATCGCCAATACACATCTGCTTTACCATGAAATATATATCTACTTCGTAAACTTAAATTAACTTTTTGAGCTCTATAAAATGATAATTTATTGTCTTTGTAGAGAGAGAGAGAGAGCTAAATCAACAAAACATTTAAAACCTACAAAAGCAGAATTAAATTTACATTCAATATGGTTTAATTTTTGTATCATACTTTCAAATGTAGAATTAAATTATTATAATTCATAAAATTATTTAAAAAAAATTTAAAACACCCACCAAAGATTAAACTTCAAATACTTATAAATACTATGAAGTATATTTGAATTAAAAGTTTTCCTTTATGATATTTTAATGCTTCTTGATGAACAATACACGGCTATATCTGTAATTTTAACACTATGAAAAACTTTGAATTTAAGAATCCAACCAAAATAATATTTGGCAAAGGTCAGATAGAAAAAATAGAAGCTGAAATCCCAAAAGGTGCTAAAATTTTAATGCTTTTTGGTGGTGGAAGTATCAAGAAGAATGGAATATATGAGCAAGTTAAAAAAGCGTTGAATAATTTTGATGTGACTGAATTTGGTGGAATAGAAGCCAATCCAAAATACCACACACTTTTAAAAGCACTAAAAATTATAAAAGAAGAAAAAATTGACTTTTTATTGGCAGTTGGTGGAGGTTCTGTAATAGATGGAACCAAGTTTTTATCAGCCGCAGCCTTATATAAAGGTGATGATCCATGGGATATTCCAAAAAAAGCAATGCGAACTACTGAAGCGTTGCCATTTGGAACAGTTTTAACTTTACCAGCTACTGGTTCAGAGATGAATTCATCAGCAGTAGTTTCTAATGAACAAACCAAAGAAAAATTTGGAATGGGAGGATCAGGTTTATTTCCTCAATTTTCTGTATTAGATCCTGAAGTGATACAATCGATTCCTGAAAGACAAATTGCCAATGGAATTACTGATGCATTTACACATGTTTTGGAGCAATATCTAACGTATCCAGCAGGTGGTCATTTACAAGATAGAATTTCAGAGGGTATTTTGCAAACTTTGGTTGAAATAGCTCCAAAAATTATGAAAGATCCATCTGATTATGAAGCAGCCTCTAATTTTATGTGGAGTTGCACGATGGCATTAAATGGACTAATTCAAAAAGGAGTTCCTACAGATTGGGCAACGCATATGATAGGTCATGAATTGACAGCAGCTTTTGAAATAGATCATGCGAGAACATTAGCTATTATTGGACCGCATTTATACTTGCAGCAATTTGAGAATAAAAAAGCTAAGCTGGCTCAATATGGCGAAAGAGTTTGGAATATAAAAGAAGGAAATGAAGAAGAGAAAGCAAAAAAAGCCATTGAGAAAACAGTGGATTTCTTTCATGATTTAGGAATTAAAACAAAGCTTTCTGAATATACAACTGATTATAAGGAAACAGCTGCCAACATACGCCAACGTTTTGTAGACAGAGGATGGAATGAGCTAGGTGAAAGAAAAGAGATAACGCCTGCTGATGTGGAAAAAATAGTTGAAGCTAGCTACTAATAAAATCTATTTCTAGTTATATCATCCTAATCAACCGTATCTTTGCTGATTACAAATAAATTTTCTAACATTTGAAAAACAGTATTTATTTTGGTGCCTTCTTAGTTTTTTTAGGTGCTTGTAGCTATGGCGTTTTGGCAACTATTGTGAAAATAGCTTATCAAAATGGTTATACTACTCCCGAAGTTACCCTTTCGCAATTTTCCATTGGTTGGATAGTATTATTAGGAATAGTAATGCTACAAAAAAAGAAGAAAGAAGAAAGTAAAAAAGGAACTAAAAAACAAAAAGCTAAACTTTTACTTTTTGGAACTTCTATTGGTTTAACAAGTATTTTCTATTATTTATGCGTCAAAAATTTAGAAGTTTCAATTGCTATCGTACTGCTGATGCAAAGTACATGGATGGGCGTTATTTTAGAATGGATAACCACAAAAAAGACACCCTCAAAACAAAAGCTAATAGCAGCAGCAACTGTTCTTATTGGAACTGCATTAGCAGCCAATTTATTTTCTTCAAATTTTATATTTGATTTAAATGGCTTTATTTTTGGATTAATAGCCGCTTGTTCATACACTGTTACAGTTTATGCTTCTGGAAATATCTCTTTAAATATGCCAGCTATTCCACGAAGCTTTTGGATGCTAAGCGGTGGATTTATTATTGTAATAGGCTTTGCTTTACTGCATCAAATAACTTCATTCAATTATGAGATACTTTACACTTATGGTTTATTGCTAGCATTATTTGGAACCATCTTGCCTCCTATTTTATTCGCTTATGGAATGCCAACTACTGGTGTAGGTATAGGAACAATAATAGGAGCAGTAGAATTGCCTATTTCTGTATTAATGGCAGCTATTCTTTTAAAAGAAGAAGTAGTTTTAAGTCAGTGGTTGGGAGTTATTATTATTCTTGTAGCTGTAGGATTAATGAATTGGCGAAAAGCAAAGAATTAAACAAAAAAACGCCCGATTTTCATCGGGCGTTTCTATTTTATACTTTTTAGATTATATTTTACCTTCAAAAGTCTTTAATGTAGTGATAATAATTTCTACACATTCCAACAATTGTTCATTGGTCATAACCAAAGGTGGTGCAAAACGAATAATATTACCATGGGTTGGTTTAGCTAGTAAACCATTATTTTTTAATGCCATACATATATCCCAAGCGGTACTGCTATCTTCACTGTCGTTAATCACTATTGCATTCAACAATCCTTTTCCTCTCACCAATGAAACCAATTTAGATTGATTGACATATTTTTGAATTTCTGAACGGAAAGTTTCGCCTAAATCGTATGCTTTTTGAGTTAAATCTTCATCAACAACTACTTGAAGTGCGGCCATAGCAACTCTGCAACCTAATGGATTTCCACCAAAAGTAGAACCATGTTGCCCAGGCTTTATAACCAACATTATATCATCATTTGCTAAAACAGCTGAAACAGGAAAAACACCTCCAGAAACCGCTTTTCCAAGAATTAAAATATCAGGTTTAAACCCAGCTTTACTTTCGCATGTTTTACCACTACAGCTGCAACCTTTACATACTGCTAATAAACTTCCAGTTCGAGCTATTCCAGTCTGAATTTCATCAGCCATAAACAAAACTCCAGCTTCTTTACACAATTTAGCAGCTCCTGCCATATAATTTTCATCAGGAACAAAAACCCCAGCTTCACCTTGAATAGGTTCTACTAAAAACCCAGCGACATTTTCTTCTTTTACAGCTTTAGCCAAAGCATCTAAATCATTGTAAGGTATTTTAATAAAACCAGGTGTGTAAGGGCCAAAATTTTTGCGTGCATCTTCATCATTACTAAAAGAAACAATTGTGGTGGTTCTTCCATGAAAATTACCATCAACAACAATTATTTTAGCTTTATTTTCATCAATTCCCTTTTTCTCATAGGCCCATTTACGACATAATTTGATAGCAGTTTCTACAGCTTCTGCTCCAGTATTCATTGGCAAAACCTTGTCGTAGTCAAAATACTCTGTGATGTACTTTTCAAACTGACCCAATATATCATTATAAAATGCTCTTGAAGTTAAGGTTAAAGTTTTCCCCTGCTCAATTAAAGCATCAACAATCTTAGGATGGCAATGACCTTGATTCACAGCAGAATAAGATGAAAGAAAATCATAATATCTTTTCCCTTCGATATCCCATACAAATACACCTTCGCCTTTGTTTAACACAACAGGCAGTGGATGATAATTGTGTGCGCCATATTTATCTTCTAATTCTATTGCTCTTTCTGAGGTTATTTTATCGTCCATTATTGTGCTCATATATTTCACTTTTTTAATATCTTCGAATTTATCGAAACTGATTTATACAAAGGTATCATTTCTAATTGTTAATTGTAAATTATTAATGAAGCAATGGGTCAATGGAACAATTTATTAATGTAATAATGTTCAATTTCACAATGGATTAATAAATCAGTGAAATAACACAACATTCTACATTTAATTAATTATAAATAAAAACTTTAAAGATTAAAAGATTAAGAACTAGATGGAATAAAAATCAAAACACTAATTTTGCACGCTATGGGTAGAAGAATTAGAAAACGTATTCCAATTTTGGAAAATGTAACCGTTTTGGATGCTGTTGCTGAAGGAAAAACAATCGCTAAGGTTGATGATTTAGTGATATTTTTGAATAATGCTGTTCCAGGTGATGTGGTGGATATTCAAGTTTTTAAAAAGAAAAGAAATTATGTAGAAGGCAGAGCTATTAAATTTCACAAATACTCTGAGAAAAGAGTAGAACCATTTTGTGAACATTTTGGAACTTGTGGTGGATGTAAATGGCAATTTCTATCTTATGAAGATCAATTGGGTTACAAAGCAAAGCAAGTAAAAGATAATTTAGAGCGTTTAGCAAAAATAGAATTGCCTGAATTTGAACCTATTTTAGGAGCTCCACAAACGAAATATTATAGAAATAAATTAGAATATACTTTTTCTAATAAGAGATGGTTTACAGAATCGGAAATAGCAACTGAAGAAAATTTAGATGAAGATGGCTTAGGTTTTCATGTACCCGGTAGGTTTGATAAAGTTTTGGATATTAATCATTGTTATCTTCAAGCTGATCCTTCCAATGCTATACGATTAGCCGTTAAAGCTTATGCAAAAGAAAATAATTTATCCTTTTTTGATATCCGCGATCAAAATGGATTATTAAGAAATTTAATTATCCGAACAAGCTCCACAGGCGAATTGATGGTGATAGTTGTTTTTTATCAAGAAGAGAAAGAAAATAGAGAAGGTTTATTGAATCATTTAAAAAATAAATTTCCAGAAATAAGCAGTTTACAATATGTGATCAATGGAAAAGCAAATGACACCATTGGCGATCAAGAAGTGCTTACATTTTCAGGAAAAGATCACATTTTAGAGAAAATGACCGATTATTCGGATAATTCTAAAGATATTTCCTTTAAAATAGGTCCAAAATCATTCTATCAAACCAATTCTGAACAAGCTGAAAATTTGTACAAAATAGCAGCTGATTTTGCAAAAATTGATAAAAATGATACCGTTTATGACTTATATACAGGTACCGGAACTATTGCCAATTATATAGCTAAACAAGCCAAGAAGGTAGTAGGAATTGAATATGTTCCCGAGGCAATTGAAGATGCGCATTACAATTCAAAAATGAATGGAATTTCCAATTGCAGTTTTTATGCAGGGGATATGAAAGATGTTCTAACTGCTGATTTTGTTGCTAAAAATGGACAAGCAGACGTTATTATTACTGATCCTCCAAGGGCAGGAATGCATCCATCCGTAATTGAGCGAATGCTGGAAATGAATCCAAAAAGAATAGTTTATGTGAGTTGCAACCCTGCTACACAAGCTAGAGATTTACAACTATTGGATGTAGCTTATAAAGTTACAAAAGTGCAAGCAGTGGATATGTTTCCTCATACACATCATATAGAAAATGTTGTAGCATTAGAAAGAAAATGAGCAATTTAGATAAAACATATTGGGATAAGAGATATCGTGAAGGCAATACAGGTTGGGACTTAGGCAATATCAGTCCTTCCCTGAAGGCTTATATTGACCAATTGGAAAATAAAGAATTAAAAATTTTGATTCCAGGTGGTGGCAATGCTTATGAATTGAGTTATTTACATGGCAAAGGATTTTCTAATTCCTATTTGATTGATCTCTCTCCTACTGTGATTAATAATTTCCTAAAAAGAAATCCAACGATTGACAAAAAATATTTAATTGAAGGTAATTTCTTTGAACATAAAAGTCAATATGATTTAATTTTGGAGCAAACATTCTTTTGTGCTATTAATAGAAGTCTTCGTCAAGCTTATGTCAATCAAGTTTATAATTTATTAAAATCAAAAGGAAAATTAGTAGGATTATTATGGAGTGTTGACCCTGTGGCTCAAGAACTAGATCCTAAAAGCCCTCCATTTGGTGGAACAAAAGAAGAGTACATTAATTATTTTAGTCAGAATCCTGTTGCTAATGGATTTAAAATTGAAACCTTAGAAGCTGCATACAATTCAATTTCACCAAGAAGTGGAAAAGAGTTATTTTTAATCACTCAAAAGAAATAGAAGAATTCAATTTCATTCTTTAAATTTGAAACAAAGTTCAATTATGGTATCTGATAAAACACTTATACTCCATCACGATAAAATCAATCAAAAAGTAAATCGTATTGCCTATCAAATTTATGAAGACAATTACGAAGAAAAAGAATTGATTATGGCGGGTATAGCACCAAAAGGATATCATTTTGCTACTTTGCTAAGCGATAAATTAAAGGAAATATCAAAAATAAAAGTTCAATTAGTTGAATTAAAAATCAACAAAGACAGTCCAATAGAAAGCGACATTACACTAAATTTGAATGAAAAAGATTTATCTAACAAAGTTATCATCGTTGTGGATGATGTGATGAATTCAGGAAAAACTTTAATATACGGCGTAAATTATTTTCTAAATGGTCCGGTTAAAAAATTATCCACTGCAGTTTTAGTAGAGCGCAGCCATAAACGTTTTCCTATAGCAGCTGATTATGTTGGCTTTTCTTTATCGACGACTTTGCAAGACCATATAGAAGTCACTTTCAATAAAAATGGCAAGCATAGTGTTTATCTTAGATAGTTTATGATATACCAAGAATTATTTTTTGCCACAAGGTTCTAAATTATGTCACCCTTTCAGGGTTTCTTTTCCAATCATATCTATTTTTTACA
Organism: uncultured Flavobacteriales bacterium; assembly: GCA_963716125.1. Taxonomy (GTDB): domain Bacteria; phylum Bacteroidota; class Bacteroidia; order Flavobacteriales_E; family Vicingaceae; genus Acidiluteibacter. The sequence continues at coordinate 3,158,544 of OY970294.1, forward strand.
ATAATATCAGCCTTTCAGGCTTGAGCTCTTTTTCCATGAATCCATCGGCGGTCTTGTGCAAGAATGTAATTTATAGACATCATTGTATAAAAATTTAAGACCGTTGCAGGGGAAAATAGGTTGAAATTATTAGCAAATTAACACCTAATATTTTGTTATATAGATATTTAAGTCGTATATTTATTGCATGGAATTACAGAAACAACCTACATTGGCAGACACAATTTGTGATTTGCGAGCAAGAAAGATAAAAAGGACTTTTTTTGGCCAAATAAATAAATTAATCGATTGGGATGAGATAGAAAAGCTAATAGGTTCAGATTATACTAAAGGGAAAAGTGTAGTTGGCAAACCCTCTTATAGCGGTTTATTATTATTTAAAATGTGTCTTTTACAAAATTGGTATGGATTGAGTGATTACGAGGTAGAAGACAGGTTGAATGATAGTATCTCATTCAGCTACTTTTGTGGAATGAATATAGATCAAGTTGCTCCCGACCATAGTACTTTGAGTAGATTTAGGACCGCCCTAACGAAAACAAAAACCTTTGAGAAACTTTTTCGCATAATTAATGCACAATTAGAAGCACACAATATCATTGTAAAGCAAGGAATTATTGTGGATGCAAGTGTGATTGAAACACCACTTCGACCAAAAGGAAAAACGAATCATAAGGTAACTGAAGATCGAACTGATGAAGAAGTAAAAGTGAAAAAAGAGTATGCAGAGAGTGTAGACAAAGATGGGACGTGGTTGAAAAAAAGAGGAAAGTATCATTTTGGTTATAAGAAGCATCACGCTACAGATCAAGAAGGAATGGTAATAGGAGTATTAACCACTACGGCAAGTACAAACGAGATTGCCAATTTAGAAGAGGTGTTAGATACAATAAATATAGATTTACCCAAAGGCATTCCTTTAAAAGCGGACAAAGGTTATCAATCAAAGAAAAATGTGGAGCTACTAAAAAAGAGAGAGTTTAAAAATCATATTCTTAAAAAGGCATTAATAAACAAGCCGTTAACTTATTGGGAGAAAAAATTCAATAAATTAATAGGTAAAACAAGATTTAAGGTAGAGCGGACTTTTGGAGGAATAAAAAGATGGTTTAACGGAGGAATGGCGAGATATAGGGGAATGGAAAAAATGCATACTCAGAACTTGATGGAGGCAATGTGTTATAATTTGTATCGAAGTCCGGGGATAGTTACGTCTAATTATAAAAATTAACGGAAGAACAGCAAGAAAATGAACTATAAAGACAAGAAAAAGAACTAAAAATCACATCATATGACAAAAATTAATTGAAACTACTTCTAAAAGTTAGATTTGAATTATTAATTGGGTTTTGCAACGGTCTTAATTTCTAATAGTGTTATAAAAGAAAATTATAGAATTTACCTCTCTGATTTCTTAAGTAATAACTTAATCTCACGCAGTAATGACTTTGTTCACTTTATGCGGTTAATCTAGATTTAAAAACAGTTGGTTTTTTCACCGCAGAGACGCAAAGTGCGCAAATGGTCAATTTTTTTGCGACTTCGAAATTATTCTTTTTAACCATTATTGTTTGAGAGATGATACCGATTTAGTAATCTAATGTCGCACACTTCGTTCCTCATTTGCTCCTTATCTTACTGTTCGGCATTTACCAATTCTACGTTTTTAAAATGGTTCAATAAAATTTATATGCGGCATTAAAAAACTTAATTGGTATGAGTACTTAGAAAGCAAAAATAAAAATTCGGTGAATCTCACTAACTTTCTTATTATCTATACTTATAGTAAGAATAGATTTAACTGGATTCGGAGAAATACAGACTATAAAGACTAAAATTCCTCATATAAAAGTGCAACTATTTTCTTTGCTGTTAAGTTATCTACTGAAATAAGGTGTTGTGCTTGAGAATAAAACTTATTTCTTTCTGATAGTTTTTTCTCAATAAAAGCTTTTAGTTCATCATCTGATAAGTTAGCAATTAATGGTCTTTTGCTTTTATTGGCTCTTAATCTTCCAAAAAGAATTTTTTCGGATACATTCAAATAAATAGATGTTGATATGCTATTTATAAACTCCATATTATCATTAAAACAAGGAGTTCCTCCACCACTTGCCAGTACAAAATTTTCCTCTGCATGCACTATTTCTTTAAGGGTATCAGATTCAATTTGTCTAAAGTACTCTTCTCCTTTTTCTTGAAAAATTTCAGATATACTTAGTTTGTATTTTTGTTCAATGAAGTTGTCTAAATCTATAAAAGGTAAATTCAGCAATCGAGCCATTTTTTTACCCAATTTAGATTTCCCTGAACCCATAAATCCAATTAATACAACTTTCATTAAGGTAATTTATCAAAAGGAGAGTCAGGTTCTTTGGCCATTGTGTTATAAACAGCTCGCTCAAATAATTTAGGGAAAATTCTGCTTAGTCCTCTCACTAATAAACCATCCCAAGTTAAAGTAATGGTTCGTTTACGTTTTACTACTCCTTTATACATATGAGCCGCTACATCTTTTGGGCTCATCATTTTACCTTCCTCACGAGGAGATTTGCCTTGAGGTGATCCATCAGCTGTTAATGCCGCATTTCTAATATTTGATGAAGTAAAACCAGGGCAAGCTACCATTACGTGAAGTCCAGTTGTTTTGTTTTCAGTCCTTAATGAGTTTAAAAACCCTTGCATCGCATATTTACTTGCTGAATAACCTGTTCGAGCTGGCAAACCTATTAAACCACCAACAGATGAAACACCTACAATTGAACCTTTATTCTCTAATAAATAAGGCAATGCATATTTGGTAGTGTAAACTGTTCCCCAGAAATTAACTTGCATTACTTTTTCGATTACTGAAATGTCTGCATCATTAAATAAAGCTCTCATTGAAATTCCTGCATTATTTATTAAAACATGGATCGTTTGATAAGCTTTTATTGTTTCATCAACAATGCGTTTGCAATCTTCTTTAATACTTACATCAGCATTTACAGCAATACAATCAATATTTTTTGATTTAAATTCAGTTAAAGTTGTTTCTAAATTTTGGGTGCTACGTGCTACCAAAACTACCTTGTTGCCCTTAAGACCAAAGTATTCGGCTGTTGCTTTTCCAATCCCAGATGTAGCGCCTGTAATGATGACTACCTTCGATGTCATATCTTATCTAATATCTTGTTTGAATTTAAAGATAAAGTGTATTTCTTTGCTAATAATTTTATTTACGTAAAAGTACACTAAGAATGGATATTCTTGAAGTTAATGAGCAGAAATATATTAACGAATTTTTAAAATTACCTAAAAGCATCTATAAAAATGATCAGAATTGGGTGCCACATTTACGTCAAGACATAGAAAAAGTCTTTGATAAAAAGGCGAATAAGTACTTTAGACATGGTGAAGCTATTCGATGGATTTTGAAAGATGAAAAAAGCAAAACCATAGGAAGAATTGCTGCTTTTGTGAATAAAAAAACGGTTAATTCATTTCAGCAGCCTACTGGTGGTCTTGGATTTTTTGAATGTATAGATAATCAAAACGCTGCATTTTTACTTTTTGACAAGGCAAAAAAATGGCTCTTAGAAAACGGAATGGAAGCCATGGATGGGCCAATAAACTTTGGGGAAAAAGATAAATTTTGGGGTTTAATTACAGAAAATTTTACTGCACCTCCCTATTACAATCAAAATTACAATCCATCTTATTATGTTCCTTTTTTTGAAAATTATGGGTTTCAAATTTATTATGAGCAATATATCTATTCAAGAAACACAACTGATCCTCTGGCTGATCTTTTGATTGAAAAAGCAGATCGTATTGCCAGAAATGATAGTTATACCTTTGAGACCATCAAAAAAAACAATCTACCAAAATATGCAGAAGACTTTAGAACCATTTACAATAGAGCATGGCTCAAACATGAAGGTTTTAAAGGAATGGAACAGAAACAAGCCATGACGATTATGAAAACAATAAAACCCATTATAGATGAAGATTTGATTCACTTTGCCTATTATGATGGAATACCTGTTGGATTTTTTATTGCATTACCTGAAATCAATCAAATATTTAAAAAAGTAGGCGATAACTTTAATTGGTGGGGAAAATTAAAATTTTTCATTTATCAGCAAATGGGTGTTTGCGATACTTTTTTTGGATTAGCTTTTGGAATTGATCCAGCGCATCAAAGTAAAGGTTTGGAGGGTGCTTTATTTAATAGTATAAAAAAACAAGTTGCTATTAAAAATAGATATAAAGATGTGGTGATAACTTGGATTGGAGACTTCAATCCGAAGATGATTCATGTAATTGAGAATTTAGGAGCAACAAAATTAAGAACACTTTGCACTTATCGCTACTTATTTGACAGAGAAAAGCCATTTGAACACACAAAAATAATAGGCTAAATATTTGAAAGTATTGAAGATATAAAATAAATAAAAAAAAGACAAAAAATCCACCCTTTCTGCTTTGTCAGTTAGAATAATCGTTTTATATTTGCAACCGCTTAACAAAGCAGGACTTGTTAGCTCAGCTGGTAGAGCACATCCCTTTTAAGGATGGGGTCCTGGGTTCGAACCCCAGACAAGTCACTGAAATCCTCTCGAATACTCGAGGGGATTTTTAGTTTATAGTCAAAAAATCATCTACTTTTGACTTATCAAAGAACAAAATTTGCCCGGGTGCTGAAACTGGTAGACAGGCATGGTTGAGGGCCATGTATCCGTATGGATGTGGGGGTTCAAATCCCCCTCCGGGCACAACAATCATCTCAACTAACTTAAAAAAAATTAGTTACAACTTAAATAAAATTTTTGCCACAAGATTGCCACAAGAAAAAATTCCATATAAAAAGGCTGAATTTGCAGATAGAGACTCCAAATCAAAGAATCCAATGAAAAAATTGGCGACTATAACATTAATTTTAGGAATTCTTCTTACTGTATTATTTCCTTTTATTTTTACAGCTTTCAGTATTGGAATTGATTTTACAAATACTGGAGAAATTGGAGATACTATTGGTGGTATTACAGCTCCAATAATTGGATTAGTAGGTTCTATTTTGGTTTACCTAGCATTGCAATCACAAATTGAAGCGAATGAAAACTTAAACAAACAATTTAAGTTACAAAAAACTCAAGATTTTAATAATCGTAAGTATAGAAATTTAATTACTCAATTTGAAATTGTTAGAGAAGAATTAAAATTAATACAATTGAAATCTTCAAATGGAGCAGCTGCTATAACAAATATTTTACATTTAAGTATTGAAAATCAAACAATCATACAAAGAAATTTATAATAGATAATGAGAATTTAATTCTAATATACAACTCACTTGAACAAGTTCATAATATATTAGAAAATTCATTGAGAAGTAAAATTGATTTTCATGATAAGATATTTATAAATAATCAGGTTATAAATATTTTTGAAATTTATTTTTCAGCTGCATTAAATTATAATGAAGAAAGATCCCCTGAAAACTATCAAGATTGTCCCAGATGCAAAAAGAATCATTTAGGAATACCTGTACTAATTGATGAACTTCTGTATAAAATACAAGATCTTAATACTATTTATCAAATTACATTGAATGATGATTCTTTAATTAATGAAATGATAGATAAACATAATATAAATTATACATACCTTTAATTTTGTAATTAAGAAAATAAATTAACTTATTCAGTTATTCCCTAATTAATTTATTCTACTCCCATATTTTTCCAGGATTCATAATGTGATTGGGATCAAAAACAGTTTTAATTCCTTTCATTATATTGATTTGAGTTTCATTAAACATGATATCCATATACTCCTTTTGAACCAAGCCAATACCATGCTCTCCAGATAATGTTCCACCCATTTTTTTTACCTCAACAAACAATTCTCTAATAGCCTTTGGAATCTCGTTTTTCCAATGTTCATCCGATAAATTGTCTTTTAAAATATTGATGTGCAAATTTCCATCACCCGCATGTCCGTAACAAACGGAACGAAAACCATAATTAGTTCCAATAGATTTTACAACTTTTAATAATTCAGGTAGTGCAGCTCTAGGAACTACAGTATCTTCTTCTTTATAAATAGATTGCTTTTTAACAGCCTCTCCTACTACTCTTCTCAATCGCCATAAATCATTTTTCTGACTTTCGGATTCTGCTATTAAAACTTCACCACAATCATAATTTTCAACAATTTGATAAATTTTCTCTAATTCTTGCATTAAGATTTCTTGATGGCTACCATCCACCTCAATTAATAAATGCATTTCTATATCGTCATCCAAACGCAATGAATAGTCATTGATGAAAGCTTGTGCCATAACAATTGCGTCTCTTTCCATCAATTCCATAGCTGAGGGCGTAATTCCAGCTTTAAAAATCTCACTAACTACTTTGGCAGCATCTGCTGTATTTTTAAAAGGAACCAACATCAAATTTGTCAATTGTGGATGAGGAATTAGTCGCAAAACAATCTTGGTAACAAAACCTAGAGTTCCTTCACTACCTACCACTAATTGAGTTAAATTATAGCCTGTCGCATTTTTTAAAACATTAGCTCCTGTCCAAATAATTTCTCCACTTGCCAAAACCATTTCTAAATTGAGCACGTAATCTTTAACAACCCCATACTTCACCGCTTTAGGTCCGCCTGAATTTTCGGCGATATTACCTCCAATAAAACAACTGCCTTTACTCGCAGGATCAGGCGGATAAAATAAGCCTTTCTCTTTTACAGCATTTTGTAATTCTTCAGTAATTACACCAGGCTCTACAATTACTTGTAAATTATCTTCGTCAATCCTTAGAATTCTATTTAAATTTTCAGAAGATATTAAAACACCTCCAATTACAGCTAAGGCACCTCCACTTAATCCAGTCCCTGCACCTCTTGGGGTAACAGGAATTAAATTGTTATTGCAATATTTAATGATTTCACTCACTTCGTGGGTAGAATTTGGTTTCAAAACCAATTCTGGTGCAAAAGCTAAATCTTCTGTATAATCCTTGGTGTATTTTTCAAAATTATCCGACTGATCGTTTAACTGAAATTTCTTGCAAATTTGAGTTAACTGATCAATATCATTCTGAGTGAGTTTGTTGTACTTCATTTAAAATGTGATGAAATTGAACTCAAATTAATATTACCTTGTCAAGAATACACTTCCTTTAACCTGAGTCTCTCCAATTGAAATTACATAGAAATAGGTTCCCGACGGTGCTTTTTCTCCACTCTGTGTTCTACCGTCCCATCCGCCTCTTTCAGCATTTGATTGATAAACAGTTTCTCCCCATCTATTAAAAATTTGGATTTCAGAACAACTAATAAATTCACCTTTAAATGAGATTTTAAATAAATCATTTATTCCATCACCATTAGGAGTAAAGACATTTGTTTTTATTAAATCTAAATAATTTTCTAAAGCTGCTATGTCAATACTTTTAGTAGTGGTATCAAAGCAATTATTATTCTCTGCAATCAATGTTACTAAATTAGTAATATCATAATTTAATTGCAATTGCGGTTCAAAGGCATTGATGGTATCATCTGATCCATTAACATTCCAAAAGTAGTCAAAGGCATTAACAGAAAGATTGGTTACTTCACTTCTTAAACCATCACAATTCGCAATAAAATCAATATCAAAATCTGCATAAGGTACAGGATTTACAATTACTGTCATAGAATCTATGCCGCTACAGGTATCATTTAAAGTGTATAAAAAATAATTAGTCGTTGTATTTGGGGAAGCCATCGGCATTTCTAAAGTAGGATCATCCAAACCTATTGATGGTTGCCACAAAAAGCTTGTTCCTGCAGGTGATTGATTGGATGTTCCGATTTGCACTTCATCTCCCAAACAAATTAATTTATCATTTCCAGCTTCCGTTGGCACAGTGGATGAAACATCTACAAAAACAGAATCACGATTCATGCAACCATTAATATCTGTTCCAGTAACAAAATAGAAAGTAGAAATTAATGGAAATGCTTGAGGTCTTGCAATAGTTAAACTGCTTAAGGTAGTGCTAAAATCCCACTGATAAGTGCTGGCTCCACTCGCTTCTAATTGCAACGAAAAACCAGGGCATAAATAAGCAGAATCGCCTGCTTCTACTATTGGCAATTCATTAACCGTAATTAATACAGTATCTTGAGCCGAACAACCATTTGAATCTGTTACAATTACAATATATTCGGTAGATGTAGCAGGTGAAACAGTAGGATTAGCTATAGTGATATCATTTATACCAGTTCCAGGCATCCACTCATAAATTGATCCAATTGGCCCTGTTGGCAATCCACCAATTACCACAGAATCGTTTAAACATATTTCTGTATCACCGCCTGCGTTTACTAATGGCAATGGATTAACTGTAACTAAAACAGAAGCAGAATCTACACAGCCTGCTGTATCTACAACTACAACTGTATAAGAAGTAGTTACAAGAGGATTAGCTGTTGGGTTTTCAATTGTTGGATCAGATAATCCTATTGCTGGTGACCATAAATAAGTAGAACCAGCAGGTCCAGTAGGATTACCACCAATTTTTACACCTACACCATTGCAAATAAATTGGTCAAGGCCTGCATCAACCAATGGCAGTGGTCTAACATTTACAAAAATAGAATCTACACTAGCACAACCAAAAGTATCTGTTACTGCAACGTAATAATTTAAAGAATTAAGCGGTGTACTTATTGGATTAACAATTATATCGCTATTTAAAAAAGTAGCAGGTGTCCAAAGATAAGTGGCTCCTATTGGTCCTGTTGGATTCCCTCCTAATTGAACTCTATCTCCAAAACAAATAGTTGCAAAAGGTAAACCTGCATCAGCTATTGGATAAGGATGTGTCTCAATTCTTACAGAATCTACTGCCGAGCAACCATTGGAATCAGTTACCGTTAAAATATAAGTTGTTGTAATATTTGTAGTTACTATAGGATTAGCAATTGTAGGATTATTTAATCCTATTGCAGGCGACCATGCATAAATTGCTCCAATGGGCCCTGAAGGTGAACCACCAATAGAAACAGGCTCATTATCACAAACAGCAGTATCTCTTCCTGCTTCTACGAATGGAATTGGATTTACAGAAACCACCATCGTGTCTCTTACTAAACAGTTTTGAGATGAGACCACCGTTAAAATATATCTTGTATTACTTGAAGGTGAAGCAAATGGATTTGCAATATTAGGATTGGATAATCCTGTAGTTGGTGTCCAAATAAAAGTTGCACCAATTGGTCCTGAAGGATTTCCACCTATTTGTTGTGAATCTCCTAAGCATATCGCCAAATTTTGTCCTGCATCAGCTATGGGTAATGGATTGACTGTAACCAAAACAGTATCTGAAGAAATACATCCTTTTGCATCCGTTACTATTAAAGTGTAGGATGTGGTAACAATAGGATTAGCAATAGGATTAAATACAGTATCAAAATTCAATCCTGTAGATGGAAACCATAGCACTTTATTTCCTAATGCGGTTGTGGGTGCACCACCGATAGTTACACCTTGTCCTGCACAAAAAGAAGTATCTAAACCCGCATCTGCCAAAGGCAAAGGATCTAAGATTACAACTTTTCTTACTGTGTCGGTACATCCAATAGCAGATTGAGCAACTAAAGTAACAGTATATGACCCTGCAGAAGCATAAGTATAAAATGGATTTTGGGCTATAGAAGTACCCAATCCATCACCAAAATCCCAAAACCAATTTACAATAGAATTTGTGGCAATTGTCGATAAATCAGTAAAGTAAACAGTATCATAAGCGCATCCAGTGGTAAAAGAAAAATCAGCAACAGGATTATCCCCTACAAATATAAAATCATCTACATTTGATCTTGATTGACAACTTCCTAATGGATTATTTTTTCTAATTTGATAAAATAAAGTGTCTGAACAGCTACTTAGCGGATCACAAAATGTGGTATCTCCAGCTGGTACCGTAGCCACTTGAACACCATTTCTGAATATTCTATAAGTGCTGCTTGCGGCTCCTCTTGGATTGTGTCTATTCCAGTTTAAACGAACACAAGAGTTTGCTGTATCCATTGCTGTAGTTACAAACATTGTGGAAATAGTATCTTTAGCGACATTAATTACTCTGCCTAAACATCCTGATCTACTTCTAACATAATAATATCTCGGTGCTACATCAGCTCCAGCACCCACATGAGTATAAGTTAAAGTATTGTAATTTAAAATACTATCAATTAATGTGAATGGTCCATTTGGGTTTTGACCACTATAAATCAACCAAGCATCAAATGAATTGGTGGTATCTACCGGTTGGCTAAAATTGATATCTACATCACCATTTTGCTTCACACTCAAACAATAAATATCAGGCGACTCTACTAATTCATCAGCTAAAACTGTTATGGATATGGTTGTTACTCTTTGACCTGGCGCAGGACAAGAATTATCTGTAGCTCTAATTACAAAATTGTAAGTATTGTTTAAGGAAACACATCCATCATTAAAAGAGATATGATCACAAGTAGTTTGCCAGCTAAAAGTGCTTTGATAAGCTAAAAACCCTTTACCTGGTAACGGATTAGATAAAGTAGCACAAGGTGGATTTAAACAACCAGTATTTGGATTGGTAAAATTAGCACCAAATTGAAGACCACTTGCAAAGACAAAAACAGAATCTGTGTTTGGATTAGAAGTAGAAGGGAAATCAGTTGCTTGCAAATTAAAAGTAACTAAATCTCCTGCTTTTACGGTATCTCTATAAACATTATAAACCCCTGGGGATGATTGAAATGGAGCTCTAATAAATGGTGGATCATTGGCAGGACAAACCGCAGTGCTAAGCAATACTGTCTGTATATCTCTATAAACCTCAGCTATTTTTTGACCACATCGATAGGCTTCTACTCTAATTACCGAAACAAAAGCTCCTGATGTAAACGATTTATAGGTAATTTCTCCATTGGTAGTATTTAAAGAAGCAGGTATGTTGCGTGCATCTTGAGAAATACCAGGAAAAGGAGAACTAAAATTATAACCAGCAACAAAGTTTACCGCCGGAGGATTTGAGCCTTCCACAAATAGACCACTAAAATCATCTAATGGACGAGCCCATGAATATACTAATGAATCTAACTCGTCATCCTGAGCATTATGATTGTAAGTAAATTCATCTCCTACGCAGAGAACAGAAGCAGGAATTTCAGAAAAATTAGGTGAGTTATCATAACAAGTTGAAGCATTTTGATTGTTAAACGCAAACATTTTAGCTCTCAAAGTCATTCCTTGGCCACCGGGATTTAATATATTTGATAAGGCATTATTTCTGGTTGATCCATCATAAGTAAAAATCCAACCATTGGTTCCAGGCACACCACTTAATGCAATTGGAGTGGTATTTTCAAAAACATGCTCTTCAATAGCTCCAGCGATAGAAGGTAGACCGGGCCCAGTAATGCTACATGGATCAACAGCTCCACAGGTGGCACTAATATCATTTTTTAAACCTTTCCTAGGAATATTAAAATTAGTTGTATTTCCAGGATTTGGATAATTGCTCACTTGCAAGTTAATAGAATTGTTATTAAAATCAATTCCATTGCAATCTGAATAAATTTTTACAGTAAAAATATATTGATTAGTGGAAGAACATCTCCATGTTATTTCTCCTCCCATATAATGCGTGGCATACAAAGATGCAGATAAGCAAGTGAAAATGAAGCAAAAAACAATTTTGTAAAAGTGTTTCATTCAAAGATTAATTGTGGATGTAAAAATATCGCTCTAAAGTACAAATATAATATAGTCTATGGACGAAAAAAATATGTATTTGTTGCTTTCTTCTACAATTGATTGTTGATACAGACAATTATGTATATTTGCAGCAAACGATAAAAGAATGAATATTAAAGGAATTATATCTATTTCAGGTAAACCAGGTTTACACAAAGTGGTTTCACAGACCAAAAATGGCTTAATAGCTGAATCTCTAATTGATAATAAACGCTTTCCAGTTTATTCAACACAGCAAATTTCAGCCTTAGAAGACATCAGTATTTACACCAATGATGAGGATATTTTATTGTCTGAAGTTTTTGAATCTTTGAAAAAAATTGAAAATGGTAAAGCTACCATTAGTCATAAAGCATCAGCTACTGAATTGTCAGCCAAGTTAGAAGAAGCACTTCCTAACTATGATAAGGAAAGAGTATATGCTTCAGATATCAAAAAATTGATACAATGGTATAATGTTTTAGTAGAAACAGGACTTTTGGATGCAGCAGCTGAAGATGAAGAAGCTAAGGAAGACACGAAAGCTTCAAAGGACAAGAAAGCTAAAGCTTCGAAAGATAAAAAAGCTACGGATGACAAGCCTTCCTCTGCTAAAGCTACGGAAGACAAGAAAGATGTAGCTGATAAAAAGGGTAAGAAAAAAGAACCTGCAAAGGCAATTACCACCGCAGGTAAAGAGAAAAAAGTAGCTAAAGCTGTGAAAGAGGAATCAAAAAAGGCCGCTCCTAAAAAAACTGCTGCTAAAACTAAGACTCAACCCAAAAAATCTACAGGTAGCAAATAGTCAAGAATGATTCTATAGGTTAAACACCTATTTTTAAGACTAAAAAACTAAAATATGACAAAAACTAATTCTGTCACTAGAGATTATTTGCCAAAAAAATTAGAGATTAATCCTGAAAACTCAGGATGGGATACCATTTCTGTTTTTTTTGATGAACTATTGAATCGAGAAATTAATTCTTTGTCTGATTTAACTCATTGGTTAAAAGACAAAAATGAATTGGACGCTTTTTTAGAGGAAGATATGGCTTGGCGATATATCAAAATGAATATCGACACCAAAAACAAAGAACTTCAAGAAGCTTTTAACTATTTTGTCAGTGAAATAAGTCCAAAAATAGCTCCTATTAGCAATCAATTAGATTTAAAGCTTTTAAATTCTACATTTTTAAATGATTTAGAGGGTAGAAAGTATGAAATCATGCTGAGAGGTTTGAGAAAAAAAGTGGAAATTTTTAGAGAAGAAAATATTCCTATCCAAACAAAACTCGAACAAAAATCTCAAGAATTTGGGTCAATTTCAGCCAATATGATGGTAGAGATAGATGGTGAAAAAATGACCATGCAAAAGGCAGCTAAGTTTTTAGAAGATACCAATAGAGAAAAACGAGAAACTGTTTTTAAGAAAATTAATCAGCGAAGAAAATTAGACCAAAATCAACTGAATCAACTTTATACGGATTTAATTTTACTCAGAGATCAAGTAGCTAAAAATGCAAATTTCACTAATTATAGAGATTATATGTTTGCTGCTTTAGGCCGATTTGATTATAAAGTTGAAGACTGTTTTGATTTTCATAATAGTATAGAAAAGGAAGTTGTTCCAATTAATTCAGAAATTGAATTGGATCGAAAAAATAAATTACAGCTCACCCATTTAAGACCATGGGATAAGTATGTAGATGTAAGCGGAAAAGATCCTCTAAAACCTTTTGAAGATGGCAAAGATTTGCTTACGAAAGCAATTCAAGTATTTGATAAAATTGACCCATTTTTTGGCGATTGTTTAAAAACAATGGACAAGTTGGGTTATTTGGATTTAGAATCTAAAGATGGTAAAGCACCAGGAGGATTTAATTATCCTCTTTATGAAAGTGGAATTCCATTTATTTATATGAATGCGGTGGGCACTTTTAGAGATATGGTAACACTCATGCATGAAGGTGGTCATGCCATACACTCTTTCTTAATGAAAGATTTAGAATTGGTTGATTTTCAAAGTACACCTTCCGAAGTTGCCGAATTAGCTTCTATGAGTATGGAGTTGATTAGCATGGATTATTGGGACGTTTTTTTTACAGATAAATCTGAGCTTAAACGTGCCAAAAAAGAGCAATTAATTGGTGTTATTTCTACATTGCCTTGGGTAGCCACCATTGATAAGTTTCAACATTGGATATATGAAAATCCTAAACATACTAATGAAGAAAGGTATGCTGCTTGGAAAAAAATTACTGATGGATTAGGAAGTCAAATCACTAATTGGGAAGGTTTTGAAGAAATAAAACTAAATAATTGGCAAAGACAATTACATCTCTATGAAGTACCATTTTATTATATTGAATATGGTATGGCTCAATTGGGCGCTATTGCTATTTGGAAAAACTACAAAGAGGATAAAAAGAAAGGACTTCAACAATATAAGGCTGCCTTAAAATTGGGATATACACAATCTATTCCTGAGATTTATGAAACCGCTGGTATCCAATTTGACTTTTCAGTAGATTACGTTAAAAGTTTGATGCAGTTTGTAAAGCAAGAACTTCAAAACTTAGAGAAAGAATAAATACCTTTGCAGCTTACAATTTACTCAACAAAATGGAATTCAATAGCTTAAATGCTATATCACCAATTGATGGAAGATATAGAAGACATACTGAATCATTAGAAAAATTCTTTTCGGAATCGGCGTTGATTCGTTACAGAGTACTCATTGAAATAGAGTATTTTATTGCCTTATGCGAATTGCCATTAGCTCAATTAAAAAATGTAAAAGCTGAGACTTTCGGTGATTTAAGAAAATTATACCTTCAATTTACTGATGAAGATGCGTTTCGAATTAAAGAAATTGAAAAAACGACCAATCACGATGTAAAAGCAGTAGAATATTTTATTAAAGAAAAAATTGCATCTTTAGACTTGGGTGAAAGCTCTGAATTTATCCATTTTGGATTGACAAGTCAGGATATTAATAATACTGCGATTCCGCTTTCTATTAAACATGCTGTTCAAGAAGTTATAATTCCTGAAATAGAACAATCTATAAATGAGTTAGAAAAACTTTCTCATGATTGGAAGGACATTGCACTTTTAGCTAGAACACACGGTCAAGCTGCATCTCCAACAAGAATGGGGAAAGAAATTTATGTATTTGTAGAACGATTAAAAGTTCAGATGCAACAGTTGCAGCAAATTCCATTTTCAGCAAAATTTGGTGGTGCTACTGGAAATTTCAATGCACATCAAGTGGCTTATCCATCAATCAATTGGAAAGATTTTGCCAACAATTTTGTAGATAAAAAGTTATTGTTGAAAAGGTCTCAAACTACAACACAAATAGAGCATTACGATAATTTAGCTGCATTATTTGATGCTTTTAAAAGAATCAATACCATTTTATTAGATTTAGATAAAGATATTTGGACCTATGTTTCGATGGATTATTTCAAACAAAAAATTAAAGAAGGAGAGATTGGTTCATCAGCTATGCCACATAAAGTAAATCCTATCGATTTTGAAAATTCAGAAGGGAATTTAGGAATTGCCAATGCTATTTTTGAGCATCTTTCAGCAAAATTACCTATTAGTAGATTACAAAGAGATTTAACAGATTCTACGGTTTTAAGAAATGTAGGTGTACCTTTTGGACATAGTTTAATTGGTTTAAAATCTTTACAAAATGGTTTAGGTAAACTCATTATTAATAAAGATAAAATAGCTGAAGACTTAGATAACAATTGGGCGGTAGTGGCAGAAGCTATTCAAACAGTATTGCGTAGAGAAGGCTATCCAAAACCTTATGAAGCATTAAAAGATTTGACAAGAACCAATTCTAAGATCACTAAAAAATCTATACAAGATTTTATTGATCAATTAAATATCTCTAAAGAAGTAAAAGAAGAATTGAAAAAGATTACACCTTTTAATTATACTGGTATATAAATAATAAAAAAAGGGCTGTTTTTAACAGCCCTTTCCTTTGGTTAATAATTGAATTTTATTGAGTTACCACCAATCGTTTTATAAAATTAGATTCTCCCTCATTTTTCACGACAAATAAGTAAACTCCTTTTGCCCAATTTGATAAATCAACATTAATTTGACCAGACTTATTACTTATGGTCAGAATATCGATAACAACACCTTTGTTGTTTAACACTTCAATCTCGCGCTCTTTTTGACTTTCAAAATGATAAGTTATCGTAGCTTGTTCTTTAGCAGGATTAGGAAAAACATCAATTCCAAATTTTAAGCTTTCCAGATCTTTGGCAGACTTTGAAATATTTGAATTTCCTTTCACTTTTTTCTTTCTAGGATATACAAATACTTCAGGAAAAGCACTATTATTAATCAATGACAATATATTTTCTGCATTGGCGTTACCATACTTTTTTGAATTTGCTGCAGCAATTAATTGACTATTACTTGAAGATTTGCTATTAATAGAATTATTCTCTAACCAATCTAATACATCTAAAATCGGCAAATAATTTCCCTTACTTTTTAAATTAGTTGAAGCTTTCCTAAAAGAGGATTTATTACCTTTTTGCAATTCAACAGCTGCTAAAATATAATCATTCATTAAACCTAGATTATTTTTTCCTAAATAGTCTAGGATACTGTCTCTTGCATTAGAAATAACAGTGTCTTTATAGAATGTTCTTATCTTAGATTTCATTTCATAATTAGAAACTGTTGAATTATTGGAAGAACTTCGACCTAATCCTGTAGGTATACTAATAGAGCAGTCCGGACAAAAAGCATCTAATTTAGAAGGACATTCATTGACCTTACTCGTGTAAGCGAGTCCAGTATTGAAAGTAGTAACTTGCGGTGATGTGAAGCACAAAGGCTCAGTAATTACATCATCATGATGATAATATTCATATGGATATGAACTTGGGTCAATATATAACTCCGATTCAGAACCACTACCACTAAAACACTCTGGTTGAAATGTATTTCCTGTTGGATCACTCATTGAACCTTGATTATAGTCCATCACTCCATTACTTGTTAATGCAATGGCATACTCAAAAGAGGTAAAATCATTACATAATAATTCTAAACCTTCTCCAACAGAATATTCAATTCCATTTTGTTCCATTATTAATGCTCCGACATATAGTTCATCAAATGTATTGTTATAAACCTCATCATCAAAAGTACCTGATTGATAAATACAAATACCAACGGTTCTTTGTGCTCCAGAACCTGGACCATTAAAAGAATTTTCTTCTATTTGATATCCGTAACATCCCTCAGAATAAATTCCATATACATCAGAAACATTGGCAGCAGAAATTACAAACTCATTACGAGTTAAAGAAGTAAAATTGATACCTTTTTGATAAATTCCTCTAATACAATTTTCAAATTGAGCATAATCCACATAAATTGGATTCATTGGATTAATTGCTCTTGCATCGATTCCATAGTACAAGCCTTTAAAAGTACTCATCTGTATATTGCCAAGTGGGCAAGGACTATTAGAAGGCGGTGTACTGCTACAAGTAGGAATTACAGAATAAGTTGCATCCCAACTTTGAATACCTGAACCTCTCTCATTTTCATTGTATAAATAGGGAACAGTATTTCTAAAAGTACATTGATAAAATGGAACTTTATCAACTGCGTGTAAGGAAACAAAAGTGGCAGGTTTATCTTCTTCTTTTAATAAATCAGTTGTTTCAAATATCATTTTATAGAAATAACTCTTATTTGGGAAAGTTGTACTTCCCTGCATATTGTGATAACTGTAAAAACGAACGGCTCTTCTACAATTTCTAAAGGTAGAATTGGAAGCCTTGATGATTCCACCTGTATAAGCAAAATTATTTGACCCATCAGGATTAGTTTTTACAAGACCAACTGCTTCATAGGCGTTCTCAATAAGTGCACCATTTTTCATTACTAATTCTCCTTGTATTCCTGCTGATTCTTGCCATTGAGCAGCATCGCCCCATACTTCTATACCATGCCAAAAACGATCACTACAAGTTGTAGTCAATGTACCACCATCTATAATTAATTTACCTCCACGCTCTACTATAATTTTTACATTGGGATAAATTAAAAGGGAATCTTTAATAGTCAATGTTTTACCAGACTTAACATATAAATCTACACTTAACCATCTTTTTTCATTCCAAGTAGTATTGGTATTTATTTCCCAAGGAATATTGAGAATATTGTTTTTATATGCGCCTCTACCGTAATAACCAGCAACAATTTTACCAGTGCAATAACTGATATCAATATCAAATGGCACACCCGAGGGCAAGCCATTATTAAAACATTCCCACTGATTCATTGTTGCATCTCTATAAAAAATACCTACATCTGTGGCAGCGTACAATAAATCATTACTTCCTCTTTGATATTGAATTTCTTGAATGGGTAAATTGGGTAATCCTGCACTAAAATCAACCCAACCACCAGGATAAGAATTATCAGCTCCACCATTGTCATTATAAAAAATTCGTTCTGTTCCTGCGGAAGAAAAACCATCAATTCCTATCCAAATTCGGTCTGGATTATTTGGATCAAATTCTACAGCCTGAATTTTTCCATATCCCAGTCCTGGAACCGCAGGAGTAATATCTGTCCATCCAAAGATTGGATGAGGATTTTGAACATTTGTCTTAAATAAAGCGCCTTGTGCAGCAAATGACGGAGCTGTCCAATTATCAGTAGAAACTATTATATTTTTTGGGTCACTATCGCATATAGTAAAATCTACCACACCTTGTCCCCTGTCAAAATTAGTATCACCTACTGTTAGTATTTTCTCCCATTCAGGAGTTGTAATGATATTAGGGTTTCTACGAAATAAATGTTTTGTACCTGCAAATATTAGACTGTCATTGTTTGGATGGCGATCTAAACGACTACTATATGAGCTAGGGGCAGCAGCATTTGTAGAGTTATAATAAAAAGCAGCACCATAGCTCATTTTTGCAATTTTAGTTAATGAAGTACTACTATAAAGAGCATCACCCATATCACCTCCAGCGGTAAAATCCCAGGTAGATCCATTATCAAAAGTTTCACCAGTATTTCCATCCTGAGCTCCACCATAAAAAACATTGCTATCATTATCATGAAGAGCTACTCCATGAAACTGAGTAATCGTCAAATTATTTCCACTAATATTTTTAAAACATTTAGATGAACCACATAAAACAGTTCTTCCAACTCCTCCATCAGTACCAGCAAAAATAATATCCTGACCATTGGAGTCAATTACCAAAATAGTCCTTTTATCATCATGTAGTTGAGAGCCATTTGCAGCATTTGTTCTGAGTTGAACACTATCCATATTATCTCTAACATATTTATAAACTAAAGTTACAGGGCCATTATAAAATATAGAACTATCAGAAGGTGAAGCTGCAAAGCCACCTTGTGAACCCTCATATAGTTTAACCATAAAATTCCAATTTTGTCCATTATTATAAGATACTTCAACACCAGCTTTTTCCACAGGACCACATGTATCATCCAAAGATTTATGCATAACTAATAATGAATTTGGATTTTTAATACTATTAGCTAATTTTATGCTTCTTATACAACCAATATCAGGTTGATTAAATACGGTTGGGTATGTAGTAAAAGATAACCCTCCATTTGTAGAATAGTACATACTATCTGCAGATGCAATATAAATATTAGATGCATTATTTGGTTTCATTATCATATCCATAGGATTGAAAATAAACCGTGGAGCATTATGAGTTGCAAATCCATTTGTACTTTTATAAAACCCGCTAGGTAAATAAGGGGAACCTTGTCTATTTACAAGTGCATAAACATTTTGAGGTACAATTGGGTCTATTATTATTTTTCGGACGACTGCTAAATCGTTTCCAATAAAATTAACTGATGTGGTATTCCAAGTTGATCCTCCATCAATTGATTTATAAATACCATAACCATATTGAAAATAAGCAATATGACCATTCATTCCTGTACCAATATAGATAATATTAGGATTAGTTGGATGAACTGCGATTGCAGTTATACCAAAAGGTAAACCAATTACATCCGTTATGTTCACCCAATTTTGTCCGCCATCAGTAGTTTTCCATAATCCACTAGCATTGGTGCCAGCTAAAATGTGATTATGATTATTCGGATTAACCCATAATTCAACAATAATTCCCATACCTGCATTACTAGAAACTCCAATACCAGATGCTTTTCTAAAACTTGCAAATTTCCACGTATTACCAGAACAATTACTAGATGAAGCTTTATTATTAGAGTTCACATAATTATTCATTTCTTTACCATAAGTATCAAAAGTACCTTCAGGATCAAGCATTCCTTCATAATGTGCCTCAAAGCGTCTAAATTGCTTATAATAGGGAGTTTTATTAATGGTATCCATTAGCAAAGAATCATCACTTACTTTATTAAACCATTCGTAAAAAGCAGCTTTTTTATGAAAATAATTAGCCTCCGATGAATTATTAATTTCAGGCCATTTTTCTTCTGTACCTTGACTGAAAATTAAATTAGAAGCGAAAATTAATAGTATTAAAATTTTGGTTTTCATGATTTTAATTTTTAGATTAGTATATAATTTTTACATTGTAAACTTGTTGATTCGAATATATTTTTAAAAAATAAATGCCTTTTTCTAAATTAGTAGGAAGGTGAATTGTTTTATAGCCTTCAGAGTAATTAATTTTAATTAATTTACCTCCAATGCTATATAATTTAATATTATCAACTTCCTGATTTCCTTCTACATGAATAACTCCATTTGTCGGAATTGGATAAACATTAAAAGGAGAATCTGCTATTTTTTTAAGATCAGAAACATTCGTAATTATTTGATCGATGTCTATAATTGAAATATAAATATCGTATCTTCTGGTTTTAGAATAATTGAATGTATCATTACCAAAAGTTAAAGTATCAGAATAAGACTCAAATGTCAAATACAATTTATTTTTACTAATCTGAACGGTCCTATTTTTAATTATTAAAGAATTGCCCCATTGCAAATCATTCGCCCAATTAGCACTTTCTAAATAATTACCACTGCTATCTACTACATATATATTATGCCAAGAGTTATTTGAAAATCCTGAAATATAGATTTTTTCACCATCAGGAGTTACATCTAGTCCTAACGGTACTTTTAAATTGGAAATGCTTTTCTGCCAAATTAAATTACCATCAAAATCGTACTTTTTTAATTGATCAAAATTGGTATGATGAATTAAATAAAACGATTGATGTTTTTTGTCAACAGCTAAAAATCTAGTGTTGGGAGAATAACTGATGTTTTTTTGCCATATTACGGTGTCAAATCTCGAATCAACCAATTGCATGGTGTCATTATAAAGCTCCAAAAGTTGGTAGTCATCCAGCATCCACAAAGTATGATTGTTATTAGAAATGGTAATTAAACTAGGAACTATTTTTGAAACTTCTACATTACCATTTGTATCAATATTAATTCTACCAATAGTATTGATACTATCATTAAAAAGACATAATTTCTCCCTTTTTTTATCTGCCTCAATGGCAGCAAATATTTTTCCATCCTTATCAACTGCAATATCATTAACGGTTGAGGATGCTGCATTTGTGGATGTATTACACTCTCCACTTATTGCCCAAATAGGAGTTAAGTTTGAATCAAATTTTGCAATAAAAAAACTATTTAATTGATCATTTGATTTTAATGTATCTGTTCCAAATAAAATTTGCCCTCTAAAACTCCCACCAACTATAATACTATTATGCAATGTGTCATACAAAATTTTACCATTTTCATAATATACTATTGAAGGTCTAATTCCAGCAGGATTTTCAAAACAATATGAATTAATTACATTAAAGCTATCATCCATAGCAATAATAGCTGGATTAAAACAATTTAATTTAATCTTATTGTTTCCTATATAAATAGTAGAGTCATTACTTGAACCGATTATAGCAAATAAATAATTTGTTCCATTATAATTCACCATATCAAGTACATAATCATCACCTAAATTACCCATCCCCTTAGTAATACTTTGAGCAGTAACATTTAAACTAAAAAAAGAAAGAAATCCAATAATAAAAAATCTAAATATTTTTGATGGTATATACTTAAGAAAGCTATTATTTAAAGGAGTTTGGAATAATTTCATAACGATAATTTTAGATATAACCAACATTTTAGAACACTAAGATAAGTCAAAAAATATTAAAAACAAGCAACTATGTTAAATAATTTTAAGAAAATTAAAACGTCGATGATGATTTTAATTAAGAATTCTTTATCCTTGTAGCTATAAATTTTAACTAGAAATTAAGTCATCAGAAAAGAAAACATAAGAAAAATCTCCTCTTTTTTTGCCTATTTCATTTCAACAAAATTTTCATAACTTAACAAACTGAACAAAATTGTATATGGAAGAGATTTATAACGATACGAATGAACAAATTGAGGCATCGTTTTTTCCTGTTCTTTTTTCATTTTTTAAAGAAGAAATAGCAGAACAGCGGAAATTTGTGAAGGATGCGGAAGATATCTACGATAATTTTTCAGATCGATTAGCCGGCGATATCAAGAAACATGAAGAGCTTCGTGTTATAAAAGAAATCAATAATACCAATAATAAACTTTACGATTTACTTAGCACTTACTATCCTGAGAAAAAGGAAAATAGATTTATTGACGATTTTAAAACTTATATAAATTTTTGTAATAAAGAATTGCAAAAAATTCCTGCAAAAATTACCGTTGCGCAAAAGAAGGAGCGATTTGAGGTTTTAGAATCTGATACATTAAGTGTAAAATTAAGAAAGCCTATAAAAAGGCTTTTTTACAAGCTCTCAAAAACTCCTCTAAGAATTGCCAATACCTTTAGAAAAGATAAAAAAGAAGAAAAAATGTGGACGCATCACATACCTTTAAGAAGATTGTATGCGAACTTTTTTGAATTTCAATTTCCATATTCATTAATTGAAGAATATGCCAAATTACTATCCTCAAGAACAGAAACTATCGATCAGGTTTGGAAGATAGATCAACATATTAATAAACAAATCAACTTATTAACTAAAGATAAAATTACTTTAGATGATTTAAAAGCTGAAGTTTCTAAAAGAATTGCAACTGATAATTTTAATTTAATTTACAACTCTATTGATGAATTAGAAAAATTTTTAGAAAGAGAAATTAAATTGAAATTAAAACTTCAAATTAATGCCTATCGCGAAACATTTGATAGAGTGGGTACGATGGAATTGGCTTTCAATACTTTTACTGAAACAAAAATAAAAAATACGAGTGAGAGCCTCCAAATAAATTATTTAAAACTGAGTAATGGGTGGAAAAATACACTATTTGCTATGTTGGATGATTTTCAATTGGATTTAGAGTTATATCATATTATATACACTTCATTGCAGCAAGGTGAACTTTTGCAAAATAGCTGTGAAACTCGTATAAACAGTAATATAATTGGTCAAGTTAGTGAAATCAAACAGCAGTTTATCAATACTTTTGATAGAATAAAAGATAGTAAACAAACCGAAACAATCGATGACTTTAGCAGCTTTTTGATTGTCGAAAAAGAACAATTGAGTCATTTGTTGACGACTAATATAATTCCTGAAAGTATTGACAAATTATACAATCAAAACATTCCCTATTTGATTGATAGACTGGAACTAAAAATCAAAAATGAAATTGAAAAAATAAAAACTCCTCGAATAATTGCCGGAACTGCTGATTATACAAGAGCTTTTAAGAAAACTGAACTAGAGCATTTTAATCCTAAGAGTTTAGTGCTAATTGGTACATTCCCAAAATTTCAAGAAAAAACTAAAAAATTAAAGACTGAGATATTAAAACAATTAGAAGATGCAAGAACTTCTATTTCAGACATCAATAGTATTGTTACCTACAATTTAGATTCAGCAATTACCTTCGCCAAAGACGGTAAAGATTTTGATGCTGTAAAAGACCTTGCTATTGAAGGAATGGAAAGAAGTATCTCTAAAGCTGAGGAAATAATAAGCCGACTAAGAGCTATTAACAATTTAATTAATAATAGCTTAAAAACCAGTATTGACGAAATAAATACAGAAATTGATAGACTGACTACCAATGAAAATATTTTAAATCTTAAAATTTCATTGGCAAAAGCCAAAGCCCTCAAGAAGACTAAAAATTATAAAGAAGTAGTATTTGCCGAAGCCTCTAAAATCTTTTTAAAAGCCAAGGCCATTTATAAGTTATATTCACATAAGATTATTGTGTGGTATGATAAAACTTTAATCAAGTTTGGACTAGCAGAAAAAGAGCAAAAAATAACGGCTGCTTTAGCTGATTTTCTAGTGGAAACAGAAAATGCCATTCAAAAATTACCCTATGTTTATCAACGATTATATCGAATTGAACCAATAGATGATGAAAGTTTTTTTGTAGGCCGATTAG
This sequence comes from uncultured Flavobacteriales bacterium, assembly GCA_963716125.1. Lineage (GTDB taxonomy): Bacteria > Bacteroidota > Bacteroidia > Flavobacteriales_E > Vicingaceae > Acidiluteibacter. Next base: position 3,182,786 of record OY970294.1, read on the forward strand.
AAGAGATGAAAGCCTTAAACGATGCTTACAATAATTGGAAAAATGGTAGATATTCAGCTACTGTTTTGGTGGGTGAAAAAGGAAGTGGAGCAAGTACAAGTATTAATTTTTTCATAAAAAACAACGTTTTAGGTGATCGAGTAAAACGTATCAAACTGAACAAAGCTATCTTCAGTCAAAAAGATTTGATTGTATCTTTCAATGAAATTTTTGATTTAAAAACGACAACCATAGAAGAGCTGAGCGATCAATTGATTAAAAAGTACAAAGACTCTATTCTAATTTTAGAAGATATTAATTATTTATTCCTGAGAGAAGTAAATGGTTTCCAAGCTATCAAATCTTTTTTAGAAATTTTATCAAAAACAGGTAAAGAAATATTTTGGTTGAATAGTTGTAAATTATATGCATGGAACTATTTAAATAAAACTTTATTAATTGAATCGTACTATAGAAATGTAGTAACTCTAAAAGCATTAGATGAAAAGCAAATTATAAATGTAATTTTAAGTCGGCATAGGGTGAGTGGATACAACATTCAATTTGAGTTTGAAGAAAACACCAAAAATGCTGCTAAACTGAACAAAATCAGCGAAGAAGAACAACAAGAAGCTTTAAAGAATGATTTCTTCAAACAATTAAACAAATTTTCAGACAGCAATCTAAGTTTAGCTTTATTGTATTGGTTAAGATCAACAAAAAAGGTAGAGAATAATACCATTTACATAGGTAATATGATAGATTTTGACTTTTCTTTTCTAAAAAAATTATCTATGCAACCCATATTTACACTGCAAGCATTAATTCTTCATGAAAATTTATCGATAGATGAACATGCTCATATTTTTAATCAAACTATATTGCAGAGTAGAATGGAGTTGATGGTACTTGAAGATAGAGGCTTAATCAATCAAAATGAACAAAACGAATTTACTATTAACCAACTATTATATAGACAGGTCGTCAACTTATTAAAAAATAAAAACTTTATTCATTAATGATGAAAAAGCTATCCACCATATTTCTTTTATCTGTTTTTTTACTTGTCAATTTCAATAGTTATGCCCAATTTGACGCTCTCGTAGTTGGTTTAACACCCGACAGTTCTAAGATAGATACACCAATCGTAAAAACGACTGAACAAAAATCTTTAGACAGTGCTATACAATATCCTTTTCCACCTGTTGTACTCAAAAAGCAAAAATCGGACAGTACCTTAGTTGGTAACATAAAGAAAGAAGTAAAAAACATCCAAAACATTCGTGAAATATTTTCTTTTGGTAAAATATTTTGGTCGATTATAATATTAATTATCACATATATATCGATCAATTTAATAACAAAAATATTACGCTCATTAGCAGAAAAAAGCACTGAAAAAAGATATCTTTTTAAAAGCATAGAGCCTTTTATAAAAATTTTAGGTTGGATTTTTGCAATTACAATTATAATTACAGTTATTTTTCAACCTCCTTTTGAAACGATAATAGCTGTAATGGCATCAGTTGGTATTGCCATCGGTTTTGCATCTCAAGATATTCTAAAAAATATTTTTGGTGGAATTATGATTGTTTTTGATCGACCTTTTCAAGTAGGTGATAAAATTGAAGTAGGCGATCATTATGGAGAAGTAGTAGAAATAGGATTACGATGCACACGAATAGTAACTAAAGACGATTCTTTGGTTTCAGTACCTAATTCAGAAGTAGTAAATACTGCTGTTTCCAATTCAAATTCAGGAGAATCTAATTGTCAAGTGGTGGCCGAAATTTGGTTACCTATTGATGTAGATACTACTGCTGCAAGAAAAATAGCTATTGAAACGGCTCAAGTTTCTAAATATGTTTATCTCAATAAGCCAATAGTTATTATTTTTGTCAATGAGGTTAAAGAAAGAAGAAGCTATTTAAAAATGAGAATAAAAGCTTATGTTTCAGACACTAGAAATGAATTTCCATTTATGAGTGATATGACAGAAATAGTACTAAAAGAGCTTTTGATACAAAAAATAATAAAAAAAGAAGATTTAAATTAAATGAATAGCTTTTTAAATATTAATGAATCTATGAATACTTATATGGGTATTCTCAAAGATTTTAAATACTTAATCTTTATTATTGGGATTATAGTGGTCGCAATAATCCTTTCTAAGCTGACTTTAGGATTTTTAAAACGTCATTTTGAAAAATCTGAAAGATTTGGTGAAATGGATCAAACCAATTATAAATTTTTTAGAAACGCTATAAGGTTTACATTTATAATAACTGCAATCATTATTGTTTTCTACTCAATTCCTGCGTTACATAGTATAGGCGTAACTCTTTTTGCCGGAGCTGGTATATTTGCAGCAATTATTGGTTTCGCTTCTCAGCAAGCTTTTTCAAATATTATAGGTGGTATATTCATTGTTATTTTTAAGCCATTTCATGTCAACGATATGCTAAAAGTAGGAAGTAGCGAATGGGGAGTGGTAGAAGATATTACCTTGAGGCACACAGTTATTCGAAGTTTTGAAAATAGACGATATGTGATTCCTAATTCTGTAATAAGTTCTGAAACCTTATTAAATGCCTCATTGACAGATGATCAAATTTGCGTATTTGTTGAAATGAACATTAGTTATGACAGCGACGAAGATTTAGCAACTCAAATTATGCAAGAAGAAGCTGTTAAACATCCGGATTTTTATGATCACAGAACAGAAGAAGAGAAAAAGGATGAAGTTCCGGCTGTGGTGGTTCGTTTAATCAGTTTTGGTGAAAGTTCTATTAAATTAAGAGCATATGTTTGGACAAAAGATCCATTTGTGGCATTTATATTAAAAACTGATTTATTTAGAATTTATAAAAAACGTTTTGAAGCGGCAGGAATTGAAATTCCATATCCATATAGAACTTTAGTTTATAAAAATGAGAAAAATAAAACTACCCAGAAAGAGGCTTAATCAAAATAGAAGCACTAAGGAACAACTCAAAAGTAAGATTGGACAATCACCAGGAACTTTAGTTTTTTCAGGTAATAAAAAGGTAGAAGATGTTATCATTCAGCTTTATAGTTTTGACCAAAATGAAATTGATTATAGTGAAGGAAAAAATGTAAAAGAAGTTTTAAATCATTTTAAACCTGAAAAACTCAATTGGATAAATGTTATTGGCTTACACGATCACAATAGTATTCAAGAAATCGGTGATTATTTCGATTTAAATAGTTTACTGTTGGAGGATGCCATGAACGTCAACCATCGTCCAAAGTTTGATGATTACACCGACTATATTTTCTTTGCCATTAAAATGTTTAAAGGAGTAGAAAATGAAGAATTAAACTACGAACAATTAAGTTTAGTACTTGGTAAAAACTATGTTATTTCTTTTCAAGAAAAAGAAGACGATGTTTTTGATACCATTAGAGATCGCATGAAAAGCGGCATAGGAAGAATAAGAGAAAAAAAAGCAGATTATTTATTTTACCGATTAATTGATACAGTTGTCGATCATTATTATTTAATTATTGAACATTTTGCTGATGTATTAGAAGATTTAGAAGAGGAAGTTTTTGAATCTGCAGAACAATCCTCGTTAATTAAATTGCAAGATATTAAAAAAGAACTAATTTTCTTAAGACGTTCTTCCTTACCTGTTAGAGAATCATTAAATGCGGCTCTAAAGTCTGAAAGCAAGCTAATTCATAAAGAAACCAAGCCCTATTTACAAGATGTTTATGACCATACCATTCATATTGCAGAATCTATTGAAAGCTACAGAGATTTATTGGGTAGTATTAAAGATTTATATATGAATGCCGTAAGTATGAAAATGAATGAGGTAATGAAAGTATTAACTATCATTTCTACCATTTTTATTCCCATCACTTTTATTGCAGGCGTCTACGGAATGAATTTCGATTTTATGCCAGAGTTACATTATAAATATTCCTATCTAATTGCTTGGGCTATCATGATTATTATGGCCATCATTATGATTATTTTCTTTAAACGAAAAAAGTGGCTTTGATTTAACAAAGCCACTTTCAATCTTATAAGATGATGATAATTAACTATTTTCTTCTCAACTCATCTCTAATTTCAGTCAATAAAACTTCTTCTTTAGATGGTGCAGGCGGTGCAGATGGAGCTTCTTCTTCTTTCTTCTCCATTCTGTTGTAAGCTCTAACTACCATAAATACAGCAAAAGCAACAATTATAAAAGTGATAATAGTATTGATGAAAGTACCATAATTAATACTTACTTCTTTTACAGCTTCTGTTACCACTGTTTCACCATTCATAATTGCAGGAATTCCCTCCTGTAAAATAATCTTTAAGGTTGAAAAGTCAACTCCGCCAATTAAAAGTCCAAGTGGTGGCATTAAAATGTCATCTACAAATGACTTGGTAATAGCACCAAAATAAAGTGCCATAATCAAACCTACTGCCATTTGCAGCACGTTTCCTTTTTTGATGAATTCTTTAAATTCGTTTAACATCTTTTAAAAATTTGATTAGTTAGTAATGGTTCAAATATAAAACATTATAAAATAAAAAAGAAAAAAATGTGATTAAATAATGAATGTCAGAGATTTAATATAAAAAAATCAAATAAAATTCAGTTTGAAATCAAAATAAAAAATCCATATATACCTTATTTAAAATTACTTAAGAATCGAACTCTTTAAAATAACAGCAGCTTATAGAGTTGAAAGTTAATAACTTTGTTGAAAATGATTTTCAACCTTGCTTAGGACGATACTAGTTGTCTATACCTTTGTTATCAAGGTTAAATGAATAAAAAGGAATTTATGTTCACCATTTTTGGAAAGAAAAGATTAAGCGAAAACAAACTAAGCAATATTGCAGTCAATGCAATTTTAGATGCGGTTGACAAAGGCTTTCCCGAGATAGTAGAAATTATTAAAAACTCACCTGAATTAGTTTTAGACCCAAACCTTTCTGCCGAAGATGAGAGCTTAAAAAATCAATTTATGTTGATTGTGGTCGCTACAAATTTATACTTACTTCCTAAATTTATAGATTCTCAGCATGATAGTCAACTTATTCATAAAATTTTAGAAAAATTTGCCTTAGTATTTGATGTGGAAACCAATGATTTTGAAAAGGCCATAAATGATTATCAAAATTTCCTAAAAAAAGTCAATCATCCGTCAAACAATATGGTATATGCTATGCCAAAAGGAATTTTTCATAAATTTAATTTAGCTGATTTTCAAGAAGATTATTTTAGAAATATGAAATCTCCCAATCCACTTTTCTTAAAACGATTAGACGAGGTAATGCCATTATTTATATTTGATTGGGAAGAAATTACCAACAAATATCAATTGGTTAGCTGATTTCGTCCTTCAAAGCTTACAAAAAAATAATATCGGTAATTCCAAAAATAATAAATGCAAATGCAGAGTTAGTATTGCTATTTTTTACTGAAAAGTAAAGAAAAACACGTTATAATTTATTGCAAATTAAACTGTTCTTTAGCCATATTGGCAATATCTGTTCCTATTGCCAAACTTGCAGTTGCCGCTGGCGAAGGGGCATTCAATACATGAATTGAATTCTGTCTGTATTCAATCTTAAAATCGTCTAACATTTCACCATCAGGACCTAAAGCCATAGCTCTCACTCCTGCTCTACCCGGTTGAATATCTTCCATTTCTAAAGTTGGAATTAATTTTTGTAACGTTTTTAGAAAAAGTGGTTTTGAAAAGGCTCTTCTGTATTCACCTAAACCGTATTTCCAATGTTTCATAAAAAGTTTCCAAGTTCCAGAGTAAGATAATGCGTCAGCAGTATCTTTTAAATCAAAATCAGTTTTTTTATAACCTTCTCTTTTAAAAGTAAATACAGCATTTGGCCCACATTCCACTCCACCTTCTATCATTCGTGTAAAGTGTACTCCCAAAAATGGAAAAGCAGGGTTGGGAACAGGATAAATTAAATTTTTAACCTTGTGCATCCCTTGCTCTGTTAAGTCATAATAATCACCTCTAAAACCAACAATTTTCAAGTCTAAATTTACTTCATCCTTTTTTGCCAATCTATCAGCTTGCAAACCACCACAAAAAATACTGTGCATGGTTTTATATTTATCTTTATTGGTAATAACGGTTGAATAAGCTTCTCCGTGTTCGATTGCTTTAAATTCTTCACCCATTTTCACAACGGATGTATTATTTTTAGCTTGAGCAACTTCTACCATTTTTTCAGTAGCTCCTCTAAAATCAATAATTCCAGTGCAACCTACCCATAAACCTTCTATTCCTGTGCAGAAAGGTTCAATTTCTCTAATTCTATCTCCACCAATTCTCTCTAAATTTTCTATTTGATTGGCAAGACCATTGTTGTATATCTTCTCTAAAAATGGCAATTCAGATTTGTCCGTTGCTACTACAATTTTACCACACACATCATGAGCAACATTATAATCTTTAGCAAATTGCACCAACTCTTTTCTACCTTCCACACAGTTGATTGCTTTTTTAGAACCCGGCTTGTAATATAAACCTGAGTGAATTACTCCTGAATTATTACCAGTCTGATGACCCGCTAATGACTGTTCTTTTTCAATTAATAAGATTTTAAGATTGGGATGCTTTTTTTGTAATTGATAAAAAGTAGCTGCCCCAACTATACCTCCACCAATTATTGTAATATCGAAAATTTGATTATTGTCCAATGAATTATTTTTTATGCGTCAAAATTAAGATTAGCTTTTCACTTCCAAAACCCCTTTTATAACATTTTGTTTAGGAACTCTCCATAAAAGCAATAAACCTACAATAAAGAATACACCTAATGCAATAATTGAATTTCTCATTCCCCCGGTGAAGCCTTCTATAAAACCAAATGATAATGTACCAATGACGATTCCTATTTTTTCCAAAACATCGTAAAAACTAAAGTAGGAAGCATGATCTTTTGTATCTGGTAATATCTTAGAATAAGTAGATCGGGAGAGAGATTGAACTCCGCCCATTACAAAACCAACTATAGCGGCAATAGTATAAAATTCGATAGGTTTGTGAATGAAAAAAGCACCAATACAAACACCCACCCAAATAATTAATGAAACCGATAAAGAGAAAATATTTCCCGCTTTACGCGATAAAAAAGAGAAAAAATAAGAACCAGCAATGGCTATAAATTGAATGATTAAAACGGAAACTATCAAACCAGTTTTAGCACCATCTTCAGCCCAATCTATCTCTTTAGCAGCAAATAGAGTAGCCATTATCATGACAGTTTGCACACCCATACTATAAACAAAAAAGGCTGTCAAATAACGTTTTAACCTTTTCAATTGCTTCAATTCATTCCATACGTTTCTCAGCTCTTTCCAGCCTCTCCAAATTACATTGTTCTTTACCACTACTTTTTTAGAAGAGCTTTTGGGTAAACGAGCATAGGTAATTTGACTAAAACCAATCCACCAAACTGCAACAGATAAAAATGAATATTTAGCAGGCATTTCAAAAACCATAATAGCCACCAAATTCATAATTAAAAGAATAGAACTTCCTAAATATCCTAAAGAATAACCTTTTGCAGAGATTCTATCGTGCTCTTCTGGCATTGCTATTTCAGGCAAATAAGCATTATAAAATACGATACTTCCCCAAAAACCCACACTTGCCATCATTACAGGAATCATACTTATTTCTAAATGATTAGAATCAAAAAAGAAAAGTGATGCACAAGAAATAGCTCCTAAATAACAAAAGAATTGTAAGAAACCTTTTTTATTATCCATATAATCAGCTACACCTGAAAGAATTGGAGATATAAATGCAACAATTAAAAAAGACAAGGAAGAAACGTAGGCATACAACTCTGTATTTTTAAAATTATATCCAAAAAACTGAACAACATCAGAAACCATTTTATTATTCTCATCAACAGTTGTAGTAACCGCTTCATAAAACATTGGAAAAATGGCTGTGGTAATCACTAATGGATAAACTGAATTTGCCCAATCGTAAAAAGTCCATGCATTGATGATTCGCTTATTTCCTTTTTCCATTTACTTTTAGTTAGATAAAATCTAAGTCTAATTTTTGTTTTAATTCGGTCAATTTAGGGTTTCTGTCTAACATTTTCTGAAATTTTTCAGCATCTGTATAGGCCTTTCCTATCTGATTCATCTCGGTTGATAGTAACTTCAATTGTGAGTTTTGGATGATTTAGTTTCTCTCGAATAAATTCGTGCATATCTGCTCTAAAAACAATCACCTCTTCTTCCTGACTTTTATTTTCTACCAACATCGAGATAATGTGCTGATCTAAAATTGGCTTTCGTTCTCGCATAGCTGAAGTCACTAAAGAATTACCTTCTTTACCTTCTTTTTCTAAGTGTTTCATTAAATCTTCCCATACCTTTTGAAAATCTTTTTCATCAATTTTTTCAAATTCTTGATTAGAGAAATCTTGGTTCTCCTCTTCTGCAACAATTTCTAAAGGTGTATCTTTTTTTGCACTTTCACTAAGCATTTCACCCAATGAAGCAGAAAGTTTCGGTACTTTTCGTTTAGTAGTTGACCTACTAGCAACAGCATCCTCTTTTAACTCTGTAACTTTAGCTTCTAATGGCTCCTCAGCTTTTGGCGGTTCAATTGGCTTCTCAATAGCTTCTTTTGGTTCTGCTACTTTTTCAATAGTATTATTTTCAACTATTGTATCTTTAATAGGAACCTTCTTCTCTAAATTATTATCTTCTGATTCTGAGATAGTTTTAGAAATAATTACATTTTCTTCAACGGAAGATTTTGGTTTAATATCGGCAGCTACCTTAAATCCGTCATTTTTTTTTCGTCCGTGGTATTTAAACCACCGTTTGTAATAGAGCTGAGCTGCATTAAACAGAGTTCGACCAGCAGCCGTGGATTCTTAGCAGACTTATACCTCATATCTGCTTGATTTGACAAACTAAGTGCTTTCAATAAAAAGTTAGTTCCACTCAATTTCGCTTGCTCTAAATATTTTTTCTTAATTCCTTCAGGCACTTCCAATAGTTGCATGGTCAGTTCATCCTGGCTCACCAATAAATTTCTAAAATGTTCTCCTAAACCAACTATAAAGTTATGACCATCAAATCCTTTGTTTAAAATTTCATTAAAGGTCATTAATACATTAGGAATATCATTTTTCAAAACTAAATCTGTCATTTTGAAATAATAATCATAATCCAATATATTTAAATTGTCGATTACATTTTGATATGTCAATACATTACCAGAAAAAGAAACAATCTGATCAAACATGGAAAGCGCATCTCTCAATGCACCGTCAGCTTTCTGACCTATAATGTGCAATGCATCCTCTTCCACCTTAATATTTTCTTTTTCTGCAATATCAGCTAAATGATGTGCAATATCGTCAACTTGAATTCTGTTGAAATCAAAAATTTGGCAACGCGATAAAATGGTTGGAATAATTTTATGCTTTTCTGTAGTTGCTAATATAAAAATAGCATGTTTTGGTGGTTCTTCCAATGTTTTTAGAAAAGCATTGAATGCTGCATTTGAAAGCATGTGCACCTCATCAATAATATACACTTTATGCGAACCCAATTGTGGAGCAAAACGAACTTGATCAATCAGATTTCTAATATCATCCACAGAGTTATTAGAAGCTGCATCTAATTCATAAACATTAAGGGATTGGCCTTCATTAAAAGATTTACAAGAATCGCACTCATCACATGCTTCTATATTTTCAGAACGATTAAAACAATTGATGGTCTTGGCTAAAATACGTGCACAAGTAGTTTTACCAACTCCTCTTGGGCCACAAAACAAAAATGCTTGCGCCAAATGCTCTGTCTTAATAGCATTTTTTAAAGTGTTGGTAATTGCTTGTTGTCCAATTACAGTATCAAATGTGGAGGGTCTGTACTTACGTGCAGATACTACAAAATTATCCATTAAAAATCTTTCCTTATTTTATGAAACAAATATATCATTTATACTTTAGAGGTTTTAGGAATGTTGAAAAGTATTGAGAGAAAAAAAATGAATTTTATATATCATTGAAATTAAGATTAACTTCCCATAAAAATAAAATTATGAGTCATTGGCTAATAGAAAACATACCCAATTTAACGAAACTATTTTTATCGATAGTTCTTATCTTTTTAATTATCATAATAATTACGCGGATAGCTGGCTTAAGGACTTTTGCTAAAATGTCAAGTTTTGATTTTGCAAGCACCATTGCTATTGGTTCCATTTTGGCAACTGTAATTATGAATAATGGCAAATCTATTCTTGAAGGTGCTGTAGCTATCGGCGGAATAATACTTTTACAAGGGTTATTCTCATTATTAGTTAGAAAGTCTAAAATCTTTAAAAAAGTATTTACCAACTCGCCTATTCTTTTAATGAAAGGAAATACCATTTTATACAAAAATTTATCAAAAACGAATGTAAGCGAAGGTGATTTAATGGCCAAATTAAGAGAAGCCAATGTGATTAATTTTAATGAGGTTATAGCAGTTGTTTTTGAAACTACAGGTGATATTTCAGTGCTGCATTCTTCAGAAAAAAAAGATGTTGAAAGCAAATTATTAGAAGGGGTAAAAGAGTGATTGTATTGCTAAAACAGTCAAATTATTTTAAAATAATTATTATCACGTAACCTTCTAATATTTAGCTACTTGATTTAAAATAGTTCCCGAACATTTATTGGCTGAACGCAATCCTCCAAGGTTTAGCTATCAAACAGTGGTATTATTAGATATATTTGATAAGTCTTATAATCAAAACCTTGGAGGATTTGCCAAAAATTAGATTTAAATCAGAAATTTGAATAGCATCTTCTAATCAAAAGTTAAAGAGTATTCTGTTAAAAAAAAAACTAATTAGTTACCTTTGCTAATTACAAATATGAGAATCCTTGAACCTTTTAGGGATTATTATTGGGAATTTTACAATTCTCAATCTAAAGCTGTAAAAACTAATATTGATTATGTATTACATATCATAATCAGTGTAGATCAAATCCCGCAAAAGTTCTTTAAACATATTGATAGTGGAATTTATGAGATAAGAATTAAATCAGGAAATGACATATATAGATTATTTAGTTTTTTTGATGAGGGAAAATTAATTATACTTTTAAATGGTTTTACAAAGAAATCTCAAAAGCTACCAAGAAAAGAAATAGAAAAAGCAATTCGTTTAAGAAAAGAATATTATGAAGACAAAGAATCCTAAAACTATCAATGAGCATTTGGATGTAAAGTATGGTGAAATTGGCACTGAAAGTAGAGCAAATTTTGAGCAAAATGCAGAAATTTATCTTATCGCAGAATTAGTAAAAGATAAAAGAAAAGAAGCGAATTTAACACAACAACAACTTGCTGACCGATTAAATGTAAAACGCACTTACATTTCAAAAATAGAAAGAGCAGTAGGTGACATTAGGATTTCAACACTTCGAAAAATCGTAGAAGTTGGACTAGGTGGGACATTACAAATTACTGTAAAACTATAAGTTTAAATAATATTTCTACGCAATCCTCTCCAAGGTTTAGCTATCAAACAGTGGTATTATTAGATATTTTGCAAATGCGTCAAAAAAACCTAGAAGAATTTGCAACACATGACCATTCTATGAAAGTATAGAAAAATTGCTATCTAACTCTATCAAAAATACATTTCAATAAGTCTAGTTTCTCCATTAACCATCAAAATAAACGATTTTTAATTTTAAAGTTCTATCTTTAAACCTTAAATATGAGCGACTACGACAAAAAATTGGGAATTAAGGCTTGGGCGGAGGAAGATCGACCAAGGGAAAAGCTGATGCTTAAAGGTAAAACTACTTTGAGTGATGCTGAACTTATTGCCATATTAATCGGTTCAGGTAGTAGAAATGAAACTGCTGTTGAATTGTCCCAACGGATTTTGGCAGAAACTCAAAACAATTTGAATCAATTGGGTAAGCTGAGTATTAATGACCTTATAAAATTCAAAGGAATAGGTGAAGCAAAAGCCATTACAATTGTTGCAGCATTAGAATTAGGAAGAAGACGAAAAGATAGCAATGCCTTAAAAAAAGTAAAAGTAACATCAAGCCATATCGTATTTGATTATATGAACGATGTAATGCAAGATTTACCACATGAAGAGTTTTGGATTGTATTACTTAATAGAGCTAACCAAGTACTTGAAAGAGTAAATATTAGCAAAGGTGGTGTGAGCCAAACGGTGGTGGATGTTAAAATTATTTTTAAAATGGCAGTTGAGAAATTGGCTTCAGCCATTATTCTATGTCACAATCATCCATCGGGAAATTTAAAAGCGAGCGATGCCGACAAGCATTTGACTAAAAAACTAATGGAAGCGGGAAAAATTTTAGACATCCCTGTGCTAGATCACTTGATATTTGCAGACAATACCTACCTTAGCTTCGCCGATGAAGGAATGCTTTAATGATTTTAATCTATAGCCACAAAAATACTACACGCTTGCAATACACTTTGAAAGTGATTTTGCAAACAATACTAGGCACTACTTTTCAGCTAACTACTGACAAAGAAGAGTTTAATTCATTTAATGGTTCTAAATTTTCTTATTGCTTCAGACCTATTCATGAAGAATTGCATTTTAAAGCTAATCAACTTCTTTTTGAAAGTGGTATTAACGAACAAGAAATCAAAGTAACTAGACATGAAGGATTAGCTGCTTTTTTTCCTGTAAAAGATTCGGCCATTCCTTTTGATATATTCTCCATGAGTTTTTATTTGATCTCTCGATACGAAGAATATCTACCACATATCAGAGACCAATACGATAGATACAGCCCAAAAGAAAGTATAGCTTTTCAAAATCGATTTTTAGATAAACCATTAATCAATCTTTGGGCGAAATATTTAAAAAAAATCTTAATAGAAAAATTCCCTACACTTCCTTTTGAAAAAAGAAGCTATAAATTTATATCTACATTGGATATTGATAATGCTTACGCCTATCGTCAGAAAGGAATCGTAAGAACTTTAGGAGCTTCTACAAAACTGGTTTCCAACTTAAAATTTGGGCAATTATTGGAGCAATTGGCTGTAGTTTTTGGGTTAAAAAAAGACCCTTTTGATACTTTTGATTATCAGGTTGACATACATAAAAAATACAACATCTTACCTATTTATTTTTTCTTAGTAGCTGATTATGGATTGAATGACAAAAATATTCCTGTAGAAAGTAGAAGTTTCCAAGCTTTAATAAAATCAATAGCTGATGATGCTGAAGTGGGCATACACCCAGGATATGGTTCGAATGAGAAAATTGAAAAATTAGAACAAGAAATCAGACGTTTACAAGATATCCTAAAAAAAGAAGTTACAAAAAGTCGTCAGCATTTTTTAAAATTAAGCCTTCCTGAAACCTACAGTAATTTGATAAGTATGGATATCAGAGAGGACTACACTATGGGTTATGCTGCCGCTATTGGTTTTAGAGCAAGCATATGTGTTCCATTCAATTTTTATGATTTAGATCAAGAATTAGAAACAAACCTAAAAATATATCCTTTTGCAGTAATGGATGCCAGTTTAAAATATTACAAACATTGCACTGTTTTAGAAGCCAAAGAAATCATAAAAGATATGATTGAAACAGTTAAAGAAGTAGATGGAACGTTTATAAGTCTTTGGCATAATGAGAGTTTGAGCGACAGTGGCAAATGGGTAGGTTGGAAAAGTTTATATGAATATTTGATTATAAAGGCCAAAGCTTAATATTTTTTTGTTTCTTTAAGGGATTTTTATGCGCTAGTAGCCATAAAAAAACAAATATTTGCACTTATACATTTCATTATGGCAAAGGTTAAAATTTTAGACAAGGAGCTTTCTATCGCTAGTCAATTTATGGCTGAAATTAGAGACATCAATATCCAAAAGGATAAAATGCGTTTTCGTAGAAATTTAGAAAGAGTAGGTGAAATACTTGCCTATGAAATTAGCAAAACTCTTTCTTATGAAAAAAAGGAAGTACAAACTTCTTTGGGACTTTCTAATGAATTTGTGTTAAAAAATCAGCCTGTTTTAGCCACCATTTTAAGAGCGGGATTACCTTTGCACCAAGGTTTGTTAAACTATTTTGACAATGCCCAAAACGGATTTATCTCCGCTTATCGAAAACACCACAAAGATGGTAGCTTTGATATAGCTTTGGAGTATTTAGCTTGTCCAAAAATTGATGATAAGGTTTTGATTCTATCTGATCCAATGATTGCTACGGGCTCATCTATTGTATTAGCTTACAAAGCTATATTAAGAAAAGGCAAACCCAAACATGTGCATATAGTTTCTATAATTGGAAGTACTGAAGGGATAGAGTATGCCAAAAGAAACTTGCCGGCCAATGCTACTATTTGGTTAGCTGCCGTAGATGAGGAATTGACTGCCCAATCTTATATTGTGCCTGGTTTAGGCGATGCAGGAGATTTGGCTTTTGGTGAGAAAGATTAAGCATGAAAAAAACCTACCAACATTTATTTTTTGATTTAGACCGAACACTTTGGGATTTTGAAAAAAATTCTAAAGAGACAATTTATGAATTATTCCATGAATTCAATCTTCACTTAAAAAATATCACTTCATTTGATGCTTTTTATACTATTTATCGTTTAAAAAACCATGAATTGTGGGCTCTTTACAGACAAAACAAAATAACGAAAGATGAATTGCGACAAGAACGATTTCATAGAACAATGCAAGAATTTTTTATTGATGATAAAGAATTGGCTTTGGAGTTTAACGATAGATATGTGGAGACCTGCAGTAAAAAACCTCATTTACTACCCAATGCTATTTCAGTATTAGATTATCTTAAAGACAATTATCGATTACATATTATCACCAATGGATTTATAGAAGCCCAATTTGTAAAATTGAAAAACTCAGGAATCGAAAAATATTTTGATGAAGTGATTATTTCTGAATTATTAGGAACATCTAAACCTGATCCGGTTATTTTTGAACATGCACTTCAAAAAAGTGGTGCACAAATAAATGAGAGCATTATGATTGGCGATGATTTTGAGTCAGATATAATTGGAGCTCACACAATGGGAATGGATAGTATTTATTTGGCTGATTTCCCTAAAAAATCAACTATTAAACCCACCTTTCACATCAAAGAATTAATAGAATTAAAGAAGATTTTATAAACTAAATCTCAGCGATTAAATCTACGCCGCCTTTAACCTTTTGACCTAACTCTACATTTATTTTAGCTCCTAACGGTAAAATAACATCCACTCTTGAACCAAATTTAATAAACCCACATTCAGAGCCTTGAGAAACGTCCTCTCCCTCCTTGCCATAAAATACAATTCGTTTTGCTAATGCGCCAGCAATTTGTCTAAACAATATTTTTCTACCTTTATCGTCTTCTACTACTGCAGTAGTTCTTTCATTTTCTGTAGATGATTTTGGATGCCAAGCCACCAAAAATTTCCAGGATGGTATTTATAATATTTCAATTTTCCACCAATCGGATATCTGTTATTGTGCACATTCAAAGGGGACATAAAGATGGACAATTGAATTCTTTTTTCATTCAAATACTCTGTTTCCTCAATTTCTTCAATCACTACCACTTTTCCATCGCAAGGGGCAACCACTTTATTCTCATCGGTAGAAATAACACGTGAAGGACTTCTAAAAAACTGCAAGACAATTACAATTAAAAACAGAGAAATCGCATAAACCAAGTATCGAAGGAAAGCGTACTCATTAAAAAAATAATATGCAACGACATTTAAAATGGTTACAACAATTAATGTCAAAATTATGGTAGGATATCCTTCTTTATGTATCGTCATAGTGTAAAATTGATTGGCTTCAAATATAATTAAAGCAATCTAAAAAGTAAAAATAAATCTCAAGTAAGTATAAACTACAGGAGCAGCAATAAAAATTCCATCAAAACGGTCTAAAATGCCTCCGTGTCCAGGCAATAACTTTCCTGAATCTTTGATTCCCAAGCTTCTTTTAAACATGGATTCTACTAAATCGCCTAAAGAACCAAAAACAACTACTAATAAAGCAACTATCATCCAATTAAATAAAGACAAGTCAGGAAACAATTGCGCATTTAAATACCCTACTCCCAAACCTAAAATGGCTCCACCAAAAGAACCTTCCCATGTTTTTTTAGGAGAAATTCGTTCGAATAATTTGTGCTTCCCGAATTTGCGACCCACCAAATAAGCTCCAGTATCATTGGCCAAAGTAAAAAGAAGAATCCCAAAACAATTTGATAATTATAAGCCCCACCAAACTGATTGTTATTGATGAATGACAGTTCATATAACAAAGTCATAGGTAATGCTACATAAATCATTCCCAATAAGGTATACGAAATATTAGCAATAGGATTTTTATGATTGAGGAATAACTCTCTAAGAAATATAAAAAAAGTAAAAGGAATCAATAAATAAAGAGCGATAGGTTTTAAATTGGCTTGATCTATAAAAACAGTAATCGAAAAGTAGACCAAAGAACTTATTATTCCTGTTCTTTTTTGTGGAATTACATCACTCTCCTTAAAAAAATTATAAAACTCTCTTGTACCTAAAAGGATAATAAAAAAGAATAAAATGGCGGATGCAAATTCACTTAAAATAATTGCTCCCAAAAGAACAATTACAAAAATGATACTTGTTAGTACACGTTCTTTAAAATTATTCAAAACTATTGGTTTCGATTAAATGTTTCGCTTTTACAACATCTTCTTTCCTAACATAAAGCTCTACTTCTCCATTGGTTAAATGTAGATGCATCGAATCAGTTTTATCCATCAGTATTGCTTTTATAGAATTGTCTTCTAAAATGTTTTTATACATTTCAACAACAAAACTTTGTGCAGTACTGAATATGATTACCCAATCCTCTTCCATCAAAAAAGGATTAGTTCTTATCTTGATTAGAAACCTCTTCTTCTAACTCTTCCTTAGAATCTGTCCCTTCAGGTAATTTCTTTGTATCTTCTTCTAGTTTAGATGCCAATAAATCATCTTGATCAGATTTATTTTGCTCCAAAAGTTTCTTCTCTTCTCTTTCTTCATCAAATTCAGCCGGTCTTTTGCCAAAGATTTTTTCTACATCTTCTTTAAAAATAACTTCTTTATCTAAAAGTAAATGAGCCAACTCTGTTAAATGATCCTTATGTTGCATTAAAATCCCTTTCGTACGCACATAAGCAGCTTCAATTAGCTTACTCACTTCTTCATCAATTGTCTGACCAGTTTTTTCACTGTAAGGCTTATTGAAATTATATTCATTTTGACCAGTTGAGTCATAAAAACTAATATTTCCTACTTTTTCATTTAAACCATAAATAGAAACCATAGCATAAGCTTGCTTAGTGATTTTTTCTAAATCACTCAAAGCTCCAGTAGATATTTCTCCGAAAATAATCTCTTCTGCAGCCCTTCCACCTAATGCCGCACACATTTCATCCATCAATTGGTCTGTGGTAGTAATTTGACGCTCTTCAGGCAAATACCAAGCAGCACCTAGAGATCTACCTCGAGGTACAATAGTCACTTTTACCAATGGTGAAGCATGTTTAACCAACCAACTCACTGCAGCGTGACCTGCTTCATGAAAAGCAATCACTCTTTTTTCTCCGCTTGTTATAATTTTATTCTTTTTCTCCAATCCACCAATCACTCTATCAATAGCATCTAAGAAATCTTGATGACCGATAAATTTCTTATCTTTTCTAGCAGCTATCAAAGCAGCTTCATTACAGATATTGGCAATATCGGCTCCTGAGAAACCAGGAGTCTGTTTAGATAAAAAATTAGTATCTACAGTAGTATCAATTTTCAAAGGCTTCACATGTACCTTGAAAATTTGCTTTCTTTCCGTTAAATCAGGTAAATCAACCGTGATTTGCCTATCAAATCTACCTGGACGCAATAATGCTCTATCTAAAATTTCAGCTCTGTTGGTAGCACCCAAAATAATGATTCCAGAATTAGATCCAAAACCATCCATTTCTGTCAATAATTGATTCAATGTATTTTCTCTTTCGTCATTAGACCCTTGAGAAGTTCCTTTTCCTCTAGCTCTTCCTATCGCATCTATTTCATCGATAAAAATAATTGCTGGTGCTTTTTCTTTTGCTTGTTTAAATAAATCTCTTACTCTCGAAGCTCCTACTCCTACAAACATTTCAACAAAATCAGAACCAGACAAGCTAAAGAAGGGCACTTGTGCTTCTCCCGCAACAGCCTTAGCCAAAAGAGTTTTACCTGTTCCAGGAGGTCCAACTAGTAATGCTCCTTTTGGAATTTTAGCACCTAACTCCGTATATTTTTTCGGATGCTTTAAAAATTCTACAATTTCTTGGATTTCTACTTTTGCTTCATCCAATCCGGCTACATCATCAAAAGAAACTTTTACATTTTTTGCCTTGTCAAAAAGAGTTGCCTTAGATTTACCAATGTTAAATAATTGACCACCAGGGCCACCTCCACCACCAGACATTCTACGCATAATAAAAATCCAAAGTCCAATCATAATTGCAATAGGAAGCACCCAACTTATTATTTCGCCAGTCCAATTTTTTCTTTGATCATACTCAGGATTTACTCTAGCTTGTTCAGGCAAATCTTCCTGAACTCTTGTTAAATCTCTACTAAATTGATCAACAGAACCAATAGATAAGTAGAATTGTGGATCGCTAGAAGAACCAAAAGAACCAGGCTTTATATCTTTGTACTTATCTTGTTTTAAGGCATCTGGAGTAAGAAATATCTCAACTTTCAACTCATTGTTTACTACAATCAATCTACTAATTTCCTTTTCTTTCAACATTTCATTTACGAAACGCTCCCAAGTTACTTTCTTAGCTCCTGAACTATAATTCAATAAATTCAAAGCTATTAGTAACACACCAACAGTTACATATATCCAATAAAAATTGAACTGCTTCTTGGGTTGCTTACCATTATTTGGGGTACTATTTTTATTCTCTTTCATCTCTTGTCTTCCGGGATTATTTTTTGATTTTATCTACTTTTCTGTAACAATAGAAAAGTTAAATTAGTTCTCAATATGACTTATTTCGGCATCAGCCCACAAACCTTCAATATTGAAAAACTCTCTAGTTTCTTTCTGGAAAATATGCACCACCACATTAACGTAGTCCATCAAAATCCATTCGGCATTGGTAGTTCCTTCCACATGCCAAGGTTTTTCACCCATTGCTTTTCTCACTTCTTCCTCTACAGAATCTTTGATTGCATTTACTTGGGTATTAGATGTTCCATCGCAGATTACGAAATAATCTGTAACAGATGCATCAATATTTTTAAGGTTTAGACAAGCAATATTATCACCTTTCTTCTCTTGTATTGCTTTTATGATATTCTTGGTTAAAACTTCTGAATCTCCTTCGATTTTTTTCTTCGCCATTTAATATTTTCAATTTATAGTGCAAAAGTAACGAAATTTAGTATAGAAACGCTTAATATTGCTTCATTCAAATCCTTTGTTTTATGATAGATACACAATTTATTGGGAGGCAACTCATAGAAATTGATGAAGTTGATTCTACAAACCTATTTGCGCAAGACTTGTTAAAAAATCAAAAAGTGGCTGAAGGCACAGTTATTAACGCAAAAATTCAATCAAAAGGAAGAGGACAAATGGGTACGCAGTGGTTTTCTGAAGCGAATGCGAATTTAACTTTTAGTATTGTTCTTTATCCCACCTTTCTCAGTATTGAAAAGCAATTTTATTTGAGTAAAATAACGGCTTTAGGAATTATAGATGCCATCAACACATTGGCCATTTTTGATGTAAAAATAAAGTGGCCGAATGATATTTATCTAAAACAACAAAAAGTTTGTGGTATATTGATTGAAAATTCAATTCGATACAGTAAAATAGAAAATTCAATACTTGGGATTGGTATCAATATCAATCAAACTAACTTCAATACACTTTCTAATTCAGCCACTTCTCTATTCGTTGAATCAGGAAAAATACAAGATAAAAAACTCATTTTAAACCGTGTGCTAGAACAAATCGAGAACTGGTATTTGAAATTAAGAGAAGAAAAATGGGAAGAAATTGATGCTTGTTATCTCAAACATTTATTGAACTATCAACTTTGGGCTGATTATGACATTAAAGGCGTGGTAAAATCTGCTAAAATAATAGAAATTAAAAACTCGGGAAGCTTAGTCCTAGAATTTCAAAATACAAATGTTCAAGAATTTGGAATGAAAGAAATTAAATTTATAATTTAATCTCACCTACCTTATCCGTTAACATATTAAAGAAATTACTCAATGGTTTTTCAATCATCATTTTCATAAATGGATTTACTTCTCCGTCAAAAACCATCTGCGCTTCTGCAGTTGTAGCATCTTTCTCTTCAATTAAAATATTCAAATTAAACTTAAAAGGAGTTTTACCAAAAGACTCTATATTAATCTCATTATTAGGCTTTCTATCTATTACTTTTAAACCAATTGTAGCCATTCCTTTTATACCAAATTCACAACTATCTGTATCTGAAGTCCAATTCTCAATTCTATCTTCAGGCATCAATGCTTGAAGATTATTTAAATCCGCTAAAAAAGTATAAACCTTTTCTTGACTATTATTGGTACTTACTTTATTCGTTTCTATTTTCATATCTCCTTATTGTTTCCATTGTGATGGATTAAAACGCCAATCTTTAAGGCTTTTCACTTCATCCTCTTTTATATAATTTGATTTTAAAGCTACTTCTAATAAGTTTTCATAATCTGTTAAAGTAACTAAAGGACAATCGTATTGCTTAAAGTTTTCTTTCGCCACATCAAATCCATAAGTAAAAATAGCAGCCATACCTATCACTTCAGCTCCAGTTGCTCTTAAAGCTTCAACTGCATTTAAACTACTCATTCCAGTTGAAATTAAATCTTCTATCACAATCACTTTTTGTCCTTTCTCAATCACACCTTCAACCTGATTTTGAAGCCCATGCCCTTTTGATGATGAACGTACATAAACCATTGGCAATTCTAATTGCTGTGCAATTAATGCAGCAGGAGCTATTCCTCCAGTAGCTACACCGGCAATAATATCAGGTGCGCCAAAGTGTTCATTTATTTGCGCTACAAATTGCTGACGAATATAAGTTCGAATAGGCGGATAAGACAATGTTTTTCTGTTGTCACAATAAATCGGTGATTTCCAACCTGAAGCCCAACTAAAAGGTTCTGTTGTATTTAATTTAATAGCTTTGATTTGTAAAAGAAATTCTGCTACCTTTAGGGCTGTATCATTCATCGTATTCATGCAGCAAATGTATCAAGTTTTTATTTATCAATCCTCCATAACTTTTCAACATCCAACTGATTTGAAAAATCAGAAAAAGGATAGGATTTATGTGCAAACTGCACAGGTAGCTGAAGTAATAAAAATCATTGATTGGCTAAGAATTCAAGATTTTAAAGTCCACATCATATTCATGGTGGACGATTTAGATACTTTTTGGCAAAAATTTCAAGATCAATTTACAATAGTAAAAGCTGCAGGAGGAATAGTAGAGAATGGAAATGCAGAAACGCTATTTATTTTTAGAAACGGAAAATGGGATTTACCCAAAGGAAAAGTGGAAAAGAATGAAGAAGTTGAAAAGGCTGCAATTCGAGAGGTAGAAGAAGAATGTGGGATTCAAGATTTAAAAATAATTAATAAATTACCAACAACTTATCATATTTATTGGCAAGATGAAATTCGAATCTTAAAACCCACTTTTTGGTATAAAATGTATAGCGGTTTCGAAGGACAATTAATTCCGCAAACAGAAGAAGGTATTGAAAAAGTAGAATGGTTAAAAAAAGATGATTATGAAAAAGTTTACGACAATACTTTTGCGTCTATTGAAGCACTAATCAAAGCTATTTAAACAGGTTAAATAAATAATCTCCCGCATCTTGTGGGCTTGGAGCCATATTGTTTTCTATTTTCCCTTCAGGATTAATAAGCAAATAAGTAGGAACCGTTTTTATTTGATATTTTTCTTTTACTTCATAATCATTTCCATAATGCAAATTAGTCCAATTATAGCCATATTGCTTACTCAATCTTAAGAAAATGGCTTTATCATCATCTAAATTTATACTTACAAAAGCCATCTTATCACCCAATCGATTATTCAAATTTTTGATAACCTGCATTTCTTTTACGGATGGTAAGGACCAAGATGCCCAAAAATTGAGGTATATATATTTCCCTTTAAAATCTTTTAATTGAACCAACTCATCTTTTTGATTGTACATTTTAAAATTAGGAGCATCAGCTTCTTTTCCATAATAACTGAGCTTTTCCAAAATGTTTTTTGCAATTATTCTATTTTCTTGATTGCTAGCTTTTGTGCTCAGCATTCCCAATATTTTTTTACTACTCTCTTTATTCACAATTTGATCAAAGAAAACAGCATACAATCCATTCATTAAAAATAACTCTGCATAAGCTCTGTTTTCAATTGCTATATTTTTTTCAATCAAATTCAATGTTTTATCCAAATCATATTTGATTGTCATCTCTTTCAAAAGCTCAGCGCCTTTGCTTCCAATTACCATTTTCTTAAAATTATTCGCATAATATTGCTGAAAGAAAAAAATGTATTCCTTATTTGCGTAAGCTATGGGTTTGCTTTGTAGGTAATTAGTTTTCAGTTCCTTTTTTCCGA
Organism: uncultured Flavobacteriales bacterium; assembly: GCA_963716125.1. Taxonomy (GTDB): domain Bacteria; phylum Bacteroidota; class Bacteroidia; order Flavobacteriales_E; family Vicingaceae; genus Acidiluteibacter. The sequence goes on from OY970294.1 coordinate 3,205,499, forward strand.
AATTGGCGGCATCTTTTAAACTCGCACAACTATACGTTACATAAGTTTTAACAAATTCATTTTGATTGTAATAAGAATTAGAAGCTACCTTATTACAAAACTGATTAATTTCTTCAACGGCTGATCCTTGAGCGATGTAAACAGCATTCTTTTCAAAAAAATTAGAATAATCATCATTAAAACTTCTCAAAATTTGATTTATATCCTCTTTTTGAGGGAAACTAAAATTAAGACTCAATACTTTATCATAAATTTTACCTCTGTTTAATTCATCACTATATGATAAACCAATATTATAAACCGCACCATTTTCAACATAAAAGGTGGTAGATTTATCTTCAATAGAAATTATAATTTGTTGCACTTCCTCAATCTGAATATTAAAACTAAATCGACCATCATTAATTTTTGAAACCGCAAGCTTTTGCTCACTTTGGGTGATGTAATCTTCAATAGTTGTTAATCGTATAAATTTCCCTTCAAAGCCTGAAACTACTCCTTGAATAAGAGTTTCTTTGGCAAAGATTTGACTTATTACACAAAAGCTAAAAAATAGAACAAGGAATTTTTTCATTTACAATTTTTATAATTCAAAAGGTAAAAACTGATTGGCATTACCACCATTTCGAATTATATCACGCACAATTGATGAATTTATTGCCGCTAAAGCAGGATCAGTGATTAAAAAAAAGCTTTCGATATCTGATTCCATCTCTTTATTCATTTGAGCGATTGATTTTTCATACTCAAAATCGTTCGTATTTCTTAATCCTCTTAAAATAAAATTGGCGTTGTGCTCTTTACAAAAATCAACAGTAAGCCCATTGTAATCAATTATTTCTATTTTAGAATTATCTCCGAAAATACCTTCGATAAAATCTTTTCGCTCATTGAGCATAAACATACCTGACGGCTTACTACTATTGAAGCCAATAGCAATAATAATTTTATCGAATAAAGGCAATGCTCTATTAATCAAATCAACATGACCAAGAGTAATAGGATCAAAAGAGCCTGGGAAAACAGCTATTTTCATAATGTCTATTTTTCTAATTGAAAAAAACTAAAATTTACATGTCCAAATTTACGATTCAATACGAGATTAGGATGATTTTCAAATTTTATCTCTTTAGGATGCTCTAAAATTAAATAGCCATTTTCGTTTAAAAGTCCGTTCTCTAAAATCATATCAGGAATTTTCTCTGTATTCTCTAAACCAAATGGTGGATCTGCGAAAATGATATCAAATTTTCCAATTTCTTTTTTAATCATTTTAAAAACATCCATGTGAATGGTTCTTATTTGATCAAAATCTAACTCCTCAGCTGTTCTTTTTATAAATGCGATACAATTTTTATCAGCATCAATTGCAGTGATTGACTTTGCCTCTCTTGATGCAAATTCATAAGAGATATTTCCTGTTCCGGCAAATAAGTCTAATACATCTACTCGATCTAAATCAATACGATTGTTTAAAATATTAAACAATCCTTCTTTTGCAAAATCAGTTGTTGGCCGCACCGGTAAATTTTGCGGTGCATGTATTTTCTTCCCTCTAAAATTTCCGCTAATTATACGCACAAGTATTGCTGTATTAAATTATTATATCGATATAAAGCTTTCTTATCCAATGGCAATGCGTAGGAAACATCCTCAGTAACTTTTACAAAATCTACTTCTTTGATGTATTTATATAAAAGTTGATAGATTGCCGAATCCTTTTCAATTTGGCCACTCAACAGTACCTGAGTTTCAGTATTACTTAAAGATAATTGCTCGAAGGCGTACATTACAAAATAAATCACATCTTCAGCTGTTTGATATTGAAAGCTATTGTAAAAAATAAGCTGTTGATTCTTTTTTACTAATAGTTCAAACTGTTTGGAATCAAAATTTACAAAAGCTGCAGTTTCATGGTGTGAATATTGCAACGAACTTTCAATAAATGAACTACTAAAATGCTGAAAGGTAGCATTGGGATAAAAGCTTTTAATTTTCTCTAACCAATTCCTATTTACTGCATAGCAATTATTAATACCACTTTGCAATAATTTATCGTGCATGAGTTGTTCATCACTATTGATTTCAAAATTTAATCGAAGATATTCTTCTAATTCATTTTCGTCAAAAATAGGAGAAGGTATCAAGCTGCTTTTTTGATTGATAAGCGCAATATTAATAGAATGATAATTTAATTTCAACCATTTATCATCTGTATAAATCTGCTGAAATAAGTCAATTGGTAAATCACCATTTTCTAATTGAAAATGATAATCTGCTATACCAATATATCTTTTTTCGGAAATATGAAAAACTGCAAATTGAAAAGTTTGCTCTCCTAAAAATATGGAAAGGTGGTAATTTGAGCCAAGTGCAGTTGGATTAACTTCTGCTTGTATTGACTGATCAAATTGATAAAAAAAAGCTTTGGCAGTTGAAGCCATCTAAAAAATTATTCCCAGTTTCCGCTTGTAGTTGGTTCATCCATTGAACCTACTTTTAATTGGTCTTCCAATTCAATGTTCTCATTTTTTGTACTCAAGCCTCTCAAAAATTGTTCGAAAGTGGCAGAAACTTCAAAAACATTCACATTTACCTTGTTTTTTTCAATTTGGCCTGCGTCAATCTTAAATTTTTGACCACCTGAAAAAGGAATATAAGATAAAGAGTCCAAATTCACACCTTTTAAAACACTGTCTCTAGCAGGAATCAAAGTAGTATCTCTTGTTACAATACCCATTTCAACTGCTTGCTGCTCAGTTAAAGTATCTGGCACATTACCAATAGCTTTTACTACTCTTAAAGAGTCATATTGTATAAAGTTCATTAATTCGCTAAAACTTTTTGCGTAACGCTTCTTTTCAGATTTAAACTCTGTTTGAGCACTTCTGATGTCAATTAATCTTTCGACTACAACACCCTTTCGATACTCTAATTTTTTCTCGAATTCAATTCTACTATTAACACTATCATAAACTAAATAGGCCAAAACAACTGCGGCTATTATAAGGACTGCTTGAATTGCGATTTTCATTTTTTGAATAAATTAATTTTATTAGGTAAATCTAAACATTTTGGATGAAATTTATCCAAAGACGTACAAAACTACAATTTTTTACGACGCTGTAAAATTAAATAATCATTTTGTATTTCTATTTTTTTACAATACTATTAAAATGCGATAGACATCTTGACAAATAGTGAAAAATAAACATCCCTAGATTTCGGCTATTAACTCTAATGAGATATATATTCAGTATAATCTTAGAGAGCCTTGTTCATCCATTGTTTACTTAGTGGCTATTTTTTTAATCTCAAAAACTGAAGGAATAATGTCATCTTTTCAGGATTTTAGACATATTTATAAAAGTTTTCTTTTATAATAATCAAAGCCTTACGGTTTATATTTAGAATCTTCCACTACTAAATTAGGCACATCTTCATTGATATTTTACCTACAATTAAATAATCATTAATATATGATGTAACTTTATCCAAATAAAAATTATTTAATCGAATGCCTACTACATTTCGTCAACACTTTATCGATAAAATGGGAGTTATACCCACCGAAGATCAATTAACTTTGATTGATAGAATGAGCCGATTTGTTGAAAAAAAAGACGGTGAATGGGCATTTATAATAAGAGGATACGCGGGAACAGGAAAAACAACTACTATTGGTGCGATGGTAAAAGCACTTCCACTCTATCAAATGAAATCGCTTTTGCTAGCACCAACAGGAAGGGCTGCTAAAGTGCTCTCCAACTTTTCTAATAAAAAAGCATTTACAATTCATAAAATTATTTATCAAACCACTAGTAGCAAAGATGGAATTGCCAAATTTTCATTGGCTGCGAATAAGCATATTAATACACTGTTTATAGTAGATGAAGCCTCTATGATTTCAGATATGCAAGGAATGGCAACTTCTTCATTTGGAAGATCATCTAGCTTATTGGATGATTTAATAGAATATGTTTACAGCGGTCATAATTGTAAACTTATTTTTATTGGAGACATTGCTCAATTACCTCCCGTGGGATTAGATATTAGTCCTGCATTAGAACCAAAATTTTTAACAAAAAGCTATCATTTATCATTAAAAGGGGCAGAACTAAAAGAAGTGATGCGTCAACAAGAAGATTCAGGTATTTTGTATAACGCCACACTTTTAAGAAATAGAATTGAAAATAAAGAAATGAACATTCAATTTTTCCTAAATGAATTTAAGGACATTATAAGAATTACAGGAGAAAATTTAGAAGATGTTCTTAATGATGCCTACTCCCAAGATGGTGAAGAGGATACAGTAGTAATTTGTAGATCAAATAAACGCGCCAACCAATTTAACCAGCAAATAAGACAAAGAATAAGATGGATGGACAATGAAATAGCTACTGGCGAATACATTATGATTGTAAAAAATAATTACTTCTGGTTAGATCCTCAATCAAAAGCTGGTTTTATAGCCAATGGCGATACCGCTGAGATTATGCGATTGGGAAATACGGAAGAATTATATGGATTTAAATTTATTGATGCTACCATTCGATTAGTTGATTATCCTAATGAACTGCCATTTGAAACTAAATTGTTGCTCAATTCATTAGATGCTGAGAGTCCTTCCTTAAGTCCTGAAGATTCTAAATTGCTTTTTGATACTATAATGGAAGATTATGCGGATGAACCCAATCGAAAAAAGAAATACGAATTACTAAAGAAGAATCCATATTTCAATGCGTTGCAAATTAAATTTGCTTATGCTATAACTTGCCATAAATCACAAGGTGGACAGTGGAAAAATGTTATCGTAGATCAAGGCTATTTAACCGATGAAATGATAGACATTTCATATATGAGATGGCTTTATACCGCATTAACTAGAGCAAGTAAAAAGCTTTATCTACTCAACTTTAATGAGCATTTTTTTAATTGATTGAAAGCGCATTTTCATAACTTCCGTTAATCAAATCTTTCATCAACATTCGCTTACCTTTATAAAACGGAGTAATCCAAGCATCTTCTACCCCTTCTTTTATCACTTTTTGACGCAAAACCTCAGCATTAGAGAAAGTAATGAATTCTCCTTGAGTAAAACGTGTAATCGCATCAGGATAATTTCGTATTTCAGGATTACCAAATTTCAATAAATGACCATATTTGAAATTCTGTGGCTTTCTATAAGCTGCAATTTGAACTTCAAAATGCAAATCGGGATGACAAATAGGCCCAACTAAACTCAACAATCTATCATAGTTTTCTTTATCTGTAATATCCTTTAAAACAAATTTTGTAAACGCTTCCATGGTGTATTTCGCACATGGATCGTTCATAATAGAATCATTTTCTACTGCTACAGGCAATGTATACTCTTCAGTATATTGCTCTACCGTTTTACGTTCACCAAAAACAAAAACGGTTACAAAAGCATCTTTAGCATCACTTTCCTTTTCGGCTAGCATATCTCTAAAGTTTTCAGCTCCTTCAAGCGTATTAAACCCTGCAAAAGCATATCGAATCGTTCCATCAGGATATTTTTTCTTAGAAATTTCTCCGTATTTACTCAAATAACCCAAATTGAAATCATTAGAATCTTTTACAGCAGCAATTTCAACTTTATAAGAGAGACCTTGAATAGATTTATTAGTTGCAGAAACTTTACTAGTTGTCAGGTTATTAGTATTTGAAATTTCTTGATTATGCTTTTCTACTTTTGTGATTTCGTCGTTCAAATCACGTCGCGAAGAAAATGTACTGTCGGTTTCTGAAAACTCTCTGATCTTAGAAATTTGTAGATTTAACTTTTCTTGCAAATCAGGCTCATTTACTTTTGATGCCTTTAAATCATTATTTTCACCAATTAAATCATCTGATGTAACATCAAAATTATGTTCTACTTGCACAAAAGTTTCTAGTGATTGTACATCTAAATACTCATAAGAAGTATTGTAACCATCAACTTCAATGGCAATTTTATATTTATTCCCAGGTGTTAAAGAAAGCATGAATTTTCCATCCTTCGCATTAGAATTGGTTCGATTCACTACCGATCCATCTTTTTCATTGGTAGTAGTTACAAGCGCAGAAACAGGCTCACCATCAGCTCTACTAATACCAATTACCAAAGCTAAAATCGGTCGTTTTCCAAAGTGACCAGGTTGTACAATATAAATATCATTCCCTCCAAAACTATTTTCTTTTCCCGCAGAAGAATAATAGCCACTTTTTGCGTCTGCAGAAAGCACATAATAACGATCATCTCCGATAGTATTAATAGGATATCCAACATTTTGTGGTTCATCCCAAACTTCATTATCGTTATACGAATAAAATATATCGTAGCCACCAATACTGTTGTGTCCTTTAGAACTAAAATACATCGTTTTGTTATCCGGATGAATAAATGGATCATCCTCATCAAATCTGGTATTGATGGTAGGTCCTAAATTTTGAACATTTCCCCAAACGTTGTTTCCTAAATTTTCAGCTTTGTAAATATCTCTTCCTCCATAACCACCTTTTCTCTCAGAGGTAAAATAAAGAATTTTTTCATCGCTTGTTAAACTAGCACTACCTTCCCAATATTCAGAATTAACTTCACCTTCTAAAGATTTTGGAGCAGTCCAGTTGCCATCCTTTAATTCGCTGATATAAATATCGCCAGCATTCTTATTATCACTTTTATAGATAAATAATTTTTGACCATTATTCGAAATGGCAATACCTGCATCATGCTTGGTAGTATTTATATTACTCCCTATACTTTTAGGGGCTGACCAAACACCATCGTCTTTTGTAGAAATCATTATATCTTCAAAGTACTGTCCATTTTTACTAGGATTACCTACTAAATCTAATCGACCACCTGTACTTTTTTCACCTCTGTAAGTGAAAATCATTATTCTTTCATCAGGTGTTATGATAGGCACATATTCTTCAAATTTGGTATTGATAGGTGCTCCTATATTGGTAATTTCTACCTTAACACTGTCTTGAACGAAAGAGTTGGCAGTCTTGCAGTTTTCAATAAAAAGCATTGCCTTGTCTCTGTCCTCCTTTGGTAAATCTATATCTTCTAAGTAGATATTGAAATATTTAATTGCCTCATCAAACTGCTCATTAACAGCATAGGCTCTACCTATAAAAAAGTTGACTTCATTAAACTTTTTATTAGCATTTTTTACATCCGTCAAAATGCCTATTGACTCTTTTTGCTTTTCAGGAATAAAAGTGTAGCAAATTCCCTTCATCATTTTGTAATAAAGATCTTTGGATTTATTCGCATTCAGTTTTTCGAAATTGGCAGCAGCAGCCGTATAATTTTCGTCTTCATAAAAAGCCTCTGCTTTTTTAAGCAGCTCATTTTCTTCTTTTTTGTTTATACTTTCTTGTGCAAAAATAGGAGAAGTAAAAATGAAAAATGTAACAAGAGTGATAATGAACTTTTGGCTCATAATTTATATAAGGTTCGTTTTAAACTATTGCTAAAGTATATAATTAGTGCTTTTACATTTTTAGCTAAGCCGATACTTATTAACAGACCACTCTTTAAAAGCCATTCAAAAAAATTTTATCAAAATGCTTTCTATTTTACTTGATTTTACTCCATCAATTTTGTCTCTACTTTTATTTTTGAATGTAAAGTTTTATGAATAGGACACTTATCAGCTATTTCAATCAATTTATCCTTTTGCTCCACAGATAAATCTCCTTTCAAATCTATTTCTCTGTAGAAGTGATCTATTTTACCGCTTTTTTCTTCCTCTAAACTTTTAGAATCTTCTACATAATCCTTTTTGTGATTGATATGAACTGTTGCGGTTTCTAAATTCCAGTTTTTTCGTTTTGCGTAAATCTGTAATGTGAGTGAAGTACAAGAAGCTAATGCTGATGAAAGCAAGCCGTAAGGACTTGGTCCTAAATTATTGCCACCCACATTTTCAGGCTCATCAGCTGTCAATAAATGGCCTTCAGCAAATACATCAGTTGTTAAACTATCGTTATTCGTCTGCGCAGCTACTTGATGATCTGTTTTTAAGCCTGGCTTCTCCTCTATTTTAATATAGCGTTCTACCCAACTTCCTATCACTTTCCCTACGTAACTGCTATCTGCAGCATTGCTCATTAAATGATCTGCTCCATCAAGGGTAATAAAACTCTTAGGATGACGAGCAGCAACATAGATTTTTTCAGCATTTTCTATCTCTACTACCTCATCTTGTGGAGAATGAATAACTAACAAAGATTTATTTAATTCACTAATTAAATCTTTAGAAGAATTTTTTTCTAAGGTTTCTATCAATTCTCCACTTACTGTAAATGGTCGTCCTCCAATATTAACTTTTGCTTTTCCATTGGCTTTTATTTCTTCCAAACTTTCTTCAAATAGTTTGGTAGCATGACTAGGATGATAAGGAGATCCAATAGTAACTATTCCTTTAGTAGATGGTATTTTATGAGCACTAAAAAGTATTGCAGTTCCCCCTAAAGAATGCCCAATCAATAACTCGGGAGCTTTAATTTTTTCTTCTAAAAATTTTGCAGCCAATTCAATGTCCTCCAAATTGGTATCAAAACTCGTATTTTCAAATTCTCCTTCGCTCTCTCCCAATCCTGTAAAATCAAAACGCAAAACAGCAAAACCAGCATTCGTCAATCCTCTACTAATATTTTTGAGTGCTTTAAAGTTCTTATTACATGTAAAACAGTGTGCAAAGATAGCAGTTGCCACAGGTTTATGATTGATTGGCCAATCTAAAATGGCAGCTATTTTTTCTTTCTTCTGATTTAAAAATTCTACTTTTTCCGACTTCATACTCAAATATAGTCAAAACTAAATTTTAGATATAAAGCTTTCACGACATTTATTTCAATTAATCTTCTAAATTTCTCATTTTTTATTATACTTTTCAATTAAAAGGTATAATTGGTTAATGCCGAGCTACAAGAAAACGAGCATACTAGGTACGTTATATGCGACATTTTATAGTTAAATGGGTATTAACATTTATTCGTTGTAGATAATGGTTAAATTTGAAAACATAAAATAGAAAACAATTGTTGAATTAAAAAATAGTTACAATTATGGAAACAACAAATTTTAAAGGAAATAAAGTAAATTTAGCTGGCAGATTGCCAAAAGTTGGAGATGCAGCTCCAGATTTTACTTATGTAAAATCTGATCTTTCAGAAGGAAAATTATCTGAAATAAACGACAAAGTAAAAGTTTTAATAGCTGTTCCTAGTTTAGATACAGGAGTTTGCCAAATGGAAACTAGACAATTCAATTCAAAATTAAAGGAAAAAAATGGTGTAGAAGGTTTGATTATCTCTAAAGATTTACCATTTGCAATGAAACGCTTTTGTGAATCTGAAGGAATTGAAAATGTAACCAATGCATCTGACTTTAGATACCACGAATTTTCTAAAGCTTATGGTTTAGATATGCAAGATGGTCCATTAAAGGGATTGCATGCTAGGGCAGTTTTTGTAGTAGATAAAAACAACAAAATTACTTTTTCAGAATTAGTCGATGATATCACTCATGAACCTAATTATGATAATGTAATGAAAGCTATTGACGACGCAAAATAAATTGAAACAGAACTTTTTAAAAGCTGCTAAATTTTTTTTAGCGGCTTTTTTTAATTTTGAAATTTTGAATTATTCTTTTCTCTCTCCAACATCTCAATAAAATCAGGCATTCTTTAACATTTAACATAAAGTTATTAACAAACATTTGGAAGTAATACTAAATCTTTCTTAAATTGCATTAGTTTATTCTCTAAGATTAATATTTAAATACTCTTATTGCCATGAAAACTCCTACTCTATCTAGTATTTCAAACACTACAATTTCTCAACTATATATTTTATTCATTAACCAATATGAAAAATTATTTTCAAAAGAAATGTTTCCCATTCTCAAACGTTTTCTATTTCTAGGGAGAGCTAATTTTGTCCAGCAGTGCTATAAATCTTTTTACCATTTAACTATGGTATTGTATATTCTTAAATAAGATTATACAATAAATAATATTTTATTCATTTAATATTTTTTGTCATGAAAAATCTAAAAAAATACACCCTAAAAAGTTTAGGGTTGATAGCACTTATACTGCTAAATTACACGCAACTGTCGGTGATAATTGCAGTAATCCTAAAACAATAACAGTAAATAACTCTTCAAATACATCATCAATAAGCATGAGCGGACTTGGCGCTTATTACTTTTCATTTTCTCCTTCTGATTCCATGGTCTATTTTGATGTAGTAAGTTCGGGTATATTACCTGGCTCAATGAAATTATATTTGACTAATTGTATCTCAGATCCAATTGAGTCATCAAATTTATTTGTTGATTCTAATAGTGTTGAACACTTAAGTTTAAATCTTTATCATTTAGATCCAAATGAAACTTACATTCTTCAACTAATTCAAAATGGGGCAAGTACTGTTACCAATTTAGATGTAAGTTATGTTTCTGTTCCACCTAATGGACCAGGAAGCGGACCATGTTGTTGGCCACCACCCTGTACTTGTGAATCTAATTGTAACAGAGTTGTCAATGGGAGTTTTGAATCGTTTATAAGTTTAGGTAATCCCAATCCATGGAATCCATCTAACCCATTCTCATTAGATGGTCGCATCGATTATAGTTTTGGCTGGTCTAGACCTTTAAGCAATAACTCATATCCTGCTGATTATTATCATACAAATGCATTAAATATTAATTCTAGAGTGCCAATAAATGGTTTAGGAACAAGAACTGCTAAAAATGGAATGAGTGGTACGGATGCTTATGGAGGTTTATTTGCTATATGGACAAGTCAAAACCCAAATTATCCAGGGCAATTTAGAGAATGGATGACCGGTTCTTTGAAAAATACACTTTTAAATGGACATACATATAAAGTTAAATATTATGTTAGTATAACCACTAAACCTGGATTAAATTATGATTGTGTAGCTCCTGGGTTAGCATTCGTAACTCTAGATGATCAAACATTGACTTCTTTGGATATTAACAATATGAATGCTGATATTCAAAATATGTCTATTCAGTCAGCAGGTGGTGATTGGATTGAAATCAGTGGTGATTATAAAGCAAATGGAAATGAAAATTTTTTTATAATTGCTAACTTTTTACCAGATAATCAAAGCGTAGCAAATGCTTCCACATTTAATAGAAGTTATTTTTATATCGACGAAGTTTCTGTAACAGACTTAGATGCTTGTTGCAATAATACTTTAATTATTAAGGATGGATGGGATGTTGATGATGTATTAGCTTCTGCTGATTTTGCTCCATTTTTAATTGGAAGTACTTTAAGTACGACAAGTCCTGTTAAAATAGAAGGCTTATTTACAATTAATAAAAACTTCACTATTGATAACACAGATTTCTTAATTGAAAAAGATGGTGAAATTGATATATTAGCAGGTAAAAAATTGACAGCAAATAATTCTTTGTTTGAAGTATGTGGTCAAGATATGTGGAATGGCTTTAAAATTAATAGTAATACTGCCGAATTGGTTTTAACTGACTCTGAAATTAGAGAAGCTAAAAAAGGTATTAATTCCCTCAATGGAGGTAAATTTACAGTAACAGGATCTACTTTTGATGCCAATAATTATGGAATTTATGTTGATAACTATCCTAATATGCACCAAGGTACTGTAAAAAGTTCCATATTTAAAGCTTCTTCAAATTTATTAGCTCCATTTAGTGGTAGAGCTGAGGCTGGTATTTATGTAAATGAAGTGGGATATTTAGTTTCAGGTTCTAGCAACTTTGGAATTAATATTGGTAGTTCTGCAAACTCTTCTGACAAAAACTATTTTTATGGACCAGGCAATGGTTCCACTAGCGGAAATTTAACACCTGGGTTAAAGATTGGAGTAAAAGCAGTTTATTCTTCAGTACTATTTTATAACAATGTATTTAGAGATTTTATTGTTAAAAATACAATCGACACTCAATACAAAACAGGAATCTACATTGAAGGTGTACCTGATTTATATTACTTTGGAGCTAAATTTTGTCCCAATGTGAGAATCGGATTTTTAGGTGGTAATAAACCCAATTATTTTTACAATTCTACTTCAGGTATCGAGGGTACTGGTCATTTAAGTACTTTGGTAAATGCAAATATTTTTGATATGGGGTCTTATTCAATTGCAAGTGGTTCAAATGCAATAAAGTTTATAGATGACTATATTAATTTTGAATCTGATTATTTCATTCAGAATAATTCAATTAAAGGAGTAGAAAAGGGAATTGTAGTTGATAATTTATATGAAATTAAAACACTATATATAAGATACAATATAATTGAACTTTTGAATATTGCAAATAATATTGGAGTATATGCAAATTCCATATCACCATTATATGGAACTGACATTAATAATAATACTATTTCGAAATGTACAAGGGGTATTTTTATTAAAGATGGAAATGCTAGAATTGTTAATGATAATGATATTACTTTAAATTCTACTATATATGGAACTACTTCAAATATTGGGATTTATTATAATAATAGTGGGGGTGCTGAAGTAAATAATAATATGATAACAAGTAGTAATCAAACGACCAATACAAAAGTGTATGGTTTTTACTTTACTTCGCAATCTGGTTTACCGCAAATACAATGTAATGATATTTCAAAAACAGGTACTGCTATGGCTTTTAACAATATAAATTATATCGTTAATGGTAATTCTTATATTTACGCTAATACGATGTATTTAAATCACAATTGTATCTTATTAACAAACAATACAATATTGGGAAATATTGGTTTCTCAAATAGAGCATCTGACAATGTATGGTCAAACAAACCAGGATATCAGAATACTGGTTATCACACTTATACCTATGGTGCTGATGGTAATTTTTCTCCTTTATGGACAAGAGGAGGTGGCTTGCCTTATGAACCTACTTTTAATGGTAGTAATATTGCAATATATAAAGTTGACATTAAAACCAATGCAACAGGCGCCTTATTGGATTGTGGAGGGGCGCAACCTTGTCCTGGCTGTTTTGTGGCGCAAAATGGCAATAATGGTTTGCCTGCATTTAGCAGTTACTATGCAGATGACACAGCAAAATGGCTAGCGCAATACCAATATTATGTAGCTTTAGCCAATGATAGTTTAATAGTTAATAAAGCTGTACAGGCATTTAAAGATAGTATGGAACTATCAGCAGTGGGTAAAATGTTGGATTTTAATGAAAATTTAAATTCCTCATTGAAATTCAAATCTTCTTTACTAGCTGTAAATCCATCAAATATTCAAGAATCAAAATTGAAAACAGTGTTCAATTTAAAATATGATATAGTGAATAATAGTTGGGATACTTTACCTGCTCATGTTTTTAACACTTTAAATACTATTGCATCAGAATGTCCTTTTATAGAAGGACCTGCTGTATATGAAGCAAGAGCTTTGGTGAATCAATTTTTAAATATTGGATATAACAATCCTTGTGAAGATTATGCTACTGTAGCACCACCTTTAAAAAGATTGAAAAATCCTACAGAAATTAATGCTGATAGAGCAATTAGTGTGTATCCAAATCCTGCAAAGCAAATTTTTAATATTACGATTGCATTGGATTCAAAAGAAAAGGCTCAAGTTATTCTATTGGATATGAATGGAAGGGTAATGAAAAAAGAAAATTTAAGGAATGGTACAAATGAACTCAATATTGAATACTTAAGTTCAGGTATTTACTTTTATCAAATTTTTATTGATGATTTGATAAAACAATCCGATAAACTAATTATTCATTAATTTTACAGGGAGAAGCTTAAAAACTTCTCCCTTATTTTTTTAATTTATGAAAAGGGTTTTCACTATTATACTCTTATTGCATTTCAATATTGCATTTACACAAAATTTAGTTCCTAATCCAAGTTTTGAAGATACGATTGCTTGTCCAACATCATTTAACCAATTATATAATTGTAATAATTGGTTTAATATATTATATTCTACCGTTGACTATTATAATAATTGTGCTGTCATAAATTCTGCAGTAACAATACCTAAAAATAGAGTTGGTTACCAATACTCTAAAATAGGAAACGGCTATATAGGTCTTTCATTTTTTGTAAATATAATAAATAATGCAAGAGAATTTACTGGTATTAAATTAAGTAGTATTCTAATTTCAAATGAAACATACAAAATAGAACTTTATGTTTCATTATCAAATTCTTCTCAACTTGCCATTCAGGATTTAGGAGTTTATTTTTCCAAAGATTCAATTGCTTCTTTATGTAATCCATCCAACTCTTCCATGGATTGTTTAAGTCCGATTATCGAAAATTCAATTCCTGTTTTATTTGATGATACATTAAATTGGATAAAATTTTCCAACACTTTTATTGCAGTTGGTGGTGAAAAGTATCTATATATTGGTAATTTTAAAAATGACTTAAACACTACTTTTCAATTAGTGAACCCAAATGGTAGATATAGTGAAGCATATTACTACATTGACGATGTTTCTCTAATCCGTATAATGGATTATGATAGTTGGGTATCCAATTTAAATATTCAAACTGTTTGTTATTCTGATAGCACTCTTTCTACTTTTCAATTCAAAAACAATGGGCAATTACCTCTAGATTTTACTATAGATCCTGTGAGTATAAATGGGAGTGTAAAAGTAAATAGTAGTGTTATTCAAAATTACAATCAACAAATTACCAATAACAATCTCAATAATGGGCAGCCACTAGCTCCTGATAGCAGTATTTTTATAGAAATTCCACTTAATTTATCGCAAATAGGTCAAGCTCATGAAATACACATAGAAGCGAGCTTTAGTAGAGATGAAGACAGCACTAACAATGCAATTGATACTATCATTATTCCTCAAATTTCTTTGGGTAATATTTCAGTAAATCCGAGAGTTGTTTGTCCAAATGGGGCAGTCACTTTGCAAACAGATAGTTTTATTGGAGAGCCCAATTGGCAATCATCCAAAAATGGGTTGAATTGGGAGAATTTTAATCCATCAGCTGTTTTTATTGATTATCCTAATACGACTACTTTTTATCGCTTAAGAATTTGTGAAGATCTATTGTCAGATACTTTTAGAGTAGTGGTGAATAATCCACCAATATTATCTAATCAAAATATAACTGTTTGTGAAACAACCAATCAAATCTTAGCACCTCAATTTAATTCCGCTATAGATAACATCAATTGGTTTTATACTGAAACAGATTCAACTCCTTTTTACAATGGTCTCACTTATAATTTATTGATAGATAAAAGTCAAACATTTTATTTACAAACTCAAAAAGACAGTTGCTTCTCCACTCAAAAAAGCAACTACGAAATTATTTTTGGTCAATGTCCTTTAGTAATCCCCAATATATTTACACCTAACGGAGATGGCAAATTTGATTTTTTTAGATACAGATATGCAGAAGGAAAAACAATCTTCACAACTATTTTCAACCGTTGGGGCAACGAAGTTGCAAAATGGCAAGGCAACATTCCTTGGGATGGAGGAAATTTGGAAGATGGCACTTATTTTTATGTTGTGGTAGCTGATGGTGTGGAATATAAAGGGAGTGTGGTTATTTTGAGATGATTTGATATTAATTTGTCTATGCTTCGACTACGCTCAGCATGACAAATTATACGACACGAAACTTCGTGTACGCTCAACAAGACAAATTTCATCAAAATGCAATTTCAATTGATTCCGAAAATCAAGGTCGTCGAGTGTCCTTTTAAAAAAAGTTATTTTAATTTCTTGTGATTTTAAGGATGTACCGAGACGCCCTTGGTGTAATGAACTCAACATTGAAAATTTAAGTTCAGGTATTTATTTTTATCAAATAAGTATAAATGATCTCATCAATCAATCAGATAAACTAATTATTCATTAATTTTATAGGGAGAAGTTCTACCAATTGTTAGTCGACAATAGTCCAATCATACAATGGTAAATGCCGAGACATCATGAAAATCGTCCAATTCATTTGGACTATATTGAATGAGTAATCGGTATTATAAAGCTTCTCCCTTATTTTTTTTATTTATGAAGTGGATTTTTAGTGCAATTTTTTCTTTTTTTAGTCTTAGTCAAAATAGTTTTTCTCAAAATTTAGTACCTAATCCAAGTTTTGAAGATACTATTGCTTGTCCTACACAACTCGCTCAGATTTACAATTGTGAGGATTGGTTTAAAATGTTGTATTCATCTGTTGATTATTATAATAAATGTGCTAATTCAAACACTGAAGTTTCTGTACCAAAAAATATTTCAGGTTATCAATATCCAAGATCTGGAAATGCTTATGCAGGTTTAGGAACTTTTGGTTATAGTATTAATAATGTTCGTGAATATATTGGAGTTAAATTAAAAAATTTATTAATTAAAAACAAATCTTATAAAATAAAATTTTATTTATCAAGCTCAAATTCATGTGAATATTCCATATCTGATTTTGGAGTTTATTTTTCCAAAGATTCAATTACTGCATTATGCAATCCATCCAACTCCTCAATGGATTGTTTAAGTCCGATTATTGAAAATTTTACAACGACTTTATTTGATGATACCTTAAATTGGATGCAATTTTCTAATACTTTTATTGCGAATGGGAATGAAAAATATTTATATATTGGTAATTTTAAAAATGACCTAAATACTAATTATGTTAAATCAAATCCTAATGCAATTTGGCCTGGTTCATGTTATTACATCGATGATGTATCACTATTCCGCATCATGGATCATGATGTATGGTTATCCAATTTAACTTCTCAAACAACTTGCTTTTCTGATAGCACACCATCTACTTTTAAATTTAAAAATAATGGGCAATTACCTTTAGATTTTACAATAGATACTATCAATATTAATGGAAGTGTAAAAGTAAATAGTAGTGTTGTTCAAAATTACAATCAACAAATTACCAATAATATGCTCAATAATGGGCAGCCACTTGCTCCTGATAGCAGTATTTTTATAGAACTTCCGCTCAATTTATCACAATACGGTCAGGCTCATGAAATACACATAGCAACGAGCTTTGGTAGAGATGAAGACAGCACTAATAATAGCATTGATACCATTATAACTCCTCAAATTTCTTTGGGAAATATTTCAGTCAATCCAAGAGTTATTTGTCCAGCTGGGGCAGTAACTATGCAAACTGATAGTTTTATTGGAGAGCCCAATTGGCAATCATCCAAAAATGGGTTGAATTGGGAGAATTTTAATCCATCTGCTGTTTTTATTGATTATCCTGATAAGACTACTTTTTATCGCTTAAGAATTTGTGAAGATCTATTGTCAGATACTTTTAGAGTAGTTGTTAATAATCCACCAATCTTATCTAATCAAAGTATTACTGTTTGTGAAACAACAAATCAAATCTTAGCACCTCAATTTAATTCCGCTATAGATAACATCAATTGGTTTTATACTGAAACAGATTCAACTCCTTTTTACAGTGGTCTTACTTATAATTTATTGATCGATAAAAGTCAAACATTTTATTTACAAACTCAAAAAGACAGTTGCTTCTCCACTCAAAAAAGCAACTACGAAATTATTTTTGGTCAATGTCCTTTAGTAATCCCCAATATATTTACACCTAACGGAGATGGCAAATTTGATTTTTTTAGATACAGATATGCAGAAGGAAAAACAATCTCCACCACTATTTTCAACCGTTGGGGCAATGAAGTTGCTTCATGGCAAGGAAACACGCCTTGGGATGGTGGAAATTTGGAAGATGGTACTTATTTTTATGTTGTAATAGCCGATGGTGTGGAGCATAAAGGGAATGTGGTTATTTTGAGGTGATTTTTCCCAAATCCTCATTAATAATAGGACTTATTTGATTTGCTTTATCCACCACCATATAATGTGAACCCCCTTTAATTTCTACAAAGTTTTTTACCCATTTTTTAGGAAAAACTAAGTCCATACTTCCATGAATATGTAAATAAGCACAATCTATACTCTCATTTTGCCAATGTGCCACAGCATTTACACCCCAATCTACAAACTCAGTTGGGCATTCGTCAAGCATTTTTTTAAATAGTTCTAAATCAGACTTATTCGTTTTGTTATAAATCGGCTTTAAAACTCCAGCATGTTTTTTAAACCATCCGGTGGCACTCGATAGTCTAAAAGGTAAATAATCTATCATAGAAAAGTAAGGAGGTAATTCTTTTTTAGTTTTTACCGTAGATATGAGGTACAACTTCTTGCAATTGATTAATTTACTAATCTCAACAGCTAAAACAGCACCTAATGAAACGCCCATTAAAATTGGATTATCATCCTTTATTTGATCTAGTAATCTGTTGGCATAATCCGCAGGTGTTTCATCCACTTCAGCTGTAATCCATTTTACTGGAATCAATTCTGCATTTAGATTTAATCGACTGTATAATCGATAATCGGCTCCTAATCCAGGAATACAGTAAATCTTTTGCATGGTATTGTTTTGTATTAAAGCGCAAATTTACCAATTCCAACCTATTCCAAAAATACCGTAATTGTGATAATAATTTTTTTCTACTCTTTTGGAATTAAAAATATTACTCGCAAAAACAGTAAAATGACTGAAAGTATATCTCAAACTCACTGATCCGACCAATTGGAAACGATAAATTTGAGAATTATCAACAATTTTAGTGGATAGGGAAGTATTATTTCTACTAAAATATTCGCCTTGCAAGGCTGCGTTGTGAAATTCGTATCTAAACCCAAAATCAGCTTCTAAAGCCAAATTACTTTTATTGTCTTTGGTATAATTAAATGGTAAATAGGATTTGGTAGCTAAACTATTGTATTGATAATTAACAGTTGGAGAAATAGAAGTGTAAATATTACCTAAAATTTGCTCACTTCCTAAACGAAATGCATGATGTTCGTTACCATATATCCAATGCTTATAATCTAACCTTAAGTTTATACCTAATTTGTTGGGTGTTTGATTTTTCCATCCATTTACTTCTTTTCCATTGGTTATATTTTTATGATACCAATTTTGATAATCTCCAACTTTAGCTATTGGTCCACTAACTCCAATATCTGCTCCATATTTAAAGTAATTTTTCGAATCGGTAAAAATCCATTGCATAGATGAAAATACCCAACCAAAATAAGGTCTGGTGTATTTTGGAATTAAACTATCTTGTAAATGATCAGGTGTATGTCCTTCTAACTTTAATCTAAAATTGAAAAAATGAAGCGTTTGATCAGTTGATTTCTTACTTTTCAAAAGGAAATCTAATCGTTCTCCAAAAGAATAATATCGATCTGAAGTTACAGTAAGTCCTAAAAAATCATTTTCAGAGGAAAAGTTAACCCAATAGTTAGTAGCTTTTTCCTCTTGAGATTTTACCAAAATTGTAGTAAATGTCAATAAAAAAAGGGTGATCCATTTAAAAAAAATGTTTTTTGAAAACAACATTACAATCGCTTACCAGTAGCAAGCCTATAAAGAATACCAATAACTGCCAAGACTAATAAAATGTGTATTAGACTTCCTACAGCTTCGCCAAAGCCGAAATAACCAACTAACCAACCGACGATCAGCAATATAATAATCAAATTAACTATACCATTCATAATTTCTATTTAAAAAATTGTACCTTATCTGAGCATAAATATATGTCAATTTATACAAACCTTATTATTTAATATATAAACAGACTCATTAACAAACTTATAGATCTTTAGATAAAAATAAAATGCGCAAAATTTCTACAAAAAAAAGGTCAGCAATTTATATTACTGACCTTTCCAACTAAACTATATAAAACTAATTTGAAATGATGATCTTTTTAGTTGCCCAACTTTTATCTTTTAATTGAATTCTTAGGAAATAGAATCCATCTTTAATTGATTTTTTCAATTGAATGGTTGGATTTATTCCTTTAGCTGATAAATATATTTCATCAATTACAGCACCTCTCACATCAATTATTTGTAAATAATTTAATTGCTCATTAGATGCAATTGTAAATTTTCCATTGGATGGAATTGGATAAATCGATAAGTTATTTTCATCAGCAATTTGATCTTCAATTCCTACCCTTATGATTGGACAATTATAATTGGAAGCCAATACACTATTAGCAGCAGGAATACTATCATAGACAGATTTCGCATGATTTAAGGATTGAATCATCGCAGGAACAGCATTTAGATAAGATGAACCTGAAGAAATAGAATCAAATCCATATCCTATTGCTAAAGCAATCGTTTTTCTTTCATTGGGTTGCAATGAAAAATAAGGAATACTCGCAGTAAATCTTCTATCCCCAGGTGGATTTGCCGGGCTTCCACTTCCAGGATTGTTTTCTGTCCAACCTTTATTCGTGACAGGATTACCAGTAAAAAAATACCTCGTTGGAATATTGGTAACAGCAGCAGAATTAAAACCATTTCCACCATATTTAAATGGTGTACCATCTTTCCACCTTGCATTCAAATAATTGTGCCAATCAGCAGCTGTTTTAGGCGAACCGTTATTTGAATTAATACCTAAAGTAAAATAGCCTGCTACATCCATAGAATCATATAAAAATTTAACTCCAAGAGATGGAGGGTTCACTCCATAACCTTTTTGACCTTGGGAATTAGCGTCATCTGCATCTCCATTATAACCGTACATTATGTTGTTTAGGCTATCACTTCCTACATAATCATCAGCTGCACCACCTAGATCAAAATCAACATTAAAGCCTACTTTAATGGAATCATAAGCGATAGTGGCACGATTAACTATAGTGCGCTCCAAAAATAAAGATTGATTAATTTGATAATCAGTAGTATCATAAAAAGCATAGATCATATTGTGGTATTCTAAATCGCTCAAAGCAGAAGTATCATTTGGATGATTAATCCAATAAACTGCTTCATCTCCTTTAATAGCAGGATAATCTCCATTTTGAGGATCATAACATCCATTCGCATTTACATCAATAAAAGGAGCCAAATCCATTGGTTCATTAAATAAGGAATCTCCTGTAGCTGGCCAATAAGCTATTCCATCAGGCATTTGATATCCCGTGGTGTTATAAGATGAAATGTGTTGTGTAATTTCTGTCTGAGTTACTTTTGAAATAAAACTTCTTGTTACTTCAGGTTGATTATTTTTAGGCCCAATAAAACAGTCGGCAACAAAGTAATTGGTTGGATGAACATTAAAATTATTACTATTTGATTTTTTTACTGAAACTATAAAATTAGCTGAATATATGGAATGAATGCCAGAACCTTTTGGAAATTCAAAATTGGCGATTCCTTCATTTTGATTCTGGAAAAATGAACCATCATTATATACATTTGTAGCAATGGTGTTCACATCAAAATTATAAGTGGCAACAAGTGGTTTAATACTTGTATCTCCATAAATAAAACCTTTATCTGTTGCAAAAGCGATTATATTATCTCCAATATCAATGGAGTTTATTTTATTAAAAGTTGTATTAAAAGTATGCAGTTCCAAACTATCTAACTGTCCTGATAATAATTTATATTTTCGATATGTATTATCAGTGGTAGTCCAAAATTTTCCATGATTATCTGCATCAATTTGTTTTGAACTTATTAAACTGCTATTTGGATTGAAACTAATAAAAGGAAGTTTTTTAATTTGATTATTTTGAAAATTATAAAATTCACTATTATCCCCCTTGATAATTAATTGACCATTATTTAACAATTTAAACCTAGGCTTGTAAATCAGATTAGTTGATTGTGTATCATTTATAATGTAATTGCTCCAAGATGTTCCATTAAATTTTTCAAATTCATTAATCACAGTATCCACAAAAAAGTAGGAGGAATTTACTATATATACTTGATCCAAACTATCCACGCCCAAAGCATAAGCCACTTTATTAGGATATTGTGTAAACTGCGCACCATCAAAACTCGCAACACCAGTTGTAGTTCCAATCCACAAAACATTGTTGGAAGTCAGTTGAATTTCTTTTACCTCATTTGAAGGTAATCCATTTGCAGCGGTATAATTTGAAAAAGTAATACCATCAAAAATTGAAACACCACTATCGGTATGTATATACAATTTATTACTGCCCAACAGAATTTTTAGAATGTTATTGGTATTTAAATTGCTATTATTTACTGAGAAGTTAGTAAAAACACCTTGATTAAAATGCGACAAACCTGAATCTGTGACTAAATAAATGCTTTGATTATTTTCAACAACAATGTCTTTCACATTGTTACTTATCAATCCATCATTTATATCTAAATGCTGCCAAAAATTTTGATTAAATCCTAAAAAAGAAATACTTATTAAATAAAAGGTAAATAGTAATTTTTTCATAATTGAATGTTTAGATTAAAATAGTTTCTTTTCATAGAGACACCATTATTAATAAAAACGTCCACTTCAAACATAAAAAAAGAGCTAAATCGTTAAAATTTAGCTCTTCTGATAACTATAATTTTTTTTAAGCATTAAGCTAAAATCTCATTCAAAGTATTGCTTGGTCGCATGGCAGCAGCGACAACCTCATCATTTGGATTGTAATATCCCTTTAAATCAACTTTATGCCCTTGCACGTCAATTAATTCCTTTAAAATCTTAGCTTCATTTTTCTCAAAAGCTTTAGCCATTTCTGAAAATTGAGTTTTTAATTCTGTATCATCATTCTGACTCGCTAAAGCTTGTGCCCAATACATGGCCAAATAAAAATGACTTCCTCTATTGTCTAGCTCTCCTACTTCTCTCGAAGGGCTTTTGCCATTCAATAAAAATTCTTCTGTTGCTTTATCTAAAGCTTCAGCCAAAACTGCAGCTTTTGGATTGTTCGATTTTTCTGCTAAATGCTCTAAGGAAACCGCCAATGCTAAAAATTCACCTAAAGAATCCCAACGTAAATGATCCTCTTCAATAAACTGCTGCACATGCTTTGGAGCTGAACCTCCAGCACCAGTTTCAAATAATCCACCGCCGTTCATTAATGGTACAATAGACAACATTTTGGCAGAAGTTCCCAATTCTAAAATTGGAAATAAATCAGTTAAGTAATCTCTCAATACATTTCCACTGACTGAAACTGTATTTTCACCTTTCTTCAATCGCTCCAAGGTGTATCTTGTTGCATCAGAGGGCGACATTATCTGAATGTCTAAACCGTTTGTATCGTAATTTTTTAAATATTTCTCAACTTTAATGATCACTTGTGCATCATGAGCTCTGTTTTTATCTAACCAAAATATGGTAGGCCATTGAGTTGCTTTAGCTCTGTTGACTGCCAATTCTACCCAATTCTCAATAGGTGCATCTTTTACCTGACACATTCTCCAAATATCTCCTGCATCTACATTGTGCTCGATTAAAGTTTTACCATTAGAGCTCACTACTTTTACTTTTCCATCCGTTTTTATTTCAAAAGTTTTATCGTGCGATCCATATTCCTCAGCTTTTTGAGCCATTAAACCCACATTTGGCACTGTTCCCATCGTTTTTGGATCAAAAGCACCATTTTTCTTACAAAATTCAATGGTTTCTTCATAAATTCCAGCATAAGAGCTATCAGGAATTATAGCTTTAGTATCCTGTGCTTTTCCTTTTGCATTCCACATTTTACCTGAAGTACGAATCATAGCAGGCATTGATGCATCTATAATTACATCAGAAGGAACATGTAAATTGGTAATTCCTTGATCAGAATTTACCATCGCCATATCAGGACCATTGTTCAATTCCTTATCAATATCCGCCATTACAGCATCTCTTTTCTCCTTTGGCAATTGCTCAACTAATGAAATTAAATTTCCTAAACCATCATTTGGATTAACACCAATTTCATCAAAAAGTGCTTGATATTTATCAAAAACATCCCTAAAAAACACTTCTACAGCATGACCAAAAATAATGGGATCAGACACCTTCATCATGGTAGCCTTTAAATGAATAGAAAATAAAACACCTTTAGCTTCGGCATCTTTTTTCTGAGCTGTTAAGAAATTTATTAATGCCTTTTTACTCATAAAAGTAGCATCGATAATTTCTCCTTTTAATAAGGGTGTGCTTTCTTTTAAAACGGTTTCAGAACCGTCTTTCGCTTCCAAAATAATTTTTACATCATCTTTTTCTGTTAAGGTGATTGATTTTTCATTCGCATAAAAATCATCTTTGCTCATGGTAGCCACATGCGATTTAGAATCAGCCGACCAAGCACCCATAGAATGTGGATTTCTTCTTGCAAATTCTTTCACTGCTTTTGGAGCTCTTCTATCAGAGTTTCCTTCTCTTAAAACAGGGTTAACAGCACTACCTTTTATTTTATCGTATTTTGACTTGATATTCTTTTCCTCATCAGTTATTGCTTCAGAAGGATAATTAGGCAATTCAAATCCTTGACTTTGCAATTCTTTGATAGCAGCATTTAATTGCGGAACTGATGCACTAATATTGGGTAATTTGATAATATTAGCATCTGCCTGCTTTGCTAACTCTCCTAACTCACTTAAAGCATCAGTTACTTTTTGGTTTTCTTTTAAATATTCCGGAAAAACGGCTAAAATTCTTGCGGCCAAAGAAATATCTCTCGTTTCTATTTGAATATTAGCTGCTTTAGTAAATTTTTGTACGATTGGTAAAAATGAAAATGTAGCCAATGCAGGCGCTTCATCTGTTTTAGTGTAAAATATTTTCTGTGACATATTTCTTTGGAATATTTAAACTTATTTTTTTGTAGTTTTTTTCAGACTGCGAATTTAAGGTTTTAAGTCTTAATCTAAAATAGATTTTATCAGATCCTTCCGACGCTCTTACTTACAACTTTGGCAGAATTTATTTTTCGATTTTAAATTGCCTAAAATTAAATAATTAACATATTTATCTGAAAATAAATTGCAAAATTTAACAGCATCTTTTTCATACAATTGAAGTAATAATTTCACAGTTTCTTCCTCATTCATATTAGCAGAAGGATAAGAGGAAAGGCTCAACAGATTTTGAGCGGTTGTTAAATCAAATTGATTCTCCAATTGTTTTTTAAGAATATTTGCGGCTGACTCTATTTGCAATTGAAACATAAAATATTGAGCATAACTGATATTTTCTTCTTGTGTATTTTTAGTCTTAATTATATTGTCGTAAGCACTTTGCAGACTTTTTGTTCTATCTTTTACATTTCCTGCATCATAATAATAATCAGCCGATAATAAATGAAAATTAGTGTTGAGCTTGTCCAATTTATCTTTATCAATCGCACCATTTAAACTAGCTGACTTAAAATATTCTTCCCACATTTCAGGTCGAATTGGAGCATTTTTATTCTTTTCCCATTGATACAAAGTACTCAAACATAAATTATAAGCAATAATTGGATTATTTTTATCTATCAAATACATTCCTAAAAATGTTTTACGCAGCTGTTCTCTTTTAACTGCAGTCGACTCTCCTTCGAGTTGATGCAACACTATAGCAGCATTTGAAATCAAAACCAATAATTTTTTAGTTTGCTTTACTCCTTCAATTGCCAAAGCATTTCTTGCTTTTACATTTCCTTTTTCTGCTCGTTCTATTAATTCTTTTTGGATACTCAAAGCAGATGCTGTAGCTTGCAAATCAAGCGCTTTTTTATAAGAAACTATTAATTCATTTTCAGCAATGCCAGCCTTGGATTTTTTTACTGTATAAATCAGTTCTGTTTGATGAATAGAGGTTTTAAAACTATTCCAAACGGAATCTTCTTGTTGGTTGAGCAATTCTATTTGTTCTTTTGGAGATAGTGTTTTTAGTTCCAGTGCAATACTTTTATTGGCAATAAAGTTTTGAATCTTTTTCCAATTGTTATTGAATTGCAATCCTATTGCTATCGGAACTGATCCATTTATAAAATCTGTCACTATCTTTTTTAAGTTGGAGCTATCTACACTTAACAATGGCGACCAATTGATTATTATTTGTAGGCTATCTAATTGGTTAGAAATCGACTTTAAATCATTTAATGCTTTTTTTACTTGATCTAAATCTTCTGAAGAAACCGATTTAGACTGAACCAAGTATAATTGATTAGTTGTTGGCGGTAATTTAATTTCCCACTCAGGTTTAATCCAATGTAAATTTTGCGCCTGTGTATAATTTTCAGGAATGTAGGCACAAACAGTGTTGTTTTTAAAAACTAAAAGATTGGTATTCAAATCTAAATTAGTATAACCCTTCGGCAACTCACCCAATTCAATCTCTGGTTTATAATTACCTGCCGCATCTTTATAATTTAAATTAGATGCTTTTATTGGTTTCAACAACCATCCAAAATGAATATCGCTAGGATATAAGGCATTTCCATTTTTACAATCAAATTGATTTTTTGTAACTAAATCTACCGCAAAACCATCTTTAGAGCTACTCATTATTTTAATAAGCAATTCTCTATCATCATTTTTAAGAAAAACTTTATTGTTCTTGATCTCTAATTTATCCGACAATAATTCAGGTAGAAATGGATTTTCTCTCATAAACATATCACAGTCTGATTTTTGATAAGGTTTTAAACCAAAATCATCATCACTAACCTTACTATTTTGAGGGATTTGATATTCAGCAGTAGCTAAAATACAAACGATGGAAATCTCTGTTTTATCCTCATTCATACTAGCTGCAACACCTAAAGAATAGTAATCCAAAGAATTGATAATCTCATTGATTTTTTCATTCTTACTCCACTCTTTTACTGCAGCATTTGCCACCTCCTCATAAGTAGATAGTTTAATCGATTCTTCACCTAATACACGAATAGCTCTGCCTAAAGAAGCCGTATAAATCAATTCACCCATTTCATAAAACATCCCGCCATAATGCTTTACTCTTAAAGGAGTAGTTTTCATACTTTCCTTTTCTTGTGTATGTCCCTCTTTTTTATTTTTTTGATTGTATTCGGCTTGATCAAATGCAGCTGCATTTAAATTGTCTTTAATCAAAAAAATAGGTAGCTTTTTCTCTTCTCTGTATTGATTGACTGCTTCTTCCAGTTTTTCTTCCATCATCAATTGATCAAACTGATCTCTATCAATAGAAGTACCAACTTCTTGAGCAGAAAGTAAAGCGGAATAAAGAAAAAAACAGAAAAATAAATACTTCATTTTGAGCATAAAAAAATGGTTGTATAAAAAATACAACCATTTTAAATTATTGTTTATTACTACATCAATTTAAAAGTAGCTCTCATATTTTCAGAACCGCCTGCAGGATTGGCAGGTATAGTATCTTCAGCTCCTTCTATTTGAATACGACCTTTTAAACCTTGATCTTCTAAATATTTTTTGATTTTAAAGGCTCTACTTTTTCCAACCAATTTAATTTCTAGTTCGCTCTTGTCGGCATGCCCTATTACTTTCAACTGTGCTTTTGGATTTTTATTCATATAAGTTACAATTTTATCTAACTTATCTTTCGCATCAAAGGATAAATCAGTTGACTTTGAATCAAAATAAACTACTTCATCATTTACATTCCAAACTTTAGCTTCTGCTTCTTTTACTTCTTCACCTTTTGTTTCACTTCCCTTTTTTGTGCCATCAGAATCTACAAAAACTGTTTTGCCTATATTTTCGCTTTTCTCTTTATCTGAAGTAGAAAAAGATTTAAATTCAGTTTCTAAAGAGCCACCTGCAATTTTTTCACAAACACATGTCTCAGGCGACATGCCTTCCATATCAAAAACTGAAACATTATCAACATAATAATATCCATCCATGGTTTGGGCACCTGAAAATTCTCTCGACTTTTTCACTCTTTCAGTTGCCGTAGTTTCTTCTGTAAAAAAGTTACCAATAGTGATGTATTTCTCTCCGCCTGAAGCTTCATAAGTCCCGCAGATTGGAGTCCAATCATATTGTTGTTCCATTACTTTATTACGGATATTCATAATTTGTGGTTTATAAATCAAATCGCCTTCATTTTTAGCATTTACGGCTTCTGAAGAAACATAAATTCCCAAATTATTAGATGCATATTTAGACATATCAGCAAAACTCACATAGAATTTCATGCAATATTTTTTTCCTGCTTGCAATTCTGAATTCAATTCAGTTTGTAAATAGGATTTAGGAGAACGACCTCTATATCCATAAAAATTAATTCCTACATAATTATTTCCGTCTTGAGCTTTCTCTTCTCCGTAAGCATTAGTGGGAACCGAAAAATCTTTATTTTTTGAATCGGCACTATACAAATCAACCCCTTTATAGGTAGCAGATGTCCAAGGGATAGCTAAATCAATTTGAACCTGCTTCCTTTATTTTTTTATCCACTTCTTCAAAACTAGGATTAGGAACTAAATTTTGTTGTGCTACAAGCCCTAAAGTAAGAAATGTGCAAGCAGTAAAAATTATTTTTTTCATAATTGTTTGTTTTTTGGTTCTATGCTTTCAAATATTATACCGAAGTACCGAATCCATAAAGATAATAGAATTGAATGATATTCTATAAAAATGATATAAAAAAAATCCCAATAACTACTTTTATAGCTATTGGGATTTATAAATTCTAATGAAAATAATTTAGTTCTTATTCAACTTCTTAATTAAATTTAAAGCAGAACCTTCTCTAAACCATTCAATTTGCCCTTCATTATAAGTATGATTCGTCTTGATAGTATCTTTACTACCATCTTTGTGTTTCACTTCAATCGTCAATTGCTTGTCAGGAGCGAATTCAGCTAAATCTACAAAATCAAATGTATCATCTTCTTAAATTTTATCAAAATCTTTAGGATTATCAAAAGTGATACCCAACATACCTTGTTTTTTCAAGTTGGTTTCATGAATTCGAGCAAAAGAACGAACTAAAACCGCAAAAACACCTAAATGTCTTGGTTCCATAGCAGCGTGTTCTCTTGAAGAACCTTCACCATAGTTTTCGTCTCCTACAACTATAGTTTGCATACCTTCAGCTTTATAATGTCTCGCTGCTTGTGGCACACCTTTATACTCTCCATCCAATTGATCTTTAACTTTATCAGACTCATCATTAAAATAATTGATAGCACCTGTCAACATATTGTTAGATATATTATCTAAGTGTCCTCTATATTTCAACCAAGGTCCGGCCATAGAAATATGATCTGTGGTACATTTTCCTTTGGCTTTAATCAACAATTTAATACCAGATTTATTTTTACCATCCCAAGCTTTAAAAGGCTCCAACAATTGCAAACGGTCACTGTCTTCAGCAACTTTCACATCAATACCGCTACCATCATCAGCAGGAGCTTGATACCCATTATCTTCAACAGCAAACCCCTTTATTGGCATTTCAATTCCTTGTGGTTCTGCTAATTTTACTTTTTCACCTTTTTCATTGGTTAAAGTATCCGTTAAAGGATTAAAAGCTAAATCTCCAGCAATTGCCATAGCAGTAACTAACTCAGGAGAAGCTACGAAACCATGTGTATTTGGGTTACCATCATTACGCTTTGCAAAGTTTCTATTAAATGAAGTGATAATAGAGTTTTTCTCTTTTTTCTCAGCTCCATGTCTCGCCCACTGACCAATACATGGCCCACAAGCATTAGCTAAAACTACTCCACCAATCTCCTTAAATATATCTAAATAACCATCTCTGTCCACAGTAAATCTTACCATTTCAGAACCTGGTGTTACCGTAAATTCAGATTTTACTTTTAAATTTTTATCAATAGCTTGTTGAGCCACAGATGCAGCTCTTGAAATATCTTCATAAGATGAATTGGTACAAGAGCCAATCAAACCAACTTCTAATTTTTGGGGCCAGTTATTATCTTTAACTGCCTTAGCAAACTGAGAAATTGGAGTCGCTAAATCAGGTGTAAAAGGACCATTGATATAAGGCTCTAATTCTGATAAATTGATTTCAATTACTTGATCAAAATATTTTTCAGGATTGTCGTAAACTTCTTTGTCACCAGTTAAATGCTCTGCAACATCGTCCGCTAAGTCTGCAATATCAGCTCTATCGGTTCCTCTCAAATATTCGCTCATCTTCTTATCGTAACCAAAAGTAGAAGTGGTTGCACCTATTTCAGCACCCATATTACAAATAGTACCTTTACCAGTACACGATAAATTTTTAGCACCTTCGCCAAAATATTCAACAATTGCGCCTGTTCCACCTTTCACAGTAAGAATACCTGCTACTTTCAAAATAATATCTTTTGAAGCTGTCCATCCACTTAACTTTCCAGTTAATTTAACTCCAATCAACTTTGGAAATTTCAATTCCCAAGGCATTCCAGCCATTACATCTACCGCATCAGCACCACCAACACCGATTGCAACCATTCCTAAACCACCTGCATTAACCGTATGCGAGTCAGTTCCAATCATCATTCCACCAGGAAAAGCATAGTTTTCTAAAACCACTTGGTGAATAATTCCTGCTCCTGGCTTCCAGAATCCGATACCGTATTTATTTGACACTGAGCTTAAGAAATCATACACTTCTTTATTAGTATCAATCGCTGTTTCTAAATCTTTATCAGCACCTACTTTTGCTTGTATCAAGTGATCGCAATGCACAGTAGAAGGAACTGCAGCTTCTTTTCTTCCAGCTTGCATAAATTGCAACAATGCCATTTGAGCTGTTGCATCTTGCATAGCCACTCTATCTGGCTTAAAATCTACATAAGATTTTGCTCTTTTAAATTCTTTGGTTGCGTTTCCTTGATCTAAATGTGAGTATAATATTTTTTCTGTTAAAGTCATTGGTCGATTCAAAACTTTACGAGCTGCTTCAATTCGCTCACCCATAGTAGAATAAACCGCTTTAATCATTTTAATGTCAAAGGCCATATGTTATATTTGTTTTTTAGTTAATACCAATAGTTTGAGACTTGCGAATTTACCCAATTTCATCCATTTTTAAAACCGTTAAACACAAAATATATTTATATAAGGTATCTATTTGGTAATATTGTTGAAAATATAAGCATTTTCAAATGCAAGCAGTCGTTTTAGAAAATATAAAAGAGTCTTTTAAATCCGTTCGGAATCAACTATTACGAACCACGCTTACTGTGCTAATTATTGCGGTAGGAATTAGCGCTTTGGTAGGCATTTTAACTTCCATTGATGCTATTAAATCCTCCATCAGTAGCAATTTTAGTAGTATGGGAGCCAATACTTTTAGTATTAAAAATGAAGGGAGTAATATCAGAATGGGTAAAAAAGGAAAAAAAGCCAAGGACTACCCTATTATTGACTATTTTGATTCGCAACGATTCAAAAAAGAATATGATTATCCAGCAATAACTTCTGTAAGTTCTAGAGCTACCTCTATCGCCACTTTAAAATATAAGTCTGAAAAGACCAATCCCAATATATTTGTTTTTGGCGCAGATGAAAACTATTTAATAACCTCAGGCTACGAGATAGCTGAAGGGAGAAATTTTTCAGAAAGAGAAGTAGAATCAGGATCACATGTAGTGATTATTGGACATGAAATAAGAGATAATTTATTTGATAAAAATGCCTCAGCTATTGATAAAGTCATTTCGATTGGCGCTAGTAAATATAGAGTAATAGGAGTTTTAAAAGAAAAAGGGAGCAGTATAGGTTTTAGTGCAGATAAAAATGCTTTGATTCCTCTGAATAATGCACGACAGTATTTCTCAACTGAAAACACTTCTTACCTCATCAATGTAATGGTAGACAATCCTGACAATTTGGATGCTGCCATTGGAGAAGCTACAGGAGTTTTTAGAGTGGTGAGAGGAGATTTAGTGAAAGAAGAAGCTTCTTTTGATATCAATAGATCAGACAGTATTGCCAATTTACTCATTGAAAATTTAAGCATGGTATCCATGGCTGCCTATATCATTGGATTGATCACTTTACTAGGAGCAGCTATTGGTTTAATGAACATTATGTTGGTTACTGTAACCGAAAGAACAAAAGAAATAGGCATTCGAAAAGCTTTAGGAGCTAGCAGCCAATTTATACTAATTCAGTTTTTGGTAGAAGCTATTTTTGTCTGTCAAATTGGTGGATTAGTAGGAATTATTTTAGGAATTTTAATCGGAAATGGAGTTGCTAGTTTTGTTGGCGCAGGCTTTATTATCCCTTGGGATTGGATGATTTTAGGAGTAATACTCTGCTTGATAGTTGGAGTGATTTCAGGAATTTATCCTGCTAGAAAAGCGGCTAATTTGGATCCTATTGATGCTTTGCGATACGAATAATAATTTAATTGTTAATTATAAATGGTTAATTATTAATGGTTAATGGTTAATTATAAATGGTTAATGGTTAATTATAAATGGTTAATTATTAATTGTTAATGAATTAACCATTAATAATTTTTTTTTAAAAAAACTCTCCTTGGTTACGCTATGGCGGATATTTGGTTAATTATTCGTTATCATTTTTTTCTTTCATTTGGCTCTAGTTTAGCACTGCGTTGATAATAGTGTTTTATAGTTTGGTTGGATTTGAACAAAGCGCTCCAGAGCTCCCGCAACAACTATCTGCTTTGCGAAAGCAAGGGTAATATCCTTGTTTGATTTTATTTTTTCTTTTATAATATGCCAATTTAGGTATTGTTGCAGGTATTTAGTAGACACGCCCCAGAATGTATTTCCAATCCACTTCTTTATTTTATTGTGCGTTGAGTTTACATGCTGTACATGAAACGCTCCTTTTACTCTTTCTCCCCTGGAAACATTTACCGGATGAAACTCAATTTTGGTGTCTTTAGCGAAGCCTTTATAACTGTGGTGAGAATCACTACACAAAATTGTGCTCCCTTTTTTTATGCGATTGCCAATAGCATTTTTAATATCAATCTTTCTAATCCGTCCAAGTGTAGCTACACTCAGATTTAGCATTGACTTTCTGTCTTGAGTCACGATGACCGCAACCTGATCATTGCTTACACCCCTTTTGCTTGACTTACCGCCTCTTTTCCTTGGTTCTCGATTTTTAACCTTCATCCCTTTTTCAGATTTGAGGAAAAAGGTCTCATCACTTTCTGTGATACCAATGAAGGGCTCTCCGTCATCTGCGTCAACTGAAGACAATATCTTGTGGCGCCAATCAAAGGCTGTTTTCTTATTAATACCCAAAATCGAAACAATTTTGTCAAGACTTTTTTCTTCAACCATTAGTTTAAGATAATCAACAATCTTGTCTTTTCTTTGCAGCCCTGCCATCCAAGTACCTGTATACTCCGTGAAACTTCTTTGGCAAGACTTGCATTTGTAGCGCTGTGCTCCTTTGTCAATCCCAAAACGAACATACTTAGAATGAGAACAATGAGGACAGGCTCCGAGTTTGTTATTAAACTCATGCTGACGTGAAACAATCGCAGACAGGTTAATCTCTTTAGTTGAATCTTCAATCTCCTTCAACAAACGCTCACGTTGTTTAATTGGCAGAGAGAGTATTTGGTCTTTAAGCTTTTCTGTTTTCATACACACAATATACAAATAATAGCTGAATTAAACTAGAGCCTTTCATTTTTAAAAAATTTAATGGCGTCATAACAGCAATAGAAGAATTTCTATAATCTTTTATGTTTCGAGTAATAATTGCATCCAAATCTTTAACTGTTAATGCAGAAGAATATTGAACAGAATCTTCGTAATCAGTGAAATTATTATTTAGTGCTTGAATAATCTCTTTTTTTGATGTTCCAACAATTTCTGTCATTTCAGTTAATGTCTCAACAACTTCAAGAGTTCTTTTGTGTCCTAAAAATTTCCTTACGATATAGTAAATGTTATTGATACTTACAGCAGATAAATACAATCTTACATTTCCTTTTTCATTCAATTCAAAAAGCTCACTCGCAGGATTTGCGTGAGGTTCTCGGTCAGTAAAAAAATCAATAACAACGTCTGAATCTAAAAAAAGCTTATACTCCATATTTTTTTGAAAGTTCTTCAGTTAAAATTTGTTTGTAGTCAAAATTATCATCTGTTTTAATGATTCCTCTCAATTTTCTAACTTTAGGAGAAAGTTGTTTTTCTTTAATTTTCATTCTTTTGACAGTAATAAACTTGAAGTAGTTTTCAACCATTTCTGAAAGGCTTTGTCCTTTTTCTTTTGCATATTCTTTTGCAATTTCAATGACCTCTTTTTCTATTGTTAAAGTTAGTTTTGTATTCATAACTGTCAGTTTTTACAAATATACGTGTTTAATTTCAAATTTTAAACACGTGTTTTTTTGATTAGAAATCATTTCCAAATATAATGAGTAGTGAGTGATGTAAATATTTAATTCGCAATATATTAAATAACAAAAACTGTTATGTAGTTTTGTAAATTTTTTGTCATTACGAAATCTGCAAACAGATTTTGTGGAATAAAAAAACCACAAAGCTCTCGTAATCCTCTTACTACTTATGATTTTAATACACTACTATGATTTTCTTTTTTCAAAAATATGTTTTCACGGCAAATTCAAATTGAGTTATAAAAATATCCTTAAATCTAGAAATATTATTCTGTTCATAAAATAGCAACATCGCTTTCTTATATTCAATAGAGTTAACCGTTCTAAATGATAAAGGACAATAATTTTCGTTCATTAAAATAGCATTACTAACTGTTCTTGCCGTACGTTTATTCCCATCCATAAAGGGTTGGATATAAGATATTAATAATAAAGCCAATAGTGCTCTTTCAAATGTATTCTTTTTAGAATTGATTAATTCACAGGTATTTCTTAATGCTTCTAGAATTTGAGATTGGTTATCTAAAGGACGATAATTTGTTCCTAAAATACCAACTCTACGCTTTCTTAAATTTCTTTCAACATCTAATTCTTTAATTAAAATGCTATGAATATCTTCAATTTTTGATACTGATAAAGGATTTAAATAATCTGTATTTTCAATAATGAAATCTAAAGCATCTTTATGATTTAATAGCATTGTGGCTTCTTCTTTTGTTTTTCCTGAAGCTGTTTCTCTTTCTTTAATTAATCTTTCAGTTTCTAGTAAAGAATAGGTATTTCCTTCTATTTGTGATGATTTCCAACTTAAATCAATAGCCAATCTATCTAATTCTTTTTTAAATTCAGACTCTGATAGTTGTGCTATGTTTAGTTCATATTCTTTTTGAAGAGCCAATAGTTTATTTAATTCCTTTTCTGTAAAAACAGAATGCTTACTCAATGTTTCTGTAATGATTTTTAAGTTGAAATTTTCTCTAATTTCTCTCTCATCAATTTCTTTTTCATAATACCTATCAAGGTCAATAGATTCTAAAAGATCATAAACAGGTGAAATTATATATTTAGTCCCTTTTCCCTTTCCCTTAGATTCAATAGATTGTTCCGAAATCAGCTTAGTTAATGTCCTTTTTAATGTAGCATAACTAATATCTAACTTAAGGTGATCAAATATATCTTTTGACGAGGACTCTCTATTAACTTTTAAGAAGTTAATGATTTTTAATTCTCTTTCTGAAATCATTTTAAGCTCATTTAAGTCACAAATTTATAACTTTAAGCTCATTTAACTGTAAATTTTGAGCTTTATTTTGATTTGGCATGAGCTACAATAATTATATAAGATGCCAATAAGCTGTGATATTTGTATGCTACTAGTGGTTCGTTTCTTTATTTTTTAAATCCCACACTAGCATTCCGTAATAAATTTCTATCATGATTATTCTTTTAACAAAAGGTTCATTTAAATCAGATTTATTGGATTGTAATCCACTCGCTATTAATACAGGAGAAATATTCCAAACTGACATTTTAGCATCAACATATCCATCAATTGTTGAATCATTGATTGAATATCTATCAATTGCATAAATAAATTTGCCTGCCATATTAAATGTTAAACTACTATCTAACCATTCTTTGTAGGTCATTCCTTCAACACTATCTGATTGTTCTAAAATTGGAATTATTTCCTCATCATTAAGGTACATTTCTTGAAGCGTTATTGTGTCAATTTTAATATTAATGTCCGGCTTTTCCTTCATAATACTGTCTGCGAGTAATTCATGATAGTAAAAGGGAATATATTCTTCATATCCGTAAATCCAAAATTCTTTTCTTAAACCACTTGATTCAAATTTGTTGACTATAGATTTATTTAAGGATTTGTTGAATTGTAATTCTTGGTTAATGTTTTCAGTATCTGTTAATAATTGAAGTAAGCTTCTTATTTTACCATCAAATGTTTGATCTTCAGAAAAATTTGTTTCCAAAAATTCATCAAATGACTTCTCAAGCATATTTAATGCTTCAATTTTTTGAGATCCGAGTAGTTCCTCAAATGAATTTAAGTCATTTTGTTGGCCTTCTGAAACAAAAGGCAAAGAAAGTATTGAAAATAATATAAAAATTACTTTTTTCATTTAAGTCTACTATTTTTTACGATCGAATATAGCGCATATTGAGTTAAGTAAATATACAATTTACTAAAAAATCAGTGAAGCGGATTTTGTAGATTCCAAATTACTACAAAACTCTCTTTATCATCTTGAATTCCTTAATTTTTTCATTTCGAAAAAATGGAATGTTGTAATGGATCGATTAAGTTTTCTTAAAATCTACCTTTCTGAAGCATTCAGTCTTTAAAACTTTTAATCTTATGACTATCAGATGAAAGGTCTGCCACAAAACCACCAAATTGAAGATAAAATTTATTAATAATAAAAATGTATAATTTTTTTGAATCTGAAAATTTTACTTTGTACATTGGAGGGTTAACAAACTGAATTTGATTTATTGATTCAATTTTATGTGAGGTCGTTTCAATAATTCCTGATTTACTTTCAACAATAATATCCTGTCCATTTATCTGAACATAAGCTATTTTTGAATGCATGAAGAAGTGTATTGAAGCTAGAAGAATTGGCAATATTAATATAATCAGAGTGTTATCCATTGTTGCTATTTGATCTTGCCCGTTTATTGAAATTTCTATTCCAAAGTAAATTGCCAAAATCCAAGAAATGAATAAAATTGTTGCGATTGAAATAAGCCCGAATCTCAGAAAATAATAATATTTTTTACTGCTCTTAAAATTATTCATGTTTATTTTTTTACCAGCTAATGTTTATATAAAAATTGTTGGACAATAAGTAAAGATACAATTTGTTCCCGAAACTTCAGGATTACTAATTAGCAAAATCGCTTGGCGATTTTATAAATTCCTCTCTTCAGTATAAAATCGCCAAAGGGATTTTGTAGGGTTTAAGACAACCACAAAATATCGTAACTTACTTACGACCAATGAGTTTTTATATAATGTTGGCATACGTTATTTTTTGCTTACTGTTATTAATTTATCTGAATTGAAAATCGTACTTGATTTAATTTCAAGTCTCTTACTCGATTCAACTTTTATAGTATCTAATACACCAAGTTCAATATTTAAAGCCCTTTCATACATTTTCCAAATGAGTTCTGCGTTGTACATCTTATCATCAGACCATTCAGTTGAGTTGTCATATTTTTTCATGATGTTGTTTCTAGCTTCTTTTCTAAGGCTTTGAATACCATCATTAGTGAGTAAGCTGCCTGCATTTTGAAGTCTCTTAGCAACATATTGATTGTTATTTCCATTTTCTACCCATTGTCTAATAGATACGTATTGAACTTGATCTTTGGTCTCAAGTAGTGCATAATTATCACCATCAATGAATGCAATACCGATGTTGTTATAGATACTGTCAGAAGTTAAAGAGTCAATTTTATTTACTTTTTGAAATAACAAATCTCCTGACCTGAGGTGATGAAAATCGGCTTTGTCCATTTTATTGTTCATTGCGATTCGTTCTTCCCGTTTCTTATTTTTTGAATAGTCTATATACACCACAATAATTGTTACTAGGATTAAGGGTGCAGTCGAAAAAATCAGAAATTTTGTTTTGTTTTTACTTGAGTAAAACGCTCTAACTATTGGACTAATCAACAAGGATAAACCTACCCACAATAGGAGATAGTATAGATAAATTAATATTGAGGTACCACCCGTGAAGCCAATTACAAATGGGATTAAATGAAA
The DNA here is from genome assembly GCA_963716125.1 of uncultured Flavobacteriales bacterium. GTDB lineage: Bacteria > Bacteroidota > Bacteroidia > Flavobacteriales_E > Vicingaceae > Acidiluteibacter. The sequence goes on from OY970294.1 coordinate 3,243,500, forward strand.
AAGAAATGCAAACTCAAATGCAACGGACATTGCATCACCAAAGGCAACCCATCCTGTCACTAAGAGGAAAAGAACTGAAATTATACTACTCGTAATTATTACTGAATATTTCTTCATTTAGTTCTAATTTTGACTAACGACGTATTTAGTTATTAAAAATCAATTAGTTAATCTTTTTGGTTATAACTAATTCATCCCCTTTTAGTCTCAAAAATTTGGCGTTAGCGATAGTAATTATTTGAGATTTATTAATGTGGGGAATGTATGCTAACGTTTAGTTTATGAAATTAGGCGATTACGAAGCCCGGAACTTTCGGTTAAGCACAAAGTTTGATACGAACTAAAACCCTTAAATTTAGTGCTGTTTCGCCTATTTTTTATATACATTGTTGTGCAATCGGGCTTTAATATTTCAGTAATTTTTCAATTAATTTATAGATGTGTGAGCCTAAATTTTTAGGGTATGGTTCATTCACATCATCTATGATTTTAGCTCTTTCAATAGCTGTTTTTGTTAACGGTAAATACGTTTCTGGGTTTGGGTTTTTATTATATCCAACACCTTGCAATCCTCCAAGTATAATATCAATATGATTTTTCTTTTTGCTTACCGATGCATTCTCTAAAAGTTTATTCACTTCTTCTTCACTGTACTCAGCAATGTCTTTTAAATGCATTATTAGCCATATTTCAAAGCAAGGGTTGCTCATAGCTAAGAAAAAATTATTTTCCTTATTGCAGTCAATTACTAATTTGTCGAAGTCTATTTTATGAATAGTTTCCCAATGGTCTCTGTCAATAATAAGCCAAAATTCATCTGTTTTCTTAAAGGGATAATTGACTTTGGCTTTTTTAAGAAGTCGCTTAACGCTTAATGGGTCTGTACCTGTATTTACTTCTCTTTTTAACGGAACAATTTCAATTATACCCGAATCATTAAAATAATCAGACTTTCGGAAATTATTGAAGTATTTGACTTCTGTCTTTTCACCTTCGTATGATAGAATGAACAGTTTTTCAGCATCTAAAAAATCGCCATCTCTTATTAGTGGTATTGGTTCTCTAGGCATACTTAATTAAATTGAGGAATAACAGTAAGATTATCTCTGTTCCCAAACTTTGGAACGCCTTTATATCTTCCTAATAAGTAATCACGTCTGACTTCTTTATCAAAACGAATACTATAATCTTCTAGTGAATGTAATCTACTGGCACCTAATTTGTCTTTAACTACAAACCAAATCTCATCTTTACGTAGTAGTTTTTGAGTTAAAAGTGTTGATTCGTGACTAGCCACAATAAACTGACTATTGACATTTTTGCATTTTGACAAAAAGAAATCAAATAGGTCATATATTAAATTGGGGTGTAAACTTCTTTCCATTTCATCAATTACAAATACGTTATCTCCTTTGAAAAAATCAATTATCAATGGAATTAAATCCATTATTCTTCTTGTTCCATCTGATTCGTCTTTTAAATCAAAAAGTTCGTATCCCCCTCCAATAATTTTATGTTTTGTTTTTAAAAGTTGAGCCCTTAATGAACCCTCCTTTAGTAAAGAAATAACGTAGTATTTGTCATCTTGAATATTTGAAATAAATGCATTAGTTTTTTCTGATTTATCTCCTAATAAATCGTTCTCAATATCTTTTAAAATTTCACTTGGAATGTCAATTTTGTCTATATCCACTTCTTTAAATTCGATACCATCAATTCCTGTGTCAAAATACCCAAGCATCTCGGTAAATAATTTATTTAAATCTGTATCTTCTAACAATTCAAATTTCTTTCCCACGTTTTTCGAGTTAGGATATATTACCGTTAGAGCATTCTGAAACCAATCAATTACATTGATTAGGTCATCTATGTTTGAAACATTTTCTTTTACCTTTCTTGTTCTAATTTCAGCTAAAAACAATTGGTTTTTTTGAGTTCCTTTAGCTGTAAACTCTAAAAATTGTTTTTCCTCTGAATTCTTATTTTTACTTAGAATTGCTTCAAGGTCAAATTCATTTTGTCTGTTTTTGTCTCTAGTGAATATCTTTTTTTCTGTTGTTTTGGAAATTTCATACATCCACTCTTCAATTATTTCCTTGGAATTGAAAATAAAGCCATAAGCATAATTTTTGTTCTTGTGTTGAATTTCATATTCAATTCGAGAATTCTGCTTGAGTAGTTTTTTGTCAAGCTTAAAGCCGCTAAACTTTATAGGTTGTTCTGCTTTGTTACCTTTCAATACAAGCACTTTTCCAAATTCAATAGCTTTAATTAGATTAGATTTTCCGGATGCATTCGCACCATACACTACTGCGGTTTTAAGAGCAGAAGTCCCTTTTATCGATTTGGATTTGTGGTGTGATTTTAGAGTTCCTCTTCCTGGAATAAGAGAAAAAACTTCACGGTCTTTAAATGACAAAAAATTCTCTACTGTAAACCTAATTAGCATATTTTTGTGTTTATTTTATGCAAATGTAGTGAAAAAATCACATTGAATGAGTTTTTTTGGTTTTAAAGTTGAAGTGTAGTCGGTTTTTTGCCTGTTGCACAACATATGTATATAACACATCTTTCAAAGGGACAGGCTGTGTAATATATCCTTATTATAAATTTTATTCCTCTCAAAAATAGATAAATAATTTAAAAGTACAAGTTGCGATTCTGTATTCTCATAAAAATACAAGTGTTAGAACCATAAAAACAAAGATTAATATTCATCTATAAATAGATTAGAAAAATCTCAAAAAAAAATCCTTTCAGCTGCGCTGAAAGGATTTTTAAATTTTAGAACAGTTGAATATTATTCAGCTATTACTTCAAAATCGATAGTGATAGTAATATCTCTATGCAATCTGATTTCTGCTTGATAAGTTCCTAATTCTTTGATTTGAGAACCTAAAATTTTAATAGTCTTCTTATCTATTTCATGACCTTTTGCATTGATAGCTTCAGCCAATTGAATTGTATTTACAGAACCAAAAATTTTCTTTCCTGCTTCTCCTACTTTTGCTCCCAATTGGATAGATTCTTTTTCCAATTTTTTAGCAGTAATTTGAGCTGCATCCTTAACTTTCGCTTCTTTATGACTTCTTTGACGCAATGTTTCTTCTAACATTTTTTTAGCTGATGCTGTTGCTACACTTGCGTGCCCTTGTGGGATAAGGTAGTTTCTAGCATAACCAGGTTTTACTGTAACTAAGTCATCAATAAATCCTAAATTCTCTACGTCTTTCTTTAATATAATTTCCATCTCTTAACCTCCTATTATTTATATAAATCAGTTACATACGGCATCAAACCTAAGTGTCTGCATCTTTTTACAGCTTGAGCCACTTTACGTTGATACTTTAACGAAGTTCCTGTAATTCTTCTAGGAAGAATCTTGCCTTGCTCGTTTACGAATTGAGTTAAGAAGTCAGGATTTTTATAATCGATGAATTTGATTCTATTCTTTTTAAAACGACAATATTTGTCTTTTTTAACCTCAATTGATGGAGGATTTAAATATCTAATTTCAGATTTATCTGCCATGATAGCCTATTTTTTTTACCGTTTGTAATAATTATTTTTTTGTACTTGTAGATTTCATTTTCTCTACTCTGCTAGCTGCGTAAACTACGCCGTACTTATCTAGCTTCACTACTAAGAATCTCATGATTCTTTCATCTCTACGAAATGCAGTTTCTAATTTTTCAATTAGTTCACCGTTAGTAGTTTCAAATTGATACATCTGGTAAAAACCGGTTGATTTTTTCTGAACGGGATAAGCTAATTTTTTTAAGCCCCAATTTTCATCGTTCACAATTTTTGCATCATTTTCTTTAATGATGGCTTTGAATTTTTCGGCTGTTTCCTTTGTCTGCTCTAGAGACAAAACGGGTGTCATGATGAAAACCGCCTCATAATGATTGCTCATTGTTATAAATTTTAGTTAATAATATTTCCCAAAAAGGGAGGGCAAAAGTAATAAATTAAATGATAAAAACAATCGATTTTATAGGATAAATTCAATGGTAAATTAAAAGAATTGCAAAGCAATTCATAATTGATCTATTATTTTACTTTGTCCACCGCAGCACCTTGTAATTCGTAGCATTATAGACTTCGAAATACCTTGATGTAGTAATCTTGCGAAGAATTAAACGAAGGAGGATTAATTCATTGATAAATTATCACGAAATCCTACTCCAATTAACTCTTCCTCTCTGTTGCCATCTGATAAATTTAAGCATATCGGCATGTTCTTCTTTTTTTAAATCTGCATCTTCAGCAAGAATATCTTTGGCAGCATTTCGAGCTACTTCTATTATTTGTCCGTCTTTGGCTAGATTGGTCAGCTTTAAATTAACTGGCACTCCACTTTGTTGAGTTCCTGATAAATCTCCAGGCCCTCTCAATCTCAAATCTACTTCAGCTATTTCAAAACCATCGTTGGTAGATGTCATTGTTTTCATACGCAACTTACCATCATCCGAAAGTTTGTAACCAGTCATTAAATAGCAATAGGATTGTTCAGCACCTCTCCCTACTCTACCTCTTAATTGATGCAATTGTGACAAACCAAATCTTTCAGCACTCTCTATTACCATCAAGGAGGCATTGGGAACATTTACGCCCACTTCTATCACAGTGGTGGCGACCATTATTTGCGTTTCACCTTTTACAAAACGCTGCATTTCCATCTCTTTGATATCATTTTTCATTTTTCCATGTACAATACTTACCTGATATTCCGGTCGTGGAAAACGAGCCAATACATTTTCAAATCCTTCTTGCAAATTGGCGTAATCCATCTTTTCCGATTCCTCTATTAAAGGATAAACGATATAAATCTGACGACCCAATTTAATTTGTTCTCTTAAAACTCCCCAAATCCGTTCTCTTTTATTCTCAAACCAATGAATAGTTTCAATTGGTTTTCTACCTGGAGGCAATTCATCAATTACTGAAACATCCAAATCTCCATACAAGGTCATGGCTAAAGTTCGAGGAATAGGTGTGGCTGTCATCACTAAAATATGCGGAGCGCCATTAGGATTTTTCTTCCATAACTTGGCTCTTTGGGCAACTCCAAAACGATGTTGCTCATCTATAATACACAACCCTAAATTTTGGAATTTAACTTTATCTTCAATTAATGCGTGGGTACCAATTAAAATATGCAATTCACCACTTTCCAGTTCTTGATGAATTATTCGTCTATTTTTAATTTTTACAGATCCTGTCAATAAGGCAATTTTCACTGGCATTCCTGCTAACATTTCGCTTAAAGATTCAAAATGTTGTTGTGCTAAAATTTCTGTTGGCGCCATCATACATGCCTGAAATCCATTATCTAAAGCAATTAACATACTCATTAATCCTACCACCGTTTTTCCACTCCCTACATCTCCTTGCAGCAAACGATTCATTTGTTTGCCGATACCCATATCTTTCCTTATTTCTTTGAGCACTCTTTTTTGAGCATCCGTCAATTCAAAAGCTAAATTCTTCTCATAAAACTGATTAAAATTATCCCCAATACTTGTAAAAGAAAAGCCTTGAACTTTATTGGTATTAATCAATTTCAATTTGAGCAATTGCATTTGTATGAAAAACAATTCTTCAAATTTTAATCGAAAAATTGCTTTTTTAAGCATTTCCGGATTCTTTGGAAAATGAATTTGAATCAAGGCTTTCTCTCTCGGTAATAGTTGATATTGATCGATTAATGAGGCTGATAAATTTTCAGGAATCTGGTTAACAATTTGAGTAAACAGATTTTTTTGAAGCTTTACAATATTCTTAGAACTTAATCCGATGTTATTCAACTTTTCAGTAGATGTATACACAGCCTGCAAAGAAGATTGAATACTATTTTTATATTCCACCAATGTTTCCAATTCAGGATGGACGATATTGATGCTGGATTTAAAACTACTTACTTTCCCAAAAAGCACATATTTAACACCAATTTGAATAGAAGTGGCTAAAAATTTAATTCCTCTAAACCAAACTACCTGAATACTTCCACTTTCATCTTTAAAGGTGGCAACCATCCTTTTTTGACGATTTTCACCTACTGTATTCATCTGCACAAACTCGCCAACTATTTGTATGTAGGGCAAATCAGCATTGAGCTCAGTAATTTTATAAAATTGAGTTCTATCCACATACCTAAAGGGATAATGAACCATCAAATCACCGAAAGTATAAATATTGAGTCCCTTCTTGAGCAATTCTGCTCGTTTAGGACCAACACCTTTTAAATATTCTATGGAAGTTTCTAATATCATATTTTCTCAGTCCATAAAAATAAGGGGATATTTTTTAGAAAGCGAATTTTTTAATGGCAGATTTTAATTTCAGTAAATAGTTGGCTATTCTTTAATAAATAAATTGTTTACAATTAACGAAACTTTTAGTAATTTTGATAGACGAATTTAATAAGGAATGATAATAAAACGTTTTGAAACAAGATTATTAACTGATGCATTTGAATTTATTCAAAACAGAATTTAAAAGCAAGAAAAAAAATATTCCAAAATATAAGAAGAGCAGAACAAAATTTAGATCCTAAATTTTTTAAAAAATTAAATAATAATATATGGGAGTTTAGGACTTTGTATGCTGGAATTCAATATAGACTTTTTGCTTTCTGGGACAAAGAAAACCCATCTACTAAACAGGTAGACGAAACAGAAACGCTCGTATTTGCAACTCACGGAATTATTAAGAAAACTAGCAAAGTCGATAAAAAAGAAATTGTAAAAGCAGAAAATATTAGAACAAGCTATCTAAATAATAAAGAATTATGAAAAATTACACAATAGAGGAAGCAGAAGACCTTTTAATAGGAGAAAAAGGAACAAAAGATAGAAATGAATATGAATTTGAGCTCAAGCTTGAATTGATAGGCGATATGATAAGATTTGCACGTAAAAAAAGAAAATTAACACAAGAGCAATTAGGAGAAATGGTAGGGGTTAAAAAAGCTCAAATATCTAGACTTGAAAAAAGTACCGGAAATGTAACACTTGAAACTGTTATGCGAATTTTTAATGCCCTAGATGCGAAGCTAAACTTGAATCTACAAATGTAAAAAGGAATACTTTATCTTTATTGTCAAATTACTTGGTGTAAACCAATTTCAATTTCTCCACAATATCAGCTACGGCAGGGCAAACCACAGTATTTTTAGCTGTCAAATTTAAAATTTGATGCATTTTTCGTCTGTCTGTATGCGGATATTCTCTGCAAGCATTTGGTCGAGCCTCATAAGCCGAACAATAGTTATCTGAACCTAAAAAAGGACAAGGAGCAGCAGGAAAAACATAATCATCTTCTTCATCCATCACTAAATACTGCTCTATAAAATCAGCAGGCTTTACTTTAAAATGCTTTGCCATACGCTCAATATCTCTTTGCTGAAAAATAGGCGAAGTGGTTTTACAACAATTACCACAATCCAAACAATCAATTTCCTCAAAAGCTTGTTCATGTAATTGATGAAACTGCTGATCTAAATCCTTCGGCTTTTTCTTTTTCAAACGATCCAAAAAAGACTTGTTTTCTTTTTTGTTTTGAACTGCTTTAGCTAGTTTATCGCTTAATGTATTTGGAAATGGTTTCATTTTTAATTATTTAAAGTGCAATGGACAAGAAATGATTTATAATTGACTTATTCTCATATTAATACATTAACTAATTTTTATAGTATTGCGAAGCGATACGCAATTGTTATATTAATCCATTGTTACATTAGCTTTCTTCCCTGCTCTCAACACTTCTCTCTTTCCATTTTCAGGCCCTTTATGTTTCTGTACTTCAAATCCAACTTTAGTTAATATTCTTTTCACTTCACCTTTAACACAATAAGTTACTAAAACACCGTTTGGTTTTAATAAACGATACATTTTTTCAAATATCTCTTCTGTCCATAATTCGCCTTGCACTTCAGGTGCAAAAGCATCAAAATACACTAAATCATATTGTTCAGCTGAAAATTCTACTCCCTCTATCTCAGCTTCAATTTTTGTTAATGAAAATCGTTCATTTATTTCGATTGTTTCATTCCATTCAGATTCATGGATTGTTTTGAAATATTCCTCGGCTTTGGGCTGATTTAAAATTTCAGCGTAATTCAAAGCATTTGTTAAATCAGATTCTAAAGGAAATGCTTCTACAGCATCATATTCAATATTTTTCTTAAGATCTTCATTCCTAAGTAAAGTCATCAACACATTTAAACCGGTTCCCATCCCTACTTCTAAAATACGAATAAAATCTTGATTTTGTGATACATAATCCAAGCCCAATTCTATAAAAATTCGTTTAGATTCATTTATGGCTCCATGATAGGAGTGATAATGCTCATTGAGCTCAGGAACAAACAAGCTATTAGATCCATCGGAAGTAGTCATTATTTCTCTTTTCAAAATTGGTGTGTTTTATTACAGATTAGCTCAAAAAAGAGGCTTAATTTTGTATTCAAATTTAGAAAAACAAATACGATGAAATTTCCTTTTGATAAAAAAAGAATTGAAGATGGTATGGATTTCAATACCTATTACCAATTGACTGAAAAATTAGTTGCTGAAGGCAAAACTACTGGCCCAACTCAAAGTGAAGAATTAGCGCATTACACCTCATTGAATTTAAGTAGAATGAAACGTTTAACTAAAAAAAGCGTTTTAAATGATCATTTGATTGAAAAAATCAATCAAATTAAAGAAAAAGTATATTTTTTAGTCATTTCAGAGGCTTGGTGTGGAGATGCAGCTCAGAATTTACCATTGATTGCAATATCAGCTGAGTTTAGCTCAAATATTGAATTAAAAATCCTTTTACGAGATGAAAATTTAGATATAATGGATCAGTTTTTAACTAACGGTGGTAGATCTATTCCTAAATTAATTGCCATTGATGCTGAAAACTTAGAAGTTTTAAGTGAATGGGGACCAAGGCCAAAAGCTGCTCAAGACTTAATGTTGGATTTAAAAACCAGAGATGTTTCCCACGAAAAAATGGTAGAAGAAATTCAATTGTGGTATATAAAAGATAAAACCAATTCGTTTCAAGCTGATTTTGCTGAGTTTATAGACCAATTAAACGAAGCAATTTTGACAATAAAATAAGTCTTTTAGAGTTGTTTAGGTATATTTGCGCCCTATGAAATTGAAAATACTTTTTGGAATTACTTTTATAAGTCTGTTTATTCTATCCTCTTGCAGAAAAGAAGACCAGTTGATTGATTCGGCTTCTGCTAATATTCAGTTTTCTGCAGATAGTATTTCTTTTGATACCGTTTTTACCACAATAGGATCAGTAACTGAATATTTTAAAATTTACAATCCTTATAAAGAAAGTATTAAAGTAAGTTCTATTCGTTTAGCAAAAGGAAGCAGTTCACAATTTAGAATTAATATAGATGGATTACCAGGCAATCAAACTGACTTAATTATTCCTCCAAAAGACAGTCTTTTTGGTTTTGTGGAAGTTACAGTTGATCCAAACAATCAAAATAATCCATTTTTTATAGAAGACGAAATTGAATTTTTTACTAATGGCAATAAAAGCAGCATTAAGCTTATTGCCTACGGGCAAAATGCCATTTATTTTATTCCCAATGAAATACGTCAAAATTTACCTCCTTATCGGATAATTGCGAAGGAGAATGAATCCATTACCTTAACGAAAGATAAACCTTATGTGATTTACGGTTACGCAGTGGTAGACAGTGCCGCTACTTTAACTATTGAAGCTGGAGCTAAAATTTATTTTCACAACAATGGTGGATTGTGGGTTTTTAAAGGTGGAAATATACAAGTGAATGGAACACAAGCTATGCCTGTTCTTTTTAGAGGCGATCGTTTAGAAATGGCTTACGATAATATACCAGGTCAGTGGGATAGGATTTGGATTAATGAAGGCTCAGTGGACAATAATATTAATTACGCCATCATCGAAAATGCTTTCATTGGCATTCAAAATGAACCATTGCCTTTTGCCACCACATTTCAAGTAAACCCCAATAAGTTAAAGTTGAAAAACACCATTATTCGCAATGCATCATCTTTTGGATTGTTGGGTACTTTAGCACAAATAGAAGCAGAAAATCTACTCATTTACAATTGTGGGCAATACAATGCCGCTATTACTGGTGCAGGAGATTATAGCTTTAAACACTGTACTTTTGCCAATTATTGGGATCAATCGCAAAGAGAAACACCCCTATTGTATGCACAAAATTTTCAAGGAACTGCTTCAGGGACAACTATTATTGGAGAACCAAAAATTCGAGTTGAAAATTCTATCGTTTATGGAAGGGTGGACACCGAATGGGATTTTGAAATTATAGATAATGGTAAAATAGATTTTAAGTTCATCAATTCTGTTTTAAAAACAGATAAAAACATTACAGGCGATACTAATTATGTAAATGTTACCAAAAACCCTAGTGGACAATTATTTGAAAATCTAAATGAAAAAGATTTTCATTTGAGCAGTACTTCTCCCGCTATCAATATTGGCAATATAGGAATTGGAGCACAAGTTCCCTTGGATTTGGACGGAGTGAGCAGAACATCTGACGCTGCTCCTGATGCAGGTTGCTATGAGTTTTAGTTTTTTCTTTCATCTCGATACAAATCGGAGTACCGATTCACTCGATGACCGAAAAAAACGATACAAATCGGAGTACCGATTCACTCGATGACCAAAAAAACGATACAAATCGGTTCCGATAGCAATAGCTACGATGACCGAAAAAAGTAATTATTTGAAGTTAAATCAAAGGTCTTCGTCACGAAGCTTCGTGAGCCAAGATAGGAGGAATACCGAGAAGCCCTTTGATAATTCTATCCTACAAACCATTCAAAAAAACCAAGGTATCCACTTCATCAGCATAATCCCACAAATCAGGCGTTTGGGCTTTTCCAAAAGGAATCGTTTTTAATCTTGGATTAGGGTGTGAAACAATGCATTGCAATTGATCTTGAGCTTCCAATAACTCATTTTCAACTTCTTTTATATCTGAATATCTTTCATAAATCAAAACAGCTACAGGCGAGTGAAAACCTTTGGCTTCGCGCATTAAAAGAAATCCATTTTCTAATAAAGGTTCGCTATTCAACAAATAAATAGCTTTGTTATAATCGTAATTATTGGCGAATTTATTGTGATTTCCCAATTCTTTAAATTGATACAAAGCATTAAAAATACGGTCAATATCAAATTCTTTTGGTATAAATAATTTAGAAACATTGCGACAGCCTAATCCAAAATATTGTAAAATATCATTGGCTAAATGCGATAATTCCTCATCTGTTTCTGAACCATCTACTACTGCAACTGAAGTTCTATTTTTACGAATAATATGCGGATACTTTCCAAAATAATGCTCAAAATAACGAGCAGAATTATTACTTCCTGTTGCGATAACTGCATCTATATCATTTAAGCGTTCAACCAATTGAAATGAATTTTCAAAATCTTTAGAATAAGATTTCAAGCAATCTATTAAAATAGGAATTATAGTTTGATCATCGGATGACAATTTGATAAAAGCAATATTTCCACTCAAAAAAACGGAAACGATATCATGAAATCCTACTAAAGGTATATTTCCGGCTAAAATCAATCCAACTTTTTTTGGATCCTTGGGCTCTTCTAATTTATATGCTGAAATCCATTTTTCTAAATTCTCTTTTGTCAGCAATTGACTCCAAGCAAATAGACTTTCACGAATTGATTGCAGTGTAAACCAACCATTTTTAGCTACAGCATAAGGAATAGCATCCTCAATTTGCTGAAAATGATTATTTTCTAAATCATTTAATGAAATATTTTTGTTCTTATCATCTGCAAACCAAGATAGAATATTTCCTAACTGAGATAAAGCTAAAATTCGATTATTTATATCCATTCTATAAAATTACTTCGTTAAAATCGATTAAATTTGTACTTTAAAAACAATCACGAAAGTCGTGAAAGTAATTTTTAGTTTTTACAAAACTACTAACATAAAAAAGAAATATAGCATGGCAATTATAATAACAGATGAATGCATCAACTGCGGAGCTTGTGAGCCGGAATGCCCCAACAACGCAATATACGAAGGTGGAGAAGAGTGGAGATTTTCTGATGGTACCACATTAAAAGGAGATTTTGAAAAATTAGATGGAAGTGTGGTAGATGCTGAAGTTGCAAATGAACCAATAAGTTTAGATTACTATTACATCGTTCCAGATAAATGTACCGAATGTGTTGGTTTTCATGACGAACCACAATGTGCAGCTGTTTGTCCAGTAGATTGCTGCGTGGATGATCCTGACTATAGAGAATCTGAAGAGGTGCTTTTAGGCAAAAAAGCTAAAATGCATCTTTAAATAACAGTTGATAGAGATTTTAAAGCCGTCCCTCCCCAATAAATTGGGGAGGGACGGCTTTTTTTATTTCTACTTTTTACAATTCCAACTAAATTTGCACGTTATTTGCAAAGCAATTATTATGAAATACTTTATAGCTTTATTATACGCAGCTTTCTTTAGCTTTAGTTTGTTTTCACAAAATGAAACAGATTATTCTCAAACAGAAAAAAAACTGAATGAATACGGACAAAAAATCGTTAATTCAGCGCTTTTTCAAGACAGAGAAGAAGCAGATAAACAGTTCACCATTCTATTAGAAAAGTTTGTAGAAGATGAGGCCTCTATGGAGTATCCCTTAAAAACGGTGAGCACTTTAATGAATATCAGCTCTGAAGATGGCTTAATTAGACTACTAACATGGACAATATTAGATGCAAATAACAACTATCAATACAGAGGGATTATACAAAGAAAAAATAAGCAAGAGGATTATTTCTATTACCTATTAAATGATCAATCTCAAACAATATTAGACGCTGAAAAAGCTGATTTGACGGCTCAAAATTGGTTTGGATGCTTGTATTATGAAATTGCATTAGTCAACAATGGAATGCGTGATGTGTATACCATTTTGGGTTGGGATGGAAACAATAACTTAAGTCACAAGAAAATAATCGAATTATTATATTTTGATGGACAAGATAGCGCACGATTTGGAACAGCCTTAATTAGAGATCAAAACAATGAATTTTTAAAGCGCAAAATCTTTGAATTTTCAGCGGAATTAAAAATGAACCTTAAATTTCAAAAAGAATTGAATCGAATTGTTTACGATCATTTAAGTCCATCTAATCCTACTTTAAAAGGAGTTTATGAGTATTATGGACCTGATTTTAGCTTCGATGCTTATAATTGGGATGGTCGTTATTGGATATACAAAGCAGATATTGATGTGGATGCTCCTTTAGAGAAAAAAGAAAAGTATTTTGAAGTCCCGAAAAAAGATACCATTCAAAGTAAGAATCTGTTTAACCCCTTAGAAAAGAAGAAGTAAATTACAAATGTATCACCCCTGAAAGGCTGACATTATTTTATTTATCAAAATAGACCTAATCCTGCATCAATTGATCGATTATACTATCAATAGTCAATCCTTCGGCTTCTGCTTTATAATTCAATACCATTCTATGACGTAAAATTGGCTTAGCAACTGCTTTTACATCTTCCATATCAACAGAATATTTACCATTAATAGCAGCATGACATTTAGCGCCAAGCACTAAAAATTGTGATGCTCTTGGTCCTGCTCCCCAACCTACAAACTGATTGACAACATCTGCTGCCAATTTTGTTTTAGGTCGGCTGCTCGATGCTAGTTTAACAGCATAATTCAACACATTATCTGTAATTGGTATTTTGCGAATCAACTGCTGAAAATAAATAATTTCTTCAGCTGACATTATTTTATTTACTGAAGCTTTATGATCTGTAGTAGTTGCTTTTACAACTGATATTTCTTCTTCAAAAGAAGGGTAATCCAATAAAATATTGAACATAAAACGGTCTAACTGCGCTTCGGGCAATGGATAAGTACCTTCTTGTTCTATAGGGTTTTGAGTAGCCAATACAAAAAATGGATGACCCAATTGATATGTTTTTCCAGCTGTGGTAATTGATTTCTCTTGCATAGCCTCCAATAAAGCTGCTTGAGTTTTAGGCGGAGTTCTATTGATTTCATCTGCCAAGATAAGATTGGCAAATAAAGGGCCTTTTATAAACTTAAAGTTTCTATGTTCGTCTAAGATTTCTGAACCGATTATATCTGAAGGCATTAAATCAGGTGTAAACTGAATACGATTAAAGCTTAAACCCAAAACTTCTGAAATGGTATTTATCAATAAAGTTTTTGCTAATCCAGGTACACCTACCAATAAGCAATGTCCATTGCTAAAAATAGAAATTAGAACATCTCTAACCACCTCTTTTTGACCAACTATTACTTTTCCTATCTCTTGGTTTAGTTCAGCGTACCTTTTAACTAATGCATCAACCGCTTCTACTTCAGACTTATAATTCAATTCAGACATATATTAGTTTTTATTAAGGATTGGTTTTTAGCCATTCGTTTTTATAAGAACAATCTTTGTATTCATCATTAATTTTAACAAAAGCGCTGCTCAATTTATCATTAATCCACTTTTGAACCACCTCTTGCTCTTTTTGTTGCTTGGCTACATTTTTAATTTTTTGATAATCCTGATCCAAATTAGCTCGGTGAGGTTCCGTTCTTTTCTTCAACATAATTATTCTGTAGCCTTCTCTATTTCGTTTATCTGATGTTTCAAAAGCTGCGGAAATTTCGCCGATTTTCATCTTATCAATAATAAAAAATAAAGATGGATCTAATTGATCTACTTGAAAAGTGGCATTTCCAGAGTAGGGATTTAACATCAAACCACCATTATTTTTTGAATCTTCATCTTCAGAATATTTCAATGCCATTTGTGCAAACGTAAAAGTATCTGATTCAATCACTTTAGCCAAACTATCCAGTTTAACTTTAACATTTTCTAATCCTACATAATCAATTGTAGGTTTGATTAAAATATGACGCACATTTACTTTTTCTCCCTTTCTATCAATCAGTTCTACAATATGAAATCCATAACGGGTTGAAAAAACTTCAGAAATTTGACCTGCTTTTAATTTAAATGCTGCTTGGGCAAATTCAGGCTCTACTTCAGCTCTACCAATGTATCCTATTTCTCCACCTTTTTTTGCCGACCCTTTATCATCTGAATACAAAATAGCTAAGGTTGAAAAGCTCTCTCCATTTTTAACTCTCTCTTTATAATCCCTTAATTTAAGTTTTGCAGCTTCTTCGCTTTCTTTACTGATTGGCGCATACATTGCAATTTGAGCAATTTCTACCTCTGAATTAATTAATGGAAGACTGTCCTTTGGTAGAGTTTTAAAAAAAGCTGCTACTTCTGAAGGTGTAACACTAACGTCTACAGTTATTTTATCTTGCATAGTTTGAACCAATAACTGTTCTCTTAAATTATCCCTTAATTCAGATTTAATTTGATCTATCGATTTTTTATAATATGCTTCTAAGGCTTTTTCGCTTCCTACTTGACTAATAAAATAACGCATTCTTCTGTCCATTTCGGATTCGACTTGTCCTTCAGTAACATCAATACTATCTATTTTAGCTTGATTTAAAAGCAATTTCTGAAACAATAAATCTTCCATGATCACACAGCGCATATCATCAGTGGCTTTTTCGCCTTGAGCTAAATATTGAAAGTATTGTGTTTCTAATGAGCTTTTAGTTACTATTTCGTCGCCAACTACGGCAATTATCTCATCAATAACTACCTTACTGGAGTCTTGAGCCAACAATAGTCCTGAAAGTGATATAGACAGTAAAAACAGTTTGAATTTCATCATAATTTATTCAGTATATATTTCAAATTGCTTTTTACGCAAAGCATCTTCATAAATTCCTTGCTTCATATTGGCAATCATTTTCATTTTCTTTTGGTTCAAAAGTGTCGCTTTAATATCTTCTTCTGCAAACTCTAAAGGTGCAATTCTCGTTTTCACCTTATAGTCAAAAATAGATAAATAATAAACAAAAGAGGAATCAGCCCATTGCTTCGATTTGTTATTTTTTAAAAAACTTTCTTCATCGTCTATAGCTATTGGAATTTCCCTTCTTAATTGATTAAAAGTCATCCAAGAACTAGTATCCATAGAATATTTTTGTGCAAACTGGACACAATATTCTTCTGCATTTTTAAATTCTTTGTCATTTCTCAACAAAAAATATTTTTGAAGCTCTTCTGTTTTTGGGGCTTCAATGGGAACTTTTGCAAAAAACACTTTCAAAATATTATTCTTCAGCACAAAGTTGGCAGAATTATTATTGTAGTATTCCTTTATATCAGTAATTGAAATATTGGTATCAAAATTCTGCTCAATCAAGCTCTTTTCATAATTATAAATAATCAATGAATTTCGATAATTATTGATTTGCTGCTCAAATTCTGTCTTGTTAATATCCATATTCAACTCCGCCTTCTGCAGTAGCAAATTGTCTTTGATCCATTTATCAATGTAAGCATCAGCTACTGTCGCGCTATCTTCGGCGCTGATATCAGAAGAAAAAAGCTGAATTAAATCCTTTTCGTACAAATATTTATCAAATACCTTGGCCACTACTTTACCATCTTCTTTAGATTTCAAAAAATCACAAGAAGATAAAAGCGTTATCCCAAAAAATATATAGATAAAAATTCTACTCAATTTACTCCTCTAATTTTTTTAATGCTGCTTTATTAACTTCTACAGGATAAGTAGACTGTAATGTACTAATCCACTCTTTTTCTAAATAGTCTTGATAATCTGAAGTAATCATTCCTCTAGCTTCTTCAATTGTTCTAGCTCTAGGCGATAAAACTTCTTTAATTTCAACAATTACATATTTGTCACCCATTTTTACAGGAGAATTAACGCCTTTCTTCCACTCTACTTGATCAACAGCTGCATTTTCACCCTTTGAAAATTTACCTTCAACCACTTCCAAATTAAAAGCTGAAGATTCATTCAACTCTTTTTTAATATCTTCAATCGCTATATTCTTCTTGGCTCTTTTCTTCACCAATTTCATAGTTGCCTTAGCAGTTTTTTCATCCTTTGCTGTATAAACGATTGCATCTGCTCTTTCAGAATATTGATATTTAGAAATATTCTTTTTATAAAAATCGGCCAATCCTGCAGAATCCTTTACTGCTTTATTCCAAACTTTTCTTTCTGTCAATTCAAACAATAATATACCATCATGGTATTCTTGAATTAAAGAGGCAAATTCAGGGTATTTTCTTTCTAACTGAGTGTCTTCATAAGCTAAAATGGTTTCATTCACAAAATCATTATATACTCTATCCATCAAAATCTTACGATCCATTTTTCGAGAATCATTATTTTTTTTGGCTAAAAATGCTACAAAATCTGCTTGTGTTGTTTTTTGATCTGCGAAGGTAAACATCACTTTATTGGTGTTTTTTAAACCTTCCCCATTCCATTTCTTATCTAAAAATTCATCTCCTAAAGTGTAGAAGTCCTTAAGATTATTTTTTTCTGCTTTAAAATTATATTCTTGTTTTAACCGAGAAACAACTGCTTCAGTAGTATATAATTTTTTAGCATCGCGAGACATGTTTTTTTCAATTTGACTTTCCATCTCCTCGTAAGAAGGCAATGGAAACGCTTTAATTCTTTTGACGATATGATAACCAAATTGTGTTTTAAATGGTTCGCTATAATCGCCATCTTCTTTTAAATCAAAAGAAATATCCTCAAACGGTTGAATCATTTTTCCTGTTCCAAATGGAGGTAAAACGCCACCACTTTTCGCAGTTTTTAAATCATCAGAATATTCAGCAGCTAGTTTATCAAAACTTTCTCCTGCTTTTAATTT
Organism: uncultured Flavobacteriales bacterium; assembly: GCA_963716125.1. GTDB lineage: Bacteria > Bacteroidota > Bacteroidia > Flavobacteriales_E > Vicingaceae > Acidiluteibacter. The sequence goes on from OY970294.1 coordinate 3,261,335, forward strand.
TTCATATATTTCATTAATTTTTTGTTTGCTATCCGTCACCACCATATCTTTTCCATCTGCATTTTCTTTATTGTGACGAATTAATATATGTGCCACTTGAATTTGTCCTCTCGCAGGACGTTTATCCGTTACTTTAAGGATATGATAACCGTAAGCTGTTCTAACAATATCACTTATCTCACCCACTTTATTGCTATAGGCAGCCGTTTCAAAAGGATAAACCATAAACATGGCAGTAAAATAGCCTAAGTCACCACCATTCTCCCTTACACTTGGATCTTGAGAATATTGTTTAGCCAAAGCCGCAAAATCATCTCCTTTTAAAGCCTTTGCTCTAATGTCTTTTATCTTGTTATAAGCTGCCAAGGTGTCTGCAGCAGATGCATTTGTTTCTACTTTAATCAATATGTGTGAAGCTTTTACTTCTTGCTTCATACGTTCATAAGTTTCCATTTTTAACTTATCCTTTGTTTTTTCATCGGTCAAATAAGGCTGAGCCAATTGATTTCTATACCCTTGCAACTCTTGTATAAAAGTTGGCAAAGTATCCAATTGCATCTCTTCGGCTTGCTTTACTTTCAATCTGAATTTTACATATAAATCCAAGTATTCTTCTGGCGTACTTTTGGCAATTTGATTATTAGAATTGTTCTTTTCGTAAACCTTTTTAAATTCTGATAACTTCACCGTTTCATCACCAAATTTCAATAAATTAGGATCTTGATCTTGTGATTTAGCTACTATAGAACTAAATATTGCTGCGATAAATAAAATTTTTGCTGTTCTCATTTTTTTATATAATTCGAATATGAAACTTTTTGTTAAGGATTTTATTGTGTTATCTACTATAATTAGGCGCCTCTCTAGTGATATCAACCCCATGTGGATGACTTTCACGAATACCAGCGTTTGTAATTCTTATAAATTGTGATTTGTTTTGAAGCGTTTCTATGTCTTTTGCTCCGCAATAACCCATACCGGCTCTTAAACCTCCAACTAATTGGTAAATTACTTCGGATATATTTCCTTTGTAAGGAACTCTAGCTGAAATTCCTTCAGGCACCAATTTAGAAATATCATCTTCCATATCTTGAAAATATCGATCTTTAGAACCTTTTTGCATGGCTTCAATACTACCCATTCCTCGATATGCCTTGAATTTACGACCTTCATAAATAATAGTTTCCCCTGGTGATTCTTCAACACCGGCAAACATAGAACCTGCCATTACGGTATTGGCACCTGCAGCAATGGCTTTAACCACATCGCCTGTAAAACGCAAACCACCATCGGCAATAATTGGAACGCCAGAACCTTTCAATGCTTCTCCTACCATCAACACAGCAGATAATTGAGGAACTCCTACACCTGCTATAATTCTTGTGGTACAAATAGAGCCAGGTCCAATTCCAACTTTTACAGCATCTGCACCTGCTTCTACTAAAGCTAATGCTGCTTCTGCAGTAGCAATATTTCCTACCACCACTTCTAGATTAGGAAAAGTAGCTTTTACTTTTTTCAAGGTTTCTACAACTGCCTTAGAATGTCCGTGAGCAGTATCAATAACCACTGCATCAACTCCTACATTTACTAAAGCAGTTATTCTATCAACAACATCACCTGTAACACCAACTGCAGCTGCTACTCTTAATCGTCCAAATTCATCTTTACAAGCATTTGGACGCTCTTTTAATTTGATAATATCTCTGTAAGTAATTAAACCAATTAACTCGTTTTCTTTATTGACAACTGGTAATTTCTCAATTTTGTGTTCTTGTAAAATAGATTCTGCTTGAGAAAGGTCTGTACCTTCTAAGGCTGTAATTATATTTTCTTTGGTCATTATTTCAGCGACCAATTTGTTATAATTTTTCTCAAACCTTAAATCTCGATTGGTAATTATTCCAACCAATATATTTTTATCATCTACTATTGGAATACCACCTATTTTATTTTCACGCATTATTTTTACCGCATCAAAAACGGTAGCTTCCACATGCATCGTAATGGGATCTTTAATCATCCCACTTTCTGAACGCTTCACTTTTCTTACCTCAGCAGCCTGAGCTTCTATGCTCATATTTTTGTGCAATACGCCTATTCCACCTTCTTGTGCAATGGCTATTGCTAAAGCAGATTCAGTTACTGTATCCATAGCAGCTGAAACTATTGGCGTGTTTAATTTTATTTTTTTAGTGAAATAAGAATTGATGCTTACTTCTCTCGGCATCACTTCTGAGTAGGCAGGAACTAATAGAACATCATCATAAGTTAATCCCTCAGGAATAAATTTGGAGCCTTCTGTGTTTTTCATAGTGCTTGAAAATCTAAATAAATAGGGGCAAAATTAACAATTTTAAGTCGTCTAATGTATCAAAATGGCCAACAAAAAAAAGGCTCCGTTTTGAATGGTACAAAACGAAGCCTTATGTATTAATAATTAAAAACTTATCTAATCACGGTAACGGTACCTTTTTTGATTCGCTCTTCATTTTTAGAATCCATGAATCTAATGGTATAAACATAACTACCTACAGGCACATAATCTCCTTGGTATTTACCATCCCATCCATCTAAATAATCAGTGGTTTCAAATAAGGTTTCTCCCCATCTGTTATAGATAACCATTTCATATCTAGTAAAGTCATAATAGATTCCTTGTGGTCTAAACAAAGGGTTAATAGTTGACCCAGGTGTAAAGGCATTAGGAATATACATAATAGGCTCTAAATAAGTACAAACTGCATTAGAAATAGCTCTACCTGAAGGCATATTAGCAATAGTTGCTACACCCACACCTTTTTCTACTGCTACCACATAGTAACAATATTGACCTTTTTTACCTTGGTAATCTTTCACCTCATCTACATAGTTGTAGATAGGCCCATCAGCGGCTGTTACAAAAACAGTATCATAAGGATCAATACCAAATTGGTTGTCTACACCTCTATAAATTAAGTAACGGTCTACACCATTCAACCATTCTTCATAAGGTAACCATTGAAGTTTATTTACTAATGATACATTATCTGCTTGAACAGTTAATAAAATCGATTTACCTAAATTAGATGATATCGATAAATTACCACAAGAATCTAAAGCGTTGATGGTATAATAATAACTACTTTCATCTGTATTTACATTATAATCTTTGTAAGAAAGCACACCATTAATTACATCAGCGGCATCTACTTCAGCTACTTTATTTAGCAAAGCAGGCACTGGTAAAGCTCCACGTCTTACTTCGTAAGCTGCGGTAATTGTGGAAGTATCTACATAACACAACAACTCTAAAGAAGTAGGCGACTGAACAAATACAGAATGCATGTATTGATACTTAGGCGCATCGGCAGCTTGCACTAACACTTCACCTAAATTAGATAAAGAAGCAAATGGCCCTGCACCTTGATTATCAGTCGCTTTTACATAATAGTAATAAGTACCTGCAGCTGTAATACCTGTATGTGTAAATGAAGGCTTATTGGTAGCTCCAACTAAATTAAAGTTAGCAAATACCTTCGTTTGCGACATATAAATTTCATACTGCACTTGTGCACCTGATCTAAAGAATTTATAAGGATTCCAAGTAACAAAATTAGATGAATCACAAACAGAGAACTCTACATCTACATCCATAGTACTATGATAATCGTAAGGATCAGGTGAAGGCGCTCCACAAGAATCTGTAGCAATAACGAATACTGAATCTACACCGTCTGCCAAGTTTAAGCAGGGAAAGTATAAGTGAATGTTGATAAATTACCACTATTATTAAAAGTGTTTAGGTTAATCCTTTGAAAAGCCTCATAAAATTCAACATCTGGTTCAGCATTAGGCGACCAAACTACAGTAGTTTGTAGGTTATTAATATCCGTATAATCAACCGTCACAAAATCAATAAACTGTTTTGCAGGTGGAATTGAATCATTATAACTATTTGCATCTCTATTTGATATACTAAAACAACCTGATGTATCTTGAATTTGAATAAAAAATTCACCAACTTGACCACAAGTATCTGTATCAGTTGTTGTATTAGTTCCAAAAGCTATTCCTTTTAAGAAAGTAGCCGGACGACCATCATCAGATTTAAATACTTCATAATTATTTGTATAACCTGTTATTCCAGTATTCGTCCAATCCACACGAATAGATGGTCCATTTTGAGGAGTAGCAGTTGCTGTAACTAAAATAGGTGAAACTTCTAAGGTTGGAACTGAGTCTTTAACTTGACCACAATAGTCAGAAAATGTAACAACTCTGTATTTATAAGGAGCGACAGGTGCAACATCTGCAAAAATAGTCGCATTTATATCTGTATCAGCTCCAATTGAATCCCATGTATTATTTGCATTTAAGCGTTGAACTTCATACCTCTCAAAGTTGCTAAATGGGTTATCAGAAACTAACCATTCTAATGTAACTATTCCGCCATCGAAACTAACACAACGAACCTCTGGTGGAGCTACGAAGTATTTTGGTTGAATAAAAGGCGTTGTTATTGATATAATATTAGAGGTTGACTCTAAATTTTGATTATTTTTAGCTACAATATAAAATTCATAATTCGTACTTGGTAATGGAGTGTTAAATCTAAAGGTAGTACCAGTAGTCGTACTTCCAATTAAAAATGGAGTGCCATTATTTGCTATTGCATAAATATCATAACCATTCACTCTATTTAAAGAACCAATTCCATACCCCTTAAATGCTGACCAACTTAAATCTATATACAAAACACAGGTAGTTGTGTTATTGGTTAAGCTTGCTGCAGCTTGAAATACAGGTGATATTAATTTAGAAGTATCTCCACTACCTAATCCACAAGAATCTATAGGAATAATTTTATAGTATTTTTGACCTAAGTCGCCTTGGGCACCTACATGCGTATAGCTATTAGCAGGTGCAATAACAGAATCTAAATAAGGTATAATTAGACCACCAGTTGCATTGGTTTCATAAATTACATAAGAACCAGCAGTAGTAGCTATATTGGTATTCCATTCTAAAAATACATCCCCATTGGCTTGTGTAGAAGCCTCTAAAATTGGCGGTTGTGGTGGTGCTTCTAAAGAAACCATTCTTCTCACAATAGTATCACTAGTAGAAATACAACCAGTTGTATCACGACTCACAATTTTAAAAGACACCAAATCATCACAAACCGGACTTTTAGTTGCAAAAGTTCTAGTAGTACCAGAAGTAGAATCAATTAATTGCCAAGGACCTGAATCATATGGATTAAATCTTCTATAAATTAAATATTGACCATCCCAACTGTCTAGGTTTTGATTAGCATTATCATAATGCAATTTACCAGCATTTGTTGCAACTCCATTACCTAAATACACAATTGGATTCCAACTTAAGGTAACTTCAGTAAGTGTTTTTAATGGATTAGCTGCAGGTAATGTTCCTGTGTAAGCACCATCTAAACGATTAAAGGTAGTAAATATTGGACTCTCCACTGATTCACTTAACCCAAAACAACCCCATCTTGTCACCATTTTAAAGGCATATTCTGCATTTGGATCATAAACAACTCCAGGAAGTGTTAATGAGCCAACATAATCTGTACTAGTAGCCAATGGAGGTGGATTATTAGGACCAGGTCCTAAACCACTAAATTGCGCATTTGAACCTCTTATTCTTTGGTATAAATAAATATCATAAGAATCAAAAGAGTTTGTAGTATCGGGAAATTCGGGGCCAGTCCAACTAATGGTGAAAGTTCCATCTGGATTAATATTCACACATCTTATCAATGGCGGACCTAAAGGCTCAGGAGCTTTTAAGGTAACTGTAATAGTTGGATAGTTAATGGCAGGTACAGGACAAAAATCATCATATACCTTCATTACAAATAAAAATTTACCTTGTTGAATTTGCTGTGTTCCTACAGGATTCAAATGATCACAATTAGTTTGCCAGTTAAAAACAGTTCCCACCTGGGCTATACCTTGCAAACGCTTAATCGGAGCACCAGTAGGCGCAGGATTAAGTGTAGCACAAGGTTTTATAGGACAGTTACCTTGAGGGTCATTAAAATTCTTGTCAAATTGATAACCAGAAGGCTCCAAAGAAACTGTAGTTAAATTGGTAACAGAGCAAGGACTATAATTAGAATCCAAAGCATTAAAAGAAAAGGATAAATTATCACCAGCATAAACTGTAGTATCCAAACCTAAAACACCTACTTGATTATCAATTTTAAGATAAGGAGGTGTATTTTTTTCATTTACAATTACCTGATTACCATTTTGATTAAAAGTAAATTGAATCGGTGGACAACGGAATATATTGAAAGGCATATCTCTAAAAATGGAGGCGGTTTTTACTCTTAAACCAGTGGTCGTATCAATAGCGTAAGCATCCACTCTAGAAGAGGTCACATAAATACCAGCTCTATTAACAGGAATAGTTGCAGGTAAATAAGCCGTCATTCTAATTTCCCCTGTAGCAGGATCAATAGTTGCCGTTTTATTTTTTGGATTCATAGCAGCAGTAGGTGTAGGAGCATTTAAACCAAAACCTGCAGCCCAGTTGTTAAATTGAGGTGCAAAGTTAACGCCAGTACCCGCACCATCCATTACATTCTCCCATCCAAAAACCAAGGAATCTAATTCATTATCTGATGCATTGTGATTAAATTGAAATTCATAACCTTCACAAATTAAAGTTGCTGGAGCCTCTCTAAATTCAGGAGAATTATCATAACATGGATCTTGGGAAGCTCGTCCATCACCATACATGATAGCTTTTAAAATAGCACCACTTTTAAACACTAAGTTTTGAATACTAGAAGAACGACAACATGGAGGGGTAAAAACAAATACCCACCCATTTTGCCATTGATTAGCATTTCCACTTGGAGGCTTACCCGCTAAAGTAATGGGATTAGATCTAAACTCATATCTTTCTAAAGTACCATAATCACCACCAGCAGCGCCACAACTTATTGGATCATCTTGACCTGAACATGTTTGACATGTAGTTCCAACACCAGCCCCACCATTTGGCCCAATAGGAGTTCCAGGAGAAGGAGTTACATAATTCAGGGTAATCGAACTTAAAGAATTATTATTTGGCCTTGGCGTATTAAGAACACTTAATGTAATAGGATTGGTTGAATAGGGAGCAGTATTTGGTCCACAATCTCTATATAAAGTGGTATAAAATACATATTGCCCAGTACCCTTAATGCATCTCCAATTGATTTCACCACCCACTATGTGAGAGGCATAAATTCCTTGAGCAGCTAACATTAATGCGATTAATAATAAACTTAACTTTTTCATTTTAGTATATTTAATAGAATAGATAATTCGATTTTCAACTTTAAGACGGTAGAACCTTCAAAAGTTGCCGCAATTTGCAAATTATTTCTAAATTAATCTATCATTTTTTAATAATCTTTTTAAGATAAACGTTTTTGTCTGTTTCCACTCTTATAAAATAAAGTGAATTTTCTAAATTTTGTAAATTAATAGCTTTTGAATTATTGAATCTTTGCAATTGCTTACCATCTAATCCATAAATAATTACATTTTGAATCTTTTCAGAATTATCTTGCAATTTAATATTTAAAATTCCATTCGTTGGATTTGGGAAAATTGTTAATCCGTCATCAGAAATATTATTATTTGATAGTGAAGTAAGGATTGGCTGAAATAAAACAGTTTGAAGATTACAATTTCCAAACTGCAAAATAGCATTATAGGTAGCGTTATCATTTACACTTAAGTAATAAAGTGTATCATTTGGCAATATAACTCCATTTCTATACCATTGATAGCCATCTGCATTTGTTTGGTTGACAGATAAAATATTTCCATTTTGAAAAATAGGTAATACCGCTGAGTTTAAATTATTAATAGAATAAAAAGGCGATTTGGGCGATTTTTGAACAATTGAATTAAAACAATCACCAAATACCGTCTCTAATTGAAACCCATACTCAATAGATGGATCACTCAACAAATTAGGAATTTCAAAATTACCTGAGCTATAATTAATTGTATCATAAGGTAACCCTGAGCTGACAAAAGCTTGATTGCTTCCTACAGGTCGCTGACCGATATATAAATTGATATATTGAAAACTATTTCCTAGATTTTCCAAATAACCAAAATGTAAGGTATATTTTTTATTCATTGTATCAATGCAAAAAACTTCTGGTGAAGTTGGTTTTGGATTCGGTAAAACCTTTACATTTATTAGAAAATCGTTAAAAGAAGGTACAGGACAAAAATCATCTTGTACTCTAAAAGTAAACGTATATAAAACTGCTTTTCCTGCCCCACCTGTAGTATCTATATGATTGCAAGAAGTTTGCCAGTTAAATGCTGTTCCAATTTGAGCCACACCACTTAAACGTTTAAGAGGATTGCCCGTAGGAGCAGGATTTAGAGTTGCACATGGTTTTATAAGACAGTTGCCTAATGGATTACTAAAGCTTGTATCAAATTGTGAACCAAAAGCCTCCAAAGAAACTGTAGTTAAATTAGTAAGCGAACATGGAGAAAAATTAGAATCTAAGGCAGCAAAATTAAAGGAAAGTGAATCACCAGCATATATGGTAGTATCGAAACTAGTAGTAATATTATTATTGATTGCTGTAAAAGGAGGTTGATTTCTTTCATTTATAGAAACTTGAGTTCCATTATTGTTATAAGTGAATTGAATCTTTGGACATCTAAAAACATTAAATGGCATATCTCTAAACACAGATGCAGTCTTTACTCTTTGCCCTAATGTATTGGTTGAATAAGCATCAACTCTGTTTGAAACTACGTAAATTCCAGCTCTATTAACAGGAATAGTTGCAGGTAAATAAGCTGTCATTCTAATTTCACCAGTATTGGAATTTACAGTTGCAGTTTTATTTAATGGATTCATTGCTGAAGTAGGTGTAGGTGCATTTAATGCAAAACCAGAAGCCCAAGCATTAAATTGTGGAGAGAAATTAGATCCACTACCACTACCATCCATCACATTTTCAAAACTAAACGACAAAGAATCTCTCTCCTCATCTTGGGTAACATTTGAAAAATGAAAATCATATCCTTCACAAACTAAAGTGGAGGGATCAGCCATAAATTCAGGTGAAGAGTCATAACAAGGGTCTTGAGAATTTCGTCCATCACCATACATAATTGCTTTTAAAATAGCTCCATTCTTACTTACTATATTTTCAATACTAGAAGACCTACAACATGGAGTAGTAAAAACAAAAACCCAACCATTTACCCATTGATTCGCATTTCCACTAGGTGGTTTACCATCCAAACGAATTGGATTAGATCGAAATACATATTTTTCTATAGACCCATAATCACCACCAGCAGCGCCACAACTTATTGGATCATATTGTACGGCACAACTTTGACAATTTGTACCAACACCAGCTCCACCATTTGGACCAATAGGAGTTCCTGGTGGTGGTGTTACATAATTTAAAGTAATTGCACTTAGTGTATTATTATTTGGCCTTGGTGTATTAAGAACACTTATTGTAATGGGATTGGTAGGATAGCTTGCTGTATTTGGCCCACAATCTCTATAAAAAGTAGTATAAAACACATACTCACCTGTACCTTTAATACATTTCCAATAAATTTCACCACCAACTATATGAGAGGCTTTGGTAGTGGTAATCAATAAGGCACTAATTGATAAAAAAAATAATAATTGCTTCATAGTCTTAATTTTAGGTTGTTAACAGATAGAAGACGTGAACTACAAAAAATAGTTGCTAATGAAATACTATTTCTTAATAATCTTCTTTATATAAGTATTTTCATCACTAATTACTCTAAGAATATACATCTGAGCTTTCAATTCTTTCATATCAATTTTATTGACAGAAAAAGCTTGTTGAATAATTTCTCCTTGCAAATTAAAAAGATTGATTAATTGATATACATATCCATCGCAACGATCTGTAATTCTCAACTTTCTAACCTTAGTAATACTTCGACGAAGAAGGTTTAAGAAGAATTAACTAAAGGAGGGTTAAGTTATTTAAAACAATATATTGCGACTTGTCCGCAGCAACGACTAGTGATTCGGAACTTATGTGAAGGAAGATTGCTACTAAATTATTAGTATATTAATTTATTGATTCACTCGTCCGCCGAAACAATTCCGATAGCTATTGGAAGAAGGAGGACTTGCCGAAGTGCAACGAAGGAGGATTGATTCATCACCGCAAAATAATCTTAAATTAATATGTCGCTCCTATGCAGCTTTTCACATCATCAACATTTATTTTTAATAATATATCGCTCCTATGGAGCTAAGATTTATCTGATTAAAGGTTGTAAAAGTATTGCGGAGCATTACGCAATTGAATAGTTAGTAAATTGTTACATTGATTCATTAAAAAATTGTTACATTGAAATAATTGTTACATTAATAAACCTTCCCCACAACCAATTCCGTTAAACTATCCACTTGTAAATATTTATTAGCTAAGACCTGTATATCATCCGTTGTTAAACTTTTAACGTTTTGTACGTACCGATTAAAATAGTTGTAATCTAGGTCTGAATCTTTCAGAATCTGATATTTATCCATTTGTGCAAAAGGGCCATCTACGCTTTTTAGAAAACTTCCTAAAACATAATTCTTTACCAATTTTAATTCTTGCTCAGAAATGGGTTCAGTTTGCAGTTTTATAATCTCCTTATATATTTCGCTTAAAGCTGCTTTACATACTTCAGCGCCTACTTCTGTAGTAATAAAAAAGTAAGCTGCATTTTTTAATGGAACTAAGGCCGAACCTATTCCATAAGTATAACCTTTATCTTCTCTTATATTTGCCATCAAACGAGAGCCAAAATAACCACCTAAAATAGTAGAAAGCATTTGCATTTTGACATAATCTGGATGCGTTCTATTAAATAAAGGTTTCCCAATTCTAATAGCAGATTGCACGGCAGTTTTCTTTTCGATTAAAACTTTTGAGGCCTTATAAATTATTTCAGTCGGAAATTCAGTTTCATTAACCGATTTCAATTTTAATGAGCCAAAGTGTCTTTCTAAAGAAGCTAAAATATCTTCACCTACATCTCCTGCAATTTGAATGCGCATTTTATCATTTAAAATATGGTTTTGATAAAATGATTTAACATCAGCCAAGTCCACTTTTACAAAATCTTCTAATTTAACTTTAGTGGCATAAGGATGATCTTTACCAAATATCAAAGCATTAAACTCTTGTTTCGCCACAAAAGCCACTTTTTCCAAATTGACTCTAAGCTTTTGTTTTTCGTTATTCAAGTAATTCTTAAATTCTTTCTCAGGAAAAGTTGCTTCGGTTAATACTTCAATCAGTAAATCTAAAGCTTCAGCAATATTTTCCGTAAGTGTATATAAGGTAAGATTAGCCCGATCATAAGAAATTTCAGAATTAATGTATGCCCCTATATTGTCGAATGCTGTTGCAATTTCATGTGCTGTTTTATTGGGAGTTCCTTTATCTAATAAATTATTTGCAGCATGCGCTATGATGGAATTTTCAATAGCAGCTGTACCGGCATTGAAGACTAAATCAAGTTTCACCACCTTTTCAGTTCCCGCATTAATGTAAGCGACTTCCATTCCGTTTTGAAGGTTAGTAATATTCGCTTCTAAAACTTTTACCTCTTTTATTTCTTGAAATTTTGGAGGCATTTTTCTATCTAAAATCATATTTTTTCTTTTTTAGATTGATAATAAAGTGTTGAGCTGTTAGATTTTGTCAAAACCTCCTTACAGTATTTCTGTATTTGATCAATACTTACTTTATTATACAATTCTATTTCTTGGTTCACCAATTCCGCGTCATCAATCAATTCAGCTATAGCTAAAGCCATAGCTTTGTTGAGAACAGAAGTATTTCCAAAGGCTTGAGCAGACTTTACTTTATTCTTTACTTTTTGCAATTCTTGTTCGGTGACTCCTTTCTCAAGCAGTAATTCTACTTCCTCATTAATTGCTTTTTCAACTTCTGATAAGGTTATACCTTCATTGGCTACAGCAGAAATAATAAACAAACCTTCATCAAAATCACCACTAATGTATGCATTAACGCTCGAGCAAAGCTCCTTTTCTTTAATCAACGATTCATACATTCGAGAAGACTCACCTCTCGACAAAATATCTGATGTTAAATCAATTGCATAATAATTTGGATTTTTTCGATCACAAATGTGATAAGCTATATAAATAGCATCAGAAGGAACATCTCTTTCTACGGTAAGTGAGCGAGCTTGTATTTGTTTTGGCTCTTTTGGCAAATTTCTAGTTAGTTTTGCAGGAGAAGGAATATCTCCAAACCATTTTTTAGCCAATTTCTCAATTTGTTCCTTATTAATATCGCCTGCTACAGAAAGCACTGCATTATTTGGCCGATAATGTTTGTAGAAAAAAGCCTTAACATCATCCATATTGGCATCAGCAATATGACTAATTTCCTTACCTATAGTAGCCCATTTATAAGGATGTCTTTGATAGGCTAAAGGACGAAGCAATAACCAAACATCTCCATATGGTTGATTGAGATAGCGCTGCTTAAATTCTTCAATCACCACACTTCTTTGCACTTCCAAACTTTTGTCTGTAAAAGCCAGACTTTTCATTCTATCAGATTCTAACCAAAAAGCAGTTTCAATGTTTTGCTTGGGCAAGGTGATGTAATAATTAGTAATATCATTAGAAGTAAATGCATTGTTCTCTCCGCCTACTTCTTGCAAAGGATTGTCAAAGTTGGGGATATTTACCGACCCACCAAACATTAAATGCTCGAACAAATGAGCGAAACCAGTTCTATTTTCATCTTCATCTCTGGCACCTACGTCATATAATAAGTTAAAAGCCACTATAGGGGTTGACGGATCCAGATGTACAATCACTTTCAAACCGTTATCAAGCGTAAATTTTTCGTATTTGATCATTTATAAATATTTTTCATTCTTTAATGTCTTTAATAATTCATTGTATTCTTGAACGATATCCTGCACTATTTCTGCAGCACTTTTAATCTCATTAATCATAGCAGACACTTGACCAATTTCCAATTCTCCATTTTCTAAATCGCCCTCAAACATACCTAATTTGGCTCGTCCTTTGCCTAAAAGATGTTGCAATTCTTCAACAGAAGCTGAATTATTTTCTAAGCTGACAACTTCCTCATAAAATTTATTCTTCAATAATCGAACTGGCATCAATTTCTTTAACCTTAATTCTGTTGCTCCTTCTGAAGCATCTACTATCAATTTCTTAAAATTTAAATGGGACGAAGCTTCATGCGTCGCAACAAATCTACTACCAATTTGAACAGCATCAGCTCCAAGAACCATGCATGCCATCATAGATTTTCCATCGCATATTCCACCTGCTGCAATTAATGGAATATCAATTACTTTCTTTATTAAAGGAATTAAGCACAAAGTAGTGGTTTCATCTCTTCCATTATGTCCTCCAGCTTCAAAACCTTCTGCCACTATTGCATCTACTCCAGCTTGCGCAGCTTTTACAGCAAATTTAGCAGAAGAGACCACATGAACCACAGTAATTCCATGCGTTTTTAATCGTTGTGTATAAATAGCAGGATTACCAGCTGAAGTAAAAACAATTTTCACTTTTTTGCGAATAATTAAATCAATTTGTTTTTCCGCATATTTTGAAAAAATAGGCACATTTATTGCAAATGTTGAAATGTTTTTTTCAAACATCTTATCAATATGATATTCAAGATCTTCCCCACTCATTGAACCAGCACCTAAAATTCCCAAACCTCCGGCTTCAGAAACAGCTGATGCCAATTTCCAACCGCTTGCCCAAACCATTCCTGCCTGAATTATAGGGTATTGGATAGAAAATAATTTACAAATTCGATTCATTCTGCATTTTTTTTTGCTCTGCTAAATTAAACAATGACTTATAGTTAGATAAGAAATTTTCACTTTTTTTTAGAGGGATTTATAAATTATTTTTATATTTGCTACATGAGAAAAATTACACTTTTCATAGCAATAGCTATATCAAGCCTTTACGCAGAAGCTCAGTATAAATGGGATGTCGGAGGAAGCATTGGATCGGCAAACGCCCTAACAGATGTTGGTGGGCAAGATTCTGATCCAAAAAATACCCTTTTTGATTTAGATTTACCTGCAACACGTTATACTTTAGGTGGTTTTGCCAGATACAACTTCTATAGAAATTTTGCTGCCAAAGCGTCTCTAAGCTATGTAAGACTTTCGGGAGCAGATAGTTTAACTCAAGAAATTACTAAAAGAGCAAGAAACTTGAGTTTTACAAACGATATTATTGCTTTAGATTTAACAGCTGAATGGTATTTTTATACCAAAAGAGATTTAAAAAGAAATGGTCGTTATGGTAACAACTTCAAAGCTTATGTTTTTGCAGGTTTTGGTGCTTTATATTACAATCCTAAAGCTGAGTATAAAGGAAAAACTTATGATCTAAGACCATTAAAAACTGAAGGTGTGGCTTATGATAAAATCACGTATCAAATTCCTTTTGGAGTTGGATTTTTCTTTACCATTCAAAAGCAATTTAGAATAGGTATGGATTTTGGCTATAGAGCTACTTTTACTGATTATTTAGATGATGTAAGCACTATTTATGCTGATCCTTCTGAAATGTCAACTGATCCAATTGCACCATTAATAGCCAATAGAACTCAAGAAAGAAGAAACTTAGAAGGGGATTCAAAATTTCCGAATAAAGGATTTTATAAGGTTGGTTCAAGAAGAGGTAATCCCAAGACAAAAGATGGATATTTCTTAACACAAGTTTCTGTTTCTTATGTATTACAAGGAAAAAGTACTTTCTACAAGAAAAGATATAGAGGAACCTTTAAGAAGAAAAGAAGACGTACCAAGTTCTGAAGAGGACAGAGGAGACAAACATTTTAAAAAGATTCCCGAAAGGACGTTTCGATACAATCCCCAACGGTGTTGGGGATCACTCAACGACCTTTCAGGGAGATTCATGATAAACTTAATATTAATTTGAAAGAGGATTGGAGGACGCCGTGTCAAAGGGCTTCACGAAGCTTCGTGACGCCGACCTTAGATCTGGTTTCATTATTATCATAATATTCATTTAAAAGAGGATCTAAGGGAATCGAGTGTTTCACAATTAAATTGTTGGTAAACAATTTAATTGTGAAAAGTACCGAGATTCAAGTATTGCCCAATTTTTCTCAAAGGCTTAAATAAAAAAGTATAAGATTTGGCTTTTAATCCATTGATCTCCCATGCTTTTTTGTCTTCTCTATTGGCCTTTAAGCGATTCATTAAAGAAGCATTACTCATTCCACCTACTCTCATTTTAACGACTACTCTTTCTAAATAAGATAAGCTAATTTGATGTTTGTGAATAAATCGCAGCATCAATTCGTAATCTGCTGCAGATTTTAAATCCAAATTAAAACTACCATATTGATCATACACTTTTTTGCGAACAAAAAATGCAGGGTGTGGTGGCATCCATCCTTTAAAGAAGTCTCCCTGCTTATATTTTCCAGACTTCCAATAGCGTATTACTTTTGAGGTATCAATACGATCGACATAATTTAAATCAGCATATAATGCATCGCTTTTATTTTCTTGCATTTTAGTAACAATGTCCTGAATAACATTGCTATCAAAATAGGCATCATCAGAATTTAAAATAGCAATTATTTCTCCAGTTGCTAATTTAATGCCTTTGTTAATAGCATCGTACATACCCTTATCTTTTTCAGAAATAACTTTGGCTATCTTATCTTTATATTGATTGACTATATCTAATGTATTATCTTTTGATAATCCGTCAATTATAAGATATTCTATGTTTTCATAGGATTGAATAACAACTGAATCTATACTATCCTTAATAGTTTCTTCGCTGTTGTAACATACGGTGATGATGGTTATTTTTGGTTGCACGCTAATTTTTTATTGAGCTTTTATTATGATAATTTTCTTTTTAAAATTAAATATTATTAAGCTATCACTCTATCTTTAATTACTTTAGCAGGATTTCCCTGATAAATTTTATATTCTTCTAAATTTGAAGTTGCTACAGAGCCAACTGTTAACAATGCATGAGATGCCACTTTCACTCCAGGGCAAACTACAGCTTTAGCTCCTATCCAAGCTCCTTCTTCCAAAATAATTTGACCAGTTATTAAATCAAAAGTTGGTTTTTTATAATTGTGATTCCCACACAACAACATCGCTCCTTGCGATAGACAACAATTCTTACCAATAGCTATCTCAGATAAATTATCTATCCAAACCTCCTCTCCTATCCAGCTGTAATCTTCAATAGTAAGTTTCCAAGGATATTTGATATTGACATTAGGCTTTATCACAACTGATTTTCCAATCTTAGCTCCGTATATTCTCAATAAAAAACACTTCAATGAGCTAATAGGAAAAAGATAAGATTTAAAAATTAGTGCATTGGTTAGATACCACAACAAAACGACCACTTTAGATCGACCAATCTGATAATCAGAATTATTAAAACTTGACAAATTAGTTTTACTCATTTAAAAATAATTTTTCATTTTGTGTAATAATCTCCGAATTTACAATTTTTATCTGGCTAAAGTTATAAGCGGCATTTACCATTTCGGTATAACTAGCTTTATCCATTTCAATATACGCTTGTAATTTATTTATAAATAACACTTGATTCAATTCTAAATCTACCCCCACATTTTGAGCCTCCAAATTAAGCCAAGGCGTATTATTACTGATAATAATTGGCAGCGAACAGCATAAACTTTCCGCTATTACATGACCGTAATTTTCATGCAACGTTGGGAAAAATAAAAAGTCATATTGCCATAAAGTCTCCACTAAATGAGCAGGAGTAATCAGGCCTTTGTAATGCACATTTAAATTATTCTCCTTAATTATTTTCTTGCAATCTTCCCAATAAGCAGCATCTTCTATGGGACCAAATACATCTAACTTAACAGTAGAATTATCTAATTTTTTCAGCACTTCTAAAGCAAATAGTATATTTTTCTTTTGATTAACTCTTGAAAAAAATATCAATTGAAGTTGTCCTTTCGTTTTATTGATTTTATCGACTGGTCGTTTTTCAACTAACGATGCAATATTTTGAGCTAAAAATACATCAGAATTTTTACCAAAAATTGTTTCAATTTCTTTTTGCTCCAAAACAGTGGAAGCATGCCACAGCACATTTTTAAACCAACCCAAATTTCTACTAAGCGAGAGAAATATTTGCTTTTTCAATGGTTTTATCGCTAAGGCATTTTTTCCTAACATTCCCCTAACAGCAATAATCACTTTTATATCTTTAAATGATTGAGCAGCAAATAATGGCTTTAAAGTAAAATTAGTCGAAAAAAGACTGTTTAAATAGACTTTATTGGGTTGAATTTCTGAAATTAATGATTTGTAATAAGCTTTATTTTGATTGGATTTTTCTAAATATATAATTTGATAATTTCCTTTGTTGAGCCATTTATTTAATTGCAGTCCCTCTAATGCTTGAGTTTCATTCAAATCATAAGCAGAAGTAACAATGTAAAAATCAAATTGAGTATTTAATGAATTGACTATATTAAATACTGACTTTATAGGGCCACCTGCCTTGAAAGCCGGATAAAACCAATCGATGAAAATTAAAATTTTAATCTTAGTCATTGATGTTATTTTCTTGAATCCAAAATTCTAATAATACAACTAATCCAATAAATTTAACTTTTTTGTCGCTGACTAAATTTGTCATATAAGTATCCAAATCGGTAGAGATTTGTTTATTAATAAAATTATGATTTTTAAAATCAGCAATAATTCTTTTTAATTCTAATTCTTCATATTCTTCTCTATTTTGATCCATGTGAAAAAGTAAAGAAGTCGATGTAGAAACCAAGGATTTAGGATTAGGTAAGCCTTTTAATTTTAACCTTATAATGTCGGGAGTATTTATAAAATACTGTTGTATTTTTTGAGTTAAAAAAGGTAATTCATACTTAAAATTCTTAGAATTACTAAATTGATAGAGTGAAACCAACTTATTATTAGCTATTTCCGTTTGCAACTCTAAAATACCTATTTTAGATAAATAGGGGAATTGAAATCCTGCTGTTTGAAATGATACCGATGATTTTATGAATGTCTTTATTTGATCCTCTAATTGTATATTGAAACTACTTTGTAATTTCTCTAAAGGATACAACCTTTTATAAATGGGATACAAATATTCTAAATCGAAATAATCTTGCTTAATTAAATCAGTATAATCACTTCCTAAGTCTTTCTTATTTGGGATATCAATCCATCTACTTATTATCCTCCTTAACTTTTTGGGATAACTCAACAACCATCGTTTGCTTTGAAAAGCATCCAGTTGACTATAGAGTGCATGATTGGCTGTTATAATAGCTGTTCCAATTGAACTGTTTAATGTATCAATATTTTCTAAATTATTTATTGACAAAAGGTTCAAAAAGTTGGCAGATGGATGATCTATATTTTGAATAGAAGCCTTTAATTTAGGAACAATATCAAAAGACTCATCTATTGTCTTAATAAATGTATCAGGGTTTTTAGTGTTCTCTAAAAGTTGATCAATATGAAATTGGTGTTGCTCAATTGTTTTTTCATTCGCAGTATAATCATAGTAGGAAGTAATATTCCAATATTTCTCTACAATAACCTCATCTTCATTCAATATTAGATATTGCGCAGGCTCCAATTGACCTATACCTTCTATTAAAGTATGAGGAGCCATTACAAAACCGTAAGACAAATAAGTTGCAACAGATTGCAAATTTAATTTTAAGGTTATTTCTTTTTGCAGAAATAAGGTTTTAATAGTTGTTGAAAAAGCAAAGAAATGATCTGATTTGAAATAGTATAATGGAATTACTCCGAAGCGATCTCGATAAAGAAAAATTTTATTTATTTGACTATCATACAATGAGATAGAAAATGCTCCCTCTATATGATTCACAAATAAAGGACCCCATTTTTCATACGCTTTTGCAACTAATTGTTCCTTACTTTCAAAATTCCCTAATTCATTGCTCAAACCAGTAATATTTTGAATATTACCTTCGAGACAAATTTCTAAATGTTGAATGGATTTTGAAGAAGTTGCCCGAAACTCTTTATAATTGTATGTGGCTGTATATTGTGCCATTAAAATTGCATTTTTTGCAACGCAAAGTTAATTTAATAATTGGGAATTAACCGCTTAATATGCTTGGATTTCATTGTAGAGATCTTGATATAGCTTTGCTATTTTATCAGCCTGAAAACGCTTTACATTATGTTGTCCATTTGTAATTAATTTTTCTCTTAATGCAGAATTATTGACAAGTTCCAAAATTCCATTTCTTATAGCATCAATATTAAATGGATCTACTAATAATGCTCCATTTGTTGCCACTTCAGGCATTGATGAAATATTGCTAGTAATTACAGGTCGACCGCAAGATTGTGCTTCTATTATAGGCAAACCAAAACCTTCGTAAGTAGAAACAAAAGCGAGAAAATCACAAGCATAGTATTCCTGCATCAGTTCATTAGCGGTTAATGAACTTTTAAATTCAAATTCAATCTTATATTGTTCTAAAAAATCTAAAATTTTATTTTTCGCTTCTCCTACTATTACTAATTGACAAGGAATATCTTTTAAAGCAGGAATTAATCTTTTTAGATTTTTATTTTCTTTTACACCAATATGTAAAATTCTAGGCTTTCTAGTATTGAATTCTTTAGGCTGATAATGAAAAGGGAAGGTTAGCGGATTTGGAATAACTTTAATCGGAGTAGAATAATTTCCCATTTTTATAATCTCTGCTTTGCTAAATTCTGATATAGTAGTAATTATTTTAGCATTGGCGATAGGCAAATCGAACCATAATTTTTTGAATACCCATTTTTTAAAACCAGTTTTGCGATTGTAAGCTTCGATATCATGAATTGTTAAAATTGCATTTTTAAAAGGCCACCAAAGCAAGTAATGATCATGTCCTGTAATATGAATGAACTTACATTTTATTTTTTTTAAAAATTGAATATTTTTCAGTCTATTGGAAACACCTATGCTTTCATAAGGTAATATAGTTTTATTTACATTAAGTAAAGGAATGAGTGAATTAAATACATTCTCAATGCTGTTAAATTTTGCATTTGCTTTCCTTAAAATTAGATTAATCTTCATTTGAATCAAACTTTGGTAAAAGCTTAAAATTTAATTGCTTAAACATTACTTTTATTATTATAAAAAATATGACGGATTTGAAAATATGATTAATTATTTTAATAAAATCAGTCTCAGCTTTAACAACTTGATAAAATATTAGAATAAACCAAAATAACATTATAGGAGAGCCATTACCTAATGAATGTATTAAAAACCTAATTAGAAGACCAATAAAAACACCGTAAAGTAACATAGCAACCCATCCACCATAAACACCATAATTAGCATAAAATTCACCAATAATAGATAAACCCATAGAAGTTCCCTTTTCAAGGTGCAATCCAGTAATAATTTGGAAATTTTCTAAAGCGGCATCTGCTCCTTTTTTGTCGGGAAATAAAAACCTAGGCAAAATACTAGAACTAATTGCCTCACCAATAGTACTTCCTTCAAGATAATCTCGTTTGGTGGGAATATGTTCTAATATCTTACTAATTATCCATCCTTGATTCAATCTTGTATTTATCTCTGAGGTTTCCTCGTTTTCTGTCTTTTGATTAAGAGAAATATAATTAGTTTGGGAAGCAGGGGGAGCAAAAAATTTCTGCTCTACCAAATCGTAAAATAAAGCAACCCTTCCATCTTTACTCGAATTTGCTCCTTCCCATACAATATTTCTATAATCTTGTTTAACTACCTGTATCATATAAATTAATGAAGCACCTATTGAAAAAAAAATTATTTTTGATAAAAATTTAGATTTATCTGGTATTAGAAAAAACGTTAAGAAAGCTCCAATTAATAATAAATCATGGAAAAGGCCAGCCTTTATAGATATAATGAATACAGTTCCCAAAGTAGCAAAAAACAACTGCCACTTTCTATTTGGATACAAGAAAAATAAATGAGCAATTCCTATATATAAAGATAAACTTGCCAAATATAAAAAGAAAGCCAAGCCACTAATTGAAAATTGGCCAGCAATAAAAGTAGAGAACAACCCAATTGCAATTAAGAAAAATGATGTTCGTTTTAATGCCATTCTATTTTGATTGAAAACTTTTTGTAATCCCTCAAAATCAACTTTAGTTCTAATCAGGTTCATACCAATAAATAAAGCTATTAAACCAGGTATTACATAAGTCATATAAGTCTCTTCATCCACATACATATAATACTTATAATGTGCTTTACCAATATTATATGAAATTTTTGCACCTACTATCCATTGTAAAGAGGCTATTAAAACTATAAATTCTTTAATGGGAAAGATTTTTCCTATTTTATATATAAAATCAAAAAAAATATATAAAGTAAAGGTTAATCCAATTGAAGTAATAAATAAATAGTTTGTAAAAACAACATTATATAAAAAATATATAATAGCAGATAAAAAAGGAAGTAGACTATTTCTCATTAAAATGATGAAGTTTTTACTAATTTTTCAAATTTACTTCAATAAACTTAATAACTAATAAGATAAAAATTAATTAAATATAGCCCTTTTAATACCTTCAACAGTTTTATTATATGAATATTTTTGAACCAAAGCTTCGGATTTATGTCCCATTTTTTGAAGTTTGTCAATGGGCATATTAGTCAATAATTTTAATTTTTTACTTAAGACATCTGTATTTCCACATGGATAAGTAAAGCCATTTTCTCCTTCTATCACCAAATCTGCAGTACAACCCACCATATCTGAAATGATTAATGGCAATTCATAGTTCATGGCTTCATTGGTAACTAAACCCCAAGTTTCTCCAGACCCTGATGGCAAAATAAAAAAATCAGCAGAAAGGTAATATCGATAAAGTTGAGTTTGATTAATAAATCCAACAAAATGAATATTTTTTAATTGATGCTCTTTCACAAAGTCTTTTAAACTTAATTCTAAATGACCTGTTCCTATAAAAACTATAGAAAGATGAGCCTCATTAGCATCTAGATAAGCTTTCAAAATATCCATTGGACGTTTTTTCTCTATAAATTTCCCGCAAAACAAACCTATTCTATTTCCCAATGGAATATTTAATTCCGCTCTAATAGATTCTGATTCAGTATATTTTTGTTTTTGTGCAGAAAATCGTTCATTATCTACACTATACGGAGCAAAAAATAATTGAGAGGCACTTTTTCCAAAAGATTCATAAAAAGCTTTATTCTCTTGACCTATATATAGAAAACGACTGGGGAACAATAAAATAATATTTTTAATTGATTGATTGAGAGATGTTTTTTGAGATTCTTGTTTTAATGGACTCTCAGCTCGCATTATTATTTTAATATTTAAAACCTTTGCGACTAATAATAAAATTATATTCGAAAAATATCCCCACCCATGCACAATTATGGTATCAGGCTTTTGTTTAATTAAATAGCCTACCAAACCCCAATTGATTAAACCCCAAAACTTACCCGAAACGGCCGGATTTCTAGCGTAATTCTTTAAGAATCTATATTGATAGCCTTCTAATAAAGGAATATCCCATTTTACCTCTATGCCAAATTGTGTATCTAAACCGCCAATTGTATGGTCAGTAAAATAGACCACTTCCAAATCCATTCCTTCTAATTTGGCAAGCCGCTGTAGTAGAGGGGTTTGGTATTGAATAGGATGTGATAAAAAATAACTGACTTTTTTCATGCAATTATATTCTATGATTCAAAACTTCAAAAGAATTAGCTTTAATCAACTTAGCTGTTACATAATCAACTTCAGAAGATCTAATATATAAAGTATTACCTTCCTTATTAAATCTATCCTTAGAGCTTAAACTCCTTTTAAAGGGATTGTAGTCGAATCTAATAAAACCATTTTCCATTAGCTTTTTATCTACCTCAGAATCTTTGAACCCATATTTCTCTCCACTTCCGTTTAACTCAACAATTAATGCTTTTAATCTACTATCTGCCAATAAATTAATTGCTCCATTCAATACATTCAATTCAAAGCCTTCTACATCTAATTTTATTAAAATGTCTTTGATATCTTGGGGAATTGAAATTTGATCCAATGCTTGAACACTTACTTTTACAGTGTCATCCGATTCAAATTCAACAACATGATTGACTGTATCTTGAGACTTTGTAAAAAACAGATTATCTTCCTTAGATGACAACCCAATATTTTTTGCATCTATTGCATTTCCTAGTTGATTAATCTCAATATTATCTACTAAATACTTGAAAGTAGAAGGTACAGGCTCAAAACTAATAGTATTACATTTATTTATACCAGAAGCAAGTAAGGAATATACACCAATATTGGCTCCTATATCTAAAAACTGATCTTGTTTATTTAAAAAATGTAAAAGAAAGGACATGTCATCAAATTCAGGCAAGCCAACATAAATACACCCAGTTGCACCATGCATTCCTTTCTTTACATTCAATTTTAAACCATTTACCCATTCAAAAACTATCATCTTTTGACTTTTTAATGAACTGATTTGCCACTTTACAAACCTCAAAAAAGCCTTAAGGGGTGCATCTTTAGTAAGCGGATGATTTTTGATGAATCTAAATGGTATTAATATTTTTTTTAGCATTTAATTTGATTGAAGTTTATCCTATTTAATCTTTTTCCCTATTAAAAAGATTTTCAAATATAGTCAATACCTCTTTCGCTCTTTCATTATAAGAACATTTATTCAAAACTGATTTTTGATAGGCATTGATAGAAATCTGATGGGCTTCCTCCGATGATAAAGAAAGTATTAATTTAGTTTTAGCAACTAATTCTTCATCATCATTAAAATAATAAACTTCTTTACCCTCTTCAAATAACTGACTATGTTCAGCACTAAATGGTGCTAACATGATAACTCCTAAAGCAGGCATTTCAAATGTTCTCATATTATGGCTATCTTTATTTTGAGGTCTAAAAATATTTAGCTGTAAACGATATTCTTGCACTTTTTCTATAAAATCAACTCCTAGTATATGTGGAAACGTATTTACTAAATCAGATTTATTAATAAATTGATCCCAATTTGAACCATACACATCGACACTAATATTATTTTGAATTAGAGTATTAATAATCCTTGCTCTTACTTTATCCGGATTACCAACAAAGCATACTTTATTCTTTATAGAGTTTCTGTCTTTTGGCGGTTCTTTTCTTAAATCATACCCAAATGGCAACCAGGAAGCAGATAAATTAAATTCATTTTTAAATTTTTGCACAAAGGATTGATTGTAGGAAAAGTGATGGTCATATAAATTTAAGCTTTTGCTGACATTTTCATTTCCAGATCCTCTAAAAGTAAAATCGAAAGGGTTATCACCATTATAATTTACTAGCACTATATTTTTCTTCTTAATTTCTGTGAGAGTTCTAGGAAAAACTTCCATGCCTTTAAATACCCAAACTACATCAGGCTTAAACTTCCCAATATGCTGCAATAAGACTTGATTAATTCTTTTGAGAATACTCGACAAACCCAATCTATAAACTAATTTATTTAAATTTCTTTTGTGGTAATAATCAAGAAATAATCCATGTGCATTAAAAATCTCTACAGAGGAATTATTAACCAATTCTTTTGCGTAAATATTTTCTAAAGCCCAAACTTTATTGGAACCGACAATTAGAATTTTCATTAGGATTTAAATAAAGATTTTTCCAATTTATCATAAACTTCCTCAGCAAAATACGTTTTTTTAATATTAGATGATGTGCCAATTTGAATCAATTCGTTTAATTTATATTGATGAAGATTTTTAAAATCCAAAGCAATCACTTTTGGAAATTTTTGAGATTGATATTCCATAATTCCTTCCATTATATTGGGATACCAAACATCTAAACCACAATTATAATATTCAAACAACTTATTAGGTGCAATATGAATACTATTTAAGTTTATACCTTTATAAAGAATCAACCCAATGTGGTATTGAGAAATTACAGATGGCAACTGTTGATATTTTATTGGTTGATATATTTCAATTAATACATTACCTATTTTTCCTTGTAATTGAATTGGCAATGAAGAAGGATTAACACAATAAAAGTCTAATATGCAAGGAATACTTTGTTTAGCTAAATAATTAATAATTTCTTCTGAAAAAGTACTTTTAATATCAGCAGCATAACCCACATAAATAAACTTTAAAATCTCCCCCTCCTTATATTTTGTATTTGATAATCCCCAATCTTTAGAAGGATAATTAGGTAAAATATGATGTTTTGCATCTGTATAAGTTATTTTCTCGTCATTTAAAAACTTGTTTAATCTTACCTGATTAGTATGAGAAATCCATTCCAGTTTAGAATACATTTTTTGTTCTAGTCGATGAAAAATTCTATTGAAGAAAGAAGATGAATTAAACTCTTCAATTGTTGTATATTCATGATAATGAACAAAAATTCTTGCATTTCTATTAAAATATCTTTTATAAATCAAAGGTGGGAATGCTGAAATACTTTCATAATAAAGTACATTTCTTGGTCTTTTAATAATTAAGCTTAACAAACCCACCACATTAAATAATAGATAACAAATATACAATTGAATTTTTTTTTCTTGTGATTTACCAAGACGAACTATTTTTGTGGGATAATTTTCACTTTCTCTTTTTCCTTTAGTAGACAAACATACTGTTGCATATCGACTATCTAAAAATCTTATAAAGTTTTGAAGTGGTGGATAATTCTCAATGGCAAGAAAATGAAAAATATACAATTTAATAAAGAATTATATGATTGGCAAAAATAGTAAATCCTATGATAAGAATTTTAACTTCCTCAGAAGTAAAATAGCACTTTTAAAACCAATAACTTTTGAGAGAAAATTAAAATACTTTCCACCCTTAAATTTAGTTATATTAGAATTTAAATTCTTAATTTCTTTCCATGCCATTTTTGATAATTGAGGATAATTTCTGTCATATTGATAAATAAATGAATAAAAATTATAGGCTAAAGCCTCTTTTAATTTCGGATAATTTATTTGAGCTTGAACGTTCACTACATATAATTGATAAGTATGCAATAACGATCTAACTTTAGCTTCTGTTGATTTTTTTTGTGAAACACTTTTAGCATTTCCTCTTCTATAGTAAACAAGAGTTTCATTCACATATTCAATTGAACTTGCTTGCATTAAAATTCTGCTAAAAAATTCCCCATCTTGATTCACTAAGAGTGATTCATTCCAAATACCTGCTTGCTGAATAATTTCTCTCGAACACAACCACATAGAATTCAAACCCATACCTAGCCCCATCCAAGAGTCAATTAGCCATTCAAGGGGATATTTATACTTTTTATTTATTAATTGATTTTCGTCGTTTGGCTGTTCTATATTTTCAAAAGTTGCCCAAGCACAAGAAGCTATAGAATTTTTAGAATTATCCTTTAAAAGTTGCAGTTGGGTAAATATTTTATCTTCTGCCAATACATCATCCGAATCTAAATATTGTATATAATCCCCACTACTTTTTTCAAATGCAAAATTTCGAGCTAGATTAGCTCCTTTCTGTGGATTCGAAAATATATTTATTAATTCAGGAAACTTTTTTTTATACGATTGTAAAATTTCCCAACTACCATCGGTAGAATGATCATCTACTAAAGTAATTTCCAAATCAAAATTGCCTTTTTGTCCCAAACAACTCTCAATACATTCATGAAGCCATTTAGCTGTGTTGTAAACAGGAATAAGAATAGAAACTTTAATCCTCATTTTCTTTTAAATTATATCCCAAAAGTTTAATTTCTCTAGCCAATGCTATATCAATTATTTTGATTGACTCATTATCTAATAGATGCTTTGGATTCTTTACTTTTCTTGAGGAAGATTTAGCCTTAAATTTTGGTATTTCTAAAGCCTTCTCCAACTTTAATTTAACTGAAATATCTATAAATGCTTCTTGCATTTCTTCAAACTTATAGATTTTATCTACTGCAACAATTCTATTTAGAGTATACATATCATAACTTTTGGCTAAATTCAAGTTGCCATTTTTGAGAAATGATAGAATAGATTTATACTTTTCATCACCTTTCATATAATAAAATAAAGAAACAATTTTATCATATGGATTTCTATCGAAGGTGAATTTAAAATAGTTATCCCATGTTTTTTTATCAATATATTTTACTATTTCCTCTGCAGGCATATGGTTATAAAAACAAAGACGTTTTCTGCGAATGGCAAATTCTAAAAAATCTCTTTTACTATATTTCTTTATGTTTATCTTATAGTTCTGTGGTCCACGATATTTTAATTTCTTTCGTTCTTTTTCGTCATCAAAAGAAATAGGTGTGATTATATCATCTTCACCACAAATTGAACTTAAAGCAATTTCAATGGAGGTTCCAGCTGTTTTTCTAGTTTTAATGAATATAAACTTGTGCTTATGCGAGATTATCATCAGGCTTCTATTTTTAATTTATTAACTATCTGATTCAATTTAACTTGATCTTGAATAAATACTTCTTCTAACTTTTCCATTGTTACAATGCTTAATTCAGTTTGATTCTTCCTAAATTTTACATGAAGTAGATTGGTACTCTCAATTAATTTAGTGAAACGATAACCCCCTTTAATTTTATAAATTTTATTTCTCAATTTATAATACCAAAAGGGAAAATAATTTTTATCCCCTCCACTATTAAAGTTTTTTTCAAAAACTGTGGCATCTTTTAATTGATCTAAACCTAAAAAATTAAATATTTTATTAACTTCTCCAAAGGTATCTTTTCTTAGTTCTTTGTTGGATAAAATATAAATATTTTTAGACTCAAACAATTCTAAATACGGTTGTAATTGATATGAATACATACTAGTTTGAACATACTTATTACTTTCTAATTGATTATTTTCTATGATTTTTTTAAATACTTCTTCAAGTGAAGAAGCTTCAGCTTCACCAGCTGTGAAATTTTCAATAAAATGAGATTTTATTCTATCTATAGGATCTCTAGTAATATAAATTAATTTAACATCTTTACCAAGTATAGAAAGTATTCTTTCAGGTACATCTTTAAAAACATGTCTCTTAGTATAATTCTGAGAAGATTCAAAGCGAATTGAACAACTGGAATCAAATTGATTTTTATACCAGTCCAATCCTTTATCCCAAGAACGTTCTTTCACGAAAAAATCAATTTCTTTAACTTTTGAAGCAAATACATCGGGATGTTTGGCTAAATAGTTATGTAAAGATGTAGTGCCTGATTTCATAGCACCAATTATTAGCAAGTTTGGTAAACTCATGAATATAATTCAATTAGTAATTAAAAAACACTTTAACTATTCCTTATTTGAGACTTCAAATAAAAGATTTTTTATAAGTTCTATCCTAACTTTTGGTTGAAAAGAATTTAAAACATGATTTCGACCAGCCTTTCCCATTCTGGCAGCTAAGTTTGCATCTTGCATTAATTCAATGATTTTCTCAGCCATTTGTTCATAATCGTACTCAGGAACTAGAAAGCCTGTTACTCCATCAATCACATTTTCGGTTATCCCATTATGAATAGTTGAAACTACCGGGAGTTCATGTAAGGCAGCTTCAGCAAGACTAATTGCAAACCCTTCAGTATCTCCAGAAATTGGAGTCACACTATGTTGTGCGTAAACCCAATGTTTCCTCATAATAGGAAAACTATCCTCTCTATTAAGTGCTCCATAAAACCTAACACTCTTTTCCAGATTCAAAATTTTTATTAACTTTTCTACTTCACTTTTCAATGGACCATCTCCAATAATTGAAAGTTGAGCTGAAGGAATATTATCTTTAACGATTTTAAATGAATGTATTAAAGCAATAGGACTTTTTTTGGGAGTTAATCTACCTAAAAATATAATTGATGGTTCTATTTTTCTCTTATCATCCCAATCCATTAATTTTATATTTGAGCTTTCCACACCAAGATTGATCACATTAATTTTGGAAGCATCACAGCCTAGCAAAATTAATCTTCTTTTCATATATTGACTAGCTGCAATGAACTTATCAGCACAATCAAAAAGCTTAGTTAATTCAGTATGGTATGCTTTATTATTCAATTCGGAGGTAATATCATAACCATGAACATGCACAATAAAAGGAACTTTATTTTTTCTAAAGTAATGCATGAGCAAAACAGCTGTTGTAGAAAAATCAACATAAGCCACATCAAATTTCTTATCTATATTTTGAGATAAAAGTCTAAAAGTTAGTGCTTGCTTTACCCATAATATAAAAGACTCCTTTGACCGACCAAATAAAATTGAAAAATGACTTAAACGATAAATCCATCTTTCATACTTTTTATTAAACCCAATACTTTTAGAGTTAAATGATGTGTTTTTATCAAGCCCACCATTAAAGCAAGAAACTTCTAGATCCTGATTGGCTTTTAGGCCTTTAATTAAATCATATATAAAAGTAGTACTTACTTTTATATCTGCTTGTGTAAAATAGCCAACTTCAATCATCTTAAAAAAATCTATAATATTATATCTGAATAAAATTAACTAAGGATTTATTGAGAATATTGGAGCACATTATTCTTTAAATAAATCATTCAATTCTTACCTTTATAAGGTTTACCTATTTTTTCTAACATCCACTCATTAGAATATAAAACAGTTTTCTTATTCTGTTTTCTTCTTCTTAGAATTTCAATGCTATTTACGAATACACCTCGTAATGCCCCATTAAATACTTTTTGAAATAAAAAAGAATAAACAAAGCGATAAGGAAAACTAATGATAAAATTAATTAAAAATCTATTAGAATGATAATTAACTAAACTACCAAATAATTTATTTCTAACTTGTAATATCAATAACTTTTCCTTTTTCTTCGCGCTCTTCCAACTTTCTCCCGACCTATGTTCTACCCAAGCTTTGGGATGAACTATTGATGCCCAACCCCTTTGCCAGGCTCGATGACTTAAATCCGTATCTTCATAATAGGCAGGGTAGTAAATTTCATCAAATCCATTTAAAGCATTAAACATTTCAGTTCTATAAATTGAAGCACCACCGCAAGCTAAAAAACAATATTCAATTTCTGATATTTCTTCCTTTTTTTGATTTAATTTCATTCCGTTTCCAGAAAACTTTACTTCTGACCCTGATAATTGAATATCTTTTGTTCCCCAATTATAAAACAAACATGAAACAGCAAACAAATTAGAACCCTCAAATAATGGTAAGGACAGATTCAAAATATCATCTGATAATTTTAAATCATCATTTAAAATAAAAATTGTTTTGGATTCTAATTGACTAACTATTGGGTTATAGGAAAAAAGAAAATTATTCTCAGCTTCAACATAATTATATTCTGCATAACTATTATTTACCAATGCTTTAGAAACTGCACAATCTCCATTTTGTATTATTTGAACCTCAACGTTAAAATCTTGTGATTTAGAAAGCATACTTTTAACGGTAGGCAACATTAATTCCAGATTTTTTACATTATTATAGGTCAATATTAATAAAGTACAGTCAATCATCATCAAATTTTCTTTATTTTATTCAAGATATGATTCATCCACCTATAAGACCTAGAATTTTTAATTCTTCTTAATTCCTCCGCATGAAGATAAGATTTAGAAACTTCAGAAATAATTGATAATTCTTTCTTCTGCTGTATATAGTTAATTATAGAATCATGCTTATCCTTTACTGTTGCAGTCTTTGAATCATCTCTAACTCTATATTCATAACCAATTTCATCTAAATGATAAAACCGTGCACCATTTATAGCACATCTCAACCAAAAATCCCAATCCTCTAAACCATATATAGGCATATGTTCATCATACCCATTTACTTTTTCCCATACCGATTTTCTAAAAATAGCACAACAATCTATGTAATTGCGGTAGCAAAGTTTAGGGAAATTAAAGTTTGGAACTGAGACTTCCTTATTTCTAAGACCAAACTCTAATCGATCACTGTAAACAATATCTAATTCAGGATTACTTTCTAGAATTTGAATACTCTTTGAAATATAGATAGATCTTAATTTATTATCAGCATCTAAAGGTAAAATATATTCTCCTTTAGCTAAATTTATTCCATTATTTCTAGCTTTGCCCACTTCCATATTTTCTTGGTGAAGAACAAATACTCCCTGACTTTCAACATCTTTTAAAATATCTAATGTTTTTTCGTTTGTTGAACCATCGTTTACAATTATAATCTCATAATCTTCCTTATTTGAATAAGAAGCAATACTATTTAATGCGTCATACAAGTATTCCCCTAGGTTATAACAAGGTATAATAATGGATAATTTTGGATTCATTTAATTATATTTTATTTTTAACCTTTGTCGTTCAATAATTCTAAATAATCGATTATTTTTATATTTGGTGTAAGCCATTTTTTTAATTATTCCTTTCTTTTTTATTTTAACAATCTTTTTTTGACTAATAGTTAAATCATTAAAAACCAATTTAAAAAATTTAAAGAACCTTTCATTATTCTGTTCTTTATTTGCTCCTGACCACAGTCCCTTTTCATGCAGTCTATAAACGCTCATAATTTCAGGAAGACATTTCATTTTTGATTCTCTACATACGATTAGGTAAAGCCCCATATCACCCATCGGTAATTGATAAAACCACTTTGGGTAATTATTGTCTAAAATATTTCTGAACATAACACTAGCCGTTGTAATGAAATCATAGTAATCTAACAAATTATCATATCTATAAATTCCTTCTTTTGATATTTCAGGTATCTTATGAATATCAAGTTTATTATTCTTTAATAAATTAGCTTTTGTAAAACAAATATTAAAATCCTTATTATTTTCTAAAAAATCAACCTGTTTTTGAAGCTTATAATCATAAATCCAATAATCATCGCCATCTATCAGTGCAATATATTTGCCTGAACAATTTGATAAAATATCAGTGAAATTATATAACCTACCTAATTTATTACGTTTTGTTTTGTATGCTGTTCCTCTTTCAAGAAATTGATATTTAATATTATTATTCTTACTTAGCTTAATAAAATCCCTTATTAAATCTGCTGTATTGTCCGTAGAAAAGTCGTCGCCTATTATAACTTCAAATTTAAAATTAGTTACTTGACTGTCAATAGAATTTAAACATTGCAAAATAAACTCTGAATGATTATAAGTCATTAATCTTACGCTTAATACTAAATCAGATGGCATAATTAAATTTATGAAGATTACTAGCCGCTATCTTATTAAATTTTTCAATATCATTTTTGGACAAAATACGCTTATATTTTCCTTTATTAGAAGAGTCAATGGATTCAAAAGTTTTTTGTTTCCATGCACTTGTAAAGGTTGGTTCATCATTTCTTAAATAAAATTCTAACATGTTATCTTCAAAATTTATCTCTAAAAAATGACATATTTCGCTAATTGCTATTTTTGGTGATTGAATTAAATCTTCATACTTTACCGTTATAGAGTTTTTATTTGTGAGAAATTGTTCGATCTTAGTAATATTATTACTCCACTCATTTGCGATTTCATTTATATCATTACTAACTGAAGGCAAATATAAATAGGAAGATTTTTCTAATTCTTTTATTTTCAAATAAGAGCAAGCCACATCTCTACCATCTCTAACTAAATGAATAAATTTAGGATTTTGAGTAATTATATTAATTTCATCTAAATGTTTGATATAATAATTATTTTTATCTCCAATAATCGACTTATTCGTGTATATTTTATAAATCAAGGTAACCAATTCTAAGTAAGTAGTCGGTTGCTTTTCAATTATATTTTTTTTGATCTCGTTTCGTTTTAAATTCCAACCTTCTATTTTTTTGGAGCTTAGCAAATCTGTTATAAATGTATCTATACTAATGGCATTTTCTGAATCTGACCTAGTCCAATTTTTATATTTACCAAACCACCAATGTAAAAACCCTGATTCAGGAGGCACACCTACTAAACTGTGTGTATTCAATATCAATCTCAGTAAACTAGTACCAGATCTTGGATTTCCTAGGATAAAAAAATTCATGTTTTTAATGTCTGTATAATTAAACTTACATCATCCATATTCAAATCTGAACTTAGCGGTAAACATAAAATACGTTTAGAAATATCTTCACTTTTTCTACATTCTTGTTCAACACCAAAATTTAAATTATTTAATGAAGGATAAAAATATCTTCTTGGAAAAATATCTTTATTATTTAAATTTCCAATTGCCTTTAAAAGCAATTCTTCAGTTTTGAATATTATTGGACAATAACTATAGTTCCATTCTGTTCCTTCTCTAATTTTTAAAAAACTAATTTGACTCTCTTTTATTTCTGATTGATATCTTTCTATAATTTTCTTTCTTTTTTTAATGATTTTTGGAATATAAGGCAATACTGCTAAACCCATTGCAGCTTGTAATTCACTCATTTTAGCATTAATTCCTAATCCAATGAACTTACCTGGTCCATTATGTCCAAAATTATGATGAAAGTATAAATTTTCATGAAGTTTTAATGAATTACTAAAAATTGCTCCACCTTCTCCACAATGGAACAATTTGGTAGCATGAAAACTACATGTACTAACATCACCATAATTAAAAATGGATTCACCTTTATATTTTACTCCAAAACAATGTGCTGCATCATAAATGACTTTTAAATTATATTTTTGGGCAATTTTCTCTATTGCCTCAACATTGCACGGATTACCAAATACATGGGTAGCTAATATAGCAGAAGTATTCTTTGTTATAGCAGCTTCAATCTTTGTTTCATCAATAGTTAGATAATCCGAATCGATATCCACAAAAATAGGTGTGCAATTTTCCCAAACAATCGCAGAAGTAGTAGCAACATAAGAAAAAGGAGTAGTTATAATTTCTCCTGTTAATTCTAAAGCTTTTATGGCAATTTGCAAAGGCAATGTTCCATTGGTCATAGCTGTAATAAAATTTACACCTAAATGAGTTTTTAATTTAGACTCCAATTCTAAAACTAGTTCACCTCTATTAGTGATCCATTCTTTATCCCATGCTCTTTTTAAAATAGCATTATACTCCTCTTGAGGTGGTAAAAATGTTTTAGTTACGTAAATCATTTCTTTGATTTATTAGCATGTATAGTATAGTCTTTAGGGACAGTAATTCCAAAAAACTGCCCCAAATCAAACCAAAGATTTGGATTTTCTAAATTTGATACAAATAAAGATGAAGGAGCTTCTTTCATAAAAAAATCAATAATTTCTAAGTTCCTATTCTCATAAATAGCTTTATAGTGATTCTCATATCCTTTTAATTCAAATAGGTTATCAATTTTAAATTCATCGTAAGTCAACTTAAAATGCTCATCAAACGTATTATTAAACTCAATCTCTCTTCTATATACTTTTGAGTGAACCTTTGTATTTCCTAAAGTTTTCCCATTAGAATGATTCAACATGGATTGAAACCATTTATCAGAATCTCTTGTAATTAAAACAAATTTGGATTTTGGAAAACGATGATATAAAACTTTATAAAATTCAGGATACCACCAAGGGTCATCTTCAAAAACTTGGGTTTTTTTAAAGTTTATTGAATTAAAAATTTTTTCAAAATCTCCTCTATACCAATTATATGACCATTTATTATTTCGTGAAGTATTCCATACCGCCACCTTATAGCCTTGTTGTTTAAAAAATTCACCCACCGAAGTAGTTCCATTTTTTTGCATTGAAACACAAAATATTTTATTTTTATTCAAATTAAACATATTCATATCAATCAAATTTCCAATTAAAAGAAGGCTTTAATGGCCCTTTTGTTTTACCCATCCACTCCCCAATTTCTTTATTGCCTTGAATCACATTAAAATTAATTACATCATTATCAAGAAATATTATTTGTTTTTGTTGCGAAACAAGTATATCAATTGAAAAGCTTCCTTCATTAAAAAAAGGTCCAGGAATGGTCATTGTTGCACAGTAACTTTTATTGTTTGTTGCCGTTTTGTCAATACTTACTGGACATACAAATAGATAATTACCTTCTGAATCTTTGAATCTTAAAGCAAAATTAAAAAGTTCATCGTTCTTTTTTATGTATTTAATGATAATATTGATATCATTTTCTTGATTAATAATATCATTGTTCCTTTTGGAGAGAACTTCAATAGAATTTAAAGTAAAACTTTCTTGTTTATCGAAATCATTAATATCATAAAGTTTTATTTTTTTCCCATCAGTATTATCGCCATTTAAATACCTATCAACAACCTGGTCTGTTTCTCCAATATAAACAAGTTTTCCTTGATTCAGCAATA
This sequence comes from uncultured Flavobacteriales bacterium, assembly GCA_963716125.1. Taxonomy (GTDB): domain Bacteria; phylum Bacteroidota; class Bacteroidia; order Flavobacteriales_E; family Vicingaceae; genus Acidiluteibacter. The sequence continues at coordinate 3,296,767 of OY970294.1, forward strand.
TAGCCCTACTGCATAAAGTTTTAACAGCAGCCATATTATGACTAACAAATAACACGGTTCTACCTTGCCCAGCTACAGCCTTCATTTTCCCCAAACATTTTTTTTGAAATTCTGCATCACCCACAGCCAATACTTCATCAATGATTAAAATTTCTGGTTCCAAATGAGCGGCTACAGAAAATGCCAAACGCACATACATTCCACTTGAGTAATGCTTTACTGGTGTATCAATAAATTTTCTTACTCCAGAAAATTCGACAATCTCATCAAATTTTAATTTTATCTCAGCTTTGGTCATTCCTAAAATAGAGCCATTCAAAAATATATTTTCTCTTCCAGTTAATTCAGGATGAAAACCTGTACCTACTTCTAATAAAGAAGCAACCCTTCCGCGCATTTTAATTTCTCCAGATGTGGGTTCCGTAATTCGAGATAATACCTTTAATAAAGTACTTTTTCCAGCTCCATTCTTTCCAACTATTCCTAAGACTTCTCCATTATTCACATTAAATGAAATATCATTCAATGCCATAAATGTTTCTTTTTCCTTTTTATTGGATTTAAAAAGAGCACGCATACTGTCTTTGATGGAATCTTTTGCCAAAGCCCCTAATCGATATTCTTTAGATATATTTTTAACTTCTATTACTTTCATATTATATTAAATCTGCCATTATACGTTCTACTTTCTTAAAATAGAAAATACTACTTATAAAAATTAATATCATTGTTCCGATAGAAAAATATATCATGGTGGATGGTGGACTGCCACCAATAATACACCATCTTACCCCTTCTATTACTCCTACCATAGGATTTAAAGCATACAACCATTGATATTTTTCAGGAACTAGATTAGCAGCATAGGCAACAGGTGATGCATACATCCCTATTTGTACCATAAAAGGAATAATGTGTTTAAAATCTCGATACCTCACTGTTAATGCAGAGATCCAAATCCCAATTCCTAAACCACCAACAATAATTAAGATAATAAATAATGGTAAATAGATAATATTAGAAGATGGAGTAAATTGATAATATAATCCTAAAAACAATAAAATTACAAAACTGATTAAAAAATCTATTAAACCCACTAGAGCTTTAGAAATAGGTATCGCTAATCGTGGAAAATAAATTTTCTTAACCATGGCTTGTGCACCAATAATGGAGTTGCCAGCCTGAGATATTAAAAAAGCGAAATATGTCCAAGCTAACATGCCTGACTGAGCAAAAATAGGATAAGGCACATCTCCTGTATCTACCTTTGCCACTCTTGAAAAAATTAAAGTAAATATTAATAAAGTAGCGATCGGTTGAATAAATGCCCAAACAAAACCCAAAGCCGTTTGAGCATAACGCACCTTATAATCTCTCCATGCCAAAATGGAGATTAAATCTTTGTACCGCCATAAATCTTTGATAGACTGAAAAAATGAAGTTGTGCGTTTGGCGCTAATAATCAACTCATCCATATATTAATTCTTTTTAAAGGGATTTTTACTCGTTTTTTGATCATCAGAATAATAGCCGTAACCATAGCCATAACCATAGCCGTAGCCATAGCCATAACCCAATGAGCCGCTATTATCTTTTACAGCATTTACTACAATTCCTAAATTCTTTATTTTTTTATCCTCGTACAACTGATTGATATTTTCGATATAGGATTTTTTGGTATAAGAATGACGAACAATATAAATAGCTGCATCCACATATTGATTAATAATGAGTGCATCCGTTACTAATCCTACTGGAGGAGTATCTATAATAATTACATCATAGATTTCTTTTAATTCAGCTATCAACTCAGCCATTACTTTACTTTCAATTAGCTCAGCGGGGTTAGGTGGAATTGGTCCAGAAGATATTAAATCTAAATTATTGACCTTTGTTTGTTGAACAGCTCCTTTCAAATCTGTTTTACGAATTAAATAGGTACTTAAGCCAACCTCATTAGTTAAACCAAAATCTTTAAAAATCTTAGGCTTACGCAAATCAGCACCAATTAAAACTGTTTTCTTACCAGATGCCGCATAAATGGCTGCTAAATTTATAGAAGTAAATGTTTTCCCTTCACCTGAAATAGAAGAGGTAACCATAACCACATGGTTCTCTTTCCCTTCAACCATAAAACTAACATTACTCCTAATATTTCTAAAAGCCTCAGAAGCAATTGACTTTAAATTATTACTAACAATAATATTGTTATCTAAATTCTTTTTATGTAGAATAGATCCCAATATGGGTATAGAAGTAAGGTTTTCTAAATCGGAACGATCAATAATTTTAGAATTAAAAAAATAGAATAGAAAAATCAATCCGAGTGGAAAAAGCAAACCTAATAAAATGGAAGAAATATAAATACTTTTAACATTTGGGCCTACATAAGAAGTTCTATAAGGTGTAGCAAAATCTAAAATTTGAGCTTTTGGTAAGTTGGATGCCTTGGCTATGCTTGCTTCAGAACGTTTGTTCAACAAAAAAGTATATAAATCATTTAATAATTTATTTTCTCTTTTTAAATTAAAATATTCTCTTTGCTCCTTTGGAATTTGCAAAACCTTACGCTCTTCTTTTCTTAGTACTAATTTTAAAGAATCTATTAATAAATTGACTTGTTTTTGATTCGACTGAGCTACTATTAAAAGCGCGTCCTTTTGACGTTCTAGTTCTTTTTTTTGTTGAATATACAATGCATTGTCATCTTTCATTCTAAAAGCATCCAATTTTTGCTGCTCTACTAATTCTTGAATGCGCATTGTCATACGATCCACATTGGGGTCTTGAAAACCAAAAACAGCAGCAGAAGGGAAAGCCGTGTATTCTTCAGAATTGAGGATTTTAATTAATGCAGAATAATACTCCCTTTGAATACTTCTCGTAGTAAGCTCATCTTCTAAATCAGTAACTTCTAATAAATTATTCTGACTTTCTTCAATCAGAATTCGGTTTTTAAAAATTTTACGTTGAAAAGATTCTAACTGATATTCTGTAATAACTAGTGAATCGGCAATTGTTTTCAATTGCAAATCAACAAAATCAATCGTATTAGAGGCAATTATATTATTTTGATCCATACCTGATTGTATGTAAGTCTCCATTAGGGCATTTAGAAAGTCTATTGATTTTTGCGCTGTTTGATTATTTTCTGTTAATATTAAAATGCTTGATTCAGAGTTTTCGACATCTATCTTTAAGGCTCTTTGAAAATAACGTGCAAATTCATCAGGACGATTAAATTTAAAAGCAAAGGCAATTTCTTCTTTGTAATCAATGTAATTAGATTCAACTTTCAGTAAACCCTCTTTATAATAAAAAGATTTCTCTAATGGTCTCAAATCAGAGGCATTCAATCCATCTTGTGTATTCGATATTCTAAATTGATCTTCTTCAGGAAAATCTATAAAAATTTTGCCGCTAGGCTGAACTCCTTCTATAAACTCAACCTTAAAAGCTGAAGTCGGATACATTTCAGTGGTTTTAATATTGCCGATTTTATAGTAAGAAATATTCCAAGCTAATTTTTTTGCAACCCTCTCCATTAGAGGATAGGATTGAATAATGCCTATTTCATTAATCAATCTATTTCTACCACTCACTAATTCCATCCCCGGTAAAAAATATTCTTGACCCCAAGATGAATATTCATCTTTTACCAACATTCTAGAGTTAGTAGAGTATGTTGCAGGAGTATATCGAGCTTGATAATAGGCATAAGACAATGCAATAGCAAGACCTATAACAGGTAAATACCAAAACCTAATTATATAGGATAAAAATACTTTAGGATCTATTTGAAAAGAAGTGGTATTGGATTTATCTACTGACATTGAGCGCTTAAAAAATACAATTTCAACGTGCAAAGAAACGATTTTTTTTGGAAGAAGTGACTCTGCTTCGATGCGCTCTGGAGGGGAAAGACCTTAGACCATAGTCCCGAAGCTTCGGGATTAGACCTTAGGTTACTGATTTTTATATATTTACACTAAAATCAATCTATGAAATCATCAGAAAAAATTATTTTGAAAAGTACCGAGACGCCGGTTTCAAACAATTCGGAAGCATATCTAAGAATCCGATACATTTATTGTAGTCCAATTCATAAAAATTGACTCCAAGATTTATTGTTTCATAATATTCTACTTGATTATTTTTATAATATTCTTCAGATAAGATTTTCCAAAAATTTCGACCTAATTTCTCACATATAAACCATTTTTCCATTAATCGAGCTGCTCTTCCATTACCATCTCTAAAAGGATGAATGTGGGCAAAACGCAAATGAATTAATGAAGCGAAATAAAAAACTTCCATTTCATTGAGATCAATAGAAATGAGCTCTTCTATATCTTTGAACAAGACATCCATTTCTCTTTTCACAAATTCAGGCTCAACAGCCATATAAGCTAAACCAGATGCACCAAAAACTCCCACTTTTTCAATACGATAGTTACCTCTTTTACTTTTTATTAATAATGTATTCGAAAATATTTTATGACACTTCAATAAATTTTTTTCATTCAAATTATTTGACTGTGCCAACTCATACGCACCTATTAAATCCTTTATTTCTTGTATTTCTTTTCCAACCTTAAATTTATCCTTATTCAACTCATAATTCATATAAGAATTCAAATCAATACTATTTCCCTCAATATTTGATGAATAAATTGCTGAAGCCTTGGTTAGGAAATCAAATCCACCAGTATTTTCTGAGAAATCAAAATTTTGTATCAATGCCGGAATTTCATGTCCAATTCTTTGAATGTAAGTATCAAAATATTTTCTTTCAGTTATCCTCATGGTTCAACTTATTTAACACAAAAATACGCATTTTACTACCTATTTTTTTTGTACTTTCAGAAATATGAAATTTCCTTTCAGGACTCTTTTAATTTAGGTTATTGTTATTAGATGTTGATTCAAAGGGCATCACGACGCTTCGTGACGGTACATTTTAAAATTTAGGTCATCGAGTGCTCCCTTTTCAGGGAGTGTATCGAGAAGCCCTAAATTATTAAAACACTCAACGACCTTTGATACGAATTCATTATTAACATAATGTACAATTGAATAATAATCATAATGATTAATTAGAACGGAATGAAAGGTCGTCGTCACGAAGCTTCGTGAGCCCCGATAGAGATTTTCTTATTTTGCAATAATGTTCCTAGGGGTGTACCGAGACGCCGGTATTCAAAAGAAATTTGCGTTATTTTGCACTATGATTAAAGCAATCAGAGAAGAAATAATTAAAAACAAAGGACTACTCCTAATGATGGGGAAGTTTGCCTTAATATTTTTTCTCTTTCAGTTGGCTTATGATTATGTATTATCTCCCTACACCAATATAGATGCAGCTCTAATTAATCTCATTATCCATCAAACAGAAGCTATATTACAATTTTCAGGCTATCCTATATTAGAGAATACTGGCGAATATCTCTACCATACAGGAATTGCTAATACTTCGGGAGTAATTATAGGTGGCCCTTGTGATGGATTGAATTTATTTCTATTATATGCCACATTCATTTTAAGCTTTAAAGGTAAATGGTGGGCAAAGTCCTTATGGGTGTTATCAGGAATTTTAATTATTCACATTTTGAATATTTTAAGAGTATCTGCCTTAGCATTAATAGTTCTTTATGCACCTGATCAATTAGACTTTCATCATTCCTATACTTTTACGCTTGCAATTTATGTAATTATATTTGGTCTATGGATGTTGAGGGTAAAAACTTATAAAGTACTTAAAAGTGCAAAATAAAGTTATTTGGATTATCTTTTTAATCTTATTAATAATATTAAGTTATTTAAGAGAAGTATTTTTTTTGAGTATCAATGCTCAAATAGCAGGCGAAACTTTTTATTATGCTAAAACAGCACAACTTGAGTTTTTAAAAAATTATAGTCTTTCAGATTTAAATCTAATCAAATACTTTGCAACTTTAGCATTTAGTGTTTTATTTGCAATTACCACCTATTTCGGACTAAAATACAGTTTAAGAAACAATTTAGCTGCTCGAATTTCACTTTTCATCTATACATTAATTGCCTTTATCGCACTTTTTAGTACGGTCATCTTCATTTTAATTTGGAATTTTCAAACTATTTATCCTTTTTTACGTACATTGATTGACTTAGTTCACAACCCATTGCTATTTTTAATCATAAGTGCTATGGTAATATCTTCTAAGTATTTGGTTAATAAAAATAAATGATATAACTTTACCCTCTAATTTGTAATTTTTAATGCTATGAAAAAAATCAACATTTTTTTATGCCTACTAACCCCTTTATTCTTTTCTGCAATTGCTCAAACTGGACCAGGTGGAGTTGGAAATAGCTCCGATAATATTCTTTGGTTGAATACTTCTGGAATGTCCAACACTAATAATTCTGCATTAACAACATGGCCTGATATTTCAGGAAATAATAACAATGCGGTACAAACATCCAATAGTCGTAAACCAAAATTCAAAACCAATCAAATGAATGGCAATTCAGCTATTGATTTTGATGGTTCAAATGATTATTTAAAATTAGATAATAATATTACGACTGCTGCAACGTCAGTATTTACAGTAAGTTTATCTAAAACACCAAGTATTTTAGGTATAGTGACGTTTAATAAACATGCTATTTTTTCTACCACTGCAAGAATGTGGACCTTTTATGAATCACCAACCAAATATTATTCAGTAAGTGGAGCTTTAAATCAAACTAATATCACACAATTACATACTGGTTCAGCATTAACGGGCACTCCATTGCGTATTGGCTCTTCAATTAATTCAGGATCAGACATAAGAAACTATGTAAGAAAAACTTTTCTAAATAAATCTTTTTCAACGGTTGGTTGTTTATTGGCGGGAACAACTACAAACACAACACGATATTTGAATGGACAAATAGCCGAAGTTATTGCATTTAATCGTAAATTGAAAACTGCAGAAATAAATATTGTTAATTCTTATTTAGCAGGAAAATATAATATAGCGGGTTTAGACCAATTTTATAAGCATATTGTTACTTATGGTAATGATGTTTTTGGCATTGGTCAAGAAGCAGATGGAAATAATTCTTCCGCAATAAGTAAAGGAATTTTAAGTATCAACAATTCGACATCATTAGGAAATGGAGATTATTTGTTAGTTGGTAATAACAATGCTGCTTATACTACCACTAACAGCGTTGGTTTGATTTTTGGTGCAAAAAGAATGCAGAGAACTTGGCGAGCAGATGTAACAAATAATCCAGGTTTAGTGGATTTAAAATTTGATTTATCAGGTGGCAAACAATTTACTGTTGACCCAGCTAAATACAGATTGTTAGTGGATAGTGTGGATGGTTCTTTTGGTAATTTAACGATTTCTCAAACTTATAGCAATGGGATTTATGATCCCATCAATGAAACTGTTACTTTTTCTGGTGTAAGATTGGGTGATAATAATTGGTTTACTATTGCAGAAGTGGGTCCTAAAATATTTGCAATTTCAAATGGAAATTATAACAGCACTTTTACATGGTCTTGTGGTTGTATCCCTTCAAATAGCGATATTGTAGAAATTCCTAGTCCATATACTGTTACCATAAATGGTGCTACTGCACATGCTTCTACTTTAAATATTTTAACCGGAGCAGCTTTAGAATTTGCTACATCTGATTCACTAATTTTATCTGGTCATTTGAATATTGATGGTGGATTTGATGCAGGAACAGGTAATTTAAGTTTTATTGGTAATACATTTAGTCAGGATATGTTCAATACAACAGACACAACAGTTTCTTTGTATGACTTGACTATAAATAATCCTTTAGATGTATTTGTTAGAGAAGGGAATTGGGAATTGACAAATGAAATAAAAATAATACAGAATGTATTTAGTAATGCAGGTGGGACTTTTACCTTTGTTTCAGATGCAGCGACAACAGCACAAATTCTTCCATCTACAGGTTCATTTGATGGAGAATTTATTTTACAAAGATATTTTACCGCACGTAATGCCAATTATGCTAATATTAGTCCTAGCGCTGACAATGTAACAGTAGGAGATTGGGATCAAGAAATATATATGAGCGGAGTAGGTGGTCTAAATGGAAATGCAAAAACAGGTCCAGGTTTAAGTCAAATATTTTATAGTGCATATACTTTTAATAACACTACAAAAATTTATGATACTATAACTAGTATTTCAACTTTGATTGATCCTAGAAAAGGATTGCATTTATTTTTAGGTGACAATTTAGTTACTTTTAATGCACAGACGTTAGATAGCAGAGGAGTGCCTTTTACTGGTTCTACTATATTCACTGCAAAACCTGGATTTAATCAATTTGCAAATCCCTTTTTTAGTAGAATTGATTATTCATTAATGACAAAATCATCAGGTTTAAACAATCAATTCTATATATTGAATCAAAATACTGGTTCTTTTGATTTATACACTAATGGAACTATTCCTACAAGTCAAGGATTTTGGGTATTTAATCCACGAATATCTGATAGATTTATTAATTTAGATGAAGATGATAAAAGTCCATCGAATAGCAGTTTAATTTACAAAACTGCTCCTGAACGTTTATTTACTTTAAAATTGCAAAGTGAAACGACTCCATTTAGTCAAACTGCAACCATTATCCCAAATATATTTGCTTCAGATGGCTATGATTTAGAAGATTCTCCTTATTTAGAGAGTCCACAGAAAAATGCTCCTGCTATTTACATGAATGTTGAAGCAAAGAAATTGATTCAAAATTCAATTAATTCTGCTACTGAAATTCAAAATATTCCAATTACAATTAAAGCAGGAGAAAGTGGTTCATTTACATTAAGCACTAACTTTATTGAAGAGTTGGCAAATATTTATAGCAGCATTATTTTAGAAGATAAGTTGACAGGTAAAATGATTGACTTAAATGAAGTACAAGCTTATACTTTTGCATCAGATGAAGGAACTTACAATAGATTTAATTTACACTTGGGTAAGTCAAAAGATTTAAACAATACCGTAATTTCAGCTATTACTAATCGTATTTCTATTATAAAGAAAGGTGAACTAGTAGAAGTCAACTATTCATTTGAAACGACCAACAATATTCAAATTGATGTGTACAATACAAATGCGCAAAAAGTAATACCAAGCCAATCACAAACAGTAATAGGCGCAGGTAAAATCCAATTGAACAATTTAAGTGAATTAAATGGTGTTTATATGATCGTAGTTCGTTCCAATGGAGAAGTAATTACTGAAAAGTTTAAATTTTAATCTAAATCTGTATATTTGCAATTAATTAAATGACAATGAAGAATACCATAAAATATATCGCAGTTTTTGCATTTTTAGTGATAGGCAATATCAGTCTTAAAGCTCAACCTGGTGGCCTCCTGGAGGACCAGGTGGACCTGGATGTTATCCACCACCTTGTGTTCCAATCGATGGGGGTTTATCTTTTCTTTTGATAGCAGGTGCTGCTTACGGTGGAAAGAAAATGTATGAAATGCGTGAGCAAAAAGAAGAAAAGTAATTTTCTGATTAATATATTAAAAAAAATCCTTCTCAACTATGTTGGGAAGGATTTTTTTAATTATCAATAAATTAGAAATTCCTAGTTTAATTTACTTCTCCAAAATAATATTATTAAATATTTTGGATAATCTTTCCGCACCATTGTGATTTAAGTGATCTGCATCCCTAAAATCATCAGCAGTAAAAAACTTATCAGTAGAAAAGTCATAATAATTCAAATCCAGATATTGTATTTGTAAATCGTTAATGAATCGCATTATTAAATCTAGTTGTGTTGAGTCAAGATTTTCAGAATAAGTATGAAAAACTGGGTTGCTATATAAAATTACTCTTGCATTATTATCATAAGCATAGTTTAAAATACTTTTTACAAGAACTTTATTAGGAGTGTAGAATGAGGTATCTTTTTTAGTATGTCTTTTAGCATTATTAATACCACTTGTAAATAAATCACTCTGTTCTTTTATATTATTTCCAAATCCCAATGAATCACATGTCAACTGGTTTTTTCCCCAATAGTAATAGTTTTTAATTCTATTAATGTTTCTTTTAATAGAAAAGCTAAACAACTCTGTATTTTTTTCAATATTAAAAGTTTTAAATATTTGATAATATATTTGATAATTTTTAACTCTCCATGATTCTTTTCCTGCTTTTACACGTGAAAAGAGAGTTAAATAATCAATTGGTAAAAAAATTATTTTTAAACTCTTAAAATCTGATTTATATTTCATTAAAATTTCATAATCATAATCAATAGTTTGAGAAATGTGAGCAGCATTAAAAGCTTTACCATCAATAAAAGTTGGATTTATCCCGTAAAAAGTATGGCTACTACCCAAAAAAAGATATTCTATTTGATTTGAATTTTTATCCAAATATTTTTTTTTAAATGAGTAATCATTCGGTATATTCCTTAATAAAGATTCAAATATAATAACCATCAGAATTATTGGCAGAAGAAAAATACTTGACTTAATTAAAAAATTTTTCATTGCTTAAAATTGAAAATATATAAATTCCTGCTCTTTTCCACCAAACCAAAATATGGCAATGATTATTAAATAATACATGGCATATCTAATTGGTGGTCTCCATTTTAATCCAATTACATCTAATGCAAATTGTCCATTTCTACCTATCCATTCTATTAAAAGGAAAATACCAATTAAGGATAATAAAACTAGAATATTAAGATTTGCACCTAAAAATTCAGAGCCATTTATTGTAAATAAAGAGGCAGAAAAAATACCACCAATATAACTTATCGCATGTTCCATGTTGGCAGCTCTAAAAAATATCCATGCAAAAACAGTTAAACTAAAAGTAATAAGAATTGATGAAAATTCTCTAAAACGTGGCAAAAAACGTCCAACTGCAATTCCTTCTAAATTATTCCTATTGTTATTCGTGAGCAATAAGGGTAAGAAATATATAGCGTTTAAAGCTCCCCAAACAATAAATGTCCAATTGGCTCAATGCCAAAAGCCACTTACTATAAATATAATAAAAGTGTTTCTAATTTTCATCCATAGTCCGCCTCTACTTCCACCTAAAGGAATATAAACATAATCTCTAAACCATGTAGAGAGTGAAATGTGCCATCTTCGCCAAAACTCTGCAATATCTCGTGAAAAATAAGGAAAATTAAAGTTTCTCATTAAATCAAAACCAAAAAGTCGAGAAGTACCAATTGCAATATCAGAATAACCAGAGAAATCACAATAAATTTGAAAAGTAAAAAATAAAGCTCCTAAAACTAATGTACTTCCAGAATAATCTGCTGAATTATTAAATATCATATTGGCATATTCCGCACAATTATCTGCAATAACAATCTTCTTAAATAAACCCCACAAAATTTGGCGCATTCCATTTACTGCAAGTGTATAATCAAAAGTTCTTTTGGTATAAAATTGAGGTAATAAGTGGGTGGCTCTTTCAATAGGTCCTGCTACCAATTGTGGGAAAAAACTTACAAAAGCAGAGAAGGCTATAAAATCTTTGGTAGGTTCTAATTTCCTTCTATACACATCAATAGTATAACTTAATGTTTGGAAAGTATAGAAACTTATACCAACTGGAAGTATTATATTCAATGAACTTGCACTAATTTCAGAACCAAAAAATGAAAATGCAGAGATAAAGTTATCTAAAAAGAAGTTATAGTATTTAAAGAATCCCAAAAATCCAAGATTGATTAAAATACTAGTCCATAAAAGATATTTTCTTCTCTTTTGCCGCTCTTCCTTTTTTAGTTGAATACCTATTGTATAATCAACTATAGTACTAAAAAAAATTAGTGATAAAAAGCGCCAATCCCACCAACCATAAAACACATAACTACTAACAACTATTAAAGCATTTTGAAGCCTTAAATTTTTATTGGTAACAAACCAATATAATATAAATACTATAGGCAGAAAAATTGCAAAATCAATGGAATTAAATAACATGTTATTTTATCACTTGGAAATTTCTAATAATCTAATTCATTTTCAGTAGCAAAGATAGAAGGTTTTTAATATTTTTAAAATAAAAAAATACAAGAACATTTTTCCAAATCTTTTATTTTTAAAAGCAAATAAGCTTACGTAAATTTAGCCCATCAATAAGAGTGATATGAAAGACAAAGAGATTTTTAAATTAATCAAGAAAGAAAAGAAAAGACAAACTAGAGGCTTGGAGCTAATTGCATCTGAAAACTACGTAAGTAAAGGTGTTTTGAAAGCTATGGGCTCAGTTTTAACTAATAAATATGCCGAAGGCTTGCCTGGCAAAAGGTATTATGGCGGTTGTGAAATAGTAGATCAAGTAGAGCAATTGGCAATAGATAGAGCAAAAGAATTGTTTAATGCCACTTGGGTAAATGTGCAACCCCATTCGGGAGCTCAAGCCAATGCAGCTGTTATGTTGGCAGTTTTAAAACCAGGGGATACTATTTTAGGTTTTGATTTATCGCATGGTGGGCATTTAACACACGGTTCTCCTGTCAACTTTTCGGGAAAATTGTATCATGCTACTTTTTATGGTGTGGAGAAAGAGACCGGCAGAATTGATTTTGATAAAATAGCTGCAACAGCTAAAAAAGAAAAACCAAAATTGATGATTGCAGGAGCATCTTCTTACAGCAGAGATTGGGATTATAAGAAAATGCGAGAAATCGCTGATAGCGTCGGTGCTTTATTAATGGCTGATATTTCTCACCCTGCAGGTTTAATCGCCAAAGGAATTTTAAATGATCCACTTCCCCACTGTCATATCGTCACTACAACTACTCATAAAACCTTGAGAGGTCCAAGAGGCGGAATTATCATGATGGGTCAAGATTTTGAGAATCCATTTGGTTTAAAAACACCTAAAGGAGAAGTTCGTATGATGTCTTCTTTATTGGATTCGGCTGTTTTTCCTGGTACACAAGGTGGTCCACTAGAACATGTAATTGCAGGTAAAGCAGTTGCTTTTGGTGAAGCTTTGAAAGATAGTTTTATGGATTATTCTTTGCAAGTAATTAAAAATGCAAAGCTTTTAGGGGAAGAATTGGTTGCTAAAGGCTATCATATTATTTCAGGCGGCACAGAAAACCATTGTCTGCTAATAGATCTTAATTCTAAAAATATAACAGGAAAAGAAGCCGAAAGAATTTTAGGTTTGGCAGACATTACTGTCAATAAAAATATGGTACCATTTGATGAGCGTTCTCCATTTGTAACTTCAGGTATCAGAATAGGAACTCCTGCCATTACCACTAGAGGCATCACGGAGAAAGAAATTCCACTCATCGCTGAATTAATTGATCAAGCTATCATTCATAAAGAAGATGAAAGTCAATTAAAGAAAATTAAAAAGCAAGTCAATGATTTAATGGAAGATTTACCGCTTTATGTGAAGTAGGCTCGTCACGGATGACCATTAATTTTTCTTTATTTTTAGACAATGAAATGTTATATGTACATTCTTCTTTGCTCAGATGGTAGCTATTACACTGGCAGCACAAAGCATCTAGAAAAAAGACTTGCTCAGCATCAAGCAGGTGAGGGTGCGAACTTCACCAAAAAACATTTACCCGTTGAATTCATCTACTATGAAGAGTTTGATCGAATAGACTTTGCATTTAACAGAGAAAAACAAATCCAGGGTTGGAGTCATCAAAAGAAAGAGGCATTAATCAATGGTGATGAGAAATTGTTGAGTGAGCTATCTAAGAAAGTATTTCGATAAATAACCGGCGTCTCGGTACAATCCAATTTTAGGGCATCTCGGTACACTCCTTGAAAAAAGGAGCACTCGATGACCGAAAATTGGATCACTCGACGACCTTAGATCTTCTTTCAATTTGTCATTATGATAATAATGAATTCGTAATATAATTACGATGATAATAATAGAAACAAATGGCTCTAGTTTAGCACTGCGTTGATAATAGTGTTTTATAGTTTGGTTGGATTTGAACAAAGCGCTCCAGAGCTCCCGCAACAACTATCTGCTTTGCGAAAGCAAGGGTAATATCCTTGTTTGATTTTATTTTTTCTTTTATAATATGCCAATTTAGGTATTGTTGCAGGTATTTAGTAGACACGCCCCAGAATGTATTTCCAATCCACTTCTTTATTTTATTGTGCGTTGAGTTTACATGCTGTACATGAAACGCTCCTTTTACTCTTTCTCCCCTGGAAACATTTACCGGATGAAACTCAATTTTGGTGTCTTTAGCGAAGCCTTTATAACTGTGGTGAGAATCACTACACAAAATTGTGCTCCCTTTTTTTATGCGATTGCCAATAGCATTTTTAATATCAATCTTTCTAATCCGTCCAAGTGTAGCTACACTCAGATTTAGCATTGACTTTCTGTCTTGAGTCACGATGACCGCAACCTGATCATTGCTTACACCCCTTTTGCTTGACTTACCGCCTCTTTTCCTTGGTTCTCGATTTTTAACCTTCATCCCTTTTTCAGATTTGAGGAAAAAGGTCTCATCACTTTCTGTGATACCAATGAAGGGCTCTCCGTCATCTGCGTCAACTGAAGACAATATCTTGTGGCGCCAATCAAAGGCTGTTTTCTTATTAATACCCAAAATCGAAACAATTTTGTCAAGACTTTTTTCTTCAACCATTAGTTTAAGATAATCAACAATCTTGTCTTTTCTTTGCAGCCCTGCCATCCAAGTACCTGTATACTCCGTAAAACTTCTTTGGCAAGACTTGCATTTGTAGCGCTGTGCTCCTTTGTCAATCCCAAAACGAACATACTTAGAATGAGAACAATGAGGACAGGCTCCGAGTTTGTTATTAAACTCATGCTGACGTGAAACAATCGCAGACAGGTTAATCTCTTTAGTTGAATCTTCAATCTCCTTCAACAAACGCTCACGTTGTTTAATTGGCAGAGAGAGTATTTGGTCTTTAAGCTTTTCTGTTTTCATACACACAATATACAAATAATAGCTGAATTAAACTAGAGCCAAACAAATCTAAAACATCATGATGATAATAATGAATTCGTATCTAAGGTCGTCGAGTGAGCCGATATGAATGTTATGTAATCAAAAGTGTTCTTCGGCTTGTACCGAGACGCCGATTTGTACCGAGATGCCCTTTGTATCGATGACCTTAGATCTTCTTTCAATTTGTCATGATGTTAATAATAGAAACGTTCAAAGGTCGTTGAGTAAGCAGATTTCAGTGTTTACTGATATCTTTCGAAGTTGATTGTTCGTGCGGACTTTTAGAAAAGTATAAATTTTAAATCAATCAGGCTAATAGAATCTCAGC
Organism: uncultured Flavobacteriales bacterium; assembly: GCA_963716125.1. Classification (GTDB taxonomy): domain Bacteria; phylum Bacteroidota; class Bacteroidia; order Flavobacteriales_E; family Vicingaceae; genus Acidiluteibacter. The sequence continues at coordinate 3,312,080 of OY970294.1, forward strand.
AGGTATTTTTAATTCTTTGTAAAGTGATTTTATCATTCCTAGTGTTAGCTTTCTTTTTTTATTAAGAATCTCACTTACCCTACTTTGACTTCCTAAATATTTTACCATATCCGAATTTGTCATTCCCATTTGCTCCATGCGAAATTTAATCGCATCAATTGGGTCAGGTGGTGCAATAGGATAATATTTCATTTCGTATGATTCAACTAAGGTCACCAATAAATCTAGCTCATCACCATCTGAAGTCTCTTTTTTTGCTCCCCACAATTCTTCAATCCTGCTAATAGCAAAATTATAATCTTGTTCTGTTTTTATTGGTCGTATTTCCATAATCAAATCGTTTTTGCATCAATCTTATCATATTGTTTATGCGGTAATTTCTTCAAAAATATTCGCTTATATCACTATAGAGAGTGTTGTAGTATCTTTCAATCTTCTCCTATTGTCAAGTAAACGACTTCCTTTTCGTTTCTAGCAATTATTTCGGCCAGAAATCATAGCGCCAATTCCATTCAGACTGAGAGTTGTATACTTTGCTGAGCCAAAATATTTCGTTCTTATCCGATAGTTTTGAAATCAAAAGTTCCTCAACTTCTTTCCCAAAACTTGTAACAAAAGTTTCATCACAGCTAAAGTCAGGATTCAATAAAGTTTCAGCTACTAATTCGAGCGCTTCAGTTAATACAATTTCCTTATAGTCTTTTTTAGAGACTTCCTCAATACGATACGGGCCATGGCATCGAATTAATTCGTATTCACCTCCGTTAAAGCTAAAGTTCACATCTTCGTAATATATCTCTTTTGTTCTAAAAGAGTCAAGAAATTGCCCTTTATCCCCCTTGAGGTCAGACGATAGTTTGAGCGTTTCACAGCAAACCCAACTGTACCCAATTATCACAACAGTCTTTCCTCCATCTCGTTCTTGAGTGTGAAGCTTACGATTTCGTTTTAATATTTCTTTAATTGGTCTCATCCAAATTCTCCACAACATATGCATATCACACTCTCACTTATCACATCCATTTTATAATTAATTGCTAATATAAATAAATCTGATGAATCTATCTGATATAAAATATTGAAAAAGTAGAAGTCCTCAAAAAAGAAGTTTCACGGGCGAAGACGTCCGCATCTATCTGAGTTAATTGTTGGCGCTGATTGGATTGGAATTCCAACAATTCACAACTCCAATTATTTTTCGAAGTTGATTGTTAGCGCGGACTTTTAGTCCGTGACAAATACTAAAACTTTTCTTTTAAAATATTAATATACAAATATTTATGTTTTATCATAAGAAGATACTCCACTCTTCCTCAAATATACTTACATACGGACTGAAAGTCCTCTAAAAAAAGTTTCACGAATGTAAAAATTTCCGCAGGGTTGCAAACCACTGCGGAGCATCTGTTATTTTAATAGCATCTAAATACCCTTTGGAGCTGATTTTTGATAAAGATAATAAATCCTATTAATTTCTTCACTATTTAGTTTAACATAAAACATCCCAAAAGTAAAAGCATTTATTTTACCAAAATTTAAGAATCATTTACTATGCGTGCATAACAAAATTTATTATATTTGGGTTTCCAACCTAAAAATACCTTTCTATGAAAGTGGAAGAAACAGTTGATTATCATATAAAAATAAATTGGCATGCCATGTCTAATTTGTACAATTCCATAGCATCTAAACATGATTTAACGCAAACGACAGGGTTTGTATTACTAAATATTGATGAAGATAATGGTACTCCGGCTACTAAAATTGCTCCTTTAATGGGCATGAAAGCTACTAGCTTAAGTAGGGTTCTAAAAAGTATGGATGACAATGGATTAATAGAAAGGAAAGGTGATCAATCGGACGGGAGATTAGTACGCATCACACTAACTGATAAAGGAATAGAAAAGAAAAAAATTGCTAAAAAGGTAGTGAAAGATTTCAATCTATTTCTTTTGAAAGAGATTCCTCCCAAAAAATTATCAGTCTATTTTGATGTGATGAAAAAAGTGAACGAATTAACAATGAATTATAAAGAAGAACATCTATAAAAACTAATATAATTATGGCTATCAGAAGAATAAAAAAAGTTGCAGTTTTGGGCTCAGGTGTTATGGGCTCTCAAATTGCTTGTCATTTTGCCAATATAGGTTTGGAAGTATTGCTTTTGGATATTTCTCCAAAGGAATTGAATGATAAAGAAAAAAAGCAAGGTTTGAGTTTGGATGATCCCAAAGTTAAAAATAGGATTGTGAATGAAGACTTAATGAAAGCTTTAAAATCTAACCCCTCTCCTATCTATAGACAGAGTTTTGCTAAAAGAATTACCACAGGAAATATGGATGACAATATGAAAGATATTTCTTCTGCAGATTGGGTAATTGAGGTAGTAGTAGAGCGTTTAGACATCAAGCAAAAAGTTTTTGAAAATGTAGAAAAATTTAGAAAAAAAGGAACGATCATTTCTTCCAATACATCAGGAATTCCAATAAAAATGATGTTGGACGGAAGAAGCGAAGATTTTCAAAAAAACTTCTTAGGAACTCACTTTTTTAACCCTCCAAGATATTTAGAGTTGTTAGAGATTATTCCAACTCCTAAAACAGATCAAGTATTAGTAGATTTCTTGATGGATTATGGGCAACGGTTTTTAGGAAAGAAAACGGTTTTATGTAAAGATACTCCCGCTTTTATTGCCAATAGAATTGGGGTTTATTCTATTATGAATTTATTTCATACGGTAAAAGAAATGGGTTTCAAGGTAGAGGAAGTTGATAAATTGACTGGAACTATTTTAGGAAGACCCAAATCTGCTACTTTTAGAACTTGTGACGTAGTTGGATTAGATACTTTGGCGCATGTAGCCAATGGAGTTTATGAAAATTGCCCAAAAGATGAAGCAAAGGACATTTTTAAAATTCCTGATTATGTTCAAAAAATGTTGGACAATAAGTGGTTGGGTTCAAAAACGGGACAGGGTTTTTATAAGAAAGTAAAAGACGACAAAGGAAATAGCTCTATTCTATCTTTGGATTTGAAAACCTTAGAATATGGCGAACAAGATAAAGTTCGTTTTGATATTATAGGAGAAGTCAAAGACATAGAAGATGTAAAAGTGAGAACTAAGAAACTCATTGAAGCAGATGGAAAAATCGGTGATTTTTTCAGAAAAACATTTTATGGTTTGTTCCAATATGTCTCTAACAGAATTCCTGAAATTTCAGATGAAACTTATAGAATAGACGACGGAATGCGTGCAGGTTTTGGATGGCAATTAGGTCCTTTTGAAGCTTGGGACGCTTTAGGATTAGAAAATAGCATCAAAAAGTTAGAAGAAGCAAATCATAAGCCTGCCAAATGGGTGTATGAAATGTTGGATGCAGGACATAAAACCTTCTACAAAGTAGAAAATGGCAATAAATTGTATTATGATATTCCTTCAAAATCTTACAAAATTATTCCAGGTACTGAAGATTTAGTGGTTCTTGATAATTTAAGAGAAAGCAATACGGTTTGGAAAAACAAAGGAACAACTATTGTGGATTTAGGTGATGGAATTTTAAATATTGAATTCCATACTAAAATGAATACCATAGGAGCTGATGTTATTCAAGGTATTAATAAAGCGATTGATTTAGCTGAAGAAAGTTACAAAGGTTTAGTTATTTCAAATACTGGTCAAAACTTTTCAGCTGGAGCCAATGTAGGAATGATATTTATGATGGCTGTAGAGCAAGAGTTTGATGAGCTTTCAGCTGCTATCGGACAATTTCAAAAAACAATGATGCGTGTGAGATACAGCGCCATACCAATAGTGGCAGCTCCACATCAAATGGCTTTAGGAGGTGGATGCGAAATGTGTATGCACGCCGATAAAGTTGTTGCTCATGCTGAATTGTATATGGGATTGGTAGAGTTTGGTGTAGGCGTTATCCCAGGTGGTGGCGGAACTAAAGAATTTGTGTTGAGATTATCAGACAGTTTAGAGGAAGGTGATATCAGAATCAACAGATTCCGCGAAAAATTCTTAACTATTGGTCAGGCTAAAGTTTCTACATCTGCTTATGAAGCTTTTGATTTAGGATATTTAAGAGAAGGAATAGATGAAGTTGTGGTAAGTCGAGAATATCAATTAAAAAGAGCCAAAGAAGCAGTTTTAGCATTGGCAGATAAAGGTTACAGTCAAAAAGCTGAGCGAACTGACATTAAAGTGCTTGGAAAAGAAGGTTTAGGAATCGTTTATGTTGGTGCTAACTCTATGAAATCAGGAAATTACATTTCAGAACACGATCAATTGATTTCAGAAAAATTAGGTTATGTCATGTGCGGTGGAGATCTTTCAGAAATCACTGAAGTTTCAGAGTCCTATTTATTGGATTTAGAAAGAAAAGCTTTTGTGGAATTATGTTCTAAGAAAAAGACATTGGAACGATTGCAAAGTATTGTGAAAAGCGGAAAAGTTTTACGAAATTAAAAATCGAAACTCAATTATAGAATTCAAATTAAAAAAAATTATCATGGAAGCATATATAGTAGCAGGATATCGATCAGCAGTGGGCAAGGCCAATAAAGGACAGTTGCGTTTTACTAGACCTGATGACATAGCTGCACAAGTAATAAAATATTTAATGAAACAAAATCCAAAAATTACATCTGAAATGATTGATGATGTAATCGTTGGAAATGCAAGCCCTGAAGCTGAACAAGGACTGAATGTAGGTCGATTAATCTCATTGATTGGTTTGAACAATGTGAGTACTCCAGGTATGACTGTCAACAGATATTGCTCATCAGGATTGGAAACAATTGCCATTGCAACCTCCAAAATTAAAAATGGAATGAATAGTTGCATCATAGCAGGTGGAGTAGAATCTATGAGTTGCATGCCGATGGGTGGATGGAGAATTGTTCCGAATGCAGAAGTTGCCAAAGAAAATCCAACTTATTATTGGGGAATGGGTTTAACAGCTGAAGCAGTTGCCAAGGATTACAATGTTAGCCGTGAGGAACAAGATCAATTTTCTTATGAATCTCATCAGAAGGCTGTAAAAGCACAAAGCGAAGATCGTTTTGCAGATGACATTGCACCTTTAGAAATTGAAGAAGTTTATTACGAAAATGGCAAGAAGAAAAAAAGAACTTACACAGTAAATAAAGATGAAGGACCAAGAGCAGACACAAGTGTAGAGGTTTTAGCAAAATTACGTCCTGTGTTTGCTGCAGGTGGTTCAGTTACAGCAGGAAATTCATCCCAAACGGATGATGGCGGTGCTTTTGTATTGGTAGTTTCTGAAAAGATGGTGAAAGAATTAGATTTGAAACCAATAGCTAAATTGATTTCTTATGCGGCTGTTGGTGTAGAACCAAGAGTAATGGGAATTGGACCTATAAAAGCAATTCCTATGGCTTTAAAACAGGCTAATTTAAAATTAGAAGACATCGATTTAATAGAATTAAACGAAGCTTTTGCTTCTCAATCTGTTGCTGTAATTAGAGAATTAGGCCTGATAAAAATAAGGTAAATGTCAATGGTGGTGCTATTGCATTGGGCCATCCACTAGGTTGTACTGGTGCAAAATTGACTGTTCAGATTTTGAATGAATTGAAAAAAAGAAAAGGTAAATATGGCATGGTGACCATGTGTGTAGGAACAGGACAAGGTGCTGCTGGAATTTTTGAAATGTTATAAAATATTAAGAAAATAAAAACAATAACAATGAGCGAAATAACTAAAGGTGGAGAATTTCTAATTAAAGAAACAGCCGCCAAGAATATATTTATACCTGAAGATTATACAGAAGAGCAATTGATGATTGCCAATTCTTGTGAAGAATTTTTGGATGCTGAAGTTTTTCCAAATTTAGATCGTATTGATGCGATGGAAGAAGGTTTAATGCCTTCACTTCTCGATAAGGCAGGAGAATTAGGTTTATTGGGCATCTCTGTTCCTGAGGAATATGGCGGTTTTGGAAAAGGATTTATAACTTCCTTACTAACTGCTGAAGTTACTGGTGCAGGGCATTCATTTGCAGTGGCTATGTCTGCACATACAGGAATTGGAACGCTACCCATATTATATTATGGAACCGATGCTCAGAAAGAAAAATTTATTCCAAAATTAGCAACTGGCGAATGGAAAGGTTGTTATTGCTTAACAGAACCAGGATCGGGCTCAGATGCGAATTCAGGAAAAACAAAGGCAATTTTATCTGATGACAAAAAACACTATACCCTAAATGGTCAAAAAATGTGGATTACCAATGCTGGTTTTGCAGATGTATTTACCGTTTTTGCAAAGATAGGTGATGATAAGAATCTGTCAGCTTTTATCCTAACAAGAGATATGGAGGGAATTACTTTTAATCCTGAGGAAAAGAAAATGGGTATTAAAGGTTCTTCTACCCGTCAAATATTTTTTAATAATGTAAAAGTCCCTGCTGAAAATCTTTTAGGTGATAGAGAAGAAGGATTTATGATAGCCTTGAACATTCTAAATATTGGTAGAATAAAATTAGCTGGAGCAGCATTGGGAGCATCGAAAGTAGCAATAAGTAGATCAATCAATTACGCCAACGAACGTGAGCAATTTGGAAGATCAATTGCTAAATATGGAGCTATTCGTTTTAAATTGGCAGAACAAGCTATCAAATGTTTTGCCACTGAATCTGCCTTATACAGAGCTTCTCAAAATATTGAAGATGCGATTGCCGACTATCAAAAGAATGGTATGGACAAGCAAAAGGCCACTTTAGAGGGAATTAAGCAATTTGCTGTAGAATGTGCTATTTTAAAAGTTCACGGATCCGAGACATTAGATTATGTAGTTGACGAAGGTGTTCAAATTTATGGTGGAATGGGTTATTCAGCGGAAGCGCCAATGGAAAGAGCCTATAGAGATGCAAGAATTAACAGAATTTTCGAAGGTACCAATGAAATTAACCGAATGCTTTCCGTTGATTTAATGTTGAAAAGAGCCATGAAAGGTGAGTTAGATTTAATGACTCCTGCCATGAAAATTGCGGATGAATTATTAGATATTCCTGATTTTGATTCGGATGATTCTGGAGCCTTTAGCACAGAGAAAAAATTAGTTGAAAATTTCAAAAAAGCCACATTATTAATAGCTGGTGCAGCTGCTAAAACTTTGCAACAAGAGTTGGCAAAAGAACAAGAAATTCTAATGAATATTGCTGATATGTTGATGGAAACTTATGTAGCTGAAAGCACCTTATTGAGAGTTATTAAATTAACAGAAAGAGATGATAAAGATGCGCACAAAGAGAAAGTGGCTATGATGCAAGTTTATCTTTATGATGCTGCAGATAGAATTGGAAAAGCAGGTAGAGATGCCATTCATTCTTTTGCTGAAGGTGATGAACAAAGAGGAATGCTCATGGGCATGAAACGATTCACTAAACATGAGCCTTTTAACGTAAAAGAAAGTAGACGTTTAGTTGCTGCAAAATTGATACAAGAAAATAAATACTGTTATTAATAGCTAGTATGTTGAAAAGTAATTCTTCAGCCAAATCTGAAGGATTACTTATTTATTAATTTTAAGGTATTAAATTTTAGGTAGCTATGTCAAAGTTTTTTATTCTTATTTTTCTCCTAAATATTTCATTGTTTGGAATTTCACAAACTGGTCCTGGAGGCGTGGGAAATTCTACTGATAATGGTCTATGGTTAAAAGCTGATGACATTATTGATACTAATGGCAGTGCAGTCTCAAATTGGCCGGATAGAAGTGGCAATGGAAACAATGCTAATCAAAATGATCCTACAGAAAAACCACTCTTCTATAACTCTAGCTCATTAAACAACCAGCCAGTTGTTCGTTTTGACGGCATTAATGATATATTATTGATTGATGATGCTTTTATTTTAGATACAGGAGAGGCAATGAGCTATTTTGTGGCTTTAAGACCTAATAATTTGGACGGTGAAGCCAGAGGAATTATTGGAAAAAGAATAACCTACACTAATCCTAGAGAATATGCTTACACCTGGTTTTTTTATACCAGTCGTCAATTATTCTTAGATATTAATACTAACAATGATCGCTTTGGAACTTCCCAATCTTTTAATAATTCAACCAATTATATTGTGTCATTTGAATTTGATGGTTCACAAGCATTAAATTCTAGATCTAAGATCTTTTCAGAAGATGCTCTGATTAAAACTAATAAAGAATCGTCCACAAAAATAACAAATAGCAATCAAAAAGTTGTAATAGGTGCACTAAATGAGGATTATAGGGCATACATTGAAGCTGATTTCGGTGATATTATCCATTACAATAGAACATTGAATCCTGCGGAACGAATTATTATAAACAACTATTTATCTGCGAAGTATAACATTTCTTTAGGTGGGAATGACGTTTACAAAAATGACAATTCCTCCAATGGAAATTTTGATTTTGAAGTGGCAGGAATTGGAAGAATAGATGCAAGCAATTTGCACAATAATTCTAAAGGAAGTTCTATTATTCGGATATTTAATCCTTCCAACTTAGATAATAATGAATTTTTGATGTGGGGTCACAATAATGATTCTTTAATAGCAAACGAAATAACAGATATTCCCTCATCGATAACCGCAAGATTTAGTAGAGTGTGGCGAGCAAGCGAATTAAACAATACAGCGTTTGCTGCGGTTGATGTAGGCGATATTGATATGGAATGGGATTTAAGTGGCTTGGGTGCTGTAACCGCCTCTGATTTAAGACTATTAATAGATACTGATAACGATGGAACTTTTGCAGATGAAACTCCCATTAATGGTGCAGTAAATACTTCAGGAAATTTATTTGTTTTCTCAAATGTAAGTGGTATAAGTAATGAAAGAAGATTTACTTTAGGAACCATCAATTCTATTGCAACTCCTTTACCTATTGAATTATTAAGTTTTAATGCCAAAATGTTTAATAAAAATGTTTTATTGAAATGGGTTACGGCAACAGAAATCAACAATAATTATTTTGAAATTGAGCACAGCAGTAATGCTAAAGATTGGAAAACTTTTGGAAAAGTGGAGGGAGCAGGAAATAGTGCGATTCAAATTTCTTACAATTTCATACACAGTAATCCTATCAATGGTGTCAATTATTATAGATTAAAACAAACCGACTTTGATGGCAGCTATTCTTATTCAGATATTCAAGCTATTGAAAAAGAAAAAGATAATCTAAATATTGTGGTTTTTCCAAATCCAGCTGACGAAATCCTAACTATCGGCAATACAGATTCCTTTACGCAAATTCAGTTATTTACCATTAATGGTAAAAGCATAAATGCTGTTATTGAAATTAAGCAATCTCAGATAGAAATAAATACCTCTAATTTGGATAATGGAACTTACCTAATAAGAATCTCAGATAATTATAATGGAATTGTAGAGACAAAAAAATTAGTTATACAACATTAATTTACGATGTAAGTTTTCTAAAGTCTGAGCCTGAAGGATTTTGAAATACTTGCAACTCAAATTGAGGAACTACAGCCAATAAATGATCCATTATATCTGATTGAATGGATTCATAGTTTTCCCAAGCGATGTCATTTGAAAAACAATAAATCTGAATAGGTACTCCCTTTTCATTAGGCTCTAATTGACGAACCATAATTACATTGTCTTTTGCTACTTTGGGATGTTTATTAAGATAAGCCAAGGCATAAGCTCTAAATGTCCCCAAATTTGTCATTCTGCGTCCATTGGAAACAAAAGATAGGTCAATATTATTTTCTTTATTATACTTTCTTACTTCTTCTTCCGTATCAGTAACATATTGATTAATGATATGAATATTCTTAAATTTTTCAATCATTTCAGGTGTGGCAAACTTTACCGAACCAATATTGATAAACAAGGAACGAGCTATTCTTCTAGCCCCCTCCTCTTGCATTCCTCGCCAATTTTTAAATGAATCGGATATGAAAGAATAAGTCGGAACAGTACTTATTGTTTTATCCCAATTACGAACTTTAACAGTTGTTAAGTTGATTTCCATCACATCACCATCCGCTCCGTATTTATCCATCTGTACCCAATCGCCTACACGAATCATATCATTAACCGACAACTGAATAGAGGCGATAAAACCTAAAATTGTATCTTTAAACACAAATAGGATTACGGCTGTCATAGCACCTGCAGCAGAAAGAAAATAGATAGGAGATTTACTAACCAACACTGACAAAATGAGTACAGTAGCACCAATTGCAAAGATTATTTTGGTCAGTTGAAAATAGCTTTCTAAAGGTTTGTCTCGAAACAAATCCATTCTACCTAATATTTTTTGGGCAGAATTCAGAAAACGATTAATCATAATCAGTATTATCACAATCAAATAGACTGTATTTAACTTAATTATATAAAAAGCAAACCGCTCTAAATCAGCAAAAAATATAGGAACCAAAAATTCAATTAGAATTACAGGAGCTAAATGAGCTACTGCATTAAAGAACTTTTGCTCCACTAGAATATCATCCCAATTTGTTTTAGATTTCTTTGCTATAACTGAAATTACTTTAACCATTATATTGCGTGCAATATAATCGGCTACCCAACAAATGATGATAAGGGCAAGTACTAAAAGTAGATTATTAACTGTATCTGCATAAGCCGTTTTTACTCCTAAATTGATTAATTCATCCGTGAAAAAATTCGAAATATTGTCTTTCATAAATTTGACTTATTTTCTTTTGGACCTTCTTATAGGATCCTCATTAAAAAAGTAGCGCAAATCTAATGTTAAATAACTGCCTCGAAGCTTAAAGTTGCTAATTGCATCATAATTTTGAATATCATTAACATTTCCATTTCTATAATAGGCCACATTTGTAGATGTTAAATCTCTAAAAGGCAAATGATAGCTAGAACCAATATAAAAGTACCCACTTTTATATGTTCTATATTCAAAACCAACATTGGCTAGTAAACTAGGAATTATCCATTCTGTTCGATAAGAAACATGTCTAAAATTTGGACCAGAAGTTTCCCAATCTGAAGGTAAAAAATCAATAGAAAAACCGCCAGCTGCATTCATATAAATTTGATCACCTAATTGAACATACACCAAAGCTAAAATAGGAACATCATAGGTAATAAATTTGAAATCAGACTTTAAATTTACCTGATTGTCTGTAATATCTATTCTAAAATTTCTTCTTGTAAAATTTAAGCCTGTTTCAAAAGACAACAAATCAGAAAACCCATAACGAGCTACCATACCAAAACTATAGGCAACTTTGTTCTCTATTTTAAAATTGACTCCATTTTCTACATTCTCAATAGATTTAGAACCAATAACATTTGATGGAACAATAGGTTTTAGTTGAATTCCGAAAGTGGTTACATTTTTCTGTGCTTTCAAAGAAAAAGTAACTATAAAAATGATGCATAATAAAATCCAAGAAATGCGCATGGCTCAAAATTAAGATATTTGAAGCAATATTTTAAAAGCTTTTAAGAACTAATCTAATCACATGGATTTTATAGCGCCAATTATACCTATTGCTATAGCCAAAACGGTAATAATCACGATAAAGTATTTAAAAAATGGATCATTGATAAATGGTTTTCTAAAATGTCCAAAAGTTATAAAATTGAGTTCTTTGGCTTTCGAAAAATCTGTTTTTAAAACACCATAATAAATTCTACCGTCTCCCACTTTATCTATTTGAAATTCATATTTAATATGATTTTCTTTCATAAGATCTTCAAAATAATCTGCTTGTTCTTTCACTTTAAAATGAAAGACCATTTTATTCCTATTAGTAGGATGATCGTCGTAATTAATATGAGTAAATAACATTATTCTATTATCAAACGTTTGCCAATGCTAAGTGTTTTATTACTATTAATTCCATTAATTTCACAAATTCGTTGAACTGTGGTTCCATATTGATTGGCAATTTTTGATAAAAAATCACCTTTTTGAACAATATAAAAATGTTTCCCTCTTGGATAACATTGGTAGCTGTTCCATTTAGATTTAACCAATTCTACCGAGTCACTAATCAATGAATAATCTTTAAAAGAAATAATATTTCTAGGATTAATCGGCTTTCCTCTAAAGCGCACTTCAAAATGCAAATGACTTCCAGTGCTTCTTCCACTGCTTCCCCCCAAACCAATTACTTGCCCTGCTTCTACTACATCTCCTACCTGTACTTTTAACCGATGCATGTGGGCGTAAAGTGTTTCCAATCCATTGTAATGACGAATCACCACTACTCTACCATAAGCAGGATGAAAACGGGATACCCTTACCATTCCATCAAATGAAGCATGAATAGGATCCAAAACTTCTAAGTCAATATCCATTCCTTGATGACTTCTGCCATTTCTCCAACCATAATTAGAGGTAACAACACCTTGTATTGGTGGATAAAAGTTACAAAAATTTAAAGTATCTTGAAGTACTAAGGAATAATTATCTTGCTCATTACCATCATTTACAATAGGATGCATATTGAAATTATCCCAAGAATTATAAAAAGAATTGGATGGAAATGGGCTATCATCATAAAATCCAGTAAGTGAAACCATAGAATTATCTTCCCTCATCAATTGAGCTGCTACACTATTAATTTGTTGAACTAATTCTACAGGCAATTTATCTTCATCAAGTAAAGAATCTATCAAATGGATTAACTCTGTGCCGCTTAAATCAGATTTAAAAGGAAAAGAATTTGAATTGGTATTGACCACAAAAGCTTGTATGGTATCACTTCCTTCAGATATATTAAAAGCAAATAATGAAGTGCTTAAAAACAGGGCTAAACCTAAGACGAATATGCATTTTTGAAAACTCTTTACTATCAAACTATCTTATTTTTTAAACCATTCAATATAATCAAATAGTTTATTTTATTTTTCTTAAAATTTGCGCTAAGCTAAATAAAATGATTGATTAATGCTTTTTAAAAAATCAAAATAAAATGACTTAACAAAAATTCTATACGCAGAAATATAATTTTAGATACATTATTTTGAGATATTCTACTTTGTTATACCTTCGCATAAAATTTAAAACCTAAAACAAATGAAAATTCTAAAAAGAATAATGACGGTCTTACTGATATTTTTTGCTTTGCTAGTAATTGCCACTTTTTTCACTCCTAAAACTATGCAGATTGAAGAAGAAATCACAATTGACGCACCTGCTCCTATGATTTTTGATGAAATTACAAATTTTAAAAATTGGTCGTCATGGTCTCAATGGCATCAAATCGATACGAATATGGTTAATACATATAGTGACTCTATGAGTGTTGTTGGAGCTTTTAATTCGTGGACAAGCAGCCATCAAAAAGTGGGAGATGGCAAACAAACGATTGTAGAATTAGAAAAAAATAAGATGATCAAAACGAAACTACAATTTGGAGGAATGGATAACGATGATTTTTCTTATTGGTATTTAGAACCCATCAATGAAAATCAAACTAAAGTTAAATGGACTTTTGAAGGTTCAGAAATGCCCTTTCATTTTAGATTGATGGCTGCCCTATTCTTTAAAAAAATGATAAAAGATTCCTACACTTATGGATTAAATGAGTTGAAAAAAGTAGTGGAAGCGAAACCAATAACGGTAGAATTACCTCCAAATTTAAATATTATTGATGTAGAGCCAGAAATGAGTTTAAGTATTTTAGATTCTACCATTCCAGCTGGAGTTTCAGACAAATTAGCTGAGTTATACAGAGACATTATGATTTTTGCAACAGTAAACAATATGACACAAAGTGGGCCACCAATGGCATATTATCATTCATATGGAACTGATAAGATAATTCTAGAGGCAGCAATTCCAATGGAGGGTAATTTGAAAGAAGATGGTAGAATATTCTTAAAAGAGAAGAAAGCAGGTAAGGCTATTTCTGCAATATTTTATGGAAACTATGAAAATACAGCAAGTATTCATGAAAAAATTGAAGCCTATTTAGAAGCTTCAAAAACTAAGATGAGTGATGCTCCTTATGAAATTTACATCACTGATCCTGCGATTGAAACAGACACTTCAAAGTGGAGAACTGACATTGTATATCCAATCCAATAAAAGATCACACAATTTTTAAAGACCATCCGCCTGAGGCGTGATGGTCTTTTTTTGCTTAATTTTAAAACAAAAAATGCAGAAAATAATTTTATTCACATTATTAATTGCTCTATTTTCTTGTGGTTCAATTAAAAAAGAAAATAATTCAACCAAATATACTCCTTTAAGTGAAGAATTTAAAGCTTATTGGTATGCAGGCACTGCTGAAATAAACAGTTATCAATTAAGCCAAGCTAGATATGGAGAAATGCGTGATGGTTATGCTGTTTTAATATTTGTTACAGAAGATTTTTTGTTGGATAGCCAAGTAAAAAAAGAAGGAAAAACCGAAGAAAAAGTTACTTCCGTTTTGAAAACTAACTTTGTCAGAAAATTTACAACAGGCATTTATGATTACTCAATGATGAGTTCTATTTTTACGCCAGTTGAAAGAAACGAATTTTCAAATACTTTAAAATTAAGCACCTCATCTCAAGAATGGTGCGGGCATTCTTATTTGCAATTCAACTTAAAAAATAATCAATATCAGATGAAGGGGTATTCTTATTTTATGAATGAAGCTGATCAAAATGAATTGGTTGAAAAAGCATTATTTGAAGATGAAATTTTCAATTTGCTAAGAATGAACCTTGAATATATTCCTGTTGGAGCAGTTAAATTGATTCCTTCTACTCAGTGGCTAAGATTGTCTCATCAAGAAATAAAAGCTTATCCTGCTACTATTTCAATTGGTAGTAAGATAGACACCAATTATAGTCAATCAGAAATTTCTGAAATTAAAATAAGTTATGACCAATTAGATAGAACAGTTCAAATCTATTATCAGACTCAATTTCCACACAAAATATATGGATGGGAAGAAACTGCAAAAAGTGGTTTTGAGGAAAATGCAAAAATGATGACAACAAAAGCAGTTTTAGACACCACCATATTATCTCCTTATTGGAGTAAAAATCAAAATAAGGATGTGTATTTGAGAGAGAAGTTAGGAATTGAGTAGAACTCAATTCCTATATTTTTTTTAATTAGGAACTCTATCCGATTCTCTCGTTAAGTCTCCTGCCAATTTCAAAATAGTTCTTTTTAACTCAGCATTACTCTGATTCAACGTATCGATTTGAGTTTGATAATTACTAATTTGTCCACTTAATTGAGAGACTTCTTCTTGACGATCTTTTACTACTGTGTTTAAGTCGTCAATCTTATTATTTTGAACAAAAGCATAAACTCCTAGTCCGATAGCAATTATTACAAGTGCAATGGATAAATATTTCATATTTTAAGATTTAATTTCAATTAATATTTTTAAAATTTCTTGAGCAGCCTTTGAAAGTTTTGTTCCAGGTCCAAAAATTCCTGCTACTCCTTTATCCCAAAGGTAGTCATAATCTTGCTTTGGTATTACACCACCAACAATGATTAGAATATCTTCTCTTCCCATTTTTTTAAGTTCCTCCATTACTTGAGGAACTAACGTTTTATGGCCTGCAGCTAATGATGAAATTCCTAAAATATGAACATCATTTTCAACTGCTTGCTTTGCAGCTTCTGCAGGCGTTTGAAACAAAGGCCCTATATCCACATCAAAACCAATATCTGCAAAAGAAGTTGCAATTACTTTTGCTCCTCTATCGTGTCCATCTTGACCCATTTTAGCAACCATAATTCTTGGTCTTCTTCCTTCCAATTCAGCATATTGATTTGCCAATTCTTTTGCCTTTTCAAAATCTTTATCACCCATAGCTTCTGCTGAATAAACTCCCGATATAGAACTAATTTTCGCTTTATATCTTCCATAAACCTCTTCCAAAGCTGAAGATATTTCTCCTAAAGTAGCTCTTGCTCTAGCCGCTTCAACAGATAAAGCTAATAAATTTCCTTCAGCTGATTGCGCAGATTTGGTTAAAGCAGCTAATTTTTTCTGAACTTCTTCTTCATTTCTAGATTTTTTCAGTTTATCCAAGCCTGCCAACTGCCCATTTCTAACCTTTGTATTATCAATATCTAAAATATCAATGACTTCTTCACTGTCAGATTGATATTTGTTTACTCCTACCAAAATTTCTTTTCCAGCATCAATTTGTGCCTGCCTTTTAGCAGCAGCTTCTTCTATTCTACGTTTTGGCAAGCCATTTTCAATAGCCTTTGCCATACCGCCCAAACTTTCAACTTCTTGAATTAATTTCCAAGCACGCTCCATCAGTCCATTAGTTAAAGACTCTACATAATAAGAGCCCGCCCAAGGATCTACACTTTTAGTAATGTCGGTTTCTTCTTGAATAAACAACTGGGTATTCCTGGCAATTCGCGCAGAAAAATCAGTTGGCAATGCAATTGCTTCATCTAAAGCATTGGTATGAAGTGATTGTGTACCACCCAATACAGCTGCCATAGCTTCAATGCATGTTCTAGCCACATTATTAAATGGATCTTGTTCAGTTAAACTCCAGCCTGATGTTTGGCAATGAGTTCTTAATGCCATTGATTTATCAGATTTAGGATTAAATTCCTTTACAATCTTTGCCCAAAGCATTCTAGCAGCTCTCATTTTTGCAATTTCCATAAAATGATTCATCCCAATACCCCAGAAAAATGATAATCGAGGAGCAAAAGAATCTATATCCATTCCTGCTTTGATTCCTGCACGAATATATTCCAATCCATCAGCCAAGGTATAAGCTAATTCAATATCAGCGGTGGCTCCTGCTTCCTGCATATGATATCCTGAAATGCTAATGGAATTAAATTTTGGCATTTCCTTAGCTGTATATTCAAAAATATCTGAAATGATTTTCATAGAAGGTAATGGTGGATAAATGTAAGTGTTTCTCACCATAAACTCTTTCAAAATATCATTTTGAATGGTACCAGTTAATAATTCTTTATCAACTCCTTGTTCTTCGGCAGCAACAATGTAAAAAGCTAAAATTGGTAACACTGCGCCATTCATTGTCATAGAAACCGACATTTTATCCAATGGAATTCCATCGAATAACATTTTCATATCTTCCACACTATCAATCGCTACGCCAGCTTTTCCTACGTCTCCCACTACTCTTGGATGATCTGAATCATATCCTCTATGCGTAGCTAAATCAAAAGCTACAGATAATCCTTTTTGTCCAGCTTTTAAATTTCTTCTGTAAAATGCATTGGATTCTTCAGCAGTTGAAAAGCCAGCATATTGGCGAATCGTCCACGGCCGCATTACATACATGGTAGAATATGGCCCTCTTAAATAAGGGGGAATTCCTGCTGCATATTCCAAATGTTTTAATGAAATAATATCTTCTTTGTTATAAGCAGGTTTTACTTCAATTTTTTCTAAGGTTTTCCAGTTGGATGATTTTTGCTTAACAGATTCATCTGAGAAATTATCAACCAATTGCTTGTAATCTATCTGTAGTAATTTCTCCCTCATTTTGTTATATTTTCTATTATTTCACTTAATCGAATTGGATTAATAGATTTAAAATCAATCCCTTCACCTGTTGGATTAGACTTCAACCTTTCTTCATTTTTTGTTCCTGATTGGTATTTATTTAAACCAACCATCACTTTTGAAGTATCGTTTAAACCTTCTTTGATTCTATCTTTATTTTTCTCGATTAAATCTTGAATAAAATTATCTTTTAAAGCTGAAGTATAACCTCCCAATTTTTCAATTTCTTGAAATAATTGCCAAGCTTTTTCAGCCATTTTATCACTTAATTGTTCGATGTAATACGAACCAGCTGAAGCATCTTTCACTTTAGATAAATGAGCTTCTTCTTTCATAATTATTTGCACATTTCTAGCTATTCTTTCAGCAAATTCAGACTGATTATAATAAGCAGTATCATGAGGTAGAACTGTTAAACTATTGCACCCTCCAATCGCTGCAGACATAGAAGCAGAAGTTGCTCTTAAAATATTCGTATAACTATCTTCAGAAGAATACATCAAAGATGCAGTTTCTGCATTGACATAAATATCCGTTTTAATCTGGTATTCATTTAATAAAGCTTTGGCTAAAAATTTAAATGCTCTAATTTTTGATATTTCAACAAAATAGGAAGTTGAAAATGAAAAACTAAAGGCCAAGTTTCTACCAATTATTTCTTTAGGTATTCCATTATCTATCAAATCAATAACATACTCGTGGAGCTGAGACAATGCAATAGCAATTTCTTGAATTTCATTAGCCCCTGCATTTTTAAACAAGCGAATATCTATATGAATTTTTCTAAAATTGGGTAATGAAGCATCGTAATTTTTTAAAATACTAGCCAGTTGAACTTCATCCTTAAGAATTCCAAATTGAGCAGATTTGGTTAAGGGTGAAAAGTCGATTAATCCATTACAATCAGAAAATGAAATTTTTCTATCTTCAATAATCGTTACTAAATCATTTAATGTTGACTCGTTTAATTCGCCATAAAGTTGAATTGGAATGGCATCCAAAAATACATCTGATAAACAATCAGAAAGATTGGTGTTTTTTTCTATTATCAGACCAATACTTTCTGCACCATTCATTAATGATTTAATCGCCTTTTTGTTGAAGGTGTCGTCTCCCCTAAAATTTTGATTTATGACCCAAGAATCGATAGAAAAATTAAAACGCTCTAACTTTTTTATTTTATTGTTGTCTGAAGCCCTATAATAAGGGTTGATTTCAATCTCATTGTCCATCTTCCAAACTAAAGTATCATCAAAAGATTTACCTTTTAAATCTTTAATAATTAGCTCTCTCCATTCAGAATCTTGAACAGCTTTAAAATCATTTGAAAGATTCAATTCTTCCTTTATCATTATAAAAATAGTTTTTATGCCTTACAAATTTATCATTCATTTGAATAAAACTCTAATAAATACACTTATATCTACATTTTTTATTTTTATTTATTCATTCAAATCCACAAGCTTTTGTAATTTAGAAGCGAATAAAATCTTTCAGCAAAATATATGATTCCAGTAGAATTAGAAGCAGAAAAAAAAGAAATTAAAAAACGTTACCGACAATTACTAAAAGTTAGTCGAACCAATAGTGATCAAGATAAAAAGCAAATCAGAAAAGCTTTTGATGTTGCGCTGGAGGCTCATAAGGATATGCGTCGTAAAACTGGCGAGCCTTATATCTATCATCCAATTGAAGTTGCACGTATAGTAGCCGAAGAAATTGGATTGGGAACTACTGCCATCATTTGTGCTTTACTGCACGATACAGTAGAAGACACAGACATGACTTTGGCTGATGTAAAACGTATGTTTGGCACAAAAGCTGAAAAAATTATTGATGGCTTAACGAAGATTTCAGGCGTAGTTGACCACAGCATTTCTCTACAAGCTGAAAATTTTAGAAAGATACTGCTGACCCTTTCGGATGATGTAAGAGTAATACTCATTAAGCTAGCTGACAGGTTGCACAATATGCGAACTCTAGAATCTATGCGAAGAGATAAGCAATTAAAAATTGCTTCTGAAACATTGTATTTGTATGCTCCATTAGCTCACCGTTTGGGCTTATATGCATTAAAATCTGAGTTAGAGGATTTATCTTTAAAATATACTGAACCTGAAGTTTACACGGAAATATCTACCAAATTAAAGAAAACGAAGGCAGTAAGAAGTCGATTTGTGAATCAATTTTCATTGCCAATTAGAAAGACATTAGAGCAAAGGAATTTTGATTTTGAAATAAAAGCTCGTACAAAATCCATTTTCTCTATTTATGATAAAATCAAGAATAAAAATGTTCCTTTTGAAGAAATCTATGACATTTTTGCGATAAGAATAATCGTTAAAACCCTTCCTGAAAAAGAAAAAGCCGATTGCTGGAATATTTATTCTATCGTAACAGACTTTTATCAACCTAGTCCCGAAAGGCTAAGAGATTGGATATCAACACCGAGAGCCAACGGATATGAATCATTGCATACTACAGTAATGAGTCCCTCAGGCAAATGGGTAGAAGTGCAAATTCGATCTGAACGAATGGATGAAATAGCCGAAAAAGGATATGCCGCTCATTGGAAATATAAAGAAGGTGGAAATGAATCCAACTTTGATGCGTGGATTAATAAAATTAGAGATTTATTGGAAAACCCTGAAAGCGAAACTGTTGATTTTTTAGATGATTTTAAATTAAACTTATTCGCTGATGAAATTTTTGTTTTTACGCCTCAAGGTGATGTAAAAAGCTTACCAGTAGGAGCTTCTTCATTAGATTTCGCCTTTGAGATTCATTCACAAGTGGGTGAAAGATGCATTGGTGCCAAAGTGAACAATAAATTGGTGCCTTTGAGCCACGAATTAAAAAGTGGTGATCAAGTAGAAATTATTACAGCCAAAAAACAAAAACCGACTGAAAGTTGGTTGGATTATGTCATCACAGGAAAGGCAAAATCAAAAATTAGATCTGCTTTAAAAGAAGATAAAAAACGAATAGCTCAAGATGGAAAAGCGACGTTGGAAAAGAAATTAAAAAAGTTAAAAATTCCCTTTACTAAAGATGTCATTAAAGATATTCACAGCTATTATCATTTGCCGTCTCCTTTAGACTTATTTTACAAAGTTGCACTCAATAAATTAAAATTAAACAAACTAGAAGAGGCAAGTTACGAAGCTGGCAAGCTTAAATGGCATAAAGATGAACAAAAAGTAAATACCTCAAAACAGGTTGAGGAAATACTAAAAACTCGAGGTCAGGAAGATGAATCTTTGGTGATAGGTGAAGACATGGAGCATTTTGATTATAAAATTGCACCTTGCTGTAACCCTATTCCAGGTGATGAAGTATTTGGCTTTATCACGATAAGTGATGGTATTAAAATACATAAAACCAATTGCCCAAATGCTGTGCAATTATTGAGCAATTACGCTTATAGAGTAGTGAAAGCAAGATGGACAAGTCAAGAAAAAATAGCTTTTTTAGCAGGTATAAAAGTAACCGGAATAGATGATGTAGGAATTGTAAACAATATCACCAAATTGATTTCTATGGAGTTGAATGTAAATATGCGCTCAATTAGCTTTGATAGTAATGATGGTATTTTTGAAGGAACTATTATGGTTTATGTGCATGATACTCGCCACTTAACTGGTTTAATGAAAAAGATAAAAGAAGTAAAAGGAGTAATTAATGTAGCAAGAATAGATGCACCTTAAATGAAAAACGGGAAGCCGTAATTAAACAACCCCCCGCCCAACAATTTAAAAACAAAGTCTATTCATTTTTAAATATACTCTTCTATTAATATTCTTTTGATTCACAGCCTGTGTTTACCAAATTAATGGCTCCAATAGTCAAGTTAGGACTTACTACTTGACCACCAAGAAGTCTAAAAGCAATAGCACATGCTGGCGCTTTAGTGTCTTTAAATGTTACATCGTGAATATTTAACAATGCATCATACCACAATTTTACTACACCATAAGTATTTGTAGGATCTTGACCACCGTTAGCGATAGAAACAAAAGCGATTTCATTAATTGGATTTTGTCCATCTATATAAATATTATTCCATCCACCTGCAACGTTTAACATGCCATAAATTCGGATTGAATCAGATGGGTTACCTACCATTTTAAGACCACCTTTTCCTGAGTTTTCTGAAACTTTAATACCTGATCCGGCGGCCATTTCAAATTCCACACCCGGATCAACAGTCAACACTTCATTAATATTAGTAATACCACCTGTAAATCTATAAGGTACATTAATTTTTCTAGCTGTTTCAGTACCAATTGAAGAGGTATACTTTCTTAATAAAATACGATCTGTCGTATTTCCAGAATAGTCATCAGTAGGGTTTGGAACACCAATAAATTTATCTTCAATATTCATTGGAGCTTCATTTTCAGTGTAAACAGAATTAGAAGAACTAAATTCACCACTTCCATAATTACATCTCAAACCTACATCTGCACTTTTTCTAATAATACAATTATCAATTTTCAATGCACCACCAGCATAAATAATGATATTACCTTTATCACCATTGCTATTGAAAGCCTCACCACCACCATATTCTATCACACAATTTTTTAAAGAATTTAATGGATTGTTATTAATGCTAAAAATTCCAGCCCAATACCCTTTAACTTGTTTTAAGCCTGTAAAAACAATCGGCCTACTATCAGTGCCTTCCGCAATAAATGAAGCTGAACTTCCATTAATATTAATTCCTGCATTTTGATCAAATGCAATTACTACACCCGGGTTTATAATTACATTTGCACCCACTTTTATTTTGCAATGGCTCTAGTTTAATTCAGCTATTATTTGTATATTGTGTGTATGAAAACAGAAAAGCTTAAAGACCAAATACTCTCTCTGCCAATTAAACAACGTGAGCGTTTGTTGAAGGAGATTGAAGATTCAACTAAAGAGATTAACCTGTCTGCGATTGTTTCACGTCAGCATGAGTTTAATAACAAACTCGGAGCCTGTCCTCATTGTTCTCATTCTAAGTATGTTCGTTTTGGGATTGACAAAGGAGCACAGCGCTACAAATGCAAGTCTTGCCAAAGAAGTTTTACGGAGTATACAGGTACTTGGATGGCAGGGCTGCAAAGAAAAGACAAGATTGTTGATTATCTTAAACTAATGGTTGAAGAAAAAAGTCTTGACAAAATTGTTTCGATTTTGGGTATTAATAAGAAAACAGCCTTTGATTGGCGCCACAAGATATTGTCTTCAGTTGACGCAGATGACGGAGAGCCCTTCATTGGTATCACAGAAAGTGATGAGACCTTTTTCCTCAAATCTGAAAAAGGGATGAAGGTTAAAAATCGAGAACCAAGGAAAAGAGGCGGTAAGTCAAGCAAAAGGGGTGTAAGCAATGATCAGGTTGCGGTCATCGTGACTCAAGACAGAAAGTCAATGCTAAATCTGAGTGTAGCTACACTTGGACGGATTAGAAAGATTGATATTAAAAATGCTATTGGCAATCGCATAAAAAAAGGGAGCACAATTTTGTGTAGTGATTCTCACCACAGTTATAAAGGCTTCGCTAAAGACACCAAAATTGAGTTTCATCCGGTAAATGTTTCCAGGGGAGAAAGAGTAAAAGGAGCGTTTCATGTACAGCATGTAAACTCAACGCACAATAAAATAAAGAAGTGGATTGGAAATACATTCTGGGGCGTGTCTACTAAATACCTGCAACAATACCTAAATTGGCATATTATAAAAGAAAAAATAAAATCAAACAAGGATATTACCCTTGCTTTCGCAAAGCAGATAGTTGTTGCGGGAGCTCTGGAGCGCTTTGTTCAAATCCAACCAAACTATAAAACACTATTATCAACGCAGTGCTAAACTAGAGCCTTTGCAATTAATAATATAATCAATAGGACGATTTGGGTAATCAATTAAAGTGATATTTGATTGAAAAGCATTACAATCAAGGACCTCCGCAGGTTCATTTCCTGATGGTTTTGGCTCTTCTTTTGGATCTTCTTTACAAGCGTAAAAGCTCATGGCGATAAATAAAACGTATGACGTTTTCATTAACAGATTTTTTCTTAAATTTTTCATGATTTGACTATTTAAATTATTGTTTTTATAAATTACTATTTGTTACTATTAAAATTTTAAAGAGGCTCCTAAAGTGAACCATCCAAATGCACCACGACCACCTTCTACATAAACTCCAAAGTTGGGGCTGAATAAATAACGAACTCCTAATGCAGGACCGAAAACTGCTCTTGAACTATTTTTTGGGCTATAAGTGTCATAGATTGAACTACCTTGAAATTTCCAACTAGTAGTTTCTATGCCCAATAATAACTTAGCATAGTAATCTACTTTCTTGTCATCTATATCCATAGATAAAGCTTCGTTTAAGAAAGTTGATCCATGAAATACACCTTGAACACCAAAAGAAAAGGTTTTTAAAGAATACTTATAATTGTAAGAAGAAAATGTATTTTCATAATTTACTCCTAAATAACCAACATACCCACCAACACCGATATATTCATTGATACCAAATTCTAAGTTAGCTGAAAGCGGAACAGGAAAACTTCGGTTACCATATCCATATCCATATCCAATTAGACCAAATGAAATTCCCATATTTAATGAAACATCTCCTTTCTCAAATGCTTTTTGACCTTGAGCGGAGGCATTATTTGTAAATCCCACTAAAAGGATTGCTAAAATAACGACTTGAATTGAAATTAACTTTTTCATACTATTTTATTTTAAATTGTTTCCACAAAAGTACCTGCACTAATTACCCTATTTCTAAGGGTATTCCCTAGAAATAATATTTTTGATTAAAAATTTATAGTTTGGTTTAGAATTTTATTTACTATTTTTCATTTTTAAATCGTGAAAATGAAAAAATTAGAACATTTAACTATCCTATTTTTTATATTTTTATTTTGTTTATTTAATTTAAATGCACAGGAAAAAGCAAAGGATATCTTAGCAAAAGCGGAAAGCATACAAAATTCAGACAGTGCAATTATTCTATATAACAGCGCATACAAAGCGGCACAAAATGAAAAAAATAATTTTATATTAGATTCGATCACTTTTTCAATTGCTCGTAGATATATTGGCATGGGTCAGCTAGATACAGCTAGAGCAATTGCAACTCAGGTCATCAATAAATATCCGAATGATAAAAATAATCTTTTAGCATCAGGGTTTTACAATTTAATAGCAGCTACTTATCACCATCAAAACAAATTAGATTCTGCATCAACTTATTACATTAAAGCAATTAAAATTTTAGAATTGAATAAGGATACGTTGAAAGCTGCTAAATTGAGATTCAATTTAGCCAATGTATTTTTATCTTATAAAGATTATGAACAAGCGAGTAAAGAATTTACAAGATCTATCAACATTTTTAAGCAATATGGCGATAGCAGTATATTAGCAGGTGCTATATCTGCATTAGCAAGTAGTCAATTGGAATTAGGAGAAGTAGAAAAAGCCAAAAAACTAACTCAAGAAGGTTTAAAAATATCATTGAGTAGAAAAGATATTGTTGGAGAAATGCTTTCATACCGACAATTTGGCCAAATTGCAGAACATGATTCTCTTTTAGATTCTTCATTGGTTAATTTCACCAAAGCTTATAATTTAGCCTTAAAAATTCAATTACCTTATTACATATCTATGGTAGAGATGAATTTGTGTGAAATTTATTCTGAGCTAGGCGATGCCTCTAATTCAATGCTTTTCTGCCAAAAATCTCTCAAAGCCGTTGAAAACAACCAATTCTCTTCACATTTAAAGGTTTTATATACTAATTTATCGAAATCTTACGCTTTAAACGGAGATTTTGAAAGTGCACTTGAATATGCCAATAAAGCAAGTAGAATTAGAGAAGAAGAACTGAGTGAAGACAACAAAGAAATTGTAAATGAATTGCTTATAAAGTATGAATCGGAAAAGAAAGACAGACAAATTTTAGAGCAAAAATTAAATATTGCTCAAAAAGATAGACAGAATTTTATTTACGCTTCTATCGCTGTTATTTCTATTATTGCCATTGGTATTTTAATTTTACTTTACTACTATAGAAATAAGTTAAATAAAGCTAGAATTATTCAAATTAATCAAGAAAAAGAAAGAGAAGTTTTAAAAGCTATATTGAGTGGAGAAGAAGGAGAAAGAAATCGATTAGCAGTGGATTTACACGATGGTATTAGCAACTTATTATTCAGTTGTAAACTCTCGCTTTCTTCCATTAAATCAAAAGAACCAGAAGTAAATTCAAAACTTAATGAAAATCTGACCTTATTAGATTCTATCCGTGAAGAAAGTAGAAGAATGTCGCATAATTTAATGCCACCTAATTTTTCTACCGATAATTTAGCTGTAGTTTTTAATGAATACATTAATCGTATCAGTGACGCAACGCCCGGCATTCATATTGGCTTCCAATTTTTTGGGGAAAATAACTTTTCCATTGATGACAAATTGAAACTCATATTGTACAGAGCTATGCAAGAACTTGTTGGGAATGCTTTAAAATATGCAAATGCTACAGAAATTGAAGTGCAATTATTTCAGCAAACAGATCGTCTTTTAATTGCAATTGAAGACAATGGAAAAGGTTTTGAAAAAGAAACACTTACTAAAGGCAAGGGCCTAATGTCATTAGAAACAAGATTGAGCAGCATAAATGCAACAATAGATATCGATTCATCATTAGGAAGAGGCACTTCAGCCAATATTAATTTACCTATTTAATTATGAAAACAAATCCTGAACTAGTAGTTATTATAGATGACCATCCTTTAATTTTAAAAGGATTAAAAGATGTAATTCTAGAAACAGATTGGGTAGCGGAAGTGCATACATTTCAATTTTATCCTGATTTGGAAAACTTTTTAGAAAATAACTCACCCGATCTTTTTTTAATTGATTTACAACTAAAAGACATTGATGGTAGGGATATTATATCTAAGTGGAGATCTCATTTTCCTGATGCTAAAATGATAACCATAAGTTCATTTGAAGATCCAACAGTAATTAACTCTGTATTTACCTTAGGAGCGAATGGTTATTTAATTAAAAATCTATCATTTTCAGAAATGATGGTAGGTATTAAAACAATTTGGAAAGGCGAAAAATTTTATCAAACAGAAGTGAAAAATGCCTTAGCAGAAAAAGATAAAAACATTCAATGCATTGGTTTACCTCGACTCACGACAAGAGAAAAAGAAATACTAAAGCTCATTGTAAAAGAAAAAACGACGAAGGAGATTGCTGAAACTTTATTTTTATCTGATAAAACAATAGAATCTCACCGCTCCAACTTATACCTTAAATTGGGCGTTTCCAACATTGTAGGCTTAGTAAAACGATCGATAGAATTAGATTTATTGAAGTAGCTTATCAATTATTTGATATACAGAAATAAAAAATTCAATCGATTCAACACATCATAGGCATAATAATAGTTCACAATTCTCCAAAAAGTGTTCATAAATCCATTTTAACATCCTAATATAAAACGTATATTTGATTCCTTAAAATGCAAGGCAATTTATGGCCACAGAAGAAACACTAGAAAAAGTAAATCAGATATTTGCAGCTTATTTGGAGAAAAACGGTCACCGTAAAACTCCAGAGCGATTTGCTATATTGAACGAAATCTATTCTCAAAAAGGTCATTTTGATATCGAATCGCTTTATATTTCTATGAAAAATAAGAAATACAGAGTGAGTAGAGCTACTCTATACAATACTATCGAACTTTTATTAGCTTGCAATTTAGTTAGAAAGCATCAATTTGGAAATAATATTGCCCAATTTGAGCGCTCATATGAATTTAAACAACACGATCATTTAGTGTGTACTAAATGTAATAGAGTAATAGAATTTTGCGACCCGCGCATCCAACATATTAAATCTACTGTAGGAGAAATATTAGATTTTCATATCTTGCATCACTCTTTAAATTTATATGGAATATGTAGCTCATGCGCTGCGATTGAAGAAACAAATACTAAAAAATAAAGGCTGTGGAATTTAGTTATATAATTGAAAAATTACCTCAACAAATTGCAAAAGTTTCCCTTAAAGGTGATATTCTCGACAAAGAATCGTGTAATAATTTAATGATGGAAGTGGATCATCACTTAATGGATGGACACAACAAACTAATCATTAATTTAAAAGAGCTCAATTATATGAACAGCGCAGGTTTAAGTAGCTTAATCAGCTTGCTTACCAAAGCTAGAAACGTGGGCGGTGAAGCTGTAATTTATGGTTTAAACAATCGTATTAAACAATTAATCGTTTTAACCAAACTCAACACCATATTTTCAGTAATGGAAACTGAAGACGAAGCAATTAAAACAATCAACGAATAAAAGCATAAAAATAACTGAATGAAAGTTGACGTATTATTAGGCCTACAATGGGGCGATGAAGGAAAAGGAAAAGTAGTAGATGTATTGACCCCCAACTACAATATAATAGCACGATTTCAAGGCGGTCCAAATGCAGGCCATACACTTGAATTTGATGGTATAAAACACGTATTACATACTATTCCATCAGGGATTTTTCATAAAGATAAAGCCAATGTGGTTGGAAATGGTGTGGTAATTGACCCAGTTATTTTCAAAAAAGAAATTGATGCTTTATCAAAAATGGGTGTTGATGTTCAAAAAACACTTTTTATATCACGTAAAGCTCATTTAATACTGCCAACACACCGTATTTTAGATGCTGCCTCTGAAAAAGCAAAAGGCAATGATAAAATTGGTTCTACCCTTAAAGGAATCGGACCAACTTATATGGATAAAACAGGCAGAAATGGCTTGAGAGTTGGAGATATTGAAGCAGCAGATTTCAAAGAAAAATACCAAGCATTAAAAACCAAGCATGAAGACTTATTGAATAAGCATGACTTTGAATATGATGTTTCTGAAATGGAAACTACCTGGTTTGAGGGCATTAAATTATTACAAACATTAACTTTAATTGATAGTGAACATTATATTAATAATGCTTCAAAAAACAATGAAAGTATTTTAGCTGAAGGTGCTCAGGGAACTTTATTAGACATCGATTTTGGTTCTTATCCATTTGTAACTTCATCCAATACCATTACAGCAGGAGCATGCACTGGTTTAGGTGTTGCACCCAATAACATAGGTGAAGTTTATGGTATTTTCAAAGCGTATTGTACAAGAGTAGGAAGTGGGCCTTTTCCAACAGAACTTTTTGATGCTACAGGTGAGCAATTGAGAAAAGTAGGAAACGAATTTGGAGCTACCACTGGTCGTCCGCGAAGATGTGGATGGATAGATTTGCCGGCTTTAAAATATGCCAATATGATTAATGGGGTAACTCAATTAATTATGATGAAAGCAGATGTGTTGAGCAACTTTGAAACGATAAAAGTCTGTACACATTACATTTACAAAGGTAAACAAATTGATTATTTGCCTTATGATGTTTTAGGTGATGAGATAAAACCAGTTTATAAAGAGCTAAAAGGATGGAATGAAGATTTAACTGGCTTAGCCTCGATAGATGAAATCCCTCAAGCATTAAACGATTATATCGAATATCTTGAAAAAGAATTAAATATACCTATCACAATAGTTTCCGTAGGTCCGGATAGAAAACAAACCCTTTTAAGAGGCACGACTGTTGCTTAATCATTTGAATGAAATTATTCCTGACTGCTATAATGAGTTTTGTTTTCCTGAATGTGTTCGCACAGAAAAAGGAAAAAGTCCAAATTCTAAATGCGGACAAACTCACCTATTCAGAAAAAAATAATAAAGCTGCTCAAAAGCTCATTGGAAATGTGCAATTAAAGCATCAAGACGCCTTGATGTTTTGTGATAGCGCTTACCTTTATAAGGAAACCAATAATATTGAAGCTTTTGGAAATGTAAGAATTAGACAAGGTGATACGCTTTCATTAAGTGGCAATTACTTGAAATATGACAGTGAATTGCGCCAAGCAGATGTGAAAGAAAATGTGCAATTGGTTCGACCCGATATTACTTTAACAACCCAACAAATTTTATTAGACCGAAAAACCAATATTGCTTATTACACCAAGGGTGGTAACATAGTGAGTAATAAGGATAATAATGTTTTATACAGCCGAAAAGGATATTATTATATCAATGAAGATATATTTTACTTTAAGGACAGTGTAAAATTGACCAATCCAGATTACACCATGTTGTCAGATACCATGAAATATTGGACGACAACTGAAGAGGTTTTCTTTTATGGGCCAACAGAAATCATTGGTAAAGACAATTACATCTATTGTGAAAATGGTTATTACAACACACTCACAGAAAAATCACGCTTCTTTAAAAATGCGTATTTAATTTCTGACAAGCAAAAACTGTTAGGCGACACATTAACTTATGATAGAACTAAAGCTTATGGCGAAGCTCGATGCAATGTAAAAATAATAGATACTGCTGAGAATATTACTGTAAGCGGAGAATTGGCCAAGTATTTTGAAAATAAAGACAGTGCTGAAGTTAGTATCAATAGCCTTTTGACACAACCATTTGAAACGGATACACTTTATATGCATGCTCAAAAATTTAAGGTTTTCCCAGATTCTATAGGACAAAGAGTGATGCAAGCTTTTTACCAAGTTCAATTTTACAAAAGTGATATGCAAGGCAGTTGTGACTCAGTAGCATATGCACTTACCGATAGTACTTTAAAAATGTATTATGCGCCCGTCATTTGGTCAGATCAAAATCAGATTACTGGAAAAGAAATTGATATTAGAATCAAAAAAGGCAAAGTAAATCAATTATTTATCCCTGAAGATGCATTTATTATTTCAGAAGAATTAAAAGAAAAATACAATCAGATTAAAGGTAAAAAATTAACTGGATATTTTCAGGAAAATGATTTGCGCAAGGTTTATATTGAAGGAAATGGGCAAACCATTTATTATGGTAAAGATGGGGATGATAAATTAATTGGTGTCAATAGAGCGGAAAGCACTGATTTGTTAATTCAATTAAAAGATAATGATATACAATCCATTACCTTTATTAAAGAACCAGACGCCACACTTTACCCATTAAATGAGCTAGCGCCTGATGAGTTGAAATTAGATGGTTTTAAATGGTTGATTGAGTTTAAACCCAAAGATGCTACCGATATTTTTATTTGGAAAAGAACCGACCTTAAAAGAAATTAAAACAAGATTTCTTTGTTGTTGTATAACAAAGTGTATAGTCGATGTCTTAAAATTTTACCCATACTTTCACAAGTTTTAAATTCTTCATCATTAAAATGAATGGCTAGCTCCTCCCCCAATTGTTTTACCTTCTCATCTGTAGATATTTCATCAATTTCCATAATATCCAACAAATCTTTTAAGCGGTATCGAGAAACTTTAATTCTGTTGGCAATCATAGCACGTTCTTCCAATTGATACTGTCGAATGGTTTCGGGGTTAATGTATCTCACCACAAAATCAACTATGGCGTTATTATCTTTAAAAAACTGAGGTAAATACATGGTTCGCATACCTTCATAGGTTTGCTGATCAAAATCGATAGCTCTAATTCTATATTGTATATCATCAAAATCGGGTGTCATATCCACCACATAATTATACGATCTCATATCGCCCAAAAGACGCACAAATGTTCGCTCATTGAACTTTACAAATTCTTTAGCCAACCTAATTTCATTTAATTCAGCGTCTTCCAACCAATTATTAATAAACACATCACCAGGTATTCCAGCTATATGTTCTTCGATAATCGTTTCACCATCTACTACATAATTTATTCTGTTTGGAGATAAAATATGCTCTAACTCTAATCCATAAATACGTGAAGCATCGGCGCGCTTCAAATAAAAATAATCGTAATTATCATTGTAGCGATTCGTAATTCTAATTCTAAAGGGTTTACTATTCCCAAAAGGACAATAATCTATCCTATCAGTATATAAATGTTCGGTTACTTCTATGTCTCCTTCTGTTTTTAATAAGGAATAGATTTGTGTTAAAGACTTATTGATTTCTTCCAAATCCGATTGAGAAAACATCACTGTTTCCCACAAGGTATCTCTACCTTCTTTATCATACACAGGCATGCTCGATTCAAAGTGAATCAAATCCTTATATTGAATGGGCAGTTTAACTTCTCGGCTAAAAGATTTTAGATAACCTCTTAACTCATCAGAAATGGGATAAAATAATTTTTTCTTGGTAATTGTATTCATAAAAACAGTTGAAGCATCAAAATACGAAAATTTTTTCAATAAAAAATATCCAAATGTATAATTTGTACATCAATATTTCTTGTGTAGCCGTCTGCAATTGGTATCTTTACAACTTACAAGGATTTAAGAATCTATCTCGAAAATTAAATAATTAACTAAAACCTCTAAAAAAATGGCAAAGAAAAGCTCAATTGATAAAAAAGCACTTCAATTTTTAGAAAAATATATCAATAACGCCTCTCCTACAGGTTTTGAAAGTGAAGGTCAAAAATTATGGCTAGAATACATAAAACCTCATGTAGATGAAACGTTTGTGGACACTTACGGAACAGCTGTGGGAGTTATTAATCCTAAAGCTGAATACAAAGTAGTGATTGAAGCTCATGCCGATGAAATTAGTTGGTTTGTACATTATATTTCGGATAAAGGATTTATATACGTTCGCCGAAATGGTGGATCTGATCATATGATTGCTCCTTCAAAAAGAGTCAATATTCATACAGATAAAGGAATTGTAAAAGCTGTATTTGGTTGGCCTGCCATTCATACACGCAATGGTTATGACAAAGAAGATACACCAAAATTGAACAATATATTTTTAGATTGCGGGTGCAATACAAAAGAGGAAGTTGAAAAACTAGGAATTCATGTGGGTTGCGTCATCACTTACGAAGATGAATTTATGGTATTAAATAAAAACTATTATGTTGGTAGAGCATTAGACAATAGAATAGGTGGTTTTATGATAGCCGAAGTAGCTAAAAAATTAAAAGAAAATAAAGATAAATTACCTTTTGGATTATATATCACCAACAGTGTGCAAGAAGAAATAGGTTTGCGTGGCGCCGAAATGATCGTGCAACGCATAAAACCTAATGTAGCTATTATTACTGATGTTTGTCATGATACGCAAACTCCATTAATCAATAAAATTGAGCAAGGAGATTTTCATGCAGGCAAAGGACCCGTTTTAACTTATGGCCCTGCTGTACAAAACAATTTATTGAAAGCTATTATCAAGACAGCAGATAAAAATAAAATTCCATTTCAACGATTGGCTGCATCTAGATCAACAGGAACCGACACCGATGCTTTTGCATATGCCAATGGCGGAATAGCTTCTGCATTAATTTCATTACCATTAAGATATATGCATACTACTGTAGAAATGGTGCATAAAGATGATGTAGAAAATGTGATAGAATTGATCTATCAAACTGTTTTACAAATTAAAGATGGAGAGAATTTTAGTTATTTTAAATAACCCATAATGCAAGTCATTTACTCACTTGATAAAAAATAAAATAGAGCATTCAGCTCTATTTTATTAATTTATGGAATTGTTCAATTTTACTTTGATTTCCTTGAATATAAACGATATCGCCTTGTTTGATTAATTCATCTGGCTGCACACTTTCTAACATTACATCCTTTCTCTTAATGCCCAAAATATTAATTCCATAATCCGCTCTCAAATTCAATTCATTTAGTGGTTTACCTAAAAATTTATTGCTGTCAGAAAGCATTCTCAAACAAGTAATATTAAAATCAACTAGCTCATTTGGTCGATACGTTTTAGGTCGTTTTAAATCTCCTTTAAACAATTGATAATTGTCTGCTCTTACATTTTCTATAAGCTGCTCAATATCGTCTTCAGGTATCAAAAAGTTTTGAAGTACGCGAGTAAATATTTGCAGTGAGGTTTCAAACTCTTCCGGAATTACCTCATCCGCTCCTAAAGCAATTAATTCTGAAGTTTCTTTTACATATCTGGTTCTAACCACCAAGTAAAGCGTTTCAGAATGAGACCGAATATTTTTAATTATACTTCTTGTCGCGAAGTTATCTGAAATTGCAATTACAGCCGACCTTGCTTTTGACAGATTTACTGTTTCTAAGATATGATCTTGAGTAGCATCACCAAAAATAATGGGAACACCTTTTGCTTTTTCTTGCTTCACAGTTTCCGCATTCATTTCAATAACCACATACGGAATATTATTAGCTGCAGCTGCTCTAGCTAAATTGCTACCATTTACCCCATAACCTACTATTACTAAATGATTTTCTAAAGTATGCTCGTCTATTTCTGCTTTGTCTTCTTTTGAAACAGTAGTACTATCAAGTCCTAATTTTTTAGATACCCCTATAAATCGATAAGCAATATTCTCCGAAAAAATAATTACAAAAGGTGTCAATATCATGGATACAATAGAAACAGATAAGAAATATTGATTGGTTTCAACCGTCAGCAAATTATATTCAATACCTACTTTAGAGAGGATAAAAGCAAATTCACCGACTTGAAAAAGTGAAAACCCTGTTAACAATACAGTTCTAGTTGGATATTTAAGAATAGCTACAGCTCCTGCTGCAATAGAAGATTTAACTACAAACACGACTACAAGTAGCAGTAAAATAACAGGAATATTACTCATGAAGAAGTTCAAATCGAGTAACATACCGATAGAAACGAAAAAGAAGCTCGTAAAAAGTTCTCGAAAAGGTAGGATAATACTTGTAGCTTGGTGACTGTATTCTGATTCAGAAATAATCAAACCGGCAATAAAAGCCCCTAATGCCAATGATAATCCAGCTTCAGAAGTTAGAAATGCAATAACAAAACAGAGCGTAATAGTGACCAATAAAAAAAGCTCTTTATTATTGGTTTTTGCGACAGCATGCATTAATCGAGGAACTATATAGCGCGCACTAACAAATGTGATGACAAGAACGATTATGGTTTTAATAACCAAAGAAAGAATACTCATTCCAAAATCAGTAGACTCTCCTCCAATCATTGGAGTAATCAGCATCATGGGAACAACAATAATATCTTGAAAAATTAAAATTGCCAGGGCGTTTCTAGCATGGGGTGCTGAAAGTTCTTGTCTTTCCTGCAATGTTTTTAAAACTATTGCTGTACTTGATAAGGAGAACAAAAAACCAACAAATACAGATTCATTCCATGGATGTCCTAAAAAATAATAAACTACAGCTGCCACACCAACCGTAATTCCCACTTGAAAGAAACCTCCTATAAAAACTGTTTTTTTGATAGAGATTAATTGCTTGATAGATAACTCCATACCAATAACAAAAAGCAATAAAATCACCCCAATTTCAGATAAAATTTCTACTTGCTCTACTGCATTAATAAGGCTTAAACCATAAGGTCCAATAATTATACCTGTCAAAAGAAAACCAACTATAGATGGAAGTTTGAGCTTTTGCAAGACAAAAACAATCACTACTGAAAAGCATAATAGAATAAGAATGTCTTGTAATAATGGTAAATGCATGAGTTAGTTTAGTCTTATTAATTATGTAAATTATTTTATGCTAGTATTTTGATAGTCTAAATTTAAAACTGTCAAAAAAAATTATTTATTCCTATTTTCCTTTTTAGAAACTACCAGTAGCTCTTTTGAAATATTTAATGAGGTAAAGATACAATTTGCTCTTTTGCCTACAAAGGCAGATTAAAAACTAATTGATAAAATTAAAGTACATTGAATTATCCCTAATTTTCACCGCAGAGGCGCAGAGAACGCGGAGGCATTATAGACATTTGAAAAGAATAAATTAATCCATATCAAATACCTGATCTGTGTTTAATTTTTCACTGACGTTTATTGTTGGAAGTGGGTATAGGTTATAAATTGTATTTTCTGTTTTAGTATGCAAAACACCACGAGTAGTACCTACACTAATAATTGCTAAATGCTGAAGAAAACCTTTTGGAATTTTAAGCCTTTTGGGAGGTTTCATAAAACTTGCCCATGCATCAGATTCAATTTTAAATTCGCATTTAACCTTAACAGTTAAAGCTAGCTTTTTTTTATGCAAATAGTCAATATTTACAAAACATCCGATCATCTCCATATTCGTATCTAGCCCAAAATTGATATCAATATTCAAGCTTAATTCAGACCCATCAGCTATTTCCTTAGTTATAATTGCAAATTGCTCGGTATTTATATTAGCTAAGTAAAAGCCAACAGTTTTAGTTGTAGTAGCCATACACTTTCTCTTTATTCCAATTACTAATAGTACGAAAAGGAATTATTTTTGGTTCGTTGTGGGTTGTTTCTTTATAATTTCCAACCGAAGAGTGAACCTTTCGGATTTGTTGTGGATAGCTGATTTCTATTTCAACCTTAATTTCTTTTGTTGTGTTTACTCCAATTTGCATTAGTTGAACATCTAATGCCTGCTCTATTTTCGAAATGGTTTCGAAGGTAAAATTCTCTTTGCCCTTTGCCCATTTATTAACTTGCTGTGGAGAAATTCCCATTAATTCTGCTAAGTCTTTCTGGGTCATTTTTTTTGCTTTTAGCGTTTGCAAAATTTTTAAAGCAGTAGCTTGAGATTTTTTTAACCACTCTCGGTTTTCTGCTCTCCATTTTATTGCATCGAGCGAAGCATTATCTTGTTCGCTCACTAAGGCTAGAAATCTATCTTTATAGGTCGGTTTCATATTGTTATTCCTCGTTAACTTCTATAAAAAACTCAAAAAATGAGTCTGAATCAAAAATGCCATTATCTTTTAAATAGTTGCGACATTTTTCTAATTTATTCAATTCGTTTTGGGTGTGTGGTCGGTCTTTTATTAAATGAGTAAACTTTATAGTTCCTCCTGTTATTATAAAACAATCAGTGTCAATTTTTAAGGCATATAGCCGAAAATAGGTTTTCCTTCCCTTTTTCCTAGAAAGTTCACCCTCTTGATATTCTTGATTGTTGAGTGGTTTAAAGAAACCATCCAGACTTGTTTCTCCTTTACTTCTTTGGTATAATATATAGTTGATTTCATCTGCACTTTGAATTAGTTTTTGGGGTAATTCATTGATATTTTCATTGTCAGGTACATCAGATTTATGTTCTTCTACAAATTCTATGAGATAGCTCGGATCTGTCCACTCTCCGTCTTCCCCTAGAAGCTTGGCGAATTAGTTTTCCGCTTCTTCATCGAAATAAAAAGCAAACAAATTGTCCGCAAATATAGACACTATCTTCATAAAATCAACCTGTAGGTTTATTTTTAACTAAATATTAACAAAAATAAGCATATAAACTGAGTTACAGCGCTAATTTTAAACCAAAAATGTAACACACCTATTTCAATAAATCATTTGGATTTACAATGGGTAAAATAAAGTTAGACAAAGCAGTACCTTGAAAACGCGTCATTAAAATACCACGAGAAGTAGAATAAGTAATAGAAGCTAATGCATTTCCAAAGTGTGGACTAACCATCATTTCTTCAGACTCATCTATTTTTCGAACTAATTCATTGAGGTTATTCACCTTAAATAAAAAAGCAAAATGAAATTCCCCTTTTGCCTCATTCTCTTGCTTTTCTGAACTTATTGTTTTTACTTTAAAATCAAAATCGGTTTTTACCTCAGCAGTTTTAAGGTCATACGATAAACTAAAATCAACTTGATAATCATGTTTTAAGACTAGAGAATTGTTATGATTTAAGGGACAATCAATCCCGCCTTTAATCACTCCAAAGTCTATTAATTGAATTTCTTCAGGAATTAGTTTTCCAAATGCTTCCATTATGCAATTTCTTTTAATGGTTCTTGAGTGGCCGATTTACTATCAAATAGAATTACTTTACCTTCTTTCATTTCTTTATTACCAAAGGAAGATTTATTCATATGATTTCTCCATTTGGGTTTTTGAATTTTGTCTACTTCACCATGCAACAAACCTTTTTGGTAAGCATATTCTTCTATCTCTTTTCTGATAAAGTCTGCCTTGTTCTTCAAACCAAAAAGTTCCGGCATCACCTTTTCCAATTTTATAATTACTTGGGTCTACGTAAGGGTTGTAATTTCCATCGAATTTTGATTTGTATTTTTCATCATTCCATTCTGCATCTCGCTCTCGTTTAGATTCTAATTCGTCTAATCGTTTTATAAATAGAAGGTAAGTAATCTGCTCTATTGCCGTCATTGGATTGGCTATTCCGCTGCTCCAAAAAGTGTCCCAAAGGCTTACAATTAAGGATTTTAATTTAGCGTTGTTTTGTAACATATTACTTAAGTTTCTGTATTGTTTTCGAGTTGACTAAAGAGGTAATTTGAGTAATTGCCATGGCATTGAGTTGGGTTAAGCGTTCGGGCTGTTTTAGCCCTTGATGAATGAGCATGGCATTAATGCTTTCTAAATTAGAGAGCACCACCAATTGTTCTATGGTGGCAAAATCTCTTATATTCCCCTCTTTATTAGGGTTGTAATCTCTCCATTCTTTAGCTGTTTTCCCAAACAATGCCATATTCAATAAATCAGCTTCTGAGGCATACACTGCTCCAATTTGTGCTTTATTCAATGTATTTGGAATCAGCTTTTCTTTTACTGCATCTGTATGTATTTGATAGTTGACCTTAGCTAAAGTGCGTTGAAAATTC
This sequence comes from uncultured Flavobacteriales bacterium, assembly GCA_963716125.1. GTDB lineage: Bacteria > Bacteroidota > Bacteroidia > Flavobacteriales_E > Vicingaceae > Acidiluteibacter. The sequence goes on from OY970294.1 coordinate 3,350,259, forward strand.
CATTCTAATTTTGCTGGGTCGTTTTCTTGCTTTTTTAATCGCTGAAATTCGATAACCAAATACAGTTTAAATTCTGCACTTAGCCATGAAGCAAATTCAAATGCAATGTCTCTGTGGGCATAGGTTCCACCATATCTCCCAGCTTTAGAGATTTATCCCTATTGCTTGCGTTGCAGCTATCCATCGCTTAGGAGTCATGCTAAAACTATTGGAACCTGCTAAACTTTTAAACCCATCGAATTCGATGGAATTAAAACTGGGATTATTGAGTTGTTCCCAAAGTCCAAGAAACTCAATAGTGCTCCTATTTCGCATCCAATTCTGAAGAATGTAATCACTTCGTTCTTCATCTCTGTGCCTTGCCAAATCGGTTAGTGAAATATAATCAGCTTGGTCTATTCGGCTTACCGAAACACTGATACCTTGCACGTCTATTTTATTGTTTTTTGCCATTATGCCGCCAATACTTTCTCAGTGAATAACAAGATTTCGTCAATTTCTTTGCGGCTAAATACACCTCTAATTCCTTCAGGATGAATCATGGTAAATGGCGATTCAATTAGATTTCGTTTTTCTAGTTTTCCTTTCTCCAAAATAAAGCTTTTAAGTAAATCTAAAAATTGTAATTGTCGGCCAGTTAAATAACTGTGATTTTGAATAAATACATCGAAAGACTTTGCAACAGAATCAGGAAAACTTTCTAAAATTTCTAAACCTAAAATGTGTCGGATAAATTGAATTAACTGCGCTTTTCTATGGTTATACACTCTCCTCAATAAATCAATAGTGATGTGTGGATTCTCTTCGTGCAATTCATTCCTGTCAATTCGTTTTGTTATATATGACAGTTCGCCAGACAATAATCGTATCAATGATGATGGTACAACTCTAATTCCAAACGATTCAGCTATTCGCATAGTTAGATGTTCGTTCGCGGGCATTTCGAGATATTTACTAAAAGGTGGTTTAAAAATATATTGACCAACTAATGCTCCAATTACAGTCAGTCGAATTTCTGAATTTTCTTTTGGATCTTTAACTAAAGACATCGATAACTTTGGTTGAACACCAGGAACAGCCACACTTCTCTCCACTACATTTTTTGCTAGCTCATCCATTTGATTCAGCGAATACTTTATTTTAGGTGGAATTATCGTTCCAAAAAACTCCTTTGAACACTTCTCATGAAAGTCCAAATCATTTTCAATTGCTTCATAACAATATAAACATCTATCTTTCATACTCTTCCTCTATTGGTTTCACACTTACAGCACCAATACAATTCTGACAACAAGCCAAAAGTAACCCCATCCGATCATTTTTATTGATTTTCCAGCTGTTTGAAGCTATTTCTAACAACCAGCCTTCAGGTATTAATCCTTTAAAAAATGGAAAGAGTCGTTTCTCTGTGTATGGTTTGTCAGTAACAGGCATAGTAAATGTGATAAAATAATTTGGATGGTTTTTTACGTACTCATTATCATATTGAAATACATATTCTCCTTCATTCGTTTCAGTAACAATTCCTGCTAAATGGTCTTTATAAAACACCTCTTCTCTTCTCATTGATGTATATTTTTACTGTTGATAGGAGCTAATTCATGACCAAACATTCGTAAGACCAAGTTAACTTTATCCATATTTAGATTTGTTTTACCTTGTTCGATTTTACGTACAACTGTTAATGCAACTCCTGCACGTTTAGCAAATTGCTCCTGAGTCAAATTCACCTCTTTTCTTCGTTCTTTAACAAAATTCGCTAATTGTTTCATTATATGTATTTAGATATAATATTACACAAATATAACATTTTATATGCAATAAGATATAAATTAGCATTAATCTAATAAATTATACGTTTTGACATATAATTAAGGAAGGAAAGTAGGTTAATGTATTTATCGGCAATGGTTCAATTAGAGTTTATTGAAAAAATTATAAAAAATCAGAACATCTAAATTAAGCGATGAAGAATTGATTGCTCTAATTTATCGGTTGAATATTTAAATATTGATAGTAAGTCCGAACTTTTTAGAAGTAATTTAAAAATACACTAAATTAAATCTATTTATTCCAGTGAAATTTTCATAAAAAATTCTTTCTTTTACACTTCATATTTATTTTACTTAAACAAATTTTTTTATGAAGAAGTTAAATTTCACTTTCGCCTTAATTTGCATATTAACTCTATTTTCTTGTGAGAAGGATAAAGAACTTACACCAAATCCTACTAGCCAAGGCTCTATGACTGCTATGGTAGATGGTGCATCTTGGACATCTAGCTCAGCTAGCGGTGCTAGAATGAATGGTGTCCTCAATGTAACAGGAACCACTGCAAATGGCTCAGTAATAGTTATTACTTTATTTGATAAAGGTGTTGGCACTTATAACTTAAATGGAGCTAGCGAAGGAAACGCAGGATATCAAATAACGTCAGGTGGCGTTGCATTAACTGCAGATAGCGACCCAAATGCATCCGTTATTATTACAAAAATTGATGCTGCTAACAAAACCTTAAGTGGAACTTTTTCATTTAAAGTTTATAGATCTAGTGACAGTTTGACAAAAGTAATTACAGAAGGTAAGTTTACAGATATTAAGTTTATTACAGAATTAACTGGTGGTGGAAATAACAATACGCTATCTGCGGATATTGATGGTTCTTTATTTACTGCACCTGTGGTAACTGGGGTAATTCTTCCTAGCTTAAATAAAATTGGTATTACAGGATCGGATAATAATGGTTCAAAAAGTATTGGTTTTCAGTTGCCTGATAATATTGCTGTCGGAAGCTATACCTTTGATGGAGTAGCAGGAAATTATGTAGGACAATACAATGCTTCTTCAAGTGAATTTTATTTTGCAGATTCAGGAAATTTAGTAATTTCTAAACACGATGTAAGTGCGAAAAAAATAGAAGGAACTTTTAATTTTATTGCTAAAGATTTTGGTGGGGTTGTCTCGATTTCCATAACCAATGGAAAGTTTAGCACTACCTATTAAGGTTTAAAACAATATATAAAACAAAAAGGAATGTGATGCAGCACATTCCTTTTTTGTTTTAATTAAAACTCGAACTATTAGCTCAGAATCAATTCTTCTGCTCAGCCGTAAGGTTCAATTTCCCTACTTTCAATAAATTGTATTGTTGAACCAAATGAGCCAATAGCTTGGATATAGATTCTAAACTAGATTTGGTGGCATCTGTAATCATTTCTCCTTTTAACCTCAACATCATCAAACCATATAAACCATTTAAAGCTGCCTCAATTTCATTGGTGAATTGCCCATTTGATTTTTGCATTAATAAGGCTATATTTGGCTTGGCTTCATCGTAATAACTTTGGTAAGTCTTATCTTGAATGGTAGTCAATAATGTTTGATGTAATATGCCCAATCCTTTGATATCTTCTATAATAAAATCTGCATGACCTTTCTCTTCAAGACCTTCTTTCTTCATGATATCAATCAAAGAAACATACCAAGCCTTAATTTCCTTTTTGGTAGCAGCATCTTGAGGATATTTATCGACAATATTTATTTCAATTTTATCAATATCAAATTGATACGAACGAATAATGTCTTCAATTTGCCACATATATAAAATATATTCAGCAATATTGGTTTCTTTTTTCAATTGAGCTATTAGCATAATCTTATTTCTTTTTGTCTGATGTAGTTTCTTGATCAGCTTTGTAGGCTGCATTCAACTTATCTAAAATATCATTGGTCGCATCCAAGGCAGAGTCTGATGCTAAAACAGAACTTGTAGAAGAAATATCCATTATAATATCCACACCTCTCTCAGCTTTTATAAGCTCCAATTGTTTGTTTAAAGCTTTTCTAATTTTTAATTTTAAAGCATTCTCTTCTTCCGCCAACCTTACCGACAGATCTTCTTGTAACTTCCCTATGGTCTCTTCTTCTTGCATCAATGCCATTTGTCGCTTTTCGCCTTCAACTTGTGTTAAAGTAGGTGCATCTTCTCTCAATTTTGCATACTTATCTTGCAAAGCTTTAACTTTTCCTTGCAACTGATTTTTATATTGATTTTCACGAGCTGTTAAATCTTTCTGTAATTGCTTAACTAAATCGTACTTTTCAAAAATAGTGTCTGTATCCACATAAATAATTTGCATGGGCAAATCCATACCAGCACTATCTTGCACTACTGCTTTTTTTGGAGCTACCTCTTCCACACTTGGTTTAGAAAGCACTAAGTAGAATAAAATAATTACAGCAATTGCCAAAATAAAATTGATTGTTAGAGATAAATTCTTCACCTTTATGTTTTATTAATTTTTCGCAAATTTGCTATAATTATAATTAAAATGAATGAAAAATAGTGATTTATCTCTTTTTTTAGGCTTTAATAACAAATACGTTGCTGATTTAGCTTTCTTATTATTAAGCCCTTCTCTACAAGAAGATGCAAGTTTTGATTTAAAAGTGGATTCTATTCAACTTTGGAAATGGTTAGAACATGAGGATCTATCTCCTTCCAACATTAGTTCCGAATTTAAAGATTATCCTTACCGACTAGGGTGGTATGCTGAATCGTTATTAAATTACTTTTTTACGAACTCTTCATTTTTTGAAATAAAACATAAAAATTTTCAAATTTTTAAAGGTAATAAAACAGTGGCTGAACTTGATTTTGTGCTTGAAGATACAAGTACTAATGATTTAATTCATATAGAAACAGCTATAAAATTTTATTTGAAATACCAACATCCAGACTCTGATTTAGTCGAATTTTTAGGCCCTGATACTTCTGATAGTTTAGAAAAAAAGAACGATAAGATTTATAATAAACAAATCATAGCTGCTAAAAAATCTCAAATACCTCCCGGTAATTATTTAATCGAAACTGTGAGTGGTGGAGATAGAGACATTACCGATAGAAAAACCTGCTTTAAAGGTATATTATTTTATCCATTACAAGAATTTCGAAATAAAGAATTTCCCTATCCTGATTACATTAATCCACAACATTTAAAAGCTTGGTACTTAAAACTAGATGAGTTGATTGAAACTACTGAAATCAATAAATTTTATCCTATTGAAAAGCTCGATTGGCTATCCTTAAATTACACAAAATCATATGATAAAAAGGATTTTATAGCTTATTGTTACCATGAATTTGAAAAAGGTAAAACAGCAATAATGCTAAGACTAGAAAATGGAGAAAGAGGAATAATTGTACCTGCCTCTTGGCCAAATTGATTTTTATCAATAAGAAATAAATTCAAATGGAATGCCAGTTACAACACTTAAATCCATTGCACGCTCCAAATTATCTGCATCCCCACTTTGATAAAACCATTTAACAAGAAACCGGTCTTTAGAGTCGCTGCTCATTTTTAATTGATAAAACAAAAACAAAATTTGCTTGTATGATGCCAAATTAAAATACTCTAAATCAAATGATATCTCAATCTTCCTTTCGTTATCAGAAGTTAGATCATGCACCCAATTTAAAATAGGTTCGTAAAAACCACTCACATCTGTCAAAACAGATCTACCGCTAAATGTCAAATGTCCATTAATAGGATTTAACACAACGTGGGGAGAATAATATGTGGGATTAATTTCTAATAAATTCACTTCCAGCCTTTGGTTGAAATAAGCAATTTCACTTAATGAACCCAAATATGACAATAAAATAGATAATTTCAAAGAAATATTATACCTACTTCCATTATCCTTAGACTAATTTGTTTTTATTGCCGACCAATCATTATAAGCTCATCATATCTTTTAATTTCGCAGCTTGTCTTCGAGAGATTTCTACTTGCTTTCCATTGCTTAATTTAGCTAATAATCCACCGTTAAACCAACTCTCTACACTACTAATCCACTTTAAATTGATGATATATTTCCGGTTGGCTCGAAAAAATATTTTGCTATCTAACCGTTCTTCTAAATTATTTAATGATTTTAATATCAATGGTTTATTGTTTTCAAAGTAAACTCTCACATAATTTCCCTCCGATTCAAAAAGACTGATATTCTTTAATTGAACAAACCAACATTTATCGCCATCTTTCACAAACACCTGATCATTAGCGGCAAAACGGCTCTCTACCTTTTTATCCTTTTCAGTTGCTATTTCTTCTTCTATCTCTTTACCCAGTTTCTGAATAGTTTCTTTTAAACGATCCTGATCAATTGGTTTCATCAAATAATCAAAGGCATTGACTTCAAAAGCCTTTAAAGCATATTCATCATATGCTGTAGTGAAAATTACCTTAGGTACCACAGATAATTCCTCTAACATTGCAAAACCATCCTTTCCAGGCATTTGAATATCTAAAAAAATGAGATCAGGATGTAATTCTTCAATCTTCTCAATCCCCTTTTCAGCATTATTGCATTCCGCCACCACTTCAATGGATGGAAAATCATTCAATAAACTCATCAATTCTTTTCGAGCCAAACGCTCATCATCAATTATAATTGCTTTCATTCTTCTATGCTTTGTGCAAGACCTATTATTTGTTTTGGTATCATTAATTCTACCCTAACTTCGTTTTCATCGCTGTTGGCAATGGTAAAACTAGCTTCGTTTTCATACAACAACTGTAAGCGTTGTATGGTATTTTTGATACCAAAGGCAGTTCCAGAATCTTTAGTTCTCGAATCTGACTTTCTATTATAAGTCCCACTATTAATAATAGTTATGTTTAGTTTTTCGTTTTCAATTTTTACGTTAATTTTTATATGTCCACCTTGGGTCAAACTAGAAATTCCATGCTTAATCCCATTTTCCACCAATGTTTGCAGCATTAGAGGAGGTACGGGCCAATTATATGCATTTTCATCAATCGAAAAATCAATGGTAAGTCGTTCTTCAAATCGAGTTTTTTCTAGCAACAAATAGTCTTGCACCAATTGAATTTCTTCCTTTAAAGGAATCACTTCTTTTTTTCCCAACATCAATGAACTTCTCAAAATGTTGGATAATCGGGTAATAGAATCTTTAGCTTTTTTAGGTTCTTCCTCTACCAAAGCTCTAATGCTATTCATTGAATTAAAAATAAAATGAGGATTCAATTGAGATTTGATTTTATTTAATTCCATCTCATTTCTTGCTGCCTGCCATTTTAAATTTTTAATTTCTTCTTGACGGTAGTTTTGTATAAAGTGAAATAAAAAATACAACAACGACCAGAGCATAAATGTAACCGTTTGATTAATCACCGAACGGATCAAATCCAACCAATTGAACACATATTCTTGACCTGCAATAATTAAATCAGAAATAAAAGTATGTAATATAAAAAATACCGCACCAAAAAGTACACAAGCAACAATAATTCGTGGTATTAGCTTAATAATTTGCAGCTTCAACCAATTTAATTTCAAAATAATCTCCCTGTAAAGATGTGAAATCAATATCCCAAGAGTAAATGTAACAAGCAAGTTTGAAATCAATAGTGCATTTAATTCCACCCCACTTAATTGATTGAGGATACCCATTAGTACTATATATAGCAACCAACCGTATATTTGCGATATCCAATATATATTTTGTTGTTTAAATTTGAAAATCATTTGATTTCAATTAAAATAATTGATGTACCTTTATTCTATATTTTTCAGTAAATTTAATATCAATTTATAAAGCTTAATATAAAATATTTATAAAAGGTAAATTTGGGGTTTAAATGCCCTTTTTGAATCTTTAAAGCAATTTTTCTTTATTAAAATATGAAAATCTCTACATTACTTTTCTTATCACTACTTCTAAGTAGCCTCGCATTAAAATCTCAAGATTATGTAAATGAGGAAGATGATAAAAAACCCGAACCAAAGAAAGAAAATACGACCAAATTAATTGATCGATTGGTTTTTGGAGGCAATTTTGGAGCAAGTTTTGGCGATTTTACATATGTAGATATTTCACCAAGTGTAGGTTATAGAGTTACAGATGCTTTTACTTTAGGAACTGGCATCACTTATACGTATTATAAAAATAATGTTGTACGACCTACATATTCTACCAACTTTTATGGTGGTAGATGGTTCGGTCAATATACTTTTTTTGAAAGCATTGTCACTCATGTTGAATATGAATTACTCAACAGAGGAATTTTAGAGAATTTTGGAAGAGAAGAAAGACGGATAAATGTTCATTCTTTTTTTGTGGGTGGAGGCTATCGCGGTTCAATTGGAAGAAACGCTTACATCAGCTTATTACTATTATATAATTTAAATCAAGGCGTTTATACTCCATATACTAATCCTCAATTGAGGGCAGGTTTTGGGTTTGGTTTTTAGAGAATCACAGTAGGAACCACCACCCTTTCATTTTCCCACTTTCCTTCCCACTTTTTTTGTGGAATTAAATTTCCTGCATTATCTAATGAAATCTTATTTTCATTTTTCTTAATCATCCATAATTGACCACCATTTATATTTTCATAAATTATTTTGATAAGTTCTGAATCAGATAATTTTTCATTTTTAACAGTAAATTTAACAGCAATTTGATTGTTCAATAAATCCATCTGCTGACTTGCTTTATCAGGAATGAAACCTTCTTCTAACCGATTGTTTTTAAAATCTCTGTAATTTTTCTTTTCATGTGCTACACCTAATTTTAATGCCTTTCTATTTCCAATTTCTTGGGATAATTTTGCCATCCAATAAGCATGTCTAAAAGCATCCAAAGTTCCACCATTTGCATCATTTCCTACTTTACTTTTGATGCTGTCTAACTCAACTAATTTATTAGCAGATAAAGATATTTCTAAAGCTTTTTTGGCAATAAATGGATGTGTTATTGCCCATACTTTTTCGGCAAAGCCTAATGTTTTAAACTTTTTAATATTTTGAGAGTAGATATGTTGGTTGCTCAATAAAACAAAAAATAAAATGAATAATATGCCCTTTGTATTTAATCTACTCATCCAATTTCTTCAATAAAGCTACACCACCCACATTATACATTTGACCTACAATCCAATACTGCCGAGAACGAACATAAGAAGAAGGATTAGCTATTTTAAATTTAATTGGGTTGGGCAAAACTGCCGCCATCAATGCTGCTTGAGATTGACTCACTTTTTTTGCATCTTTATTAAAATTAACTATAGCAGATGCTTGCACACCATAAATACCATCTCCTTGCTCAATCACATTTAGATAAACTTCTAAAATTCTCTTTTTTGACCAAAAAACTTCAATTAAAAAAGTAAAGTAGGTTTCTAACCCTTTTCTTACCCAAGTTCTCGATGGAGTTAAAAATACATTTTTGGCTGTTTGCTGACTTATTGTACTGCCTCCTCTTACCTTTTTACCTTTTTTATTATTATCCAATGCTTTTTCAATAGCTTCTACATCAAAACCAAAATGATCTAAAAATTTTTGATCCTCCGCGGCTATAACTGCGAGTGGCAAATTAGGACTCATTTCATCAAAACTAACCCAATCCTTTTGAATAGTATTCGATGAATTTTCAAAATATTTCACAATCATGAAGGGTGTGATAGGCGGATTGACAAATTTAAAAAGTAAAACAGAAAAAATAGTCAAGCCAAAAAATATAAGGATTAACTTTACCGCCCAACGGATAATTTTTTTAAACATTTAAGAAGATTTGATGTTGTAAATGTATCACGAATTTTCATTAAATATATAAAAACTATGAATCATTTAAAATCAATTTCATTAGGTGTTTTAGTCCTTTTCTTAATGGCTTGCGGAGGAAACACAGACAGTAAAAAAGAAACTACTGACACAACTACTAAAACTGAAAAAGTAGAAGAAAGTAAATCAGAAACACCAGAGCCGGTTGAAATAAAACTAATTGCAAAAGGCGAAAACATGGCAGAAATGGCGTTTGAGCCTAAATCCTTAACTGTGGAAGCAGGTCAGGAAGTAACATTGCATTTTACAAATAATTCTTCTGATCCTGCTATGTTGCACAATTTCGTATTAATTCCTGAAGGTATTGGTGAAGAAGTAGCAACTGAGGGTATTAAAGCAGGAGCAGATAACGATTACATTCCAGATGATAAGCGAATAATTGCTCATACTAAAATCGCTACCAATGGCGAAGAGATAGTTATTACTTTTACTGCTCCAGCAGCAGGAAATTATCATTACATCTGCACTTATCCAGGACATTATCCTGCTATGGTAGGTAGAATGGTTGTAAACTAATAGTAAAATAATTAGTCACAAAAAAACCTCCAAAATCTGATTGATTTTGGAGGTTTTTTTTAAAATTATTGTTTATTTTTTATTGTATTTTTATCAGGAACTAACGACTGATAAATATGAAAAATTTCAGCCCAAATTACTTTCTAATTCTCCTCTTAATTTTTTCTCTTTTTTTTACTGCTTGTAAGAAAGAAGATGATGCTCCTTGCTGTGATGCCTCCAATCCTGCATGCCCTAATTATGACCCTTGCTTTGGGAAAACTGATGCCGTAAGTGCAGATTTTGATACTGAAACTAGAGATATCTTTCACTTGCCTTCAGTGAGAATTATTAAATCTGATACATTTTTTGCTCCAGCAAGAATATATTTTGTAGCTAAAGATTCCACTGCAGATAGCTATCAATGGAAAGTAGGCTCTGACGCAAGAGATTTTATCGAAAAAGAGTTTTATTTAGATTTTGATTGTCCTGATATTTTATATCAAAATTTGAATATACAATTAATTTCAGAGCGTTTGATTGATACGAACTGCACTACTATCGAGAAACTACAAGATACTGTAACGAAAAGCATTTATTTTGTTACTGAAAAAGAATCTCCTATTTTCGGCGAATTTAGGGGTTATTTGACAAATGACCCTACTAGATTATTTAATATAAAAATTATCCATAAAAGTAGAGTTTCTAATCCCAATCCTGACCCTTGCTATGGTAATTTATGGCATAGGTATATCTATAATTTAGTAAACGCTGGGTGTTTAAAGCGTTTGCAAAGTTCTGATGGAGGAGTGTTTAAAGAATTTAATTTTTCACAAACAGCTATTATTGATACTAATACTTGTCAATATCCATTTGGTTATTATGCTACAAATTTCACGGATATAAATATGAAATATAATTCTGAACTTAATGAAATTAGAATCAAATTCATTTTCAATTCTTATCCTAGTTCTTCTTCAGGTTTGCCAAGACTTGAGCAAGCTATGGAATTTATCGGTACTAAATTGTAAACTAAATACTTGAACAGCCAAAGAGAAATTAGCTGTAAACCAACAAAAACATGAAGTTAAAAAATTTTTAATGTTTTGCGAAATGCTATTTTAGAAAAAACCTCCAAAATCAATCAGATTTTGGAGGTTTTTTATTTTATTAAATATCTATATTTTAAGCCAACATTGAAACAGGATTTTCCATCATTTGCTTAAATGTTTGTAGAAATGCAGCACCTGTTGCACCGTCCACAGTTCTATGATCGCATGATAAAGTTACTTTCATCACATTTCCAACAACTATTTGTCCGTCTTTAACTACAGGAGTTTCCCTAATGGCACCAACTGCCATAATACAAGAGTTGGGTGGATTTACAATAGCTGTAAATTCTTCAATACCAAACATTCCTAAATTAGAAATAGAAAAAGTACTGCCTTCCCACTCTTGTGGTTGTAATTTTTTGTCTTTAGCTTTCTGAGCCAATTCTTTTACCTCAGCGCCAATTTGACTTAATTGCTTTGTATTAGCAAATCTAACTACAGGCACCAATAAACCTTCATCAACAGCTACAGCAACACCTATATTCACATGATGATTAATGCGAATTTTATCGCCTAACCATGATGAGTTAACGTTTGGATGTATTTGTAAAGCCATTGCAGCAGCTTTTACTACCAAATCATTAAATGAAATTTTCATTCCTTCTATCGCATTAATAGATTTTCTAGCTTCTATTGCTTTATCCATATCCATTTCTATCGTTAAATAAAAATGAGGTGCCGTAAATTTACTCTCAGCTAAACGCTTTGCTATAGTTTTACGCATTTGAGAAATTTCTTTTTCTTCGAAATTTTCCTCTCCAGCTGCTGCCACAGCAACTCCACTAGCAGGAGGTGCATAATTCTCGATATCTTTCTTAGTTATTCTGCCATTATCACCACTGCCTTTTACAGCAGTTAATTGAATATTTCTATCAGCTGCCATTTTCTTAGCCAATGGAGAAGCTTTTATTCTTGAACCATCAGAACTTTCAGTATTTACTGATGCATATGATGGTTTTTCTTTTGAACTTTCTTCATCATTCGAAGAGGATGATTTGTCTTTTGAACCTTCAGTATTTGAAGATTTATCATCCGAAGCTTTCTTGTCATCCGAAGCTCCAGCGGAGGAAGACTCATAATTTTTAATTAAAGCTTCATAATCAGCACCTTTTTCTCCTACAACAGCTAATACAGCATCAACCTTTGCTGATTTACCTTCGGCAACACCTTGGTATAAAACTATTCCATCATAAAAAGATTCAAACTCCATTGTAGCTTTATCTGTCTCAATATCTGCTATCAAATCGCCTGAACTTATTTTATCGCCTACTTTCTTATGCCATTTTGCGACAGTACCTTCTTTCATGGTATCGCTCAGTTTTGGCATTTTTACAATTGTAGCATCAATCGAAGAAGTATCTATTTTTTCAGATTCTTTTTTATCAGATTTCTCTTCCGAAGAATTATCTTCTTTAGATTCATCCTTTGTAGACTCATCATCAGAAGTTTTTTTGTCGGATGAATCATCTGAAGCCCCATTAGTTAAAAGAGATTCATAATCTTCTCCTTTTTCTCCAATAATAGCCAAAATAGAATCTACTTTTGCCGTTTTTCCTTCGTCAACACCTCTATAAAGTAATACACCTTCCTGAAAAGATTCGAACTCCATAGTAGCTTTATCTGTTTCTATATCAGCCAACAAATCACCTTCATTCACTTGTTCACCTACAGATTTATGCCATTTTGCTACGGTACCTTCATCCATGGTATCGCTCAATTTTGGTAATTTAATTATTTCTGCCATAATTAATTATATTTTAATCTCTTATAAAAGGATAATCCTCTTGAACATAAACATCTTTGTACAAATCTTCTGCCTTTGGAAATTCAGATTTCTCTGAAAAGTCAACCGATTCCTGTACTTGCTTTTTCACCTTATCTTGAATTGCTTTCAACTCTTTTTCCGAAGCATATTTTTTTTCTTTAATCACTTTCAATGCATTTTCGATAGGATCTAAAGATTTATAACCTTCTAACTCTTCTTTGGTTCTGTATTTAGCAGGATCAGACATAGAATGACCTTTATATCGGTATGTTTTCATTTCCAATAAAGTTGGCCCATCACCTTTTCTCGCTCTAGCAGCAGCTCTTTCAAAAGCTTCATGAACTGGCTCACAAGCCATTCCATCTACTTGCTCACTTGGCATATCAAAAGCAAGACCCAATTTGTGTAATTCAGTTACATTTGAAGTACGTTCAACTGAAGTTCCCATTGCATAGTTATTATTTTCTATCACATAAATTACTGGTAACTTCCATGTCATTGCCATATTCAATGCTTCATGAAAAGCACCTTGACGCACTGCACCATCACCCATGTAACAAACAGTAACATTATCAGTTTTTTGATATTTTTCGGCCAAAGCCAATCCTGCAGCCAAAGGAATTTGACCACCTACAATACCATGACCACCAAAAAATCTTTTTTCTTTGTCGAACATATGCATAGATCCACCTTTACCCTTAGAGCAACCAGTAACTTTGCCATACAACTCTGCCATAACTGCATTAGGATGTACGCCTTTTCCTATTGGATGTGCGTGATCTCTGTAAGCTGTAATCATATTATCACTCTCCTTTAGCGCAGATATTGCACCTGCAACTAAAGCTTCTTGTCCTATGTATAAATGACAGAAACCTCTAATTTTTTGTTGAATATATAATTGACCTGCCTTTTCTTCAAATTTTCGCATTAAAAGCATGGATTCATACCAATGCAGATAAGTTTCTTTAGAAAATTCTTTTTTCTTGCCTGTCTCTTTCTTCGTTGTTGTTTTCTTTGATGTTGTTTTTTTAGCCATTACACCGTCTTTAAAAATGGATTACAAATTTATAATATTTGAGCGACTAAAAGGCACTTATTGATTATTTTTAAGTGCTTTTAAATCGAAAGCATAAGGAAGCAAATCACTAATGCTGTCAAAAGCCCAAATCTTACCATCTTGAGCTTTTAATATCAATCGAATAGAATTAGATTGCTTTTGTCTATATTCCATAATTACTTGCCTGCATGCACCACATGGACTTATGGTTTCTGGAACTTTTACGTGATCAGAACCTGCATAAATAGCCATAGTAACAAAAGGAATATCCGGAAAAATTGCGCTTGCGTGAAATATTGCCACTCTTTCTGCACATAAACCAGAAGGATAAGCAACATTTTCCTGATTATTACCAGTTACAATCTCACCATTTTCAAGTAAAACAGCTGCTCCTACCCTAAAGTTGGAATAAGGTGCATAAGCTTTTTTACTTACCTCCTTAGCTAATTTTAATAACTCAGCATCACGCTCATTCAATTCCTCAATAGAATCATATTCACTATGAATTATCTCTTTCTTTATTTTTTTCATTCTATTTGAATTTAGAAAGGATAAATTTAAGGTTTATTGATGTAATTTTTAGGATTTATTTAATTTGTCCTGCTGAATGATCAATTCTTATCTCTTCTCAATCAGTACCACCGCATAGGCAGAAACACCCTCTTCTCTACCTTCAAAACCTAAACGTTCGGTGGTAGTAGCTTTGATAGAAATGTCTTCAGTATCAATTTTAAGAATTGGCGCTAAAGTGGCAATCATAGCTGGAATACGTGGATTAATTTTAGGTCTTTCTAAAGCTATAGTAGCATCAATATTACCAATTTGAAAACCTTTTTTTTCAAGCAAGCCCACTACATCTTTCAATAATATTTTGCTATCTATTCCCTTATACTGATTGTCTGTAGGCGGAAAATGAAATCCTATATCACGCAAATTAGCAGCTCCTAATAAAGCATCGCAAATGGTGTGAATTAATACATCGGCATCAGAATGACCTGTAGCTCCTTTAGTGTGTTCAATTTTGATACCACCCAAATAAAAATCAGCTCCTTCTGAGAGCTGATGTACATCATAACCAAAGCCAACTTTAATTTTCATTATTTGTCTTTGTTATTTTCTTTCATTTCATCAAAATTAAACTTAAGCGATAACCTAACCGTATTCGCCAAAGGATTTCTTTGCTTATTACCTACTAAATAAGCCAAATCAATGCCAATTACATTTAATTTCAATCCAATTCCAGTTGTAAAAAATTGACGATTCCCTTTAGAAGGGTTCTCGTAGAAATAACCTAAACGAACAGAAAATTGTTGATCATACCAATACTCTAAACCTGCTGAATAATTCAGTTCTCTAAATTCTTCTTTAGAACCGCCTGGCGCATCTGAAAATGAACCAAATATTCCACTAGCAATACCTCTGTTTGGATCTTCTCCTGCTAAAATCAATTGATTACCCTGAGCATCTCTAGCTGTATCATAAATTGGTGGTGTTGGAACTAATAATTTATTGATATCTACAGCAAATGTCAATTGGTTGTAATCATCCAAATCAACTGTAATGGATGGCCCGATTCTTAAATTAATAGGAATAAAATCTGCTTGACCTGAAGCCGAATAGGCTATTTTCGAACCAATATTTGAGATATTTACACCGGCTCTCATTACAGCATCATATTCTCCTAATCTAAATTTATCACTTTGATAATAGGCAGAAATATCTGCAGCACCTGCAAATCCTGTTTTAGATTCAGCTTGCCCTTGAGTTAAATTTGAACTGATAATTCTAGCTGTAACACCTACAGAAAAATAATCACTTAATTTCATAGCATAAGTCAAATCCAATGCAAATTCATTTGGGTTTACATCACCTGTTGATTGACCTTGATCGTTTGTAAAAGTAATTTTACCTAATGAAAAATACCTTAACGAAGCACCAACGGTAGAACGCTTATCCAATCGCTTAAAAATAGACACATATGATAAATTGATATCGGGCACTAAATTTCTCAACCAAGGCGAATAAGATATAGAAGCACCAAAATCATCTTCTATAAAAGCTAACTTAGAAGGATTATTATGGATACTATTGGCATCAGGAGACAAGGCCACACCTGCATCACCCAAAGCTCCTGATCTTGAATCGGGAGTGATTAGTAAAAAAGGCACTGCTGTGGTGATTGTATTTAGTTGAACCTTATTGGCTCTTTCTGCTCTAGGATTAACTTGAGCATAAGAAGAAAATACACTTCCAACTATTAAAGAAGCTGCGAGAGCTATTCTATTGTAATTCATTAATCTATTTTAAAATAAAAACAAACGGGCACAAATATAAGCATTCTTAACGTTGACTTTTAAAGATTATTATAAAATAACTAATTTTTCAAACTTTTCAGCTACGGAGCCATTTCTCGACCATACTTTTAATCGATATACATAAACTCCTCTACCTATTTTATCGCCAAAATCATCTCGCCCGTCCCATTCTATATTTCTTGAAAGGTAACCTTCATTTTGTACCGTCTGGTAGATAGATCGGACCAACTTACCATTTACTGTAAATATATCAACTTTTACATCTAACACCTGCCCTGCCTGGTTGTGCTCAAACAAAAATTGCGTTTTGGTAGTAAATGGATTAGGATAATTTAGCACATTCTCAATCTTTACATCTTTCTCCTTATAAACCTCGAAGTCAATTGTTTTTAAAGAAGAATTATTATAAGAATCCCATGCTTTGATAGTTAGTTTATGAATTCCTTCTTTTAAATCTTTAAATGGGTACTTAATAGTTCCACGACTGTAATCGTCTATTTTGGATTCATAAAATTCATTCAACACAAAAGTTTCATCTGTTTTATCATCTAAGTAAGCTACCAAATCGTGTCCAACACCATTTCCTACGGTATTGATTCCTTGAAGATCAAACATATCTACAATAAGATTTGGATTCTCATTGGTAACACCTCCATTCACAAAAGCTTTATCGTTTAAATACACTTCCATTTCAGGCCCTTGGTCATCCGAGGTAATTGCACCGGAAGTGCCCCCTATAAAAAACTCTTTAGTAAAACCATTGGCATCTGCAATACCATTATCTGCATAATAGCTAATTTTCCCATCTCCCATATTGTAAGAAATATCCTTTGGTACTATAAAATTAAACTCAAATTCACCATTAATTACCTTTGCCTTCCCTTTAAATAAAATTGAATTTTGGGCTTTGTATTTATAAGCTCCAATTCCTCTATTATTTAACGTACTCAAATTCTTAAACTTATCGAAAACAGTAGGATAAACAATACCATTAAAATTATTTAAAATATTCCCATTCTCATCTGATATGTAACCTCTTACATTTACTTTACTAAGAGCTTTAAGAGTGTCCTTATTATTCAATGGCTTACCATTAATATGAGTTGTAATAACTTTATTCTTAGGAAATACTAATCGTATAGCAGGGTCACCTAAGAGAACGAAATTTCTAGCATTGGTAGAACCATGCAACTTTGCTTTTGTATCTGCAAAAATATCTCCTATCCGATACAAATTATTACTTAAATTTGAAACAATTGATGAATATAAAGAATCATTTAAAACAAAATTAGCAGCTGCAAACACGACTCTAGTAGTGGTCATTAGAGCTATACCACCGCCCTTTTCATTGAGTAAAACTACTTCACCTCCAGAATTCCTAGCAGGATCATCAAACCGACTAAATTCACAGGTTGCAGTAATGAACAAAGGTAACTTCTTAGAATTATCCCAAGAAAATATTTCACTCATACCTACTACTCGCTCAGCAGTCCACCCTGTTTCACCACCATGACCTGTAAAATTCAACATCAATACACCCTTATCTACAGCTGCATTAATTGCATTAGTCACTTGAGGATATCTATCCCCACCTGGAGTAGAAGCCAATGGATAAGCATCCAGATATATTTTATTTATATTAAATTCAGGAACAGAATCCAATCTTCGGGCTAGAACATTTGCTTGATTCATATGAACAGTATTATCTCCGTCATCAGCAATAAAAACAAATTCATTTCTCCAGGAACCTAAGGTTTGTCCATTTCCATAATTTAAAATTTTATTTAATACACTTTGAGATTCCTTAGCATTTTTTACTGGTAATCTTCCAATCCCAATATCTACAACATCACTTGTACTATATGTTCCTTCATTGATATCTAACAGGCCAAAATAGTCTTCACTAACATAACTTGAAATTGGATTAGTAGAATTAGAGCTTTCAAAGGTGACAATAAAATTAGTATTTGCAGCTAAACGATCTCTATTATCATAAGACCCATCTCCGTATAGTAATAGATATTTTGGTAAATCATTTTGAGTAGTAGCACGCTCATAAAGCATTCTCATAAATGTTCTTATAGCAACTGGATCTTGAGATCCTGAACTGAATTCATTATAAATTTGCTGTGGAGTAACTACTTCTACTCTCAATCCACTATTGGAGTGAAATTCAGCCAAAACTTGTGCATCTTGCAAAAATAAAGGATGTGCTACTATTATATAATCTATGTTTGAAAGTGCATGCAAATTTTGATTAGTAACTCTTGAAACAAAATTTACAGCTGTATCACCATCATCAAACACTACAAACTCTTTTAAACTGTTAGTTGGTAATGTAAAAGTTGCTTTACCAGGAGTTATATTTAATCTCTGCAATTTTATATCATACATATTAGAAATATCCCAAACTAGACTATTTTGCAATTGTCCTACAATTTCAAATCGACTTACATTCCCGCTATCAGCAGAAACAAAATCACTAAAAATTATTTGATTTCCAACAAAATTTAAATTTCTTCTTACATTCACTTCTATAAAGTTTAACCAAGCTTTAGAAGATGATTGTGGCTTACTGTATGATGTATTTACCGTTACATTAGGACTTGTTGGATTAAAAATATTGACTGTATTTACTCCATTCGCATAAGTTGATAAGTAAGCGTTTAGATTTAAAGGAAGAATTGTAGAAGAAGTGGAAGAATTTCCAACAGAAACAGTTATGTTACTAGCAGTAGCGGATCTTCCATAAAAACTAGCATCGATTCTTGCCGGTGAATTTTTATCAATATTGGGAAAATTAAAGTTGAACTGATAAGATGTAATAGCATCATACTGCTCTCCTACCCACAATTGACCGGATTTTAAAAAATTAACCTTATCATTTTCATAAAATTGAAAATCATTAAAGCTATTAACTAAATGAGTTGGTGTAGCAGTTGAATTATTTTGAATTGCTAATCGTCTACCCATTGTTCCACCAAAAGTTAAAAAGTAATAAGTAGAATCATTATATACATTATTTACATGTCTAAATTTATTATTTATAGAATCAAATCTTTTTTCATGCGGCCCTTGACCATAAAACAAAACATAATCTTTGGTATTAAAAATCCCATCCTCTTCACCAATTACTTGAATACTTAACTCTTGCAAATCATCATAATTATTTTTGGAATTCGCTGCCTTTAGGATACCTGCACCTTTCCCGTAAATTTTAATTGTTTGAGGATTTACATTAACTATATCCACACCCATCCTTTGAAAAAATCCTGCATTTAATTTAAATACAGCATCCTTAGCTACTGCTATTTTAAACCATTCTCCGTTAGCTAATAACGAATTAGATGAAAAATTAGCTGCTTTATTATAATTTCTCTGACCTATTTTATTTGACTTATCATATTTGATGTCAAAAGATTCTAATCTTTCATATTGATTAGTTGCTTTATTTAATCGAATAGGGTAAATGGTAAAATTAGCTCTCTTTTGCTTTCTATAATATGAGTAGGTTACTTCCACTTTAAATTCAGTCGGTACAGATAGTTTTATTAATTCATTTTTAATTTCCTGCGCTGTAATGGTAGAAATTTTAGAATTAATTAAAGAAACATTGGAAAATTCTTGATTGGATGCTATCTCTTTTTGAGTATTGAAATAAGGCAAGTCTGATTCCTCAAAATTATAGTTAGCCCCTTTAAAAGTAAGATAAGATTTAGATAAATTCTCATAAAGATTCTCCTTTTGAACAGAAAATTCATCAATTTTATATTGATTTGTTTGAGAAAAAAGTAAATTCGCCCAAAATAAAGCTAAGGTGAATGTAACTATTGTGCTTTTTTTTCGTTTAATCATATTCATATATAATGGAATTTAAACTTACGATGCGAAATTAGTTTAATTAGTTGCACAAAGAACGACTACATTTCATTATTATTGTGAAGTTTTTAAAAAAAAATAAGATTAATGAAAATAACTTTAGCTAAATTAACGTTTGTTTAACTATATTTGTCCTCCATGCAAAATAAACTAGTGCGGTCATCTTCTATTTATATCCTTGCGCTTATCCTGATAAGTTCAATATCTACAGCAACGTATGCTCAAGATCCTGAATTTACACAGTTTTATGCTAACCCTTTATATCTTAATCCTGCATTTGCAGGTACAGCTAAATGTCCAAGATTAAACCTAAATTATAGAAATCAATGGCCAGGTATTGATAATTCTTTTATTAACTATAGCGCTAGTTACGATCAAAATTTTGATAAGTTAAATGGTGGTCTAGGTTTATTGATTATGAACGACCAAGCAGGTGAAGGAGTATTAAATACCACCAACGTCAGTTTAATGTATTCTTATCAATTAGAAGTGAATAGAAAATTTTCTATCAAGTTTGGAGCCCAAGGTAGTTATATGCAGCGTTCATTAAATACTGCCAATTTACGTTTTGGTGATATGATAGACCCTTATAGAGGATATGTTTATAGTACACAAGAACAAATTGGCAGCGAAAATTCAGGCTTTTTTGATGCCTCTGCAGGAATTTTAGGTTTTAGCGAAAAATTTTATTTTGGAGCAGCCGTTCATCATTTAACAGAACCTACTGAAACTTTTTTGAGCGATAATACAGTCCTACCGCGGAAATATACAGCGCATGCAGGAGCAGTACTCCCTTTTGGGATTAGAAATGAAGACATGAGTTGGTCTCCTAATGTGCTTTTTCAGCAACAAGGTAAATTTCAACAAATTAATATAGGATTATACCTTAATAAAGGACCAGTTGTTTTTGGGCTATGGCACAGAATAAATGATGCATTTATTGTCTTAATTGGATTTGAAACAGAACAATTTAAATTTGGATACAGTTATGATATTACAACAAGCAGATTAAGTAATAAAGCAGCAGGTTCACACGAACTTTCTATGCGAATTAACTTCCCTTGCCCACCAAGAAAAGTTAAGTTCAAGACAATAAGCTGTCCATCTTTTTAGTTATAAACAAACAAATAATAAAAATCACTACTTTTGAAAATTATAATACTTAGAAATTATGAAAAGTTTTAAATATTTTTTCCTTTTATTTATAGGAGCAGCAACATTGTTTTCTTGCTCTAAAGAAAGATCATCTTCTACAGGATGGGCTTATAACGATCCTGATAATGGGGGTTTTGAAAAAAACGCTTATTATGATCAAGAAACTGGACCTGGCCTAGTTTTGATTGAAGGAGGTAGATTTACCATGGGTAGAACAGAGCAAGATATCTTTTATGATTGGAATAATAAACCAAGAACGGTAACAGTTTCTTCCTTTTATATGGATCAAACAGAGGTTACCAATTTACATTATTTAGAATACCTATACTGGGTTTCTAGAGTTTTTGGTATAGATTATCCTGAAGTTTACAAAAAAGCTTTACCAGATACATTAGTTTGGAGAAGCAGATTAGCATACAACGAACCTTATGTAGAATACTATTTAAGACATCCTGCATACAGAGATTATCCTGTTGTTGGTGTAAATTGGTTGCAAGCTACTGACTATTGCTCTTGGAGAACAGATAGAGTAAACGAATACATTTTAATTAGAGAAGGTTTATTTGAAAACTATCCAAATCAAATCAATGAAGACAACTTCAATACGGATGCTTACATGGCAGGACAGTATGAAAGTGGGAAAAGAGTAGATGGTTTAATTGATTTAGATCCTAATAAGGAAACTAGAAATGTAAGAATGGAAGATGGAATTTTACTTCCTGATTATAGATTACCAACTGAAGCTGAGTGGGAATATGCCGCTTATGGTTTATTAGGAAACACTGTTGGTGAATTAGTTATAGAAAAGAAATTTTATCCTTGGAATGGTCACGGTGTTAGAAATGCCGATGATAAATACCTTGGTGATATGCTTGCCAACTTCAAAAGAGGAAATGGTGACAACATGGGAGTTGCAGGTTATTTAAATGATAACGCCGAAATTACTGCTCCAGTTTATTCTTACTGGCCGAATGATTATGGTTTATATAATATGGCAGGTAATGTTTCTGAATGGGTAATGGATGTTTATCGTCCACTTACTTTTGAAGATGTAAATGACTTTAGACCATTTAGAGGTAATGTATTTACTACTGAATTGAGAGATGCTGATGGTTATATCGCAGAAAAAGATAGCCTTGGTAGATTGAGAAGAAGAGAAGTAAATGTGGAAGATGACAATCTTCAAGAAAGAAGAAATTACAAGCAAGCTGACGTAATTAACTACGAAGATGGCGATATGCAATCAAGTATTTACTATGAAACTCCTTCTACTTATAATGAGAAAGGTGCTAATGCTATGTATGATTATGGAAAAACATCCTTAATCAGTGATAGAGCTAGAGTATATAAAGGTGGTTCTTGGAATGATAGAGCTTATTGGTTAACTCCAGGCACTAGAAGATACTTAGACGAAGATCAATCATCTCCTTATTTAGGATTTAGATGTGCTATGACTAGAGTGGGAAGCCCAACTGGTTTAGGATATTAAATAATATAAAAAATACACAGCCCTTTCAGAACTGTTTCAGCTAAAGTTGAAATCGAGATGAAAGGGCTTTTTTTATGCCATATGGAAATTAAAAAATTATATCAAGCTTATCTTTCTTCAACTACAGTTTGCACCGATACAAGAAAAATTGAGAAAAACTGTCTATTTTTTGCATTAAAAGGCGAAAATTTTAATGGAAACACCTTTGCAAAACAAGCATTAGAAAATGGAGCTGCTTTTGTGGTGATTGATGAAAAACAAGAAAATATAGATCAATCTAAAACCTTCTTGGTTTCAAATGTTTTAGAATGTCTTCAACAATTAGCCAATTATCATCGTAGAAGCTTAAATACGCCAATAATTGGCATAACTGGCTCAAATGGGAAAACAACCACCAAAGAACTTTTGGCTGCAGTTTTAAATAAAAAATACAACACTTATTTTACTTTCGGGAATTTAAATAATCACATAGGCGTGCCCCTATCCATATTATCTATAACTGAAAAGCATGAAATGGCTATCATAGAAATGGGAGCCAATCATCAAAAAGAAATAGAAGATTTGTGTAAAATAGCTGAACCAAACTACGGCTTAATCACTAATATCGGTAAGGCGCATTTGGAAGGTTTTGGCGGCGTAGAAGGTATTATAAAAGGCAAAGGTGAATTATATGATTGGATTAAAAGTATTGATGGATTGGTATTTGTCAACGCAGATTCTGATATTTTAATGAATATGTCATCCAACTTGAATAAAATAACTTACGGCAAAAATAACCAAGCGAATTTAGAAGGAAGCCTTGAATCATCCAATCCACATCTAAAATTTGCATGGAATTGGAGCTATAAAGATGCAACTACAAAATCTACAAAAGCAATCGAGAGTCAATTATTTGGCGTTTATAATTACGATAATATGCTTGCTGCTGTTTGTATTGGTAATTATTTTGAGGTAGATGAAAATGATATAAATTATGCTTTATCTCAATACGTTTCATCTAACAATCGTTCCCAATTGGTAGAAACTAAAAAGAATAAGCTTTTTTTAGATGCTTACAATGCTAATCCATCAAGTATGAAAGTAGCAATTGAATCTTTCAATGTTATCAAAGCCTCTAATAAAGTTTTAATTCTTGGAGATATGTTTGAATTAGGAAAAGATAGCCCTCAAGAACATCAAGATATCTTAAATTATATAAAATCGCTTCATTTTAAAGAGATTTATTTAATCGGTAGCAACTTTAATGCTTTTAAAAATCAATTTGATTTTACTTTTTATGAAAAGAGAGAATTGATGGAAGATTATTTAAAAAAGAACAATTTGGCACAGAAAACCATCCTAATAAAAGGCAGCAGAGGTGTTGCATTAGAAAAATTAGTAGAATTTTTATAATAAAAAAAGGTTATTTAGATCTGTCAACAATCTAAATAACCTTTCCGTAAAATTTTATCTATTGATTCTGATTTACTTAAGAATCAATTCTACCGAAAACTTGAAAACTTTCGGAGTGTAATTCAGAACCGATTAACCTGCATTAGGTTATTACTTTAAAACAGACCTTGAGATGACAATCTTCTGTACTTCGGTAGTACCTTCATAGATCTGGGTAATTTTAGCATCTCTCATCAATCTTTCAACATGGTATTCTTTCACGAAACCATATCCACCATGCACTTGAACTGCTTCAGTAGAAACTTCCATTGCAGTTTTGGAAGCAAAAACCTTCGCCATAGCGCTTTCCTTATCAAAGTTTATCCCTTGGTCTTTCAACCATGCAGCTTTAAAACACAACAATCTTGAACCTTCTACATTAGTAGCCATATCGGCCAATTTGAAAGCAATTGCTTGATGTTTGTGAATTGGTTTTCCAAATGCCTCTCTTTCTTTAGAATAACCAATAGCTAATTCCATAGCTCCTGATGCAATTCCTAAGGCTTGAGCCGCGATTCCAATTCTTCCGCCTGAAAGTACTTTCATAGCAAATGAAAATCCAAAACCATCCTCTCCTATTCTATTTTCTTTAGGAACTTTTACATCAGTAAACATTAAAGTATGGGTATCGGATGCACGAATTCCCATTTTGTTTTCCTTTGCTCCTACAGTAAAACCTTCCCATTCTTTTTCAACTATAAAAGCATTGATACCCTTATGTTTTTTATCCGCATCAGTCTGAGCAATAACTATATAGTAAGATGCTGTACCACCATTTGTTATCCAGTTTTTTGTACCGTTTAATAAATAATGATCTCCTTTATCTATTGCAGTTGTTCTTTGAGAAGTAGCATCAGAACCTGCTTCGGGCTCAGACAAACAAAATGCTCCAATTTTTTCTCCTTTTGCTAACGGCACTAAATATTTTTGTTTTTGTTCTTCTGTTCCATATTTTTCAATACCCCAACAAACCAATGAGTTATTTACAGACATTACTACAGAGGTAGACGCATCTACTTTAGATATTTCTTCCATCGCCAATACATAGGAGATGGTATCCATACCGCCACCACCATACTTTGGATCCACCATCATTCCTAAAAAACCTAACTCAGCTAATTGCTTGATTTCTTCTTTAGGAAATTGTTGTTTTTCATCTCTTTCAATAACGCCTGGTTTCAAAACGTTTTGGGCAAAATCTCTTGCAGCATCTCTTACTGCAATATGTTCTTCTGATAATTGAAAATCCATAATATATAATGTAATTTTATTTCTTTTAATTTAGCAAGACTGCAAAAATAATGCTTTCATCTGTTTTAATCCAATTTTAATATGAATAATGTTTACCATGCAATAGGAATTATGTCAGGAACATCATTAGATGGTTTAGATGTGGCTGTTATAAAATTTGAGCAAAATCTTGATAAATGGAGTTTTAAGGTCATAAATGCTTCAACATTTGACTATACCACTGATCTAAAGAAAAGATTATCCTGCTGTATCGACTCAGGTGGTTTTGAATTAATTCAATTAAGTAATGATTGGGCATATTTCGCGTCAGATTGCATCAATAAAATTAAGAAACAGCTCAACTTTAAAATTGATTTAATTGGCAGTCACGGTCATACTGTTTTTCATCAAATAGATAAAAAATTAACGTATCAATTGGGAAATGCGGCAATTATAGCAGTAGAAACAGGGATAAAAACAGTGTCAGACTTTAGATCTTCAGATGTTGCCTTAGGGGGACAAGGTGCACCTTTAGTTCCAATTGGTGATCAATTATTATTTTCAGAATATGATGCTTGTTTGAATTTAGGTGGTATCGCTAATATTTCTTTTCTAGAGAATGGTCAATTATTGGCTTTCGATGTTTGCCCCTTTAATATTCCTATGAATTTATTGGCGAATCAAAAGAATAAAGAATTTGATAAAAATGGGGAAATGGCACAAAAAGGAACATTTCAAGAAAAATTACTTCAAAACTTAAAATCACTTGCATATTTTCAACAAGCTTCCCCAAAATCATTAGGTGTTGAATGGATAAATAAAAATTTTAATCCATTATTAAATGAATTAGAATTAAATGTTGAAGATAAACTTTCAACTTTAATTGAACTTTTCAGCGATTTAATTGCAACTGAAATTAATTCAAAAGCTATAAAAAATATATTAATAAGTGGTGGAGGGACACACAACAATTACTTTATCAATCAATTAAAATCAAAAACAAACGCTGAAATAATTTTACCAAAATCTGAAATTATTGAATTTAAAGAAGCCATTATCTTTGCATTTTTAGGACTATTGAGAGTTTTGGAAATCCCAAATACAATTACTTCAGTAACTGCTGCAAAACGAGCTCATTGCTCAGGTGCAATATATTTAAGTTAAATACTTGCATTATTCTTTTCATAAAAGATAGTTTTTATACATTTGCTGCAAAATAATTTTCAATGCAAGATTTACTTAAGAAATACGAGAACAAACAACCAGAAATAGTTTTTGAATGGAAAGATTCTGAAACAGAAGCTGAAGGTTGGGTAGTAATAAATTCTTTAAGAGGTGGTGCTGCCGGTGGTGGAACTAGAATGCGAGTTGGTTTAGACAAGCATGAAGTAACCTCATTAGCCAAAACAATGGAAGTAAAATTTACTGTTTCAGGTCCTGCAATTGGTGGCGCAAAATCAGGAATTAATTTTGACCCTAAAGATCCTCGTAAGAAAGGTGTACTAGAAAGATGGTACAAAGCAGTAGCTCCTTTATTGAAAAACTATTACGGTACGGGTGGAGACATGAATGTAGATGAAATTCATGAAGTGATTCCAATTACCGAATCTTGTGGTGTTTGGCATCCACAAGAAGGAGTTTTTGTTGGTCATTATCAACCTTCTGAAGCAGAAAAAATTAATATAATAGGTCAACTGCGAAATGGCGTTTTAAAGCAAATTAGCAGCAAAGAATACAGTCCTGAAGTTAGTAGAAATTACGTTATTGCTGATATGATAACCGGATATGGAGTAGCAGAATCAGTGAAACACTATTATTCTATCTATCACAATTCTACTGTAAAAGGTAAAAAAGTAATTGTTCAAGGTTGGGGAAATGTAGGAGCCGCAGGAGCCTATTATTTAGCGCAAGAGGGAGCTATTATAGTTGGAATAATTGACCGTGTAGGTGGATTAATTAAAGAAGAGGGCTTTAGCTTGGAAGAAATTCGTGAATTATTCCTAAATAAAGATGGAAACGCACTAAAAGCTGATAATATGCTCAGCTTTGATGAAGTAAATAGTAAAATTTGGGATATTGAAGCGAATATATTTATTCCTTGTGCTGCTTCAAGATTAATTACCAAAGACCAAGTTGAAAGAATTATTAACAGCGGCATGGAAGTTATTTCTTCAGGTGCTAATGTTCCATTTGCCGATCAAGAAATCTTTTTTGGGCCAATAGCAGATTACACAGACAATCAAATAAGTGTGATTCCTGATTTTATTTCAAATTGTGGTATGGCGAGAGTTTTTGCGTATTTGATGAAACCAGGTGCAAAAATGACAGATGAAGCCATTTTCTCAGACACTTCTAATGTTATTAAGAAAGCTATGGAAGATGCATACGCTAAAAAATCAGACAAAGTAGGTATTGCTAAAAATGCCTTCAGTATTGCCTTAAGTAAATTAATTTAACTCAAAATGGGATTTGAAACAATCATTGTAATAGTATTCATTTTAGGATACTTTGCAATTACTATTGAACATAGCTTAAAAATAGACAAGCTAGTTCCTGCACTTTTAATGATGTCTTTAGCCTGGGCTTTAGTAGCTTTTGGATTAGACAGCTTCACACAATGGTTTGACTCTCATTCCCATAAATTGATGGAGAATTTTAACCTTCTCGGTCATGAAGAGCGTTTGCACACTTTAGAAAGCACTTTGCTTCATCATTTTGGGAAAACCTGTGAAATTTTAATTTTCTTAGTTGGTGCAATGACGATTGTAGAAATCATCGATCATTTCGATGGTTTTTCCACCATTAAGAAATACATTAAAACCAATAGTAAAAGAACTTTGCTTTGGATTGTTTCTATTTTGGCTTTTATTTTATCTGCTATCATAGATAATTTAACAGCTACTATAGTTCTAATTACTATTTTAAGGAAATTAATTCCCGATAGCGAAACTCGACTTTGGTATGCAGGTTTGATAGTTGTGGCAGCGAATGCCGGTGGAGCATGGTCTCCAATTGGAGATGTAACTACCACTATGCTATGGATGGGTCATAGAGTATCTACCTTTAAATTAATAGAGTATCTAATTGTACCTTCATTTTTATGTATGGCATTACCTGTCACTATAGCTTCCTTTTTACCTGCATTTAAAGGTAAACTACCTGAAGTAGAAGACGAGGGTGAAACTAATAAAATGGGTCCTAGGATGTTGTATTTAGGATTAATAATGATTGTTTTCGTCCCTATTTTTAAAACAGTTACACACCTTCCTCCTTATGTTGGCATGATGCTTTCCTTGTCTATTGTTGGTCTTATTGCAGAGTTAGTAAGTAATCGACAGTTTAGCATGAATGTAGTTTCAAGCCATGAAGATTCAGATCAAACTGTTCATCACATGAAAAGTCCAACACTTAAAGCTTTATCGAAAATTGAATTACCTTCGATTCTATTTTTCTTAGGTATCTTAATGACAGTAGCAGCATTAGAATCATTAGGCCTTATCTTTAAATTTGGTCAAGATGTGCAATTGGTAATGGACAATAAGTATTTTGTTTTACTTTTAGGTGTAGGATCAGCCATAATAGATAATGTGCCTTTAGTAGCAGCAAGTATGGGAATGTTTGACATGAACACATTCGTGATGGATGACCATATTTGGCATTTTATAGCTTATGCAGCAGGAACAGGTGGATCAATGCTTATAATTGGTTCAGCAGCAGGTGTTGTAGCAATGGGAATGGAAAGAATTTCTTTCTTCTGGTATCTAAAAAATATAAGTTGGCTAGCCTTTCTAGGCTATATTTTAGGAGCAGGTTTCTTCATTTTACTTTACCATTAAATTGTAATAAACACAATAAAGCTAACATTTGACTGTTTACAAATACTGATAAAGTAGATTCATTTTTACTATTAGTAAGCTAATTTAGCAGCTATAAATCTTTATTTGATGTTCAGAACAATGTTATTACAAATTAACGTAACGGGTGAAGCTGCTGCACAATTGAGCGACAGCACTGCTATAATGCCTAAAGAAGAAACACTTTCTATTATGCAACTCATCACCTCTGGTGGTGTTGGTGGAATAATAATTATGTCCACACTTTTTATCTTGTCCATCATAGCCATCTATATTTTTATAGAAAGGTATTTAACAATCAATAAGGCAGCTAAAGAAGATGAGCATTTCATGAATCAAATAAAAGATTTTATTCATGATGGTAAGATTGACGCTGCTAAAGCTTTATGCAGAAGTACTCCTACCCCTATTTCAAGAATGATTGAAAAAGGTGTTAATCGAATTGGTAAACCTTTAGGTGATATTGCAGCGGCAATTGAAAACACAGGGAAATTAGAGCTCTATAAGCTTGAAACTAATTTAGCAGCACTAGCAACTATCTCAGGCGCAGCTCCTATGATTGGATTTTTAGGAACAGTTTTAGGGATGGTGTTGGCTTTTCACGAAATGGCTGCTGCTGGTGGAAATATTGATGTAGGAATGCTGGCAGAAGGAATTTATACCGCCATGGTAACTACTATCGCTGGTTTAATTGTAGGTATAGTAGCCTACATTGGTTACAACTCATTGGTGGCGAAAGTTGAAAAAGTAGTTTTTAGAATGGAAGCAAGAACTACAGAGTTTTTAGACATTTTAAATGAACCTGCATAATGGCTATTAAAACAAGAAATAAAGTAAGTGCAAATTTCAATATGTCGTCGATGACGGATATTGTATTTTTATTATTGATTTTCTTTATGTTGACCTCAACATTGGTAAGCCCTAATGCGTTAAAATTACTATTGCCTTCAAGTTCTAGTAAAACTTTAGCCAAGCAAACTGTTTCAGTATCAATAACTAAAGATATCGAGTATTATATCAATGAAAAACAAGTTCAGTTTGAATTTTTGGAGCCTTATTTGATACAAGAATTAGCAGGCAAAGAAGATGGGTCTGTTATTTTGCATGTTGATAAGCAGATTCCAATTGAGGAAGCAGTTAAAATAATGGACATCGCTAATAGAAATAAATTCAAATTAGTACTAGCGACACAACCCAACTAAAATGGACGTTTTAGAAACCAAAAATAAAAGAATAGGTTTAACAACCACTATATTAGTGCATATTGCATTAATATTGGTATTCATATTTTTTGGTATGACTTACATGGATCCTCCACCTGAGGAAGAAGGAATTACGATCAATTTTGGGACTACAGAAATGGGAATGGGTGAACAACAACCCACAGAACAAGTTGCAAGCACTCAAAACGAAGAGCAAATTGACAATACAATAGAAGAAGTTTCTAACCCGACTGAAACAGCAGAAGAAGAAGTATTGACTCAAAATAATACTGTAGCCCCTGCTGTAGAGAAAAAAGAGAAAAAGAAGAAAGAAAAGAAGGAAGTTAAAGAAGTTGTAAAAGAGGAACCAAAACCAGATAAAAATTTATCAGATGCGTTGAGCAATTGGAAAAATAAATCTTCTAATAATCAAGGCGAAGGTGATACAGATCAAAATGGCGACCAGGGAGATATTAATGGAGACCCTAACAGCACTAACAGAGTTGGAGGTGGATCAGGAAACGGTGTCACTTTTAATCTTTCAGGAAGAAGTATGTTGGGCGCACCTAGAATTAAAGACAATTCTCAAGAAGAGGGAAAAGTAGTAGTAGATATTATTGTAGATAAAACAGGAAAAGTAGTAAGAGCTACTCCAGGAGCTAGAGGATCGACTACTGCAAGTTCCATATTGTATGATAAAGCTAAAAAAGCTGCTATAAATACAAAATTCAATGCAAACCCCAATGCTGCTCAAGAGCAAAAAGGTCAAATGACTTTTATTTTCATTTTAAATTAATGGATTATAAGGAAACAATTGATTATTTATTTAGTCAATTACCCCTATTTCAAAAAGTTGGCAATTCCGCATTTAAAAAAGACTTAACCAATACCTTAGCTATTTCAGAAGTATTAAATCATCCTGAAACTAAATTTAAAAGTATTCACGTAGCAGGCACCAATGGAAAAGGATCTGTTTCACATGCATTGGCTTCCATTTTACAAGAAGCCGGTTACAAAGTTGGTTTATACACCTCGCCTCACCTATTGGACTTTAGAGAACGAATCCGCATCAATGGGGAGATGATTCCTGAAGAGACAGTTATTTCATTTGTAGAAAAACATCAAAACATCTTTAGTGAAATTAAACCTTCCTTTTTTGAATGGACTGTTGGATTAGCATTTAATTATTTTGCCGATGAAAATGTAGATATTGCGATTATAGAAACAGGTTTAGGTGGCAGATTAGATAGCACCAATATTATTACACCAATACTTTCTATCATTACTAATATCAGTTTTGATCATCAAGCTTTACTAGGCGATACTTTAGAAAAAATTGCATTTGAAAAAGCAGGAATTATTAAGCAGAACATTCCAGTGGTGATAGGCGAAAAATCAGGTGTAGAAACAATTTTTATTGCTCAAGCCAATAAAATGAACTCAAAAATAACCTTCGCAGAAGATGATGTTGTGGATGCCTATTCTTTTCAACTAAAAGGTAATTATCAAAAGTCCAATCTAAAAACTATTTTGAGTTCCATTAAAATTTTACAGCTTGAATTTAAGATCACATCAGAACAAATACAGAATGGATTAAATCGATTAGTTGAAAACACGGGATTAAGAGGTCGGTGGGAGATTTTATCTGAAAATCCATTAACCATTTGCGATACTGGACATAATGAAGCTGGAATTAAAAATATAGTTCAACAAATTTTAGAATTAGAATATGAGCAATTACATTTTGTGATAGCAGTAGTTAATGATAAAGATTTGACCAAGATTTTAGATGTATTACCCCGAAAAGCACATTATTATGTATCAGAAGCTAAAATTCCTAGAGCTTTAGCCAAAGGAAATCTTAGTGAACTACTTACCGAAAACAATTTATCTAACACCAACTATACTTCTATCAAAGAAGCAATTGAAGCGGCTCAAAAAAATGCAAACCCCTATGATTTAATATTTATTGGAGGTAGTACTTTTACAGTAGCAGAAGCTTTAGAAATTTTCTAAATCTTTTTCAATTTTTTATTTGGATAATGAATATTTCTCCTATATTTGCAACCGCTTAACAAAAAGCAAAACAAGGGCGATTAGCTCAGTTGGTTCAGAGCACCTGCCTTACAAGCAGGGGGTCACTGGTTCGAATCCAGTATCGCCCACAATGAAAGATTAGCAAATTGCTAATCTTTTTTGTTTTATATCCCCTGCTTTAAGCAGAGGGGTCATCCCGATAACAAATCGGGATAGCGCCCACAATGAAAGATTAGTTTTTTAGCTAATCTTTTTTGTTTTATACCCCATGCTTAAAAGCAGGAGGTCATCCCGATACCAAATCGGGATAGCGCCCACGAAGAAAGATTAGTTTTTTAGCTAATCTTTTTTGTTTTCATAAAGTGCCGACAATTATTCTAATTCAAACCTAACTTTTTATTTTGATCTGCGATTACTTAAAATAAAAAGAAATCGCTATTATTTATGACTTGAACTTACAATTACTTATGTTTGTTAGACTAATTCTATTTTTATGAAAAAATCAACTTTACTGCTTACAATTATATTAGGCATATTTCAGATATCAATAGCTCAAAATATAATTTATAATGCGAACTCTTCTAACGATGTAATAATTAATGATGCTATTTATTTAAATGATAATTTTTATTTAGTGGGGAAAGAAATTTCATCCAATAGAATTTATCCGAAATTTATTAAGATAAATCCTAATGGAAATGTTTTAATAGACACCACTCTGCCTTTAACTGAAGATGGCTACTTTTCAAATATTGTTTTTGCAAAAAATGAATTACATATTAGCAACACTTTTACAACATTTGGTACCGATAAATCATGTTATGATTTTGTAGTTGACACCAATTTTATTACGAAAAACTTTGTTTATATTGAAGATGGAAATGTGACTAAAAGTAAGCAAGTGTCCGATTCAACGATTATATACATCGGACAATATTATGATACTTTTATAAATCTGTATGTTAGTTTTATTTCACTCCATAACTTAAATACTGGAAATGTTATCAGTGATTATCATATTCAAAAACAGAATCCTGTCGAGCTTTATGATGTTATAAAAAATAAAAATGGATATAGCTATTTTGCAAATTCTCCTGATTCCTTATTGAGTATTGGTGTTTTTCAATATAATGTAGATGATAGCCTATATGTACTTGATAGTTTTGCATTGCGGACAACTAATTCGCAATTTAATGCTAACCAATCATTGCTAGGACCAATAAGTGCAGTTGAAATAACCGATAGTACATTTATTTCCAATTCCATTATTTTTCATCCTACTTATTTAAACCAGCAAAACAGTTTAGATGCCGGAATCTCTATTTATAATATTGATGGTACAGAACAAAATGTTCAATTTGCTGGAAAATCAGATACAAATTCAAGTACCTCTAACAATAGTATAGCAAAAGCAGGCAATTATTTTTATGCTATTGCTACAGAAAATAGCTCTAACATCAATAACTCACTTTCAAATATATTAATTACAAAAATCAATTTACAAGGTAATATAATATGGTCTCAACATTTTAGTAATAATGCGAACCTTAAAGTGAAGAAGATACTTTCTTTTAAAGGCGATAGTTTATTAATAATTGGAACTTCCCAAGCAACTAATTCTTCACCAGAGTTAGCATTTGCTTTAAAAACGGATACTTCATCAAATGGAATAATCAACTCCATTAAAGAACTTGATCAATATAATTCTATTTCAATTTATCCGAATCCAAGTAGGTTTGCTATTTCACTTGATATCAAAGACCCAACTGTTGTTAATCATATAAAAGAGATGAGTATATTAAATATTGATGGAAAAGTTATAACTACATACAATTCTAATTATCAAAATAATATAAATATAGAAAACCTAAAAAGCGGTATCTATTTCTTAAAAATTGATTTTGTGGATTATAGTAAAACTCTAAAATTTATAAAAGTAGATTAAACTGTATACATAGAGTAATATAAAAATAACTTATTTATTATATTAACAATCAATTGCTTAGAATTTATCTTGAAAAAATATTAAAAAAATACCTACGTATTTATACATAATCTAAATATTTGTTTTATATTTGTGGGGTAATCAGGAATGATTACAGCCTTTCTAGAGGTTCATAATTCAGTAGTAGTTTTTTAGGGAATGGAAAAAGCGGATCGTAGATTCGCTTTTTCTATTTTATTTCCTTTTCAATCACCAACAATCCTAACTTTTCACCTTTTATACTTCAAAGTTTGATTTCTTTTGCCAAAAGATTAAATTTGTCAAAAAATTAATCAAATGAAAAAAATTCTAATCATTCTTCCTTTGGCGGCATTATTTGCATGTAATCAAACAGCTACTAACGAAGAAACAAAATCTGAAGAGATGGCAAAACCAAAAGGCTTTGAACTTTCTAATTTAGATACCACAGTATCAGCTTGTGATAATTTCTATCAATATGCCATTGGTGG
The DNA here is from genome assembly GCA_963716125.1 of uncultured Flavobacteriales bacterium. Classification (GTDB taxonomy): domain Bacteria; phylum Bacteroidota; class Bacteroidia; order Flavobacteriales_E; family Vicingaceae; genus Acidiluteibacter. Next base: position 3,385,388 of record OY970294.1, read on the forward strand.
ATGGTTAAATGACAATCCAATTCCTTCTACTGAAAGCAGGTGGAGTAGCTTTAATGTGGTTACTGATGCCAACAATGAAAAACTCAAGACTATTTTGGAAGAGTTTGCAGCTAAAAAAGATGCAAAAAAAGGAAGTATGGAGCAGCAAATTGGTGACTTTTATAAAAGTGCAATGGATACTGTGAAATTAAAAGAAATGGGAGCACAACCAATAATCCCTTATTTAGAAAAAATAAAAGCTGTACAATCTAAAGAAGAATTAATCCAATTGGCTGCTGAATTTAATGCCATGGGTATTGGTTCTGTTTTTGGAATGTATGTTGGTCAAGATGATAAAAATAGCTCAGCCTACATTACTCATATTTACCAAAGTGGTTTAACTTTACCCGACAGAGATTATTACTTAAAGACAGATGAAAAATCGGAAAATATAAAAAGTGAATATCTTGAACACGTTGAAAAAATGTTTAACCTTTTAGGTACTGAGTCCAGTATGTCAAAAGAGAACGCAACGAAAGTAATGAATATCGAAAAGTCATTGGCTGAAATATCTATGACAAGAGTAGATAGAAGAGATCCTGATTTGACTTATAATAAATATTCTTATGCAGATTTTAAAACCAACTTTAAAGGAATTGATTGGGACAATTACACCAACAGTTTAGGGTTAAAAGGTGTAGAAGATATTATTGTTTCTCAACCAGATTTTCTAAAAAAATCTATTGGATTCATTAGTCAATACAGCTTAGAAGATTGGAAAGTATATATGCAGTGGCATTTATTAGACAATATGGCTTCTTATTTAGGTGAAGATTTTGAACAACAAAATTTTGATTTCTTTTCTACCACTTTAAGAGGTACTAAAGAAATGAAACCTAGATGGAAACGAGCTTTAGGAACTGTTAATGGCTCTTTGGGTGAGTTGTTAGGAAAAGCATTTGTGGATAGACATTTTCCTGAAGAAAGTAAAAAAGAAGTTAGCCAAATGGTTGAAAATTTGAGAGCAGCTTTTAAAGTTAGAATTCAAAATTTAACTTGGATGGGTGATTCTACCAAAGAAAAAGCTTTAGAAAAATTAGCTTCATTCAATAAAAAAATTGGTTATCCTGATAAGTGGAAAGATTATAGCAGCGTTGAAATTACTGATAATTTTATTCAAAATATCATCAACACAAACAAATTTGAATTTGATTATATGGTAAATAAGTTAGGTCAGCCAGTAGACCAAGATGAATGGCATATGACACCACAAACGGTAAATGCTTATTATAGTTCTTCTCAAAATGAAGTTGTATTTCCCGCAGCAATATTGCAACCACCTTTTTATGACAAAGATGCTGATGCAGCTTTAAATTATGGTGGAATTGGAGCTGTAATAGGTCATGAATTTACACATGGTTTCGATGATCAAGGAAGTAAGTATGATGGCGAAGGAAATCTTAAAAATTGGTGGACCGATGCTGATAGAACTGCCTTTGATGCTAGAGCAAACAAGGTGGTGGAACAATTTAATAGATTTGAACCATTAGATAGTGTATTTGTAAATGGTAAATTAACTTTAGGTGAAAACATTGCCGATTTAGGTGGTTTAATTTTGGCTTATCATGCTATGGAAAAATCATTTGAGGGTAAAGAAACTCCTGCCAAAATAGATGGCTTTACTACACAACAAAGATTTTTCTTAGGTTGGGCACAAGTATGGCACATGAATATGACCCAAGAAGAATTGAGAAATAGAGTTATTACTGACCCTCATTCTCCTGGTGAATATAGAGTAAGAGGCCCTTTGGCTAATTTACCTGAGTTTGCTAATGCATTTGGTTGTTCGGCTAATGATGCTATGGTTGCAGGAGATTCAACTAGAGCTACAATTTGGTAATATAATAATCGATACATTTTAAAATAGTCCTGCTTTTGAAAAATTGCAGGACTATTTTTTTTGATGTATATTTTTCATTGCACTAAATTTATTAAAACATTACTTTCGTAAAATGAATTTGCTTTGGAGCGTTTACCAATACTTTAAATACTTTATTCGATCCAATAAAAGAGGACATGGCATCCACTCCCCTTTTGTATATCAATTTGTGAAAGAGGTAATCGACAACAAAGACAATTATTACCTTTTTGAAGATATAGAATCTTTGCGTGCAAAATTGTTATTGACAGATTTAGAAATTGAAGTGACAGATTTAGGTGCAGGTTCAAAAGTGCAAAAAAGTACTAAAAGAAAAATTAGCAAAATCGCAGAGACAGCTTTAAAACCTAAAAAGCAGGCTGAATTACTATTTAAAATTGCAAAATATTTCAACATAAAGAATGCAATTGAATTAGGCACATCGCTAGGAATTAGTAGTTTATATTTATCTCAATACAGTAAAGAATGCAATTTAACAACCATTGAAGGTTGCCCCAATATTGCAAAAGTTGCCCAATTGAATTTTGAAAAATTAAAAGCAAATAACATTCAATCTATTGTAGGCTCATTTGAGGAGAATTTACCTAAAATATTATCCAATATAGATCAATTAGATTTGGTTTATTTTGATGGAAATCATACAGAGGAGGCAACTCTAAAGTATTTTGAAATTTGCAAACAATATATTCATAATGACAGTATTTTTATTTTTGATGATCTCTATTGGAGCAAAGAAATGCTAGCTGCATGGAATAAAATAAAAGCTGATTCGGATGTAAAAATTACCATAGATATTTATCATTTTGGATTAGTATTTTTTAGAAAGGAGCAACCAAAAGAAAATTTTACCGTTTATCATTAAGTGGTCAACTTATTTTTAGAGAATAAATAAATTTGAAAAAAACTCCCCAATGAGCGAAATCATAAATATCAAAGATCTAAATAGAAATTTCAAGCTTGGCTCAGAATTAATTAAAGTTCTGAAAGGCTTAACTTTTAGTATCCATAAAAATGAATATGTTGCTTTAATGGGTCCTTCAGGTTCAGGAAAATCAACTTTAATGAATATTTTAGGTTGCTTAGACACTCCTACTTCAGGCGATTATATTCTCAACAATAAAAATGTTAGTAAATTGTCGGACAACGAATTAGCTGAAATAAGAAATAAAGAAATTGGATTTGTTTTTCAAACATTTAATTTACTACCACGATCTACTGCATTAGAAAATGTAGCATTACCTTTAATTTATGCAGGTCAAAATTCTACTAAAAGAAATGAAATAGCATCGAAAATGTTAGAACAAGTCGGTTTGGGGGATAGAATGACGCATAAACCCAACGAACTTTCAGGTGGACAAAGACAGAGGGTAGCAGTGGCAAGAGCAATGGTCAATTCACCATCGATTATACTAGCAGATGAGCCTACTGGTAATTTAGATTCAAAAACCTCTTATGAAATTATGGCATTATTTGATGAGATTCATAAAAAAGGAAATACTATCATTTTAGTAACACATGAAGAGGATATTGCACAACACGCCCACCGAATTATTCGGTTGAGAGATGGAGAAGTCGAATCAGATATTAAAAATGAGAACGTTACGAAAATAACTAATCTTTAGACAACATTAATAGTTTGGGATGGTTATTGTAACTAAAGAATGAATTATGAAAGTTTATACAAAAAAAGGCGATAAAGGTTTTACATCATTAATAGGAGGAACTAGAGTTCCCAAGCATCATTTAAGAATAGAATCTTATGGAACGGTAGATGAATTAAATTCATACATTGGTTTAGTTAGGGATCATGTTTCTGATGAAATTACTACGGCAACACTGATTGAAATTCAGGATCGGTTATTTACAATTGGTTCTTTATTGGCAGCAGATCCTGAAAAATCTAAAATGAAATTACCAGAATTAAATACTTCTGATATTGAATTTTTAGAAAAAGAAATTGATCGAATGGATGAAGCGTTAGATCCTATGAAAAACTTTGTTTTACCAGGCGGACATCCTTCTATAAGCACTTGCCATATAGCGAGATGTGTATGCAGAAGAGCAGAAAGAATTGCAGTGCATTTAAATGAAGAATCAGATGTTTCTGAAACGATTATTCAGTACTTAAACAGACTTTCAGACTACCTCTTTGTTTTATCCAGATATTTGACGAAAAAAACAGGTGCAAAAGAAACGCCTTGGTTGGCTAGACAATAAATTAGAGATTTAAACAACTGATACTAATTATTTTAATTAAATTTTTAATATCCTATAAAAAGAGTTGTTTTAATCATTGAAAAAATTACATTTGCAAAAATTAAAAATTAGAACATTATGTATTGGACATTAGAACTTGCTTCAAACTTAGAAGATGCGCCTTGGCCTGCAACTAAAGATGAGTTGATTGATTTTGCCATCAGAACTGGAGCTCCTTTAGAAGTTGTAGAAAATCTTCAGGAAATGGAAGATGAAGGTGAGCTATATGAAACCATCGAAGATATTTGGCCGGATTATCCTACCAAAGAAGACTTCTTTTTTAATGAAGACGAATATTAAAATATTAAATAAATTGAGCCCTGTCTAAATTAAATTGGACAGGGTTTTTTTATTTCTTATTAACACTTGATTTCAAATCAAAAGCCCATTTATTTGCCTACTTTTGAGGGCAATTTTTTCAAAGAAGAAATAGATATATTATGTTAGGTTCAGTAAGTAAATTTTTTAGCAAAGTAGTTGGTAATAAGTCTGACAGGGACATTAAAGCTATAATGCCATTAGTTGAGAATATAAAATCAGAATATTCAAAATTGGAAAACATTTCCAATGACCAATTAAGAGCAAAAACAATAGATTTTAAAACTAAAATTAAAGCATCTTATTTGGATGAGAATGCAGAGATAGCCAAAATAAAAGAAGAAATTGATACGCTTGAAGATGTTGACAAGAAAGAAGATTTATACAAGCAAATAGATGAAATAGAAAAGACAATCATTGAGAAGATAGAAGCTACTCTGATGGAAATTTTACCTGAAGCTTTTGCAGTGGTAAAAGAAACTGCCAGAAGATTTAGCGAAAATGAAAAAGTAGAAGTTACTGCCAATGATATGGATAAGGACTTCGCTGCTCAAAAAGACAGTGTAGAAATCATTGGAAACAACGCCTATTATCACAATGTGTGGATGGCTGCCGGCGGTGAAGTTAAATGGAATATGATTCATTATGACGTTCAGTTAATTGGTGGAATTGTATTGCACCAAGGTAAAATAGCTGAAATGGCTACTGGTGAAGGTAAAACTTTGGTTGCCACACTTCCTGTATATTTAAATGCTCTTGCTGAAAGAGGAGTGCATTTGGTAACTGTAAACGACTATTTGGCAAGAAGAGATAGTGAATGGATGGGACCAATTTTTGAGTTTCACGGTATGACAATCGATTGTATCGATAAACATCAGCCTAACTCTGAAGAAAGAAGAAAAGCATATCTAGCCGATATTACTTATGGAACCAATAATGAGTTTGGTTTTGATTATTTGAGAGATAATATGTCGCGATCTTCTGAGGACTTGGTTCAAAGAAAGCATCATTATGCAATTATTGATGAGGTCGATTCAGTATTAATTGATGATGCTAGAACACCTTTGATTATTTCAGGACCTACGCCTAAAGGTGATATTCATGAGTTTTCTGAACTAAAACCTAGAGTTGAAAAGTTAGTTTCAGCACAGAGAAGATTAATTACTACTTTATTAGCAGATGCAAAAAAAAAGTTTCATTCTGAGGATCAAGCACAAGGGAAAGAAGCTAAAAAATTAGAAGAGGCCGCTAGCATGGCATTATTAAGATCTTATAGAGGGTTTCCGAAAAACAAAGCTTTGATTAAATTCTTGTCAGAACCAGGAATTAGAGCCAAATTGCAAAAAACAGAAAATTATTATTTGCAAGACCAGGGTAAAGAAATGCATATTGTTGATGAAGCACTTTACTTTACAATTGATGAAAAGAATAATACGATAGAATTAACTGAAAGAGGTTTAGACCTAATTTCAGAATCAGGTGATGATAAAAGTTTCTTTATTTTACCAGATATCAATTTGAGTATTGCTGATCTTGAAAAACAAGCTATCAGATGAAGATAAATTAGTCGAAAAAGAAGCAATTATTCAAGATTATTCTATTAAAGCTGAAAGAATTCATACGATCAACCAATTGATTAAAGCCTATACCCTATTCGAAAAAGATACGGAGTATGTGGTAATGGACAACAAGGTAAAAATTGTTGATGAACAGACCGGTCGTATCATGGAAGGTAGAAGATATTCTGATGGATTGCATCAAGCAATTGAGTCAAAAGAGAATGCTAAAGTAGAAGCTGCTACACAAACTTATGCGACAGTTACTCTTCAAAATTATTTTAGAATGTACCACAAACTGTCTGGTATGACAGGAACTGCAGAAACTGAAGCAGGAGAATTATGGGATATTTATGAATTGGATGTGGTGGTAATACCTACCAACAGACCAATCGCAAGAGACGATAGAGAAGATTTAGTTTTTAAAACAACTCGTGAGAAATACAATGCTGTAGCTGATGAAGTAGTTATATTAGTAAAAACAGGAAGGCCAGTATTGGTAGGTACGACTTCAGTTGAAATTTCGGAACTATTGAGCCGAATGTTGAAGATGAAAAATATCGAACATCAGGTATTGAATGCAAAAATTCACCAAAAGGAAGCTGATATTGTAGCTTCTGCAGGTAAACCAGGAACAGTTACTATTGCAACCAACATGGCAGGTAGAGGTACGGATATTAAACTGAGTAGAGAAGTTATTGATGCAGGAGGTTTAGCTATTATAGGTACTGAAAGACATGAATCAAGACGTGTTGATAGACAGTTGAGAGGTAGAGCAGGTCGTCAGGGAGATCCGGGTAGTTCGCAGTTTTATGTTTCTTTGGAAGATAACTTAATGCGTCTGTTTGGATCTGATAGAATTGCCAAATTAATGGATAGGATGGGAATTGAAGAAGGTGAAGTAATTCAGCATTCTATGATTACTAAATCTATTGAAAGAGCACAGAAAAAAGTAGAAGAAAATAACTTTGGTATTCGGAAGCGATTATTGGAATATGATGATATAATGAACTCTCAAAGAGAAGTAATCTACAAGCGAAGAAAAAATGCTCTTATTGGTGAAAGAATAAGTGTGGATATTGCTAACATGATGTACGACACTGCTAATTCAATAGTAGAAGAAAATTTACATGCGAGAGATTATGATAATTTCAAAATGGATGTGATCAGAAACTTCTCTATTGAGAGTCCTGTCAAAGAAGATGATTTTATGAATACTTCTACAGACAAATTAGTAGATCAATTGTATCAAAATTCTATTCAGCATTACACTAGAAAATCTAGAATTGTATCTGAAACAGCTTATCCAGTTATCAAAGATGTATTTGAAGACCAAGGAGAATAATATGAAAATATTGTAGTTCCTTTTACTGATGGAAAGAAAAGCATTCAAGTTGTAGCTAATTTGAAAAAATCTTATGATTCACATGGTAAGGAATTGATAGCCACCTTTGAGAAAAATATCATTTTAGCAATGATTGACAATTCTTGGAAAGAACATTTAAGAGAAATGGATGACTTGAAGCAATCTGTACAAGGTGCTGTTTATGAGCAAAAAGATCCCTTATTGATTTATAAGTTTGAAGCTTTTGAATTGTTTAAACAAATGATAGATAGAACCAATAAAGACTCAATTAACTTTTTGGTAAAAGGGAATTTGCCAACTCAAAATCCAGATCAGGCTAAGGTTCAAAATGCACCTCAAAAACAGACAGAGCAACCAAAATTACAAATGTCGAGATCAGAAATTGGCAGCGGAAGTGGCAGCAACAGACCTGCACAAAGACCACCAATGCCAGGACAAAACACGCAAGAGCAACAAATTACTCAGCCTATTATTGCTGAGAAAAAAGTTGGGAGAAATGATCCTTGTCCTTGTGGAAGTGGTAAAAAATTCAAACAATGTCACGGGAAGTGATAAATATAGAACTTTTATAACAAAAAAGGTGAACGAATTCGTTCACCTTTTTTTATTAATTTTATTGAGTTACACACTTAGCGTCTGTTTTATTTGATAGTGATAAATTGGTTTGCTTTCGACCATTCTGTTGATTGTTTTATGAAAAATATTGGTTTTAAATTGTGAGCGGTTAATCCTAAAGCAAAATTCATCAAAATATGCTTGTATATGCCATTTACTTACATGAGTTGGTATTGCTCTGAGCCATGATTTAACTTGCATAATTATAATGTGTAATTCTTTGAAATTTGCTCCATTATTACTTTGGATTTGTTCAATATTATACTTTTCTTTTAAAGGTTCATAACCTCTCCATTTATCTGTTACTATTTTAGCAGAAGTACTAATATGTTCTTCAAAAATTGGAGTCAATGATTTTGCAGAATAATCAGGAATTGATTGAATATATACTCTCTTTATTTTGTTGTTATCAGTTAATTCAACTGCAATTACAGCTTTTTTCTTTTTCGTATCATAACTTCTTCCTTGTTTCCCTTCTTCTTTTCCTCCTACAGTAAACTCATCCACATGAATTATTTTATCTAAAGGGTATTTTTGGCTACTTTTCATTGATTTTCGTACTTTTTGCATAAAATACCATGCTGTTCCTTGGCGAATACTAAATCGTTTACCCATTTGTATACTTGAAACACTTTTACTACTTGTACTCATTTCAAATACAACACAAAATGCTTTTTGTAACCCAAATTTAACTTTGTGAAAAAGCGTGTTGGCTGTGGCACTTTCTACATGATTACATGCATAACAATGATAATTATAACCTGCTTTTTCACAACCTTTTGTATGTCCGCATTTACTACAAGTAAATCCATCCTGCCATTTTATTTTAGCCAAATAGGCTTTACAAGCTTCATCATTTGGAAGTTCTTTTATAAAGTTTAGAATATCTTGTCCTTTGAATTGTTCCATAATCGCAATTTTAAAGGGATAAACATACAGAAATTAAATGACTAACTCAATAATTTTATTTTAACTTACCTTTAAAGAATGATAGAACAATTTTATAACTGTCCGTTTTGCGCAACAGAAGTATCTGTTTTATTGGATCCTAGCATTCATCGCCAACAATACATTGAAGATTGCGAAAGATGTTGCCGTCCAATTGAATTTACGATAGAGTCAAATGGTGCAGAAATTCTGAGATTTGATTATGAATTAGTAGAACAGTAGATTAATCTCCTTTTTGGAATACTAAAGTCTTGCCATATGATTTTAAAGTTAATTTTAACTCAAATATTTTATAGGTCATCGGTTGATTCAATGGCGTTAAAAAATCTTGTTCGTTGTTATAATCTACACAATACATTTCAGTAACTGCCATTTTTGATAGTGTAATGGTATTACCTTCTATATACAAATCTCCAGATAAACTATTACAGCCTGTATTTCCATAAACTTTATTAGTAGTTAAGTTAAATTCTATGTAAGCCTTTTTCAAATTTTCATTTACCTCTTCGCCATTAATAGTTTTCAAAGCCCAAATATCATTTAATCTATAATCCACCTTATCCGTTTTCTTTACTTTATCAATTTTTTCGTTGGTAGATACTATTTTGTCAGGATTTTGTTTTTTTGCTTTACATGCCGTTATGAATAGTAAAAGAACCAATATATAAGCTAGCTTTTTCATAATATTTTAATTTAGAATTTCAAAGGTAGTTTAAAAAAGATAAAGCCTCCATCAGCGATAAATGAGTTTTTGATAGTTGACTCACTATAATAAAACATGGCTCTAGTTTAATTCAGCTATTATTTGTATATTGTGTGTATGAAAACAGAAAAGCTTAAAGACCAAATACTCTCTCTGCCAATTAAACAACGTGAGCGTTTGTTGAAGGAGATTGAAGATTCAACTAAAGAGATTAACCTGTCTGCGATTGTTTCACGTCAGCATGAGTTTAATAACAAACTCGGAGCCTGTCCTCATTGTTCTCATTCTAAGTATGTTCGTTTTGGGATTGACAAAGGAGCACAGCGCTACAAATGCAAGTCTTGCCAAAGAAGTTTTACGGAGTATACAGGTACTTGGATGGCAGGGCTGCAAAGAAAAGACAAGATTGTTGATTATCTTAAACTAATGGTTGAAGAAAAAAGTCTTGACAAAATTGTTTCGATTTTGGGTATTAATAAGAAAACAGCCTTTGATTGGCGCCACAAGATATTGTCTTCAGTTGACGCAGATGACGGAGAGCCCTTCATTGGTATCACAGAAAGTGATGAGACCTTTTTCCTCAAATCTGAAAAAGGGATGAAGGTTAAAAATCGAGAACCAAGGAAAAGAGGCGGTAAGTCAAGCAAAAGGGGTGTAAGCAATGATCAGGTTGCGGTCATCGTGACTCAAGACAGAAAGTCAATGCTAAATCTGAGTGTAGCTACACTTGGACGGATTAGAAAGATTGATATTAAAAATGCTATTGGCAATCGCATAAAAAAAGGGAGCACAATTTTGTGTAGTGATTCTCACCACAGTTATAAAGGCTTCGCTAAAGACACCAAAATTGAGTTTCATCCGGTAAATGTTTCCAGGGGAGAAAGAGTAAAAGGAGCGTTTCATGTACAGCATGTAAACTCAACGCACAATAAAATAAAGAAGTGGATTGGAAATACATTCTGGGGCGTGTCTACTAAATACCTGCAACAATACCTAAATTGGCATATTATAAAAGAAAAAATAAAATCAAACAAGGATATTACCCTTGCTTTCGCAAAGCAGATAGTTGTTGCGGGAGCTCTGGAGCGCTTTGTTCAAATCCAACCAAACTATAAAACACTATTATCAACGCAGTGCTAAACTAGAGCCTAAAACATAAATCATGTAAATCTCGGTATTAAACTAGCTTCATATTATTTAGATAGTAATTTAGTAGGTAATTCCTACTACTTTTTTGTCCATATTTGTGTAATATTATAAATATTAAATTTTGAAAATATGAAAACGAAAATAAATAGCCTAATTGCAGTTGTTATAATTGCATTTCTACTTCCATCATGTGTTATGAAAAAGAAATACACAGAATTGGAAACTTCGAGAGATGAAATTCAAATGAAATACTCCAAATTAGAAAAGGAAAATAATTCTCAAAAACAGGAACTAGTTGAGTTAAACAATCAGTATGATTCTTTATTAGCTGATTTTAATGAATTAAATAATGCGAAAAGAATAAATGAAAATTTGAGTGAAAAAGAAAAAGCAAAAATTGAAAGCAATCTAAAAAGCAAAATGTCTGAACTAGAGGCAAGCAATAAGAAAATTAAAGATTTAGAAGCTTCTCTAAATGCTCAAAAATCTGCAATGAACGATTTAAAGTCTAAAATTCAAAAAGCATTAGAGGTATTAAACAACGATAATCTAACTGTAGAACGAAGAGGTGATAAAGTATATGTTTCTTTACCAGAAGAATTACTATTTAAATCAGGAAGTTCCAAAGTTGGAGAAAATGGAAAAGATGCTCTTAAGAAATTTGCTGAGGTGATGATTAATCAAAACGATATTGACATCGTTGTTGAAGGTCATACAGACAGTATTCCACTTAATGGCTCTACTATAAAAGACAATTGGGATTTGAGTGTTGTTAGAGCTACTTCTGTTGTTAGAATACTTACTGAAGATTATAATTTACCAACATCAAGAATTACAGCGTCAGGAAGAGGACAATACCAACCTATAGCTTCTAATTCAAATAAAGAAGGGAGAGCGAAAAATAGAAGAATTGAAATAGTTCTTGCTCCTAAAATTGTATCTCTTTATGAGTTAATTGAGTAATAGCTTATCTATTTACTTTAAAAAGTAAATGGGATAATTTGTTGTGATAGTTTGCTTTTTTAAAAAGGATTCCCATTTCTATTAAGGAAAGTGTAGTTTCCATATTTCTATTATAAAAAAGCACTTTAATTATGTGACTTTTGTGCATTTCTTGTGTCTAATAAATAAAATACAACTTTAAAAATGAAAAAATTTCTCACTATTTTAATTCTATTAGCTTATTTACCAGTTTTTTCACAGTATAAAACGGTGACTTATGATGATTCCAAAAATTGGTTTAATCAGGGCCAACCGTTACCTGCTGAAAACAAATGGATGCTAAATGGCGACTTACCAGAGTACGCCAAAATGACTACTTTGGACATATTTGCTTCAGATGATATAGAAAAATCACCTCTATACTCTACGCAGTGGAAAATAGCTATTGACGGAGCATCAGGTAAATTTGTGATGCCAGTAAATTTAAATTTACGAGGAAATGATACCTATACGTTTATAATAAGTTACTACAAGTCTGTAACACACGATGAAAAAATAAAATTACAGCAGTTACTTAACGATGGAATAGACGCTTATCTTAGTCAAAGCATTACTGCTACTAACAAAAACGTACAACTTAGAAAGCATCCAAAATTAATATTACAAGATTTAGATAAACTAGTAAGCGATGGTATTGAGTTTTACAATTCTTCCAACCAAATCCAATTTAAAGGATTTAGCTTATTGGTTTTAGACAAAATCAAGCAAATAGACGAATTGAATCTAAAAAAGGCAAGATTTAATATTACAAAAGAGGAGAGTGAATCTAAAAGAAATATCAAAATTCAATATTTAAACAAAAATCTAAATGAATTGAAAAGCATGTGCAAAAAAGAAATTGCACAGTACATCAGTACTAACTTATTAGTTTTGGCCGATCGCAGAGTTATTTCAAATTATCCTACAGAAAAAGTTAAGAATATATTACCAGTAAACATTGGTTATGTTGGAGTTTATGATAGTGGATCTTTAAATAATCTATCCTATACTACTGCGCCTTACGTAGGAGTTTCATTTCCTTTAGGGAAAAAGGCATTTGCAAGTAAATTTTGGACCAATACTTCAATTAGTGCAGGCGTATTGCTAAAAAATATTGATCTGGGCGATGATAAAAATGTTTCAGGACCATTAGTAGGAAGACCGATAATGATTGGATTAGGCTATAAAGCGTTTTACTTTTTAAGATTGAACGCAGGTGCTACAGTTTTACAATCTAAAAAAGATAATGCCACAGATGTAAGCAATGTATTTATTCGACCTTATATTGGATTAAGTATAGAAATTAATTTATGGTTAGGTCTAGAAAGATGAAAAACACTTTAAATATTAAGTTGATTTTTTTCATTTTCATTTATTTGTCTTTTAATAAGGTGGAAGCCCAACAAGACTTATATAAATGGGGGTTAGAACCTTATATTGGTAGTTTTCAATTTAGTCCCAAAGTGAATCTTCCAAAGGATTTCAATTCCTACACTTATGGTTTAAAAATAAATCGAAAAATTAATTCTTCATTTTCATTGCAAGCCGATTTGGGTGGTGGAAATTTAAAAACTGAGAATTCTCAAACTTTTGCCTCTGCAGACATCTTACTTAATTTTAGGTTTGACAATGGTTATATTATTAACGAAAGAGCATTTTTAGCCCCATTTTTAGCTGCAGGAGTTGGTTATATTAATATTAACCCAAATCTTGGCGAATTGAATTACAATAAAAAAAACTGGAATCTAAAAGTTGAGAGTGGACTAAAATTTAGATTAAGTGATCGAATAAATGCTATTCTATTTTTATCAGCAGGAATTCCAATAAAATCTGTTGGATCTTATGAATATAGCAAAAATTCAATCTTTCAAAAAATTGGATTGAGTTTCAGATATAATTTCGGTCAAGTGTCTAGTAATTTTAACGGACCAAGTTATTATATAGATGAATATCATGAAGATTTGAATCCTGTAAATAAAACAAGCTACACTTCTATTATTGAATTGGAAGATTCCACATTTCAACAAGCAACTGACTCTGCTGAGATAGATTTGATTAATTATTTAGATAGCAATCAAATTTCAAGCTTTTCAAAAGACACTTTAACTGAGAATAAAAAAATAAAATCCTTATTAGATACTGATTCAATAAATATGGACTCAATTCCTCAAATGTCCATTATTGATTTGGATAGTTTGAATGATAAAATAGATAGTACAGCTAAAAAAAGTGTCATTCAGCATCCAAATAAGTCTGATTCAATCGAAATCAAAAAAGACACTCTTGATTTTAATCTATTAAAAATCGACACGTCAAGCATTTACAATCCGCGAATATTAGGTGTGAAAGACACTAATAATATCAAAATTAACAAAGTAGATCAAAATCAGGAATCCACTACTAATAAACCAATTGAAGAGGATTCAAATTTCAAATCCAACAAGGAAAATGAATTGGATACTAACAATACTTCAAAGCCAATAGAAGACAAACCCATTCAGGATAAAACACCAGTAATTAAAAATGATAAATCAACTAATAATCAATCGTCGAATGCAGCTGCTAAGAAAGAATCAGGAGAAAAATTAGAAAGTTCGAATTCAACAATTAGAGAATCAAATACTACCACAATAAATAAAACTAAAACAATTGTAGTTCCTGTGGTTATACCTAAATCTTCCGATAAAAAAACTACACCAGAAATAGACAGTATTTCGGAATTGTCACCAAACAAATCTAATTCTATTTCAAGTACTAATTTTGATAATAACTCTCAGAATACTAATGCAAAAGATTCTGTTTTAGAAAGAATTTTAGTTTATGAGAAAGAAATCTCTGAATTATTAAAAAAGCAACAACAAATGCAGCAAACATTTGAAGAAAGATTGATTGCATTAGAAAATAAAAGAAATACGACAGACACTTCTACAAAAGTTTTAAATAATAAGTTTATACCTAAAAGTCCAGTTCAAACTATTATTAGAGATACCATTTATAAAGAATCTACATCTAATGATAAAAACAAGGAGGAGAAACTTCAAATTGCCAAAGTCAAAACTCTATATTTCACAGCTAATTCGTCAAAAATTCAAAATGCAGACATTAACATTTTGAATGAATTATTGATAAAAGCGAAAGCTGAAAAGGAAACAATTTATTTATTGAATGGTTATTCCGACTTAATCGGCGATGCCAATTACAATTTAACTCTTTCAAAATACAGAGCAGAATCAGTAAGTAATTACTTAATCAAAAATGGTTTAGCAGCTGAAAGAATTATCATACGATATTTTGGAGAAAAGCAAGCAACATCAGGTACCATTGAGACGGATAGAAAAGTTGAAATAGAGAAAATAATACAACAGTAAATATTTACATTTTCTACAACTTCGCAGAAATTATCCGTGCTGCATTTATGCCAATAATTTTATTGAGTTAGTCATTTAATTTCTGTATGTTTATCCCTTTAAAATTGCGATTATGGAACAATTCAAAGGACAAGATATTCTAAACTTTATAAAAGAACTTCCAAATGATGAAGCTTGTAAAGCCTATTTGGCTAAAATAAAATGGCAGGATGGATTTACTTGTAGTAAATGCGGACATACAAAAGGTTGTGAAAAAGCAGGTTATAATTATCATTGTTATGCATGTAATCATGTAGAAAGTGCCACAGCCAACACGCTTTTTCACAAAGTTAAATTTGGGTTACAAAAAGCATTTTGTGTTGTATTTGAAATGAGTACAAGTAGTAAAAGTGTTTCAAGTATACAAATGGGTAAACGATTTAGTATTCGCCAAGGAACAGCATGGTATTTTATGCAAAAAGTACGAAAATCAATGAAAAGTAGCCAAAAATACCCTTTAGATAAAATAATTCATGTGGATGAGTTTACTGTAGGAGGAAAAGAAGAAGGGAAACAAGGAAGAAGTTATGATACGAAAAAGAAAAAAGCTGTAATTGCAGTTGAATTAACTGATAACAACAAAATAAAGAGAGTATATATTCAATCAATTCCTGATTATTCTGCAAAATCATTGACTCCAATTTTTGAAGAACATATTAGTACTTCTGCTAAAATAGTAACAGATAAATGGAGAGGTTATGAACCTTTAAAAGAAAAGTATAATATTGAACAAATCCAAAGTAATAATGGAGCAAATTTCAAAGAATTACACATTATAATTATGCAAGTTAAATCATGGCTCAGAGCAATACCAACTCATGTAAGTAAATGGCATATACAAGCATATATTGATGAATTTTGCTTTAGGATTAACCGCTCACAATTTAAAACCAATATTTTTCATAAAACAATCAACAGAATGGTCGAAAGCAAACCAATTTATCACTATCAAATAAAACAGACGCTAAGTGTGTAATTCAATAATTTTATTTTTTTAATCAATTCATTTTCAATTCAATTAATCGGTAAGCAATAATTACTTTAGCTTTAGCCCTTCTTATTCTCATTTTTACAGCACTATTCCCAATTTGTAATTCTTCTGAAATTTCTTTTACACTCAATGCATTTTGAAATTTCATTAAAAGAATAATTTTATCTTCGGGATGAACTGTATCTAGGGCTTGTTTAAGTATTTCGATTTGAGAATCTAAGACATCTTCAACAAGAAAATCAGCATAATCAGAAATTTCATTAATATTCAATTCATATTCTTGTCTCTTTTTTAATTTTCTCTGTAAATGATTAATACAAAAGTTGTAAGTTAATCGATTTAACCAAGTAGTAAATTTACTTTGCCCTTTAAAAGATTTTAAACTAACAAACAATTTCAAAAAAATATCATGTGTTAAGTCTTCTGCATCTGTAGGCTTCCCATTTTTAGTACGGTTCTAAATTATAAATTATTTTTATTAATTAAAACTTCTTGGCTGAAGTGTAGCGCAGCGGAACTGAAGCCAAGAAGTTTTTGTTTTTTATACATTAACGGACTTATACCTCCTAATGAATCGTGAGGTCTTTCTTCATTATAGTCTTTTACCCATTTATCAGTTTGTTTTCTAACATCTTCTAATGTTTCAAAGAGATAACAATCTAGTACTCCATTTCTAAATGACTTATTAAATCGTTCAATAAATGCATTTTGTGTTGGCTTACCCGGCTGGGTATATTTAAATTCTATTTGATTCATTTTACTCCATTCTTGAGATAATTGTGCAATAAATTCAGGTCCATTATCCATTCTTATTTTTTTAGGTTTTCCATATTTATTAATTAAGTGTTTTAATACCCAGACTACTCTGTTGCTTTTGATTGAATAATCTGTCTCTATAAATAATACTTCTCTGTTAAAATCATCGATAACATTGAATGACCTAAATTTTCTTCCATTTTCTAATACATCATGTACAAAATCAATACTCCAAGTTTGATTAAATTCTTCTGGTATAACTAAAGTCTCTTTAACTCTTGCAGGTAATCTTTTCTTTGCCTTTCGTCTCATTGGTAATCCCATTTGCTTATAAACTCTGTGTAGGCGCTTATGATTTACCAAAACAGATTTATTGCGTAAACGGTTATAGCACTTCCAAAAACCCTCTCTTGGATGTAAAATACTTAACTGCGTTAACTGATCTGTTAACAAAGAATCATCTTTAATACTACGATAATTTAAATTACTTCGACTCGTCCTCAATAAACGACACGCCTTGCTTGTGCCGTTTGGATAGATAGTCTTTAATTCATTTACAATCTCTCTTTTGTGGCAAGGCGCTAAAGCTTTTTTTCAATAATATACTTAGCCATATCAAGTTCTAAAGCAAGGTCTGTGTACATCCTTTTTAACTTAGAGTTCTCTTCTTCAAGTTGCTTTATTTTCTTTAGCTCACTAGCTTCCATGCCACCATATCGTTGTCGCCATTTATAAAAAGTTGGCTTCGACACTCCATGCTCTCGAGATATCGTTTCTACATCTTTGCCTAAATCAAATTCTTTTAGAATTTTGGCAATTTGGGTCGGGGAAAATTTACTCTTTTTCATATTACAGTTTTAAAATTACAAATTCTATTTTTAAACTGTACTAATTTTGGGGGAGCTTACACATCTAACTTATTTTTAACAATACTTAAACACAGATTATAAACCAATTTAGTGTGCCGATCATATAAAAGTCCAAATTTTATATGATTATTAGTTATCTGTGCTATAAGTTCAAAATCTTTATCCATTTCCTACTACCAATTGTGTAATATATTTTACATAAAAAATAGATTACCCTCTTTTAAAATTCTATTAACTATTTAAGCCTTGTGGAGAAAGCTAATTAAAGCAATTTATAGGTTTGATTTTGATCTGTACAAACCTTATCAAAATTTTTGGTGCATTAATCAGACCAATTAAGAATGAAACTAATAAAATGGCAATTATCTTTTATGATTTACAAATTACACTTTCCACTTAAATCCTATAAAATATAGCCTTTTTGCAAGAGTTGGAGCAAGAGTCTTGAGGAAAAATTTAAAAAAAAATGTGAGTCTTGCGACTCACATTTTTTGTTTTAAATTTTGTACCCGGGGCGGGTCGCGAAGCTTCGCGATGAACCCGCTAACGATTATTCTTTTTTAAAATATCTTTCGCAATCGTTGGATCTAATTTTAATTTAGAGTAGAAAGTACGATTTCTCATACGTTTTATGAAACTTTCTAAAAATCTAGCATCAGAATATGATAATTCTTCTATTAAAAAATACACTTCCCAATCAATAGCTCTATGAGTAAAGGCTTTCATTTTTAAGCCTGAATTATGCTCTTTCAACCTATTCGAAAAGTCTAAGCAACTTCCAATATAAAAAGTATCAATACTCTGTGAATATATAATATAGGTAGATGCCATTATAATTTTTTTTGCAAGAGTTGGAGCAAGAGTCTTGAGGGAAAATTTAAAAAAAAATGTGAGTCTTGCGACTCACATTTTTTGTTTTAAATTTTGTACAAGAAAACCGACAAATATCGAACTTTATTATGAAGGATGTGGATATAATTCTCCACCATGCAAAGCTTGTGGGAGTAGCTATATAAAAGGTTTATTTGGTTATCTCTACTTCTTAGATTTAACCAATTGCTTTACCTTTTGAAAAACAAATCAATATCCAAACTTGAATTCATTAAACGTATAAGTGATTAATAAATTTGGTGTTTTCTAAATTATATTCTAATATTGCAATATGGGAATAACAAAAACAAAAGGGTTTACGACAAAAGTTACCGATATGGCAGAAGTATTGAAAGCTTTAGGTCATCCGGCAAGATTGGCTATTATTGAATTTTTAGCTAAAAGTCCTTCTTGTATTTGTAATGATATAGTGGATAAAATACCATTAGCACAACCCACTATTTCGAGACATCTTTCGGAGTTAAAAAAAGTAGGACTTATACAAGGTTCGATCGAAGGCAAAAACATCTGTTACTGCATCAATGAAGAAAGATGGTCTGATGTAAAAGAGTTAGTTGATGACTTATCCAATCAACTAACTCAAACCAATAAATGCTGTTAAAAAAATTTAAGTAAATACATTCTAATATTGCAATATATGAAACTATCAGAATTAAAAACCATCCTTAAAGAAGTTAAAAGTGTAGAGTTCCAATTGCCTAATGGTGAAGTGGTCCCTAACCATTTTCATGTTACAGAGGTTGGACAGATCAACAAACGATTTATTGATTGTGGAGGCACATTAAGAAATGAAACAGTAATCAATTTTCAATTATGGACTGCTTCCGATTATGATCATAGGCTTAGTGCCGAGAAACTTCGTTCAATCATCGAGCTTTCAGAGGACAAACTAAGCTTGAGTGATAATGAAATTGAGGTGGAATACCAAGGTGAAACCATAGGGAAATATGGATTAGAATTTGATGGCAGTATTTTTCAACTTACTTCTACTCAAACAGATTGCCTTGCAAAAGACAAATGCGGTATTCCACAGCAGAAACCAAGAATTAGGCTTTCTACCTTACAAGCAAATGAAAATAGTTGTACCCCAGGTTCTGGTTGTTGTTAATCAATTTAGTAAAGATAAATCATGCAAATACATAAAATGAAAATGCTCCCAAAGCTTGAATCTGCTATTGAAAAAGCAGTACAATTAAATATTTCAGAGGAACGTATTAAGGTACTTAATCCGCTTATTGAGTACATTCAATCCAAAATAGATCAGGAAAAAGACATCAACCTAAATTTCATCTGTACGCATAATTCTCGAAGAAGTCAGTTTTCACAGATTTGGGCTCAAACAGCAGCAGACTACTATGGCATACGGGCTAATTGCTATTCAGGTGGAGTTGAAGTTACGGCATTTAATGAAAGAGCTGTTGAATCCATAAAGAAAAGTGGATTTCGGGTTTCATCCAAAGGAGACACGAACCCCATCTATTTCATTTTTAACTCTGACGATTCTGAGCCGATAAGTGCTTTTTCCAAACTGTTTGATGATCCAATAAATAAGGCAGATCAATTTGCAGCCGTGATGACTTGTTCTCATGCAGATGATAACTGCCCTTTTATACCTGGAACAGAAAAAAGAATTCCAGTAAGATATGAAGACCCAAAGGCTTTTGATGACACTCCTGAAGAGGCTGCAAGGTATGATGAACGATCTATGCAGATAGCAAGTGAAATGTTATATGTGTTTTCTAAAATCAAGTTAAGAGGGTGAAAAAGATAATAGTTCTGGTATTATGCTTAGGAATCGGAAAAACTTTTGCTCAAAATCATCACATATATGGTCTATTTCCTACCTACAATGCAGACTTAAAACTTAGCTCAAGGTGGACCACTTCGGTGTATTCTTTTTTGGCACTCAATCCTAAAAATCAATCAACGGAAGGGATTGAGTATCCTCGTCAAACCAATGCTTTTTACATTGAGTTGGATGCAATATATGGATTAAATGAAGAATGGTCTTTGGCAGGTAGCTATACCTTTGAAAGAGCAAGCCCCTTAACTGAAAATTATAGGAATGAAAACCGTTTATGGCTTCAAGTACAGCATTATAAAAAGCTGTCAAAGTTTAACTTAAAAAATAGAATCAGATACGATTTTCGATTTATCCAGAATAGATTAACAGGAAATACAGATTACAATCCAAGGTTACGGTATCTCTTGGGAGTTGACTTCCCATTGAACTCCAATTCATTGTACTTTGCTGCTTACAATGAGTTTTTCTTTGACACCTATAAAAATAGAGTGGCAGCTTATGCTGAGAATTGGGTATTTATAGGAATAGGGTTTGACTTATCAAAGAATACCAAACTTGAGACGGGATTGCTTAATATCAATTGGATAAGAAATAAAGATAAGGACTGGCTTAAGCAATACTATTGGCAAGTAACCATCATCCAAAAGTTTAATAAAGAATCTTAAAATAAAAAACAGTAAAATGAGTGAAGAGAGTAAAATTGGTTTTTTTGAGAAATACTTAACGGTTTGGGTATTCCTATGCATTTTGGCAGGAATTGGATTGGGCTTTATTTCAGGTACATCAATTCATGTATTAAGTGATTGGAATATTGCAACAGTTAATATTGCTGTAGCTATACTCGTATGGTTTATGATATACCCTATGATGGTACAGATTGACTTTTCATCGATAAAAAATGTAGCTCAAAATTGGAAAGGATTAAGTTTAACTGTTATTGTAAACTGGTTAATAAAGCCATTCACAATGGCGTTGTTTAGTTATATTTTTTTCTACCATTTATATAATGCATGGGTGAGTCCTGAGGACGCAGAAGCTTATTTAGCAGGTGCGATATTACTAGGTGCTGCACCATGTACAGCAATGGTTTTCGTATGGTCTTATCTTACAAAAGGTGATGCTAACTATACTTTAGTGCAAGTTTCGGTAAACGATCTAATACTCTTAATTGCATTCATTCCTATCGTAGGTTTGCTTTTCACTTTCTTTGGTATTGATTTCACAGATGGAAGTGGGAAGTCGATTGGCATACCCTATCAAACTTTAATAACTTCTGTATTGATTTTTGTAGTTTTCCCTTTGATAACAGGATATTTTTCAAATAAGTTTCTAAGAAAGATTAAAGGAGACAAGTGGTTTCAAAATGTTTTCTTGAAAAGATTAAAGCCTATTTCAATAGTAGCTTTACTTTCAACATTAATACTAATTTTTGCTTTTCAAGGTGAAAAAATAATTGAAAAGCCAATTGCAATTCTTTTGATAGCGATCCCATTAACTTTACAGACCTATTTCATTTTTTTTATCAGTTGGTTTGCGGGGAAATTTTTAAAGTTAAAGCATAATGTATGTGCTCCTTCTGCGATGATCGGAGCAAGTAATTTTTTCGAGCTTGCTGTAGCTGTTGCCATTTCCTTATTTGGATTAAACTCCGGGGCATCATTAGCGACAGTTGTGGGTGTACTCATTGAGGTTCCGGTAATGCTCTCTTTAGTTGCTTTGGCAAACAAATGGAAATATTAAATCCATTTTTAAACTCATACTATAATAGTAGCTAAATGAAAATAGCATTCTTTTCCGACATACACGCAAACCTCCCCGCCCTATATGCCTTTTTTGAAGATATTGAAGCCGATAAGCCCGACATGATATATTGTTTGGGAGATTTGGTGGGTTATAACGTATGGGCAAATGAGGTAGTAGAAGAAATAAAGGGAAGATACATCCCGACAATTATGGGAAATCATGATGAAGCACTATTACTTCCATCCAAAGAAGGGGATCAATCAAACAGAGGTATTACCAGACGACTTGTAACTAAAGAGAATAGGAATTACCTTATCAATCTCCCAAGACATTTAAAATTTTCTTTTGATACGAAGGATGGGAAGTTTAATGTTCTTTTAGTTCATGGCAGCCCTAAAGCTATCAACGATTATTTAGTTGAAGATTACCCTGAAAATGAAGTTTTAGGTATGTTAAAGGAGCATGATGCAGATATGATCTTTTGTGGTCACACCCATAAGCCGTATCATCGCATTTTAAAAGTAGGCAGTGAATTCAAACACATTATAAATATTGGTTCGGTTGGCAAGCCTAAAGATGGTGATCCCCGAATCTGTTATGCAACATTATCATTTGACGAACAATCATCAACTAAGTTGAAAGATTCCGTTAAAGTTAAATTCAAGAGACGAGCTTATAACATTGAAGAAGCCACAGTTGCTTTATCACAAAGTGACTTTCCTAATTCTTATGGGGAACTACTAAAATCAGCTAAATAATGAGAGTATCTTACCCTAAATGAGGTAAGTAGCCTATGATGGCACGAACGGTTCCTAAAGTGCCATTTGGTTTAGCACTTAAAGCTCGACCTATGGCTCCAATGAACCCACCGTCCGAAGGTGTTAATAAACCTGGAGTGGATGAATTGTATAAGTAGTCGCCAATATTTACTTGTGCAATATCTATTTGAACATCCGTAATACCTCCATACATAACCTGAACTAATTCATTAGGATTTCCCGGTGTCAAGACTATACCAAAAGGATGCGGTTGAAATGGATTGTATTGAGGGAATGCTTCTACTGCATTTTCTTGATTTTCATTTAACCTCACAATATGCCCTGCTTCTAATCTGATGAATGAAGTGTTAAGCATCTCAATTTTTGAAATGCCTACTTCACCTCCAGTTCCACCTCCCGGATCTGTTCCACCAGTTTGTTCAACGATGGTTTGACTTGCCTTTACAAAGCGTTGTTTATTGATATACCTCATGCGTTCTGTGGAGATTGATAATATTGCACTCTTAAAACATGGCTTTTCCCTGCCTCAATTCCGATCACTCGAAAGCTTTCTAAATTCCATCGACCGGTAATTTCATAAAGGTCATTATCACCTAAGGCAATACCGGAATTTGCACTTGGATCGCTACCGTTTTCCTTGAAACGAATCGCTCTTGATTTATCTGTTACACTTGCATCTGCTTCAATGGATATGGTGGCTGAAATAGCATTTTCAGGAATGGTCAATTGAGCCACTTCCGTATCGGTAACAAACAAGTCTTCATATCCTTGTTCAGTTTCAGGGATAGTGAACCTTCCGTTTTCACCACTTTGAATCAGTATTAGCTCTTCCAAATAATCCAACATGGAAGAGGCGTTGCCATTTCGATAGGCGTTTTTATGTACTCTTGTTGCTTCGCTCATTATGCTAGGTTTGCTAAGTTTTGTTGTTCAGTCCAAAGCTGTGCAATGGATTTACCGCCACGGTCGTAAAAATGTGGACGGTCTTTAAAAGAAATCCATCGACCTCCCCAGGAAAGACCAACACTTTCACCAATAACTCCAATGGTATTCCATACTGATTCAGGTACTTTGTAATTGGCACGCCCATCCACAATAGGAACAATATCTACTGCCACCCCTACATTGTGGTCCGACTGTCCGCATTTGGCATTGGTAACAATTCCTCCGGGAGCTGTTCGTCCTTGTGCATAGAGTTTGTTTTGCTCTTCACAATCACGGTAAGCACTGGTGACTTTGAGTTGAATACCTGCCTTTTGAGCTTTGATAAGAAACTTCTCGACCTTCTTTCTTACTTCAGGTCTAAGCTGACGGAGCTTTAACTTGGTTTGAATATCCAATTTCTTGTAAAGCCAACGGCTTGCAATAGCAATACCGATGACACCCACAAGGATACCAACACCCATAAAAACTACCTTTTTATCTACCTGAACTGCCATAGACTATGCTTGTTTTTGACAACTACAACCACCGCTTTCACCGCTTTGGCATTTGCAGCTCTTTTTCATTCTCAATAGGTTGATTGAAATGTTTGCAATGGACAAAACCATAAATGTTGCAAACAAGATGTTCATTGTTTTATTCTCCTTCATGACGTACTTATTTTATGCGTTTTAGCTCGTTAATTAATTCCTTGTTCTGTTTCTCCATCTGAACCACTTTTTTCTCCAAATCTTGGATGCGTTTGCGTTGGTTCTCTATTACTTTCTGTAATGCTTCTGTATGTTCCTCCGATTCCTTGATTCTCTTTTCTAACATTTGCGACCACTGTATCCAATTTGCAACAATTTGATTCTCCGCCTGTGCATGCAGGTTAATAGCCTCTGCTAACTTCACTTTCTTGTCGGTACGTAGGCGAACAAGGATTTCAAGCAGCTTCCAAAACCCGGTAGCTCCTAAAATCAGCGTTATTATTTTCCATAGTTCCATATTCATCGTTTAAGCAGGTGAAGTAGCATCGTATTCAATTGGGTATTTGGCGATATAAGGATGAATATTGAAAAGCAATTCATCGTTCGGATCTATAAAATTTCCAAATATTGATACCCTTCCATTACCATCAATGTTGTAAAAGAAAGTTTCACCTTGGTTACTTGTTAAAGTTCCTGATAAGGCTCCGGTTGGACTGTTATTCGGTTTTGGGAAATTCATCATCCAACCACTCACAGAACCGGCTCCACCTGTACGCTTCAATCGAATATCTTTTATGAGTATCATATTTCCATTTACTACTGAATAGCGATTTCTTCCCGGTGTATGATACATAGTCGTTCCAATCTGTTCAGCCGTAATGGTGAGTAGCGATTCACGATTGAGGTAATTATCCAATCGAGTTTTCAATCGTAATGGAGTGATGGCTCTTTGGTTATCGGCTCCTAAATCCGTCTCTGCCTGAGTAGCAATTTCAATTAAGCCGATAAGTGTTTCGGTCGCCAGTCTTGAATCTAAAAGCGTTTTCAGTTTCAAAGGGGTAATGGCACTTAAATCATCTATACCACCATTCACCAAAGCTTGTGAAGCCACTTTGATTATTCCTGCAATGGTTTCAGTTGCTTGCGAAACATTACTTTGAATCACATTCCATGAAGCTCCAACGCTTGCCTGATCACCTCCGGCATTATCGACCAAACAAACAATGACATCCATTTCCTGAACATCTTCTCCGGAAACTCCACCAATTTTACCTCCGGCACTTACCGTATAAGCATCTCCGGCTAAGGCTGCCAGATAATTAGGATTCGTTGAGCAGTCAATAGTCCCTTTGTTTTCCCAAAGTCCTGTTACCTTATCTGCTACATAGCTTGCCAGCTTTTGAGGGGTAACAAAAGTTGAGTTACTTGTTCCTGCATTGACTTCTTCGATGGTTGCAACTCTTGCTTTTCCTTCAACGGTTTCTGATGCCGTTGCAATACTCGATTTTAGACCGGCTACTACTTGAAAACAAGTGCCGTCAAAAAGCAATAAATAGTGATTGATGGTTCCCAAATCATCAGCTGATAAATCCACCAATACACCGTTCACGGCTTTCATTATTGGAACCGCTCCCTTACCATTGATATTGATTGTTGAAACGCCTGAATTACCATGATTGAATTTCACCTGAATACTCAATCCTTGTCGGTAAGTATTTTTCAATGCAGGATCTAACTCTAACACATAATCATCCGTTCCACCAGTTGTAACACCAAAACCACCGAGGCTATTTTCCACCGGAAAATCACCCACATAGTTTAAATCGTTTAGATTCACATCGCTGCTATATCCACCAATTGCACTCATAATTCTTTAATTAAGTATGGCTAAGATTCCTATGATTCCAATGCTTACTCCAAGCCCGGTTCCTAGGAATATCTTATCTCGTTTATGTCGTTTCACCTCTGTTTTTAGAAAACCCAATTGCAGGTTCACCTCGTTGTTTACCTCCTGATTATTGGCAATGATGCTTTGATAGTTGATCGCTTGATTTTGAAGCAGCTTTATGGTTGAATCCTGCTGCTGAATCAAAGAATCTTGCAAAGCCATTTGGGTAGATTGCTCAACTGCAATGCTGTCCTGATACTTTTTCCCTTCCAGTTCAATTGCAATTACTTTTGCCTGACTTACTGTAAAGCAGAAAAGCGTATCATTCTGAATGGTGTAAATTCTCGGTTTCAAATTCTGAGAAAAACCGATACAGTTCATCATTATCATAATTACCAATAGCCCTAATCTTTTCACTTTTTCTGTATTTGAGTTGTTTTAAATCCTTGTTTCGTTTTTTTAGTTCTTCCTTTATGCCTTCTTGTTTTTCCAGTTGTTCAGCAATTTGCTCTTGCAAACCCTGATTGATGGCTAAAAGGCTGTCATTTTGTTGTTCAAGTTTCTTGATGGTTTGCTCGTAATTGGGATTCGGATTAACTGACCTGTCCTGTGAGCTCCAATACCATACAAAACCTATAATGGTCATCAGCCAAAGCAACAAGACTGCATGGCTAAGTCGCATTTTCATTTTCCTTTAGCGTTTTGTAATCCGTTCTTTTACCTGTGATATAGCGGACTAAACCATCCAAAATGAGTTTGTGAAAAACAAAGGCAAATACAAAGGACTGAAACAGCACTTCGATATGCTTAACTTCATATCCACGAATGAAATACAGGATCACTGCATAGACTAGCCCCACCAATGCCGTTCGGTATCTTCGTTTGGAAGAAATATTGGTTTTCTGCTTGATCTGATTGGTGAACTTTTCTGAGTTGATACCATATCCGATAATGATAAAAGTGAGAATGAAAGCCCAATCAAGGCTTTTCACATATCCCATAATTTGTGTCGCTATTTCTGTAATAATTCCTGTATCCATAATTCTTGCATTTATGATTGGAGCATATCTGTTATTGGTTTGAGGGCTGCATGCTTTTCTATACCCGATTCGTTTAGCTGCAAAGCCAAATTTTTGAGCTTTTTCTCTTTCCTCTCGGAAGGTTTGGCTAAATGCCATCGAGTTAAATTCCATAGTAAAACGTGCTGTTCGTAATCCAATACTTTGAGCTCTTTTTCAAGAAGTTCTTTGTTTGTCTTATCCACTTTTAAATCCTTTTCCCAACGACTTAATAAGCGTTTAGAAATGACCGTTTTCCCCAAAGGAGAATACGCCCAAGCCACATAACCGGCTCCGGCAAAAACGGATATAGCGAATAATGCAACGACCTTCTTATTCATTACTGAGCTTCCATATTTTTTACAATTCCTCGAATACCAAAAACGATGAGCGTAATCACCAAGCCTGAACCCACTAGGTACAAGCTTGTCTTTCTCAATGTCTCATCGGTCATTGTGATTTTGATGTCGGTTTTTAAGCCATCATCACTAAACACATTGTCCAAATAGTTTTTTATGCCTGTTCTTTCTTCTGTTTCCATGGTATTAGCTTATGGTTTTGAATTTCTCCTGAGACACGGTTTTAGTGCCAAAAACCTTCTGAACTGCTGCTTCTGTTTTCGGACCAAACTTGCCATCGGTATCTATTCCCGATCCTTTTGAGTTCAGGTAGTTTTGGAGCTTCTTCACATTGGTTCCACAGGTTCCGAATTTCAATGGGAAACTGCTATCGGAATACATACAACTAAATGAGCGAACACCTGATGAACTGCTCGAAGTGGTTGTTCCCTTAATGCTTGCAGCAAATTGCTGTTTCTCTTTTCGTTTTTTCAGAAAATACCATACGCCAAAACTGGCTGCTGTAACTGCCAGACCAGCTCCGATCCATAGCATTTTATTATCTAATTTGAATGTCTCTTTATTCATTTGTCTTGTCTATTTTCAATGGTCAAATGGAACCTTTGATGATTAAAAACTTCATTACATTTCATGCTTAATAAATTTTTTAATCATGTCGGCTTCATGTCTTTAGGGTTTAATATTGAACTACAACCGCATCTTCACGCACATAACCTTCGGTTTTGCCTCCCACAGGCTTGGTCAATTTTATTCTGTACCAGTAATAGCCGTCTTCACCTTTGAGGCGTTCTAAAATGGTTCCTACCGGATTGCTTTCTGCTTGTGTTAAAAGATTATGCGAGAAATCCATGGTAGTCCAGTTCTCATTATCCACCTTGGCAGAGCTTCTTACATTGACATAACCTTCCGATCCGTAATGCACCTTTTTACCAATGAGCTTTTGCTCTTCTCGCTCCTTTTGTTTGCCACTTGTAGTGCGGTTTTTTCGGTTCTTGATAAACTTGTGAACTCCAAAACCTGCAAGGGCTAAAACGACCGTTGCTACACCACTTATAATTAAATATTTTTTTGTCTTTGCATCCATAATTCTAAAGGTTAATAGCTTTCTAAAATGTCTTTTACTCGTGCCACTTCATCGGCATCATCTAGGTAGTAAGTGATGTACTCTGCCAAACTGCCGTATTCCATGGCACTGAACATTCGAGAAATCAACGAAAGGTTATCAGCACTTCCGGCTTCTTCCAAAGCAGAATAAATCGCTCCTTCATCATCATTATACCAGGAACCGGCATCATAAATTTGGGTAGCCAGTTGTTTTGCTCTATCGTGGGAAAGTGTAATTTTTTCCGGACGAGCATAATTCGGATCAAAGCCTTTGTAGCTCATAATGTCCCGAATCTTCTTGCTGCTTTTACAGTCGGCTATTCCAGTTTTGCAAAGAATCGGGCGTATCACTCCAAAGTAGGTAATGCCAATACCCACGAGGATAATTCCCCCTATGATATAAGGGGTAGCCTTGTTTTGTGATAAGCCTTCAACAGCTTTTGCTCTTGCAACTGCTCCTACCATGTTTTCTGATTTTTGGGATTGATTTATATGCCTATAATTTCTTCCGTGGTTTCTTTCACTTCACTTTTGGTTAAGCCATTATCTTCCAAAAAGGACTTCAAGCGGTTTTTGATTTTCTCTTCTTTTTTAAGAGCCGTTTGCTTGTCGTACTTGATATAGATTTGCCTGCCTAGCCAAAAGCCTATTGCCAATGTGATTACCGTTCTCATTAGTCTTCTTCTTTGTAAATGTTTACCTCTGAAATACCGATGCTTTCCAACCACTTAGGAACATCAAAACTTGGACAAGCCTTGCTTGCTCCGGGAGCTTGATTATGACCTAAAACCTGAATATGCGGATGGCGTAATACCATGAACTTCACATAGGTTTCCAAAGTGCCTTTTTGCTCTTTAGTCCTTGTGTCTTTTGGCTTTTCACCACTTTCATCAACACCACCTACATACACCACATGCCTTGAATTGCCATTGATACCACGCACTCCATTGGATATTTCCCACGGATCCACTTGGTCGTCTTGGTTGAATGGTATAATGTTTACAAGCTCTCCATCGAGGTACACGATGTCGGAATATCCCGGACGGTTCCAACCTCTTCCTCCCAAATGTTTTGGGTTAGTGTGCATGCGAATAATATCGTCCTTAGTAAGCTCTTTGCCTTCAGGACTTGCGGTACAGTGAATGACCAGATAGTTTAATTTTCCCATTGTTTTAAATTTTAATTGTTGGTATTAAATATTTGAATTGAAGCTGTTTAAAATAGACCAAAATGGTAATGGTCTGTCCGGGAGCTATCTTAAACTCCCATGTCGATTTTCCATCAATCACATCACCTCGAATAGCTGTTACTTCCGCTACATCGAGGTAGTTTTGTGGACTTTTGTAATTGTTGAATGAAATCGGGGTAACGTGTTGTTTACCTGTTGGACTTTGGTGAATCAGTTTTAAGCCACTTGCTCGGTTTTCATCTGAAAACACAAACTTGGCATGCTTCACTAATGCAGGTTTGAACTGAAATTCCGCTCGTTTTTCAGGGTAACTTTTATTAATCGTGATGTCGCTACTACTTTCGGAATAACCGATAAAAGCAAGGTTGCCACCACTTGTATTGGTTGTAAATACCTTGTCACTTGGCAATGCAGCTATACCAATGTTCGGAGCATTGTTTAGTGACAAAGTTTCTGAAAGTGTTCCAGTCGTAGAGTAGATATAGGTTAAGCCAGTTTGACTGCTCAAAACGTATAAAAATCCATTAACCGGATTATAGATGATTCCACTCGGTTGAAATCCTAATGGATAAATGTTTTCAATATTTTGAGTTTGCGGATTGAGTTCCAGTAACTCATTGCTGTTCTTGGTTATCAAAAACAGGCTGCTTGTAGTAGAAGTAAACTCCGCAGGATAATCTCCTGTGGAATTTATTTCACTCAGCAGATTATCGGTTGTATCAAACACACTTACCGAATCTGAACTTGAATTGCTTACCCAAACCGTTCCTTGTTCAGTCCACACCGAAACTGTTCTAGGATCCTCTCCAGTATTTAAAGTTGTCACTACATTGTAGGTAGAGCTGTCAATTTTGGATAAGGTGTTATCCAATAAATTGCTCACATAAAAACAGCTGTTTTCAGGATTGTAAGCAATAGAAGTTGGTCGATTGCCAACTGGAATCGTTTGAATTACGCTATGTGTAGCATCCAGTATTTTAACAGTATTCTCAACCGAACATACTACCCATGCTTCTCCATTGGAAGGGTTAAATGCAACATCTACTGGAGAAACAAATCCGGGATATACACTACCCAAAGCAACGGTTTTCACAATTGCTCCCGATGTATCCATGATAGTAACACTATCACTCAACTGATTGGCTACATACAGTAATCCATTGAATGAATTGAAGCCTACATTTTGAGGATGTACGCCTGTTTGTATCTCTTGATTCACCTCATGATCCTGAACATCTTCGGGTAATGGCTTACTAATAGAAGTACCCATATTAGCTCCCCATAAATTGATGGTTCTAACCGAAGTACCATTATTGGTAAGCGTAATTTGTGTTTTGGATATTTCAGGTAAATGGGCAGCCTTTTCCTTGTAGTTCTTCTGAACTTCCAATGCCTTTTGGGCAAAGGCTTTTAATTTCTTTTTCTTGCGTTTGGCTTCATCAAAGTCATTGGAAACATCTATCACGCCCGATACTGTTCCCCATGTTTTTAAATCCTTTTTATAGGCTTTAGCATAGTTGGGATTTTGAGCCATTAATGCCTGATGAATACGAACATTAGAAATACCAATAAAGTTGCTTTCGGTATCATCACCGTGCAACTTAGTCTCTTTGTCCGAGGTACTTGTTGGCTTTTCCTCTTTGTCGTTTTTGAAAAGGAAATAGCCTGTGCCAACCACCGCCAAAGCTCCCAATAACCCTATTTTCTGCTTGTTGTTCATACGGCTTTGGCTTTGTGGTTTAACATGATTTCTTGGGTATTGCGATACCTGTCAATGAAATTGATGATGTCCTGAGCTCTTGTTACATGCTGACTTCCCACTGTTTCAGGGTGCATGGCAAAAACTTTTGTAGCAGCGTACACCGCTTCAATTTTTGGATATTGTAAATCCAAATAGAGCTTTAATGCTGCAAGGTCTGCCGGACGTTCTTCTCTCGTTGGTATCTGAAAGTGCTGGCGTTCGTGCAATAAAACAAACATCCTTACCGGAATGGTAAAGTGTTTGAATGCCTGATTAGACACTTGTATTCTACCGGTCTGACGGTTGGTTCTAGCAGGCGTTATCATGGTATTGCCAAACTGGTCTTTAATGATCGGTAGCAACTGAATTAAAAACTCATGGTCGGGTGAATCGAAAAATCCGGGCTTGTATGTACCGCTATACTTCGCAAAGTTTTGAGCAAAGTCAATGAATCGGTGCATGGCAGGTTGAGCCCATACCTCAGAGGCATCCAGTTTTTCCAATTCAAACTTTTCAATTACATAGCCATTGTCTTCACCGGTTTCGCTATTGTAAATTTCTACCAACAAGGTTTCAGGAGACAAAGGCATAGGAATAGATATTTCCTTGTAATTCATGCCGTCTCTCATTGCCGAGGGCTTGAAAGGAACCTTTCTTCTGAAATAATAGGAATTAGCTCTGTGGGCATCATAACCTTTAAGGGCAACAATGACCGGTCGAAGGGCTTTAATTCCTACCTTCAATACAAAACGATTGTTATGTGTTGGTACTGGTACTAACATTAAGCGGACTGGATTTGTACTTTCTTATTCTTTTGCATGACTGAAAAGCCGTATGCAGCAATTACTAGCACGGCTATTCCTCCGATAATCATTACTTCTTTTGAAATGCCTTTTTTCTCAGGTTCAGGGGTAGGCTGTCCACCCATGGAAACATCATAATCCGTTGGCGTATCGTCTTTAAAAAAGCCTACAATATTTCCTAGGGTGCTGGTAATACCTTCCACACCTCCGGCTTTTTGAAAACCTTCTTTTTGTTTCCCCCACCATTGTTGGCGTTGCTCTTTTCGAGCTGCCTTTTCTTCGGCAGTACGCTTTGGTCTTGACTGTTTGTTGGGATCTTTTTTAAACAGGTTTTTCAAGAAGTAATCGTAATTATCTTCTCCACCATGTATGATATATTCTGTTTCTCCTGCAATCATCTTGATTCATTTAAAGGATTCTTAATATTCTAAGCGTAGAACCTTGTGGCTCATAGTTTACCGCCTGATAACCTTTTCCGACAAAGGGGTAGCTTTTGGCTTCTCCCGGAGGCAAAGGCACATTGTTCACAAGAGCTGTGCTCGTTCCCACGTTCTTGATGGAGGCGAAGAGAAAACCTTGGGGTAAGTTTCCGTTGGTTGTTGCTTCTTCTTCCGTTATTTGAGCGAGTATGTCCATGCTTATTCATTATTTTCTTATCATTCCAATTACCACCAATGCAGCCACACCTACACCCACAAAAACCAAGGTCTTCTTGCTCATGCCAAAAGGCAACATAGAAGCTTGTTGTGGTTGATTTCCTGTGTTTTCGGCTGTTAAATTCGTAGTGCTTTCCGAAGCAATTGTTTCGGTTTGTTCCATCGGTTTAGTGCTTGGCTCTTCTGATTTAGAAGAGGTATCCACTAGGGCTTTTTTCACCTGTGGTTCACTAACTATTGGTTCCTTCTTTGGAGGTAAATCGGGAGCAATTTGCTTTACTACCGGTTTGGAAGTTCGCACCGGAGCAGGACGACTAAACCTAGGCTTTCTGCCTTTGGCAATTCGTTTTTCATCCCTTTTTTCTCTTCGGGCAATGACTTTAGGATTTTGGCTTCGCTTTTCCTTTCTTTTTTTGATCCACTTACCAATGAATTCATCGTACTCAAATTCATTTCCTAAGCCATCAACAAAGTTGTCTTCCTCTTCTAAAAGACCTCCATAAAACTGTAATTCATATATCGGGTTTGCAGCTATCATAACTTAAATTTTAAGCAGTTTGTACTGGAGCAGCAGCCCCTTTTTTCTTCATGGATTGATACACTAAACCTCCAACTACAAGCAAACCGATGACAATCATTACCGGACTTCCCATACCTGCTTTTTGCACTTGTGGAGCTGGAGCTTGTGCCGTTGATGTTGGTTGTGGTGCTTGTTGCATCATCATTTGTGGAGCCATCTGCGGAGTTGGAGTAGATGTTGGCGAAGCCAATTGCTTCGTTAAGCTTGTTTCTGCTCTCATAGATTCTGTCTCAGCACGCCTTTGGTCATTTTTTAGCTTTCGCTTTTCCATTCTAAGCTTATGCCTTTCGGCTTTTCTTTGCTTACATTTTCTACCAAAGCATAAAAAGTTGTCCCACTCGTTTGTAGGCTGACCACTTATTCCGTAGTTATAATTGCTTATTTCCATGATCTATCGTTTATGAAGGATTTGTATTGATTAAATTTTTTCTTTGCCGGAAGTAGAAGAAGCTGATGATCCCTAGTAAGCCCAACACTCCGATTATGAGGTAAAGGCTTTTTTTACCTGCCAACTTGCGTTCTTCGGCAGCAGCTTGTTGTTCCTGGGCTTTCATAGCAAGCATGTTATTCAGCATTTCTCTGCGAGCTTCTTCCTTTGCCATTTTCTGCTTGTTCTTGCCACCAACAATACTTCCCACGGCTCCGGATATTCCGGCAATTGCTCCGGCTATGGCTTGTACATAATGGTATTCATCTTCATCAGGATTATATGCGGTTTCCGATTCTACCATATTACTGAGTAGCTCCGTAAGTTCCCTGTTGAATGCTTTGTTTTGAAGGGCTAAACCTTCCACCAATCCATTGGCTAGAGATATTTTATCGCTTGTTGGAACCCGAATACCATACCTATCCAAAAGCATTTTATAAGGCTTTGGATTTTTAGCTACGGCTACACCAATTAAGGATAGAGCAGCTTTGGATTGCTGATTGAGTACCTGTGTATTTTCCTCTTTGACTATTCTAATCATGCTAATTGCTTTTTATGGAGGATCCGATGAGTACACCGGCTACCAGTGTTAAGCCCAAAATCACTAATCCGTCTTTTGAAACAGAAAAGCGGTCTTTCTCTTTGGGTTCTTCCTTTTTTGGGGATTCAGCAGTTAGTTTTCGCTGTCTTAATTCATTCCAAACCAGTTGAACTTCTTCCATAAGGGATAAGTCTTCCGGCTTTTTATTGGAGGCTGCCAATACTTCCTGATAATGTTTTTCCAATTGGGAAGTGGTCATATCCACCATTTGATCAATGTAGTCGCCTACATCCAAATTGGAATCACCACCAAAATTGCTGTTGCCACAAGCCCCGCAAAAGTTGGATTCAGGATTAAAGGAGCTACTTCCACATGAACCGCAAAAGCTATCTTCCTTTGGTTGGTTTAGTTTCAAAATCAAATCTTTTTCCGGATGAATAGTTAACAAATGCGGAACAATGCTTTTGCCTTCCGTTTTCACCAGTTCCTTAGTTGCCTTCACTAAATCGTGAATGTTCTTTGGAGCATGATACCCTTGGTCAAACAAAAACTTGCGTGCCCCATCCGGATTGCCATACACGATGTAGGCAATGCGATTTTGTGCGTATTTCGACCTTGTTAAACTTTTTTGCATCGTATTTCAATTTGAGTTTTTACAAAAACAGCCAAAGAGCTATCACGCTGACTTTGGCTGCTTTAAATTGTCCCTGTTATGAGCCTTTTACAGCTTGCATAGATTCTTATCTTCTTCTGCGTAAGAATCCTCTTCCTCCAGGTCGTCTTCTCATTGAAATACCACGTCTGCGTTTAACAGGACTTGGTCTCTTTCTGACAATCTTCTTTACCAGTTTTTTAGGCTTCAAACCAAAGGCTGTCGGCTTTTTACTTCTGATTAAGTCTAATTGTGGAAGACCAGTTGTTCTTGGAGCAGTTGAAAGCTCGGCAACATTTTTACCGTCCAATAAGTTACCCATGTTGGCTCTTGCCTTGATTGTGAAGGTGAATACCACCGTTACACCATCTTTAAGCAATAATCTAATGCTGTCTTGTCCGGTAACGTCCACTTCAAAGTTGTTGTCATCAATCAAACCTTGAGTGAAGTTTTGTGGAGAAGTTGCATTTCTTGGTTGGTAAACTCTTACCGAATTGCTTCCTGTCGCTGTCCTTTTATTGATCTTCAATACATTGTCAAATTGCAATGGATTGGAAACCGACATTTTCATTCCCACAATCTTGAATGGGTTGGCTTTTGATTCCTCCCTTACTTCTTTGTGTGAACTCTCTTCAACGCTTACCGTTACACCGGCAGGTTGTGCTGCTTCTTCGTTGGCTCCAAACAGAATGGCTTCTGCATCAGCTCCGGAAGTGTTTTTCACTACTACGGTCAGGGTGCGGTCGTTCGGGTCAATACGTCCGATAGAATTTGTTTTGTAACTATCGTACATATCGTCATCATCGGCAGGGATGTATTCTACTTCTTCATCGTAGTATTCATCCTCATCGTAATAGCTGTCCTCATGACCTTCAAAACCGGTATCGAAGTCATCTTCTTCATACCCATCGTAGTCATCGTATCTGTCTTCGGCATCATCTTCGTATGCCATCAACTCATCGTTATATGGATTCATTTTGAATGCTTTTTTAAGTGTTTGTAACTAAATTCAGGTAGCCCCACCATGGAACTACTTCTTTGTTTCGCTGCTTTCTGCTAACTTTTTAGCTTTTGCTTTCTCCATAGCAGGGTCAATCACTTTTTTGGTTAGGATTGTACCAATCACAAAAACTCCTAGTGAAACTCCTGCCATAATGCCAATTGATTTCCAATCAGTATTTTTCATTTTGTATCGTTTTAAATTTTTAAATCTTCCGAATTGAACTGTGCGGTTTTTAAACCAATTGAGATGCTAAGGTCAGGGGAAAACAAGCCGAGAAAAAGGGCGAAAATTGTCCTTTGGTGAGTGTTTGTTTATCGACAAACTTTAAGGCGAAAACTTGGAATAGTGCGGTACAAAAAAGGAAGTGATTTAATTTATCCTAGGTATAAATTAAAGAGGTATTGGAATTTATGTAGGGGATAAATTCAGGTACTTAAAAATTTACTCAAAAATGCCAGTAAATACATTTTACTGGCAAAAATGAGTATTTCTAAAAAATGTCATTATATTTGCACTATTGGCAAAAATGAGTAAATCGGAAATATGCCAAAAAAGTTAAATACTGGCAAAATTGAGCTATGTCTAAAATCATTGACCGTCAAATATCGAAGCATTTTAAAGGCAAAGGGCATTTCAACCGAGATACCCTCAGTTCCTTTTTAACCGATTTGGATCCGGAAATCACAGAAAGTGTTTTAACCTGGAGAATTCATGATTTGGTGAAACGCAAAGTGATTGACCAAGTGAAAATGGGTATTTACACGATTTCCGACAAAGTAGCTTACCAGCCATTTGTATCAGATAAACTGGCACGATTATCCAAGATTGTAGCAAAGGAATTTGATGAATTAGATTACTGCCTGTGGAGTACCGAATGGCTGAATGATTTTACCCGACATCAATTGGGAACCTTTTTTTATATACTGGAGGTGGAAAAAGATTTTGTAGAGGAAGTATTCAATGCGTATTCCGAATCTAAACAGTACCGGGTGTACCTCGATCCAAAAGAGGACATCATGGAAAGGTATGTGGAAAGTGAAATTTCTATCATTATCAAACCACTCATAACCCGATCGCCAATACAGAAAATTGCCATCAAGGAAAAATCCAAGGATAAGGTCTATGTGCCGACCTTAGAGAAAATACTAATTGATGTGTACAGCGATGCAGTAACCTTTTATGCCATTCAGGGAAGTGAAATGGATACACTGTTTGAAAATGCTTTGAAACGCTATCAAGTAAACTTCACCAAGCTCATTAGCTACGCTAGAAGAAGAAATAAAGAAGAACAAATTAAAAGTTACTTAGAAAACAACTTTGGTGACTTTGTAAAAGATATTTTAGAATGATAAAAGCACATTGTTTTACCAAAGAATGGATCAACGGCTTTAAGCAGCAAAAGCATTTGAAGCGTATCAATCCTCCAATACTGGAGAAAATGATACATGCTCTTTCCTTGTTGCAGCAACTTAAAGCAAATGGTTTAGATTTCACCTTTAAAGGTGGAACGAGCCTCGTTTTGTTGCTTTCTAAATCGAGACGATTTTCGGTAGATATTGACATTATTACTACTCAAAGCAGAGAGGAAGTTGAAGCTGTCCTGGACAAAGTGGTAGCTAACTCACATTTCAATAGTTGGGATCTACAAGATAGAAGAAGCTACAAAGAAGGAGTACCCAAAGCTCATTACGAATTTGATTATGAATCGAGCCTGAATCAAAGTGCTCATTTTGTGCTGTTGGATATTCTTTTTGAACAAAGTGATTACCCAAGACTATTATTAGCTCCCATTCAATCGGAGTGGATTGAATCCGAAGAAGTATTGGAAGTAGCTGTTCCCTCTATTGAATCCATTTTAGGAGACAAGCTCACGGCATTTGCTCCAAATACCGTTGGAATCCTTTATGGAAAAGACAAAGAGCAGGAAATCATTAAGCAACTCTTTGATATTGGCTGCCTGTTTGATGAAGTGGAAAGCGTAGAAGAAATTGCATTGAGTTTTGAGAAAATTGGAGCTAAGGAAATCAACTACCGTGAACTGGAAATTGGCATAACAGAGATACTGGATGATATTTTCACCACTTCTTTACTCATAGCCAAACGAACCAAAAATACCCAAGAGCCGGATAAAACAAGGTTTACCGAACTCACCACCGGAATACGCAGATTTGAGGGCTTTTTGATCGCTGAAAACTTCAAAATTGAAGATGCCATACTTGCAGCAGGTAAAGCAGCTTACCTCGCTAAACAATTAAAGAACAAAGACTATATAGCCATAGAAAAGTTTAACGGTCAGGACATTAGTAAACTGGAAATTTCTGGAGAGCTGAACTTCCTGAACAAGCTCAAAAAGTCGAGAGACAAAGCAGCATTTTTCTATTGGTATAAGGCGTTGAATTAAGAATAGATTATGGATAAAAGTATATTTAAAATAACACAAATGGATTGTCCTTCGGAAGAAAGTCTAATTCGAATGAAGCTAGACTCTGTTGAAGGTATTAAAGCACTGTATTTCAATATTCCTGACCGTAAATTGACTGTATTTCACGAGGGAAATTTGCCTGAAATTGAGATTGCTATTAATAAATTAAAACTTGGCGATCAACTCATATCTTCAGAAAAGACCGAGGATGTTAAAATGCCAGAAGATAAAAAGCAAAGCAAACTATTATGGACGGTGCTTATTATAAACTTTGTGTTTTTTACCATAGAGCTAACAACAGGTTGGTTTTCTAAATCAATGGGATTAGTTGCGGATAGTTTGGATATGCTAGCTGATTCAATTGTTTATGGATTGAGTTTGTTTGCGGTTGGTAAGTCGGCTATACGCAAAAAAAAAGTAGCCACCTTAGCAGGTTATTTTCAAATACTACTTGCTGTAATTGGTTTTATTGAAGTACTAAGAAGATTCGTAAGATCAGAAACATTACCCAATTTCTCAACCATGATATTGGTTTCCATTTTTGCTTTGATTGCAAATGCTATTTGCCTTTTTCTTCTCCAAAAATCAAAATCTAATCACGAAGCACACATGAAGGCAAGTATGATTTTTACTTCTAATGATATAATTATCAACTTAGGAGTAATTATGGCAGGCTTATGTGTAATGTTATTGAATTCAGGGATACCGGATCTAATAATTGGTAGTATCGTATTTATTCTTGTAATACAAGGAGCTTTTAAAATTTTGCAACTTGGAAAATGAAAACCGACTTTTCAAAAATATTATCCAAGTCCGATTTTAAGGTAGCCCGAAGCTGCCCGACCAAGCTGTATTACAAGAAAAATGGCTACCCATCTGCCAATGATGGCAACGAATACATGGAGTACCTTGCGGAAGGTGGTTATGCGGTTGGTAAATTGGCTACACTTCATTTTCCGGATGGTATTCGCATTCAAAACGAACTCGGACTGGAAAGTGCCATTGCCCAAACCAAAGAAGAGCTGCAAAAAGAAAATATAGTCCTTTTTGAACCGGCTTTGTTGACAGAAGGCAAAGTCGCTGCCATTGATATTTTAGTTAAGCAAGGCAATCGGTTTGAAATTATTGAAGTGAAGTCCAAAGGCTTTGATTCTGATAACCCGAAATTTGACAAAGGTTGGGATGAGTACTTAGAGGATATTGCTTTTCAAAAAGAGCTATTACAGGAAGTATTTCCTGAAGCCCATATCGACTGTTTTCTGTTTGTTCCGGATAAAGCCAAGCGAACCCAAATAGATGGCTTAAACGCCTTGTTTGAGCTCAAAGAAGTAGAAGCTCACAATCAGTTTAAGTTTTACGAGATTGAATTTATAGGTGATCCTGAACTTATTCGTAAGGATGATTTAATGGTAAAGGTGGGTGTAAACGATGAAGTGAAAAAACGTAGTTCCATCATTAAGAACGCCATCAAAGTTTATTCAGAGAGCTTAGAGAAGGGAGAGAAAATTCAGGAACCTTTGAATATTGGTTGCTTCTCTTGTGAATACAATGCCAGAGATGATAAAAACGGCTACCATGAATGTTGGAAAGGAATGCCGGAACCGGAATTACATATCCGGGATGTGTACCGTTTGGGGAATATCAAAGAAAATAAGGAATCCGTTGCTAACGCCTTAATTGGAGAAAAGAAACTAGATGTAGATGCCTTGCCTGAAAAAGCGTTTGAAGGGGTTTGGGGTGAACGCAGATTGATACAGATCAACAATACCAAAGCTCAATCGGAATGGATAGCCAGGGAATTGAAAGAGGAAATCAACTCATGGAAATATCCGCTGCATTTTATTGACTTTGAAACCTGTATTACGGCTTTGCCTTTTCATAAAGGCATGCGACCGTATGAAA
Organism: uncultured Flavobacteriales bacterium; assembly: GCA_963716125.1. Lineage (GTDB taxonomy): Bacteria > Bacteroidota > Bacteroidia > Flavobacteriales_E > Vicingaceae > Acidiluteibacter. The sequence continues at coordinate 3,426,175 of OY970294.1, forward strand.
TGAGTGCTTTTCAATGGAGTTGCCATACCATTAAACAACCCGGAGCTGAACCTATTCATAATGAATGGCTCAATACCGACCCTAAATTCCCAAGCTTTGCTTTTGCTGAAAGTTTGATGAATAAGGTCGGATATGATGGTACACTTTTGATGTGGAGCTCACATGAAAACACCACCTTGCGAAACATCTATTACCAAATGGAAGAGTACAATCAATCCATTCCGGGATTAAAGCGATGGTTGGAATACGTTGTGAAGTTTGATAAAAATGGTGCAGGAGCCTTTGTGGACATGAACGATTTGGCATTGAAACACTATTTCCACCCTGTAATGAAAGGGCGTACCAGTATTAAAGTAACCCTTCCGGCTGTTTTGGCTGCCAATAATTCCAAACGCACCGAAAACTGGCTATCGAATTTTGACGAAGGCATCAATTTATTGCACCGTGGCGAAGACGGAATAATCGAAAACCCCTACAAACATTTACCACCCATCGACCTGTTGGAAAATGCAGAAAAGGTAAACGAAGGAACCGGAGCCATGCGAGCCTATGAAGATATGCTCTTTGGCATCAGTAAGCATCAACCTGAAATAAAAAAAGCCTACAAAGAGGCTTTATTACGTTATTGCAAACTGGATACGCTTGCCATGGTGATTATTTGGGAGCATTGGAGGAATTTATAGTTTTCCCTTGGCTTGCTCTAAAAAGCTGTAAAGAGTAGTAAAATCCTCCTGACTAAGAAACACATAACTTTTACCATCGTATTTCTCTAACTTCAAATAAGTGGTCCACTTACCTTTACTCCAGTAACATCCAGCTTCAAAACCTCCACGGCTTCTGTATATCACCTCAGAATAGTTTTCTGATGTAGAAGGGAAAATTTTCTCTTGCATAATTTTAATTGACTTCATTAAGCCATCAATTTCATCAACATCCAATAAAGCCTGCTTTGTATCAGTACTATAACTTGATTTAACTTCGTATTCAAATTTTATTGCACTTGTGCTTTTGTCAGAGATTAAGTCCTGAAACTTTACCACTTGAACTTTTGCTCCTTTAATATCTCCAATTTCGAGATAGTCTTTTTTTATGAGGGCTCCGGAAGAGGTTGAAAATTTTTCTGCGTTACTTACTTCTACTTCTTTAGTAGTTTGAGCATACGATGAGAATACAAACATTCCCACTAACATTACTAATAGTGTTTTTTTCATGATATTAATTTTTGGATTATTGCAAGGTTGTTCCATCTGCAAATAGAATCTTCTCTGGTTTCCATTGCAGCTTGATTTGTTTTAATGACTTCGACTTTAGTAGTTGATCATCATCCATAAATTGATTATAGTCTGTTTGAGCATTGTAATTTGTAGTTGAGTTAGCTTTTACACCATCATCATAGGTCAAATTCAACGACTTTATTTCTTTATCAAACAAATCTAAAAACACCATTTGTCCTGTAAATGCGGTGATGTCTTTATCTGTTTTATTTTCAAAAGCGAATTTGTAAGTGATATAATCCTGGTAATTGTACTCAGTAAATCCTTTATCATAAACCGTTACAGTCAAAGCATTTTTCAAACGAGCAATTCGTTCTTCCTCTTCTTTTTTAGCTTTTTCTGCCAATTCTTGTTGGATACGCTCTTCTTCCTCTTGCTTCTTTTTAAAGGCTTTTGCCTCTTCTAAGATTTGTGAGTAGCTTTTCCCATCAAGAGGTTCTTTCAATAGTTTAGCACGCATAAAATACCCTGCTAGAAGCATGGTTTCTGTGCTATCTAAAGCATTGGCTTCCTTAATGGCTTTTAAATCATTTTCAAAAGTGGCATCACTGTATTTATTCTCCAATGGTGATGAACATGAGGCTAAAATTGCTATAAAAGCTAGGTAAAAGATTTTTTTCATTTTGACAGTTCCTTTAAAATTCTTGACAAAGAAATGTAAAGAAATTGTCAACTAGCGTCAAAATAAAAATTAAATTACCCTTTTCTCACTCAAATAATCCCGAAAAGCCTGCGGATAGACTACTTCAATTTCCCCCGGTAAGCCCAAAACAAAGCGACCAACTCCTAAGAAATTACCAACATCTGTGGTAAGCAGGTAGTTGTTGTCATTTACCTTTTTGAGGTACTTCTCACTCAAAGGGAACTCTTCCAAAATCAGATTGTAGGCTACTAAGGACAATTGAAGCTGAATGGCAATAGGCTCGAAACTTTGCATTCTGAAAATATCCGTTATTCCTACTCGATGCTTGGGCTTGTATTGCCAATCACTATCTAATATTTCAACTTCTTGTATTCTCGAAGCTTTAAATATCTTATTGGTTTGGTCTTCGGTATCGTAGCACCAAACTCCGGTATAATTGATGGTAAAATCAATGGGTTCTACAATTCTATCCCGAATGTTCTTGCTGTTACCCGATTTGTATTCCTTTAACACCACCTGTTTTTGTTGCTTAATGGCTTGAATCAGGTTGTATATGTTTTCCGTTTCTTCTTTTTTGGTAATGGCATGGATCACCCTGTCAAAATCATATAGGCTGTAAAGCTTTTTAACTAGCTTCTCTTTCAATTCTGAATCCTCGTCAATGGCATGAATGGTTTTACTTAGAATAAAAGCCTCTTCTTCGGTAAAGTGTAGTAATTGGCTAATGTCTTGTGCCGTAGCATTTTCTTTATCTATCCTAAAATAGCCGTTGTTATTTTCAATAACGAAACCCACTTGTTTGAAAGTATCAAAATAGCGGTACACCGTCCGTTGAGAAATATCAAAGCGATCTGAAAGCTCTGAGATGGTTCTTCCATACTTGCAATCAAGCATGAGAAGCACCTCCAACATTTTCTGAAATTTCGCTTGGTCTGCCATATCTAATCTATTTCCTGCAATTGACACCAATTGCTAATGTTTTCGTGTATTATTTTTTGCCATGCCTTCACGTCTTTCTCAACTCCAATGGAGATAACGCTACATTCCTCATTGCTCAAATGCTTTGAATCCTGAGAACTATGGTCATAATATTGCCCTGATTGGTTTCTGTTTTCTGCTCCCGGATATACTAGAGCTACTTTCTTTGCACCATAGTATTTCATGTACACAAACATCTGCCTCAAATCTTCAGGAGATGGATTATAGCCGTTCAAGTTTTTCCATTTAGTATCAAGCACTACACAATCTTCTGTGCCTTTGTTGAGAACAATGTCGGGCTTCATTTTGCTGCGATAGCCTGATAGTGGCTTCCAAAAATTCTTCGTGTTTTGAGCAGCAATGCTCGTGGTATTTGCTTTATGCCTTCTTAAACTTACATATACAAACTGCTCCCAAAGCACATTCATATCAAACATCAGTGCCAATACATTATTGGTTCCTCGATTTACATCCGGGTGATAGTTGAGAAGAATGAGTTTGGATATTTCCAGTGCATTTCTGTATGGTTCTGTTTTGCGGTCAAGGGCAATTTTATCAAATAAGGTTTCCGTTATTTTAATGTCGTATAGTTCCGGAAAGTCTAATAATAAGGCTCCCAGTCTGCTATTCAATTGCACATTGGTATTGATATAACTCAATAGTTTCAAGGCTTTATAAAGAATTGCATGTATGTCATGCTCTTTGTCGTAAGAAGTGTGCCTTACATAAAAACGTTCTTGATGCACTAAGTTCTGACTGATGTGTTTGGCAAACTGAATACTGCCTTTTAAAGCGGTTCTATTGCCTTCTGTTTTTCGGTATTTTTTTACCAAACCTCTATGCAGGAGGTATTCTACTTCTTTAATAAAAAGCTCAAAGTAAAGGTCAAGAATAGAGTTTGAGCGTAATCGTAAATTACTATTGCTTGGTGCATGAATATCAAATATCCCAACCGCATGCAGCATGTTAATCAAAACGTTTCTCCATGTCTTTTTAACACTCTCATCATTTGGATTAGCCTTATCCGCTTTTGGCAAAACTTCAATAACCGTTTTACCAACTTGAATCACACCAACGTATTCATTGAAACGAACGCCATGATGAATCAAAGAGTAATAGGGAACTCCATTTTCTCCATAGAACAATTGCAAAGCTTCTAACTGACCATTTGTGAGCCTTTGCTCGCCTCGATCAGTACGAAGGCTTTCGTGTTCAAAAACAGTGATATGTTTGTGCTCCTTACTCAACTACTTGTTTTTTCGTTGTAAGTCATTCAAAGCCTCAATAAACAGCTCATCACTCATTTCTTGGATGTTTTTGAGGTGATAAACTTTTCTTTCTACCAAGGGGCTGCTATCATAATCTTCAAACGGAGCAAAGAAGTCTTCATCTACCTCATTGTCTTTGATGTCAAAGAATTTAGAGCCAATTACCAACCCAATTTTACCATAATCCCCAAAGAAGTATTCTTGTAATAATGGCACTATCTTGTTTTGGAATGCTGATTTCAAGCCTTTTAACCCTTCAACCGATAGGAAATAACTATGACCAATCATGTGGTCTTTGTCTAATAGCTTCTCGATACGCCTATTAATAGTTTCTAAAAGGGCTGAAAGTTCTATACCATTAACAATACCGTTTTCCGCTTTACCTTCTGTGTTAATGAGTTCCGGCTTTGGAGGCATTTCAGTAAAGCTGAACCTTCTTCTAAGAGCTGTATCCAAAGCTTCTACACTTCGGTCTGCGGTATTCATGGTTCCAATAATGTGAACATTTGGAGGTACTCCAAACCAATCTTTACTGTATGGTAATTGTACTTGAATTGCTTCCGGATTACCCAAACGTTTATCTTCCTCTATGAGGGTGATTAGCTCACCGAATATCTGTGATACATTTCCTCTGTTTATTTCGTCAATGATAAGTACAAACGGTTCTCCAGTTTTTCCTTTGTAGTCTTCCTTTTTTAAAGATTTTACTACTTGTACTTTATCATCCCAAGAGTATTTTCTAATCTCTTTTGGCGTTTCTTTAGTAACTGGGTTATTGTTTCTGATAGCATTCAGAACAGACCAATTTGCTGTGGAATTACTACCCCCAATGATAGACCTGAATTGTTGGTCAATATTGTTTACATCGGCTAAATCAGGAAATGCAGCATGCAGCTTTGAAAGTCTTTGTTTAGAAACAGGATAGGTATTGTCTTTTCCCGGATGTTTAATGATGATATTACCCTGTTGAGAAACACCATCAACAACTACTTTACCGCCATTTTTGGTAGCTAAATCAATTGTTTCTTCTGAGGCTAATTTTTCTTCAATCTCCTGTACAAAATTGTCGAAGGCTAATGAGAAGTCGAGTACATTTTCAGTGGCTACCGATTCTTCCTCTTTGGCTAATGAAAAGGAGGCTTCAATACATAGCTTTCTAAAAATCCCTTCTTCTACACGGTATATTACCGGATCACCTTCTTTTTCAGGTTCAATGGGCTTAATACCCTCTACAAAGTCCTCATAAGTCATGCTCTGATGAAAAGTGGTAAAGATGATTCTTCTTTCATCTACCTTTTGCTCAAATCGAGCTTTGATATCCGAGCGACTTAATCCGGTTAAATCTTCTCCACAAAGCTCTAAAGCTTCATTAATGGTGTTGAATGTTTTTCCGGTTCCTGAAGGACCGAAAAGAATCTGATTGAGTTCATTAGCCATTTTATCAGAATTTTGTTGAGTTATAGGGGTATTTATAAATTCAGCATTGAAATAAGGTTTGAAAAGAAGGTCGTTAACTTCTGTTAAGTGCTCAAGTTTGATTTCACTAAACGTAGAGTTCGCACTTGGATAAAAAGCCTGCTTGTTTGTTAAATCTTTTGGCTTTTTTCTGACAGCAGGTTGCAAAACTTCGACTTCTCGATAAATCCATCCATCACCATCTACTATGTCGTTGGGAACGTAGTCCCAATCGTTATTAACAACCTTGGCTATGCCAATAAGTTCTTTTGAGCCCACGGTTATATATACATAATCGCCTTGTCTTAAATTATTTTTGAACGCATCGGCTTGTCCTTTTCCTGTGTCTTCATGTAATACAATCCAGTTGTTAGATTTGAATGTCTCTATTACGTGGTTTAGTTTTTTAGCCTTAAAATGACCGTGAGATATTTTATACAACCTATGATCCCCTAACTGAATGGAATTTAGGTTATCGTACTTTGGTACATCATCAAGCAAAGTCTGTTTACTTTCTTCAAAATAAGCCAGCATCTCCTCATAATTAAACTCTTGTGCAGTTAGGGTAACTCTCGGTTTGAGATAGTTTTGGTTCTCATGTTTATAAACACCATAGCCAATCTTTCCTTCAAAAAACTCAAAAAAGAACTGTACGCCAATGGATTGGTTTTCTTGTTGTTTATTATAAATGGCAACCCAATATCGCTCGCTTCCTTGTTGTCTTACGCCCTGAAAATCGAAAGAAACTTCTTTTACCTCGCTTTCAATATCTAAGTCATCAATTAGTTTTCGAGTAAATGCGTTTACAAAATCTCGTTGTGGGTTATGTCCGTAAAACGTAATGGCAGGGAAGACAATCGAAAAAGTTTCTTTGTAAGAACGAAACTGATTTTCTTTCCCTTGTTTGTAATCATTAATTAGCTCGTGAAGTGATTCCACTGTAAACTGTTCATTGCTAAGGAGCTTATTGATGATGTCTTTTCTTATATCCACCACCACGCCAGACCTGCCTTTGTAATAGTCCATACATTTTTGCAGGTCGCTTTGGTCGGCTGTATTTAGGGCATCTACTATATTCTGATCATCTGCATAAAAGCTCTTTACTTTTGCAGACGTATTACACAATAGTTGAATCCCGTTATTTATTTCTTCTTGGTTCATCTATTCAGTTCTTAATCATTCCAAAAATCAGCTAATGCCTCTGCTTGTTGCAAAACTATTTCAGTCGCTAACTTTTGTAAATCGGGTGGATAACCATATTGTCTTAAAGTTCTTTTTACAATCACTTTTAGTTTCTTTTTAACGGATTCTTTTACTGTCCAGTCAATACTTGCGTTGTCTTTTACACGCTCCACTAAAACCCTTGCTAACTTTAGTAAGGTGTCATCACCTAACAAATCTTTAGCACTTTGATTATTAGCAACAGCATCATAAAAAGCCAACTCATCTTTGGATAAGCCCATCTTGTCTCCTCGTTTATCAGCTTCCTTAATTTCTCTCGCTAAGTCAATCATTTCTTGAATGATTTCTGCTGCTGTAATTAGGTTGTTCTGATAACGTTTTATGGAAGATTCAAGCATTTCCATTAAGGTTCTACTTTGTACCACATTGTGTTTGGCTCTTACCTTAATTTCATCGTTTAGTAATTTCTTCAATACTTCCAATGCGAGATTTTTGTGTTTCATATCTCGCATTTCTTCCAAGAAGTCATCATCTAACACAGAAAGCTCAGGTTTTTTAATTCCTGCTGCGTCAAAAATATCCACTACTTGTTCGGAAACTATGGCTTGATCTATTACTTGCTTAATGGCAGTTTCTATTTCATAGTCAGATTTCCCACCTGTTTGGGCTCCTGAATCAAATTTTTGAATGCGTGCTTTTACCGCCTGAAAAAATGCAATTTCATCTTTGGCATCCATAGCTTCTTCATGGGGTAATGCAATGGCAAAGGCTTTAGATAGTGCTGTTACTTCTCGAACAAAACGGTTTTTACCATCTTCTAAACTCAATACATGTTCTACGCCAGAGAGTATAATCTCCAGCTTTTGCTTAACCGGAGCATCAAAATAATCTTCATAGGCAAATGGCTTACCATATAATGCTTGGTCTTCGGCAGCCATTTGATAGCCAACATTTTTTGAGGAAGATTTTTCATTGAAAAATTGAGATACTACTTCCAGTTTCTCCAACATCAACTGCACCGCTTTTTCTTGTGCTTCTGCCGGATCTCCTTTTCCGCCACTATCTGAATAAAAAGAAAGTGCTTTCTTTAAGTCCGATGCAATACCAAAATAATCAACGACTAATCCTCCTGGTTTGTCTTTGTACACTCGGTTAACTCTTGCAATTGCCTGCATCAAATTATGCCCTTTCATGGGCTTGTCGATGTAAAGGGTGTGCATACTTGGAGCATCAAATCCAGTCAACCACATATCACGTACAATCACCAATTTTAATGGATCCGAAGTGTCTTTCATGCGGTCTGCCAAGTCTCTTCTTTGGTCTTTGGTAGTATGATGTTTCATCATATCTGGACCATCTGATGATGAAGCTGTCATAACCACCTTAATTGCCCCTTTATCTAAATCATCATTGTGCCAATGTGGACGAATATTTATGATTTCTTTGTATAAATCTACCGCTATCTGACGGCTCATAGCAACAATCATTGCTTTGCCTTCTAAACCGCTATTGCTGCGTTCTTCGTAATGAAAAATCAAGTCCTCAGCAATTTTTCTTAAACGCTGCGGACTTCCAATAATGGCTTCTACTTTAGTCCATTTAGCTTTGGCTTTTTGCGTTTCCGATAACTCATCACTGGCTAATTCGTTGTCTAAATCTTGAATAAGCTGTTTTCCTTCTTCTGATAGATTGATTTTAACCAATCTACTTTCATAATAAATAGGAACCGTTGCTCCATCCTCAACGGCTTGGGCGATGTCGTAAATATCTACATAATTACCAAAAACGGCAGGTGTGTTATTGTCTGTGGATTCAACAGGAGTCCCTGTAAACCCTAAATAAGTAGCGTTAGGCAAGGCATCTCGCATGTATTTAGCAAAACCATACACCAAACGCTGACCAACTACATTGCCCTCATCGTCTTTTACATCAATGGATTTGGGTTTAAAACCATATTGTGTACGGTGGGCTTCATCGGCAACTACTATAATGTTTGTTCTTGCCGAAAGTTCCTCATATACATTAGTACCATCTTCAGGTTGAAATTTTTGTATGGTCGCGAACACAATTCCACCAGAAGCTACTTTTAGTAAATCTTTTAGATGTTCTCGGTTGTCGGCTTGCACTGGAACTTGTCTTAACAACTGTTTGGAAGAAGCGAAAGTATCGAACAACTGATCATCCAAATCGTTACGGTCGGTAATGACTAAAACAGTAGGATTGTCTAATTGCAAAACGAGTTTACCTGTAAAAAACACCATAGAAAGTGATTTACCACTTCCTTGGGTATGCCATACCACACCACCTTTACGGTCGCCATCGGATGCCGAGGCTTTCGTAACCGATTCAATGGCTTTGTTTACCGCATAGTATTGATGATAAGCTGCAACCTTTTTGATGGTTTGAATGGTAGCAATTCCATTTTTGTCCACCTTTTTACTTTCTTCAAATACAATGAAATAACGGATATAATCCAATAAGGTAGCAGGATTCATTAAGCCCTTAATGAGTACTTCTAACTGACTGCTCAGGGTAGAGGCTTCTTTGATGCCATCACTTGTTTTCCATGCTAAATAGCGTGAAAACCCTGCGGATAAAGAACCTGCTTTGGCATCTGCACCGTCTGACAATACACAAAAGGTATTGAAGGTAAACAGACTCGGAATAGTGTCTTTGTAGGTTTGAATTTGTTTGTAAGCTGAAAGTAACGTAGCGTTTTCATCTACGGCATTTTTTAGTTCAAACAATACTAATGGCAAACCATTCACAAAAAGAATTAGGTCTGGGCGTTTGTTGTTATTATTCTCAATAATGGTGAATTGATTCACCACTAAAAAATCGTTTTGAGTTGGGTTATTAAAATCTAACAACTGAACTCGATCTCCTCGTTGTACACCGTCTTTACGGTATTCTACTGGGACACCTTCGGTAAGGATTTTATGAAATGCCTGATTGTTGACCATCAACTCAGGAGATGCAATTCGCTCTACTGCCTTTAAGGCTTCTTGTTGTGCTTCAAATGGGATGTTTGGGTTATTTCTAGCGATGGCATCTTGCAGGCGTGAACGTAATATGACATCACCAAAAGTATTTCGCTCTGGTTGCTCTCCATCAGGAGCTATTACTGCACCATGAACATAGTTCCAACCAAGGCTTTCTAGTTCCTCAATTGCCCATAATTCTATATCGTTTTCAGTTATTTTTGTCATTTTATAATTCTTTTGATTATTATCTAGCTCCCCGGATTTTTTGTTAAAATATTCATTACCGGGTTTGGACTAGAATCATCTTTAATAATACCGTGTGATGATGTTCTGAAAATAGAAGGGAGTATTAACTCCTTGTCTTCTTTTTTCAGAACTTGTTCTTCACGCTCAAGAGCCAAATAAGTCATTATCATTGTTTCTCTTTCTTTGGCATCCGATAATAAGTGTAGATTACTTAGAAACACTTTTACCAGTAATCGGATGATCCATACAATAATTGTGAGTGAGACGATGAAGAATGCATACACCCATATTTGTAATGCTCCGGAATCAGTTAAAATACGTTTACCAATTCCCTTTGAATCTATAATATCTAAGCCCACGATGTACTGCCCTAATTTATAGATAGTACAAAGTGTGATAATCATTAACAGACCGACTGAAATGCCAAAAATGAAACTATTGGTTTTGTGTCCCTTTGCTTTATCTGTCCAATAAGACACTGCTTTTTTAAATGCTAGCTCACTTTCATAAAACTTTTCGGATTCAGCCATTTTAGAGCTATGACGTTCATATTCTTCATCAAACTTTTTCCCGGCTGCTTCTTGTTGCTCTTTAAATATGTTATCCCAACTCTGCTTTTGGGTTTCAATAGCTGCGTTTAACGCTGTGTTTTGTTGTTTAACCTCAATGAGTTCCGCTAATAATGTGTCTTTTTGTTCTGTTATTTCATTGTAGAAGCCCTCATATTTTTGCTTTTCCTCTTCAAAATTAGGCTCAACACCTATTTCAAAAAGGTATGCAGCAAACTCACCATCGCGTTGATTTATATTAGCATTATTGTTTGTTGCCTTTTGCTGAAAATATTGGAATGCACCTGCAACTAAATGAGGTTTTGATGTATGTAGTTTACTAAGAAACTTACCTTCTTTGGAACGTTCAGTAATAATGCCTTGTCGGCTAATGGTCGTCTCAATAAAATGAACAATTTCTTTTGAAAAATCTTCCCATTCAAAACCATCATTTCTAGTCTTGTTGAAAAAAGATTGTAATTGATTTTTTATTTGTTGCGTAAAGGTTTGAATTATGTTTCCGGGATTACCAATACCAGTAAAAAATACAATTTCAGCAGCGCACCAATCCATCATTTTCTGATAGCTCTTAAAAGAATATTTAGCTCCAACATTTATTGAAATGTTTTTAGGGAAATTTTCTTGTATGTATTGGCTCATATTTGGCATAATTCACTTCTTTTTACTCTTTAACCCTCAACTCCCCACTCATCAATTTTGGCAATAAGGTATCACGTAATTGGGTGAGGGATTGGATTTCTTCAATGTTGTTAGATATTTTTTGATAGACTGAATACGCATATGCTCCAAAATCTTCAATTAAGGTCATGTCTTTTGGAAAAGGAAATAAGTATTCAGGAATAGCACTTTTTGACAAATGGAGAACAGTAGTGCCATTTGCATAACCCTTGCAGTGATACTTAAATCTTTTATCTCTCATCAAATAATAGAGAAACTCAGTATTTAATGATTTGTGCTTGGATTCTACTTTAACCAAATCCATGGAAACAATGAGCTTAGTATATTTCTCATTCTTCATGATAAGTGCCGGGTTTCCTAGCACTTCTGCATCTTGTGTCAAATCAGTGTGGGCAACAATTAAATCACCAACATCTACAACGTGTTTTTCTTTATATCTGTCACTTACCAATTCTTTAAATCCATCAAACCTAAAACCTCCATTTCTATCGAAATTTTTTAGGGTTACCATTGCTACATTCGATTCTTGAAGTTCAGACCCTTTGTATGAGTAGCCGTTATGGACTTTTACTAAATCTTCCAACGGATGTAATTCCCACCCCTTAGGAATTTCACCCAACTCACTTTCTTCCATTTTACCGCCAGAGCTTTTATAGGACTCACCGTTTTCATTAGGAAACTCAAACTCTACAAACCACCTTTTAAATAGCGTTTGTGCTAGTTCTTCTAAGGTTTGGTTTTGCTCTCGGAGTGTTTCAATTTTGCTACTAAGGGAGTAGTATAATTCTCCAATATAATCCTGAGTTTCTCGATCAGGGTATGGAAGAATCAGTTTGTCAAAATCAGTTTTCTTTAAGTGCGGTATAACTCCACTAACATCTAATGTTTTTATTTGATGTTGAACCTCCCTAGAACGTAAAGCTGCAAGTAGATAGTGAGGGTTAATAACCTCAGGATTTATTCTTAATGCAACCATATCCTGAGCAATAACAAATTCAACGGGATTTGGCACTAAAGCAACAGCTCCGTTTTGACTACCTTTTAATGTAAGAATCAAATCCCCCGGTAAAGGATGGGCTCTAAACCAGTTTTCGTATGTTTCGTTTGAAACAAAAAAAGCTCCATCTATTCGAGGATATAATTGCCCATTTGTAATACAATTGGTTTTAATCAAAGGAATCCCTTCATCGACAGTAGGTACTGTTTTACCTCTATTATCAACAATAAAACTGGTAGTATCAGCTAATGAAATAACATCTAAACTCATAACTCAATCCCAATTTTAGAAAGTTGCGATTTTATTTCATGGTCGAGCTGCTGAGCCGTTTGCATTTGCGTTCTCAGTTTTTCGGTAAGCGTATCTACTTTTTCTTGAAAAGGAATGCCATCGTCTTCTTCATCCGGAATACCTACATATCGTTCAGGTGTTAATACAAACTTGTGCTTTTGGATGTCTTCAATAGCAGCCGATTTACAAAAGCCTTTTACATCTTCGTATTCTGTCTGGTTAAGCCAATTGTGGTAAGTATCTGATACGAGAGCAATATCTTCTGGTGCAAATGTTCTGTTTTTACGGTCTATCATATAACCCAATTCCGATGCATCAATAAACAATACTTCGCCATTGCGTTGCTTTTTTCCTCTGCGTAAAAACCATAAACAAGCAGGAATACCTGTATTAAAGAACAGGGCTTTAGGGAGCATCACAATACATTCTACTAAATCGTTCTCTACCAACTTTTGGCGAATATCACCTTCACCACCTGTATTGGAACTGAGCGAACCATTTGCTAATACAAAACCTGCAAGTCCACCATCGGGCTTTAAGTGATATAAAAAGTGTTGGACCCAACCAAAGTTGGCATTTCCTGTGGGAGGAATACCATACTGCCAACGAGCATCATCACGTAACAATTCACCGCTCCAATCACTTACGTTAAACGGAGGGTTAGCTATGATGTAATCTGCTTTTAAGTCTTTGTGGGCATTGTTCAAAAACGAACCTTCTGTATTCCATTTAATGTTAGAACCGTCAATACCACGAATAGCTAAGTTCATTCTGCATAAACGGTAAGTAGTTTGGTTGCTTTCTTGTCCGTACACCGAAATATCATCTAAACGACCTTGGTGGCTTTCGATAAACTTTTCGGACTGTACAAACATACCTCCTGAACCACAACAAGGATCATACACACGTCCTTTGTATGGCTGTAACATCTCCACCAATACTTTTACAATACTTTCAGGAGTGTAGAATTGTCCTCCTTTTTGTCCTTCGGCTAAAGCAAACTGACCTAAAAAATATTCGTAAACACGACCAAGTACATCTTGGCTTTTCGCCTTTTCGTCACCTAAAGCGATGGTTCCAATGGTATCAATCAACCCACCTAAAGTTTGTGGATCAAGATTAGACCTACCGTATGTTTTAGGTAAAATACCCTTTAATGTAGCGTTTTCTGCTTCAATCAAGTCCATGGCATCGTCAATCAATTTTCCAATATTTGGAAGTTTTGCTTGCGATTGAATGTGCGACCAACGGGCATTTGCAGGAACAAAAAATACGTTTTCTGCTCCGTATTCATCTTTATCCTCCGGATCGGCACCAGCATATTCGCCTTCACCTGCCACCAATTTATTGTGCAACTCTGTGAAAGAATCGGATATGTACTTTAAAAAGATTAAGCCTAGTACTACATGTTTGTACTCGGCTGCATCAATATTCTTTCGAAGCTTATCAGCTGTTTTCCACAACTTTTTCTCTAATGACTCCTGTTCTTGTTCTTTCTTTGCCATAAATGGTTAATTATCTTGATTATCGTCTTCTTCAATTTCTATTGCTTCTCCCAACAACTCTACACTTTCAGCCGTTGGTAGTTCTTCTACTTTTTTCAATTTAGAGAGCATCATTTTGGTACGAGTACCCACCAATGTATCGAGCTCTTTATTGGCTTCATTTAGTTTCTTTTGGGCTTTTTCTAATACGCCACCAAACTTGCCGAATTCTGTTTTAACCGCACCTAATATTTGCCATACTTCGCTACTTCGTTTTTGAATAGCTAAGGTTTTAAAGCCCATTTGTAAGCTATTCAGCATGGCTGCCAACGTGGTTGGTCCAGTAACAATGATTTTATAGTCTCGCTGTAATAATGCCACTAATTCAGGTTGGCGAACCACTTCGGCAAACAAGCCTTCAATTGGTAAAAACATAATACCAAAATCTGTAGTATGCGGTGGATCAATGTATTTGTCTCGTATATCTTTTGCAAACTTTTTAATGCTTTGAGTTAAAGCCTTGTTTGCAGCATCTACACCTGCTACATCCCCTTCGTCATAAGCGGTTTGTAGTCGTACATAATCTTCTTGTGGAAACTTGGCATCAATAGGTAAGTAAACCTCTTTGCCGTGGTCGTCTTTACCCGGTAGTTTTATGGCAAACTCTACATGGTCGTTAGAACCTTGTTTGGTTTTTACGTTAGCTTCGTATTGTTCGGGAGCCATGATTTGCTCCAAGATATTACCTAATTGGATTTCACCCAACACACCACGGGTTTTTACATTACTTAACACCTTTTTCAGGTCGCCTACGCCATTGGCTAGGTTTTGCATTTCACCCAGTCCTTTTTGTACGGCTTCTAATCGTTCACTTACTATTTTAAAGGATTGTCCTAGGCGTTCTTCCAATGTTTTGTGCAGCTTTTCATCTACTGTCTCACGCATTTTCTCCAACTTCAATTCGGTAGATTTCACCAACTCATCTTGTTTGGTTGCCATATCATCGAACTTCTGCTTTTGCAGGTCGTTGAAATCCTTCACGTTTTTACTAAATACATCACTAAAGCTTTTTAACGATTGGGTAAGCTCTTCACGGTTGTCTTTGGCATTTTTATTAAGCCCTTCGCTAATTTGAGTGAGCTTTTCTTCAAGCTTTTGTGTAAGTTTATCTAAGCCACCTGAAAGCTCTTCACGGTTTTCTTTTAAAGCAGCAGAAAGCTCAGTTCTGTTTTCTTTCAACTCGTTTTGCAACAGACCACGCATTGCCTCAATAATAGGCGTAGTAGCATCTTTTTTACCGCTTTTGAGCAGTAAAATAACTAAAAGTACTAGGCATAAAGCCAATAAAATGATTGCAATAATCTCCATATATCCTGACATTTTTTGACAAAGGTCTGTAAACGTGTTGTCAAATAACGTCAAAAATAGAGAAATTTACCGAAATTCCTTGTAAAAACCCTGTAAATATTTGCGTTTGTGGAAAGAATTCTATAAGAAAGGAATTATTTTGAGGCAAAAGGAGAATTCGGTCCGGTTTCGTGGTGGCGTAGATACTCGGTAATGAGTTTTACGGTAGCTGCCGAACGGTTTTTGTACAAGGGTTTATCCTGATGATCTCTTTCTTGAAGCATCATGCGGATTTTGCGTTGGTCTTCGGTGTCAATGAACTTCTTGCAAGCACGAATAAAAGCATCACGACTGCAACCTCGAATTTTAAGCCTTCGCATATCTACATACACAAAGAAGCTTCTGCGTTTTTTGTATTCATCTTTACTGATGCTGCCATCGGCAAAGGCATTGTTGGCAAGGTTGTATTGTTCATCTACAATGTAGGTGGCAATTCGTACCAAAAAATAGTTGGGGATTCTGCTTTCATACCTAGACACATCATCTACCTGATGATGCAAACGGAGCCATGTACAGTTTTGCCATTCGGTAGTAGTTATTTTGGCAATGGACTGGTGACTAATCATAATATCCAGTCCGTTGTGGCGGTTAGTAGTGAGCAAACCTACCACAGTTTGACCTTTTGCACCTACCATGTATTTATCCAAATCTTCTAATACCAACAAACCGTTTTTGAACTGATTTACCATGCGTTGTACCACTTCACGTTTTTCCTCAATACTCATGTTTTGTCCGTTTTTGGCTATTGGTCGGATCCTACGAGCTTGCACCTTGGTTAAGGCTTTGATATGAAAAGGGCTTACCGTTGGAAACATCGGGTAATCATCATCATTAACATCAAAAGCTAATACCTTTCTGCCTTTTCGTCCGGTAGAGGCATCTTCTTTCATGTAGTGGCGTATCTCGGTAACATTGCGATAGGTTTTACCCACTCCGGTTTCACCGCAAATGAGTACCAACATGGGTTGGCGTTCCAAATCTTCTTTGGAATAGGTAATGGGCTTTCTGCCTCTGGTCGATTTCTTTTGCTCTATGTCTTGATTAGTCGTTTCCTTCTTCATCCTGTGCTACTTCTAATACCGTATTTTCTAGTTCTTCACCCTCTGTTTCTTCTTCTTGTTCCATGGCAGGTTCATAAGCCGGTTCGGGCATGGCATTGGCTTTTTCTTCTCGAATGATTTCCAGTATGCGATCAAGCAGAATTTCATTTTCAGCTCGTATTTCCATTACTACCTGAGCTTTTTTCATCAGAATTGAAAGTACCGCACCGAATAATTGTTGTTCGGGCGTGAGCTTTTTCGCTTTCTTTTTTAGAATAGCAATAAGTAGTGGTCGAAGCAGGATTTTATCCTCTTCATCGAGCTTGATGCGTTTGACGTTTTTAGCATTCTGCTCGTCAATAACCTGAACAATCTCTTCAAAATCGTAGAAGTCTTTGTGCTTTTTGATTTTTACAAAAAATCCACTTCCTACGGCAAGCACATTGTCGGTCATACCCAGTAAGGTGTCCGCAGCTTGCTTGGCATGTCCCGTAGGGAGTTCAAAATCTTCTCCGTCTAATTCATCCAAACCGTCTTCTCCTTCCTCATAAGAACCAATTTCCTGTTCGGGAGCATCGTAGATGTTTTGGTCAAAGTCATCGTTTATGGATGGCTCTTTTTCCGCTTCTTCTTTTTCATCTGATTCTTCCTCTTGTTCGTTTTCTTCTATCGGTTCCGTTTCTTGTTTAGGAGTAACTACCTTTTTGCCATGACCGATTTCATCTTCCACAACCGGTTGGTTTAGCGGACTGTTATTCTCGTCCGGAATCTCTTCAAAAGCCACGTTTTCGGCTCCTGAATTCAATACTTGTTCTACTTCTGAATGAATATCCTTCATGGCTGTTTACAGTTTTGATATAAATTGAATACTTCGCTCTTCCAGTTGGTCGTACAACTGAATGAAGGGCTTGTAATAGTGTGGAATGGTCAAGCGTTCATCTACTTTTTGTTTGTAGTAGATGATGTTGCGTTTTCCTGTTCCAAATACCTGGGCAACTTTGGCGTAGCTGTATGAGGTGTATTTGTGGTACAAATGATAACATGCCATACGAGCTTCCCGGTACTCGGTAGTAGTGTTGGTATAAAAATCTTCTTCCTTCAAATCAAACAAGGCAATTGCCTCATTAGTCAGGAAGGTAAGCAGTAAAGGAGCGTTGTTTTTTACCGGTTCAAACTGGGCTTTCTCTACAAAGCTACGGAGCAATACCACTGTTTTTTGTAAACCTATTTTACCCACCACCATGTCGATATGGTATTGTAAATCCTCATAATCCGAACGCATGGTTTTGCCATGGATAGTGTTTGATTCCTCCATAGGCTAGCGTTTAATGGTGTAGGTATAAGAAAACATGGCTTTATACAGGGTGTATTTACCCACTTTCACTTTTGCAGCTTCCAAAGGCGTTTTGAATCCCATTTTCTGTAAATCGGTTCGGGCAATTTCTCTTTTGCCTTTGGCATACAACTGATCCAAAATAGCTTCATCTGAATTTGCATTGCCAGTTGTTTTTGGAGCCTTATACTCAACGGCAAAAACCTCATAAGCATCTAAATCGGATGATTCTTCGATAGCTCCCTCGGTTTCTTCATCGGTATTCAAGCCGAATACTTCCTGATTTTTATTGAACAGTGCTTTGGCTTCTTTTTTAGAGATAATCTTCCATGTGAATCCATCACTAAAACTGTATAGGCTGCCCGGTTGCAAATCGTCTTGTTCCTCGTTGTTTTCCAACTGGTCTTCAAACTCTTCGTACAGGTCTTCTTCCAATTCTATGGAAAGGTGGTCTAGCTTTTTAGCCAAACGATCATGGTCATCGTCTAGGGCATGTTCCAAATCTTCTTGCAACTCTTCAAATCCTTTGATGCGTTTTTGCAATTGCTTAGGGAGCTGCTCTGTTTTTAGTTTGTTTTCGGCAAGGAAAACCTGATGCGGATATTTTTTCATGTTCAATATTTTTATGCGGTTTGTTCTGCTTTTTCTTTGAGTTCACTGAATTTTTCATGCAATTCATCTTCAATAGGCTTGATTTTGTTCATGCCCCAAATGCGTTTGAGGTCGCACAAGAATTTCTGCACGGCTTTTTCGGTTTGCTCTACCTTATTTGGATCCTCTTTGATTGCCTTGGGCATCATGTTGGCAATCTTTTTCATGTTGTCCTTTAGCTTGGTCGTGAGCTTTCTTTTAACCGGCTTTTTGATTTCTCCCGAAGCCATTTTTTGCTTTCGCTCATCACGCAGTTTTCTTCGACATTCAGCTAGATAGTCCATGGTTTTTTCCGACTTCTCTACAATCTTTTTGGATTGAGCTTTTTTAAGCTGCTTTTTTTGTTGCTGCTCTGCCTTGTCGCTTAGTTCGTCTTTTAGCGTGGAAATATCTTCTTTGAGCAATTCAATAGCCGTTTCGCCAATTTGTTCCGCCATGTCCTTCATGGTTTTATCGTCCGGAAATTCCTTTAAGCCTTCCAGTGTTTCATCGTAAATGCTCAAAGCCTCCAGGGAGCGTTCGCTCAATACCTTTTTGGCTACACCTTCTTTTTCGAGCAATTTGTATGGATCATTTTTTATCATCGCTTGTATTATTAGTTATTAATGAATTATGCAGCCTTTTTTAGGGCTTTGATGCGTTGCAGGCGTTCTTGCATTTGCTTGAAAGCACCACGTAGTTTTCTGATTTTATCGAGCTTATCTGCTGAACTTTCCAGTACTTCACCTTTCTTAGCTCGCTTGTTATCGGTTGCTTTTGCCGATTCACCGCCATATACCATAAGTTCAGTAAGTACCTTATCGTTGAGAGAGGCAAATTCTTCTACACGCTCGGCAACCGACTTGGGTTTGTAGCCTTTTTGCTCACGTTCTTTGATGATTTCCTCTGCCTTTTGGCTTACCGCCTCGGTTCCGGTTCGCTCTTCTAAAATGCGTTGCTTTTCTTCTATTTCTGTATTGATTCTGCCGTTTACCTGCTCAAAATCAAAGTTGATGTCGTAGCCTTTGGGTTCCAGTACTTGTTCCAATCCACGCTTTAAAGTGGCATTGGCTTTTCGCACCGTATCGTAAATGTTTTGATCTCGATAGGTGGTTTGGGTAGTTTCATCCTCCAAATAATCCTTGTAGATTTTTAGTACCGTTTCAATGCTTCGGGCTTGCGCTTTTATCGAATTACCGTCTTTATCGGTAGTCTTTTGAGGCTTGTAGCGTTCCACTGCTTGATTGACGTGTTCAATATTGCTATTGAAATTATCACGAGCCGACTTTATATCGGTGAGTACATTTTGCTGATTTTTCAGACTATTGATTTCATCCTGAATTTGCTCACGCTCTTCCATAAGTAGCAACTCAGCCAAAGCCTTTGGATCGGTTACTAATCCCATTTTCAATTCAGAAGGATTGAACTCTTCCAAATTCAGAGCATTGGTTTTTCCGGCTCTATACCATATCTCATTGATACGGCTTGTCTTTTCTTCCAACTTCTGAAAGATGAACGTATCCACACTGTCTTCCATGAGTGGGTTAACAATTCGCACATTGGCATAGCGGTTTCCAAATCGCCAAATACGACCTTCGAGCTGCTTTACATCCGTAGGGTTCCAATCGAGCCAACAGTTGTAAAGTGTAGTGGCTTTATTCTGTAAATTGATACCTTCCTTAATGGTCGCACTTCCAATCAGCACTTTGATGGTTCCTGCCAAAAACTTCTCTTTGATACCTTCCTTTTTTGCAGCACTCAATCCACTTTTGATGATACCAATTTCACTATCCTTAAAGCCAATTTTCTTAATCAGGTATTCACGGATAAGCGGAAAGAAACTTACTCCGGCATTCATGTAAATCACTTGTCCACTTACATCTTCACCACGCATTTCATGGAATCGCTTCACGCTTTTGATGCACTCCATGATGTATTTCAGCTTGGGAGAAGAATCCACGTATTGCTCATAACTTGGATTTTTGTCCGGATTACAAGCATAGAGGTATGGACTTAACGCCAATTGCCTTGCGAAAGAAAGTCCACGCAATATTCTAGCTCCTTCTTCTTCATCAGCCGACATGTTACTTTCATCAATGGCATCGCCCTTGGAACTGTCTTCACTTTCTTCTTCCATACCCATTGGGTTTACACAGAAATTGGTAAGACTTGTTCTACCGGTAACATACAACTCCACATCCTGCATAAAGCCTCTTTGCGTTGGGGTAAGTGGTAAGTTGGTGCTGATTTGCTCTTCGGGTGGAAGTGCAATTACTTGATCCCCTTCACGCTTGTTTGCCATGGGCAACACAATCTTATTCGGACGTTGGATATTGGCATCTTCACCCGTTTTATAGGTGATGAATTTGAAAATGAGCGATTGTAAAGCAATAAGGTTGGCAAAACCCATGATGATTTCCTTTCGCTCAGGTTTTAACTTGGCATTGATCACCAATTCCAAACTGGTTTTGATATAAGTATCAAAAAACTCTTTGATATTTTTTACTCCCGATTTTTCCAATTGCTGATAACCAATAAGAGCAAGCATGGAATAAATCTCTAGCGGTGAATTGGTAAATGGCGTAGCGGTTAAAAGCAGTACGTTTCTCATTTTGTTGTTTCTAAGAATGTACTGGCTAATCATAAAACCACGCAAAGCAGTCATGGATGGCTGTCCGGATTTGATTTCATAAGGAGCTCGTTCACGTTTGCCACTTCCTTGCTGTTCGCCCTTTACCTGAGTAAAAGACTTTTTCATGGCATGAGCTTCATCAACTACCATGTAATCAAAACCAAGCTCTTCGATGTTTGCCGTTCCACCTTTTACACCACGCCCCATCATCTCTTCAATCTTCTCAAAGAGCTTTACTTTTTCACGTTCTTCTTCGGTTCCCTGATTGAGTATATCAAAAAGCTCGTTTCCAATGGTGTCCCACGTTTCATCATTAAAGGCTAGTCGGTTAAAACCTTCATAAGTGAGTACCGAAATGGAATATTCAGGAACAGGTTGCACCGTTCCGTTTTCATCCATTAAGGGTTCTAAATAATCTCGTCCAAGGTTGTAGAGATCCATCACCTGATATTGAGGCAATACTCCGGTAAGGGTGACTTGTCCTTTTTCTACCACACCTCGTAATTCTGAAAGCCAGTTTTTATAGGTTTGGTTGGGAACCACAATAAATGGACGTTTACATTGTCCGCTTTCCAAAGCTTGTGCAAGCGATAAAATAGCGGTCATGGTTTTACCCACACCCACATCATAGGCAATACAGCCGGAGCCATGCACACTGATAAATCCAATACCTTCTCGTTGAGCCGGTCGGATAAATAGCGGTTTATTTTTGAAAGTAGCAGAACAGGTAAAGGCTACCGGAATTTTGAAATAATTGATTTCTACATAACCGTTGTAACGCTCGTTCCAAAGCTGTTCAATTTTTAATTGGTCTTCACGAGTAAGTCCCTTTGCCAAAAACTCCACAAAGAAAGTATCGCCTTCCTGTTTGGCATTTTGACGAATACGCAGCTTTTCTTCTTTATCGTAATGCCTTGGCGGTGTTCTTCCATCTATGTAGTAAGAAATAATATCCCAGGCGGTGGATTTCTTAAATTCATCTTTGGGTTGATTGCGGAGCCATTGTTTAAACGCATCGGATAAATCCGTTGTGCCTTCTTGCCATTTCCCTGTGGTGGAATTGTACTCTGTAAAAGCGGTTCCATCTGTTAAGGCTCCTACACGAATTTCCTTCCCAAAAGAAGAAGTAGGCTTGATAAACAAGCGGTTTTCTTTTCTTGGGTCGGTTAAAGTCAATTTAGGTGGTTTAACCGCTTCCAGTCCTTTCCATTGGCGGTTGTATTGTTCTTCACCAAAAGTTTGAATAATGGTTTCCTTTTCACGCAGTAATACTGATTGACGTTTGTATATGTTTTCAGCATAGTAGAGTACGCTTGGCATGTAGTCGCCATTGTAGTAGCAAACCACTCCAGCTTTGAGCCATTTGTCCAGTTGTTTGCCCACCTCGTTTAAAGGAACCACATATTTCGACCAACCGTTTTTCTTAGCCAAAATCACCGTTTCGTCATTGTAGCCATTGGTTTTGCGTTTATACCAAACCCACGCTTTGATTTCATCATCGGTAAGTCCTTTGTTGTATTGCTGCATGATGTCCTCAAAAGAGAAATTATCCTTTGCAACCACCATGGGAGCATCCGGGTTGATGGCTTTTTGCAGTTCCTTTTCCGCTCGTTCTTTTTTGGTTTTTTGAACGACTTGCTCAATATTTTCTTTGTACACTTTATCCTTTACCAAATGCTCCACATCGTCTTTGATACTGGATTCAAGAGCTTCCACATGTTTTACTGGAACATCTACCGAAGACACATCAATACCTGTAATTACATCATCCATTGAGCCTTTAACCTTTGTAGTTGGCTTTCCAAATCGGTCGGTAGTTTCGTATTGCTCGCCCAATATTTTAGTTGGGTTTTGCTCAAACCAAGCATCACCCATCAGTAAGTTGGGTTGCTCTTTTTGGCTTATGGATTCACTTTCTTTTACCGTTTCCAGTTCTTGAATTTCTGTTTTGAGCCATGGATAATCCTGCAATACTTCTTCGGGAATTTCTTTTCCGGCTTTAATGGCTTCGGTAATGAGATATTCATGCTGTTTACCGTCCGCATGATTCAATACCATTGGGCTACCAGTTTTTTCAATCGCCTTGATTTGTTGGTATTCTGTTTTTCGCATTTCCCATGCGTACTCGGCAGAAGTAATGTCGTTCGGACCAATAAAGCCTCGTTCTTCTAGTAGTGGATCCATGCTTTTTTGTTTTTTAAGTTCTTCTAATCGTTTGTTTGCCTCTCGTGCTATTTGGGCAAAGCCTTTATATCCTTGTGCCATGCCTTATGCGTTTTGATGAGCTAATTCCTGTTCAATAAGTGCGATGGCGGAGCCAATAGGCATACCTTCTTTGGCTACATAGCGAATAATCATTTCCTCAATTAGTGCATAGCCCTTTGGAGTGCTTTGCATTTCACAAACGTATTGCCATTTGTTGGAATCGCATTCCTGTAATTCCAATTGGATTAATTTTTTCAGTTCTTGTATAGATGAATTTTTTGCCATGTATTTAGTTTTTTCTTTTGAATACTATGATGTCTGTACCTATGTCGGTGGTTTTAAACATTCGGGCAGGAAGCCTGTAAGCATCTACCAAATCAGCTTTTGCTGTCACCTTTTCTTTGAGCTTGTTGTATTTGGAATTGTTGCTTAGAAAGGCACTTGGAATAATGAACACTAGCACACCTCCGGGTAGCAATAAATCTAGTCCACGAGTAGTGAAGTACTGGTCGTATTCCGTTGCTCCAGTCCATTTCTTTTCACCCATACCTGCCCATTTCCCTGAAAACTCACCGTAGGGAGGATTGCCAATAACCAGTTCATATTTTGCACCACCAAAATCATCTTTCAAGTGCGTGTTTCCTGCAAAAAAGATGGTTTCAAAAGGCTGTTGATAGATACTGGCATTCGGGTAAATAATTTCTGCAATGCGAACCGAATAGGGATTGATTTCATAACCCACCAATTCAGCATCTTTGGGAGCATATTTGAAAAAGTTTCCTGTTCCACAAGAAGGCTCCAATACTGCACCGCCTGAATAACCGAACTTGTATGCCAAGCCCCACATTTTCTGCACTATGACCTCCGGAGTGAAGTATTCATACAACACACCTTTGCCCGAAGCTCCTTGCTTGATTAAGCCACCGCTTCCGGTATATTGTGCAATGAATTGTTTGTCCTCTTCTGAATAGGATTCATCTTCGGCATCTTTCTCCACGATAAACTCTTCAATTTGAAGGTTCAAATCATGCTGATTACTCGGCTTTTTATCGGGTTTAGATTCCGATTTAACCACAGGTGTTTTCTCATTAAGCAGGTAGCGAACCAAATATTCCAACACACCCGAAGTAGCACCGGGAACTTTCCAAATCTCATTGTCTAAAATCAAGTCATCGAGGTAATTGCGAATGATAGCTTTATGTTTTTTCTCACCTGATTTACTTTGCGTAACCAAGGAAGATGATTCCAATTTGATAGGAGCTCTTTCCTTGAAACGCTTACGAATATCTTTAACCAGTTCCAATTGAGATTGAATGGAAGTGGCTTCAATACGATCTAAAAGAATCGTTCTTAATTTTGATTGATTGTAAGGATTGCCAAATACCAACACTTTGTTTTGAGGATATTCGTCATCGGTCATTTTCCATGCAGCAGGCAGGATAAAATCAATGGAACCTTCTTTGGCTGCCGGACTTTTATCAGGAATTTCACTTATGGTAATCCCTTGCGTTTTAGCAAAGGCAATTAGTTCGTCAAGAGCTTTTCTAAATTTCTTTAGCTTTTGCTCTTCATTGTTGTAAATGCTATCTCTGCTTTGAATATGAGCTGCAATTGTTTTTACATGTTCATCAAAAGCAGCTTTTAAAGCTTTCTCTTTGGTTGAGAAAATATCGTTGTCTGAAACAGGTGTGCTTGGAGAAGAAGAGCCTGAAAAATCACCAAACTGTTTACCCGAAGAATTGCCGTAACTAAATCCTTTTTCAGGAATGGTTCTTAATCGAATGGAGCCTCTGTATCCGGTTTGTTTGGTAAATGGAATTTCAATGTCTTCCTCGGTATCTTTTAACTGCTCTGATTCTTGTTCTTGTGGTTCATCAATCCCTTTGGTAATAACCATATTAAGAGCAGTATCAAAATACACATCACCAGTATCGGGATAATCACGTTCATAAACGGCATCGACCACAAGAGGCATCATCAGGACAAATGGATGTTGTAATCCTCTAGCTTCTTTAGTTTTTCCCTTTTCAGCTAGTAAACAACCTTTGGTTGCTTCCAATACACCTAACTCCAATTCGGTGATTCCCAAATGCAATAATGCCTTAATGGAATCAATAAGAATGTCCACGGCAAAACCCATAAAATAGCTACCTATCTTTAAGCAAACAGGGTAATTATCCGGCTTTAATAATCCGGAGCGTTTCATGCCTTCTAAAAAACTTAATAGACTTTCGGCATCTATGGGCTGCACATGATTTAATGAAGAAGGAATAACCGAACTATAATCCGGGTATCGGGTTTGTGTTCGGTATTGTTCTACACGATCCTGATCTACTTCTGAAAGTCCTGTACCGTCTTTGCTATCAATATTGATGGCTTCCCAACATTTGGGAGAAATACAATACAAACCTTCTGCTGCATGGTTGGTATCAGGAATAAAAAGGAGCTTGAATCCATTGGTAGCGACAATGCCATTTTTATCAAAATTCACACCCAACATGGCGGTTCGGTATTCATCTTTTGAAACGAAAGAAGCGACAATCTTTTGCAAGCCTTTATCCACCGGATCAGCTTTCCAGTCAAGTGGTTTGATTGCTTTTACTTGCTTGTATTCCTGTGGAACGAGTTCCCAAAGATTGGTAGAAAGAGCCTCTTTAAATTGCTCATCATCTATGATTCGGTAATAATGCCCCCAACCTAATTTTTTCATAGGTGTTCGCATTCCGGTCATATGCGACCGAAGTATGGCTTCAGGAAAACTTTCTAAATGATGTCCGTTGCGAATATCCATAAGAAGCACATCCAGTTCTCTGGCAGCTCCTTCATAGTTCTTTTGTTTGTAGGCTTTATCAAATGCTTGAAATATGCCATCAGGCGTTAATCCACTATGAGCAAGAATGCCTTCATCTTTGGGCTGCTCTTGTGGTATTTCAGGTTCAGAATTAACTTCTTCTTCATTGTTTTCAGTAGCTTCTAATTCCAGTTTATGACCTTGGTTCAAAAGGTTGCTCAACCATCCGGATAAGAACTTGTTTTGCTCTTTTTTCTCATTGAGGTTCACCAGTTCCTTGCCGTCCTCAAACACATACACCGGTCGGTAACCAAATTGGTCTTGGTAGTGCATGGCTTCTCCTGTTTCCAGTTCCAAATCAATGCGAATCTGCATATCAGGATCGGGAACTAAATCGCCATTCTGACTGAAATAGTGAGCCAATGCAATGAGGTAACGCCCTTTTTTATCCTGACCTAAAAAGTCATAGGATAAGTCCATCAAAGCTTTGCTATCCAATACCGATTTACCGTTTGGAGTACCTGTCTCCAAATGCTCGTTTAGATTTGGAATGAGTTTTTGCAGCTTGTTGAAAATGGCACTGTAGGGCTGCATCTTTTTAGGCTTGGATAAATTCTCCAATGCCTTTAAGTTCTTAGCCTTTTCCTTTAACCAGTTATCGTAATTTCCAGTAAGGGCTTTTTTATCAGCATCAGTAATATTGGGGTAATTTTCATCTAGCCATGAAACAAACGCTTCGGTAGAAGTAGTTTCGTTTTCCGGTTCTCCAATTGGCTTATTTATTTGCTCTCGGAATCTTCTAAAAAACAAATGATAATCCTTGGGTGGAATTTGAGGTTTTTCAGGATCCGGATTCAGGATGTTTTGAATGGTATAGTATTCTTCCCAAATCTCATTTTTCCGATCGCTTAAATCAGCATGATTCACACGCAACCAACCTGAAAACAGCAAAGGCATTTCCTCTTCCTCTAAATTGCCAAAGTCCTCTTGTCGCTTGCGAGCAAACTTTCCAAAAGCATTAAGAATTTCTAGCTTGTCCTTTTTGCTTAATGATCGGTCGGATTGAACGAGTGGCTTTGCACTAGGTTCCTTTGCTTGAACTTCCGTTTGTTCGGACTTTTCACCAATGATATTGCCTTCTTTGAAAAGCTGACGAGCTTTGCGGACATAGTTTCTTGGATAGATGTTGATGGAGTGGAGTTTGTCTCCAAAGGTTTCTTTGGCAAACTCACTTACCAATTGCTCGGCAATGTTTTTACTTGGTTCAAATACAATGTAGTTTTCCCAAAACAGTTTGCCTTCATCATCTTTTGCTGCAATACTTACATAGCTGAAATTCTTATGATCAATATTTTCTTCGGATGCAGAAAAAGAGGGCTTTATATTTATAGTAATGGTTGTTTCTCCCGATTCGAGAGCTACTTTAAGGTTGTTTGCAAAATCTACAATGGAATTGGTTTTAGAAGCATACCACATATTTTGGCGGTAGCTGTATTTAAAACCTACGGCTTTTAATTGAGAGGTTGTCGCTTCATCCGGCTTTTCATCAAAGCGAAGCTCTACACCGTTTTTATTTGTATTAAATGAAATATCTACCTTCATCCAGTCTTTTTATTATTTATAAAAAGCCTTTCTAAAGGCAGGGAAAGCAAAGCCTATATAGCAAACAGGCTGCGAAAAAAGACCTCCTTATTATTTATAGAAGGTCTTTTGTGGGTTTAAAATTAGTGGGAAGAGTTGAAAAATAATTGGTTCCAATTTGTACCTCGGTACAATTGAAAATTGACCGTAAACATTCATTCTTTATAAAGCCTTTACTAGCAATGAATTAAATTTATTGCAGGGATAAATTAAAGCTTGTTTCATCGGTACAACTTTTTTTAAATAAACAACTCCTTGTAAATCTCCATTGTAGATTTGTTGTAGCTCCAGTTTTTCCAGGCATATTTTAAAGCTTCTCGTCCAATATCGGTGCGTAATTGAGCATCGGTAATCAATTTCCGCAATTGGTCTTTCCACTCATTTTCATCTTTGGCAAGCATTCCATTTTCACCATGCTTGATGATTTCAGAATAAGGAAAAACAGAAGAGCTTATCATAGGAATTGCAAAGGCAGCAGCTTCCAAATATTTCACAAAGGATTTTCCTTCTGTATTAAACGGATGGTCGTTCATGGGGTGAAGTATTACATCCAAAGCGAGCTTATTCAGCTTGGTTGGATATTCTAAAAAGGACACAGGCTTCACAAATTTAAAAGGTAAATCACCAAGACTATTTTCGTCTTTCAACTTTCCGTTCCATCCAAAAATGAAGAGTTCAGCATTTTGATCTTTCAATATTTCCTGCAAAACAGGTAAAATACTTTTCACATCTTCGGATTGTGAAGGGTTGGTAATGATTCCCAGTCGTACAGTTTTACCATTGTTCTTATTGATTTGTGGCACTTCGGCATAAGCTTGATTGGAAAGTAGGTTGGGTAAAAAAGCAAACATCGGATCCGCATCAGGAAAAGCTTCCTCCAACTTATCTTCAATGGCTTCTAATATGCCATTGGTAGGAGCTGTTATCACATCCATTTTGGAAAGGTTTTCCAATAGCTTATCCAGTTGCTGCTTTGGGTACTTTTTTATTCCGGGATGATAGTCAGGAAAATTGAAATAATGACAATCAATATCCATTACAAACTGAATACGGTCGTTAATAGAAACGATTCCTTCAATGATGGGCTGAATATCTGTAAAGAAGGCAGGAAATACAATATAGTCTGCCCAACGAATCAATCGTTCATCAACTGGAGTATCGTATTCATCATGCTTCTTGTTGAAGTTCCATTTGTGAATTTGATTGACAATAGCTTTATGCGACTTGGTTTTGTTGAGCTCCAAAGCTGGTGCTATCATGCGGTAATAGCCCGAAGCATTCATACAGGGAGCCACGTATAGCACATGTACTTTATCAGCCTTATCTTGAAGTTCAGGATATTTTTCCTCGAAGGAAAGAGAGCTACTTAATCGCTCCAATAGTTCGTTTACATTTCTCATGAGTTCACATCTTTTTTAACCGGAGTTCCCTCGAAATACTTTTCAATCTCGTTACCAGTTTGTTTGTCATAAATGATGGCTGCATCAGCTTTTGTGCCGTATTCAGTCACTTTTTTTCTTAATCGAGCTAAGCCGATATTCCGGTCTATAAACTTGGAGTACTTATGCTTCCAGTCTAGTGACCATAGTGTTCTCACATTGCCATCTTTGAAATAGATGAGCAGTTTTGAAAGGGAATCCCTTTTCAATTTCCATCCTTCTTTGGGTGCTGTCATGGTTTGAATTGTTTAATTAATGTTTTTAATGGAATAAGGCTATGGTACTTTTCACCATGGCACAGAAAAACCTTTACAAGGTTTTCTTGAAGCTGAATTTTAGCATTGACCTTTTCATTGGGGATAGCATGAGCAATGGCGAGGTGCTGTAAATAGTCACTCACTCGCTTTTCAACAATAGGCTGTAAACCCAATGCTGTTGCCATTCCTTCACCTGCAAAAAAGTCGATTAATTCAGGAGTAGGAATAGCATATAGCAATGCCTTGTCGGTTATCAATCGGGCTTTGCATAGTTTGTTTTGCAAGCCGATTTCAACGATCATATCTTCTTTAGAAAGCCGATAATTCTTGGATTGTACCTGAAAGTAGCCATGTACATTGCTGATTACTTTCTTTTCATAGCCAAAAACATCTATGGTAACATTCTCCATATAGTTTTTAAGGCTCTCTTTAATTCCTTTTTTCTTTCCTAGCATGTTTATCTGATTTGATGAATAACTTCCGGTTTGAGCACCGCTGCATGAAATAGGTGTAATAGGGATTGATCACCCAGTTTGCCGATTCGTGTTTCACATTCTCGGTATACCTGAAGCGATGACTTTCGATTGGAATCGGTCTTTTTCTCGTTGTTCAGGTATTTTTTGATTTGAGCATGGAGAATGAGCTTCTTGCGAACTTCTTCTTTGCGTTCCAAGTGTTTTTGGAGCCACTTTTTGGTTCCGGTGAATCCGGAAGGGTTGTTGGTATCAAAATAGCGATACGGTAATTGCACAAAACGTTTTTCAGGATCCTTGGCAACAAAATCTCGAACGAGATAAACTCGCTCACAATAATTCTGATGCACATTGGATAAAAACTTGTCGGAAACAGGCTCATACCACTTGACAAGCATCTCTTTGGCTTGGTTTTCCTGAAATTCAGTCAGAAAAACATCCCTGTACAAAAGGTTTTTCGCCAGTTTCCACAAGCTTTCTGCATAAAAATTAAGGGAAGTGCTGCGAGCCGAACCGTCCTGTTGTTTCCAGTTTTGTTCATTATTGGCTCGCTTTCGCACTTTTCCCCCGGTATCTTTAGAAATTTTCGCAACTTTTTCCCCGGTGTTTCCAGTTAAAATGTTTCCAGTAGGGTATCCTGCTTTGCTTAAAATTTCCGTGAGCGATAGCGAACTCCGATTTCTTTGGTTACCAGTTCTTCTTTGATCAGGAGATGAACCGATGGAGTTATCTACACCTATTAATAAATTATTTTTATTGTAACTATTGTTTCTAGTGTATGTATGAGGACAATTTGTCGTACCCTCATTTTTAATTGATTGATTTTCAAGGTCTTTTTGTTTTGCTTCTTCCAACTCCTTTTCGGCTTCCAAGAGGTCTTTTCGACACCTTGCTAACAGTATTTTAGGGTTTATCAACAACTCATATCCGCTATTACTACCACAAAATTCCTTATTGGTGATAATGCCTGCCTCTTGCAATTTGATAATGTGCCTTTGGATGGTTCGAGGGCTAACCTTTACCAAACTGGCTAGTTGAGAATTGTTTGTTTTCAAAGCCGGCAGGTTTTCAGCCGTTAGCTCCATAATACCATTTGCCTTAATTAAGAAAGCTCCATAAACACGAATGATTTCCTTTGCGGTAAAAAGTACTCCTGCCTTTATTTTATCAGTTAACGCCTCGTTTCTATCGTTGTGGTATTCCACAAACTGATCTAAAGCTTTATAAGAGATTGAATAATTGATGACCAACATGATGATATATTTTAAATGACCTGAGCAATCGCTCGATATATTCCAAAGGGTTTTAAGTCCAGGTTTGTGGCTTGTCTAACCAACCTAAATCGTTTCACCCAAATAATTTCTTGATAAGAAGTGGTAATGTCTGCTGCATCAAATTGTGCAACATAAATGCGATGACCTTGCTTGTAAAAGGATAAGGGGTTTTTATAAAGCATGCAGCCTAGTTCGGATTGGAAGCTGTGCCAATCGCCATCCCTCACGCCTTTAGGAAGACTGAATTGCAAGTAATCTTCTTCTAGTGAATGCCCTTCACCGGTCAAAACCTTGAAATAGATATTAACAGGTCTGACCATTGTAAGAGTTTGTTTCTTGTATCTGTTCTATCAATGCCTTTATCTCTAATAGTAAGGATTGATATTTACTATTTTGTATAACTTTCATAAGCAAATTAGTATTCCTTATTTAACACTTCTTCCGCATGACGTTTCAATTCAGCACGTTTTTCTTTCATTTCCTGAATGATTAACCAACCCTCTTTCCAAATTTTTTCAGCCAAATGAAGACGTATTTCTTCACCTTCCAAAAACTTATAAATTGTTGGACGTGAGATGCCTGTACGACTTTTTATCAACTGAATCCCTTTGACAGGAAGCTCATCTTTAAACTCTTTTATTTCTTCTAGTGTAAACATGTTGTAAATATTTTGTAAATTTGTTTACCTTAAACAAAAATTATTACATATATTTGCGACAAAGATATACTAAAATAGTAAACTAATGCAAATAAATTTATTAAAATGGTAAACTATGGTTGATAAAGAAATTTCAAGAGAAATGCTGAATGAGCGGTATGTATCTGCAATAGAACATCTTATGCGGATTCATACGCTTAAAAATCAGCGTGAATTTTCCGCCATAATGGAAGAGAACCCCACGGTATTTTCTCAGATTAAGTCAGGAAACAGGAATGCTTCGCTCACACAATTAACTAAAGTTGTAAACGATTTTGACCTAAATGCTAACTATTTTCTAAAGTTTGAGAACAAGAAGGAGCCTATTGAATATTCAGAGTTGAATATCAATCCTTCAATTACCGGAGATAATCAAGATGTTATGGTCGGTAAGAATGTTTCAAAGAATGACGGTGTTGTTCATGGAGACTTTTACAATGTAGAAAAACTAATTAATCAAGCTCCGCCCGAACTTAGAGAGCATATACATCAACTCCAGAAAAAATATGAACTGCTCGAAAAAGAGAATGGCAGATTCAAAGACGAAGTCAGTGAATTAAAAAAAATAATCACAAACATGACCTCGCAGCTCAATGATGCACATGCCCAAATCAAAGAAAAAGACGAGCGTTTGTACCAAGCACAATGTGAATTGATAGAAGTGTACAAGAAGAAAAAGTAAGGTTATGAAGAGCAATAATCACGTAGCGACCAATCAAGCTCCATTAGAGCAATTACTTTTTTGTTTACGAAACAAAGAAGTCGACTGTGTTTTATTGTCTTCTGATCAAAATGTAAGTCTTTCATTTATCAATGGTATTAATAGAGCAATCCAGTATCAGGCAAGCGAATTTCAATTAAGCGAAGCTGCCATTCAGGAATTATCATCATCGCTTAACGAACAAACTAGCAAAAATGGTATATGGCTTAGTTATTTAGAACGTCAAGTATTAGATATACTGGTTAGCGAAAAGACTGTTCTACTTGTTTTTAACAAGAATGGGAAATTGCTAAATGAATTACAGGGAGTGGGATGTTTTGTAATTCATCTAGCTGAATTAATGAAAGAAACCTTCCCGGGAACCTATCAATTGGCAAAGGAATTGAATCTGATAGCCATTGAGCCAAAGGAATTAAAAGCCTTGGATTTTATTCACAACAAAAACTACCATAGCGTTAAAGTAATCAAACGCAAAGGTCAGCTCGATAGAGTGGAATGCGAAGAGAAAATGCCTATTGACAAAAGGGTAATTGATATAATGAGAGATGCAGCCTTCCAAAGTATTTCAATTAACCAGGAAGACGGCAAGGCGGTACACATTAATAGAGTAGTAAAACAGAAATTATGAAAGCTTTGAGAAATATTCAGGCTACATCACAAATACTGGTCTTATCAGAAGAAATGAGAGATTGGCGAAGTGAAGGAAAATGCGATCAACAAAATATGAATCTCATGCAGAGACGTATCAGAAAATTCTAAAAGCAGAAAAAATGACACCGGAAAGACTAAAAACATTTCCGGGATTTGAAGAAATTGAAGAAGATGAAGCAAAACATGTTATTGAAACACTTGAATGTTTTTGCGGAATTATTGTAAAACATATATCGAAAAAAGAAAAAGATGAAGAACCTTGATATTTTTAAGCCATTTGCGAAGGAATCGAAAGCACAGTCGATTAATATTGATGGGAAAGCGGTAATCTACACTAGGGTATCAACCAAAGAGCAGGCAGAAAACAATGCCAGTTTAGAAACTCAAAAGAAATATTGCCTAGAATTCGCAAAGCGGAAAAATATTGAAGTTATTGAGTACTTCGGTGGGACATACGAATCTGCCAAAAGTGACGAAAGAAAGCAATTTCAAAAGATGCTGACTTTCGTAAAAAGAAGGAAAGACATATCATACATCATCGTATATTCTTACGATAGATTTTCAAGAACAGGGGCAAATGGAGCCTATATCAGCGATCAATTAAAACAACAAGGTATTGTAACATTTTCTGCCACACAGGAAGTTGATACCATGACCGCAGCAGGTTCTTTTCAGCAAAACCTATATTATATGTTCAGTCAATTCGATAATGAATTGAGAAGAGACAAGTCAGTGTCAGGGATGCGAGAAAAGCTGAGGAAAGGATATTGGATTGGAACCATTCCATTTGGCTATACTAACCTTAATCCGGGCAAAGGAAAAGAACAAGACATTGTTATCAATGAAGAAGGAGAATTGTTAAGACATGCCTTTATATGGAAGGCAAACGAAGACATAACCCACAATGAAATCTCCGACCGATTAGCAAAGAAGGGATTAAAAGTAACGGCTAAGAAATTGAGCGATCTATTTAGAAATCCATTCTATTGTGGATTGGTAGTCAGTTCACATATTCCCGGAGAAGTGGTAGAAGGAAAACATGAGGGCTTGGTATCAAAAGAAATATTCCTGAAGATTCACAAATTGTTAAATAAGCGTGGATACGGAGAAAAACGAAATACGGATTGTGAACATCTTCCTTTAAAGCAATTCGTTCGTTCAGCAGATTGCGACACACCTTACACAGGTTATTTGGTTAGAAAGAAAGGTTTATACTACTACAAGAACAACCGTATCGGAGCAAAAGAAAATAGAAGTGCCAAAGTGATGCACGAGAAGTTTACAGATCTTTTGAAGAACTATCAAATTCAAGATAAGAAATACATCGCCCCGATGAAGGAGGTCATGTATTATACTTTCAAGGCTGAACATGAAGCTAAAATTCAAGAGACTGCAATACAGCAAAAACAAATTTTAGAATTTACAACCAAGCTAGAAAGATTGGAAGAGCGATACGTTTTTGAGGAAATCTCACAAGGTCAATACGAGAAGTTCAAGCAAAAGCTAGAAGCCGAGAAGTATGAAATTGAGGAAAGTTTGTATAGCAACGGTTTTAATTTATCGAACCTTGAAAAAGCCATTGATTTATCATTGAAATATTCCCTAAAACTCCCTGAATTGTGGGGTTCTGGCAATTTGGAGGTAAAGAGAAGCATTCAAAAAATGGTGTTTCCGGACGGGATTCTGTATGACTTCAAAAATGACGATTATCGAACCACGAGAATAAATTCAATATTCAGCGTAATCCCTTCATTATCAGTGAAAAATAAGCATAAAAAAAACGGGAATAAAACAGATTTATCTGATTATTCCCGTTTAGTACCCGGGGCGGGACTTGAACCCGCACGATCGCAATGATCACAGGATTTTAAGTCCTGCGTGTCTACCAGTTTCACCACCCGGGCAGACATTATGAAATTTTCAAAAAATCATCATTTGATAGACAATTCTTTTGAGCGGGAGACGGGATTCGAACCCGCGACCCCGACCTTGGCAAGGTCGTGCTCTACCAGCTGAGCTACTCTCGCTTATTATTATTTAAAAATTCTTTCGAATCCCTAATTTATTTATATGAACCTACCTTCCCCGATACGCCTCAGGCGCATCGTGCTGTTCTTCTTCGAAGTAAAACGAAGAAGAGCTACCATTCCGAACAATCTCGAAATTATTATTTAAAAATTCTTTCGAATCCCTAATTTATTTATATGAACCTGCTTTCCCGATACGCCTCAGGCGCATCGTGCTGTTCCTCTTCGAAGTAAAACGAAGAAGAGCTACCATTCCGAACAACATCGAAATTATTATTTAAAAATTCTTTCGAATCCCTAATTTATTTATATGAACCTACCTTCCCCGATACGCCTCAGGCGCATCGTGCTGTTCCTCTTCGAAGTAAAACGAAGAAGAGCTACCATTCCGAACAATCTCGAAATTATTATTTAAAAATTCCTTCGAATCCTTAATTTATTTTTATGAACTCTCTAAATTATTTAGGCCACCGTTTTATTGTGGACGACAAAAGTAATATTTTTTTCATATTTAAAAAGAAAAAAATCATTTTTTTACGCCTACCATCTTTTTTATTTCATTGAGTTTAAAAAGTGCTTCAACAGGCGTTAATGTATTGATGTCAATATTAATTAATTCTTCTTTAATTTGTTCTAAAACAGGATCATCTAATTGGAAAAAACTCAATTGATAATCTTCCTTAGAATTAGGCATATTTACTTTATTGCTTCCTTCCCCTTCTATTTCATGCGTTTTTTCAAGATGAGTTAGCATTTCATTGGCTCGTCTTATTAAAATTGGCGGCATACCAGCCATTTTTGCTACATGAATTCCAAAGCTATGCTCACTTCCTCCAGCTACCAGTTTCCGCATAAAAATTATCTTTTGATTAATTTCTTTTACAGAAACATGATAATTTTTAATTCGTTTAAACTGCTTTGTCATATCATTTAACTCATGATAATGTGTCGCAAATAAAGTTTTGGGTTTCTCAACCTTAGCTTCATGCAAATATTCTGCTATTGCCCAAGCGATAGAAACTCCATCATAAGTGCTGGTTCCTCGACCAATTTCATCCAATAATATTAATGAGCGATCTGAAATATTGTTCAAAATACTGGCTGTTTCATTCATTTCTACCATAAAAGTAGATTCTCCTAATGAAATATTATCTGAAGCCCCTACTCTAGTAAAAATTTTATCGACTATTCCAATATTTGCATGTTTGGCAGGCACAAAGCAGCCAATCTGAGCCATCAACACAATTAATGCTGTTTGTCTCAATAAAGCAGACTTACCAGACATATTGGGCCCAGTAATCATCATTATTTGTTGAGTATTATCATCCAAATACACATCATTGGCAATGTATTCATCGCCAATTGGCAGTTGCTGCTCAATTACAGGATGCCTTCCCAAACTTATCTCTAAAATTTTTGAATCATTCAATTGAGGTTTAGAATAATTGAATTTAATTGCTATTCTAGAGAACGATAACAAACAATCTAACCTTGCTAATAAATTAGCATTTAATTGGATAGGATTTATATAATCTGATAAAGCAAGAATTAAATCATTAAATAGCTGTGATTCTAATGTTGAGATTTTATCTTCAGCTCCTAATATCTTTACTTCGTATTCTTTTAATTCTTCTGTGATGTATCTCTCAGCATTCACTAAAGTTTGCTTTCTGTGCCAACTTTCAGGCACTTTATCTTTATGTGAGTTTCTAACCTCTATATAGTAACCAAATACATTATTGAAGGCAATTTTCAAACTTGAAATCCCTGTAGCTACTGCCTCTCTTTTTTGAATCTCTAAAAGGCTATTTTTACCATTTCTTTTTAAATTTCTCAACTCATCCAACTCTGAATTGATTCCCGCAGCAATTACATCACCTTTATTTAATGCAACAGGTGGCTCTGCAACTATTTCTTTTTTAATTCTTTCTAAAATTGTAGCACAAGGATTTAATTGTTCCCCAATTTTATTCAAAGCTTTTTCTTTGGCAGCTAAACAGTATTTTTTAATAGGAATAATTGCTTCTAAAGCATTACTTAATTGAACCATCTCTCTTGGACTAATTCGACCAACTGCTGCTCTAGAAATTAAACGTTCTAAATCACCTATTCTCTCTAAGTATGTTTTTAAATTATCTGCTAAATCTTCATTTTTAATAAAGTAATCTACAATATTTAATCGCTCTTGAATGGGCTGAATGTCTTTTAAAGGCAAGGCCACCCATCGCTTTAGCATTCTTGCCCCCATCGGAGAAATAGTATCATCTATGACGTCTATTAATGTCTTTGCGTTTTCGTTGGGAGAATGAATTAATTCTAAATTTCTTATTGTAAATCGATCTAACCAAACATACCTATCTTCTTCTATTCTAGCTATTGAAGAGATATGCTTTAATTGCTTGTGCTGCGTTTCTCCTAAATAATGCATTACAGCACCTGCCGCAATAATACCAATTTCAAAATCTTCTATTCCAAAACCTTTTAAAGATTTAGTTTCAAAATGTTTAATTAGAATATCGTTCCCAAAGTCTAAAGTAAACACCCAATCTTCAAGAGCGTATGTATAATAAGACTTTCCAAAATTTTCTTCAAATAATAATTTATGCTTTTTTTGGTAAATCACCTCAGCTGGAGAAAAACTTTGCAATAATTTATCGATGTATTCAATGCTTCCTTCAGCAAGCATATATTCACCTGTAGAAACATCAAGAAATGAAACTCCAGCTTTATCTTTAACAAAATGAACAGCTGCTAAAAAGTTATTAGATTTATGATCCAACACTTTATCACTATAAGATATACCCGGAGTCACTAATTCAGTCACACCTCTTTTTACAATAGTTTTAGTCTGTTTTGGATCTTCTAATTGATCACAAATAGCAACTCTTTGACCTGCTCTAACTAATTTTGGCAAATAGGTTTCTAAAGAATGATGCGGAAAACCTGCCAATTCAATTTCATTGGCTGAACCGTTGTGTCTTTTAGTAAGTACGATACCTAAAATACCTGCTGTTTTTACAGCATCACTGCCAAATGTTTCATAAAAATCGCCTACTCTAAATAAAAGTAAGGCATCAGGATACTTCCCTTTAATTTGATGATACTGTTTCATCAAAGGGGTTTCTCTTGGACTAGCGGATTTTTTCTTTGTACTCAATGGAACTATTTTTTCAAGGCTAATTTAAGATTTAGCTCTCAAACCCTTTACTTTTCTTATCACCGTTTATCAATAGTTTTTCACAGTCGTATTTAAGAATTAATTTACATTTGCAAGATGAACAGAAAATTAAAAAATGAAGAATTAAATCGATTAAGCGTAGAAGATTATAGCGCTGTAAATAAACGACCTATTGTAATTATACTGGATAATATTCGTAGCCTCATAAATATTGGTTCAGTATTTAGAACTGCAGACGCTTTTAGAATAGAGAAAATATGTTTGTGTGGAATTACTGCTCAACCACCTCATCGAGAAATCAATAAAAGTGCCTTGGGAGCAACAGAATCTGTAGATTGGAAGTATTATGAAAATACCTTATTAGCTATTGAGGAATGCAGAAGTAAGGGCTACGAAATTGCATCAATCGAGCAAGCTGAGAAAAGTATTTCACCTGAAGATTACAAAATAAAAAGCAAGGGTATTGCACTTATATTCGGCCATGAAGTGAATGGTGTCGAACAGGAGGTCATCAATCAATCGGATGCTGTAATAGAAATTGCACAAGAAGGCACCAAACACTCACTCAATATTTCTGTAAGTGCAGGCATCATCATGTATGAGTTTAGTAAAAAAATAACATAAAAAAAGCTCCAATCTGTAAAACAGATTGGAGCTTTAAAAATTTTCTAGCTTCTATTAGTTAACAGCAGCTTGAAATTCTGAATCACCTCTGTAATCTAAAAACTCAGCATCTCTTTTTGCTTTTGCTTTCAAAGAAGCATCTTGAGAAATAGCAGCTTTTAAATTTGTTAACATCATACTCTTATCTTTCATTCTAGAACCGATAATCGCTTTTAAATAATGCCCTTTAGCAGTTGTTGCAGCATCAGAACCATCTAATGTTTTCAAAGCTTTTTGGTAATCTTTATTCATTGTTTGCGCTAAGGCAGCGTTAAATGTTTTAGCTTCGCCATAGTTTCCTACCGCATCAGAATAAGCACCTTCTTTGATTTGAATCAACCCTTTGTTATAACCAACTACTTCACCAGCTCCGTCAGCTTTGTTGTAATAATCCATCGCAGTAGAATAATCACCTTCTAAACGAGCAACCATACCTAAGTTGTTATTAATTACAGCCTCAGATGGAGCTAATTTTGCAGCTTTATTAAACTCAACTTTTGCTTTTTCTAAATTATTTTGTTGCGCATAAATAAAACCTGCATTGTTAAACCCTCTCCAATCTTTTGGATATACTCTTTCAGCAGATTTGTAAATAGCTAATTTTTTATCCATATTAGATTCTAACGTTGCAGCATAAAGCAATTCATTAGCAGTTAATGTATCAGGAGCGCTAATAGCTAATTTAGTGATGATCTCATCAGACTTACTTTTCAATTCTGCATTAATCGTAATTTCTGATCTTCTTAATTGTGGCAAAATTTGATCTTCAACAATTTCAAAAGTCTTTGCCAAATTTCTAATTTCTTCTTCTCTTTTGTTTTTATCTTCATACATTTCCAAAACTCTTAAAATAAGATTTTTGTCTTCTATATTAGATGCTTGCATGGCAGACTTAAAACCATCCCAATCTTCACCTTTGCCAGTCTTATTGTAGAATGCTTTATCATTTGCAGCTTTTACACCATTTCTAGAGAAATAATTATTCGTTGCACTTGCACCTGAACTTGCTCTATTATTAGCTAAGTTTTCATTCAATGAAATCTCACCCTCAGGAGAAGCCCAAGCTATAACATCTGTTGATTTAAATTTAAACCCCTTGGCTTTACCATTTTTAATAAATTGAGCCATTTCTTTCATATCCTTGTCATTCATCTCTGACGAACTAACATTTGAACTATTTACTAAATAATTAATAGTTGCTTTATATGTTTGAGGAATTACCTTTTGAAATTTGTTGTCACCTTCTATTGGCATATCTTCATTTTGCAACCACTGAGTAGTTACAATGGTACCGTCGGCTAATTTTTTAGGATCAAAAGACTTTTCTTTCCCTTTGTACATACCTTTTGCGTTAGCAAAAAGCTCTGCATCTTCCATTCCATTAACAAATGCTACTCTATCGGTGTAAGTAAAAGTGCCACCCTTTTCATAGTTAATTTTAATACCTTCTACTTCACTATCTTCACCAACTAAAGTGATTGTTTTATAACTCTTTTCTCCACCTGCATATTTCAAATTAGGTACAATATCTACTGATACCTTTTTATTAAAGTATCTTGGAGGAATATTAGCAGAAATATTAATTTCGATGCTATCATTTCTCATTTCTAATGGCTTAGGGGTAACTGAATAAGTTACTTCATCTGCTCTTTTTGTCATGTCTTTAAGAGGATTACAAGCAATCATACTCAATGAAGCTGTAACGACTAAAGCTAAAGTTTTGGTATTTGTATTTTTCATTGTTTAAGTTTTTCTTTTACCTATGTGATTTTGGATACAATGTTAATTAATATTGTTATAATCCCCAAAAAAATTAATAAGCAATTTTATATATATAAATTAATCTTTTTGCATGAAACAATTCTTACTCCAACTTTCTAACATACAAATTATCTTTATTATTATCAAGCAATTGAGAAAAAGTTAAAAATAGTGTGGGATGTATACCATGTGGAAAGAGTTCAACAAGTGGGATTAAAATAAATGCTCTTTGGGGAATTTTTCCATGCGGAATCGTCAATTCTTTGGAATAGATTATAAAATTCTCAATAAAAAGTAAATCAATATCAATAACTCTATTTTCGTAAACAATACCTTTTTTCTCTTTTCTTCCTATTTCTTTTTCTATCTTTTGGCATTTCTCTAAAAACTCAAAAGGCATTATATAGGACTCAACAACAATTAGCTGATTTAAAAAATTATTTAATGCTTCATTTCCCCAAGCTTCACTTTCATATATGGCGCTTTTTTGTACGACCTCTCCTAACAAATTCTCAATGGATGATATCGCCAAACTCAAATAATTTTCTCGATTATCAATATTACTACCTAATTGTAAAATATATTTCATACTATTTTTTCCATTCATCCTAATTCAATACCACTAATGTATAAAAAGCAATTTAGGTTTAAAAAGAATTCTAATTTTATCTGCAGTAAAATATAAATTTTAATTACAACTATGAAACAATTTTTCAAATTCATGTTTGCTTCCATGTTAGGAATGATTCTAACAATTTTTATTGGAATTCTAATTTTTGTAGGTATTATAGGTAGTATAGTAGCTTCAGCCGGTTCTAAACCAATAACTTTTGTAGGTAAAAATTCTATTTTAGAAATAAAACTAGATGAGCAAATATTAGATAGAAGTTCAAAAAATCCTTTAGAAAACTTTGATTTCAATCAATTTAAAACTAAAAAAACGTTAGGATTAAACGATATCAAAGCAAGTTTAGAAAAAGCGAAAACGGATGATAACATTAAAGGTATTTATTTAGACCTTTCTACAATCAATGCCGGAATGGCCACAATTGAAGAAATTAGAAAAGCTCTAATTGACTTCAAAAGTTCCGAAAAATTTATCATTGCCTATAGTGAAAGTTACAGTCAATCGGCTTATTATCTCAGCACTGTAGCAGACAAAGTATATCTGAATCCAGTAGGAGATTTAACTTTTGTAGGTCTAACTACTCAAATTATGTTTTTTAAAGAAGCATTAGAGAAAATGGACATTGAAATGCAAGTTATCCGACATGGAAAATTTAAAAGTGCAGTAGAACCATTCTTAGCAAAAGAAATGAGTCCTGCTAACGAAAAGCAATTAAGCAGTTTAATTCAGTCAATTTGGGATGTAATGTTAGACAATATTTCTACAGCTAGAAACATTCCTACTGATACTTTAAATGCAATTGCAGATAGAATTGCTATAAGAATACCAAAAAATGCGGTTGACAATAAATTAATAGATGGATTAAAATATCAAGATGAAGTTTTTCAAGAATTAATGACTTTATCAGGATTAGAAGGAAAGGAAGAACCGAAACTTATAACACTGTCTAAGTATAAAAATGCAGCAGGAAAAAATAATGAAAGTGAAAATGAAGATGAGGACAAGAAAAAAAGCTTTTCAAAAAATGAAATTGCAGTAATTTATGCCTCAGGAGAAATAAGAGGAGGAGAAAGCACCGCCGAAGTGATGGGAAGTGAAACTATTGTTAAGGCAATTAAAAAAGCTACTAAGGATGATGATATTAAAGCAATTGTATTAAGAGTCAATTCTCCTGGAGGTAGCGCTTTAGCTTCTGACGTTATGTGGAGAGCTTTAGAATTAGCTAAGGAGAAAAAGCCTTTGGTTGTATCTATGGGAAACTTGGCAGCATCGGGTGGTTATTACATTGCTTGTGGTGCCAATAAGATTTTTGCTCAACCTAACACAATAACTGGCTCTATAGGAGTTTTTGGATTAATTCCTAATTTTCAAGGATTATTGAATAATAAATTGGGGATTTATGTAGATGGGGTAAGCACGAATAAGCATGCTGATTTAATGGTCAATGTATTTAGACCATTAGACCAAGCAGAAACTGCGGCCATCACAGAAATGGTAGAATCCATTTATGATGATTTTATCACCAAAGTTGCAAAAGGTAGAGGCATGACCAAGGCTGATGTTGATTCTATTGGACAAGGTAGAGTTTGGAGCGGTATAGATGGAATTAAAGTAGGCTTAGTTGACGAAATTGGTGGATTGGAAGATGCAATAAAATCAGCAGCTGAATTAGCAAATCTAACAGATTATAAAACAAAAGAATTACCGTATCAAAAAGAGCCATTTCAGCAAATTATAGAAGATTTCTCTACAGAAGCTAAGGCTATGATAATTGGTGAGAGCCTAGGTAGCACTTATAAATATTACAAGACATTAGAGAATGTCAGTCAAAGAAAAGGAATTATGTGCCGAATACCGTATGACATAGTTTTCAATTAAAAATGTGAAAGAGCGACAATCGTCGCTCTTTTTTTTGATCTTTTTTTTAAAAGACTCAATATTTACCTTATTTTTAAGCCATCTAAAAATAGAACTATGCCACTTATCAATTCATTAATAGCTTGGGTCATGAAAAAAAGAATGCACCAAATAGAGCTGTTTATGAAATATCCATTAGAAGTTCAAAACGAATGGTTTGACAAATTAATTTATTCCTCTAGAAATACAGAGTGGGGTAAAAAATTCGATTATAATTCTATCAAAAATCCACATCAATTTGCCCAAAGAGTTCCTATACAAGACTATGACGATTTAAAACCTTTCGTGGATCGATTAAAATTGGGAGAACAGAATCTATTATGGCCTACAGAAACCAAATGGTTTGCCAAGTCTTCGGGCACCACCAGCGATAAAAGTAAATTTATTCCAGTAACTAAAGAAGCACTTGAAGATTGCCATTACAAAGGCGGTAAAGATATGCTGTCTTTATACTGCAGCAATTATTCTAACACC
Source organism: uncultured Flavobacteriales bacterium (assembly GCA_963716125.1). Taxonomy (GTDB): domain Bacteria; phylum Bacteroidota; class Bacteroidia; order Flavobacteriales_E; family Vicingaceae; genus Acidiluteibacter. The sequence goes on from OY970294.1 coordinate 3,470,063, forward strand.
AATATATTTGATGGAATGGCTTTGATGATGGGTGGGAGCAGTCAAAACATAGGACATAATGATGACAGTTATCATGGAGATTTATCTGCTATTATCATTAAGAATTTACCCTTTTGGGTGGAATACTTAAGAACTCCCGGAAGAGAAGTTGCACTTTTAGAAAATTTTGAAGATAAGTTAGAAAAAATGACTGAAATCACAGTCAATGAAAATGTAACTAACCTTTCAGGAGTGCCATCATGGACATTAATTTTATTACATAGAATATTAGAGAAAACAGGAAAAAACAGTATCCTAGATATTTGGCCCAACTTAGAGGTGTTCTTTCACGGTGGTGTAAGTTTCTCACCCTACCGAGAAGAATTCAATAAATTAATTCCATCTGATCAGATGCATTATTTTGAAACATATAATGCTTCCGAAGGTTTTTTTGGGATTCAAGATCAAAAGAACAGTGAAGATTTACTGCTTATGCTTGATTATGGCATTTATTATGAATTTGTGCCTATGAGTGATTGGGATAAAGATTTTCCAAAAACCATCAGCTTAGAAAATGTGGAGCTAAATGTAAATTATGCCATCATTATCACAACTAATGCAGGTTTGTGGCGTTATAAAATCGGAGATACCGTTATTTTCACTTCTAAAGATCCTTATCGAATTAGAGTAAGCGGCAGAACTAAACACTTTATTAATGCTTTTGGAGAGGAATTAATTATTGATAATGCGGAGAAAGCTTTAGAAAAAGCCTGTCATATAAGTCATGCACGTATCAATGAATATACCGCAGCTCCTATTTACTTAAAGGACAAAGAAGCCGGTGGACATGAATGGCTCATTGAATTTACACAAGAACCTACAGATTTAGATTTGTTTACAAAAACGCTTGATGAAGAATTAAAAAATATAAATACCGATTATGCCGCCAAAAGAAAAGGAGATATGGCATTAAACAAACCAATAGTAAGAGTGATGCCCAAAAATACTTTTTTTAATTGGCTAAAAAGTAAAGGCAAGCTGGGTGGACAAAACAAAGTACCTAGATTAGCTAATGAAAGAAAATATGTGGAACAAATTTTGAATAGTTTAAATTGATATGAAGAATTGTTTGTTTTCTATTTTACTGATTGCTTTTATTCAATTAAATGCACAAAATGACAGTGCATATAAAAGTATTCCAATACCTATTCTTAATTCCAAATTAGCATTAGACAATTTAGGAAATAGTTATGTATTCAACACTACCAATATTATTAAATATTCTCCCGATGGAGATTCTATAGGCACTTACAGTAACAATCGACTGGGTAATATTAACTATATTGATGTTTCAAATCCATATAAAATTTTAGTTTTTTATTCTGATTATTCCAATATTGTTTTTTTAGATAACTTTTTGAGTATGATAGATCGACCATTAGAGATTAGTCAATTAGGTTTTGATGCAGTTACTTTGGCTTGTTCGTCACAAGATAATGGAATGTGGTTTTTTAATCGGTTAACTCAGGTCTTGGTAAAGGTGGACAAGGATTTAAACATCACTAATCAGAGTCTCAATTTGAGTCAGTATTTCGGAAAACGAATAGAACCTTCCTACCTTATTGAACAAAACTCCACCTTGCTTCTTCAAATACCCAATGAATATGTTTTAACTTTTGATCAGTTTGGAACAATTGATACAAAAAAAGAAATTAAAACGGACAAGAAAATTCAATACATAAATAAAAATATTATTTACCAAGAAGGAGACTCTTTATTACAAATCTCAAACATTTCAAATAATATAATCAGTATAGCTCTACCTTTAAAAAATGCTGATTATGCTAAAATTAGCAAAGAAAGATTGGCAATAATTAAAAACAATACACTCTATTTGTATCACTTTAAAGGAAATAAAAACGATTAATTTCTTCCTTTAGAATTTAGTTAATTTTTGTACTTTAGTCCGATTATAAAATTGAATTTATGCACATAGCAATAGCAGGAAATATAGGCTCAGGAAAAACAACTTTAACTTCACTTTTATCAAAGCATTACAATTGGGAAGCTCATTATGAAGATGTTGATGAAAATCCTTATTTAAATGATTTTTATAATGACATGCAGCGTTGGTCTTTTAACTTACAGGTTTATTTTTTAAACAATCGATTTAACCAAATCCTAGAAATAAGAGAAAAGGGCAAAAAAGTAATTCAAGATAGAACTATTTTTGAAGATGCCTATATTTTTGCACCCAACTTACACGCTATGGGGCTTATGACCACTAGAGATTTTGAATCATACTTTAGCCTTTTTAAATTGATGGAAAGTTTTATACAACCACCAGATTTAATGATTTATTTGAGAGCCTCTATCCCTAAATTAGTGAATCAAATACAACAGAGAGGTAGAGAATATGAAGAAAGTATTCGATTAGATTATTTAAAGCGATTAAATGAAAGATATGAAGCTTGGATCAGTACTTATTCTCAAGGTAAGTTATTAATTATAGATGTGGATGACAATAACTTTATAGACAATTCAGAAGACTTGGGTAAGATTATTCAAAAAATAGATGCTGAAATTCACGGCTTATTTTGATTTCACCAAAATATAACCATAAAAAAACCCGTCCCCAAGAAACTTGGGGACGGGTTTTTTTTACTTTTAAATACTTTTTAAAAAGTATCAAATCTAATACATTCTAAAGAAGCATCTAAACTTCCATTGCTAACTCCGTCTTCATCAACCAATCTAACATTTCCTAATGTTAATTGAGATTCAGAGAAAGTGATTGTGCCACTTGTAGATAAATAAATTTTCCCTTGAGAAAATTCTTCATTAAACTCAACAACAAGTACAAACGCAAGATTTTTTAGATCGTCATCTGTATTAAAATCGTCTAAGTTGCTTAATCTAGTTCCGCCATTATAAGAAATAGCATAAATTAAGTAATCGATATCTAAAGTAGAAGTATCAGTAAAAAAATCACTAGCTATTCCAACGAAAATATCTAATTGCTTCAATTCACTTTGAGAAAAATTTCCGCTAAAATCACCATAGATATCTTGACCACAAAAACCAAAACCTAAATCAATTTTTTTACCATTTAAGGTAAAGCTACCTCCACCCTGTCCGAAAAAGCCGTTTACACCAAAGTAAGGATTACTAGAAGTTGGATCCGTAAATGAATTTCCAGATCCATTAGTTCCTGAGAATTGAGTTCCACCACCTGAAGGAGGTATAAAACTAATTCCACCACCGCTAGTGCCAGCAAAGCCACCAGTTGAAGTACCATCAGAAATTGGAATTGTTTGAAATCTAAGTCGTTTAAATTTCTCAATCATGTTTTTGTTATCAGTCGATCCTTTTAAATCTGTATCCTTTTCACAAGAAGTGAAAAGAAATACAGATAGCAACACAAAAATTGAAGTGATGACTGATCTGTATTTCATTGTTTTCATAACATTCTGTTATTTAAGAGAATTATTATTTTGATTTTTTATTCTAAAATGCAAAACCTAATCTAATAGCTGCATTAAAGTTTGGTCCAAGTTTAAATTCGCTTCCTCTTGCAGTTTCAACATCTTTTGAGTCTGGATAATCTGAAGAAGTTTTCTGCTTCATCTTGTTAGTATATAACAATCCAAAACCAACTTCTGTTCCTAAGAAGATTTTTGGAGAGAAATACCAATCCGCACCTAAAACAGCATTAAGACCTAAATCTAAACTACCACTTGTAGTTTTCAATTCATAAACGCCTTCTGGAGTAGCAACATAAGATTGATCTTTTGTAGTGTTTGTGTAATAACCAATAGTAGCGTACCCACCCATATATGGAGATAATCTATCAGTACCAGCAAAATGCTTTTCAATACCTGGCTTTAAAGTTAAACCAAAATTTGAATTTTTGTCGATTTCTTCAAAATCACCTATTCCATCACCATCAGCATCCGGACCAGCATAATTTGGATCAGTAGAAGTAGAAGAAAATGCAACAGAAACTCCTAATCTAAAAGCAGTTGTTGCGTCAACAAAAGATCTGAATTTTAATTCATTAATACTAATTGGGCTACCACCAAGCGGTGTAAAATTTACCTCAATTGTTTTATCTCCACCAGTTGCTTTAAAATTGGTATTCTGAGCGGTTGAAACCATTGCAGCACAAAAAATAGCTGCTACTAATAATACATTTTTTTTCATTTTAATAAGTTTTAATTAAGTTATTTAATTTTTAATTAATGTCAAACATATAAAAAAATCTAACGCAAGACAATTCCTTTCGTTTTGCGAAGTCCATTTAAAAAGGTTATAGTATTATTTAAATCCTTAAAAATAACATTAAATTGCTTTTAAATTATTAATATTTAAGGCTTTACTATTTAGTTGAAATTAAAAAAATGAGTATTCACACCTATAAAAATAATTTTTCAACAGTCTTTTTGTTATTAAAATTAAATGAGGTATCCTTTTTATTTTGCATTTGGCACAAAAAAAAGCTCTAGTAATTAAAATTACTAGAGCTTGATTATATAATAGACTTTATTCTAATTCAATGATGAAACTAAATTGGCACGAATTTCAAAATCATCATAAATAAAACTGTCTGCCAAATCACCTACTAAACCTTTAGACTTATAAACAATACCATATTTAGTACGATCTATATTAAAAGTAGCTGTAGAATTTAATTGATTACTATTTCTATTTATTTGAACCGGAACATTTAATTCAGTCTCTATTCCTTTTATAGTCATAGTTCCTGCTGCAACATATAAATTACCTTCTTTCATTACAAAATTAGTTAAGGTGATTTTTGCTGTAGGATGATTTTCAGTTCCAAAGAAATCATCATTCTTAAGATGACCTTCTAATTTCAAGCGATCTTCTTCATCTTCTATATCTTGGTTTTGTATAGAATTCATATCTATAATTGCCTCTGCAAAAGTAGGCAGTCCATTTGAAAATTTAATACTACCAGTTTGCAAAGCTACAGTACCAAAATGCTCACCAACAGTTTTCTTACCATTCCATTTAATAGTTGATTGACCCTCTAAAAAATTATAATTACCATCTAAGTCATTTAAAGAAGATGCGTCATCTATAATTATCGTTTCTTCAATAATTTCCATTTGCTTCATTTCAGAATGACCTGCTCCTACCTTAATATGTGGAGCAATTATCAATGCAACGATAGACATTAATTTAATCAAGATATTCATAGAAGGACCAGATGTATCTTTAAACGGATCTCCTACTGTATCTCCAGTTACTGATGCCTTATGAGCTTCTGAACCTTTATATTGCATTACTCCATCAATCATTACACCTTTTTCAAAAGATTTTTTTGCATTGTCCCAAGCTCCACCTGCGTTATTTTGAAAAATACCCATTAATACTCCTGAAACTGTAACACCTGCCAGCAATCCACCTAAGACTTCAGGTCCAAAAGCAAAGCCTACAATTATTGGTGTAATTAAAGCAATAGCGCCAGGTAACATCATTTCACGAATAGAAGCTTTGGTTGAAATCTCAACACATTTTTCATATTCAGGCTTCGCTTTATATTCCATTATTCCTGGAATTTCTTTGAACTGACGACGCACTTCATTTACCATATCCATAGCTGCTCTACCTACAGCAGCAATAGCCAAAGATGAAAAGATATATGGAATCATAGCTCCAACAAAAAGTCCAGCTAAAACATTGGCTTTGTATATGTCAATAGATGAAATACCCGAAACACCAACAAAAGCAGCAAATAAAGCTAATGCAGTTAAAGCAGCAGAAGCAATTGCAAAACCTTTTCCAGCTGCAGCGGTAGTATTACCAACAGCATCTAAATTATCCGTTCTTTCTCTTACTTCATCTGGCAAACCACTCATTTCAGCAATACCACCAGCATTGTCAGCGATAGGACCAAAAGCATCAATCGCTAATTGCATAGCCGTAGTTGCCATCATACCTGCAGCAGCTATAGCTACTCCATATAATCCTGCAAACTCAAAAGAGGTGTAAATACCTGCAGCTAAAACTAAAATAGGCAATAAAGTAGACTCCATTCCCACTGCCAATCCACCAATTATATTAGTAGCGTGACCTGTTGAAGATTGATGAATAATAGATTTTACAGGGCGTTTACCCATTGCTGTATAGTATTCAGTGATAATACTCATTAAAGTACCAACCACTAAACCAGTCATTATGGCCCAAAATACATCCATAGAAGTAAATTCATATCCTCTAATCACTAAATTATCAGGCAACATATAAGCAACTAAAAAGTAAGAGGCAATAGCTGTCATAACTATAGAAGACCAGTTACCTAAGTTTAAAGCTGCTTGAACTGAACTATTTTCATTTTTAATTTTTACAAACCAAGTTCCAATAATAGAAAAAACTATACCCAAACCTGCAATTGCCATTGGTAAAAGAATTGGAGACATTCCATCAAAATTGTCTGTAACTTTAATTTCTGCGCCTAAAACCATAGTTGCCAAAATTGTAGCTACATAAGAACCAAATAAATCAGCTCCCATACCTGCCACATCACCTACATTATCACCAACATTATCGGCGATAGTTGCAGGATTTCTAACATCATCTTCAGGAATTCCAGCTTCTACTTTTCCAACTAAATCAGCACCTACATCAGCAGCTTTAGTGTAGATTCCTCCACCTACTCTAGCAAATAATGCAATAGATTCAGCACCCAATGAAAATCCGGCTAATACCTCTATAGCTAAAATCACACTACCATTAGAAACCAAAGTTCCTTCAGGACCAAACAATTGTAAGAAAACGATAAATAAACCGCCTAATCCGATAACGGCAAGACCTGCAACACCAAGACCCATAACTGTACCACCATTAAAGGATACATTTAAAGCCTTTTTTAAAGATGTTCTTGCGGCTTGAGTAGTTCTTACGTTAGCTTTAGTAGCGATATTCATTCCTATATAACCTGCCAATGCGGAGAAAAAAGCTCCAATTACAAATGCAATTGCAATAACTGGATGTGTTTGAGGAGCCTCAGGATCAGTCATAGTACCTGACCAAGCCAATAAAATACCAGCTACTACCACAAAATATGAAAGCACTTTCCATTCTGCTTTCAAAAAAGCCATTGCACCATCTGCAATGTATTTAGCCAATTCGGCCATTGTACCATCGCCTGCATCTTGCTTAGTAACCCATGCAGACTTAACTGCCATAACGATCAAACCTAAAACTCCTAAAAGCGGAACGAGGTAAAGAATTGTATTTCCCATAATATATTAATTACTGTTAAAATTTTTCTAAAAGAGGCGAAATTAAACTTTTTGCTTGGTTTATAAAAATAAAAAGCCAATCGCTAAAAAACGATTGGCATATAAAAGTATTTTATTATTATTTCTTGATGTACATCGTATCCTTAACGGCAGATATTACTTTTGAAACATTTGGCATAAACTCTTCAACAAATACTTGCGCATAACCTAATGGAGTATCTGCAGTATTAATTCTTTGAATAGGAGCATCTAAATAATCAAAAGCAAGTTTCTGTACCATATAAGTTAATTCCGTAGAGATATTTCCTAATGGCCAAGATTCTTCAATAATGACTAATCTGTTTGTTTTTTTCACAGAATCAATTACAGTTTTATAATCAATAGGACGAATAGTTCTTAAATCTATCGTTTCAGCTTGAATGCCATCTTTAGCCAATTCTTCGGCAGCTTCATTCATCACTTTTACAATTTTTCCAAAACTCACCAAAGTAACATCATCTCCTTTTCGTGTGACATCTGCCACTCCTATTGGAATTAAATATTCACCTTCAGGCACTTCGCCTTTATCACCATACATTTGCTCCGACTCCATAAAAATTACAGGATCATTATCTCTGATGGCAGATTTCAATAAACCTTTAGCATCTTTTGGATTAGAAGGAACGACCACTTTAAGTCCAGGAGTATTTGCATACCAATTGTCAAAAGCTTGAGAATGCTGAGCTCCCAACTGACCTGCAGCACCTGTAGGTCCTCTAAAAACCATTGGAATATTTATTTGACCACCACTCATTTGGTACATTTTTGCAGCTGAATTAATCACCTGATCAATAGCTACCAATGAGAAGTTAAAGGTCATAAATTCAATTATTGGACGCAAGCCATTCATTGCTGCACCAACACCAATACCAGTAAATCCTAATTCTGCAATTGGAGTATCAATTATTCTATCAGCTCCAAATTCATCAAGCATACCTTGACTCACTTTATAAGCTCCATTGTATTCGGCAACTTCCTCACCTAATAAAATAATTTTATCATCGCAACGCATCTCTTCGTTCATCGCCTCTCTAAGTGCCTCTCTAAATTGTAATGTTTTCATACGATATATATAATAAGGTAAAGCTTCATTTTAAAACGCCTGCAAAAATAGAAAATTAAAATGTGCTTCGCAAAGGTTATTAAAGGCTAAATTAGCAAATACAAAAATAGGTAATGCATGAATAAGATTTTTATTTCTTTTATTTTTCAATTAGCTTTGTGATGCTTTAATTTTTGAAGGTAGAAAAACTTTTTAAATCCATATTTTAAACTTAAATTTTAGCATTGAAATTATTACTCTAAAAACACATATAAATATGAAAATATTAGTTTGTATAAGTAAGGCACCTGACACAACAGCCAAGATTGCCTTTACGGATAACAATACAAAATTTGATACCAATGGAGTTCAATTTATTGTAAATCCTTACGATGAATGGTATGCTTTGGTAAGAGGATTAGAATTGAAAGAAAAAGATGGCGGTAGTGTAACGGTTCTTAATGTAGGACTTGCAGATAATGATCCTATCATTAGAAAAGCATTAGCAATTGGAGCTGATGAGGCAGTGAGAATTAATGTAGATCCAACAGACGCATTGCAAACAGCTAAAGAAATTGTAGCTTACGCGAAAGCTGAAAATTTTGATTTGGTTTTACTAGGGAAAGAAACCATAGATTACAACGGCTCGCAATTGGGTGGTATGGTAGCAGAATTAATGGATTTACCATATATTTCTTTGGCTACAAAATTAGAAATTAGTGGAAACACTGCAACTATTCACAGAGATATTCAAGGTGGATCTGAAGTAGTAGAAGCAAGCACTCCTCTTGTAGTGAGTGCAGCAAAAGGAATGGCAGAAGCTAGAATTCCAAACATGAGAGGAATTATGGCGGCTAGAACTAAACCTTTAAAAATTGTAGAAGGTTCAGGCGCTGAAACAGCTACAGTAATTAGCAACTATGAATTACCTGCTGCAAAAGGTGAGTGTCATTATATTGATGCAGACAATGCTGCAGAACTTATTGAATTGCTTCACAATGAAGCAAAAGTAATATAACTAAAAAGTTTAAGAATGTCAGTACTTATATATGCGAATACCGCAAATAAAAAAATACATAAATCTGCTTTAGAAGCAGTAGCTTATGGAAGCAAAATAGCAACAGACTTAGGAACAAATGCTACGGCAATTGTAATTGGTGATTGCGATGATGCTGCCAGTCTTGGAGAGTATGGTGCTTCAAAAATATTACATGCAAAAGATAGCAAATTAACTGATTTCGATCCATCACTTTATACTCAAACAGTAGCACAAGCTGTTGAAAAAGAAGGGGCAGATGTTATCATTTTTTCGCATGATTTTAGCGGAAAATCAATAGCTCCACGATTGTCTGCAAAATTAGATGCAGGATTAGTGAGTGGTGCAGTTGATTACCCTACAACTTCAGGTGATTTTACAGTTAAAAAAGCCGTTTTCTCAGGTAAAGCTTTTGCAAACATTAGTATTAAAACTGCTAAGAAGATTATATCATTATTACCTAACTCTGTTGATAAAACTCCAAAAGGTGGATCAGCGGCAGTGGAAGATTTTACTCCAACTTTATCAGATAATTCTGTAAAAGTAAAAGAAGTAATAAAAGAATCTGCAGATTTACCATTAACTGAGGCAGACAAAGTGGTTTCAGCAGGTAGAGGCTTAAAAGGCCCTGAAAACTGGGGAATGATTGAAGATTTGGCAAAAGAACTTGGTGCTGCGACTGCTTGTTCAAGACCGGTTGCCGATATGGACTGGAGACCTCACCATGAGCATGTTGGACAAACCGGAGTAGCTATTCGTCCTAATTTATATATGGCCATTGGAATTTCAGGTGCCATACAGCATTTAGCAGGAGTCAACCAGAGTAAAGTGATTGTTGTAATTAATATTGATCCAGAAGCGCCATTTTTCAAATCGGCCAACTACGGTATTGTGGGAGATGCTTTTGAAGTAGTTCCAAAATTAGTAGAAGCTGCAAAAGCTTTTAATGCATCAAATAATTAAATTGAATAATTAAATAATGGGAAGATAAATTTTGTCTTCCCATTATTTAATTTATATCTTTAGTCTAGCTAAAGAACATGGGAAGAATGGAGAAAATAGGTCTGGATATAATAGGTTTATCTTACAGTCAATCGCAGTCTGGTGCTTATGCATTAGTGCTTGGAGAGACAGAAGGCAAAAGAAGATTGCCAATTATAATAGGTGGTTTTGAAGCGCAAGCGATCGCTATAGAATTGGAAGAAATGACACCAACAAGACCTTTGACGCATGATTTGTTCAAAAACTTTGCTGATTCATTTAGCATTTCTGTCAAAGAAATAGTGATTTACAATTTAGTGGAAGGAGTTTTTTATGCTAAACTCATCTGTGTTAGCGGAACTAAAGAAACAGAAATAGATACAAGAACATCGGATGCTGTTGCTTTGGCTGTGCGTTTTAAATGCCCAATATATACCTATGAATTTATATTAGCATCAGCAGGAATTGTATTGGACGATGAACATTCTCCTGAATCTTCTACGGTTCCTCAAAAAATGCCAAAAAAATCAGCAGAAGAAAAAAAATCAAAAACCTTAGCTGATTTTACCATCAAAGAATTGAACAGTAAGATGCAAAAAGCAATTGAGGCTGAAAATTATGAATTGGCTTCAAGAATTAGAGATGAAATAAGCCGCAGAAGTAGCTCCACTAATTAAACTATTGTGCACAAAATAATCAGAACATTATACCTCATTCCAATTTTGTTGCTTTTCGCATGTGGCAATAATTCCAAAAATGAAAAATTAGAAACTTCAGAGAATAAATTAGCAGTTTGGATTCCAACTTCTACCTCTGAATTTGATTCTTTAAAGATAAATTCTAACAAAGAATTAATAGCCTTCCAAAAAGGGAAAACCTACTCAGGGAAGTGGGATATTCTATCGAGTGAATTGATAATTAAAGGTTTTAATAAAACAATTGAGGACACTTTAGGAGAAATTCAAACTGCCAATGCCACTGATAAAACCTTTTATATCATTGAGAAAGAAGATAATACAATAGAAATATCTTCTGGAGAAATAAGTACTATTTTTAAATTGAAGAATAAGAGTTATCAGATGATTCCATCAGAAGGTTTCAGTCTAAATTCTCTTTGGAGAGGTGCAGTAGGACTAATTACTTTACTACTTTTAGCTTACGCGTTTAGTACTAATAGGAAAGCTATCTCTTGGAGTTTGGTCACAAAAGGGCTATTAATGCAAATTATTTTTGCAGTTTTGGTTTTAAAAGTCCCATTCATCGCCAACATTTTTGATATGGTTGGAAATGCATTTGTCAAAATAATTTCATTTACCAATGAAGGAACAAAATTTCTATTCAGCTCCTTCATTACAGAAAAGATTGAAATCGGATTTATCAATTTTGCAATACAGGTTTTACCGACTATTATTTTCTTTTCCGCTTTAACGAGTCTTTTATATTATTGGGGAATTCTTCAAAAGGTAGTTTATGGATTTGCCTGGGTGATGAAAAAATTCATGAAACTTTCAGGAGCTGAAAGTCTTGCAGCAGCAGGAAATATTTTTATGGGTCAAACGGAGTCTCCATTACTCGTAAAACCTTACTTAAGTAAAATGACAGACTCTGAAATTATGTGTTTGATGTCAGGTGGAATGGCAACCATAGCAGGTGGAGTTTTAGCAGCTTACATTGGATTTTTAGGAGGAGATGATCCTGTGCAACAGATTTATTTTGCCAAACATCTTTTAGCGGCTTCTGTTATGTCGGCTCCTGCAGCAGTAATAGCAGCAAAAATATTGGTTCCTGAAACTGAAAAGATAAATGAAGACATGACCATTAGCCAAGATAAAATTGGTAGTAATGCATTAGAAGCTATTTCTAATGGAACCACAGATGGAATTAAATTGGCAGTTAATGTTGCAGCTATGCTATTGGTATTTATAGCCTTAATCACAATGGGGAATTATTTACTGAGTGATATTATTGGAAAATATACAGGTTTAAATAACATTATAGCAGCAAATACAGCCTATGACGGATTAACCTTTGAATTTATAATTGGATATAGTTTTGCTCCCATCGCTTACTTAATGGGAGTTGCCAAAGAAGATGCTTTATTAGTGGGACAATTATTAGGAGAAAAAACAATCTTAAATGAATTTGTAGCCTATGTATCATTAGGAAAAATGAAGGCTACTCAACTATTTGCGGAACAAAAATCAATCACTATGGCGACTTATATTTTATGTGGGTTTGCTAACTTTGCAAGTATAGGAATTCAAATTGGTGGTATAGGTGCCTTGGCACCTACAAAAAAAGGAATTTTATCTAAACTTGGAGTAAGAGCATTGATTGGTGGTACATTAGCTTCACTTTTTACAGCAGTAATTGTAGGGGTGATTCTTTAACAAACCGTTGATAACTGAATAGGAATTTTTGCTTTTTGTTTAGTTGGTATTCTTAAATTTGGAATGTAGAAAAAATAAAAATCAATGCAACAATACCATCAACTTTTACAACATATTTTAGATCATGGCACCAAAAAAGAAGATAGAACTGGAACAGGCACTATAAGTGTTTTTGGCTATCAATCTAGATATGATTTATCTGAAGGGTTTCCTTTAGTAACAACCAAAAAATGCCATTTACGTTCAATTATTCATGAATTATTATGGTTTTTATCTGGCGACACCAACATCAATTATTTAAAAGAAAATGGTGTTAAAATTTGGGATGAATGGGCAGATGAAGAAGGCAATTTAGGCCCAGTTTATGGCTATCAATGGAGATCGTGGCCAACTGCTGACGGAAGGCATGTTGATCAAATCAAAAATATCATCCAGCAAATAAAAAATACGCCAGACTCAAGACGAATTATAGTGAGTGCTTGGAATGTAGGTGAAATTGAGAATATGGCTTTACCTCCTTGTCATGCATTTTTTCAATTTTATGTTGCCGATGGTAAATTGTCTTGTCAGTTGTATCAGCGAAGTGCAGATACTTTTTTAGGAGTTCCTTTTAATATTGCATCCTATGCCTTATTAACGATGATGGTTGCTCAAGTTTGTGATTTAGAAGTAGGAGATTTTGTGCATACTCTTGGAGATGCCCATTTATATTCAAATCATATTGAGCAAGCTAATTTACAATTGAGTAGAGAATTAAGACCTTTGCCACAAATGAAAATTAATCCAAATGTGAAAGATTTACTCTCCTTCAAATTTGAAGATTTTGAGTTAGTAAATTATGATCCACATCCACATATTAAGGCTGCAGTAGCAGTATAATTGAATTTATTTTATACCTCTTATTCATACTATTCGACCAACTCTGTTTTCTTTCAGACTGAGCGGAGTCGAAGTCTAGACAAAAAACTATGATAATATCACTAATAGCAGCAGCAACAGAAAATAATGTCATCGGAAAAAATGATGATTTACCTTGGAAATTACCTGATGATATGAAATATTTTGTGCAAACCACAAAAGGGCATCATATTTTAACAGGCAGAAAAAATTTAGGAACTTTCGGAAAATTATTACCGGATAGAACAACTATGGTTTTAACAAGAGATAAAGACTTCACTTTTGAAGGGGCTTTTATTTTTCATGAAATAGAAAAAGCTATTGAGTTTGCAAAAAAAAATGACGAAGAAGAATTGATGATTATCGGTGGTGGCGAAATTTATAAACTCGCCTTATCTTATGCCGATCGCATTTATTTAACTCGTATTCATACTGAATTAGAAGGCGATACTTATTTTCCTGAAATTGATGAAGATGAATGGGATTTAGTTTCTACCAAATTTCATGATAAAGATGAAAGACATGCTTATGCTTTTACTTATGAGGTTTATGAAAGGGAATAGAATTAAAGTTTATTATCGGACATCACTGATTTTAAATAACTATAATACGGAAGTTATTTGAATTTTTATTTCATACCGAAGCTTCATGATGGGTCAAGCCGAAAGAAAATATATTTTAACTTATTCTATTTATCACAAATTTTAAAAACCGGAACTTTAGCTTTGTCAGAAAAATCAAGAAGCAATTTACCATCCATCAATATTTGTCCGTTTTCCATAAAATGACCTCTTAATATTAAAGTATCAAGATCGCCTATTGTTTTTGTATTAATCTGACCCTTTGTTTCTTCAAATTTCAAACTATCTGATGAGTCTTTTTCAATTATTTTTTTATATTCCGAAACATCACAAAGACTAACATCCAAAATTTCTCCAACCTTAAAATTGTTATTCTCTGTTTTAAAAACCAATAAGATCCCTTTTTTAATTGAATTAATTCTCTCAAAAGCAATTAAAGAATACACCCCACTAGAAGTTGTATCAATTTCTAGAATTCTAATTTTTTCATCACCCAAAACTTCCTTTGCTATAACCTCATTTTTAATAGCAGCATAACCTATTAATCCTAACATTAAAATAAAAAACTGTTTTTTCATAAAAAAATTCCTAAAAAAAAAGGTAGCTAAGAAGCTACCTTTAATTTTTTCAATATCGATTTGCCAACTTTTTCTTCAGCGTAAGATTTGGTGATTTTTAATTCCTTTTGTTTAGAATCGGAAGGAAATTCAAACATCGCATCCAATAAAATAGCTTCTACAATTGAGCGCAATCCCCTTGCTCCCAATTTATACTGATCTGCTTTTTCTACAATATAATCTAAAGCAGCAGCTTCAAAAGTAATGGCAACACCATCTATATCAAACAATTTAGTAAATTGTTTAACAATTGCATTTTTTGGTTCAGTTAATATTCTTCTCAGTGCTGATACATCTAAAGGATGTAAATAACTCAATACAGGAATTCTACCAATTAATTCAGGTATAATTCCAAACGTTTTAATATCGTGAGGAGCTACATATTTCAACAATTCATCACCATCGATTTCCTCGTCTTCATTTTTATTTTTATAACCAATCGCATTTGTTTTCAAACGCTTTGCAATTATCTTAGTCATACCATCAAAAGCACCGCCACAAATAAATAATATGTTTTTTGTATCAATGGCAACCATTTTTTGCTCCGGATGCTTTCTTCCCCCTTGTGGCGGAACATTCACTGTAGCACCTTCCAATAATTTAAGCAACGCTTGTTGTACACCTTCACCAGAAACATCTCTAGTAATAGATGGATTATCGCTTTTACGAGCAATTTTATCTATTTCATCTATAAAAACAATCCCTTTTTGAGCTGCCTCCACATTATAATCAGCTGCTTGTAACAATCTAGACAAAATACTTTCTACATCTTCACCTACATAACCTGCTTCAGTAAGCACAGTAGCATCGGCAATACAAAAAGGAACATTTAATAATTTGGCGATAGTTTTTGCCAAAAGTGTTTTACCAGTGCCAGTTTCACCAACCAACAAAATATTAGATTTTTCAATCTCTATTTCATCCTTATCTACTGCTTGATCTAATCTTTTATAGTGATTATAAACAGCTACAGACAATACCTTTTTGGCTTCATCCTGACCTATAATATAATCATCCAGATAATTCTTAATATCTTTAGGCTTTAGATTTGAATAAGAAGGATTTGCATTTTTCTTTGGTGCTAACTCTTCTTTTACAATTACCTCAGCTTGAACGATACAATTATCGCAAATATGCCCAGTTAAACCAGCGATTAACACATTGGTATCTTTCTTATCTCTTCCACAAAAAGAACAATGAATATTTTCTTTGTTTGCCATATTTTAATTGATATAAATTATACCGATGTAACTTTTAGAAACAGACCAACCCCAAGAATTTTGGTTTGGGGAGAGCCAACTACAAAGTTAACTATTATTTTTGAGCCTATTTTCTCACTAAAACCTCATCAATCATACCATATTCCTTAGCTTCATCTGCTTTCATCCAATAATCTCTATCAGAATCTTTTTCGACTTTCGCATAAGTTTTTCCAGTGTGATGAGCGATAATGTCATACAACTCTTTTTTCATTTTAAGAACTTCTTGCAACGCTATTTCCATATCAGAAGCCATTCCTTGCGTGCCTGCCGAAGGTTGGTGAATCATTACTCTTGAATGAGGCAATGCTGTTCTTTTACCAGCTGCTCCTGCACATAAAAGTACAGCACCCATTGAAGCTGCCATACCAGTACAAATTGTAGCTACATCAGGAGCAATATATTGCATGGTATCGTAAATACCCAGACCAGCATAAACAGAACCACCAGGAGAGTTCAAATAAATTTGAATGTCTTTTTTGCTATCGGCTGATTCCAAGAATAAAAGTTGTGCTTGAATGATATTAGCAACTTGGTCGTTAACACCAGTTCCCAAAAAGATAATTCTATCCATCATCAAACGCGAAAAAACATCCATTTGAGCCACGTTCATTTGACGCTCTTCTATAATATAAGGTGTCATCGATGCATCGATATAATTATCTAAATGCATACTATTAATACCTTTCCCCTTTACAGCGAATTTTTTAAATTCCTTATTATCAAACATATAAAATGTATTTAGTCGTTATTAATTTCTTTTAGCTTCGGCTAATTTAACGAAATCATCATAAGAAACTGCTTTCTCTTTTATGTTAAAAGTAGAATTGTATAATTCTAACATTTTTTGCTGATACAATTGCTCGTACAATTGTCTTGCTTCGTCTTCATTTTCCAAAACTCTATTTGCAGTATCGGTTAATTCGGCATCTTCCATAAAATTTTGACCCATTCCAGCCATTTGCTGTTTTATCAAACCTTTGGTATGCTCCACTACTGCTTCTCTAGTCACTTCTAGATTATTTTCTTTGATGATTTTATTTTCAATTAATTGCCATTTTAAACCCAAAGCATATTGATCGTATTCTTTTTCAATTTGCTCTTCAGTAACTGGTTTTTCATTGGCTGTCATTAACCATCTTTTCAAAAATGCATCAGGTAAGTTAATTTTTGCTTTTTCAATTAACGTATCTTGAACATCTCTGTTGAACAATTGTTCCGTATTATTTTTAAAGCTATTTTCTAACTCTTCTTTAATTTTATCTCTAAATTCTTTTTCAGTTTTGATAACATCCTTACCATATAACTTATCAAAAAATTCTTGATTCAAATCTGCTGGCTGCATTCTGTTAATTTTCTCAACAGTATATTTAAAATCCGTTTTCATTTCAGCAGCTTGCGCCTCTTCAATGCCTAACCATGCAGTAGTGTTTTGTAACGTGCCTATTTTTGCAGGATTCAACTCAACACTTTCACCTACTTTAATTCCAGTTAAACTTTTAGATAATTTTTTATCCGTTATTGCTTGAATATTTAAAACAGAACTATTAGAAATACCACCTTCTACTACATTTCCTTTATTGTCTAACTCTTCAAATTTACCATAAAGCATATCATCTTCATTGGCTTGATCCACGTTTTCCATTTTACCGTAACGCTTAGCAATATCGTTAACGTTTTTATCGATTAATTTTTCATCAATTTTTACTTTCAATTTCTCAAACTTTTGCTTGTCTGAAATTTCCACTTTAAAATCTGGAGCTATTCCAATTTCATAAGTAAATTCAAAGTCACTTTGATTCTCAAAATCAATTCTATCTTGTTCCTTAGGAATTGGATTTCCAAGCATATCTATTTTATTCTCAGAAACATATTTATATAGTTCATCAGATAAAATTTTATTGATTTCATCAACCAACACACTAATTCCATACTGTTTTTTGATCATTCCCATTGGAACCATACCTTTTCTAAAGCCAGGTATTGCAGCAGTTTTTCTGTAATTTTTTAAAACTGTATCTACTTTTTCTTGGTAATCTGCAGGACCCATTTTTACAGTAATCTCTGCATTTAACTGATCAATATCTTTTTTGCTTACTTCCATCTTAAAACGAAAAATTAAAAATGTATTAAATTAAAAATGGTACAAGGCTTTGGTGAATTCCTGCCTGAAGCAAGCACAGCCTTAGCTTTATACCATTTTTTGTAGTGCGGATGAAGGGACTCGAACCCCCAAGCCTCGCGGCACTAGATCCTAAGTCTAGCGTGTCTACCAATTTCACCACATCCGCATTATTTTCAAAAAAACTTATCGTTTAATTGATTAACTCTATCTTTTAACGCTAGACTGTCTAGCGTGCCTGCCTGTCGGCAGACAGGTCTACCAATTTCCCACCTTCGCTTAAAGCTTCAGTGGGCAGACACCACATCCGACAATAAATCTCTTAAAAAAAACGAGGCTGCAAAGATACCTATTTTAGTTCTAAAATAGTATAGCTAAATAAAAAAAATAATTCTTCCAAAAAATACTTTTTTAGAGGAGATGATATGGTTAAATTTGAGCCTATTAATTTTACAAAAGATGATTAAAATAAATCCAAAAGAAGTTACTGTTCCAGTATTACAAAGACATTTACAAACCGCTATAGGTCCAAGGCCAATTGCATTTGCAAGTACCGTTGATAAAGATGGCAACCCTAACTTAAGTCCTTTTAGTTTCTTCAATGTTTTTAGTGCTAACCCTCCTATTTTGGTTTTTTCACCAGCAAGAAGTGGAAGAACCAATACCACTAAAAATACCTATGACAATGTAAAAGAAGTAGATGAAGTAGTGATTAATATTGTCAATTACGACATCGTACATCAAGCATCTCTTTCTAGTTCAGCTTATGATAAAGGTGTGAATGAATTTGTAAAAGCCGGCTTTACTCCTATTGAATCAGAATTAATAAAGCCTTTTAGAGTTAAAGAATCTCCAGTACAGATGGAATGCAAGGTAAAGCAAGTCATAGAATTAGGCGACCAAGGCGGCGCAGGAAATTTAATTATTTGTGAAGTTTTGCTCATGCACATTGATGAAAAAGTATTGGATGCAGAAGGAAATATAGACCAACATAAAATAGATTTAGTAGGTAGAATGGGCGCCAATTGGTATGTAAGAGCAAGCCACGATGCACTTTTTGAAGTGGATAAACCTATTACTACTTTAGGAATAGGATTTGACAATATGCCTGAAGCGGTAAAAAATAGCGACATTTTAAGTGGTAACGATTTGGGGAAATTAGGTAATGTGGAACAACTACCCAACGAGGAAGCTATTGCAGCTTTTAAAAAGCAAAACAATTTACAAGATTTTACTCAAAAAGATTTACATGAAGCTGCCAAGCAATTACTCGACCAAAACGATGTAGAGAACGCTTGGAAAACTTTACTGGCGAAGTAGAAATAAAGTACGTCTATTTATGCGCTACTTTAAATCAGATGAATAGAGAAGAAATTAATAGAATTTATTATATTTAGCAAGAAATATAATACGGATAAGAAGGAGTTGAGAGTCATATTCCCTTATTGTAAACAAGCTCGTATAAAGTGATAAAATTATAAAATGATAAAAAAGATGCAAAGAAACAGCATTTATAATCAAGTAATTGAATTACTACGATCCGCAAAACAGCAAGTAGTGCGTCAAGTTAATCTAACAATGGTTCAGACTTATTTTGAAATTGGTCGACTGATTGTGGAGTAAGAACAAGAAGGAAAAGACAGAGCAAAATATGGAAAACAACTTTTAATTGGATTATCTAAAGCTCTTACAAATGAATTTGGTAAAGGGTTTTCCATGACAAATATTCAACAAATGAGATCTTTCTATACTACTTATCAAATGCAGCAGACATCGTCTGCTATTTCTAAATCTGAAATTCAACAGACAATGTCTGATAATTTCAAATTAAGTTGGTCACACTACCTCATACTCATGCGTATTGATGATGAAAACGAAAGAAAATTTTACGAAATCGAATCAATAAAAAATAATTGGAGTGTTAGAGAACTTGCTAGACAATATGATTCAGCATTATATATGAGATTAACCTTAAGTAGAGATAAAGAAGAAATCCAAAAACTATCCAAAAAGGGATTAATTTTTGAAAAGCCGATGGATGCAATAAAAGACCCATACATTTTAGAATTTTTAGGATTACCTGAAAAATCTTCTTATTCAGAAAATCATCTAGAACAAGGCATAATAGAAAAACTTGAAACTTTTTTACTTGAGTTGGGAACAGGGTTTACATTTGTAGCACGACAAAAACGAATCTCTTTTGATAACAAACATTTTCATATTGATTTAGTTTTTTATAATAGAATACTAAAATGTTTTGTCCTAATCGATCTAAAAATAGGAGAATTAAAACATCAAGACATTGGGCAAATGCAAATGTATGTAAATTACTATGATCGGGAGGTTAAACTAAAAAATGAAAATAAAACAATCGGACTTATTCTATGTAAGAATAAAAGTGAAGCCGTTGTTGAATACACTCTGCCAAAAGATAACGAACAAATTTTTGCGAGTAAATACAAAACTATATTGCCAAGTAAAGAAAAATTAAAACTTCTTATAAATGAAACATCAAAACCGTAAAAGAATACATTACATTTCTCCAACTCAGCAATATTAGAAAATATAGAACAACTACCCAACCAAGAAGCTATTGCAGCATTTAAAAAACAAAACAATTTACAAGATTTTACTCAAAAAGATTTACACGAAGCTGCCAAGCAATTATTGGATCAAAATGATGTAGAGAATGCTTGGAAAACATTGATGGCGAGGTAAGATTAATGCACATCTCTTTATGCGCTACTTTAAATCAACTTAATAGAATTTATTATCTTTAGCGAGAATTTATGATGTGGATATGACACACTCAGTGTGTCATATCCATATGTTATATGCAATTACTCAAATGATGAAACCTGATTTTATAGCAGATTTAAAATTCCTGACGACAGAAGAAGGTGGTCGTAAAACACCAGCACATTCAAAGTACAGGCCACATCTAGAATTTAATAGGTATCCACCTGATAAAACTAGCACCCAACAAGTTTACATTGGAAGAGATATTGTACAACCTGGAGAAAAAGTACAAGCTGAAATGACAATGATCGCATCCGATTTGTATCTTAGAAAGCTCAGAGTAGGAGAAGAATTTAAATTTAGTGAAGGTGATAGACTGATTGGAACAGGTAAAGTAGTAAGATTTATTAGAGAAGAGCTAAAAGAAAAATAAATGGATAAAAAAGTTAAAAAATCGGTTGAACAATTTTTAAGTCTTTTCGAAGAAGTGTTTGATAAGGACTGGAAATACTCAAAGGAAATGATGGGTATTTATGGAAAAACAGAAGAGCAAAAAAGAAATGCTCAAGAGATAGGATTAGAATCTATTGACATAATTTTCAATGATGGAACATTTATAAACCCAAAAGTTGAGGACGAAACTGAAGATTGGGGATATAGAGGAGCTCTTTTAGAAAAGTATAGAGAACTAAAGGAATTATTAAAAGAATAAAAAGCATATAACATCACCTATAGTTAATGCGGGTTATAGCAGTAAATTGTAAGTTTGGAGCAATTAATTAACAACGCTAAATCTTTGATTTAGCTTTTAAAAATGAAAAGATAAAAACAAAATACAAAGCTTTAGCTAAGTGCCAAATTGAAAACTATCGCTTTTCAGTCCCGCACTAACCATAGCTAGGCGTTGTGGTGCATAATCCATTGCAAATAATTACATAAGACAAAATGAAGATTATTATAACAGTTAGATTCTTAATTTATCTTTTGATAAGCTATTTAGGGTTAATTGTAATCCTGAACTTGAACTTTCTTGAACATTATGCCAACGACATTTTTGATAAAGGTTTTTCAGTCAATTATATATCCTTATTAATCTATCATACTTCAATAAAAAACTCAATAATATCGCTGCAGTTTGGAATCCTGATGGCTTCAATATTTTCAGCAAAGCACTTTGCTAAAAAAAATGATTTAAGATTTAAAAGCGCACTAATTACTAACTTACCGGTAGTAATTTTAATAGCTGCTCTTTATTTTGCTTTTGTTAATTGGCAAGTCCCAAAGTCATCTCTAGAGGTACAATCCATTCTATATGAAATGAAATCTACAGCTCCTGAGGGCAAAATTGACACACTTGATAGAAAAGTATTCAGTAACGACTATAGAATGGTGCCAATAAACAGATTAGACGAGATTAAGGATACACTCAACATGCAAATTGACGAACAACTGCAAAAATGTGACTCTTTATTAAGAGAACTTCCTGATTCAATAGCCAAGCGAATATATATAGAATTAGACCTTTTAAAACATAACATACCCTTGCCTATTAAAAACAATTCAAAAGAATTAACAGAGCATGAAGTGAAGAGAATAGAAGCAACCTTGAACTCTTTAGAACATGGATTAATGTTAAAAGTAAAATATAAAGACAAATTTGTTCAAGAAAAAAGAGAAAGACTGATACAGCCAATTAAACTTATACTAATTTTTATGATTGGGATTGCTTTTGGTTATTTATACTCAGATCAAAAATCTTTTTTATTATTTATTTTAGGTACTACAACATTGGGAGTATTTTATGTAGGGGAATACTCAGGCATTGAACATCTTATAATTGACCTAATTATTGATGAACAAAATGACGTTTTAGCTTCAATTATTCTTCTAGGAGCAATTACCTCAATTTTTATAATTTTAGGACTAAAAAAATCTGATTGATGCACTACTTTAAACCAACCTAATAGAATTTATTATCTTTAACGAGAATTTATGATGTGGATATGACACACTCTGTGTATCATATCCATATGTTGTAGGTAAGCTAAAAAAAAAGATGACAGCAAAAGAAAAACAGAAGGAATTTATTAAGGTGTATCTTAAACCTAATCTGAAAAAATGGGGTTATTTAACTTCGGGACAGACGTGGTGGAAGGACAAAGGTCAGTTCTTTAACGTCATTAATCTTCAGAATTATTCTTGGAATACGAAAGATAGCGTAGATTTTAGATTCAATATTGGGATTGCACTTAAAGCAACTGTAAAAGATAGTGCAAAGAAAAAGGTAACATATAACGACCTAACTGTTCATCTTGACGAGGGAACATTTTTACCGGACAGAAAAAAAAGAAAATTCGGCAATAACCAAGGCTATTCTATTACGGGAAAAACGGACTTAAAAGAATTCTTGGAGTCGGTAAAGTTTGACTTTGAAAAATACATTTTACCGAAACTTGACGGAATGGATTCTCTAGAGGATTGTGTGGAATATTTTAAACAATTCCAATTTTGGGGAGAAAATTTAAAACGAAGGATTACAGAACTTAAACTATTTGACTCGAAATAAAATAGCCTACCTACAATCGAGTAGATGGCTCCGACTAAAATAGTCGGAGTTCACCTCTCACACCACCGTACCCTTCGTCAAGCTCAGGATAATCCAAGCGGGTTTCGTCACGAAGTGTCGTGACGGCGGTTCGCAACCCAATCAGTTAACGCGGACGTCTTCGTCCGTGTTTTTATTTTCTTAGGACTTTTAGTCCATTGCTTTTTAGCAAACTTGGAGAATATACTTTTTAATATACAATTATTAGTTTTGAATCGCAGGATTGCACGAGTCCGCTGCTAGGAGGAAACCATGCCTTTAGATTAACTAGATAACTTACAAACCTACAAAATCAAAAATCGATTGATATTTGAAACTTTATATTTGAGTATCTTTGACAAAAGTCAAAACCATGAATTTAGAAGGAAGAAAAATATTATTTGTCCAAGAGTTTTTGAGATTGCAAAATGAAGAAATAGTAAGTGGGCTTGAAACGTTTCTTAGGAAAAGAAAGACAGAATTGTTAGAGAACAATCTAAAACCTATGTCAATGAATCAATACAATTCTGAAATTGATAGCGCAATGGATGATTCTAAACACGGAAGAATGATAAGTGTAGAAGATTTAAAAGCTAAAGTTGAGAAATGGAACTAACTATTTTTTGGTTACAGTTAGCTGAAGATAAATTGGAAGATATTTACACTTATTACAGATTAAAAGCTGGCAAAAAAGTAGCTCATAAAATAGTTAATGGTATCATTAACCTTACAGTAGATCTTAATAAAAACCCACTAATAGGTCAAGAAGAAGATAATTTATCTCATAGAAAACAACAATTTAGATATTTAATCTATAAGCATTACAAAATTGTTTATTGGATAAACAAAGATTCTAATAGAATCGAAATTGCAAATGTATTTGATACTAGACAAGAACCAACAAAGCTTCAAGAAACTTAATAAAAAATATTTTCGAAAGTAAGTCACGAAAAAATTTTCCGCTAGCGCAAACGTCTCCGTCCGTGTTTTTATTTTCTCAGGAATACGAAACAACATTCAAAAACAATAAAAGTACCATTAAGAAATGGCTAAATGCTAACGATTGGTTATAAAGAATATGAAAACACAATTTGACATATCAAAATTATTGGAAATTGGTAAAATCCAAAATGAATTAGATTTTGAAAGAGCTTTAATTGCAGATAGAAAATTAAGAGTTTTATCGAAAGAAGACGTAAAATTTAAAATTATTCGCAAGAAGTTAAGAGATTTAATAGAAAACTATGAAAAATTTAATTGGTCTATAAACACTAAATTAACTGACAAAAAAATTCAAGAAAGTGATTTAGCCGAATTAATTGCTGAAAAAGAAAGGCAATTTATTCACAACAGAAAAGAGCTGATACGAAAAAAATTAAAACAATTAAATTTAACTCAACAAGACCTGGGTGAAATTTTAGGGCATAGCAGCAAATCATATATGTCTGAACTCATTAATGGAGTAAATCCATTTTCTTTAAAAGATCTTATTGTATTAAATCGTTTGCTAAAAATTGATTTAACCTATTTAATACCAACTTTTCTAACCCAAAGCGATAGAGAAAAAATTAAAAACTCTATACAAAAACTTGATAATCCAAAAGTTAAATTGAGCAAAGATGATTTTTCATTAGTACATTAATCTAATTATATAACTTCACCCAACAAAAAAAACCATCCCCAAGTTTCTTGGGGATGGTTTTTTAAAATATATCGTAAATGATATTTTCTTACTTCTTGAATCCTTTGTATCTAGTATTAAACTTGTCAATTCTACCTGCGGTATCAATTAACTGCATTTTACCAGTGTAAAAAGGGTGAGATTTGTGAGAAATTTCCAATTTAATCAATGGATATTCTTTTCCATCTTCCCACTCAATGGTATCACTTGTTTCTGCAACTGACTTAGTCATAAATGCATAATCATTACTCATGTCTTTAAAAACAACTAATCTGTAACCTTCTGGATGGATATCTTTTTTCATCTTTGTATTCCTTATTTTTTTGAGGACGCAAATATATGAATATTCTCAATTTTAAACCACTTTTTTTGTAAATTTTTATAGAGAGGAGAGATATCAGACCCCGACTGCGTAAAACTTCGTCGGGCAGGCGCTTCGCTGTTAGACGTTAGACTTTAGACTTTGGACCGCTGCGCTGTTAGACGTTAGAAACAATCATAGTTAATTAATAATCAATAAATTTCAATTTAACTTTAAATGAAAATTATTGAGGAAGAAATATCTTGGTAGGCACATCGTTGTTAGACTTTAGACTCAGCTATAGTTAATTATTAATCAATAAAACATTTAATGAAATATTTTCTATAATTGATGCAAAATAAAAATTTATGCTTTATTTATAGCTTTTAAACACTTTAGGTTTCACATTCTGCAAAATATTTTGCAATTTTGGACTAACTTAATAAAAACCAGAAAAAATGACTAAAGTCCATAATTATAGTGCAGGTCCTTGTATATTGCCACAAGAAGTTTTAAAGAAAGCTGCTGAAGCAGTGATCAATTTTAATGATTTAAATCTTTCTATACTCGAAATATCGCATAGAAGTAAGGATTTTATCGCAGTAATGGAGAATGCACAAAACTTGGTAAAAGAATTATTGAATGTACCTGCGGGTTACAGCGTTTTGTTTTTGCAAGGTGGAGCTAGTTTGGGTTTTTATATGTCTGCCATTAACGTAATGAAAAAAGACGGCAAAGGTGCTTATGTGGATACTGGTGTCTGGAGTGTGAAAGCAATTAAAGAAGCTAAAAAATTAGGTGGAGTAGATGTATTAGCTAGTAGTAAAGATAAAAACTATAGTTACATCCCTAAAGGTTACAAAATTCCATCTGATGCTGATTTTATTCATTTCACATCTAACAATACCATATATGGATCTCAATTTAAATCATTTCCAAAAAGTGATATTCCTGTAATTTGTGATATGTCTTCAGATATTTTTAGTAAAAAAATAAATGTAGCTGATTTTGACATGATTTATGCAGGTGCTCAAAAAAATATGGGTCCAGCAGGAACTACTTTATATATTGTTAAAGATGAACTATTAGGTAAAACCGGTAGAGATATTCCTTCTATGTTGGATTTACAGATTCATATCGATAAAGAATCTATGTTCAATACGCCTCCTGTTTATCCAATTTATGTTTCTATGTTGAACTTAGAGTGGTTAAAGAAAAATGGTGGTGTAAGTTGGATTGAAAAAATCAACGATCAAAAAGCGGCATTGCTTTACAGTGAAATTGATAGAAACAGCTTATTTAAAGGGTTAATTGCCAAAGAGGATCGCTCTAATATGAATGTGACTTTTGTTTTGACCGACGAAAGTAAAGGAGAGGCATTTGATGCCATTTGGAAAAAAGCCAACATCAGCGGTATTAAAGGTCACAGGTCTGCAGGTGGATATAGAGCATCTATGTATAATGCTTTACCACTGGAAAGTGTTCAAGTATTGGTAGATGCCATGAAAGAATTTGAAAAAAATAACGCTTAAAAATAAAATAAAGCAATGAAAATTTTAGCTAACGACGGAATAGCACAATCAGGAAAAGAAGTATTAGAACAAAACGGTTACACAGTTATTACTGAAACTGTTCCCCAAGATAAATTAATTGATGTTATCAATTCAGAAAACTATGAAGTGCTTTTGGTTAGAAGTGCTACCAAAGTAAGAAAAGATTTGATAGACGCTTGTCCTAATTTGAAAATGATAGGCAGAGGCGGCGTAGGCATGGATAATATAGATGTAGATTATGCTCGCAATAAAGGTATTTATGTATTTAATACACCAGCTTCATCTAGTCAAAGTGTTGCAGAAATGGTAATGGCTCATTTATTTGGAGCAGTTCGTTTTTTGCATCAAAGTAACAGAGCTATGCCAGCCGAAGGAGCTGAAAACTTCAAAGGTTTGAAAAAAGCTTATGGAAAAGGAATAGAATTAAGAGGTAAGACTCTAGGAATTATCGGATTTGGTAGAATTGGTCAAGCAGTAGCTTCTTATGCTATTGGTTGCGGAATGAAAGTAATTGTAAATTCCCCAAGTCCTATTGAAACGACTATTCAATTGCAAATTCAAGGAAATGGAACTGTTGATGTTGAAATTGAATCTTGCGATTTAAATGATTTATTAAAAAGAAGTGATTTTATAACCATTCATGTACCTTCATTAGATCAAGCTCTTATTGGCAAAAATGAATTGAATGCCATGAAAAAAGGTGCTATTATCGTAAATGCAGCTAGAGGTGGTGTAATTGATGAAATGGCTTTGATAGAAGCTTTAGATAATGGTCATATTGCTCACGCTTGTTTGGATGTATTTGAAAATGAACCCAACCCAAGAAAAGAATTATTAAATCATTCTAAAATTTCTTTGAGTCCACATATTGGTGCGGCTACTGAAGAAGCACAAGATAGAATTGGTACAGAATTAGCAGAATTAATCATGGCAAGAAAAGCAGAGTTAGTTTAACTCTGTTTTTTTATAAACTAATATCTTAAACATTGGCAACAATTAAACCTTTCTGCGCTTATCGCCCTGTGCGAGATAAAGTGCATTTGGTAGCCTCAAGGTCGTATGTTTCATACTCCAGAGGTGATTTGAAAAGTAAATTAGATGAAAATCCGTTTACCTTTTTACATGTAATACATCCTGAGCACACACTCAAAATTGGCACTAAACCGAACACCAATGCTCGATACAGATTGGTAAAGCAAAGGTTTGATCAATTTGTGGAGGAAGGTATTTTTCAGCATGATGAAAAGAAATCTTTTTATGTTTATAGACAAATTAAAAATGGTCATGCTTATATAGGTATAATTGGTTGTGCTAGTATTGATGATTATTTCAATAATGTAATCAAAAAGCATGAAGCCACTATCACTGTGCGTGAAAAGATGTTTAAGAATTATTTGGATCAGGTAAAAGTAAATGCCGAGCCGGTGTGCTTTACTTATCCTAACGAAGCAAATATTGATAAAATAATAGCCGAAACGATAGAACAAAGAGCTGAATATGATTTTACTACCACCAATACAGTTCGTCATAGTTTTTGGGTAATTGATGATGAAAAAACGGTAGAAACGATTGAGAAATCTTTCTCAAAAATGCCAGCAATTTATATTGCTGATGGACATCATCGATCGGCTTCCTCCGCTCTATTAGGAAAAGAAAATCGAGAAAAAGAAAAAGGAAAGAAGCTTGGAACAGATCATTTTATGGGAATTTTTATTGCAGAAAGCAATTTAAAAATTTACGAATTTAATCGTTTGATTAATGATATCGGCAGGCACGATAAAGAAAGTTTTATTTCTGAAATAAGCCAACAATTTCACATTATACCAAAAGGAGAAACACCTTACAAAGCTCAAAAAATTCATGAAATCAGTATGTATTTTGAAGGGCAGTGGTATTGTTTGATTCCTTCTAAAGATATTTATGACGAAAAAAATCCTGTAAGCGCTTTAGATGTTAAAATTTTATCAGACAATATATTAGAACCTATTTTGGGTATTAAAGATTTAAAAACTGACCCAAGAGTTACTTTTATGGCAGGCACTTTTGGATTGGAAAAATTGCAGCAATTAGTTGATAGCAAAAAAGCGAAAGTTGCTTTTGCTCATTTTCCTGTAAGTATTGAACAATTAAAAGCTGTAGCTGATGCCAATCAAATTATGCCTCCAAAAAGCACTTGGATAGAACCAAAATTGCGCAGTGGCCTAACAGTTTACAGCATGCAAAATTGCGAAATATGAGTATTAAGGAAAATTTAAAAGAAATAAAATCAACTTTAGACCCATCTATCACTTTAGTAGCGGTTTCAAAAACAAAACCAAAGGAAGATATATCGGAAGCTTACCAAGCAGGACAGAGAATATTTGGAGAGAATAAAGCTCAAGAAATGTCAGGAAAATATGACGAATTGCCAAAAGATATAGAATGGCACATGATTGGTCATTTACAGCGAAACAAGGTAAAATATATTGCTCCATTTGTAGCTCTTGTGCATTCTGTCGACAGTTTGCGACTATTGAAAGAAATCAATAAAGAAGCAGCAAAAAATGACAGAAACGTTGCCTGTTTGCTACAAGTTTATATCGCTAAAGAAGAATCTAAATTTGGTTTGGATGAAGATGAGGTAGTTGATATTATTGAGAATCAACTTTCTGAATTAACTCATATCATAATTAGCGGTGTGATGGGAATGGCTACAAATACAGAGAATGAGGCAACTATAAAAAGAGAATTTAGCTCATTAAAAGCATTTTACGACCAAATAAAAGCAAAATATTTCCAGAACGATAAAACATTTCAGTATATTTCCATGGGTATGAGTGGCGATTATGATGTTGCTATCGAATGTGGAAGTAATATGATAAGAGTAGGAAGCGCCATTTTTGGCAAAAGAATTGTATAAAAATTAAAAGAAATAAATTATAACATTAAAAATGACAGAGAATAAAAAAACTGACAACAATCAGTTTGAAAAACTTAAAAAAAACTTAAAATCTAATAGCGAATCTACTGTAATTGAAGCTTTAGAACAAATTAGAATAGATGGGGAAGCAAAATTACTACCTAGTATATTTGAATTATTATCAGAAACCGACAACCCAGATATAGAAGCAGGAATCATTCAACTTTTATTTGATTTAAAAAATGAAGATGCTGTTCCTTACCTAGTTAATGCTTTAAATAACAAACAACTAAAATATTATTATAGTTTTTTAATTTCTGCATTTTGGCAATCTTCTTTAGATGGCTCTGAACATTTAAGTCTATTTGTAAATATAGCCACCAAGGGTGATTATATGGTTTGTTTAGAAGCTTTGACAGTGATTGAAAATTTTGATGCCACTTTTAATGAAGATGAAGTTCAAAATTGTCAAGCAACTATTGCAGAAGCTATTGACAGAGAAAAAGAAAAAGAGAAAAAAGATTTATTAATCAGCATACAAGAAGTTTTGGGAGAATTATCTCTAGATTAAATAGAGCTTATTGATTTAGCATAATAAAAAGATAAATATGGACAAGGATTATGAAAGTTTAAGAATACGCTTAGAAAAAGACTTTAGTTGGCCGAGTGTTTATTTATTCAAATTTATTATCCCAAGCGATAATAAAAAAATTGCTTTGGTGGAAAGTGCTTTCCCATCCAAAGAATCTAAAATAAATATTCGTCAATCTGCCAATGGAAAATATGTCAGCATTTCAGTAAAGGAAGTGATGCTGAGCCCTAGTGAAGTGATTGAGAAATATCAAAAGTTAGAAGGGATTGAGGGATTGATTTCGTTGTAAATAAAATACCATTCTTATATGAAAATTTCTAAAATAAGCATTTCAATATTAGGCATATTTATTTTTTCAACTTTTAGTATCTATGCTCAAAATAAAAATTCCCAATCAATAACCAATGATAGTTTATACAAAGTCATTAAAGGTGTATGGTATCAATATCCAACAGAAGGTTATACTATAAAATACAAAAAAGACGAAAGAGAGAATGCTAGCCAGATAAAATTTAAATCGCAAAAAGAGTTAATTTATAAAAATAGTAGAATTAAAGGCTTTGAAAAAGGAAAAAGCAGAGTTTACTATCTGACTGATTTATTTTTCAACATGCAAAGTACAGAAAAGGACAAAGTATTTACAAATTATAGAATCAATGAAATTTCAGATACAGTAATTAATTATACAGAAATAGGAGAATCCAATTCAATAATTTCTGTTTTATGTGGTGATGGCTTCATTTTTAAAATGGGTGTAAAAATGCCAACATTAGAAAAAAATCCAAACGGTTTTTCAAATTATATGATAGAAAATTATGATTTTAGCATTAAGCCTGATGATAAAAATAGGCTTATTATTCAATTTGATGTAAACTGTAAAGGAGAGGTATGTAATGTCAGAAATTTTGATAAATATGCTAAGTCTTCTGACTTTTCAAATGAAATAATTCAATTAATTAGAAATCAACCTAATTGGGAACCAGGAATAGGATCAAGAGATTATGCTAATTTTCAGTTTGTATATATGTTTAAATTAATTGACAATAAATTAACAATAACGGATGTCAAACGATAAGAATACTTCAGTTAATTAACCTTTGAACTCAACTGAATATTCTTTCCTTCAATGTTCTTGATTCTAGCTTTAATCGAACCTACTAAAATTGGGGTTTCAATTAATAAGGGAATTTTGTGATCATCATCGGTTACCCAAACTGTCATATCATCACCTGCATTAAAAATGGTTCCTTCAATCAATAAAGGCTTGAACTTAATACATCTGTATGTTCCCATTCCTTTGATTTCCATTTCTTCTTTCCCTAAATATTGAATGTAAGAGGAATGTTCTTCATTGTCTAAGAAAATGGTAATTGGCACTTTATCATTAACAGCCAAATTTGAAAAATCAATGTTTCTAGCATAATAAATCATGCTTAAAACGTCATAAGAACATTTGGAGAAAGGAACAGTATCTTTTATAAAATTTTCATCTTCCTCCAACTTTCGCAAGGAATATACCTTTCCCCTACCGTGATTAAAAACATAGTCTTCATCAATAAAAAAACTTCCTTCCTTTACTTTACGCTTAAAACGAATAGGCTTAAAATCAGAAATAGTCAAAATAGATTCATAATTATCTCTTACTTTATAAATCCAATCGTATTTTTTGAAGGTTTGTCCGTTTCCACTTAATTTATAATACGATTTTGATCTAATTAAAGTAGAATCAACCCTGAATGTAACTTCTCCAGCCGATACCCAAACTGCGCTAAGGTTATAATAAATGGTATATTCCAATTTTTCACCAAAATCGAATGCACTCACTTTCAGCTCACAATCATTATTTTTTTGAGCAATTGAGAGAAATGGAATAAAAAGAAATAGAAATATTAATTGATTTACTAGGTTTCTCACAGCTTTGTATAATTTTATCATCAAATTTACGTCAAATGGAATTCAAAATAGATACTGAATATATAGAACTCATTAAATTACTAAAAGTTTTAGGAATAGCCGAAACTGGAGGTCATGCAAAAGCAATTGTTGAAGATGGAGAAGTAAAATACAATGGTGAAGTGGACTTGCGAAAACGATTAAAAGTTAGAAAAGGGGATTTGATTGAAGTTGGGGATATTTTGATTACAATAGTTTAGTTTTATTTTAGATCCCGATTGTGTAAAACTCCGTCGGACAGACGCTGCACTGCAATACTTCATACCCAAGACGTTAGATGTTAGACGTTAGACGTTAGATTAATAAAATTAAATTCCTTTTTGATTTTAAAACACCTAATAAACCAAATACTTATTTAATGTTCTAAACTCTGAATCAGTCCACTTCTTACTTAAAATAACTGAACGAATCAGTTGTGCATAAGCTGTTTGATCATAAAAATGTCTTAAAGCTGAATTGGCTGCTCCCCTCATTCGAGAATTGCCACTAAAAATTCCATCTATTAAATATTCCGTTGCTTTAGCGTCTAAATAATTCATTCTTTCTAAGGCTTTTGCTGTATTAGAACGTGTCAAAAATTCATAAGAAGTAGAAGCGTATTGCACCAAACTATCCACGTATTTTTGATCATAAGTGGTTAAATAAGACCATTCCAACCATTTAATTGCCACATTATGTGCTCTATTTCCTTGGACACCTTTAGTTAATTCTAAAAATTCATCTGCTTTCGCTGTTTGATGAAAACACAGTAAATCCAATGTTTTCTCAATCACTTCATAAGAACTATCAGCCAATAAAGGTTTGTAATAATCAATATTAGCTAGACTAATAGTAAATGTATTTTTCAATACCGTTTTTAAAACCTCAGCATCTTCATCTTTTAGTGCTAAATGCAAAAATTCTTCCGATTCTTGATTTTTATAAAGAATTGCTTGCTCTATTGCTTCAGATTTAATGGCATGAAATGATTCTTTTTGAAAAACTTGCATCAATTCATTGGCACTAAGCTTTCCTTTTAAAGCGACCAAAGCATCATATCTATCTATCATGTTGGCCGCATTCGCCAACTGATTACGGAACATTTCATCCGACTTATAAAAATCAACTGCTTTTAAAATCTGACTGTTGGGATCAAATAAAACATAACTAATGGTTTTGCCTTGTACTTTTTCAATATTGATTTCTTGACTCTCATTTTCAATCCATTCGGTTCTTGAAATGGATGAATTATCCGTAAAGTGAACTTTAAAATTAATGGGCATTTTAAACAGTCCAACTAAATCATTGGTTTCATGCGTTTGCTTTACTTTGAAACGATATTGATTTTCTAATTCCTCAAATTGTACTTGATATTCAGGTTCTCCTCCTTTTAAAATCCACTCTTCCCAAAACCAATCTAAGGACAAACCTAAATTTTCTTGAAAGGCAATTAAAAAATCTTCTGTATCAACCGTTTGATAAGCATGTTTTTTAAGATAATATTGAAGTGTACTATTAAATTGCTCCTCACCTACTATCGATTTTAGCATATTTAAAACCAACGCACCTTTAGGATAATGACGTGCAGTTCCTGCCCCCGAATGAGCAATTGGTTTTAAATCACTTTTTGAAGCATTTAATGCTTGATTGTTATAACCTCTACGCACCCAATCAAAATAATCTTGACCAAAAGCTTCTCTCTGATAAACCATATCAAAATGAGTAGCAAAACTTTCTTGCAACCAAGCATGAGTAGAAGTTCTTGCAGTTACCATATCTCCAAACCATTGATGAGCAAGCTCGTGAGCATCAACTCTTACATAGTTTCTATCAATAAACTCCCTATCATCCACCAAATAGAAATCTCCAAAAATAGTAGCCGTAGTATTTTCCATCGCTCCATACATAAAATCTTGAACAGGAATTTGAGAATAGGATTCCCACGGATAAGCTACTCCAAATGTTTTTTCGAATAAATCAAACATAGGAACACTATATCTATAAGTAGGCTCTACCTTTTCTTTTTCATCCGGATAATAATATAAATTAATGGGTACTCCAGAAGCCGATTTTCTTTTTTCAATAGCATATTCTCCTATACCCAACATAATTAAATAAGGAGCATGCGGATGAGAAATTTCATAATGCCATTGTTTTAAATCTCCTTTCAATGATTTCTCTTTCAACTTTTTACCATTAGAAAGTACTTGATATTTTTCAGGCATGGTTACAATCATTTCACTGATAACTTTATCACTCATATCATCATACATCGGTATCCAATGACGGTTATCAATACCTTGCCCTTGCGACCAAATTTGCTTTTTACTTAAATTTAATGAATCATTCCAGCCTATAAAGTAAAGCCCCTTTTTAGGTGTCGCTTCATAATTAATTTGAAGAGAATACTCTTGTTTCCAATTTAACGGGTTTTTAAAATAAATGGTCAGATTTTTTTGATCATAATTATAACGCAAACTATCTTCATCCATCATTACAGATTTAATAGTCATATTGATGGCATCGAGAACTATAGAATCTACTTTTTCTCTAATCGGCTCAAACTGATGTGTAACTTTACCTTTTACTAATCCTTCTTGTGGTTCAAAACTAACTTCCAATTTTAAATGTTTCATATCCACGTAACGTTCACGAGGAATTCGATTTTCATCTTCTAAGAAAGTTCTCTTTTCTTGTGAAAATACATTTAAAGTCAATAAACCAAAAAGTAAAAAATAAAAATATCTCATTGTCAAATTATTAAATATTTGAACTATAAATTGCTTTAGCTCTGTCTCTTAAATTATATGCCGAACTCATCACTTCTCCATAAGCTCCTGCACTTCTAATTGCTATCAAATCTCCTCTTTCAGTTGGTGGTAAATCTATCGCCTTTCCAAAACAATCAGAAGATTCACAAATAGGACCAACTACATCATATTTTACGGTTGACTTTTCATCGACTTTGCTGATGTTTTCTATTTTATGAACCGATTGGTACAATGCTGGTCTAATTAACTCAGTCATGCCTGCATCCAAAATTGCAAAATTAGTATTGATTCCATTTTTGATATACAATACTTTAGAAATCAAATTGCCACATTGAGCCACTACCGCTCTACCCAATTCAAAATGTAATTCTTGATTGGGTTTTAAATCAATAAAATCAGCAAAAATTTGAAAAAAGGTTTCAAAATCAGGAATTATGTTCTCATCTACATCCACATAATCTACTCCAAAACCGCCACCAACATTAATGTGCTCAAATAAAATTTGGTTGGAAATAAACCACTCTTGTATTTCATTCACTCGAATACAAAGACTTTTAAATACTTCTAAGTCGGTAATCTGTGAACCGATATGAAAATGCAATCCTACTAATTTTAGATTTTTACAAGCTTTAATCGTTTCAAGAACTGAATCAAATTCCCATGAATTGATACCAAATTTATTTTCTTCCAAACCAGTGGTTATGTAATGATGTGTCTTGGCATTCACATTAGGATTGATTCGAAGTGCTATTCTAGCCGTTTTATTTTTTTTCTGCGCTAATTCATTAATTACCTCCAGCTCTTGAACAGATTCACAATTGAAACTAAAAATATCATGATCTAATGCAATATTTATTTCTTGATCGGTCTTTCCTACTCCCGCAAAAGCAATTTGATGATTCGGAAATTTTATTTCTATGGCCTTTAAAACTTCATTCCCACTTACACAATCGGCACCTAAACCTGCAGCTTTAATATGTTTTAAGATTTGATTATTTGCATTGGCTTTCATAGCATAATGCACATGAAAATTGTGCTTTTTAGAAGCTTCAATTAATTTATCTAAAGTAGCTTTCAATATATTTTCATCGTAATAATAAAAAGGTGTTTCTATTGATGAAAATTTTGAAATTGGAAATTTATTATTCTTATCCATTAAAATAAATTATTATTAAGTGCTTGTAAAGCAGGTTTAATTTCTTTGCTATCAACCAAAAGAGAAATATTGTGATTACTACCACCATAGGATATCATACGAATTGGAACATCTTTTAAGGCATTAAAAACCTGAGATGCTATGCCTGTTTTAGGGCTTGTAAAATCTCCAACAACGCATATAATACTTTGGTCTTCATCCACTTTTACAGTACCATAATTATTTAATTCGTTAATTATTTTATCTAAATATTTGGTATCATCTATTGTCACTGAAACTGCTACTTCTGATGTGGTAATCATATCAATAGGAGTTTTATAACTTTCGAAAATTTCAAAAACTTTACGTAAAAATCCATAAGCCAACAGCATCCGCCCTGATTTGATATTTATAGCAGTAATACCATCTTTTGCCGCGATTGCCTTAATTCCTACACCTTTAGATTCCGAACTTATCAAAGTTCCTGCGGCATCAGGCTGCATAGTACTCTTTAATCGAACAGGGATATTGGCAATTTTTGCAGGTCGAATACTAGATGGATGCAGAATTTTTGCACCAAAATAGGCCAATTCAGCTGCTTCATCAAAAGTTAAACTATCAATTGGTTTAGTTTTATCTACAATTCGAGGATCATTGTTGTGCATTCCATCAATATCCGTCCAAATTTGAACCTCATCAGCATTTGCTGCAACACCAACAATAGATGCCGTGTAGTCACTTCCGCCTCTTTTTAAATTATCTATTTCTCCATAAACATTCCTACAAATAAAGCCTTGAGTTACAAAATAATCCACATTGGTATATTTATCCAACTCTCGTTTCAAATTCTCTTTGATATAAAAGTTATCTGGCTCCTCTTCTTTATCTATTCGCATAAAATTTAAGGCAGGCAACAGCGCAGTTTTCATTCCTTTTTCTTCTAAATACAACTGAAATAATGCTGTAGAGATTAATTCACCTTGAGCTAAAACTGCCTTTTCTTCAAAAATGGTAAATGAATCTAGCGTAAATTGCTTGAGATGACTAAAATGCATTTCTATTAAATCTAATCCCTTTTTTTGAAAATCAACGGAAGTAAAAAGTTCCTTAACGGTAGCTTTATATTTGGACAATAAACCCAACAATAAATCATTGGCAACTTCACTGTTTTTTTGATGCAAATAATTAGCAAATTCCACCAAAGTATTTGTTGTGCCACTCATTGCAGACAAAACAATAATTTTTTTCTCTCCATTATCAATCAATTGAGCTACTGATTTCAAACGATCTGCCGAACCTACTGAGGTTCCTCCAAATTTTAGTATTTTCATATTCCGATTACAATTGGGGCGCAAAGATAGTGTTCTCAGCTTAAAATTCAATAATTTGCACCTGCAAGTAGTTGCAACTTTCTATTGCAATTGGATTAAGCTTCTTTAACTTTGAAGAATGTTTAAAATAGTTATTTTTGATGCCTTTAACTCAAATGAAAATCTAATTGTATGATTAGCCTCTTAAAAAAAGAGATTCAAAGTTTTCTAGGTTCATTGATTGGCTACATAGTCATCTTGGTATTTTTAACTACCATAGGTTTAATTATGTGGATATTTCCAGGCAATAATAATGTTTTGGATAGTGGATACGCAAGTATTGATACTTTATTTGCCATTGCGCCTTGGGTATTTATGTTTTTAATTCCTGCTATAACCATGCGCTCTTTTGCAGATGAAAAAAAGGCAGGAACCATAGAGTTTTTACTAACAAGGCCCTTAACTGATTTGCAAATTATTTTAGCGAAATATTTTGCAGGCATTATTTTGGTTATTATAGCTTTAATTCCCACTTTAATCTATTTTGGAAGCGTTTATTATTTAGGAAATCCAATAGGAAATATAGATTTAGGAGCTATGTGGGGTTCTTACATTGGCTTACTATTTTTGGCTGCTGCTT
This sequence comes from uncultured Flavobacteriales bacterium, assembly GCA_963716125.1. Taxonomy (GTDB): domain Bacteria; phylum Bacteroidota; class Bacteroidia; order Flavobacteriales_E; family Vicingaceae; genus Acidiluteibacter. The sequence goes on from OY970294.1 coordinate 3,508,414, forward strand.
TTGTTTCTATCGGTATTTTCTCTTCTTCCATTACTGAAAATCAAATCGTATCCTTTATAATTGCTATCTTTTTAAGTTTTATCGTATTTATTGGTTTCGATTTCTTTAGCTCATTAGCTTTATTAGGATCTATTGATTTATTGATCTTAAAGTTAGGAATCAACGAACATTATATGTCTATGAGCAGAGGTGTAATTGATACACGCGATGCGCTTTACTTCATTAGCTTAATTACTATTTTTATTCTTTTCACTAAAACTGTGCTTTCAAGCCGCAAATGGTAATATGGGTATGAAGAAAGAAAATAATAAAAGAAGTCATAAAAAATCTGATATTTTCAGTTTAACGATTTGGTTAGTCCTTATCATTTTAATCAATTTTATTGGTGGTCAATTTTTTCATCGATTTGATTTGACATCTGAAAAGAGATATTCAATTTCAGAACCAACTAAAAAATTAATTAAGAATTTAGATGATGTCGTTTTCTTCAAAATTTATTTAGAAGGAGAATTTCCCTCAGGATTTAAAAGATTGAGAAATGAAATAAAAGAGATGTTGGATGAATTTAGAGCCTATTCTAATGGAAATATAGAATATGAATTTGTAAATCCTTCAGCAGATCCCAGTCAAAAGGAAAGAGATAAAGTTTATAAAAACTTATATGAAAAAGGGTTACGACCTACAGATTTAGAAGTAAAAGCTGAAGATGGTATTTCAAATAAAATTATTTGGCCAGGAGCAGTAGTTCGATATAAACAAAATGAAATTCCTATTCAATTATTAAAGAGTTCTACAGGTGCCTCTCCTGAAGTAATGCTCAATCAATCTATTGAAAGTTTAGAATATGAATTAGCTGCTGCTATGAAACAATTAAGCACAGGCAAAAGTGGCAACATAGCATTTATAGAAGGACATGGTGAGTTGGATCAATTTCACACCGCCGACCTTACTAGAACTTTGGAAGATTATTACAATGTGAGTCGTGTTAATATTGATGGCAATGTAATGAGTTTAACTGAAAGATACGGTTCTGATTCTACGCGTGTTTTTGTTAAAAATAAATTTGATTTATTGATTATTGCAAAACCTGACTCTGCCTTTAGCGAAAAAGATAAATACTTAATAGATCAACACTTAATGTATGGCGGAAAATTGTTGTGGTTGATAGATCAAGTTAATGCAGATTTAGATAGCCTGAATCAAAAGAACAATTACCTTTCGATGGCAATTGCAAAAAATCTAAATTTAGACGATCAATTGTTTAGGTATGGTGTTAGAATTAACAGAGATTTAGTACAAGACCTTCAAGCAGCACCTATTCCTATTGTTACAGGTGCAATTGGGAATCAAGTTAAAACAGATTTATTTCCGTGGTATTTTTATCCATTATTTTTGCAACAAGGCAATCATCCTATTGTAAAAGGCTTAGATGCTATCAAGGGTCAGTTTGTAAATTCTATAGATTTAGTGGGCAACAGTGCAGTTTCTAAAACTGTACTTTTAAAAACGTCAAAATACACCAAATTAGTAAAAGCTCCAACAAGAATAAGCTTGGGAATGGTACGATTTGAGCCACAACAAGATCAATTCAATCTTAGAAATGTGCCCACAGCTGTTTTGTTAGAAGGAAAATTTGAATCGGTTTATAAAAATCGATTAACGGATCAAATGACCAAAAACCAAGTATTAAAATACAAGGAAAGCAGCGATTCTACCAAAATGATTGTCATAGCTGATGGAGATATGATTTCCAATTATGTAAAAGAAAGTACGAAAGAGTATTATGCTTTAGGCTACGATCGTTTTACAAAGCAATTGTACGCCAACAAAGATTTTATAATGAACAGTATTAATTATTTGATTGATGATAGTGGGTTGATGATAACCAATAGCAAAACACTTACTATTAGATTATTAGATAAAGAAAAAATAAAATCACAAGAAATAATTTGGCAAGCAATCAATATCTTAGGGCCTATACTACTGATAGTAATTTTAGGGCTTATCATATTTATTTTTAGAAAATATAAATACACTGTTTAGTGATATGAAAAGAAATAGTATTTTAATAATCGTATTAATTATCATAGGCGCTGTTGCGACATATTTATATCTTGAGAAAGATAAGACAACACTTTCTGAAGAATATTCCGATTTTCAAATAAAAGATACTTCGAGAGTTAATAAAATAAAAATTAGCACTTTAAATCAACGAGCTTCTTTAAAACGAGAAGGTGGAAATTGGATAATTAATAACAAGTTTCAAGCAAGGGAAGATGCTATAAATTTACTTTTAAAAACTTTTAAGCAAATTGAAGTTTTAGAACCGGTTTCAGAAATTTATTTCGAAACTGTTATCAAAAATATGAGCACTTCAGCCACAAGGGTTGACATTTTTATGAATGACGAATCAAAACCATACAAAACCTGGTATGTGGGAGATGCTACAGCTAGTAACATGGGTACTTATATGTTGTTAGAAATAGATGGTAAAAAATCAGACCAACCAATGATTACTTACCTTCCAACATCTTATGGTTATTTAAGCAGTCGTTTTTTTACCAATGAAGATTTATGGAGAGATCCAGTTGCAATACAAATGAATCCACAAGAAATAAAATCAATAAAAGTGGAAAGCCCATCACTCCTGCATAAAGAATTTGAAATAGAAAATTTAGGAAACGAAAAGTTTGTTTTTAAATTTCTCAATTCAAATGTAGAAAAATCAATTCCGGCAACAGAAGCAATACCGTATTTTAAGCGTGCAGGAAAACTAGTATATGAATATGTAGACGATAAAACTGAACAAGCAGAATTAGACTCAATTTATTCATCTACACCGCAGTACATTTTAACTTTAGAAAATAAAAACGGAGAAAAACAAAGCATCAGTGCCTATTGGATGCCTGTGCGAGTAGGCGCTAAGGGTATCGATGGAGATCAGTTACAATACAATCCCGATAGAAGGTATGGAAAAAGTTCTTCTGCCCCTGATAAGGCTTATGTCATTCAAAATTTTCTGTATGATCAGATTCTAAAACCCGACCAATGGTTAAGTGAAGAATCTGTTAATAAGTAATCGTAAGTTTTCTTACGCTATTTTACCAAAAACTATAAATTTGCTTCACGTCAAAATATATAAAAATTTACAATGAATTTTATAGTATCCAGTTCAGCACTTTTAAAGCAACTACAATTAATTAGTGGTATCTTAAACAGCAACAATTCATTACCGATTTTAGATAATTTCTTATTTGAGGTAACTGAAAATAATATTGCTATTTCAGCTTCTGATTTAGAAACTACCATGACCACCAATCTGAAGGTTGAGGCGAAAGACAAAGGTATTGTTGCTATTCCAGCAAAACTTTTATTAGATTCTTTAAAGTCTTTTCCAGAGCAACCATTAACTTTTTCGGTTGACATGAAAACTTTCTTAATTGAAATTAACTCAGATTTTGGTCGATATAGTTTAGCAGGTCAAGATGGAGCAGAGTTTCCAAAAACTCCTACCATCGATAATCCATCAGTGATGAAAATTGATGCGTATATGTTGGCTAGCGCTATCGAAAAAACAATTTTTGCGTCAGGTAATGATGAATTGAGACCAGTTATGTCAGGTGTTTTCTTCCAATTATCTAAAGACGGTTGTATTTTCGTTGCTACTGATGCTCATAAATTAGTGAAGTGTTCAAGGTCTGATGTTAAGAGCGACAAAAGCGCTTCTTTTATAATGCCAAAGAAATCATTGAATTTACTTAAAAATGTATTGAGTACAATTAATGAGGAAGTTACCATTGAATACAATGAAACCAATGCACTTTATTCTTTTGGAAATACCAAATTAACTTGTCGTTTAATTGATGGGAAATATCCTAACTACGAAGCAGTTATACCAAAAGAGAATCCAAATAAATTAACTGTTGAAAGATCAGTATTTTTAAATGCTATAAAGAGGGTTTCTATTTTCTCAAGTAAAACTACGCATCAAGTTAGATTGAAAGTGAGTGGCAGTGAATTAACTATTTCTGCTGAAGATATTGACTTTTCTAATGCTGCAACAGAAAGATTGACTTGTCAATATGAAGGAGAAGATATGGAAATCGGTTTTAACTCAAGGTTTTTAATGGAAATGTTGAATAACTTAAGATCGGAACAAGTTAACTTAGAAATGTCTGCACCTAATAGAGCAGGAATTTTAACTCCTTTAGAAAAAGAAGACGATAACGAAGATGTGTTGATGTTAGTAATGCCAGTTATGCTCAACAATTAAAAAATATAAATTAATAGAAATCCCGAACTAAGATAATATCTTAATTCGGGATTTTTTTATTCAAAAAAATTATGGAATTACTCCAAAAAATGTGCTCTATTAGAGCGGCTTCAGGCGATGAATCCCCAATGAAAGAATTTTTACTTAACTACATTGAGAAGAATAAATCCAATTGGAAAACACAGCCAACTATTATTGAAGGAGATGATTTTCAAGATTGTATTTTATTAATATTTGGTAAACCAACTACAGCTATTTATGCACACATTGATTCTATTGGATTTACAGTAGGATATGAAAATGAATTGATAAAAATAGGTGGCCCACAAATAATTGATGGTACCGTATTAGTTGGTTCTGATAGCAAAGGCGAAATAGAAACTAAATTAGTCATTACAGAAAATGAAGATAATGAAAAATCCATTATATGTGATTTTGAAAGACAAATAGATAGAGGAACTAATTTAACTTTTAAGTGTGACTATAGAGATACCGAAGAATACATTCAAAGCTGTTATTTAGACAATCGTTTGGGCGTTTGGAATGCATTAAAAGTAGCAGAAACTTTAGAAAATGGAGCGATAGCCTTTAGTTGTTGGGAAGAAACTGGTGGTGGAAGCGTTGGATATCTAGGCAAGTACTTATTTGAAAAATATAAAATTCGCCAAGCATTGATTGCTGATATTACTTGGATTACAAAAGGAGTTCAGCATGGTAAAGGTGTAGCTATTTCCTTAAGGGACTCAGGCTTACCTCGAAAAAAATATCTAAGCAAAATACTAACCATAGCCAATAAAACTAAAATACCCTTTCAGCTAGAAGTTGAAAGTGCTGGTGGAAGTGACGGAAACGCTTTACAACGATCATCATATCCTATTGATTGGTGTTTTATAGGTGCTGCAGAAGACCATGTTCATAGTCCTGACGAGAAAGTACATAAAGCTGATATTGAAAGCATGCACCAAATGTATTCAGAATTAATGAAGTGGCTTTAAAAGAAACTATTGTCCCTTCATCATATCACCCAAGCTTTTTACATTATAACTAGAAGTGCTATAGGAAGAATTGTCATTCAATCCAATTTCAATCACTTCCATCGTACTTTTCTCTCCATTTTTCTTTTTGGTAGAATGACCTAGTAAGACAGTTCCACTTGGCATTTCAGAAAAATTATTATTTTTTTGTTTTGCAAACATCCCTGCAAATGCTTCTGCTACATTGATATTCAATTCATTGGTTAACCAAAATTCAAAAGTAGAATCATCATCCTCACCTGTATATTTGGTGCATTTGTAGCCTTGAATGGTTTTGGTTTCATTGGTTTTCTTAAAAGTAGCATTTCGCTCAGATTCTTGGGTTTTTATTTTTCCTATCTCCTCCTTATTAAGTTTAATAGCCATTCCAGATTTCTCACCTTCTTCAGTTTCCATTAAAGTAATCATAGCTTCATTATTCATATCAAAAATTATGATAGCAGGATTTTCTAATGGTTTTCCATCACTTTCTAAAACTTCAATAGCCATTGTTTTCCCTTTCGAATCAAACATCATTTTAGACTTAGATTCATCTTTTATCTTCCCCTTAGAAGTGGTCATATACATATTATAAGTAAGATGTTTAGAAAAGTCATAATCATCTTCAATAGTAACAGTTTCTAACATTCCAGCGATTCTTTCTGAAAGTTTAGTTTTATTTGTTCCTTCCTGAGCGTGAATAGATAAGCTAAATATAACAGCGAAAGAGAAATAGATTAATTTTTTCATGGTTTTGATTTTATAAATTAAATTTAAGGCTAATATATAACATTTACTTATATAAGTTATAATTTAGTGGAATGAATCTAGAAGAAATTTTGCTTAAGTATTGGGGCTATACCACCTTCAGAGATAAGCAGAAATCTATTATTCAATCAGTTTTAGATGGAAAAGACACCTTAGCACTTTTACCAACTGGTGGAGGAAAGTCGGTTTGTTTTCAAGTTCCTGCACTAGCTAAAGAAGGAGTATGTATTGTAGTATCTCCATTAATTGCTCTTATGAAAGATCAAGTTGAGAATTTAAATGCAAGGGGAATTAAGGCCATCTCTATTAGTTCTACGATGCGGAAACGAGAAATAGATATTGCCTTAGATAATATAGTTTACGGCGATTACAAATTTTTATACGTTTCTCCTGAACGATTAGAAACTGAGATCTTTAAAGAAAGAGTTAAAAAAATGAACGTCAACTTAATAGCAGTTGATGAAGCACATTGTATTTCTCAGTGGGGTTATAATTTTAGACCTTCCTATCTTAAAATTAATCAATTAAGAGAACTAAAACCGAATGTTCCGATTCTCGCATTAACAGCCACTGCCACTGCCGAAGTAGTAATTGATATTCAAGAACAATTACAATTCAAAGAAGCGCATGTTATCCAGCGCAGTTTTGAAAGAAAAAATTTAGCTTATATCGTTCAAGATGAAGAAAATCAGATGGGTCGTTTGCTCAAAGTATTAGAGGGAGTAAAAGGAACAGGAATTGTTTATGTGGGCAGTAGAAATAAAACTCAAAAAACGGCCATTTTTTTGCAGAGAAATGGCTATTCAGCTACCTACTACCATGCAGGACTGACGCATGAAGAACGAAATAAAGCGCAATCAGATTGGATGCATAACAAAACTAGAGTAATCGTTGCAACCAATGCTTTTGGAATGGGAATAGACAAACCCGATGTACGATTTGTAGTACATTTAGACATTCCCAACTCATTGGAAGCCTATTTTCAAGAGGCAGGCAGAGGTGGAAGAGACGGTAAAAAGTCTTATGCCGTTATGCTGACCAACAAAGCATTAGAAATAGATTTAAAGAAAAGAATCGAACAACAATTCCCAAGTATTGAATTTATTAAAAACACCTACCAGGCCTTGGCTAATTATTTACAATTACCTATTGGGTCAGGTATTAATGAGTCTTTTCATTTTGATATTTCAGATTTCAGCAATCGATTTAATTTTTTAATTTTAGATAGTTATAATGCGCTCAAATTTTTAGAAAAAGAAGGTTACATTCTTCTTTCTGAAGCTTTTCATTCCCCTTCTAAAATTCATTTTAAACTGAATAAAGAAGATTTATATAAATTTCAAGTTTCCCACATTTATTACGATTCTTTTATTAGAAGTTTACTGAGAACCCACGAGGGGTTATTTGATGGATTTGTAAAAATAAATGAGTTTGATTTGGCAAAAAAATTTAAGAGTAATAAAAATAAAATCACTGAATCCCTTAAAAAGTTACAAGTACTAGAGGTGATTGATTATATCGAACAATCATCATTGCCTGAACTTACCTTATTAAAAGACAGAGTAGAGCAAAAAGCATTAAAAATAACCAAAGAACATTATGCAGATAGGAAAAAAATAGCTTTTGATAAAATGAAGGCTGTTTTAAAATATTTAGAAGCCGTTAAAGATTGTCGTTCTCAAATTTTACTAAATTATTTTGGAGAAAAACAAGTACACAGATGTGGTGTTTGTGATGTTTGCCTAGAAATTAATAAATTAGATTTAAGCGAATTACAATTCGAAAATATTCGAAAGCTTATTCTTGAAAGATTAAAAGAAGAAACTTTGAGTATGGATGAAATTACTAAAAATATTAAACGATATTCCTCAAAAGACATTGTAAAAGTTTGTCAATATCTATTGGATAATGATGAGCTACAGCTAGACAAAGCTAACCGACTTACTGTTTTATCAATTCAATAAAATCATCTTCAGTAATAATATTTACATCTAATTTTTCTGCCTTTTCTTTTTTGGCTGGCCCCATATTTTCTCCAGCTATTAAATAGTTGGTTTTGGATGAAATAGATCCCACATTCTTACCACCATTTTGCTCGATAGCCTTTTTTAATTCATCTCTTGAAAATTTCTCAAAAACACCTGAAACTACAAAAGTAGAACCATTCAATATATTAGTTTGATTTTCCAATTCTTCTTCAGAAATTTCCATCTGAAGACCTTTATCCTTTAGTTTATCGATTAATTCTCTATTTTTTTCTTCACTAAAGTGCTGAATAACACTTTCTGCTATTTTATCACCTATCTCATCTACTGCTATAAGTTCATCAAAAGATGCAGCAATTATTGCATCAATATTTTTAAAATATTTAGCTAATTTCTTCGCTACAGTCTCACCAACAAATCTAATTCCGATGGCAAAAAGGACTCTTTCAAAAGGAATCTTTTTTGAATTTTCAACACCTTCAATTAAGTTTTGAGCAGATTTTTCTGCCATGCGTTCTAATGGCAAAAGCTGTTCTTTATTCAAATCATAAACATCACCAATGTTATCAATCAATTTTTCATCAAAAAGTAATTGTATCGTCTCTTCTCCTAAACCATCAATATCCATTGCTTTACGGGAAATAAAATGAGCCATTTTTCCTTTTATCTGAGGCGGACATGCCCATTCATTGGGGCAATAATGCTGTGCTTCTCCTTCTAATCTTCTTAGTTCTGTGCCACATTCAGGGCAATTGTGAATATATTGATGCGGTTGACTATCAGCTGGTCTTTTATTAAAATCAACCCCTACAATTTTTGGAATGATTTCTCCCCCTTTTTCTACCATTACTGTATCACCTTCTCTCACATCCAATTTTTCTATCTGATCTGCATTGTGCAAGGACGCTCTTTTTACAGTTGTTCCAGCTAAAAGTACAGGCTCCAAATTAGCTACTGGAGTTATGGCACCAGTTCTACCAACTTGATAAGTAATTTCATTCAATTTAGTTTTAACTTGGGCTGTTTTATATTTGTAAGCTATTGCCCATCTTGGGTTTTTGGCTGTAAATCCTAACTCATCTTGTAAATGATAGTCATTTACTTTGATTACAATACCATCTATCTCAAAATCTAACGAATTTCTATTTTCTTCCCAGTAATCAATAAATTTAAAAATATCATCAATAGAATTGCATTTCGCAATCATATTTTTTTCTTTAGGTGGTGCTTTAAATCCCCACTCCCTGGTTTTATTGAGGCTTTCAAAATGAGTATTATAAGGTAAATTATCGCCCAAAAGATAATATAAATAACTATCTAACTTTCTCTGAGCAACTATTGTAGAATCTTGCATTTTTAATGTGCCAGATGCTGCATTTCTTGGGTTAGCTAATAGTGCTTCACCTTCTTTTTCTCTTGTCACATTTAAATTCTCAAAAACTGAAAGCGGATAAAATATCTCTCCTCTTATTTCAAATTCTTGTGGATAATCATTTCCTTGTAATTGCAAAGGAATAGAGCGTATCGTCCTTACATTCTCAGTTATGTCATCACCTTTTGACCCATCTCCACGAGTAATAGCTCTGTTCAATTTCCCATTGATATAAGAAATACCAATAGCTACACCATCATACTTTAATTCGCACACATATTCAACTTCTTTACCTGCAAGTCTTTGAACTCTAGCATCAAAATCTATTAAATCTTCACGGCTATAACTATTTCCAAGAGAAAGCATTGGATATTTATGTACAACATTATCAAATTTCTTTGTAACCGCGCCTCCTACTCTTTTAGTAGGTGAATTTTCATCTGCATATTGAGGATATACATCTTCTAATTTTTGTAATTCTTTTAGTAATTGATCAAATTCATAGTCACTGATAGCTGGAGCATCAGCTTGATAATAATTAAAATTATGCTGTTGCAATTCTTTTGACAATTGCTCAATTCTTTCTTTTATTTCTTTCTCTTGCATTTCTATAAAATTTGAAGCCTCAAATATATTTATCAATCTACTGATTTGGTATCAATTGCATCTCTCAAGCCATTTCCTAAAAGTACAAAAGCAAACACCAGAATAAAAATAGCAACTCCAGGTAAAATAGCCAAATAGGCATCCCCTGTAATCACATAACCTTTGTGTTCACTTATCATTTTTCCCCAGGTTGCTTGTGGTGGTTGAGCTCCTAAACCTAAAAAACTCAATCCTGCTTCTACTAATATAGCAGATGCAAAATTAGCAGCAGAAATCACAATTACAGGCCCCATTACATTTGGTATAACATGTTTATTTATGATTCTAAAATTTTTATAACCCAAAGCTTTACTAGCTTCTACAAATTCTTTTTCTCTCAGGCTCAAAACTTGCCCTCTCACCACTCTCGCCACTTCTACCCACATGGTTAATCCTACTGCAACAAATACTTGCCAAAAACCCTTTCCTAGAGCTAACGCTATTGCAATAACTAACAATAAAGTTGGAATAGACCAAACAACATTAATTAACCAAACAATAAAGTCATCCACTTTTCCTTTATAAAAACCAGCCACTGCACCTAATAAAATACCGATAACTACGGAAATAAATATGGAAATAAATCCAACCGTAAATGAAACCCAAGTTCCTGCCATTAATCGACTCAAAACATCTCTTCCATAGCGATCAGTTCCCAACCAAAAAGTTTTAGTTTCTATAAGTTCGTCCGTAATTTCCTCTTGATTTAATGACTTATTCAATTGATTACTCGCGACTAAATCAGTAAATGCAAAAGCTAATATTTTACCATTATTGATATCATCACCAGTATATAATTCTACTTTTAGTGAATCCTTATCACTACTGTAAGAATAGATAGGAAATTCATATCGAGTTTTCGGTATTCCAAAAATCCATATATCTAACCATGAAACATCATTTTCATGAATTGATTCTTGAAAAAATTGCACTTTAAATTCAGGATGTTTGATAGCAATTTCTAGAAACTGATCGTTGGCTTTTGGTGTTTTATCTAAACGCAAAAAAGGACCTACAATTGCTATTGTAAGAAAGATAACGATGATAGATAAACCAACCATAGCTAAAGTGTTTCCCTTTAGTTTTTGAATGGTAAGCTGAAAAATTGATTTAGAATCTTCGTTTTTCAAATTTTAAATTTTCTGCCTTTCCAATTGAATGAACTCAGCTGTGATGAAATCCCTACAAAAATAATGTAGATAGGTAGAATAAACTCTAACAAAAGAAAATACTTTAAGAGATTTTCTTCTCGAATGATGTGAAGATACTTTTTAAGTAAAATAAAATCAATTAAAAATTTAATTCCAATGGGTAATATCCATTTAATTTTCAATTCATGTTCAACAATTAACAAAATAATATCTACTAAAAATAACACATTCATTGATAAAACAATAAGCCCTAACCATTTGATTGAATTATCAGTGTAAAATTTAGATTTAGATGCCCAACGTTTTCGTTGATTAATAAAATCTCTAAATAACTTTTGTGGTTTACTTTGAACTAAAGTATTCTCGCTTAGATGGTAAAAAATAGAATGGGGATATTTCTTTTTACAATAGTGTAATAGAAAAATATCGTCTCCACTTACAGAAATTACAGTATCCAATTCATTTTCTAATTCCAAATAAACCCCTTTCCTAAAAGCCATATTTGCAGCATTGATCATCAGGGGATAATTTCTTTTTGCTGCTCCTGCAGAAGTTGCAATTAAACTACTAAATTCTAATGCTTGCAATTTCTCAAAAAAGTTATGATAAGATAGCTTTACTGCCGCTGCAACAATTTTTATTTTATCGGATTCAAAATAAGGAAGCAATTGAGATATCCAATCAGTTGGTAAAATGCAATCAGCATCGGTGCAAAAAATTAATTCGCTTTTAGATTGATGAACCGCAATTGAAATTGCCTTTTTTTTACCCTCACCATCTAACATTTGAATTAGCTTAATCCGTTTATCTTTTGATGCAAATTTCTGCACTATAGAATGGGATGCATCTTCTGAATGATCATTCACTAAAATCAATTCAAAATTTTGATGCTTTAGATTAAGAACAGAATTAATTAATGAAGGTAAATTATACTCTTCATTTCTAAAAGCAACAATTATACTAACTAATAAATTTTGGTCTTTTCTATCTATTTTTATTTCTTTATTAGCAACTATTCCTTTGCTAATCGACAAAAAATAAAAGAAATAAATGATACTAAAAAATAGAATTAAGGCGGCTATCAAGATTTAAAATTTTTATGTTTCAAAAGTAATAAACTCCCTACTATTGCTGCTAACGCAATATTAATAAACCAAATAATTAAACTAATTAATAAGATGGTTTCTTCTGAATCAATTAAAGGTAAAAATAATAAAATTCCCGCGGCACCTCTCACCAATAAATCACTTATAAAACCTGTAGGTATTAGCGTCGTTAATAAGTATAATGAAGCTATTACAGCTATCACATGGATCAAAGAAAAATTGCTTTCAAAACTATAAACCACTAATATATATTGGATTAAAAAAACAATATATCGAATAAAAGATAAGCTTAAAACCTTAACTAACAAATTTTTAGGCAATTGAATAAACCATTGAATCTCATCCGTATATTTATTAAAGATCTTAAATTTCAGTAAGAAAAGTAGGCTTCTTTTTAGTCGAAAGGTAAGTAGAATTAGAAATGAAAATAGTACTATAATTACTAACCAAGCAATTAAATTAAATTTTTGATTTAAAATCATATTATTTGAAATCCAATAAAATAAAGCGGGAATTCCAATGCAAAAAGTAATAGTAGTCTGATAAATAGAGGCTATAAATGTAGCCTGCAATGCTTTGAATCTATACTCTTTTTTAATATAAATCAACCTTCCCCCATAATCACCCAACCTATTGGGTGTTACAAAACCAAATGCTTGACCAAAAAATACTGATTTATACTTTTCTGCCATTGATAAGTCCTGGATTTTATCTAATAGGATTCCCCATTTCTTTGATTCTAAAAACCAATTTAAAGGCATCAAAATTAGTGCTATAAAAATTGAACCTAAGGAAATATTAGAAATATTATAATCTGAAAAGTTAATTTCTAATAACCTATCCCAAATAAAATAGAGAATAAAACCAAATACTATAAATCCAAAGATGGGAAGCCCATAAGGCAATAAATTTTTATATAGCTTTGTCTTTGCAAACACAATTTAAATTTTGGCGGAAGATAAGGTAATTTTAGGAATAGATCCAGGCACAAATGTAATGGGTTATGGTATAATTCATGTTAAAAATAAGAAAATAACCTTATTGGCAATGGGAGTTATTCACTTGACTAAATTAGGTAATCATCAAGTACGATTAAAAAGAATATTTGATCGCACGTTACATTTAATTGAAGAATACAAACCAGATGAAACTGCCATCGAGGCACAATTTTTCGGCAAAAATGTTCAATCCATGCTAAAATTAGGCAGAGCCCAAGGAGTTTCTATTGCGGCTTCCTTATCTAAAAATATTCCCGTGGAGGAATACTTACCAAAAAAAGTAAAGAAATCCATTACAGGGAGAGGAGGAGCTTCGAAAGAGCAAGTTGCAGCCATGCTGCATAACATTGTAGAATTTGAAGCTGATTCTAAATATTTGGATGCTACTGATGCCTTAGCTGTTGCCATTTGTCATTACTACCAAATGAACAGTCCTATCAAAAAATCAGGTGGCTCCTCTTGGGATTCTTTTTTAAAACAAAATCCAGATCGACAAGCTTAAGTTATTGAGTTAAAATAGAAGCGGCAATTTCTTTCATTTCTGCTTCTTCCAAATTTAACTTTGGAGCAGCAAAATTGATATCACTCACATTGTTTATAGGGACTAAATGAATGTGAGCATGCGCTACTTCTAATCCAATGACAGCAATACCTATTCTTTTACAAGGAATTGCTAATTTTAATTTTGCAGCTACTTTTTTAGCAAAAAGCCACATTTCTTGATATTGCTGATCATCCATATCAAAAATATAATCAGTTTCTTTTTTTGGAATCACCAAAGTATGTCCCTTAGCTAAGGGACTGATATCAAGAAATGCCAAAAAAAGATCATTTTCCATCACTTTATAAGATGGAATTTCGCCTGATAAGATTTTTGAAAAAATAGTGCTCATTTTATCTGCTAATTTCGATTATTTCTAATTTCATTAAACCTGAAGGAACTTGTACTTCAGCAATATCCCCTACAATTTTACCTAATAGCCCTTTACCTATTGGAGAATCTACAGAAATTTTCTTTTCTTGCAGATTGGCTTCTTTTTCAGAAACTAGTGTATATTCCATCTCCATTTTAGTAGCAATATTTTTAATTTTCACTTTCGAAAGTACCAATACTTTTGAAGTATCCAGTTGGCTTTCATCCACCACTCTTGCATTACCAATTAAAGTTTCTAGTTTAGAAATCTTCATTTCCAACAAACCTTGCGCTTCTTTAGCCGCATCGTATTCTGCATTTTCAGACAAATCTCCCTTATCTCTAGCTTCCCCAATTTGACGAGAAATACTAGGACGCTCTACGGTTCTTAATTGCTTTAATTCTGCTTTAAGCCTATTTAAACCTTCTTCTGTAAAATAACTAACATTTGCCATAACCCTTATCTTATATAAATTCAAAAAGAGAATCCCGTGCAACGGGACTCTCTTCTAATACAAAATTAATAATATTTCTGATATACTTTACAAATTCAATCGCAAACCAATTGAATGTGTTCCATTAAATGATCTAGTAACTCTATATGAGTAATCTAAAGCAATTTTGCTGTTAGATTTTCCAAAAGGAATAGCGATAGACGCACCAGCGGTTGGTCCTACATTTGCAGTCGTATTATTTTGCTCACTTAAATTACCCTTTTCATACACAAAACCACCTCTAAACATAAACATTTCTTTGAACGCATATTCAGCACCAATTCTAATTTGATCTTTCGTAAAAGAATTTGATGTAAAAGTTCCAGCAGCAGTTAAACGATGTAATGAACGAACACCATCATTAGCAGTATCCACACCTGAAAGATAAAAGTCATATGAAGCTCCAATATTTACCAAAACAGGCAATTCGTATGGAGCAGTTCTAAAACTCAAGGTTTGATTGTCAGGGCTTGCAGGTAATTTTGCAGTAACTGACAATCCATTACCTGAAAAACTCATTGCAGGACCTGCATTTCTTAAAGTAATCCCAAATTGAATTTGATCATACTTACCTGTAATATATTTCACACCTAAATCTATGGCTATTCCAGAAGCTTTTACATTAGCAGTAGATTGGGAGATTAACTTAACCGTACCACCAGCATAAATACTATTTGAAAATATCTTTGCATAGGAAATACCAATATTCAAATATGATGGACTAAATTGCCCTATTCCACCACCTTCTGGATTTTCTACAGTCGTATTTTTAATATCTCCAAAAGACATAATTGAAGCAGAAAGACCAATTACACCAGACTCACCTACTTTCTGAGCGAGACCAAAGGAATTAATTTTGATATCTGTACCAGACAAATAATTAACGTTTGAGAAAATTAATTCTGTTCCATCATTATGAGCTAATCCAGCTACGTTTAATGAAATTGCTTCTAAACCTCTTACAGATGTAGAATTAGCTCCACCCCAACCTGAGCTTCTCGCCCATGGATTCACTAGAATTTGAGAAGCACCAGCCTCACCAGCTCTATCTTCATTTCCTGCAAAAGCAGTAGCACTGCTCAAAGCCAGGATAGTGACGATTGTTGTTATTTTTCTTAAATTTTTCATATGATATTGTATATGCTATTCTTAAAAATTTTTATTAAAAATTATTTAAATCTACAGGTCTTAATACACCAAACCACTTAATAATTTTTTCGCCAACTCCAGGTACATCCACATGAATAATGTAAACTCCCGAAGAAATTGAAATATTAGCTTGGTTTTTTAAATCCCAATCTAAGAAACTATTTGGATCATTTTTAGCGTAACTTCTAATTAAAGTACCAGACAAATTATAAATTTTAATATCACAAACTTGTGGTAAATTAATTATTTTAACTCTGTTATCAAGCTGATTAATCTCGTATTCAGAATTTGCGTAATAAGGATTAGGCACTATGTTAATATTATCCGTAGCACTTGTTATAGCAGCTTTATTTTGCGTTACACTTCCTAGGCCTGAAGTATTAAATTTATAAACAGGCTTACCATCATTTCTAACATATGAACCGGCAGCTAAAGCTTCCAAACCTGTAGAATACTTTGCATAAGGTTTTCTAACTTGAATAGTAACAGTTGCGTCTGTTGCTAACAATGTACTACCTTCTTTCAAAATAGGTATACCTACATAATTACAACTACCCCACGCTACCTTTCTTTCAGTAGTAGAAGAAGTAGGTTTAAACGCATTATAGAGTTTCTCACCATAATCATAAGCGGGGAACTTATATAAGAAAGCCAATGACTCATAAGGTAATGTTTTTCTAAATACATACACATAATGCTTTCCACCCCAAATTAGATTAGATGCAGTTCCGGGCAATTGCACGTCTGTAACTGTGCTTGTTGGATTCCACTTCATATCAGAACCATTATCGCTTCCATACCAACTATCCTCACCATATGCCATGTTAAGTCTTTCTCCAGTTTCAAGATCTACTGCATATCCAGGAAACCAACCCATTCCAGTAGATGATATAAAACTAGGGGAATTAGGATCTGTACTAGCTGGATCACCAGCATTTGCAAAATTCCCGTCTTTATCAATAGACGGAGAAGCTCTTAGGTCGTGTCTTTGAACTCCACCAACAGCTTTAACTGATTCCGATTGTAATTCTACAACAGGACATCTTGTCCATAAAGATTTATTGGAGGTAAAAACTATGGATACAGAATTCAAGAATCTCAACTCATTGTATTGGCCAACACTTTCTTTATCATAAGCAGGAGAATTTATGACTAATCCATCCGTTACATTTCCTCTTCTCCATTGTGTAAGTGTATAAGGTGCCCATATACCTTCCAAAATACCTTCGAAATCTTCTTCAGGATCTGCAAATTCACCATTACCATCTTTCAACTCTTTGTCATCAAAATTTTTCAAGAAAACCTCGTCATTTACACCAGCCCGAATTTGACCAGATAGAATCCAATTGTAAAAAGTATATCCATCTTGATCTCGAATTCCATCTAACCATGATAGTGAAGGGTTTTCATAAGAAATACTAGAATTTAAGTATCCATTTCCATTATTTGGTCGCGTATTAGCATCTCCAGGTGCATTAACTTGTTTAATGTTGATTGAAATACCTAAAGTAGGAATTATCTGTTCGTACTCTACTTGAATAGATTTTTTAGACGTAATTGTGTCGACACTAAAACCACTTGAATCACGATACAATACCCATTCAGAATTATTAGATAGAGATGAATCGGCTGAGGCTGTACCTTTTATATGCAAAAAATATAAATTTTCAGGCACATTCAAAGGATCTATTATCTTGATCGTAGCAGGACCATTTCCCTCATTATAAACTAAAGTATCCAAAATGTCACCAATAGGCCTTTCTGCAATATCTTGAAGTGTTTTTTTAGTCAACATTAATTCTTGACCACCATTACCTTTTCCTGATAATCTAGTAATTTGTAAATCGTCTCCATAAGATGAATTAACCACTGTTCCTCCATTTTCAGAGAAAGGTTTATGAGGAATAGCCGATACTGATTGAATCGATCCACCCAGACCATTTTGACGACTTCCTAAGAATGGCTTAGTTTGTCCAATATTTGAAGGAGTTAATGGATTAGTAGGATCAAAAGGTTTATTTTGAGCATATTTTATAAATTCATTGTGCCCGTAAGCAATTGCTATAAAATAGTATGTTTTAAAATTAACTAATCGATTATCACCAACAGCGAACAAATCTTCTGAAACCTTAAAGCTATGTTTGATACCTTTATTTTCACCAACAACTTTCACCGAGGGAATTTCTCCATTTATACTTTCATCAAAATCAAAGTTAACGATTTGAGTAATATCATCTTTCACATCCACTTGTGCCACAATTCTTGCTTTTGAATCATCACCTAAATCACCTACTGAAACATCCTCAGCAGCTAATTGATAGATAATATACCCTTGAAATCTAAAAGTATCATCATAAATAATACCTTGTTGAAGCAGAGAGTCAGGTGTTACAATATTTGGATCTTTTTCTTTATAAGTTTCAGCTTCTCCCTTATTATTTACATTGTTAGATGTAGGTGGATTTGATAAATATAAAATTATCTCACGATCTAACTCTTGGTAAGTAATATCGGGTGCATCGGGACCACTTAAAACTTTAAAACAGTTATCAAATAAAACTTGAGCTTTATCATCTGCAGCGTATAGCTTTTCAACAGAAGCTAATCTACCACCACTTTCTGCTCTTGCAAATACAACCCCAAAAGTAATATCATTTACATTTCCAGGCTCTAAAGTAAAAGGACCCGCTGATTGTAAAAATCTTCTATCCGCAGGTGGATTTGCAATTTGTCCACCACCAGGATTATCTTCAGTCCAATTGGTATTAGTAACTGGCAATCCATTAGTCCCCCATCTTAAAGGATCAGAATCTCCAGGAAACATAAAATCAGTTTCCTTTTCAGGCTCTACACCTGCAGAGTTAAAACCATCACCACCATGACGCATTCTTTGACCATTCTTCCAAACTCCTCTCAAGTAGTTATAATAATGAGCAGCAGCAGATGGATCAGCATTATCTGCTGCTGAACCAATATTATAATATACAAATCTTCTCATTCCAAAACGCTCATTATCAATAGTTGTATCAGGAACTTGATCTGCAGGATTAAAATATCCTAAACCATTTAATGCCTCATTTGGTCCAATTCCATAATTATTATTGATACCATCAGCATCTTGGTACGGTCCTTCAAAATAATCCAATCCAATGGCAGGTGGGTTTAATCCATAACCTTGCTGTCCTGCATTATCTCCATCGTCTTCATCACCGTTATAACAAAACCCTAACCCTCTATTTACATCACATCCAACGTAATCATCAGCTGATCCACCTAAATCAGGATCTACCCAGTTTCCGAAATACGTATTTGTTAAAGTAAATGTAGATCGGTTGATTAATTCATAATTATAAAAAGTCATAGAATTAATTTCATCATTGGTAGCAAAAGCAAATGCTTGTGCATGAATTTCCATTCCTATACCAGGCGCATTAGATTCTGTATGAATATTTCCTTTATCATTAAATATCCACCAAATAGTGTAATCACCAAATAAAGGTCGAGAAGAACTTTCGCTTCTGTTTAAACGTTGTTTTCTACAATCATCCGTCCCAAACAAATCATAATATGGGTAATCGCCTTCATTTTCTGGATCATAAACACCAGGAGTACCTCCTGCTCTATCTACAAAAGGGGCCAATTTTCTTGCTTGACCTTTAGTTTCATCACCATTACCTGGCCATTTCAAAATCGAATTTGGAATTTGGTACCCTTTAAATGGTTCCAAAGCATCAGGATCACCTGATTCTTTTGCTTCCCAATAGGCTACAAATTCTTGAACAGATGATTTACGAAGTGTATCAAATTTATCCCATTTATCACAAACATCCTGAGAAATTTCAGCTGTCCCTAAGGTATCCAATGGTCCAGTCCAGTAATCATTACCATTTCCAAATGTAGAAACAGCAGCTTTTAATTGTCCGTTAATATCAGTTCCACCAAGCCAGAGACCTCCAGAATATATAGCAAATGTTCCGGAATTCTTTGGCACCTCATAAGCTGCAACTCCATTCGCTCTATTTTGCCATAGCAAACCATTAGAATAAATATTCGTCGATATGTTATTATAATCTAAACGAATTACCTTTTTAGAAGGGGTACAATTCGCGGCTAAATTATCATTCGTGCTATTACTATTGGAATTGGTATTATTTCTATTGTTGTTCACCCTTACTCCTTCTGCAGCAAAAACTGAGGTAGAAATAAGAATTGCACATAAAGAAATTCCTATTTTATTAATTAAATTTTTCATAATTCTAATATCTATCTATAATTTTATATTCTATCAATTAAAAACTAAGTTGCAATCCTAAACGAATTCTACGTGGTAATTCATAATTATAAGGATTATTTAATTTCAAATTGTATTGATCCCTATAAGCTTGTTCATCTACTGATGTTGAAATAACATTTTGAAATTGACTCGCAGCTAAATATCCATCGTCATTAGCATTTCCTGTGTATGAATAAACACTAGATACATTATTTCTACCCAACAAATTCAATAACTGCAAACTCACATTTAAATAAGACGTTTTTGCAGCCTTATCTTCACTACCTTTTTTCCAAGTAACTAAGAAGTCTTTATCAATTCTCATATCCATTCTAAAAACAAAAGGCAACCTAGATCCATTCACATCACCAACTATTGATGCTCTTTGAGAGTTAAATATTTCAGAATTTACTGCTCTATTTCTTGCAGTGTAGGGGGTTCCTGATCCACCAACTGCCGATAAGTTAACACCAAAGTTTTCTAAAATAGGATTTCCATTAATTTTTGGGCCATTATAATTTTTACCTGAGCCATATCTATAATCTATTCTCGCAGTTAATTGATGTCTCTGATCATAAGTGTAAGGGAAAATCGATCTTAAGTTTGGTTGACCAGAGTTAACCAAATTTAAAGATGTAGTTGTACTAGATCCAGTACCGTTTGCAAATTGAATAGTATAACTTGCTGTAAATTTTAAATTTTTAGTTCTTCTTAAATCATAAGAAACAGTTGCACCTTTAACAGTACCAAAATCTAAATTGCCATAGGTTAAATAATCCACCGGATATCCACCAGTTATTTTTCTAACCTGTATCATGTCTCTTTGCTCTCTGTAAAAGGCAGAAAAACCAATTGAAGAAGATTTATTCAATGCCTGCTTAAATCCTAATTCGTAATTGATTGTTTTCTCTGGTTTCAAATTAGGGTTATTTACTCTATTAGCGGCTGAAATACTCCCCATATACAAATAATCAAACAATTCTATTTGGTTATTAGAGGATGGTCTTTGAGTCAATATATCATAGTTAGCAAAAAAAGTTGCCTGATCCGAAATAGGGAATGAAAAAGAAACTCGAGGCATCACGTTTACTTGAGGCACATAATCTTTAAAAGAATTTTCATTCAATAATTTCTCATTATCACCTGCATTTTCAGGATTCTCTAACCATGGAGCTATACCATTTGCAGAATAGATAGACTGTGGATCAGAAATTTCTGCTCCACTTGAATTATAAAAAGTGTTTCCATCTCTATAACCAGTTATGTTACTAGGAACTTTAGGGTCATTTGCACTACCACCCAAAGGATTCGAAATATCAGCAACATATACAACAGCATTATCACTAATATTTCCAGGAACAGCTCCACCTAATCCTCTCACATAAGCAGCATTTCGAGTATTTGCTATAGAGTATTCATCTTTTAGTACAGGTTGATTTGCATCAAAACGATCAACTCTTACTCCAACTCTTAAAATTAAATCATCAAAATTAAATTTATCTTGGATGTAACCTGCAACATAAATCGGCTGATAAGGCTTAATTAATCTTTTCTTAAAACCTAAATCATCCGTTTCGTTAAAGAAATCACTCAAAGAAGCATTTTTCACTTTATCCCCTTTATAATCATATCCATAATAAGAAAGATTAGTATTACTAGCCGGACTTGCTAAGTCCTCTGCCGAAAAGTAATCAATTTTATAAGTGCTAATGTCATAAGAATCAAAGTTTATAAAATCAGTACCATTAACATCTAAACCTAGAGCTTGACGCATCCTATATGCAAATGCTGATCTATTATTTCCATCATATTTTCTTCCAAAGGTAATGACATCTTCTCCTCCAAATTGATCTAATTTAGAAACTGTATAATTATTTGAATCAATTTGCAGAATATGAGAATTTACTAAATTTCTTCCTAATGTCCACAATCCGTTTGGAGAAATAAAATAATTTCTTTCAATTCTTTGTTCAAATTCAAAACCTACTAATAATTCATGAATTCCAACATTTGCAGAACCATAACCACTTATTCTAAACTGATCTCTTTCGCTCTTTGAATAACTGTTACTCACATCACCAACTGTACTCCACATACTGTAAACAGAGTTAGGCATTCTTCCATTAACAATTCCACCTGAACCTATTAAACTATCTATAGTGGTAGGAGTTCCCAATAATTGATAATAATTAGAAGCATAAGAAGATAAAATTGGATTAACATCAGAACCTGTATAATTATAAGCAATAGGATTGTCGAAAGCTGTTAAAAAATATCCTGAACGTACAGAACCATCCTGCAATTCGAATAAGTCTCTGTAGGCATAAGAATTTTCAGTTACAGCATCAAATTGACCAACATATCCATACTTGAATAAATCATCTTTATTACTTCTACTTTGTTGCTTGCCATAACTTTTGGTATAATCCAACTGAACACTAAAAAATGCATTCTTGATTAAAGATGCTGACTCAGCTTCCTCTTTTGTAGTAGCATTTTTAAATCTTTGCTGAAATCTACCAAAGAACCTAAGGTCATTATTTATTGTCTGTGGGTTATTGCCCCAATTATATAAAGAAAATGCAGCTCCTCCATTTCTAACCTCATTATTTTGATCATTGTAAAATAATGAACCTCCAATTGTAATTTTTGCTGTTTCCGATAAATTAAAATCTAACTTACCTGATAAATTTACCCTTTTTAAGCCTGTATTTTTTCTAAATCCTACTATTTCAAAATTCTCATCTGTTAAATAAAGTGCATTGTTTTGCAAACCTCCTCCTACTGAAGCATCTTGAATTCTTAATGGATTAGATATTAATCCATCCAATACATCATCTTTCACTTTATAAATATCAACTGCAGAACCTCTAGGATCAACCTGCGATCTTAATTCACCAGAAATTAAATATCCAATAGGAGCACTTACTACTTTCCCGTCTTCATCTTTTTTAGGAAACATAGGTCCCCCAACTGAGAAACCCAAAAGATTGAAACCATAGTTGTCTAAACCTGTCACTTTATTTTCACCAGTTTTAAATCCTGAAGTTACATATTCAATACTACCAAATGTTTGCTTAATCGCTTGCTTAGAAGTAATGATAGTTAATCCACCTGTAACATCGCCGTATTGAGCAGGGATACCACCAGTAATTACACTTACTTCGCCAATTGCTTCTTTAGGAAGATTAGCTGAACCAATTACTTTTACACCATCTATATAAACATCAGAAGAGCTAGTACGTGCACCTCTAATATTTAAACCAGAGCTTCCATCATCTTTAGAATAAACCCCACCGATAGTTTTTGCTACATCAGAAGCACTACGAACGGCCATAGATTTAATATCTTCAGAAGAAACTGTTCCTCCTTGGGTATTCTTATCAATTTCAATTAATGGTATTTTGTAAGCTACTACCTCAACTGGACCAAGAGAAACTCCAGGCTGGAGTTTAACATCTTGTTTTTTCAATTGATCAGAACTGATAATAACACCTGTAATTTTTTTAGTGGTGTAACCCACATAAGAAATTAATAAGTCATAAGTACCAGGAGGAATAGGACGCAAATTGTACTTTCCATCAAAATCTGCAGAACCAGCTGCAATTTGATTTCCTTTATTTTCCAATACAACATTGGCAAATGGCAATGATTCTCCAGTTGTAGCATCAGTAATGGTTCCAACTAAAGAACCTGAACCAACTTGCGCATAACCGTAAGAAAAGGCGCTTAATAATAATACGAGCGCAAAAAATAATTTTCTTAGCATAATCTTTAATTTATGTTAAATCTATTTAATCTTATAAAACTACAGTGGCGTAAAGATATACAATAATAAAATACATTTCAAAATTTTATTCTCAGTTCGATACTGTATTTTTTTAATTTTTTTAAGAACCATTGAACCTTAGGCTCTAATTTTTTCTAAACCACCTACTCAAAAAAAACTTTTGTTGTCCGTTGTTTAATTTTTTCGATTTCTTTCTATTCCTTTTCATCTCTTTTTGCGCAGATTTAGATTGAATATCATAAAATCTTTGCTTTTTTGCTTCTGCCTGCTCTTCTGCCTTTTTTTCTTTAGCGGCATCTTGCTTATTTAACTTTTCCTGTCTTTTCTCAATTGTTCTATCAACTTTATTGCTTTGCGCAAAGCTATTTTGAGGTAAGACACCAATAAGTAGAAAAGTGATGCCTGATAAAATGAAAAAAAATTTTATTTTTCGTCTTTTCGTCAAATTTGGCTTAATTTTGTTTTTAAATTTAAGAGATGGCAATAATATTAAAATCAATTCGATTTTTCAGCTTTTTAACAATTGTATTTTTATTTTCTTGTAAAAATGAAACGAAAAACAGTAATATTCCGAACGTTGCGGTCAATATTTATATTTCATTACAAGATCCTGAATTTATCGATTTAGCTGTTCCTACTGGTTGGGTTTATGTAACCGGTGGATCTAGAGGTGTTATTATATATCGTGTCAATCAAGATGAATTTGTGGCTTATGACAGGCATTGCACCTACGATCCGGCAAGTAGTTGTGGTTTGGTAGAAATGGATGTAACCAACGTAACTTTGAGTGATGCTTGCTGCGGCTCTGTATTTTCAGTTTTTTCAGGAATACCCAATCAAGGACCTGCCACACGGGCATTAAAAGCTTACCAAACTACTTTTGATGGAAATTTTTTGAGGGTTTTTAATTAAAACTGAAATCAATTCATTTAGAAAAGAAACTTCAAATCAAAAAAAATTAATTTCTAACTCCTTATCACATCTATCACAAAAAAAAGGCTCTACCTTAATTAAGATAGAGCCTTGATAAAAATAGTAGATAATACTAGTATCTGTAATATTCAGGCTTGTATGGCCCTTTTTGTTCAACACCAATATAATCAGCTTGATCTTTACATAACTCTTCTAACTCAACACCAATCTTAGCTAAGTGAAGAAATGCAACTTTTTCATCTAAATGTTTTGGTAACGTATAAACTTTGTTTTCATAACTTGAAGCGTTATTCCACAAGTTCAATTGAGCTAAAGTTTGATTTGTAAATGAATTAGACATTACAAATGAAGGATGACCAGTTGCACAACCTAAATTAACTAATCTACCTTGAGCTAACAATATCACATCATTTCCATTAACGTATACTTATCAACTTGTGGTTTGATTTCGTCTTTAGTATTTCCGTGATTATTATCTAACCAAGCTACATCAATTTCATTATCAAAGTGACCTATATTACATACAATCACTTTATCTTTCATTTTCTCAAAATGCTTTCCTGAATAATATCTTTGTTACCAGTAGCGGTTACAATAATATCAGCTTCAGCTACTGCATTGTCCATTTTCTTAACAGCAAAACCATCCATAGCAGCTTGCAATGCACAAATAGGATCAATTTCTGTAACAATAACTCTAGCACCTGCACCTCTCAATGAAGAGCAGATCCTTTACCTACATCACCATATCCAGCAACAACTGCAACTTTACCTGCCATCATCACATCAGTAGCTCTTCTAATAGCATCTACCAATGATTCTTTACAACCGTATTTATTATCAAACTTAGATTTAGTAACTGAATCATTTACATTGATTGCAGGCATTACTAAAGTTCCATTTTTCTCTCTTTCGTATAATCTGTGAACACCAGTTGTGGTTTCTTCAGATAAGACCTTTGATGTTTTTAACCAATTCAGGATAGTTCATCAAATACCATATTTGTTAAATCACCACCATCATCTAAAATCATATTTAAAGGCTTTCTTTCTTCTCCAAAAAAAATAGTTTGTTCGATACACCAATCAAATTCTTCAGCAGTCATACCCTTCCAAGCATAAACTGGAATACCTGCAGCAGCAATAGCAGCAGCAGCATGATCTTGAGTAGAGAAAATATTACATGAAGACCATGTAACCTCAGCACCTAATGCAACTAATGTTTCAATTAAAACTGCCGTTTGAATGGTCATGTGTAAACATCCGGCAATTCTTGCACCTTTTAAAGGTTTCTTACTACCAAACTCTTCTCTTAGCGCCATTAAACCCGGCATTTCAGCTTCCGCCAACCTTCAATTTCTTTTCTTCCATAATCTGCTAAAGAAATGTCTTTAACTTTGTATGCTAAAAAATCTACTTTTGTATTACTCATCTTATATAATTTTTATTTTATAGGTTTGCAAAGTTCCTAATTAAATTCTTGAATTTCAAATATACCTTAATAACAAATTTAAATGGCTTTTGTTTACCCTTTTAATACCAATGAAAACGGCAGAATAGCTTGTTGGAAATTTGACGAACAATTAAGCGAATTGTATCATATAATAGGTAATTTGGATTATAATCTGACCAATTATCACCTTTTAGGAAGCAAAGATCGAAAAATTGAGTGGCTAGCATCAAGGATTCTTTTGTATCAAATGACCCAAAATAAATCTATTGATATAGATTACGACCACAATGGAAAACCACATTTAGCTAATAGTGAGGAAAAAATTTCAATTTCGCATAGTAAAGGAATGTGCGCCATGTATTTGAGCAATCAATCAAATGGCATAGATTTACAAATATTAAATATAGACATTGCGCAAATTCAACACAAATATTTAAACCCTGAGGAGATAAATCTAGTTAATAATGAATTAGATAACTATCATTATTTTTGGTCAGCCAAGGAAGCAGTATTTAAGGCTTATGGTAGAAAAAAGATATTTTTAAAGCAAAATATTTTTATCAAAGAAATAGATAATGAGCAAAAAACTATTACTGCTCAACTGATAGATGGTGATTATAAGCAGGATTATCAATTAGTATATCGAAAAATAGAAAACTATTTTATGGTCTATACTACTTAATGTTTAATATTGCATTGAATTAATTCATCATGTATCAAGGTTCAACATATCATATTTTAGAAAAAAAATCAAAAGCTAATAAAAAACAATTGGCTATTTTGATAGATCCTGATAAGGCAAGTACTAAAAGTTTATTAAAACTAATAGAACATGCTAATGATAAAGACGTGGATTACTTTTTTGTTGGCGGGAGTTTGATGACAGGTGGAGATTTGGACAAAACAATTGGTTTTATAAAGAATAATTCGGCTATTCCTGTCGTACTTTTTCCAGGACATTATACGCAGATTAACCCTAAAGCTGATGCCATTTTATTGCTATCTTTAGTGTCTGGCAGAAATGCAGAAATGTTGATTGGGCAGCACGTAACTGCTGCTCCTTATTTAAAAAAATCGAATTTAGAGATTCTACCCACTGCATATATGTTAATTGATGGTGGAAAAATTACTACGGCATCATACATAAGTAATTCTATGCCAATACCTAGCGATAAAGCTGACATAGCTGCCAGTACTGCTATAGCCGCTGAAATGTTAGGTATGAAACTAACTTATTTAGATGCAGGCAGTGGAGCGGCTAATCATGTAAACTCATCTATGATTAAAGCAGTGAAAAATGTCATCAACGGGCCCTTAATTATAGGCGGAGGAATTAATACTCCTAAGAAAGCAACAGATATTTTGAAAGCAGGAGCTGACATTGTGGTAGTTGGAAATGCCTTAGAAGACAATCCGAAACTAATAATTGAAATTGCAACTGCAGTTCAAAAGCTGAATGATTAATGCTTCTCTCTAATTTTTTTAGCGATTTTATAATTCAATTCCAAAATACTTCATTTTTAGAGGCAATTGCTGTAATTAGTTCATTAGTTTATCTTTATTTGGCAACTAAAGAAAATAAATGGTGTTTTTTATTCGGATTGATTAGCTCTATTATATACGTATATATATGTTTTGAGATAAAATTGTATTTCGACACTTTTATCAATTTTTATTATGTGATCATGTCCTTTGTTGGATTTTTAAGTTGGAATAAAACAAAAAAAGATAGTCCTGCTAATATCAATAAAATAAGCCTATCAAAATTTACAATTTTCAGTTCTATTGGTCTGTTGATTAGTTTAGGTTTGGGTTTTTATGCCAATAAATATACAGATGCTGCATTTCCTTTTATTGATGCTTTCACCACTATTTTTGCTTTGATTGCCACATGGATGGTAATTAAAAAATACCTAGAAAATTGGATCATTTGGATCGTAGTTGATGGAATCTCAATTGCACTTTATTATCAAAAATCATTGGTTTTCACCTCTTTTCTTTTTCTTATTTACACAATTATAGCTATTCAAGGTTTTTACAAATGGAAAAGACAACTCAATTAAGAATAGCCATATTAGGGCCTGAATCAACAGGCAAATCTGAGTTAAGTCAAGCTATTGCTCAATTTTTTGATGTTAAATACATTAAAGAATACGCTAGAGAATATCTCCAAGATAAGACGGGTTATGATCAATTAGATGTATTAAAAATAGCTCAACATCAATTTCAATTAATTCAAGATAATCAAGAGCGTATTCTAATTGCCGATACTGAATTGATTGTAACCAAAGTTTGGCAAGAATATAAATACAACAATGTCAGCCAATGGATTAACGATCACATTTTAAAACAACATTTTGATGTGTATTTATTAATGGATACTGATTTAGAATGGAGTAATGATCCATTGAGAGAAAATCCATCCAAAAAGGAAAGAGAAGAACTATTAAAAATGTATCATCATGAGCTCCTCAATTATAATTTTAATTATCAACTAGTGAGTGGAAAAGGAGAAAAAAGATTTCAAAATGCTTTAAATGCAATTAAAAAAATAGCAAAAAGCTTGAATTTTCCTTTAAATATCTAAATTTGCTTCGTCTCGAATGGGGTGCCCAATTCCGAAAGGAAAAAATTGAGCTGAGATTATACCCTTAGAACCTGATGCCGATAATGCGGACGCAGGGAATTGAAACAGCAGCTATTTTAATGGTCCTAAAAGTAGTGTGTATTTCTATAAAGGGTTAAAATTAATTTTATTGTTTTTGATTCCCAATCAAGAACTTAATTTATTTTTAACTACACAATGAAAAATTTATTTTGGCCGTTCTTATTGCTATTTCCTAGCGTATTAATGGCGCAGTTTAACCTTAGTGGAACTGTAAAAAACACAACCACCAATGAAAATTTAATTGGTGCAACAGTACAAATCAAAAATACCTATCAAGCGATTGCAACGAATCAAAATGGGAGTTTTGATTTTAAAAATCTTCAAAAAGGAGATTACACCCTAATTATTTCATTTATTGGATTTAAAGATACTTCCATTTCCATTCAATTGAACGAAAACAGGCAAATTTCGATTTCTTTAAATGAAAAAAGTTATTTGCAAGATGAAGTATTGGTGGAAGCAACTAGAGTTTCTGAAATTTCTGCAGCAACCTATACCAATATTTCGAAAGAGGAAATAGAAAAAAATAATTTAGGGCAAGATATACCCTATTTATTGGAAAATACTCCCTCTGTTGTTAGCACATCAGATGCTGGAGCAGGAATTGGCTATACTTCAATGCGTATAAGAGGAAGTGATGCTAGCAGAATAAATGTAACTGTCAATGGAATTCCCATGAATGATGCAGAATCACACGGTGTTTTTTGGGTGAATATGCCCGATTTAGCGAGTTCATTAGAAAGCATCCAAATTCAAAGAGGTGTAGGAACCTCAACTAATGGAGCAGCTGCTTTTGGAGCAAGTATTAATATGCAAACCACCACTTTAAATCCAAAGGCTCATGCTGAAATTTCTAACACTTATGGATCTTTCAACACCTTTAAACACAATTTTCAATTTGGGAGTGGATTAATCAATGATAAATTCTCTTTTGAAGGCCGGCTTTCAAAAATTAGAAGTGATGGCTACATAGACAGAGCAAGTTCTAATTTAGAATCTTACTATTTATCGGGAGGTTATTATGGAAAGAAGACAATCATTAAGGCTATTACCTTTGGTGGAAAAGAAAAGACTTATCAATCTTGGTATGGAACACCAGAATCAAGAGTAAATAATGATTATGCAGGAATGATAGAGCATGCAAGTAATGAGGGTTATTCACCTCAGCAATTGGATAATTTATTAAATTCAGGTAGAACATTCAATTATTACCTTTATGAAAATCAAACTGATAATTACAAACAAGATCATTATCAATTGTTGATTTCTCATGATTTTAATTCAAAATTCAATGGCAATTTAGCTTTTCATTACACCAGAGGGTTGGGCTATTATGAAGAATATAAAGACAATCAGAACTATATGGATTATGGTTTAAACGATGTCATTATAGGAAATGATACGATTAAAACCACCAATTTAATTAGACGACGGTTTTTAGACAATCATTTTGGTGGATTTACTTACAGTTTAAATTATAAAGCTAATAATCGATTGAAATTTATTGTAGGTGGTGGTCTCAATAAATACGTAGGCGGACATTACGGAGAAATAATTTGGGCAGAAATAGCTACCAATTCATCAATCAATGAAAGGTATTACGACAATAAAGGAAAAAAAGTCGATTTTAATAATTACCTAAAAATTGAAGGTAAAATCACCAAAAAATTGACTGCTTTTTTAGATGGCCAAATACGGTTAATTAATTATAAAACTTATGGAATTGATAATGACCAAAGTCCAATCAATGTAGATGAGTATTTTGTATTTTTCAATCCAAAAGCAGGTCTTCATTATGCTATTAACTCTAATTTATCTACCTATGGCTCTTACTCTATCAGCAATAGAGAACCAGTGAGAAATGATTTTATAGATGCCCCACTAGGCAAAAAGCCAAAACACGAAAAACTCAAAAATATAGAATTAGGAGCCAAATTTCAAAAACCCAAATACTTTTGGCAATTGAATGTTTATAGCATGATTTATAAAAATCAATTGGTGCTTACTGGAGCTTTGAATGATATAGGCTCACCTATTCGTCAAAATGTGGCAAATAGCTATAGAAGAGGCATAGAAATAAATGGAGGTCTAGCTATTTTGAAAAATTTGAAATGGCAAGCAAATGCTACTTTCAGTGAAAATAAGATTGAAAAATACACCGACTTTATTTCAGATTATTCAGACAATTCTATCATTGAAAATAAGTTAGAGAACTCAGACATTTCTTTTTCTCCCAATTTGATTGTTGGTTCAGAATTGACTTACGAACCCATAAAAAATCTAAGTATTGCCTTCATTAGTAAATATGTGTCGGATCAATACTTGGACAATACTAGCTCTGATAACAAAAAGCTGAATGCTTATTTAGTTCATCATGGCCGATTGAATTATTCCATAAAAAATGTTCTTTTTAAGGAAATTAACCTGTCATTATTGGTCAATAATCTATTTGATTTAAAATACAGTTCTAATGGATATACCTACTCTTATGCTTATGGCAATGTGATCACTGAGAATTTTTATTACCCACAGGCTGGCAGAAATTTCTTAGCAGGTTTGTCTTTGAAGTTTTAAAACGGCCCGCAATTACATCCGTCTGTAAAATAAATTTGAGTGTTGGGAAGGTATTTTTCCAACACTCTTTTTTGTTCCTCATCTATTTTTACACTTCTTAGCTCTAGTACTTTTAGGCTAGTTAAACCAGTCATCTCTTTTGGAAAAATTCGAATAGCCGTGTTTAACAATTCTAATTTTTCCAGCCTTTTTAAACTTCCGATAGTATAAGGAATGCTTTGAATTGGATTGTTGGATGCATTCAAAACAATTAAATTTTGTGCTTGATCACATGCTAACGGAATGTCAAACAGTTTATTTCTTGATATATTGAGCTCTTGCAATTTGGGAATTTCAAATATAAAATCATCAATTTTCTCTAGGCGATTATTAGATAAATCCAAAAACCGAAGATTTTTAAATTCTACTATTTCTTTTGGTACAGTTTTTAGTTTAGAATTGCTCAAATCTAAATAAACCACATCATAAGGTGTAGCTAAAGCAGTTTTTAAATTATCATATTTGGAAACACTACTTTTAGAAATGGGTTGCAAATTATTCTGTCCATTTAATCCAAAACAAAAAATAATCCCAAAAGAAATTAAGATTGCTTTCATCTTAAAACTTTTAAAGTATTTAACTTATCTAATTTCATATTTTCTGTCAATTCTTCCAAAGATTCAAATTTCATTTCATCTCTCAGGCGTTCAACCATTTCAATCTGAATATTTTCTCCATAAATATCTTCAGAAAAATCAAAAATATTTACTTCAATGGTTTGTTTTCCATTCGCATTTAAAACAGTTGGCCGAACACCTATATTTAGCATTCCATTGTGCAATTGATCATTTATTCGCACTTTAACCGCATAAATTCCATTCGCAGGAATCAATTTATAGCTTTCTTTTATCCAAACATTGGCAGTGGGAAAACCTAATTTTCTGCCTAATTGATCGCCTTTAACAACTTCTCCGCTTAAGGTGAATGGATGACTCAAATATTCGTTGGCAGTTTTAATATCACCTTTTAATAGTGCTTTTCTAATTTTAGTAGAACTCACATTGACTTCATCTATTTCTTGAGCCGGAATCTCTTCTACCTCAAAACCATAAAGCGAACCATATTCTTTTAAATGCTCAAATGAACCTTCTCTATTTCTACCAAAATGATGATCGTAACCAATCACTAATCTTTTAGTACCAATTTTATTGGAAATAATATCTCTCACAAACTCAACTGAACTCAAGCGAGAAAACTCTTTTGTAAAAGGATAAATAATTAAATGATCAATACCTGCTTTTTCTAATAAAGTAATCTTTTCATTCAAGGTATTTAGCAGTTTTAAATCGTTGCCTTCTTGAAGCACCATGCGAGGATGGGGGAAAAATGTTAATAAAACAGTTTCTCCATTGTGCTTTTTGGCAATCTCCTTTATCCTATCAATTATCGTTAAATGACCTAAATGCACACCATCAAAAGTACCGCTAGTAACTACAGCATAGTCAATTGACTTAAAATTTTCTATATCGTGATATATTTTCAACTATTGAATTTTCTTCGTTTTCTAGTCTCAAAATAGAGGACTCAAAATTAGTAAAATAAAAATATCAACAAAGCTTCCATTACTTATGATTTTATTTTACTTTTGCAGCCTAAATTTCAGAGAAGAAATTTTACATTTTTCAATAACAAAATTTTAAGAAATGTCTAAGAACAACGGAAAAATAGTTAAGATAATTGGACCAGTAGTAGATGTAAGCTTTGATGGCGAAGGAAGTACACTTCCTAACATTTTAGATGCACTAGAGGTAGTTAAGCCAAATGGCGAAAAAGTAATTTTGGAAGTTCAATCTCATATTGGTGAGGGAATGTGTAGAGCCATCTCTATGGATTCTACAGAAGGCTTGCAAAGAGGTGCTGATGTTGTAGCTACAGGAACACCTATTAAAATGCCAATTGGCGAAGCAATTAAAGGAAGACTTTTTAACGTAATAGGAGATGCAATTGACGGTTTAGGTAACGTTGATAAAAGTAATGGAATGAGCATCCACCGAGAGCCGCCATTATTTGAAAATTTATCTACGGCAACCGAAGTTTTATTTACGGGAATTAAAGTAATTGACCTTATTGAACCTTATGCAAAAGGTGGTAAAATTGGTCTGCTTGGTGGTGCTGGTGTAGGTAAAACAGTATTGATTCAAGAATTGATTAACAACATTGCAAAAGGTCACGGTGGTTTATCTGTGTTTGCAGGTGTTGGTGAAAGAACAAGAGAAGGAAATGACTTGCTTCGTGAGATGTTGGAGTCAGGAATTATAAAATACGGAGATGCATTTATGCACTCTATGGAAGAAGGCGGATGGGATTTATCTAAAGTAGATAAAGAAATCATGAAAGAATCTAAAGCGACTTTCGTTTTTGGTCAAATGAATGAGCCTCCTGGTGCAAGAGCAAGAGTTGCTTTATCAGGATTAACATTAGCTGAATATTACAGAGATGGTGATAAGGAAGCAGGCGAAACTCAAGGAAAAGATATCCTTTTCTTTATTGACAACATCTTTAGATTTACACAAGCAGGTTCTGAGGTATCAGCATTACTTGGTCGTATGCCATCAGCAGTAGGTTACCAACCAACATTGGCTACAGAGATGGGTGTGATGCAAGAACGTATTACTTCTACTAAATCAGGATCTATTACATCAGTTCAAGCGGTATATGTACCTGCGGATGATTTAACTGACCCTGCTCCTGCAACTACATTTGCTCACTTAGATGCAACTACAGTATTGTCAAGAAAAATTGCTGAATTAGGAATTTATCCTGCGGTAGATCCATTGGATTCTACTTCAAGAATTTTGTCTGCAGATATTGTTGGTAAAGAACATTATGACACAGCACAAAGAGTAAAAGAAATTCTTCAACGTTATAAAGAATTGCAAGATATTATCGCGATTTTGGGTATGGATGAATTATCTGAAGAAGATAAATTAACGGTTTCTCGTGCAAGACGTGTACAACGTTTCTTATCTCAACCCTTTTTTGTTGCTGAGCAATTTACAGGCCTTAAAGGAGTTTTAGTTGATATCAACGATACCATCAAAGGATTTAATATGATTATGGATGGTAAAGTAGATCAGTATCCTGAAGGTGCATTTAACTTAAAAGGTACAATTGAAGAAGCAATTGAAGCAGGTGAGAAAATGCTTGCTGAAAATAAATAATACTTCTAGCTTACTTTAAAATTTAGATTATGCAAATAGAAATAGTTACACCTGACAAAAACGTTTACGAAGGAAATATAAAATCAGCCTCTTTTCCAGGCGCTGATGGTTCTTTTGGTATTTTGGAAAGGCATGCTGCTATGGTAGCTGTTTTGAAAAAAGGCGACATCAAAGTAATTGATGAAAATTCAAAAGAATTACATTTTGAAGTAGATGGCGGAGTTGTGGAAGTAAAACATAATAAAATAATAGTATTAGCTGAATAATTTTAGCTTTCAATTAAAAATTAAGCCCTTGCTAGAACTTCTAACAAGGGCTTTTTTTTGTGATAGTGTTTTATGTTCTATTTACAAATAGTTCTATTTATTCTCTAGGTTTGAAATTCGTTCTTCCAATTTTAAAATATACAGAGTGAGCTCTTCTATTTTTTCCATCTGTAAACGACTTAATTCTCCTAAACCAATACCTTCCGAATCAATTTCATTTGCAGAACTAATACCAGGTAAATGTTTATTAGTTGAAATAAAAGAACGTAAATTTTCAAATGACATTAAATTGTAATTTGCTGAAAAAACATAATCAGGAAATGCTCCAAGTAAAACTTGAACCTCTCTTGCATACACAAATCCATTCCCTTTTACTTTAAATTCAATATTAGAATTAGAAGTATTTTGAACTAATATTGCTGCATCTTCTGAAAGAGCAAAAGAAGTTAATTTTGTTGCTTCAGCATTCCCATTTCCAAATACCTTAAAATTTTCATTGGCATTACTCTTTACTGTAAAAGCTAAATCATTTAATTGTGATGAATTAATACTTAAATTAGCTCCTGGGTTATTGTCGTTAATTCCAACTCTTCCTAATTCATTCCACCTAAGAACTACTTTTTCTTGACCATTAGTAGTTCCTAAAATACCTCCAGAATAACCAACTAAGACAGGACCATTAGGCATGTCAGTGGCAAAAGCTGCTCCAGGAGCATTGCCTCCCCATCTTAAATAATGGTTTGGATCATTAGCCCCTCTTAATAAAATCTTTTTATTATTAATTGAAGTATTACCGAAAACATCTAAAGCAGATTGAGGATTTGTGGTTCCAATCCCTATCTTTGATTCCGCTACAATATTTGTTTTCGAATAAATAGTTTTATCAGATATTAAACTATAATTTGCACCATAGGGATTAGATGCATTAATATTTTCTCCAAGAAAAATTGAACCATCTTTGCGTAAACTATAAACCATTATATTATCTTCTGGGTTCTGATTATAAGAGTAAATACGAGCCTCAGATAAATTATTTGCATTAGCATAGCCATTTTCACCTAGAGGATCCCCTTCCTCGGCTAGTATTCTAAAAGGAATAATACCTGAAGCAATTCCTGGATTACCATCAGGACCAGGAATAAATCTATATTGAAGTGAACTTGCAGCTGTTAATTTATAATCATTGGTTGAAGTAGTACCAACTCCTATATTGCCAGACTGTGGATATGGAAATGTATTCTGACCAAACGCAATAGATGTTAATGTAAATGCCAAAAACGTAATTGTAATATTCTTGTATTTCATAGGTTTATTTTTTTAAAATGAATAATTATATTAAACTTAAAGTAGTTCTATTTAACAAGTTAAATTTTTTATTATACGTTGAACACATAATCCTAAAATTTGAGGATCAAAAGTATATTTTAAATGTATAATCAGATGCTTAATAAGCATTTAATTTCCAAATATAGTATAAAAATTTATCTGAATTAAATTTAATATAATTTTTTTTAAAATAAAAAAATTTTTCGTATTAAAATTATATAATAATAAAAATTAGTTGTATTATTGTAACTATTACTGCTTAAAATATATTTTATTATGACACAGAATCTCCTAAAATATTTCTTTACTCTAATTTTCACCATCACTATAATGATAGGTTGTAAAAAAGAGGCTGACCCATGCTGCGATGCTTCTAACCCTAACTGTGAAAACTACGACCCATGCCTGGGGAAAAAAACCATAAATACCTATTTTAATGTACGACCGGGTGATAATGGTTTTCCACCTCCTCCTGAATGGTGCAACTTGGTTCCTACTGATACTTTTAATTCCGGTAGTGTACGTTTTGATGCACCTAATGGGAACCCCAACAGTACCTATGAATGGCAAATAGGAACTGAAATTGATAAAAGATTAGGGAATGGTTTTGAAGTAGACTTTAGCACGTATTTAAATGCAGGAAACTGGGAAAGCTTCATAAATATCACGTTAAATATACGCACTCCTCCAAACAGCTGCCTAAGCAATTTAGATGATACTTTAGTAACTGTAAATAGAGAATTGTTTTTTACAAATAAAACTTTTCAAATTATTCTTGCTAACCAAAAGACTGCGAGCTACAAAGGATACTTTACTTCCAATAAAAATAAAGAAGTTATCATACAATTTATTCAGCAAGACTCTGGAAGCTTTAGAGGAGAGAACGCTCCAGTTTTTTTAACGGTTGGTCTACCAAACATAGACACTCTGATGTTTCCAAGCGCCTGTGCAAAAGACTTCTGTTACAATTATATTCAAACAAAGCGAAAAATTTTATTACCAGATCAATGTAATTCAAGATTCTCTAATGCGTACTTCTCTTCTGAAGATTGGATACTTCTAAATGGTGCAGAAAAGATAAAAAGAATCTGGGAGTTTTCACCTCCCAGCGGAAACCAAAAATATGAATTTATTGGGGATCGAATTTAAAAGTAGTAAACCATGAAAATAATATACCTACAACTTCTATTATTGGCTGTAATTTCAGCAAAATCACAAAACAATTGCCCACCTAACGCTTCTGCACCTATTAATCAATACTGCGAAGAAGGGCAAGGAATCAGTACTGATCCAAATAACTTGATCAATGTTGAATGTCCAGACTTAAAGAATAATTTTGAATGGCGTGTATTTACTGCAATAAAATTAACAAGCACATCTGAACTATTAGAATTTATTAAACCAAACTAGAAACAATGAAACTACTCCGACCAATTTTATTAATATTCATCTTCAGCTCTATTTACTTGATAGGATGTAAAAAAGATGCTGACCCATGCTGCGATGCATCTAATCCTAAATGCGAAAACTACGACCCCTGCCTAGGGAAAAGAACCGTTAATACCTATTTTAATGTTCGCCCGGGTGATCGCGGCTTTCCTGCACCTCCCGAATGGTGCAACCTAGTACCCACTGATACTTTCAATGCTAGTAGTGTGCGTTTTGACGCACCTGAAGGCAACCTAAACAGTACCTACGAATGGCAAATAGGTACTGAACTAAATAAAAGATTTGGCAATGGTTTTGAGGTAGATTTTAATACGTATTTAGATGCAGGAAACTGGGAGAGCTTTATAAACATCACCCTTACTATACGCACTCCTCCAAATAACTGCCTAAGTAATTTAGATGATACTTTAGTAACTGTGAGTAGAAATTTATTTTTTACGGAATCAAATCTATTCATTCAGATATTAAACGAAAAACATCTAAAATATAAGGGGTACTTCCAGAATAACCTTAATGATGAGGTAATTTTTGAGTTAATAAAATTAGATACTGGAAGCTTTAGAGGAATCAACGCACCAATCTCATTAACAATAGGCATTCCAGGAATTGACACGCTAGCTTTAACTAATTGTGAATTAGAGTCTTGTGTAAGATATAATCACTCAATAACAAAAGTTAACAATCCTGGAAATTGTATCCCAAAGGGTATATACTTATCTAAAACTGAATGGATATTTATAGAAAATACTAGAAAAATAAAAAGGATCTGGGAATTCTCCCCCCCTCAGGCAAGGTGAAGTATGAGTTTATTGGAGACCGAATTTTATAGTATAAAACCATGAAAATAATATACCTTCAACTTCTATTATTGGCTGTAATTTCAGCAAAATCACAAAACAATTGCCCACCTAACCCTTCTGCACCTACTAATCAATACTGCGAAGAAGGGCAAGGAATCAGCACTGATCCAAATAACTTAATCAATGTCGAATGTCCAGACTTAATAAATAATTTCGAATGGCGTGTTAAGCATCCTGTTGGTGGATTGGTGCCTGATGAATACTACTACATATACGGATCTAATGTCTCAGCAAATCCTGTATGGGTGCGCAATCCATTTAATGGCCCCATAGATGCAAACTACATACAAATCACTGCCAATCATGGAAGCAATAATAAACCTGAAGATGGTTGGGAATTATTAAAGGTAGAATTTGGTGCACAAGGAAACATTGGTCTCGGACTTAATACTCCACCTGGACCAAATACTGTAACTAACGCTCGTCCAAAATTACCTTATATGATACTATACAACCGATATAGTGGTACTATGCGGTTTTTTGGAGCATTGATGGAGCCAGATAATACATATGAAACCGTTAGAATTGAATTACGGATACCAAGTCAATCTCCAAACGACCAAGATCCAAATACTGCATATACCAATACTTACCAAAATAATCTAAAAGCTACCAACCTATTAAGCATTCAAGGGAAAAGCATTCAACCACTAGATAAAGAATCTGATGAGACTGCAATTTCAGTATTTGTAAAATATACCAACAACCCCAATGTATTTTTCTGGTTTGTTTTACCTGTTGCTTATGACCCTTGTTTGTGTAACAGTCGCTCACAATTAGATGTTTCATTTCGCTTTGTTCAGACTGCAAACATAGACATTACAGGCTCTATTACAGGCTCAATAAAAACTCAAAGTAAAGGTAATCAGAACTATGCCGCTATGGTTTTTGGAAGAATTATTGCAGCTGGCGTTTCAGGCGCAACTGCAATTGCAACTGGGGGTGCAGTTGTGAACATTAAAGCTTTTACAGATTTGATTGATATTGCAAAGGATCACCCGTCAAGATCCAATTCTGAAAGAAGTGATTTAACAACCTTGAAAAATTATATAACATGCACTTCAGATTATGCTAAAATACTTGAAGGCAACTTGAGTGGGATTAAAACAGCAACTGAGGCAAAACAAATAGCCTCAGCTCAGAAAATTATTGATGGAAATACAAAATTCATGTCTTCTCTTGTTAAAGGATGCGGAGACGGTGACAAAGGTGCTACTACAATTAGCGGTGATATAAAAGCAACAGGAACGTTTACCATGGAAAATGAAATTTCAGCAACAAGAATCTCCTTAGCCCTCCCTGGATCCAATTGGACTGATAAAACTATGCAAACAAATGCATACACTGACAATAATGGAAAAATAGTACCCGCCTATCCCACATATAATGAAAGGTTAGGCACATTCGCACTTCTAAAAACTCCACGTGTTGAGCTATTTATTGAAGATGACAAATGCGGAATTACTCCCACAAATAGTAATTCACAATCGTGGAGCTACTATAATACAACTAGAGTAGGCATGAAGCTTATGGATGAAGACCTTAAATACGTTTTCAACCCTAATCTCAATATTAACCCTGCAAAGACCAAAATATTAGCACGTTTCGTAATTGATAAAAGTGCAGATTTTATGCGTAAAGGATACTTTTGGGAACAAGAACATTCTTATTGTGACCCTATTCCAAAAAATAACTATTTCAGAAATATAAACATGAGCTACTCTGAAAACTCTAACTACAAAATAACAACTCCTTTTATTTCATTAGACTATTTAACTAATCTCCCAATGCAATTTTCGTGGTTAAGAGAAAGTAGTTGGCCCTTTGATGTGTCCCGCCCACCTGATATTGATTATTTCCCTCCATTTGAAGAACATATTTTCATTCAATTTTCTATTGTAGGGGAGTCTTATGATCTGGGTTCAGAAGGAGAGCCAAACAAATTTACACAGATACTTACTTTCCCAGTAGATTTGATTAAAAAAACCACAGACATTATTTTTTATCAAGCTAGAGAAGAGTGGGAACTTGGAATAAAGGAGTTTAATCAGAATGTATCTATTCCAAATGATATTAGTTATTATTTCGAGGGACCTGTTTATATTAGTGCTGAACTATCTACAGGATTACCAACTCAAACTGGCATTATATACTCACTAAAAGGATTTATATTAGAGCCCGGCGCAAAAATTTCTCCAAATATAAAATTGATTACAGGACCTCCCGTTCACTTTAAACGAAGTCAGCCTTCACAAACCTTTTCTGAAGTAAATAATTTTTGTAATGATCCAACACAATACAAAGCCCAAATTTTTTCACCAATAGCTAAAAATGGAGAAAGAAAAGAGTACTTAGATAGACAAATGAGTGAGGCAGCTAACTCAAACTTGGATAATCTTAATCAGTCTAATATTATTTTATATCCAAATCCTGCAAAAGAAAATTTTACTGTTGAGTTTGACAGTGATTTAAAAGATATAATTATTACAGTTAGAGATTTAAATGGTAAACAACTGTTGTTACAAAAAATAGAAGGCCCAAAAAGTAAAACAGAACTAATTGTTTCTGATTTATCATCGGGTGTATATATCGTTACTGTAATCTCATCAGATAATATAATTGGCAGAGCTAGATTAGTCAAACTTTAAATCAATTAGATTTTAAAAAATCAGAAGATAACAGCATTTAAAAATCGAATAAATTTTATAAAAATTTAAATCCACTATTATATTTTCTAATGAACCATTTTTAATAGAAATATATTTTTAGCTTTCTTTGATGAATTAAATAAAAGAGATAAAATTAAATCAATAAGGTTATGTCAAAACTTAGTGTAAAGAATGTATCTTTAACTTTGTAAACCATGTATCTTAACGAACAAGATTGTTCCCCAAACACTCTTGACATAATTCGTTCTACTTCTCCAACTTCTTCCGTCAAAATAGACATATTGGTTAATTCATTAAAATAACGAACGCCATATTCATTTATCCAATCATCTACTTTTTTTGAGCGTCAGCTAAAGTCATAATTCTTTGTTTTTTGAATCTATTACTATGGTTACTGGTCCATCGTTGATCAAACTTACTTTCATATCGGCACCAAATTCACCACATTGTATTTCTTTCCCTAAATCAACAATCAATCGCTTTTTAAATGCTTCGTACAACTTTTCAGCAATTTCAGGTTGGGCAGCTCTCATATACGATGGCCTTTTCCCTTTTTTTGTATTAGCGTGTAATGTAAATTGACTCACCACCATTATTTCACCATCAATACCTTTTACCGATAAATTCATTACACCTTCAGGATCATTAAAAATTCGCATATTGACAATTTTTGTGCATCTGACAATTCCTCTATTTTCATTGTAAAATACCTAATAATTAGCCATTTATAATTTTTAATACTTAAGAAATAATAACCTTCAGTGAGAATATTCACCAAAAAGATTAACTTTTAGTGAATATGTTCACCAAAAAGACTTACTTTTGGTGAATAGAGTTATTAAAATGATAAAAAGAGAAGCAAAAGAAAAAATTGAATCCTTATTTGGTAAGGGTAAAGCCATTTTGGTGCTTGGTCCTCGACAAGTTGGAAAAACTACTTTAATTCATAATTTACTCGAAAGTAGAAATCATTTATTTCTGAATGCAGATGACCCTACAATAAGATCAACTTTAACCAATATAAATACCGAAGAGTTAAAAAATATTATTGGTCAGCATACTTTTGTATTTATTGATGAAGCACAACTTGTTGAAAATATTGGACTCACTCTAAAATTAATTACAGATCAATTTAAAAATGTACAACTAATAATAAGTGGTTCTTCTTCTTTGGAACTTGGTAATTTACTAAACGAATCATTAACTGGAAGAAAAAGAGTTTTCAATTTATATCCAATATCATGGAAAGAATTAGAGAATGAAGTTGGATATCTGGTTGCAAAACAACAATTAAACACTAGATTAATCTATGGTCTTTATCCTGAGGTGATCAATGAGATAGGTGACGAGCAAGAAGTTTTAAATGAATTAGTAAGCAGTTATTTATTCAAAGATATCTTAGCGTTAAGTGGCATTAGAAAACCTCAAGTTTTAGATAAATTGGTGAGAGCTCTTGCCTTACAAATGGGCTCTGAAGTGAGTTACAATGAATTATCGCAACTAGTTGGCGTTGATAAAAATACAATTGGTAATTATATTGATTTGCTGGAACAAGCTTTTGTAATTTTTAAATTGGGTAGTTTCAATAGAAATTTAAGGAATGAGATAAAAATGAATCAAAAGATTTACTTTTATGATAATGGGATTAGGAATGCTATTATTAAAAATTTCAATCCTTTAGAATTAAGAAATGATGTAGGAGTACTTTGGGAGAATTTTTTAATCGCCGAACGGATAAAAAGAACTAATTACGACAGAAAGAATCAAGCTAATTATTT
Organism: uncultured Flavobacteriales bacterium; assembly: GCA_963716125.1. Taxonomy (GTDB): domain Bacteria; phylum Bacteroidota; class Bacteroidia; order Flavobacteriales_E; family Vicingaceae; genus Acidiluteibacter. The sequence goes on from OY970294.1 coordinate 3,551,518, forward strand.
TTGGCGAACCAAACAACAACAAGAAGTTGATTGGGTGGAAGATTACAATGGAGAGATTAAAGGATACGAGTTTAAATGGAACTCAAATGCCAAAATAAAAATTCCTAAAAAATTTACAGAAACTTATCAAACAGACATTACTGTAGTAAATAGTGAGAATTTTAGAGATTTTATTTTATAAAATATATGAATGGTCATTTTCATTTCTAACGACAATCAATTTTTCCAATTTTAAGTTGAACTATTAGTGAACACATTCACCAAAAAGACTTACTTTTGGTGAATAGAATTAGAATTTTACTATTTATTTCAATTTCTCATTCTCCTTATGCCTTTTACTATCTCGATTTGTTTTCTTTTCCAAATTCTTTTTGAAAGCTTCTTCTAAATCTATCCCAGTTTGATTGGCAATACAAACCAAAACAAATAATACATCCGCCAACTCATCACCCAACTCTTTTCCTTTATCCGATTCCTTTTTAGATTGTTCACCAAATTCTCTAGACATAATTCGAGCTACTTCTCCAACTTCTTCCGTCAAAATAGCCATATTGGTTAATTCATTAAAATATCGAATCCCATATTCATTTATCCAATCATCTACTTTTTTTTGAGCGTCAGCTAAAGTCATAATTCTTTGTTTTTTGAATCTATTATTATGGTTACTGGTCCATCGTTGATCAAACTTATTTTCATATCGGCACCAAATTCACCACATTGTATTTCTTTCCCTAAATCAACAATCAATCGCTTTTTAAATGCTTCATACAACTTTTCAGCAATTTGAGGTTGGGCAGCTCTCATATACGAAGGTCTATTTCCTTTTTTTGTATTAGCGTGTAAGGTAAATTGACTCACCACTATTATTTCACCATCAATATCTTTTACCGATAAATTCATTACACCTTCAGGATCATTAAAAATTCTCATATTGACAATTTTTCTACATAACCATTCAATATCCTCCTCTTCATCAGCTGCTTCAATTCCTAAAAGAATTAATAATCCTGCTCCAATTTTCGCTTTAGGTTTCTCATTGATGACTACTTCACTTTCTCTAACTTTTTGTAATACTACTCTCATTAATATCCCTTTCCTCTGTATGATTCCTCTTTATCGTCTTCAATGATACTCAAATAACTCAAATATCTTGAAGGAGCTATTTCTCCATTATCCACAGCATCTTTTATAGCACAGCCAGGTTCATTGACGTGAATACAATTATTGAATTTACATTCACTTAATCGTTTCATCATCTCTGGAAAATAATGACTTATATTCACTTCTGCCAAATCGACTACTCCAAAACCTTTAATACCGGGTGTGTCTATAATATCTCCACCAAATATTAATGGATGCATTTCTGCAAAAGTAGTGGTATGCATTCCTGATTTATTGGCTTCAGAAATAGCTAAGGTTTTTAGCTCTAAATTATCATCCAATTGGTTGATTAAGGTACTCTTCCCTACTCCTGAATGACCTGACAACATGCTTATCTTATCTTTAAGTATTTCTCTAATTTCATCAAGATTAATATTTTTTTCAGCAGAAACCTCTATGCATTCATAGCCAACATTTTCATAAATCTTTTTGGTGTTTCTCAATTGAGTCATATCCTTCTCATTGTAAATATCAATTTTATTAAAAACAATTTTAACAGGAATATGATAAGCCTCAGCACTTATCAAAAAACGATCGATAAACTCCAAAGATGTTTCCGGCATTTTTAAAGTTACAAATAGCAGCGCTTGATCTACATTTGCAGCAATAATATGTGTTTGTTTGGATAAATTAATTGATTTACGAATGATGTAGTTATCTCTTTTTTCTAATTGGTGAATGACGTAACTACCTTGATCTTCTTCAAACCCTACTCTATCACCTACAGCAATAGGATTGGTACTTTTGATACCTTTTATTCTAAACTTACCTCTTATTCTACAATCATAGATTTGATTGTCTTCACCCCTTACTGTGTACCAACTTCCAGTTGATTTTATTACAACTCCTTTCAAACTTGAATTTCAATTAATTTAACAATAGTCAACAGCTTAAAATTAGTAAATTCGGCAAATATTAATACAAATAATTAGTGGAATAAAGTCCATTAAGACAAATGTAAATACCGATACATCATTAAAATAGTCCAACTTATTGAGACTATTATAAATGAGCAATCGGTACAAATTATTTAAGCATGTCGATAAAGGTAGAGAATATAAGTAAAATATACGGAAAACAAAGCGCATTAAATGATGTGAGTTTTGAAGTGAAGCCTGGAGAAATAGTTGGTTTTTTAGGGCCAAATGGTGCAGGCAAATCCACAATGATGAAAATTATCACAACTTATATTCCGCCAACTAGTGGAAGAGTAAGTGTATGTGGATTAGATACTATAGAAAACGCCTTAGAAGTTAGGTCTCAAATTGGTTATTTACCCGAACACAACCCTCTTTATTTGGATATGTATGTTAGAGAGTCAATTGGATTTGTTGCACAAATTCACGGCTTAAAACCAACCAAAGCATTAGTAGATGAGATGATTGAAAAAGTAGGATTAACCATTGAGCAAAATAAAAAAATCGGTGCTTTATCAAAAGGTTATCGTCAACGAGTTGGATTAGCACAAGCGTTAGTTCATGATCCAAAGGTTTTGATTTTGGATGAACCAACTACAGGATTAGACCCTAATCAATTAACTGAGATTAGAAATTTAATAAAAAACGTAGGAAAAGAAAAAACGGTGATGCTTTCTACTCATATAATGCAAGAGGTTGAAGCCATTTGCGATAGAGTGATGATTGTCAATAAAGGAATTTTAGTTGCCAATAAATCTGCCAAAGAATTATCAACGCTTTCTACAGAAAAGATAATTATTACAGTAGAATTTGAAGGAATCGTAAATGAAGCCAGCTTAAAATCAATAAAAGGCATAAAACAGCTCACAAAAATTGGTGAAAATCAATACAAAATAGAAAGTGAAGCCAATATAGATTTGCGAAATTCAATTTTTAATTTTGCAGTATCTGAAGGAATATCAGTACTTACACTACAAAAAGACAGTCAAAAATTGGAAGATATTTTCAAGCAATTGACTAAATTTTAAAAAAATCATTTATGCTTTTATATATCTAAGTCAAATCGTAATTTAGCAACCGTTTAACAAATCAATAAAATAAAATTAATTTAATGTCATATTTATTTACATCCGAGTCGGTATCAGAGGGACATCCTGATAAAGTTGCCGATCAAATTTCAGATGCTCTTTTAGATGAGTTTTTAAGAAGTGATCCTCGTTCTAAAGTAGCCTGTGAAACAGTGGTTACAACTGGGCTTACGGTATTGTGTGGAGAAGTTAAAACTACCGCTTATGTTGATGTTCAGCAAATTGCAAGAGATGTCATCAAAAGAATTGGTTATACTAAGTCAGAATATATGTTTGATGCTGATTCATGTGGAGTTATTTCATCAATCCATGAGCAATCACCTGATATTAGGCAAGGTGTAGAAGAAGGTCAGGGATTATATGCTGAGCAAGGTGCAGGTGACCAAGGGATGATGTTTGGTTATGCTACCAAAGAAACGGATAGTTACATGCCATTAGCTTTGGATTTGTCGCATAAGATATTACAAGAATTAGCTGCACTTAGAAAAGAGAATAACGAAATTAAATACCTTCGTCCTGACTCTAAAAGTCAAGTTACTATTGAATATGACGATAATAACGTACCTGTTAGAATCGATACTATTGTAATTTCTACTCAGCATGATGACTTTGATAAGGAAGCTGTAATGTTAAAGAAAATTGATGAAGATCTGAAAAAGTATTTAATGCCAAGAATCATCAATAAACTACCGGCTCATTTGAAGGAATTATTTGATGATCAGATTATTTACCACATCAACCCAACAGGCAAGTTTGTAATTGGTGGTCCTCATGGAGATACTGGTTTAACAGGTCGTAAGATTATTGTAGATACTTATGGTGGTAAAGGTGCTCACGGTGGTGGAGCATTTTCAGGAAAAGATTCATCTAAAGTAGATCGATCTGCAGCTTATGCTACTAGACATATTGCTAAAAACATGGTAGCTGCAGGTTTAGCTGATGAAGTTTTAGTGCAAGTAGCTTATGCTATTGGAGTTGCTAAACCAGTTGGCTTATATTTGAATACTTATGGTACTTCAAAAGTAGATATGAAAGACGGCGCTATCGCTAAAAAAATCAATGAGATATTTGATATGCGACCTGCTGCCATTGTAGAGCGTTTTGGTTTAACCAATCCTATATTCGCTGATACTGCTGCTTATGGTCATTTTGGTAGAGAACCTTACAAAAAGAATATAAAATTGACTATTGGTGGAAATGAAGAAACCAAAGAAGTAGAATTTTTTACTTGGGAAAAATTAGATTATGTAGATAAAATTAAAGCTGCATTTGGAATTTAATTCTAATCTAAATAGCATAAAAAAAGTCCCTTCTCATTTTATGAGAAGGGACTTTTTAGTTTGAACTATTTTTTAATTCAATTACTTATCTCTAAAAAATAATTGAATTGTAACACCAGTATAATCAAAATTTTCTCTTAATTTATTCTCTAAAAATCTACGGTAAGACTCTTTTACATATTGAGGAAGGTTGCAATAAAACACGAATGTTGGTTTAAAAGTCGGCAACATATTTACAAACTTAATCTTAATGTATTTTCCTTTAACTGCAGGAGGTGGAACCGCTTCAATAATAGGAAGCATTATCTTATTTAATTTATTGGTAGGAATTTTACGAATTCTATTTTGGTAAACATGAACTCCCTCTTCCAACACATTAAATATTCTTTGTTTTTGAGTTACGGAGGTAAAAATAATCGGCACATCACTAAAAGGAGCAATTTTAGCTAAAATTGCTTGCTTAAATTCTTTCATGGTATTTGTTCCCTTTTCAGCAATCAAATCCCATTTATTGACCATTATTACAATTCCCTTTTTATTTTTCAAAGCTAATTGTAAGATATTCATATCCTGAGCCATCACTCCTTTGTCCGCCTCCATTAATAAGATACAAACATCACAATTTTCAATTGCTCTAATGGTACGCATAACGGAGTAAAATTCTACATCTTCTTCAACTTTGCCTTTCTTACGCAATCCTGCTGTATCCGTTAAAATAAAGTCGAATCCATACGCATTATAACGTGTTCCTAAAGCATCTCTAGTTGTGCCAGCAATATCTGTAACAATATTTCTTTCTTGCCCAATTAACGCATTTACCAAAGATGATTTTCCAACATTTGGTCGTCCTACAATTGCAAATTTTGGAATGTCAATTTCTTCTTCATCTCCATCGTGAAACTCAGCAATAACTTCATCTAATAAATCACCTGTACCGCTACCACTGATAGAAGAAATATTATGCGGAGCACCTAATCCAAATGAATGAAAAACAGCAGATTCGCCCCACCTTTCATTGTTATCCACTTTATTTGCTATCACAAATACTTTCTTATCACTTTTACGTAGCATATCGGCTACAACATCATCTAAATCTGTAATACCAGCAGTTACATCTACCACAAAAAGAATAATATTTGCTTCTTGAATAGAAATTTCTACTTGTTTTCTAATTTCATCTTCAAAAACATCATCTGATCCGTTGATGTATCCACCAGTATCTATAATCGTAAATTCTCTACCAGACCAATTAGCATGCCCATGATGTCGATCACGAGTTACACCGCTTTGTTCATCTACGATAGCCTTTCTACTTTCTGTAATTCTATTGAATAGGGTTGACTTTCCAACATTTGGACGACCCACAATTGCAACAATATTTGCCATATTTTCTACTTATAAATAGCCGTAACGCTTTAATTTAGAATCTTCATTTCTCCAGTCTTTATCAACTTTCACATATAATTCTAAAAACACTTTCTTATCTAAAAACTTTTCCATGTCCAATCGAGCGGCTGTCCCAACTTTCTTCAACATTTTACCTTGGTGACCTATTAAAATTCCTTTTTGAGATTCTCTTGCAACCATAATATTAGCAGCAATTCGAACTATTTTTTCTTCATCCTTAAAAGATTCTACCACCACTTCGCAAGAATAGGGGATTTCCTTTTTATAATTCATAAAAATCTTTTCACGAATTATTTCTGCCATAAAAAACCGTTCTGTCTTATCTGTCAATGCATCTTTTTCAAAATAAGGTGCAGATTCAGGCAACAATGATCTTATCTTCATCAATAAACTATCTACGCCCAATTTATGAAGTGCAGACATTGGTAAAATCTCTGCATTAGGAAATTGCTCTTTCCAAAGCTCAACTGTTTTTTCCAATCTTTCTTGCTCAATTAAGTCCATTTTATTGACCACTATAATTATTGGTACTTCAATTGTCTGCAAACGCTTTAAAACTTTTTCATTTTTAATGATTTGGTCGTAAGCATCTACAATTAATAAAATAATGTCTGCATCTTCTAGTGCCGAAAAAACAAATTTCATCATTCCTTCTTGCAGCTTATAATTAGGCTCCAACACGCCAGGAGTATCTGAAAATACAATTTGCGAATCATCATCATTTACAATTCCCAAAATTCGATGACGGGTAGTTTGTGCTTTTGAAGTGATGATTGACATTTTTTCACCAACCAAACTATTCATCAATGTAGATTTCCCTACATTTGGGTTTCCGATAATATTGACAAATCCTGCTTTATGTAACATTTTTATTGCATTTTATTTGCACTGCAAAGAAACTAATAATATATTTGCACTCCAATTGAGGAAGCAAGCTTTATTTTTATAAAATTAAAGCACTTTAAGTACTGCTAGATAGCGATTTAGCATTAAAAAAGACAAAATAAGCTATTTGCTTGTTAAAAATATATTGCGGTGTGGAGCAGTTGGTATACGCCGCAGGCGTATCATAACCCTCAGTCATGAAATGATTGAAAGAATTTGAAAAAATTAAATGAGCATTTTTGCTTATTGAAGATATATTGCGGGGTGGAGCAGTTGGTAGCTCGTCGGGCTCATAACCCGAAGGTCATAGGTTCGAGTCCTGTCCCCGCTACTATAAAAAGGTTGAGTTAATTCTCAGCCTTTTTTGTTTGATACTTTTTGTAGTCGCTCGGAGGACTCATATCTGCCTGAGGCATGACATAGGTTCGAGTCCTGTCCCCGCTACTATAAAAAGGTTGAGTTAATTCTCAGCCTTTTTTGTTTGATACTTTTTGTAGTCGCTCGGAGGACTCATATCTGCCTGAGGCATGACATAGGTTCGAGTCCTGTCCCCGCTACTATAAAAAGGTTGAGTTAATTCTCAGCCTTTTTTGTTTGATACTTTTTGTAGTCGCTCGGAGGACTCATATCTGCCTGAGGCATGACATAGGTTCGAGTCCTGTCCCCGCTACTATAAAAAGGTTGAGTTAATTCTCAGCCTTTTTTGTTTGATACTTTTTGTAGTCGCTCGGAGGACTCATATCTGCCTGAGGCATGACATAGGTTCGAGTCCTGTCCCCGCTACTATAAAAAGGTTGAGTTAATTCTCAGCCTTTTTTGTTTGATACTTTTTGTAGTCGCTCGGAGGACTCATATCTGCCTGAGGCATGACATAGGTTCGAGTCCTGTCCCCGCTACTATAAAAAGGTTGAGTTAATTCTCAGCCTTTTTTGTTTGATACTTTTTGTAGTCGCTCGGAGGACTCATATCTGCCTGAGGCATGACATAGGTTCGAGTCCTGTCCCCGCTACTATAAAAAGGTTGAGTTAATTCTCAGCCTTTTTTGTTTGATACTTTTTGTAGTCGCTCGGAGGACTCATATCTGCCTGAGGCATGACATAGGTTCGAGTCCTGTCCCCGCTACTATAAAAAGGTTGAGTTAATTCTCAGCCTTTTTTGTTTGATACTTTTTGTAGTCGCTCGGAGGACTCATATCTGCCTGAGGCATGACATAGGTTCAACATCAATCCCCGCTACTACAAGGAGTTGAGAAATCAACTCCTTTTTTTGATTGTTCATATGGAAGAAGAATTTGTTGTTTATATTTTGTATTCTGCTCGTTTTAATAAACATTACACAGGTTATACATCTAATTTAATTGAGAGATTCAAATCTCATAATCTTTTAAGTAAAAAAGGATGGACGATTAAATATCGTCCTTGGAAAGTAACTTATGTTGAATTTTTCAATTCTAAAGCTAAAGCAATGAATAGAGAAAAATTCTTAAAATCTGGGAAAGGAAGAGAATGGTTAAAATTAAATTTTTCAACAGATGACTCATATCTGCCTGAGGCATGACATAGGTTCGAGTCCTGTCCCCGCTACTATAAAAAGGTTGAGTTAATTCTCAGCCTTTTTTGTTTGATACTTTTTGTAGTCGCTCGGAGGACTCATATCTGCCTGAGGCATGACATAGGTTCAACATCAATCCCCGCTACTACAAGGAGTTGAGAAATCAACTCCTTTTTTTGATTGTTCATATGGAAGAAGAATTTGTTGTTTATATTTTGTATTCTGCTCGTTTTAATAAACATTACACAGGTTATACATCTAATTTAATTGAGAGATTCAAATCTCATAATCTTTTAAGTAAAAAAGGATGGACGATTAAATATCGTCCTTGGAAAGTAACTTATGTTGAATTTTTCAATTCTAAAGCTAAAGCAATGAATAGAGAAAAATTCTTAAAATCTGGGAAAGGAAGAGAATGGTTAAAATTAAATTTTTCAACAGATGACTCATATCTGCCTGAGGCATGACATAGGTTCGAGTCCTGTCCCCGCTACTATAAAAAGGTTGAGTTAATTCTCAGCCTTTTTTGTTTGATACTTTTTGTAGTCGCTCGGAGGACTCATATCTGCCTGAGGCATGACATAGGTTCGAGTCCTGTCCCCGCTACTATAAAAAGGTTGAGTTAATTCTCAGCCTTTTTTGTTTGATACTTTTTGTAGTCGCTCGGAGGACTCATATCTGCCTGAGGCATGACATAGGTTCGAGTCCTGTCCCCGCTACTATAAAAAGGTTGAGTTAATTCTCAGCCTTTTTTGTTTGATACTTTTTGTAGTCGCTCGGAGGACTCATATCTGCCTGAGGCATGACATAGGTTCAACATCAATCCCCGCTACTACAAGGAGTTGAGAAATCAACTCCTTTTTTTGATTGTTCATATGGAAGAAGAATTTGTTGTTTATATTTTGTATTCTGCTCGTTTTAATAAACATTACACAGGTTATACATCTAATTTAATTGAGAGATTCAAATCTCATAATCTTTTAAGTAAAAAAGGATGGACGATTAAATATCGTCCTTGGAAAGTAACTTATGTTGAATTTTTCAATTCTAAAGCTAAAGCAATGAATAGAGAAAAATTCTTAAAATCTGGGAAAGGAAGAGAATGGTTAAAATTAAATTTTTCAACAGATGACTCATATCTGCCTGAGGCATGACATAGGTTCGAGTCCTGTCCCCGCTACTATAAGGGGTTGAGAAATCAACTCCTTTTTTTGTTTGCTCTTATGGAAGAAGAATTCGTTGTTTATATTTTGTATTCTGCTCGTTTTAATAAACATTACACAGGTTATACATCTAACTTAATTGAGAGATTCAAATCACATAATCTTTTAAGTAAAAAAGGATGGACGATTAAATATCGTCCTTGGAAAGTAACTTATGTTGAATTTTTCAATTCTAAAGCTAAAGCAATGAATAGAGAAAAATTCTTAAAATCTGGGAAAGGAAGAGAATGGTTAAAATTAAATTTTTCAACAGATGGCTCATATCTGCCTGAGGCATGACATAGGTTCGAGTCCTGTCCCCGCTACTATAAGGGGTTGAGAAATCAACTCCTTTTTTTGTTTGCTCTTATGGAAGAAGAATTCGTTGTTTATATTTTGTATTCTGCTCGTTTTAATAAACATTACACAGGTTATACGTCTAATTTAATTGAGAGATTCAAATCTCATAATCTTTTAAGTAAAAAAGGATGGACGATTAAATATCGTCCTTGGAAAGTAACTTATGTTGAATTTTTCAATTCTAAAGCTAAAGCAATGAATAGAGAAAAATTCTTAAAATCTGGGAAAGGAAGAGAATGGTTAAAATTAAATTTTTCAACAGATGGCTCATATCTGCCTGAGGCATGACCAAGGTTCAACATCAATCCCCGCTACTACTAGGAGTTGAGAAATCAACTCCTTTTTTTATTAGTAATTCTGATAACTAACTTTACTTTTTAGAGTTTTCAGGGCTTTCTAATTCATTGTTGTAAATGTAATCAGCTATTTTTTCTAGCATTTCCTTTGAATGCGACTGCTTGGGCATCAATCCGAAATTGGCGACAGCTTCAGACATTTTAGTTTTTTCTTGTTTGCTTAACCTTTCCTTATTAGAAACTGTAATTGATGGATTTATTAACGAGAATTAGACTTTCAACTTCATCTCAACCTCACCAAACAATAAATCGCAGGCTAATACCAATAAAAAAGCACTTTTAACATCATTTTTAAGATAACAAAACGACAAAAAATTAGTATAAAAATGATTGAAAAGTTACACAAGCCTCAGTTAAAATACATTCAAAAGTGTATAGATTAATACAAATCAGTCTCTTAAAAATACTTACCAAATAAAGTTCATGTATAAAATTGAAGTACTTTTGTATATGAGGGTTCAGGCATGTATTTTTACATGACTTATTCTTTTGGATACAGACCATACATGTATTCAGTATTAATAATATTATAAAAATATTAATTATGGTTTTATCAACTCCCAATAAAAATTACGATAAATCATTTCAAGAATATTTAAACACTTGTAAAGGTGAAGTTGCTAATCAAAAGAAAGAAAATTTCTATTCAGTTGATGTTGTAGCTGAAGCATACTCTACAGGGTATGCAGACGGAAAATCTAATGGAGTTAGTCAGTTTATTCAGGATATCCTTTCAAAGGAAATGGAAAATTTCTCAGCTAAAGCAAATCAAATTTATATCCTCTCAAAAAAGGTAGTTAGAAAGGTTGGAGTAGATGCAAATGGATTATTTTTAAATTTATCTATTGAGCGTCCTAGCGCTATAATTTCAATATCTGAAGAGAAGCTTATTGATGATAAATTTATAGATGAAGTCTATTTGTACATTTTTGAATTAAAAACTATATTCTCGAAGTTATTTGATGAGACCCTTGACATATCATTAGTTCCAAGTGAAACTTTAGAGGTTGATTTATTGGATGAGGATGGATATACATATCACGAAAACTACCATGCCTAACAATAAAAAAACTCAACACGGTCTAAGAAATAAAGAACTCTGTGTTAAGCTACATAGTGAAGGTAAATACAATGATTGGACAGTTACTATTGCATTTTATTCTGTTATACATTTAGTTGAAGGTAAAATCCTACCATGCCAAATTAACGGAGAGCAATGTAAAAGTATCTCCCACGTTAGGAAAGCTTATAAACAACCGGGAAGGCATGCTGCAAGAGCAAAACTAGTCGAAAGCAATTTACCAAAAATAGCCACAAAATATAAATGGCTAGATGATCAATCTAGAAATTCAAGATATACAACTTACAAAATTTCAAAGACATTAGCAGACAAAGCCCTACAGTACCTAAACGAGATAGAACTGGCATGTAAATAAAGCTGCTATTCTAATCAAAATTTGTAACTGCTTCACTTCAAAAGATTATAGATATTTTCACTATTTCACCTTTTGAATGTAATCAACTCCTTTTTTTATTAGTAATTCTTATAAGTAACTTTACTTTTTAGAGTTTTCAGGGCTTTCTAATTCATTGTTGTAAATGTAATCAGCTATTTTTTCTAGCATTTCCTTTGAATGCGACTGCTTAGGCATCAAGCCGAAATTGGCGACAGCTTCAGACATTTTAGCTTTTTTCTTTGTAGGTTCTAAAATAAAATTGATAAAATCAGCTGTAAATTCTACTTGAGTGGTGCCTTCCTTAATATAATATGCTTTCACATCTGCCATAGGTGGGGCAATTTTTCCTTTTGTAGGATGATGACAAAATTGACATTTCCGTTTTAATAGAATTTCTCCTTCCTGCTTTTCATTTAAATCTGCAGATGCAGAAATTTCAGTTTCTTGAGAAGAAATATTACTGCAAGCTATTGAAGCAATTATTCCAATCAATAAAATCATATATTTTCTCATGCTTTTCTATTTATACAGTTTATTTAAACCCAACATTATTCAATCTAAAAAAATCATTTATATACTTCTCGTAGAATGATATAAATACCCATCACTAAAACAAACCATCCAAATCCTTTTTTCAATTTTTTCCCATCTACAAATTGATTTAGATAGATTCCTATAAATATTCCTACAATAGATAAAGGGGTGAATACAGTCAAAAATTTCCAATCAATATCTAAATTTTGAATATCTCCTGTAAATCCAATTAATGAATTGGCTGCAATTATTAAGAGTGATGTTGCTACGGCTTTTTTCATTGGCAGTCCTGCAAATAAAACTAATGCAGGCACTATTAAAAATCCACCACCTGCGCCAACTAAACCTGTAAAAAACCCAACAATCAATGCCTGAAAAGCTAACAACATTATATTGGTTTCCTTGTTTTCAATTGATTGCTTCTTTGTTTTAATCATTGAATAAGAAGCCAATAACATTATTATAGCAAAAAATATCATAATGGCGTCGCCTTTACTCAAAACAAAGCCATTCCATTCTATAATTTGATCGGGAATTAGATGAATTAAATATTTTCGAACCAGATACACTGCACTAAATGCAGGAATAGAAAATACAATTGCAATTTTAAAGTCTATTCGTTTTTTAGGGATATTTCTCAATGCTCCTACTAGAGAGGTACTTCCTACAATAAACAATGAATAAGCAGTGGCAACTATTGGATCTAAAAATAAAAGGTAAACTAATATTGGAACCGTCAAAATAGAGCCACCACCACCTGTAAGCCCTAAAACTAAGCCGATCAACAATGCCCCAAAATAGCCTAAAATTGTATATATCTCCATTATATAAAGAAAGCAAATATACTATTTGATGTGATAACATAATTTGGGTTTGAAATTGCAAACTCTTTTTCGTGTTTCTTCATCTAATTTCAATTTGAAATGTTAAATACGCTTCTATTCAGTATAGATTAATTATTTTAGCAAAAAATTAGGCATGAATATTTTCTATCAGTTTGGTCAATTTTCTTTACTTATGCTTAGGACTTTTAAAAAGCCTGAGAAAATGAAGATTTTTTGGCGTCAATTACTTTTTGAGATTGACTCTTTAGGTATTGGTTCATTGGGTATTATAGCTATTATATCCTTTTTTATGGGTGCTGTTATCACTATTCAAACTGCCTCTAATATTGATAGTGCTTTTATTCCTGCATACACAGTAGGTTTTACTGCTCGTCAATCGATGATATTGGAATTTGCTCCAACTATTATAGCTTTGATACTTGCCGGTAAAGTAGGCTCTAGCATAGCCTCTGAGATTGGCACCATGCGTGTTTCTGAACAAATTGACGCTTTAGAAATAATGGGAATTAATTCAGCCTCCTATTTAATCTTGCCTAAAATTACAGCTGCAATGATTATTAATCCATTTTTGGTAATCATTAGTATGTTTATTGGCATGGGAGGTGGCTATATTGTTGCTTGGGCAACAGATATTATTCCTACCTCAGAATACATCTACGGATTAGAATATGATTTTAAGGTTTTTGGTGTCTACTACGCCATTATAAAAACAATATTTTTTGCATTTATTATTACTGCTATTCCCTCCTACTTTGGTTATTTTACCAAAGGTGGTTCATTGGCAGTAGGTATTTCAAGTACCAAGGCAGTGGTTGCAAGCAGCATATTAATACTGATTGTCAACTTTATATTAACCCAATTACTCCTTATTTAGCATGATAAAAATAGAACACATATCGAAAGCATTTAATGGAGAGGAAATTATAAAAGATATTTCAGCTACTTATGAACCAGGAAAAACAAATTTAATTATTGGTGCAAGTGGTTCAGGGAAATCTGTATTAACTAAATGCACCGTTGGTTTAATTAAGCCCGATCAAGGAAAAGTGTATTTTGACAATAGAGAATTCACTGCTATGAATTCTGACGAAAAACAAGAAGTTAGAACGGAAATTGGAATGCTTTTTCAAGGTAATGCTCTTTTTGATTCATTGACGATTGAAGAAAATGTAATGTTTCCTATTCAGATGCATTCAAATATGGGAATAGAAGAAATGAGGGAAAGAGTCAACTTTTGCCTAGAAAGGGTCAACTTAGAAGGAGTTAATAAAAAATATCCTGCAGAAATAAGTGGCGGAATGCAAAAACGTGTAGCATTAGCTAGAGCAATTGCTATGAAACCGAAATATCTTTTTTGTGATGAACCTAATTCTGGACTAGATCCGCAAACATCTATTGTAATTGACCAATTAATAAGCGAAATCACCAAAGAAAATAATATCACCACTATAATTGTAACTCATGATATGAATTCAGTGATGGAAATTGGTGAAAAAGTTATCTTTATCCACAAAGGACAAAAATGGTGGGAAGGAGATAATGAAAGTATCCTCAAAACAGATAATAAAGAACTCTCCGACTTCGTGTTTGCTTCAGCAGTGATGAAGCGACTTGCGAAGTAAATTAAATGCTCATCACGAAACTTCGTGAGATAGATAATAGATACATTCCGAAATCTAGTGTATCATAAACAATTAATTTCAAAACACTCGATGACCTTTGAATTAATAAACTATCAATAGACCAATATATTTAAACAAAAAAACGTCCCTTCCCCCCCCCAAGTAACTTGGGGGAAGGGAAGGGCCGTTTCCTTATTCTAAAGAATGATTAAAATTATCTAATCACTACTTTTTTCACTTCTTTACTTACTTCGTTCTCTACAGATACAAAGTACACACCTTTATCTAAATTAGAAAGATTAATATCTTTCGTTAAAGAATTTTGTACAGCTACTTTTTCAGTATAAACTACTTGACCCATATTGTTTCTAACATTCAACGTAAATTTCGCATTTGATGCAGAAATTTCTACTTTAAATTGACCATTGTTAGGGTTAGGTATTATCTTCAAGTTTGATGTAGAGTTTTTATTTTTATATAAACCTTCTACTAAGTATCCATTCATTCTGATCATTGGTTGTTTCAATATATAACTCCAAGAAGGACCGGAAGTATTAACGAATATAAAATTTATAAACTGCGCATTTCGTTGTAATTCCTCAGCAACCATATCTCTACCTAAATATATTTCAAATCCATTTAAAAACCCTGAAAATTGTTCAACAGCGGCAACATATTGTCCGGCTTGCAAATAAGTTGGAATTAAAAATGGAATAGTTACCCATTTACCTCTATCGGCTGTAGTGATAGTATAAGGAATTGGATTTTCTGCTACCAATTGTATAAAAGCTGCATTCAAATTGGATTGTGTAGAATCAAATCTCCAAACTTGAGCTTTTATAACTACTCCTACTACGTCAGCTCTATCTGCTATAAAATAAGATACAGAAGATAAAGCAAAATTAGTATTCAAGGAAAACTTAGTTCCTATTCTACCAGTATCATTAGAACTCCCAAAGGAAGAAAATCCCACAGAACCATTTGGCACGCCATAATCCCGTGCAAATACGGTATCACTAATTTTAAATTCAATTTCATTTAAAGCAGATTGTGGTAATTGATTGATGGAATCACTTTTTGCCATATATTTTATAGTGTAATCCCCTACTCCATCTATGTTTTGATATGAACTATTTGAAATTTTAAAATATTTTGATGTAAATGGAGAAAGATTATCAAAATTTGATGAATCGGAATAAATTGCCTGGGTTATTCCAACTTTCTCTATATCTACTTGCAATCTTACGTTAGTAGCAGTCAAACCTCCATTATTCATAATGTTTGCAGTAAAAGATAAAGGTTGAGTTTGAAATTGAGGAACTTGTGTATAGAACCCATCATTTGAACTAGATCCATTAATCGAATAAGTTTCGCCTATGATTATATTATTTTTAAAGCCTTCTACTATAGCAATATCATCAATCATCCAGTAATAATGAGATGATGTACCTTGATAAAATCTTAAATAGATAGTACTAGCATTTGCAGCCACTGTAGAAATATTTAACTCAACCGTCTGCGTAGTAGCCGTATTAACAGAAATACCTGCTTTAGCATCGTAGGTTACCCAATTTATACTATCAGTACTTACTCCAACTTCCATTTCTACTGTACTTGAATTACAACAGTATCTTAATGATTGTTGCCATCTCAATAAAACACTTTTTTTAGGGGAAACTGTAATAGCTCCTGAAGTCAAATAAGAATCCATATTTAAAAATGGGACTTGGGGAGTAGAAGTGTTATAAAAATCACTAAACAAAGCTGCAAAACCATTTGCCCCTGTAGTAGAATTTATAGGAGTAAGAGTAGCCGTGTAGTTGCCACTTGGATTAGTAGTGGTATACGTCCAATCAAAACCATTATTTCCTGCATCTCTAGAAACCCAGCCATTGGTTGAAAATCCTGTTCCAAAATCTTCATAAAATATAGTATCTCCGAAGGCTTTGTCATTATTAATAGATGATTTAAATTTTAATTCATCAACTGTAACAGATGAAAAACTTATTGAAGCCTCGCTACCTAACATTTTATTATGCTGTGCAAAAATCAAGGTAGAACTTACTATTAACAATACAGTAAAAAAGTATTTCTTTTTCATTATTTGAGGATTGGTTGATAATAAATTTTTAGCTTTCTAAATATAAGACTTTTTATTCAAATTTACTTTTGCTCGTAATTGGTTGTAATTTCTTAAACAAAAAAAATCCACACCTAATCCCCAAGTTACTTGGGGAGGGTGTGGATTCTCTATTCTAAAGAATGATTAAAATATTATCTAATCACTACTTTTTTCACTTCTTTACTTACTTCGTTTTCTACTGATACAAAGTAAATACCTTTATCTAAATTAGAAAGATTAATTTCTTTCGATAAAGAATTTTGTACAGATACATTTTCAGTATAAACTACTTGACCCATAATGTTTCTTACATTCAAAGTAAATTTCGCATTTAATGCAGAAATATTCACTTTAAATTGACCGTTGTTAGGGTTAGGAGAAACAGTGAAATCATTTACTGTTTCATTAATTTCATTAATATCAACTGTAGCTTGTACATTCAATCTAATCATTGGTAGATTCATAATCCAACCCCAACTTGGTGTAGCAGCACCTGCAGCATATACAAATGTAACCCACTCTGAAGTTAATGGATCAGATCCAAAAGGTTGAAGCTTCTCACTTTCAACATCTCTACCAAAATACAATCTAAAATTACTACTATTACCTGAAGATTGTTCTCCTACAACAGCATATTGACCTGCAGGCAAACTAACTGGCTGAAGCATGTTAATAGTTTTCCAAGTACCTCTATCTGCAGTGGTAATGATGTAAGGTAGTGGATTTTCAGCCACAACTGTAATAAATGCACCATTTAAGGAAGCTTGAGTGGTATCAAAAGACCAAATTTTCGCTCTCATTTCAGCACCTACTACATCTGCTCTATCAGCAATGTAATAAGAAATAGAAGTTACAAAAGCTGCAGTATCCAAAGTATATTTCAATCCAATTCTAGAACCATCTACATCTCCATTAACATAACTACCTGGTCCAACCGTAGCACCTGGAACACCATAATCTCTAGCAAAAACAGTATCAGAAATTTTATAATCAATCTGACGAACTGCAGAGGCAGGAACTTGATTCACCGAATCATCTAAAGCATTGTAAGTAATTGAATAATCTCCCATACCACCTAAATTCGCATATGCATTGGCAATGTTAAATTCTTGAACTTGCAATGGAGCCAATGTAGCAGCAGCAGAACTGTCCGTATAAACGTTAGTAGAACCTTTTTCAATATCTACTTTTAACTTAACACCTGTTGCAGCAAATGAACCATTATTCTCAATATCTGAGAAAAAAGAAAGTGGTTGTGATTGAAAAGCAGGAACTTGTGTGTAATATCCTTCATACTTTTTTGATCCAAAAGAAGAATGAATATCAGAAAGTCTTACATTACTTGCAGGTCCTTCTACTAAAGCAACATCATCAATCATCCAATAATAATGAGAAGATGCACCTTGATAAAATCTTAAATAGATAGTACTAGCATTAGCAGCAACTGCAGAAATATTTATCTCAGCAGATTGTGTAGTAGCCGTATTAACAGAAATACCAGCTTTAGCATTGTAGGACACCCAAGTTGAACTATCCGTACTTACTTCTACTAGCATTTGCACTGTGCCTGAATTACAACAGTATCTTAAAGATTGTTGCCATCTTAAAAATACACTTCCTTTAGGTGTAACAGTAATAGGCCCTGACGTTAGATAAGAATCCATATTCAAAAATGCCGTTTGAGGAGTAGAAGTGTTGTAAAAGTCACTAAACAAAGCTGCAAATCCATTAGCACCTGTAGTAGAAGCTATAGGCTGAAGGGTAGCAGTATAATTCCCTGTTGGATTAGTAGTGGTATACGTCCAATCAAAACCATTAGCCCCTACATCTCTAGAAACCCAACCATTGGTTGAAAATCCTGTTCCAAAATCTTCGTAAAATAAAGTATCTCCGAATGCTTTATCATTATTAATAGATGAATTGATTTTTAATTCATCAGCTGTTAAAGGTGAAAAGTTCATTGAAGCTTCATTACCTATCATTTTATTTTGCTGAGCAAAAGTTAATGTAGAAGCTAAAAGAAACGCACCTGTTAAAAAGTAATTCTTTTTCATTTTTGTGTGTTTTTAGTTAAACAATTAAATTATCAAATATAAAAGTAAGACTTTTTTAATAAAATAAAACTTTTATCAGTTAAATAACCAAAATATTTTTTTTAAACTTTGACTTATTGGAGCACTGGTTCTTCATAATCTTGAATAGGAATACAGCTGCAAATTAAGTTACGGTCGCCGTATGCATCATCTACTCTTTTAACAGATGGCCAAAATTTATTATTTTGAACATAGGCTAAAGGAAACACTGCTTTTGTCCTTGTATAAGGATAATTCCATTCTTCAGCAACGATTTCATTAATGGTATGAGGAGCATTTTTCAATACATTGTTTACCTTATCAGCAGTTCCATTATTAATGGCTTCTATTTCATTTCGTATAGATAGTAAAGCATTTACAAATTGATCCATTTCTTTTTTGCTTTCACTCTCTGTTGGTTCTACCATTAAAGTTCCGGCAACAGGAAATGAAACTGTAGGTGCATGATAACCGTAATCCATCAATCTTTTAGCGATATCAACTACCTCTATACCTGTCTCTCCTTTAAACGGACGACAATCTAAAATCATTTCATGGGCAACGAAGCCATTTTCTCCTTTATATAGGATATCAAATTTCTCCTCCAATAAAACGCGCATGTAATTGGCATTCAAAATAGCAAATTCTGTACTTTCTCTCAATCCTTTAGAACCTAACATTCTAATATAAGCATAAGAAATTGTCAAAACCAAAGCACTACCAAAAGGGGTAGCAGAAATAGCGGTAATGGCTTTTTCTCCGCCGGTTTTTACAACAGGATTAGAAGGCAAAAAAGGAGCTAAGTGAGCAGCCACACCAATAGGCCCCATACCAGGACCACCACCACCGTGAGGTATAGCAAATGTTTTATGCAAATTTAAATGGCATACATCTGCTCCAATTTCTGCAGGATTGGTTAACCCAACTTGTGCATTCATATTAGCACCATCCATATAAACTTGTCCGCCATGCGCATGAATAATTTTTGTAATGTCTTTAACAGAGCTTTCAAAAACACCATGGGTAGAAGGATAAGTAATCATCAAGCAAGAAAGATTTTCAGAATGTTTCTCTGTCTTCGCTTTTAAATCTTCTACATCTATATTTCCTTTTTCATCACACTTAACCACTACTACTTCCATTCCTGCCATTACCGCAGAAGCCGGATTGGTACCATGCGCTGAAGATGGAATTAAAGCAATGTTTCTATTGTGATCTCCATTATCTTTATGATAGGCTCTAATAACCATCAAACCTGCATATTCACCTTGAGCTCCTGAATTAGGTTGCAAAGATGTTTTGGCAAATCCAGTAATAGTAGATAAATAATTTTCTAAATTATCCAATAATTCTAAATAACCTTCCGCTTGATTAGAAGGTACAAATGGATGGATATTAGCAAATTCAGGATAACTTAATCCAAAAAGCTCTGAAGCTGCATTCAATTTCATGGTACAAGAGCCTAAAGGAATCATAGAATGTGTCAATGACAGATCTTTATTTTCTAAACTCTTGATATAACGCATCATTTCAGTTTCTGAATGATAACGATTAAAAACTTCGTGGGTTAAAAATTCTGTTTTACGCGCTACTTTCTTAGATAAATTGGTTTCCCCTATATCATTGGCTTCTATTTTTGAGGTTTTCCCTTTTAAATCAGCAAAAACATGTAACAATTCATTCAACTCATCCAATTCAATGGTTTCATCTAAACTAATTGCAATTGTTTTATCATCTACCTTTCTAAGGTTAATTTCAGCTTTTAATGCAGCATTTATAACTTCATTGGCCGATAAATCTTTGGTATTGATCAATAAAGTGTCAAAGAAGTTCGCGTTTAAATTTTCAAAGCCTAATTCTTCTAATTTCAATCTTAAAGCATTGGCATATCTATGAATATTTGTTGCAATACCTTTAATACCGTTAGCTCCATGGAAACAAGCGTACATACTTGCCATAACTGCTAGCAAAACTTGAGCTGTACAAATATTGGAAGTGGCTCTATCTCTTTTAATATGTTGCTCACGTGTTTGCAATGCCATTCTTAAGGCTCTATTGCCATTTGCGTCCACTGAAACTCCGATAATTCTACCAGGAATATTTCGTTTATGCTCATCTTTAGTAGCAAAATACGCAGCATGAGGCCCACCAAAACCCATTGGAATACCAAAACGCTGAGTAGTACCTACCACAGCATCAGCACCCCAATTTCCTGGAGATTCTAAAACAGCTAAACTCATAATATCTGCTGCTACCACTAAAAATGCATTGTTCTTTTTAACTTTCTCTGCAAATTCTCTATAATCGTAAACTTCTCCATTAGAAGCAGGATATTGCACTAAAGCACCAAACATCTTATCTGTCCACTCTATGGTTTCATGATTTCCTACAACTAACTCAATATTTAAGGGCTCTGATCTTGTTTGTAACAAAGATAAAGTTTGAGGTAAAACTTCTTCAGAAACAAAAAATTGATTGGCATTATTTTTCTTAGCCTCTCTACTTCTGCTGCTGAAGAACATAATCATAGCTTCGGCAGCTGCTGTAGCTTCATCTAATAAAGATGCATTGGCAATTTCCATTCCTGTAAGGTCAGTAACCATAGTTTGGAAATTTAATAACGCTTCCAAACGACCTTGAGCAATTTCTGCCTGATACGGAGTGTAGGCAGTATACCAACCCGGATTCTCCAATATATTCCTTTGAATTACACCAGGCAACTTAGTACCATGATATCCTAAACCAAGGTAAGATTTATACATTTTATTTTTAGAACCTAAGTCTTTCAAATGCTTAATGAATTGAAATTCACTTAAAGCTTTAGGAACATCTAATTCAGCTTTCAAACGAATATTTGAAGGAACAGTTTTATCAATCAATTCTTCAATTGATTTCACTCCTATAACTTGAAGCATTTCTTGAATTTCTTCAGCTCTAGGCCCTATATGTCTTGATTTAAACTCGGCAGTTGTCATCGATGCAAATGTGTTAAATTAAAAATGGACGCAAATATACTTATTGTTAATTGTTTTAAATCCTATGAACATGCATAATTTTAGTTCAATTTTTAAACAATCATTAAAAAAAATAAAAAATTTAATTTACTCAATACCAAATATATAATAAATATTTAACGGATTAAATGTTATTAATATAGGTCATAAAAAAAATAATGTAGAATTTAGATAAACTACAATAACAAATGTAGATAGCAGAAGGTTCGAGATTGATGAGATTATTATTTAAAAAAACTATCCATTTAATTGTTTTTAGCAATTTCTTTATTGCACTTTGTGCGGCAAGCATTACCTATATCAATACTTTGTATTTAGGATTACTAGAGTTCCAGTGGATCTATTCTATTTTTATTTTCTGCGCCACCTTCATTGCCTATAATTTTCAACGGTTAATAAGAATAAAGAAAACTAATAGAAGTCAAGCTTCCATTCGATTGTATTGGATTCATAAAAATAAAAGATCGCTGATTTTTTTCAATCTTTTATTGGCAATTATTGCTTGCCTGATGTTGTTTTATCTTCCTATTCAGTTTTTTTTACTATCAATACCAGTCGCCATCTTATCGATATGGTATGTATTAGGATTTAAAAATAATAAAGCATTAAGAGAAATACCCTTCATTAAAGTTTTTGTAATTGCTATCGTTTGGACGCTCGCTTGCTTTGATATTCCCTTATTCTTGTCTGACCATCCATGGGATTTAGAAATTTTGTTTTTCAACATTGCTTTTTTAGCTTTTCTAGTTTTTCAAACCATTCCTTTTGACATTAGAGACATGCTATACGATAAAAGTTTAAATATCAAAACAATTGCTAGTCATTACGGTTTAGAAAAAAGTAAATACATTACCATTTTTGTAGGAATTTTATCAATTAGTGGCTTTGCAATTATATCTAACTTATTATTCATCACAGATAAAAAAGTAATTTTATTAAGCTATTTAATCAGTCTTTTAATTGGAATTTTAATGGTATTTAATATTAAAAAAGATGCAAAAGAGATTTATTTCTCCTTAATTATAGAGTCTATTTTGATATTTCCATGTATTTTTTATCTTTTTTGGAGGATTATTAGAATTTACTTCTAATTAAGTTTACGGCTTTGTATCTTTGAACCAAAAGTATTCAAATGGATTTTAAAAATACCTTACAATTTGCTCAAGAGTTGGATAATATCGATCCTCTAGCAGAATTTAGAAATCAATTTCATTTTCCCAATTTCAATCCAAATGGTTGTTATTATTTTACTGGTAATAGTTTGGGATTGATGCCAAAAAAAGCAAAAGAAGCACTCAATCAAGAATTAGATGATTGGGCAAAATATGGTGTAGAAGGTCATTTTATGGCAAAAAATCCTTGGTATTCTTATCATGAACAATTTAAAAAAGGAACAGCAGCTGTAGTTGGAGCAAAAGAAAGTGAAGTAGGCGTAATGAATGGATTAACCACCAACTTACATTTATTAATGGCTTCATTTTACAATCCTACTGAACGTAGATATAAAATTTTATGTGAAGCAAAAGCTTTTCCATCCGATCAATATGCCTTAGAAAGTCAAGTGAAGTTTCATGGCTATCAGCCAGACGATGCCATTATAGAAATAACTCCTAGAGAAGGAGAATACACTATTAATGAAGAAGATATTGAAGATGCGATTAAGATCCATGGGAATTCTATTGCCTTAATAATGATTGGTGGAGTCAATTATTATACTGGTCAAAAATTTGATATGGCTCATATTACGGAAATTGGTCATAAAGTGGGCGCTGTTGTAGGTTTTGATTTAGCGCATGCTGCAGGAAATGTAGAATTAAAATTACACGATTGGAAAGTTGATTTTGCAGCTTGGTGTTCTTATAAATATCTCAACTCAGGTCCTGGAAGTGTTTCGGGATACTTTGTACACGAAAAACATGGTAAAAATCCTGATTTGAAAAGATTTGCAGGTTGGTGGGGAACTCCTTCTGAAGATAGATTTAAAATGAACAAAGAATTTACCCCTGCTGAAGGCGCTGATGGGTGGCAACTGAGTAATGCTCCGGTTTTTGCTATGGCAGCTCATAAAGTTTCCCTGGATATTTTTGAAGCGGCTGGAATGGAAAATATTTTTGCCAAACGCGATCAACTGTCAGCTTATTTAGAGTTTATTATTAAAGATATTTCTAAACGATACGCTGAAGCGAATTTTGAAATTATCACACCAAAAAATAAAGAAGAAAGAGGTTCTCAAATTTCAATACTAACTCACGGAACTGGTAAATCTTTATTTGATTTTATCAGCGAAAAGGGAGTTATTGCCGATTGGAGAGAACCCAATGTAATTAGAATGGCGCCAATGCCGTTATACAATTCATATGAAGATATCTATCAATTTGGTCAAATATTAGAAGAAGGTTTAAAAGGAGAATAATGGAAAAAATTGCAATCGTAGGCGCAGGATTAGTTGGTTCATTACAAGCTGTTTTAATGGCTAAAAAAGGCTATCATGTAGAGGTTTTTGAAAGAAGACCCGACATGCGAAAAACGGAATTAAGTGCAGGAAGATCAATCAATTTAGCACTATCGGATAGAGGTTGGAAAGCTTTAAAAATAGCAGGAATTGAAGATGAAATTATGAAATTTTCTATTCCCATGTATGGAAGGATTATGCATGCAAAAGATGGAACTTTAACCCAACAACCATACGGAAAAGAAGGTCAAGCGATTTATTCTGTGAGTAGAGGCGGGCTAAATGTGGCTTTGATGAATTATGCGGATAAAAATGATCATGTTCATTTTAATTTTGATGAAAAATGTGACGATTTAGACTTAGATTCAAACACCTTGCATTTTGAAAATCATGCAACTGGAGAAAAAAGCACTTTCAAAGCTGATCGAATTTTTGGAACAGATGGTGCCTTTTCAGCTATAAGAAGCAGGCTGCAAGTAACGGAGCGTTTTAATTATTCTCAGAGTTATTTAAAACATGGATACAAAGAATTACATATTCCTCCAAATGCCGATGGAACTCACAAACTAGATAAGAATGCGCTACATATTTGGCCGAGAGGTGAATTTATGATGATAGCCTTACCGAATTTGGATGGTAGCTTCACGGTAACATTATTCTTTCCTTTTGAGGGAGAAGTTTCTTTTGAGTCTATTAAAACAAAACAAGATGTATTGAATTTTTTCAACACAACATTTTCTGATTCCGTTGCGTTAATGCCTGATTTGGTGGAAGATTATTTTGCTAATCCCACCTCATCCTTAGTAACAGTAAAATGTTCACCTTGGAATTATAAAGACCAAGTATTATTGATGGGCGATGCTTCTCATGCTATTGTCCCGTTTTATGGCCAAGGTATGAATAGCGGTTTTGAAGATTGCAGCGCATTTGAAGAAATGCAAGATGAGTTTGGAGAAAATTGGTTGGAATTGTTCGAAAACTTTTCAGAGAAAAGAAAACCAAATGGTGATGCCATAGCAGATTTGGCGATTATGAATTTCATAGAAATGCGGGATAAAGTAGCAGATGACCATTTTTTACTTCAAAAGAAAATTGAGAAGAAAATTTATTCCAAATATCCAGATAAATGGATGCCATTGTATTCTCAAGTTACATTTAGTCATATTCCTTATGCTGAAGCTTTAAAAAGAGGAAAACAACAGGAAATTGTCATGCAGAAAATAATGCAACGACCTGATATTGAAAAAATGTGGGATAGCGAGGAAGTGGAGAAATTGATTATTAATTCAATTTTAAATTGACAGCTTAAATGGACAATTCCATTGATTCCCGCAGCACATAAACCTGCAAGGTTTCATTTGCAAACTTTGCTGAAGATAGATAAATAGCTAAAATTAAATAACAAAACCATGCAGGTTTCGCTTCGATTTATTTACTAATCATTTCAATAGCTATCAGATCTATTTGGGAAAGGTCAAAGTCTAAAATCTAAGGTCTAACTTCTAAAGTCTTCCAGTTACCTCCCCTTAATCACTTTCGGAACTTTAATATAATCCGTATCTGCATCTGGAGCGTTTTTTAATGCCTCTTTTTGTGTGGTGGTTTGATGCACTTCATCCTTTCGAAGCGTAGCTTTTTCATCTAATAAATAAATCAAAGGTTCTACCCCTTCGGTATCAACTTCCTTTAATTTCTCCACAAAATCAAGCATTCTGTTCATATCTTCCAATATTTCAGCGCTTTCGATCTCATCAAATTTCAATTTTGAAAGTTCGGCTATTCTGTTGACGGTAGATTTATCGATAGACATAGTTATAATTTTGAAGCAATAGTATCTTTTATTTCTTGGCTCAAAAGTAAGAAATCTTCAGCACTATATTTTTCGGTATCATGCTTTTTATGTACAAACACTTTTGCAACGCCAGGACGAGAAAAGCCATAAAAACTCATTGGATTGGCAGATAGCAATTGAAAATTATTTCTAAAGCTAATGGGGACTATTGGAATTTTTTTATCTATTGCCAATTTAAAAGCACCATTTTTAAATCCTTTCATAATTGGCGCATTCCTTGAAATAGTTCCTTCCGGATAAATCACAACGCTCCAGCCTTTTACAATACGCTCAGCACAAGCAGCTATTGCTTTACTACTTTCCTTTGGATTGCCTCTATCTACTAATATATTAAAGGTTTTAAAGTAAATATTAAAAAGTGGCAAGTCACCCAATTCCTTTTTACCTAAAGAGATGAATTTTTTATGACAAATGGCATACATCATCAATACATCTAAATAAGAGGTATGATTGGAACACAAAATAAAAGGCTCATCAGGAAATTCTGCTTCTTTTTCAACTACAGGAAAAATTCCACTTCCATAAATAATCCATTTGGCTTGAAAGCGCATCAAGCGGAAACCTTTTGGATAATATTTTTCATCAGAAAATAAAAAATAGAAAAAAGGATACAATACTATAATGGTAAATAGCACCAAAAGGAAAAAATAAACTTTCCAAACGATAGATAAAAGTGCATAAACAATTTTCATGAGTGCAAAAATAGCAACAAATTGGTATTTTTGGCAAATGGCAAGAATATTGACAGGAATACAAAGTTCGGGAGCAACAGGCGAAATACATTTAGGAAATATTTTAGGTGCTATTGAACCAGGAATTGAATTATCTAAAAATCCCGAAAACGAAGCATTTTTCTTTATTGCAGATTTGCATTCATTGACCACAGTAAAAGATGCAAAAATAAGGCAACTCAATGTGCATGCCGTAGCTGCTGCTTGGTTGGCTTTTGGTTTTGATACGGATAAAAATGTATTTTATAGACAATCAGACATCCCACAAGTATGTGAATTAAGTTGGCATTTGAGCTGTTTTACTCCTTTTCCTATGTTGGCAAATGCTCATTCATTTAAAGATAAGTCTGAAAATTTATCCGATGTTAATGCAGGACTATTTTCATACCCTGTATTGATGGCAGCCGATATTTTATTGTATGATGCCCAATATGTACCTGTTGGAAAAGATCAGCGACAACATTTAGAAATGACCAGAGATATTTGCAGTTCATTCAATCATCAAATGGGTGAAACTTTGGTAATGCCCGAAGCGCATATCAATGAAAAAGTAATGACCATACCGGGAATTGATGGTAGAAAGATGAGTAAATCCTATAATAACTACATCAATATCTTTTTGCCCGATAAAGCTTTAAAAAAAGTGGTAATGAGCATAGAAACGGATAGTACACCGTTAGAAGATCCCAAAGATTATGAAAACTGTAATGTCTTTGCCTTGTATTCTTTATTAGCGAGTGACGGAGAAATTGAGACCATGAAAAAAAATTATACTGGTGGTAATTATGGTTATGGACATGCTAAAACAGCTTTATTTGAATTAATTATCAAAAAATATCAATCACAAAGAGAAAAATACTGGGAATTGATGGATAATACAGAACTGATAGACAAAAAATTAGCAGAAGGCGCAAAAAAAGCTAGTCTAGTCGCCAATCAAGTATTAAAGAGAGTACGAGAAAAATTAGGCTATTAGCCTGAGTTCAGTTATTCTTAATGATTCAGAACACCTTTAAACTCACTATTGTGCAATTAAACAATATACGTGTAATAATGAGCTTGAGGGAAGCTCTTTTCATTAATTGTTTTTAAACCTGAGTTCGGTTATTCTTAAGGATTCAGAACGCCTTTAAATAGTGGGATTCGATTAAAATTAGCGATGAAATAGCAAGCTATTTCAAGGAAATTTTAAGAAGAAGATTACTGTTTAAAGGTGGAATAATACCGATTTAGTAATCTAATGTCGCACACTTCGTTCCTCATTTGCTCTTTATCTTACTGTTCGGCATTTACCAATTCTACGTTTTTAAAATGGTTCAATAAAATTTATATGCGGCATTAAAAAACTTAATTGGTATAAGTTAAAACTTTCCCAGAAATAAAAATCTACTGCGTTTGATTTTTAGAATATAGCTCCTGTCTGCCAAGGCTCGCCAGGCACGGCGCTATATATCTAAATATCTGCCTTATATATTGTAATTTCTGAAAATATGAATTCCTAAATAATAATCGAATTCAGGTTAATAAGGTTTGCATGTATTAACAGCCCAATCAAATTAAAATAAACGACTATTGCGCCTAAACATTTCTGCCGTTGGAGGATTTGCGATTATAATTTGATCTAATTTTGAAAATATTTGGTTTAATTTGATAAAAGTATCAACTAAATACCTAATCACTTTTACAATATTCATTAATCTCTGAGAATGATTTTATATCTTTACGCTGTTGCATTTTTATATTTGAATCAAAATCTACTATTAACAAACTAAAATTTAATTAACTAAACTGCAAATTGCAATACATTTTTTTAAAAAAATTGATTTGCAGAAATTCAAATATTTATAAGCTCCTAAATTTTAGATTATAATCTTACATGATTAATAAAAATGGTATGTCTAAAAAAATAATTTTACTTAGCCTTTTAAGCTGTTTTATACTTTCATATGCTAAATCTCAAACATTTGAGGCAGGAATAAAAGCTGGAATAGCCGCAAGCCAAATTAGTGGCGACGGTTATGCAGGTTTTAATAAGGCAGGAATAGTTGCAGGACTTTTTTCAAGGATTGAATTCAGCGATAAACATCATATTCAATTTGAACTCACCTACACTCAAAAAGGAAGTAGAAGGAATCCAAAAACATCTGAAGGAGATACTGAATTTTTTCTTTTAAGATTAAATTACATTGAAATACCAATTTTATACCAATTTGATTATAAAAATTTTACCTTCGAGACTGGACCTTATGTCAGCACTTTAGTAGGAACGTATCTAGAAGATGAAAATGGTCCATTTAAGCTTCCTTCAGTTGTCAACCAATTTAAAAACATGGATTTTGGACTAAGTGCAGGTATTGCATTTAACTTTAGTGAAAGTGTAGTTATAAGTTGGCGCTATAGCAACTCTATTGTTCCAGTGAGAGATTTTAATTCTAGAGAGAATATAAAAACGTTAGGAATTGGAGAAGGTGCATTTAATCGATTTAATTCAGGCATGTTTCATTCCTACATGAGTTTTACATTACAATTTAAATTTGGAGAAAAAAATGGTTGAGAAACGTAAAATTATCGTTGCAATCAGTGGCGCTTCAGGATCAATTTATCCTAAAATTTTATTGGATAAACTCAGTCAAATGACTGATCAAATTGAAAAAGTGGGTGTGGTCATGTCTCAGAATGCCAAAGATGTTTGGAAATGGGAGTTAGAAAATGATTCCTATAAAAAATACTCATTTGATTTTTATGAAAAATCAGATTTTATGGCACCTTTTGCTTCAGGTTCTGCCCAATATGACACTATGATAATTATTCCATGTTCAATGGGCACTTTAGGTAGAATAGCCAATGGCATTTCTGATGATTTAATTAGTAGAGCAGCTGATGTTATTTTAAAGGAAAGGAGGAAATTAATTGCGGTTTGCAGGGAGAGTCCTTTGA
This sequence comes from uncultured Flavobacteriales bacterium, assembly GCA_963716125.1. GTDB lineage: Bacteria > Bacteroidota > Bacteroidia > Flavobacteriales_E > Vicingaceae > Acidiluteibacter. The sequence goes on from OY970294.1 coordinate 3,581,363, forward strand.
ATTTAATACATATTAACAATATGAAGACAATTACTGAGGCTGGCGGCATAATATTACCAGCTACTCCATCGTTCTATAGCAGACCAAAATCTATTGAGGATATTGCAAGCACTGTTGTAGATAGAGTTATAGACATTTCAGGCTTAAAGCAAGATAGTTATCGATGGGGGAAATGAACATTTTACTAACAATTGAAAGTGTATAATTTTAACCTTTTTTGAGTATCAAATTTGGTCATTTTGGCGTAAATTGTAGCCGTTATTAAACGTTCGGATATGTATGAATTTAGCAAGAAAGTTTTGACCAAAGTTAGCTTTGATAAAACTTTATTCCGCAAGGAATTATTGAAATCCAAAAAATGGTTAAAGGGTGAGGAATCACTTCTTTTGAAAGCTTGGTGTTTGACCACTTTTGGTCATATTTATAAAGAAACTATTTTAGATGTTTTTGATATGGTTTAAAGAAAATCAATATTTCTTTTTAAACCACTGTATTTTGTTCTTTTCACTGCGGTTTTCTTGAAAACATTTTGAAATTGTTCTTCATTTAAATCGAGCCATCCTTCTTTTTTCATTTCTAAAAAAACTTCTCTAGGTATAAATCGCTTTTCATTATGTGGTTTTGAAAAACGATTCCAAGGACATACATCCTGACAGATATCACATCCAAAAGCCCAATTTTCCATCTTATCTTTAAATTCTTCAGGTAAATTTTCGTCTCGTAATTCAATAGTCAGATAAGAGATACATTTGTTAGAGTCTATCACTCTATCCGTCACAATAGCATCAGTAGGACAAGCGTCTATACATTTAGTACAAGTGCCACAATAATCTTTTATTGGACCATCAGCCTCTAATTCTAGATCTAAAATTAACTCAGCCAAGAAGAAAAAAGAACCTTGTTGTTTATTGATTAACAAACTATTTTTCCCAATCCATCCTAATCCTGATTTTTTTGCCCAAGCGCGTTCTAAAACAGGAGCAGAATCTACAAAAGCTCTTCCATTAACTTCACCAATTTGCTCTTGAATCAACTGAAAAAATTCTTTGAGTTTATCTTTAATGACAAAGTGATAATCTTCTCCGTAGGCGTATTTAGAAAATTTGATTTGGTTCTTTTGAGCTTGATCTTCTTGAGGGTAATAATTATACATTAAAGAAACGACAGATTTTGCACCATCAACCAATAAAGTAGGATCTAATCTTTTTTCAAAATGATTTCCCATATAGCCCATATTTGCTTGAAAATCATTATTCAACCATTTCTCTAAAGCTTGTTCTTCTTCTTGTAGTTTTTCAGCTTTACTAATGCCTACAAAATCAAAACCTAAACTTTTGGCAATAGCTTTAATAATTAATGCATGTTTTGAAACATTACTCATTCTCGAAAAGTGTTCCTGTATTTTTATAATTGACTCGTCCTAAATGTTTGTAAGCCTTTTCAGTAACTTCTCTACCTCTTGGAGTTCGCATAATAAAACCCTCTTTGATAAGAAAGGGCTCATAAACTTCTTCAATTGTTCCGGCTTGCTCTCCTACGGCTGTTGCTATAGTTGTTAAACCCACTGGTCCACCTTTAAACTTATCGATAATAGTGATTAATATTCTATTATCCATTTCATCCAAACCATATTGATCTACATTAAGTGCCGTTAACGCAATATGTGAAATCTTTAAATCAATATTTCCATCGCCTTTTATTTGAGCAAAATCTCTTACTCTGCGCAATAATGCATTTACAATTCGTGGAGTTCCTCTGCTTCTACCAGCTATTTCATCAGCTGCATCATCTTTAATCTTTATTTTAAGAATCTCTGACGATCTTTTAACGATTTTGGCTAATAATTCTCTATCGTAGTATTCTAAACGAGCATTAATCCCGAAACGAGCTCTAAGCGGTGCTGTTAGCAATCCTGCTCTAGTAGTTGCACCAATTAAAGTAAATGGATTTAATTTAATTTGAACAGTTCGTGCATTAGGCCCTGAATCGATCATAATATCAATTTTATAATCTTCCATAGCAGAATATAAATACTCTTCTACAATTGGACTCAACCGATGTATTTCATCAATAAACAAAACATCTCCATCTTCCAAATTAGTTAATAAACCAGCTAAATCTGCTGGTTTTTCTAAAACTGGTCCAGAAGTTATTTTGATAGAAACTTTCAATTCCTGAGCAATAATATTTGCCAAAGTAGTTTTACCCAAACCGGGAGGTCCGTGCAATAAAACATGATCTAAAGCTTCGCCTCTTTGCAGTGTAGCTTCCACAAAAACCCGAAGATTATCAGTTACTTTTTTCTGCCCTGCAAAATCTTCTAAAGAAATAGGACGTAAAACCTTTTCTAATTCTCTTTCTACACTATTGCCTTCTTCCATATTCGGATCAAGATAATCTATCATTTTTTATCATTTTTAAATAGGTCATCATACATAACACCAAAAAAGACCTTCATTCTAAATATATAAACTGGAGAATTAAAGGATTCTTCAATTGCAGTGTTATCAAAAATCATTAATCGATAACCTATACCCAAACCAGCGCCAAAATACTTAAATAATGTATATTGAGCCGTAATAGCAGGTTCATAAGTTAGAACAAATTTACGAGAATCTTTTTTCATTCCAGACGATGTACTGTAATTGTAATAAGAAGTGCCTATGCCAAACTGAACTGGTACACTTATCTCCCATCTTTTTTGCTTAAAAAAAACATATTCAACATAAGGCGAAAAATTATAAAATATTAAACGGGCATTTTCATCTTTTTTTTGTTGACCATTTTCAGTGTAATTTACCGTTCTTGTTTGTCGTGTAGTTAGGATATTAAATCCAATACCAAATCTAAGTTTCCTATCATATTCAATACCTCCTTTGATGCCAAATACACTAACCCCGGTTTGATTAATAAATGAATGACGAGAATCTAAGCGAAGATCCAATTTAGGTTGATTGTCTAAAGCGTCCAAAATATCTTCCTCAAAAGATTGAGCGATGACATTTGGAAATAAAAAACAAATAAATAAGACGCTTAATAAGAATTTCAATTTAGTATTTTAAAAAAAAATGTCCCTAACGAAGTTAAGGACATTTTTAAAGATATTTTGTTAAAAGGTTTTAATGCCCTTCATCTTTTTCATCAGGACCTAAAGGTACAGTTTGAAGTATATAATCTTCTTCAGCACCTGGCTTACTATAATCATAAGGCCATCTGTGAACTTCAGGAACAGCACCAGGCCAGTTTCCATGAATGTGTTCCACAGGAGTAGTCCATTCTATTGTATTCGATTTCCATGGATTTTGAGGGGCTTTTGGTCCTCTAAATATTGAATAAATCATATTATACAAGAATATAAACTGAGCTAATCCACCAATGATAGCAAAAACACTAATTAAATGATTCACATCCATCAATCCTTCAAAAAGTGGGAATGAACTATTAGAATAATATCTACGTGGAACTCCTGCTAGTCCTAAAAAGTGCATAGGGAAGAAAACGCCATAAGCTGAAGTTATTGTTAACCAGAAATGTGCATACCCCAGACGTTTATCCATCATTCTACCAAACATTTTTGGAAACCAATGATAAATTCCACAAATCATACCGAAAGTACCAGACAATCCCATTACTATATGGAAGTGACCTACTACAAAATAAGTATCATGTATATTTATATCTAATGTAGAATCTCCTAAAATAATTCCAGTTAATCCACCTGTGATAAAAGTAGAAACTAAGCCAATAGCAAATAGCATGGCAGGAGTGAATCGAATATTTCCTTTCCAAAGTGTGGTCAAATAATTAAATACTTTAACTGCAGATGGAATAGCAACTAGAAGCGTAGTAAAGGTAAATACAGAACCTAAAAATGGACTCATTCCAGTAATAAACATATGGTGACCCCATACTAAAAAGGAGATAAATCCAATGGCTAATAAAGAAGCAATCATAGCTCTATAGCCAAAAATTGGTTTACGTGAATTGGTTGCTACAACTTCAGAAGTAATACCCAAAGCAGGCAATAAAATAATATATACCTCAGGGTGTCCTAAAAACCAAAATAAATGTTGAAATAATATCGGACTACCACCATCAACTTCTAAAGCTTGACCACCAATAAAAATATCTGATAGATAAAAACTAGTTCCAAAGGATCGATCAAAAAGTAAAAGCAAAACACCTCCAAAAAGGACAGGAAAAGAAATAACACCTAAAATAGCGGTTACAAAGAATGCCCAAATGGTCAAAGGCAACCTCGTCATAGTCATACCTTTTGTTCTTAGATTTAAGATAGTAACAATATAATTAATACCGGCTAATAACTGAGAAATTATAAATAATGCCATAGAAGCTATCCATAAAGTCATACCCATTCCTGAACCTGGTATTGCTTGAGGCAATGCACTTAATGGTGGATAAATAGTCCAACCACCAGCTGCAGGCCCACCTTCTACAAATAGAGATGCAATCATTACACAACTAGATAGGAAGAAAAACCAATATGATAGCATGTTCATAAACCCAGATGCCATATCTCTAGCTCCGATTTGAAGCGGAATTAATAAATTACTAAAGGTTCCACTCAGTCCCGCTGTTAAAAGGAAAAATACCATGATGGTACCGTGAATAGTAACTAAAGCTAAATATTTATCAGGTGCTAAAACACCATCAGGTGCCCAACTTCCTAATATAGTTTCCAATAAAGGAACACTTTCTCCAGGCCATCCAAGTTGAATTCTAAAAATTAGAGACATCAACATACCGATGAAACCCATAAAAGTTCCGGTAAGTAAAAACTGCTTTGATATCATTTTGTGATCAGTACTAAAAATATACTTAAACAAAAAGTCGTTATCTTGGTGATGTGCGTGATTAGACATGGAAAAATATTTTAAGTCTTGTTGTTTTATAAATTAGTTTAATACAGCTGTTGAAGTACTATCAGTTGCTGTCTCTTCAGTATTCATTTCTTCTTTATTCTCTTCATTTTCCGAAGAATTAGTTGATTTCCCTTCAACAGCTAAAAATTCTTTTTGCTCTCCTAACCATTTCTCAAAATCAGCTTCACTTTCTACAATGATATCCATTTGCATATTATAATGTGCTGCTCCGCATATTTTATTACACAGTAACAAATAATTAAACTCAGGATTTTTAGTGATTTCTTTCATCTCCACTGTTGTAATAGTTGGTTTAAAACCAAATCTGGTAGTCATACCAGGCACACAGTTCATTTGAGCTCTAAAGTGGGGCATATAAGCACTATGAATTACATCTTGAGCTCTAAATATAAATTGAACAGACCTGTTAACAGGTAAATGAAACTCGGCTCTTACAATTTTATCATCCCAACCTTTTGAATCAGTAGAATCCATACCTAAAGCATTAGTTCCACCTATATTTCTAACATTTGCAGCTCCAAGCTCTCTATCTTCACCTGCATATCTCGCTATCCAACCAAATTGGTAACCGTACACTTCAATCAAAAGAGGGTTTTCCTCTTCAGAAACTGGCGTAGTAATTTTACTCCATGTACTTAATCCATATAGAATTAAAATTGACAAAACTACAGTTGGAACTATTGTCCAAAGGATTTCCAATTTATTACTATGAGGGAAAAATTCCGCTCGTCTATTCTTATCATATCTATATTTCCAAGCGAAATAAAACAATAAAATATGGGTAATAATAAATACCGGAAAAATAATAATCCAAGTAGTTAACATTAAATTATCTACAGCAACACCATGTTCCGAAGCAGACTCAGGCAATAAATATTGACCCCAAGCAAGCATTTGATAAATAATAAATAAGAAGTACGCTATTAGAAAAACAGGCATCATCCATGCTTGGGTTTTATTGTCCCTGTCGGTAACATCCCAAGAGTTTTCACCTCTAGCCTTTCCGGCATTTTCCAATACTTTAATTAATTGAGCTAAGGCTATAATACCTAAGACTACCGAAACTATAATAAGCAAATTTAGCATTGCAAATATCTTTTAGTGTTTATTTTTAAATGTGTAAGTGTTTACTTTCATCAAGGAAAGGATGATTTTTTACTACTAGTGGTGCCTTGGCCAACGACCTAAATACCACGAATAAAAACAATCCTAAAAATCCTATAAAAGTACCAATTTCTAATATTCCAAATTCCCAATGTTTACCAACCGATCCTGGCATTACTAATAAAAATACATCTAGCCAGTGACCAATAAATATAATCAATCCAATTACCAGTGAGTACCCAATACTTCTTTTAGCGTCACGAGACATTAAAACAACCATAGGTAAGACAAAATTTACAGCAAATACTCCAAAAAACAATCCTTTATACTCTCCAATTCGAGTCATATAGTAAGTAACTTCTTCAGGAATATTAGAATACCAGATTAAAAGGAATTGAGCGAACCATAAATAACTCCATAAGAAACTTACGGCAAACATCCATTTGCTTATGTCTTGTAGGTGAGATTTATTTACTACTTCTAAATACCCTTTTGATTTCAAATAAATGGTCAATAAAACAATAGTTATCATAGCACTAATCCACATTCCTGAGAAAACATACCAGCCATATAGCGAACTAAACCAATGCGCATCAATAGACATTAACCAATCCCACGCTGACGTGGTAGAAGTGAATGCAAAGAAAAGTAAAAACATGGCGCTATAAACAATATTTTTAAAATGTATTTTAGTTCCTCCTTCTCTATCTTCCAATAATGATCGTTTTCTAAATAATCTTACAAAGAAAAGCCAAACACATAAGTAAGCAATAGTTCTAATCCAAAAGAATCCAATATTCAAATAAGCTGATTTTCCATCTAATACTTCATCATAATGATGATTTACAACTGCTCCTTCTACTGCTTCTTTAGTAAATTCAGGATGCGCTGAATCCATGGTACTTTCAATTATAAATTCATGAGTAGCTGCAGGATCCATCCAATGATAAATATGATTGAAGTGCATCGTACTAGCAGCAAAAAATATAACTAAAGTAATAGCACCAATCCACATATACTGACTCACCGCTTCAAATATTCTCTTTAGGACAATCATATAGGAAGCTTCAGCGGCATATTGCAATGCTAAGAAAAACAATGCACCCAATGATATTCCAAAGAAAAAGAATGAATTTATAAGAATGTTTGCCCAAAATCTTGAATGATGAGCTGTTTCATCGCCACTAAATCCTAGGATAAGAGCAATAACTCCTATCACCATAAAAACAGTGAAGGTAATTTTTGATTTATTTGAAAATACGAATTCCATACTAGCTGTATTTTTACTTTCTTTAATTATTTATAACTGTATCCTTAGCAGTTGAAGCTAATGGTGCACTAGCAGCCTCGCTATTAATTTGAACTATTCCTTTTCCTTGCAAAGTTTCTACATAAGAAACGATTAACCATCTTTCTTCTTCTGTCAATTGAGAAGCATGAGGACCCATAGCATTTAAGCCATACATAATTGTATGATAAATGTTACCGGCTTTTAATTCAGACATTGACATTCCACCTCTTCTCGTTTTTGCTTGATCGGCATAAGAAGGGATAGCACTGTAAACCGGATGAGTAATACTTCCGTTTCCCTCTCCTTTAGGTCCATGACAATGTTGACAAAAAGAAGCGAATAATTCTCCCCCTTTTGCTAAAACTTCATCTGTAACTCTGAAAGGAATTCGTAATTTATTCCCTGCCTCTAAGTAACCATCTAAATTATTTTCAAATGGATATGGATGATATCCTCTTGCTATTGTATGTTCCACAGGTAGCCTAGAAGTTTGGGAATCTGGATATTCATAATCCACATATGCCTCAATAGCTGGTGATCTATACATATCGGGCATATATTCTACCCCAGGACTATTGGAATCTCCACAAGAAGACAACACCATACTACCGAAGAGTGCAGTGAATGTAATTTTTGTTATGATATTATTTCTTTTCATTTTAATGCCTTATTCTAATTTCTTATCTAGCTTCAACTCTTATTGTACCTGTTGCTATCAACATTTCTTCCAATTCGGATTCTGTTTGATCATGGTTATCATGAACATGCAACTCCATCACAAATTTATCATTGGTTGTTTCAGGATAAGGATTTCTTGCTTTAACACCTGGTAAAGTCCAGTTTCTTAAAAAGTAAGTCAATGCCAAACCATGAGCTGCCATCAAAACTGTAAACTCAAAAGTAATAGGAATGAAAGCAGGTAAATTATCCATTAACGTAAAATTGGGTTTACCACCTACGTTCATAGGCCAATCCTGAATCATAAAATACCACATACCTGTAAGCGCTAAAATCAAGCCTACACATCCATATATAAATGAAGTGATTGCAATTCTTGTTGGTTTTATACCGATGATAGGATCCAAACCATGAATTGGGAAAGGAGAAAACACATCTGCGTATATATATACCTTTTGATACCAAATCTTTTGCTCCTTTTAGCAAGATTTGTTCATCATCGTAGGTTGCGTATATAACTTTATCAGCCATTTTTAAGTATTATTAAATTTTTAATGCTCGTGAGATTCCTTTTTGTAGTGCCTCTCCTGATGATTTTAAAATTGATTTTAATTCATTTAATGCCAAAACTGGGAAATACCTTGCAAATAATAAAAACAATACAAAGAAAATTCCAATTGTTCCAATAAAACATCCTATATCTACAAATGTAGGGTGAAACATGGTCCAACTTGAAGGTAAGTAATCTCTACTTAAACAGTTTACAATAATCATAAATCTTTCAAACCACATCCCAATATTTACAACAATTGAAATTATAAATGAAAGCATAATACTTGTTCTAACACTTTTAATCCAAAGCATGTTTGGAACAATAATATTACAAAGAATCAATAACCAAAATGCCCAAGCATAAGGTCCAGTAGCGGCTCCTACCGACATATAAGTGTTGCTTTCGTAGATAACTCCGGTGTACCATCCTATAAAAAATTCCGCAAAATAAGCTGTAGCTACTAAACCACCACATACTATAATTACGATATTCATATATTCGATATGCTTAATAGTAACATATTCTTCTAAGTTCAATACCTTTCTCATAATAATCAAAAGAGTCTGAACCATAGCAAATCCTGAAAATACAGCACCCGCTACAAAATAGGGAGGAAAAATAGTACTATGCCATCCAGGTATTACAGATGTAGCAAAATCCATGGATACAATAGAGTGAACAGAGAATACTAAAGGTGTAGCCAATCCAGCTAACACTAAAGATACTTCTTCAAATCTACTCCAAGCTTTTGCATTTCCTGACCAACCAAAGGCTAATAAACTGTATACCTTTTTAGGAACTACTTTTGTAACTTTATCTCTAATAGTAGCAAAATCAGGAATTAATCCAATATACCAGAATACTAATGAAACTGAGAAATACGTACTAATTGCGAACACATCCCAAAGAAGTGGCGAATTAAAATTCACCCAAAGTGATCCAAATTGATTAGGCAATGGAAATACAAAATAAGCTAACCAAATTCTACCCATGTGAATACCAGGCCAAACTGCAGCCATCATTACCGCAAAAATCGTCATCGCTTCTGCAGAACGGTTAATTGCCATTCTCCATTTTTGACGGAATAATAGAAGTACAGCAGAAATTAATGTTCCTGCGTGTCCAATACCTACCCACCATACAAAGTTGGTAATATCCCATGCCCAACCCACAGTTTTATTAAGACCCCAAGTACCTACTCCGGTTCCTAGTAAATAGAGTATACATCCTATTCCCCATAAAGCCATAATACTGGCGATGCCGAAAGCAATGTACCAAGAACGATTAGCTTTACCAATAATTGGTCTAAGCACATCATTAGTGATGTCATCATAGGATTTTTCTCCTAATATTAGTGGTGTTCTTATTGCTGATTCCTGATGCATTATAATACTTTTTTGCTATTTCTTGATTAATTAAGCTTTTGCTTCTTCTATATTTCTAACTTTCAATTGGTAATATACATTTGGCTCTGTACCTATTTCTTCTATAACTCTATAAGCTCTTTGACTGTCTGCTTTTTGTCTTACATGGGTTTCCTTATCATTCAAATCACCAAAAATAATCGCATTGGTAGGACAAGCTGATGCACATGCCGTTTCGATTTCGCCATCTTTAACAGCTCTACTCTCTATCTTAGCATTCAATTTTCCTTCTTGAATACGTTGAACGCACATACTACATTTTTCCATAACCCCTCTAGCTCTCACTGTAACATCAGGATTTAATACCATTCTTCCCAAATCATCTTGAGCAGGGTTTATTGCATTAAAATCACTGTTATTTTGGTAGCTAAACCAGTTAAAACGTCTTACCTTATAAGGACAGTTGTTGGCACAATATCTTGTACCGATACATCTGTTATAAGTCATCATATTCAAACCTTCATTACTATGTGTAGTTGCCAATACAGGACATACAGTTTCACATGGTGCATGATTACAATGCTGACACATCATTGGTTGAAATACTACCTGTGGATTATCCTCAGGAATTTCTAAGTCCTTATTATAACGAACATCTTTTTCAGGATCGGGAGTTGCTGCACTAAAATATCTATCTATTCTAATCCAATGCATTTCTCTTGATCTTCTTACTTCATCTTTACCAACAACTGGAACATTATTTTCAGAAGTACAAGAAGTTACACAAGCTGAACATCCAATACATGAGTTCATATCAATGGACATTCCCCATCTATGACCAACATTAGCTACAGGGTGTTTACCCCATAAATCTGCATCGGTAGTTTTAATAGGACTATCATGCAAAGTAACTAAATGCGGTGGATTATAAGTTTCTATCGTTTTATTTTTGAAGGTATCAAAAGAAGTTTCTTTTACGATAGAATCTCTACCCATAATAGTTTGATGTGTTTGAGTAGTTGCAATCTGATAATCATCAGCTGCCATTTCAAAACTTACATCAGCACTATAGTTTTCTACATTATTTCCATAAGGCATTGCTGGATAAACGTTAAATCCAACTATTTGATCATCTTTACCAATAGTTTGACCATAACCAACAGCTACACCAAGAGTACCTCTTGCCTGTCCTGGTTGAGAAATTACAGGAACACCATTAAATTCAACACCATTAATTTTAATATTCATGGTATTAGCATCCTTTTGCTCACCATATTCAGTATTGTAATCCAACTCACGAGCATCCGAAGGATTCATAGTAATATAATTGTCCCAAGTAATTTTAGAAATTGGATCGGGCAATTCTTGTAACCATGGATTATGAGCATCATTACCTGTACCAATACCCACTTTTTGGTAAAATTCAATTTCCCAATCTCCTGCAGGTGCCTTTGAAACTGAAGCGATTGCTGAATTAACATTCCCACTAAATACAGCATCTGATGCCGTATTCAAATCATGTGAAAAAACACCATCACCTAAAGTGGCACTCCAAAAGTCAAAGAAATTTAAACTCTTATTTTGCATTGGGTAGGCTTTCGCTTCCCAATTTTTCTTGATGTAAGAATAATAATCTCCATCCATATCCATCCAAGCCATCAAAGACTCTTGAAATTGTCTTGAATCAAACAATTTAGAAATTACAGGCTGAGATAAAGAATACTGACCTTGAGATGGGTTGAAATCATTCCAAGATTCTAAATAATGATTATCAGGAGCAATATAATTACATAAATCTGTAGTAGCATTTGGACGAATAGCAAAAGAAACTCTTGTTTTTACTTTAGCCAAAGCTGCAGAAAAACCAGCTTGAGCAGGCATTGAATAAGCAGGATTAACTCCACTTATAAAAATTGCATCTACAGCTCCAGAGTTCATGTCCTTTGCTAATTTTGCAACCGCTTTATCGTTTCCTTGTCTTAAAAATGAAGGGTTATCTATATCAATAGTAGAACCATAACTACCCAAAAGGTTGTTAATAGCATTAACTATTATTTGTGAATTTACATCATTAGAATTAGATATTACAAGTGCTGCACCTTTAGATTTTACTAAAGAATCACCTGCTCTTGCAATTTGCGCATCTACAGTAGTACTTACAGAATTACCTGCATTACCGCCAACTTTAGAAGCAACATAATTATATAGTGCTGCCAATACCTTACCATGCTCTGATGGTTTGATTGGTGTTCTATAATCAGCGTTAGAACCACTTAATGAAAAAGAAGTTTCAAACTGAAAATGTTGTGACATCCAATCGTTTTCAGGTTTTCTACCTAAAGCGTATTGTTTTGCAAATTGTATAGGAGAAATCCAATTACCTAGAAAATCTGCCCCTACTGAAACTATAGTTTTAGCATTTTCAAAATGATAAGAAGGCAAAACATTTTTACCAAATGATTGCATATTAGCCTCGATTATAGCTGAAGAAGAAACTGCATCATAAGAAACATGTTCAATAGAAGCTGCAGGATACTTTGCTTTTAATTCTTCAATCAACATTTTGGTAGACGGACTAAGAATTGTATTGGTTAAAATTCTAATTGATCCACCTTTTGAATTAATAGCTGACAAATCTGCTTTAATTGCTTTATCTAAACTAGCCCAAGATGCTGTTTCTCCATTTATCATTGGAGATTTTATTCTTTTACCATCATATAATGAAAGCAATGAAGAGTTAACTCTAGCACTTACGCCTCCATTTGTAACTTTTGATAGCTTATTCCCATCAATTTTAATTGGACGACCTTCTCGTGTTTTTACTAATATGCTTGCATAATCATTTCCATCAGAGAATGAGGTTGCATACCAATTAGCCAGTCCAGGTGTAATATTATCAGGTTTTACGACATAAGGAATTGCTTTAATAACAGGAGTTTCACAAGCTGCCAAAGAAGCCGCTGTAATTCCAAAACCTAAATACTTCAAAAAGTCTCTTCTTGTAGTAGAAGAAGATTCTAAAGCTTCTTTATCGCCTAAAAACTGTTCTGATGGCAAATACTCGCTAAATTCCTTATTTTTTGAAGTAGAAAAATTAGCAGAGTCATTTAACTCTTCAGTACCTTTCCAATATTTTTTATTCTTATCCATAGATATAAATTGAAACTTTGTGGAATTATTTTATCTTAATAGTGACACTTAGCGCATTCAATACCGCCTAACTCACTAACAGTAATAACACCGTCTTCTAAATATTCTTTTCTTAATTTTTCAGGTAATCTTTTATGAATTTCATCATAATAACCATTTCCTTCCATTTGCACTTTAGTTTCTTCATGACAATGAATACACCATCCCATTGTTAATGGAGCAAATTGTTTTCCAACAGTATAAGTCTCAACCGGCCCATGACATGTTTGACATTCGATTTGACCAACTTTAATATGTTGTGAATGATTAAAATAAACGTGATCAGGAAGATTATGAACTTTAACCCATTTAATTGGAGTAGTATTTTCTCCGTAAGTTTTAGTTACAGGATCAAAATCTAAAGCTTTATAAATTTTTGCAATTTCTTCTTTACCGTATTGAGGTCCTTCATTAATATAGGTATGACAATTCATACATAAATTAGCAGCAGGAATACCAGCTGACTTACTATTTTTAGCACTACTGTGGCAGTACTGACAATCTATTTTATTCTGACCTGCATGTAATTGGTGAGAAAACTTGATAGGTTGTTCTGGCTCATAACCTTGATAAACGCCAATATTTAGAGCTGTATCCCATCCAGCCTTTGCTACTAAAACAATTAAACCAAGTACTATTAATGCAACAAATTTTCTATTGGTAGCCATCCAATTTTGAATAGCGCCAAACATATTCGTCTCTTCTTCAATTTCCCCTTCTTGCATTACAGAACGCAAGGAATAGTTCACCTTTCTAAGAATTCCGATAATAACCAAAAGAATTACTAATGCACCTAAAAATACATAAGTAGTAGAATTATCAGATTCCTCAACTGCAGCATCACCATTAGCTCCTGCTACAACCGGTGCAGCAGCATCAGCTGTTGCAGAAGCAGCTCCTGCTTCATTAACATATGCAAAGATAGCGTCAATTTCTTCGTTAGTAACAGGTTGAGCAGGCATTGCCAACTTATTAAACTCATTGTAAATTGCTACTGCATCTTTATCTCCTGAGGCAATGAATTCAGATGAGTTTTTAACCCATTTGTAAATCCATTCCATATCATGCTTTTCAGTAACTCCAGCTAAACCTGGCCCCACTAAAGTTTTTTCACTTGGATAGTGACAAGAAGCGCAATAAGACTTAAAAAGCTTTGCCCCATCTTGAGCGTAGGCTATATTAGACAGTAGAGAAACAGCAACAAAAAGTAGCCCGTATATCTTTAAATTTATTGATTTAGTATGAAATGCCTTCATATTAATGGTATTACGTGTATATCGCAACTGAAATTGAATTAAGTTTACTTTTATGTGGCGCAAATTTATAAGAAACATCGTTTTTAGCTCACTATTTTCAACAAAATTAATTGGAGAAAGCTTAATTTATAATGAATCTAAATAAGTTTTAATTTCAATTCAAAGTTGTGATATATTGTTTTATTTAATTAATCAATTTGTAAATTCACTTCAATTAAAATTCATAATTTTGATTTGAATTTTTAATTCAACTGCAATGATAAAGAAATATGTTTTAACATTAATTGTAATTTTTCAATCAATTCTATTATTTTCTCAAAATAATCAAGAAATTGGAGAAACTACGCAACAAAAATTAAAATTCACTAATCCTCAAGCTATGATTTCCAAATATACTAAGGAAGGGAAAATAGAAATTGTAGAAGATTACAAAATCGGAGTACTAGTTGAAAAATATAATGTTTCCAAAAAAGATTTTGGCTACAGAATTCAGGTTTATTCAGGTTTATCGAGAACCGATGCTTTAAAAGCTCAAGGAAACTTCAATAGCAATTACAGAAAAATTTCCTCTTATTTAATATATCAACAACCTAATTTTAAAATAAGAGTGGGTGATTTTGAGGATAGATTAGCAGTTAATGAGTTTTTTGAAAAAATGCTACCAACTTTTCCTGGTTCATTTATTATTCAAGATGAAATCAATTTTCATCCTTAGTCGATTGAAATCACTTTAAATTCCGTTCTTCTGTTTTTCGCCTTTCCTTTAACAGTATTATTTGATGCTATCGGCTGACTTTGGCCATATCCTTTAAAAGTTAATCTAGAACTAGATATGCCGTTCTTTATTAAATAGTTATAAACTTCTTTTGCTCTATTGGTAGATAAAGTATTATTTAGAGCAACGCTACCTTCATTATCCGTATGTCCTGCAATTTCGATAGAAAGGTTTTCATTTTTCTTTAAAAAGGTTACCAATTTATTCAACTCAGCCTTAGAATTACCTAACAATTCATACTCATTAGTGGCATAGAAAATATTTTTAAGGATTACTTTTTCTCCCACCTTAATCTTATCTAATTCAATATTCATTTTATAAGGCTCATCTTCAGAAGCGTTCTCAATAGTAAAATTCTCAGAATAAAATAAGTACCCATCTCTAGAAACGTTCAAAGCATAATCTCTTGACAATGGTAAAGCAATTAAAAAACTACCATCATTAGGATCTGAATAAGATGCAATTACAGTTTCTTCTGTTTCCATATTAATCAATTCAAATTTTCCTAATAAAGGCTTCTTTGTTTCTGAATCAATTACTTTTCCTGCCAAATAACTCACTTGTTTTGGTTGTATAGATGGATCCAAAGCAAACTCATATAAATCCAAACCTCCATATCCGCCTTCACGATCAGATGCAAAATAAGCTTTTTGACCATCGGGAGAGATCAAAATTGAGTTCTCATTACCAAAAGTATTAATTGGATAACCTAAATTTTGAGGATTGCTCCAATTGCCGTCCTTATCTTTTCTACATAAATAAATGTCCAAATCACCCATTCCTGGATGTCCATCTGATGAAAAATATAAGGTTTGTCCATCAGGATGAATAAAAACAGATTCTTCATTTTTAACAGTGTTTATATTCATTGGCAGTGGTTGAGGCATTGACCAATACCCCTCAGCATTTAATTCAGTAACAAATATATCACTATGTGATTTTCCATTTTTTGGTTTAACTCTTCTGATAAAATAAAGAGTTTTCCCATCAGCGCTAAAAGAAGGTTGAGTTTCCCAAGAACTAGAATTTACAGGCTTGCCGATATTTTCAGCTTTCAACCATCTTTGTCCAACTCTTTGTGAATAAAATAAATCACAGCTTCCATATCCTTTTCTTTCCGCACCATATTCTCCATAAAATTCACAAGCGGTAAATATTAATAATTTACCATCAGCCGATAAAGTAGGAGCTCCTTCATTATTCTCGGTATTAATTGGCTGTCCTAAATTTTGAGATTTTTCCCATTTACCATCGATTAATTTACTTACATAAAAATCTTCATTAAATTTAATGGGTGAGTCAGGAGCAGGAAGTTGACGAGTATATAATAAGGTAGAACCATCAACTGTAATACTCGGAAAATATTCAGAATAAGATGAATTTACACCTTCGCCCATATTTATTGCTTTAAAAGGTACGGGGTTTTTCATTGCCTCTAAAGCATATTCTATATTTACTAATCGATCTTGTGCATCGCTTCTCAACCGTGGATCGGCCTTTGGCAATAAAAGATATCTTTCAAAACCTTTCTTTGCATATTGATAATCACCTAATTCCATTGATAGTTGCGCAGCGAAAAATAAATTTAAGGTAGAAAATGAAGGATTAATATTAAGCGCTTTTTTGAAACTGCTTAAGGCTTTTTCTTTTTCTCTGCTATCTACATAAACATACCCCAACAAAGTGTGTGCTTCCACGAAATTAGATTCTTTTTCTAAAGCTTCTAATAATAAAGGAATAGCTAAATTAGGTTGACGATTTTTATAATTTTCGTTGGCCTCTTCAAATAATTTAATAGCTTTTTTATTGTTTATTGTATAGTTAGTGCTTTGAGCAGAAATTTGCAAAAACGAAAACAATAAAAGTGAGAGAATTAAACTTGATTTTTTGAAAATTTCCATTCTATTTATATTGAATTTAAGGTACATTTATAAATTTATGCGATTGAACTGAAATTGTCCATTCAGGATGATTTTTTACATATTCAATTATTTTGGGCAGCATTGTCTCAGATTTAGACCACTCTACCTGCAAATATAGTTTGCAATTTTTATTTACTTTTTCCTTGTGACTTTCAGCCCATTTAAAATCGTCATTATTAAATATGATAACTTTCAATTCTTGTGCCACATCATAATATTCGTCCAAAGGTGCTTTATTTTTTTTAGGAGATAAACAAACCCAATCAAATTGACCACTTAAAGAGTAAGCACCCGAAGTTTCTAAACAAATAGTTTTATTCAACTTTTTTAAAGCAGATGTAATTGGATTTAATTGGTACATTACGGGTTCTCCACCTGTAATCACCACCAAAGAAGATAAACTACTTTTAGTTAAATCTGCAATATCCTTAACTGTATGTAATGGATGATTAGCAGCTTGCCAACTTTCTTTTACATCGCACCAATGGCAACCAACATCACAACCACCAATACGTATAAAGTACGCTGCCTTACCTGATTGAAACCCCTCCCCTTGGATTGTATAAAAATGCTCCATTATCGGAAGCATTTCTCCTTTTTTTACTAAGGTATCTTGATCAATGGTGGTCATAATAAATAAAAAAAATAAAAAGGCAGCAAAATGCCACCTCATAAATGTCGGGACGAGTGGATTCGAACCACCGATCTCGCGCCCCCCAGACGCGCACTTTAACCGGACTAAGCTACGTCCCGAACTTGAGGACAAATTTAAATATCAAAAATGTAAAAATCTAACAAATTGTATATTATTTAAATTGATAAATTTGCGCTTTAAAGTTTTACTCATAAAATATAATTTTCTATAATGTCGACTACACAAAACGATCAAAATAAAGAACACGTTAAATGCTTAATAATAGGCTCAGGACCTGCGGGATATACTGCAGCAATTTATGCTGCTAGAGCAGATATGAAACCAATGATGTATCAAGGATTACAACCAGGAGGTCAGTTGACAATTACCACTGAGGTAGATAATTACCCTGGATACCCTGACGGTATTAGCGGCCCTGAAATGATGATTAACTTTGAAAAACAAGCGAAACGATTTGGTACAGATGTGCGATTTGGCATGATTACCGAAGTTGATTTTACAGGCCCTATCCATAAAGTAGTTGTGGATGGTAATAAAACAATAACAGCTGACAGTATTATTATATCTACTGGAGCGTCGGCAAAATGGTTAGGAATTGAATCAGAACAAAGACTAAACGGCTATGGAGTAAGTGCATGCGCAGTTTGTGATGGATTTTTCTATAAAGGACAAGATGTAGCAATAGTTGGAGGTGGTGATACAGCAGCTGAAGAGGCTTCTTATTTGGCTAAATTGTGTACAAAAGTTACTATGCTCATTAGAAAAGATGAATTAAGAGCATCTAAGGCGATGCAGCATAGAGTGATGAATACACCAAATATTGAAATACTTTTTAATCATGAAACCAAAGAAATATTAGGTGATAAGGGAGTTGAAGGAGTTAGAGTATTTGACAACATAAAAGGAGAAGAAAAAACAATCCCTATCACCGGATTTTTTGTTGCTATTGGACATAAACCCAATACTGACGTTTTTAAAGGTTGGTTAGATATGGATGAAGTAGGTTATTTAAAAATAAAACCAGGCAGTTCTAAAACAAATATTGATGGTGTTTTTGCATCAGGAGATGCTGCTGATAAAGTTTATAGACAAGCAGTTACCGCAGCAGGAACTGGTTGTATGGCTGCCTTAGATGCTGAAAAATATCTAGCTGAAATAGGCATTCACTAAAAGGCATACAACCATTTTGAATTAATTTTCGTCAATTAATTCGGGGAAATAGTTTAAAATCCTTAAAATTTTAATATTTTTATGCCCCATTGTATACATATATAAGATTTAAAATATGAAAAAATTATTTACTGTTTTAATTATTCTAGTTGGATTTATCACTTCTGCTAATGCTCAAAATCCTGATTTGAAAGCTGTAGCAATTACATCTCCTACTTCAGGTTGTGATTTAAAGATTAATGAATTAGTTAAATTAAGAGTCCAAAATATTGGTAATACTACTATTAGTACTTATTATGCTTGTTACAACATAGATGGTGGTCCAGCCTTTTGTGATACGATTTATAGTGCGAGTATAATTCCCACAGCATTTTTAACGCATACATTTACAAATGGGGCAAATTTGTCTGCCATAAAATCCTATGATATAAAAGCTTGGGTTGAAGTAAGTGGAGATACGGCGCAATCTAATGATACTACCACTTTTCAAGTGATCAATCAAGTTTTAACTTTCCCATTATTTGAACCATTTACATCATTTGCCTTAAATTCTTTAGGAAACTTTGATAAAGGTTATATAGGAACTCCAACTAGTACATCTGATTTTGCTTGGACTATTAAATCTACAGGCACTTCATTGACAGGACCCAGTATCAATCATACTGACACACCTGCAGTTTCTAGATTTTTAGCGGTTGACAATTCCAAAGGAAGTGTGAATAACTTTACTTATTTTACAAGTCCTTGTATAGATTTACAAGGGGTACCTATTCCTGCTTTAGAATACTGGTATCACATGTACGGTAATGATATGGGTAACTTATATATAGAAGCGAAAGGGAGTATATTTAATTCTTGGGTATTAATTGATTCAGTAATTGGAAAACAACAAACTAGTAAATTTCAGCCCTGGAGAAAAAAATCCGTCGGTTTAACTCAGTTTGCAGGTCAATTCGTCAATTTTAGATTTAAAGCACTTAAAACATCTGCCGGAAACAATGGAATGATTGCATTAGATGATATTGGTATCGTTTTCCCTGATTCAGGTCAAGCTCAATTAGCTGGTCCTGTTGGTTTGCAAGATGGTAGATGTAACTATAGCAATTGTGAGACTGTAAGGGTAAGGATTAAAAATGTAGGTAGTGATACGCTTAAATCTTTCACCGCTACTTACCAAGTAGATGCTTTACCGATAGTCAGTCAAAATTTTTCGATTAACATTGCTCCATTTAAAACTAAAATAGTTACATTTACTCAATGCGCTGATTTATCAGCTTATAAAACATACAACATAGAATATAAAGTTTTAGTGAGTACTGATACAGATTCAACTGATAATGTATTTAATCAAACCATCACAAACATTTTACCATCACCAGTTCCATTTTTTGAAACATTTGAAACGTTTACCACAGCCGGAAACACTAGTGGTAATCATGCAAAAGATTGGACTACAACAGTGGGAACCTATAAATGGACGGTAAAAAACGGTTCTACTCCATCTACAGGAACAGGACCAAGTAAAGATCATACCTTAAGTAATGCATCAGGCAAATACTTTTACACAGAAGCAGATAATGGATTCCCAGGTGAGGTTGCAACACTTACTTCTACTTGTTTAGATTTTAGAGCAGTTGTCGCTCCATATTTAAAGTATTGGTACCACCGTTTTGGTTTTGATATGGGTGATTTATATGTGGATGTAAATAAAGACGGTGAGTGGTTTACAGTAGATAGTTTAAAAGGAGAGCAACAGTCAACTAGTGGGGCTGCTTGGAAACAAAGAACCATCAGCTTGGATACAGCAAAACTTGCTGGTAAAAGTGCTAGATTGAGGTTTAGAGGA
The DNA here is from genome assembly GCA_963716125.1 of uncultured Flavobacteriales bacterium. Taxonomy (GTDB): domain Bacteria; phylum Bacteroidota; class Bacteroidia; order Flavobacteriales_E; family Vicingaceae; genus Acidiluteibacter. Next base: position 3,602,070 of record OY970294.1, read on the forward strand.
CTCAGAGGGAATGGTTACGCAGGTGATATGGCTTTAGATGATTTGTTCTTATATGATTTAACAGATTATGACGTAGGACCAGTTAATATGTCTAAACCAGATACTAATCAATATACTTGTTATACAAACAATCAAGAAGTTAAGGTAAGAATTCAAAACTTTGGAGCACTTCCATTAGATTTTACAGTTGATTCAGTTGATATTACTGTTTTTGTAACTAAAAATAGTTTGCCATGGGATACCGCGACTTATCGTTTAACTACTAACGCCTTTAATCCTGTAGCAGGAACACCATTGCAATCTGATAGATTTGCAGATGTAACATTTACAGGTTTTGATATGTCAACTATTGGAGATGATTACGGATTTACTATTGTTACCAACATGTTGTCTGGATTAGATACTGTGCCATTTACCGACACATTAAGACCAGCAAATATTATAACTAGAAGAACAGCAGGAACTGCTTTTGCAAGTTCAACTACAGTTTGTCAAGGAACGGCAGTTATTTTAAGTGATACTACTTTCTTTGGTCAAATTAAATGGCAAAGACAATCAGGCGCAAATTGGGTAGATGAATTTGGTCCAAATAGTGATTTTGAAACTTATGTTACTTTCCCAACTCAAGCAGTAAATGTTTATAGAGCTAAGGTTTGTGGAAATACTTTCTCAGCTCCAATAACTGTAAATGTAACTATAGTTCCTGCACCGGTAGTTAGAGGAGATACTAGTTGCGGACCCGGTATGCTAAATTTAACGTCAATTATACCGACAAATGCTCAAAATAATTTTTGGTATTCATCAATTAATGCAAGTGGTCCATTATGGTTATCTGCTAATTATGACAGAAATTTAGCAGTAACTGATACATTTTATGTAGCTGCTAAAAAAGATTCATGTTTTTCTCCAAGAGTTCCAGTTATAGGTGTAGTTTCTCCAAATCCAAGAATTTCATTTAGTGGTTTGGATACTGTTATCTGTCCCGACACCTCTTATTACCTAAATGCAGGTGCACAATTAGGACTTAATCCTAACTATACTTGGAGAAGTAATGACTTAAATGTTAATGGAAGCACCTTGCAAACTATTGGTGTAGATCCTATTTATCTAAATCTGAAAACACGATATTACTATACGGTTGAAGTGAATACTTCCTTTGGTTGTCAAACTATATCTGATACAGCATGGGTTACAATAGATGATGATTCTTGTGGTGTAGGTTTTAGAGAGTATAATACATTAGGTGAAGTTAAATTGTACCCTAATCCAAACAATGGACAGTTTACAATTGAAATTAAAACTGATCAGTCTAATAATGCAGCTTTACAAATCTTATCTATGCAAGGTAAGTTAGTGTATGAAGAAAACACTATAAATACACTAGGTTACACAAAAACAATTGACATTAGTAATCTTCCAAAAGGTATTTATTATTTAAAATTAACTACCGACCTTGGAGTGGCTGTTGAAAAGATAGTCATCCAATAATGTAATTTAATATAAAGCTAAAACCCCATCCTCAAGTTTCTTGGAGATGGGGTTTTTTATTTCTTCTAAAAATTAGAAAAGTTTATTAAGAATTAGCCAAAATTTTAATGTCTTTTAAAACTAATTGAATTGACTTTTTACCGCGCCATTCATTTTCTTCAATTACATAAGCCACATCAAAAGTAGAATGAGAAATATCTTCTATGAAATGAGCCATTTTAAAACCAATTGAATCAAATTTTACACTTTCATCTTTATCCGTAAGCGTAACTTTTAAATGATTCTCTCCCACAATTCTCGATATTCCACTTACTTTAACACCTTTGCTGATAAATATAGGCCTCATATTTAAAGGACCAAATGGAGCAAACTGTTTTAAAATCTTATAAAAAGAATCATTAATCTGATTTAACTCTAAAATTCCGTCAATTTCAATTTCAGGCCTTAATTGGTCTTCTGTGATATGACTACTCACATATTTTTCAAAAGCGGCTGTAAAACTTTCAATTTTTTCAACTTGCATGGTTAGTCCTGCAGCATACATATGCCCACCAAATTGCTCCAAATGCTCGCTGCAAGCATCTATTGCATTATAGACATCAAAACCCTTAACTGATCTTGCAGACCCACTTGCTTTACCATTTGATTCTGTTAAAACAATGGTTGGTTTATAATAATTTTCAATTAATCGAGAGGCTACAATTCCAATAACCCCTTTGTGCCAGTTTTCACTGAATAAAACAGTACTTCGCTTTTTTATTAATTCAGGATTAGACTTAATTTGATTTAAAGCTTCTTCCGTAATCAATTTATCTAATTCTTTTCTGTCTGTATTGTTTTCGTTAATACCCACACAGACTCTTTCCGCATCTACTATTGAATCTGTAATTAATAAATCAACTGCTCGCAAACCAGACTCTATTCTTCCAGCTGCATTTATTCTAGGAGCTATTGTAAAAACCACATCCGTAATAGTCAGTTCCTTTTTATTGATTTGAGAAGACTGAATCATTGCTTGAATACCAGGACGCGGACTTGAGTTTATTTTAATCAAACCAAAATGCGTTAAAACTCTATTTTCTCCAGTAATTGGAACAATATCAGCTGCAATACTTACCGCCAATAAATCAAATAGTTTTTCTAATTCAGTAAAAGGGATATTGTTTTTAATACTATAAGCTTGCACTAACTTAAAACCAACCCCACAACCGCTTAATTCCTTAAATGGATAATTGCAATCTTTACGTTTTGGATCTAAGACTGCAATAGCTTCCGGCAATTTATCTCCAGGGCGGTGATGATCACAAATTATAAAATCAACACCTTTTTTGTTAGCATAAGCTACTTTATCAATTGCCTTGATACCACAATCTAATGCAATTATTAGTGCATAACCATTATCAGCTGCATAATCAATTCCTTGGAAAGAAACTCCGTAACCTTCTGCATATCTATCAGGTATATAATAGGATATGTTTCTATAATGATTGATTAGAAAAGAATAAACCAATGAAACCGCAGTAGTACCATCCACATCGTAATCACCATAAATTAATATTTTTTGATTTTTCGAAATAGCATCTTCTAGTCGATTTACCGCCAAATCCATATCTTTCATTAAAAATGGATCATGAATATGAGATAAGGAGGGTCTAAAAAAATCTTTGGCTTTGTCAAAAGAATTTATACCTCTGTGATATAGAATTTCACTCAGAGTAATATCTAAATTATTTAGTGATTTGGAAAAATCTTTTACTAAATCTGAATCTATTTTTTTATTTTCTCTCCAGTGTATTTCATTCATAATTCAAATTTAATTTATTCTTCTATGGAATCCATTTGCTTGTCGTTAAAAATTTCAGGATTGTTTTCGGTGGGAATAAATATACATTCGATCAAAACTTTTGCAACACCTGCATGTAATAAATCAATTTCTTTAGCAGCAGCTCTGCTTAAATCTATAATTCTATTTTTTACAAAAGGCCCTCTATCATTTATTCTCACTAATACAGATTCATAATTATTCAAATTGGTTACCTTAACTAAAGTTCCAAATGGTAAGGTTCTATGTGCAGCAGTATATTCGGAATTTTTAAAAATCTCCCCATTGGAGGTTTTTCTACCTTCAAACATTTTTGCATAATAGGAAGCCCTGCCTTTTTCCATGCAGTTGGATAGACTATCTTGTGCTTTAATTTGAACAGAAAGCAGAAAAATTGAAATAAAAATAGAAAAACTGATAAATTTTGTATTTTGGTTTTTCATCTTGACTAACTTTGTAAGACTATGAAGATAGATATAAATCCGATTAAAAACAAAATTGAGGCTTATCAAAAAGAGGGGAAAAAATTATTCTTAACGTCATCTTTTCAAACACACAGTATTCCTTTGCTTCACATAATCAGTAGAATTGATAATAAAATTCCCGTATATTATTTAAATACAGGGTTCTTATTTCCTGAAACTATCTCTTTTAAGGATGAGTTAGCAAAAAGTTTGAATCTAGAAATAATTGCTTTAAGTTCAGCGGTAACCAAAATTAATCAAATGGATGCAGAAGGGAAATTATTGTATTCTTCAGATCCTGATTATTGTTGTTTTTTAAATAAAACTCAACCAATGGAACCTATTTTAGCTAATTATGATGTTTGGATTAATGGAATTAGAGCTGAACAAAGTAGTATTAGAAAAAATATGAAAGAAGAGCAATTGGCAAAATTTGGTTGTTTACGCTATCATCCCATTTTAAACTGGGATAATAAAATGATTTATCAATACCGCAAAGAATTTGACTTACCTGCTCATCCACTTGAAAAAGAAGGCTACTTAAGTATTGGATGTGCTCCTTGTACTCGAAAATATATTAATTCAGCCGATGAAAGAAATGGGAGATGGTTTGGCATGAATAAAACTGAATGCGGACTTCACACAGATTTAACTTCAAAATGAGAGTATTAATAACGGGTGGCGCAGGCTATATAGGCACAGAATTGATTTATCAACTAGATGAAAATCATAAGATTAAAGAGATTATTATCTATGACAATTTATCAAGAGATAATCGAAATTTATTTATTGGGATTCAAAAAGCTTCCTCTAAAGTAAGATTTATTCTAGGAGACCTTTTAGATTCTAGAAAACTAAAAAAAGCACTTGATAAGATTGATATCGTATATCATTTGGCAGCTAAAGTAAGCACCCCATTTTCAGATCAAAGATCTCACGAATTTGAACAAGTAAATAATTGGGGAACTGCAGAATTAGTTTATGCTATTGAAGAGAATTCGACAGTAAAAAAATTAATTTATTTGAGTAGTGCTTCCGTTTATGGTGCTTCTAATGAAATGATGGATTTAAATAGTATTCCAAATCCACAAACTTTTTATGGAATTACCAAACTCAGAGGTGAAGCTCATATTAATCGATTATCAGAAAAAATAGAAATTTTTATTTTAAGGTGTGCAAACGTTTATGGATATAGCAAAAGTATGCGATTTGATGCTGTTATCAATAAATTTATGTTTGAGGCCAACTTCAATAAAAAAATAAGTATTCATGGTGATGGAATGCAATATCGTGCATTTATTCATATTGATAAAGTAGCTGAAGCATTGTCAAACATCCTATTTTCTAATCTAAAATCAGGAGTTTATCATTTATCAGAAAATAATTTAAATGTAATGGATATAGTTGATGAAATCAAACAGATTTGTCCTGAGATGGAAATGCTATTTGTTAACCAACATCTTAAACTAAAAGAAATTAGAGTTAACCCAGATGAAAGAATTAATCAATTATTTTCATCCAAATTAACTCTAAAAGAAGAACTTATTAATTTCAAAAATTCTTTTACTTTTTATACCGATTAAATGACTATACGATTTGAAATAGCGAAAAAGTAAATTAAACTTATTATATCTAACAGTTCAATAATTAGTCGGCATTAACCAATTATGCCTCTTAAAATGACTGAGACTATAAAAACAATATTTAAAAGGCTAATTGGTTTAAGAAGTATAAGCCCGAACAAAATCTGCCAATTGTTTTACGTTTTCTTCAGGAGTACCAGGTAAAATGCCATGACCCAAATTAAAAATATGTCCATTTCTGCCATCCACACTATCTAAAATTGCTTTCGTTCTTTTTTCAATTAAAGGCCATTCAGCAAATAATAAAGTTGGGTCTAGATTTCCTTGAACAGCCACTTGATAATCTAAATCTTTCCAAGCAGTATTTATATCCGTTTTCCAATCAATTCCTAAAACATCAGGATTACTTTTTTTGAAATCTTGCAATAAATGAGCAGTATTAGTTCCGAATAAAATGATAGGTGCATCCGTTTTTTCCTTCAACATTTGAATCATTTTCTCAGTGTGAGGAGCTACGTATTCTCTGTAATCCTGAACAGATAATATACCTACCCAACTATCGAATATTTGTAATGCCGCAGCACCGCTTTCAGCTTGAAAAAGTAAATAATCGGTCATAGCAATAGTTAATTTATCCATTAACAAATGCCAATTTTCAGGTTGATTATACATCAAAGCTTTCAACTTCGCATAACTTTTTGAAGGGCCACCTTCAATCATATAACTCGCTAACGTAAATGGTGCTCCTACAAATCCTAAACAAGGAATATTCAATCCTTTTTTCAAAATACCCAATGCATCACCAGTATATTTTAAATCTAAAGCTGGATCAATGATTTTTAGTCGATCTATATCTGCCTTGGTTGCGATAGGATTATGAATAACAGGCCCAACTCCTGAAACATATTCAAAATTAATTCCCATTGGCTCCAATGGAATCATAATATCTGAAAAAACAATAGCGGCATCTAAAGCAAACTGATTGACAGGTGTAAATGTAACCTCAGCACACACTTCAGGAATTTTACAAATATCTATAATACTGTATTTTTTCTTAGTTTCTCTATAAGTAGCTTGATATCTACCTGCTTGACGCATAAACCAAACTGGTGTGTGGCTTACTTCTTCTTTGCGGCACGCCTTTAAAAATGTATCGTTAAATGGTGTCATTATTTCTGTATTGATTTTATTGAAGCACGAATCGCTTCTTTTATTTTAATCATGTCATTATCGCTTAAAGTAGCAGGTAAAAACCAAGCTTCAAATTGAGATGGAGGAATATACATTCCATTCTCAGCCATAGCCCAAAAGAATTTTCCAAATAGTTTTGTATCCGATGTTTGAGCAGTTTTAAAATCAATCACTTTCTCTTTAGTGAAAAAAGGATTAATCATAGCTCCAAATCGATTTACTTGCACATTTACATTAAATTCTTTTCCAGCATCTAAGATACATTGTTCGATTTGGGCAGCTTCTTTCTCTAATTTCTCATAAGGATTAAGTTTCTTTAATTCTTTCAAAGTAGCTATTCCACAAGCCATAGCAATAGGATTTCCAGATAAAGTTCCCGCTTGATAAACAGGGCCCAGTGGAGCTACCATATTCATAATTTCATCTCTTGCTCCATAAGCTCCAACAGGCATTCCACCACCAATCACTTTACCTAAACAAGTAATATCTGCTATAATATCAAAATGATCTTGAGCTCCACCAAATTTCTTTCTAAATCCAGTCATCACCTCATCAATCACTAAAAGAATTCCATTTTCTTTGGTGATTTTTCGAAGCTCAGTCATAAACTTTTGCTCTGGCACTACCACTCCCATATTTCCAGCCACAGGCTCAATAAAAATAGCCGCTATTTCGCTAGGAAATTTTTCAATTAACTCTTTAACACTATCAATATCATTATACAAAGCAACTAAAGTATCTTTAACAGCGGCTGCAGGTACACCTTCACTACCAGGCAAACCTAAAGTAACTAAACCAGAACCGGCTGCTACTAATAATGAATCTGAATGACCATGATAACAACCAGCGAATTTTACAATTTTATTCCTTTTAGTAAATGCTCTAGCTAAACGAATAGCGCTAAATACCGCTTCAGTTCCTGAATTAACAAATCTTACTTTATCAATAGAAGGAAAAATTTCAGCCACCATTTCTGATAATATTATTTCGCCTTCCGTAGATGCTCCAAAAGTAAAACCGTTGTCCACAGCTTCCTTTACTGCATTTTTTACAGCTTCATTTCCGTGACCTAAGATGATTGGACCATAAGAACCAACTAAATCAATGTATTCATTTCCATCTACATCGTATATTTTTGTTCCTTCTGCTCTTTCTATAAATAGTGGGTTTCCTCCTACTGAATTAAATGCCCTTACAGGACTATTAACTGCACCCACAAGATGCTTTTGTCCTCTTTCAAAAAGTTTTTTAGATTGTTCTAGCTTCATCTTTTCGTAATTTTTTGCAAACTTAGGCAATTACTAGATTCTTATGCTTTGTTTAAAATCCTTGCTGCTTCTTTTGCATGGTAAGTGATGATAATATCGGCACCAGCTCTTTTGATAGAAATCAATTTTTCCATCATTACTTTTTCTCCATCGATCCATCCATTTTTTCCAGCTGCTTTTATCATTGCATATTCTCCACTTACATTATAAGCTGCAATGGGCACATCAAAATTATTTTTTAGGTCTCTGATAATATCTAAATAAGATAAAGCCGGTTTAACCATAATAATATCAGCACCTTCTTCCACATCTAATGCTGCTTCTCTAATTGCTTCATTTCTATTGGCAGGATCCATTTGGTAAGTTCTTCTATCTCCAAACGAAGGCGTTGAATCGGCAGCATCTCTAAAAGGACCATAAAATGCAGATGCATATTTTACTGAATAACCCATAATTGGAATATTCGTAAATCCATTTTCGTCCAACTCATCCCTTAATGAAGCAACTGTGCCATCCATCATACCAGATGGCGCTACCATATCTACTCCGGCTCTAGCATGCGCTAACACTTGTTTATTTAAATTCAATAAAGTTGCATCGTTATCTACATCATTATTATGAATAATTCCACAATGTCCATGATTGGTATATTCACAAAAACAAATATCAGAAACGACATATAATTGTGGATAATTCTTTTTTATAAAACGGATAGCCTGAGGTATAATTCCATTTTCATTCATAGCCTCAGAACCAATTTCATCCTTTTTTAAAGGAATGGCAAATAAAATAACCGATTGAATTCCCAATGCTACCACCTCATCTAATTCTTCAGAAATTTTATCCAATGAATAACGAAAAATGCCAGGCATTGATTCAATTTCCTTCTTGATTCCGCTTTTTTCTTCAATAAAAAGGGGATAAATTAAATCATTGACAGAAAGCGAAGTTTCTCTCACCATATTTCTAAGTGCTATATTTCCTCTTAATCTTCTTGGTCTAATCATTTTGATAAAATTTTAATAATTCTTTTAGCATCCCGTCCTCTGTAAATGGTTTTGCTACTAAATTAATTTTCAAGCCATTATCAACAGCTATTTTCTCAGTAGAAGTTCCAATTACCGCAATTTTTTCATTGGTTAACTCTAAATTATATTTAGATAAATGCTGACAAAAATTCTCCACAGCTGATCCACTAAAAAATGTAATCCAATCCAATTGATGCTCTAAAATTGCTATAAAGTCTTCTTTACTATATTGAGGATCATAATTTTCATATATAGGCAACGTGATCACCTCTTTGCATTGTTCACTTAACAAATTTACGTATTCATTATTTGCTTTTGATGATTGAGGAATTAGAATTCGTTCATCACCGAAAATAGGGATTTGTTTTGCCAACATTTGTGCTGTGTATTCAATTGGGACAAAACTGCTTCTATATCCTACTTTTTCTAATGCAGCTTTTGTTTTTTCTCCTACAGTCGCAATTCGCAAATGAGTTAAAAAATGAACTTTTATTTGAAACTTTTCTATGGTTTCAAAAAAGTAATTGACAGTATTAGCACTTGTAAAAACAATCCAATCAATATTTTCTAATAGATTGAGCTCTTTTTCTATATTTTTTTGATTTTCAATAGCTCGAATAGCTATCATTGGAAAACTGATAGCCTCTGCTCCTTTATTCTCTAATAATTTAATGAATGAATCAGTCTGATGCTCGGCTCTAGTTATTAGAAGTTTTTTATTTTGAAGCGGATTCACTGACAACTTCTTTAGTTTTCTCTTCTAATTCTTTTTTCAATTCAATAGCTAATTCTCTAGCGATTTTTAAGTAATCCTTTGCTAAACCTTCTTTAAAGCTATTACAAACAAGACTTCCATCATCAGAAGCGAACATTCCTTCTATTAAAATTCTATCATTATCTACTTGAGCATAAGCAGCAATAGGATAATTACATCCTCCACCTAAAGCTATTAAAAATTCTCTTTCTGCAAATGTTGCTATTTGTGTAGCTTCATGATTATATTGTTTAACCAAATCCATTACAAAACCTTTCTCATCACGAATTTCTATTGCTAAAGCACCTTGAGCTACAGCAGGTAAAACATCTTTAGCAGGAAAAATATAATTTGCTTTATCTATCATTCCCAAACGATTGATGCCTGCATACGCTAATAAAATAGCATCATAGCCACCTTCCATCATCTTTTTGATTCTACTATCCAAGTTACCTTGTATAAATTTAGTTTCTATATCGGGTCTCAATTGCTTGAGTTGAATTTGTCGTCTTAAACTTCCAGTGCCAATTACAGCTCCTTTCTTTAACTCCTCAAAAGTTTCTCCATTTCGTGAAATCAAAATATCACGAACATCTGCCCTTTCAGAAATTGCGGCTAATCTAAGTCCACTTATATTTTCAATTGGCAAATCCTTAAAACTGTGTACTGCCATATCCACTTCTCCTTTCACCAATGCTCTTTGAATAGCAGTAGTAAATGCTCCCATTACTTGTATATCTCCATCATCACCATTGGTTCTAATAACTTTAGTAATGAATTCATATTCAGGTTCAATTTTCTTTAATGCTTCTATTACATGATGAGTTTGTGTCAAAGCAAGTTTACTTCCTCTAGTACCAACAATCACTCGTTTTTTAGGAACACGAATCTTTGCATTTTCTAATCCAAATACTTTTTTAACGGTATTGATTGGATTGTCTTGTTCGTGCATTTTATTAGACATCTCATGAATTACTTCCATTGGTCGTTTAGAGATTTTACGAACCATGCGATGAGCAAATTTTTCTAATATTTCTATTTGAGTTGGATTCAAATCACCCATTTTAGGCAGTAACCAACTTAATTCTGTTTCTTTTATTTCTTGCAATGAATTCCAATAGGCTTCTATCACTGGCGAAGCTTTTCTATTGTAATACCAATTAGTAAACTTTTGAACTTCTTCGTCTACCAATTCAGTAGCTTTAGGAATTTCATCATGTCTTTTAAGCAAACTCTCAAAAGTCATTTTTTTGATGTCATCCAAATCATAAAGAGTAATCCCTTCTACATTTTTTAAGCCAGGATTAAAGTTTCTTGGTAATCCAAAATCAATTAATAATTTAGGTTCAGAAGCTTTAAAAGCAAACTGTGCTCTCGTACATTGGCTATCTGTTATCGCAGCTTCGCTCAATAAATTGACTTCTCCTTGAGTTCCACCAACCATTATATCTACCTGACCTACATATCTGTGTAAATATTTTATATCAATAGCTTCTCCATGCCACTCAGCTGCCATTTCAGTAGCTCGCTCTAAATTATGGCTAGCAACATATAATTTTTTGATTTTAGTTCTGTCTAAAATAGTAGCTACCAAATTAGCCATACTTCCTGTTCCCACTACTAATAGGGAACTATCTTCTAATTTATAGCCATGTTGCTCTATCAATTCAAACCCTACAGTAGCTAATGAAGCAGAATGTTTTCCAATATTAGTTTCTAACCTTACTCTTTTACCTGTATGAACGGCATGACGTATCATTTCGTCCAGCATAGGGCCAATAGTTTTGGTTTTTCTTGCTAAAGCTAAAGCTGATCTAATTTGACCAACTATTTGATGCTCTCCAATAGCTTGTGATTCTAATCCTGCAGCAGTAGAAAATAAATTTCTAATAGCTATTTCAGTATCAGGTAAAACAGTGAGGTATTGAGAGAAATTTCCGAACTTTTTAAGGTAATTTTCTAATCCATAATAGTTGTCACCAAAGGCATATAAGGACAACCTATTACAAGTTGCAATTATGAAAACTTCCTTATATATTTTCTTGAGATCTTCCAGAGCTTGAATGGTCTGCTCATCGTTTAAGGCCATTTGCTCCCTAATTTCTATAGGTGCAAAACGGTGACTTAACTCAATTCCAACTATTTTATTCATCTATCAATTCGCTCTTCAATGATGCGGCAAATTTAACCATAAGTTAAGAGATATGGAAAATAAATAACATTAAAAAAATAGTATAAAATCAATCTAAATAAGTTTTATTATTTGCATATAAAATCTATTCAATCTTTAACGAATTGTTGATAAAAAAAATGATTAAATTAAAGAACATTAATAAGCATCACTTATCGAATATAAAAAGACGAATGTTAATAAAACTTATGTCCTCATGTGCAATTGAGTTAAATGACTTACTACCTTGCAAAAGAAATTTGGTATAGCCACCAATTAATACGAATACATAAACAACTCATTGATAATGAAAGAAATTGCCAAAAAAGAAGCCATTGGCTTTAACACCACTTCGGAGATGGAAACAACTGAAAAAAGAAATTCAAACAGGAAAACATACAGCTATGAAGAAGCTGTAAAGGGTGCTACTGAATACTTCAAAAATGATGAATTAGCAGCCAATGTTTGGATCAACAAATATGCTTTGAAAGATTCAGCTGGAAACATCTATGAAAACTCTCCAAATCAAATGCACGAGAAGATTAGCATCTGAAATAGCAAGAGTGGAGAAAAAATATCCGAACTCATATAGTTATGAAGAAATATTTGCAGTATTAAAAGACTTCAAATATATTGTTCCTCAAGGTGGCCCAATGACAGGAATTGGCAATGATTTTCAAGTTGCTTCTTTATCAAATTGTTTTGTAATTGGCAATAAAGGAGTAGCAGATTCTTATGGTGGCGTAATGAAAATTGATGAAGAACAGGTTCAATTAATGAAGAGACGTGGAGGAGTTGGCCATGATCTTTCTCATATTCGACCAAAAGGCAGTCCAGTAATGAATAGTGCATTGACCTCTACAGGTATTGTACCGTTTATGGAAAGATATTCTAATTCTACTAGAGAGGTGGCTCAAGATGGTAGAAGAGGTGCATTAATGCTTTCAGGTTTCAATAAAACATCCTGATGCAGAAGGATTTATTGACGCAAAAATGGATGGTACCAAAGTAACAGGCGCAAATGTATCTGTTAAGATTGATGATGAATTTATGCGTTCTGTAAAAGGAAACACAAAATACGAACAACAATATCCTATAGAATCAAAAGAACCTAACTTTCAAAAAAGAAATTGATGCAAAAAAGGTTTGGGATAAAATCATTCACAATGCATGGAAATCTGCTGAGCCAGGTATTTTATTTTGGGATACAGTAATTAATGAATCTATTCCTGATTGTTATGCAGATTTAGGATTTAAAACAATTTCTACCAATCCTTGCGGCGAAATTCCATTATGTCCTTATGATAGCTGTAGATTATTAGCCATTAACTTATTTAGTTATGTAGAAAATCCCTTTACAGAAAATGCAAAATTTGATATGCCTCTATTTAAGAAGCATACCGAAATGGCACAAAGAATTATGGATGATATTGTTGATTTAGAAATGGAAAAAATCGATGCTATCATCAAAAAAATAGAAGATGATCCAGAAGTTTTAGATGTGAAACGAACAGAATTAAACCTTTGGAAAAAAATTAAACAAAAATGTATTGAAGGTAGAAGAACCGGAGTTGGTATTACTGCTGAAGGTGATATGCTAGCAGCTTTAGGTTTAAGATATGGAACTGACGAAGCACTTAATTTCTCTGTGAAAGTTCACAAAAACTTAGCGTTATCAGCTTATAGATCTTCTGTGGATATGGCTAGAGATAGAAATTCTTTTCCTATTTACGATTCTATTCGTGAAGAGAAAAACCCAATGATCAACGTATTAAAGATGCTGATCCTGCACTTGTATGAAGACATGACTAAATACGGTAGAAGAAATATTGCATTATTGACTATTGCTCCTACAGGTACAACTTCTATTATGACGCAGACTACTTCAGGAATTGAGCCAGTATTTATGGTTTCTTACAAAAGAAGAAAAAAGGTAAATCCTAACGATAAAAATAGCAGAGTTGACTTTGTTGACGAAGTTGGTGATTCTTGGGAAGAGTACAATGTGTTTCACCACAATTTTAAAACTTGGATGGAAGCAAACGGTTACGACTTAAATGAAGTAGCCACTATGACTCAAGATGAGTTGAACGCAATTATTGCTAAAAGTCCTTACTACAAAGCTACTGCCAATGATGTAGATTGGGTAAACAAAGTGAAAATGCAAGGAGCTGTTCAAAAATGGATTGATCACTCTATTAGTGTAACTGTAAATGTACCAAACGACTGCAAAGAAGAAATGGTAAGCCAAATTTACCTTACAGGATGGGAAAGTGGTTGTAAAGGAATTACTGTTTACAGAGATGGTTCAAGAAGTGGTGTTTTAATTGCTAATGATGACAATAATAAAGTAAACGAAGCTATTTCTTTCACAGAAACTCAAGCTCCAAAGCGTCCAAAAACATTGGAAGCTGAAATTGTAAAATTCAATAACAATGCTGAAAAGTGGATTGCGATTGTAGGTTTATTTGAAGGAAGACCTTATGAAATTTTTACAGGGAAAGCAGAAGATTCATTCTCTATACTTTCTCAAGTAGAAAAAGGATGGGTAATACGAAACAGAACTGAAGACGGTAGAGCTAGATACGACTTTCAATACGAAGATAAAGATGGTTACAAAACTACCATTGAAGGTTTATCAAGAACATTTAACCAAGAATATTGGAACTATGCTAAATTAATTTCAGGCGTATTGCGTCACGGAATGCCAATTGCTTTTGTAGTAGATATGGTTTCAAACTTACACTTGAGCGAAGAAAGCTTAAACACTTGGAAAAATGGCGTGGTAAGAGCATTAAAGAAATATGTTGCAGATGGCACCAAAGTGTCCGGTCAAATATGCCCAGGTTGTAACGAAGAAGAAGGATTAGTATTTAAAGAAGGCTGTATTACCTGCGAAAGCTGTGGATATAGCAAGTGCGGATAAAAATTTCTATTATACTTTTTTAAAAGAGCCTTTTTGATTGAATCAGGAAGGCTCTTTTTTGTGTTTTTTTTTGATGAGGAAGGAGGGTTTTATATATCGAAGTTTATTTCCTTTCATCCATTCGCTTAAGAATATAGTCCAAGATTTCTTGGTCTTTTTCTTTTGCCCAATGGTCTAAAATTAATAAGTAGGCAATTTCTGAATCGTTGTCAAACAGTTGATTCAAAGCCAAAAGCCTTTCTTTAGAATTTTTACTATTTAACGATTCATATGTTTCTAATAAATTAGCTGCTTTTGCTTTGGAAACTATATGGGGGTATTTTATTTCGTCTACAATTACAGCATTAATACTAAAAAGTTGCAACAAACCTTTTGATTGAGTCATTTTAACCTCTATCGAATCACTTAATTTTTCTTTTCCAATTAGATACAAGTCTATCGATGAATAATTACCTATAGCATTAATAACAATGCTTTGTAATGAAGGGATGATTATTCTTTCTTTATATTTTCTGCCAATTTCAGTATGAATTTTAATAATAGAGTCAGGTTTTGGATTATACCAACATTTAATTTTCAATTTGATATCTTCACCGTCTTTTGAGAGTATAGATAAACTTATCAATTGTTCCTCTTGTCTGATGTTATATGTAATCAATGAATCGTGAGGAGGAATAATATGTGTTCCCTCTTTGTAAAGACTGTCTGTAGATATTTTATTGAGAAAGATATTATAAAGAATTCCAATTTCACCAGGTGCTATAATTGCAACTTTTGATAATTTACCTAATTCACTTTGAGATGAAAAATAGTCAAGAATTCGATATATATTGTCTGTATATTCTTGGTCAGAGATATTTTTTTCTTTCAGAGATGTTTTCATTGAGTATTCAATAAACTGTTCACAGGTTCCTCCAAATTCTTTTAAAAATTCAATTTGGTTTTGGGCTGTGGAAAATAGTCTTGATAGTTCTTCTTTAAAAAATAATTTATTCTTTTTGGATAAACATTTTCTTAAAGATTTATCAGCCTTATTTTCTGGAATTTGATTTAAATCTTTGTAACAATCACAATATTCATTAGATAATCGGTTCACATTGATTTGACCAATTGATAAAAATGGTAAAGTCAAAAATATTGTAAAAATTAATTGTCTTTTCATTTTCTATAATTGCACCTCTTTGTTCCCGCACGATTGCATCGCGTGTTTAAATTCAAAAAACAATTTAGATAAATTTATTCTACAATTTTTATAAATCTGTCTTTATTTTCAATTTAATAATTGAAGAAATTATTAAGCATTTTAAACGTACAAAGCTTAATTAAAAATATTTTCTAAGTCTAGACTTCCAACAATAGCAACTATTTCAACCATTCCATCTAAAAATGTATAATAAATACTATCTGAACCACAAGGACAACATCTGCAATCTTTACTAATATTATCTACTGATTTGAAAGATAGAGGTCTTTGAGCTATTAGTTCAAAATATTCAAAAAATGTATTGAAATATTTATCAGCTTATGTCATTCCAAAACTGCGGATTCCAAATTGATGTATTCTAATTAAGTCTGCCTCTGCTTCATTACTAATTCTATAGTTTGGCATCGTACAAAGCTTTAGATTTTGCTAATATTTCAGAACTTGTATTAGTTGTAAATCCACTTTTTTTTGCTCTGTCTAGTTTAGTCGCCAACCAATCTACTCGTCTTTGCTGATTTCTTGCCTGTCTTATCAAATCATTGACCAATTCACTTTTGCTTGCATATTCATTACTGCTAACTTGTGATTTTAACCATTCATCATTTGGCTCTGTAAAAGAAATACTTTGTCGTCCCATTATAATAGTTTTGATGTAAATTTACACCTATTATTAAAAATTTCAAGATTTGGAAGATTATTTGATTGAGAAAGAGCTAATGATGTAATAGTGTTTTTTTTATTTTATTACTATTAATAGTCGTATAAATCAATTAATTCTAATATTTAGCAGCCTTTATTTTTTTTCCAAAAAGCATTTGTTGGTGTTCCTTGGATAATTCATTATCCCAACTTAATAAATACTCTGTAAGCGGACTAATATTAAGAGAATCAAGATTTCGATATGGGAATGCCATAATCTCATTTGGGAAATTTTTCATTACAAAGTCTTTCTTTTTTCTAGCTTTTCTATTTTTATCAAAAGGCGAAATATATAGATCTAATGCTCCAAATAGATGTAAGAATTCATGAGCAATTACTGATGGATTTTTAAAACTAACTACTGAATATTCAGGATTATTATTGCTACCAATATGCAATGCTACAGAAATCTCGTCAGTATAATAATTATTAATAAAATACATTAGGGCTACATTATCAGTCTTATGAATATCTCTAATCCTAGCTATTAATCTTTCTCTGTCTTTAGGGTTTATCTTAGTTCTTGTAATGGTGGATGTGTCTGGTCCGTATATCTGCAAAGCTTTTTTTCCAACCTTATCTGCCCATCTGTCTATATTTCTCGTATTTATACCTGTAGAAGTGAAAAGACTAGCAGAAAGAGTTTTCCTTGGTAGATTACTTTCAATAGGTATTATTCTTTTTGAATCTTGATGAAAATCTAATTCTATGTCAAGGTTAATATTCCTTTCTTTCGCTTGTCTCTCAAGCCAATATATAGCTTTATTTATTGAATCAGTTGTTGATGAAATATCAAAAGTAGACCAAGAGTTCGTATATCTTGAATCAACAAAAATAGCATATAATATCACTTTTTCAGTTAGTTTCTTGCATACATTATTATTTACGGTTGAGATATGAGCTTCATTTCCATAGTGTTTTTGAAACATTTGACAAGATGAAAAAAGGAAAATGAATGCGGAAGTAATAATTTTAAGTCTTATCATTATTTAATAAACGTACTAAATTATATTTTATTTAATCATTAAGTTGTATCAAGGCTAAATTTGAAAAGTAAGCATTTCAGGATTTAAACTTATCAAAATAGTTACTAATTTGAATCAGTTTACAACCCAAAAATTTATTGCTATTTTGCAGATACATTTGGCGTAAAACTTTATTGAATCTCGGGTCTAAATCTATCAAATGATTTCCAATATTTGTCTTTGTAAATATCAAAATCAACACTCAGTCTGTTTTTGTAATAAGATTTAATATTAGTTAGAACTTTTGAAGGCAATCTAAAATCCTTGCAAGCAAAATAGATATATCTTACATTATCAGCAGTTTGCCTTCCAACATTTAAATATCCTTCTGAATCCTTAAGTTCAAACATTAATTCATCTTCAAATTTATTCATTAATTCATACGTTTCTTTATCAGGCATTCCATTCTCATTGCCTTTGAATTTGATCTCGATAGTCAGAATCCACGGATGAGAAGCTTTGCTGTCCCAGTTAAGAAGAGCGGAGTTAACAATTGCTAATAAAGGTTTGCCATTATTTAATGTTGCTTCAAGTGAATTGTAACTGTCGTTTTCTGTATTATATCTTGTTCCTTCGTACTTTTCAATAAATTCTTTCTGTCTCCAAATAAGATAATCTTTAAGCTTCTCAATTGGAATTAATTCTTTTTCAGCCTTATCTTTTCCAACAATCTTCATGTTATCAATAGTTGTCACAGAATTTAATTCACCTAAATAATTATCCATGAAGATATAAATCCCGTTAATTATTGGTTCTTTTAAACCTTCTGTGTAATCTGCATGAATGACAGTAATATCTATTTCATCGGGAAGCTCAGAATTATCATTAGAATAAAATGATAAATTCTCCTTACTAAATTTCAAATCGCCCATACTGATATATACATCGTTTATATCGAGGGCTGGTTTTAATTCTGTAAATCTCCAATTATTAATCTTAGGGGCAGATTGAGCCAGTTCTTCAACAAATACTATGTTTTTATAAATCCCATCGGCAGTTAAAATTAATTCTGCAGTATTGTTGTCTAACATGCCGGCTAAAAAACAGTATCCGTCTCTAAGTTGATTTAGTTTTGATGCCAATTTATTAAAGAAATCGCGTTCAATACTTTCTTGATTCTTTATAACTTTGAAGAAATCCTTCTCATTATTCTGAAACCAAATCCAAAAGTCTTTATTTGATTTTATGGGTGTTTCTTTTGCACCTCTTAAGTTTCTAAATAGCCCCATTCAATTAAGTTTTTTATTTGTCTAATGTTTTTAGCCTTGCCTACAATAATTATTTAACAACCTCTGTTCCCGCGCGATTGCATCGCGTGTTTAAATTCAAAAAACAATTTAGTTAAATTTTCTACTCAAAGATATCTATTTTGTATCAATGAATTAGTTAATTTAGATAGCAAATTATTTAGGTATGAGCAGAAATTACAAGTTCAAAAATCCTAAGGGGCTTTACTTTGTCAGCTTTGCAGTAGTAAAATGGTTGGATGTTTTTACAAGGAATGAGTATAAAGATGTAATGCTTGATAGTTTAAGGTTTTGCCAAAAAGAAAAAGGATTAGAAATAATTGCTTGGTGTATCATGACCAATCATGTTCATTTAATCTTTAGAACCACCAACGATTTTAAACCTGAACAAGTTTTAGGAGACATTAAAAGATTTACGAGCAAAAAAATTGTAAAAGCTATAGTAAATAATCCAAAAGAGAGTAGAAAAGAAAATTTACTACAAGTATTTAAAGCAGCAGCTAATGAATCATCCAATGTTAGAGATTATCAATTTTGGAGACATGACAATAAACCAATAGAATTATGGAGTAATAAAGTAATTGCTCAAAAAGTAAAATACATTCATCAAAATCCAGTAGAAGCCGGATATGTTTACTATGCTAAAGACTATATATACAGCAGCGCAGCAGATTATGCTGGCGAAAAAGGATTAATTGATAATATTATTTTAGCAGAGTTAAATTTATAACCAATTAATCACGCGATGCAATCGCGCGAGAACGGTGATTTTATAATGTCTGATTTCATGTTCTAAAGTTATTCATTTTATTATTTCCATAAGCTTTCAAATAAATATCTAATTATCTGTTAATTAAACATTTTAACTTATCCTGAAGAAATTTTGGGGGATAAGTGTGTAATGTCCCTATAGCTAATAAAAACCAACCTGAAATAGAAAGAATTTGGTTTGGAACTGTTTGTGTCACATCCATTCCATCCATTCGATACGTTATTTCTTCTACAAATCTTGGCATTAAAGAAATTATACAAGCAACTAAACCTAATAGTGCGATTAAAATTGAAAAGTAGAAATGAGTTCTCCACCAAGTATTTAGTCGGCTATTAAGTCGGATTGGAAGTCCAACAAGTCCACACACAATTACTGTCAGTAAAGAAAGAAGAATGGCTAAAATTGGATGGAAAAATGTCAATCCAACGAAATTGATCAATCCACCTTGATAGTCGAACATTGCAAATAGCATATACAGAATAAAAGTCCCACCGATTGTCAGTCCAACTTGAAAAAGAATCGTCACTAATATGATTACTCTGGTCAATTTAGTTTTTTGTTTTAAATGTTCAATAACAATTGTACAACAGCACCTTATAAAGGTATTTAATCCCCCAAAAATAACTATAAATTTTAAATTATAACATTAGAATCATTCATATTTAGGGTACTATGCAATTTTAAACCTTTCTTAACAGTTAGTAACGGATAAGTATAAACCCCTCCTCTTTACTACATTTTATAATGACCTCAGAATAATTAAATTTTAAGGATATTTGTACTATGAAAAAAACAACCCTTCTTTTTTGTTTTCTACTTTCATTGATGTTTATTTTCGTTTCATGCAATAGTACCAATGGAACTTATAAACGAATGAAAAGTAAGAAAAAAGGGTGCGATTGCCCTGGTTGGACTTTTAATAATCCTGATTCCTTTCCTTCTTCAAAGATGACCTTCAACAATTTTGATTGTTAATCTATATTCATTTAAAATAATCCTATATTTTTCAATGAGTCTTGACTTTTCATTTCTTTTTTCTTCTGGCTTCGGTAAATCATTTTTAAAAAATATTATCTTACAATAATATTCTATAATATTAACTTTAAGATTTTATAAAATGAATCATATCAGAAACTCACATTCGTTAATCTTTTAAAAAAAGATCTCAAATTATTAGGATAGAATTATCCAAAAAGCCTACTTTAGCTATTTAGAATCAATCTAAATAAATGAACACAGAAAATAAGCTTTCAGAGGCCAAAAAAGGCAGTTTAGTTAGAATAGAATCTATTGAAGATGAAAGACTTTCCATTCAATTATTGTCTATGGGTTGTATGGTAGGCGAAAATGTTTTTGTAGAACAAATAGCTCCAGTTGGCGACCCAATGATGATAAGTATTGATGGTGCTTTGCTAAGTTTAAGGAAAGATGATGCTAGAAAAGTAATAATTTCATATCTGAAGTAACAAATTAGAATTGGGAAAGAACAGCAAAAATCATTCAGAAAAGAAATTAAGATTATTATTAGTTGGTAATCCAAATGCAGGAAAGAGTTCTCTATTCAATGAATTGACTGGCTTAAAACAACAAATCGGAAATTTTCCTGGAGTTACAGTAGAAAAAAAGAGCGGACATACTAAATTAGCACCTCATATTTCAGCAGAAGTAATGGATTTGCCAGGTACGTATAGCCTAAGTCCAAGATCTGAAGATGAAAGAGTTACTTTTGATTACCTGCATACAAAAAGAGATGATAGGGAAGAAATTATTGTAGTAATCGCAGATGCTAGCAATCTTAGAAGAAATTTATTACTGTGTTCTCAATTGTTAGACATGGACAAATCAGTGATTTTAGCACTGAATATGATGGACATTGTTCAGCAAAACAAACAAGAAATTGATGTCGCATTCCTTACTGAAGAATTAAGCATCCCAGTGGTGCCTATGAACGCAAGAATTGGAAAAGGTGTAACTGAATTAAAAGAAGAAATTCTACGTTTTACTAAAAAAGAAAGACAGCCTTTTATCAGTTTAATTGAAAATGAAGAACCAATTGACAATGCCTACAGAAGAAATGCACGTATAAAAGAAATCGTTGCCAAAGCTGTAAAAAAAGAAGGCGAAAATACGGTAAATCAGCTTACACGAAAATTAGATAAAATCTTAACCCACAGAGTTTGGGGATTTGCAATTTTCCTTTTCATATTATTTCTCATCTTTCAAGCAGTTTTCTCATGGTCTGAATTTCCTATGCGGATGATAGAAAATGGTTTTCTATTTTTTGGAAATTGGGTTTCAGAAGTGCTTCCTGCAGGTGTTTTTAATGATTTATTAGTGGATGGAATTATAGCTGGTTTAGGAGGAATTATCATATTCATTCCTCAAATTGCAGCACTTTTTGCATTTATCTCCATTTTAGAAGATACAGGCTATCTTTCCAGAATCAGCTTTATGCTAGATGGAATTTTAAAGAAATTTGGTTTAAATGGCCGATCAATCATTCCATTATTAAGTGGTGCAGCTTGTGCTGTTCCTGCTATTATGAGTGCACGAACAATCAGCAATAAAAAAGAACGCTTACTAACCATATTTATCACTCCTTTAATCAGTTGCTCAGCACGAATTCCTGTTTACACATTAATTATTGCATTGATAATTCCTGCGGATGCTTCAATAGGTATTTTCAATTTACAAGGAATTGTGATGATGGCGTTGTACCTTATCGGGTTTATAGCTGCTATTGGAACATCATTTTTTATGCAATTCTTTGTAAAAACAGACGAATCCAGTCATTTTATAATGGAAATGCCGATTTATAGAGCTCCAAGATGGAAAAATGTAGGTTATACCATCATTAATAAAGTGAAAGTCTTCTTATTTGAAGCAGGAAAAATAATCATTGCTATTTCAATCATTCTTTGGGTATTATCATCTTATGGCCCTGGAGATTCTTTTGAAAAAATTGAACAAAAATATCAGACAGGGCAATTAGAACCCAATATAAATAATGAAACAGTGACAGAGCAAATGGCTAGCGAAAAGTTGCAAGCTAGCTATGCCGGCCGATTAGGGAAATTTATAGAACCGGCTATTCGTCCATTAGGCTTTGATTGGAAAATTGGCATTTCAATTATCACTTCTTTTGCCGCAAGAGAGGTTTTTGTAGGAACTATGGCAACTATTTATTCAGTTGGCGATGCAGATAATACTACTTCATTAAAGGAAAAAATGCAACAAGCCAAAGATCCTACCACAGGTGAAAAAGTATATACAAAAGCTACCGGCTATTCCTTACTTATTTTTTATGCATTTGCATTGCAATGCATGGCTACTGTGGCTATTGTTGCCAGAGAAACCGCTTCCTATAAATGGCCAATTATACAAGTGGTATATATGGGTGCCTTAGCTTATTTGGCTAGCTTTATTACTTATCAATTTTTTAGTTAATGGCTAGTAAATTCAGCTGAAGAAACATTAAAAAAATATCTTCCTGAACCAACAGTTTCGGTATGCATTTCACTATTAAACCAATACCGTTTGCTCCTCACAATAAAAAAAAGTAGATCTACCAAATTAGGCGATTTCAGACCAGCACACGACAAAACACCTGCACGAATAAGTGTCAATGGCGATTTGAATAAATATTCATTTTTAGTTACTTTAATTCATGAAATTGCACACGGTGTTTGTTGGATAAAATATAATAGCAAAGTAAAACCCCACGGTGATGAATGGAAAAGAATCTATTCTGAAATGTTGTCACAATTTATTGGAAATGAAATATTCCCAACTGATTTAGAAAAAATTATTGTCAAACATATACATCGTCCTAAGGCATCTAGCTGTAGTGATATGAATCTTTTAAAAGCATTAAAAAAATATGATGCTATTCCATCATTATTTTTAGAAGACCTTCCTTTTGATGCACATTTTGAACTGAGCAGCGGTAGAATTTTCCAAAAGAAAGAGCAAAAAAGAAAGCGTTTCTATTGCATAGAGTTAAAAACTCAACGTGCCTATTTAGTAAATCCATTAGCGGAAGTTAGATTAGTAGAGTAAATTGAATAGCAAATTTCGAAATAAACCAAGTTCAGATAAAATTTAAGCTTTTATTAATATTCATAAAATTTATAATGATTAGAATATTGGTAATTTAGACTTCTTAAAATTGACAAGAGAATGAATAAAAATAATTATTGTGTAATTATGGCGGGTGGAATTGGAAGTCGATTTTGGCCGATGAGTCGTACCTCTTACCCTAAGCAGTTTATAGATATTTTAGGAACCGGAAGAACTCTGATTCAGCAAACTTATGATAGGTTGCAAAGAATAGCTCCAAAAGAAAATATCTTTGTAGTAACTAATGAAGATTATAGAGAATTAGTTTTGACTCAATGTGAAGGGATGCATGAATCACAAGTTTTGTGTGAACCAAGTAGAAGAAATACAGCACCTTGCATAGCTTATGCTTCTTATAAAATCAAAGCAAAGAATCCAAAAGCTAATATTTTAGTAGCTCCTGCAGATCACTTAATTTTAAAGGAAGACAAGTTTATTGAAAATGTAGAGTTGGGTTTAGATTATGTGGAAAAGAATAATGCCTTATTGACATTAGGAATTGATCCAAGCAGACCCGATACAGGATACGGTTATATTCAATATGACAGTGAGAAATCTAACAAAGAAGATAAAATTAAAAAAGTAAAAACCTTTACTGAAAAACCAGATTTAGAACTAGCGAAACAATTTGTAGAAAGTGGAGAATTCAGTTGGAATTCAGGGATGTTCATTTGGTCTTTACCAGCTATTATTGAGTCTTTTGAGAAATATCTACCTGATTTAAATACCTTTTTTAAAGAAGGAGAGAAATTATTAAACACTCCAAAAGAAGAAAAATTTATTAAAGATACTTATTCAGTTTGTAAGAGCATTTCTATTGACTATGGTATCATGGAAAAAGCTGCCAATGTTTATGTAATTTCTGCGGATATTGGATGGTCTGATTTAGGTACTTGGGGCTCTATTTACGGTCATTTAAAACAAGATGAAAATCACAATGCTGTTATTGGCAAAAATGTAATGCTTTATGATAGCCACGATTGTATTGTAAGTATGCCTAAGGACAAATTAGTGGTATTGCAGGGTTTAAAAGATTATATAGTAGTAGAATCTAATAATACTTTACTGGTTTGTAAAAAAGAAGACGAGCAAAAAATTAAAGAATTTGTAACTGATATTCGGTTAAGTACAGGTGAGAAATATGTGTAAAATTTATTTTATTTCAATACTATAAACATTTCCTTTCCCATCAATTAAATAACCTTTATTTGATCCTTTTATAAATTGAATAGAATTGGCTGAAATATCAGAAATTTTAGACCAATTATTTCCATTGTCTATGCTCCTATCGATTCCGTTAGGTCCAACTGCAATAAAAACATCTGCCTCATCGCAATAAGCAACACAAGAACGATAGCCACTTAATGCAGATTCAGGATTTTTCCAAGTTTTTCCACCATCTGTAGTATAGATTGAAGTTTCTACAGAAATTAAATCTTCCTCCGTATAATCTCCACCAACTGCTACTCCTATATTATTATCTTTAAATGTAATAGAATAAATTCCTCTAGTTGCTTTCCCTTTATAAATTGGAGTTTCAATTGCTACCCATTCCTTATATGGAAGCATTGAGGTTAGAACTCTTCCCTTTTCACCACCTAAACCTATAAACGCTCTTCTATTTGGACTAAAAGCGATAGATGAACCACTTGCTGCAAAACCACTTTCAGGCTCTACTGCCTCTATTAAGTTTTCAACTGGTGGAGAAATCCAATTTTTACCTTCATTCCCTGAAACTAAAATAAAGTGTTTGCCATTTACAGGATCGCCATAAATCAAACCAAAATCTTTATTCACAAACTCTACAGCATTATAAAACAATTCTTTTGCAGGAAAATTAAATGCCAAGTTCCATTTTTTACCGGCATTAGAAGTTCGGTAAACCTTTGGAGGAAAACCCGAATTAATTAAAACAACTGTATCTCTAGAAAATGCAAAAACATCTCTATGATCCAACGTATCAATAGGTGGTGGATTTATTTTTTGAATAGTCTTTCCACCATCGATAGTTCTTAATATAGTTCCATTAGCACCACTAAACCAAGCTACTGAATCATTTACAACTGAAATTCCTCTAAGACTTGATTTACTTGGGCTATTCAGCTTTTTTATCTCAGCAAATTGACTTTCGAAAGTAATTTTTTCATTTTCGTCTGCCTTATCAGTCTCTGTAGCTATATTACTGCAAGCACTCAAAACGAAAAATACAATCCAAATAATTCTTATTTTCATTTATCAAAAATAAGAGTTTGATAGATATAAAAAAAGGGTCTTGAAATTTGAATTACAAGACCCTTTTATATTGTTTTTATTCTCTTACAATGTTCCAATCATATCCAAAGGATTTACCCATTGATCAAATTCATCAGCAGTTAAAAATCCAAGATTTACAGCTTCTTCTTTTAGAGTTGTTCCATTTTCATGAGCTGTTTTTGCAATTTTTGAAGCTTTATCGTACCCTATATGAGTATTCAATGCAGTAACTAACATCAAGGAGTTATTCAAATTCTTTTTGATATTTGCTTTGTTTGGTTCAATCCCGTTGGCACAATGCTCTTCAAATGAAACACAAGCATCACCTAGTAAGCGTGCAGATTCCAAAATATTTTTTGCCATCATAGGTTTGAATACATTTAACTGAAAATGCCCATTCATTCCACCTGTGGTGACAGCTACATCATTTCCAACTACTTGAGCACAAACCATTGTTAAAGCTTCACATTGAGTTGGATTCACTTTTCCAGGCATGATAGAAGAACCAGGCTCATTGGCAGGAATGTCAATTTCACCAATTCCACATCTTGGCCCTGAAGCTAACAAACGTACATCGTTAGAAATCTTCATTAAACTCACTGCCAATTGCTTTAAAGCTCCATGTGTTTCTACTATGGCATCATGTGCAGAAAGTGCTTCAAATTTATTAGCAGCAGTTATGAATGGCAATCCACTAAATTCTGCTATTTTTTTTGCAACCAATTCAGAATAACCTTTTGGCGTATTGATTCCAGTTCCTACGGCAGTTCCACCCAAAGCCAACTCTGAAAGGTGAGCTAATGTATTATTTAATGCTTTTAAGCCATGATCTAACTGAGATACATAAGCAGAAAACTCTTGACCTAAAGTTAAAGGAGTAGCATCCATTAAATGTGTTCTGCCAATTTTTACTACTTCCATAAAGTCCTTAGACTTCTTTGCCAAAGTATCTCTCAATTTTTTTACACCCGGAATAGTAGTTTCTACAACCATTTTATAAGATGCAATATGCATAGCAGTAGGATAGGTATCATTAGATGATTGAGATTTATTGACATCATCATTTGGATGAATTTCTGTTTTTCCTTCACCTAGTTGGTTGCCAGCTAAAACATGCGCTCTATTAGAAATTACTTCATTAGAATTCATATTAGATTGTGTTCCAGAACCAGTTTGCCAAATAACCAATGGAAATTGATCGTCTAGTTGACCATCTAAAATCTCTTCACACACTTTTGAAATCAAATCTCTTTTTTCAGCACTTAATACACCCAATTCGCAATTGGTATGAGCTGCGGCTTTCTTTAAATAAGCAAACCCTCTAATAATTTCAATCGGCATAGTTTGCTTAAAATCACCAATTTTAAAGTTATTACGAGATCTTTCTGTTTGAGCTCCCCAATATTTATCAGCCGGAACTTTTACTTCACCCATGGTGTCTTTCTCTATTCGGTAATCCATTTTTTTATGTATTTTTTTAAATTTACAAGTTATATTCTTTATTTTTGATTAAAATTGCAGTCACAAAAGAAAACAAATTATGTTTACAGCCGGATTTTTACTTTTTTTAGCCATTTTTGGTCTTGCATTTTGGGTATTACTTTTCTTATCAGCTTTTGCTCTTCCTTATGCTATCACAGTTTATGTGATGGAAAAGATGAAAGAGAGAAAAAGCAAAAGCTTAGTCAATTCCTAAAGCAAATCATTTACATTTTCAGGCGGTCTTCCCAGTACTGCCTTATTTCCTTTTACCACAATTGGTCTTTCGATCAATTTTGGGTATTCAATCATTATAGTAATCCATTCATCTTCCGTAAAATTTGAAGTTTTAAACTTTTCTTTATAGACGGCTTCACTTTTTCTCAATAAATCAGAGGCTTTCAGATTGAGTTTCGATAAAATCAATTTAAACTCATCCCTTGTTGGTGGTACTTTTTGATAATCGATAATTTCAAATTTAACCCCACTATTTTTAATAATTTCAAGCGTTTCTCTGCTTTTAGAACATCTAGGGTTGTGATAAATTTTCATTTCTAAATTATTTTTATTAATTATTTCCGCCACCATATTCCATCAAATATGATTTGATGAATTCATCCAATTCTCCATCCATTACATTATCTACATTGGAAGTTTCATGACCAGTACGCACATCTTTTACCAATTTATAAGGATGCATTACATAGTTGCGTATTTGAGAACCCCATTCAATCTTTTTCTTTTCAGATTCAATTTCGGCACGTTTTTCCAATTTTTTTCGCATTTCAACCTCATACAATTGAGATTTTAAAAGCTGCAGTGCTTTTTCTTTATTTCCTAATTGTGAGCGCGATTCAGTATTTTCAATAACAATACCTGATGGTTTGTGATGCAATCGAACACCTGTTTCCACTTTGTTCACGTTTTGACCACCAGCACCTCCAGATCTAAATGTATCCCATGTAATATCTGCAGGATTTATATTTATTTCAATGCTATCATCCACTAAAGGATAAACATAAACTGAGGCAAAAGAAGTGTGTCGTTTTGCATTACTATCAAAAGGAGAAATACGCACCAGACGATGCACCCCATTTTCACCTTTTAAATATCCATATGCAAATTCGCCCTCTATTTCTACCGTAACAGTCTTAATCCCTGCTACATCACCTTCTTGATAATCAAGTTCTTTAACCTTACAATTATGTTTTTCTGCCCATTGTAAATACATACGCATCAGCATAGAAGCCCAATCGCAACTTTCTGTTCCGCCTGCTCCTGCGGTAATTTGAACAACAGCACTCAACACGTCTTCTTCTTCGCTGAGCATTTTCTTAAATTCAAGCTCTTCAACAGTATCAGTAGCTTTTTTAAAAGATTTTTCAAGCTCTTTTTCAGTTGCTTCTTCCTCTTTGTAAAAGTCATAAATCACTTGAGAATCGTCCACTGCAGACTTGGCTTTTAAATAGCCATCTGTCCAAACTTTTTGATCGCGAATTTGTTTCAAAAATTTTTCTGCAGCTTTTGGATCATCCCAAAATTCAGGCAACTGAGTACGCTGCTCATCTTCTTGTATTTGAATTAATTTATCATCAACGTCAAAGATACCCCCTTAGCGCTTCCACACGCCCAACCAACTCTTTTATATTTTCTTGAGTAACCATAATTTGTTAATATAATTTTTGCAAAACTACTTCTTATCGTAGAAAGAGTAGGAATAATAAAGACTAATTTTTAAGTTTACAGTAGTTTTTTAACTTTAATAATGATTAGCCCTGAAGAAAGAAGAGAGTTACGTCGTTTAAAACGTAAAATAGTTCAGTATCAGTATAAAAATAAAGAAAATACGATCCATAATCTAAAAAAAGATAATATGGGTTGGATTCACTTTCTTACCATATTTGCATTTTTTATGGGATTTTTTTTGTTGATTCAATTTGGATCAGTGACTGTTATTTCATTTTGGGGTATGAGTAAGATCTTTGCTATCTTCCTTGCAATAGGATTATTAATTCCGATTAAATGGTATAGAAAAAAATGGACAATGAATATTTACGAATACTTTTTGGTCAGCTTGCTTGGAATTGCTCCATTTTTTAGTGGTTTAATATTTCTTATAAACTTTAGTTTTAGTCACACACCGCATATTGAAAGTTATGAAATAGAGAAAATCTCTGAAGGAAATCTTTATTCAGACATTCACCTTAAAAACGACACCCTTTCTGAATATGGCATTTTAACCTCAAATGACAGTCGAGAGTATCAGATTATTGAAAATGCCAAAAAAGTAGAATACCACCTTGAATATGGTGCATTAGGAATGAAAGTATTAATGGAACGCAAATTTAAATATTGAAAAAAGAATTCAAGATTGGAATTACGACATCACTTTCAAAGCCTTTTTGTGCAGCATAATTATAAACAGATGACTTTAACTTATAGAATTCGTCGCTGCTCAACTCTTTCAAATTCTCAGGAATCTTTTTTGTAATAATTTTTTTAGCTATAATTTTATATTTCTCTTGGTCAATCTGTTCAAATGAAGATTTTATCAAGTCATCACTAATTCTATGAAATTTCAACCCTTGTCGTATTTTTATTTTGCCCCAAGATTTTACATTGAACTTTCCACTACTATAGGCCATTGCAAAACGCTTATTGGATATAAAATCACTTTCTAAAAGAACATCTAAAACTCTATCTCTATCAGTTTCTGACACTCTCCATTCTCTTAATTTTCTATCCATTTCGGCTTCACTTCTTTCGCGATAAACACACCACTTTTGCGCCTTAAAAATGGCTTTCTCAAATGTTAATGGTTGTGGATAGTTATTCATCGCAAAGCAAATAGTAATTTTGCAAATTAAACTAAAAATAGGACTTACACCTAAAATGGAAAACAAAAAAGCATTATTCCAACTCTTGACCGCTAATGCAATCTCACAGTTTGCCCAAGGGATTAGTATGTTAGCTATTCCATGGTATTTTGCTAAACAACTAGGAGAAGCTTCCTTTTTTGCAACATTTTACGCTGTTGCTACATTTACAACTCTTTTTTGGGGATTATATGCAGGCACTTTAATAGATAAATTTCCAAGAAAAAATATTTTTATGGCGTTGTGTCTATTTAGTTTTTTAGTTCTGGGAATATCCTCTGCTATTGGTTTTTATCAGGGTGAAACTCCTATGGTGGTAGCGGCTTTAGTATTTTGTTTTACTATTTTCAACTATAATATCCATTATCCTACTCTCTATGCCTTCGGACAAGAGATTACAGAAAAAGAGAATTATGCTAAAACCAATTCTCTTTTAGAAATTATGGGACAATCCACCAATGTGCTTTCTGGAGCCATGGCAATAGTGCTAATTGAAGGATTTTCACAAACAATTTTTGGTTGGAACATATACATCGAAGCTTGGAGTATTCAAGAAATATTTCTGTTGGATGCTAGCACTTATATAGTTGCTTTTATATTCATCAAATCAATTAAATACACCCCAAAGGTTAAGGAAATAAAAGCTAGTAAAGAAAGTGCATGGTTGAGGTTGAAAGAGGGGTTCCATTTTTTGAAAAAAAATCCATTATTGTTTTATTTTGGAAATGCATCATACACGGTTTTCATATTCGTTTTAGTTTCTACACATTTGTTGT
The DNA here is from genome assembly GCA_963716125.1 of uncultured Flavobacteriales bacterium. Taxonomy (GTDB): domain Bacteria; phylum Bacteroidota; class Bacteroidia; order Flavobacteriales_E; family Vicingaceae; genus Acidiluteibacter. Next base: position 3,633,214 of record OY970294.1, read on the forward strand.
GGCCTATGTATATAGACCAACATTTAAATGTAAGTGGAGGAATTTATGCTGCTACGAAGGTTATTTATGCTTTAGGAGCAGTACTTTCAGGATTTTTCATAACCAAATTGCTATTGAAAACAAATACCATTAAAAGTATAATTATATTGATGGTAACCGCTGCAATTGCATTTTTCATCCTTACCATTACTCAAAATTTTTACTATTTACTTTTCCTCAGCATATTCTTTGGAATCAGTAATGCCGGCGTTCGAATAATGAGAGTAACTTACCTATTTAACCACATTCCCAACCATATAATTGGACGAACCAATAGTGTTTTTCAGAGTATCAATATTTTTTTAAGATCTGTTTTTATTGGTTTGTTCTCTTTCGCTTTTTTTGCTGAAGGTTCACAAATTGTTTGGGCATTTGTTATTGCAGTTGTCGCAATCCTTCTATCAATAATACCGTTACTTCTCCATTACAAATCCTTAAATAAATTAAAAACAAATATTTAAAGAAGAAATAGTATTTTTAAGCCAATGAAAAAGAAGGAGCAAGAGATATTACTCAAAAAGGCTAAAAGTTTTTTAGAGAAAAAATAGTAGAATCTCATATTAATTCCGCTTGTAAAAGAGCTGGAAAACTTTCTAATTACAACGTAAATCCTTTTTTATATAAGTATTTAGCAAACTTTCTCAAAGGAAACGATAATCCAAGAAGTATAGCTGAAGCACTAGTTTTACCAAGTGTTTTAGGTTCTTCAATAAACACTTCTTTTGGAATGAGAATACAAGAACGAATTATTTGATGGTTTTGGACCAACTACACCAGGTATCGATATTGAATTTATTGATGCAGTTGAAGGTAGAAAAAAATATTGTCAGTTAAAATCAGGTCCAAATACTATAAATCACTTTTCATAATGCTTGTTTACAATTTATAGACACCTTAAAGTTAACAAATACTGCTTAATTAAAAAATTGCCGAAATTTATTAGGTTTATTCTTCAAACTTCGTAACCAATAGATAACAAGCCGATTTGAACTAACAAAAACTTGCAGGTTTTGTCTCCGATTAATCAACTTAGTTAATGCAATATTTTTCAGCCCGTCCGCCAAAGTGCAACGAAGGAGGATTGTCAATTGCTCTTAACTACCGCCTAAACCTGCAAGGTTTAACTTGCAAACATCTCAACTGATTGATAACAAGAAGTAACTAAATAACAAAACCTTGCAAGTTTTTGCTTTGATAAAACATTTTAGTAAATATATTAATTTCAATTATCCAACTTTCCTGCAAATTCTAATTGTACATTTTCAAGCCGTCCGCCGAAGTGCAACGAAGGAGGATTGTCAATTGCTCTTAACAATTTTCTCCGTACTAATTAAATTCCCTCTTGTATCTGTTATTCTTAAAAAATAAACTCCTGATTTAAGGCTAGACACATCAATTTGAGTATCTGAATAATTAGAATTTTGCTCTTGCACCAATCTACCCATTTGATCTAATAAGGTAAAATGCAATTGCACTGGTCTGTAATACTGACGAACTGTAAAATAATCTTTTGTAGGATTAGGAAAAACCTTTATTTCTTCTGCTTTTTTAATAGGTTCATTGATACCAACAGGAGTTGATTTTCGAGGCCAATAAGCTATACTATCTATATAAGTTACTTTTGCAAAACTGTGTAGATTATTGTTGTTATCATATTCTGTGCACTGCCCAGTAACCCATAAGCCGCCCTTATCATCTTTTTCCATTCGCCTTACATAACAATAATCATCAAAAGGTAAATAATACGACCAATGCAAATCTCCTTTTTCATTTAAACCATAAATAACTGCGTCAGTATTCCATGGCATAGGGTCAACTAAATAGAATCTTTCAGTTAAAGCGGTCACATATAAATTGCTATCATATTTTAAAATTTGTTGAGTACCACCGGAACCATACTCTGCTGTATCATTTTTTCCATATATTTTTGATACTCCTCCTTGCTCATTATAAGGGGCATCAATTTCCCGAATTCCAATAGCCAAGTCCCAATCACGTGCAGGATTTGGGTTCGTTTTGGGGTTAAAAATATAATATGGATTAAAAACTCCACTCATTACCATAAAGGTAGAATCTGAAATAGGAGCCAAAGCTCCCATAAATGTCCCTACTGATGAACCTAAAGTTATATGGAAAGTCCCATTAATCTCCATTAATCTATTAGAACCAGGAATTATATTTAAATTCGAATCTATAGTTGTTATACCATTTCCATACAAATTAGATTGACTAACTGAATCTCTAAATACGTCACTACTTAATCCAGTAAAAGTATTAGCTCTTTTATTCCAAATTAAATCAAGAAGAAGACACGGTGAACCCAAACATTCAGATTCTAATCGATTAACGATATTTAAATTAGAATCTAATTCTAGCAATACCATTGTAGATTTATTAGCAATATCAATTTTGGAGAGAGAAAGAAAGTAGTTCTCATTAATTTTTTTCACAAATAAGATTCCAATTTGTGAATAAGGAGTATCTATATAAACTTTATTAGAAAAATCATCGAGATTCCCCATATTATAATACAACCTATACTCTTGTTTGGAGGTGTCTGCTACGGTTCCAAATTTTAAAAAAGTATTCTGGTAAGGTATAATAAAATTCGTAAAATTGACTAAATTGGTATCAATAATAGTAGAATCTATCAAAGTTACATTTTTATTTGCAAACCTTTGAATTTCATACTGATTATAAAAAACATTTGATGTAAGATTTGATGTCTTCCCGTAAACAAACAATGTATCTTTATTTAAGTAAGTATTTAAAATGGAATAATTTAATTTGTTAATTGAATTAATGGTTGTCCAAGATTGGGCAAATACTTGTAATGTAAAACCAAAACCTAATAAAACAGTAATTAGATATTTCATATCATAAATTTATAGATAAAAACACCCAATTAATTATTCGTAATTAATTGGGTGTTTAAAATTAATTAATAATATTGTATAAGTTGAGCATATTGAATTACTAACACATGTTCGCCTTTATTACTACTTGTAATAGGGTCAGTATAATTTTCACCATACAAATAATAATTAATTTGTCCTATTAATGGATTCGATGGAACAACATAGGTAGTCCAAGTGGGAGTTAAATCATTTGCTACAGCTTTTGCACCGGGCTCATAGATATTGTTCAAGTCAGATTTTGAAAGGCAATCGGCACCGCTATTTCCATTCCATATTCTACTATCATTTCTACCTTTTTCATATCTTGTTTTTATATCATACCACACTATATCACATACACAAGTAAAACCAGGTGAGCCTAACTGACTATTGCAGTCACTATTCATCAACATTGATTCCATTCTTAGAGCTGCATCGCCAGCATACATAGCTGAACAATCTCCTCTTTTTTGATATGCTTTCCAATCATTATCAAAGCTACAAAATGGAACAAGAGGCTCATAATCATATTTCATATCTACCAAAACTGAAATTTTATCTGTAGGGCTAGATCCATAATTATCTAAACCTTCAAAATCAATAACAGATATAAAACTTGAACTTCCATGAGTAGCATAAAAAGTAGAATTCGTAAATGCATCTTCTACTTCATCTTTTATGGTATTAAAATAGTCTAAACTTTGTCCATCTAAGCTAAAAACACCTTCAGATTCCGTGTAATCTAAATCTACTTCAATTTCTAATCTTTCACTGTAATAAGATTTTTTATCAAAGTTTCCAATGTCAGTATTTACAGCTGTTTCTAACAATTTTAGAGTAGTTTCCAAGTCAAATGTAGCACTCGGTTCATCTCCGTTTAATAAATCCTTTGTATGAGTTATAATATCTGATTCAGTTATTCCTCCAGCCTTATCATTATTCCCTGCTATACTTTTTGAAGCAGTTGCATTTCCGTTAGGCGAAATTCCTGCATCTTTTTCACATGCAGTAAATATTGCCATTGTGGCTATTAAAAAGCCCACGATAATTTTATTCTTTTTCATCGTTTTATATTATTAAGGGCAGATTGCCCAAGTTAATTAAAATTTCTTATTTAGCGCTAAACGAGAAAATATTTTATGGAACAATGTTAAGAAAGCTAAAGGGATACGAAAAGGTATTAAATACAAAGCTTATGCATATTTTACAAAACATTTGTACAAAATACAATTGAATGGTACTTAATACCATTTAATTGCACAAAATACAAATCAATTGTATTTATTCTTTTTTAAAATGCGCCTCTAAAAGTCAGAGTATACAAGTAAATGATAAATTTTATTTAAAAAAATAGCCCCCCCTATAACAACCTAATATAAAATACGTTATATTTATTGTAATAAATTAAAATTCTAAGCTATGCTTCAAATTTCCCAAAATATCAAATTCTTTAGATTGTTACGCAATTTAAAACAATCGTACATCTTTGAAAAACTTCAATTAAATCCTAGAACATATAGTAAGATTGAATTGGGAACAAAATCTCCAACTGTAGATGAAATGGCCATATTGGCAGAAATTTTTAATATCACTGCTCTCCATCTAAAATATTTCGACCCAAATTTGACCATAAAACTAAGTGAGCAAGCTGTTAACTTAAAAAGAAACCATAATTATGAAGATGAGCAAATATTGGAAATGTTGAATCCGGAATAAATAATTGCTCTTAACTACCGCCGAAACCTGCAAGGTTTTACCTACAAACTTCAGAACTGATAGATAACAAGCCGACATGAACTAACAAAACCTTGCAGGTTTTTGCTTCGATAAAACACTGTAATTTCAATTATCCAACCGTCCTGCAAATTCTAATTGTACATTTTCAATACGCCCGCCGAAGTGCAACGAAGGAGGATTTTCAATTGCTCTTAACTACCTCCGAAACCTGCAAGGTTTTACCTACAAACTTCAGAACCGATAGATAACAAGCCGATATGAACTAACAAAACCTTGCAGGTTTTTGCTTTGATAAAACATTTTAGTAAAAACTGTAATTTCAATTATCCAACCGTCCTGCGAATTTGACGAAGGCAAATTCTATGTCATTCATTAATAATTAACAATTTACAATTTACAATTAAAAATTATAAAAGTTTTCAATTTTCTCCGCCAAAAAGCTAGATAATTTTTCATAAGACTCTATTGTCCATCCAGCTACATGAGGAGATAAAATTACATTTTCAAAAACAATTAAATCTTGAAAAACTACTGGTAAATCTTCCTTGCTGAGGTTCTCAAAGGAAAGACTTTCAAATTCTAATACATCCAAACAAGCGCCTAAAACTTTTTTAGATTTTAATCCATTTACCAATGCTGAGGTGTCTAAACATTTGCCTCTTGCGGTATTGATTATATAAAATGGCTTCTTGCAACCATCTATAAATGAATTGTTAAAATAATAATGTGTTTCATCAGTATAAGGTAGATGTAGACTCACTACATCTGATTTTTCTTGAAGTTCTGTTAATGAAACTTCTTTAACAAATTCATTTCCAAAGCCATTTTTGTATTTGTCGTGGGCTAATATTTCTACTCCAAAACCTTTCAATCGTTCAGCAAAAGCTTGTCCCATAAATCCATATCCGATTATACCAACAGTTTTACCTTTAAGCTCTATACCTCTGTTTTGTTCCCGTTGCCACAATCCATTTCTTACTTCTTGATTGCCTCTTGCAATATGATTGAATAAACTTAGCAACATGCCTAATGCATGTTCAGCCACAGCATCTCTGTTTCCTTCCGGAGAATTAAAACATTGAATATTTAGCTTTTTTGCAGTTTCTAAATCAATATTTTCCATGCCTGCCCCTGAGCGAGCAATCCATTTTAAGTTGGATGCTTTTTGAAGCAATTCTGCATCAAATTTGAATTTGCTTCTGATAACCGCACCTTCATATTGATCAATAATGGTTTCAATTTCCACAGGTGTTAAATCTACTTTCCAATCACATTGAAGACCTATTTTTTCTAGTCGTTCTTTTAAAATAGGATGAACAGAATCAATGAAAATAACTTTCTCTTTCATTGCTAAAAGACGTTATATAACAATCTGCCGACACCAAAATAAATAAATAGTCCGATAATATCATTCATAGTAGTAATAAATGGACCAGTAGCTAAAGCAGGATCTATCTTGTATTTATCTAGTACTAAAGGTACAGCAGTTCCTAATAAAGTAGCGAAAACTACTGCCGTAATCAATGATATGCTTACAGTTAAACTCAATGCCCACGAATCAGAGAAAATTAAATTGTAGCTAAATATCAATGATGAACAAAGTACACCATTGAGTAAACCAACAGAAAACTCCTTAAAAAGTCTTGAAAAAATAGAATCAAATCCCATCGTTTTATTGGCTAATCCTTGCACTACAATTGCAGAAGATTGAACTCCTGCATTTCCACCCATTGCCGCAATTAATGGTATAAACATGGCCATTTCAGGGTGAATTTGGATTTGACCTTCATAATTCTCAATCACAATAGAGCCTAAAATTCCACCAAATAAACCTATTACCAACCATGGAATTCTAGCTTTAGATAAAGACCACACATCATCAGATGATTCCACTTTTTGAGAAAGTCCCGATGCCATTTGGTAATCCTTATCTGCCTCTTCACGGATAACATCTACCACATCATCAATAGTAATTCTACCAATTAAACGGTTTAATTCATCAATCACAGGAAGTACCACTAAATCATACTTTTCCATGATGCTGGCTACTTCTTCCGATTTTTCATAAGCTTTTACAGCAGTAACATCTTTGAAATAAACGTCTTCTACTTTTGCATTGGTTGGCGCAAGCAATAATTTTTTTAAGGATAAAGTGCCTATTAATTTTGATTGATTGTCAACTACATAAATGGAATAAACATTCTCAATATCTTCTGCTTGCTTGCGCATTTCTTTCACGCATTTGAGCATGCTCCAATTCACATTGACTTTTATCAGCTCTTTTGCCATTAAACCACCCGCAGAATCTTCAGGATAACTTAATAAATCAACAATATCACTTGCTTGCTCTTCATTTTGAATATGAGAGATAACTTCTTCCTTTATCTCATCAGATAATTCTGCCATAATATCGGCAGCATCATCAGAATCCATATTTTCTATAAAAGTTTCTGCAATTTCTTTAGATCCAATAGACTGTAAGAACTTTTCTCTTACGTCTTCTTCTAATTCAATAAGAACATCGGCAGCTTTTTCTTTATCAATAAATTTGTAAAGAAGTATGGAGTGTTCCGTATTTAATTCGTCTATAATTTCAGCAATATCAGCAGGGTGAAGCTCATTGATTTCTATCAAAATCTGAGATTCAGTTCCTTGATCAAGATTATCTCTTAATTCAGCTAAATATTCTTTTGTTAATTCAAACTGCATGAGCGCTTCAATTTGCTGTTGACGAATTTACAATTTTAGCTTCGAAATTGTAAAAATAAATGAGATTTTAATGCTAATAGTGCAAAATTAATCTAATAACTTCACTAATTCTATAAATTGAGCAACTGATAACTGCTCTGGTCGTTCATTAAAAATAGGATTTGATTTGATTTCTTCTCTATCTGCAATTAACTGTTTGAGAGAGTTCCTCATCGTTTTTCTTCTTTGATTAAATGCCATTTTTATAACTGCTTTAAAGCGTTTTTCATCTACTTCTAGTGATTCTACATCATTACGTTGCAATCGGATGACAGCAGATTTAACTTTTGGTGGAGGATCAAAAACATCTTCATCGACAGTAAATAGATATTCGATGGTAAAAAAAGCTTGCAATAAAACACTCAAAATACCATAGGTTTTAAAACCAGGAGGTGCAGCTATTCGTTCAGCCACTTCTTTTTGAAACATGCCAACCACTTCTACTACTTGTGAACGATTATCGTATGCTTTAAATAGTATTTGTGATGAAATATTGTAAGGGAAATTGCCTACAATCGAGAACTTCTCATCTCCAAAAATTTCATGCAAATTGTATTTTAAAAAATCTCCTTCAATGATTCTGTTGTCCTCTAATGCTTCAAAATTTTCTAATAAAAAATCAATAGATTCTCTATCAATATCAATGATATAGGTTTCAAAATCTTTTCTTTTGAGTAAATATTTAGTCAGCACACCCATTCCTGGACCCACTTCTATCACTTTACTGTATTTTTCAGTTTGTTGTAAAGCATCTACAGTATTGGCTGCAATACTTTCGTCCTTTAAAAAATGTTGTCCTAAATGTTTTTTCGCTCTTACTAATTTCAAAATTATACCTTTTCTAAGATGCTTCTAAAAGCAACAAATTTATCTTTATATCGCTCTGTATGATCTTTTTGTAATTTTGGAGCATGGTTTTTTTGATATTCTTCTAAATCAATCATCGAGGGACAATGATACTGAATATTATAAGTAATACCACTTTCACCTTCGGCTGCGGTCAATACTTTAGTAATTAAATTCTCAGTAAAATAACCAGTTTTCATTACTTCGGGAATATGTACATTTTTCATCCAATTTAACCAGTCTTCATGTACCGTATTTTCTAAACTTATTGTTACGCTATATATTATCATTATCAATTAGTTGATTGAGTCTCCTCTTAAATTTCTAAAACGTTTTCTAGCTTCTACCACAAAAATACTTCCGCTATAATCCGTTAATATTTTCTTGTAAAGTTCCATAGCTTCCTCTTTCTGGTTAAGCTTTTCTTCTTTCAATTCTGCCAAATAGAAAGTAGCGTTGTCACCTAATATATCTTGCGAATAAGATTGAACTATTTTAGATAAATAATCCGCTGCTTGCTGATAATCTTTTTGCTTCAATGAGATTTTATATTTCAAATACAATATTTCATCTTGCAAAGAAGAGGTTGGAAAAAATTGAGGAATAGAATCCAAAGTATTATTTGCTGCATCAATTTTATTCTGAAAAAGTAATAATTCAGCTCTCGCATACATTTGCAATGGATCTACCAAACTATCTACACCCACATTATCAGTTATTAATAAAGACAAATCGATAGCATCATTAGAGATTAATTTGGAAGTAGAACCTTTCAATGCATCCAATTGCGCCTGCGACCATAAAAAATCTCCATTATAGTAAGATATTTTTGCATTTTTAAACTTTGCTCTTTCCCCCAACTCATCGTATTTAAATTCTTTTTCTACCTGAGAATAGAGTAGGGAAGACTCCCAAATTTCTCCCTCAATTAAAAGTACATCAGCCAATTCAATTTTAGCTTCTGCCACACTTTGACGATCAGCACGTGGAATTTCTATCACTTTATTTAAAATATCAATTGCTGCAGATGTGCTATCCATATAAAAGGCTAAAAAATGTGCATAATCTGTCATTAAATTAGTAGTTCTTTCATTTTCACCCAAATCAGCAATGGAAGTTTTATAATGTCCATCTACTTCATATAATTCTGCTTGAGAATAGTCAGAGCTGGATAAAATCTTATCTTTAATAACATCTACTAAGCTAATTCTAGCCGAATTATAATAAATATTACTTTTTCCTTTTTCTAAAATATAATTAAATGCTTTAATTGCCACATCATAATTTTGGTTGGAATTAGCTAATCTTGCGAGTGCAAAAATTCGACTTCCGCTTTCATTCAATCTTTTGTCAATTGCTTTAGCCTGAATAAATGCAGCATTAAAATTTTCTTCTTGAATGTACATCCAAATCAATAATTCGCTAAAAATCGTTTTGTCTGGATTTTTTTGAATTCTTCCAATCAGGTTTGATTTTAATTTATCCTTCATTTCTCCATTCGGATCAGGATTTAAAACCGTTTGCAGCACATTTTGAATACTTTGAAGGTAATTTTCATTGGTTTCCAATACATCCATGTATTGATTAATCATAGCTTCAGTTTCTCCTTTTCTGCCATATAAATTGGCTAATTGAAAACTATAAGTTAAGGGATCGGATGAGTTTTTTTGTCCTTTTTCAATGGTTTCTATAGCAAAATCATACTCCTCAATTGCCGCAAAATCATTAGATAAAGAAATAATATTATTGGATGATAAAGGCACTTGTTTGATAGCATCAGAAAAATAGTTTTTTGCTTTTCTTGTATTGCCCGATTCGCGTTCAACCCAGCCTAAATCTACACTATAATTGTAATCTATATCGCTATTTCGCATTCTTTTCTTAGCAAGAGAAATAGCCTTACTGTAGTTTTCTTTTTCTACATATAATTCTAGTAGTCTTTCATAGATGTATGGGAGATCATTTTCTTCATAAATTTCCTCATACAAATCTTGTGCTTTCTCCATTTCTTTTCCTTGAAAAAAAGCATCAGCCAAATTAATTTTTATTTCTTGACTGTTTTGAGAATGCAGTGTAAGCGCATTTGCCCAACTTATAATTAATAAGCTGAAGATGTAAATAAAGTTGATATTTAAACGTTTTATCACTCTGTAGTTTCTACTTGATTACGAGCCATTACAGCCTTCATTAATGAGTCAGCCACCGGCGATATTTCTGCATATACTTCTTCACTTTTTTCTATTGATTCTACCATCTTAATAGTATTTTCTGCAATTGCTCCTACATTAGATGCTTCTAATTGATAATAGTTATCAAATTTATTTTCATCAACTATATTATTTTCAATGTCTTTTTTTAGCGCTTCCAATTGTTTTACTTCTAATTTAGCATCCTTTAATGTTGAGCTAAATTTTTTGCCGTAAAATTGATAAGTCTTTCTATGTGCTCTATAATCAGAAAGTTTAGCAATTAATGGAGTTGGAATCGAATCGGTTAAATTTAATTGAAGATACTCTATATGATGCATCATTTTTTTATAATGCTCTGAAATACTTACGCTATCTGTTGCTTCTAATTGTTCAACGTAGGTCTGAGTTTCTTGGATTAATGCTTCTACTTTTGCAATATTTTCTTTGTCTTGCTGAGAAGAGCAAGAAACAATAAAACTTAAAACAAGAATTAGACTTGAAATTTTTAGGATATTTTTCATAATTCAATTTTATCAAATTTAGTGTAAGGGATTAAAGCTTCAGGTATATTGATGCCATCTTTAGTTTGGTAATTTTCTAGGATTGCAGCGAGTATTCGCGGTAATGCCAAAGCACTTCCGTTTAATGTATGCGCCAATTCAGTTTTATTGTTTTCGTTCTTAAATCTCAATTTAAGTCGATTAGCTTGAAAGGTTTCAAAATTAGAAATCGAACTTACTTCTAACCATTTTTCTTGTGCAGCTGAAAAAACTTCCATATCATAAGTCAAAACAGAGGTAAAGCCCAAATCACCACCGCATAAAAGAGCAATTCTATAAGGCAATTTCAATTTTCTTAAAAGTCCTTTTACATGCTCCACCATTTGATCCAAAGCTTCATAGCTCTTAGATGGATGTTGAATTTGTACTATCTCAACTTTGTCAAATTGATGTAAACGATTTAAACCTCTTACATCTTTGCCATATGAACCTGCTTCTCTTCTAAAACAAGGTGTGTAAGCTGTATTCTTAATTGGAAAATCACTTTCCTTTAAAATGACATCTCTATAAATATTAGTTACAGGAACTTCAGCAGTAGGAATAAGATATAAATCATCTACACCTACATGATACATTTGCCCTTCCTTGTCAGGTAATTGCCCAGTTCCAAATCCTGATGCTTCATTGACAAGATGAGGAGGTATAATTTCTTCATACCCTGCCTCTCTAGCCTCGTCTAAAAAAAAGTTGATAAGAGCTCTTTGCAATATGGCGCCTTTGCCTTTGTATACAGGAAATCCTGCACCAGTAATTTTTACACCTAATTCAAAATCAATTAAATCATATTTTTTTGCTAAATCCCAATGTGGTGATGTTTCAAAGTCAAATTGAGGCACTTCGCCCTCGTTCAATATTATTTTATTGTCTGCGTCAGATTTACCTTGTGGGACAATTTCATTGGGAACGTTTGGCAACAGATAAAGCAGTTGTTTTAAATCTTCCTCAATTTTCGATTGATTTTCTTTAAGATGACTGCTACTTTCTTTTATCAATGCGGCTCTTTCTTTTAAAGTATTTGCTTCTGATGCTTTACCATTTTTAAATAAATCACCAATTTCTTTGGCTAAGTTATTTGCCTCAGCCAACTGAGTGTCCAATTCTTGCTGTGTCTTAACCCGATCATTGTCTTTTTCGATAATAGCATCGATAGTAGCTGTTCCATCAAAATTTCTTTTTTTGTAACGCTCTATAATTAGGTCTTTATTTTCTTTTATGTATTGTAATTGTAACATGTTTGATATCTATTGAAGATGGCAAATATACTATTCTATAAGATTGAAATAAACAAAAAAACTCCTCTTAGCTGAGCCGAGAGGAGTTTTAACTATTTTTTTTAAGTTTTATTCGAAACCTTCAGTATCAACTGAAACAAAAGACTTGCTGTTTGCCTTGGTTTTAAACACAACTACACCATCTTTCAATGCAAATAAGGTATGATCTTTACCAATACCTACATTATCTCCTGGATTGTGTTTTGTACCTCTTTGTCTTACAATAATGTTACCTGCTCTCGCAAATTCACCACCAAAAACTTTAACACCTAATCGTTTACTTTCTGAATCTCTTCCGTTTTTCGAACTACCTACACCTTTCTTATGTGCCATGACGTTATGAAATTTTTATCGGTTCGTACTATTTTTTAGAATCATCTGCTTTTTTAGCAGTTGATTTTTTTGCTTCTTTTTTTGCAATTAAAGCTTTTGCTTGGCTTACCCATTCTTCGTTTGCAATTGAATCTTCACTGATACCATCAATAGCATCTGCAATTTTTTCAATGTCTTTTGAAGACAAGTTAACAATTTGTTCAAAAGTAGTAAATCCTACTTTTTCCAATTCTCCTTTATAAACTGGGCCAATTCCTTTGATTTTTGTCAAATCATCAGCTTTTTCAGTTTTTGGAGCTGCTTTTTCCTTTGTTGCAGTTTTTGGTTTTTCAGCTTTCACTTCTTCAGTTTTTGCTGCTGGCTTTGAAGCTGGCTTTGAAGCTGGCTTTGAAGCTGCTTTTTTCAAAGTACCATTACCAATAGCTTCAATTTGAATTTTAGTCATGAACTCACGATGTCCATTCTTTTTTCTGAAGCCTTTTCTTCTTTTCTTTTTGAAGACGATCACTTTGTCGCCTTTAAGGTGTTCTAGAATCTTTGCAGATACTAACATACCTTCTACAGCCGGGGCGCCAACAGTTATTTTGTCTCCATCGCCAGTCAAAAGGATTCTATCAAACTCAACTTTTGAGCCTTCATCTCCTTCTAAGCGATGTACAAAAATCTGCTGATCTTTTTCTACTTTGTATTGTTGCCCTGCTATCTCTACGATTGCGTACATTTTATACAGCTTTAATTGTTAATAAAAATTTGGAGGGCAAAAATACAAATAAAATTCTATTTTTCAATAGTTAAATTTAATGCTTTTTATTGTGTTGAATTTACCTTCTTTTTTAATTTTAAGTTTTCTCTATTTACTAAATAAACTCCTGATAATATAACACTTATCCAAACGATGTGCATCATAAGAATTTCTTCTCCATCGAGGAATCCCCATATTAATGCAAAAATTGGAATAATATAAGTAACACTAGAGGCATAAATTGGCGACACTTTTTTGATTAAAACATTGAAAAGTATCACTGCTAAAGCAGTACCGAAAATTGCCAAAATCGCAATATAAAATAAATTTAATTTAGCCGTAGGATCTTCAGTCAATACAGTAGTGAAATCTGTTGTAAATAAATATAAACCGGCAATAGGTCCGGTAAAAAAGAATCCAAAAGCTGTGATATCTACAGAATTGATAGGGCCTAGGAATTTTTTTATAAAATTGACATTAATTGCATAGCATAGAGTAGCCAAAACTACTAAAAGAGCATATTCTAAATGTCCATCACCAAAATTTAAACCTTGTACAGATATTAATCCTACAGCACCAACTAAACCTAATAAAACTCCCGAAAATCTTTTGATTCTTAATTTCATGCCGAAAGCAATAAGACCTACTACTACAGTAAATAAGGGTACTAAGCTGTTGAGCATTCCTGTTAGGGAACTGCTAATTTGTGTTTGAGCCAATGGAAATAAAAATGCTGGAATAGCACTTCCTAATAAACCAGCGATGGTTAAATAGATCCAATATTTACCTTTAATATTCTTAAGTCCTTTAATAGTAATAGGTAAAAGCGCTAAATAGGCTATTAGTATCCTTAAAGCTGCTACTTGGGTGTTGCTATAACTTTCAAGTCCTCTTTTCATTAAAATAAACGAACTTCCCCAAACTAAGGCTAGAAAAAGTAGCAATAACCACTGCCATAATGATTTATCTAAATTAATTATTTTCATAGCCGACAAATGTAAGCGCATTAAAGTGAAAAATTTAACTTCATTTTCTTAGAATTAAAATTATTTTCTTAATCTTGTTACATTATTATTACGATGAAAAATTATATTAGAAGTTACACGAAAAGAATTATTCTTTTTTCTGCAGTTCTAGGCGGATGTATCTCTTTTAGTGCAAAAAATCATCCATCCCAAGATTCAATTTCTATTGATAATGCCAAGCTGGTTTTTTGTAATTCTATGGCTGAGTTAAACCCAATTCAAAAAAATTTTAGTTTAACCATAGACAAGCCAATTACAAATCATTTAAATAATAGTTCAAATAAATCCGTCTCTTTAAAAAATACTATTAATATTGAAGATTATGTTCCTTCTGAAAAGTTGAATATTTCGCTTCCCGATATTATTACTTATTTTATGTCATCATTTTAATTGTAAAAAAACCTTTTTAAAGCAGCTTCTTTATTAATTTTGGAGAAAATTTTCAAAGATGTTGGAGCGTTCAAAAAGACCAATAATTATTTGGCTTCTCAGTGGTTGTTTTCTAATTTTTTTAATGGTACTCATTGGCGGAATTACACGCCTTACCAATTCAGGTTTGTCTATGGTAGAGTGGAAGCTTCTGATGGGATCATTGCCGCCAATGAATGAAGCAGCATGGATGGTAGTTTTTGAGAAATATAAACAATTTCCTGAATATCAAATTATTAATACTCATTTTAGTTTAGAAGAATTTAAGGATATTTATTTTTGGGAATATCTGCATCGATTTTTGGGCCGATTGATTGGTTTAGTATTTATCATCCCTTTTTTATATTTTCTATTTAAGAAAATGATTGATAAAAAATTACTATATCAATTGTTGCTAATACTTTTTATGGGTGGATTCCAAGGTTTTTTGGGTTGGTATATGGTAAAAAGTGGCTTAAATAAAATGCCCGATGTAAGCCATTTTAGATTGGCAATGCACTTAATCACTGCATTCATCACTTTTGCCTATACTTTTTGGGTGGCTTTAGGTTTAATTTATCCGAATAAGCAAAAAACAACCTTCACATCTTTAAGAAATTGGGCAGTGTTTTTATTAATTATTACTGTAGTTCAAATTGTTTGGGGTGCTTTTGTAGCCGGATTAAATGCTGGTAAAGTTTACAATACATGGCCGAAAATGGGCGATTCATGGATAGCTGAAAGCGTAACTGCTATGCAGCCTTTATGGCATAATTTTGTGGAAGGATTGGCAGGTGTTCAATTTATTCATAGATACTTAGCATACATAGTAGTGGGAGTTGTTTTATTCATATATTTTAAATCTAAACGGCTTAAGTTGAATAAAACTCAACTTAAAGGAGTTAACTTTTTAATGATAATGGTAAGTATTCAATTTACCTTGGGAATTCTGACACTTTTAATGGGTGTTCCAGTCTGGATGGGTGTATTGCATCAGTTAGGTGCATTTTTTCTATTGAGTGCAGTAGTTTATACTTTGCATCGCTTTAATTTTTCCACTCAAACGATTCAATAAAATGATTAATATCTTTCTCTATAAAATTTTCCACAGGTCCTAAAGAGTCGGCATTTGGAGTAGCATTAAAATACAAAGCACCCCTTAGAAAATGATTGGTGCTATCTGTTAAAAAAAACTGGCTACCACTTGCTGCATTACCTTTTATAGAATACAAGGTGCCATATAATCTCTTGTTGGGTACTCGAATTAGTATTTCGTTAATCTCTTGAGCCTTTATTGTGTGCTTATAAGCCAAGCTTCTGCTTTCTTCCAATAATTGTGCAATATTTGTATCCACTTTTAAGTAGCTAAAATGCACTCTAGCTCCAAACTTGCCAAAATCTACATTAAAAAAGTTAGGGTTTTCTTTTGTTCTTTTTAGATTTACAATTCCATATTGTGGTAACTCAAAACTAAATGGAAATGGGATACTGTCAATTTTGGTGTAGACTTTTTCAGGTAAATCAATTCTAAAATATCCTGTAGGTTTTGGTAAGGTATCCGAACCACATGAAATAGTAAATATTGAAATAACCAATATAATAAATAAACTATTTGTCTTTTTCATCACCTTGTTTTTCAGTATTTTGTTCTATGGTTACCTTAATTTGCTTTACTCTTCTTTTGTCTGCAGCTTCCACTACAAAAAGGTAATTTTTAAATCGTATTTTTTCTCCCTTTTTTGGGATTTTACCTTTTATTTCAATTATAAATCCTGCTAAAGTTTCAGATTCGCCCTTCTCATCTTCAAAATCCTCTTCATCTACTTCTAAGATGCGGTAAACATCTACCAAAGGGGTTTTACCTTCAAAAACAAAATTGTTATCGTCTATTTTAGAAAATACCAAATCATCATCATCAAATTCATCGCTTATTTCACCCACAATTTCTTCTAAAATATCTTCTAAAGAAACTATTCCTGAGGTTCCTCCATATTCATCTACCACAATAGCTAAATGGATTTTCATAGTTTGAAATTCTCTCAGTAAATCATCAATTTTTTTATTTTCAGGAACAAAAAATGGATTTCTTAAAAGCGTCGTCCAGTCAAAATCATCTTTATCTAAATGCGGTAAGAGATCTTTTATGTAAAGAACACCAGCAATATTGTCAAAATTTTCTTTATGAACAGGGATTCGTGAATAGCCTGAGTCTAATATAATTTCAACAACTTGTTTGTAGGTTGTTGAAATTTTCAATAGGTACTACATCTATTCTTGAAGTCATTACTTGTTTCACTTCAGTATTTCCAAATTTTACAATACCTTCCAATATTTTTTGATCTTCCTCTGTTGCATTTTCATCCGATGTCAATTCTAAAGCGTGGGATAGTTCATCCACAGAAATATTATGTCCTTTCCTTCTTAATTCTTTTATCGATAAAATTAGTGGACTTCACTAAAATACTACTAATAGGTTTTACTAAGATTTGGAAATAATAAAGTGCGTTTGCCATGCTTAAAGCTAATTTTTCAGCTTTTTTGGTGGCATATACTTTAGGAATTACTTCGCCAATCAATAATAATAATAAAGGTAACAGCAATAACTTGAATGGCAAATTTTAAACGATAATCAGTAAAAGTAGGAAAAATCACATCACTTATAAAAGTGGAAAGAATAACAATTCCTACATTTACAAAATTATTTGATAATTAAAATAGTTGCCAATAATCTTTTTGGTCTGTCCAATAATTCTACCAATCTATTTTCAGTATTATTTTCTAGTAACTTCTCAAACGGTCCTATTTCTACATGGACCAAGTGAAAAGTAAGCAACTTCAGAGCCTGAAATTAATGCAGAGCAAAGCAATAAAATTAGCATTACAACTAATGAAAGGACTAATTCAAAAGAGATCGCATGTAATTATACTTTGAGCAAAAGGCTGATGCTAAAATCTGTTGAAGGGGTCGTCCAATGATCAATTATTCATGACTAAAACAATTGAATGAAAAATTTCATTTTAATTGGATGTTTTATTAGAATGGTAAATCATCTGCATCGTCGCTTCTTCTATATTTGCTTTCTTTATCGTTTGAATTTGATGAGTTTTTATCATCAGAGCTAGAAGAAGATGAACCTCCATCATTTTTAGAGCCCAACATGGTCATTTTGTCTCCTACAACTTCGGTTGTATAGCGGGTATTTCCTTCTTTATCTTCCACGATCTTGTTCTAAGTTTTCCTTCAATATAAACTTATTTCCTTTTTTAAGGTATTTTTCAGCAATTTCAGCCAAACCTCTCCAAAAAACTATATTGTGCCATTCAGTTTGAGTTTGTCTTTGCCATTTTTATCTTTATAGCTTTCAGATGTTGCAATCGAAAAGTTAGCTACCACTGCTCCATTTTCTAAATGTCTAACTTCAGGATCTTTTCCTAAGTTTCCTACTAATATTACTTTATTAACTCCTGCCATTACTTCTAATTTTTTCTAATTCTTATTGAACAAATATAATAAATCATTGGTTCATTTAGGTAATTCTCAATAATTTAGGTAATGCAAAATTATTAATTTCTTTTAATTTGATGCTTAAATAGTTGTCTTTTTTAAATGAACTTATATTATTAACTTTTAACATATAAAATTGAGCATATATTTTTTGATGACTCAAAATATGTTTGTATTCTCTGCTAACAGATAGTATATTTAATTGATTGTCTTTAAAATAGCTATTCCATTCTTTAGTAGAAATTAATTCTTTTAAATTTAATTTTGTATCACTCTCCAAAAGGGGGAAATCATAAATGATTTGCCAAATATCATGGTGTCTCTCTTTATTT
Source organism: uncultured Flavobacteriales bacterium (assembly GCA_963716125.1). Lineage (GTDB taxonomy): Bacteria > Bacteroidota > Bacteroidia > Flavobacteriales_E > Vicingaceae > Acidiluteibacter. The sequence goes on from OY970294.1 coordinate 3,651,846, forward strand.
ATTAAAATCTGAGTTCCATTTGATATTAATAGATAATTGAAGATATCGATTTCTTTGTTTTATTTTTTTAGATTTAACTGGCAAAATAGAAATTAAATCAGTTAATTAACTGCAACACATTCCATTTTAAAAGGACAGTCATGACAATTTGGATTTTTGGGTGTACATATGTATAGCGCCAAATTCCATAATTGCTTGGTTATGATCAGCCGGATTATCCTGATTAAGAAAATTATTGTGCTAATTTTGAAATTCTTTTTTCCCTTCAGTACTGAATCAATAGGAGTGCTTAATGCCAAATAGTCGACTTAAAACACGGTAGACATTGCCATCTACCACAGCATTAGGTAAATTGTATGCAAAAGAGGCTAATAGCGGCAGCAGTGTAATCTCCTACACCTTTCAATTTTATAATTTCATCATAAGTTTCAGGAAATTTTGAGTTTAGATTCTTTATCAATATGTTTAGCACTTTGATGTAAGTTTCTAGCTCTGGAATAATAGCCTAAACCTTGCCAATCTTTTAAGACTTCTTCTTCTGAAGCGGTTGCTAAATGCTGAAATAGTAGGATAATTGTTAACAAATTTTAAATAATAGGCTGTTCCTTGCTGCTACTCTGGTTTGCTGTAAAATAATTTCTGAAAGCCATATTTTATAAGGGTTTTGGCTGTTTCTCCATGGTAACTCCCTTTTGTTGAGTTGATACCACTTTAAAAGATTTATTTTGAGTGTGAAATGATTGTTCTTCAAGTGTGAAAAATTAAATTAAGTTAATATTTTTAAAATGAGTATTTGTTTGCAATGAAAATAATGTTATATATTTGCGACGAGAATCATATTTAAAATGATTCAAGTAAAACCAATTAATTTATTTAATCAACAAACTTAAACTAAAGATGACAAAAGCAGACATCGTAGCAAAAATTTCGGATAAAACCGGAATCGAAAAAGCAGCTGTATTAAACACAGTTGAAGAATTTATGAAAACCGTAAGAGGTTCATTAGAAGGTGGAGAAAACGTTTACTTAAGAGGATTCGGTATCTTTCATTACTAAAAAAAGAGCTGAAAAAACTGGTAGAAATATTTCTAAAAATACTACCATGATTATTCCTGAGCATTTTATTCCTGCTTTCAAACCTTCAAAAAGCTTCGTGAAAAGGTAAAAGCGAACGTAAAGCCATAATTTTATAGGAAATACATTTTTGTATGAAAAAGCTTAACAAAGCACAAGTAGCCACCATTCTAATTGGTGGATTCTTTGTTATATTACTTTTTGTAGCTCCAAAGGTTATTAATACCAAGGAGAATAATTCTGATTCTGGTGAAACTGCTGAACAACAAGCAGAATCAAATACAAATTCTCATAAGCACGACTTGAAAGAAGAGATTTCATTGGAAACTAAAGATCAAGAAAAGCTTGATATTTGGGACTCTAAATTAAAATCTGCGAAAAGCTCAGAAGAAAAGTTAAATATTCTAGATAGTTTGATTAATTTTGCAAGCTCTGTAAAACAACCAGTCTTAATGGCAAGTTATTTTAAAGAGAAGGCAGAAATTCTAAATACAGAATTAGCATGGATGCAATCGGGCGATGATTTTTTTAAATCGTATCGCTTTGCAGACAATAAAAGCCATGTTTTAGTGGAAGAAGCAGTTAATTCTTACGAACAAAGTTCTAGAAATTAAACCCTGCAAATTTACAAGCAAAAACTGCTTTGGGGTTTGTTATGTTGAAGGAGCAGCCGAATTAGGAGAAATGCCGATGAAAGGAATCGGTATTCTCAAAGAAGTTCTTAATGTAGATTCAAATAATGTGGATGCTTTAACAAATTTGGGTTACTTTTCGATTCAATCTGCTCAGTATGAAAAAGCAATTGAAAGATTTGAAACAGTTCTTAGAATTGATCCTAAAAATGCTGAAGCATTTCTGTACTTAACTGATGTTTATGTACAGACAAGGAGAAATTGAAAAAGGAATTTAAATATCTAGAAAAATATAAATCTTTGGTCAGGAAGATCCATTGGTTGTTCAGCAAGTAGACGACTATATGATGAACTTAAGAGGTCTAAAGAAATAAGAAATAATTATATATAACATTTAAAATAAAAAATATGCCAAGCGGTAAGAAAAGAAAAAGACATAAGATGGCGACTCATAAGCGAAGAAAGAGACTTCGCAAGAATCGTCACAGAAGAAAAAGTAAATAAGAGCTTATAGGGCTTTTGATTTCACGCCAACTACTTTTTTATATTAAGTCCCTGCATATCAGTATGCTTTGGGCTTATAATGCTTGCATATTTTATGCCTTGGGTTTCTATGCGTGTAGTACTGATTCTTAATTATGGAGTGTTGGATTTAGTAATTAACTCCAACTCCTTCAGAAGATTGCTATAGCCTTATTGAAAGACAAAGGAACTTATAGAGTTGCATAAGGAGAAAAGCAATAATAGCTTTTCGGTAGGTGATATTTATTTAGGTCAGAATCAAAAAAGTGATGCCTGGCTTAAATGCTGCTTTTGTAGATGTAGGCTATAGAAAAGGATGCTTTCTTGCATTATTTGGATTTGGGTCCAAAATTTTCATCCTTAAATAAGTATGTTCAAGTGGAATTTCGTCCATAATCAAAATAAACAGTCTTGCTCTTAAAAACTTTAAATTTGAAGAGGAAATTAATAAGGATGGGAAAGATTGCTGAACATTGTTAAGCGGAAATCAATATGCTTTGAGTACAAATAGCAAAAGAGCCAATTTCAACCAAAGGCCCTCGTTTGAGCTAGCTGAACTTTCTATTGCAGGAAGGTATATGGTACTTAGTTCCTTTTTCTGATCGAATTTCTGTTTCTCAAAAAATAAGAAATCACGAAGAAAGAGATCGTTTAAGAACGATTAATTAAAAGTATACGCCTACAAGGTTTTGGTGTAATTGTCAGAACAGTTGCCGAGAATAAAAAGGTTGCAGATTTACATGCAGATTTAAGTGAATTGTATGGAAAAGTGGGAAGACTTGTTTTAAGAAATGAAAAAAGCTAAACCACCTAAGAGAGTTTTAGGCGAACTAAGCCGAAGCTTCTGCTATGCTTAGAGATCTTTTGAATAAAGAATTTAATCATATTTATGTAGATAATAGAAACTAAGACAAGAGTTAAAAGACATACATTTCTTCTATTGCTCCTGGCAAAGAAAAAATGGTAAAAGGCTTATAGAAGAGACGACTCCCATTTTTGATCACTTTGGCATTGAAAAGCAAATCAAATCACTTTTTGGTAAAAATGTGACGATGAAATCAGGCGCTTATTTAGTAATTGAACATACTGAAGCACTGCACGTAATTGATGTAAATAGTGGACAGAGAAGTCGTAAAAGGATAATCAAGAGCAAAACGCTGTAGATGTTAATATAGAATCTGCAGCAGAAGTTGCAAGCCAACTTCGTTTGAGAGATATGGGCGGAATCATTGTTATTGATTTTATTGATATGAAAGAGGGCGCTAATCGCGAAATGTTGTTTGAGAATATGAAAGAATTCATGAACGATGACCGAGCAAAGCATACAATATTGCCACCTTCAAAATTTGGTTTGATTCAAATTACAAGACAAAGAGTTCGTCCTGAAATGGAAATCAGAACCGCTGAAACATGCCCTTGTTGTAATGGAAATGGTGAAACTCAGGCTACTATTCTTTTAATTGATGAAATTGAAAATAATCTACGATATATCTTAACACAACTAAATCAGAAAAAAATAAGCTTGCATGTGCATCCATTTATAGAGGCTTATTTGACTAAAGGATTTTATTCTGTTCAACGCAAATGGTTTATGAAGTATAAGAAGTGGGTGAAAATCCATTCATCTGATGCCTATGAGTTTTTGGAATATAAATTTTATGATTCCAAAGGCGAAGATATCAATTTGAAGTAAACCTACTTTTTCTTATAAAGTTCATATCTTTCTCCATAAGTACTAATTAATTTATACTGATTGGTAGAATCTATGAAACTATCTTTTGTGCTGAAATAATAGGTGTATTGTAATTTGTTTTTAGAGTCTAAACTAATATTGCCATACCTGTAAAAATATCCATTCATTGCCCAATCTGATCGTAAATCTGCAGAAATACCAATAATGCTATTTTTTGAAACGATTTCAATAACACTATAAATGTCTTTTAACTTTTCTTCATCTCTACCTATTTTTCCAATTTGCAGTAAATTTAATACAATGCTTATTCCTAAAATCAGAATTGAAATAATTGTAAAACCCTTGTAACTTTTAATTTGGCTTAACATTAATTGAAGCTTATTTTTGATTAAATAGGCAAACCCCAAAGCAAAAAAAGGAAATGCGGCAAGCATATAAAAACCGCTTTGTTTCATACTTACCATGATGGGAATTACACCAGTCAGTCCTATGCCAATCATAATAAAAAACCAAGAATCTAAATTTAGTTTAGACTTAAATTTCTTGTATCTAATAATCTGTAAAATGAAACAGATAACAAAAATTGGAATTAATTCCTTTATTAATCTAACCACAATGAAAAAACGGCTTTCTACGGTTTGTATATTTTGCAGGCTACCAACAATTTGATTGTTGAAATAAGCTAATAAGCTATCATAGCTTTCAGGAAATAATAAAAAAAGTAAGATAAAAGCTGCAAGAAGATAAAAAATTAGTAAACTACTTGTGATTATAAGCTTATGAATTTTTAGTTTTTTATTAAAAACATAAATTGCAAAGGGTATCGCCAACGGAAATAAGGCAACTAAGCCTTTAGTCAAAACTCCTAAGAGTAACAGAAAAGAAGCTGTTAAGAGATAAAAATGATTTTTGTAAATAAAATATTTTAAGATGCAGTAGGAAGACAGTGTGGTAAATATCATTAAAGTATTTTCAAGCATATTATTTGTCACTGCCCAAGAAGTCAATGGAATTGTAAACCATAAAAAAATTGGAAACCAGCTTAACTCTTTTTCTCTAGGAGCTATTAGTTCCCAAATTTTCAAAATAAGATATGCAGTAATAATATATGTAATTAATGAATAGAATCTTTCTATTAAATAACTATCACCAAATGTTTTATAAAATATACTTTGCATTCCAAATGCTAGTGGTGGGTGTTCTTGAAATATAGGATATAAAGTTTCTGTAAGTTTTAAGTTCCAAAAACTACCTGCACCTACCGCTAGATTTTTAGCTACATTGGCGTATAAAACTCCATCCATAAACATACCATCCGATAGGAGGTATGGAAAAATCAAAAACAGAAAGACAGAGAAGGTTAAACAATAAAAGGCTATTTGATTTTGTTTCATACGGCAAATATTATGAGATTATTAGACTTAAAAATCCAATAATTATAATTTCTAAAGGCTCTAGTTTAGCACTGCGTTGATAATAGTGTTTTATAGTTTGGTTGGATTTGAACAAAGCGCTCCAGAGCTCCCGCAACAACTATCTGCTTTGCGAAAGCAAGGGTAATATCCTTGTTTGATTTTATTTTTTCTTTTATAATATGCCAATTTAGGTATTGTTGCAGGTATTTAGTAGACACGCCCCAGAATGTATTTCCAATCCACTTCTTTATTTTATTGTGCGTTGAGTTTACATGCTGTACATGAAACGCTCCTTTTACTCTTTCTCCCCTGGAAACATTTACCGGATGAAACTCAATTTTGGTGTCTTTAGCGAAGCCTTTATAACTGTGGTGAGAATCACTACACAAAATTGTGCTCCCTTTTTTTATGCGATTGCCAATAGCATTTTTAATATCAATCTTTCTAATCCGTCCAAGTGTAGCTACACTCAGATTTAGCATTGACTTTCTGTCTTGAGTCACGATGACCGCAACCTGATCATTGCTTACACCCCTTTTGCTTGACTTACCGCCTCTTTTCCTTGGTTCTCGATTTTTAACCTTCATCCCTTTTTCAGATTTGAGGAAAAAGGTCTCATCACTTTCTGTGATACCAATGAAGGGCTCTCCGTCATCTGCGTCAACTGAAGACAATATCTTGTGGCGCCAATCAAAGGCTGTTTTCTTATTAATACCCAAAATCGAAACAATTTTGTCAAAACTTTTTTCTTCAACCATTAGTTTAAGATAATCAACAATCTTGTCTTTTCTTTGCAGCCCTGCCATCCAAGTACCTGTATACTCCGTAAAACTTCTTTGGCAAGACTTGCATTTGTAGCGCTGTGCTCCTTTGTCAATCCCAAAACGAACATACTTAGAATGAGAACAATGAGGACAGGCTCCGAGTTTGTTATTAAACTCATGCTGACGTGAAACAATCGCAGACAGGTTAATCTCTTTAGTTGAATCTTCAATCTCCTTCAACAAACGTTCACGTTGTTTAATTGGCAGAGAGAGTATTTGGTCTTTAAGCTTTTCTGTTTTCATACACACAATATACAAATAATAGCTGAATTAAACTAGAGCCTTTCTAAATTAAATAATTTTGAAAGATAGAAATTTATTTCTTCTGAAACGTTTAAGAAAGATTTATTGCGAATCAAATTTATGGAATTAGTATCAAAATGATGATTTTATTTCTATATAAAAGCAGGCCTAAGTGCATTAATTTTTTATATATTTTAGTAGCTCAGACCTATTCAAGTTTTAGAAAGTAGATGTGTTGCATTTATGGGCTCAACATAGTATTTAAAAAAATAGAATCATTTTATTTAAATAAAATGGCTCTAGTTTAATTCAGCTATTATTTGTATATTGTGTGTATGAAAACAGAAAAGCTTAAAGACCAAATACTCTCTCTGCCAATTAAACAACGTGAGCGTTTGTTGAAGGAGATTGAAGATTCAACTAAAGAGATTAACCTGTCTGCGATTGTTTCACGTCAGCATGAGTTTAATAACAAACTCGGAGCCTGTCCTCATTGTTCTCATTCTAAGTATGTTCGTTTTGGGATTGACAAAGGAGCACAGCGCTACAAATGCAAGTCTTGCCAAAGAAGTTTTACGGAGTATACAGGTACTTGGATGGCAGGGCTGCAAAGAAAAGACAAGATTGTTGATTATCTTAAACTAATGGTTGAAGAAAAAAGTCTTGACAAAATTGTTTCGATTTTGGGTATTAATAAGAAAACAGCCTTTGATTGGCGCCACAAGATATTGTCTTCAGTTGACGCAGATGACGGAGAGCCCTTCATTGGTATCACAGAAAGTGATGAGACCTTTTTCCTCAAATCTGAAAAAGGGATGAAGGTTAAAAATCGAGAACCAAGGAAAAGAGGCGGTAAGTCAAGCAAAAGGGGTGTAAGCAATGATCAGGTTGCGGTCATCGTGACTCAAGACAGAAAGTCAATGCTAAATCTGAGTGTAGCTACACTTGGACGGATTAGAAAGATTGATATTAAAAATGCTATTGGCAATCGCATAAAAAAAGGGAGCACAATTTTGTGTAGTGATTCTCACCACAGTTATAAAGGCTTCGCTAAAGACACCAAAATTGAGTTTCATCCGGTAAATGTTTCCAGGGGAGAAAGAGTAAAAGGAGCGTTTCATGTACAGCATGTAAACTCAACGCACAATAAAATAAAGAAGTGGATTGGAAATACATTCTGGGGCGTGTCTACTAAATACCTGCAACAATACCTAAATTGGCATATTATAAAAGAAAAAATAAAATCAAACAAGGATATTACCCTTGCTTTCGCAAAGCAGATAGTTGTTGCGGGAGCTCTGGAGCGCTTTGTTCAAATCCAACCAAACTATAAAACACTATTATCAACGCAGTGCTAAACTAGAGCCAATAAAATATAAAATAAGGCTATATTTATAACCATGTATAATGTTGTGTAAGATGGTGATGAAAGATATATATTCTATTTCAGAGGTTGCAGATATTTTAAGGAAGAACGCTTAAAGGTTTGGATAGAGATGGAAAGCTAACCGCTGTTAGAGAGCCTATGAGTAATTATCTAGTTTTTTGGCGGAGAAAATTGAAAACTTTTATAATTTTTAATTGTAAATGGTTAATTATTAATGAATTACATAGAATTTGCCTTCAGCAAATTCGCAGGACAGCGTGATAATTGAAATTACAGTTTTTACTAAAATGTTTTATCAAAGCAAAAACCTGCAAGGTTTTGTTAGTTCATATCGGCTTGTTATCTATCGGTTCTGAAGTTTGTAGGTAAAACCTTGCAGGTTTCGGAGGTAGTTAAGAGCAATTGACAATCCTCCTTCGTTTCACTTCGGCGGGCGTATTGAAAATGTACAATTAGAATTTGCCTTCGTCAAATTCGCAGGACGGTTGGATAATTGAAATTACAGTTTTTACTAAAATGTTTTATCAAAGCAAAAACCTGCAAGGTTTTGTTAGTTCAAATCGGCTTGTTATCTATCGGTTCTGAAGTTTGTAGGTAAAACCTTGCAGGTTTCGGAGGTAGTTAAGAGCAATTGACAATCCTCCTTCGTTTCACTTCGGCGGGCGTATTGAAAATGTACAATTTGAATTTACCTTCGGCAAATTCGCAGGACAGCGTGATAATTGAAATTACAGTTTTTACTAAAATGTTTTATCAAAGCAAAAACCTGCAAGGTTTTGTTAGTTCATATCGGCTTGTTATCTATCGGTTCTGAAGTTTGTAGGTAAAACCTTGCAGGTTTCGGAGGTAGTTAAGTGCAATTGACAATTATTGAATTGATTAGGTTAACTAATCTATGAAAAATTTCAAAATGTTGTGAGTGGTATGCTGCTTTTTTTCAAACTGCTGAGTTATTTGTAAATTAAACCGTAGATTCCAGTTGTGCAAAATTTTAATTTGATCAAATGAAAAAAATATTATTTCTATTTCTGTTTATTCCAATTGTTTCATTAGGTCAAAATACATTCACTTCTGTTATTGTTGACACTCATAACAAACCCATTCAATTTGCCAACATCACTATTAATCAAAGCAATAAAGGAACCAACACTAATGACGCAGGTCTTTTTACCTTAAGTGATATTTTACCTACAGATACTTTGACTATAAGCTGTATTGGTTATGACAGTAAAAATCTAATTATAACTGACATAAATGATAAAATAATCTTAATAAGTAATGCAATTAATATTGATGAAGTAGAAATCAACTCTAATAAAAAGAATAAGAATTTCAGGGTTGGATATTACCATAAGAAAACGCTTTTTCCTAATACACAAGGAGGCACTAGAAATACAAAAATAGCCACTTTCATCCCTTACCAATTGTAGGCTTCCCATTTTTAGTACGGTTCTAAATTATAAATTATTTTTATTAATTAAAACTTCTTGGCTGAAGTGTAGCGCAGCGGAACTGAAGCCAAGAAGTTTTTGTTTTTTATACATTAACGGACTTATACCTCCTAATGAATCGTGAGGTCTTTCTTCATTATAGTCTTTTACCCATTTATCAGTTTGTTTTCTAACATCTTCTAATGTTTCAAAGAGATAACAATCTAGTACTCCATTTCTAAATGACTTATTAAATCGTTCAATAAATGCATTTTGTGTTGGCTTACCCGGCTGGGTATATTTAAATTCTATTTGATTCATTTTACTCCATTCTTGAGATAATTGTGCAATAAATTCAGGTCCATTATCCATTCTTATTTTTTTAGGTTTTCCATATTTATTAATTAAGTGTTTTAATACCCAGACTACTCTGTTGCTTTTGATTGAATAATCTGTCTCTATAAATAATACTTCTCTGTTAAAATCATCGATAACATTGAATGACCTAAATTTTCTTCCATTTTCTAATACATCATGTACAAAATCAATACTCCAAGTTTGATTAAATTCTTCTGGTATAACTAAAGTCTCTTTAACTCTTGCAGGTAATCTTTTCTTTGCCTTTCGTCTCATTGGTAATCCCATTTGCTTATAAACTCTGTGTAGGCGCTTATGATTTACCAAAACAGATTTATTGCGTAAACGGTTATAGCACTTCCAAAAACCCTCTCTTGGATGTAAAATACTTAACTGCGTTAACTGATCTGTTAACAAAGAATCATCTTTAATACTACGATAATTTAAATTACTTCGACTCGTCCTCAATAAACGACACGCCTTGCTTGTGCCGTTTGGATAGATAGTCTTTAATTCATTTACAATCTCTCTTTTGTGGCAAGGCGCTAAAGCTTTTTTTCAATAATATACTTAGCCATATCAAGTTCTAAAGCAAGGTCTGTGTACATCCTTTTTAACTTAGAGTTCTCTTCTTCAAGTTGCTTTATTTTCTTTAGCTCACTAGCTTCCATGCCACCATATCGTTGTCGCCATTTATAAAAAGTTGGCTTCGACACTCCATGCTCTCGAGATATCGTTTCTACATCTTTGCCTAAATCAAATTCTTTTAGAATTTTGGCAATTTGGGTCGGGGAAAATTTACTCTTTTTCATATTACAGTTTTAAAATTACAAATTCTATTTTTAAACTGTACTAATTTTGGGGGAGCTTACACAATCACCACCTGCTGTAATTGAAAAAATATTACTTCCCATTTCAAATATCAACGATTCTACTCAACTTAAAATTTATCTTTATGATGTTTCTGAAGATGGAAAACCAGGCAAGGAAATATTTTCTAAATTATTAACATCAAAAGAAATAAAAAATAAAATTGACATTTCTGACCAATGGATTCGAATGCCTACAGATGGAATATTCGTGGCTGTGGAATGGCTAAATGACGTTGTAATTAAAGACAAGAATAACATTAAAGAAATTGTACATTCAAGCTTTTGGCTAAAAATGACAAATCCAATGGATTCCAACTTTACTTATATGTATTCGAAAAATCAGTGGCGGTCTTTAACTGTCTGGATTATTGAGAATAGAAATGTTAGATTCGGCTTGGAACTGAAACCTTTATAAAATTTTATGAAGATGGATAAACCTGCAAGTTTTTATTAACTCATATCGGCTTGTTATCTATCAGTTCTAAAGTTTGCAAGTAAAACATTGCAGGTTTCTGACGTGTTTCATTTCTTTAACGGCTTAAATCTAATGTCTAAGGTCTCATTTAACCACATACCTCGCTGTCTGCCTACTTTTTTGCTCAACATATATAGTTTTATCTTCGAGTAATTTTGATAAAGTTTCTTCATTGTAATGTCTTACTGTTAGTAATAAAAGCTCATCGTTGTAATACACCTTATAATCTACTTTTAGCTCTGCAACCAATTGTTCAATTTTATCTTTTTGATTATCGGCGCAAGCAGAAAAACTAATAGCAGAGTTTTGCATTAAATTTACTGCTACTTTATGTTTGGCAAAGCATCCAAAAATATGACTCAAATTATTCTCCGCTATAAAAGAATAATCTCTAGGAGAAATGGATATTAAAATTTGATTGGTTTTAAAAATAAATGATGGAATCAATGAGTCTTTGGCTGTGTTTTCATTGATAATACTGCCCTCCTCTTCAGGATTTAGAAATGACTTTACAAATAAGGGTATATTTTTATTTTGAAGTGGTTTAATCGTTTTTGGGTGAATCACTGTTGCCCCATAATAGGCCAGTTCCACGGCTTCATGATAAGAGATGTTGTTCAACTTTTCAGTAACATCAAACCATTTTGGGTCTGCATTGAGCATTCCTGGCACATCTTTCCATATTGTTAAAGATTCAGAATCTGTTAAATTGGCTAAAATCCCTCCTGTATAATCAGAGCCTTCGCGACCTAAGGTGGAATTATAATTCTCAGAAGTTGAACCTACAAATCCTTGAGTAATCATCAATTTATTCTCTTGATCTTTAAAATAAGGAATCAGATATCTTTTTACATTTTCTTCCGTTACTTCCCAATCGACCTTGGCATTTCTATAAGTATTATCCGTTCTTATTAAATCTCTAACATCTTGCAATTTATTATTTAAGCCTGCCCTTTTCAAATATGCAGAAACTATAGTTGCTGAGAACCACTCTCCTACTGCCACCATTTGATCGTATTCAAAATCGTATTCGCGCATGTGCTCTTCTTCCAATTGCCATTCTATCTCTACGAAAGTATTGCTCAACTCTTCAAAAATTGGATGTTTAGCATCTTTAAAAAGTTCATTAACAATATCAAAATGAAACTTTTTAATTTGTTCCAATATTTCAAAAGGATTTTCTTTTCCGTAAAAATAAGCCTCTAGCAATTGCTCCATAGCATTAGTAGTTTTGCCCATCGCAGAAACAACAACCACAATCTGTTCATTCTTATATCGCTCTAAAATAGTGGCTACATTTTTTACTGCCTCTGCATCTTTTACCGAAGCTCCACCAAACTTAAATACTTTCATTATCCCAATTTTATTGCCAATTCTTTTAATTGTTCTCTTCTAAATCTTCCATTGAACCACTCTTCGTCCAATTCAGCATTATACTTTTTATAAAAATTGATGGCAGGTTCATTCCAATCTAAAACTTGCCATTCCATGCGACCTGAATTTTGTGCAGCTGCGATTTTTATCAATTCTTCAAACAACATTTTACCAACTCCTATTCCTCTTTCTTTCTCTGTCACAATTAAATCTTCCAAGTAAATGCACTTCCCTTTCCAAGTAGAATATTTAGTGTAATACAATGCTATTCCAATAATTACATTATCCTTTTCTGCAACCAATAGATTGTAAATAGCATTTTTCCCGAATCCATCTTCTTCTAAATCTTGAATACTAACTTCTACTTGATCAGCAGCTTTTTCATAAACTGCTAATTCATTTATCAGTTCCAAAACTGTATTACAATCTTCTTTTTTACCTTTTCTAATTATAACTGCCATGTTTTAAATTTTGGCAAAGGTAAATTTTAGTGTTTAAAATCCCTATTGAAAATTCATTGCTTTTTAATTAACTCTATTTTCCGATATTTGTGCGAAATAAAGCAAGCAAAAATGAGTACCATTAAAACCCTGAGTGAATTTATTATAGACAAACAAGAAGACTTTCCTTTTGCAACAGGAGAACTGACTCGTTTATTAAATGATATCGTGATTGCATCAAAAATTATCAATAGAGAGGTGAATAAAGCCGGGTTGGTAAATATTATTGGAGCAACTGAAAATGAAAACATTCAAGGGGAAACGCAGCAAAAACTAGATGTAATTGCTGACAACCTTTTAATAGCTGCTTTAAAATCGGGTGGTGAAGCTTGCGGAATAGCTTCTGAAGAAAATGATGATGCCTTATTTTTTGATTCTCAATTATCTAAAGATGGAAATTACATTGTCACTTTTGATCCATTAGATGGTTCTTCCAACATTGATGTGGGAGTTTCTATAGGAACTATTTTTTCTATATTTAGAAGAAAATCTAAGGTAGGTGAAAAGGCAAACTTACAAGACTTTTTGCAAAAAGGATCTGAGCAAATCGCAGCAGGCTATATCGTTTATGGATCATCTACTATGCTGGTTTACACCACAGGAAACGGTGTTAACGGCTTTACCTTAGATCCTTCAATAGGTGAGTTTTGTTTATCTCATCCCAAAATGAAAATCGCTGAAGATGGGAAAGTATTCTCTATCAATGAAGGTAATTATCCTTATTTTTCAGATGGAATGCGCAACTATTTAGAATATGTGAAGCAAGATGACAAAGCGACTAATAGACCTTTATCTGCACGATATATTGGTAGTATGGTAGCAGATGTTCACAGAAACTTAATAAAAGGTGGCATTTTTATTTATCCCGAAACCACCAAATCGCCTAAAGGAAAATTGAGGATTTTGTACGAATGCAATCCAATGGCTTTTATTATTGAACAAGCAGGAGGAGTTGCCACTACAGGAAAACAAAGAATTATGGATGTAGATTTAACCGAATTGCATCAAAGAGTGCCTTGTATTATGGGCTCTAAAAAGATGGTTGAAAAACTATTGACTTTTATTTAATCCTTTTCTTAATTTAGAGGTATGCTTTTAGGTCAAAAAAAATCTACCTTAGCCTTATTAATTACGATTGCAATTATTGCTTTTGCAGCATACTTTAGTTCCTTCAGTAATGGTTTTACTCATTTTGATGATCAAGTTCAGGTAACTGAAAATCAAGACATCATAAATCTAACTTGGCAAAAAATAAAAACTATTTTTAATTCAACTTATGTGGGAATGTATCAACCATTTTCTACATTAATTTATGCTTTATTAATTGGTTTTTTTGGGATGAAAGCAGAAGCATTTCATCTTTTTAGTTTTCTCATCCATTTATGCAACGCCTTCTTAATCTTTAAAATATTACAAAAATTCATTCAAAATGAAACTGTGATTGTATTGTTGTGCAGCATCTTTTTATTGCACCCCATGCAAGTGGAATCTGTCAGTTGGGTATCTGCTACGAGCAATGTAATTTTTACATTTTTCTATTTAGCAGCTTTTCTCAGTTTTATTAAGGATTACTCCACCAATAAATTTCAAACCGCTACTTTTTTACTCTTTATACTCGCTTGTTTAAGTAAGGCAACTGCAGTTAGTTTGCCGATAATACTTTTAGCTTATCTCATTATTTATCAAAAAGAGAGTTGGAAAACATCCATTATTAAAATCATTCCCTTTCTTATTATTTCATTATCAATTGGAATCATTACTATTTTAGGTAGAGAAAGTGCTGAGCATTTAACTGATTTGAGTTTGAGCTATACTATTTTAGAACGATTTTTAATTTTCTGCTACACCATTATCTTCTACCCCATTCAATTTTTACTGCCTTTTAATTTATCCCCATTTTATTCATTCCCCAATAAATTAAATGATGGTTTCCCTCTGATTTATTACTTAGCGCCGATAATTCTAGCCGCCTTAGTTTTTCTAATTTATAAATTTAGAAAGAATGAAAAAGTAATTTTTGGCGCATTATTTTATCTGATTACAATTGCTCCTGTTTTACAATTAATCCCTGTTGGCAGTCAAATAACTACCGATAGATATGTTTATTTAAGTTGTATTGGATTTTTGCTGATGTTAGCTCCCATTTTAAATGCTATCAAATCTACAAAAGCACTACAGATTGGTACTTTAATTCTAGCTCTAGGATTAGGATTTTATTCATACAGCAGAACTCAAGTTTGGGAAAGTGATGCAACTATTTGGGCTGATGTGATTAAAAAAGATGAAAATGTAGCTCAAGCATGGAACAACAAAGGAATTTTAGCAGAAAAAGAGGCAAATCTTGCTGATGCAGAACGTTTTTATACTCGTGCTATACAATTAAACTCTAGATACGCGGATCCTTACAGCAATAGAGGAAACATTTATGCCTATCAAGGAAAAACTGATGCCGCTTTAAAGGATTTTAATACTGCTTTAGAGTTAAAACCCAATCATCCAGATGCTCTTTTCAATAGAGCTAATGAATTTATAAAAGTGGGAGATTATAATACGGCTTTAGAAGATTTGAATGCATCAATTGCTATTAAACCTCAAGCAGACGCCTTAACCAACAGAGCATTTGTCTATATACAAACTCGAAAAATGGATTTGGCACAGGCAGATATTGAGGCAGCATTAAAAATAGAGCCGAATAAAGCACAAGCCTATTATTTACGTGGAATAACCAAATATCAAACTATAAGTTCCATTGCTGGTTGCGATGATTTTAAAATGGCAGCCTCTTTGGGAGATGAAACAGCGAAGCAAGCGGTGGGGCAATATTGTAAATAATTATTAATTGTAAATGGTTAATTATTAATTATTAATTATTAATTGTTAATTATGGCTCTAGTTTAATTCAGCTATTATTTGTATATTGTGTGTATGAAAACAGAAAAGCTTAAAGACCAAATACTCTCTCTGCCAATTAAACAACGTGAGCGTTTGTTGAAGGAGATTGAAGATTCAACTAAAGAGATTAACCTGTCTGCGATTGTTTCACGTCAGCATGAGTTTAATAACAAACTCGGAGCCTGTCCTCATTGTTCTCATTCTAAGTATGTTCGTTTTGGGATTGACAAAGGAGCACAGCGCTACAAATGCAAGTCTTGCCAAAGAAGTTTTACGGAGTATACAGGTACTTGGATGGCAGGGCTGCAAAGAAAAGACAAGATTGTTGATTATCTTAAACTAATGGTTGAAGAAAAAAGTCTTGACAAAATTGTTTCGATTTTGGGTATTAATAAGAAAACAGCCTTTGATTGGCGCCACAAGATATTGTCTTCAGTTGACGCAGATGACGGAGAGCCCTTCATTGGTATCACAGAAAGTGATGAGACCTTTTTCCTCAAATCTGAAAAAGGGATGAAGGTTAAAAATCGAGAACCAAGGAAAAGAGGCGGTAAGTCAAGCAAAAGGGGTGTAAGCAATGATCAGGTTGCGGTCATCGTGACTCAAGACAGAAAGTCAATGCTAAATCTGAGTGTAGCTACACTTGGACGGATTAGAAAGATTGATATTAAAAATGCTATTGGCAATCGCATAAAAAAAGGGAGCACAATTTTGTGTAGTGATTCTCACCACAGTTATAAAGGCTTCGCTAAAGACACCAAAATTGAGTTTCATCCGGTAAATGTTTCCAGGGGAGAAAGAGTAAAAGGAGCGTTTCATGTACAGCATGTAAACTCAACGCACAATAAAATAAAGAAGTGGATTGGAAATACATTCTGGGGCGTGTCTACTAAATACCTGCAACAATACCTAAATTGGCATATTATAAAAGAAAAAATAAAATCAAACAAGGATATTACCCTTGCTTTCGCAAAGCAGATAGTTGTTGCGGGAGCTCTGGAGCGCTTTGTTCAAATCCAACCAAACTATAAAACACTATTATCAACGCAGTGCTAAACTAGAGCCTTAATTATCAATCCTCCTACAATAAGTTGCTACGAAAAGGTGCATATTTCAAAAAATAATTAAATTTACAATTAGTGTAATTTAGAAAATTACATCAGTCCTATATTCATTGATAATAAAAAGTTTAATGTGGAAATGAGAAATATAGATAAATTAAGTTTGGAGAAAGCTTTTCGTCTATTTGAAGAAGGTGATATTAATACTATTGAGATAGGTTCAACTAATGGATTGATGCAAATACACCATTATTTATTTAATCAATTATATGATTTTGCAGGACAAATTCGCAAAAACAACATAGCAAAAGGAAATTTTAGATTTGCAAACACTTTGTATTTAAATGAAATATTGGTGAAAATTGAGCAAATGCCGGAAAATAATTTTGAAGAAATCATAATTAAATATGTAGAAATGAATATTGCTCACCCTTTTATGGAAGGCAACGGCAGATCCATGCGAATTTGGTTAGATCTAATTTTAAAAAAGAGAATTAATAAAGTAGTCAACTGGCAGTTTGTTGATAAAACTCTGTATTTGCAAGCCATGGAAAGAAGTCCAATTAATGATTTAGAATTAAAAACCTTACTATTATTCAATTTGACAGAAGAAATAAACAATCGAGAGATTTTATTTAAAGGCATAGAACAATCCTATTATTATGAAGGTTATAGAAAGGATGACGAAATTGAATAGCGCTTTAAAGAATCAGATCTAAATGTAATTTTTACATTCCTTACTAAAACCACCAAAATTATAGCTTTACCGATTAATTCTAGTACTTCATTTTATTCTATCACCTATTTATTAGTTTTTTAACTCCAGATTAAAAGGTATGTGGCTATAACTTTTTAAAATAAATCTATTCCATGTACTTTTGCACCCTATTAAAAAACGCACAATTATGGAAGATCAAAAAACTCTGAATTATATAAATGATGTCATTACTAACATGCCATCTGATTGGTTAAATTTAACAACCCATCGATTAGATATTTATAATGAAGATTTGGCTAAAACTGAATTTTTGGATGAGTTTGAACATCTCTTTAAAAACAATAATTCCGAGACTTCAGCTTTAAGAAAATTACCTACTGCATATGATTATATCCGATTGGGTCATCCATTATCTTGTATATTAGAATGGGGAATAGCTCATTTAAATCAACTCAAATCTGAATGTGTCATCAGTTTTTCATCAGAAACGATTCCTATTTTGGCCGTTCTAAGAAAAAATTTATTAGCACATAAAAATACCCAAATCATCTATACTGATGAATTGCCTAAACATTTTGATGCCAACATAATTAAAGAAGTTTATGGCTATACTTTTGATTTAAAAAAAGTAGATAATTTAAATGAAATTCCTGAATTTAATGGTTCTACCATTTTAATATCACATCAAAATAAAATCGGTCATTTTAACCTCAACGATATTACTTCATCTGATAAAATTGATTTTTTTGTAAATATATATTCTCAACTAGGTAGTGTTTTACTCATAAATGGTCAACAAAATGAAGATTATATATCAGATATACAGCATGTAAGAAGAAGAGAAACCATCGCAATGACTCCTTCTAATTGTCTTATAGCTTTAAAATTATTAGTAGAAAAATCTACTGTAAATAATGAGATTATCAGCAAGGAAAAAAATAAAACAGCTGTTCTAAATACTATTACTGCTATTACTAAATCACCTACAAAAGCAGTTGTTGCCTCAAGTGGATTATCTACTCAATATGCCATTATGATGGGCCTTATACATGATGCTATTGAAAACCATAAAGGTAAATCTATAAAATTTATTGTCCCAACCAATTGTTATGGTGGCACCAATGACCAAGCAAGGAGAGTTGCAGCTTGCTTAGATAATGTGGAAGTGGTAGACTTAGAGGTTGATGGTGATAATGATATGGTTAAAAGTATAGATGCTGTTTTAAATAAAACTGCTTTAGAAGATGCCGTTTCTTATATTATTGCTGAAATTCCAACAAATCCTAGAGTAGAAGTGCCTAACCTTGAAGATTTAAGAGCTGTATTAAGCGTAGATCGTAAAACAGCTAGTGGCACTAAAGCACTAGATCCTGTTTTTATCCTAGATCAAACTTTTTGTCCCAACGTACATTTTTTGGATGAAAATGATATACTTTCTAATGTTAGAGTTATTTCATATGTGAGTGGATCAAAATTTCCAAGTGGTGGGCAATGCACAGCAGGCTATTGTGTAGGAAATAAAAATACTGAAAATTTGATGGGCAAAATAGATTTGCATTTACAGCTTTGTGACAATGAGGCTACCCATTTTCAAATGGAAATTTTAGCCAAACAATTACCCTCCATGAACCAAAGAATTAAAGATGCTTACTTAAATACACGTGAGTTTGTCAACTTCATTCATGAAAGTTTACCTCAAGCAAAAATCAATTTTGTTTCAGAAAAATTGGCAGATGAAGGATTTACTCCTTCTGTGTTTTCATTGAATCTTCCAACTAAGGGCAATACGGAGGAAGAAAAAGAAGCCAATAAAAGAGCTTTAAATTTAAAATTAATCCATCTAATGATTACTGAAATACCAAATGAAAGCAAATTTTGTGTGAGTTATGGGCAGTTAAAAGGTTGTTATTGGACGATACCAGCCACTTCTACACAAGGAACTACAAAAGAGGGAGACAAAGATTATATAGTACGTGCATCACTTTCAGCAAATATGGATTTAGATCTTCACAAGAAAGTCTTTTTAGATTTTGTTGAACAAATATAGCTGGAATAAGGTTATAGGAATCTCTTTTTGTTTTTAGTTTTGGAAGGATTTGCAGTTCTTCCATCTCTAATAAATTACTAATTTTGCGTTCTAGGAGATTTGAATGACTAAAGCAGAACTAAAAAACTTATATACCTCTTCCCCCAAAGTAGAGGAAATTGTAAATCGATTAAAGAATTTTCCAACTTCACATATCGCATTAAAAAAAGCAATTGGCTCTATTGCTTCTTTTTATGCTTTTGGTGTGTTTCAGAATTTCCCACTGCATCACTTATTTATTTTATCAGATAAGGAAGAAGCGGCTTATTTCCTAAATGATTTAGAAGAGATAGTAGGTGAAGAAAAGGTTTTATTTTTCCCTGCTTCCTATCGAAAGGCTTACGATATAGAAAAAACAGATAATGCCAACATTCAAATGCGAGCTGAAGCTCTAAATAAAATCAATAAAAAGGATAGCTCATATTTAATCATAACTTATCCTGAGGCAATTACTGAAAAAGTAGTCACTAAGAAAAACTTAGAGAAGAATACTTTAATCATTCGTAGAAACGACAAATTGAGTATTGATTTCATAATCGAAATACTGAATAGTTACAGCTTTGAAAGAGTAGATTTTGTGGCCGAACCAGGCGACTTTTCAATTAGAGGTGGTATTATTGATATTTATTCTTTTTCTAACGAAAACCCAATCAGAATAGAGCTTTTTGGTGATGAAGTGGATTCTATTCGAACGTTTGATCCAGGGTCACAACTGTCTATTGCTGCCATGGAATTTGTTTCTATTATTCCTAATGTTCAAGAAAAATTGTTGGAAGAAAATAGAGAGTCATTTCTTGAATTTTTACCTAACACCACAACGATTTGGCTAAAAGACTTTATTTTAACTAAAGATAAGATAAACAACACATTTGAAAATGCTACCAATGTTTACAGTAATATAGATTCTCCTATCCGACATATTCCGCCTCATGAATTATATACTTCAAAGGATGAATTTATCTTGGACTGTAAAAAATTTAGCACTATTGAGTTTGGTACTAATGCTTATTTTGATATTGATTTATTGCTTACTGTTCAATCAGATGCCCAACCTGCCTTCAATAAAAACTTTGATTTATTGAGTGAAAATCTCAATAGAAATACAGAAAGAGGAATAGAAAATATAATTTTAGCATCTACTTCCAAGCAAATTGAACGATTATACGCTATTTTTGAAGATGTAGGCAAGGAAATCAACATCAAAACATTGTTGATGAGCGTGCAGGAAGGTTTTGTGGATAACGATTTGAAAGTTGCTTGCTACACCGACCATCAAATTTTTAATAGATACCATCGCTTTAGGCTAAAAGAAAGCTTCAGAAAAAAAGATCAAGCCATCACTCTAAAGGAGTTAAACAGCCTTCAATCGGGAGATTACATCACGCATATCGATCATGGAGTTGGTCAATTTTCAGGTTTAGAAAAGATTGACGTAAATGGAAAAAAGCAAGAAGCTATCCGTATTTTATATAAAAATGGAGACATTTTATATGTTTCTATTCACTCTTTACACCGCATTGCAAAATTTGTTGGGAAGGATGGCACACCACCAAAGGTTGATAGATTAGGCTCCAATGCATGGCAAAAACAAAAGCAAAAAACCAAGAGTAAAATCAAAGAAGTTGCTTTTGATTTGATCAAATTATATGCTGCAAGAAGAACCGAAAAAGGTTTTCAATTTTCTCCGGACACTTATTTGCAAAATGAATTGGAAGCATCTTTTATTTATGAAGATACACCCGATCAGTTAAAAGCTACCAATGATGTAAAAGCCGATATGGAATCTCCTCAACCTATGGACCGATTAATTTGTGGAGATGTAGGATTTGGAAAAACTGAAGTTGCCATTCGTGCAGCTTTTAAAGCAGTTGCAGATAGCAAACAAGTTGCTATTTTAGTTCCTACAACCATTTTAGCATGGCAACATTATAAAACTTTTAAAGCTAGATTAGAAGATTTTCCTTGTAATGTAGATTATATCAATCGATTTAAATCTCCCAAACAGCAAAAGGAAACTTTGCGTAAATTGGAGTCAGGTGAAGTTGATATCATTATTGGAACGCACCGTTTGGCAGGAAAAGACATCAAATTTCACAATTTAGGTTTGTTGATTATTGATGAAGAACAAAAATTTGGAGTGGGAGTTAAAGACAAGCTTAAAACCATCAAGGCCAATGTAGATACATTAACATTAACTGCTACACCTATTCCTAGAACATTGCAATTTTCATTGATGGCAGCTAGAGATTTATCAGTTATTAATACGCCACCACCTAATAGACAACCAATTTTAACTGAAGTACATACATTTAATGAAGAATTAATCAGAGATGCTGTAACTTATGAAGTAAGCCGCGGCGGACAAGTATTTTTCATTAATAATCGTGTTGAAAACATAAAAGAAGTAGCAGGAATGATTAATCGTTTGTGCCCAAATGTTAAGGTTTTGATAGCTCACGGACAAATGAAAGGTGATGAGTTGGAAGACAGAATGATGAGTTTTATCGATGGGGAATATGATGTACTAGTAGCAACTACCATTATTGAGTCAGGTTTAGATATTCCAAATGCCAATACTATCATCATTAACAATGCTAATAATTTTGGATTGAGCGATTTACATCAAATGAGAGGAAGAGTTGGTAGAAGTAACAAAAAAGCATTTTGTTATTTGATGGCTCCACCACTTGTAGCATTGAGTAATGATGCCAGAAGAAGATTACAGGCTTTAGAGCAATTCTCAGACTTGGGAAGTGGTTTCCAAATAGCTATGAAAGATTTAGATATTAGAGGAGCAGGAAACCTTTTGGGTGCTGAGCAAAGTGGATTTATATCAGAAATTGGCTTTGAGATGTACAAGAAAATTTTAGATGAAGCTATTCAAGAATTAAAGGACAACGAATTTAAAGATTTGTATCACAACGATTCTGATGAAGACTATGAATATGTGAAAGATACAGTTATAGAAACTGATTTTGAGTTACTGATTCCAGATCAATATGTAACGAATATTTCAGAGAGAATTAATTTATATAAGGAACTAGATAGTGTTGAGAATGAAAATGGTTTAAGTGCTTTTACAAACCAATTAATTGATCGATTTGGTGCTGTTCCAAAGGAAACAGAAGAGTTAATTCAAACCATTAAATTAAGGTGGTTGGCTCAAGAAGTTGGTTTTGAAAAATTGATCTTAAAGCAAGGGAAATTTATTGGTTATTTTATTAGCAATGAAGAATCAACTTATTATCAAACAGCCGCTTTTACTCGTGTGCTCAACTTCGTGCAAAAAAATCCTTCGAAAGTTTCTTTGAAAGAAAAAAACAATCGATTATCTTTAGTGTTTAATGGAATAAAAAACATTGAATCGGCTATTAAAACCATTAGTCAGTTGACATTAGAAAAAGCCGTGACTGCAAACATTTAATAGTCAAATAAAAAACTTAAAGCATTTGAATATGAAAAACTTAAAAACAATTGCAGTTATCAATGCTGTTTCTTTGGTAGTCGCTTTAGTCGTGAATTATTTGTCAACAGCAGCTGAGATCTTTAATATCAGTATGAAAGAAATGTCTGATAAATATGACAATTTATTTACTCCAGCAACCTATGCTTTTTCTATTTGGGGGTTTATTTATTTATTTTTAATTGCCTTTGTAATTTATCAGTTCTATCAAATCAAAAAACAAAATTATGATGGTAGCATTGAGCAAACTTCTCCTTATTTTGCAATAGCCAACTTTGGAAACGCAGCATGGGTAGTGTTATTCTTAAACGACCAATTGATTTTATCGTTATTAGTAATGGCTGTTATATTTTTCTCATTATTAAAAGCTACTTTGAGTTCCAATATGGAAAGGTGGGATGCATCGGCCAAAACGATAGCTTTTGTATGGTGGCCAATTAGTTTTTATTTCGGATGGATTACTGTTGCAGCCATAGCAAACGCTTCTGCCCTTTTAGTTAAATTAGGCTATGATGGCAGTCCAATAGGCGCAGAAGTATGGACAATTGCCCTAATGGTTATTGCAACAATTGTTTACCTAAGTATGGTTTACAAAAGAAATATGCGAGAGTATGCTTTAGTGGGTATTTGGTCTTTAATTGCAATTGCAGTAAAAAATTGGGAAACAGGAAATTCAATCAGTTATTGGGCTATTGGATTGTCAATAATCATTTTTATATACGTTAGCTATCACGGTTTTAAAAATCGCAAAACCAATCCATTTTTTAAGATTTTTAATTAAATTACTTTGATCGAATGGCTTCTACAGGATCCATTCTCGAAGCAGACCAAGCAGGAATAAACCCAGATATTAGTCCAATAATTACAGAAATAGTTATTCCTAAACTGATATTTTCTAAAGTAAGAAAAACTTCAAAATCTAATCCATAGGTCAATAATAATGTGCCTAAAAATATGATAAATAGTCCAACAAATCCGCCGATTAAACAAAGAAAAATAGACTCAAATAAAAACTGAAATAAAATAAAAAAGTTTTTAGCACCTAAAGCTTTTTGAATTCCAATAATATTGGTTCGTTCTTTTACAGATACAAACATTATATTGGCTATACTGAAGCCACCAACTATAATTGCAAAAATACCAATTACACTTCCAGCAATATTGACAATACTAAACAACCCTTCAAACCCTTTTGATAGCATATCCAATTCATTCAAAGCAAAATTATCTTTTTCAATTGGCTTTAATCTTCTAATTGAACGCATAATACCTATCAATTCATCTTTTAGTTGAGCATTGCTCACATCAGCTTTAGATTTTACCATTATAGATGGATTCAAACTTTCACTTTCTGAATTAAACAATGTTTTTGCAAAATCGATGGGAATATAAATTTGATCGTCATCAGAATTTCCCATCATACTTTCGCCTTCTTTTTCTAAAACAGCAATTACAGTAATTTTCCTACCCATAAATTTTAACTCCTTACCTAAAGCTGAAGTTGTTGGGAAAAAGTTTTTAGCTACATCACTTCCTAAAATAACGATTGGAGTAGATCCATTCATTTCAAATTCAGTAAAATAACGACCTTCATTAATCTTTAATTCACTTATTTGATTAAATTCATAAGAAACTGCTGTAAATTTTACATTTTCTAAACTACTGCTTTTATATTTTAAGGTTTTTCTTCCACCAAAATTAATTGCAACAGCAGCAGCATATTGAGAGCGTTCTTTTATTTGTTTAAACTCTTTAAATGTAGGGGAAGGTCTTTGAATATACTCCCACCAAGGTTGATCTTTATCAAAACTCCATGGCCATTTTTGCACATAAACTACATTATCTCCTAAAGATGCGATGCTGTCTTTTATGCCTTTTTCAAGTGCATCTACCATCGTGTAAACTGAAATAATTGCAAAAATACCAATGGTAATTCCTAAAAGCGATAAAAATGTACGCAACTTATTTACAATTAAGGCATTAATCGCAAATGAAAAACTTTCTTTTATGAGTCGTAGAATCAGCATTCTTCAAATTTATTATGTAAAATTAAACTTCTTTTTGGGCTTTCCTTTACCGTTCATCAAAAGGTAGTTTTTAACAAAATAGATTTCTTATCAACAGATTGCGATTTAAAGCCCTACGGCATTGTTTTACAAGCCGATTATTAGTAAAATTGTGTCTTAATTTCAGCGCATCGGATGAATGACTCAAAGCGAATAAAAACCGCCTTAATATCAGTATTTTACAAAGATAACTTAGCACCAATTATTAAGAAATTAAATGAATTAGGTGTTACGATTTACTCCACAGGAGGCACAAGAACCTTTATTGAAGAACAAAATGTGGCTTGTGAAGCAGTGGAAGAGTTAACTTCCTACCCTTCCATTTTGGGTGGAAGAGTTAAAACATTGCATCCGAAAGTTTTTGGTGGAATTTTAAATCGCAGAGATAACAGCAGCGATCAGAAAGAAATCAAAGAATTTGATATTCCAGAAATTGATTTAGTAATAGTTGATTTATACCCTTTTGAAGAAACAGTTGAGTCTGGAGCGTCTGCTGAAGATATTATTGAAAAAATTGATATTGGTGGAATTTCATTAATTCGTGCTGCTGCTAAAAACTTTAAAGATGTTGTAATTTTGAGTTCTAAAGATCAATACAAAGGATTAGAATTGATTTTAGAAGACCAAAAAGGAGACACCACTTTAGCACAAAGAAAAACATTTGCTGCTCAAGCTTTTCAGGTATCCTCTCATTATGATACTGCCATTTTCAATTACTTCAATGCAACTGAAAAAATAGAAACTTTTAAAGTGAGCGAAAATCAGGGAAATACTTTAAGATATGGAGAAAATCCGCATCAAAAAGGTGTTTTTTATGGTGATTTAGACGGAATTTTTGATAAACTACACGGTAAGGAATTATCTTACAATAACTTATTAGATGTTGACGCTGCAGTAAACTTAATTCAAGAATTTAAAGAAAATGGACCAACATTCGCCATTTTAAAACATAACAATGCTTGTGGTATAGCCAGCAGAAATACTATTTCTGATGCCTACAAAGCTGCATTAGCAGGCGATCCTGTATCTGCTTTTGGTGGTATACTGATTTCAAATACCAAAATTGATGTGGCCACTGCTGAAACGATAAATCCACTATTTTGTGAAGTAGTAATTGCTCCAGAATATGATTCAGCAGCTTTAGAAATTCTAAAATCAAAGAAAAATAGAATTATATTGGTTCAAAAATCTATTGAACTACCTAAAATGCAACATCGATCTATTTTGAATGGAGTTTTAGTTCAAGATAAAGATTTAATTACAGATAAAAAGACTAATTTTAAAACCGTAACCAAAAAAGCTCCAAGTGAAAGTGAGAAAAACGATCTTGAGTTTGCTGCAAAACTGGTGAAACAAACTAAATCTAATGCAATTATCTTAGTTAAAGACGGACAACTTTTAGCAGGTGGAACAGGACAAACATCTCGAGTTGATGCCTTAAACCAAGCTATTAAAAAAGCTTCCGAATTTAATTTTGATCTAAATGGAGCTGTTATGGCTTCAGATGCTTTTTTCCCATTCCCCGATTGTGTGGAAATAGCAAAAACAGCAGGAATAACTGCAGTAATTCAACCTGGAGGTTCTATAAAAGATGAACTTTCTATTGATTATTGTAATGAAAATGATCTTGCGATGGTTTTCACTGGAACAAGGCATTTTAAACATTAATATATTTTTGAAATTTAAAAAATGGGATTATTTGATTTTTTCACCCAAGAGATTGCAATAGATTTGGGAACTGCAAACACTCTAATCATTCATAATGATAAAGTTGTAGTAGATGAACCTTCTATAGTTGCTATGGAAAGAAGCAGTGGCAAAGTAATAGCTGTTGGAAAAAGAGCAATGCAAATGCATGGTAAAACTCACGAAGACATAAAAACAGTTAGACCTTTAAGAGATGGCGTAATAGCTGATTTTCAAGCCGCTGAGTATATGATTCGTGGTATGATAAAAATGATTTATCCTACTAAAAGATATTTTAATCCTTCTTTAAGAATGGTAATTTGTATTCCTTCAGGAATTACTGAAGTGGAAAAAAGAGCCGTTAAAGATTCTGCAGAACATGCTGGTGGAAAAGAAGTATATATGATTCATGAACCAATGGCAGCCGCTATTGGAATCGGAATTGATGTGCTTGAACCTATGGGTAATATGATTATTGACATTGGTGGTGGTACGTCAGAAATTGCTGTAATCGCCCTTGGCGGAATCGTTTGTGATAAATCTATTCGTGTTGCCGGTGATGATTTTACCAATGATATAGTAGATTATATGCGTCGTCAACACAATTTATTGATTGGAGAAAGATCGGCCGAAAAAATTAAAATCGAGGTAGGGTCTGCCCTTCCTGAATTAGATAATCCACCAGAAGATTATGCCGTACAAGGAAGAGATTTAATGACCGGAACTCCTAAAGAAATTATTGTTAGTTATAGTGAAATAGCGCACGCTTTAGACAAATCAATTACTAAAATTGAAGCAGCAATATTAAATGCATTAGAGATGACACCTCCTGAATTATCAGCAGATATTTATAGAACTGGTTTGTATTTAGCAGGTGGTGGTTCACTATTGAGAGGATTAGATAAAAGAATTTCTCTAAAAACAAAATTGCCTGTTCATGTTGCTGAAGATCCATTAAGAGCTGTAGCGCGTGGAACAGGAATTGCTTTGAAAAATTCTTCTAAACTGACCTTCTTGATTCGCTAGGGATAGCTAAAAGATGAGATTATTTGTAAATGCGAAATTTATTTGGATTTCTAAGTCGTAATTCCTTTTTTATCTTCTTCTTACTTTTAGAAGGATTAGCATTTTATTTGCTTTTTCAGAATAATCAATTTCAGAAATCTAGTTTTATTAATTCTTCTAATTCTATTAGTGGGAACATTTATACCTCTATGAATGATGCTACTAAATACTTAAATTTAGATGTTATAAATTTAGATTTGTCTCAAGAAAATGCAGATTTAAGAAATTCTTTAAAACAATCTAGAATATCCGTTTATGGTAAAAATTATATTATTGATGACACCGTTTATCATCAACAATATGAATATTCAGCAGCTAGAGTCATCAATAATTCTATCAATAAAGCCAACAACTATATAACTTTAGACAAAGGCACCCTCAACGGTATTTCAGAAGGAATGGGCGTGATAGGTTCTAGAGGAATTATAGGAATCGTAAAAACTGTTTCTCCTCATTTTAGCTCTGTTTTATCGGTTTTACATTCGCAATCTAAAACAAGTGCCAAATTAAAGTCACAAGATTATTTTGGTTCATTGATTTGGAATGGAAGAGATTATCAATATGGCGATCTTATAAATATTCCTAAACATGTTAAAATATTTTTGGGTGATACCATTGAAAGCAGCGGCTATTCAGCAATCTTCCCTCGAGGAATTGATTTAGGAATAATCACAGGAATTGAAAAGCCAGATGGAAGCAATTTTTACAATATTCAAGTGAAATACATCAATGATTTTAAAAGCTTGGAAATGGTTTACATCGTTAAAAATGTGCTAAAAGAAGAGCAAAATAAAATAGAAGCAGAAGTACAGGAGGGCGAATCAAATGATTAAAACGATTCTAAAATATACATTCCTTTTTATATTTTTGGTCTTGCTACAAGTATTATTACTAAACAATATACAGTTTAGTGGTTATATAAACCCTTATTTATACATTCTCTTTATACTTTTGCTACCCTTTGAAACTCCCAAATGGTTACTATTAGTTTTTGCTTTTGCACTAGGTTTATGTATTGATATTTTTTCAAGTACAATGGGTTTACATATTGCAGCTACGGTATTCATGGCTTTTTGTAGACCATTTGTGTTAAAATTAATAGCTCCTAGAGATGGCTATGATTCTAGTCAAAAGCCCAGCATCCAAGATTTTGATTTTAGATGGTTTATCAGTTATGCTGCAGCGTTAACTTTATTGCACCATTTTGTATTATTCTATTTAGAGATATTTCGCTTCAGCGATTTCTTTTTTACTTTTAATAAAATGATATTTAGTAGTATATTCTCAATTTTATTGATTCTTTTAAGTCAGTTATTCTCCTACAATTCTCAATCTAAACGATGAGTAGAAAAGCATTAGAACAACGAACTTTAATTATTAGCGCAATATTTATTGTTGTAGCTATTATTTTTATCATTCGTTTGTTTTATGTGCAAGTGATTAATGATAAATATAAGCTAGATGCAGATAACAATTCAAAACGACATATAATCGATTATCCGGCTAGAGGTTTGCTCTATGATAGAAATGGAAAGCTGTTGGTTTATAATGAAGCCGCCTATGATTTAATGGTATTACCGAGACAAGTCAATAAAAATATTGACACCTTGCAATTTTGTCATTTACTTAAAATTACGAAAGAA
Source organism: uncultured Flavobacteriales bacterium (assembly GCA_963716125.1). Classification (GTDB taxonomy): domain Bacteria; phylum Bacteroidota; class Bacteroidia; order Flavobacteriales_E; family Vicingaceae; genus Acidiluteibacter. The sequence goes on from OY970294.1 coordinate 3,681,324, forward strand.
AAGTTCATTGAGAAACTAAAAAAAGCACAAGAATTCTCTTATTATAAACCGTCTATTTTTGAAAGTGAATTTTCATCAGAGGAATATGCTAGAATACAAGAAAGTTTATTTAAATATCCAGGATTTTATGTACAAACAAGAACATTAAGAAATTATCCTGAAAATACAGCAGCCCACATATTGGGATATATTAGTGAAGTGAATCAAAAAACGATTGCCGACAATCCTTATTATAAATCAGGTGATTATATTGGTATAAGTGGCATCGAGAAATCTTATGAAGCTGAACTTCGAGGCAAAAGAGGAATAAAAATAGTAATGGTAGATGTTTTCAACCGTGAAAAAGGAAAATTTGCCGACGGTATTTATGATTCTTCAGCTGTATCCGGAAAAGATTTAAACCTATCAATTGATGCGGATTTGCAAGCCTATGGTGAATTGTTAATGCAAAATAAAAAAGGAAGTATTGTGGCTATAGAGCCTAAAACAGGTGAAATTTTAACCTTAGTCTCTGCACCTACTTATGATCCAAATTTATTGGTTGGTCGTGAACGATCAAAGAATTATTCCGTTTTAAATCAAGATCCTATCAAACCTCTGTTCAATAGGGCGTTGATGGCAAAATATCCTCCAGGCTCCACTTTTAAAAGCATAAATGCCTTAATTGGTTTACAAGAAGGTGTTTTAACACCTCAAACCCTTTACAGTTGTAATAGAGGTTATAACTCGGGTAGGTTTCATATGGGATGTCACTCCCACCCTTCTCCAGTTAATTTAGAATACTCTATTCAAACTTCTTGCAATTCTTATTACAGTAATGTATTTCGCTCAATTTTAGATAAATATCCAACAGCCGAAGAAGGGTATAAAAAATGGAGAGCATATGTTTTAAGCTTTGGATTAGGTCAAAAAACAGGAATAGATTTACCCAATGAATTGAATGGATTTGTACCTAAAACAGATTATTACGATCGCTATTATCAAAAAGGTAGATGGAGTTCGTTGACCATTGTTTCATTAGCAATTGGTCAAGGTGAATTGGGCTTTACACCTTTACAAATGGCAAATATGACAGCCACTATAGCAAATGGTGGATATTATGTAACGCCGCATATAGTAAAAAAAGTAGGTAATAATATTATCACACCCTACGATAAAGGAATAAGTAAAAATTACACTGGCATTGATACTTCTTATTTTAACAAAGTAAAAGATGCTATGTATAAGGTAGTTCAACAAGGAACAGGAACTCAAGCTAGAGTAGATTCCATAAAGGTTTGCGGTAAAACTGGAACAGTTCAAAATCCTCAAGGCGATGATCACTCTACTTTTATTGCATTTGCCCCTAAAGATGATCCACAAATCGCGATAACGGTATATGTGGAAAATGGAGTTTGGGGCTCTCGATGGGCAGCTCCAATGGCAGGTTTAATGATAGAAAAATATCTAAAAGGAAAAATCACTCGAAAAGATATAGAATTGAGAATGATAGAAGGGAATTTAATTAGTAATACCGCCAAGAAAAAATGAGAAATAGAATAGGCGTATATAACAACTTAGATTGGTTGAGCGTGTTGCTATTTTTTTTATTAATAATAGCGGGATGGTTAAATATATACGCAGCTGTTTATAATGAAGAGTTTCAAAGCATTTTTGATTCAAGTCAATTGTACGGAAAACAATTACTTTGGATTTTAACATCAGCAGGAATTGCAACTGTTATCTTAATTATTGACGAACGATTTTTTAGCACTTTTGCTTACATTATTTATGGATTAGTATTGCTTTCCTTAATAATGGTAATGGTAGTCGGTTCTGAAGTAAAGGGAGCTACTTCTTGGTTTGCCATTGGAGGATTTGGAGTGCAACCATCAGAGTTTGCTAAATTTGCAACCAATTTAGCTATAGCTAAATACTTGAGCACTATGAATATAAAAATGTCTGACTTAAAAACTAAAGTCATCGCATTTATTATTCTTTTATTACCAGCTGCATTAATTCTAGCACAAAATGATACAGGATCAGCCTTAGTTTATTCTGCATTTATCTTGGTAATGTATAGAGAAGGTCTTTCTGGAAATATTCTTTTAATAGGGGTTGGTGCAGCTATATTATTTATATTAGCCTTAATAGCTAGAGGAACCACTACAAGTCTTTTCTTTGGTATTGAACTGGATGGAACTATATTTTTAATCATATGTATCGCTTTATTCTTAGGAATAATTTGGTTTTTTAATAGAAAAATAAAAATTCTTATCCCTATTTTGATAGGACTGTTCATTCTATCTGCCGGTTTTATAAAAAGTGTTGATTATATTTTTAATGACGTCTTAGGCAGTCACCAATCTAAAAGAATTAATGTTATGTTGGGTTTAGAATCCGATCCTAAAGGGGCAGGCTACAATGTAAATCAATCTTTAATTGCTATTGGCTCAGGTGGTTTTGCAGGTAAAGGATTTTTAGAGGGTACGCAGACGAAATACAATTTTGTGCCTGAACAAAGCACCGACTTTATTTTTTGTACAATTGGAGAAGAGTGGGGATTTTTGGGCAGTTTAGTGGTAATTGTGTTATTTGTTACCTTGCTCTTACGGATTATGTTTCTTACCACAAGACAGAGATCAGATTTTGCGAGAATATACGGTTATGGAGTAGCTTGTATTCTATTTTTCCACTTTGCTATCAATATTGGGATGACAATTGGACTAGCTCCTGTAATCGGGATTCCACTGCCTTTCTTTTCTTATGGCGGTAGTTCATTATGGGGATTTACAGTGTTACTATTTATCTTTTTAAAGCTCGATTCTGATCGAATGAAAGTACTCTAACAATTGACAATACTTAATTGAAAATTAGAAATTTTTTTTGAAAACAATTAGATAAAGATGGTTAACATTTCATACTAATCTGAGTCTGAAATTTAATTTCTTAAAATATAGTTCATTACTCCCAAATAAGGATAAATTATACTCCTGAATAAAGCTTATGAGAATTATAAATCGCTCATTATCAATTATCAATTGTTTCTGCCACTACACTCACAATTTCAGGTGCTGCTCTCTTTACAGATTCTTCAATACCGCCTTTTAATGTCATAGTGCTCATAGAACAACTACTGCAAGCTCCGATAAACTTAACCTTTACTATATTTTCATCTGTAATTTCAAGTAATTCAATATTCCCTCCGTCAGCCTCCAAAAAAGGACGTAATTGATCTATGGCATTTTCAACCTTTGCATATAATACTTGCTTATTTTTTGTCATGACCAATTAATTTAATTTTCTTGAACTACTTCTTCTACTCTCAATTGTACTTTAACATTTTGAATAAATGCTTTTAAAGCTAATGCTTGAGGTGTATTTTCTTGCAATACTGCAGGACGACCAACATCTCCTGCTTCTCTGATGCTTTGTATTAAAGGTACTTCTCCCAAAAATTTAATACTCATCTTTTGAGCTAAATCTTTAGCCCCACCTTTCCCAAAAATATAATATTTATTTTCAGGTAATTCGTCAGGAGTAAAATAGGACATATTCTCAACTACTCCTAAAACAGGCACATTAATTTCAGGCAATTTAAACATGGCCAAAGCTTTACGCATATCTACCAAAGCTATTTCCTGAGGTGTACTTACTACAACAGCTCCACTTAATGGAATTTGTTGTACCAAAGTTAAATGCACATCGCCAGTACCAGGAGGTAAATCAACAATCATAAAATCTAAATCTCCCCAATGCGCATCTTTAAACATTTGAGTTAATGCCTTGGTAGCCATAGGCCCTCTCCAAACTACTGCTTGGTCAGGCGATGAAAAGAATCCAATGGATAATAATTTAACTCCATAACTTTCAACAGGCTGAATTTTTTGTTCACCGTCTATTTCCACCATACCAGGTTTTACATCAGCCACATCAAACATGGCGGGAATAGAAGGACCATAAATATCTGCATCAACTAATCCTACACTATAACCTTCAGCAGCTAATCCTGCAGCTAAGTTGGCTGAAACTGTAGATTTCCCTACTCCGCCTTTACCTGAAGCTACAGCAATGATATGCTTAACACCTGGCAGCATTGTTCTGTGCTCAGGTTTTCTTTCATGCGCTTTGGGCATAGCAGTTATAGTTGCTTCTACCTCAATAGAATCACCTAAGTGACGCTTAATTTGATGTTCGCAAGCTTCTTCCATACGCTTGCGGTTGTGCATAGCAGGGTTGCTAATGCTTAAATCAAATTTTACTGTATTGTTTTGAAATTCAATGTTACTCACCAAATTTAATTCAACAATATCCTTCTTTAAATCAGGTTCTATAACAAAAGATAAGGCATGAATTATTTTCTCAAAAGTCACTTCCATTTTGCACAATTTATAATTCAAAATTACCAATTATTTAGACTAATTCTAAATAAAGAAATAAGAATTATTCAAGCTCCAAACTAGGATCCCAAAAATGGATTTTAAAATCTTGAATTTGATCATCAATAATGCTTAAACCTTCTTTTTCTAATAAATTCTGCATGGCTTCAGGTGGATTAAAATGAGCCCTTCCGCTCAACAGTCCAAGCCTGTTGACTACGCGATGTGCCGGAACTTTTTCTTTTTGAGTATGAGATGCATTCATAGCCCAACCCACCATTCGTGCTCCACTTTTTCTTCCTAAATAATTGGCTATTGCACCATAAGAACTGACTCTACCCTTTGGGATTAATCGAACGACTTGATAAACCATTTCAAAAAAATCTTTATTTTTTTCAGAAAGTTTTATCGAAGTACTCATTAGTGCACCTTAAATTTTAAATAATTAATTTTAAATCCTTTATCTGAAAATATTTTTTCGTAATGCGTTTTTATTGATAGAATGTCTTGTGTATCTCTATCGTAATTCTGAGCGATATCTCCATATAAATCAGATGTGTGCTCGATTAACTTATAGCCTCTCGCCTGTATTTCTTCTAATGTAAATTGAAAGAAAAATTCACTGTCGGTTTTTAAATGAATGATTCCTCCTTTTTTTAAAAACTTCTTGTATCGCTCAATAAATAAAGGACTGGTCAATCGTTTTTTCTCTTGTCTATCTTTAGGCTGAGGATCAGGAAATGTAATCCAAATTTCATCTACTTCATCGGTTGCAAAAGCACCTTCAATAAACTCAATTCTTGTCCGCAAAAAAGCTACATTTTCAATGCCTTCTTCTTGAGATGTTTTCGCACCACGCCACATTCTAGCGCCTTTGATATCACACCCAATAAAGTTTTTGTTTGGAAATTTGTGAGCCATCCCAACACTATACTCACCTTTGCCACAGCCCAATTCTAATACAATTGGTCGATTGTTTTTAAAAACATCTTGATGCCATTTCCCTTTTACAAAATATTCTGTTCTAAAAATATCTTCTGTATTTGGCTCAAAAACATTTGGAAATGTTTTCATCTCTGCGAAGTGTGCTAACTTCTGCTTACCACCCATTTTGTATCTCTAATTTTGATTCCAATCTAACAATTCGTCCATAGTCTGCACTGCTACAGCATGATAGTTTGGTCGTGCTTCCTTGTAAATCTCCCTTGCAGCAGTTTTTGATGGATCTGCATCTATTAAAGCTTTGTAAATAGGAGTTAAAAACTTACGACGACCAACGTGCACTAAAAAAGTCTTAATTGCTGGCTTAGCTTCCTTATAATTATTAGGAATCACCTTTACAAACCAAACTGCTAAAATTTCAGAATTGCCAGATTTTGTGAATCCAAATGCATTGTCCAAATCTTCCATTTGATCCATCGTCATTTCATTAGGCAGGCTTCTTAAAAAATATACCCATTCATGTGTTGACCAATCTTTTGTCGATAAGTTTTTTGCGGCTTTACCACTTTCCCATTCAGCTAATTGCTCTGCCACTTTTTCAAACTTATCTGATTGTATTTTTGGACAATTGTCAGGCAAACCAGGCTGATAAACCCACTTATCAATATTAATGGTACTTGCCCAATCTTTATTCTTACTAAATAATTCTTGATTGATATATTCTATAAATCGTTCAGTAGTCATAGATTTAAAGGCGAATTTGCTGAAATACTCTTTTAAAAATACATCAAAATTTTCTCTTCCAACAGTTTGCTCAATCAATTTCAACAAGTAAAATCCCTTATCGTAAGCAATACTATTCATTCCTTCATCAGGATCTTGACCTGCTAAATCTAACTTCAATTTTGTTTTTGGGCTATCTTTTCCAAACTCTTCCATTTCATCTTGCAAATCCTGATAAGAGATGAGTGCTAACATATTGGCATAGTCCTTACCATAGACTTTTTCCATGATTCTGTTTTCAAAATAAACAGTAAATCCTTCATTTAACCAGAAATCATTCCAAGTGGCATTGGTTACTAAATTACCTGACCAAGAGTGAGCCAATTCATGTGCTATCAATGAAGTTAGAGACTTATCTCCAGCTATCACCGTTGGAGTTGCAAAGGTCAATCTAGGATTTTCCATTCCTCCAAAAGGAAAAGATGGAGGCAATACCAACACATCATATTTTCCCCATTTGTAATCTCCATAAAGTGCTTCTGCACTGTCAACCATTGTTTGCATATCGCTAAATTCATATGCAGCTTTTTTTAGCATTGCATTTTCTGCATATATACCAGTATTTCTACCTAAAGACTCATAAGCTAGGCCACCGACAGCCATTGCCATTAAATAAGATGGAATGGGATATTCCATTTGAAAATCATAAATATTAATTTTATTGGAATCAGTTGGGTTATAGGCACTCATCAATGCCAACATATTATCTGGCACTTTTACTCGAGCATTATATGTAAATCGAATACCCGGACTATCCTGACATGGAATCCAAGTTCTCGCTAAAATAGCTTGAGATTGAGTAAAAAGAAAAGGAAAATTTTTATCAGCAGTTTGCTCTTTAGTTAACCATTGCAAAGCATCTGAATCTTTAGTGGTTCTATAATGAATACTAACCACATCTGTCATTGGTGTAATATTAACAACCAATTTTTGCCCCATGTATTTAATAGGCGGCTCTACTTGAAAACCAGTCATTTCATCGTTATTTCCTATCGTTACAAAATCTATATCTAACCCTTTGGTATCAAAAATAACTTCAGATGCATTGGTTTTATTTTCTATCTTCCAAGTGGCTGTAGCATATATCTTTAATGAATCAAAGTCTATATTCGCTGACCAATCTAAATGAGTAACAACTACATTTTCAGGCTCAGAAAAAGAATGTGGATCTTTTACTATCATTTCTATTTTTTTTGAGGAACTTTCTTCGTTATTTACTGCTTCTGATTTATTTTTATCTGAATTACAAGCGGATAAAGTCATCGCTGCAATAAAAACTAAGGATAAGGACTTATTCATTTTTATCAAATTTAAAATGGTGAAATTACAAAATCTTCTTTGTTTTTGCCTATTCCATTTGTTCTTAACATTCAATTAACATCAAATTAAAGAATTGGTAATTTCTATTTAACATGAAAGGTGTGTCATCTACTTACATTTGTAACATAAAATTAAATGAAAATGAAAAATTTATTAGTCGCTTCTTTTTTAGTATTTGGAATGTCATTCAGCTCTATAGCAGGTGGCAAAGACAGTAAAAACACTACCATAACCAATGGAAAAGTAGTGGATACCAATCAGGAAGCTGTTGCAGGTGCTTTGATTAGTGTAACTGAAACCGGAGAGAAAGTTTATTCTGATTTAGAAGGAAACTTCAGTCTTGAAAATGCAACAGGCAAAAATATTCAAGTCACTTTTATTTCATACAATGATTTGATTATAAAAATACAAGATACTTCCAATGAGATAACAGTAGTTTTGGAGGAAAAATAACAAAGAATTACAAGAGCACAATGAAATCATAAAACATTAAAAGACGGCTACTTGTCGTCTTTTTTTATGTTCTTAATGGACATTTCTTGCTATTGCAATATTTCATTTAGATTATTTGAATTTATTAAAGTCCTGTACAAAAGTTAACAATACAACAACAATTTAATTATATTTGATATTATAAAAATACATTTCGATGATGAAAAAAATATTCCTTAGCCTTTTTACACTTCTCTGCTGTATCACTTTAACTTTTGCTCAAAACAAAATTGAACTTCAAGATGGAATTTATATGCAGAATGGAAAAGTATATAGTGGAGAATACAAAGAATTATTTGAGAATAATAAGAATAAAGCAATCTATACTATTAAGGATGGAAAGTTAAATGGCAAAGTAGTTTATTTTTATAATAATGGTGCCAAAAAAGAATTAGGAGAGTTTTTAGAAAATCAGAAAAACGGCGAATGGAATCGTTGGGCCGACAATGGTCAAAGAATAGCTACTGCTAAATATGTTCAAGGCAAGAAAAATGGCAAGTGGTTTATTTGGGATGAAAAAGGGACTATGCGCTACCAAATGGTTTATGATATGGGTGAAAAAATTGACAGTTGGTACATGTGGGATGAAAAAGGTCAATTGACTTCCGAAAAAAACTACTAGTTAATCCATCAATCTTTTACAATCCTCAGAGACACGCTACAAGTATAGATAAAATCTATTAATGAACTCTTTTCTAATGTATTTGAATCTATATCTAGTAAAAATATATCGTAATTTTTACGCTTTAGAATTCCATAATATTTGCCTCCTCTTTTCTAAAAAATAAAATTTATGTGAAATAAAACTTTGATTATATCCATTTATTTTACTATATTTGATACCCCAATTATTATAAACCTAAACTTACTTAAATGAAAACTCTTAAAAATTCCCTAATTATTTTCTTAACCATTTTCTTAATTGCTAATTCTTCTTTCGCAGGAGAATCTGAAAAGGTTACCTTTCACGGTGAAATTATTATTGCAAATAAAGATTTAGACCAAGTTACTGTTTTGCTCTATGAGAACAATCAAATAGTGCAAATTCTAAAAACAGATAAAAATGGTGTATTTGATATGGATTTGCAAATAGGTAAATTCTATACTTTTGAAATAATTAAAGAAGGTTATATTACGAAAAGAGTACAAGTAAATACCCTTCATCGAAATAAGATAAAAGAAAAAATAGAAGATTTTTCTTTTTATTGTGAACTCATTCCCTATCGTAATTGGATTGATAGTTCACAGTTAGACTTTCCTATTACAATTATACAATTAAATGAAAAGAAGGGAAAATTTCAATATGCAAGTTCCTACAATAAAATGATGGCTAAAATAGAAGATAGCGTCGTGGAGCAATTCAGTGCAAGATTTGAATTCTAAATTTATTACTCTCTCGATTTGAGAGATTTTTAGATAAAATTATTTCAACTTTAATGGAACCTTCTCTTCATGGTGCACTGGAAAACGCTTCGAAATCAAAAAAGCTTTGCCTTTAATACTGCCATCTATTTTTAAGTTTACTTCTTTTTTGCCCATTGCTACAAAGCCTATTAATGTTGGTAATGCAGCTTTTGAAAGCTTATTGAGTTCTAAAGTAAAATAGATATCATGCAGCTCAGTACTTTTACGATTGATTTTAATGTTTTTATTAATATTGGTTTTACCTAAGTTAATGCCTTGAACGGTTACATCAAAATCGGCATCTACCACTGTTACACCAAATGAATTTGGATTTAATATTTCTGTACTTACCACCATATCAATCGTATTTCCATTCATTTTTTCAATGCGAAATGCTTTGATATCAGAGATTTCAATTTCTTTAAAATCGCCACAGGAAGATAAAAACAAACTACTCATTACCAAAGCGGTAATAAGTAGTTTTTTAATAAATAAATTTTTCAATAGTTTAATCTTTTAAGTGAGCAAAATTGTAAAAAAAATGAGGAATAGTTTCAATACCTTTCAAAAAGTTGAAAATACCATAATGCTCATTTGGAGAATGTATTGCATCCGAATTTAACCCAAATCCTAATAAAATAGACTTCAAACCCAATTCTTTTTCAAATAAAGCAACAATTGGGATACTTCCGCCTGCTCTAACCGGAATTGATGGCTTTCCAAATGTAGTTTCTATAGCTTGAGCTGCCGCTTGATAAGCAGGAATATCAATAGGTGTAACATAAGGTTCTCCTCCATGATGAGGCTTTACTACAACTGTAACTGATTTAGGAGCAATCGATTCAAAATGTTTTTTAAATAATTGAGTAATTTCTTCACTCGACTGATTGGGAACTAAACGCATAGATATTTTTGCATGCGCCTTTGATGGCAAAACTGTTTTAGCACCTTCACCAATATATCCGCCCCAGATTCCATTCACATCTAAAGTTGGACGAATCGAAGTTCTTTCTATTGTACTGTATCCTTTTTCTCCGTGCACATCTTTTATATCCAAATGTTTTTTATAGTCTTCTAAATCAAATGGTGTTTTTGCCATTTTAGCTCTTTCTTCAGCATTGACATCTACTACTTTATCATAAAACCCAGGAATAGTAATGTGATTATTTTCATCTGTTAAAGAGGCAATCATTTCAGCCAATATATTGATAGGATTAGCTACTGCACCACCATAAACACCCGAATGCAAATCTCTATTTGGACCTGTAACCTCAACTTCTAAATAGGATAATCCTTTTAAACCTGTGGTGATAGATGGATGCTCCATAGAAAGCATAGAAGTATCTGAAATTAAAATAATATCAGCCTTTAGTTTTTCTTTATTTTCTTTTATAAAAGTGCCCAAATTAGCTGAACCTACTTCTTCTTCACCTTCAATTATAAATTTAACATTACAAGGTAATTGATCGGTTTTTACCATTAATTCCAATGCTTTTACGTGCATATACATCTGACCTTTATCATCTGCTGCACCTCTAGCATATATTTTTCCATCTTTTATAACTGGTTCAAAAGGTGGAGAATCCCACAAATCAATTGGATCTGCTGGTTGTACATCATAATGACCGTAAACTAAAATAGTTGGTAAGTTTTTATCGATTATTTTTTCGCCATAAACTACTGGGAAACCCTTCGTAGCACATAATTCAGTGTTTTCAGCTCCTGCCAATTCCAATGTTTTTCTTACTGCTTCCGCCGCATCCATTGTATCTTTATTATAAGCAGAATCTGCACTAATGCTAGGAATTTTAAGCAAATCTATTAATTCACTTACAAATCTATCTTTATGTTCATCAATGTACTTTTTAACGTCTTTCATTATCTTTTAATTATTTTTCAATTAATATTGATCCATTCATTTCTTTAGGAATTTCGATGTCCATCATACTTAAAATTGTAGGTGCTACATCTGCTAAGATTCCATTTTTGATTTTTGTATAGTCCTTATCTATTAAAAAAACAGGCACAGGATTGGTCGTATGAGCGGTATTCGGTGAACCGTCGGCGTTTACTACAAAATCAGCATTTCCATGATCGGCAATTATAATAAAACTATACTCATTTTCTAAACCAGCATTTACTATTTTTTCAGTTAAACCATCCACCGTTTCTACAGCTTTTATAATAGCTTCATAAACACCAGTATGGCCTACCATATCAGGATTCGCAAAGTTGAGACAAATAAAATCAGCTGTCCCCTTATTGACTTCTTTAATTATTTTTTCAGTAAGCTCTGTTGCACTCATTTCAGGTTGCAGATCATATGTGGCAACTTTTGGTGAGGGAACCATAATTCGTTCTTCCCCTTCAAAAGGAATTTCTCTACCACCAGAAAAAAAGTATGTTACATGAGGATATTTTTCTGTTTCAGCAATTCGGATTTGTTTTTTACCAGATTTAGCAATTGCTTCACCCAAGGTGTTTTTCAAATTATCTTTATCAAATACAATATGAATTCCATGAAAACTACTATCGTAATTGGTCATTGTGACATAGTACAAAGGAAAACACTTCATCCCATGCTCAGGAATATTATCTTGAGTCAATGCATAGGTAATTTCTCTGCATCTATCTGTACGATAATTGAAACAAATAACTACATCTTCTGTTTCAATTTTAGCTAATGGTTCATCATTGTCATCAGTAAAAACAACAGGTTTAATAAATTCATCTGTAACTTCATTGTCATAAGAATCATCAATTGCCTTCATGGGATCTTTATAAGGTTTTCCAACCCCAGAAGTCAATAAATCATAAGCTGCTTTTATACGCTCCCATCTATTATCTCTATCCATTGCATAATATCTACCAACCATTGTGGCCAATTGAACAGGTGATTCTTTTATATAATCTACTAGTTTTTGAATATGATTTTTACCACTTGTTGGTTTAGAATCTCTTCCATCTGTAAAAGCATGAATATAAACATCTTTTAAGCCTGCATGATCCATCATATCAATCAGCTTATACAAATGCTTGCTATGAGAATGTATACCACCATCAGAAACTAAACCCATCAAATGAATTTTTTTATTTTCCGTTTTGGCATAATTAATAGCCTCTCTCAAAGTTGAATTATCATTGATAGAATGGTCGTCGATAGCATTGTTAATCCTAACCAAATCTTGAAAAACTACTCTTCCGGCACCTATATTTAAATGTCCAACCTCGGAATTTCCCATTTGCCCTTCGGGCAAACCTACATTTTTGCCATCAGTTCTTAATGTAGCATTTGGATATTTTTTATATAAGCTATCTATAAAAGGTGTTTTCGCATAATAGATAGCATCAGATTTAGATTGATCTCCAATTCCCCATCCATCTAAAATGATGAGAAATGCTTTCTTAGTTTTCATAACTTATTCATTTTGTACAAAAGTAGCCTTTATCTATTTTGGCTGATAAGTTTTTAGCATTTTTAAGATTCTGAATTATTTAAACTCAACATTTTTGGATTTAATTTTTCACCACCTTTGATTCCAAAATCTAATGTTCTGATTGGGAATGGAATCATAATGTCATTATCATCAAATGCTTGTTTTAATTGAATAATTGCCTCACTTGTAGAATGTTTAAATACAGATTGGGAAGTATCGTTCAACCAAAAACGAATATCAAAATTGATAGAACTATCACCAAACTCTTTAAATATTAAATCAATTTTTTCATCTTTAGCTAAAAAATCACTGCCCTCAATTGCGCCAATAGCGATATCTCTCACCTTTTTTAAATCATCACCATAAGATACTCCACACGATAAATCTACTCTCCTTCTACCAGTATTCGTGTGGTTGACAATTGCATTTTGAAAAATATCCTTATTGGGAATAATAATTTGTTGCCCTTGAAATGAATGAAGTGTAGTGGTTCTTAAATTAATATGTTTTACAGTACCCATAAATTCTTTCGATTCTATAATCTCTTCTAATTTAAATGGTTTTTGAATAGTAAGAAAAATACCGGCCATAAAGTTGGCTGCTGTATCTTGAAATGCAAAACCTAAAGCCAAACCAATAACTCCTACTCCAGCCAACATTGAAGTAACAGCTTTATCTAAATTTAAAACACTTAAGGCTACAAACAATCCTACTACATTGACTAAAAATGCCAATGTATTACCTGTTAGTTTTATCAAAGATTTATTATTCGAAACCTTGTTCATTAATTTTCCGAATAACTTTCTTGCCAACTTAGCTAAAAAATAAAATGCAGTAAATATGAGTATTGCCATTATAATATTGGGCAACATATCTATAAATCCTTTTACCCAACCTATTAATTTTTCGCTCACTATTCTATAGGCATCATTTAAATTAAAATCCTTCATATTGATTTCTTTATATTAAATTTAATTGTAAATTTTGTTCCATTACCTTCCTCACTTTCTACTTCTATTTTTGCATTGTGCGCATTGATTATATTTTGTGTTGTTGTTAATCCTAAACCCATTCCTGTTCGTTTACCGGTATAAAAAGCGTCAAACAAATTGTTAAGTGTTTCCTGATTCATTCCCTCACCATTATCTTCTATGGTTATAAAAATCACATCGTCTTCACAATAGGTTTTTACTTCTAACTCACCACTTTCTTCAGGCATAGCTTCAATAGCATTGATGACAATATTTAAAAGAGCAGTGATTAATTGCTTTTCGTCAATATGCAAACGAACATCAGGACAGTTGAGGTGGGAGGTCAATTTGATATCTTTCAGCTTAATTCTATCTGCTGCTAAATCAATAACTTTAGGAATAATTTCATCAATTAACAAATCATCTAAATTTACTCTTGAAGGCTTAGAAGATTCTAATAAATCAGTTATTAGATTATTTATCCGTTCTGAATTGCGCTCAATTATGCGAGCGTAAACCATTTCGTCCGCGTCCTTATCCATTTCAGATATCATCTGTTCTAATGACAAGTTTATGTTGGTTAATGGATTTCTTACTTCGTGAGCAATACTTCTTGCTAATCTGCCCGTCATACCCAATTTCTCAGCTCTAAGAATTTGTTTTTCATTTTCTTTTTGGGCGGTATTATCTCTAATAATTCCTTGATAACCTTCTATTTCATGATTGATATCGAAAAGCACAATGGTAGTAATAGAACAATTCATTTTTTTACCATCTTTCCTAACTAGAATAGTTTCAAAATCCTTAATTAATCCTTTGTGAATTAGCGCTTCCTTAAATTTAAAAAAATTATTTTCCTCATAAAACAATACATTTAAATTTTTCCCTTTCAAATCTTCTACCTCATATCCAAATAAATTTAATAAGGATGGATTGCATTCAGAAAATTGCAATTTTTTATCGATAATATAAATAGAATCTATTGATCTTTGAAATAAGCTTCGGTATTTTGCCTCTTCATGATTTAATTTTTCACTCGCAATAAAACGCTCCATTGCATATCGGATGGAACGCTCTAGTTTGGTTTTATTTAATTCAGATTTAATAACATAATCATCTGCTCCCATCTTCATGGCTAACATATCAATTTCCCTATCGCCTTGGCCTGTTAAAATAATAATGGGTTTATTGCAAAAATTCATTCTAGCATGTTCAAGTAAATCTAAACCTGAGAGTTTTCCTAAACGATAATCTATTAAGTAAATATCAGATTCACAGGATGCTAATTTTTGCTTAGCTGATTCAAAATTATTTTCCCAATGGGCTTCTATTTCTAAACCTTCTATATCAGAAAGAATATCTTCGGTTAAAATGAAGTCATCTTCATCATCATCTATAATTGTAATTTTAATATTTTTCAGCATATTCAATTCTTTGGAAGTTCTACAATACCAAACCAGTATTTACCTAATTCTTTAACAACATTGATCAATTCGTCAAAAGTTACTGGTTTACTAATAAAGGAATTCACTCCTAAATCATAACTTTTTACAATATCTGTTTCAGAAGAGGAAGTAGTTAATATAATAACGGGAATACTTCTCAAAGCTTCTTCTCTTTTAATAATTTCTAAAGCTTGTCGACCATCTATTTTGGGCATATTTAAATCCAGTAAAATAATGCCAGGTCTTGGAGCATTT
The DNA here is from genome assembly GCA_963716125.1 of uncultured Flavobacteriales bacterium. Classification (GTDB taxonomy): domain Bacteria; phylum Bacteroidota; class Bacteroidia; order Flavobacteriales_E; family Vicingaceae; genus Acidiluteibacter. The sequence goes on from OY970294.1 coordinate 3,696,731, forward strand.
TCAGCATTAAACTGTCCTCTTTGAAATAAATAATCGATTAATTCTTCACCATTTTCTACAAACCTTAAATCATTCAACAAATGATTTTCTTTAAAGGCTTCTTTCGTCAAGTACCGATCATCTGCATCATCATCAGCCATTAAAATACGAATAGGTTGTATATTTTCCATTAGTTTAATTAATTTTTTAAATCAATATTGTAGCTTTCCATTTTATTGTAAAGCGTTTTACGATCAATCTTTAATACATTGGCTGCCTTGGTTTTATTATATCCAACTTGTTCCAAAACCTTTAGAATCGCTTTTTTCTCAGCTGCTTCCGCCACTGATTTTAAATCGGTAATTTTAGAATCTTCATCATTATTAGCAACTGAAAAATCGTAGGTTGGAGAAATTATTTCTGTAGGAAGTGCCGTCTCATTTATTTCATCTTCCGTACTTAGCAAAACAGCTCTTTTTACTACGTTCTTTAATTCTCTAAGGTTTCCATGCCAATAATAATTCATCAATTTATTGAGCGTTGCTTTTTCAAAACCTGTTATAGATTTCTCTAATTCTGAATTAGCTATATTTAAAAAGTGATTGGCATAAACACTAATATCTTCCTTTCGCTCTCTCAAAGGAGATAATTCTACCATAAATTCATTTAATCGGTAATATAAATCTTCTCTAAATTTACCATCTTTTACAGCTTTTGCTAAGTCTTCATTGCTAGCTGCTAAAATTCTAACATCTATGTCAAAATCCTTGTTATCTCCTATTTTTCTAACTTTTCTTTCTTGGAGAACACGCAATAGCTTAATCTGATTGTCATAAGATAGGTTACCAATTTCATCCAAAAAGATAGTACCGCCATTCGCATATTCAAAATGTCCCACTTTATTATTGAGAGCACCGGTAAATGATCCTTTTATATGACCAAACAATTCACTTGCAGCTAACTCTTTCGGCAGAGCACCGCAATCAATGGCTACAAATGGCTTACTACTTCTCTTACTTTTTTGATGTATTGCTTTAGCTACAAATTCTTTACCTGTACCACTTTCCCCTTGAATAATCACACTTATATCGGTGGGTGACAAAAGGTTGGTCAATTGCTCAATTCTTTTAGATTGTGCGCTTGAACCCAATATAAATTCATCCGTATCTATCTTTTTAGCTCTTGTGGTAGATTTCTGGGTTGATTGTACACTCTCTTTCTCTACCGTTTCCCCACTCGACTTTGCCATTAATGCTTTTTTAATAGCATGCAAAATCTCTTCGTGAAAGATGGGTTTAGTCACATATTCAGAAGCTCCCATCTTAATACATTGTACTGCTGTTTTTACATCTGAATAGCCAGTAATAATAATAACTTTGGTAGCAGGGTTTTTAGATTTAATATCTTTTAGTGCTTCAGTACCGTCCATATCAGGCAATCTAAAGTCACACAAAACTAAATCATAATCAGTTTTTGAAATTTCGTTCAAAGCGCTTTTTCCTGTATATGCTAAGTCTACTTCATATCCATTTTTGGTTAAATATTTTTGAAGTAATAAGCAAATATCAGTGTCATCGTCAATTACTAAAATTTTTTCATTCATAATTTTTAAAATTGATTGGCGTTATTTATTTTTTCTATTGTTGAAATGATTGTTTCTTTTTTTAAGGGTTTGCTTATAAAATAGTTTATTCCTTCTAATGCAGCTTTTGATTTTTCTTTCGAACTATCATAAGCGCTTATAATTACAATATCGATTTCTGAATTAATTTTTTTTAATTCAGGAATTAATTTAAAGCCAGTACCATCAGGCAAATTTAAATCCAAAAAAACTATCTGTGGATTAAACTCTACAAACTCTGCTTTCCCATCCGAAATAGTATGCGCATACTTCGTTTGGTAGCCTTTTTTCTTTAATAAATTACTTAGTAAAATACATATATCTACTTCATCGTCAATTATTAATATTTTTTTATCGTTCATATTTTCTAGATGTATACTTAATTCTACATATTGCTAAAATTGTGGCATAATATTTTCAATACATAAGTAGTTTTAAAATTTTAATGTTGATAATTAATCTATTAGCTAATTTATAACAAGCACTAAATTATTTATCTTTAATATTGTCAAATAATATTCCTTTTTATAATGAGAAGAATACTTTTAATTGTTATTCTACTTTTCGGTACCACTCAATTAAGCGATTTGTTTGCACAAAACAAGCAAAGTGGAGTGGTAACTTTATATGGAAGGGTGGAATCAAGTAAAGTATTACTTAAAGAATATAAAATTTCAGTTGTTAAAAACAACGAACTAATCGAAGAATTAGTTATAGACAGCCGCAATGGCTATCGTTTAGACATGGATTTAGATGGAGTATATTTAATTTCTTTTGATAAAAGTGGCTATTTATCTAAATCAATAATCCTCAATGGTGAGCTAGATAGTAACATTTCCGTTAATAGAACTACTTTTCAAATGGATATTAATCTTTTAGGTGTATCAGAATTTGTGGATGATAACTTTTGTCTGCTTCCTGTTGCTAAAGTTTATTTCGATGAAAAAGACAATAAATTTACTTACGATAAGGCATATACCAAAGAAATGCAAAAGCTATTTGACAAGATTCAAGAAAAATCTAAGCTCAACGTTTCTAATTAATTTTTCATCTGCATTCTCTCTTGCAGCTTGGCTTCAATTTTTAATTTCTTATATATTTTCTGCATCTTTCTTGTGTAATTTCTCAAAGGCATAAATAATAAATTATGCGTCCTAAACTGTATAATACTTACAGGTAAGTCTAATGCTGAAGTATTGACTCCTTCCAATTCAACTTCTGAAAATAAATCCATATCAAAAATAAAGGTAGGTATCTCCTTTCGATATTCTTTGGGCACATGAGTATCAAAAATGAAGCGTTTATCATAATAATTGGCAGCGCTCAACTCTATTGTACAAATCTCATCTACAGGAACAAAAGCTCTAAAAGCATACTTTTTTGTACTACTAACTGTTTTAAATAATTGATTGCCAATGTAAATTTTAATTTCGTAATCTCTTAGTTTGTTATCATGGTGATATACTTCTCCTCCTATTAAGATACTATCTTGAACACTTTTGGTACTAGAATATGCAAACCAGGGGAAAATAAGTAACCCCACAAATGCTATGTTTAAAATAATTCTCATGCTGTTTAGGTCTTAGAGTATTATTAGGTAGCAAATCTGTTTAAAAAGTTGAGAGTTTCTGGTAGTACATATAGGAAGGAATTTAAATCAAAAAAAAGTGCAAACTGGATAGTTTGCACTTTTTTGGTGGTGCCAGCTGGAATCGAACCAGCGACACAAGGATTTTCAGTCCTTTGCTCTACCGACTGAGCTATGGCACCTTTTACTTTTTCAAGAAGCTACAATAGCCAAATATCAAAGCGGTGGCAAATGTATTAATAAATTCTATTTCGTAAAAAATAAAATTCAACTATTTTTACATTTTTAGATGTATTCCAATGAATTTAATAATCGACATAGGTAATTCTCTTAGTAAAGTAGCTTTATTTGAGGATGGTAGAATTGAAAAAAGCGCTAATTTTAAAATTTTTAATTCTTCAATTTTAAAAGATTTTTTAAAAGATAGAAAAATAAAATGCTACATTTTAGCGAGTGTAAAGCAAAAAGATACTGAGTTAGTTGATTTTTTAACTGCTAACTATCAAGGAATTGATATGATAAACTCAACTCCTATTCCTATAAAATTGAATTATTCAAGTCCTGAAACACTAGGTATTGATAGAATAGCAATAAGTGTAGCTGCAGCCAAAAAATACGCCAATCAACCCAGTTTAATCATTTCTTTTGGCAGTTGTATCACTTATAATTTTATTAATTCAGATCAAAATTTTCAGGGAGGAGCTATTTCCCCAGGCATTTATATGCGCTTAAAAGCAATGAATGCTTTTACCGACAAATTACCATTATTAAACTGGGATGGAGTTTCAAAACCTTCCTTATTTGCAAATACCACAGAAAAAGCTATACTTTCAGGCGCTATAAATGGAGCTTTAAATGAAGTAAATGGGATAATAAAACACTATAAAACAACGTTTGGAAGTGAAATAAATATAATTTTCTGTGGTGGTGATGCTAATTTCTTTGATAAAGAACTAAAAAATGGCATCTTTGCAGACGCAAATTTTGCGCTATACGGACTCAATGAAATACTCCAATATAATTCTTAAAATATTTTCAATCACAGTTATCTGTTTGTTGTTTGTAACACAAGCAAATTCTCAGACAACCACCAATTCACCCTATTCAAAATATGGTATTGGTGATATCAATCTGCAGCGCTTCAATGCTAATTTTGGAATGGCAGGTGCTGGAATAGCATATCGTACAAAATATTTAAATAATGCTGCAAATCCTGCTTCACTTTCTTCGTTAGATTTAATCGCTTTTGAAGCTGCCGTAACAGGAAAAGTATATAATTCAACAAGCGGAAATCAAACCTCTCAAGGAACTAACACTTATTTGAGCCACATCTATTTAGCTATGCCCATTACAGATTGGTGGGGAGCTTCTTTTGGCATAAAGCCTTACAGTGGTGTTGGGTATAATTATGGCACTTCTGACAGTACTCCTACCTTTGGTACTGTCAATTATTCGTACGCCGGTTCAGGTGGTCTCAATCAAATATTTTTAGCCAACGGGTTTGAAGTAGCCAAAGGACTTTCTATAGGTGTTAACTCTTCTTTTGTTTTTGGAAGTATTGATGAAGAAAGAAAAATTATTTATGCTGATAATATTAATGCATTCAATACCTCTGATAAAAAATCTACTGCCATCAGTGATGTAAAGTTTGATTTTGGATTACAGTATTACAAAACTTTCAAAGAAGATTACACAGTAACTTTTGGAGCTTATTACGAGCTAGGTAATAAATTAAATGCTAATGTTGATCAATTAACAAGATCATTTAGAGGCAATGTAGGATTTGAAAGATATTTAGACACTACTTCCTTTTTAAATTCTGAAAAAGTAGAGATTGAGCTGCCTGCGAAAGTAGGTGTTGGCATCGCTTTAGAAAAAAGTGAAAAATGGATGTTTGAGTTGGATTACTTAAACGCGAATTGGTCTCAAGTAAAAAATAACAGAGGTGGGATATTAACTAATAGTCAAACTATCATTACAGGTTATAAAATATTACCCAATTCAAATGCTTATTCAGACTATCTTAAAAGACTGACATACAGCTTTGGAGCTCGGCTCAATAATTCATATTTAGAACTCAATAACAAGCAAATAAATGAATATGGCATAAGTTTTGGAGTTAGCTTACCATTCCGTAAGAGTTTATCTTCCTTAAGTGTTGGAGCAGAAGTGGGTAGTAGAGGTGAAGATACAAACGGATTGATAAAAGAAAACTTCATTAACTTCCAAATTGGAATAACATTTAACGACAAATGGTTCATCAAACGCAAATACGATTAAATAATAAAAATAAGACAATGAAAAAGCTTTTAGCTCTAATATTAATTACCTTTTTTAGCTTCAATCTAGCGCAAGCGCAAGATTATGGTGCGAAGCCTGATAAATGTAAAGAGAACATTTCTTTATATAGAAGTTATTACACTCAGAAAGCATATGCCGATGCGGTAAAATACTGGAAAGTGGTTTACAAAATTTGTCCTGCTGCAAGTGAGCGTAGTTACGTAGATGGTGCTAATCTAATGGAATTTTTAATAAAAAATGAAAAAGATGAAGCCAAGCAAAAGCTACTAATAGATACCTTATTTATGGTTTATGATAGTAGAATTGAAAACTTTGGTAAAAAAGGATTTGTTTTAGGTAGAAAAGCAACTGATATGTTAAAATATCGCTCTGAAGATGCTCAAGCTATATTTGTTACAGCTGACACTTCTTACCAATTGCAAGGAAATAGAACTGAAGCCGGAGCGTTAGTTACATTAATGCAAGCTGCAGTTTTGTTAGAAAAAGATGGTCAAAAAACTCCTGCTGACATTGTTGCATTGTATGCTAAAGTTAGTGATGTAATTGCTGCTAACAAATCAAATCCTAAAACAGGAAAATACTATGATCAAGCAGAGGAAAGTATTGCAGGTTTAGCATCAGCTTATTTAAGTCGTGATGTATTAATTGATATGGCTAAGAAAAACTTTGAATCGAATAAAGAAAATGCAGATTGGTTAGAAAGTACTGCAAATTTATTAGATAGAAAGGGTTGTACCGATGCCGATATTTTCTTTCAAATTGCTAAGCAAATGCACAACATTAAGCCATCAGCAGTTTCGGCTGAAAAAATGGGAATTATGTCTTTGAGAAATAAGAAATATAGTGATGCAGCCAGCTTTTTTAATCAAGCACTAGAAATGTCTACAGATCAAAATAAAAAAGCTGATTATTATATTGAATTAGCACAAACATATTCAAGTATGGGTTCATATGCTCAAGCAAGATCTATGGCTTTAAAAGCTGCAGGTGCTCGAAGTGGATTTGGTTTGCCTTACATTATTATAGGAGATATGTATGCTTCTAGTACTTCATGTGGTGGCGATGACGCTTGTAAACAAAAAGCAATTTATTGGATAGCTGTAGATATGTACAATAAAGCTAAATCAGTAGATCCTAGCTTATCGAATACTGCGGCTAATAAAATAGCTACATATTCTAAATACTTTCCAGATAAACAAGATTGCTTTTTTATCGGTGTGAAAGAAGGTGATAAAGTAGAAATAGGATGTTGGATTAGTGAAAGCACCACAGCTAGATTTTAATTGAAAAAAGTCAAACATATATTATGTTATCATTTTATCCCGATGGTTTTTGCCATCGGGATACTTGTTGGTTGTAAAAACGACCCCAAAGAAGTGGAATCTTTGACCAAAATGGATAATTTGCCAATAGAGGTGAGTAAGGATGTGAAAATGTATTACAGCCAAGAAGGCGTGGTAACTGCTATGATTCAAGCTCCAATAATGGAAAGATATATTGGTGATGAAGAATATACGCTAATGCCAAAAGGTGTATATTTGGAAACCTATGATTCTACTATGAAAATAACTTCTACATTAAAATCGGATTATGCAGTTAATAGAACTTCAACTGGAGTAATAGAAGCTAAAGGAAATGTGCATGTGGTGAATGAAAAGGGAGAACAATTAAATACTGAAGAACTTTTTTGGGATAGTAAAACAGAAAAAATTACCACCGACAAATATGTAAAAATTACCACCGAAGATGAAATAATTGAAGGTGAGGGATTGGAATCCAATCAAGATTTTTCGGAATACACAATTAAAAAAATTAGAGGAACAATAAGTTTAGAAGATGCTGAAGGTAATTAAGTTTTTAGAGAAAATGTGGTTAATGTTAGCAGCTGTTACATTAGTGTTGGCTATTTATAAGAGTTTTACATCCACCATGGAAGATGCACTGTATTTTTATATCTTTTGTGCAGTTTCAGTTTTACTTTATTTTTTAAGAAGAAGACAACGAAAAAATTTTATTCAACCAAATGATACAGACAATAATTCTTAATGCTATTTTCAATCATCAGCTAGAATTGTTACATTTGAAAAGCATCAATTGCTAATATGGAAAGTTACGTCTGGATCACCATTTTACTGACACTTGTATTTTCTGCCTATTTCTCAGGCATGGAAATAGCCTTTGTTACTGCCAATAAGTTTAAAATTGAATTGGATGCTAAACAAGGAGATTTCTTATCTGCCATACTTTCTCGATTTTTAAAGCATCCTTCGCGTTTTATAGGTGCTATGTTGGTAGGAAACAATATTGCCCTAGTTATTTACGGTATTTTTATGGCTCAAGTTTTAGAGCCGCAAATTGCTTATTTAACTGCCAATGAGAGTTTGATTTTATTGATTCAAACCATCATTTCGACTTTGATTATATTGTTAACAGCTGAATTTTTACCTAAAACTGTTTTTCGAATAAATCCCAATTTAATACTTCGGTTTTTTGCAATACCCACAGGTATTTTATATTCTATTTTATTAATTCCGATGTTTATTATCATTGGAATTTCAGAATTAATACTAAAGTATGTCTTTAGATTAGGCAATGAAGTAGAAGATTTAAATTTTGGTAGAATTGATTTAGAGCATTACTTAAGAGATGCCACTGAACGAAATGATGAAGAGCAGGAAGAAATGGATCATGAAATTCAAATCTTTCAAAATGCATTAGATTTTTCTAAAGTTAAAGCGAGAGAATGTATGGTGCCTCGTACAGAAGTAACTGCCTTAGAGGTGGAGCAATCTATCGAAAAATTAAGAGAGGTATTTATAGAATCAGGTTATTCTAAGGTGTTAATTTATAGAGACAATATTGACAATATAATAGGCTATGTTCATTCTTTTGAATTATTTAAAAAGCCTGAATCCATTAAATCTATTTTGATGCCGGTTTTGATTATTCCTCAATCAATGTCTGCCAATGAGATTTTAGAAATGTTTATTACTCAGCGAAGAAGTGTCGCTGTAGTGGTAGATGAATTTGGTGGAACTTCAGGTATTTTAACCATTGAAGATGTAATTGAAGAGATTTTTGGTGAAATAGAGGATGAACATGATAAAGAGGAGCTGATTGAAGAGAAAATAAGTGAAAAAGAATACCTATTCTCTGCAAGATTGGAGATAGATCACTTAAATGATGTCTATAAATTAGATTTGCCTGAAGGCGATAATTACGAAACTTTAGCCGGATTGGTCATTTCTGAACATGAAAGCATCCCTAAGTCAGATACGGTTATTGAATTGGAAGAGTATAAGTTAACCGTAGTAAAAGTAAGTGAAAATAGAATAGAATTAATACGATTGGAAATTAAGAAAGACGATGAATAATTTACTTTAATATTTCCATAATCAATCGTATATTCGCAACCCAGAAATTTTAACGTTAAGAAATGGCTATAATTGGAAAAATTAGAGAGCGTTCAACGCTTGTTTTAATACTTATTGGAGGTGCTATTGTTGCCTTTGTACTAAGTGATTTATTTGGTTCAGGTGCATCTGTATTTAACCAAACTAGAAATGTGGCAGTAGTAGATGGTATAAATATTTCAGCTCAAGAGTTTCAGCAGAAAGTAGATGTTGCTACTGAAAACTATCAGGCTAATCAGCCCGAGGAACAATTGGATGACAATACAAGAGATAATATTCGTCAGCAAGTGTACGATCAAATGATCAATGAGATTGTTGTGGGTAGAGAAATGGAAGAATTAGGTGTAGATGTAACTACCAAAGAACTATTTGATATGGTTCAAGGTAAAAATCCTCATCCACAAGTTCGTCAAGCTTTTTCTGATCCAGAAACAGGACAGTTCAACCCTACTAACGTAGTTAGATTTTTACAAAATTTGGACGAAAGACCAGAAGTGAAAGATCAGTGGATTCAATTTGAGAAAGCCTTAAAATTAGATAGAGAAAGTCAAAAATACAATACCTTAATTGCTAAAGGTCTTTATGTAACTTCAAGTCGTGCTAAAGAGAAAAACACAAGCTCAAACAGAAACATGACCATCAAATATGTGATGAAGAGATACAATGAAATTAGTGATACTACCATTTCTTTGTCGGATAGCGAACTGAAAGATTATTACAATGAACACAAAGATGACTATTTTCAAGAACCTTCTAAAAAAATTGAATATGTGTTATTCAATATACTTCCATCAGAAAAAGATGAAGCTTTAGTAAGAAAATGGGCTAATGAAATGTATCAAGAATTTAAGAATACCAAAAACGATTCATTGTTTGTCGCCAATAATTCTGATGAAGGTTTTGACCAAAAATATTATTCTTCAAAAAATCTTCCTACTGGTATCGATACTGCATTATTTGCAGCTGAAAAAGGATTTATTACGATGCCTTACCAAATTGGAAATGAAACAAACATACAAAAATTAGTAGATAAAAAAGTGGGTGCTGATTCAGTGAAAGCACAACATATTGTTATTACCAATCAAAACAAATCTAAAGAAAGAGCTAGTGCAATTGTAGATAGTTTAATGGCTGAAATCAATAGTGGAGCAAACTTTGATACTTTAGCTATTAACAATTCTGAAGATGTAGAAACTGGTAAAAACGGTGGTGACATCGGCTGGTTTATAGAAGGAATGGCAAATAGACCAATTGATAAAGCTCTATTCAGTGGAAATGTAGGTGATATTAAAAAAGTAGAGACATCTTATGGATATCATATTATCAAGATAAATGAAAAGACTGAGCCTGTTACTAAAATTAAAGTAGCTGCTTTAAAAAGAGCTCCTGAGCCAGGAAAAGAAACGTATTCAAACATCTTCCAACAAGCCAACGGATTTTCTATCAATAGTGGATCTGAAAAATGGGATGAGGTGATTAATAGCGGTAATTTATCAAGAAGAGTTGCTATTTTAAATCCTGATGACAGAGAATTGAGAGGAATGGAAAACTCTAAAAGTGTAGCTACTTGGATGAATGAGGCTGAAGTTGGAGATGTTTCAGAGCCGTTTGATGTAAAAGATGCTTATGTGGTTGCAAAATTAGTTGAGATCAATGAAAAAGGTCCTGCTCCATTAGAGAAAGTAAAAGCTAGAGTTGAATACGAAGCTAAAAGAGATAAGAAAGCTGATAAATTTATTGAATTAATGAGTGGTTCTCAAAATTTAGCTGATGCTGCTAAAAAAGCAAACACTCAAGTGATGGATGCTTCAAATGTAACTTTTGATAACGCTAACATTACTGGTGCAGGAAATGAACCAGAGGTTGTAGCTAAAGTTTATACTTTAAAGCAAGGGCAAATGACAGCAAAACCTTTAAAAGGTCAAAATGGTGTTTTTATGGTACAGTTAGTAAATGTTACTGAGCCTGGCGAAACAGATGTTGCAACTATTAAAAATAGTATGCAAAGTGCTTATTCAAGCCGTGTGAGCAGCAGACAAGCAATTGATGCTTTAAAAGATAATGCAAAAATAAAAGACAATAGATCTAAGTTTTTCTAAAAAACTTTCAAATAATCAAAACAAAAAAGGCTGCAAATCTAAGATTTGCAGCCTTTTTTGTTTCTCATTTTTTATTTTATCACTTTCAACTCTTTTCCAATTTTTATAAAAGCCGCTATAGCTTTATCTAAATGTTCTTTAGTATGAGCGGCTGATAGTTGCACTCTAATTCTAGCTTGCTCTTTTGGAACTACAGGAAAGAAAAATCCAATCACATAAATGCCATTATCTAATAATTTATCAGCAAATGTCTGACTCAATTTTGCATCGTAAAGCATAATTGGTACTATGGCCGATTCGCCATCCTTAAAATCAAAACCTGCCTCTTTTACTCCTTTTTTGAAATAAGCTACATTATCCATCAATTTATCTCTAAACTCTGTTGTGCTTTCTAAAATATCAAAAACAGCAATTGAAGCACCAACAATAGACGGAGCTAGAGAATTTGAAAATAGATAAGGTCTAGAACGCTGTCGAAGCATTTCTATAATCTCTTTTTTGCCAGTTGTAAATCCGCCCATGGCACCGCCTAAAGCTTTACCCAAAGTTCCTGTAATAATATCAATACGGCCTAATACATTTTTAAACTCGGCTGTTCCTCTACCTGTTTTTCCAATGAAACCGTGCGAATGACAATCATCTACCATCACCATGGCGTCGTATTTATCTGCCAAATCACAAATTTTGTCCAATTGAGCCACATAGCCATCCATTGAGAATACACCATCAGTAACAATTATTCTAAATCTTTGCTCTTGTGCTTTTTTTAATTGTTCTTCCAAGTCAGCCATATTGTTATTTTCATAACGATACCTAGCTGCTTTACATAATCTTACTCCATCAATAATAGAAGCATGATTTAATGAATCAGAAATAATTGCATCTTCATCTGTCAATAAGGGTTCAAAAACACCTCCATTGGCGTCAAAAGCCGCAGCATATAATATGGTATCTTCTGTACCGCAAAATTTAGCTATTCTTGCTTCTAATTCTTTGTGTATATCTTGAGTTCCACAAATAAAACGCACGGATGACATTCCAAAACCATGCGTATCTAAAGTATTTTTGGCAGCCTCTATCACCTTGGGATGAGAAGATAATCCTAAATAATTATTGGCGCAAAAATTAATAACTTCATTGCCATTGCTTAGTTTTATAACCGCATCTTGAGGTGAAGCAATGATTCTCTCTTTTTTGAATAAGCCTGCCTCTTTAATATTTTCTAATTCTTTCTTTAAATGATCTTGTATTTCTCCGTACATATTTTTATCTCTGTTTTATTCTCTCCAAATTTATGCAATAAAAATCGCCAACTCAAATGAATGAATTGGCGATTTAAAAATTTTAATATTTTTAATAATTACACTGCTCCTTGTGCCAACATAGCATCGGCCACTTTAACAAAACCAGCAATATTTGCACCCTTTACATAATCCACAAAACCTTTATCATCGCAACCAAATTTAACACATTGACGATGAATATCTTTCATAATATCATGCAATTTTTGATCTACCTCTTCTGCAGACCAGTTGTATCTCAATGAATTTTGGCTCATTTCCAACCCTGAAGTGGCTACTCCACCCGCATTAGAGGCCTTACCAGGGGAAAAGAATACTTTTGCTTTATGAAATGCTTCAACTGCCTCAGGTGTACAAGGCATATTAGCTCCTTCAGCAGCAGCTATACATCCATTTTTTATCAGTTGTTTGGCTTCTTCTCCATTCAATTCATTTTGAGTAGCACAAGGCATTGCAATATCACATTTAACTGACCAAGGTCTTTTTCCTTCAAAAAATTTAGCGCCAAATTTGTCAGCGTATTCTTTAATTGTACCTCTTTTTACATTCTTCAACTCCATTACAAAAGCTAATTTTTTTTCATCTATCCCTTTCTCATCATGAATGTATCCTGTTGAATCACTTAAGGTAACAACTTTGGCGCCTATTTCTGTAGCTTTTTCACAAGCATATTGAGCCACATTTCCTGAGCCTGAAATACAAACTGTTTTACCTTTTAAATCATCGTCTGTATAACTTAGCATTTCTTGCAAAAAGTAAACACAACCATATCCAGTAGCTTCAGGTCTGATTAAAGAACCACCAAATGATAATCCTTTACCAGTTAATACACCTGTAAATTCATTTCTAATTCGCTTATATTGGCCAAACATATAGCCAATTTCTCTACCACCTACACCAATATCACCTGCAGGTACATCTGTGTTCGGCCCAATATGACGGCAAAGCTCTGTCATAAAACTTTGACAAAATTTCATCACCTCATTGTCAGATTTTCCTTTAGGGTCAAAGTCAGAACCTCCTTTACCTCCACCCATTGGCAAAGTGGTTAGGCTATTTTTAAATACCTGCTCAAAAGCTAAAAACTTCAAAACACTTAAGTTAACTGAAGGATGAAAACGCAAACCACCTTTATAAGGTCCTATGGCACTATTCATTTCAATTCTAAACCCACGATTGACTTGAATATTTCCTTTGTCATCCAACCATGGAACGCGAAACATCAATACTCTTTCAGGCTCAACCATCCTCTCTAATAGATTGCTTTGCTTGTATTTGGGATTGTCTTCAATAAAAGGAATTACAGTTTCTGCTACTTCTTGAACAGCTTGCAAAAACTCTTCCTCATTGGGATTTTTGGCCGCAACTTTCTTAACGAAATCACTGATTGCCTTTTCGTGAGTTTTACTCATTATTATTATTTTTAATTATGTTTTGGTCAAACAAATGTAGAAAAATTATACCCTTTTTATGCATTTGAAAAAAGGAAATGCATAATTGATGACGGATTAACCATTAATTCGCATTAATTGAAATAATTGATTCGTTTATTAGGAGCTCGACAATTAATAAAAAATTCAAGAAGGTCTAAAAAAAATATTCTAAATTAATTGATATATTTTCCCAGGCAAAGATTTTACTATTCCTTTAAATTCAAGTGTAAGCAAATTTGCAGCAGTCTTACTCATAGGTATTTTTGCCTTTATGCTAATAATATCAACACTTTCAGGCCCTTCTTTTAAAATATCAACTATTGTATTTTCCTCCTCTCCTAAATCGTTAAATAAAATTGTTTGATTCACCACCTTTGGTTGATCTAAATGCCAACCCATAATGTATTCTATGTCTGCTACAGATTCTATCAATGCTGCTTTATTTGCTTTAATCAGCTTATTACAACCTACCGAAAATTCATCATTAATTCTACCAGGCACTGCAAAAACATCTCTACTATACCCATTTGCAAGATCAGCAGTAATTAATGAACCTCCTTTGGCGGCAGATTCAACCACTACCACCACATCAGCCAAACCAGCCACAATTCTATTTCTTTCCGCAAATTGTTTATTGAAAATTTTTCCGCCATTTCTGTAATCACTTGCTATTCCGCCATTTTCCATCATTTTTTTAGCCGCATTTGTATGAGCAGTAGGATAAACGGCATCCAATCCATGAGCTAGAATACCAATCGTTTGCAAATTATATTGCAAGGCTGCCTTGTGTGCTGCAATATCAATTCCATAAGCCAATCCACTCACAATCAGTGGTTGATGTGGGGCTAATTCTTCAATTAATTTTTCAGTAAATCCTTTACCATTCAATGTAGCATTTCTTGTTCCTATAATACTAATCACCTTTTCACGATTGAAATCCATTTTACCTTTGGTATAGATAATAATAGGCCCATCTTCACAGTGTTTTAAACGCCTTGGATAATCTTTATTTAAAAAATAAAGTGCTTGAACATCGTTTTGTTCCATAAAGTTTATTTCCTCATCTGCCTCTTGCAGCGCATTGGAATTCAAAATAGACTGAACATTTTTTTGTCCCATTCCAGGAATTTTTAGCAGTGCTTTTTTCGATTCTTTAAATACAGCTTCCGCACCACCGCAATAAGCAATAATTTTTTTAGCATTCACATCACCAATATTTGGTATCATTGTTACTGCTATTTCATATTTTAATGTGGAAGGGTTCATTTATCTTAGAATATTTTTTTAATTTGCCGAAATAATTGGAATGTTTAAAAATGCAAGCTACTAAAAAAAGTATTTTGCACCTCTTTTTAGTCTTATTTTAATTGATTGCTATGAGAAAAAGTACATTAGGTATTATTCCTGCACGCTACGGATCAACAAGATTTCCGGGCAAACCTTTAGTAGATATTAAAGGAAAAAGTATGATTCAGCGAGTCTATGAACAAGCAAAACAAGCTAGTTCATTAGATAAAGTATTGGTAGCTACAGATGATGAACGCATTGCTGATGCAGTAAATGCATTTGGTGGAGAAGTAGTTATGACCAATGAAGCCCATCAAAGTGGTACCGATAGATGTCATGAAGCTTTTCAACAAGAGAGCTATAAATTTGATATTATAGTTAATATACAAGGAGACGAGCCATTTATTGATCCAGAACAAATCAATCAATTAGTACATTGTTTTAATGATGAAAATACGGAAATAGCTACTTTAGTTAAATTAATTGAAGATTATAATGAACTTATTAATCCAAACAAACCCAAAGTTCTCATTGATGAAAATGATTTTGCCATTTACTTTAGTAGAGCAGTCATTCCATTTCAAAGAGGGATTGAAAAAGAAAAATGGTTAGAACATTTTAATTACTACAAACATATTGGTTTATATGCTTATAGAGCCGAAATTTTGAATGAAATTACTCAAATTAGCCCTTCAAGATTGGAATTGGCGGAAGGCTTAGAACAACTGAGATGGATAGAAAATGGCTACAAAATAAAAGTGGCCATCACCGAGACAGAATCTATATCTATAGATGCACCTGAGGATTTAAATCAACTAATTTAAAAATATATTGTATAAAATTTTTACCTTCGTCTTATGAATGAATTGAAGATAGAAAAGTCAATTTCTGAATTACTGTTTCAGTATGACTGTGTGATTGTACCTGACTTAGGTGGTTTTGTTGGAAATTATAGCGCTGCTAAAATTCATCCTATCCGCAATACTTTCACACCACCATCTAAGCAAATTTCATTCAATCGTAATTTGACAAACAATGATGGGTTGTTGGCAAATTATATTTCTAATCAAAATGAATTGAGTTTTGTTGAAGCAAGAAAAATGATTGATAGTTTTGTTAATCAAACTGTTGCTTCACTTAGTCAAGGAAAAAAAGTTGGCTTAGATAAAATTGGAACCTTATATTTAGATCCTGAAAAAAATCTTCAATTTTCACCTGACTATGCAGTAAACTATTTAATGGATGCCTACGGTTTAGGCGAATTTAAAGCCAATGCTATCATTCGTGAGAAAGTAATTGAAGTAGTAGAAAAACAAATTAAAGAAAAACTAGTTGTTGTTCAATCCAACAATACGAAAAAAGAGAAAAACAAAGTCGGTTTTTATTGGGTCGCAGCCGCATCTGTGCTAATAATGGCAGGCGTAGGTTATACCACCTATAAGTATCAACAAGACAATAGTTTCCCAATGGCTTATGCTTCATTTGGATGGACTACAGCTGAGGCTACATATTCACCTCAAATTATTGAAAAAAACGAAGCATTTCAATTAGATGAACCAAAGGTAATTGTAGAAGAAAAAACAGTTATTGAAGAAAGTATTCCTGCTAAAACTAAAAAATCGACTGACTTTGTTGTAGAAAATGTAGATAAAGAAGTTCCGAGCAAAACCAATACAAATTTATTTTCTTCTTATCAATTTCATGTTGTTGGTGGATGTTTTTCAAGCGAAAGCAATGCTAAAAAATTAGTGCGACAACTGAATAAAAAGGGATTTCAAGCTGAAATAGTTGGACAATATAAAAATCTTTATGTAGTTAGCTATCAAAGCTTTAATAGTAGAGATGCTGCCTACGCTTTATTAGATAAAATTAGGAATAGCGACAATACTTCTGCTTGGTTGCTAGAAAAATAATATCGAATCCAATTTCAATAGGTTATTGTTTGATTGCTTAACTTTGTCTTCCAAAATTAATAGGAAGAATGAAAGGAAGACCATCTAAAGATACATTTGCACAAACCTCAAAAATTGTTTTACCAAACGACACGAACACATTAGGAAATCTAATGGGAGGTCAGTTGTTAAATTGGATGGACATAACCGCTGGCATTTCTGCTCAAAGACACTGCAATAGAGTGGTAGTTACAGCTTCTGTAAACTCAGTTTCTTTTAATCAACCAATTAAATTAGGTGAAATTGTGACCATTGAAGCTAAAGTAAGCAGAGCGTTTACTTCATCAATGGAGATATTTTTAGATGTTTGGGTAGAAAGTGGATTGAGCCGAAAAAGAACGAAAAGTAATGAAGCTATCTATACTTTTGTTGCTGTAGACCAAAATGGCAGCCCTATTGAGGTGCCAGAATTAATTCCTGAAACTGAATTGGAGAAAAAACGATATGAAGCAGCACTTCGCAGAAAACAATTGAGTTTGATTTTGGCCGGAAAAATGAATCCAGAAAGTGCAACTGAGCTAAAAGCTTTGTTTGTACCTGCTACAGTTCATCATTCTGCGCAGTAGTTGGAATTAGTCCATTTGTAGCAAATCAAAAACTTGATCCACTACATTATCTTCTTGAATTTGTTTCATGCATTTAAAATGCCCTTTTGGGCATTTGTCAAAACCAATTTTTGAACAAGGACGGCATTTTAGTTCTTTAATTTCTATTATCTTACTATAATGTTTGAGATTTTTTGGCAAATAAGGATACATCCCAAATTCAGGGATAGTATTTCCCCAAACGGAAACAATTTTCTTTTTAAATGCAGCAGCAATATGCATTAAACCCGTATCATGGGTAATAACCAATGCTGCATTAGAAATAATAGAAGCAGATTGATGCAAACTGTATTTTCCACAACCATTCCATATTTTTTTATCGAGCTTATCCTCAATAAATTTGGCAACTCTTAAATCATCTTTTCCTCCTAATAAAACCACAGGAAGTTCTACTTTTTTACATATTTCAATGATTTTATCCACAGGTAAACATTTGGTAGCATGTTGAGCTCCAATAGCAAATGCAATGTATCCATTGCTAAAGTTTTTTGGAAGATCTTTACTATTGATTTTCTCCGAGTCAGGAATAAAGTAATCTAAACCTTTTCCATCGTTCTTAATCCCAAGTGATTTAACAGATTCTAAATAGCGATCGACAATATGTACGTTTGGTAAACTGTGTGATTTAAAATTAACTGCAAACCACTTCTCTATATTTAATTTATTAAAGGTTAGTGCCTTAGCTGAAATTTTACTTTTAATTTTTAATGAGCGAGCATTTTTCTGAAGATCAACGATGTAATTATATTTTTCATTTTTTAAATCAGCAATAATCTCAGTTGAATTTTTTTCAAAAGCATATACTTTACTTATATAAGGATTGGACTCCATAATAGACGCATATTGCTTCTTTATTAAATAATGCACTTCTAATTCACCTTGAAATTGCTCTTTCAAACATCTTACGAGGGTGCTTGTAAGCACTATATCACCTATAGAACTAAATCGGATGATTAATATTTTGGTTTTGGTCGCCATTGAGGCTGCGAAATTATATTTTTTATTCTTTATTACACAATAAGTTTGCAATCAAAAAACTAAATTTGTGCATATGATTTTCACAGACAGCCACACACACATTTATTCCTCAAAATTTTTAGAAGATCGAGAAGAAATGATCCACAAAGCATTTGATGAAGGTGTTGAGCGATTATTTATGCCAAATATTGACTCTACTTCAGTAGAAGGGATGCTCGAATTGGCTGAAAAATATCCTGGCAATTGCTTTCCAATGATGGGCTTACATCCTTGTTCAGTGGGTGAAAGCGTAAGTGAAGAGTTATATTTAGTTGAAAAGGAATTAAAAAAAGGAATTTACTATGCTGTTGGCGAAATTGGCATTGACCTTTATTGGGATAAAACATATCAAAAACAACAAGAGGAAGCCTTTAGAAAGCAGATTGAATGGGCAAAGCAAATGAAATTACCAATTGTAATTCATTGCAGAGAAGCTTTTGACGAAATTTTAGCTATTTTAGATGAGTTGAATGATGCTGATTTAAAAGGAATATTTCATTGTTTTACAGGAACAATTGAACAAGCAAAACATATATTAAGTTATGGTGATTTTTATCTAGGAATTGGCGGTGTAGTCACTTTCAAAAAAGCAGGTTTGGATAAAGTAGTGGAACAATTAAAAATTGAAAACTTAGTTTTAGAAACTGATTCTCCCTATTTATCTCCTTCGCCTCACAGAGGAAAAAGAAATGAAAGTGCCTATTTAAAATATATAGCTGAAAAAGTAGCGGAACTTTTAAATATTCCCTTGGAAGAAGTTGCTGAAATTACGACAGAAAATACTGAAAAGATATTTGGAGTATGACAAAATCTAAAGTCTTATTGATCTATACTGGAGGAACTATAGGTATGATTAATGATCCGATTAGTGGATTGTTAAAACCTTTCAATTTTGATAAATTATTTGCTGAAATTCCTGAGTTAAATAAGTTCGATATGGAAATTGAAACTTATGCTTTTGAAAATCCAATAGATTCATCTAATATGAATCCCCAAATATGGCAGCGATTAGCTCAGCTTATAGAAGCAAATTATAAGCGCTATAATGGCTTTGTTATTTTACATGGCTCTGATACTATGGCCTATTCTGCTTCAGCATTGAGTTTTATGTTAGAAAATTTGAATAAACCTGTAATTTTTACAGGTTCTCAACTACCAATAGGGACGATAAGAACAGATGGCAAAGAAAATTTAATTACCTCCATTGAAATAGCAGGGGCAAATTTTAATGGTATTCCTTTGGTTCCGGAAGTTGCTATTTATTTTGAATACAATTTATATAGAGGCAATAGAACCAAAAAAGTTAGTGCTGAAAATTTTGAAGCTTTTCATTCACCTAATTATCCTTTTTTAGCTGAAGCGGGAGTAAATTTAAAGTACAATACATTTTCAATTACGGATTATAAAGTAGATGCTCTATTAAAAGTTCATTTAGAAATGGATTGTAATGTGGGATTCTTAAAGTTATTTCCAGGAATCACAGAAGCTTTTGTAAAAAATATTTTTCAATTGAAAGGATTAAAAGCAATTGTTCTAGAAACTTTTGGCGCAGGAAACTCTCCAACTGAAAAATGGTTAGAAAATATTTTGAAAGAGGCAATAAATAAAGGTATTATCGTTTTAAATGTGACACAATGCATCAGTGGCGAAGTAGATCAGAAAAAGTATGAAACTGGTTCCCATTTGGATAAAATTGGAGTAATAAGTGGAAAAGATATTACTAATGAAGCTGCAATTACTAAATTAATGCATCTATTAGGTGATAAAAATAAAAGCCTAGAAACTGTGAAAGAATCACTAAAAAGAAGCTTGAGAGGTGAAATGCGAGAGGCATAAATAAAGTTTAATAGCATCTTAATCATAAATTTTTTTTTGTGATGTATTTTTTTTTGTAATTTGGCGAGCTGTTAAGTGCGTTCTTATATAAAAAACGATTCTGGAGAGGTGGCCGAGTGGCTGAAGGCGCACGCTTGGAAAGCGTGTAAACGGGTGACTGTTTCGGGGGTTCGAATCCCCCTCTCTCCGCAAAAGTGTTTTTATATTTCAAATTTTGTAATTAAACAATTCAATTAGATAATTAAATCAATTAAACTAGATTTTTAACAAATTCAATCATGAAAAAATTATTTGCTTTATTGGCCGTATCAGGCTTTTTATCATTCGGAGCTTTTAACCAGAGTTATGCTCAAGAAGGTACTGACGGTATAGAAACTGAAATGGCAGACTCAACTGTGCAAGAAGAGGCTGCTGCTGTAGAAGAAACTGTTACTCCAACAGAAGAAGTGAAAGACATCGATAATACTCCAGCGGAGATTACCGAAATGGAAACATCATTTCACCAAATTTTAAAAACCAAGTTTATTGAAGGTGGTCCTGAATTTATGGGTATCGTTCTTTTATGCCTTATTTTAGGTTTAGCTATTGTTATAGAGCGTATTATTTATTTAAATATGGCTTCAACCAATACTGATAAATTATTAAAGAACGTAGAAGAAGCTTTAAACAGTGGTGGTATTGATGCTGCAAAAGAAGTATGTAGAAATACTGCTGGGCCTGTTGCCTCAATTTTTTACCAAGGTTTAGACAGAAGCCATGAAGGTGTTGATATGGTTGAAAAAACTGTAGTATCTTATGGTAGTGTTCAAATGGGATTATTAGAAAAAGGTATTTCTTGGATTTCATTGTTTATTGCATTGGCTCCTATGCTTGGATTTATGGGTACTGTAATTGGTATGATTGGTGCATTTGATGCAATTGAAGCAGCAGGAGATATTTCTCCATCATTGGTTGCGGGTGGTATTAAAGTAGCACTTTTAACTACAGTATTTGGTTTGATCGTTGCAATGATTTTGCAAGTTTTTTACAACTACATTGTTGCTAAAGTTGATAGCATTGTAAATGATATGGAAGATGCTTCTATTTCATTAGTTGACTTATTAGTAAAGCACGAATTATCAAAAAAGCCACAACTTTAAAAAATAAAAAAAATGTCAGATAAACTAAATAAAACATTACAAATATTGCAATATGCGCTTTTGGGTATTAGTACAATATTAGGAGTGATTTTTCTATTCGGGCTTATTACGGTAGATACCATCATTTATTGGTGTTACTTTTTATTAGTTGTAGCAGCTGTTGCAGCTATTGGATTTGCAATATTGAATATGATTAAAAATCCGAAAAGAGCAAAAACTTCCTTGATTGGATTGGGAGCTTTAGCAGTAGTTTTTGTTATTGCTTATGCTTTAGGTGGAGATGAAATATTACCTGAATATAGAGGTTTTATATCTGAGCCATCAGCATCAAAACAAGTGAGTATGGGTCTTATTGCATTCTATATTTTAGGTATAGTTGCAGTGGGTACTGCAATATTTTCAGAAATTTCACGTGCTTTTAAATAAGCAGTACTAATTTAAAGAAATTGTTAAACTATTATGGCTAGAAGAAACGCACCAGAAATTAATGCAGGCTCGATGGCAGATATTGCCTTCTTATTGCTTATTTTCTTCTTGGTTACCACTACAATGGATGTAGATACGGGATTAACTAGAAAATTGCCGCCAATACCTGAGGATATAGAGAATCCACCAGAGGTGAAAGAACGAAATGTTTTTCAAGTATTGGTTAATGCTAATGACGATTTATTGGTTGAAGGTGAACCAATGTTAGTAAGTCAATTGAGAAATAAAGCAAAAGAGTTTATTTATGGAGACAAAAATAATCCTAATATGCCTGAGTATA
Organism: uncultured Flavobacteriales bacterium; assembly: GCA_963716125.1. Classification (GTDB taxonomy): domain Bacteria; phylum Bacteroidota; class Bacteroidia; order Flavobacteriales_E; family Vicingaceae; genus Acidiluteibacter. The sequence continues at coordinate 3,719,068 of OY970294.1, forward strand.
AAGCAACATCAATTCCTGTATTAGGTGGCATGTATGATGTATCCAAACAAATTATTTCTTTGCAGAATGATAGAGGTACGTCTTACAACATGTACATTAAAGTGCAGAATGAACTGGTAGGAGCTTATAACGAAGTGAGAAATGAATTTGCGATGCAGAAATTTGGAAAATCATATACTGAATTAGAAAAATTGTCAGAAACTTCTGAAGGAGCTGCTCAGCAAGTTGAGGCAGTTAAGGACGTTTATCCACAAAGAATTTCTGAAGCTGAACCAAAGAATATAGGAGGAGACCAATAATGTCAAAGTTTAAAAAGAAAAAATCCGACGGACAACCTGCTATATCCACAGCATCATTGCCAGATATTGTATTTATGTTATTGTTTTTCTTTATGGTAACCACCGTAATGAGAGAAGTAACGTTAAAGGTTGAGATTAAAACTCCAAAAGCTACTGAAGTAGATAAATTGGAAAGAAAATCGCTTGTAAGTTATATTTATATTGGAGAACCAATTAAATCCTTGCAAGGTACATTTGGTACAGAACCAAGAATTCAGCTCAATGATGCTTTTGCATCTAAAAGAGACATCATTCAATTTGTAGAAGTTGAAAGAGAACAAACCTCAGAAGCTGAAAGATCCTTATTAACTTTCTCTATGAAAGTAGATGAGGATGTCAAAATGGGTGTTGTAACCGATGTAAAACAAGAATTGAGAAAGGCAAATGCCTTAAAAATTAATTATTCTACCGGTAAAACTGATAAGATTACCGATAGATAAATTTAAAAATCTAGTTTAAAAAAGGTCGTTTCGATAATTATCGAAACGACCTTTTTTGTTTCAATTTATTTGAGATGATTTGTACTCTCAAATCGATTTGTAAGTCCTACTAAAATACATTCACGGATTTAGACGTCCGGGTAAACGGAAGTCTACAACAATAGCATTACTTTTCCATTCTCAAATTTATAAGCATATTGATTTTACCATTATAAGTTGATGTAGAATTATTAGTTGGGTAAAACTCATAGATTGCAGGAGTCCATTTATTGAATGAATTAACCACCCTAATAGCCTCGTTAATTGAATCTTGGTTGTGTCCTCTTTTAATTGTTATCTTTTCAACCAGACCTTCTTTAGAAATTAAAAGACTTAATCCAATAATATCATTTGTAAAAAAATTATTAGTGTCTATTCTATTTTGAATTGCTTTTGTAAGCTCCCCCAAAATTAGTACAGTTTAAAAATAGAATTTGTAATTTTAAAACTGTAATATGAAAAAGAGTAAATTTTCCCCGACCCAAATTGCCAAAATTCTAAAAGAATTTGATTTAGGCAAAGATGTAGAAACGATATCTCGAGAGCATGGAGTGTCGAAGCCAACTTTTTATAAATGGCGACAACGATATGGTGGCATGGAAGCTAGTGAGCTAAAGAAAATAAAGCAACTTGAAGAAGAGAACTCTAAGTTAAAAAGGATGTACACAGACCTTGCTTTAGAACTTGATATGGCTAAGTATATTATTGAAAAAAAGCTTTAGCGCCTTGCCACAAAAGAGAGATTGTAAATGAATTAAAGACTATCTATCCAAACGGCACAAGCAAGGCGTGTCGTTTATTGAGGACGAGTCGAAGTAATTTAAATTATCGTAGTATTAAAGATGATTCTTTGTTAACAGATCAGTTAACGCAGTTAAGTATTTTACATCCAAGAGAGGGTTTTTGGAAGTGCTATAACCGTTTACGCAATAAATCTGTTTTGGTAAATCATAAGCGCCTACACAGAGTTTATAAGCAAATGGGATTACCAATGAGACGAAAGGCAAAGAAAAGATTACCTGCAAGAGTTAAAGAGACTTTAGTTATACCAGAAGAATTTAATCAAACTTGGAGTATTGATTTTGTACATGATGTATTAGAAAATGGAAGAAAATTTAGGTCATTCAATGTTATCGATGATTTTAACAGAGAAGTATTATTTATAGAGACAGATTATTCAATCAAAAGCAACAGAGTAGTCTGGGTATTAAAACACTTAATTAATAAATATGGAAAACCTAAAAAAATAAGAATGGATAATGGACCTGAATTTATTGCACAATTATCTCAAGAATGGAGTAAAATGAATCAAATAGAATTTAAATATACCCAGCCGGGTAAGCCAACACAAAATGCATTTATTGAACGATTTAATAAGTCATTTAGAAATGGAGTACTAGATTGTTATCTCTTTGAAACATTAGAAGATGTTAGAAAACAAACTGATAAATGGGTAAAAGACTATAATGAAGAAAGACCTCACGATTCATTAGGAGGTATAAGTCCGTTAATGTATAAAAAACAAAAACTTCTTGGCTTCAGTTCCGCTGCGCTACACTTCAGCCAAGAAGTTTTAATTAATAAAAATAATTTATAATTTAGAACCGTACTAAAAATGGGAAGCCTACACTTTAGCCCAATCAGGGTATTCAATATTGTCTACAGAAGGATATTTTTTAATTATAGTATCGTAAGAAACTCTAGCATATCCGTAGTCGCGGAAATCTTGATTTAAAGTGTCAATTTCTATTGATTGTCCATTAGCAGTATTAAAAATAATGAATGAAAATACAAAATTTAAGCATCTCATTTTATACTTATACTTTCCAAAACGATTACGCCGCATGATTTTTTTAATTATGACAATTCATTGTTTTATTCAAAGATATCAATTTGAATCAATGAATAAGGCAATTTAAATAACATACCTAATGCAATTGGAAGAAATGATTCTATGAAATAAATGTACAATCGACTGCCTGACTGTTGGACAGACAAGAAAGTCCTGCTAAAATACTTTCACGAACGTAAAAGTCCGCACTTACAGCAGAGATATTTATGCAATTATAAAAAACTTTCGGGCGCTAGTTATAAAAGAATAATAAAGATAAATATTACTACAAAAAAAAGGCCTCAACATGGTTGAAGCCTTCTTTAGTATATACTATAATAATAGCTTATTGTAAAGAGAAATTTACTGGTAAATTGTACCTTACTTTTGCTTTCTTACCTCTTTGCTCACCAGGAGTAAAAGTAGGTAATGATTCCACTACTCTCTTCGCTTCTTTATCTAAAGCTTTACCTCCAGCTACACCCTTAAGAATTGCCACATCAGTAACTTTTCCTTTTTGGTCGATTACAAAGGTTACAAATACTCTTCCTGTAATCCCGGCATCTTTTGCCATTGGAGGGTATACAGTATTGTTACCGATGTATCTTTGTAACTCTAAGTTAGAACAAGCGTCTCTTTCAGCTTTAGGCTTTGTTTCACAGCCAGGAAAAAGTGGCATATTCTCTACTATCATAAAGATTTCTGCTTCATTGATTACCTCTTCTGGTTGCTCAAAGATTTCAGTGGTTTGATCTGCATCGGCATCTTGTACCTCAGCCTCGTTCTCAATTTCCTTATCATCTTCCACAATTTCTAAAATTTCTTGTGGTGGTGGCGGCGGTGGCGGAGGTGGTGGCGGTGGTTGGTTTTGCATTGTAATCGGAATAATCTCATCCTCAATATTATCCATCTGAAGCTGACCTAAATCAGTAATGGATTCATAAGAACGATATTCAAATGCAGCCAAAACAACGCCTAATGCTAAAACAAGTCCAATCTGAAAAAACAGACCTTTCTTCTTCTCTAGGTTTACTTTTGGATTCTTTTTTGGTTCCATATTAATTATTTTACGGTATAAAAATAGTAAATTTTTAGGTACTGTCTTTGAAATGTTTGTTATTTCTCTTTTCTTCTAACTAAATATTTTCTATACAAGATATAACTCACAAAAACTGTTCCTATTGTGTTGGCTACAAAATCTAGCCAATCTCCACTTCGCCCTTCTACCAAATAATGCTGAATCAATTCAATAACTGAGCCTAACAAAATGCACCAATAGGCACATAATAGCAATTTAGTTAAATTAAATCGCTTAATTTTAACAAAACCCCAACTTAATAGGGCGACTAATGCACCATAAAAGCTAAAATGAACTAGTTTGTCAGCATTTGGGAAAAGTGGAAGTTGAATATCATTTAAAGGTCGGACACTTAAAATAATTACTACAGCCATCCAAAGTATGGCAGGAATAAAATAAATTAAGCGCTTTACTTTATGCAATTTCGTTTTGGTATACTTCTGCTGATAATAAATCTTCTACTTCTGATGGATTTGTCATTTTGATTTTAATCATCCATCCTTTGCCATAAGCGTCGTCATTTACACTTTCAGGAGAAGCATCTAAATCTTCATTCATCTCTACTACTTCACCACTTAATGGCATAAATAAATCGGATACAGTTTTAACCGCTTCTACTGTTCCAAAGACTTCACCATAAGCTAATTCTTCACCCACTGTTTCGATTTCAACATAAACGATATCGCCTAGCTCACCTTGTGCGTAATCTGTAATGCCTACAGTAGCGATATCTCCATCAATTTTTATCCACTCGTGTTCTTTGGTGTATTTTAATTCAGAAGGAATTTTCATAATTTTTAGTTTTAATTTTTGTCAAATTTAGCATTTCAAACGCTATTGTGAAAGTGTAAAACGTAAACTAATTCCAGCAGATGTGTTTGCCGTTGGGAATGTGGAAGAAATGAATGGATTATTTACAATTCTATCATAAAATGCACGCACATTTAATCGAGAACTCATCACATAATCGGCAGTTATTTTAATAGAGTAAACTCTTTGACCTGCTGTCAACTCGTTTTGGCGTTCCACTATTTTTCGAATGATTGTTCTGTTATTACGTATAGAGAAATCTGCTCTAAAATCGATATCACTCACTTTTTTACCATTTCCAAATTTAATTGGGAACGGCACATTTTTTAGTCGATACCCTAATCCAATTACCATTTCACTTCCTTTGACCTCTGTTAATTGATTGTTGTTCAAACTTAAATTTAACGCTCTATCTTTTTTATATTCTATTTTTGTTAAAATACTATTGTTCCAAGTCATATCCACATTTATCAAAGGACTAAACTGCTCGCTAATACTTACCGATGAAACTTGCCTTTGAGCAATAAAATCTCCACTATTTAATCGTGCATCAGGCAAATCATCGTCAAAAAATGGATTGGTGGTAAATGAACCAACATTAAAAGTAGAACGATAACGATGCCCAATGGTAAAGCTTCTAAAATACTTTTTGAAAAAATCCAATTTGGATAAACCATCATAAGTGATACTCCAATTGGGAACAGGTAGCCTACTTGTAAAATCACCTAAACTAGTAGTTGAAGCATCAGTTCCACTATAGGCTGCTAAAAAAGAATTAATTAGTACCGTTTGTGAAGTACCTCCATAACCATCGTAATAATCAACATTATTGCTATCTGTTAATACTCCAGAAGAAAAAGGATCATTCTTTCCTAATCTTTGTGAAATAATTACACGATTTTTCAAAAACTGATCAAAAGCATCATTTTGATAGGTGTCTTTATTATCTTTTAAGAAGGCAGTTCTAATTCCTATAAAACTCACGCTATAACTACCATTAACTTGTGTAGGTCCAAATTCGTAGCCACCACTTCCTGCAGTACCACCTAATGAATCGTTCCAAATATAATATTGCGAAGTATTTTCGGTATACGTTCTATTTCCATTTAATTCTATTCTCAAGTCTCGCACAGGCTGGAAGGAAGCTCTTAAGTTTAAATTTTCGGAATAGGTTTTGGCAAAATTACCTGATATAAACAAGCCATTTTTACTCTGGAGTACCCAACCTTCTTTCATGGCTCTATCAAAAAATTGTGTGCCAGGTTCTTGCAAACCAAAAACAAATCCTACACCAGGTGCATTGAAATTAGGATCGAATCCTAAAATGCTCATATCTCTGTTGTAGTGTGGTAAAATTGTACCTTCAGTAACACTGTAACTCGCATTTAAGGTTCTCAAACTCATTGCTAACCTACTCAAATTGTCTAAAATATGAATTCTAAAAAAAGAAGGTTCGTCCTCTTTAGTGGTGTCTTCAATTTCGCCGGCTTCTACTTTTTTACGATACGTTTTATCAGCTAAAGTTAAACCTCGTACTTCTCTTTCTTTTTTCTTGGGTTGATTCAATTCTTTTAAATAATCGACCTTGTTATACAAGCTCATCATATTCAAATTGGCATTTATGGCATAGTTTCCTGAGTTTTTAATAGTAGCTCCTAGCGAATCAGCAGGAGCGTCAATACTTCCATTTAAATTCCAGCCATACGTACCTTTGTAGGTAGCGTTTGCAGAAATCCATTCAAAATAGGGGATTTTGGCAAATGGTAATGCATAAGTTAAATTTAAATTTTGATTAAATTGTGTATTGGCTCCTAAATTGAAGATATTAGTAACCACAGAATCTTTAAAACTTTGATATTCTTGCTTATAATTTTTATCAACTCTACCTTCGGGCTCTCCAATCTGAGCTATGTTATTAGCAGAATAGTTCATAATTAAAGATTGGGTAATATTATATCTTAGGGAATAAACTCTACTCCAGTTAAATGTTTTTTGATAAAAAGGTTGGAACTCAAAGAATGAGGTATTGTTTCTAATCTGCCTTTCACTGTAATTTCTATTGACGGCAGTTTGAAAACTATACTGAGTAGGATATAAATTGAAATTGAAATCTTTAATTAAGGTAAAAGCTTTTCGTTTTTTGAAGAAAGCAACATTTTTAAACGGCTCAATTGTTAATGGTTTAGCAGTATAATTATAATTAATTGCTCCTTTATATGTTTTTCGATTATCGTATTTGGTATTGATATCCCTTTTAAACGTTTCAGTATAAGCATAAGTAAACGCAAAATTTTCAATATCATAAGGCATCATTTTTACTTTGGTAGGTGATCTTTCCTTCCTAACGTTGGTAAAATTGATACTTTTCGTTTTGGTATAATTATCTGTAATCCTTCTGATGGAATCTCTATAATTTCTAGTTAAATCAGGATCTTTAATAATGTCATTTAATTGCAAATCAGGATCTAATGGATTATATTCAGGACGAATAATATTTTCAGAAACTCCAAAATACATAGGAATACTTATTCTAGCTTTTTCAGGCAATAGCTTTCCCAGCTCTATGGAAGTAGAAAGGTCGTAGGCCATTCTAGTTTCTCTTTGTCGTTCATTCAATTTTTGCTCCAAGCTTCCCCACCCTGGTGTACTCATACTTCCCGATAGGGTAACGGCTCCTAAATCTGCAATTTGTGCAGTAGCTCTTGCAGTAGCTGCCCACCCACCTTGATTATCAAAATCAGATAGTCTCAACTCATTCACCCAAACCTCTGCACACTTTGGCAATCCATCATCATTAAAAGAAGTTTCGCCTGTTCTCAAGTTTTTTACTCCTATCATCACTACTCTCACTTCAGCAAGATTTGGATTTCCTTTGATTCGAATAATCTTTCTATCTCCGTCAGCTTCTACATATGGTCTAGTGATGCTAACACCTGAACTAGGATTTAACAATAATGCATTTCTATTCTTTTTAGCTTGTAATAATTTCTCGAATTGCAAATCAATGTTATTGGTTTCAGGCCAAATTGCTCTATCATTAGAACTGGTAGTTCCAAAAGGTGTAACAATTAATGGCACTTCATATTCATAATAATTTTCTTCAAAATCAGTACCCAAACGCATTACTACTGCAATATCATTATCTTTTAATGCATTTTCATCGCCAGCAGCCTCAGCATGAGCATACATTTTAATTCTTTTATATTGTCTGATATCTAAATCTAGGTTTCTATATGCTGAACGTGTATATCCATCATTTAAATTACAAACATTTAGTACCAAAGATTGCTCATTTATTTGTCTTAAATTCGTTGTACCAAAATCTACTTCTCTCTGAATATCAGGAGGTATGACATAATTTATTGGTCTTCTATTGGAGTTTTCTTCCACATTCACTGCTGATATATTGAAGGTGGTTGAGCCATCTTCATCGGAGTGACTATCGCCAGGTATTAATTGATCATTGGTATACTTTCTCCACTCTCCTCTCACTAAACCCAATCGAGCAAAACGAACAATTACTTGCTCATCAAATCCTTTTAAGAAAACTCTCATAAATCTAATCGATTTATAGTCACGAATATTTCCAATTACTTTTTCAGGCTCTCTAATTGGAATTTTAAATTGATACCAATTTACTTGTTTGACCTCTCCATTTATCTTTGAAGTACCTTGTAAAACATCGGTAATGTAATTAGTTCCAACATTTCCTGGTTGTAACGACTGAGGTGATAAATCAACTCTGTATTGATAATATGCTTCTGTTCTATCTAAACTGAAATTCCCATTTATATCTTCATTGTCTGGCAAAGTAGAAGCTGAAGTAGAAAAAGCAGAATTACCTGTTTCTACTGGTGAATTTCCCTCTGTACCGTTGTACCTTTTGTATCTTTGAAGTATGGTCAATCCTTCATTGTCATAATCAGAACCTCTGTAATAGTGATAATCATCGTTGGAGGGGTCGGCATTGAAATCATTAAAAGCATTGGCATCTAATATGCTTTGTAGTTGGTTCAAATAGCTGGTAAAGGCTGTTCTTTCTCTAGCATTGTTGACACCATCTAATCCTACATCTTGATTCGTTCGTGCTTCCAAAGTATTATCAAATGCTTTGATTACATAAGATGCAGTTGGAACTCTACCCCAAATAACATTAGATGTATTAGCGGTTCCACCATCATCAGGCAAGCCATTTTCAAACATAAGTCGTCCATCTTTCAAAATATCTTCACTAATACTACCTATATTGAAATACATATCTCCACCATTCTGATTTGGATTTCCATCTTGTGAATTAAATGGATCCATTATCCAAAATTGAATAAATTCTACATTGGTAGCTTCAAAGTCACTTGTTTGAATATCACGCATAATACCACCCCATCTACTCTCAGGATTTTTTAAACTTCCATTTGCATTCAATCCTGCTGATACTCCCGGACGACCATTTGCATCATAGTTAAATGGCCTCTTTCTTCAGGATAAAATGCTAGGTCTAAAGTAGAAATATTATTGATTAATCCGGGGTTAGGATCTTTGTTTGGGAAAACTTCTGTTTCTAATACTTGTCTAGAAAAGTTATTTGATTGTGATGGAGAGTTTTTTATATTAGAGGGTGTTCTATTATCGTTCCTAAAAAATAGAGGATCAATAGTATACCATGACAAATTAGCTCTATTAAAACCATAGGCCAAATCTCCATTTAATTCCCCTTCAGGAAATAAATCTTCTTGACCTTGAGGTGTACTTGCTAATTTCCAACTGATTGCATTTCTAATTTCAATGATAGATTGTGAACCTTCAAAGTCATCTATATAAGCTACTCCAGCCTTAGATATTGCTCTAGAATTACCAGGAAATAATCGCGCGGCTTCTGCTTGCAGTGTGAAAACAGATTTTTCTTTGGTATCATAAAAAGGCAGTTTATCAGCAAATGTGGTCAACAATGGCACTTCAGACCTAAAAGTTCCATCCAATCCTACCACAGTATTAGAAATAGGTTCATCCCCAATATTTATTTTTCGAGTAATTGGTCGTTCAGTCAAATTTAAAACTGTACCACCCAATGAAATATCTTTAGATACTCTATAATCAAATCGAGAACCCAGTAAGGTTTTAGTCTGCACGCTAAATAAAGAATTACTTCCTAATGAAATATTAATGGGTGTGCCAGATTCTAAAATTCCTTTATTTAAGATGGTAACTCTACCTAAATTATAATCTACTTGATAATCTTGATTCTCTACCAAAGGCGCGCCTCCAGCTGTAACCGTTACAGAACCTTGTGGAATATTAAATGTATTTAAAGAAATTTCAGAAGAGGAGGAAGATTGATAACTTCCTTTAAACGTAAATCTATTGTGAGTAGCATCTTGTTCTGCCAAGGCTTGGGTAGTACTATACAAGGAGTCAAAAGCATACTTATCTCCCAATTGACTATCAGAAAATTGGCTTCTTAAAAAGTCTCCAAATGGCTCTAATACAGGAAAATATATTCTGCCTGTTTTTTCATTAATCGTAATCCCAGGCAAAAAATCAAATACTCCGTCACCCTTTGGTGTTTGTGTATTATTAATGGTTAATCTATCTAATTTTAAAACATTTAACAAAGGTGTTTTATCAATTTCACCGGCTGGAATGTAAGGAATCTCTACAGCTGTTTCAGAATTTAAATACCATACTTCAAAACGAAAATTTTCAGGATTCACATTAAAAGCATCCAATGAATAAACGTTTTTCATCATCAAATCCCACATAGGAATTTGTGTATTTATAATAGTTCCTTTCAAAAGCTTAAGAAACAATGCATCTTGTCCATCTATCCCATCAGTAGATAAATCACCCACTTGATATACTTTCCCATTGTAAGTATAACGATAAGAAACTGCTAAGATATCTTGTGGATTTAAAGTTCTGTTTAAAGAAATATATCCCAACTCTTTATTGACGGTATATTCTGAAGGATTTAATAAAACAGCATTTTGAAGCCTTTCGTAATCCTCTCCAGTTCTTAATCCATTTGTAGCTAAAGCTTGGTCGGCATTATTAAAATTTCGAATTTGACCAGTATTTGAAAAAGAACCATTTCCATTCAAATTTTTATACAAATCATTTGCATAGTTGGAAGGAACAATGGTATCAGGAATACGAGTTACTAAATTGGTATTATTAATTCTACTGTTTTCAGCTAAATCATGAAATGCAATGATATTTTTAGTGTTGGTATAAGCACCTTGATTGTTGGTAACATATATTTCCACATTTGTGATTTGAATTCTAGAGTTTACTCTTGGTGGCTCTGCCAATGCTTGTTCATAGGCTTCTCTAAAAAAGTGCGCTAAGAAAAAGTGTTTGTTCTCTTCATATTTCAAGGCAGACTTTTCAAATGTTTGCACTTGAGCTCCACCTTTGACGGCTATTTGTTTTCTTTCTCCTTTTTCTTGTGAAAAAATTGAAGTGACTCTCAATCTACCAAACTGCAATTCTGTTTTAACCCCAAATAAGGTTTGACTTCCCTGAATTAAGGTACTTTGTAATGGAAGTGACACATTACCGGCTTCAATTTTTTGGATAATTTCATCTTCATAACCTGTATATTCCAACTTCATTTGATTTTCGAAATCAAAAGTAGCCTCTGTGTTATAGGATGTTTGTAGTTTTAATTTTTCACCAATATTTCCAATTACATTCAATTGAATTTTTTGATTAAAATCAAAATTAGCTGTTCTTCTTTGGCGTTCAGGCAATATTGGATTATCTCTTCTACTGATGTTCACTCCAAAAGAAAGCTCAGCGGAACCTTGAGGCCTAATATCGATAGTATTTCCACCAAAAATTCGATCAAATAATTCGCCTTTTACTTGCAATTGAGGCCTAAAACCTGTGGAACGCTCTAAAGTTTCTGCTTCAGACTTAGAACGCCAATAATCTTTCATCCTTTTATCCGCATCATAATTCGCATAATCTTCTAAACTCATGTAAGTTGGACTGCGATAGTATTTTTCTCCAATACGTTCGTAATAATTGTACTGTCCAGTTACTGGATCGTATTCAAACCCTGATTTTATATTGTTCGGATCTTTCAGATAAAGCGGACTTTTATCATTGGTGAAAGGGTCAGCACTTTTATCTCTAAAAGGATAGATTAGATCTAACGTATCATCTTCAGTCGAATCGGCAGGAATTGTTACAATAGCAGCAGTATTATCTATTTCTACAGAAATTTCCGCACTTTTTTCTCGGTAATTTTCTGCATAGAAGATTTCATCAGCCCTAGTAGAGCCAAAAAAGACTCCTAGCACGCCTAAAACTGTAATAGACCTGAATGTGGTTTTGATGTTAATCTTCAAATGTAATATGCTAATTCTATATACTCTTAAGTACCTGTTTAATAACGTCCTCTACACTTAAATCAGGAGAGGTTTTTATAATTTTGGCAACAGCCTTTCCCGCCAAATTTTTGTTGAAACCTAGAATTACCAGAGCAGATAACGCTTCTTCTTTAATAGTATTGTTCTCACTAAAAGAAAAATCTGTATCCAAACTATCTTTTGTTAGTTTATCTTTTAAATCAATAATAATTCGTTGTGCCGTCTTTGCTCCAATTCCTTTCACTGATTTTAAAGAATTTATGTCAGAACATAAAATTGCTTGACGTGTTTCATCAGGACTTAATGAAGATAAAATCATTAAAGCTGTAGAGGTACCAACGCCAGAAACAGTAATTAAGAGCCTAAATAAAGCTCTTTCATTTTCGTGCATAAAGCCGTAAAGCAGGTGCGCATCTTCACGAATTGTTAAATGAGTCAATAACTTACAAGCTTTAGTATCGCCGATTTCACTAAATGTGGTCAATGAAATAAATATTCTATAACCTACTCCACCAGTTTCTATTACTACATAAGTGGGTGTTTTTTCTACTAATATTCCTTGAATGTGCGCTATCATTAATCTTTACTTGTTTGAGCGTCTATTACCGCTATTGTAACCATATTTACGATTTCTCTAACTGTACAACCTAACTGTAAAATGTGAACTGGTTTTTTCATTCCTAAAAGAATAGGCCCTATAGCTTCCGCTTCAGACATTTCTTGAACTAATTTATAAGCAATATTACCTGCTGATAGATTAGGAAATATTAAAACATTCGCTTTTTTATTGGCTAAAATACTAAAAGGAAATTGCTCGTTCAACAATTCCTTATTCATGGCAAAATTAGCTTGAACTTCTCCATCCACAATTATTTCAGGATGATTTTTATGCAAAATTTCAACTGCTTTGCTCACTTTTTTAGCTTCTTCAAATTCAGAAGATCCAAAATTAGAAAAAGATAGCATCGCCAATCTTGGTTTTACTTTATATCTGCTAACAGACTTAGCTGTCAAAACTGTGATATCTGCTAAATCTTGTGCTGTAGGATTAACATTGATAGTTGTATCCGCAAAAAATACTGGCCCATCTTTGGTATTAACGATGTACATTCCTGCAATTTTATTCACTCCATCTTCAGTACCAATAGATTGCAAAGCAGGCTTAATGGTCTCTGGGTAATTTCTTGTAATTCCACAAATAAATGCATCTGCATCTCCAGCTTCCACCATCATGGCGCCATAATAGTTTCTATCTCTCATTTTGTGAGAAGACTCATATTTAGTCATACCTTTTCGATGACGCTTAGCATAGAGCAAATTGCCATATTTATTTCTCAATTCTTCTTCATCAGCAGCTTTTGGATCAATAATCTTAGCATCTTCTAAATCTAAATGATTTTCTTTTATTAGCTGCTTGATTTTATCAATATTTCCTAATAAAATTGGAATAGCTATTCCTTCGTCTTTAACTATTTGAGCAGCTTTCAATACTTTGTACATGTCTGCTTCAGCAAAAACAACTCTCTTTGGATTTTGAACAGCTCGTTCTGTTAAATTTCTAATTAATTTATTTTCTAATCCTAACCTTACACTTAATTCTTCTTCATAAGCTTCCCAATCTTCAATAGTTTTTTGAGCCACACCTGAATCTATTGCGGCTTTTGCCACTGCAGGAGCGACTGCCAATATCAATCTTGGATCCAATGGTTTAGGAATAATAAAATCACGCCCAAAAATCAAATTTCTAATTCCATAAGCTTGATTTACTTCCTCTGGAACTGGCTCTTTTGCCAAATTCGAAATTGCTTTTACAGCAGCCAATTTCATTTCTTCATTAATAGTTGTGGCTCTAACATCTAAAGCCCCTCTAAAAATAAATGGAAATCCCAATACATTATTCACCTGATTAGGATGATCTGATCTACCAGTTGCCATTATAATATCCTTACGGCTACTCATTGCTTCTTTGTAAGCAATTTCAGGATCAGGATTAGCTAAAGCAAAAACAATTGGATTATCTGCCATTGATTTTACCATTTCTTTAGAAACCACATTTCCTTTGCTTAAGCCTAAAAATACATCGGCATTTTTCATTGCATCCGACAAAGTTGTTAAGTCCTTATCTGTAGCAAACTCTTTTTTGTAGTCATTTAAGTCATCTCTGTCTTTGCGAATAACTCCCTTACTATCACACATCACCATGTTTTCTAGGATCTACTCCTAAAGCAATATATAATTTAGCACATGCCATTGCAGAAGCTCCAGCACCATTAATTACCACACTGACCTTTCCAATTTTTTTATTGGCTAATTCCAATGCGTTTAATAAAGCAGCAGAAGTGATAATAGCAGTTCCATGCTGATCATCATGCATTATAGGAATATCCAACTCTTCTTTTAAACGTCTTTCTATTTCAAAACATTCAGGTGCTTTAATGTCTTCTAAATTTATTCCCCCAAAAGTTGGAGCAATGGCTTTAACAGTATTTACAAAACGATCAACATCTTTATTATCTACTTCAATATCAAAAACATCAATGTCAGCAAATATTTTAAATAACAATGCTTTTCCCTCCATTACTGGTTTAGAAGCTTCAGGACCTATATCTCCTAATCCCAAAACCGCAGTTCCATTAGATATTACGGCAACTAGATTTCCTTTGGCAGTGTATTTATAAACATCTTCTTTGTTTTTCTCTATTGCCTTACATGGCTCTGCGACTCCAGGCGAATAAGCCAATGATAAATCTCTCTGAGAGCTGTATGGTTTTGTAGGTATAACTTCAATCTTTCCCGGCTTGCCTTGTGAATGATAATCTAAGGCTTCTATTTGCTTTCTACTTTTTGGCATTTTTTCTTATCTTAATAGCCTGTAAAAGTAAACAATATTGAGTGGATAGAAAAACACTTTTTAGTTACTTTGGTATTAAATCAATCGTATAAAAATGAAAAAAATAGTAGTATTTTCAGGAGCGGGAATGAGTGCAGAAAGTGGCTTAAAAACTTTTAGAGACAATAATGGATTATGGGAAAATTATAAAGTGGAAGAAATAGCTACTCCAGAAGCTTTTAAAGCTAACCCAAAAAAGGTTTTACAATTTTACAATGAAAGAAGAAAGCAGTTAAGACTAGCAGAACCCAATGAGGCACATAAAATTATAGCAAGCTTGGAAAAAAGTTTTGACATTACTGTAATCACACAAAATGTGGATAATTTACATGAAAAAGCAGGATCCACCCATGTTTTACATTTACATGGAGAATTAAACAAAGCCGAAAGCAGCAAAAATCCTCGATTAATTTATGATTTAAAAGGTAAAGACATCGAAATAGGAGACCTTTGTGAAGATGGACATCAATTGAGACCGCATGTGGTATGGTTTGGAGAAGCAGTTCCCAATATGGGGAAAGCATTTCAAATAGTAAATGATGCAGATATCTTTGTAACTGTTGGAACTTCTCTTAATGTTTATCCTGCAGCTAGCTTGGTAACAGCTACCAATTCTTATTGCAAAAAATATTTAGTAGATACGCAAGTTCCTATTTCAGCTGAATTGGATGATTATATTATTATACAAAAAAAAGCCAGTGAAGGATTAGCTTCACTGGCTCAAATACTTTTGAAATAGTGTTTTCTATTATTTTATAATAATCAATTTCTGTGGTGAGGTAGCTTTATTGTCTATCATAAAATGGTAGAAATAAATTACTGAATTTAAATCAGATGCATCCAAATTAATAGTTCCTTTATTAAAAGTAACTGCAACTGTTTTTACTTTATTACCCAATAAATCATAGATTTGAATAAATTTACTTGCAAAATTTTTCTTCAAATCGTCAGTAGAATTCATTTGCTCATTAGATGGATTCGAACCTACTTTAACTGAATAATCATTTTTAGACATTTCGTTTATGCGACTAGTGATGTCAAACGAAATAGTAACTCCTACAGAATCATTTGGATTATTTAAATCATAAGCCACCTATAAAAACTTTTGATTACCTATTTCATAATTTGGATTTGAAAAGATACCATTATAAAAATTATTTGGCTCATAATATATTGATAATGTCTTGTTCGATGAATCCTTTAGAATATAAAAAATATCACTTGGATCATTGTAACGAATAGGTTGGTAATCTGTTGTAAAGGCTCCTAAACAAGTAAATCCCCAACAAAAATAATTGGAGGTACTATCTACAAGAGTTGCTAATTCATATTGTTTCAAACCAACTTTAATAGAATCAGGTGATGAAGAAACATTTTTTACATACAACTTTACGTCAGGAACTGTTCCTTTTGGAAAAACATCTGAATCTAGAGAAACATTAACTGTAGTACCACTTACATCAGCATTTGAGTTGTGTGAATCTAAAAACTTTAAACTCTGCTAAAAATCTCCAAATGAGATAAATATCTCACAGATAGGAAGCAATATTTTTTTCTTAATAACCTGAGTTCGGTTATTCTTAAGGATTCAGAACACCATTAAATAGTGGGATTCGATTAAAATTAGTGATGAAATAGCAAGCTATTTCAAGGAAATTTTAAGAAGAAGATTACTGTTTAAAGGTGGAATAATACCGATTTAGTAATCTAATGTCGCACACTTCGTTCCTCATTTGCTCCTTATCTTACTGTTCGGCATTTACCAATTCTACGTTTTTAAAATGGTTCAATAAAATTTATATGCGGCATTAAAAAACTTAATTGGTATAAGTTAAAACTTTCCCAGAAATAAAAATCTATTGCGTTTGATTTTTAGAATATAGCTCCTGTCTGCCAAGGCTCGCCAGGCACGGCGCTATATATCTAAATATCTGCTTTGTATATTGTAATTTCAGAAAATATGAATTCCTAAATAATAATCGAACTTAGGTTAATTTAAATTTTAGCTTTGTTTTGTAAAAAATGGATATTATCAATGGTTTAAACAAAAATCCCGCTTCTTTCGAAGCAGGATTTCAATCATTTTATATTTATTAAGACTTAAAGCGTTTGTTTTACTTCCACTTCTTCGTAAGCTTCAATAATATCTCCATCTTTAATATCGTTAAAGTTTTCGATGTTTAATCCACATTCATAACCTTTAGATACGTCTTTTACATCGTCTTTGAAACGTTTAAGAGATCCTAATAATCCTGTGTAAACTACAATTCCATCTCTAATTATTCTTACTTTGTGGTTACGATTAACTTTACCATCTAATACCATACAACCTGCAATAGTACCCACTTTAGAAATTTTAAATGTTTCTCTAATTTCTAATGTAGCAGTTACACGCTCTTCAATTTTAGCAGCTAACATTCCTTCCATCGCAGTCTTAATTTCTTCAATGGCATCATATATAATAGAATATAATCGGATGTCAATCTCTTCACGTTCTGCAATTTTTCTTGCATTGATAGATGGACTAACTTGGAAACCAACAATTATCGCATCAGAAGCTGCTGCTAACATCATATCAGACTCACTAATTTGCTCCAACTGATTTATGAATCATATTCACTTGTATTTTATCAGTAGAAAGTTTCAATAATGAATCAGATAATGCTTCAATAGAACCATCCACATCACCCTTAACAATTACATTTAACTCTTGGAAATCACCGATAGCGATACGTCTTCCAATTTCATCTAACGTAATGTGCTTCTTAGTTCTAACTCCTTGCTCTCTTTGTAATTGCAGACGTTTAGTTGCGATATTTCTCGCTTCTCTCTCATCTGCCATTACTTTAAACTTATCACCTGCATTTGGAGCACCACTTAACCCTAACAATGAAACAGGCATTGAAGGTCCGGCTTCTATAATTTTTTGACCTCTTTCGTTGAACATAGCTTTTACTCTACCATAATGAGATCCTGCCAATACAACATCTCCCATTCGCATGGTTCCCGTTTGCACTAATAAAGTAGATACATATCCTCTACCTTTGTCCAATTCAGATTCAATCACAGTTCCAACTGCCCCTTTATTTGGATTAGCTGTAACTTCAAGTATTTCCGCCTCTAGTAATACTTTTTCTAATAAATCTTCTACACCTTGTCCTGTTTTAGCAGAAATTTCTTGAGATTGAAATTTTCCACCCCATTCTTCTACCAAAATATTCATTTGAGAAAGTTCTTCTCTAATCTTATCCGGATTAGAACCAGGACGATCAATTTTGTTTAAAGCAAAAACTATAGGCACACCTGCTGCTTGAGCATGATTAATTGCTTCTTTTGTTTGTGGCATCACATTGTCATCCGTTGCAATTACAATAATTGCAATATCAGTTACTTGTGCACCCCTAGCTCTCATGGCAGTAAATGCCTCGTGACCTGGTGTATCTAAAAAGGTAATTTTCTTACCACTTTCTATCTCTACATTATAAGCTCCAATGTGTTGTGTAATTCCACCTGCTTCACCTGCTATTACATTCGCCTTACGAACATAATCTAATAAAGATGTTTTACCGTGGTCAACGTGACCCATTACAGTTACAATAGGATATCTTTCAACTAAATCTTCAGGATTGTCAATTTCTTCCTCAACAGATTCTTGTTCTTCAGAATCTACAAATTCCATTTCAAAACCAAATTCTTCTGCTACAATTGAAATTGTTTCCGCATCCAAACGTTGGTTAATGGAAACAAACAATCCTAAACTCATACAAGCTGATATAACTTCATTCACATTCACATCCATCATAGATGCCAAGTCATTTGCAGTTACAAATTCAGTTACTTGCAGAATTTTTAATTGTGCTTCTTGTTCTTCTAAATCTTTTTGAGTTTGCTCACTTACCGCATCTCTTTTTTGACGACGGTATTTAGAACCTTTCGATTTAGATGTATTCCCTTGAAGTCTGGCTAAAGTTTCTTTTACTTGGTCTTGAATTTCCTTTTCAGTTAATTCAGGTTTAGCCTCATTTGTTTTTTTACCTTTAGCTCCTCTTGGCCCTTTTCCTCTTCTAGCATCTTTCTCTTGAGCCGTTTCTTGAGGAGTATTTAAACGTTTTCTTCGTTTACGCTTTGGTTTTTCTGTTTCTTTTTTATCAGATGAAGAAGCAACAGGCTTTTTTGTTGGTTTTGAAGGTAATTCTATCTTCCCTAAAACTTTAGGACCATCTAATTTTTCATAAGAGGTTTTAATTTCTTCTCTTTCTTTGACAGCCTCTTTTTCAATCGACTTCTTATCTGTTTCTTCTTTCTTAGTTACTATATCAGTTGTCGCTTTTTTATCATCTGAAGCTTTTGTAGAAGTTGATTTCTCTTTTTCTTTTTGCGCTTTATCAGCAGCTTCTTTTTCTTTTTTGGCTTTTACTGCAGCTGCAGCATTTGCTTTTTTCTCTTCTTCAGCTTTAGCTTTTTTGTTAGCTTCTTCCGCTTCTTTCTCTTTTTTAGACTTTTTGTCTGGACGTGTCTTCAGATTTAATTCATCCAAATTAATTTTACCTAAAACCTTAGGACCTGAAGACTCCTCACTTGGTTTTTTAATATCATCTGGAGATGACTTAACCTCTTCAACTTTTTTATCTGTTGGCTCCTCTTTTTCAACTAAAGGTTTAGCTTCAGTTGATTCTACTTTTTCTTCTTCAACTTTAGGTTCAACAGGAATTTCTTCTTTAGGTTCAGGTTTTTCTTCAACAGCCTTTTCTGTTTTTTCAACAACTTTGTCTGATTGCGAAATATTTTTGATTAAAACTCCATCATCGTCATCTTCTTCGTCTTCCTCTTCTACTTCTTTTTCAGCTACTTTTTCATCTTTAGCACCTAAGCTAATTGTAGCGCGTTCATTAGTAGGAAGTGTCACTTTTTCAGACTCTTCCTTGGCACTTTTCTCAGATTGAAATTCGTTCGAAAGTATGATGTAAGTATCGTTATCAATCTTTGTATTGGGATTACTCTCAATAGAAATATTCTTAGTAGAAAGATAGTCAACTATGGTACTTATACCCACATTGAGTTCTCTTGCTACTTTACTTAATCTTTTCGCTATTACCTTATCAGACATATTGTTTTCGTCCTATTTTTTACAAATTTAAAAAATCTCTTGCTTATATACTCATAGGCAAAGACTATTCAAACTCAGATTTCAAGATATTTCGAACTTCTTCGATGGTCTCTTCTTCTAAGTCTGTTCTTTTCACTAAATCTTCTATTGATAATTCTAATACACTTCTTGCAGTATCACAACCAACAGCTTTCAACTCATCTAAAATCCAAGCTTCAATTTCATCAGAAAATTCATCCAATGCCACATCATCTTGGTGAGCTTCATCTTGATCACGGAAAACATCAATTTCATAACCGGTCAACTTTCCTGCCAACTTAATATTATGTCCACCCTTACCAATTGCTAATGAAACCTGATTTGGATTTAAATAAACCTCAGCTCTACCATTTTCATCATCTAATTTAATAGAATTAATTTTAGCAGGACTTAAAGCTCTAGTAATAAATAATTGAGTGTTTGCAGTATAATTGATTACATCAATATTTTCATTTCTCAATTCTCTAACTATGCCGTGAATTCTACTCCCTTTCATTCCTACACAAGCTCCAACTGGGTCAATTCTATCATCATAAGATTCTACAGCAACTTTTGCTCTCTCACCTGGCTCACGCACAATATTTTTGATGGTAATTAAACCGTCAAAAATTTCAGGCACTTCCATTTCAAATAAACGCTCTAAAAATACAGGAGAAGTTCTTGATAAAGTAATGATTGGTTTGTTGTTTCTCATTTCAACTTGTGAAACTACTGCTCTCAATGAATCTCCTTTTTTGAAGTAATCATTTGGAATTTGTTCTGATTTAGGCAATAACAATTCATTCCCTTCATCATCCAACACCAACAACTCTCTCTTCCACACTTGATACACTTCGCCGGTGATAATATCACCAACTCTGTCTTTATAATTTTTAAAGATATTATCTTTTTCTAATTCCAACACTTTCGAAATCAAATTTTGACGTAATGCCAATACTGCTCTACGACCAAAGTCTAACATTTTTACAGCCTCAGAAACCTCTTCTCCAACTTCGAAATCAGGCTCTATCTTAATCGCATCTGAATAAGCAATTTGCTGATTTTCATCCTCTACCTCACCATCTTCTACAATTTCACGGTTTCTCCAAACTTCTAAATCTCCTTTATCAATGTTAATGATAATGTCAAAGTTATCATCAGAACCATATCTTTTAATGATCATATTTCTGAAGACAGTCTCCAAAATATTCATCAATGTTGGACGGTCGATGTCTTTAAATTCTTTAAATTCTGCAAAAGACTCTGTTAGATTTATCTTTTCCATTCTATTTTATTATTTAAACGATATTATTATTCTAGTTTCCTTTATATCAGCCATCGGTATTTTTACTTGATGGTTGACTACTTCTTTTTTCTTTTTTCCTTCTATTTTCTCTTTGGTAGCATATTCAATTTCTACCTCATTTTCATCCACTGCGGTTAAAATTCCTTTCAACTTATCGCCATTTACTTTCAAAACACTTACTTCTCTACCAATATTCTTTTTGTATTGAGGCAACACTTTAAATGGATGATCTAAACCAGGTGAAGATACTTGCAATTCAAAATCTTCATTTTCTCTATCAAAACAAGACTCAATGTGACGACTCATCGCCACACAATCGTCAATTTTGACCCCATCGGGGTGATCTAATTCCACACGAATTTGATTGTTAGAACTAACCGTTACATCCACTAAGAAATTTTCGGTTCCTTCTAACTTCTCTTCAATTAAAGATTTGATATTTAATTCGCTAATCATTAATTCATTGTATAAAAAGAGGGGACTGTTGTCCCCTCTGCAATTCCCGATTCTTTAAATCGACTGCAAAGGTACGGATATTTTCTCAAAATAAATCATTCGGCAAAATAATTGTTTTTCATCGCTGACATGAATAAGTTTGCAAATTATAAATCATTAAAAATAAACTATTAAATGACAGACATTGACATTTCAAAGTACGAAGACAAAGCAATAGAATTAGTAATGACCTACGGCCCAAAATTGATCTTGGCAATTTTAACCTTAGTGATTGGCTTATGGGTGATCAAATTTTTTAGTAAAAGCATTTCAAAAATGCTAGACAAAAGAGATTTAGATCCCTCCTTGAAACCCTTTTTAAAGAGTTTGTTCAATATGATTATGAAAATACTCTTGGTAATTACCGTAATGAGTATGATTGGCATAGAAATGACCTCTTTTGTTGCCATATTAGGTGCAGCAGGTTTGGCTGTTGGTTTGGCACTTTCAGGAACCCTTCAAAATTTTGCAGGTGGTGTAATTATATTGATCATTAAACCTTTTAAAGTAGGCGATTTTATTGAAGCACAGGGTTTTTCAGGCACTGTGGAATCTATTCAGATATTCAATACCATTATAAAAACACCTAATAATCAAGTTATATTTGTACCAAATGGATCATTATCTACTAACGCTATAACTAATTATTCTGTGGAAGACACAAGAAGGTTGGTTCAGACTTACGGAATTGATTACGGCGATGATATCGATAAAGCAAGATCAATTATAGAACGTATTGTTAACTCTGATGAGAGAGTTTTAAAGGATCCTGCACCACAAATATGGGTAGAAGGATTGGGAGATAATTCAGTGAATTTATCCATGAGAGTGTGGTCTAAGAATTCTGATTATTGGAACTTGCATTTTGAAACGATTGAAAAAGTGAAAAAGGCATTTGATCAAGAAGGTATCAGTTTCCCATTTCCTCAAAGAGATGTGCATATGATTTCAGAGAAGGAGTAAATAATAAACACAAAAGAATAAAATGAGCCGTCATTTTTTAAAATATGACGGCTCATTTACTTAATGAATTCTATTATTTTACCTTTTTCCCTTCTTTATATTCCATTTGTTTGATGATTTGTCCTTCCTTTTTGCCATAGAAAATAAATTTGCCATCAGGAATACCATTTTTGTAGTTTTTTTCGCTCTCTAAAGTTCCAATTTCATTGTAAGACAAGACCTTTCCATCTTGCTTACCTTCTTTATAGGTGGCCACTAATTCTTTATTCCCATTCTCATAAAAGTACTCCCATTTCCCATCTTGAACTCCTTCCTTATAGTTCCCCTTATCCTTTATCTTTTCATTGGTATAATAACTAATTCTCAAGCCATTGGTAATTCCTTTTTCATACGTTTGATCTAATTCTTTTATTCCTTTTTCATTCCAAAAACTCCACAACCCATTTTTCATACCGTCTTTGTAGGCTCCTTCATATCTTTTCTTCCCATTTTCATAAAATCCTACCCAAATTGAGCTCATCATACCGCTAGTGTATGTTCCTTTATCTTTAATTTGTCCATTCTCAAACCAAGATGTCCATTCACCATTCTCTTTGCCTACTGCAAAATTTCCTTCCATCAACTTCGCCTTCGACTCATAAGCATATTTCCAGTTTCCATCTTTTTCATCGGCTTTATAAGCACCTTCTTTCCAAAGATTTCCATTTTCATAATAAAATTTCCATAAT
This sequence comes from uncultured Flavobacteriales bacterium, assembly GCA_963716125.1. Classification (GTDB taxonomy): domain Bacteria; phylum Bacteroidota; class Bacteroidia; order Flavobacteriales_E; family Vicingaceae; genus Acidiluteibacter. The sequence continues at coordinate 3,742,481 of OY970294.1, forward strand.
CCTTCCTTTTTATCGGCGATAAAATTTCCTTGACTCAACACTTTTCCGTTGGTGTTGAAATAATAGGTCCATTCTCCATTTTGCTTCCCATTCTTAAAAGCCCCTTTCATATCAACTTGACCTTCTGCTAAATACCAAATCCATTCTCCATCCTTTTCGCCATCTTTATAAAATCCATTGGCGCTTAATGCTCCATTTCTAAAATACTCTCTATATTTTCCATTTTCCAAATCATTTTGGTATTCTAAGTCTTTTGCTAATTCACCATCCTGATAAAAATAACTCCAACTGCCCACTCTTTTCCCCTCTTCATATTTAGAACTTAGTTTAATCGTTTTGCTAAAATCATAAAAGCTAGACCAATTGCCATCTTTTAATCCATTTTTAAAAACTCCTCTTTCTAAAACATTTCCCGAATCGTCATAAGAAATCATATCACCTTCGGGCATGCCATTTTTATACATTAGCGTTTTAGCAACTTTACCATTTTCATGATATTCCACCCATTTTCCGTTTCCGGCAGTCAATAGCTTTTCGCCTTGAGCAGAATAAAATTCTTCAACTGTTCCTGCATCATCTTTAAAATTAGAAACTGATTTTAGTTGTTTATTTGGATAATAATATTCCCACTTATCTTGCATTTTATCGTTCTTAAAATGACCTTTCTTTTCTATATTTCCATTTTCATAATACCACGTCCAAGTACTATCAAAATAACCCAAATCATAAAAGCCTTCTTGTTTTAACTTTCCGCTTGGGTAATAAGTACTAAATGCGCCATCTCTTTTGGCATCAACAAAACTCCCTTTTTCACTAATTCCTGCACTGTGATAATAATTCTCATAAGGACCGTTAAATACTCCTTTTTTATAAGTCACCAGTTGCTTGAGCACACCATTTTGATCATAAAACTTCCACGTCCCCTCTTCAATTCCACCTTGTTTCATTGGACCTTCTGCTTTTACTTTTTTATTACTCCAATAATACCTTGCAGTATCTTTTTGTGCAAATAATTGATTTTGAATAGTAATGGCAAAAAGGATAAGAAATATATTCTTCATGTTTAAAATTTAAATTAAGCATTTGAAAAAACAAATTTATTTTAAAAGCAGTTGAAATTCTAAATAAATCTGAAATGTTTTCAACTATATGTATTTTGAAGAGAAAGGAAGATAAGAGATCCTTAATTTATTTTTAGGAATGATTATCGTATTAATATTGCTTTATTTTACATTTGGAAAAAATAATTTATGGAAAAACAAGAATCTGCAGGCGACTATACAATCAAAATTAGAAACTTCCTTTATAGCGATTTCAATGATTTAAAAGAAACAATGAGAGAGGCTTATCCCAACATAGATGATGATTGGGAAAGGTCTGATATTAAAGCCATTTTAAAAATATTTCCTGAAGGTCAAGTTTGTATTGAAGTGAATGAAAAAGTGGTAGCTTGTGCCTTTTCCTTAGTGGTAGATTATAAAAAGTATGGTGACAATCACACCTATGACCAAATAACTGGTGAAGGAAAATTTACTACTCATGATGCAAATGGGGATGTCTTATATGGTATTGAAGTATTAGTTCACCCTGACTATCAAGGTATGCGACTGGGTAGAAGGCTATACGATGCGAGGAAAGAAATATGCGAAAATCTTAACCTTAGATCAATTATAGCAGGTGGTAGAATTCCAGGTTACGAAACTTTTTCAAAAGATTTGACGCCTTTTCAATATGTAGAAAAAGTAAAATCCAAAGAATTATTTGATCCTATTTTAAGTTTTCAACTATCCAATGATTTTCACGTTAAAAAAATATTAAAAAAATACCTCGTTGGAGATAAGGAATCAAAAGAATATGCTTCTTTAATAGAATGGATTAATATCTATTATGAGGAAAAAGAAACCTTGATCGGTAAAAATAAAAGTGTGATCCGAATTGGAGTGGTGCAATGGCAAATGAGAAATGTAGAAAATGTGGAAGCCATTTTTGATCAAATGGAGTTTTTTGTAGATGCTGTAAGTGGTTATCATTCTGATTTTATTCTGTTTCCTGAACTTTTTAATGCGCCTTTAATGGCCTTGTTTAACGATTTGAGTACGCCCGATGCTATACGAGCTCTAGCAGGATATACCAATGCTTTTAGAGATAAATTTGTAGAATTAGCTATAGCTTATAATGTAAATATAATTGGTGGCAGTATGCCTATTTATGAAGATGGTAAGTTGTATAATGGCTGTTATTTATGCAAAAGAGATGGGCAATATGAGTTACAAAAGAAAATACATGTAACTCCCGACGAGTATTCTGTTTGGGGAACTGTAGGAGGAGATCATTTGCAGACTTATGATACTGATTGCGGGAAAATTGGAATTTTAATCTGTTATGATTCTGAATTTCCTGAATTAGCTAGACTTTTAGCAGAAGAAAGTATGGACATTTTATTTGTTCCTTTTTTAACAGACACTCAAAATGGATATCATAGAATTAGACATTGCGCACAAGCTAGAGCAATTGAAAATGAGTGTTATGTAGCTATTGCAGGATGTGTAGGCAACTTGCCGAAAGTGACCAATATGGATATTCAGTATGCTCAGTCGGCTGTTTTTTCACCTTGCGATTTTGCATTTCCTACGAGTGGTGTAGTAAGTGAAGCTACTCCTAACACTGAAATGACTTTAATTTCGGATGTGGATGTAGATTTATTGAAAAATTTAAGAGCTACAGGAAGTGTAAGGAATTGGAAAGATAGACGAACTGATTTGTTTGAATTGAAATGGAAATAATGCATTTTTGCTAACTACATGAATAAAACCATTATTATAGGACATAGAGGTGCTGCTGGAGAAGCTGCTGAAAATACTTTGGAAGCAATTCAAAAAGCAATAGACGCTGGAGTAGAACGTGTAGAAATTGATGTTCGCTTAACAGCTGATAAAAAAATAGTGGTGGCTCATGATAGAAGTTTGCGAAGGATTAGTGGAAATGTTCGACATATTAAAAGATTGACTTATGAGCAATTATTAGAGGTGGATTTTGGCTACCATTTCGCACATAAACATACTCATGAAAAAATTCCATTATTAGAAGAAGTCATTGAATTGACTAAGGGTAAAACCCAATTGTTGATTGAAATTAAAAATAAAAGAAATTACCACCCCGGAATTGAGTGGGCTACCAATCAATTAATAAAGGATATGGATGCAGAAGATCATTGTATTTATCAATCTTTTGATGACAATTCTCTTTTCGATTTAAGAGATATGAAGGTGAATTGTCCGATTCATAAACTATTTGCCACTTTTGTTCCTATAAAACCCTACTATGTAGGTAGCAATTTACATTACAAACAGTTTAAGCGCTATAATTTTGTGAGTGAAGTAGGCATAAAACAAGGTTATGTAAATAAAAAAGTGGTGAACAAAATTCATCAAATGGGTAAAAAGGTAAATGTTTGGACTGTCAATAAACCTAATAAGATTATTAAATTAGCTTCTTTAGGGGTGGATGGTATAATTACAGATTTTCCAACTAAAACTATAGAGTTGCTTAAAAATTTCCCTGAATTATATCAATCGGTTTAAGGAAATTCAAAACTTTTCTTTTTCATCATTTCTTCTTCCGCCTGCTACAGCCAAAATATTACTTTCGACAAAAGCGCGATAAAAGAAATAAAATACTGGAATATAGGCAAGCAATGTTAACCAAACCAATTCCTCATTTTGAGTTGAACGATAGGTAAAATAGCTAATAAATACCAACATTGACCATATTAGAGGATATTTAATGCCTTGATTAAAAACAACTAACACCACCAACATACTGATGTACCAAGGATGGACTACTGCAGCTAAAAAATAATAAACGGTTATTATAATTAATAAAAGTGTTAACAGCGATCTAAAATCTTTCAATTTACTTTTAAACGAAATATAAAGGATTAATGATAAGCTAACGACTGCCAAAACAGGCCCATGTATTGCAATAGTATTATAACCCATTATTAAAATTCCCAATTCTTTAACCACAGAATAAATACTGCCATTAAATTCAAACGTTTTGATAAATAATCCAACACTACTGCCTATATGATCTACCAATTGATTGGATAGAAATGGCAAGAACAAAAGAACTGAAGAAATAAATAGTAATATTAAAAATGGAATCGATCTTTTTAATCCTATGTAGCGCAATATTAAAGGCAAAAACAATAAGGGGATAAATTTCGTGCAAACGGCAAGCGAAAAAGCAATTGCAGCCAAAAAATATTTACTCTTTTGAATTAAAAAGATACTCAATAGAACAAAGAATATAAGTATACTTTCAAAATGCAAATTTCCAACTAATTCTATTATTATAAGTGGATTGAGCGCATAGATTAAAACTGATTTTCTGCTCAAATTTAATTCTTCTAAAATCTTAGACAAGATGATGAATATACCTATTTCAAAAAGAAGAATAATGCATCTAAATATGATAATGGAATGCAGCAAACTATTGTTGGCAAAAAAAGCAACCAATGAAAATACATATTGAATTACAGCTGGATAAACACTGTAGTAATTTGGAGAATTCATGGCATAAAAAAGATCCCGATGAAAATTATTAAAAAAAGCAGGAGGACTTGAATATAAATCTGATGGAAGGTACAAATAAGGATTGATATCATTCAATAATAGATTTCCATCCCACAAAAAACGATAGAAATCATCAGAAAGAGTTGGCATAGCAAATAAGCTAATCAGTCTTAGCAAAATAGCAATCCATAATATTGGATAGTTTTTAAATAAACTTTGCTTAATTTCTATCAATTCACGCTTATTTTTGTTGTAAATAATGAAGAAATAAGCAGAAAAGAGTATAAAAATAGCTGGAAATAAAAAATACCATTCGCTTCTATCTATTTGATAAAAAACAAAAAAATAGACAATTGCTGATAAAGATAACAGCAAACTATTTTTCCAATTTAGTATCATGATTTTACCTTGATAGAATGATAAATAGAGCTAATTGAAACAAACCCAAAACCAAATGCTAACATGATGTGAAAAGGTAAGAGTCCATAATCCTTAAATACAAAAGCCGAATAAATAGCCAATATAAAATAAAGTGCTAAAATTAATTCTAATATGCTCAACCAACTAATTGATTTTTTTATATAAATATTGTTCCGCCAAGATTTGTTTTTTACGTTGGATAAGTTAAATTTAGGCGTACGAATAAAGGGCGTTTTTTTACCCATATATCCTTCTATTACTGCTATAGCATTATGTAAACTCATGCCCATACTCACTGAAAGAAACAAGGGAAATAAATAAATAAAATCTGCAAAGGCTTTCCACTTATTTTGATACCCTTTAGACATGGAAACCCAATAGAAAAAAGCTAAAATGGGCAATGATAAAATAAAAAAGCTCCCTATTTTAAAAACCAAACCGAAATAAGGAAAGGCATTTTTAATGTAAAGCAAGGGAAATGATAAAACTCCAATAACTACAATACAAACAAAAACCGCTGAATTCATCAAATGAAAAATCGCATTAATCTTAGTTGACCAACCTAACTTTTTAGCTATTAAAACCTTGGATAAATTTTTCCGCGCGCATTCAGCAGCTCCTTTTGTCCATCTAAATTGTTGCGTTTTTAAAGCATTCATTTCAGCAGGTAGCTCAGCAGGTGCACCTACTTCTTCTCTAAATTCAAATTTCCATCCATTTAACTGTGCTCGGTAACTCAAATCTAAATCTTCAGTCAATGTATCTGATTGCCAACCACCTGAATCTACTATAGTACTTTTTCGCCAAATTCCTGCAGTACCATTAAAATTCATAAAATGACCTGAATTATTTCTTCCTCCTTGTTCGATTGAAAAATGCGCATCTAATCCAAATGCCTGTAATTTAGTTAATAATGAGTAGTTTTCATTGGTGTGCTCCCATCTGCTTTGCACCATCCCTACTTCAGGATTATTGAACGCGGAAAGCATATTTTTTAGAAAGTTAGGTTTAGGTAGGAAATCGGCATCAAATATGGCAATAAATTCACCCTTTGCAACTTCAAGACCTTCGGCTAAAGCTCCTGCCTTAAATCCACTCCTATCCATTCTATGAATATATTTGATATTAAAACCATTATCAATATAATTTTTAATTTTATTTTTAATAATTTCAACAGTTTCATCTGTACTATCATCCAAAATTTGGATTTCTAATTTCTCCTTTGGATAATCAAAAGCTAAAATAGCGTCGATTAATCGCTCTACGACATACAACTCATTATATAATGGTAATTGTACAGTTACTATTGGTGCATTTTCAATAGAAAATTCAGTTGAAGAAAGTTTTTTTCTTTTAAAATAACTATACACTAAATACACTTGTATTAAGCTATAGCAAAATATAAAACTTAAGGCAATTCCGTAAATTACAATTAAAAATATTTGAAAAGTGTAGTTATCCAACATTATTAAAAAGCATATTTAAAAATTGTCGTAATAATTTTATAACCTGCTAAAATAGTACCCTTTACTGTACCTGAAACTTTAGAGTGTCCTATTCGTTTCTTATAATTTACAGCCACTTCAGTAGTTTTCATTTTCATTTTTGCAGCTTTTACTTGCATTTCTACCGTCCAACCAAAGGTTTTATCTTGCATATCAATGGCCAATAATGCATTGTATTTAATAGCTCTAAAAGGACCTAAATCTGTAAAGCGAACACCGTAAATTAATTTTAATAAAAATGTAGCCAATCTATTTCCAAATACTTGAGGAATTGTCATCGATCCTTTTTCTCTTTTACCTAATTCTCTTGAACCAATTACTAAATCCATATCTTTATCAATAATAGGCTGAATTAATAATGGTAATTCAGCAGGATAATCGGAATAATCAGCATCTAAAAAAACAATAATATCAGGATTTAAGTTATTGGTTTTTATATAATTCATTCCTTTTAAACAAGCTCTACCATAACCTTTTTTGGGTTCATCTAAAACTATGGCTCCCGCATTTTTTGCATTAATAGAAGTGTTATCCGTCGAATTATTATTAACCACAATAATCTTCTGCACCCACTCTTTAGGAATTTCCTCTACTACTTTACCAACTGAATTTTCTTCGTTAAAAGCCGGTATAATCACCACTATACTTTGCTGCAATTTATTAAAATTTGAGATTATCTTTCAACTTTACACCATCGTTGCCAAAAGTAAAGATACTTTCATCATTAAACCTTCCATCTTCCACTCCATTCTCTAATTTTAACACACCTCTAGGGCAAACTGCAGAACAAACACCACAACCAACGCATGAAGAACGTACAATATTTTGTCCTCTTTGTGCATACCATTTTACATCTATTCCCATTTCACAATAGGTAGAGCAATTGCCACAAGAAATACATTGTCCGCCATTAGTGGTAATTCTAAAACGAGATTTAAACCGCTGAACCATTCCTAAATAAGCTGCTAATGGACAACCAAATCTACACCATGGACGATTTCCCAAAATAGGATAAAATCCTGTACCAATAACACCTGCAAACACAGAACCAATGGCAAAACCATACCACTCACGCAGTTTGTAGGTTTGTAACCCTAATATCTCATCAGCTCCACTAATATAAGAATAGACAACTGCTACCGTCATTACAATTGCAAAAACTAAAACAGAATGAATAGAAAATCGTTCCAGCCGCCAAGAATTTAAAGATTTATCAGATAAATGACGAAATTCATCTCCGGCTGTTTCTGCTAATCCACCGCAACCACAAACCCAAGAGCAATACCATCTTTTACCGAAGAAGTAAGTAATAATAGGAACGCCAACTACAAATAAAATAATTGACCATGTTAACATCACATAACCCACTGCTCCACTACTCATAAACTCATCCAAACGATAGTTCCAAAATAAGGTATAATCCAATGGGAAAATATTTTTTAAATCATAAGAAGGAACACTCAACCGTTTTAAAATATCAGGAATGATAAAAGCAAATGAAGTCTGAAAAAACATCACAGAAATGGTTCTAACAATCTGATATTTATTATGTCTATATTTTTTTATAAAACGAACTCCCATCGTTAAAATAGCAAGCGTATATAAAAATCCATAAATAAACCACTGACTAGCAGCTTCTCCACTCATTATTTTACTTAAAGGATCGAGCATTAAAGCCCATTCGGCAATATAGGCAGGATACCAATACAAAAAGATGTAAAAGACGATTAAAAAACTTCCTAAAATAATCCCTATAACACCTCTAGCCTTCCAAGTGCTAAAAAATACACCGTTATTTTTAATACCAGCTTTCTCATTATAACTAAAAATATTGGTAAGTAGTGCTCCAAAAATTCCTAATCCAAAGGTGAGCAAAAGCCACATCATGCCTTTATCTTTTGTTGGGCCAATAGCAGAACCTTTAGTTACATAAAATAAAAATTCCTTTTGGTTGCCAATTACCTTATCCCATTCTTTATTGTCTCTGTAACCTTTATTCAAATCCTCTACTTTTTTAGTAACCTCTTGAATAAACAGATGTTTAGTTTCATAAACATTTCCAAAAAGGGGCTTTAAACTTTCTACTAAAGCATCGCCCTTTTCTTTGTTATCAGCATTATCTCTAACTATTTTTTCGGTAATTGTATATTCATTAATAAACAAGGCATAGATAAAAGCTATGAAGCCTGCAAAAAATAAAATCAATCCAATTCTTTGTAAAATTTTCATCTGCTTAGTTTAATATTTTAGTTAAAAGATTAGCAATCATTCCACTTTTTTTCATTTTCAGTTGAATTTCTTTATTGAATTGAGAGTTGTATTTTTCGACTAAATCTTCCTCATACGTTTTATATATTTCAGGGTCAAAATTGGCAGCACCCAAATTTTGAATAACTGTATCTATTTTGGTTTTTTCTCTGATCCATTTATCGCAAACAGTATGTCGCAAACGAATACCAAAAGCATTTATACCTAAAATAGACTCCGTATTTTTATCAAAAATGAACTTTATTAAACGTTCATTTTCTTGATCGTGATAATAAAACATATTTTCAATCTCTTTCACTTCATTCCAAACCCAACCGTAGGTTTGATACTCTAAATCGACAAATTTGGCAGAATTAAACCATACACCAGGTTGATAAGCAGTTTTATTACCACATATCGTTTGAGCTACTGTTTCACCCATCATTTTACCGGTGTACCATACTTGCTCTATATTTTTTCTATCTGTTGGATGTTGATGAAATTCAGCACAATCACCTATGGAGTAAACATTTGGAATATTAGTTTCTAAAAATTCATTGACCAAAACACCTTTATCCGCTTTAATATTTGAATCCTTTAACAAATCTATATTAGGATGAACCCCAACCGTTAAACCAACAATTTCACATTCGATAATATCCCCATTCTTAGTTTTTATTCCTTTCACTCTTCCATGTCCATCATCCAAAATTTCATCCAATTCAGTTTCATATTGAATTTTAATTCCTCTAGATTGAATGTGATTGGAAACCATTTCTCCTTCTTCTTTAGGTAAAATTCCTCCCCAAAAGGTTTTTTCTCTCACTAGCATAATCACCTCAACATCTCTTGTATGGAGCATTTCAGCCATCTCCACTCCTATCAATCCACCACCAACTATAACGGCAGTTTTAGCTGACTTCACATTTTCTTCCAGCAATTCTAAATCCTGCCAAGTATACAAACTCTGCACACCCTTTAAATATTGCCCTTTCCACCCAAATTTATTGGATTTGCTTCCAGTAGCAATTATCAATTGGTCATAAGTTATTCTTTCTCCTTTTGAAAGTAAAACAGCTTGTTCGTCTGTGTTAATTGATTCCACCCAAGCTCGTTTTAATTCTAATTTATTCTTTTCCCAAAAGGAATCTTCGTAAGGTTTAATGTGCTGATATTTCATATGTCCCATAAAAACATACATCAATGCAGTTCTAGAAAAAAAGTGATCAGTTTCACCTGAAATGATAGTGATTTTACAATCGGATTGCTTGCGTACATGCCTTGCAGCAGTGATGCCTGAAATACCATTTCCGATGATTACTAAATGATTCATAGCTTATTTTTTACAAATAAAGTGGATTCTATTTCAAATCTCTGTCTAAAATTTGACTTTTATAGATTAAAATTAAATTTTATTCAAACAATTTAATAGTTTCGTAAGATATATAAATTAAAGATGCAGCAAAAAAATATTCCTCCCATTTTATATCTATTATTTCCTGTGTTGATATTTTTAATCTATTATCAATCAATACATTTTGGATTCCTGAGCAATTATGATGACGATATATTGATTTTCAACAATATCTACGTAAAAAATTTAAGTTGGGATGGCATAAAAGCTATGTTTGCCAACTTTATAGAAGGTCTGTATCATCCTATTACTACGTTAAGTTGGGCAATAGAATGGGAAATAGGAAATGGAGAAGCTTCAATTTTTCATTGGAGCAATCTTATTTTTCATACGGTAAACACTTTTTTTGTTTATATTTTTATTCAAAAAATCTCTAAAAATAAAGTCATTGCAATTGCTGTAGCACTGCTATTTGCTGCAAGTCCTATAAGTGTTGAAAATGTCGCGTGGTTGAGCAGTAGAAAAGATTTATGCTATGGCTTTTTCTTTTTGCTTTCATTAATTTTTTATCTTTCTAAAAATAGTCAGCTCAATAAGAAACTCAATTATAGTTTGAGTCTACTATTTTTTATTCTTGCCTTATTTAGCAAGTCAGCAGCAGTTGTACTTCCTATTGTTTTGGTTTTGATAGATTGGTTTCAAAATAAAAAATGGACATCCCGTTTAATTGTTGAAAAAGTGCCATTTTTTGCACTTTCACTTTTATTTGGAATACTTAATATTAAGGCACAGCAATCCATTGAATTTATTAAATCTATGGATGATTACTCTATTTTAGAACGCATTTCCATGATCTGTTATTCAATTCTATTTTACCCCATCAAAAGTATTCTTCCAATCTCTCAATCTGCCAAGTATTTTTATCCACCAAACGGCAATTTAGAATGGTATTATTATGTCAGCCCTATTTTATTAATATTAGCTATTATTTTGATTATCAAATATTACAAAAAAAATAAGCTTGTTCTATTTTTACCTCTTTTCTACTTGATAAATATTTTACTTATTGTTAAAATTATCCCAACAGGAAATGACTTAACCAATGAACGTTACGCCTATATTGCTAATATTGCATTATTTTTCTTCATCGCTTTAATACTTCATCACTTTTATCAAAAAAATAAAACAGCAGCCAGTATTGTGTTTTTTCTTCTGCTTTCATTTTATACCGTTAAAGCGCATCAAAGAGTTGCTGTTTGGGAAAATAGCATTTTATTATGGACAGATGTGATTGATAAAAATCCACAAACTGCCT